>NZ_JBDZDU010000001.1:1931117-3662057 GCF_040045055.1 Nocardioides pollutisoli
TCCCGGGTGAGTCGATGACCTGCACGGGCAAGACCTACACGCTGGTCCAGGCCGACGTGAACGCCGGCAAGGTGCAGAACACCGCGACCACGACCGGCACCCCGCCGACCGGTTCGCCGGTCACCGACACCGACTCGACCACGACCGCCCTGCAGGGCACCGCGGCCATCGACCTGGTGAAGACCGCGAGCGCGATCAGCGACGTCGACACCAACGGCGCGGACGAGGGTGACAAGGTCACCTACGGCTTCAAGGTGACCAACATCGGCACCGTCACGCTGACCGCGGTCACCGTCACGGACCCGATGTTCTCGTCGGTCACCTGCCCGAAGACGACGCTGGTCCCGGCCGAGTCGATGACCTGCACCGCGATCGTCTACACGCTGACCCAGGCCAACGTCGACGCCGGCAAGGTGCAGAACACCGCCACCGCGACCGGTACGCCGCCGAGCGGCCCGAACGTGACCGACCCGAGCTCCACCAACACCCCGATCCCGGCCAACCCGTCGATCCACCTCGACAAGACCGCCGGTGCGATCACGGACGTGGACAGCAACGGCCCGGACGCCGGCGACACGATCACCTACTCGTTCAAGGTGACGAACACCGGCAACGTCACGCTCAACCCGGTGACGGTCGCCGACGCGAAGGTCGGCCCGGTCACCTGCCCGAGCGGCGCACTTGCACCCGGCGCGTCCAAGACGTGCACGGCGGCGGCGTACGTCCTGACCCAGGCAGACGTCAACGCCGGCAAGGTCGACAACACCGCGACCGCGACCGGCACCGCGCCGTCGGGCACCAAGGTGACCGACGACGACAGCACCAGCACCCCGATCGCGGCGACCCCGTCGATCGCCCTGGTGAAGACCGCCGGCGCGATCCACGACACCGACGGCAACGGCGACGACGCCGGTGACACGATCACCTACACGTTCAAGGTGACCAACACCGGCAACGTCACGCTCAACCCGGTATCGGTGACCGACGGCAAGGTCGGCACCGTGACCTGCTCGCCGAACCAGCTGGCCCCGGGTGCCTCCGTGACCTGCACCGCCGCGGCGTACGTCCTGACCCAGGCCGACGTCGACGCCGGCAAGGTCGACAACACGGCGACCGCCAGCGGCACGCCGCCGACCGGCTCGCCCGTCACCGACACCGACTCGACCCACACGCCGGTCTCGCAGCACGCGAGCATCGACCTGGTGAAGTCGGCCAGCGCGGTCCACGACGTCAACGGCAACGGCCTCGACGACGGCGACACGGTCACGTACACGTTCAAGGTGACCAACACCGGCAACGTGACGCTGACCCACATCGACGTCACGGACCCGAAGGTCGGTCCGGTGTCCTGCCCGACCACGCCGCTGGCGCCGGGTGCGTCGGTCATGTGCGACCCGCGCACCTACCCGCTGACCCAGGCCGACATCGACAGCGGCTCGGTCGTCAACACCGCGACCGTGCACGGCACGCCGCCGACCGGTCCTGCGGTCACCGACGACGACAGCCGCACGGTCGACCTGCCGGCCACCGGCGCCATCCAGCTGGTGAAGACCGCCGGTGCGCTCGTCGACACCGACGGCAACGGACCGGACGCCGGTGACACGATCACCTACTCCTTCCACGTCACCAACGTCGGCAACGTCAAGCTCAACCCGGTGACGGTGAGCGACCCGAAGGTCGGGCCGGTCACCTGCCCGACCGGTGGCCTCCAGCCGGACGAGTCCTTCGACTGCACCAACGTCGTCTACGTCGTCACGGCGGCCGACGTGAGTGCCGGCAAGGTCGACAACACGGCGACCGCCAGCGGTACGCCGCCGAGCGGCCCGCCCGTCACCGACACCGACTCGACCCACACGCCGGTCCAGCCGAGCGTCACGAACATCAAGGTCCACAAGGCCGTCGACAACCCCAACCCGCACGTGGGTGACACCGTCACCTACACGCTCACGGTGACCAACACCGGTGCGGCGGACGCGAAGGACGTCGTCATCGTCGACGCCCTTCCGACCGGGGTGACGTTCGTGTCCGCCGACGCGGCCTGCACCCGCACCGGGTCGGTCGTCCGCTGCGAGATCGGCACCGTGCCGGCCGGCGCCACCCGGGACTTCTCCGTCCGGGTGAAGGTCGACCCGCTGCCGGTCGTGGGCTCGGACCACCAGCACCTGTTCGACGTGCAGAAGACCGAGGTCCAGGTCGACATGCAGGCCGGGCAGACCATGAGTGGTACGGCCACCTGCATGGACGGCTACGTCGTGACCGACGGCTCCGGCCGCGTCGACCACGTCGACCAGGGCACCGGCTCGCTCGCGGACGTCCACATGATCCAGAACCACGTCGTCGGCAACAACGCCTGGAAGGCGACCTTCGTCAACAGCACGACCGGTCACTCCACGGGCAAGGTCTTCGCGGTCTGCGTAAAGTCCGACAGCGAGGTCGTCAACAACCACAGCCACCACCTGGTGGTCGGCAACCTGCAGACCCAGACGGTCGCGCTCCCGAGCGGGATCACCGTCGTCAGCCTGCAGTGCGCCGCCGGTCAGACCCCGATCCAGCCCGGCTACGAGCTGGACGGGATCGCCCCGATGGTGACGTCCTACCCGAACGACAGCCTCGGCTGGGACTTCCGGGTGATCAACTCCGGTGGCGCCACGTCGGGCACGTTCACCCTGCGGTGCCTCGACAACCTGGTCAGCCAGACGGACGGACACACCCACGCGCTGGGCCTCGACGAGGTCCGCAAGACGGTGACCGTGCCCGCCGGCCAGACCATGGAGGTCCAGCTGACCTGCGCCGAGGACGCCAAGGGCATCGTGGCCGGCTACGACATCGACCCCGGTCTGGTCATGCTCGGCAACGACCCGCGGCCGATCACCCGGGCCTTCCAGCTCTACAACCCGACGGCCGGCCCGCTGAACGCACGGCTCTACCTGCTCTGCCTGTCCAACCGGACGGAGAAGGGCGCTCAGGGCGGCACGATCGTCAACACCGCGACCGTGACCACCTCGACCCCGGAGTCCACGACCGGCGACAACAGTGACAGCGCCACCATCCAGGTCTCGCCGGTCGCTGCTGCGGCCGCCGCGACGGTGACGCTCCACTCCGCCCAGGCTTCCGCCTCCGTGTCGTGCGGCAGCGGCGTCGGATCGTGCCGGGGCCAGGCCGTCCTGACGGCGGCCAAGACCCAGCGGATCAACGGGCACGTGGTCAAGAAGGGGGCCCTGCTCGCCCGGGCCACCTACAAGATCAAGGCGGGCCACCAGGTGGTCGTCAAGATGAAGAAGACCAAGCTGGGCAAGAACGTCCTGGGAGCGAAGTCGCTCAAGACGGCCAAGCTCCGCATCGGTGGGAAGGTCCGGACGGTCCACCTGAAGTTCTGAGCGCCCTCCCCCGCGCTTGCGCGGGGGAGATCCGGGCGCCAGATCGAGTAGCCCCGCGTCCGACGCAGGAGGGCGCGACGGGCGTATCGAGATCGGGTTCGGGCGTCCGGGCACATCTCGTGCCCGGACGCCCGCTACGCGTGACCTCGCATCCGATCTGGCGGCGTTGTCGGCGACTCGACGGGCCTCCGGCCCGCCTTCGCACCTCCGCCTTGCCAGATCGGCGCGAGATCCCGCTCGCGATGCCGCCGGGCACGAGATGCACCCGTGCGGCAAGATCAGCCGCATGCCCGAACTCGTTCACTACGACGTCGCCGGTCCGGTCGCGACGATCACCCTGGACTCGCCGCACAACCGCAACGCGCTGTCGCAGCAGCTGGTCTCCGAGCTGATGGACCGGCTCGAGCAGGCAGACACCGACGACGCGGTGCTGGCGGTCCGGCTCCAGTCCGCCGACCGGGTCTTCTGCTCCGGCGCTGACCTCTCCGAGGCCAACACCGTCGGGATGGAGGAGGGCGGTCGCCGGATGGTCGCCGTCCAGCGGGCGATCATCGCGCTGGGCAAGCCGGTCGTGGTCCGGCTGACCGGTCCGGTCCGCGCCGGCGGCATCGGCATCGTGGCGTCGTCCGACATCGTGATCGCCTCCGAGGACGCCAACTTCGCCCTCACCGAGGTCAAGCTCGGGCTGGCCGCCGCGATCATCTCGGTCCCGGTCTTCCACCGGATGGGTCCGCGGGCCGCCTCGTTGGTCACCCTGACCGGTGAGGTGTTCGGTGGCGCCGAGGCGGCGGCGTACGGCCTGATCACCACGGTGCTCCCCGCGGACGAGGTCGAGGCGGAGGTCGAGCGGGTCTGCGCGTCCCTCGCCACCGGCGCACCTCAGGGCCTGCGTGAGTCCAAGCGGATCCTCAACCGGCAGCTGCTCGCCGAGCTCGACGGCCACGGCGAGGAGCTCGCGGCCTTCAGCGCCCGGATGTTCGCCTCCGACGCCGCCCGCGAGGCGATGACGGCGTTCCTCTCCCGCAAGAAGTAACCGCGCGCGGTGGGACGGTCGTCACTCCGGACGTAACGCTCCCGTAAACCCTGCCCGAGACGCCCGAGGCAGCAGGTAGGCTTGTCGACTCGCCGGATTCAGAGCCGGGGGAAGTACACGCGAGGGGAAGACGGGCGTTGTCCGAAGAGCTGGTCGAGCGCGAGATCGCCGCTGAGCAGGCATTCGTGGACCGGGTGTACCTCCAGCTCGGCGAGTCCGCGAAGGCCGCCCAGGAGCTGGCCCGGGAGGGTCACAGCCGAGGCCGGCTGGGCCACGAGGGTGGACTGGTCGAGCGCGACGCGATGGTGTTCCAGGCGGCCCGCCGGATCGCCCAGCTCGACGCCGCCCACGAGGGGCTCGTCTTCGGCCGCCTCGACATGCAGCCCGAGCTCGACCCGGCGCCGCGCTACGTCGGCCGGATCGGCCTGCGCAACGCCGAGCGCGACTCTCTGCTCATCGACTGGCGTGCTCCTGCCGCTGCCGTGTTCTACCAGGCGACGGCCGCCGAGCCGCACCGCGTCGTACGCCGTCGCGTGCTGCGCAGCGTCGGCCCGACGGTCGTGGGCGTCGAGGACGAGCTGCTCGACGCCGAGGCCGAGACCGACCTGCCGATCGTGGGTGAGGGCGCGCTCATCGCCCAGCTCTCCCGCGCTCGCGACCGCTCCATGCACTCCATCGTCGCGACCATCCAGGCCGAGCAGGACAAGGCGATCCGCGCACCCGGCAAGGGTGTGGTCGCGATCTCCGGCGGACCCGGCACCGGCAAGACCGTGGTCGCCCTGCACCGTGCGGCCTACCTGCTCTACACCGACCGCCGCCGCTACGAGGGCGGTGGCGTCCTGATCGTCGGTCCGAGCGGGGTCTTCATGCGCTACATCGAGCGGGTGCTGCCGAGCCTCGGCGAGACCGCGATCGCGCTGCGGTCGCTCGGTGAGGTCGTCGACGGCCAGCGGGCCACCCGTCACGACGAGCCGGCCGTCGCCGACGTGAAGGGTTCGGCCCGGATCGCCGAGCTGATGCGGCGTACGGCGCGCCAGCAGGCGCCCGGCAGCCCGACGTCCTTCCGGATCTTCTGGCGCGACGACACGATCGTGCTCGACCGCGGCCAGCTCGGCGCGATCCGTCGCAACCTGATGTCGCAGGGCCGCCGCAACCGCCAGCTGCCCCGGGTCGCCAACACGCTGCTCGACGCGATGTGGCGCCATGTCCGCGGCGAGCGCGGGCGCGACCGCGGCCGCGAGGCGTTCAACGACGAGATGCTGTCCAACCAGTCCTTCCTGGACTTCGCGGTCGCCTGGTGGCCGCCGCTCGACGCCGTCGAGGTGTTCGGCTGGCTGCGCGAGCCGGAGTTCCTGGCCCGTGTCGGCGACGGCGTCGTCACCGCCGAGGAGCAGCGGCTGCTCACGAAGTCGTGGGGCAACGCGACCGACCTGTCGGTGCAGGACATCCCGCTGCTCGACGAGCTGCGCTACTCGCTCGGCGACGTCCCGGCGCGCACCGACGACGAGCGGGCGCTCGACGACTCCGGGCTTCTCGAGGGCGGCGTGGACATGCAGGAGCTCTTCACCGCCGCCGACCGCGAGTACGCCCCGACCGGGCGCGCGTGGGCGCCGCCGACGCACCGCATCGAGGACGACCACTACGCCCACATCCTCATCGACGAGGCGCAGGACCTGACGCCGATGCAATGGCGGATGGTCGGCCGTCGGGGTCGGACCGCCTCGTGGACGATCGTCGGTGACCCGGCGCAGTCGTCCTGGCCGGTGCCGGCCGAGTCCGCGGCCGCGCGGGCCGACGCGCTCGAGGGCAAGGACGTCCACGAGTTCCACCTCTCGACCAACTACCGCAACTCCTCGGAGATCTACGACCACGCCCGGGCGTACGCCGACCGGGTCGGCCTCGACGCCGACCTCCCGGTCGCCGTCCGCTCCACCGGGATCCACCCGGTCGAGCGCACCGGCGTCGTCGACCTCGAGGCCGCCACGCGTGAGGCGGTCGCCGAGATCGCGGGCGAGGTCCAGGGCACGGTCGGCATCGTGGTGCCGGTCGCCCGCCGCTCCGAGGTCAACGCCTGGTTGGCGTCCTGGCCGGAGTTCGCCGAGGACGCCTCCGGGGCGCGAGCGGCGGTCGACTCGTCGGTCACGCCGTCGGGCGAGGACCGGATCGTCGTGCTCACGGGTCTCGACACCAAGGGCCTCGAGTTCGACGGCATCGTGGTCGTCCGGCCGCAGGAGATCGAGGACGAGTCCGCGACCGGCCGGGCCACGCTCTACGTCGTGCTCACCCGCGCGACGCAGCTCCTCACGACGCTCTCCTGATTCGGTCTCGCCCGGCCCCGTCGGCGGCTAGGGTCCGGCCCATGCGTGTCGTCGCCACCCTGGTCCTGCTCGTCGCCGGGCTCCTCGTCGCCCCGGTCCCGGCCGAGGCCGGCCCGACCGACGGGCCGACCTCGCCGACCCCGCCGGCGCTGTCCCGCCTGCACGTCACGACGGGCAAGGCGGCCGCGATCCGCAACGCGGACGGCGCCCGGGTGCTGCTCAACGGCGTCAACGTCATGGGCCTGGGGGAGTACTACCAGCCCAACCCCGACTTCGAGTCCAACGTCCCGATCGGGAGCGACGACTTCGAGCAGATCGCCGCGCTCGGCTTCAACTCGGTCCGGCTGGTCGTCAGCTGGTCGAGGCTCGAGCCGACCCGCGGCGCCTACGACACGGCGTACGTCGACGAGATCCGCGCCGCCGTCGCCGGCGCGGCCGCGCAGGGTCTCTACACGGTCATCGACATGCACCAGGACGCCTGGGGCATCGCGGTGAACACCCCCGACGGGGTCGACTGCCCGGAGGGCTCCTCACCCGCGAACGGCTGGGACGGTGCGCCCGCCTGGGCGACGATCACCGACGGCGCGACCACCTGCCGCAGGCCCGGCATGGAGCGCGAGCTCGCCCCGGCGGTCCAGCAGGCGTGGAAGAACTTCTACGCCAACACCCAGGGCATCCAGACCGAGCTCGTGAAGGTGTGGGGCAGGCTCGCCGGCGACTTCGCCGACGAAACCGCGGTGGCCGGGTACGACCTCCTCAACGAGCCGGGCTTCGGTCCCGCCGACTCGCTCGGGAAGTTCTACGACCGCACGATCACGGCGATCCGGAAGGCCGAGACCCGCGCGGGCGGGTTCCACCACATCGCGTTCTACGAGCCGAGCGTCACCTGGTCGGCCTTCGGCAGCGGCGGAACTCCGCCCCCCGACTTCACGGCCGACAAGCAGGTCGCCTTCGCGCCGCACGTCTACGCCGAGACCTTCGGGTCCATCTCGATCGCGGACGGGTTCGCTGCGGCCGCCAAGGCGGCGAAGGCGCAGGGCGTGCCGCTCTGGATCGGCGAGTGGGGCTACTTCTCCGCCGACCCGGCCGACGACGCCGACCGGATGGACCGCTTCGGTGCGGCCGAGGACGACCACGGGTACGGCGGGGCGTGGTGGTCCTGGAAGCAGGCCTGCGGCAACCCGCACGTGATCGGTGCGCCCGGCGGCCAGCCCGGCCCGATCTCGCAGAGCCTCGTGCGCTACCTGTGCCCCGACGAGACCGCGGTCGCCCCGGACCCGGCGTACACGGGGGTGCTGAGCCGCCCGCTGCCCCGGGCCGTGCCGGGCACGACCACGCGGCTCGACTCCGACGGCCGGACCGGCACCCTGGTCCTGGTCGGACAGCGCGAGAAGCTCGCGAAGCGCTGCTCCCTGCGGGTCTTCGTGCCCGGGGTCTGGGCCGAGCAGACGGTGCGCTCGACCGGCATCCACCGCATCCACACCCGCGTCGACCACGGCAACGTGGTCCTCCGCGGCTGCGTCGAGAGGAAGTTCAGCCTGCGGATCGGCTGAGCTGCGCGGACTCGGTGAGAACTAGAGTCTGCGCATGACTTCCACGACCGATGTCCGGGCCGCGATCGACGCGCTCCAGGGGCACGAGGCGTGGGCGATCATCCGGCGCTCGACGCGGGCCGGCGACCGCGACACGGTCGGCCTGATCGGTGGCCGGCGGCACGAGGTCGAGTCGATCCTCGACGTACCTCTCGAGGACGGGGTGCCCGAGGAGGGGCACATCGCCGACCGGCTGGTGGCGATCCCCTTCCGCCAGGTGCGCGAGCGCGGCTTCGAGGCCCACGACGACGGCACCCCGCTGGTGGTCGTCGACATCGAGTCCGAGCTGGAGTTCTCGGTCGCCGAGGTGATCGACGCGATCGACGACACCGGCATCGAGTTCACCGACCGCGGCGGCTTCGAGACCGACGACGACGAGTACGCCAAGCTGGTCGCGGCGATCATCACCGACGAGATCGGGCAGGGCGAGGGCGCCAACCTGGTCATCGGGCGCCACTACCGCGCCCAGGTCGCCGACTGGGGTCCCGACAAGGCGCTGACCGTCTTCAAGCGGCTGCTCGAGCGCGAGCGCGGGGCCTACTGGACCTACGTCTTCTTCACCGGCGACCGCTACCTGGTCGGCGCCAGCCCCGAGCGGCACGTGACCATCCACGACGGCGACGTCCGGATGAACCCGATCAGCGGCACCTTCCGGATCCCGAGCGAGGGCGACACCAAGGCCCAGCTCCTCGACTTCCTCCACGACGAGAAGGAGATCTACGAGCTCTTCATGGTCGTCGACGAAGAGCTGAAGATGATGTGCGACATCTGCAACGAGGGTGGCCAGGTGCTCGGCCCCTTCCTCAAGCCGATGAGCCGCCTCGTCCACACGGAGTACCTCCTCGCCGGCCGCACCAGCCGCGACCCCCGCGAGGTGCTGCGGGACACGATGTACGCCGCCACCGTCACCGGCTCTCCCGTCGAGAACGCGTGCCGGCTGATCAAGCAGTACGAGTCCGTCGGGCGCGGCTACTACGGGGCCGCGCTGGCGATCCTCGGTCGCGACGCGGCGGGTGGCCCGGTCGTCGACAGCCCGATCGTGATCCGCTCCGCCGACGTCGGACTCGACGGCCGGCTCACCGTCACGGCCGGCGCGACGCTGGTCCGCGACTCGGACCCGGCGTACGAGGTGGCGGAGACGCACGCCAAGGCGGGCGGGATCCTCAGCGCCTTCGGCCTGGTGCCGCCGGCTCCGGTGCCGTCGGTCAACCTGACGGAGCTGGTCAGCGACGAGGACGTGCTGCTCGCGCTCAACGCCCGCAACCAGCGGCTGTCGCGCTTCTGGCTGACCGACCAGGGCGGCTCTGCGCCCGACCCGCGACTGGCCGGCAAGTCCGTGGTGATCCTCGACGGCGAGGACGACTTCGTGAACATGCTGCGCCACGTGCTCGGGGTGCTCGGCATGACCAGCGAGGTGGTCCGGCACGAGGACTACGCCCCCGGTGTCCTCGACGGCTTCGACCTGGTCATCGTCGGCCCCGGTCCCGGTGACCCGCGCGACGGTGCCGACCCGAAGATGGCCCAGCTGCGCGCGGCGGTCGCCGAGCTGATGGCCGCGGAGCGGCCGTTCCTCGCGGTCTGCCTCGGGCACCAGGCGCTGTGCCACCACCTCGGCATCCCGCTGACCTACAAGGACATCGTCTTCCAGGGCACGCAGTCGCCGGTCGGCATCTCCGGACGCACCGAACGCGTCGGTTTCTACAACACGTTCGTGGGCCGTCTCGACGCCGGATCCGAGGCCCCGACCGGGGTCGAGATCGAGGCAGATGTCCAGACCGGTGACATCCACCTGGTCCGCGGTCCGCACTACCGGGGGATCCAGTTCCACGCTGAATCGATCCTCACCGAGCACGGTTACGACCTTGTTCACGAGATCGTTGCCGAGCTTCTCACCTAACCCGAGGACAACCCGAGTTCGGGGCGAGTAGTCTCTTCCTCGATACACCTAGCGGAAGCCCGCTTCATGGGCCCGGTGAAGACTGCCCCCCAGCTTCATCGGGCCCTCCGCTATTTCCGAGCCCGGTGCACGTGGCGAAGCCAGGAGCACCGGATCCTGCGAGGCGAAGCGGTGGTTTCGAGACGGTTGCTGCGCAACCTCCTCAACCAACGTCGGCACTAGGTTGTGGTCGTGGCCGCACCGGACGTCGTCGTCGTCGACCACCACGACTCCTACACGTGGAACCTCGTCCACCTGGTCGCCCAGGTCACCGGGGTGCTGCCGACCGTCGTCCAGCACGACGAGGTCGGCGCGGACGAGGTCCTGGCCCACGACCACGTCGTGCTCTCCCCGGGACCCGGCCACCCGGACTCCGCCGCCGACTTCTCGGTCGGCCGTGAGGTGCTGCGCCGCGCGACCAGGCCGGTGCTCGGCGTCTGCCTCGGCATGCAGGGCCTGGTGACGGCGTACGGCGGGAGCGTCGACCGCGTCCGCCCCGCCCACGGCGAGGTCGCGACCGTCGAGCACGACGGCCGTGGCGTCTTCGCGGGGGTGCCCTCGCCGCTGACCGCCGTCCGCTACCACTCGCTCGCGGCGGTGACCGTGCCGTCGTCCCTGGAGGTCACCGCGACCTCGGAGGACGGGGTGGTGATGGGGGTGCGGC
This sequence comes from Nocardioides pollutisoli, assembly GCF_040045055.1. Taxonomy (NCBI): domain Bacteria; kingdom Bacillati; phylum Actinomycetota; class Actinomycetes; order Propionibacteriales; family Nocardioidaceae; genus Nocardioides; species Nocardioides pollutisoli. The sequence goes on from NZ_JBDZDU010000001.1 coordinate 1,942,038, forward strand.
ACCGGACGCTGCCGCTCGAGGGCGTGCAGTTCCACCCCGAGTCGATCCTGTCCACGCACGGCGCCGCCCTGGTCGCGAACTTCCTGGGGCTCTGATGGACGACCCGGTCGACTTCTTCCGCGCGGTCGCCGCCGAGCACCCGCGCTGCTTCTGGCTCGACGGCGGCGGTGCCCGCGAGTGGTCCGGCCGACGCTCGCTGGTCGGCTGGCTGGAGGAGGACGACGTCTCGCTGTCGTACGACGCCGCCACCCGGACCGTCACCCGCCACGTCGGCGGTCGCTGCGAGGTGGTGGGCGACGACGTCTTCGAAGCGCTCGCGGCGGAGCTCGCTGCCGGGTCGCCCGACGACCAGTGGTTCGGCTACCTCGGCTACGCGTGCCGGCCCGACCTGCCAGCCGCGGTCGGCGCCGACGTACCCGATGCCGTGTGGATGCGGTCGCGGAACGTGCGGCTCTTCGACCACCCGCCGGTGGTTGAGGAAGGCGCGCTAGCGCCTGTCTCGAGACCCCCGCAGCGCACCGGCACCGGGGGTTTCGAGACGGTTGCTGCGCAACCTCCTCAACCACCGGAGTACGCCCACGCCTTCGACCGCGTCCAGGAGCACCTGCACGCGGGCAACTCCTACGAGGTCAACCTGACCTACCGGCTGGAGGAGGCGAGCGAGCAGGACCCGGTGACGACGTACCTGCGGCTGCGCGAGCTCAACCCCGCGCCGTACGCCGGGTTCCTGCAGCACGACCTGGACGGTGCGCGGGGCTGGCTGCTCAGCAGCAGCCCGGAGCGCTACGCGCTGGTCACCGCCGACCGCACCCTCGAGACCAAGCCGATCAAGGGCACCACCCCGCGCGGCGCGACGGCGGCCGAGGACGACGCGGCCCGGGAGCAGCTGCGCAGCGACCCGCGGTTCCGCGCTGAGAACCTGATGATCGTCGACCTCCTGCGCAACGACCTCTCGATGGTCTGCGACCCCGGGACGGTCGAGGTGCCGGTGCTCATGGAGGTCGAGTCCTACGAGACCGTGCACCAGCTGGTGAGCACCGTCCGCGGCCGCCTGCGCGAGGACGTCACGACGATCGAGACCCTGCGGGCGCTCTTCCCGGCCGGCTCGATGACCGGCGCGCCCAAGCTGCGCACCATGCAGGTCATCGAGGAGGTCGAGGCCAGCCCTCGGGGCGCGTACGCCGGTGCCTTCGGCTGGATCTCCGCGGACGGCCGGGCCGACCTCGGGGTCGTCATCCGCAGCCTGACCACCAGCGGCGACGGGACCTACCGGCTCGGCACCGGCGGCGGCATCACCGTGCACTCCGACGCCGCGAGCGAGTGGGCGGAGTCGGGGTGGAAGGCCGAGCGGCTGCGCGCGGCCTTGGGCAGGATGGCCCCGTGAGCACCACCGAGACCCACGAGGAGCGCCACGCGTCCTGGCTGGAGCTCTTCTTCGACCTGGTCGCGGTCGCCGGCATCGGCATGCTCGCCCACCTGCTCGAGGTCGACGACAGCGACAGCGGCCTGGCCGTCTACGTCATCGCGTTCACCGCGATCTGGATGATCTGGGCCTGCTTCACGACCTACAGCAACCTCAACGCCGACACGACCTTCGTGGCGGTGATCCTCGTCGGGATGTCCGCGTTGGGCGTGATGATCGCAGCCGTCCCCGAGATCCGCGGCGAGCACGCGACGGCGTTCGCGGTGGCGTACGTCGTCGGCCGGTTCGTCGTCGCCCGGCCCTGGCGGCGCGCCACCGTGGTCGTCGACCTGCCGATCATCCAGACGTCGTTCGGGGTGGTCCCGTGGATCGTGTCGTGGTGGTTCGAGGGCACCGCGCAGTACACCCTGTGGGCGGTCGGCCTGGCGCTCGACCTCCTCATGCTGCTGACCACGAACCGCGACCGGCTGCTCGCCGACACCCAGGCCCGGCTCGACCGGATGCTCGAGGCCCGCAGCGGCCGGCCGCACAACCCGCGCCACGACCGCGACCACGGCGACCGCGAGATCCCGACGACCATCGAGGCTGCCGAGACCGACGTCCCCCACCTCACCGAGCGCCTCGGCCTCTTCGTGCTCATCGTCATCGGCGAGGGCCTGGTCCAGATCATCGACGGCGCCAGCGAGGCGGAGTGGAACCGGGCGCTCGCGGTGACCGGCGCCGGCGCCTTCGCGCTGATGTTCGGGTTCTGGGCCGCCGCCGTGCGGTGGGGCTACGCCGGGATCGCGCTGCTCCCCGAGCAGGGGCTGTCGCCCCGGCTCTCGTGGCCCGCCCACCTGGTCGCGACCCTCGCGCTCGCCACGGTCGCGGCCGTCCTCGGCGGGGTGGTCGCGGCCCCGAGCGAGCAGATGAGCGACCACGTGCGGCTGCTCGTCGTCGCGGCGTACGTCGGCTACGCGGTCCTGTCGGCCGGCATCCATCTCGCCCGCACCGCCTACGTCGTCGCGGCCTGCGTCGGGGTCCCGATGCTCGTCGCGGGAGCGCTCGTGGCGCTGCTCCCGGACCTCGACGACCAGCGCGCCGTCTGGCTGCTGGCCGCGGGCATCTTCGGGGTGCTCGTCGCCCACGACCGCACGTCCCGCAGAGACGTCGCCCCGGCGTAATGCCGCGGTCACACCGCGGGTCTACCCTCGATGTCATGGAGCAACCTCACGTCATCGTGTTGTTCGGCGCGACGGGAGACCTCGCACGCCGCAAGCTGCTGCCCGGGCTGCTGCGCCTGTGGGAGGCCGGTCTGCTCGAGGACACCCGCATCGTCGGCACGTCCCTCGAGGACCTCGACGACGAGACCTTCATCAAGATCGCCCGGACGTCCTGCGACGAGTTCGGGCACAAGCCGGTCACGGACGAGCGGTGGGAGCCGTTCGCCAAGATGCTCTGCTACGTGCCGCAGTCGGCCGGTCCCGACGCGCTGGCGCTCGCCGTGCGTGAGGCGTGGTCCGACCTCGGCGCGGAGCGGCGCGACGTGCGCTTCCTCCACTACCTCAGCGTGCCGCCGAAGGCCGCGCTCGACGTCGTGCGCCAGCTCGACGAGGCACACCTCGTCGAGCGCTCGCGGATCATCATGGAGAAGCCGTTCGGCACCGACCTGAAGACCGCGAAGAAGCTCAACGCGAGGCTCCACGAGGTCTTCGACGAGAGCCAGATCTTCCGGATCGACCACTTCCTCGGCAAGGAGGCGGCCCAGAACATCCTGGCCTTCCGCTTCGCCAACGGGCTCTTCGAGCCGATCTGGAACCGCAACTTCATCGACCACGTCCAGATCGACGTCCCCGAGACGCTCGGCCTCGAGGACCGCACCAAGTTCTACGAGTCGACCGGCGCCTACCGCGACATGGTCGTCACCCACCTGATGCAGGTGCTCGCGTTCATGGCGATGGAACCGCCGACGTCGCTGGCGCCGGGGCCGATCAGCGACGAGAAGAACAAGGTCTTCCGCTCGATGCGGCCGATCGAGCCGCACAACGTCGTCCGGGGCCAGTACAGCGGCTACCGACAGCACCACGACACCGCCGACGACTCCGACACCGAGACCTTCGTCGCGCTCAAGGTCGAGATCGACAACTGGCGCTGGGCCGGCGTGCCGTTCTTCCTCCGCACCGGCAAGAAGCTCGCGGAGGGTGCGCGGATCATCTCGATCGCGTTCAAGGAGCCCCCGCTGACGATGTTCCCGGCGGGCTCCAACGCCGGGACCCAGGGCCCCGACCACCTGACCTTCGACCTGGCCGACCAGTCGAAGATGTCGCTGTCGTTCTACGGCAAGCGTCCCGGCCCGGGCATGAAGCTCGAGAAGCTCTCGATGCAGTTCGCGACCCACGACACCAGCTCGTCGGCTGCGGTGCTCGAGGCCTACGAGCGGTTGATCTACGACGCCATCCGCGGTGACCACACGCTCTTCACGACGGCCGACGGCATCGAGACGCTGTGGGAGAAGTCGGCGCCGCTGCTCGACACCCCGCCGCCGGTGCGTGCCTACTCGCCGGGCAGCTGGGGACCCAACGCGATCCACCAGCTGATCGCTCCGCACGCGTGGCGGCTGCCGTTCGAGCGGTCCTGGCGCGACGCCAACAGCACGGGGGAGTAGCTCACCCGTCGGTACGCCGTCGGTCGCCGTTGTCGGTGTACTCCACGTGCGACATGTCGACCGTGCGCCGCGCGTTCGCGAGCGCTGCCACGATCACGGTGCCCAGCGGGCCCTCGCGGTCGAACATGGTGGCCGTCCCGACCGCGATGCCGTCGCGCTCCACCCGGTCGGTGGCGAGGAGACCGATCTCGGTGCCGACCGGCTCGCGGGCGAGGGTGAGCGCGATGTCGGTGTTGATGTACTCCACGCCCCTGCTGCCCCAGTTGGTCACCATGCTGGCGCCGTCGGCCGCCGACGCGGCGGCCTGGAACGGGGTGAACGGCTCGTTCGCCACCACCGGGATGCCGCTGTTCCACGACGCCTTCTGGTCGGCGTTCTGGTGCTCGGTGAAGTTCTGCGACCAGCCGGCGGAGGAGTAGAAGAACGGCACCCGCGGCTCCGTCGTCGGCGGGGCCACCTCGACCGGCGGCGGCACCGGGTGCTCGTCCGGGCTCCAGACCGCGCCCGGCGCGGCCTCGGTCGGCTTGAGGAAGGTGGCCGAGGCGCGCGCCACCCGCCGACCCTCCTGGGTCATCGTGACGTCGACCAGGCAGATCCGCGAGCCCTCGCGGACGACCTCGGTCGCGAACGAGCAGGGGATCATCCGGGCGGCCTTGAAGAGGTCCACCGTCCACCGCGCGGGACGGAGGTCGGTGCGACCCGCGGTCGCCAGGCAGGCCTCGGCCGCCCGGGCGAGCGCGCCGCTGAGGGCGACCCCGTGCATCTGGTCGTCGCTCCACATGCTGCAGGCGAGCGGGGCGGGGACCAGGGTGTCGCCCTGGTGGGTGAAGAAGGCGATCTCGTCGGTCACCCGGACATTCTGTCGGTCGACGGTGCCTTGCGGGCGAGCTCCGCGAGCAGCGCGGTCGTGGCGTCGGTGATGTTGCTCTCGTCGTACGGCGCGAGCTGGGCGGCGTTGACGCTCTGCACCAGCCCCTGGGTCTCGACGAACCCGGTGACGGCGACGCCGTCCTTCTTCGCCCGGACCGCGACCCGAGCCGCCTTCGCGCCGGGGACGTCCACCGGCTTGAGCTGGGTGCCGGTGGTGCCCATCGCGTCGAGCGCCGCGTCGAGACCGCCGTCGTAGTAGAGGTAGCTGACGTCGTACGCCGCGCCGCCCTTCTGCTTCGGGGTGAACGTGCAGCGCGGCTGGTCCGCGGTGCCGTTCTGCTCGACGACGTCCTCGCCGACGATCGTCGACACCCCTGCCGCCGTCAGGTCGTCGCAGGGACTCCACTGGACCGCTGCCGGGTCGCTCGCGCCGGCCGGTGCGGGGTCGCCGTCGGAGCCGCCCGAGCAGCCGGCCAGCAGCGCCGTCGTCGCGAGGACGGCGGCCAGGGCGTGGCCCCTCACGAGACCGGGGTCCAGTCGGGCACCGGGGAGGAGGAGCCGGGCAGCCACATCCGCAGCCGGGCGCCGCCGGCGGCGGAGTCGCCGACCGAGACGCCGCCGGAGTGGCGGCCCGCGACCTGGTGGACGATCGAGAGACCCAGGCCCGACCCGGACATCCCGCGCGACTCCTGGGAGCGGTAGAAGCGGTCGAAGACGTGGGGGCGGTCGACCTCGGCGATGCCGGGACCCTCGTCGTCGACGGTGAGGGTCCCGTCGGTCAGGCGGACGGTCACGGTGCCGCCCGGGGGGCTCCACTTGGCGGCGTTGTCGAGCAGGTTGGTCACCGCGCGCTCGAGCCCGGCGCTCTCGCCGATGACGAACCACGGGGTGGTCTCGAGGTCGATCGTGATGCCCGCGACCCGGCGCCGGACCCGGGCGGCCGCGCGCTCGACCAGCTCGGCGAGGTCGACCGGCTCGACCACGTGGGTGAGCGGTTCGTCGCGGGCCAGCTCGACCAGGTCACCGATCAGCGTGGTCAGCTCCTCGATCTGGGCGCGCACGTCGTCGAGCAGCTCGGCCCGCGCCTCGGGGGGCAGCCCGCCGCCGCCCTCGCCGTCCGCCTGGCTGAGCAGGTCGAGGTTGGTGCGCAGCGAGGTCAGGGGGGTACGCAGCTCGTGGCCGGCGTCGGCGACCAGCTGCCGCTGGCGGTCACGCGAGGCGGCGAGGGCCGTGAGCATCTGGTTGAACGCCGTCGCCAGGCGGGCGAGCTCGTCGTCGCCCTCGACCGGCAGCGGCGTTAGGTCCTCGGTGCGGGCGATCTCCTCGACGGAGAGGGTGAGCCGCCGGACCGGACGCAGGCCGTTGCGTGCGACGCCCCACCCGGTGAGACCGGCGCCGATGACGCCGGCGAGGCCGAAGAGCAGCATCACGGAGCCGAGCTTCGCGAGCAGGGCCTCCTGGGAGTCCAGCGACTGCGCGATCACCATCGTGGTGCCGTCGTCGCGGTGCACGGCCGCGACCCGCCACCGGGTGCCGTTGCCGTTGACGGTGCGGACCGAGCTGTCCTCCTGGCCCTTGGCGACGGCGATCTCGGGGGCGCCGAGGAGCTTCTGGGGCTCGTCCGCCTTCCGGCCGATGACGATCCCGCGACCACTGGAGTCGATGCACGCCACCCACACGGCGGCGGCGCCGAAGTACTCGTTGTTGACTGCGGTGTTGCCGTTGGTGCACAGCGTGTCGGCCGCCGTGGTCTTCGCCCGCTGCACCAAGGAGTCGTCGAGCGTCGACTGGAGCTGCATGCGCACGGTGATGTAGGCGCCGAGCGCCATCAGCGCGACGGTCGCTCCCGCGGCGAGGGCGGTGAGGATGGTGACCCGGGACGCGAGGGACCTGCGGTAGTGCCAGCGCCCGTCCGGATCCGACACGGAGAGGGCGGTCACGATTCCTTCAGCACGTACCCGACACCGCGGACCGTGTGGATCAGGCGGGCCTCGTCCTCGGCCTCGGTCTTGCGCCGCAGGTAGCCGACGTAGACCTCGAGCGAGTTGGCGGTGGTGGGGAAGTCGTAGCCCCACACCTCCTCGAGGATGAAGGAGCGCTCGAGCACGCGTCGGGGCCGGCGCAGGAACATCTCCAGCAGCGTGAACTCGGTGCGGGTCAGCTCGATCAGCCGCTCTCCGCGGCGGACCTCGCGGGTCGCGATGTCCATCGAGAGGTCGGCGAAGCTGAGCACCTCGTCCTCGGCGTCCTCGCGGGGTACGACGCGACGCAGCAGAGCACGGAGCCGGGCGAGCAGCTCCTGGAGGGCGAACGGCTTGGTGAGGTAGTCGTCGGCGCCGGCGTCGAGGCCTTCGACGCGGTCACCCACGGCGTCGCGTGCGGTGAGCACCAGGATCGGCAGGTCGTTGCCGGCGCTGCGCAGCGCGCGGGTCGTCTCGAGGCCGTCGAGCCGCGGCATCATCACGTCCATCACGACCACGTCGGGGGCCTTGGACGCGATCCCGGCGAGCGCCTCGGCGCCGTCGGCGGCCAGGGCGACGTCGTAGCCGTTGAACTCCAGCGAGCGACGCAGCGACTCGCGCACGGCCTTGTCGTCGTCGACGACGAGGACGCGGGGTCGGGGCGCGGCAGGCATGGTCGTCACGCCGCCACTGTGACAGCCGAGCCTGAACCGGGACTGAGAAGCACCAGGGCAACCACTAGTACCTCGCCGCGATGTCGGCCGCGCGGGCGGCGTAGCCACCACCGAAGTGGCAGGCGTGGACCAGCAGCGGGAAGAGCTGGTGGAGCGCGACCCGGTCCTCCCAGCCGTCGCTCAGCGGTGCGGCCTCCAGGTAGGCGTCGAGGACGCGGGGCAGGTGCGGCAGCCCGAAGAGCGCGAGCATCGCGAGGTCGACCTCGCGGTGGCCGCCGTACGCCGCGGGGTCGATCAGGGAGACGTGCCCGTCGAGGCCCCACAGGACGTTGCCGTTCCAGAGGTCGCCGTGCAGTCGCGACGGCGCCTCCTCGGGGAGCAGGTCGGGCAGCTTCGGAACCAGTGCCTCGATCGCCGCGACGTGGCTCGGCTCCGCGGCGCCACGGTCGAAGGCGACCTTGAGGTAGGGAAGCACCCGGCGTACGGCGTAGAACTCGGCCCAGGTGTCGGTCGGCTTGTTCGGCAGCGGGAGCCGGCCGATGTAGCCGTCGTGGTCGAGGCCGAAGCCGGGGGCTCCGGCGGCGTGGGTCGCGGCCAGCTCGTGGCCGAAGGAGGTGGCCGCGTCGACGGAGTTCTTGCCGGGCTCGACCCACCGGATGATCACGCACTCCTGGTCGACCCCGAGCACCTCGGGGACCTGCGCGCCACCGGCCTCGCCCAGCCAGCGCAGGCCGGCAGCCTCGGCATGGAAGAAGTCCGCGGGCGCGTGCGGCAGCGTCTTCATCAGCGCGGTCGTGCCGTCGCTGAGGCGCAGCCGCGTGGCGGTCGCGATGTCACCACCGGCGATCGGAGCCGTGGCGACGACGGCCGTGCCGAGGAGGTCCTCGGCGCGCTGCGCGACCAGCGGCTGCCGGGTCACGAGTCCTGGGCCCTGTGGGCTCGCAGCTCGTCGACGAGTGCTGCCGCCGTGCGATCGACCATCGCGAGCACCTCCTCGAATCCGGAGTGCCCACCGTAGTACGGGTCCGGTACGTCGCCCCCGCGATCGACCGGATCGAAGTCGCGGAACAGCCGGACCCGGTCGCTAGGGCCGCCCAGGTCGGCGAGGTTCTGGGCGTCCATGGCGAGCACGAGGTCGGCGTTCGACGCCGGGTCGTGCTGCCGCGCGCGGTGCCGGCTCGCGTCGTACCCCGCCGCGGTCAGCGTCGCCGCGGCGCGCTCGTCCATCGGGCCGCCGACGTGCCAGTCACCGGTGCCCGAGCTCGTGACGCTGACCTCGTCGAGGCCGGCTTCGGCGAGCCGCGCCTCGAGCACCACATGGGCCGTCGGGGAGCGGCAGATGTTGCCGAGGCAGACGAGCTCGATGCGGTAGCGACCGGGGGAGCGGGCCGCCGGGAGCAACCCTCAGACCACCTGGGTGTCCTGGGCGTCGCCGAAGATCAGGCCGACGATCCAGGTCACGATGGTGATGACGATGGCGCCGCCGACGGCGTTCCAGAACCCGTCGACGTAGAAGTCGATGTCGAACAGGCCGGCCAGCCACTCGGTGAAGAGCAGCATCAGGGCGTTGATCACCAGCAGCATCAGGCCGAGCGTGATGATGATGAACGGGATCGACAGGAACTTGATGATCGGACTCACGAACGAGTTCACGATGCCGAGGATCAGCGCCACGAACACCAGGCCCCAGAAGTTGTCGGTGACCTCGTCCCACCCGGAGGAGCCGGTGAAGCCGATGCCGTCGAAGATCACGCAGGCCGCGCCCAGAGCAACGATGTTGGTGGCGAGCCAGCCGATGAATTTGAGGAGTCCCACGAGGTCACCCTAGGGGTTTTCGGCCCGGTCGACGCTCAACACGACGCCCGTTTGGTCGAGGAGGGCCCTCGTGGGGCCCGTCTCGAAACCCCCGCAGCCGACGTGGCCGCGTTGGGTTCCGGGGTTCGAGACAGGCGCTAGCACGCCTTCCTCAACCTCCGGTGGGCGCCCAGTTGCCGTGGAACCCGGCGGGCACCCGGCCGGGCAGGTGCACGGCGGCGACGTCCTCGAGCGTCTCGGCGTCGAGGAGCACCAGCGAGCTGCGGTCGACGGCCAGGTCGTAGACGTAGCCCATCAGCACGCCCTCGTCCTCGGCCGAGTCGGGCGCCGACGGGACGAAGCAGAACTCGCTGACCTCGCGCCCGGCACCCAGGCTGCGCGAGGTGGTCGTGCCGGCGACGACGTCGTGCTTGAGCACCGAGTCGCCGGTGCGCACGCCCGCGGCGACCACGCCGGCGGCGTAGCCGAACCGGTGCCGGCGACCGGTGAGCCGCTCGTCGTACCGCGGGAACTCCTGGCTGTGCTCGTCGAAGCGGTGCTCGCGCACCGTGCCCGCCACCGTGTCGATGGTGAAGCGGGTGAGGTACGCCGGACCCTCGTTCGGCCCGGTGAAGTCGGTCGCGAACATCCGGTCGTGGCGCACCACGTCGATGACGACGTCGGTGCCGTCCTCGTAGGCGTTGAGCGTGTGGAAGACGTAGCACTGGTCGATCTCGAACCACCGCACCCCGCCACCCGAGCCGTCCCGCGGGAGCAGCCCGATCCGGGCGGGGTAGTCGGCGTCCCACGAGTAGGGCAGGCGGCTCGGCGTCCCGGTGCGCAGTGCGGCGTCGATCAGCCGGTCGGTCGCCTGCAGGGGGCGCGGCGCCTCGCCGGCGACCATGCCGAGGTCGAACGTGACCGGGAGGTCGTAGACGACGAGGTAGCGCTCGGTGATCGCGCAGTCGTGGATCATCGGGCTGCCGGTCACCTCGATCTCGACCTGCTCGCGCACCCGCCCGTCGAGGCCGACGACCGAGTAGTCGACCAGGTTGCCGCGGGCCCAGTTGTAGGAGATCGCGTGCAGCTCGCCGGTCGCCGGGTCCTCGTGCGGGTGGGCGGTGTAGCCGCCGGTGACTGTGCCGAGGTCGCACGGCCCGACGGTGTCGAGGTTGTGGGTCAGCTCGTACGGAACGCCGCCGGCCTCGACGACGGCGAGCGTGCGCCCGGAGTGCTCGAAGACGTTCGTGTTCGGCGGGAAGTCGTCGCCCTGCGGCTGGACGTAGCGGTTGCGGTACCACTGCGCGCGCCCGTCGCCGAGGCGGACGCCGTGCACCATCCCCTCGCCGAGGAACCAGTGGTAGCCCGCGCCGGGGTCGGTCGCCGGGTTGGGGCCGATCCGCAGGTAGCGGCCGTCGAGGTGGTCCGGGATCCGGCCCGTCACCTCGAGGTCGAAGGCCGTCAGCTCGTCGTGGACGGGAGCGAAGTTGTCCTGCAGGTAGCGGTTCATGGCCATCGCCACGCTACTCCGGAGCGCACCCCATGTGGATGCGGAACGTGCGCTGGTGGCGGCCCTGGTCCGGCTTGCTGACCGTGACGACACCCTTCGAGTAGGCCTGGACGTGCTTGCCGCAGCTGATCGGCCGGGAGAACATCACCGTCGCCTTCCGCCGCTCCGGCGGCGAGCAGGAGGCGCAGTCGCTGATGTAGACGCCCTCGGCCATCGCCATGTCCGAACCCCAGCCGGACCAGGTCAGCTTCTTGAGGTAGGGCCCGGCGTTCGCGGTCAGGAAGATCCGCTTCGGCTGCACCTGCGGGGTGCCGGTCATCGTGAAGTAGACCGTCTTCGTGCCCGGGTTGGCGGACGCGGTCGACGACGGGAGGGCCAGGAGCGCGGCCCCCAGCATGGTGATGACGAGCAGGGCGCCGGCGCGCACGCGGAAGGTCGACATGCCGCGAGCGTAGAGCCGTCCGGCGCCGTCGTACGCCGGAACGCGGAGTGCTCCAGACCGCCCGTCAGCGAGCGGCGGCCGTGCGCCCCCGCGTGACGCGCACGGTCACGGCGTACCCGACCAGCGCGACGCCCCACGACAGCAGGCTCAGCAGGAACTGGGAGCGGGTGTCGGCCCCGACGGCCATCTGCACCAGGATCGCGACGATGCCGGCGATGGCGAGCAGCGTCAGCACGGGGTACCACCACATCTTCACGACCAGGTCCTCCGCAGGCGTGCGCCGGCGCAGGATCAGCTGGCTGATCGCGATGAGCAGGTAGACGAAGAGGATCACCGCGCCCGACGAGTTGAGCAGGAAGAGGAAGACGGTGTCCGGCGAGACGTAGGCGGCGATCACGCAGAGGAAGCCGACGACGGTCGAGGTCAGGATCGCGCCGGCCGGCACGCCGCGCCCGCTGATCCTGGTCAGGACGCGCGGTGCCTCGCCGCGGTCGCCGAGCACGAAGACCATCCGCGACGCCGTGTAGAGCCCGGAGTTGAGGCAGGACAGCACCGCGGTGAGCACGACCGCGTTCATGATGTCGTCGGCGTGCGGGATGCCCATCTGCGTGAAGGCGGCGACGTAGGGCGAGTCGCCGAGGTCGTTGTCGTCCCACGGGACGATGAGCACGAGCAGGATCATCGAGCCGACGAAGAAGGTCGCGACGCGCAGGATCACCGACTGGGTGGCCCGGGCCACGGCCTTCTCCGGGTCGTCCGACTCGGCCGCGGCGACGGTGGCGATCTCGGCGCCGACCATCGAGAAGACGACCACGACGATGCTGGAGAAGATCGCGCCGACGCCCATCGGGAGGAAGCCCCCGTGGCTGGTCATCAGGCTGACGTCGAAGTCCTTGTCGGGCCAGATGCCGACGACGTAGAGCGTGCCGAGCACCAGGAAGGCGATGATCGCCAGCACCTTGATCCCGGCGAACCAGTACTCGAACTCGCCGTACGACCGCACGGAGACGAGGTTGGTGACGGTCATCAGCGTCATCAGGACCAGGGAGACGAGCCAGAGCGGCAGGTCGATCCAGTAGCGGACGATCTCCGCGCCGGCGACGGCCTCGAAGCCGACCACGATCACCCAGAAGTACCAGTAGAGCCAGGCCGTCGAGAAGCCCGCCCAGTCGCCGAGCGCGGTGCGGGCGTACTCCGAGAACGAACCGGTGGTCGGGTTGGCGGTCGCCATCTCGCCGAGCATCCGCATCACCAGGATGATCAGGAGCCCCGTGATCGCGTAGGACAGGAACGCCGCGGGGCCGGTCTCGCTGATCACCGCGCCCGAGCCGACGAAGAGGCCCGCGCCGATCACGCCGCCGATCGCGATCATCGTCAGGTGGCGCTGCTTGAGCCCGCGCTGCAGGGTCGGGTTCTCCGGGGGCGCGGTCGTGGTCATGTCCGATCCGTGCCCGCAAACGCCGCCCCGTAACCTCGACAGCGTGTTTCCGGTCGGTGGCGTGGGGGTGATGCTGCTCCTCGTCGCGCTGTCCGGAGCGGTGTGCGGACTGCTGGCGCTGGCGCTGCGGCGTCGCCTGGGCTGGTTCACCGCCCTCTCGATCGCGGCCTTCGTCTGGTCGGTCGCGGTGATCGGCACGATCACGCTGATCCCTGCGAACGGCGCGCCCGGCATCGTCTCGGCCGAGGGCCGGCTCAGCACCTGCTCGTGGGACATCGGCGGACCCGCGCCCGACGGCTTCTGGATCTTCTCGGGCGGGCAGCGCTTGCTGAACACCGTCGTCTTCATCCCGTCCGGGATCCTGCTCGTGCTCGCCTGCGCCCGCTGGAAGGCCGCATGGGTGCTGGTGCCGCTCGGGCTGGTGCTGCTCGCGGGCTACTCGGTCGGGATCGAGGCGACCCAGCTCGCGCTGGCACGGATCGACCGTGCCTGCGACGTCACCGACGTCATCGACAACGTCACCGGGGCCGCCGTCGGCGTGGCCATCGGGATCGTCCTCGCGCTGGTCATCCGGCCGTGGCGGACGACCCGCCCCGTCTGACTAGGGTGGCGGGATGACCACCCCCCAGCCCCGCGCGAACGTGGCGGAGATCCCGCCGTACGTCGCCGGCAAGCCGCCGACGGTCCGACCCGGGATGACGTCGTACAAGCTGTCCTCGAACGAGAACCCCTACCCGCCGCTGCCCGGTGTCGTCGAGGCGGTGCAGGCCGGGGTGGGCGCGATGAACCGCTACCCGGACATGGGCAGCAGCGCGCTCTACGCCGCCCTCGGCGAGAAGTTCGGCGTGCCGGTCGGGGACCTCTCGGTCGCGACCGGGTCGGTCGGGCTGATCTACCAGCTGGTGCAGGCCTTCTGCGACCCCGGCGACGAGGTCGTCTTCGCGTGGCGCTCCTTCGAGGCCTATCCGATCGCCATCACCGCGGCGGCCGCGACGTCGGTCCAGGTGCCGGTGCTCGCGGACGGCCGGCACGACCTCGACGCGATGGCGGCCGCGGTCACCGACCGCACCAAGATCGTGCTGGTCTGCACGCCCAACAACCCGACCGGGCCGTCGGTCACCCAGACCGAGCTCGACGCCTTCCTCGCGAAGATCCCGTCGCACGTCCTGGTCGTGGTCGACGAGGCCTACGTCGAGTTCGTCCGGATGGCCGACCCCGTCGACGGCATCGCGACGTACCGACGCCACCAGAACGTCGTCGTCACGCGCACGTTCTCCAAGGCCTACGGCCTGGCGGGCTTCCGGGTCGGGTACGCCGTCGCGCCGGCCCCGATCGCCGCGGCCCTGCGCGCGGTGTCGCTGCCCTTCGGCGTCTCGACCATCGCCCAGGCCGCCGCGATCGCCTCCCTCGAGCGGCAGGACGAGCTCCTCGAGCGGGTCGAGGCGCTGGTCGCCGAGCGGGCCCGCGTGGTCGCAGCGCTCCGGGAGGTCGGCTGGGACGTGCCCGAGGCGCAGGGCAACTTCGTGTGGTTCGGGCTGGGCGAGCGGACGGCCGAGTTCGCGGCCGCGGCCGACGAGGCCGGCATCACCGTCCGCCCGTTCGCGGGCGAGGGCTGCCGGGTCTCCATCGGCGAGACCGAGGCCAACGACCGCCTGGTTCAGGTGGCCGCGGCCTTCGCCTGACACGCCTCGTTCTCCGGCCGCCGGTCGATCTCCTGCCAGCGCGGGTCGACGGCCGGCAGCACCGTCACCAGGAGGTACGCCGTGCCGACGATCCACATCGCCGGTGCGAGCCCGACCCCGGCCACCAGCAGGCCGCCGAGGAGGCCGCCGAACGGGATCAGCGCGAAGCACATCGCCGTGGTCAGGGCCGACACCCGCCCGGTGAGCTCGGTGGGGATCCGCTCGAAGATCACCGCGCCCAGGATCGGGTTGATGAAGCCGGCCGCGAAGCCCGCCACCACGCAGGTGCCGACCACGAGCCACAGCGGCGAGTCGAGCGCCATCACGACGAATCGGGGTGCGCCCGCCAGCAGGAACGCGACCAGGTAGGTCGTACGCCGCGGGATCCGGGCCGCCCAGGCGGCGGCGCAGATCGCGCCGAGCGCCGCGCTGCCGCCGAAGACGGCGAACACCAGCGCGACGCCGTTCGCGCTCCCGACGAGCTCCTTCGACCAGACCGGCACCAGCACGGTGATGTAGGCAGCGTCGAGCAGGTTGGTGAGCGCCACCATGACCGTGATGCCGAGCAGCACCCGGTCGCGTCGCAGGAAGTCCCACCCCTGCCGCAGCCGCGCGCCGTACGGCGTGGTGTCGTCGGCGTCCTCGCTCCGCGCCGCGCGCAGCGAGAGCGTGGTGGCGGCGAGGACTGCCGCGGAGACCCCGAACGAGATGGCATCAACGAGGAGGGCGTCGGCCGCGCCGACCGCAGCGACCAGGCCGGCGGCGCCCGCGGCACCGAGCAGCCCGGCGGTCCGCTCGACGGTCGAGTGCAACCCGGTCGCGCGCTCCATCGGCACGCCTGCCGCCTCGACGACCGCCGGCGTGAGCGCTGACTTGGCGGCATCGCCCGGCCCGCGCAGCGCACCGGCCAGCGCGACCAGCAGCAGGAGGACGGGGAACGAGAGCCGGCCCGCCTCGTGCAGCAACGGGATCGCGCCGACGGCGAGCAGGGACAGGGCGTCGCAGGTGATCGCCACGCGGCGGGCGCCGACCCGGTCGATCACGGGGCCGCCGAGCACCTTGAGCACGACGAGCGGCAGCATCTCGGCCAGCGCCACCAGGCCGGTCTTCGTCGCGCTCCCGGTCGTGGTGAGCACGAACCACGGCAGCGCGACCATCGACATCCGGGTGCCGGTCAGCGAGATCGCCTCCGCGGTCAGCCAGCCGTAGAGCGGCTTCCGGGTGCTCATCCCAGCTCCTCGTGGCCGGCACCGACCTTGCCCGGGTAGGGGAAGGCATTGAGCTGCAGCACGAACGGTGCGGCGTCCTCGTCGCCCTCCTCCTCGTCGATCTCCTGCATCGCCGTCATCAGCTGCTCGATGACCGCGCGTGCCCGGCGGGGGGTCAGCGTGACGACCCAGTCGCTGTACGTCGTGGCGTCGCGCCACTCCTCCGGCAGCAGGGGCAGCTCCTCGACGGAGCGCTGCAGCCGCTCCGTGGTCACCATGACGACGGACTGGAGGTAGGCGTCGAGGGTGTCGCGTGCCTCGGGCTCGGCCGGGCCGGCTGTGTCGGTGGTCGTCATCTGGTGGGCGGCCCGCCACCAGCGGTCGCGGGCGTTGCCGCGCTCGACGTCCTCGACCACGAAGCCGTGCTGCGCGAGCTGGCGCAGGTGGTAGGACGTGGCGCCGGTGTTGAGGCCCAGCCGCGCCGCGAGCGTGGTCGCGGTCGCTGGTCCGTCGATGCGGAGCATGCCGAGCATCCGCACCCGGACCGGGTGGGTCAGCGCCTTCATCTGCTGGGGCGACGGTGTGATCGAGGTCAGGTCCACCCGGCCACCGTAAGACTGCAAAGACTCATTTGCAAACACACCTTTGCAGTCGTGGAGGTCCGCTACTGTCGCGGCCGTGTTCTTCCCCTCCCTCGTCCTGTCCGCCGCCCTCCTGACCGGCGCCGTCGCGCCGCACACCCCGCCGGCCCAGGCCGCGCTCGACCGGATGACGCTGGCGCAGCGGGTCGGTCAGCTCTTCATGGTCGGCACCCCCGCGGACCAGGTCGACCGGACCACGAAGGCGCAGATCGGGCGCTACCACGTCGGCAACGTGATGCTCACCGGACGGAGCTACGGCGGCGTGACGAAGCCGGCCAAGGTCGCGAAGGCGGTGCGGCGCCAGGTGTCGGCCGCCTCGACGTCCGGCGTACGCCTCTTCGTCGCCACCGACCAGGAGGGCGGGAAGGTGCGGGTGCTGCAGGGCCCGGGCTTCTCTGACATCCCGAGCGCGCTCGAGCAGGGGACCTGGGCGCCTCGCACGCTGCGCGGAGCGGCGAAGGTCTGGGCGGGCCAGCTGCGCGCCGCCGGGGTCAACCTCGACCTGGCGCCGGTGATGGACACCGTCCCGAGCAAGAAGGCGGCCAAGCACAACCCGCCGATCGGGAAGTTCCAGCGCGAGTTCGGCTACACCCCGTCGGTCGTCGCCGCGCACGGCGTCGCGTTCCTCAACGGGATGGCCGACGGCGGCGTCGCCACGTCGGCCAAGCACTTCCCCGGTCTCGGCCGGGTGCGCGGCAACACCGACACGACCGCCGGCGTGACCGACCACGTCACCCGGAGGCGCGACCCCTACCTCGCGCCTTTCCAGGCAGCCGTCGACGCGCACGTGCCGTTCATGATGATGTCGACGGCCTACTACGAGCGGCTCGACCCGAAGCTGCCCGCCGCCTTCTCGCCGTACGTCATCGGCACCGTGCTGCGCGGCGACCTCGGCTTCGACGGTGTGGTGATCTCCGACGACCTCGGCGGCGCGCAGCAGGTCGCGCAGTTCACCCCGGCCGGCCGCGCGCTGCGGTTCATCGGCGCCGGCGGCGACGTCGTCCTCACGGTCCACCCCGAGGTCCTGCCCGCGATGTACGGCGCGGTCCTCGACCGTGCCCAGCAGAGCAAGGCCTTCCGCGCCAAGGTCAACGCGGCGGCGCTGCGAGTCCTGCAGGCCAAGCAGCGCCAGCACCTGTTGTGAGGTCGAGTGGTTTCGAGACTCGGCGCTAGCGCGTCTCGTACCTCAACCACCGCGACGCCGTCGGTGGTTGAGGTGCGAGCGAAGCGAGCCTCGAAACCACCATCCACAGGTTCGAGCGACGCGGTTGCGACTGGTCGTCCTACGTCCGCATGCTCGGGTGATGCCGTACACCTACATGGTCCGATGCTCCGACGGGACGTACTACGTCGGCAGCACCTGGGATGTGGAGGCGCGGGTGTGGCAGCACAACAGCCCGGACCTGGGAGCGGCGTACACGCGACACCGCCGTCCGGTCGAGCTCGTGTGGTCGTGCTGGTTCGACTCGATCGAGCAGGCTTTTCACTACGAGAAGCAGGTCCAGGGCTGGAACAGGAAGAAGCGCGAGGCCCTGATCCGCGGAGAGTTCGCGGCGCTCCCTGATCTGTCGCGACGCCCCTCGGAACAACGGCGGCGGGCTCAGGGCGAGGGTGGTGGTTTCGAGGCTCGGCGCTAGCGCGCCTCACACCTCAACCACCGCGACGCCGCCGGTGGTTGAGGTGCGAGCGAAGCGAGCCTCGAAACCACCATCCCGCCTGAGACGGTTACCTTCCCGCAACGAATCGCAGGCAAGGTGGGCGCATGTCGGTGAAGGTCGCGCTCGAGCACAGGACCACGTACACCTTCGACCACCCGGTGACGGTCGGCCCGCACGTGGTGCGGCTGCGGCCTGCGCCGCACGCGCGGACGCCGATCGAGGCCTACTCGCTCGACATCAGCCCGAAGAGCCACTTCCTCAACTGGCAGCAGGACCCGTTCGGCAACTGGCTGGCCCGGATCGTCTTCCCCGAGAAGGTCGAGGTCCTCGACATCACCGTCGGCCTGGTCGCCGACCTGATGGTGATCAACCCGTTCGACTTCTTCGTCGAGGAGTACGCCGAGCGGTTCCCCTTCACCTACGAGCCGTCCCTGGCGGCCGACCTCGCGCCGTACCTCCGCCCTGTCGACGACAGCCAGGAGGCGGCGGCCTGGAAGGACAGGCTGCCGCCGCAGCCCGCGGGCGGTACGCCGACGGTCGACTTCCTCGCGTCCCTCAACGCCGCGGTCAACCGAGACGTCGCCTACTCGGTGCGGATGGAGGCGGGCGTCCAGACGCCCGACCAGACGCTGAGCCTCGGCATCGGCTCCTGCCGCGACAGCGCGTGGCTGCTGGTCAGCCTGCTGCGGCAGCACGGCCTCGCGGCGCGGTTCGTCTCGGGATACCTCGTGCAGCTCGCCCCCGACCCGGACAGCATGATCGGCCTCGACGGCCCGACCGGCGCGGCAGCCGACTTCACCGACCTGCACGCCTGGGCCGAGGTCTTCATCCCGGGCGCCGGCTGGGTGGGGCTCGACCCGACCTCCTCGCTCTTCGCGGGCGAGGGGCACATCCCGCTGTCGGCGACCCCGCACCCGAGCTCGGCCGCGCCGATCGAGGGCGTCACCGAGCCGGTCGGCGTGGCGTTCTCCTTCCACAACGAGGTACGCCGGATCCACGAGGACCCCCGCGTCACCAAGCCCTACACCGACGGCCAGTGGGCGCGCATCGACGCCGTCGGCGAGGCCGTCGACGAGCGGCTGCGCGCCGGCGACGTGCGCCTGACCATGGGCGGCGAGCCGACCTTCGTCTCCCGCGACGACGGGACCACCGCGCAGTGGAACACCGACGCCGACGGCCCCGAGAAGCGCGCGCTCGCCAACGTCCTCGCGGACCGGCTCCGTGAGACGTACGCCGTGGGCGGCGTCGTGCACCGCGGCCAGGGCAAGTGGTATCCCGGCGAGCCGCTGCCCCGCTGGAACATCGCCCTCCAGTGGCGCACCGACGGCGTCCCGCTCTGGCAGGACCCGACGCTCTTCGCCGACCCGTGGGGCGAGGCCGTCGATCCCGAGGCGGAGAAACACGCCGAGGCACTGGCCCGCCGCGTCGCGGAGACGCTCGGCCTCCCGGAGGACCAGCTCCTCGCGGCGTACGACGACCCGCTGGCCGAGCTCGTCACCGAGACCCGCAAGCCGGTCGGTGAGCGGACGGCCGAGGACGGCGTGGACGTGGACGCCCTCGACCGCGACGTCAGCGACGTCCGTGGCTGGGTGCTGCCCCTCGCGACGGGCGAGGAGTGGACCAGCCCCGCGTGGCGCTTCCGACGCGGCCGGCTGGTGCTGACGCCCGGCTCGTCACCGGTCGGCCTCCGCCTGCCGCTCGACGCGATCTCGTGGACGCCGCCCGACTTCGCCGGCGAGCCGTCGTACCTCGAGGCCGGACCGCCGCTCGACCCGGGCGTCCCGACGGTGCAGGTCGTCGAGCCGGAGGGTGCACCCACGACCGCACTCGCCTTCGAGGCGCGCGACGGCCACGTGCACGTCTTCCTCCCGCCGACCGAGCGGCTCGAGGACTACGCCGACCTGCTCAAGCTGGTGGAGGTCGCCGCTCGCCGGATCGGCTGCCCCGTCGTGCTCGAGGGCTACGGCCCGCCGCCGGACCCGCGCCTCACCCAGCTGATCGTCACGCCGGACCCCGGCGTCATCGAGGTCAACGTGCAGCCCACCGCCAGCTGGGCCGACCAGCGCGACCTGACGACCACGCTGTACGACGCCGCGCGCCACTGCGGCCTCACGACCGAGAAGTTCGACCTCGACGGGCTGCACACCGGCACCGGCGGCGGGAACCACATCACCCTGGGCGGCTCGCAGCCGGTCGACTCACCCCTGCTGCGCCGGCCCGACCTGCTGGTCAGCCTGATCACCTACTGGCAGCGCCACCCCGCGCTGTCCTACCTCTTCTCCGGGCGGTTCATCGGCCCGACCAGCCAGGCGCCGCGCTTCGACGAGGGCCGGCCGGAAGCGGTCTACGAGATGGAGATCGCGGCCGCCGAGATCGCCCGGCTGGTCGAAGAGACCGACGAGCCTCGCCCGTGGCTGGTCGACCGCGCCCTGCGGCACCTGCTCACCGACCTGACCGGCAACACCCACCGCGCGGAGTTCTGCGTCGACAAGCTCTACAGCCCCGACTCCTCGCGCGGCCGGCTCGGCCTGCTCGAGCTGCGCGGCTTCGAGATGCCGCCGCACCCGCAGATGGCGCTGGTCCAGGCCCTGCTGGTCCGCAGCCTGGTCGCGATGTTCTGGGAGCGTCCCCTCACGGCGTCGCTGGTCCGCTGGGGCACCCGCCTGCACGAGGACTTCCTGCTGCCCGAGGGCGCGACCCGCGACATCGGCGAGGTGCTCGCCGATCTCCGCGCGTTCGGGATCCCCTTCGAGGACTCCTGGCTCGACCCCTTCACCGAGTTCCGCTTCCCGCGCATCGGTCTGACCGAGGTCGGCGACGCCACCCTGGAGCTGCGCTCGGCCATCGAGCCCTGGCACGTCCTGGGCGAGGAGGCGACGGCCGGCGGCACCGCGCGCTACGTCGACTCCTCGGTCGAGCGTCTCCAGGTGCTGGTGCGTGGGATCGACCCCACCCGGCACGTCGTCACGTGCCAGGGTGTTCCCGTGCCTCTGACCGCGACCGCCGACGGCGACGGCCTGTACGCCGGGGTGCGCTACCGCGCCTGGCAGCCGTGGTCCGCGCTGCACCCGTCGATCCCGGTGCACGCTCCGCTCCACTTCGACGTCGTCGACACCGCTGCGGAGGTCTCGCTCGGCGGTGCGACCTACCACGTCGTCCACCCCGGTGGCCGCTCCTACGACCACCCGCCGGTCAACGCGCAGGAGGCCGAGGCACGCCGCGCGAGCCGGTTCGAGCCGCGTGGCCACACCGCCGGCGCGATCGACGTCGGCGCCCTCCGCGAGGCCGGCCGACGGGCCGCGAGCGCGGAGTACCCCCACCTCCTCGACCTCCGTCGGGTGCCACCCGGATGACCGTCCTGCGCGAGTACGCCGCCGCGATATCCCAACCCACACTGGGATCCGAGCCGTCTCGCTACGACGAGATGATCGGCCCCGACGGGTCGCTGCGTGCCGGCTGGAAGGGCCTCGCGGAGGTGGCCGTCGGCATCACCGACGCCGAGCTGCGCCGGGTCGACGCGGAGATCTCGCGCTTCCTCGCCGACGACGGTGTCACCTACGCCCGGCCGGGCGGCCGGCAGGACTCCTGGCGGCTGGACCCGGTCCCGCTCGTCATCGACGCAGCCGCCTGGACGCCGCTCGAGGTCGGGCTCGCCCAGCGTGCCGAGCTGCTCAACGCCCTTCTCGTCGACCTGTACGGCGAGCAGCGGCTGCTCGCCGAGGGCATCGTGCCGCCAGCCGTGGTGCTCGGCCACAGCGGCTTCACCCGCGTGGTGGCCCGGGCGTCCGCGATCGACCCGCGCCCTCTGGTGCTGGCCGCCACCGACCTCGGCCGCGACGCCGACGGCGAGTGGCGGGTGCTGGCCGACCGCGCCCAGGCGCCGTCCGGGCTCGGCTACGCGATGGAGAACCGTCGCGTCATCTCCCGGGTGATGCCCGAGCTCTACCGCGAGGCCGGCCTGCACCGGATGGAGCCCTACTTCTGGGCGCTGCGATCGGCGCTGATCCAGTCCGCCCAGGGCGATCTCGCCGACCCGCGCGTGGTCGTCCTCTCGCCCGGCACGCAGTCGGAGACGGCGTACGACCAGGCCTTCGTGGCCTCGGCCCTCGGCTTCCCGCTCGTCCTCGGCAGCGACCTCGTGGTCCGCGACGGCTGGGTCTACATGAAGTCACCGTCGTTCGCGGGCGGCAGCCGGCTCGAGCGCGTCGACGTCATCCTGCGTCGCGTCGACGCGGCGTGGAGCGACCCGCTCGAGCTGCGCGGCGACTCCCAGCTCGGCGTCGCCGGCCTGGTCGAGGCCGTACGCCGCGGTCGGGTCCGGGTCGTCAACGGCCTCGGCGCGGGCGTCCTCGAGAACCCCGGCCTGATGCCGTTCCTGCCCGCGGCCTGCGAAGCCCTGCTGGGCGAGCCGCTCCGGCTCGCGTCGGTGCCGACCTGGTGGTGCGGTGAGCCCGACGGGCTCGACCACGTGCTCGACCGGATCGGCACGATTACCGTCCGTCCGATCGACGGACCGACCGACGCGCTCGCCGGGCTGAGCGTCGACCAGGTGCGGACGCGGGTGCTCGAGACGCCGTACCGCTTCGTCGGCCAGGACCGGCTGCCGCTCTCGCAGTCGCCGACCTGGTCCGCGACCGGCACGCACCCGGTCCCGCTGACGCTGCGCACGTTCACCCTCCGCTACGGCTCGGCCTACCGGCCGCTCGTCGGCGGTCTGGCGAGCGTCCTGGACGCTTCCGGCCGCTCCCCGTCGACGGCGAGCAAGGACGTCTGGGTGCTGAAGTCGAGCCCCGGCGACGCCGACCAGGGTCTGTCCGGGGTCCTCCCGATGACCGCTGCCCGGTCCACGCCGGCGACCGTGCCGCGCGTGCTCGAGGACATGTTCTGGTTCGGGCGCTACGCCGAGCGGGTCGAGGACATGCTCCGGCTGGTGCTCGCCGCCCACACGCTCGCCGAGGACTTCGGCGACCGGCCGCGCACGACCGGTGGCGCCAGCCTCGACGTCATGATGGACGCGCTCCACCGGTTGGCTCCCGGCGGCGGCGACGACCTCGACGCCGACTTCCGCTCGGTCCTGCTCGACGCCACCCGGACCGGCTCCGTCGCCCACGGGCTCGACGGGCTGCGCGACGCGCTGCGAGGCGTCCGCGACCAGCTCTCCCCGGACACCTGGCGGGCGTTCGGCACGACCGACCGCGCGGTCCAGGTGCTGCTCGCCAACCCGCACAGCCACCAGGTCGCCGAGAGCGCCGGCCGGATGCTGACCGGCATCCTCTCGCTGCAGGGCGTGACCGCGAGCATGATCCGCGACCCCGGCTGGCACGCGATCGGCGCCGGCCGAGCGATCGAGCGGGCGCTCCAGGTCTGCCACCTGCTGGCCGCCACCACGACCGAGCGGCGCGGCATCGACGTGGACCGGGAGGTCCTCAACTCGGTCCTCGCCGCCGCCGAGAGCGCGGTCACCCACCGCCGCCGCTACCGGGGCTACGTCCGGCCGGCGGGCGTGATCGAGCTGCTGCTGATGGATGCCGACAACCCGCGCTCGGTCGCCTTCGCGCTCGCCGAGGCCCACGTCCACCTCGCGGCCCTGCCGGCGTCCACCGGGTCGTCGCGCCCCGAGCGGCTGCTCGCCGACCTCACCGCCGAGCTCGCCTCGGTCGAGGTCGCGAGCCTGGTCACCATCGGTGGCGTCGACCGTCCCAACCTGGTCCGCTTCCTCGACACCTACCTGGCCCAGCTCGGACGGCTCGCCGAGGCGGTCGGCCAGGTGCACTTCGCGAGCGGCCCGGCGCCGCGTCCGCTCGGCTCGATCCTGGGCGCCGTGCGATGAGGTACCGGATCAGCCACAGCACCGTCTACTCGTACGACGACGAGGTCACCGACAGCCTGGGAGTCGCCCACCTGGTGCCGCGCCGGATGGCCGCGCAGTCGGTGCTCTCCGCCGAGGTCGTCGTCTCGCCCGAGCCCGTCGACGTCGCCGACGACATCGACTTCCACGGCAACACCACGACCTACTTCCAGGTCACCACCCCGCACACCGAGCTCGAGGTCCTCGGCCGCTGCGAGGTCGAGGTCGAGGTCCCGTCGTACGACGAGCAGGCGCTGGGTGTCCCGTGGGAGCGGGCCCGGCCGCTGCTCACCCCGGACCTCGCGGGCGCCTGGCGGGTCGCCGACTTCGCGCTGCCCTCGTCTCAGGTCGAGCAGACCGCCGAGGCCCACGACTACGCGGCCGAGTCGCTGCGGCCGGGCCGACCGCTCGGCGAGGCGGTCACCGACCTGATGCACCGCATCCACGCCGACTTCCGCTACGACGCGACCGCCACCACCGTCACCTCGACGGTCGAGGAGACGTTCCGGGAGCGCGCCGGCGTCTGCCAGGACTTCGCCCACCTGACGCTCGCCTGCCTGCGCTCGCACGGCCTCGCGGCGCGCTACGTCAGCGGCTACCTCGCGACCCAGCCGCCGCCCGGTCGCGAGCGCGTCGTCGGTGCCGACGCCAGCCACGCCTGGGTCGCCGCGTGGGTCCCGGGCTCCGAGGAGTGGCTCGCGATCGACCCGACCAACGACCTCTGGGTCGGCGACCGGAGCATCACCGTCGCGTGGGGCCGGGACTACGCCGACGTACCTCCCGTGAAGGGCGTGATCTTCACCGAGGCGAAGACGTCGACCCTCCGGGTCTCGGTCGACGTGGCGCCGGTGTGACAAAGGAGTCGCGCCGAATGGCGTGCGGAAGCCCTCGACGGGGAACGTCACCTCCGTGAGGTCATACCGCTGCCGCGTCTGCGACAACCAGCTCTTCTTCGAGAACTCCGTCTGCGTGTCCTGCGGGACGCCCCTCGGCTACTCCCGGGCGGAGGACGCGATCGTCCCGGTCACCACGAGCGGACGGTACGTCGACGCCAACGGGCTGGTGTGGTGGGTGTGCGCCAACCTCAACCTGTCCGGCTGCACGTGGTTGGCCCCGGTGGAGGGTGGCCAGTGCTTCAGCTGCTCGCTGACCCGTACCCGGCCGTCCGACGACGACCTCGTGGGGCTCGAGAACTACCCGGCGGCCGAGCAGTCGAAGCGACACCTGATCCGCGAGCTCGACGTCCTCGGCTTCCCGGTGGTCGGGAAGGGCCCGGCGACCGGCGGCGACCCGGAGAACGGGCTGGCCTTCGACCTGCTCTCCAGCGTCGACGAGAACGTCGTGATCGGCCACGAGGACGGCCTGATCACCATCGACCTCGCCGAGAGCGACGACGCCTACCGCGAGAAGGTCCGCGCCAAGCTCGCCGAGCCCTATCGCACGATGCTCGGCCACTTCCGGCACGAGGTCGGCCACTACTACGAGTGGCAGCTCGTCCGCGGCGACGAGCGGTTCGCCCGCAGCCGCGAGCTGTTCGGCGACGAGTCGAAGGACTACCAGGCCGAGATCGACCGGCACTACGCCGAGGGCCCGCCCGAGGACTGGGCTGACTCCTACATCTCGACGTACGCCACCATGCACCCCTTCGAGGACTTCGCCGAGACCTGGGCGCACTACCTGCACATCTGCGACACCATCGAGACCGCGAGCGAGTTCGGGCTGGCCACGCTGGCGCCGGTCTCGGCGTTCTCGAGCTTCCGCGACGTCGTCGTCGGCGTCTGGATCCCGCTCGCAGTGGCACTGAACATGGTCAACCGCAGCATGGGCAAGGACGACCTCTACCCCTTCGTCATCCCCGCCCCGGTCATCGACAAGCTCGACTTCGTCGCCAGCCTCGCCCGGTCGTCCGACTGAGCCGCTGGTTGAGCCTTCACCTACGCTTGCGGACATGGCCAGCTCGGGTGACTTCGACCGCGACATGAACTACATCCCCGACCGCATCACGCGAGAGGGGCGACGACCCGAGCACGGGCCTGTCGCGGGCGAGCTCTGGCCGGTCGAGCCGGGGCGCTACCGGTTGGTCGCCGCGGCAGCCTGCCCGTGGGCCAACCGGGCGATCATCGTGCGCTCGCTGCTCGGCCTCGAGGACGTCATCTCGCTCGGCCTGGCCGGTCCGACCCACGATGAGCGCAGCTGGACCTTCGACCTCGACCCGGGCGGCGTCGACCCCGTGCTCGGCATCGAGCGGCTGCAGCAGGCCTACTTCGCGCGCTATCCCGACTACCCGCGCGGGATCACGGTGCCGGCCGTCGTCGACGTGCCGACCGGGCAGGTCGTCACCAACGACTTCCCGTGGATCACCCACGACCTGTTCTTCGAGTGGCAGGACTTCCACCGTCCCGACGCCCCCGACCTGTGGCCCGCCGACCTCCGCGAGGAGATGGACGAGGTGATGGAGCGGATCTTCACCGAGCTCAACAACGGCGTCTACCGCTGCGGCTTCGCCAGCTCGCAGGGAGCGTATGACCGGGCCTACGACCGGCTCTGGGCGACCATGGACTGGCTCGAGGAGCGGTTGACCGACCGGCGCTACCTCATGGGCGACCGGCTGACCGAGGCCGACGTACGCCTCTTCACGACGTTGGCCCGCTTCGACGCGGTCTACCACGGCCACTTCAAGTGCAACCGCAACAAGCTGACCGAGATGCCGGCGCTCTGGGGCTACGCGCGCGACCTCTTCCAGACGCCCGGCTTCGGCGACAACACCGACTTCGAGCAGATCAAGACGCACTACTACGTCGTGCACACCAACATCAACCCGACCCAGATCGTGCCGAAGGGCCCGGACCTCTCGGGCTGGACGACGCCCCACGGGCGCGAGTCGCTCAGCGCCTGAACGCCCTCACCCGCGGCTTGCCGTGGTGCCACCGCAGGTGCGCGGCGTAGAGCACCCGGTGGGCGGTGGGTCGGCGCCCGCGGTCCATCAGGAAGTACGCCGGGCACGGTCGTCCGCCACAGCTCCAGCCGTGGAAGTAGATGATCTGGTGCTGCCGGGGGCCGCGTACGACGTCCGCGCCTCCCGGCCCGCAGATCCGGGTGCCCCGACGGTGGAGCATCCCGTGCGGGCGTGAGTGCCGCCAGTCGAAGAGGTGTCGCGAGCGGCGCCAGGTCGTGTGGTAGCCGCAGTTGCCGAAGTAGCCCTCGGACGCGAAGAGCACCAGCTGCTTGCCGTGCCGGACCAGCTGCGGGTTCTCGATCGTGGTCCGGCTCCGGAGCAGCAGGTGGCTCCGCGCGACCCGGTGGTGCCGGTGGTGCTTGTGCCGGTGGTGCTGGTGCCGGTGGTGCTTGTGCCGGCCGTCGTGGGCGAGCCGGACCAGCCGGATCGTGGCCGGGTTGCCCTGGGTCTTGTAGACCAGGTAGCGGTGGTGGTGCCGGCCGACGAAGGCCGACGGGTCGATCACCCCACCGTGCTCCGGGCAGATCAGCGGGTGCCGCCCGACCGGCCGGAACTGGTCCACGGGGCGTCTGGCGGTCGCGACCCCGATGCACCGCCGGTGGGCGCCGTGCGCGACCGCCGCGTAGTAGAGGACCCACCGATGACCGACGTGGTTGAGGTCGGCCGCCCAGATCTGCGGCGAGCGCACCCAGCGGGGCAGGTCGGTGAGGGCCGGCCGCACCTGGTGCCACGGCCCGCGCGGGGTCCGGGCGACCGCGCGCGGAGCCTTCCACCCGGTGCCGACCGCGAGGTAGCCGTGCGCGTACGGCACGACCGTCGGGTCCGCGAACCCCCGGGTGTGGAACACCGGCGCGATCCGCAACGTCACGGACGGCCGGGCCGAGGCCTGGGCCGGCGCCGCCACCAGGCCGCACGCGGCCACCACGACCAGGGCAAGGACGCCCCACTTCCCCCGCTGCATGCTGCCCCACCCAAAGATCCGCACCCGATGTGATGCGACAGGATCACCCGCTGGACCGGCCGACGGGAGGAGAACACGCCGGTTGTCACAATGTGGCCATGGGACACGATCACGGCCACGCCGCCGGACGGGCGGAGGACCGAGGGCGCCTGCGCCTGGTGCTCGCGATCACGGTCGGCGTCCTGGTCGTCGAGCTGGTCGGCGCGTGGGTCACCGGCTCGCTCGCCCTGCTGGCCGATGCCGGCCACATGGCCACCGACTCGGCCGCGATCGTGCTCGCGCTCGGGGCGTCGTACGTCGCCGCCCGGCCCGGCGGCCCCCGCTCGACCTTCGGTCTCCACCGCGCCGAGATCCTGGCGGCGATGGCCAACGCCGTGGTCCTGCTGCTGGTGTGCGCCTACCTCGCGTACGCCGGGATCTCCCGCCTCGCCGACCCGCAGGACGTCGACGCGGGGCCGATGCTGGCCTTCGCCGCTGTTGGTCTGGCCGCCAACGCCGGGTCGCTGCTGGTGCTGCGTCGCTCGGAGACGGGCTCGCTCAACCTGCGGGGCGCCGCGACCGAGGTGCTCGCCGACCTCCTCGGATCGCTGCTCGCGATCATCGCCGCGCTCCTGATCCTGACCACCGGGTTCCTGCGCGCCGACCCGCTCGCCTCGCTGGCGATCGCGGTCCTGATCCTGCCCCGCTCGATCAGCCTGCTGAAGGAGTCGGCGTCGATCCTCCTCGAGATCGCCCCACCGGGGCTCGACCTCGACGACGTACGCCGCCACCTCCTCGAGATGCCCGGCGTGGTCGACGTGCACGACCTCCACGCCTGGACGATCACCAGCGGGATGCCGAGCCTCTCGGCGCACGTCACCGTGACCCAGGAGGCGCTCGACGAGCACGGGGTCGGCGGCATCCTGGACCGGCTCTGCGACTGCACCGCCGAGCACTTCGACCTGCGCCACTCCACCTTCCAGGTCGAGCCGGTGACCCACCAGGACCACGAGGACCTGGGCGAGGTCCACTGACGGTTGAATCGAGACTTCCGTCAGTCGAGTCGAGAGTTCTGACCGACGAAACCCTCGATTGGACTGACGAAAGTCTCGACTCAACGGGAGCGCTGCATGGCCAGCCGCACGTGGGTCCCGGCCGAGCCGTAGCCGTCGTACCCGCCTCGCCGCTCGAGCAGCTCGACGTGGAAGCCGGTCGGCAGCGGAGCGGTGAACGCGTGCAGCAGCTCGCCGGCGCCGGCCCGGTCGTAGAGCAGGGAGTGCTCGCGCAGGTCGGCGACCAGCTCGGTGCCCAGGTCGAAGCGCGCGTCGAGGTCGACGTAGTAGTTGTCGGGGACCGGCATGAGCGGCACCCCGCGCGAGCGCAGTGCCCGCACCTCGGCGCGGACATCGGTGCAGCCGAAGGCGACCTGGGTGATCCCGGAGGCCGGGGCCACCGACTCCTCGACGTTGAGCACGACGCGCAGCGCCCCCGTGGTCGGGCGGAAGGCCCGGCTGCGCAGCCGGCCGTGCGGCTCCATGAACTCCTCGGCGGTGCCCGCCTGGAGGGCGAAGAGGGTCCGCAGGAAGGACACCTCCTCGTTGAGCCGGTCGGGAGGTACGGCGACCGCGACGTGGTCGAGCCCGAGCCAGCTCCCGTCGCCCGGAGCAGCGACGGGCAGGAAGTCGCGCTGCCAGTCGTCCTCGTCGCCGGCCGGCGCGCTGACGAACACGTGCAGGCCGGACGGCGACGTGATGCCGGGCAGGTGCGCCTCGCCCGCGCCGCGGGTCCGGTCGACCGCCGGCCACAGCAGCGCCTTCGCGCGTTCGGCCACCCCCGAGACCGGGGCCGCGACCACGCCGAGGGCCGGGTCGGGGGAGTCGCCGTCGTTGACGACGACGTGCGCGTCGCCCTGACGCCACCAGGTGACCGGCTTGGTCCGGTGGTGGCCCGCGGGCGCGAAGCCGAGGGACTCCAGCAGGGGAGGTACGGCGGGGGAGCCGGGGACCTCCAGGAAGGCCGGGTCGATCGACGCCGGGCTCGGGGGCTGGGGCGCGACGCCCAGCTGGTCCTCGAGGAACACCAGTGACCGCATGGCGTCCCGTGCGGTGACGGCTGGGTCGGCCTCGCGGACCACGTCGCTGAAGACCTCGAGCGACAGCGGGCCGGCGTACCCCGTGGCGAGCGTGGCCGCGACCACGCCGGCGACGTCGAGGGTGCCCTCGCCGGGGAAGCAGCGGAAGTGGCGGCTCCACTCGAGCACGTCCATGTCGAGCAGCGGCGCGTCGGCCACCTGCAGGAAGCCGATCCGGTCGCCGGGCACGCCCGCGAGCGCAGATCCGTCGTCACCTCGGGAGAGCATGTGGAACGTGTCGACCGCGAGCGTGACCGACGGGTGGTCGGCCCGGCGGACCGCCTCCCACGCCTGGCCCACCCGGTTGACGTGCCGCCCCCAGGCGAGCGCCTCGTAGGCGATGGTCACGCCGTCCTTGGCCGCGAGGTCACCGAGCGCGTGCAGCTGGGAGGCGGTGAGGTCGAGGTCGTCGATCGCGTCGGGGCCGACGTTGGAGCAGGCGAGCACGACCGGCGCGCCGAGCTCGCGGATCACGGCGAGCATCGCGCGGAACCGGTGCAGCACCGCGTCGAACCGCTCCGGAGGCACCCCCTCGACGTCGCGCACCGGCTGGAAGAGGTCGATCGTGAGGCCGAGGTCGGCACACCGCGAGGCCACCTCGCGCGGGGACAGGGGCGACGAGACCAGGTCGTTGTCGAAGAGCTCGATCCCGTCGAAGCCGGCGGCCGCGATCGCCCCCAGCTTGTCGGCCAGCACGCCGCTGAGCGAGACGGTGGCGATGCCCTTCTTCATGCCGTCAGCTCCGCGAAGTGCCGCACCATCCGCTCGGCGTCGGGCACCCGGCCGGTGAAGAGCTCGAAGGCCCCGACCGCCTGATGCACGGCCATCCCGCCACCGGGCACGATCCGACAACCTCGCGACCTGGCCAGCCGAATCAGCTCGGTCTCCAGCGGGAAGTAGACGACATCGGAGACCCAGAGGTCCGGGCGGACCAAGGCCTCCGGCACGGCGGTCCCGGGGTGTCCGAGCATGCCGACCGGTGTCGCGTTGACGACGCCCTGCGCCGCGGCGAGGGCCCGGGGCAGGTCGGACACCGCCGACACCCGGTCGTCGCCGTACCTCTTCGCCAGGCGTACGGCGCACGCGTCGGCCTGCTCGTCGTCAGCGTCCAGGACGGCGACGTGCTCGGCGCCCTGGTCGAGCAGCCCGTAGCCGACGGCCGCGCCGGCGCCACCTGCGCCGACGACGACCACCCGGTCGTGGACCGCGTCGGGCAGCGCGGCCCGGAAGGCGGCGCCGTAGCCGGACCAGTCGGTGTTGTGGCCGAAGCGCTTCCCGTCGCGGAAGACCACCGTGTTGACGGCGCCGAGGTCGACCGCGTCGTCGGAGATCTCGTCGAGCAGGGTCGGCACCACCTGCTTGAAGGGGTGGGTCACGTTGAGGCCGTCGAAGCCGAGGCGCTCGGCCCAGTCGAGCAGGTCCGGCAGGTCGTCGGCGCCCAGGCCGAGCCGACCGGCGTCGATGATCCGGTAGCTCACCTGGAGGCCGCACTCGCGCCCTTCGCGCTCCTGCATGGCAGGGGTCAGCGAGGCCGAGATGCCCTCACCCACCAGGCCCAGGACGTACGACGTCCGCTCGGCGCTCATGCGTGCACCGGCACCGGCCGGTGGGTGTCCGCGGTCGCGACGCGGCGGTTGCCGAGGTCGCGGGTGGGGACCTGGTGGGTGCCGTTCGGTCCGGTGAGCACCGCGATCGCGGAGACCACGCAGGCACCGGCGGCGAAGGCGCCGACCTTCCACCAGTTGCTCGCGTCGCCACTCATCAGGACTCCGGCGATCGTGGGCGTGAAGCCCGCCAGCGCGAAGCCGAACTGGGTGCCGATCGCCATGCCGGACAGGCGCACGCTGGTCGGGAAGTACTCGGCGTACGTCGCGGGCCACACGGCGTTCGGCATCGAGTAGACGACGCCGGCGAGAGCGACGCCGAGCACGAACATCAGCGCGACCTGGCCGTGGGCGATCGCGCCCAGGAAGGCCACCACGAGGACCGCGCTGCCGAGCAGACCGGTCACGAACACGGGCTTGCGGCCGATCCGGTCCGACAGCATGGCCCAGAAGGGGATCGTGCAGATCGCCACGACGTTGGCCACGATCGCCAGCCAGAGCATGGTGTCCTTGCTGATCCCGATCTCGTAGTCGTCGGACGTCGCGAAGTTGAGCGCGAAGACGGCGAACATCGTGTTGACCGTCGCGATGAAGGCCGCGAAGAAGACGCGGAGCACCGCGCGCCAGTGGTCGCGGAAGAGGCAGGCCAAGGGCGCGCGCGGTGCCTCGTCGGTCGTGACCTCCGCCCGGAACTCCGGCGTCTCCTCGAGCCGGCGGCGGATGACCAGGCCGGCGACGACCACGATCGCGCTGATCCAGAAGGGGATCCGCCAGCCCCACGACTGCAGCTGCGCGTCCGAGAGCACCGCCGCGAGCGGCAGGAACACCGCGGGCGCCAGGATCTGGCCGCCCTGGGTGCCGCTGAGCGTGAAGCTGGTGAAGAAGCCGCGACGGTCGTCGGGCGAGTGCTCGAAGGACATCGAGTTCGCACCGGCCTGCTCGCCGGCGGCCGAGAGTCCCTGCAGGATGCGCAGCACCACCAGCAGGACCGGCGCGAGGATGCCGATCGACTGGTAGGTCGGCAGGCAGCCGACCAGGAAGGTCGAGACGCCCATCATCAGGATGGTCCCGATCATCACCTTCTTGCGGCCGAGCCGGTCACCGACGTGGCCCATGAAGAAGGAGCCGATCGGCCGGGCGACGTAGGCGACGCCGAAGGTCGCGAACGCGGCGACCGTCGCCGCGGTGTCGTTGCCGTCCGGGAAGAAGATGTCCGGGAAGACCAGCGCGGCGGCGGTGCCGTAGATCGCGAAGTCGTAGTACTCGAGGGCGCTGCCGAACCAGGCGGCGATCGCGGCCTTGCCCGGGGTCCGGGTGGGTGCTTCCTGGGTGCTCATGCGGTCGAGTGTCGGAGTGGCCCCGGTCACATGGCAAGCGTTTGCCATTTGTTGCCACAATGGCGGGGTGTCCCCTTCTCGCCCGGTCCGCCGCCGCGCCACCATCACCGACGTGGCCGCGGCGGCGGGTGTCGCGGCGTCCACGGTGTCGCGGTCCTTCACCAACCCGAAGCGGGTCAACCAGCACACCCGCGAGCACGTCCTGGCCGTCGCCGACGAGCTCGGCTACGCCCCCAACCCGGCCGCGCGGGCACTCGAGTCGGGGCGGACCAACACCCTCGCCCTCCTGGTCCCCGACATCACGAACCCCTACTTCTCCGGGGTGATCAAGGGCGCCGAACGGGCTGCCGCTGCGGCCGGGCTGACGCTGGTCCTCGGCGACACCGCGGAGAACGTCGAGACCGAGGAGCAGCTCGTCCGCCGCCTCGGGCCGGCCGTCGACGGGTTCGTCCTCAGCGCCTCGCGGCTGCCCGACGAGGTGCTGCGACGGGCCGCGGAGCTCAACCCGATCGCGCTGGTCAACCGGGCCACCCCGGGAGTCGCCTGCGTGGTCGCGGACTTCGACGACGGGACCCGGCAGATCGTCGAGCACCTCGCGTCGTACGGTCACCGGTCCTTCGTCTTCCTCGGTGGACCGCCCGAGTCCTGGTCCGGCGCCCGCCGGTGGGCCGGGCTCCGCGCCGCGGCCGAGGCCGCCGGCCTGTCGGCCACCAGGTTCGGTCCCTACGTGCCGACGCTGGCCAGCGGCCCGGCCGCCGCCGACGCGGTGCTCGCCGCCGGCGCGACCGCGGTCGTCGCCCACAACGACATGCTCGCGATCGGGGTGATGCTCCGGCTGGCCGAGCGCGGGGTCGTCGTGCCCGACGACGTCAGCGTGGTCGGCTTCGACAACATCGTGGGCTCTGACTTCTGCAGCCCGGCCCTGACCACCTTGGCCGAGCGCACCGAGGACGCCGGTGCGCGGGCGGTCGAGGCGATCGTGGCGCAAGCGCACACCCGGGTCAGCGAGCCACCGACCCGGGTGCTGCCGACCCAGCTCGTCGTACGCCGGTCGACGGGGCCGCTGCGCAGCTGAGGCCCGCACGGGGGAGCCGACCAGCTCCCCCGTGGTCGGCCGGCTCCACCCCGAGGGGGTAGCCCACACCATCGGGCCGGTCGTGTCGCGCGGGCTGCAGGAACCTGCAGCGTCACTCGCCCTGGCTGGCCCAGAGCTGGAGCCGGGCGCCGGCGGCGAAGCGCGACTTCACGCCGACCGCCCGGAGGATCGCGGCGACGTCTGAGCGGACCGTACGGACGCTGACGCCGAGGCTTGCTGCGATGGCCTCGTCGGCCAGGTCGGACATGAGCAGCGCGACCACCTGCAGCTGCCGTGCCGTCAAGGTGGACGGACCGGCGACCTCCTCGGGCGGCGCGCACGTGGCGATCACCGCGTCCCAGTAGCGCCACGCGGCCTCGAGGCACGGACCCTGGTGGATCGTCATCAGGCTCATGCCACCGTCGACGGCCGGGCCGTCGAGGACCACGAACCGGCGGTCGATGATCTTCATCTGGACCGGCGCCCGGCCGAAGAGGTAGTCCCCGGTCGGTTCGTTGGAGAGCAGGAGCCGCGCGACGGAGTCGAGCCCGGTGTAGTCGAAGACGCTGACCATCCGTGCCCCGGCCGCGACCCTGGCCCGGTTGATCGGCAGGCTGGCGCGGAGCTGGGTGACCGACGCGGTCGGTCGCACGGACAGGTTCTCGCGCCACCTGCCGTCCTCGTCGCGCAACCACTCCTGCGCTGCGGCCATGCCGACGGCCACGACCTGGCCATCGGTCAGCGCGCCGCGTTCCGCCAGTGCCGCTGCCTCGGTGCGACGCACCTGGAGGGCGGCGGCCGCATCGAGCGCGGCCTGCACGGCCTGCGGGGAGACCTGGGTGGCTGGCCCCAGGCCGACTCCGACGGGGAGCTCGCCGGACCGGGGCTCTGTCATGCCTGCTCGCTGGTGACCGCGTCCTCCTCGGCCGCCGCCTTGAGGTTGACCAGCGTCTGCTCGATGCCGCGTCGGTGCCGCTTCGGGTAGCCCATCACGCCGAGGACCCAGCGGTTGACCGCGTTGCAGTGGCTCAGGTCCCAGGTCTCGGTCACCTGCGTGCCGCCCTCGACCGGCTCCAGGTCGTAGCGCCACCGGTGGGCGCCCAGGTGACGCCACGCGATGAGGCGACCCTCCTCGAACTCGACGACCCGGTTCTTGATCTTGTACGGCGCGCCCATCTTCATGTCCATGCCGAACTCCGAGCCGAGCTCGAGCCGGTCGGGGGCGGACACCGCCGCGCGGACCGTGCCGGAGCCGTCGATCCGAGGGTGCTGGCGTGCGTCGGCCAGGATCGCGAAGACGACCTCGGGCGGTGCGGCGATCGTCGTGCTGGCAGAGACATCGTGGGCAGTCATGCGCCGAGACTAAGGAACCCCCGGCGGATTGGCGACGGCGACGATGCCGCGGGTAGGTTGGCCAGGCACGATTGTGTTCCGGGTCACAGGGCGCACCACCCCCGCGTCCCGACCCGGACTGACAAGACTCGGCCAGCGGCAACCCCGCACGGCCGGTGAACTCGAAGGAGTGCACGTGACGCAGCAGCCAGGCTTCGGCCCGGACCTCGCGGAGGTCTTCGGACCGTCGCAGCAAGACGGCGGGCCGGACCTCATCCAGCTCCTGACCCCCGAGGGTGAGCGGGTCCACCACCCGGAGTTCGACCTCGACTTCCCGGCCGACCAGATCCGCGGCTTCTACCGCGACATGGTGCTCACCCGGCGCATCGACGTCGAGGCCACGGCGCTCCAGCGCCACGGCGAGCTCGGCATCTGGGCCCAGCTGCTCGGCCAGGAGGCCGCCCAGATCGGCGCCGGCCGCGCGCTGCGCCCGCAGGACTTCGTCTTCCCGACCTACCGCGAGCACGGCGTCGCCTGGTGCAAGGGCGTCGACCCGCTCGACCTGCTCGGGCTCTTCCGCGGTGTCGACCAGGGCTCGTGGGACCCGGCCGAGAACAACTTCGGCCTCTACACGATCGTCATCGGCGCGCAGACGCTGCACGCGACCGGCTACGCCATGGGCATGCAGCGCGACGGTGTCGTCGGCACGGGCGACCCCGACCGCGACGCGGCCGTGATCGCCCACTTCGGTGACGGCGCGTCCTCGCAGGGCGACGTCAACGAGGCCTTCATCTTCGCCGCGTCCTACAACGCGCCGGTCGTCTTCTTCTGCCAGAACAACCAGTGGGCGATCTCCGAGCCGATCGAGCGCCAGACGCGGATCCCGCTCTACCAAAGAGCTCTCGGCTTCGGCTTCCCCGGCGTCCGGGTCGACGGCAACGACGTCCTCGCGACGTACGCCGTGACGCAGGCGGCGCTCCAGCGCGCCCGCGACGGCCAGGGCCCGACCTTCGTCGAGGCCTACACCTACCGCATGGGCGCCCACACCACGACCGACGACCCGACCCGCTACCGGCTCTCCGACGACCTCGAGCGCTGGAAGCTCAAGGACCCGATCGCGCGGGTGGAGGTCTACCTGCGGCGCAACGGGCTGGCCGACGACGAGTTCTTCACCGCCCTGCAGCAGGAGGCCGACGACCTCGGCGCCCGCCTCCGTGAGGGCTGCAAGGCGCTGCCCGACCCGTCGCCGATGTCGATCTTCGACCACGTCTACACCGAGATGACCGAGGAGCTGGAGCAGCAGCGCGCCGGCTTCGAGGCCTACCTCGAGTCGTTCGAGGGGGCACGGGCATGAGCACCACGCAGAAGATCACGCTGGCCAAGGGCCTCAACATGGGTCTGCGCAAGGCGATGGAGGACGACCCGAAGGTCCTCCTCATGGGCGAGGACGTCGGCAAGCTGGGCGGCGTCTTCCGGATCACCGACGGTCTGCAGAAGGACTTCGGCGAGGACCGGGTCATCGACAGCCCACTGGCCGAGTCCGGCATCGTCGGCACCGCCGTCGGCCTGGCGCTGCGCGGCTACCGCCCGGTGGTCGAGATCCAGTTCGACGGGTTCGTCTACCCGGCCTACGACCAGATCGTCTGCCAGGTCGCGAAGATGACCTTCCGCAGCCAGGGCAAGTCGAAGATGCCGATGGTCATCCGGATCCCCTTCGGCGGTGGCATCGGCGCGGTCGAGCACCACAGCGAGTCGCCGGAGGCGCAGTTCGCGCACACGCCCGGCCTCAAGGTGGTCGCCTGCTCCAACCCGGTCGACGGCTACTGGATGATCCAGCAGGCCATCGCCTGCGACGACCCGGTGATCTTCCTCGAGCCGAAGCGGCAGTACCACGCCGACAAGGCCGAGCTCGACGAGTCGGCCACGCCCGACCCGCTCTTCACGTCGCGCGTCGTACGCCGTGGCGGCGACGTCACCGTGCTGGCCTACGGCCCGACCGTGAAGACCGCGTTGAAGGCCGCCGAGGCCGCCGCCGGGGAGGGCAAGTCGCTCGAGGTCATCGACCTGCGCACGCTCTCGCCGCTCGACATGGGACCGGTCTTCGAGTCCGTACGCCGTACCGGCCGTGCGGTCGTCACCCACGAGGCGCACGTCAACCTGGGCATGGGCGCCGAGCTCTCGGCGCGGATCACCGAGGAGTGCTTCTACTCCCTGGAGGCGCCGGTGCTGCGCGTCGGTGCCTTCGACACGCCCTACCCGCCGTCGCGGATCGAGGAGGACTACCTCCCCGACCTGGACCGGGTGCTGGACGCCGTCGACCGTTCGCTGGAGTTCTGACATGGCTGAGTTCAAGCTGCCCGACGTGGGCGAGGGCCTGACCGAGGCCGAGATCGTCGTCTGGAAGGTCAAGGTCGGCGACGTCGTCGCGATCAACGACATCATCGTCGACATCGAGACCGCGAAGTCGATCGTCGAGCTGCCGTCGCCGTACGCCGGCACCGTCACCGCGCTGATGGTCGCCGAGGGCGAGATGGTCCCGGTCGGCACGCCGATCATCGCGATCGGCGACCCCTCGGCGGCCGAGCCCGTCGAGCCGGTCGAGACCCCGGAGATCGACCTCTCCAACCCGGCCGCCTCCGGGGGAGGCGAGGGCGAGAGCCTGGTCGGTCGCAACAAGGCCGACCGCGGCCCGATCCGCCGGGCGCGCAAGGTGTCGTCCGGTGCGGTCGCGGCCCACATGCAGGCGCAGGCGGCGTTCGAGACCGGCGCCGCGCCGATGGTCGAGGCCGACGAGGAGCCGGTGCCGTCCGTGACGCCGGCCGAGGCTGCACCCGTCGCCGTCCGCACGCTGGCCAAGCCGCCGGTGCGCAAGCTGGCCAAGGACCTCGGCGTCGACCTCAGCACCCTCACGCCGACCGGGGCCAACGGCACAGTCTGTCGCGCGGACGTCGAAGCTGCGGCCGGCTCGGAGGCTGCGGGGGTTTCGAGACAGGCCCCCAAGGGGCCTTCCTCAACCACCGGGGAGCGCGAGACCCGCGAGCCGATCAAGGGCGTCCGCAAGATGATGGGCCAAGCGATGGTGCAGTCGGCGTTCACGCTGCCGCACGTCACCGAGTGGGTCACCGTCGACATGACCGGCACGATGGAGCTCGTCGACCGGCTGAAGGCTCGGCGCGAGCTGCGCGACGTCAAGGTGTCGCCGCTGCTGGTGCTCTCCCGCGCGGTGATCCTGGCGATGCGTCGTACGCCCGAGATCAACTCGTGGTGGGACGACGCGGCGCAGGAGGTCGTGTTCAAGAGCTACGTCAACCTGGGCATCGCCGCCGCGACCCCGCGTGGGCTGGTCGTCCCGAACATCAAGGACGCCCAGGACCTCTCGCTGGTCGAGCTGGCTGGCGCGCTCGCCGAGCTGACGTCGGTCGCCCGCGAGGGCAGGACGCAGCCGGCCGAGATGAGTGGCGGGACGTTCACGATCACCAACGTCGGGCCGTTCGGCGTCGACGGTGGCACGCCGATCATCAACCCGGGCGAGTCCGCGATCCTGTGCTTCGGCGCGGTCAAGAAGCAGCCGTGGGTGGTGGACGACGAGATCGTCGTGCGTCAGGTCTGCACGTTGTCGCTGTCCTTCGACCACCGCCACATCGACGGCGAGAAGGGCTCGCGCTTCCTGTCCGACGTGGCCGGCATCCTCGAGGACCCCGGGACCGCCCTGCTCTACTAGCGCTCGTGGAACGCGAGATCACCGGCGCTACGGACCTGTGCCTGCCGAACGGCCGGCTGAACCCGGAGGCCGTCGGCTGGTCGCGCCGACCCCTGCACCGCGCGAACCTGCGCGGGTGGGGCCGCGCGAAGCGGTGGGAGTACTGGGGCGTGGTCACTCCGCGCTTCTGCATCGGGCTGGTCGTGTCGACCCTCGACTACGCCGGCGTCTGCTCGCTGTGGGTGCTCGACCGGCAGACCGGCGACATCTGGGAGGCCGAGGCCGTGCCGCCGCTGGGACGCGGGGTCACCCTGCCCGCGTCGTACGGCGGGGTGGCGCGCGTCGCGGCGAGGCACCTGACCATCGAGGTGTCCGACACCCGGCTGAGGGCCAGCGCGCCCGGGGTCGAGGTCGACCTCGACGTGGCTGCCGGTGGTGAGTGCCTGGGCGTGGTGGTCCCGTGGAGCTCGCGGCGCTTCCAGCACACGGTGAAGGACGTGTCGCGGCCGGTGACCGGGACGCTGGTGCTGGACGACGTGCCGTACGACGTCGCCGAGGGGTGGGCGGTCCTCGACCACGGTCGCGGCAAGTGGCCCTACGCCGTCACCTGGAACTGGGCGGCCGGCTCGGGACCCGGCCGCGGCATCACCCTCGGCGGGAGGTGGACCGACGGCACCGGCATCACCGAGAACGGCCTCCTGGTCGACGGTCGCCTGCACAAGATCGACGACGAGCTGGTGTGGGACTACGACCGCGACGACTGGCTGCGGCCCTGGCGGATCCACGGACCGCGGGTGGACGCGACGTTCACGCCCTGGCACGAGAAGGTCTCGCGGACCAACCTCGTCGTGCTGGCCGGCGAGACCCACCAGTGCTTCGGCGACTGGCGGGGGTGGGCGAGCACCGACGACGGCGAGCGGGTGCCGCTCGACGGGCTGGTCGGCTGGGCCGAGGAGGCCCGCAACCGCTGGTAGTGAGCGCGTCCCCCGCCGGGCGTATCGAGACTCAGTGGCCGGACGCGTCGAGCGCCTCGGCGGTCAGCCGCTGCCCGAGCTCGATCATCTCGGCGGCCCGGTGGAACTCGAGCGCCCGCGCCGCCGAGACCGGCACGGTCACGAGCACGTCGGGCGGGAGGCCGGCCATCCGGTAGCGCGTGACGAGCCCCTGCATCGCGTCCATCGACAGGCCCACGACGTCGGAGATGCGCAGGTCCTCGAGCGGGTCGGGCGGCTCCTTCTCGCGGCCGACCGTGCGGCGTACGCGCCCGACGAGCTCCTCGCGCCAGGTGGGCTCGGCCGGTTCCCGGGCCGGCGTGCCGGGCTCGCGGGCGCCGCGCTCCCCGGACAGGGAGATGGCGATCGTCAGGTCGGCGGCGCTCGCGGCGGTCGGCTCGATCGGCACCGGGTTCATCAGGCCACCGTCGGCGAGCAGGCGCCCGTTCATGACGACCGGCGTGATGACGCCCGGGATCGCGATCGACGCGCGGACCGCGGACACGAGCGGGCCGCGCTGGAACCACACCTCGCGCCGCGCGTGGAGGTCGGTCGCGACGGCGGTGAAGGGGATCGGGAGCTCCTCGATCAGCCGGTCGCCGACGATCTGCTCGACCTCGGCGAAGATCCGCCCGGCGCCGATCGCACCGCCCGACGACCATTTCGGGTCGAGCAGGCGGACGACGCCGCTGGAGGTGAGGGAGCGAGCCCACGCGGTGTACTCGTCGAGCACGCCCGCGGCGTGCAGGCCGCCCACGAGAGCGCCCATCGACGAGCCGGCGATCGCGACCACCTCGTGCCCGCGCGCCTCGATCTCGGCGATCGCGCCGATGTGCGCGTAGCCGCGCGCACCGCCGGAGCCGAGGACCAGGGCGACACGCATGTGCCGAGCCTAGTCAGGAGCAGGCGCGGACCAGCGCGAGCACCAGGCTCTCGGTGACCGCGACCAGCTCGTCGATCGGCACCGACTCCTCGGGCCCGTGCGCGAGCCGCACGTCCCCGGGTCCGTAGTGGAGGGTCGGCACGCCGGCCCCGGCGTAGAGCCGCAGGTCGCTCCCGTACGGTGCTCCCCGCTCGCGCGGGCGCGGTCCGGTCGTGACGTCCGCGTGGGCGGTCGCGACCAGGTCGTGGAGGGCGCGGTCGGCCTCGACGTACTCGCCACTGGCGAACTGGCCACCGGTCCACGCGACGGTCGGCCGGTGGTCGCGCAGCCACGGATCGGCGTCCGCCGCGTCCGCGACCGCCTCCTCGAGCTCGGCCCGTGCCGCGGCCGGGTCCTCGCCCAGTGCGACGCCGAAGCGCCCCTCGGCGACCAGCAGGTCCGGGACGCTGCTCGCCCAGTCGCCGCACGAGACCTTGCCGATCGACAGGGGGTAGGCGACCGGGTACTCCGCCATCAGCGGGTGGACCTCGGCGTTGCGTCGTGCCTCCAGCGCGGCCAGTGCCGCGTGCAGCGGGAGGAACTTGTCCAGCGCGCTGACCCCGGCGTACGCCGTGCTCCCGTGCGTCGCGACGCCCGGCACGCGCAGCTCGAAGGTGAGCGCGCCGGCGTTCGCCGTCGTGATGGTCCCGCTCGTCGGCTCGGTGATGATGCAGGCCTTGCCGCGGTGGCCCCGGTCGAGCGTGGCGAACGCGCCGAGACCCCCGTCCTCCTCGCCGACGACGAGCTGGACGGCGTAGGGCCTGGTGAGCGGGATGCCCGCGGCCCGGACGGCGCGGACGGCGGCCAGGTTGGCGGCCACCCCGGCCTTCATGTCGCAGGTGCCGCGCCCGTGCACGTTGCGGCCCTGGACGGTCGCCGTGAACGGGTCGGTCCGCCACGCGGCGAGGTCGCCGCTGGGCACGACGTCGACGTGACCCTGCAGCACCAGCTCGGGCTCGCCGGACCCGCAGCTCGCGACCAGGCCCCAGGACTCGGAGCGGGCGGCCTCCCAGCCGGGGAACGCCGGGTCGCTGGTGAGCCGGGCCAGGTCGAGCTGCCAGAGGTCGACGTCGAGGTCGAGCTCGCCCAGCTGCTTGGCGAGCCGGTGCTGGATGTCGGACTCCGCGTCGGTCCCGCTCACCGACGGGACGGCGATCAGGTCGACCAGGTCGCGGACGAGCTCGCGCTCGTCGACGTACGCAAGCGCGCGGAGCTCGGCGTCCGAGAGGTCACGGTGGGACACACCCGAAAGGGTAGGGGCGGTCAGGGCTCGATGCCGGTGACTTCCCAACCTTGGGGGGCGATCGGGTGCAGCATCGCGTCGGTGCCGCCGTCGACGAAGAGGCAGACGCCGACGATGCCGGCGGTGGTCAGCAGGAAGACGATCGCCGCGGCGACCTCGCCGGGGAGGTTGGTCCGGCCGATCGCGTTCGGGTAGGCGTCGATGTGCGGGCCGAAGACCGGGTCGGCGCGCATCTCCTCGACCATCGGCGTCTCGGTGGCGCCGGGCGCGACCGAGTTGATCCGGATGCCGGCGCCGGCCCACTCGGGCTTCACGCCCTCGCGGCGGGCCCACCAGGCGAGCGCCGCCTTGCTGGACGGGTAGACCATCACCCCGTCGACCTTCGCGGCCTCGGCGCGGGCCAGCTCCTCGTCGTCGCGCAGGCAGGCCTGGGCGACCGGCGCGTTCCAGCCGGGCATGCCGGTGATGGAGTTGGAGGCGAGCAGCACCACGCCGGCGCCGCCGTCCTGCGCGCCCCGGGTGAGCTCCTCGTGGAGGCCGGTGACCAGCGCGATCGCGCCGAAGTAGTTGATCGACACGAGCAGCGCCGAGTCGGTGCCGGTGCGGCCGGCGATCCCGGCGGCCGGCACCAGGCCGTGGATCGTGTCGGTCAGGGCGCGTACGTCGGCCACCGCCTGCGCGCGACCCTCAGGCGTCGCGAGGTCGGCGACGACGTCGACCCCCTCGGTGCGGTCGATCCCGATCACCCGGTGCCCCTGCTCGCGCAGCATCGCGGCCGTGGCCGCTCCGATCCCCGAGGCGGCCCCGCTCACGACGTACGTCTTCATGGCGGGGACTGTAACGCGTTCTAGTTGTTGGGTCAGGCGTAGCGGCGGGCCCGATCCGCTGGTGAACCAGCGCCGACGTCGAGGAGCCGGGCGAGCTCGTGCTCGAGGACCGCGCCGACACGTTGGCAGAAGGCCTCGGGCTCGTCGGCGGCGTCGGGCATCTCCGCCACGATCCGGTCGACGATGCCGCGGTCACGCAGGTCGAGCGCGCGCACCTTCTGGGAGCGCGCCATCTCGGGCGCGTGGTCGAGGTCGCGGTGGACGATCGCGCTGGCGCCCTCGGGCGGCAGCGGCGAGAGCCAGGCGTGCTGGGCGGCGATCACCCGGTCGGCCGGCAGGAAGGCGAGCGCCCCACCGCCGTTGCCCTCGCCGAGCATCAGGCACAACGTCGGGGCGGTCAGGGTGACCAGCTCGTTGAGGCAGCGCGCGATCTCGCCGGCCATGCCGCCGTTCTCGGCCTCGGCCGAGAGCGCGGCGCCCCGGGTGTCGATGACGGTGACCAGCGGCAGGCCGAGGTCTGCGGCCAGCTTCATGCCGCGCTGGGCCTCGCGCAGCGCCTCCGGCCCCATCGGGTGCTCGGCGGTCTGGCCGCGCCGGTCCTGGCCGAGGAAGACGCACGGCGCATGCCCGAAGCTCACCAGCGCGAGCAGCAGGCCGGGGTCGGACTCGCCCTGGCCCGTGCCGTTGAGCGGGATCACGTCGCTGGCGGCGTACTTCAGCAGGCGGCGTACGCCGGGCCGGTCCGGCCGCCGCGACCGCACCACCGCGTCCCACGTCTCGACGTCGGGCAGCGGCGTCAGCGGCACCGGGTCGGGCACCGGCTGGATGCCGTGCCGCGGCGCGAGCAGGATCGCCAGCGCCCGGGAGAGGATGCCCGCGATCTCCTCCGGCGGCAGGACCGCGTCGATGATGCCGTGGGCGTAGAGGTTCTCCGCGGTCTGCACGCCCTCGGGGAAGGGCTTGCCGTAGAGCGCCTCGTAGACCCGCGGCCCGAGGAAGCCGATGAGCGCGCCGGGCTCGCCGACGGTCAGGTGCCCGAGCGAGCCCCACGACGCCATCACGCCGCCGGTCGTGGGGTGGCGCAGGTAGACGAGGTAGGGCAGGCCCGCGGCCTTGTGGGCCGCGACCGCCTCGGTGATCCGGACCATCTGCACGAAGGCCGGGGTGCCCTCCTGCATGCGGGTGCCGCCACTGATCGGGCCCGCCAGCAGCGGCAGTCCCTCCCGGGTCGCGC
Source organism: Nocardioides pollutisoli (assembly GCF_040045055.1). Taxonomy (NCBI): domain Bacteria; kingdom Bacillati; phylum Actinomycetota; class Actinomycetes; order Propionibacteriales; family Nocardioidaceae; genus Nocardioides; species Nocardioides pollutisoli. Next base: position 1,986,124 of record NZ_JBDZDU010000001.1, read on the forward strand.
GCTCGATCGCCGCGACGAGCCGGTCCGCGGACGCCCGACCGATCGAGCCGGCCAGGAACCTGAACTCGCCCATCACCACCGCCACCCGGTGGCCCTGCATCAGGCCCTCACCGGACAGCACCGACTCGTCGACGCCGCTCTTGTCCCGGGCGGCCGCGAGCTCCGCGACGTACGCCTCGGAGATGTCGCCGTACGACGGCGGGACGTCCCAGGAGCTCCACGACCCCTCGTCGAGGACGAGGTCGATCAGCTCGGCGGCCGAGAGTCGGGCGGGCGTCGGGGCGCTCATCCGCGCAGGCTACGGGAATACCGAGGGCCCTGTCCGGGCTCGTCCACCATGGGTGAAACGACGATCCTCCCGCTGCTGCGCGATCGCCGGAGCGTGCGTGAGTACGACGCGTCGCACGTGCTGGACGACGAGCAGCTGACCTCGCTGCTCGAGGCCGCGCGCTGGGCGCCGTCGGCCGGCAACTCGCAGCCGTGGGCGTTCCTCGTCGGTCGTCGCGGCGATCCCGCGCACGACGTCGTCGTGCCGCTGCTCGCGCCCAGCGTGCGCCGGTGGGCACCGTCGGCGTCGGCGCTGGTCTTCGCCCTCCACCAGACCGCGTCCGGTCCGGAGGAGGACGCGCTCGTCTACTCCGACTACGCGGCCTACGACCTCGGCCAGGCGGTCGCCCACCTGAGCGTCCAGGCTGCCGCGCTCGGGCTGTCGACGCACCAGTTCGCGGCCTTCGACCACGCCGGGCTGGCCGCTGCCTGCGGCGTGCCCGCGCACTGGTCGGTCACCACCGGCGTCGCGATCGGACGGGGCGTCACGAGCGACCTCGCGCCGCGCAGCCGGAGACCCCTGAGCGAGGTGGCGTACGGCGCCCGCTTCGGCGAGCCCGTCCTGGACGCCTAGCGCCAGCCGAGCGCGGGCGCGACGTCCTTGAGGATGCTCTCGAGGACGTGGGCGTTGTAGTCGACACCGAGCTGGTTGGGCACGGTGAGCAGCAGCGAGTCCGCGGCCGCGATCGCCTCGTCCTCGGCCAGCTCCTTGATGAGCTGGTCGGGCTCCCCGGCGTACGACTTGCCGAAGCGCGCGATGCCGCCGTCGATGTGACCGACCTGGTCCTGCCCGGAGCCGTCGCGGCCGAAGTAGGCGCGGTCGAGGTCGGTGGTGATCGGGAAGATGCTGCGGCTGACCGAAACCCGCGGCTCGCGCTCGTGGCCGGCGGCCTTCCACGCGTCGCGGAACATCTGGATCTGCTCGGCCTGGAGCTGGTGGAAGGGCACGCCGGTGTCCTCGGTGAGCAGCGTCGAGCTCATCAGGTTCATGCCCTGCTGGGCGGTCCACTCGGCGGTCGCGCGGGTGCCGGCGCCCCACCAGATCCGGTCGCGCAGGCCCGGCGCGTGCGGCTCGATCCGGAGCAGCCCGGGCGGGTTGGGGAACATCGGCCGCGGGTTGGGCTGCGCGAAGCCCTTGCCCTGGATGACGTCGAGGAAGACCCGCGTGTGGTCGCGCGCCATGTCGGCGTGGTCGGAGCCCTCGCCGGGCTCGTAGCCGAAGTAGCGGTAGCCCTCGATGACCTGCTCCGGTGACCCCCGGCTGATGCCGAGCTGCAGTCGGCCGCCGGAGATGAGGTCGGCGGCGCCGGCGTCCTCGGCCATGTAGAGCGGGTTCTCGTAGCGCATGTCGATCACGCCGGTCCCGATCTCGATCGTGCTGGTCCGGGCACCGACCGCGGCCAGCAGCGGGAACGGCGACGCGAGCTGGGTGGCGAAGTGGTGCACCCGGAAGAACGCGCCGTCCGCACCGACCTCCTCGGCCGCGACCGCGAGGTCGATGGACTGCAGCAGCGCGTCGGACGCGGAGCGCACCTCGGACCCACGGGAGGCCGACCAGTGGCCGAAGGACAGGAACCCGATCTTCTTCATGTCCGGCTTAACGCCTGGAGGTCAGGGTCATTCCCGTGCCAGGCGGCGAGCAGGGCCGCCTCCCGCTCGCGGCCGATCCCGGTGACGGTCGCGTCGGGGGTCGCGCGGAGCCACGCGAGGGTGTCGCGGGCGGTGTCGGCGACCGGGCGGGTCGCCAGCCCGGCGGCGTACGACGGCGAGACGTCGATCGCGGTCATCCCGTCGTGCTCGGGCCGGGGGAGCCACAGCGGGACCGAGTCGGGGCCGGCCCACGGCTGCACCCCCTGCTCGGCCAGGAACTCCTGCGGGACCCAGGTCAGCTCGACATCGGCGGCGCAGCCCGCGACGACCTCGGCCAGCAGGTCGGCCATCGTGGTGGCGTGAGCCGTGGCGTCGAAGTCACCGGTGGTGCGCTCCTCGGCGAGCGTGACCAGCCAGGTCGCGAGGTCGCGCACGTCGATCACCTGCGTGCTGTCGCCCGGCAGCCCCGGCGCGAGCACCTCCTTGGCGGCCGAGGCGTCGGCCACCCGCGCCGGCCAGTAGGTGAAGCGCCCGCTCGGGTCGCCGGGTCCGACGATCAGCCCGGGTCGGACCACGACCCAGGAGTCGGCGCCGGCACGCACGATCTCCTCGCACGCGACCTTCATCGGCCCGTACGCCGCCATGTCCACGGACAGGTCGACGTCGTCACGGATCGGCTCGAGCACGGGCAGCGTCCCGGCCCGTCCGCCCGGCGTCTCGAGGTCGGCGTAGACGCTGATCGTGGACACGAACACCCAATGAGCGTTCGGGAAAGCCGCCACTGCCGACCTGACCCACGAGGGGTGGCGGCCGACGTCGACCACCACGTCGTACGCCGCCGCAGCGAGCTCGGCCGGCACCGGCTGCGACCGGTCCCACGCCACCAGCTCGGCGCCGTCGGGCACGGACCCGGACGTGCCGCGGTTGGCGCACGTCACCTCATGGCCGCGTCGCAGCGCCTCCTCCGCGACCGCCTTCGAGAGGAACACCGAGCCGCCGAGCACCAGGACCTTCATGACTCCACCTCGTCGTCGAGCCCGTGCTCGATCGCGTAGCGGGTCAGCTCGACCCGGTTGTGCATCTGCAGCTTGCGGAGCGTGTTCTGCACGTGGTTCTGCACGGTCCGGTGGGAGAGCACGAGCCGCTCGGCGATCTGGCGGTAGGACAGCCCCTTCGCGACCAGCTTGAGGATCTCGGTCTCGCGCTCCGTGAGCGCCGACTCCCCGGGCGGCGTGGGCGCCTCGGACATCCGCTGGAACTCGCCCAGCACCAGTCCTGCCAGGCCCGGGGTGAAGACGGGGTCGCCGTCGGCCACGCGGCGTACGGCGGCCAGCAGCTCGTCGCGCGACGCCGACTTCACCAGGTAGCCGGTCGCGCCTGCCTTCACCGCGGCCAGGACGTCGGCGTGCTCGCCGGACGCGGAGAGGATCAGCACCCGCACCGACGGGTCCTGGCGGACCATCTCGGCGGTGACCGCGACCCCGTCGGGCTCCGGGATCTGCAGGTCGAGCACCACGACCCGCGGCCGCACGGCGGGGAAGCGGGCCAGCGCCTCGCGCCCGTCGGACGCCACCGCGACCACGTCGAGCCCGGCCTCGATCAGGTCGCGCTCGACGGCGTCGCGCCACAGCGGGTGGTCGTCCACGACCATCACGCGGATCGTCATGACCCCGACCCTAGGCCCGACGTGCTCCGGGGCACGACGAACTCCCACTCGGTGCCGAAGGACCCGGTGGCCAGCTCGGCGGTGCCGCCGAGGTCGGCGATCCGGCCGCGGATCGACTCGCTCACGCCGAGCCGTCCCTGGGCGACCGCCTCCTCCAGCCGGCCGGCCGGGATGCCCGGACCGTCGTCGCGCACCGACAGCTCGACCCGGTCGGGGAAGTCCTGCAGGAGCACCCACGCCGGCGCGTCCTCACCGACGTGCGACCGGACGTTGTCGAGGCAGGCGCGGGCCACCGCCGCGAGCTCCAGGGCGGTGGCGGCCGGCAGCTCGACGGGCGTCGCCGGGGTGGCCACGGTGACCGACGCGCGCCGCTCCAGGCGGGCCAGCTCGGACGCCAGGTCGAGGGTCTCGCCCTCGTGGACGGTGGTGACGGCGTCCTGCGCCCGGATCAGCTCCCGCAGCACCCGCTCCTGCTCGCCCGCGAGCCGACCGAGCTCGGCCGCCTCCCCGCCGAGCTCGGGACCGCGTCGCTGGACGAGGGCGAGCACCTGCAGCACGCCGTCGTGCACGACCCGCGCGAGGCGTGCCCGCTCGGCCGCCATCGCGGTCTCGCGCTCGGCGACGTCGCGCTCGGTGGCCATCTGCTGCAGCGAGTCGCAGAGGAAGCCGACGGTCGCGCCGCCGACGACCAGCAGGAACGCGTTGCCGTAGTCGGACTGGCCGATGTGCTCCCGCAGGGAGAGGTCCGCCACGGCGAGCAGGACGCCGGCGATCAGTCCGCCCAGCGCGCGGTAGTGGATCGCCCAGGCGAACAGCGCGCCCATCACCCAGAAGCCGGGCAGGCTCGCGCTGAAGCCGTCGCCCTTCACCAACGGCGTCACCAGCAGCATCGCGACGGCGATGGCCAGGTCGGCTGCGAGGAGTCGGAAGGTACGCCGGCGCTTGTCGGCGTACGCCCAGATCGCGAAGCCGGTCCACAGCACCATCACGACGACACAGGCCGCCCCCGCGACCGGTCGCGTGAAGCTGTCGGCCCGGTAGAGGTTCAGGGCGACCGTGTTGACGAGCAGCACGCTGCGCAGGACCGCGAGCGCGCGGAACATCCGGTCCTTGATGGCGATCGACGCCGGCGACGTCCACGAGCTCACGGCCGCAGTGTCGCACCCCGTCCGACCGGGGCGCCGATCTGAGTACCCGTACCGATGGCCGGTCCCGGACCCGTCACCAGACTCCTCGGCATGGAAACCCACACTCCCTCGTCCAAGAACACCACCGCCTTCTTCGCCCAGTCGGCCCTCGCCTTCGGCATCGCGCTGCTGACCATGCTGGTCGCGATCTTCTACCTGCCGGCCGAACCGTGGCCCAAGGCGTTCCTCGCCCTCGGCACGCTCTTCCTCACGACCTCGTCGTTCGCGCTCGCCAAGTGCGTGCGCGACGCGCAGGAGAACCAGTACGTCGTGTCCCGGCTCGACCAGGCCCGCGTCGACCGGATCCTCGCCGACCACGACCCGTGGAAGGAAGCCAGCTGAGCCTCAGCCGCGGTCGGGCGTCGTGTCCGACATCAGCCAGTCGTCGAAGAACCCGGTGAGGTCCTCACCGGTCTGCTCCGACCACCAGGCCGTGATGTCGTCGTAGCCCGCGTTGCCGTAGGCGTGGCTGGCCGGCCACTCGCGGACCAGCCGCCAGAACTCGTCGTCGCCGATGCGCTTGCGCAGCTCGTCCCACATCACCGCCGGGATGTAGTAGACGTTGCCGCCCCCGAAGGACTCCGGGCGGTAGTCCGCCGGCGGGCCGTCCTGCGAGCGCAGCTGGTCGTCGTACGCCGCCCACTCGTCGACCATCGCGTCCAGCGACTGGTGCGTGGCCTCGGCCGTCCAGACGCCCTGGAGGTAGGTCGCCATCCCCTCGTTCATCCACACGTCGCGCCAGTCGGTCGGCGTGACCTCGTCGCCGTACCACTGGTGGGCGGCCTCGTGCACGAGCACCGCGGGTGACGTCGCGTAGCGGGTGTCGCCGAGGGTGATCATCGTCTGCGTCTCCATGCCGCTCTTCGAGTCGACGACGAGGTAGCCGAGGCTGTCGAAGGGGAACGGGCCGAGCTTGCTCTCGAGCCAGTCGACCGCCGCGGGTGCCTTGCGCATCCGGGCGACCAGGTCGGGTCGGCCGGTCGGCGTCCAGTAGGTCATCGGCAGGTCCGAGGCCGCGTGGTCCCTCGTCATCGTGAAGTCGCCGATCGCGATCGTGACGAGGTACGACGACGCCGGGTCGCTCAGCCGCCAGCGGGTGACCGTGGCGCCGTCCTTCTCGGTCCGCGAGAGCAGCGTCCCGTTGGCGACGCCGACCGCGGGCGGCACGCTCGTGATCCGGAACGAGTAGAGCGCCTTGTCGGACGGCTGGTCGTTGACGGCGTACCACGTGTAGGCGCCGTACGGCTCCTGCATGGTCCACACCTGACCGGACTTCGCGACCGTCCACCCGAGGTCCTCGATGTCGGAGCGCTCGGACGGCGCGTGGACGGGCTGCGGGGTGCCGGAGTAGCCGATCCGGACGGTGTAGCGCTCGTCCTCGCGGACCTGCTGGTGGACGACCAGGTCCTTGCCGTCGTGGTCGAAGGCGGTGCGGTCGCCGTCGACGGTCAGGTCGCCGACCTCCAGGGGCGCGCCGAGGTCGAGCTGGAACTGGTCCGCGTCGGACGTGGCCCGGAAGGTCATCGTCTCGGTCGCGGTGAGGGTCTGGCTCTCAGGACCCCACGCGAGGTCGAGGTGGTAGCGCAGCGCGTCGACGCCGGGGTCGCCGACGTCGGGGTAGACGCGGTCCTCGACGGGGTCGTCCGCTGCCGCGGCGGGAGCGGACGTCGGGGTGCTCGACGCCGAGACCGGCGAGCCCGCCGTCGGGCTCGGCTCGGGCTCGTCGGAGGTGGAGGTGCAGCCGGCGAGGAGCAGGACGCCGATCGCCAGCAGCGGGACTGCCGTCCGCCTCACTCCGAGCCCCGGAGCAGCGGCCGGGCCAGCTTGCGCCCGTGGTGGATCTGCGCCTTGACGGTGCCGAGAGGGATGCCGATCTGCTGGGCGATCTCCTCGTACGACAGGCCGTAGACGTCGCGCAGGAGGAGCGGCTCGACGAACTGCGGGTGCTCCTTCTCGATCGTCTCCATCGCCTCGAGCAGGTCGAGGCGGGTGCCGGCGATGACGCTGGTGGTGCGCGGGTCCGGGCGGTCTCCGAGCGGTCCGTGCTCCTGCGGGTCGGCTGCGACGGCCTGGTTCTTCATCCGGCGGTACGTCGAGCGTGCGGAGTTGACCGCCACCACGTGCATCCAGGTGGTGAAGCGGCCCCGGCCGCCCCAGCTGCCGATCTTGTTGGCGATGTTGATCAACGCCTCCTGGCAGGCGTCCTCCGCGTCGGGGAGGTGCGGCAGCACCCCACGGCAGACGTTGAGCGCGCGCGGGCGGATCGCCGCGAGCAGCGCCTCCAGCGCGTCGCGGTCGCCGTCCTGCGCACGCCGGGCGAGGTCGTCGATCTCGTCCGGCGTCAGTGCCTCGGTTGTCATGGCAGCACCCTTCCCCGTCGCCAAGACCCTAGTCAGGCGACGGGAAAGGGTGACCAAGGCGTTACTCGATGCGGCTACTTGATCTCCGACCGCATGACCAGCCGGACGCCGATGGCCAGCGGGATCACCAGCCACACGATGCTGGTCACGCCGAGCTGGGCCCACATCTCGCCGTCCATCACCCCGTTGAAGAGGTTGCCCTGGGCGTAGTTGAAGTCGACCCACGGCTGGAGCTTGTCGAACCAGTCCTGGCTTGCGGCCAGCAGCATCGCCAGCGGAGGCAGCACGAAGCCGTAGACGAAGTAGCCCACGATCGCGCCCGGCGAGTTGCGGAAGAGCAGGCCGAGCATGAAGCCGACCAGCATGCCGAGCACGTTGCCGAGCACGATGTAGAAGAGCTCGGCGCCGCTGATGTTCCAGATGGTGTCGGTGCCGGTGATCGCCGTGCCGACGATGTTGCCGAGCGCGCCGATCCCCGCGGCGAGCAGCATCGAGACGACGCCGATGCCGAGGGTGACGATCAGCTTGGCGGTGATCACCCGGCTGCGGTGGGGGACCAGGGTGAACGACGTGAGGCCGCTGCGCTGGCTCCACTCGCTGGTGATGGAGAGCACCGCGATCACGGGGAGGATGACGGCCATCGGGAAGCCGATCGCGCTGGCGAAGGCCTCGTAGTCGAGCTCGTCGGTCGGCGCGAACAGGATGGTCGCGATGGTGGCGATCAGCGCCAGGGCGCCGATGCTCACCATCAGCCAGAAGCCGGAGCGGGTGTCGAACGACTTGCGCAGCTCGACGGCCACGATCCGGGACATGGGGATGCGTGCGGGGGTGGGACGCGCCGTACGCACGACCTCGGTCTCTACTGCGACGGCAGTCATGCCGCTACTCCTTCTCGCTGGGTGTCTGCGGTGAGCTCGAGGAACATCTCCTCGAGGCCGGCGCCGTCGGCGGCGCGCAGCTCGGTGAGGGCCACGCCGGCGCTGAGCGCGACCTGGCCGACCACGTCGGCGTCGGCGTCGACGCGGATCGCGTCGGTCATGTGGGAGAACTCCAGGTCCGCGTCCACGAGGGCACGGGCCAGGGTGGGCACGTCGCGGGTGCGGACCAGGGTGCCCGCGGAGGCGAGCAGCTCGGCCTTGGTGCCCTGGGCGACGATCCGGCCGTTGCCGATCACGACCAGGTCGTCGGCGATGACCTCGATCTCGTGCAGCAGGTGGCTGCTGAGCAGGACGGTCCCGCCCTGGTCGGCGTAGCCGCGCAGCAGGTCGCGCATCCAGCGGATGCCGGCCGGGTCGAGCCCGTTGGCGGGCTCGTCGAGGATCAGGACCTCGGGGTCGCCGAGCAGCGCGGTCGCGATGCCGAGCCGCTGGCGCATGCCGAGGGAGTAGTTGCGCACCCGTCGGCTCGACTCGCTCGGGGTCAGGCTGACCCGCTCGAGCATCTCGTCGACCCGGCTCGCCGGCAGGCCCATGGTGCGCTGGGCGATGGTGAGGATCTCGCGGCCGGTGCGGCCGGCGTGCTGCGCCGAGGCGTCGAGCAGGACGCCGACCTCGAGGCCCGGGTTGGGCAGGTCGGCGAACCGGCGGCCGCTGACCTCGGCGTAGCCCGAGGAGGCCGGCGTGAGACCGACCATGATCCGCATGGAGGTGGACTTCCCGGCGCCGTTCGGGCCCAGGAAGCCGGTGACGCGGCCGGGCCGTGCCGTGAAGGAGACGTTGTCGACGGCGGTGAAGCCGCCGTACTTCTTGGTGAGGGACTCGACCTTGATCATGTCGATGAGCCTCGCGGCTCGGCCGGGGTCGGCACATCGGGGAAGTGCGTCGTCCCATCCCTGGTCCGACCCCGAGTCGTCTAGGGGTCGACCCCTGGCACCCTGATAATGGGCCGGTGCCCATGCCCTCCCGACTCGGTCGCTACGCCGTGCGCCGCCGGATCGGCTCCGGTGGGTTCGCGACCGTCTGGCTCGCGTACGACGAGCAGCTGGACTCGCCCGTGGCGGTCAAGGTGCTCGCGGACAACTGGACCGAGGACCAGCCGGTGCGGCAGCGGTTCCTGGAGGAGGGCCGGTTCCTCCGCAAGGTCGAGTCGCCGTACGTCGTCACGGTCTACGACGCGGGCGAGCTCGAGGACGGTCGCCCCTACCTGGTGATGTCGTACGCCGACCAGGGCACCCTCGCGGACCGGCTCGAGGTCGAGGGGGTGACCCCGTCGCAGGCGCTCGAGGTGGTGCGCCAGATCGGCACCGGTCTCCAGACGCTCCACGAGCGCGGCGTCCTGCACCGCGACATGAAGCCGGCCAACGTGCTCTTCCGGACCGTCGACGGGCAGGTCCGCGCCATGGTCGCCGACCTCGGTCTGGGCAAGTCGCTCGACATGTCGTCGCGGCTGACCATGATCGGCGGGACGCCGTCGTTCGTCGCGCCCGAGCAGGCCCAGGGCGAGCCGCTCGACCCGCGGGCCGACCTCTACTCGCTCGCGGCCATCACCTACCTGCTGCTCACCGGCACGGCGCCGTACTCCCACGCCTCGCTGACCGCCGCCGCGTCCCCGGGTCCGCCGCCGCCGCTGTCCTCGCCCGTCCGGGAGTTCCCGCCGGAGGTCGAGACGGTGGTCACCCGCGGGCTGGCCGTGGACCGCGAGGAGCGGTGGCCGGACATCGCGTCGTACGTCGCTGCCCTCACGGCCGCGCTCGGGCCGCTGGTCGGCCCGAACACCCAGCCGTGGCTCCCGATCGACCCGCAGCTGACCCAGCCCGGCGCGCGGCCGACGCCGCTCTCGTCCTACGACCCGCTGCCCGACCCGGTGCCGCCGAGGCGCACCCTGCGCCGCGTCCTGTGGAGCCTCGCGGCGCTGGTAGCCATCGTGGGCGGCGCGGGCGCCGGCTACGCCGTGGCGGCCCAGGAGCCGGACGACGTCGGGGTCTCCGACTCGACCGGGTCGCTCAGCGTCACCGTGCCCGAGACCTGGGACCGGTCGGTCGCGCCGGACCCGTGGCAGCCGCCCCGGCAGAAGTCCGACTTCCCGGCGCTGTCGGTCGGGACCAGCGACGACTGGGCGTCGGCCGACGACGGGCAGGGCGTGTTCCTCGGGATCCTGGCCGGCACGGACCTGCCCAACCAGGTGCCGCAGCACCCCGAGTGCACCGACGCCGGCGAGCCGGTCATGGTGTCCTCCGCAGAGGGTGCGTCGGTGACGGTCACCTACACCGGCTGCCCGGGTGGGCTCACGGTCGAGCGGGTCGTCCAGATCACCGAGAACCGGCTCCTGTGGGTGCAGGTCCGCAGCGCCAGCTCCGCCACGGCCAACCGGGTGCTCGACTCGGTGGAGACCCACGGCTACCGCTAGCCGTCAGGGTCCGGCCTCGGCCGCCAGTCGCGTCAGCAGGTCCTCGAGCCCGGCCCGGTCGCGCTCGCGGCCGATGACCGCGATCGACGCGTAGACGAGCTCCGAGTCCGGCGACCCGATGAACCGCTCGAGGTCGACACGCCGGTGGCCGCCGGCGACATAGGTCGACGTGAAGCCGTCCGCGTCGCGCGAGTCGATGTGCAGGTCGGCGACGTCGCCGGCGTTCTCGAGCGCGGTGATCCGCTGGTCGGTGGCGTTGGACACCGTCACGTAGCTGTTGCCGAGCAGCTTGACCCGGATGAAGTAGGTGTTGGGCACGAACTCCGGCGGCGCGTGCCAGTGCCACTCACTGGTCGTCGGGTTGGTGCGCACCCAGCCGCGCGGGATCGGCAGGTGGAAGTCGAAGGGCGGCGTGCCGACCACCGCCGGGTGCAGCGGCAGCCCCGGCTGCAGCGCCGGGAAGTCGGGGTCCGGCAGCACCGGCACGGGGGCCGCCGGATAGCTCGGCGAGACGGCGACGACGGGCCCGGCCGTGAAGGTCGTCGGCTCGCTGCGTCGGAGCACGCCGACGCCGTACCCCACGACGGCTGCGACCAGTGCCAGGGCGAGCACCAGCCCGGTCCAGCGCACCCTCATGAAGTACACGGTATCTGTGTCGATCCTGTGCCAGAGTGTGGCTGCTTGCGACACCTCGGGAGGTTCCATGAGCACCGGTCTCTTCGAGACCCACCGGCCGCGGCTGGACGCCGCGGTCTCCGCCAGCGCGTCGCGGACCTGGTACTCCGCCTTCGACGAGTCGCCGTCGCCGCGGGTCTACGGCGAGCAGGCCGCCGCCGAGGGCAGGGCGGCGTACGACGCGTGGCTGGGCGGCGCCTTCCCGCTGACCACGCCGGGAGCCGAGGGGACGGTCGCCACCGAGCGGTCGCCGTACGGCTTCGACCTCGACGTCGCCTACCCCCACGTCCGCAACGTCAGCGGCCTGATGGCGGCTGCCGAGTCGGGCATGCGGGCCTGGCGCGTCGCCGGGCCGGACGGGCGCACGGGTGTCTGCCTGGAGATCCTCGACCGCCTGCACGCCCGGGTCTTCGAGCTCGCCAACGCCGTCCAGCACACCAGCGGCCAGGCCTTCGTGATGGCCTTCCAGGCGGGTGGTGCCAACGCGCTCGACCGGGCGCTCGAGGCGATCGCCTACGCCTGGGTCGAGATGACCCGCACGCCAGAGACGGCGATCTGGGAGAAGCCGGCTCGCGGCGAGCCGCTGCGGATGGAGAAGACGTTCACCGTGATGCCGCGCGGGGTCGCGCTGGTGATCGGCTGCAACACGTTCCCGACCTGGAACTCCTGGCCCGGCCTGTTCGCCTCGCTCGTGACCGGCAACCCGGTCGTGGTCAAGCCGCACCCGAACGCCGTGCTGCCGCTCGCGATCACGGTCCAGGTCTGCCAGGAGGTGCTGGCCGAGCAGGGCTTCGAGCCCAACCTCGTGATGCTCGCGGCCGAGGCGCCCGGCGACCGGCTCGCGGCGGTGCTCGCGGTCCGGCCCGAGGTGCGCGTCATCGACTTCACCGGGGGCACGGCCTTCGGCGACTGGCTCGAGCAGCGGGCCCACCAGGCCGTGGTGTTCACCGAGAAGGCCGGCGTCAACTGCATCGTCGTCGACTCGACGTCCGACTTCGCCGGCATGTGCCAGAACATCGCCTTCTCGCTCGCGCTCTACACGGGCCAGATGTGCACCTCGCCGCAGGACATCTTCGTGCCGGCCTCGGGCGTCGAGACCGACGAGGGCCGCAAGGCGCCGGCTGACGTCGCGGCCGGCATCGCGGCCGCTCTCGACCGGCTGCTCGGCGACGACGCGCGGGCCGTCGAGATCCTCGGTGCGGTCGTCACCCCCGACGTACGCGCGCGGCTCGAGAAGGCCGCCACGGTCGGCGAGGTCCTGATCCCGAGCCGGGACATCGCGCACCCGGCGTACCCCGACGCGACCGTGCGCACCCCGCTCCTCGTCGGCCTCGACGCGGTCGACGCCGACACCTACGCCGCGGAGTGCTTCGGCCCGGTCTCCTACCTGATCCGGACCGCCGACATCGAGGAGGCGATCGCGCTCTTCGCGATCACCGTGGTGCGCCACGGTGCGATGACCGCCTCGGTCTACTCGACCTCCGAGGACGTGATCGAGCAGATGCGGTGGGCCGCGCTCGAGTCCGGCGTCGCGCTGTCGGAGAACCTCACGGGTGGGGTCTTCGTCAACCAGTCGGCGGCGTTCTCGGACTTCCACGGGACCGGGGCCAACCCGGCGGCCAACGCGACGTACACCGATGGTGCGTACGTCGCTTCGCGGTTCCGGGTTATCCAGTCACGTCGCCACATCTGAGCGATGATTCGAGCAGTTTCGGCGGGTCTGTCGATTTCGTAGCCCCTGATTCGTGGAACAGGTGACCGCACCTTCCACCGAGGAGATCGAGATGACTGATCGCAACCGCTGGCTCGCGCTCTACGTGCTGTGCCTGGGCGACCTGATGATCGTGCTCGACTCGAGCATCGTGAACGTCGCCCTGCCTTCGATCCAGGACGACCTGGGCTTCTCCCAGTCCGCGCTGGCGTGGGTGGTCAACGCCTACCTGCTGACCTTCGGCGGATTCCTGCTGCTGTCCGGGCGCCTCGGTGACCTGCTCGGCAACAAGCGGGTCTTCCTCGGCGGAGTCGTGGCCTTCACCACGGCATCGATCGCCTGCGGCCTGGCCCCGACGTCCGGGCTCCTGGTCGTCGGCCGCGCCGTGCAGGGCCTCGGCGGCGCCGCGGTCTCGGCGGTCGCGCTGTCCCTGATCATGGGGCTCTTCACCGAGCCGGGGGAGCGCGCGAAGGCGATGGGCTTCTTCGGCTTCGTGATGTCCGGCGGCGGGGCCGTCGGCGTGCTGCTCGGTGGTGTCCTCACCGGTCTCTTCTCGTGGCACTGGATCTTCCTGGTCAACGTGCCGGTCGGCATCGGGGTGCTGCTCGCCGCCCGCCGGATCCTGCCGTCCGACGACGTGGTCGGAGCCCGCGGCCGGGTCGACGTGCTCGGTGCCGTGCTGGTGACCGCTGCGCTGATGCTGTCGGTCTACGGGATCGTCCAGACCGACGCGTGGCTCATCGCCGGCAGCCTGGTGCTGCTCGCGGTCTTCGTGCTCTGGGAGTCGCGGGTCGCCGAGCCGCTCGTGCCGCTGCGCCTCTTCAAGCTCCGCAACGTCGTGGTCTCGCAGGTCGTCGGCGTGCTGTGGGCGGCCGCGATGTTCGCCTGGTTCTTCCTCGCGGCGCTGTACCTCCAGCAGGTGCTGGCGTACGACGCCCTCGAGGTCGGCCTCGCCTTCATCCCGACCAGCGTCGTGATGGCCTTCTGCTCGCTGCGCGTGTCCGACCGGCTGGTCATGCGTTTCGGCATCCGACCGCCCCTCGTGGTCGGGCTCTCGCTCGCCGCAGTCAGCCTCGGGCTCTTCTCCCGGGCGCCCGTCGACGGCACCTTCCTGATCGACGTCCTGCCCTCGATGCTGCTGCTCGGCGCCGGCGCGGGCATCGCCTTCAACCCGGTGCTCCTCGCTGCGATGGGCGACGTCGAGCCGCACGAGTCCGGTCTCGCGTCCGGCGTCGTCAACACGTCGTTCATGATGGGCGGCGCGCTCGGCCTGGCCGTCCTGGTCAGCCTGTCGACCTGGCGCACCGAGTCGCTCACCGACTCCGGAGGTGCACCGCTCGACGCGCTGAACGGCGGCTTCCAGCTGGCCTTCGCGGTGGGTGCGGCCGCAGCCCTGCTCGCAGCGGTCGTCGGCGGCACGCTGCTCCGCCCCAAGCCGATGGTGATGGACGCCCCCGATGCCGACCCCGAGGGGTCGGCGCCGCTAGCGTCTGCCGGGTGACGAGCCACCTGATCCGCAACGCCCGACTCGTCCCGCTCCACGAGGGGGACGAGGCACCCGACCACCCGGTCGACATCCTGGTCGAGCGCGGCACCGTGACCGCGGTCGGACCGGACCTCGACCGGCCCAACGGCGTCGACGAGTCCGACGCCGCGGGACGCTGGGTGATCCCGGGCCTGTGGGACCAGCACGTGCACATGGCGCAGTGGACGCTCAGCTCCGGACGTCTCGACCTCGCCCCGGCGCACTCGCCCGAGCAGGCGCTGGTGATGGTCGCCGAGCGGGTGGCGGAGTATCCCGACCTCCCGGTGATCGGCTGGGGCCACCGTTCCGCGGGGTGGGAGCGTGACGTCACCGTCTCCGAGCTCGACGCCGTGAGCGGGGGAACGCCCGTCGTGCTGATCAGCGGGGACGGGCACCACGCCTGGCTCAACACGCTCGCCCTCATGCACCTCGCGATGCCGGTGCGCGACTCGGTGGTCCGTGAGGCGGAGTGGTTCGCGGCCTACCCCCGTCTCTCCAGCCTGGTCGGCACCGACGGCACCTCGCCCGAGGCCTACCGGCGCACGCTCGACACCGCCGCGTCGCTGGGCATCGTCGGGCTGACCGACTTCGAGTTCGGCAGCGGTCCGCTCGACTGGGTCGAGCGCTGGGGTGAGGGCGCGGACGTGCTCCGGGTGCGCGCCGCGACGTACGAGATGCACCTCGCCGACGTCATCGCGCTGGGCCTCCGGACCGGCGACACGCTGCCCGGCTGCGACGAGCGGGCGACCATGGGCCCGCTGAAGATCATCAGCGACGGGTCGCTGAACACGCGCACCGCCTGGTGCTGCGAGCCGTACGGCGACGCGCACCGGCTGGAGTACCCGTCCGGTCAGCCCAACCTCTCGGGCGACGAGCTGCGGGAGCTGCTCCGGGTCGCCCACGAGGGCGGGCTCGAGATCGCCACCCACGCGATCGGCGACGCCGCGGTGGCCGAGGCGCTCACGTCGTACGCCGCGACCGGGGCACGGGGGTCGATCGAGCACGCGCAGATGGCCCGGCGCGAGGACGTGCGCCGGATGGCCGAGCTCGGCATCCGGGCCAGCGTGCAGCCCGCGCACCTCCTCGACGACCGCGACCTCACGGACAAGATCTGGGGCGAGCGGTCCGAGCGGTGCTTCGCGTTCCGCTGGATGCTCGACGACGGGGTGGAGCTGGCGCTCGGGTCGGACGCACCGGTGTCGCCGCTCGACCCCTGGCTGGCGATGGCCGCGGCCGTGCACCGCAGCGCCGACGAGCGCGGACCGTGGCACGGCGAGCAGGGCATCACCGTGCGCGAGGCGCTGGCCGCGTCCGTCGACGGGCAGCCGATGGTGGGCACCGGATCGCGCGGGGACCTGGTGCTCCTGGACCGCGACCCGTTGCTGCGCGACCTGGACGCCGCAGACACCTCGGTGCTGGGGACGGCGCTGCGCGAGATGCCGGTCGGCTTCACGCTGGTGGCCGGGATCCCGGCCCACTCGGCGCTGTAGGGCCTACTGGACCTGCGTCAGCAGCAGGTCGGCGACGGCCTGCTGCTCGACCGCGAACGGGTGGTAGGCGGCGGCCGCACCGGTCGTGAGCCGGCCGTTGATCCAGGGCTCGGAGCTGCAGATGTCGTGTCCGGCGCTCGGGCCCCAGAGGTCGAGGAACTCGGCGCCCGCGTCGGTCGCGCCGAGCCGGACGGCGTCCGAGAGCCCCTGGTTGACCTTCCGCACGAACGCGTAGTCGCCGGCGGCGAGGGGCAGCGCGTCACAGCTTCCCGACTCCGGCGCGATCTGGGGATAGCCGACCACGATGATCCGGGCATCGGGCGATCGCTCGCGCACCCCGCGGACGACGCCGGCGAGGTTGGCCCGGATGTCGGCGAGTGCGGGGTCGAGGACGTTCTCCCGCGCGGCCGCGTCGGCGCACGGTGACCCGGTCGGATCGCTCGACGCGAGCTGCGTGCAGCCGCCGAGCGTCGAGACGAAGAGCCCGTCGTCGTTGCCGCCGAGCCCGATGGTGACCAGGTCGGTGGTGGGCTTCAGCGCGTCGAACTGCGGGGGCACCGACCCGAACTGACCGGTCTGGCGGCCCGTCATGTCGGCCGTGCGCGCGCCGCTGCAGCTCACGTCGGTGAGCGTGGTGCCGGGCATCGCCTTCGTGAGCTGAGCGGGGTAGTTGACCCCCGACCGCAGGCAGATGGTGCTCGTGTCCGTGGGTGGCACGAGCGGCGCGGCCGTGTAGGAGTCGCCCAGCGCGACGTACGTGTCGTACGTCGTGGCTGCTGCGATCGGCGAGCCCGTCTCTCGCGCCGGCGTGGGCGTCGGCTGGTCGCTGCCACCGTCGCTCGAGCACCCGCCGAGCAGGGCCAGGGCAGCCAGGCAGGCGGCAGCGAGGATCCGAGACATCTCTCGACCGTACGTGGGTGCTGTACGAAGGGGGTATGACGAACGTCGCGGAGCCCGAGGACACCCAGGCGTCCGACTCACTGCTGACGGTGGTCGTGGCGCTGGTGGCCAACGGGCTGCTCGCCGCCGCGAAGACCGCCGCCGCGGTGATCACCGGCTCGGCCGCGATGGTCGCCGAGGCTGCGCACTCGTGGGCCGACACCGGCAACGAGGTCTTTCTGCTCATCGCGGAGCGCAAGGGCGACCGGCCCCGCGACGCGGAGCACCCGCGCGGCTACGGCCGGCAGACCTACATCTGGTCGCTGGTCGCGGCGTTCGGGCTCTTCTCCGCCGGCGCCGTGGTGTCGATCTGGCACGGCCTGACCTCGCTCGCCTCGGGCGAGGAGGACACCAGCTTCCTGGTCAACTACGTCGTGCTCGGCATCGCCTTCGTGCTCGAGGGCACGTCGTTCCTCCAGGCGTCGCGGCAGGTGCACGGGGCGGCCCAGCGCTTCGGCCTGCACCCGCTGCGCTTCGTCGCCCAGACGTCCAACCCGACCCTGCGCGCGGTCTTCTTCGAGGACTTCTCGGCGCTCCTCGGCATCCTCTTCGCCGGCGTCGGGATCGCGCTCCACCAGTTGACCGGCAACGCGGTCTTCGACGCCCTCGGCTCGATCGCCATCGGCGTGCTGCTGGCCTTCGTCGCCGTCTTCCTGATGCGTCGCAACATGGACTACCTGCTGGGGGAGGCGCCGACCCCGGAGACCCGCTCGCGGGTGATCGCCGGCATCCTCGAGCACCCGCAGATCGAGCGCCTGACCTACCTGCACATCGAGTACGTCGGCCCGCAGCGGCTCTTCATCGTCGCCGCGGTCGACCTGGTCGGCGACGACACCGAGTCGCACCTCGCCGTACGCCTGCGCGACGTGGAGACCGACATCGAGGAGCACCCGCTCATCGAGGACGCCGTGCTCACGCTGTCACTGCCGGACAAGCCGTCGCTGCGGCCCTGAGGCGTGGCCGCTGGAATACCCGGTGAACCGGGTGTTCCAGGACTTCTCGGCTGTTGCAACACCCCAGAAGTCCATGAGTACCCGGTGAACCGGGTATTCCAGCACGCACGAATTTCCCGGAAACGCTTGACGCGGAATAAGTAAGTGCGCTGAACTAACAAACGTGACGACGATCTCCTCCGTGGGCAAGCCCCTGCGGCCCCGCGGCAAGCTCCTCCAGGAGGACACCCGCCGCCACCACCGGTCGCTGCTGCTCCAGCAGCTGTTCCGGGAGGGATCCGCCAGCCGGGCCGACCTGGCCCGCACCACCGGGCTGACCCGCGTCACCGTCTCCGACCTGGTCAACGAGATGGTCGCCGAGGGTCTCGTCGAGGAGCTCGGTGCTCCCGCGGAGAGCCGGGTCGGCAAGCCGCCGATGCTGGTCGGGCTCGCGGTCGACTCGGCCCACATCATCGGCATCGACCTCTCGGCCACCGACCGGATGACCGGTGCGGTCATCAACCTCGCCGGCGTCGTCGTGGCCCGTCACGAGCTCGAGCTCGTCGGCGCCAAGGGCGCGGACGCGGTCGCCCTCGTGCACCGGCTCGCCTCCGAGCTGATCGCGATGACCGACCGCCCCGTCCTCGGTGTCGGCGTCGGCAGCCCCGGCGTCGTCGACGCCGCCGGCACCGTCATCGACGCCCCCAACCTGGCCTGGACCGACACCCCGCTGGCCCAGAGCCTGGCCGACGCCCTCGACCTCCCGGTCTTCGTCGCGAACGACGCCAACACCGCCGTCCTCGGCGAGCACACCTTCGGCCAGACCGGTGACGGCGGCCTGATGGTGCTCCGGGTCGGGACCGGTGTGGGTGCCGGCCTGGTGCTCGAGGGCTCGCTCCTCCACGGCCACCGCGGCGCGGCCGGCGAGATCGGCCACGTCGTCATCGACCCCGACGGCGAGCGCTGCGCGTGCTCCCGCCAGGGCTGCCTCGAGACGATCCTCGCCGTCCCCCACCTGCGCCGCCGCCTCGACGAGCCCGGCGCCGACCGCACTGAGATCCTGACCCGGGTCGGCGAGCAGCTCGGGGCTGCGCTCGCCCCGGTCGTCGGCACGCTCAACCTCCACGAGCTGGTGCTCAGCGGACCGCAGGAGCTGCTCGACGGCCCCCTGCGCGAGGCCGCCGACCGCAGCATCCGCGCCCGGACCATGGCGGTCAGCGCGGAGGGGCTCGTGGTGCGCACCTCCACCCTCGGAGAGGACGTCGTGCTCGTCGGAGCAGCCGTCCTCGTCCTCTCCGGTCAGCTCGGCGTGTCCTGACAAGCGTCTCGGAACCAGCACCACCCACCAACCCCAGCAAGTGAAGCTCGACGAGAGGAAACAGCGGTGCGCATCAAGAAGACTTTGGCGGTCCTGGCCGTCAGTGCCATGGCCGTGGCGACCCTGGCCGCCTGTGGCAGTGACAGCGACGGCGACAGCCCGTCGAGCGACAGCGGTCCGAAGACCGCCGACATCCGCGTCTGGCTCAACGGCACGGACACGCCCCAGGACGCCCGTGACTGGCTGAAGAAGACCTTCGAGGAGCAGAACCCCGGCTCCACGCTGACCATCGAGCAGCAGGAGTGGGACGGCCTCGTCGAGAAGCTGACCACGTCGCTCTCCAGCGAGTCCGAGACCCCCGACGTGGTCGAGATCGGCAACACGCAGGCCCCGACGTTCACCTCGGCCGGCGCGTTCTCCGACATGACCGACCAGCTGGGCGACCTCGGCGGCGACGACCTGCTCCAGGGCTTCGTCGACGGCGCCACGGTCGACGGCAAGACGTACGCCGTGCCGTACTACGCCGGCTCGAAGTACATCTTCTACCGCAAGGACCTCTTCAAGGACGCCGGCATCACCGCGGTGCCGACGACGATGGACGAGTTCATCGACGACGCGATCAAGCTCAAGCAGGCCAACCCCAAGCCGGCCAACTTCTCCGGCTTCTGGTTCCCCGGCCAGGACTGGCGCAACGGTGCCGCGTTCATCTGGGACGCCGGCGGCGACCTGGCGACCGACGCCGACGGCGAGTGGACGGGCTCCCTCGACTCGCCCGAGTCGATCCAGGGGCTCGAGACCGCGCAGAAGCTCTTCACCGAGGCCTCGGGTGCGGCCAAGGACGGCAACGAGGCCGACTCGTGGACGCCGTTCTGCGCCGGCGAGATCGGCATGGTCTCGGCCCCGGGCTGGATCAACGGCCTGATCAACGACCCGAAGACCGGGTGCCCCGACACCTACGGCAAGCAGATCGGCGTCTTCGCCCTGCCCGGCACCGACGGCCAGCCCGCCCCGGTCCTGCTCGGTGGCTCCGACATCGCGATCGCCGCGAAGTCGGCCAACCAGGAGCTCGCCTCGAAGGCCGTCGCCCTGATGCTCAGCGACGACTACCAGACCATCCTCGCGAAGAACGGCCTCACCCCGGCCAAGACGTCGCTGGCCCCGCTGCTCGGTGACGACGAGTTCGCCCAGGCGACCATCGCCGCCGCGTCCAACGCCAAGCTCACCCCGGCCGCGCCGGGCTGGGCCAACGTCGAGGGCTCGCGGGTGCTCGAGGACCTCTTCAGCGCGATCGCCCAGGGCGGTGACGTCGAGGAGCTGGCCAAGAAGGCCGACGACCAGATGAACTCCCAGCTCAACGGCTGAGGATTCATCCGCAGGACCAGCACGACACGGCCGGGGTGGTGCGAACCGCCACCCCGGCCGTGTCATGCCCAATGATCGAACCGAGAGGAGGAACCATGACCGACACGGCACCCCGTCCACGCCGTACGCCGCTGCCGTACGTGCTCCTGCTCCCGGCGGTCGCCGCCCTGGTCGTGGCCCTCGGCTACCCGCTCGTCCGGCAGGTGGTCCTGTCCTTCCAGGACTTCGGCCTCGCCCAGCAGTTCGGCCGGCCGCCGGAGTGGATCGGCGTCGACAACTACCGCGACCTGCTGACCGACCCCTACCTGTGGCGGGTCACCTTCCGCTCGCTGGTCTTCTGCGCCGTCAACGCCACCGTCACGATGGCGATCGGCGTCGGCCTCGCGCTGCTCATGCGCCACATGGCCAAGCCCGTGCGGATCCTGCTGCAGAGCGGCCTGCTGCTCGCGTGGGCGATGCCCGTGGTCGCGGCGCTGACCGTGTGGGAGTGGCTCTTCGACACGCAGTACGGCGTGGTCAACTACCTGCTCACCCAGCTCGGGGCGGACTACGAGGGCCACTCCTGGCTGCTCCAGCCGCTCTCCTTCTTCTTCGTGGCCACGGTGATCGTGGTGTGGATGAGCGTGCCGTTCGTGGCGTTCACCGTGTACGCCGCTCTCACCCAGGTGCCCGAGGAGCTGGTCGAGGCCGCCGAGATCGACGGAGCCGGACCCGCGCAGCGGCTGCGCCACATCGTGCTCCCGAGCATCCGGTCGGTGCTGCTCGTCGTCGGCCTGCTCCAGGTGATCTGGGACCTGCGGGTCTTCACGCAGATCTACATCCTCCAGCAGGCCGGTGGCAGCACCCACGACACCAACCTGCTCGGCACCTACATCTACCGGCTCGGCATCGGCGGCGGGAAGTTCGGCATGGCCGCGGCCGTCGCGATCTTCATGCTCGTGCTGACCGTCGTCCTCACCGCGCCGTACGTCCGCGCGATGCTCAAGCAGGAAGGGACCGACTGATGGCACGGCCCACTGCCCGTCCGCTGCGGGTCACCGCCAACGTGATCGGCGTCCTGGCCTTCCTGGTCGCGGCGTTCCCGGTCTACTGGATGGTCAACAGCTCCTTCCTCGACCGCAACGAGATCCGCAACCCGGTGCCGACCTGGGTGCCGTTCGGCGGCGACCTCGACAACTACCGCACCGTCTTCGAGACCGACCAGTTCGTCAACGCGCTGAAGATCAGCCTGATGGTGACCGTGCTGACGATCGTGGTCTCGCTGCTCTTCGCCTTCATCGCAGCGGTCGCGGTCTCGCGGTTCCGCTTCCGCGGCCGCGTCTCCTTCATCGTCGTGCTGCTGATCATCCAGATGATCCCGGTCGAGGGCCTCTTCATCTCCCAGTACAAGATGCTCGAGGCGATGGACCTCCTCAACACCGTCATCGGCCTCTCGCTCGTGTACGTCGCGGGCGTGCTGCCCTTCACGATCTGGACGTTGCGCGGCTTCGTGTCCGGCGTGCCCTACGAGCTCGAGGAGGCCGCGATGATCGACGGCTGCTCGCGCACGCAGGCCTTCTTCAAGATCACCTTCCCGCTGCTGGCGCCCGGCCTCGTCGCCACCGGTGTCTTCGGGTTCATCCAGGCCTGGAACGAGTTCACGCTCGCGCTGGTCGTGATGACCAAGGAGGACCACCGCACCCTGCCGCTGTGGCTCTCGACCTTCACCGACGTCAACCGCGGCACGGACTGGGGCGGGATCATGGCCGGCTCCACGCTGATCGCCATCCCCGTCGTCGTCTTCTTCCTCGTCGTCCAGGGCCGGATGGTCGCGGGCCTCACCGCGGGCGGGGTGAAGGGCTGATGACCTCGATCGAGGAGCTCGCGCTCCGCGTCCAGCTCCCGGCCTTCGCCGGCACGACGCTGCCCGGCGACTACGCCGCGCTGCTGGCCGAGGGCCTCGGCGGCATCTGCTACTTCGGCAGCAACACCGCGGACGGTCCGGGAGCGGTCGCCGCGCTCAGCGCCGCGATCCTGGCGGCCAACCCGCGCGCCGTGATCGCGGTCGACGAGGAGGGCGGTGACGTCACGCGCCTGCACGCGATGGACGGCAGCCCGGTCCTGGGACCCGCCGCCCTCGGTGCCGCCGACGACCTCGACCTGACCTACGAGACCGGCCGCCTGATCGGCGCCGAGCTCGCGGCAGCCGGCATCAACCTCGACCTCGGGCCGGTCGCCGACGTCAACACCAACCCCGACAACCCGGTGATCGGCACCCGCAGCTTCGGCACCGACCCCGAGCGGGTCGCCGAGCACGTCGCGGCCTGGGTGCACGGGCTCCAGGACGCCGGTGTGGCCGCGTGCGCCAAGCACTTCCCGGGCCACGGCGACACCGCACAGGACAGCCACCTCGCCCTCCCGGTCATCGACGTGGACCTCGACACCCTCGCCGCTCGGGAGCTGCTGCCCTTCGCGACCTCGGTGGAGGCGGGCATCGCCTCGGTGATGACGTCGCACATCGTGGTCTCCGCGATCGACCCGGAGCTCCCCGCCACGCTGAGCAAGCCGGTGCTCGACCTGCTCCGCGAGCGGCTGTCCTACGACGGCGTCATCGTCAGCGACGCCCTCGACATGGCGGGCGCGTCCGCCGGCCGGGGCATCCCCGAGGCCGCCGTGCTCTCTCTCGCCGCGGGCGCCGACCTGCTCTGCATCGGCCCCGACAAGCCGGTCGCGCTCGTCCGGGAGACCCAGGCCGCGATCGTCGACGCGGTCCGCACCGGCCGGCTGTCGGAGGAGCGGCTCCGCGAGGCCGGAGCCCGGATCGCCCAGCTGCGGGGTCTCGACAGTCGTCAGCTCGAGGGCGCCCGACGCTCGATCAGCGTCGAGGGCGAGCTGCCCGACCTGCGCGGCGCGGTCGTCGTCAGCGTGGCCACCGCGGCCAACATCGCCGTCGGCGAGGTCCCGTGGGGTCTGCTGCCCGACCGCGTCGTCGCTCCCGGCGAGCCGCTCACCTCCGACCGCCCGATCGTCCTGCAGGTGCGCGACGCCCACCGCCGGCCGGAGATCGACACGACCGGTGCCGCAGTCGTCGTCGAGTGGGGCTGGCCCGGTCCGTACGACGGATCCGCACCCCGGATCTGCACGCGCGGCTACTCTCGCCCCGGGGCGGCTGCCGTGACCGAGCTGCTCCGAGAGGCAGGGTGGGACCGGTGAAGCTCGGTCTGGACATCGGTGCGACCAAGACCCTCGGGCTGGTCCTCGACGACTCCGGGGCGATCTGTGCCGAGGTCCGTGAGCCGACCGAGCCCGGCGCCGACGGTGTCGTCCGCACCGCCGCACGCGTCGTCGAGGCGCTGCGTGTCGCCACCGAGGGCCCGCTGGACGGACCGGTCGGGATCGGCATCCCGGGCCTGGTCGACGTCGAGCGCGGCGCGGTCAAGCACGCGGTCAACCTCGGTCTCGACGGTGACTGGGTGCTGCTCGGCGACCTCCTCGGCGAGCGGCTCGGCGTTGACGTCGTGATCGAGAACGACGTCAACGCCGCCAGCCTCGGCGCCGTCGCCCTCAGCGGCCAGGACGACCTCGTCTACCTCAGCATCGGCACCGGTCTCGCGGCCGGGCTGGTCCTCGACGGCCGGCTCCGTCGGGGCGTCCACGGCGCGGCCGGGGAGATCGGGCACGTGCCCGTCGACCCGTCGGGAGCCCTGTGCCAGTGCGGGCAGCGCGGCTGCCTGGAGACCATCGCCTCGGGCTCGGCACTCGCAGCAGCGTGGCCGTCGGGCGACGTACCTCCCGCGCAGGCGATGTTCGCCGCCGCGCAGTCCGGTGACCCGAAGGCGATCGACGCACGCAGTCGCTTCGCCGCCGGCGTGGCCGAGGCGATCCGGGTGCTCTGCCTGGCCGTCGACCCGCGCACCGTCGTGCTCGGCGGCGGCGTCGCCCAGCTCGGCGAGCAGCTGCGCGTCGTGGTCGGCGCGGCCCTGGACGACCAGGCCGCGACCTCGCCGTTCCTCGCGTCGCTCGACCTCGCTGGCCGGCTCCGCGTCGTCCCGTCCGACTACCCGGTCGCTGCCGTGGGCGCGGCCCTGCTGCGACGATGAGGCGGCGCCGATGATCGTCTCCGGACTCGTCGACGCCCAGGTCAACGGCGCGGCCGGCATCGACCTCACCGCGGAGCCGCACCGGCTCTGGGACGTCGCAGCCGCGCTCCCGGCGTACGGCGTGGTCGCGTTCGTGCCGACCGTGATCACGTCCGACCCGGCGGCTCGCGACCAGGCCCTGGCCACGCTGGCCGCCGGTCCGCCTGCCGGGTGGAGCGGGGCCGAGCCGCTCGGGCTGCACTTCGAGGGGCCGATGATCGCGCCGACCCGCAAGGGCGCGCACCCCGAGCACTGGCTGCGTGCGCCGTCGCTCGACCTGGTCGACGGCTGGTCGCGGGAGGCCGGAGTGGTGATGGTGACGATCGCCCCCGAGCTGCCCGGTGCGCTCGAGGTCATCGAGCGGCTGGTGTCGCGGGGCGTCGTGGTGTCGGTCGGGCACACGGCCGCCGGGACCGCCGAGGTCGCTGCTGCTGTCGCGGCCGGTGCCCGCTGCGTGACCCACGTCGGCAACGCGATGGCGCCGCTGCTGCCGCGCGAGCCCGGGCCGGTCGGCGCCGCGCTCGGGGGAGATCTCGTGGCCGGGGTCATCGTCGACGGCCACCACCTCGACCCCTACTTCGTGCGGGCCGCCTGGCGGGCGCTGGGTCCGGACCGCTTCCTCTCCGTCTCCGACACGACCGCCGCCCTCGGGCTCCCCGACGGCGCGACCCGGCTCGGCGACCAGGACGTCGTCGTCGCCGACGGCACCGTCCGTCTGGCCGACGGCACGCTTGCCGGCTCCGCGGCCTCGCTGCTCGACTGCCTGCGGGTCCTGGTCGAGCAGACCGGCTGCTCGGTCGAGGACGCGCTCGCCACCGCGACCTCGACGCCGCTCACCCTGCTCGGTCTGCCGCCCCGTGAGGAGCGGATCGAGCTCACCGACGGCCTGAGGCTGGTGGGCTGATGGAGGTCGTCCCGCTCGCCACCGCCGCCGACATCGCGGTGCTCGCCGCCGACACGATCGAGGCCCAGGTCCGTACGAACCCGCGCACCGTCCTGGGTCTCGCGACCGGCTCGAGCCCGCTGCCGACGTACCAGGAGCTGATCCGGCGCCACCGCGAGGGCACGGCTCCGTCGTACGACGAGGTCCGCTGCTTCACGCTCGACGAGTACGTCGGGCTGCCCGCCGGTCACCCGGAGAGCTACCGGGAGACGATCTTCCGCGAGCTCACCGACGAGCTCGGCATCCCCCGCGACCGGGTCTCCAGCCCGGACGCGAGCGACCCGCAGCACGCCGGATCCCGTTACGAGGAAGCGATCCTGGCCGCCGGCGGGGTCGACCTGCAGGTGCTCGGCATCGGCGCCGACGGTCACCTCGCCTTCAACGAGCCCGGCTCGTCGCTCGCGTCGTCGACCCGGATCAAGACCCTCACCGAGCAGACCAGGCAGGACAACGCGCGCTTCTTCGGCTCGGTCGACGAGGTCCCGCGTCACGTCCTCACCCAGGGGCTCGGCACCATCCTGCGGGCGCGGCACCTGCTCCTCGTCGCCACCGGCGCCGCCAAGGCCGAGGCGATCGCCGCGGCCGTCGAGGGCCCGCTCTCGGCGTCCTGCCCCGCGTCCGTGCTCCAGCTCCACCCGCACGCGTCCGTGCTCCTCGACGAGGCCGCTGCCTCCGGTCTCGCCCGGGCCGCCCACGACCGTGAGGTCTACGCCGCCAAGCCGGAGTGGCAGGGACTCTGAGCCGATCTGGTAGGCAGGAGCCATGCGACGCATCGGCCTGATCGGCGGGATGAGCTGGGAGAGCTCGGCGCTGTTCTACGACCTGCTCAACAAGGGGGTCGTCGCACGACTCGGCGGACTGCACTCCGCGCGGGTGCTGATGAGCTCGGTCGACTTCGCCGAGATCGAGGAGCTCCAGCGCAGCGGTGACTGGGACCGGGCAGGCGAGCTGCTCGCCGACGAGGCCCGTCGGCTCGAGGCGGCCGGCGCCGAGCTGCTGGTGCTCTGCACCAACACCATGCACAAGGTCGCGCCGGCCATCGAGGCTGCGACCACCGTCCCCTTCCTGCACCTCGGCGACGTGACCGCCCACGCCGTCCGGGCGGCCGGGCTGAGCCGCGTCGGCCTGCTCGGCACTCGCTTCACGATGGAGCAGGACTTCTACGTCGACCGCGTCGCCAGCCACGGCATCGAGGTGCTGGTCCCGCCGCTCGAGGACCGCGACACCGTGCACCGGATCATCTACGAGGAGCTGGTGCTCGGGGTCGTGCTGGACGAGTCGCGTACGGCGTACCGCGACGTCATCGACCGCCTGGTCGCCGGCGGCGCCGAGGGGATCGTGCTCGGCTGCACCGAGATCGAGCTGCTGGTCGGCGCCGACGACAGCCCGGTGCCGGTCTTCCCGACCACCCAGCTGCACGTCGACGCCGCGCTCGACGCCGCCCTAGCCGACTGAGTCGCGCAGCCGCGCGCCGAGCGCGGCGACGGCGGTCGCCAGCTCGGGGGAGTCGACGACGGTGAAGGTCACCGGGATGACTGCCAGCTGGCGGGCGTACCAGTCCGGGTCCTCGGTCGTCGCGACCATCCGGGTGCGGTCGCCCTCGACGGGTTCGAGCCGGGCGAGGCTGCGTGGCACCCATCGCCGCACCCACTCCGGCGGCGCGTCGACGAGCACCTCGACCGGATGGCGCCAGCCCTGCGAGAAGTGCTCCTCGATCACGGCCAGCGCGTCGAGGTCGGCGGGCCGGGTGAACGTCTCGGGCAGCGACGCGACCTCCTCGACGCGGTCGATCCGCAGCACCCGCTGGGCGTCGCGGCTGCGCGACCAGCAGAGGAGGTACCAGTGGCTGTGGCGGAGCACGACCGCCCAGGGCTCGACCACCATCTCGGACGTGCCCTCGCCGACCCGGTAGGTGAGGTGCTGCACGCGACCGGCGTTGCACGCCGCCAGCAGGGGGTCGAGGTGCTCGTGGCGGGTCGCGTCACCGGTCGCCTCCGGGGCCGGTGGCGTGACCCGGTCGGGCAGGGCGCGCAGGATCTTGGCGAGGGCGCCGCCGACGACGTCGGCCGGGTCGGCCGCGCCGCGGTGGCCCTCGAGGGTGGCCATCACCAGGCCGGCCGCCTCGGCCGCGGTGAACATCAGCGGCGGGAGCCGCAGCCCCCTGCCGACCCGGTAGCCGCCGTACGGCCCGCTCACCGACTCGATCGGGAGGTCGGCCTCGCGCAGGATCGCGACGTACCTGCGAGCCGCGCGGCCGGTGACGCCGAGCGCGGCGCCGAGCTGGTCGGCGGTGATGCCCGGGCGCGCCTGGATCAGCTCGAGCGATTGCAACGCGCGAGCAGTCGGGGAAGTAGATCGTCCGGGAATGCTCCTAGTGTGCCGCACATGACGACTCTTCATCTCGCTCAGGAACCCCCGCTCGCTGGCGACGAGGTCGCCGCGATGATCGGCTCGCTCAACCGCATGCGCGGCTACCTGCTGTGGAAGTGCAGCGGCCTCGACGCCGACGGCATCCGGGCCACGATCCCGTCCTCGACGCTCTCGCTGGGCGGCCTGCTCAAGCACGCGGCCGTCGTCGAGGCGACCACGCTCTGCTGGAAGCTGCACGGCCGCCGACCGTTCCCGCCCTTCGACCAGGCCGACTGGGACGACGAGGACTGGCACCTCCGGGTCGAGGACGACGACACGCCCGCGTCGCTGGAGCGGCTCTTCGTCGAGTCGGTCGCGCAGGGGCAGGCGCTGCTCGACGAGGCGATCGCGAGCGGTGGCCTCGACTTCCAGGCAGACCTCCACGACGACGAGGGCCGCCACCCGAACGCTCGCAGGCTGGTCTACGACCTCATCGAGGAGTACGGCCGGCACGTCGGCCACGCCGACCTCATCCGGGAGTCCGTCGACGGGCTCGTGGGCGAGGACCCGGCACCGGGCAGCTTCCCGGGCGTGTACGAGGTCTAACCCAGCGCCACCGTCAGGGCGAGCACCGTCTCGGGGTCGTCGAGGCGGTCGCCGTACAGCTCGCGCAGCTGCCCCATCCGGTAGCGCACGGTCTGCGGGTGCACGAAGAGCGACTCGGCGACGTCCTCGCGGCGACCCTGGTGGAGCAGCCAGGAGCGGAGGGTGTCGGTGAGCTTCTCGGCGGTGCCGGGGCGCAGGTCGGCGAGCGGCGCGAGCAGCTGGGTGCGCAGGTCGTCGCGCGCGTCCTCGTCGGCGCTCAGGACGAGAGCGACCAGGTGGGCCTCGGTGTCGAGCTCGATGCCGGCGGCCCGCGCGCGCAGGGCCCGGTCGTACGACGAGCGCACGTCGAGCCACGGACGCGCCGGCCCGGCGAGCGACCCCCGGTCGGCCAGCACCCGGATCAGGGCAGCCCGGCGACGACCGTGGGCGTCGGGCACGAGCAGCAGCACCCCCTCGTCGAGGTCGGGTGCGTCGGCCGCCTGGAGGGTGCCGGGGCCGACGGCGCTCAGCACCTGTCGCACCTGGGACTCGGGGACCAGCACCGCGGTCAGCGTGCGCGGCGGCTCCCAGTCGGCCCGCTCGGCTGCGGCCACGACCTGGTCGACCGGCGAGCCCCGGAGCAGGTGGTGGGCGACGCGCTCGAGCATCCGCGCGCGGACCCGGCCCGTCGTGGCGAGCTCGTCGGTGTGGCCGGCGACGGCCGCCGCCGACTGCTCGTCGATGTAGGCGAAGACCAGCTCCGCGAAGTCTGCGAGCACCTCGGCGCTCAGCCCGTTGCGGACCGCGGTGGTGGAGAGCTCGCGCCAGGCGACCCGGGCGCCGATGCGGTACGCCGAGAGCAGCGCGTCGGTGGTCCGGCCGCTGCGAGCCTCGCCGCGCCCGAGCTGGTAGGAGCCCTCGACCGCCGGTGCCGAGCTGAGGTCGATCGCGCGACCGTGGCCGGCCAGCGTCAGGAAGCCGCCCAGCGCGAGCTCCACCGCGTTGCTGATCGTCTCGCCCATCGGTCCGGAGAAGGCGTCGCGATAGCTCGGCACCTCGTCGACGATCGCGGCGACCACGTCGTCGGCGAGCGTCGAGAGCTGGGCGTGCATCGCCTCGACCGCGGCGGGCGGCAGCTCGTGGTCGAGGCCGGTGGTGCGCCGCACTGACTCCATTTTGTCTCCTGCGAACAAATGTGACGCAGATCTTCACGTCTGGCGGTCATGATATTACGCCGGAGGCGCAGCACACTGAAGTGCATGAGCATCGCCATCCCCTCTCGGGGCGCCCGGTCGCAGGGCCGCACGCTGCGCGAGCGGCTGCGCAGCCTCGCCGACGCCGCGGTCACCCCCTTGGACCTCGACGACGTCCTCGACGTCTTCCACCCGTTGCGCTCCGGCGCCGAGCTGCGCGGCAAGATCGTCGACGTCCGCCCGGAGACCCTCGAGGCGACCACGATCGTGATCAAGCCCGGTCGCGACTGGGCCGGCCACGTGCCCGGTCAGTACGTCCGGATCGGGGTCGACGTCGACGGCGTCCGCCTCTGGCGCACCTACTCGCTCACCCACGGCCCCCGGCCCGACGGCCACATCAGCCTGACCGTGAAGGCGATCCCCGGCGGCGTCGTCTCCAACTACCTCGTCCACCGCGCCCGCGCCGGCCAGATGATCCAGCTCGCGCAGGCCCAGGGCGAGTTCGTGCTGCCGATGCCGGTCCCCGGCAAGCTCCTGCTCGTCACCGCCGGCTCCGGCATCACGCCGGTGATCGGCATGCTGCGCAACCTCTTCTCGCGGGCCACCCCGGTCACCACCGACATCGTGCTGCTCCACTCCGCGCTCTCGCGCTCCGAGGTCATCTTCGGCGCCGAGCTGCGCAGGTACGCCGACGAGGGCCGGATCCGCCTCGTCGAGCTGCACACCGACGTCCACGGCCTGCTCGAGATGGACGAACTCGACGAGATCGTCCCCGACCTGGCCGAGCGCACGTCGTACGCCTGCGGGCCGGCCGGCCTGCTCGACGCCCTCGAGGCCCACTACGACGCCCGCGGCCTGACCCTCAACACCGAGCGGTTCCGCCCGGTCACCGTCGAGGCCGGCGAGGGGGGCACCGTCTCGTTCGAGTCGGGCACCACCCTCGAGGTCGACGGCGCCACCCCGATCCTCGACGCCGCCGAGAGCGCCGGCGTCCTGATGCCCAGCGGCTGCCGGATGGGCATCTGCATGGGCTGCGTGCTGCCGCTGCGCTCCGGCGCCGTCCGCGACCTGCGCAACGGTGCGCTGACCGTCGCGGTGCCCGGCGAGACCGGCCCCGGCGGCGTCCCCATCCAGACCTGCGTCAACGCGGCCGCCGGCCCGTGCCACCTCGACCACTGAATCTCGATACGCCGCTCGTTCCTCGCGGCTACTCGATCACCGAAAGAGGATGAGATGACTGTCATCACGAAGAAGCCCGTCAACCCGACCGCGCACCTGACCCCCGAGGACATCGAGCAGCTCGGTATCGAGCTCGACGCGATCCGCCAGGACGTCATCGACACCCGGGGCGAGAAGGACGCGGCGTACATCCGCAACATCGTCACCGTGCAGCGTCGCCTCGAGCTCGCCTCGCGCGCCGTCCTGCTCGGCTCGGCGCTGCCGCCGCTGTGGCTGCTCGGCACCGCCGGCCTGTCGGTCGCCAAGATCCTCGAGAACATGGAGATCGGCCACAACGTCATGCACGGCCAGTGGGACTGGATGCGTGACCCGAAGATCCACTCGACCACGTGGGAGTGGGACAACGCCTCGACGGCCGAGGGCTGGAAGCACTCGCACAACGAGATCCACCACACCTACACGAACATCGTCGGCAAGGACAACGACCTCGGCTACGGCATCATGCGCGTCGACGAGGACCAGCGCTGGCACCCGATGTACCTCGCGCAGCCGCTGTGGAACTTCATCAACGCCTGCTTCTTCGAGTACGGCATCGCGGCGTACGACCTCGAGCTCGGCAAGAACCTGGCGGTCCCGAAGGAGAAGCGCAGCGAGACCTTCAAGGCCAACGCTCGCAAGACGCTCAACAAGATCCGCAAGCAGGCGACCAAGGACTACGTCGTCAACCCGGCGCTCGCCATCCCGTTCGGCGGGTTCCTGCCGACGCTGGCCGCCAACTTCACCGCCAACCTGGTGCGCAACGTCTGGTCCCACTCCGTGATCATGTGCGGTCACTTCCCCGAGGGCGTCGAGACCTTCGAGCGGAAGTCGATCCCCGAGAACGAGACCCGCGGCGAGTGGTACCTCCGCCAGATGCTCGGCTCGGCCAACATCTCCGGCTCCAAGGCGATGCACCTGATGAGCGGCAACCTGTCCCACCAGATCGAGCACCACCTCTTCCCCGACCTCCCGTCCAACCGGTACGCCGAGGTCGCCCCGAAGGTGCAGGCGCTGTTCGAGAAGTACGACCTCAACTACCACACCGCGCCGATGCCGCAGCAGGTCTACTCGGCCTGGCACCGCGTCGTCCGGCTCTCGCTGCCCAACGGCTGGCTCGCGACGACCAACGTCAAGAACCTGCCGGAGCAGACCAAGCTGCTCTGGGCGATGAGCACCAAGGGCCCGAAGATCCGCCGGGCCGCCGCCGCCCGCCTGCAGCAGCAGGCGCGCCGGATGACGACGGCGGCCTGACCTCAGCGACCGATCGCGTCGAGCTCGGCGAGGTCCTCCGCGGACAGCGACAGCCCGGCGCCGGCGACGTTCTCGCGCAGGTGGGCGACCGACGAGGTGCCCGGGATCAGCAGGATGTTCGGCGAGCGCTGGAGCAGCCAGGCCAGGGCGACCGCCATCGGCGTCGCCTCCAGCCGGGCGGCGACGGCCGAGAGCGCTGACGACTGCAGCGGGCTGAAGCCGCCGAGCGGGAAGTACGGCACGTAGGCGATGCCCTGCTCGGCCAACGAGTCGACGAGGTCGTCGTCCGCGCGACGCGCGACGTTGTAGAGGTTCTGCACGCACACGATCGGCGCGAGGGCCTGGGCCTCGGCGACCTGCTCGGCGTTGACGGTCGAGAGACCGAGGTGGCGGATCAGCCCCTCCTGCTGCATCTCCACGAGGGCGGTGAAGGGCTCCTCGAGCGAGCCGGGCTCCGGTCCCTCGACCGCGCCGAGCCGCAGGTTGACGACGTCGAGGGTGTCGACGCCGAGGTTCTCGAGGTTGTCGAGCACGCCCTGCCGCAGCTCCTGCGGGGACCGGGCGTGCGGCCAGCCGCCCTCGGCGTCGCGACGGGCACCGACCTTCGTGACGAGGGTGAGGCCGTCGGCGTACGGGTGCAGCGCCTCCTTGATCAGCCGGTTGGTGACGTGCGGGCCGTAGAAGTCGCTGGTGTCGATGTGGGTGATCCCGAGCTCGACGACCTCGCGGAGGACCGCGAGCGCGCCGTCGTGGTCGGCGGGCGGTCCGAAGACGCCGGGTCCGGCGAGCTGCATGGCGCCGTACCCGACCCGGGTGACGGTGAGGTCGCCCATCGTCCAGGTGCCGCCGGGAAGAGTCGTGGAAGTAGTCATGGCTCCAGCGTGCGTCGCGCGAGCGAGGGCACCCAGACCCCTGTCGCTCCTGGGAATGACAGGACCAGGGACGTCCCGGCGGGCGAGGCTACGGTGGAGGGATGACCGAGGAGAACCGGCTGGGGGAGTACCTCCGCGCCCGCCGCGAGCAGGTGACCCCGGCCGACGTCGCGCTCCCGGTCCACGGCGTACGACGGGTGCCCGGACTGCGCCGTGAGGAGGTCGCGATGCTCGCCGGGATCAGCTCCGACTACTACCTCCGGCTCGAGCAGGGGCGCGACCGCAACCCGTCGGTCCAGGTGCTCGAGTCGATCGCCCAGGTGCTCCAGCTGGACGCGACGGCCACCGACTACCTCCTGCGTCTCGGCGCACCGAAGCCGCGTGCCCGTGCCCGTCGTCCGCGCCCGGAGACCGTCCCGCCCGCGACCGCCGAGCTGCTGACCGTGATCGGGCTGCCCGCGTTCGTCGAGGGCCGCTACCTCGACGTGCTCGCGGCCAACCCCCTGGTCACCGCGCTGTCGCCCAACGTCCGCGTCGGCGAGAACCGGCTGCGCTCGATGTTCCTCGACCAGGCCGAGCGCGACCTGCACCCGGACTGGGCGCGCACCGTGCCTCGCCTGGTCGCAGGCTTCCGCAACCGCATCGGTGACCGCGTCGACGACCCCCGCGTCGTCCAGCTGGTCGGTGAGCTGTCGCTCGGCAGCGAGGAGTTCCGGCAGGGCTGGGCGCGCCACGACGTCAAGCCGATCCAGAGCCGCACGATCCGGATGGACCACCCCCAGGTCGGCGAGCTCGAGCTCGCCCTGTCGAAGCTGGCGATCGAGGGCACCGACGGTCAGATGCTCGTCATCTACCACGCGACGCCCGGCAGCGACGCGGCCGACAAGCTCGCCCTGTTGACGTCGCTGGCGGCGGGCGAGGCCGCCGTGGCGACACCCGCGCGTCAGGAGACGCCGGGCCGGTAGGTCGTCTGGCTGTGCGGGTCCTTGCCGAAGGCGATGACCTTGGCCGGGCGTACGACGTAGACCCACGGACTGGTGCCGTCACCTCCGGTGAAGCCGTCGTCGTCGGCCTCCCAGGCCCAGTCCTGGCCGTACTTCAGCAGCCACGCGTCGGCCAGCGGCCAGAGCCGCTCGCGTCCGGTGACCCGCGCGGCCGCGCCCTCGACGACCACGTCGGTCCCGGACCGCCACCCGTTGGTGCCGGTCGTGACCGTGACCAGCGGGGAGTGCTCGAGGTTGACGTGCTTCTGCTCGCGGGTGCCCGTGCAGAACGCGAAAGCACGCTCGTGCCAGACCCCGACCAGCGGCGTCGTGTGGGGTCGGCCGTCGGCGCGGACCGTGGTCAGCCAGTAGAGCTCGGCGCCGTGCAGGAGCTGCTCCACCTCGGCCCAGGTCGGCGCGGTGGCCGCTGGGTCGCCGAAGCGGACGTCGATGGATCCGGTCGTCATGACACTTCGACCGCCCCGGGTCGTCGTACTCATCGCTGGAGCGGGGAGGATGTGCTCATGCGTTTCACCGAGCACGAGCTGACGGCGGCCCTCACCGGCGTGGCCAAGAACGTCCTGGCCGTGCAGGACAAGCAGGTGCGCAAGGGCAGGGTGAGCGTCGACGAGGCGTGGGACGCGCTGACCCGGTTCGAGCGGTTCCAGATGCTCGACGGTCTCGGCGACCAGCTGCTGGCGACGCTGGTCGCGCTGCCGGACGTCGAGGTCGCGACCGGCTCGCGGCCGACCTACACCGACGCGCAGATCACGGCCACCGTCGAGGAGCAGCTCGGCGACGCGTCCGGTCTGCGCCGCAGGGCCCTGCTCAGCGCCCGGGTGGCCCTGATCAAGCTCGCCCTCGAGTGCCTGCCTCCGCGCCAGGACCCCGATGCGCTGACCGTGCCCGACCACCTCTGACGACTACGGTCGGGACATGTTCTCGTCCGTGGCCGCGACCGCCGCTGAGGTCGCCGAGCCGATGCCGGGCGACGACCTGGTCCCTGGTGCCGACGTCGTCATGGACCGGGCGTTCTCCGTGGCCGCGCCGGTGGAGGACCTGTGGCCGTGGTTCGTGCAGCTCGGCAAGAACCGCGCCGGCTGGTACCTCCCGCGCGCGGTCGAGCGCCTCGTCCCCCGCCGCCGACGCGGGCTCCGCACCATCGACCCCGACCTGCAGCAGCTCGAGGTCGGGCACGTCATCGACGACTGGGGCGGACGCGACGCGACCTTCGAGGTCGCCGTCCTCGAGCCGCCGACGACGATCGTCCACACCTCGACCCGGGGTCACGTCCGACTCAGCTGGGCGATCGTGCTGCGGCCTCAGGACGCAGGGACGCGGGTCCGGCTGCGGCTGCGCCTGTCCGGCGTACGACGACCGTGGCTGGCCACGACGTTCGGCGAGCCGTTCGACGCGTTGACCGTCGCCGGGCTGGCGGCCGGCCTGCGCGAACGTCAGTCGCCGAGGTAGGGCTCAGCTGGCCAGCAACCGCCGACCGGTCACGTGGTCCGTCTCGATGACGACGTGGAGTGCGTGCGCGCCGGAGGGCCAGGTCTCCGCGCCGGGCCAGGTGCGCGGCAGTCGGGTGGCGTCGTAGACGACCCGCGCGGTGCCGCGCACCAGCACGCTCCACCCGGACCGGGTGAAGTCGTCGACGTCGCCGACCTGGAAGGCGACGGGCAGGTCGTCGATCTCGCGGGCGAACGACGAGTGGGCCGTCGTGCGGAACCAGACCTCGGTGCCGTCCACGGCGAAGTTCACCGGCAGCACGGTCGGCCCCTCGGGCCCGGTCCACGCGACACGTCCGACGGCGCGGGCCGCCAGGAGCCGCCAGCACTCCTCGGCCGGGAGGTCGATGAGGCCGCCGTGCGACCAGGCGAGCTCGTCTGCAGCCATGGCGCTCACCACCCCCCGCCGGCGTGCACCGGCACCAGGGCGACCGGGCAGGTCGCGTGCTCGAGGACCGACACGGACACCGAGCCGCCCAGCAGCGTGCCGAGCGTGGCGTGCTCGCCGGCGTGGTCGACGCCCAGCACGACCAGGTCCATCCGTTGGGCCGCCCGCGCGAGGCTGCTGTCCGCCGGTCCGCGTGCCAGCTCGACGCGCGCGCGGACGTCGGGGTACTTCTCGCCGAGCCCGCTCATCGTCTCCGACACGACGAGTCGCAGCTCGTCGTCGGAGTCCGGAAGCAGGTCGCGGGAGCAGTGCAGGACCGTCAACGGCAGCCGTCGCAGAGACGCCTGCAGGTAGGCGAACTCCAGCGGGACCAGGGAGTGCTCGGTGCCGTCGACACCGGCGAGCACTCCGTGACGCACGATCCCCCGGTGGCCGGGCCGGACGACGACCGTCGGGCAGGACGCGTGCCGGGTGACGGCGACGCTGACCGACCCGAGCACCAGGCTGGTCACCGGGCCGCGTCCCCGCGATCCGACGACCAGCAGGGCGGCCCGCTCGGCGAGGTCGAGCAGCACCGTCCTCGGGTCCGTCATGGCGGTCACCTCGTACACCGCGACATGCGGTGCTCGCTCGTGGATCCGCGCCCAGGCCTCGTCGAGGACGGCGCGCACGTCGTGCCCGCCATCCAGGTCGGCGTGCGCCAGGGTCAGCGGCCGCTGCTCGAGCCGGGCTTGTTCGATCGCCCAGTCGAGGGCCAGTGCGGCGGACGGCGAGCCGTCCACCCCGACGACGACGGTCCCCGACGGAATCACTGTGGTCTCCATGTCCCTCACCGTCGCCCCGGCTGGGCGGCGCCGGTAGCGCCGAAGGCCTCAGATGTCGGGACCAACGGCCCTGAGCGACGAGCCGCGGGCTGCGCAGGATGGGGAGAGGTGAACAAACCGAGGAGGACACAGTGCACGAGTCGATCGACCTCTCGCTGGACGAGTGTCGGCAGCTGGTCGCCGCCGGCGTCGGCGGGCGCATCGCGCTCTCCTCGCCGAACGGCCCGCACATCGTGCCCATCAACTACGCGGTGGTCGACGACGCGATCATCGTGCGGACCTCGCCGTACAGCGTGCTCGGGACCTACGGCCGCGGCAACATGTTGGCCTTCGAGGTCGACCAGTTCGACTACCAGCGCCAGCGTGGCTGGAGCGTGGTCGCCCGCGGTCGTGGCGAGGCTGTCGTGGACCGTGACGAGCTCGACCACATCCGCAGCAGGTGGGAGCCACGGCCCTGGGCGGCCTCGGCCGCGCGCGGGCTGCACCTCCGTCTGCGGTGGACCGAGCTGACCGGTCGTCGGATCGGCGCCGGCTGGGACATCCGGGACTCGCTCCCGATCCGCCGCATGGTCTGACGCGGTCGTGCACACTGGCCGCGTGCAAGCCGACCAGCCCGAGGACCTGCCCGCCTCGTCCCGAGCACTCCTCGAGGCGGTCACCGCGATCTCCTCCGACCTCGACCTGCACTCCGTGCTGACCCGGATCGTCGAGGCGGCCACCCAGCTCACGCAGGCGCGGTACGGCGCACTCGGGGTCGTGGGCGACGACTCGTTGCTGATCGAGTTCGTCACGACCGGGCTCGATGACGCGGAGCGGGCGGCGATCGGCGAGCTCCCGCACGGTCGCGGCATCCTCGGGCTGCTCATCCACGAACCGGAGCCGATCCGGCTCGACGACCTGACCCAGCACCCCCAGTCGACCGGCTTCCCGCCCCACCACCCGCGGATGGGGTCCTTTCTCGGCGTACCGGTCCGGATCCGCGGCACCGTCTTCGGCAACCTCTACCTGACGGAGAAGGCGGACGCCCGGTCGTTCACCCGCGAGGACCAGCTCCTCGTCGAGTCACTGGCGACCGCGGCCGGCTTCGTGATCGACAACGCGCGCAGCTACGGGCTCAGCGAACGACGCCGCCAGTGGCTCGAGGCGTCCGCCGAGCTCTCCGACGTGCTGCAGCCACCGATCGAGCTCGACCGGGCGCTGTCGGAGGTCGGCCGCGCGGCTCGGGCGTTCTCGGGGGCGGTCGCGACCGCCGTCCTCCGGCTCGAGAACGGCTCCCGGGTGCACACCATCGCCGCTGAACCGGAGCTCCTCGCCGAGGTCGAGTCGGCCCTGGCCGTCCTCGACGACGAGCCGTGGCCGCAGTCCGACTCCGCTCCGGTCGACCTCCGGCTCGGCGGTCTCGACGCCACCCTGGTGCCGCTGCGGACCCACCTGATCGGCAGCGGGCTGCTCGTCGTGATGTTCGACCGCGCCGCGCCGCCGCTCGACTACGACGAACGGGTGCTGCTCGCGTCCTTCGCCGACCAGGCCGGCCTGGCCATCGACCGGGCCCAGGCGATCGAGGACCGCGCCGAGCTCGCGGTGACCTCCGATCGCGAGCGGATCGCCCGCGACCTCCACGACCAGGTGATCCAGCGGCTCTTCGCGACCGGCCTGCAGCTGCAGGGCGCGGGCGCGCTCGTCACCGACCCGGTCCTGGCGGACCGTCTCAACCAGGCGGTCGAGGCGCTGGACCTGACCATCAAGGACATCCGCGGCACGATCTTCGAGCTCCAGCGCCGTGACAGCGGTCCGTCGCTCCGCGCCGACATCCGCCAGCTCGTCCGCGAGTACGCCCCGCTCCTGCGGTCGGCGCCGGTGGTGCACACGGAGGGCCCGGTCGACACCGTCGTGCTGGCGGAGGTCCGCGACCAGCTGCTGCCCGTGCTGCGCGAGGCGCTCTCCAACCTCGCCCGGCACGCGAACGCCGAGCACGCCGAGGTCTCGCTGGTCGTCGACGAGCGCGAGGTGCGGCTGACCGTGCTCGACGACGGTGTCGGTGTCGGCGACCTCGCGCCCGAGAGCGGGCTCCGCAACGCCCGGCGGCGTGCGTCGGCACTCGGTGGGTCGCTGGAGCTGAGCCAGCGGGAACCCCGCGGCACGTCGCTCGTGTGGCGGGTCCCGCTCCGCTAGAGCTCGCCCGCGGACGACCTCAGCGCTGCAGGAGCTTGCTCGCCAGGACGGCGGCCTGGGTCCGTCGCTCGAGACCGAGCTTCGCGAGGATGCTCGAGACGTAGTTCTTGACCGTCTTCTCGGCCAGGAACATCTGCTCGCC
Organism: Nocardioides pollutisoli; assembly: GCF_040045055.1. Classification (NCBI taxonomy): domain Bacteria; kingdom Bacillati; phylum Actinomycetota; class Actinomycetes; order Propionibacteriales; family Nocardioidaceae; genus Nocardioides; species Nocardioides pollutisoli. The sequence continues at coordinate 2,025,097 of NZ_JBDZDU010000001.1, forward strand.
GATCTGCCGGTTGGTCATGCCCTCCGCGATGTAGCCGAGCAGCTTGAGCTCCTGCTCGGTCAGCTGCGAGAGCTCAGGTGCCAGCGTCGGTGGGTGACGGACCCGCTCGAGGACCCGAGCGGTCAGGGTCGGGTCGATCAGCGAGTTGCCGGCAGCCACCTCACGGACGGCGTTGACCAGGTCCGAGCCCTTGATCTCCTTGAGCACGTAGCCGGCGGCGCCGGCCATGATCGCGGCGAAGAGCGCCTCGTCGTCGTCGTACGACGTGAGGATCAGTGCACCGATCGAGGGATCGACGGCGCGCACCTCGCGGCAGACCTCGATGCCCGAGCCGTCGGGCAGTCGTGCGTCGAGCACCGCCACGTCGGGGCGCAGCGCCGGGATGCGGTGCATGGCGTCGACGGCCGAACCGGACTCGCCGACGACCTCGATGTCGCCGGCGCTCTCGAGCAGTGCTCGCAGACCCTGACGGACGACCTCGTGGTCGTCGAGCAGGTAGACCCGGATCGTGGGGGCGTCATCGGTCATGTCCCCGTTCTACCAGCGACACCGAGGCCATGGGGGCGCGTCGTCGAGGTCGGGCCGAAGGTCCCGTGGGTCCGTGACCGACGGCACCCGGGCCGGGGGAGTCCGACCCTGCCCGTGGCGTGGGCCCGCTCCTAGCGTCGGAGACAACAACTTCCCACGAAGACGGCGGGACCCCCGCCCCCACCAAGGAGTCACCGATGCGCACAGCATTCGACAAGTTGATCTCGTGGACGGGTCTGGCCGTGGCCGCCGTCCTCATCGTCGCCGGAGGTCTGCTCACCTGGGCGAACACCTTCATCGGCGACCAGGTCCACGACCAGCTCTCCATGCAGGGCATCACGATGCCCGAGGGCGACGCGCTCAGCGCCCTGCCCCAGTCCGACCAGGAAGCCCTCAAGCCCTACGCCGGAAGCCCCCTGGACACCGGCCCCGAGGCCAAGGCGTACGCCGACCACTACATCCTCGTCCACATGAACGAGGCCAGTGACGGCCAGACCTACGCCGAGGTCAGCGGACAGTACGTCTCGATGACCCCGGAGCAGCAGGCGTCCGACGAGGGCCAGGCGCTCGGCGGGCTCCGCCAGACGCTCTTCATGGGCAACACCCTGCGCGGTCTGCTCCTCTACGGCTACGCCTTCGCGACCATCGGCACCATCGCGGGGATCGCCGCCATCGCGGCCTTCGTGGGTGCAGGGGCGCTGCTGGTCCTCTTCGCGCTCGGCATCTGGCACGCCAGGCGGGCCGCCTCGTCGGCCGAGGTCGGCGCCGGCGCAGGAGTGCCTCAGCTGGTCTGACCCCCCCAGCCGTGTCCCCGGGATCCGCGCGGATCCCGGGGACTCGTGCGTCCGCGTCAGCCCAGGTAGCGGACGTCGACCTCGTCCTCGACCACGGTGGCGCCGTCGAGGTGCACGTGGAACGCCTGCGCCTCCGCCCGCTCCGAGACCCCCTCGACCAGCTCGCCGTCGCGGAAGACCAGCGCGCAGTCGTCCTGGATCGCGAAGCCCCCGTCGAGCGCGCCGGAGCCGACCAGCTCGAGGTAGGTCGGGCGCCGGTCGACCTCGCCGTCGTAGTGCGGGCAGCCGCTGCCGGACAGGAAGCCCAGCCCGTCGGGCAGGGCGGCGAGCGGGCCGTAGGAGTCGGTGACCGAGCCCTCGAACCAGCAGTTCATCCCGGCGCTGACACCACCCAGGACGATGCCGTCCTCGAGGGCCTCGGCGAGGATCTCGTCGAGTCCGTGCAGCCGCCACAGCGCGAGCAGGTTGGCGGTGCTGCCGCCACCGACGTAGACGACGTCGTGCTCGAGCACGAACGTGCGCAGGTCGGCGCCCTCGAGCTCGCCGAGGTTGAAGAGACGCAACGAGCTGGTCTCGGCGCGCTCGGCGAACGACTCGACGAAGCGGTCGACGTACGTCTCCGGGTCACCGCTCGCGGTCGGTACGAAGAGCACCTTCGGCAGGTCGCCCACCCCCCGTCGACGGGTCGCGAGCGACAGCAGGTGGTCGTCGAGCAGGGTGTGGTCCGGCCCCATCGAGAAGCCACCGCCACCCATCGCCATGATCGTCCCGGAGCGAGTCATGTGCAGATGGTGCCAGTCGCTCGGCTAGTCGCCCAGCGCGGCACCCACCACGTCGCGGGCCTCCTCCTGCACCTGCGCGAGGTGCTCCGGTCCGCGGAAGGACTCGGCGTAGATCTTGTAGACGTCCTCGGTGCCCGACGGCCGGGCGGCGAACCACGCGGACTCCGTCGTCACCTTGAGCCCGCCGATCTTCGCCCCGTTGCCGGGAGCCTCGGTGAGCTTGGCGGTGATCTCCTCGCCGGCCAGCGTCGTCGCCGACACGTCGTCGGGGGAGAGCGCCGCCAGCGCGGCCTTCTGCTCGCGGGTGGCGGCCGCGTCGATGCGTGCGTACGCCGGCTCACCGTGCTCGGCGACCAGCTCGGCGTAGTGGGCACTGGGCGACCGCCCGGTCTTCGCGAGGATCTCCGAGGCAAGCAGCGCCAGGATGAGCCCGTCCTTGTCGGTGGTCCAGGCCGAGCCGTCCATCCGCAGGAACGACGCGCCCGCGGACTCCTCGCCGCCGAAGCCGAAGGACCCGTCGATCAGGCCGGGCACGAACCACTTGAACCCGACCGGCACCTCCACGAGCTCGCGGCCGATCGAGGCCGCGACCTTGTCGATCATCGACGACGACACCAGGGTCTTGCCGATCCGTGCACCCTCGGGCCAACCCGGCCGGGCGCCGCCGAAGAGGTAGCCGATCGCGACGGCCAGGTAGTGGTTGGGGTTCATCAGCCCGGCGTCCGGCGTGACGATGCCGTGCCGGTCGGAGTCGGCGTCGTTGCCAGTCGCGATGTCGTACGTGTCCTTCTGCGCGATCAGGGAGGCCATCGCGTCGGGCGACGAGCAGTCCATCCGGATCTTGCCGTCCCAGTCGAGCGTCATGAAGCGCCAGGTCGCGTCGACGAGCGGGTTCACGACCGTGAGGTCGATCCCGTGGCGGTCGGCGATCTCGCCCCAGTAGGCCACCGACGCGCCGCCCAGCGGGTCCGCGCCGATCCGGACGCCGGCCTCCTTGATCGCCGCGAGGTCGACGACGTTCGGCAGGTCGTCGACGTACGTCCCCAGGAAGTCGTACGGCGAGGCTGCGGCCCGCGCACGCGCGAAGGGGACTCGCTTCACGCCGGCCAGGCCGGCCCTGATCAGGTCGTTGGCCCGCTGGGCGATCACCGACGTCGCGTCGGAGTCGGCCGGTCCGCCGTGCGGCGGGTTGTACTTGAAGCCGCCGTCGTACGGCGGGTTGTGCGACGGGGTGACCACGATGCCGTCGGCCGTCCCGCCGCCGAGGTTGGCGCGGATGATCGCGTGCGAGACCGCCGGGGTCGGCGTGTAGCCGTCGCGCGAGTCGACCAGCACGGTCACGTCGTTGGCGACCAGCACCTCGAGCGCGGTGGCCCACGCGGGCTCCGACAGCCCGTGGGTGTCGCGGCCGATGAAGAGCGGACCGTCGTACCCCTGCTCGCGCCGGTAGTCGACGATCGCCTGCGTGGTCGCCAGGATGTGCGTCTCGTTGAAAGCGGTCCTGAGCGACGACCCGCGGTGGCCGCTGGTGCCGAAGGCGACCTGCTGGTCGATGTCGTCGGGGTCCGGGACGCCCGTGTAGTAGGCGGTCACCAGATGGGCGACGTCGACGAGGTCGGAGGGCTCGGCCGGCTGTCCTGCGCGGGGATCGCTCATGCGCCCATCATGCCTGCGGGGCGAACCGGGCCATCGCACGCTGGCGGCTGATGCCCAGCGCCTGGCCGATCTCGGTCCACGACGTACCGCGCGAGCGCAGCAGCTGGACCCACTCGGTGAGGAAGTCCTGGGCCTGCATGGCGGTCTTCGCGATCAGCCACAGCTGGCCGAGCAGCTGGGGGTCCGACATCGAGTCCCATGGCAGCGACTCATGGGCACGGCCCCGCGCGCTCTCGACCATGGCGGCGAAGTCGACGACGCAGTCGCCGCAGATGAAGCCGCCCAAGCCACCGAACAGGGGCGGGTCGTAGCTGCCCTGCGCGCCGCAGAACGAGCAGTGCTTCTTGGTCGGGTCTTGATCCACCGCGACATCATGCAGCAGTGAGGTCGAGTGCGTGGGCGCAACGGAGATGGTTCCGGAGGCTGGCCGCCCTCGCCGCCGCGGTGGCCGTCTCCGTGCTGATGCTGGTGCTCATGGACTCCCAGGTGCGTACGCCGGTGGGCGCGGCCGGCGCCGGACGCGGGTCCTTCCCCGTGGTCGAGGTGGCCGGGCTCGGCAGTGACGGCAGCGGGTTCCGCGCCCTGACCGCGCGGCTGCAGGCCGAGGGCGTGACGGTGCTCGACCTCGACCCGGACCAGGCAGGCACGCAGCCGCTCGTCTACCGGCCGGACGACGACGAGGACGTCGCCGACCTGGCCGTGCGGGTGGTCGCGCCTGCGATCGACGCCGCCCTGGCCCGGGCCGGCCTCGATCCGGACCAGGAGGTCGACGTCGTCGCGCACTCGACCGGCGGGCTGCTGGTGCGCTACCTGGTCGAGCACCCGGTCCCGACCTCCGGCGCGAGCTGGGCGGAGCGCGTCGACGACCTGGTGATGGTGGGCGTGCCCAACCACGGCAGCGACGTCGTCTACTGGGAGACCCGGCGCGGCCCGCTGCGTGCGCTCGGCGCGGACATGCGGCCCGGCTCCGACCTGCTCACCGGCCTGGGCACGACCGAGCCACCCGGCGAGGTCTACACCGCGATCGGCGGCGACCCGTGGCTCTTCCGGTGGTACCGCCACGGCGACCACGGCTTCGACGACCAGGTGCCGACCGAGTCGGTCTTCATGGACGGCGCCGCCCTCGACACCTTCGCGTCCTTCCACGGCCGGATCCTCGACAACGACGACGCGCTCGACCTCATCACCGCGACCCTGCGGGCCGGCGACCCGGCCCACTGATGGCCGGCATCGGTCGTCACAGGCTCGAGGCGCTGAGCGTGAACCCCGCAGCGACGAGCACCCCGATGCCGGACACCAGGCAGAGGGCGAGGGTCCCGCAGACCCGGCCGGTGCGGGTGTCCTCGCGGTAGGCGAGCCCGATCGCCATCAGGAGGCAGAGGGCGACGCCGTACGTCGCGGGGACGGCGACCGCCAGAGCGTCCTCGCGGCCGCCGAAGCAGAAGCTGTCGGGGTCGCAGGTGGTGTGGGCGAGCGCGATCGCCACGACCACCAGCAGGCCGCTCACCGGCAGGCACAGCATCAGGCCGACGACCGATCCGACACGACGCAGCTGCGGGCTCGCGCTGATCGGCCGCCAGACGAGGCCGGACCACGCGACCAGCACGCCGAGCAGGAACGCCCCGAGGAACCAGCCCCGCGTCGCCCAGTCCCATCGGTCGCGCGGAGACGGGCAGAAGACGGGGTCGGCGGCGCAGTGCACCGGCTCCGGCGGATGGAGCTGGAGGCCGACGACGAAGATCAGCAGCGACCCGACGGCGATGGCGATGCCGGCGGCGCAGACGAGGAGTGCGGGGTTGCGATGGGTCGGACGCGGGCTGTCGGCGGTCATGCGTCGACGGTGTCAGCGCGGGTGGTCCTGCGCGTGAGCCCCGCTACTCATCTCGCTCACGGAGGGGCGCCGGGACGTCGGCGCTCCACCGCGCGCGACGCTCGGCGTCGGACTGCTCCCACCAGGGCGTGCCGCGCTCACCGAGCGCGACCTTCGCCGCCTGGACGCCGGCTCGCGTGGTGGGCTCGTCGTCGGTGCCACGCGTGCGGCGTACGTCGCGCCGCCAGCCCATCAGGATCCTGGTGAGCTCGGCCCGCCGCTCCTCGGGGATCGCCGGATCGGTGGCGCGCCAGCGGCGGCCGTCGACCACGATGTAGCGACCGTCCGGGGTGGTCTCGGGCTCGCTCACCCGTCCAGCACGTCACGCCACGAGTGCTGCGGCTCGTAGCCGAGCAGGTCGCGGGCCTTGTCGATCGCGTAGAACGTCTCGTCCGGGCCCATCTCGCGGCGCAGCTCCACCCCGTCGTAGAAGCGCTCCCGGACCTCCTGCGTGGTCGCGGCGACGGACATGTCGGCGTTCGCGACGTTGAAGACCTCGTAGCCGAGACCGTCGGTCTCGAGGCAGCGCGCCACCATCTGGCCCAGGTCCCGGGTGTCGATGTAGGCGAAGACGTTGCGTCGTCGCAGCGACGGGTCCTCGAGGAAGGGCGGGAAGAGGTCGGCGTACTCGTCGGGCTCGATGACGTTGTTGATGCGCAGGCCGTAGATGTCGGCCCCGGTGCGGGCCTGGAACGACCTCGCGGTGACCTCGTTGGCGACCTTGGACATCGCGTACGAGTCCTCGGGGACGGTCGGGTGCTCCTCGTCGACCGGCACGTAGAGCGGTCGCCGCTCGCCCTGCGCGAAGCAGATGCCGTACGTCGTCTCCGAGGACGCGAAGACGATCTTGCGGACGCCGAGCCGGGTCGCTGCCTCCAGCACGTTGTAGGTGCTGAGCACGTTGGCCGCGTACGTCGTCGCGTCCGACCTGAGCAGGATCGCCGGGACGGCGGCGAAGTGCACCACCGCGTCGTACGACGGCTTCTCGGGCAGGTCCAGCTCGGCGGCCGTCGCGAGTCCCGCCAGGGCGGAGTAGGTCTCGCCGGCGTCGGTCAGGTCGACGCGGAGGTCGGCGACGTCGGGGTGCCTCAGCGGGACGAGGTCGGCGTTGGTGACGTGGTGGCCCAGGGAGGCGAGGTGGGGAGCGACGTGCTTGCCCGCCTTGCCACTGCCTCCCGTGAAGAAGATGCGCATGGGGAGCCGGTACCCGCTAACGGCGTCGGTCACCCGTCCCTAGCTGGCCAGCGAGCCGGAGAAGATCTGCCAGGCCAGCGCGCTCTTCGCGACCAGGCTCAGCACCAGGTAGGTCTTCTCGCCGAACGCGTAGCTCTTCCAGCGGCCGACCTCCTGGTACTGCAGCCACTGGTTCGCCGCGAAGCTCATGAACAGCACGAAGAGCGACACGAAGATGCCGTAGACGAAGCCGGGGACCGCGGAGCCGGCGCCGACGAAGTTGATCACGATGGCCACCCACGGGGCGGCACCGGCGATGGTGCCGAACCAGAAGGGGAGCATCGTCGTGGTGGTGCGGCCCGGCGGGTTGCTCACCTCCTGGATCCAGCCGAAGAGGATCATCGCGACGTTGGCTCCGATGATCGCGACGACGGCGGTGATGCCGGTGATCCCGCTGTAGAAGCCGATCAGCAGGACCATGATCGTGGCGCTGACGGAGTACTCGATCCAGCGGAACCGGTTGAGGCCGGCCGCCAGCTCGCGCTCGTAGCGTGCCCTGAACACGGTCGCGGTCAGCAGGTGGTCAGCGGCTGCGAGGCAGAGGAAGACCGCGATCGCGGCTCCGACCGGCACGTCGAAGAGGGCGCTCGGAGCGGTGGCCTCGCTGCCGGGCGGCCCGTCGGGGAACTGCGAGGTGACGGTGATGGCGAAGTCGCTGGCCAGGAGGAGGACGGCGACCGCCTGTGCCGCGTGGAGGACCGCCAGTCCGAGGTTCCAGCGCCGCAGGTCGCGCAGGCGTACGTCGTCGACGCCGGTCGCGGTGGTCATGCCGCACCGAACTGGTCGACGTAGGTCAGCACCCGGCCGAGCATGGCGCTGACGGCTCCCAGGTCTGCGGTCGCCGGACGAGGTCGGTCGGCCAGGTCGTAGAGAGCGGGCGTCGCATCGCCCGCCCCGGCGCGCACGGCCACGGTGGCGCAGACCCGGGCGGCGTCGCGGACCGCGACCGGGTCGACCGTGAGGATCGACTCGAAGAGCCGCTCCCGGTCGGGCACGTCGTGCTGGCCGGGCAGCTCCCACGCGGTCAGGGCTGCCGGGAGCTCCCCCGAGTCGCAGACGACCGCCCACTCGCGCGCGAGGGGTTCGCTGGGGGGCAGGGGCACCAGGACCGGTCCGGGTCGCGAGTCGGTCCCGACGACCTGCGCGCCGTCGAGATCGGGGAACTCGGCGAAGGCGAAGGCGGACCGGGAGACCAGCGCCAGCTCGTTCCACCGCGCCTGGGCGGCGGCGAAGTAGCGGTCCTGCTGGAACGCGCCGAAGAGGATCGCCTGCTCGGCCTTGGCGCAGAACTCGTCCTCGATCGCCCACGACAGGGCGAGGAGGGTGCGCTTGTGCAGCCGCTGCACCGGCAGGTGCGGGTGCTTGCGGCGCAGCTCGGCGTAGACGGAGGGGAGGCCGGGCGCGGCCTGGGCGAGGGCATCTGCGATCGCCACGTCGAGACGGACGCCGGCGTCGCGGCGGCGTACGACGTGGGCGACGGCGTCGACGTCGGCCTCGAGGTAGCGCCGGTGCCCGCTGTCGAGTCGCTGGGGGCGCGGGAACCCGTGGCGCTGCTCCCACATCCGCAGGGTGGCCGGGCTGAGGCCGGTGCGCTCGGCGAGGGCGCCGATGGTGAGGAGCGGATCGGCTCCCACCTCTTGCGCAAAAGTCGACTCTGTGTTCATGCTGGCCACCCTAAACCTAAACATCTTGTTTAGGAATACCGGCACCCGGAGGTAGTGATGACCGTCGACAGCAGCAGTGAAGAGGTCCTGGACTGGACCGACCTGGGGCAGCGCATGTGGAGCTTCCTCACCGGACGTGAGGCAGCCATCCACTACAGCTTCGAGGAGATGGCGGTCGAGGTCCCGCGGGACACCGGCCCCGACGCGCCGCGCGCGACCTGGAAGCTCAACGGCACCCTGACCGTCACCACCTCCGAGTCCAGCTCCGAGTCCGCCTCCGAGCCCTCGGCCGCACCCCGGGTGGGGTGAGCAGGCCATGTCGCTGGTGGTCGGGGCCGACCTGAGGGTCGACCTCGAGCTCCCGGACGGCGGGACCGTCCGGGCCCGCCTGCACGGCGCCCACAGCCGGCTCCTGCTCGAGGTCGACGACGCGGGTGCGTTCGCCGGCTCGCAGGACGCTTCGGCCGTGCGGGCGCTCGCCGAGGGCCTGGCGCGGCGCGGCATCGTGGTCCGCGTGGTCAGCGGGGGCCGCCACCTCGTCTCCCTCGGCGCCGTCAGCTCCCCGTGGTGGCAGCGTCGGGTCACCGGGTCGCGCCGCATCCGGATCGGCAGCATCCGAGGCGCCTTCACCTCGGCGCGGTCTCGTGCGCGTCGTACCGAGGGCGTGCTGCCGGGTGTCGCTCTGGCCCCGCCGACCACGCTCTGGCCGCTGACCCCCACCCTCCGCCGGTCGGTCCGGCGACCCGTCACCACCACGCACGACCCGGCTCGCGGCGGCTCACCGAGGCTGGTCCTGGCCAAGGAGGACGTGTGGGAGGGAGAGCTCCCCGCGGTCTACCGACTCGCCGAGCGGACGACGATCGGATCCGACCCGCGGGCCGACATCTGCCTGCCCGGCCTGGCGCCCTGGCACGCCGTGGTCGAGCACGACGACCTCGACGAGTACGTCGTGTCAGCGGTCGCGGGTGTCACCCGTGTCCACGGCGCCGCCGTGGACCGCCAGATCCTGCGCACCGGGACCCGGCTGGAGGTGGGGTCGCACTGCCTGGCGTTCTTCCGGGAGGAGTACGCCGACCACGGTCGTCCGTACGGCGGCCGGATCGGGGGCGAGGCCGGACACCAGATCCCGCAGCCGCCCCGCACCGCCGTCTGAGGCACGCCACGGCCCCGACGTGCGCATGGGGTCATGGCGTCCGGGATACCGCCCCGACGTCCTGCTGCCTCGTTGACCGGAGCTGAACCCGTTGCTCTCCCTCACCTACGTCAGCTCCACGAAGGAGCTCCTCACGGTGCCCGAGCTCGTCGAGCTGCTGGAGTCGATCCGCCCCAAGAACGACCAGCTCGAGCTCACCGGGATGCTGCTCTACAGCGGCGGCAACGTGATCCAGACCCTGGAAGGCCCGGACGACGCCGTGCAGTCGGTCTTCGCGTCGATCCAGAAGGACCCGCGGCACGCCGGGGTCGTGGTCGTGCGCCGCGAGCAGATCGAGGCGCGCGCGTTCCCGGAGTGGTCGATGGCGTTCCGCAACCTCGGTGAGCGCGAGGTGCACGACGTCCCCGACAGCCTCCTCGAGCTCTTCCGGTCGGCGACGGGCTAGCGGGTCAGCTCCAGCTCCCCGCGCAGGTCACCGAGCCCGCGGGCGACGTAGAGCCTGCCGCTGGTGAGCGGCCGCCATCCGGAATCGGTCCAGGTACGACAGGCGCGGGGGTCCCCGTGGATCCTGACGGTCGCGCCCTGGCCGGCCGGCACGTCGACCGAGGTCCAGCCGATCAGGCGGATCGGCTGGTCGTCCTCGTCCGGCTGGAGGTAGAGCTGCACGACCTCGCGCGAGTCGCGGGCCGCGACGTTGACGAGCGACACCTGCACGATCGGCGCGGGCGACGGGGCGACCAGCGAGACCTCGCCGTACTCCCACTCGCCGTAGCCCAGCCCGTGCCCGAACCAGTACGCCGGAGCCGGCGCGCGTCGCGCGGCGTGGCCGCGGTAGCCGACATGGACGCCCTCCTCGTAGACGAGCCTGCCGTCGGTGGGCACGACGTCCCACGCGGGCGACCCGCCGTCCGCGGCCGGGAAGGTGGTGACCAACCGGCCGGTCGGCTCGATGGTGCCGAGCAGCGCAGCAGCGACGGCGTGGCCGCCCTCCTGCCCGGGCAGCCCGGCCCACAGGATCGCGTCGACCTCGTCGCGCCACGGCATCAGCACCGGGGTGGCGGCGTTGACGACGACGACCGTGCGGGTCGCGGCTGCGGCGACCGCCGCGACCAGCTCGTCCTGCCGGCCGGGGAGTGCGAGCGTGGACTTGTCGAAGGCCTCGGTCTCCTGCTCTTCGGTGAGCCCGACCACGACGACCGCGACCTCGGCACCGCGAGCCGCCTCGGCCGCGGCCGCGATGGCCTCGTCGTCGGTCGGGGGCGTGGGTTCGGCGACCAGGCCGAGCCCGGCCCATCCCGCCAGGGTCAGGTCGGCCACCAGCTTGGTCGGCCCGTCGAGCACGACGTCCGTCTGCCAGCCGGGCGGGCGCAGGAAGTCGCCACCGATGTCGTCGGACTCCGACTCGAGGTGGACGTCGTACGTCGTGCCGTCGACCCTGACGGTCCCGTCGCCGACCCCGAGCACGCCGACCCGCATCGCACCACCCGGCACGATCGCGGACATCACGACCCGGGCGACCGGCTCCGCGAGCTCCTGGTCGGGCATGAAGCCGACCGTCCTGGCCTCGGCCGAGACGGAGTCGGCGAGCAGCGCCCCGGAGGCGCCGTACATCCGCACCCGCATGCCGGGCTCGCCCGTCTTCGGGACCGTGAACATCCCCGGCAGGGCGGCCCGCGGGCGCGCCCGGACCGCCACGCCGTCCATGAGCATCACGCCGTCGACCACCTCGACGAGGCCGTCGGCGATGCTCACCTGGTGCGGCGCGCGCACCGCCGCGGAGCCGCCGCCCATGCAGGTGGTCTCGATCGCCGGGCGCCCGATCAGGGCCACGGACGTCTCCGGCGCGAGCGGCAGCACGCCGTCGTTGGTCAGTACCGTCATGCCCGAGGCAGCCAGGCGGGTCAGCTGCTCACGTCGTACGTCGCCGCCGGGCGCGGGCAGGTCGGTCCGCCAGGTGCGGCCGTCGCCGGTCGCGCCGACGCGATCGGCCAGCCGCAGCAGCCGTTCGAGATGGTCGTCGACGACCGACTCGTCGACCTCGCCGGAGCGCACGGCCTCGACGAGGGCCGGCCCCCACGGGCCGTCCGGTCCGGGCATCACGAGGTCGAGGCCTCCGTTGGCGGCAGGCCCGGCGGTCCTGGTCGCGAACCAGTCGGACATCACCAGCCCGCGCCAGCCCCACTCGCCCTTGAGGATCCCGTTGACGATCGGGCCGTGCTCGGTCGCCGGGATCCCGTTGACGTCGTTGTAGGCCGCCATCACCGACCACGCGTCGGCGTCCTCGACGGCGATCTCGAACGGCAGCAGGTAGAGCTCGCGCAGCGTCCGCTCGTCCACGACGCTGTCGACCCCGTGCCGCTCGGTCTCGGCCTCGTTGGCGACGAGGTGCTTCACACAGGCGCCGATGCCCTGCGACTGCAGGCCAGAGACGTACGCCGCAGCCAGGTGGCCGGTCAGCAGCGGGTCCTCGGAGTAGGCCTCGAACAGTCGGCCGCCGAGCGGGCTGCGGTGCAGGTTGACCGTCGGCCCGAGGACGACGTGGATGTGCTGCCGCTCGGCCTCCTCGGCCAGCAGGCTGCCGACCTCGGCTGCGGTCTCCATGCTCCAGGACGACGCGAGCAGCGTGGCGTTGGGGAAGAGGCAGGTGATCGGACCGCCGGTGAAGTCGAGACCGCGCACCCCGGTCGGGCCGTCGGAGAACGCCATCGGGTGCAGCCCGAGCCGCTCCTCGCCCCGGAGGGTGAACATGGTGGCTCCGGTCAGCAGGCGGACCTTGGCCTCGAGGTCGAGCGGTGCGTCGTCCATGACGTCACCCTGCCACGCTGTACGGAGATTCAGACGTCGGCGACGAGCGGGGCCACCTCGGTGCCGAGCAGCTCGATGCCGCGGAGCAGGTCGTCGTGGGCGAGGCGCGGGTTCGTCATCTGGAGCGACAGCCGGTCGACGCCGCCGAGCTGGTCAGAAACGCGCCGGATCTTGTCGGCCACCGTCTGGGGATCGCCCAGGAAGAAGGCGCCGTTGGGACCGGAGGTGGCGTCGAACTGCTCCCGGTTGGGCGTCCGGAACCCCCGCTCGCGCGAGACCTTCGTGAACATCTCGAGCCAGCCGGGGTAGATCGTGTCCGCAGCCGCCCGGGTGCTCTCGGCGACGAAGCCGAAGACGTGGAGGCCGACCTGCAGCCGCTCCGGAGGGTGCCCGGCCTCCGCGCCGGCCCGGCGGTAGAGGTCGACGAGCGGCGCGAACTGGCGCGGCTCACCGCCGATGATCGCGACCATCAGCGGTAGGCCGAGCACGCCCGCTCGCACGAACGACTCCGGCGTACCTCCGACCCCGACCCAGATCGGCAGCGGGTCCTGGACCGGTCTCGGGTAGATGCGCTGGCGGACCAGGGGCGGCCGGTGCCGGCCGGACCAGGTGACCTCGACGTCGTCGCGGATCCGCAGGAGCAGGTCGAGCTTCTCGCTGAAGAGGGAGTCGTAGTCGGCGAGGTCGAGCCCGAAGAGCGGGAAGGCCTCGGTGAAGGAGCCCCGGCCCACGACCAGGTCGATCCGGCCCTTCGAGATCAGGTCCAGGGTCGCGAACTGCTGGAAGAGGCGCACCGGGTCGACCGCGCTCAGCACCGCGACGGCGCTGCCGAGGCGGATCCGTTCGGTCCGCGCGGCGGCCGCGGCCAGGATCACCGGCGGCGCGGAGTCGTAGTACTCGCTGCGGTGGTGCTCGCCGATCCCGAACGAGTAGAGCCCGCTCCGGTCGGCGAGCGCGATCTCCTCGAGGAGGTGCTCCATGCGCTCCGCGGGTCCGACCACGTGTCCGGTGGTCGGGTCGGTGACGGTGGAGACGAAGCTGTCGACGCCCAGGTGCATGTCTGGAATCCAACCACCTGCCTGGGTGCCGGGCTCTCTCAGACGTGCTGGTGTCCCGGCCGATCCTCAGATCGGGCTCACAGGCGCCGATGACGGGAATGACACTCATCCCGGTTAGCGTGGCGGGGCGTCGTCTTTTGCCCGATGGATCGTTGGGTGACTCGTGACGTCGCATCCACCAGGCCGACCACCGGTCGCCAGTCAGGTTCACATGCCCCTTCCCGACAGATGTCCCGCTCTCGTGGTCGCCGAGCCGCGGCACTGCCCGAGCCTGCGGGCCGTGGTCGGTCGCGTCGGGCTGAGCCTGCTGATCGCGTGTGCGATCCCGGCGAGCCTCTTCTACGCCTGCTTCCGCGTCGGCGGCGTCTGGACGGCCATCTTCGTCGCGCTCGGCTGGTCGTACGGCGCCATCGCGTGGCGGGCCGCCACCGGTCGGCGACCCTCGGGACTGCTCTTCCTGACCGCGCTGGCTCTCACAGGTCGGACGCTGATCGCGCTCCTGACCGACAGCACGTTCCTCTACTTCCTCCAGCCGGTCATCACCGACGGGGTGTTCGCCGCGGTGTTCCTGCTGTCGCTGGCGACGGCCCGGCCGATGGTCGCTCGGTTGGCGGGCGACTTCTACCCGATGGACGACGAGCTCTCGATCCGCCCACGCATCCAGAAGCTCTTCTGGATGCTGACCCTGATGTGGGGCCTGCTCTGCGCCGGCAAGGCCACGATGACGCTGTGGCTGCTGCTCTCGCAGTCGCTCGAGACGTTCGTGCTCGTGAAGAGCATCTCGGTGCTCGCGATCAACGGTGCCGCCATCATGGCGACGATCGCGCTCGCGGCCGCCGTCGGCCGCAAGGAGGGACTGCTCGGCCCGGTCGTCGCCGAGCCCGTCCCGGTCGTCGTCTGACCTTCAGCCCGTGGGTTGAGGAAGGCGCGCAGCGCCTGTCTCGAAACCCCGGCAACCAACGCGCTACGTCGGCTGCGGGGGTTTCGAGACGGTTCCTAGCGGAACCTCCTCAACCAGCGGGCGGTCAGCCGAGCCCGGAAACCATCGCGCTACGTCGGCTGCGGGGGTTTCGAGACGGTTCCTAGCGGAACCTCCTCAACCAACGGGCGGTTCAGCCGAGCCCTGAAACCAACGCGCTACGTCGGCTGCGGGGGTATCGAGACGATTCCTGGCGGAACCTCCTCAACCAGCGGGCGGTTCAGCCGAGCCCGGCGACCAACGCGCTACGTCGGCTGCGGGGGTTTCGAGACGGTTCCCAGCGGAACCTCCTCAACCAACGGGCGGCTCAGCGAGCTGCTGAGCCGGTCCAACCCAGCGAGGGGTGACTTCGACGATCGCCGACGCGCCGCAGCCGCGAGCCTTAGCCTCTTCCTGACAACGGGGTCAACCAGCAGACCGGCGCTTGGGGGAGTGCGGCCAGATGGCTGAGTACGACGTGCCGCCCGCGGCCGACCACGTGGTCCTCGACCTGCGTGCAGTCGAGGACTACATCCGCGACTCCAAGCTCGCCCTGGTCAACGCCGTCGCGTACGTGGTCCTCGTCGGCGTGTACGCCGTCATGCGGTTCGTCCTCGACGTGCCGTACCTCCGCGCCGCGATCGGCCTCTACCTCGCGCTCGCCATCGCGGCGGTCGTGGTCAAGAGGGTGCTGACCGGCCGACGGGACCTCACGCTCCGGTTCTCGGCAGCCGCACTCGCCGGTCTCGGCGCCTCGGTGCTGGTCCTCGTCGGCCTGGTGCAGCTCAACCGGGGCACGGTCTTCGCCGAGGTCGCTGCGGGCCTGGTCGGCTTCACCGTCACCCACGTGCTGGACCGGATCGCAGTCGCCCGTGCGTGACGTCGTCCGGGCCGTCCGCGGCGAGAGGCTTCCCCCGACGGTGAGGCGCCTGTTGCGCTGGTCGTCGGTCCGCTGGGCGATCCGGATCGGCGGCGCCCTGCTCGCCGTGGTCCTGGTCGGTGAGCTGGCCATCTCGTCGGCGAGCGGCGGCCGGGAGCCGGCGGCAGGATCACCGCCGACCCGTGCACAGCTCGACACCGCGATCTCCGGTGCCGAGCACTACCTCGACGGCCTCTACCGCGAGCTCCCCGACGGTCGCGCGGTCGTGTCGGAGTACTACGGGCTCCCGATCCGGGTGCGGTTCTCTTCCCTCGGCGTGTGGATGCGACCCGGCGACCCCGGGCTGACGATCCTCAGCGGCGAGCAGAGCCGGCTGCGCGAGTCCTACCTCTTCGAGTACGACGTCGCCGGGCTGTCCGCGCCGGTGCAGCTGCTCGTCGTCATCCGGTGGAGCAGTCCGACCGGCACCGCATCCGTCACGGCGTCCCAGGTCGGCGGCGACGCCGTCGAGCCGACGGAGGTGTGGCTGGGCGATCGTCAGCTCGCCGGCTGGGACGCGCACGACGCGCTGCGCGAGGCGACGCTCCGGATCGGCCCTGCGGACTACGCCGGCCTCAAGAGCCTGCGCTACACGATCCGGCACGTCACGATGATGTCCGTCTCGGAGTACCGCTACCGCGGCCAGATCGCGCGGGCCGACCGGCTCGCCGCGGTCGTCGACGACACCGGCTACGACGTCGACGCCGACGTCTACTCGCCCGTGTGGGGGTTGGGTCTCGACCAGTCCGACGACTACATGTTCGCGACCGAGGTCTACCGCGACTGCACGGACCCCAAGGTCGCCGAGTCGATGCCGGAATCGACGACGTTCTACCCCTACCAGTCGAAGGTGTGCACGATCCCGACCTGGGGCTACGTCGCGATGTCGCGCGAGGACCCGCTCGTGCCGCTCGCCCAGGCGCTGCACATCATGGAGAAGCACGGCGACCCGGACCGCTCCTACTCCGACGGCGAGCACCTGCACGTCACGGCCAGCAGGTTGGCCGGCGACCTGGAGAAGCGGTTCCGCGACCAGCACGGCATCCCCGAGTGCCTCCCGGGATCCTGCGACAGCGCCTCGACCTCGACGCTGCGCACCGTGCTCTTCGGGATGCTCGAGACCGACCTCGGGTTCCGACGCGGCGACGAGATCTCGCGGACGTACGCCGATGCCGTCGCCGCTGCCGTGCTCGACGACCAGGTCGGTCCTGACGGGCTGATCCCGACCACGACGCTGGGCACGCTCTACCGGCCCGACCAGGTCGGCGGCTTCTACACCCACGTGAGCGGGGACGAGTCCGGCGAGCCGTCGTCGTTCACCCGACGGCAGATGAGCAGCCTGGCGTCCGCGCTCGACATCCGTCCGGAGTACGCCGGCGAGATCGCCACGAACGCCGAGACCACGCTGGCGACGTACGCGTTCCTGGTGCGCTACCGCTGCGCGCGCTACGGCACGGGGTGCGCCAGCTGGCCGGGTCCTGCCGGCATCACAGCCCGTCAGGGGTAGGTGATCCCGGTGACCCGCTCGCTGATATCCCACAGCTGACGCTGCGCGGCCTCGTCGTACGACAGCTTGTTGCTGGTGACGACGACGGGTCGACCGCCCCACTCCAGGAGGCCGCTCGGCCCGCAGTAGGTGCCGCCGGGGAGGTCGCCGGTCGCCGCCATCAGCGTCGGCATCGCGCCCTCGAGCGGGGTGTTGGGCGACACGACCTTGATCGCGGCGTCCAGGATCGAGGCGATGCCGCCGCTGGACCGGCCGTACTGCCCGTTGGCCGCCAGGTGCGTCGACGCGAAGCCCGGGTGGGCGGCCAGCGCCTTCACCGGCAGCCCGGCCCCGCGCAGACGCCGGTCGAGCTCGTAGGTGAAGAGGAGGTTGGCGAGCTTGGTCTGGCCGTACGTCGACCACCGCTCGTAGCGACCCTGCTGCTCGTGGGGATCGCCCAGCGGCGCCTTGCGCGCGATCCGGTGCATCTGCGACGAGACCGCGATGACGGTGGCGTCACCGCTCGCGGCGAGCTGCGGCAGCAGCAGGCCGGTGAGGAGGAACGGCCCGAAGTGGTTGGTCGCCATCTGCTGCTCGAGCCCGTCGGCGGTCCGGTGGTAGGGCGTGCCCATGACGCCCGCGTTGTTGACGAGCACGTCGACAGGGCCGAGCTCACCAGCGGCGTCGGCCGCGCGGCGTACCGACGAGAGGTCCGCCAGGTCGACGACCAGCTGCTCCAGGGCCGCGCCCGGGACCTCCGCGGCGATGGCCTGCTCGGTGAGGTCGAGCTTCTCCTGGCTGCGCCCGGCGAGGACGACGCGCGCCCCGCGGCGGGCCAGCTCCAGGGCGGTCTGGTGTCCCAGCCCGCCGACGGTCGTACCGGTGACGAGCACCGTGCGTCCCGCCTGGTCCGGGATGTCGTCGAGCGACCAGGTCGAGCGGCTCACGGCGTGGTGGCCATGCTGTCGATGATCCGCCGGCCCAGGTCCTCGTCGCCGGCGAGCGAGTGGGTGCCCGGCTCGGGCTGGCAGCGTCCGCCGGCCAGCCGGATGAACGCCTCGCGGTCCATCCGCAGGGTCACGGTCGAGTCGGTGGGCACGGACGTGAGGCGCTCGCCCCGGCCGGCGTCGTTGACCGTGAAGGCGGACGCCTCGCTGCCCTCGAGCTCGAGCACCACGACGGTCCCGGCAGGCGCCCCGACCTTCTTGGCGACCACGTAGCCCAGGCTCTCGGCGAGGTAGTCGGCCGTGTGCCGGGCCGCGGCCGAGTCCATGCCCCCGGGGCGGTCCACCGCGCGGCGGATGTCCTGCTCGTGCATCCAGACGTCGAGGGGCCGGTTGCGCAGCAACGTGCGCCAGTCCCACCCGACGCCCCCGAAGATCGGCTCGGGCTTGGCGGACGCATCGGTCGGCGGGTCCGCGAGCAGCGTCGTGTGGCGCGCGACGGCCGACGACCGGATCTCGTTGATGATCGCGTCGGGACTGGCGTCCCGGCGGGTCACGACACCGATCTCGGTGTAGAGGCCCATGAAGCCGGAGACGTGCGCCGGCTCGCCCACGTCGGCTGTCTCCTCCGGGTTGCCCGCGAGGATCGACTCGAGGTGTGCGACGTGGGACGCGACCGCCTTGACGTCCCATCCCGGGAGGTCGGTCGGCGTCGACCACTCGTCCTCCGACAGCTCCTCGAGGAGCTCGGTGAACTCGTTGATCGCCTGCCACCAGACCTCGACGTACGCGCTGAGCAGCTCCTGGTCCGTCATGGCCAGCACCCTAGAGGGTGCTCGGGATCAGGCGCGCAGGCGTACGACGAGCACGGCGACGTCGTCCGCGAGCTGCTCGCCGACCAGGTCGCCGAGCACGCCGTCGAGGAACTCCTCCACGCCGAGACCGCGGTGCTTCTGCACTGCCGAGGCCAGCCGGTCGAGGCCGGTGGCGAGGTCCTCACCGCGCCGCTCGACGAGCCCGTCGGTGTAGAGCAGGAGCATCGCCCCGGGGGCGATCTCGGTGCGGTGGTCGGTCCTCGTGCTCTGGGGGTCGACCCCCACGAGCAGGTCCGGCGGGCCGCCCTCGATGAAGTCGAGCGTGCCGTCAGCGGTCACCAGGATCGGCGGGGGATGACCGGCGTTGGTCCAGAGCAGGGTCCGGCTGGCGCCCTCGACGCTCGCGGGCTCGACCCGCGCGTAGACGAGGCTCGCGATGCCGTCCACGTCCAGGTCGCGCAACGCCCGGTCGAGCCGGTGCACGTGGGCCGCCGGGGTGTCGTCGACCGCCCACGCGATCGAGCGCAGCATGGTCCGGAGCTGGCCCATGACCGCCGCGGCCGCGATGTCGTGACCGACCACGTCGCCGATCATCAGACCGGTCGCGCCCGAGGGCATCGCCACCGCGTCGTACCAGTCCCCGCCCACCTGGTCGCGCGACGCCGCGGGACGGTAGCGGGCGGCGAGCTCCAGGCAGCCGGACTCGGGCAGGGTCGGCAGCAGCGCGCTCTGCAGGGTCACCAGCGCGTCGAGGCGCTCCTGCAGGAGCGAGGCTCGCTGCACGGCCTGGGCGGAGTACGACGCGAGCGCCTCGATGGTGACCCGGTCCTCGTCGGACAGGGCGTGCCTGCCATCCCAGATCAGGGCCAGCGTCCCGAGGACTGCGCCCCGGCTGATCAGCGGCTGGAAGGTGCGCGCGTCGCCGACCTGCTCGACCGTGTCGAGGTGCGGGTAGATCGCGTTCTGGATCTCCTTGCTGCTGAAGTACTCCGGGCTGCCGTGCACCGCGGCGCCACCCATGGGGTTGGTCGCGTCCAGGGGGAGCACGGCGTTGCGCAGGGCCGAGAGCCAGCGCGTCTCCGGCGGCGCGACGAAGGTCAGCACCTCGGTGTCGAGGCCCTGGCCGGTGAGGTCGTCGGAGCCGCGGAGCCAGATCCCGGCGTGGAGGCAGCCCAGCTGGTCGACGGCGATCTTCTCGACGGCCTGCGCGACGTCGCTCATGGTCCGGGTCGTCGAGAGGCCCTCGCTCAGGGCGAGCAGCACGCGGCTGCGGTGGGAGAGGTCCTGGGCGGCGCTCTCACCGAGCGCCGCGAGCTCGCGCAGCCCGCGCTGGGCGATCTCGGCCGAGCAGGCGGACGCCAGGTCCTCGAGCATCTCGATCTGGCTCTCGGTCCAGTCCTGGGGCTCGCCTCCGACCGCGCACAGCGAGCCGACGATCGCTCCCGTGTGGTCGGTGATCGGCCAGCCGGCGTAGGAGATCAGGCCGAGGTCGGGGATCGCGAGGTTGTCGCGGAGCCGGTCGTCCTCGCGGGCGTCGCGGACGATGAGCGGGCCCTGCTCGATGACCACGTGCTTGCAGAAGGAGTGCGAGAGCGGGCTCTCCCGGTCGCGCTGGAGGTCCTCCGGGAGTCCGCAGGCGCCGGGGAAGACGGCCCGGTCGGACTCGATGATCGTGACGGTTGCTGCGCCCACGCCCAGCACCCGGCACACCATGCGGGCGTACCGGTCGAACGACGGGTCACCGTGCCCCGCTCCTGCCACCGCCATCGACTCCCGCTCCTGTTGAGCCGACCCTAACGGTGTGCTGGGACCCCCGTTGCAGATCCTGCGATCCTCACCCCGCCGGGTGGCTCAGCCGCGGGCGAGCTTCACCGCGATGGCCAGCATGGTGAGGCCGATCAGGAGGTCGAGGACCTGCCACGCCCGAGGGCTCGAGAGGAAGCGGCTGGCATAGCGCGCGCCGAAGCCGAGACCGCAGAACCACAGCGTGCTCGCCACGCAGGCGCCGACCGCGAACCACCAGCGCCCGGTCGAGCCCTCGTGGTTGGCGATCGACCCGAGGAGCAGCACCGTGTCGAGGTAGACGTGCGGGTTCAACCAGGTCAGGGCGAGCGCCTTCCCGGCGACGCCACGGCGGCCCACAGTTCGCGCCTCGGCGGCGTGCAGCGACTCGCCGGACCGGGCGCGGAGCAGCGAGCTCACGCCGTACCAGCCGAGGAAGGCGACCCCCAGCCAGCGCACGACGTCGAGGACCCACGGTGCGTGCTCGACGATCGACCCGATGCCGCTGACGCCGGCGAAGATGAGCACGACGTCGGAGAGCGTGCAGATCGCGACCACGATCCCGACGTGCTCCCGGGCCAGTCCCTGGCGCAGCACGTAGGCGTTCTGGGCGCCGATGGCCACGATGAGGGTCAGGCCGGTGATGAGGCCGGCGAAGGTCGAGTCGAGCACCCGGCCACGCTAGGGGTCGCAGTGGAGTGAAGGCCAACGAAAGAATCTGTCGAACCATTAGCATCGCTTCATGGACCTCGCCCCGCAGCAGCTGGCCGCCCTGGTCGCGATCGCCGACCGCGGGACGTTCGAGGCGGCGGCGCGTCAGCTGCACGTCACGCCGTCTGCCGTCAGCCAGCGGATCCGCGCTCTCGAGTCCCAGGTCGGCCGGGTGGTCGTGCGGCGTACGACGCCGTGCACGCCGACGCCAGCGGGCGAGGTGCTGCTGCGGCTCGCCCGCCAGAGCCAGCTCCTGCACGACGAGGTGCAGTCGGCGCTGGCCGACGGGCACGGCCCGCGGGTGGACCTGCCGCTCGCCGTCAACGCCGACTCCCTCGCCACCTGGTTCCGCGCCGTCGTCGGCGAGGTGGCGGGCTGGCCGAACGTCGCGCTCCGGCTGCACGTGGAGGACCAGGCCTTCTCGGCGGGTCTGCTGCGCGGCGGTGACGTGCTGGCGGCCGTGACCTCCGACCCGACCGCGGTCCAGGGCTGCTCGGTGGAGCCGCTCGGCACCCTGCGCTACGTCCCGGCCGCGACCCCGGAGGTCGTCGCGCGTTGGCGACGCGGCCGCGGTCCCGACTGGGCGGCGATGCCGATGGTGGTCTTCAACGAGAAGGACTCGCTGCAGCACGACGTGCTGACGGCCCGCGGTGTCGGTGAGCCGCCCGTCGTGCACCGAGTGCCGACGTCGGCGGACTTCCTGGAGGCGGTGTGCCTCGGGCTCGGGTGGGGGATGGTGCCGGAACCCCAGCTGGACGACCGCCTGGTGCCGTTGGTGAGCCGGCTGCACGTCGACGTGGCGCTGCACTGGCAGCGCTGGCGGCTCGACTCACCCGTGCTCGACCGACTCACCGACGCCGTTCGTCGGGCGGCCCGGTCGAGCCTTCGCTGACGGCTCAGGTCACTGCGGCGGCGGACCCGGCTGCACGCGTCGCTCCTCGACGTACGTCGCCTTCTGCCGCTGCTTGTTGATCACCAGGGACAGCACGATGGCCAGGATCCCCACGAGCAGGAAGATCCAGCCCAGGGTGTCACCAGCGACGTTGTCCGAGATGCTGTCCGGCAGCGTGACCGCTCCGGTGATCCCGATCAGGCCGAGCACGATCAGGACGATGCCTACTCCGATTCCCATGCCGACCTTGTGCCCGGCACCGTCCGCGCTGAAACTGCCCCGAAATGCCGAGTCGGCGCAGTGTCAGGCTGACACTGCGCCGACTCGGCAAGCGGTGGATCAGAAAGCGGACTCGTCGAGGTCCATGATCGACAGGTCGACCGACTCGGCGAGAGCGCGCTCCGCGGTGATCTTCGGCAGCAGGTTCTGCGCGAAGAACTGCGCGGCCGCGACCTTGCCCTCGTAGAACGCCTTGTCCTTGCCCGGGTCGCCGCCGAGCTTCTCCAGGGCGACCTCGGCCTGGCGCAGCAGCAGCCACGAGCAGACGACGTCACCGAGGACCATCAGCAGGCGGCTGGTGTTGAGGCCGACCTTGTAGATGTTGCGGGTGTCCTCCTGCGACGACATGAGCGTCTCGATCATCGTCGCGACGATCGCCTGGGCGTCGTCGAGGGCCGTCGCGAGCAGCGCACGCTCGTTCTTGAGGCGACCGTTGCCGGCCTCGCTCTCGATGAACGCCGAGATCTCGCCCGCGAGGTGCCCGAGCGCGGTGCCCTGGTCCTTGACGATCTTGCGGAAGAAGAAGTCCTGGCCCTGGATCGCGGTCGTGCCCTCGTAGAGGGTGTCGATCTTGGCGTCGCGGACGTACTGCTCGATGGGGTACTCCTGCAGGAAGCCGGAGCCACCGAAGGTCTGCAGCGACTCGGTGCCGAGCAGCACCCACGAGCGCTCCGAGCCGTAGCCCTTCACGATCGGGAGCAGCAGGTCGTTGACCTTCTCGGCCAGCTCGTCCCGCTCGCCGTTGTGCTCGGCGATCTGGACCTTGTCCTGCCACGACGCCGTGTAGAGCACCAGGGCGCGCATCGCCTCGGCGAACGACTTCTGCGTCATCAGCGAGCGGCGTACGTCGGGGTGGTGGGTGATCGTGACCCGCGGTGCCGTCTTGTCGGCGGACTGCGCGAGGTCGGCGCCCTGGACGCGCTCCTTGGCGAACTCGAGCGCGTTGAGGTAGCCGGTCGAGAGGGTGGCGATGGCCTTGGTGCCGACCATCATCCGGGCGTTCTCGATGACCTGGAACATCTGTGCGATGCCGTTGTGGACCTCGCCGAGGAGGTAGCCGACGGCGGGCTCGCCGCCGCCGACCGACGGGTCGCCGAAGGTGACCTCGCAGGTGTTGGAGACCTTGATGCCCATCTTGTGCTCGACGTTGGTCACGTAGGCGCCGTTGCGCTCGCCCAGCTCGCCGGTCTCCACGTCGAAGTGGAACTTCGGCACGATGAAGAGGGAGAGGCCCTTGGTGCCGGGACCGCCGGCGCCCTCGACGCCGACCGGGCGGGCCAGCACCATGTGGATGATGTTGTCGCTCAGGTCGGACTCGGCCGAGGTGATGAAGCGCTTGACGCCCTCGATGTTCCAGGTGCCGTCGTCGTTGAGCGTGGCCTTGGTGCGGCCGGCGCCGACGTCGGACCCGGCGTCGGGCTCGGTCAGCACCATCGTGGTGACCCAGCCCTTGTCGACCATCAGCTGGGCGATCTTCTGGTCACGCTCGTTGCCGTTGCGCTGGACCACGCCCGCGAACATCGGCGCGGCGCCGTACATCCAGATGGCGGGGTTGGCGCCGAGGACGAGCTCGCCCATCGCCCAGCAGAAGCTGGACGGGGCCGGGGTGCCGCCGAGCTCGGCCATGGTGGTGAGGCGCCAGTACTCGGCGTCCATCCAGGCCTGGTAGCTCTTCTTGAAGGCGGCCGGCACGGGCGCGGTGTTGGTCTTCGGGTCGAAGACGGGCGGGTTCCGGTCGGAGTCGACGAACGACTCGGCCAGGTCCTCGCGGGCCAGGCGGTCGACCTCGGCGAGGATCGAGCGGGCGGTCTCGCCGTCGACCTCGCTGAACGGGCCGGTGCCGAGGATCTCGTCGCGCCCGAGGACCTCGAAGAGGTTGAACTCGATGTCGCGGATGTTGCTCTTGTAGTGGCTCACAGCCCCACCTTCGCGTTGCGTACTGGTCGGTAACTTCATGATACGTACCGACCGGTAACCCAGCAAGACGGGGTTGACAGCATCACGATCTCGATTGACTATCAAGTCACTAGAGTTTATCGACAGAAGGCTTCCCCATGCGCAAGCTCGTGCTCCTCGCCCTGGTCGGTCTGGCCGCCCAGCTCGTCGACGGATCGCTCGGGATGGGCTACGGCGTCACCTCGGCCACCCTGCTCGTGGCCGGCGGGCTCGGGCCGGCGGCCGCGTCAGCCGCGATCCACTTCTCCGAGATCGGGACCTCCCTGGTCTCGGGCATCTCGCACCAGGCGCTCGGCAACGTCGACTGGCGCACCGTCGGCATCCTCGCGGCGCCCGGCTTCGTCGGGGCCTTCGCCGGGGCGACGTTGCTGGTCCACCTCGACGTCGCCGTCTCGCGACCGGTGGTGGCCGCGATCCTCCTCGGCCTCGGGGTCTACGTGACCTGGCGGTTCCTCACGCTGCGGAAGCTCCGCTTCCAGACGCGACCCTCGGCCCGGTTCCTCGCGCCGATGGGGTTCGTCGCCGGCACGCTGGACGCGGTCGGCGGCGGTGGCTGGGGTCCGGTCGGCACCACCACGATGCTGTCCTCGGGGCGCCTCGAGCCGCGCAAGGTCGTCGGCTCGGTCGACACCGCCGAGTTCGTCGTGACCATCGGTGCCTCGCTGGGTTTCCTGACCGCGCTCGGCAGCCAGGGCATCGACTGGGCCTTCGCCGCGGCACTGCTGGTCGGCGGCGTGGTCGCCGCGCCGATCGCCGCGACGCTGGTCCGCTTCATGCCGCCCCGGGTCCTCGGTGTGGCGGCCGGCGGCGTGATCGTGCTGACCAACCTCAAGACCCTCGCCGAGGTCGCCGACGTCCCCGGCATGACCGTCGCACTGCTCGCGTCGATGGTCTTCACGCTCTGGGTGCTGTGGGTCGCCTACGCGATCAAGCTCGAGCAGGCCGAGCGCGAGGGGGGTGTCGGCCGGCCGCAGGACCGGGTCCGGGCGCACCTGGCGAGCTGACGCGCGACGCCCGCAAGGCGTGAAGGTCGACTGAACAAGTCAACACATCTGACACACTGGACGCATGCGAGTTTCCGCCAAGTCCGACTACGCCCTGCGTGCGCTGATCGAGATGGCGTCGCGCGAGGACGGTCGCGCGGTGAGCGCGGAGGAGCTCGGTCGGCGCCAGGAGATCCCGCACGGGTTCCTGCAGGCGATCCTGGCCGACCTCCGTCGGGCCGGCGTGGTGATGTCGCAGCGGGGTCAGTCCGGCGGGTGGCGGATGGGTCGTCCGGCCACCGAGGTCTCGGTCGCCGACGTCATCCGCGCCGTCGACGGGCCCCTGGTCTCCGTCTACGGCCTGCGGCCTGAGGCCGTCACCTACAACGAGACCGCCGACGTCCTCCAGCACGTCTGGATCGCGGCGCGCTACTCGCTGCGCGACGTCTTCGAGCAGGTCTCGATCCAGCAGCTCGCCGACGGTGCGCTGCCGGACGCCGTGACGTCGCGCACCGCCAGCGAAGACGCCTGGCAGCCGCACTAACCGTCACCGGCTCTCGGCCAGCCGGCGCTTGAGCTTCTTGCGCTTCTTCTCCAGCTTGGCGTTGCGCGACTGCAGCGCCTCGTTGTGCTCACGCAGCCGCGCGACCTCGACGAGCACGTCGGCCAGCACGTCGGTCGTCACCGAGAGACGCTCGTCGAGCGGGACGTCGTCAGGCAGGCTCGCCCCCGGGTCCGGAGGGCCCGGCAGCAGTGCGGTGGTGTCGCCCCGGACGTCGTACCCGCCCTCGGCGAGCTGCTTGCGCCAGCGCTCTCCGATCTCGAGCAGCTCGTCGTGGAGGTCCGCCGGCGTCGCCGGTCGGCCGACGTCCTGGACGGTCGCACCCTCCGAGAGGTAGCGACGCACGACGGTCCGCTGGGTGCGGGTGTCGAGCCGGCCGTCGACCGCGCGGTTGACGCTGCGCAGCACGGCGATGCCGGTGGTGTCCGGTCCCGCGGCGGCCGCGCTCGTGAGCGGCAAGCGGGTCGCGTCGAAGCCCACGATCTCGCCGAAGGCGGTCCACGCCGTCTCGTGCGGGTCCGGGTCGTCGGCCGACACCACGATCACGTGCACCCGCTGAGGTCGGCGTACGGCGTGGGCCCAGCGGGCCAGCACGTCGACGAGGTCCTGACCGGCCCAGAACCGCTGCGCCTGGTCGTGCGCGCGGGCAGGGTCCATCACCCGCTTGCGGAACTTCGCGAACGACGCCGACCGGCCGGCCTCGACCGAGCCCGCCCAGGCGGCGACGAGCTGGCTGCCGAGGTCGCGTGCGGTCACGACGACGTGCACCTCGAAACCGGAGAGGGTGTCGAGCAGCAGGTCGATCTGCGGCGGTGTGCAGGCGGCGAGCAGCTCGTGGCTGAAGACCACGTCACCCTTGCCCCTGTGGGCTTGGCGGCAGATCTCGGCCCACGCGCCCTCGACCTCGCGCCGCTGGTAGCCCCACGCCTCGTGGTCGCGGCGGATCTCGATGGCGGCCCGGAACATCTCCTCCGCGGAGATCGCCGGGTGCCGGATGCCGAGCTCCTCGAGGGTGTCGGCGTGCTCGGCCAGGGCCGAGTCGAGGAAGGCGCCTCCGGTGCGGGGGAGGCCGATGTGCAGGTAGGCCTTGCGTCGTCCCATGACCGCACGGTCGCAGCCCCGTGCGGACGGCCGGTGAACGACGCATGACGGCCGAGGGGTAGAACGTGTTCCAGTTCCGCGCCTAGGATGCGGTCATGATCACCTCCGACGCCATCACCTGGACGGCTGCGAACGACGAGCACCCGGCGCGGACCGCCTCCCAGCGGTCCTACTCGGCCGTCGCCAAGGGCGACCTCGCCGAGTGGCTCACGGTCTACGCCGAGGACGCGGTCCTCGAGGACCCGGTCGGTCCGTCGATGTTCGACCCCGACGGCAACGGCCATCGCGGGCACGACGGCATCTCGGCGTTCTGGAACCTGGCGATCGCGCCGATCGAGAAGTTCGAGTTCGAGATCTACGAGTCCTTCGCCAACCCCGGCAGCAACACGTGCGCCAACATCGGCCGGATCAAGACGTCGTTCCCCGACGGGAGCTACACCGTGACCGACCTGATCATGGTGTACGTCGTGCACGACGACGGCCGGGTCGCGTCGATGAAGGCCTTCTGGGAGCCCGAGCGGACGATGGCGAGCTTCACGAAGCCGTGACCGTCGCGGCCGGCCACTGCCGCAGGGTCGCGTCGAGCGCGTCGAGGATCCGCGACCAGCTCTCGGCCGCGGCGGGTGGGCTGTGGTCGAAGCTGCCGCTGAGCTCCAGGTCGGCGAAGCCGTGGAAGACACTGCCGAGCAGGCGTACGGCGTGCACGGTGTCGGTCTCGTCGAGCGCGTACCCGCGCAGGATCGAACGCGTCAGCGCGGCGTGCCGACGACCCGCTTCGACGGCGGGGGAGTCCGCGGACAACGGGACCCGGGTGGCGGCGTACCGCCCCGGATGGGCTCGCGCGTAGTCGCGGTAGGTGGCCGCGAACGCGACGAGGGCCTCCTTGCCGGAGCGCCCGGCGAGCGACTCGGCGGCGAGGTCGGCGAGCTCGGTGAGCGCGAGCGCGGCGATGCCCTCGCGGAGGTCGGCGGAGCCGGCGACGTGGGAGTAGAGGCTGGCGACCTTCACGTCGAAGCTGCGCGCGACCGCCGAGAGCGTGACGGCGCCGAGGCCGTCCTCGTCGGCGAGATCGGCCGCGGCGCGGACCACCCGGTCGGTCGTGAGTCCTGCTCGGGGCACGGGGCTCCTTGGTGCCATAGGGATTTGCCTAAAGCCTATAGGAACCGTACCGTCGGTGCACGTGGAACCCCTGACCGACACCGAGATCCGCGCCTCCTTCGTCAACTGCTCGAAGGGCGAGGCGAAGCGGCTGAACCTGCCGCGCGACCTGGGTGAGACGGCCTGGTCGGACCTGGACTACCTCGGGTGGCGCGACCCGCAGGCGCCGGCGCGCGGCTACCTCGTCGCCGAGCACGACGGCCGCCCGTGCGGGATCGTCCTGCGTGCCCCGGGCGTCGGTGTCGGGCGTCGGGCGTCGATGTGCTCGCTCTGCATGACGGTGCGCTCTGGCGGGGTCGCGCTGATGGTCGCGCCGCGCGCCGGGAAGGCGGGCCAGCACGGCCACTCGGTCGGGACGCCCATGTGCGCCGACCTGGCCTGCTCGCTCTACGTGCGCGGCAAGCTGTCGGCGTCGAGCCCCGTCCTGCAGGAGACGCTGACGACCGAGCAGCGGATCGACCGGCTCGTCGGCAACGTCGGCACGTTCGTCGCGCGGGTGCTGCGCGACGGGTAGCCGCTCAGACGGTCGTGTGTGCGGCGACCCACTCGACGAGCGGTCGCAGGGCACGCCAGTCGTCGCGGACGATGTCGAGCACCTCGGGCGTGTGGATCACCGGCTCGAAGCCGATCTGGTGACCGGCGACCAGCGACTTGTGGCGCAGCAGCTCGATCCGCGGGTGGTCCGCGTCGTACCCCCGCGGCGTGGTCTTGAGCCGGTCGCCACCGATCTCGAAACCCTTTCGCTGCACCGCCTTCAGGATCTTCTCGAGCTCGGGTCCGAACCGATCGTGGGCGACGGCCTCGCGGAACGCCGCAAGGCGCGGCCCGCTCGCCTCGTAGAAGC
Organism: Nocardioides pollutisoli; assembly: GCF_040045055.1. Taxonomy (NCBI): domain Bacteria; kingdom Bacillati; phylum Actinomycetota; class Actinomycetes; order Propionibacteriales; family Nocardioidaceae; genus Nocardioides; species Nocardioides pollutisoli. The sequence continues at coordinate 2,054,030 of NZ_JBDZDU010000001.1, forward strand.
CGGCGCCCGTGCGCACCCCGCGCGGTGACAGCTCGACGTACCAACCGGTCGCCTCACCGACGCGGACGAACGCGCCCTGGTGGGTCTTGTACGGCGTCTTGTCCTTCGCGAAGCGGACGTCGCGGTAGGGGCGGAAGATCTTCCCGGCGCCGAACTCGGGCTCGAGCGCCGAGCAGAGGGCCGTCATCGGCGCCTTCACGGCCTCGGCGTAGACCTGCTTGTGCTTCTCCCAGAACGCCTTGGTGTTGTCGACCTCGAGGTCGTCGTAGAAGTCGAGTCCCGCGACGGGGAACCCGGCGAAGCCGTCAGTCACCCGATCAGCCTACGAGGGGCTGCGGGGCGAGGCGGCGGCGCCCGCTGCAACACCGCCGCCCCGCGGAGGGAGCCGGATCCCCGTGTTCCGGCTCCTCTCAGGTCCAACGCAGCACTGCGGCAGGAGTGACGGGTTGTGCTCAGGAGAGTGCGGCTGTCACCTGTTTGTCACCCTTTGAGGTGAAGGCGCTGACCGTGATCGCGCCTCCGCCGCAGCGCGGTTCGGCGAGGAACGCCTGACCGGACGGGGACTCGTAGGCGACCGTCAGGCCGTCGGCCGGGGTCCAGCGCATCAGCGCGGCAGGGTCGCCCTGGCGCTGCGGGTCCCGCACGAAGTACGACGCGCCGGCGCACCACGTCAGCGAGCCCGACGTACCGGGCCCGAGGTCGTAGTAGCCGTCGCCGGCGCGTGCGTAGAAGTGCGCGCGCTCGATCGCCTGCTCCTTCGGGACCACCGACCAGACCGCTCCGTCGTCGATGAGCAGGCCGTCCCACGCGGTGCAGTCGGGCACTCCCGTGAACGGTGTCGTGGTCGTGCCGTCGAGGGTCACCACCGTGCGGCACGACGGGCGCGAGTCGTCGAAGGTGAGCACCGAGTCTCCGGCGGGCGTGACGTGGGCGCCGTTGAAGCCGCTGCGCGCCGGCGCACACCAGCCCAGGGTCGACTTCTGGGTCGCGAGGTCGACGGTCGCGGTGCAGTACTTGCCGTCGGCGACGGTCGCATGGATGAGCCGACCCTCGCCGAGCGACCACGTGCCGCCGTTGGTCGTGGGCACGTCGGAGCGTCCGTCGATCGCGAAGCTCTTCCCGGTCGCGAGGTCCGTGACGCGGGCGATCGCGGGCTTCTGCTCGGCGCGGTCCTGGAGCACGACGACGGCGTAGTCGTCGTCGATCAGCGCGTCGGAGACCTTGCGGCCGCTGGTCGCGAAGCCGCTCGATCCGCTCGGCCCGTCGAGCGACGCCGCGCCGCCGCTGACCGTGAGGGTCCAGCCGTTGCCGGAGGTCGTCACCGTCTTGGCGGTCGGGCCGGGGACCGGCGTCCAGTCGAGCGGGGACGTCTCCGGCGTGAGCGGGGCGGGCTGGTCGGACGTGCCGCCGCTCGGGGTCGTCGACTCGGACGGCGTGGCGGTCGCCGAGGTCGCCGGAGCCGAGGGGGTCGACGATGCCGCGGTCGGGCTCGGCGACGGGGTCGGCGTGGGCTCGGCCTGCGGGGCGTCGCTGCCGCACGCGCCCAGCACGAGGGCGAGCGACGCGGCCACGGCGTACGGCGCGAGGCGGCGTACGCGCATCAGACGCCGACGTTGTGCTGGAAGTGAGCCTCGTTGCCGCGGTAGCTCTTGTAGGCCTGGCGCCACTGGACGCGGGCGATGTAGGGCTCCGAGGGGTCGAACCGCTGCTGGTTCCACGGCTCGAAGTAGCTCAGCGTCGTCGGTCCCTTGCCGTTCTTGTCGTAGCCGCGACCGACCTGGTAGTGCCCGGAGGCGTCGTCGTCGAGGTAGGGGTAGAAGCGCTTGAGCAGGACCGGGTGGAGGACGACCGGCGCCTTGTAGTCGTAGATGTGACGCATCATCAGCAACATCCACTGCTTGAACTTCCAGTCCCCGATGTCGAGGGTCACGTAGGGACCGGCGTGGTCCTTGTCGTCCCACCCGGTGCTCTGGTTGACGACGCGGACCATGTCCGTGATGCCGGTGCCGGCAGACGTGGTGTGCAGCTTCGCTGCCCAGTGGTCCTGGCTCTTGGCCGTGCCCTGCCAGCCCCACGCGATCATCTGCATCGAGGTCGGGCCGCACCAGTAGGTGCGGGTCTGCTCGGCGACGTGGGTCTTGTCGAGGATGGCGAACTTCTTCGGGTAGTCCGCGCGGGTCTTCACCGGCGGGGACACGGTGGTCGGCGTGCCGCTGGCCGTCGGGGTCGCGCTCGGCGCCTTGGTCGGGCTCTTCGTCGGCGTCGCGGTGGGGCTCTTGCTGGGGCTCTTCGTCGGGGACTTGGTCGGGGACTTGGTGGGGGTCGCCGATGCCGTCGCGGTGGCCTTCGGCTTCAGTCGCGTCGTGGTGGCGACCGGCACCCGGGCCTCGGGGTGGGTGGCGAGGAAGTCGGCGGGGAGCGGCACGCCCTGGATCTGGTGGCGGAGCAGCCAGACCTTGGCCACGGACTGCGCTGCCATCTCGAGCTCGGCGCGCTCGGCCTTGGCGCGGGCGGCGGGGTTCATCCGGGCTGCGTGCTCGAGGAGGGCGGCCGGGCCGAGGTCGCCGGTGTTGATGCGCGTCGAACCGGAGCGCTCGGCGACCCGGGCGGCCCGGGTCATCCGCTCGCGGACCTGCGCCTGGGTGGCGTCGGTCCAGCCGGTGCCGAGGCAGTAGCGCTGGCCGTCGAAGTCGGCGCACCGGACCAGCTGGTCGGCGAGGTCGACCGCCGAGGCCTTGCTGCCGATCCGGCCGACCGCGCGCCCCTCGCTGACGACTCGGTCGATCTCGGCCTGCATGGCCGGGGTGACCTTCGAGATCCCGGCGGTCAGTGCCGGCCGGTAGGCGTCCGCCTTGGACCCGTCCGAGGGTCGGATCGCGCCCTCGTCGTCATCCCCGCGGGGGATGAACGGGATGGCGGCGAGCATCAGGACCAGCGCCGCGCCGATCGCGATGGTGCGTGGACGGGGACGAGACATGCCAGAAACCTCGAGACGTGGGGAAGAGTCACTCCACTGTCCACAATCGTCACTCGCATAGTCAAGCGAAGCACCAGCCACACACGTAACAGATTTGTGACCTTGTCTGGACTGTGAACGACGAAGCCCCTAGCCATCGTGGCTAGGGGCTGTCAGGAGCATTGGAGCGGATGACGAGATTCGAACTCGCGACATCGACGTTGGGCCGAGCGTCGCGCTCGGGTGAGTGCGACTTCGGGGGAACTGGAGCGGATGACGAGATTCGAACTCGCGACATCGACCTTGGGAAGGTCGCGCTCTACCAGCTGAGCTACATCCGCAGGGATCGCGGAGATCCTAGTCGAGCCGGCCGAGCGTCGGGTACCTCGGGTCGAGGCCGTCGCCGGACGAGCGGCCGGTCAGCCGGCGGTGCACCCAGGGGAGGGCCATCTCGCGTGCCCAGGTGAGGTTCTCGCGGCGCCGTTCCGCTCCGGTCGGGACAGGGCGGTCGACCAGCGGCAGTGGTCGGAGGTCGTGCTCGACGCCGAGGACATCGAGCACCTCGGTCGCCATCCGCTGGTGACCGGCGGGTCCCATGTGCATCCGGTCCGGGTCCCAGTAGCGCCAGTCGCGGTACTCCCGCAGCTTCCAGAAGTCGACCACGCTCGCGCCGTGCCGGGCGGCGCTGTCGCGGACGAACTCGTTGTAGAGGGCGAACCGGCCGCGCAGGGGCCGGTAGATCGCCGAGCCGCCCGGGTCGAACGCCGTGAAGACGAGCAGCCGGGCGCCGGTGTCGGCGAGGCGACCGAGCGCGACGTCGTACCTCTCGGCCAGGGCGTCGATGTCGACCTTGGGCCGGAGGATGTCGTTGGCGCCGGCGTAGATCGTGATCAGGTCGGGCGCGAGGGCGAGGGCCGGCTCGAGCTGCTCGTCGAGGATCGGGCCGAGCTTGCGTCCGCGGATCGCCAGGTTGGCGTAGCCGAAGTCGTCGCTGGTCGAGCCCAGGACCTCGGCGACGCGGTCGGCCCAGCCGCGCAGGCCGTTGGGTCGGTCCGGGTCGGGGTCGCCGACGCCCTCGGTGAAGGAGTCGCCCAGCGCGACGTACCGGTGGAAGCTCACCGGCCCATTCTCACGGTCGGTCCAAGGCCCACCGCGGCCGGGGCAGGCCCGGTAGGTTGACCGCGTGCTGCTGTCAGACCGCGACATCCTGACCCAGATCGACGCCGGCCGCATCGCGATGGACCCCTGGGATCCGGCGATGCTGCAGCCGTCGTCCATCGACGTGCGTCTCGACCGGTTCTTCCGGGTCTTCGAGAACCACCGGTACCCCCACATCGACCCGGCGGCCGACCAGTCCGACCTGACCCGCGAGGTCGAGCCGGACGGTGACGAGCCTTTCATCCTGCACCCGGGTGAGTTCGTGCTGGGGTCGACGTACGAGGTCGTGTCGCTGCCCGACGACATCGCCGCGCGGGTCGAGGGCAAGTCGTCGCTGGGGCGGCTGGGCCTGCTCACCCACGCGACCGCAGGCTTCGTGGACCCGGGCTTCTCCGGCCACGTGACGCTCGAGCTCGCCAACGTCGCGACGCTGCCGATCAAGCTCTACCCCGGCATGAAGATCGGCCAGTTCTGCTTCTTCCAGCTGACCTCGCCGAGCGAGCACCCCTACGGCTCGGAGAAGTACGGGTCGCGCTACCAGGGTCAGCGCGGGCCGACCCCGTCGCGCTCGTTCCAGAACTTCCACCGCACCCAGATCTAGATCCTCACGAGGTTAGGCTAACCTAACTTCGTGACCACGACCCAGAGTGCGCTGCCGCTGATCCTCGACACCGTCGAGGTGGTGCGCGTCGACCGGCTGTCGCCGTCCTTCGTCCGGTTCGAGCTCGGCGGAGCGTGTCTCGCCGAGTTCGGCGTCGAGGGTCCGACGTACGACCAGCGCATCAAGCTGGTCTTCCCGGGCGTGCCCGGCGGTCCGCCGCCGTCCTTCGACGGCGTCGACGAGTCGTGGTGGGAGTCCTGGCAGTCCCGGCCCGAGGACGAGCGCGGTCACATGCGCACCTACACGGTCCGCGGCGTCGTCGGCGAGGGTGTGGAGACCCGGCTGGTCGTCGACATCGTCGTGCACCCCGACGACCACGGGGACGTCGGTCCCGGCTGCGCCTGGGCCGCTCGTGCGCGCGAGGGTGACCGGCTGGTGGTGCTCGCGCCCCGCCGCGGCCACGAGTACGGCGGCATCGAGTTCCGGCCGGGTACGGCGAACCGGCTGCTGCTCGCGGGTGACGAGACCGCGGTCCCTGCGATCTGCGCGGTGCTCGAGCAGCTGCCGGCCACCGCACGGGGGGCGGCGTTCCTGGAGGTGCCGGTCGGTGCGGACGTCCTGACCGTCCAGCACCCGGAAGGGGTCGAGGTGGTGTGGCTGCCCCGTGACGGCGAGCCCCACGGGAGCCGCCTGCACGCCGCCGTGCTCGACCACCTCGGGGCGCCGTTCGTGTCCGCGGTGGATGTCGACGAGGTCGACCCCGACCTGTGGGAGACCCCGACGTACTCCTCCTCCGGCGAGGACGTGGACTCCGCGATCAGCGTGGTGGGTCACGACCTCGACGACGTCTACGCGTGGATCGCGGGGGAGTCGGCCGTCGTGACCGGGTTGCGCCGCGCCCTGGTCAAGCAGCTCGAGATGGACCGCCGCCAGGTCGCCTTCATGGGCTACTGGCGCCGCGGTGTCTCGATGGCCTAGCCGGTCCTAGGTGTCGATCCGGTCGGCGATCCGGCGCAGCCGCTGCGCCAGCAGGTGCCGGTGGGCGGTGGCGGGGATCTTGGGGACCGAGGCGCGCGCCGCGCGCTCGGCGAGCAGCTGTCGGTTGATCTCGGCCTCGAGCATCGCGCTGGTGTAGTCCATGGCAGTTCTCCTTGGCTGGTGGTGGGGGTCAGACCTGGCTGAGGACGATGTCGCCGCTCACGGTGCGGGCGCGGACCTCGACGTGGTCGGCGCCGGCTGCGGGCTCTCCGACGCCGACCAGTGACGAGCGGACGTCGCCGGCGACGGTGGTGATGTCGGTCCAGACGGGGGTGCCGGCGGGTACGCCGACCCGCACGTCGCTGGAGGCTCCCTTGAAGGTGAGCCGACCGCGCTGCACGGACCGGACGACCAGGTCGCCGCTGCCCGTGGTCATCGAGACGTCGTGGGCCGAGCGGACGATCTCGACGTCGCCGGAGCCGGTCTTGATCACGGTGGCGCCCTGAGCGGCGCCGATCTTGACGTCGCCTGACCCGGTCGAGGCGGCCATCGTGGCGTCGGCCTGACCGATCTCGACGTCGCCGGACCCGCTCTTGACCCGGAGATCGGCGATCGCCGCCTCGACCGTGATGTCGCCGGACCCGGTCTCCACGGTCGCGGGTGCCGTCACCGTGTCGAGCGTGACGTTGCCCGATCCGCTCTTGAGACGGCCGCCGTTGACGCTGCCGGTGACGGAGATGTCCGCGCTCCCGGTCTTGATGGTGACGTCGCTGCCGGTGGGGACCGTGATGGTCACGTCGAGGCGGCTGTCGCCTCCCAGGAAGCCGCCCCGGTGCCGCGGTGCGACGACGGTGATCTGGTCTCCGGACTGGAGGACCGAGACCTGCTCGGCGTCGCGGCCGGCGATGTCGACGCGCGACTCGGTGGTGTCGGTCGCCGTGACTGCGACCGAGCCCTTGCCGATCTCGGTGAAGAGGTGGACGGGACGGTGGGTCTCGAAGTGGTGGGTCGTCATCTCTGCGCTCCGGTGTGAGGGTGTGGTCGTCCGCGGGGCCGGCCGGTGCCGGTCCCGTGTGCCGTACGTGGGGCGGGGTCGGGTCAGACCCAGCCGGTCATCCGCTTGCTGCCGCGCTTGGGGCCGCCGGACGGGAACGGGTCGTTGCCGCCGAAGAACGGGATGCTGGACAGGTCGATGTCGACGTTGATCGCCGAGTCACCGCGGGTCGCGGCGCGCACCAGGTTGACCAGCCAGGTGTTGAGCGAGTGCCCGGACCGGTTCGCCAGCTCCTCGGCCCGGGCCTTGACCGACTCGGGGATGCGGAGGGTGATCCGGGCGACGTTGCCGTCGTCGTCGGTCTCGTCCGCGGGCGGTGGGCCCGCCTGAGCCGCCGGCTCGGGGGCGAGGGGGGCGGTGTGGACCGCGAACTCGAGCTCGCGGCCGTTGAGCCGGACGTCGACGCCGCCGGACGGCATCTCGGCGGTGATCTCGGCCGCGGCCTGGGAGACCGCCTCCATCAGGGCCAGGCGGGCCGCCGGGTCGAGCGCGTAGCCGAGTCGCTCGGTGACCTCCTTGGCCTCGGGTCCCGCGGCCTCCGCTGCCGCGACCAGGTCGCGGCGGAGGCTCTCGACGTACGGCGTGATGTCCATGTGCACCACGATGACATCATCGTGACATCACGTCAAGCACGTTCTGACATCACGCTCGATCGAGGGTGTTTGTTGTGGATCACAACGGGGCACGAACACCGATGGTGCATCCGGGCCACGCCACCGGATCGGTGCATGAGAGGCGCACTAGATGTCGAGTCCGACAGTTCTCGCGAGCACGATCATCGATGCTCACTTCGTCGACTACCTGATCATCCTGATGTATTTCGCTGTCGTCCTCGGGATCGGAGTCCTGGCTCGACGGCAGGTCTCCGACTCCCTCGACTTCTTCCTCTCCGGCAGATCGCTGCCCGCGTGGGTGACCGGCCTGGCCTTCATCTCGGCCAACCTCGGCGCCGTCGAGATCATGGGCATGTCGGCCAACGGTGCGCAGTTCGGCATCCCGACCGTGCACTACTTCTGGGTCGGGGCGATCCCGGCGATGCTCTTCCTCGGCGTCGTGATGATGCCCTTCTACTACGGCTCGAAGGTGCGCTCGGTCCCCGAGTTCATGTTCAAGCGGTTCGGCACCGGCGCACACCTGGTCAACGCGATCTCCTTCGCGGTCGCCCAGCTCCTGATCGCCGGCATCAACCTCTTCCTGCTCGGCAGCATCGTGCACGCGCTGCTGGGCTGGCCGCTGTGGGTGGCGCTGATCGTCGCGGCGATCATCGTGCTCTCCTACATCACCCTCGGTGGCTTGAGCGCCGCGATCTACAACGAGGTCCTGCAGTTCTTCGTGATCGTCGCCGCCCTGCTCCCGCTGACCCTGATCGGCCTCCACCGCATCGGTGGATGGGACGGCCTGACCAACGGGATCACGGACGCCGCCGACAAGAACCCCGACACGATCGCGCCGGCCGCCGAGCAGCTCAACTCGTGGCCCGGCAACGCGTTGACCGGCTTCACCTCCGACTTCTGGTCGATCGTCGGCATCGTGTTCGGCCTCGGCTTCGTGCTCTCCTTCGGCTACTGGACCACGAACTTCGTCGAGGTCCAGCGAGCGATGGCCTCGGACTCGATCTCCTCGGCGCGCAAGACGCCGATCATCGGCGCCTTCCCGAAGATGTTCGTCCCCTTCATCACGATCGTGCCCGGCATGATCGCCGCCGTCATGGTCACCGAGATCGCTCAGGTGAAGACCGGTGCTTCCGTCCCAGGAGGGTCATCGGGCGACGGGGTCACCTACAACGACTCGTTGCTCTACCTGATGCGTGACGTGCTGCCCAACGGTCTGCTCGGGGTGGCGATCACCGGTCTGCTGGCGGCCTTCATGGCCGGCATGGCGGCCAACATCTCGGCGTTCAACACGGTGTGGAGCTATGACCTCTGGCAGCGCTACATCGTCAAGGAGCGCAGCGACAACTACTACCTCGTCGTCGGCCGCATCGCGACGGTCGCCGCGGTGGTCATCGCCATCTTCACCGCGACGCTCGCGTCCAACTACTCCAACATCATGACCTACCTGCAGACCCTGTTCGGGTTCTTCAACGCGCCGCTGTTCGCCACGTTCATCGTCGGCATGTTCTGGAAGCGGATGACGCCGACCGCAGGTTGGGTGGGTCTGGTGGCCGGAACCGTCGCTGCTGTCGTCGTCGGTGTCGCCAGCGAGGACGCGCTCGGCTCGCTGAGCCAGGGTTGGATCGGGATCAGCGGTCAGGGTGCATCGTTCGTCGCGGCCGGTGCTGCCTTCGTCGTCGACGTCGTGCTCAGCGTGCTCGTCTCGATGGTGACCCGACCGAAGCCGTACGCCGAGCTCCGCGGGCTCGTCTACTCGGAGACGCCGCGCGAGGACCTGGTCGACCCGAACGAGGCCAGCCGTCCGTGGTACCAACGAACCATCCCTCTCGCCGTCGTGGCGCTGGTCATGGTCGTCATCTTGAACGTGCTCTTCTGAGGAGGCTGACATGCCACGGAACCAACACACCGCAGGTGCCTTCGACATCCGCAACATCATCGGTGGGCTCATCGGGCTGTACGGCGTCGTCCTCACCGTCATGGGGATCTTCGGCGACGAGGAGGGCGACAAGACCGGCGACGTGAACGCCAACCTCTGGGCCGGACTGGTCATGCTCGCGATCGGAGCGGGGTTCCTCATCTGGGCGCGTGTGCGTCCGGTGATCGTGCCCCCCGAGACCTCGACGGGTCAGGACAGCGACGGGTAGAGCGTCACGGCGTCGATGACGTCACCGTGCCGGACCAGGTCGACCCGAAGCGGGCAGCTGGTCCGGCCGGCCGGCGCGGCGATCGTGAACGACAGCGCGTCGGCACCCGCCGCGGGCGCTGCCGGCCTCCCGCAGTCCGTCCCGCCGCGGCCGACCGACAGGACGGGCATCGCGTAGGTGAGCGGGTGCTCGCCCACCAGAGCCACCCGGTCGGTGGCCTTGCGCACCTGCGCCGGGACGCCCGTGTCGGCCCACTGCGACAGGTCGTCCGCGCCGGACAGCGAGGTCCCCGATCCGTCGCCGACGCGGACGACGACCTCGGATGAGAACGACGGCGCCGGACCGCGCCCGTTGAGGAAGTCCACGAACGCCCACGAGTCCTCGATGTCCCCGTAGTCGCTGAGGCAGGAGACGTCCGCCGGGATGGACGTGTAGACCGTGATCGCGTCCCCGGGGGCGTACGTCGCTCCGGTCGGTGGGTCGCTGGCGATGACACGGTCCTGGATCTCGCACGCACGGAACGGCTCGAGCTTCACCTTCAGCCCGCGGGCATCGAGCATGGCGCGGGCAGTGGTGCCGTCGTACCCGAACAGCGAGGGCACCTGGTCGGCCCGCAGCAGGTCGGCGGGCTGCTCGTCGTCGGGTGCCATCACGACCGCGGCCACCCCGACGGCGATCGCGACCACTGCTGCCGCGGCCACCAGCCAGGGCCACCGGGCGCGTGGGCTGTCCGCGGGTGGTCCGAGAGCTGCGACGCGCAACGCCTCGAGCACCACCGGATCGGGGTCCTCGGCCCGGCGGATCCGGCGCCGGTTGGCCTCCAGCACCTGGTGGACCAGGACCGGGGCCTCGTCCTCCGGCACGCCGAGGTCGTCGGCGGCACGCAGCAGCGCGTACCACCGCGCGTCGAGGTACTCGCGAGGATCCATGTCGTCTCCTGTTCGGAGCCAACGCTAGGACCGGATGGTGAGAACGACGAACGGGTCGTGCGCCTGCGCGCACGACCCGTCCGGTCGATCAGATGTCGAAGAGCGATCCGGTCTCGTGGATGTCCACGTCGGTCTTCGGCTGGTGGGCGTCGCCGCCGGCCTGCGGCTGCTCCTTCTTCGCCTCCGGCTCCTCGGCAGGCTCTGCCTCGGGCTCCGGCTCGGGCTCCGGCTCCGGTGCGGCGGCGGGCTCGTCACTCGCAGCCGCGGTGGCCGCGGCACTCAGGGCAGCCGGATCGGGCTTCCCGGAGTCGACGGGCTCCGGCTCGGGCGCCGGCTCAGCCTCCGGCTCGGCCTTGTCCTCCGGTTCGGGCTCGGGCTGGTCGGCAGCTGCCTCGGGCTCCGGCTCCTCGTCGGCGGCGGGAGTCTCGACGGGCTCGGCCGCCGGAGCCGGCTCGGGTGCGGCGATGTCGAAGAGGGAGCCGCCCTCGGGGATCTCGGTCGACGGCGTCGCCGCGGCAGCGGGTGCGGTCTCCGACTCCTCCTTCGCCTCAGGCTCAGGCTCGGGCTCGTCGGCAGCCGCCTCGGGCTCCGGGTCCTCGTCGGCGGCGGGAGTCTCGACGGGCTCGGCCGCCGGAGCGGGCTCGGGCGCGGCGATGTCGAACAGGGAGCCGCCCTCGGGGATCTCGGTCGACGGGGTCGCCGCGGCAGCGGGTGCGTCCTTCGGCTCCTCCTTCGGCTCTTCCTTCGCCTCGGGCTCCGGCTCCGCTTCGGGCTCCGGCTCCGCTTCGGGCTCGGCCTTGTCCTCCGGCTCGGGCTCCGGCTCGGCTTCCTCCGCGGCAGGTTCGTCGGCGGCGATGTCGAAGAGCGAACCGCCCGAGCCCAGGTCCGCAGCGGGCTTCGCCTCGGTCTTGTCCTCGGCCTCGGTCTTGGCCTCGGGTGCGGGTGCCTCGACCGGCTCGGACTTCGCCTCCTCGGCGGCAGGTTCGTCGGCGGAGATGTCGAAGAGCGACCCGCCCGACGAGGCGGGCTTCTCGTCCTTTGTGGGCTCCGCCTTCGGCTCTTCCTTCGCCGCGGGCTCGCTCGCAGGCTCGGTCTCCGGTTCGCCGACGTCGAAGAGCGAACCACCGGACGAGGCGGGCTTCGCGGCCTGCGCCTCCTCCTCGACGCTCTTGTCCTCGGCGGCGGTCTCCGGCTCCTCGGTGGGGGTGTCGAAGAGCGACGACCCACCGCTGGCCTTGGCAGCCGGTCCGGCATCGGCCGTCTCGGTGACGGTGTCCTCGGTGGGGGTGTCCTCGGTGGGGGTGTCCTCGGTCGCTGCCGGCTCGGGGTCCTTCGTTTTCGTGGCGGCGGCCGGGGCGGCAGCAGGTGCGGCCCCCGGCTTCACCTTGGTGGCGACCTCGCCCTTCACCGATGCGAGCAGCATCTGCGCGACGTCGAGGACCTCGACCTCCTCGCGGGCCTCGCCCTTCGCCTGCTCGGCGGTCAGCCCGTCGGAGAGCATCACGCGGCAGAAGGGGCAGCCGACGGCGATCTGGTCGGCGCCGGTGCCGACGGCCTCCTTGGTGCGGTTGACGTTGATCCGCTCGCCGAGGTTCTCCTCCATCCACATGCGCGCGCCGCCGGCGCCGCAGCAGAAGGACCGCTCGGAGTTGCGCTCCATCTCCACGAACTCAGCGCCGGGCAGCACCTGGAGCAGCTCGCGGGGCGGCGTGTAGACGCCGTTGTGGCGGCCGATGTAGCAGGGGTCGTGGTAGGTGATCGAGCGCTTGTGCGCGCCCTCACCGTCCTTGACCGGCGTCAGCTTGCCCTCGCGCACGAGGCGGTTGAGCAGCTGGGTGTGGTGCACGACCTCGAGCTCGACGCCGAAGTCCTTGTACTCGTTCTTGAGCGTGTTGAAGCAGTGGGCGCAGGTCGAGACGACCTTCTTGACCTTGAACTCCTTGAAGGTCTCGACGTTCTGCTGCGCGAGGCCCTGGAAGACGAACTCGTTGCCGGCGCGACGGGCGGGGTCACCGGTGCAGGTCTCCCCGTTGCCGAGCACCCCGAAGGAGACACCGGCGATGTCGAGCAGCTCGGCCACGGCGCGGGTGGTCTTCTTCGCGCGGTCCTCGTAGGCGCCGGCGCAGCCGACCCAGAAGAGCCAGTCGACCTCGTCGAGCGACTCGATCGTCTCGCCGACGACCTTGACCTCGAAGTCGAGTCCCTTCGCCCAGTCCATGCGCGCGTTCGGCGACATGTTCCAGGGGTTGCCCTTGTTCTCCAGGCCCTTGAAGAGGCCGTTGAGCTCGGCGGGGAAGTTCGACTCGACCAGGACCTGGTAGCGGCGCATGTCGATGATGTGGTCGACGTGCTCGATGTCGACGGGGCACTGCTGCACGCAGGCGCCGCACGACGTGCACGACCAGAGCACGTCCTCGTCGATGACGAACTCACCGCCGGGCGGGTTGTAGAACCAGTCGGTCACGTCGGTCCCGGCGCCGGCCGCAGCGTCGGCGTCCGTCTTGCCGATCAGGGTGCGCGCCATCGTCTGGTCGTTGCCCTCGGCGTCGTCGGCCGGCGCGCCCGCGGTGGTGTACGCCGCCTCGCGCAGGCCCATGATCAGCAGCTTGGGCGACAGCGGCTTCTCGGTGTTCCACGCGGGGCACTGCGACTGGCAGCGGCCGCACTCGGTGCAGGTCGTGAAGTCGAGGATGCCCTTCCAGCTGAAGTCCTGGATCGAACCGACCCCGAGCGTGGAGTCCTCGTCGAGGTCGTCGATGTCGTCGAGGGTGATCGGCTTGCCGTCGGACGTCAGCGGCTTGAGGGCGCCCAGCGCCGTACGGCCCGAGGAGTCGCGCTTGAACCAGATGTTGAACCACGCGGTGAACCGGTGCCAGGCGACGCCCATCGTGATGTTGCGGGCGATCACGAACAGCCACACCATCGCGAGCACGATCTTGAACATCGCGATGAAGAAGATGATGTTCTCGAGCGTGCTGACGGTGTCGGGGTAGAGCACGTCCCCGAAGAACGAGCTGATCGGGAAGTGGAACCGCGTGAAGTGGTCGAGGTGCTCGCCCTTGGCGTTGCCGAGGTTGTACTCCGCGCCGCGGATGAAGAGAATCGCCGAGCCCTCGAGCAGCGCCATCGCCTCGACGAAGTAGGCCTGCCAGAAGGTGGAGCCGTAGAAGCGGCTCTGGCGACCGAGCCGGCGCGGGTGGTTGATCTGCCGGTAGACGATCAGGAAGACGATGCCGACCGTGCTGAGGACGCCGAGCCCCTCGATGACCCACTCGTAGAGGAAGAAGTGGCCGATGAGCGGCAGCGCGAACTCGGGGTCGAAGAGCTGGAAGTACGCCGTGAACACCGACGCACTCAGCACGATGAAGCCGAGGTAGACGAACCAGTGCATGATCCCGACCCAGTGCCACTGCAGCATCCGGGTGTGGAGGAACGTCTCCTTGAGCATCGTGACCGTGCGCTTGCCGGGCCGGTCGCTGCGGTTCAACGCAGGCTGGCCCTGCCGGAGCACGCGCAGCATGCTCCGGACGGCCACGACGAGCGCGGCGACCGCGACGACCGTGACGGCGAGCGAGACGACGATGGCGAAGATCTGCATGGAGCGGGACTCCCTCGAGCGGCGGCAGTCGGGCGGGACGACGCCGTACGGCGCGCCGTGAGCCTAGTTCCCCACGGATCGCCGCGTCAGTCCCGGTCGGGCGTGAGAAGAATCCTACCGGCAGGTAACTTCAGGCTCGCTGGACCCCGGTGACCTGGCCGGACCGCGAGAACCTCACCGTCATCATCACCTTCGGCGACGAGCCGGTCTTGGCGCAGAAGGAGTACGTCGAGCCGAGCCGCTCGTAGGGCTGGCCGACCGCCTCCATCACGGCCTTCGTGGTCATCCCTCGATGGATCAGCGACGTCGCCTTCGAGACGGTCTTGCGGTTGCCCGGGTTGCGGCACGAGTCGGCCGCGATGCCCTCGGCGCGCTCCCACATCTGCAGGTAGGCCTCGGCCCCACGGGCCATGTCGTCCTGGATCTCGGCGCCGTCGCCGGAGTGCTGCTGGTCGGCGACCTCCGTCAGGTCCTGGATCCAGTCGGGGTAGAGGCCGTACTGCGCGACCCCGTCGGCGTTGATGTCGTAGACGCGCTCGCCGGCGTGCTGCTTCTCGATCGTGACGCCGTTGATGCCCCTGAAGGGGTAGGTCACCGGGTTGGCCACGTCGGTGCCGCGCGGGTCGCCCTGGGCGCCGAGACCGTTCATGTCGGCGCCGTAGCCGATGCCCCAGTAGTAGCGCTTGTCGGCCCAGCCGACGTGGGCGCGCCACTTCTCGACGAAGCCGGTCGAGTCGCCGGCGTACGGCGTGATGAACCCGCCCGCCTCGTAGATCCGCGGGTAGGCGTCAGGCGTCGACCAGGAGTGCGAGGAGACGATGCCGGGGTAGCCGAGCTGGTCGATCTCGTCGAGGGACGACTGCCGGGCCTTCACGCTCATGTGGTCGGGGTCGAAGATCATGTGCCGCTCGGCGAGGCCCTTGATCGTGTACTCGCCCAGGGTCGTCAGGCCGCGGCTGTTGCAGTGGTCCGGCGGCGGGTAGACGGGAGTCGCAGGCAGGTTGAGCGGGTCGAAGAGCTTGCCGATCGCGCCGAAGAGGGCGTCCTGCTGCCCGGCCGAGATGTCGGGCGCCGCCAGCTGGTTGTGGTCGTGGGCGGCCGGGTCGGCGGGCTCGCAGTGCTTCATGTCCCAGAAGGAGCCGGTCTCGAGGAAGTTCGCGGCGTTGACCGCCGCCCCCACCTCGCCGTTGTCGCCGGCGATGCCGGACAGCGCGTTGTCGAACTTGTTGACCAGCTCCATCTGCCGCACGCCCATCTTCTTCACGGCGTCGAGCTGGGTGTCGAGGTTCTCGGGCGTGCAGGCGGCTGCCGGGACGTCGCCACCGGGCAGCGCCTTGAAGGTGCAGCCGAAGGGCACGCTGGTCTCGATGCCCATGATCACGGCCATCTTCCCGGCGTTGATCACCTGGCGGGCCTGGAAGGGGTTCTTCACGATCCGGTAGAAGCCCTTGCCCGGACCGCCGAACTGGGCGTCGATGTAGTCCTGCATCTTGTACATGTCCTGCGCCTGCAGGCGGACGGAGTCCATGTCGTCGCACGAGTTGTGCTTGATCGGGTAGAGCTGGCACAGCTGGTTGTTCTCGACGAGCAGGTTGACGAAGATCCGCTGCCCACCGCGCCACGACCGCTCGAGCCAGCGGTAGTAGGTGCCCTCGTGGGTCAGCGAGTTGGGCGCCGGCCAGTCCTTGAAGGTCGGCCAGCCGACCGGGTCGTGGTGGGGCTCGCCGGAGAGCACCGACTCCAGCACGCCGCCGTACCCACCGGTGGCGGTGTGGTCGGGGCAGTCGACGAGGGCGTACGGCGCGCCGTACTGGTCCCACGGCTTGCCGCAGTGGACGTCGCCACCGAGGAACTCGAACGCCATTCCGTGGGTGTGGGCGTCGACGTAGCCCCGCACCTCCTGGTACGGCGTGATGCCCGCGTGCGGGTTGCCGACGACGTCGATCTGCGACTCGGGGTAGGCGGAGCAGCCGGTCGTGCGGGTCAGCGTGAAGCGGTCCGCGCCGTCGATGCTCAGCGCGCCGCTGTCGTTGGTGAACGCGAACGTGGAGCCGGTCTTCGTGGCCTCCCACACCGTGTCGGCGCCGGGGTCGTCGGCGCGCGCGCCGTCGGCGGTCACGAAGGTCCGGTCGACGTCGTAGAGGAGGTAGGTGCCCAGGTCGGTGGGCTTGAAGTAGATCGGGTCGCCTGCGAGCGAGTAGCAGCCGTTGGCCATCGCGTAGCGGTCCTGCGGGTGGAGCTGCCGGGGCTGCATGACCGGCACGGTCGTGAGCCGCGGGTCGGGGAGGTTGCGCTCCTGCTCGACGTACGCCGCACTCGCGGCCTTCTCGGCAGCGGTCGTCGGGTCGTGCGTGTCCTTGCCGAGGTCGCCCGCGCGGGACAGGGCGTTCTTGTCGGACGCGAGGTTGCCGAGGGCGTTCTGCGCGAACGCGTAGCGGGCGTTGAGGCTGCCCTCGCGGACCCCGGCGGCTCCGCCGAGGGCGATCGCGCCGGCGAGGACGGCGATCGCGGTGACGACGGCGACGGAGAGCCGCCGCCCGGATCGGGTGGAGGTGGGTTCCCTGCGCATCTGCGGCCCCTTCGCGGTCGAGCTCGCGGGTCCAACGACGAGCCGTGTCCGAAGTCACCGGAAGTAGAACAAGTTTCAGAAACGCCGGGTGACGTCCGTCACCATGCCCCAGACTTCAAGACGCAAACGATTGTCCAGACACCCGGAGGTCCCTCGTGCCCCGTCGTTCACGCATCCTCGCTGCGGCGCTCGCCGCCATCGCCGCCCTCGTGGTCGGCCTGCTCGCCGGCCAGGCCGGCGCGGCCCAGGTCAAGCCGCCCGCCAACGTCAAGGGTCTGAAGATCCTGCTCACCAACGACGACTCCGTGCAGGGGGTGAAGGCGGACGGCGAGGACGGCAAGGGCCTCTACGAGCTCCGCAAGGCGCTCTGCGCTGCGGGTGCGGACGTGATCGTCGTCGGCCCCTGGGGCCAGCAGAGCGGCCAGGGCGGCCGGATCACCACCAGCCGGACCGCCGGGCTCACGGTCACCAAGGCGACCGTCCCCGAGGCGTACGCCGGGGACTGCGCGTCGGCCGCGTCCGCTGGACCCGTCTACGGCGTCTGCAACAGCAACACCGCGTGCGTCGCGGACTCGCCCAGCGCCTCCCCGGCCGACACCGTGCGGATCGGCGTGAAGAACTTCCTCCCGGCCACCTACTGGCCGAAGGGTCCGGACGTGGTCCTCACGGGCATCAACTGGGGTCAGAACGTCGGCACCGTGGTCACCCACTCCGGCACCACCAACGCAGCGGTCACGGCGCACGAGCTCGGTGTGCCCGCCATCGCCTTCAGCGAGGCGCTGCCGAGCGACATCGGCGACCTGATCGCCTGCGCGACGCAGGGCATCGGCTGCCCCGAGTACACCGCGGCGGCCGCCTTCGGCGTCAAGCTCCTCGGCAAGGTCCGCGGGGCCGGCCTGCTCAAGCCCTCGACGCTGCTCAACGTCAACTACCCGCACCTCGCCGACGGTCAGAAGGTCGGCAAGCCGGTCCTGAACGTGCTCGGCAACGGGGACATGACCGAGCTCGCCTGGAGCGGCTCGGCGACCAAGGACGGCGCGACCTACTCGCTCGGCATCCCGACCGACCGGAAGTCGACCAACAAGAACGCCGACACCGAGGCGCTGCGTGCCGGGAAGATCTCGATCGTCCCGATGGACGGCGACTGGACGCTCTCCGCGGCGCCCAAGTCCCTGCAGGCGATCGTCAAGGCGCTGGGCTGACATCGAGGGTGGTGGCCGGCCTTCGACCGAGGCCGGCCACCGCTGCCAGGATCAGCACCCCACCGAGCACGCCGGCGAGGCCGAGCCGCTCGTCGAGGACCACCGCAGCGAGGACCGCTGCCGTGAGGGGCTCCAGCAGGGTCGCGATGACGGCCGAGCTGCCGGGCGCCGTGCGCAGCCCGGAGTAGAAGAGCAGGTAGGCCAGCGCCATCGTGAGCACGCCGAGGTAGACCAGCGTGCCGGCGACCACGGGGTCGCCCCACGCGCTCGCCCCCGACCCCGTCATCATCGCCAGCGGTGCCAGGGCGATCGCCCCGACCGTCGTGCTCGCCGTCGCGAGGCCGAGAGGCCCGGTCGACTGGGCGAGGCCGTGACCGACCAGGGTCGTCAGCGCGTACGCCGTACCGGACCCGATCGACGCGAGCACGCCCCAGACCGGGTGCGGGCCGCCGGCGGACCCCGCGGAGACGCTGACCAGCACCAGCCCGACCAGGGCGGCGCCGAGGACCAGGAGGTCGCCGGCACCCGGCGCCCGGCGTCGCCGGATGCTCTCGACGACCGTGACCAGCACCGGCGCCAGTCCGAGGCTGACCACGGTCGACACCGTCACGCCGACGGCGACGACGGCGGCGAAGTAGAGGGCTTGGTACGTCGCGGTGGCGACGCCGATCAGCAGCGCGCGGCCGGGGTGTCGGCGGACCAGGCCACGCAGGTCGCCGAGCTGGCGCAGCACCGCCGCGGCGACCAGCAGGGCGATCGCGCCGATGACCATCCGCCAGGCGCTGATCGCGACCACCGACATCGGCTCGGCGTCGCGGATGACGTGCACCGCGAGTCCGCCGGTGCCCCAGAGGACGCCC
Organism: Nocardioides pollutisoli; assembly: GCF_040045055.1. NCBI lineage: Bacteria > Bacillati > Actinomycetota > Actinomycetes > Propionibacteriales > Nocardioidaceae > Nocardioides > Nocardioides pollutisoli. The sequence goes on from NZ_JBDZDU010000001.1 coordinate 2,072,693, forward strand.
GCGAGGGAGATCTGGAGCAGGCCGATCCGAGCAGCCGCCCCGCTCACCCGCCGATCCTGCGGGTGAGGGCGACGGCCGTGTCGGAGACCGCCTTGCGCAGGCCGCCCGGGTCGACGGTGTCCGGGTAGGTGACCGCCACTGCAGCGACCGGGTGCTCGTTGTGGTCGAGCACGGCGACCGCGATGCTCGCCAGTCCCGGTGTGATCTCGCCGTCCTCGACGGCGTACCCCCGTTGCCGCGTGTCCGAGAGCACCGTGCGCAGCGCGCTCAGCGTCCGGGGCCCCTGCCCGTGCCGGTCGACGAAGTCGGACGCGCTCGAGTAGAGCGCTCGCACCTGGCTCGGAGGGAGCAGGGCGAGCACCGCACGACCGCTCGCGGTGAGGTGCGCGGGCAGCCGGACGCCCACGTCCGTGACGAGCGGCGGGCGGCCCGGCGCCCGCTCCTCGATCACGTAGAGCACCTCGCGACCGTGCAGCACCGCGAGGTGGGCGGACTGGCCCACCCGGTCGACCAGCAGCGCGAGCGGCCTCCGGGCCAGGCGCTGCAGCGGCTCCTGGCGGGCGTAGCCACTGCCCAGCTCGAACGCCGCGAGCCCGAGCCCGTAGCGGTGCTCGTCGACGAGGTGGACGACGAAGCCCTCCTCGATCATCGCGTTGAGGAGGTGGTACGTCGTGCTCCGCGGCAGGTCGCACGCGCGCATGATCCGGTCGAGCGGCACCGGGTCGGGCTGGCCGGCCAGGAACCGCAGCACCCGCAGCGTGCGGGTCGCGGCGGGCACCTGGCTCATGCCAAGAAGATTAGGGCTCCCGGGGCTGGGGCGGGATCGGGCGGTAGTCGTCGGACCGGTGGTCGACGTCGGGGTCGACCGCGTCGGCCTCGCGCACGACGTCCTCCCGCCGTGCGTCCTCGACCTGCAGCTCGTGCTCGGCCTCCGCGACCGCCTGCTCCGCTCGCTCGACCTCGGCCCGGGCCTCGTCGGCGCGCGCCTGCGCGGCCGCGGTCTTCTGGGCCTTCGCCTCGATGGCGGCGGCCTGGGCGGCTGCCTCGGCGCGGAGCTCCTCGGCGTGGGCTCGCCGACGCTCGTTGCGACGGCTGCTCAGGGTGACGGCGACGCCGACGACGACGAGCGCGACGACCGCGATGACGACGACGGTGATGGTGATGGTCATGGGTTCCCTCCCTGGGATCTCTGACGACCCGTACCCGCAAACGTGCGGGCGAACCCTAGGAGAGCTCGCGTTCCTCGCGAGCCGGGACCAGCGGCAGGGCCACCAGCGGGAAGAGCGCGCCGATCGCGAAGGCCGCGGCGTACCCGGCGTGGGTGACGGCGAGGCCGGCCAGCGGGGGTACGGCGGAGGCGGCGAGGAACTGGGCGGTGTTCTGGACGCCGAGCGCCCGGCCGGACCAGAACGGGCCGGCCCGTTCGGCGACGGCGGTGAACGCCAGTCCGTTGTCGGCCACGGTCACCAGCGTGGCGACGACGACCAGGAGCACCGCGACGCCGAGGTCCAGGGCAGCAGTCAGCCCGAGCAGGCCCATCGTGGCGGTCGCGGCGATCGCGACCCAGCGCAGCGGGCGCATCCGGCTGCCGACCACGTCGGAGAGGTGGCCGACCCCGATCCGGCCCAGTGCGCCGGCGACCTGGGCGATCGCGACCACGGCCCCCGCGGCCGCGGGGTGCCACCCGCGGTCCTGGACGAGCCAGACGAGCGCGAAGGTCCACACCAGGAACTGCGGCACCACGAGGAGCACCGACACCCCGTGGATGCGGGCCAGGTAGCTGTCCTGGCGGTAGGGGTTCGCGACGGACTCACCGGTCCGGGTGGTCGGTCGGGGCGGGTCGATCACCAGTGCGGCGACCAGCACGGCCGCCAGCGCACAGGCGATCGTCGGCACCCACAGCGCCGCGTGCACGCCGTACGCGTGGGCCACGACGGCGATCGAGATCGCGGCGACACCGACACCGACCGGCTGCGCCATCTGCCGGATGCCCATGGCCAGACCCCGACGCTCGGGCGGGAACCAGCCGACCACGACCCGGCCGCTCGCGGCGTTCGTGCTCGCGGCGGCCCCGCCGGCGAAGAACAAGGTGACGACGAGGAGTCCGGTGCCGGACGTGATGGCGCTGGCGGCCCCGAAAACGACGGTCGCGGTGAGTCCGGTCAGCAGCACGAACCGCTCACCACGCCGGTCGGTGACCGCGCCCCAGGCGACCAGCGTCAGCATCACGCCGATCGTCGGCGCGGCGGCGACCAGGCCTGCCCGGGCCAGGCTCATGCCCTGGGCGTGCAGGGTCGGGATCAAGAACGCCGGTCCGTGCATCATCACGGCCGCCGCGGCCTGCGCGAGCGTGCTCGCGCCCAGCATCGACCAGCGCCGGGCGGCGCTGACAGAAACAGGACGGGCGGCGGTGACGGTCACGTGGACCAGTCAACGCCGCCCGTCTCGTCGTACGACGCCGCGTCTTGCAGGGTGACCTGTGAGAAGGACGACCCCGGGCAGTGCGACGTGGGGATCAGTGCTTGCTGGGCTTGGCGATGCGCAGCTTGGCGGTCGCCAGGTCGATGACCCCGCCGCTGCCGTCGAGCAGGGTGATCCGGACGCCGACGACCTTGATCCCGCCCGGCGTCTTCGTGACGACACCGCGCTCGATCTTGGCCACGCCGGGGATCGTGATCGTGTCGGTGTCGGGGAAGGTCTGGTCCTGGCCGTTGGCAGTGATCGTGCCGACCTGGGTGCCCTTGATGGAGCGGTTCAGGCCTGCGGCGGTGCGCGTGACGTTGGCCTGTCCGACGATCGCCTTGATCGACAGCTGGTCGCCGAGCTTGAACGACGCGACGGTGCTGCGCTCGAAGCCCCACGCCTTCTTCTGGGTCTGCTCGGCGCGCTGCTCGTTGTGGAGTCCGGTCGCGGTGACCTGGTCCTGGCCGCTGGCACCGGCCAGGGTCTTCTGCTGCACCTTGCCGCCCGTGCCCTTGCAGGGCATCACCGACAGCGGGTTGCGACCGAGGTCCAGGGTCTCGCCGCCGAGCTTGCCGCTCAGGCCGGCTGCGGAGCCGCTGAAGAGGCCGCTGATGATGCCGTCGCTGATCTTGGCGAAGGCGTGGGCGATCCGCACGGTGGAGTGGCTGGCCGTGAGCTCGACCTTCAGGCCGTTGGCGTAGGCGCCCGCCGAGTGGCGGTGCTTGTGCACGTTGGAGTGGCCGATCGTGACGGTGCCGAAGCCGGGGATCTCGGTCGGGTTGCCGGGCGCCGGGATCGGAAGCGTCTGGGCGGGGCCCGCCGCGGGCTTGAACGTGAGGCCGCCGATGTCGGTGTTGGTCTCGGTGTGGAAGCCCTTCGCGTCGTGGAACGCGCGGGCGGTGGTGGTGACGGCGTCGATCAGCAGGGTGCCGAGCGGCGAGTCGCTCAGCCGGACGGCGCCGACCGAGTGGCGCGACCAGGACGAGGTGACGCCGGCCTTCTGGGTCGTCCAGACCTTGGTCGTGACGGCGGAGAGGGTGCCCAGGCCGGGCAGCTCGCTCTCGGCCTGGTGGTTGGTCTTCGCCTTGCCGGCGTCGTTGGTGCAGCTGATGACCTGGTAGGCGGAGGTGCCCGACTTGCCCGGGATGTCACCGCCCTGGACCCGGGTGCCGTAGCCGGACGTCTGCAGGGCGAAGGACGTCGGGGTGAGCTGCGGCTTCGCAGCCTGGTGACCGCTCGTGGTCGCGGCCGTCGCCTGGCCGGTGCCGAGTGCGGCGACGGTCAGACCGAGTGCCACGGCCACGGTGGTACTGGCGGTGATGAGAGTCGTTCGGGTGCTGCGCATGGTCCCTCCCTGGGATCTGATGAACCGGCGACGCCCCCACCCGCGGTCCGAGATGTGTTCCATTTGTCCCCCACTGCTAGAGGGACAAACGCGCCCCGAAGGGTGAGGTGACGCAGATGTGACGGTCGTCTCACGTGGTTCTCGGATCCCAGACAGATGCTGCTCGACCGGGGTGGTCGCCCTGCAGGAGGGCGGCGAGGATTGCGGCATGACTGCTGCGCCGCCCACCACTGTCGCCCTCGGCGTCGGCCCGGTGTCCTTCGACGACCTGCTCTCCGTCGCCCGTGACGGCGCTCCCGTCCGCCTCACCGAGGATGCGGTCGCCGCCGTCGAGCGGGCTCGCGGCGTGATCGACGAGCTGTCCGCCGGAGCCACCCCCGTGTACGGCGTCTCGACCGGGTTCGGCGCGCTCGCCACCCGCCACATCCCGACCGACATGCGCGCCCAGCTGCAGCGCTCGCTGGTGCGTTCGCACGCCGCCGGGTCGGGTCCGGAAGTCGAGCGCGAGGTGGTCCGCGGGCTGATGCTGCTGCGGCTCTCGACGCTGGCGACCGGCCACACCGGCGTGCGGGTCGAGACCGCGCAGCTGCTCGCCGGCCTCCTGTCGGCCGGCATCACGCCGGTGGTCCGGGAGTACGGCTCGCTCGGCTGCTCGGGCGATCTCGCCCCGCTGTCCCACTGCGCGTTGGCGCTGATGGGCGAGGGCGACGTACGGGATGCCAGCGGCACGCTGATGCCGGCTGCCCAGGCGCTCGAGGCCGCCGGTCTCGCGCCCGTCGAGCTGGCCGCCAAGGAGGGCCTGGCGCTGATCAACGGCACCGACGGCATGCTCGGCATGCTGGTCATGGCGATCGCCGACCTGCGGATGCTGCTGCGGACGGCCGACATCGCGGCGGCCATGTCGGTCGAGGGCCAGCTCGGCACCGACCGGGTCTTCGCCCCGGAGCTGCAGGCGATCCGGCCGCACCCCGGGCAGGCGCTGTCGGCCGCCAACCTCACCGCGCTGCTGAAGGACTCGGGCGTCGTCGCCTCCCACCGGGGCCCCGACTGCAACCGGGTCCAGGACGCCTACTCGCTGCGCTGCTCCCCGCAGGTGCACGGCGCCGCGCGCGACACCGTCGAGCACGCCGCCTCGGTCGCGTCGATCGAGCTCCGCTCCGCCGTCGACAACCCGGTGGTCCTCGGCGACACCGTCGAGTCCAACGGCAACTTCCACGGCGCGCCCCTCGCCTACGTGCTCGACTTCCTCGCGATCATCGCCGCCGACGTGGCGTCGATCAGCGAGCGTCGTACCGACCGCTTCCTGGACAAGGCACGCAACCACGGGTTGCCGCCGTTCCTCGCCGACGACCCGGGTGTCGACAGCGGCCACATGATCGCGCAGTACACCCAGGCCGCGATCGTCTCGGAGCTCAAGCGGCTGGCCGTGCCCGCGTCGGTCGACTCGATCCCGTCCAGCGCCATGCAGGAGGACCACGTGTCGATGGGCTGGTCGGCCGCCCGCAAGCTGCGCCGCTCCGTCGACGGCCTCACCCGCGTCGTCGCGATCGAGGTGCTCACCGCCGCCCGCGCGCTCGACCTGCGCCGGCCGCTCGAGCCGTCGCCGGCGACCGGAGCGGTCATCGACCTGCTGCGGTCCTCCGGCATCGAGGGTCCGGGCCCCGACCGTCACCTCTCGCCCGAGATCGAGGCCGCCGTCGCCCTGGTCGCGTCGGGCGCCGTCCTGTCCGCTGCTGAGTCCGTGATCGGAGAACTGCGATGAACGACCGTCTGCCCATCCACGCTGCCCATGGCACCGAGCTGACCGCGAAGTCGTGGCAGACCGAGGCGCCGCTGCGGATGCTGATGAACAACCTCGACCCCGAGAACGCCGAGCGTCCCGAGGACCTCGTCGTCTACGGCGGCACCGGCAAGGCGGCGCGCAACTGGGAGTCGTACGACGCCCTCGTGCGCACCCTGACCACGCTCGAGGACGACGAGACGATGCTCGTGCAGTCGGGCAAGCCGGTCGGCGTGATGCGCACCCATGAATGGGCACCTCGCGTCCTCATCGCCAACTCCAACCTCGTGGGCGACTGGGCCAACTGGGAGGAGTTCCGCCGGCTCGAGGACCTCGGCCTGACGATGTACGGCCAGATGACGGCCGGCTCGTGGATCTACATCGGCACCCAGGGCATCCTGCAGGGCACCTTCGAGACCTTCGCTGCCGTGGCCGACAAGCTAGCCCGAAGGGCGTCGGTCCCTGAGGAGGGCGCGCTAGCGCCCGTCTCGAAGGGCGCAGGGACGCTCGCGGGCACCATCACGGTGACCGCCGGGCTCGGTGGCATGGGTGGCGCGCAGCCGCTCGCCGTGACCATGAACGACGGCGTCGTGATCTGCATCGAGTGCGACCAGAGCCGGATCCAGCGCCGGATCGACCACCGCTACCTCGACGTCCAGGCGGCGTCGCTGGAGGAGGCCGTGGCGCTGGCGGTCGAGGCCCGCGACGAGCGCCGCCCGCTCTCGATCGGCGTGCTCGGCAATGCGGCCGAGATGCTGCCGGAGCTCCTCGACTCCGGTGCGCCGATCGACATCGTCACCGACCAGACCTCCGCGCACGACCCGCTCTTCTACCTGCCGATCGGCGTGCCGTTCGAGGAGTGGGAGGCCCGTCGTACGGCGGACCCGGCCGGCTTCACCAAGGAGGCACAGGCCGCGATGGCCGCGCACGTCCGCGCGATGGTGGAGTTCCAGGACAGGGGCGCCGAGGTCTTCGACTACGGCAACTCCATCCGCGACGAGGCGCGCAAGGGCGGCTACGACCGCGCCTTCGAGTTCCCGGGCTTCGTGCCGGCGTACATCCGACCGCTCTTCTGCGAGGGCAAGGGCCCCTTCCGCTGGGCCGCCCTGTCCGGCGACCCGGCCGACATCGCCGCGACCGACAAGGCGATCCTCGAGCTCTTCCCCGACAACGAGCGGCTGCACAAGTGGATCACCATGGCCGGTGAGCGGGTCGCCTTCCAGGGTCTGCCTGCTCGCATCTGCTGGCTGGGGTACGGCGAGCGCCACCTGGCCGGCCTGAAGTTCAACGAGATGGTGGCGTCCGGTGAGCTCAAGGCCCCGATCGTGATCGGTCGCGACCACCTCGACTGCGGCTCGGTCGCCTCGCCCTACCGCGAGACCGAGGCGATGCTCGACGGCTCCGACGCGATCGCCGACTGGGCGCTGCTCAACGCGCTGGTCAACACCGCGTCGGGTGCGTCGTGGGTGTCGATCCACCACGGCGGTGGCGTCGGCATGGGTCGCTCCATCCACGCCGGTCAGGTCTGCGTCGCCGACGGCACCGAGCTCGCCGCCCAGAAGATCGAGCGGGTGCTCACCAACGACCCAGGCATGGGCGTCATCCGCCACGTCGACGCGGGTTACGACCGCGCAGCCGAGGTGGCTGCTGAGCGAGGCGTCCGCATCCCGATGTCCGAGTCGTCTCGCGCCCAGCAGAGCTAGGTCATCGGCACGACCGCCCGGACGTGGCGCTGACGCAGGACCTCTGCGCGGCCGAGTGCCGTGCGGACGGGGTGCTGCTCAGCCCGTGGGCCAGGACGGTCACCGAACCGACTCCCGGCGTGCCGGACGTCGCGCTGCCACCGTTCGCGCCCGAGGTGCACCCGCCGGCGAGGGCGATCGTGTGGTCGCCGGGCTCGACGACGTCGTCGGTGACGCCGCTGAGGGCGATGGCCGGGAACCCGTTGTAGTCGAAGCTGATCGTGAGCGCCTCGCCGAGCTGGATCGAGCTGGACACGATCGGGGTCCCGTCGACCTGGATCCACCACCGCACGAAGCTCGCGGTCGGGCACTGGAGCTGACCGCTCCCGGTGAAGTCGACCAGCAGTCGGCCGGGCTGTGACGTGGTGAACGTCGTGCTGGAGGTGGTGACGCCGACCGGCGGGATCGTCGGCTCGGCCCCCAGTGCGACGACCTGGTTGACCTCGTCCTTCGTCAGGTAGGCCGCGGCCGGCCGCCCGTGGAGCTTCTTGGAGTCCGGCGCCCTGGCGATGATGTTGGTGGGCAGCTGCCCGGTGCGCTTGCTGGTCGCGACCAGCTTGCCTGCGCGGGAGTGCTTGCTGGCGCCTGCCCCCACGGCGTGCAAGTGGTCGACGGTGTCGGCATTCAGGGCCTTGGCGAGAGCGGGACCGCCGGCGAAGCCGACAGACATGGCGAGCGCGGCCACCGACAGCACGACGGTGACCCGGTTCCCCGTACGGGGTGCTGTGTTTGGCATGCGCTCAGGGTCCGTCCGCCGGCGGGTCTCCGGCATGGCCCAGGCGGGCCGTATCTGGTGGCACGTTCGGTGGCTGCAGCGTGTGTCACAGTGGCTTCGTGACCCAGCAGCCGGCCCGGTCCCGGGCGACCCTGACCGACATCAGCTCCCGCGCGTGGGAGCACCCGGCCGATCGTGGTGCGCTGGTCGCGCTGCGCAAGCTCAAGGGCTTCGACACCGTGCTCAAGGCGATGTCGGGGCTCTTCAACGAGCGCGCCGTACGCCTCGTGTTCCTCGGGTCGGCCATCCGCGTCGACGACCGGCAGTTCCCCGGCCTGCACCGGATCCTCGGCGAGGTCGGCCGCACGCTCGACGCCCCCGAGCTGCCCGAGCTCTACGTCGTGTCCAACCCGGTCCTGGGTGCGATGACGATCGGCATGAACAAGCCCTTCATCGTGATGAACTCCGGCCTCGTCGACCTCCTCGACGAGGACGAGCTGCGGTTCGTGGTCGCCCACGAGCTCGGCCACGCGATGAGCGGCCACGCGGTCTACCAGACGCTGCTGCAGCGGCTGCTGCAGTTCTCCGGCGTGCTGAGCGCGATCCCGCTGAGCGGCCTCGGCGTACGCGCGATCGTGGCCGCCCTCTACGAGTGGTCGCGCAAGTCGGAGCTGTCCGCGGACCGCGCCGGCCTGCTCGCCACGCAGGACCCGGCCACGGCGTTCCGCGTGCACATGAAGCTCGCCAGCGGCGGCCACCTCGAGGATCTCGACGCGACGTCGTTCTTCGCCCAGGGGCAGGAGTACGACGAGGCCGACCTGCGTGACTCGGTGCTGAAGATGCTGCTGGTCGAGAACCGGTCGCACCCGTTCGCCGTGGTCCGCGCCTCCGAGCTGCGCCGGTGGGTCGACTCGGGGGAGTACACCGCGGTCCTCGGTGGCGACTACCCCCGCCGTCAGGACGACGACGAGGCGAAGGTGTCCGACGCCGCGAAGGCCGCGGCCAAGAGCTACTCCGAGGCCTTCCAGCAGAGCCAGGACGCCGTCGGCAAGATGGTCCACGACATGGCGGGCCTCCTCGGCAGCGCCAAGCTCTGGCTGGACGAGCAGCTGCGGCGGGGCGAGCGCTGACGTCGCTCGCGGAGCTCGTCGAGAGGGTCCCGGTCGGCTGGTCGACCGCGACGTACGCCGGCCGTCGCTACGGCGTGACCAAGACGCTGCGCGCCGACGGACGTGCCGTGTCGGTCTACGCCGAGGAGCTCGGCGGCACCGACGTGGTCAGCACCAACGTCTACCTCGCCGACGCCGGACCGGAGCTGCGGCCCTGCGAGATGCCCGCCGAGAAGGTGCTCGCGTTCCTGCGGGACGCGGAGTTCGCCCCGGCTCAGGCGGACTGACGCGCGAGGAACGCCGAGAGCGGGCCCGGCATCTCGGCGGCCCGCTCGCCCCAGTCGTAGACCGAGCAGGTGCCGGCGACCAGGTCGTGCAGGGCGCGGTGCTCGCGCTGCACCAGGATCATCAGGAAGCCGATGCCGAACAGCAGCGCGCTGATCGGGAAGGCGAGCGTGCGGACGAAGGCCTGCCGGACGGTCAGCGGACTGCCGTCGGCGCCCACCACGCGGATGCCGACGATGCCCTTGCCCAGCGTGCGACCGGCGACGGCGTGCGACGTGAACGAGTAGATGAACGCCCAGACCGCCAGGGCGGCGATGGCCAGGGGCCCGCTGCCGTCGAGGTCGTCGACGGAGCGGTTGGTGAAGATGTTCAGGAGGAAGGTGAGCCCGGCGATGCCGAGGGTGTACGACGTGGTGATGATCGCGACGTCCAGGGCGGCGGACGACGCCCGCGTGACGGCTCCGGCGTAGTGGCCGCTGACGGAGAGCCGTGGCTGGTCGTCGGGTCCCGCCGGCGGCGCCAGCAGGAGAGGCGGCCCGACCGGCTGGGTGTCGGGGTCGCGACGCAGCAGCCGGCAGAGGAAGCGGTCGATGATCACGTCGAGCGCGACGAGCTGGCGGCGTACGAGGTCGATGGCGGAGCCGGCGAGCTGGTTGGTGCTCTCCGCGACCAGCTGCGGCACGCCTGACCGCCGGACGAGCCCCTCGAGGTCGACGTCGGCCAGCAGGGCCTCGATGTCGACCTTGCTGAGCAGGGCGTTGAGGTCGACGCGGTCGAGCAGCGCGTTCATGTCCACGCGGCCGATGAGCGCGTCGGGGTCGACGCGGGACATCAGCTCGTCGGGGTCGACCCGGGCCAGCAGAGCACCGACGTCGACGCGGGCCATCAAGTCGTTGGGGTCGATCCGCGCCAGGAGCGCGTCCACGTCGACGCGGGCGAGCAGGGCGTCCATGTCGACGCGGTCGAGCAGGACGTCCGGCTCGATCCGGCCGAGCAGCTCGTTGAGGTCGACCCGGGCCAGCAGCGCGTTCATGTCGATCCGCGCGAGGAGGGCGTCGGCGTCGATCCGGGAGATCAGCGCGTCGACGTCGACCTGGTCCAGCAGGATGTCGGGGTCGACGAGGTCGACCATCCGGCCGGTGACTCCGCCGGTGATCCGGTGGAGGAGCCCGCGGCCCTCCGATCCGGTGTCCGCCATGATCGGACGCTATCGGGTCGCGGGGCTTTCCAGGATCATCGTGATCGGCCCGTCGTTGACCGACGTGACGGCCATGTCCGCGCCGAAGACACCGGTCGCGACCTCGGCGCCGAGGGTGCGGAGCTCCGCGCAGACCGCGTCGTACATCGGCTCGCTCACCGGGCCGGGCGCCGCGGCCTGCCACGTGGGGCGCCGGCCCTTGCGGGCGTCGCCGTACAGCGTGAACTGGCTGACCACGAGGACGGGGGCGTGTACGTCGGACGCGGACTGCTCGTCGCGCAGGATGCGCAGGTCCCAGATCTTGCGCGCGATCCAGGTGACGTCGCCGGGGCCGTCGTCGTGGGTGACGCCGAGGTAGACCAGCAGCCCGGCACCCTCGATCGCGCCGACGGTCTCGCCGTCGACGACCACGCTGGCGCCGAGGACGCGCTGGACGACGGCTCTCATCAGCCCTGCAGGGCCTGGATCGCCTCGTGGATGTCGAGGGTGCGGCGGGCCGACTCGACGTGGAGGTTCTCGACCATCCGACCGTTGTAGGTCACGACGCCTGAGCCCTTCCCGTCCTCGAAGGCCTGGATGAGGCCGCGGGCGTCCTCGACCGCCTGCTCACTGGGAGCGAAGGCGGCGTTGGCGCCCTCGACCTGACCGGGGTGGATCAGCGTCTTGCCGTCGAAGCCCATCTGACGGCCCTGCTCGCACTCCGCCAGGAAGCCCTCGGTGTCCTTCACGTCGTTGTAGACGCCGTCGAGGATCGCGATGCCCGCCGCGCGGGCGGCGAGCAGTGCGGTGTGGAGGCTGGGCAGGATCGGCGCGCGGCCGGGCACGTGCTCGGCGTACAGCTCCTTGACGAGGTCGTTGGTGCCGAGCACGAACGCCGTGAGCCGCTCGCTCGCGCGGGCGATCGCGAGGGCGTCGAGGATCGCGACCGGGGTCTCGACCATCGCCCACAGCTTGGTGTGGTCGGGGGCTCCCGCCTTCTCGAGGGCGGCCACGAGCTGCTGCACCTCGGCGGCGCTGTTGACCTTCGGCACGACGACCGCGTCCGGCCCGGCCTGGGCCGCGGCGACGATGTCGGCGTCGTGCCACTCGGTGCCGATGCCGTTGGCGCGGATGGTGAGGGTGCGCCGGCCGTACTCACCGCTGCTCACCGCGGCGGCCGCGGCCTCGCGGGCGGCGGGCTTGGCGTCGGGGGCGACGGCGTCCTCGAGGTCGAAGATGACGGCGTCGATCGGCAGGGTCTTGGCCTTCTCCAGCGCCTTGGCGTTGGAGCTGGGCATGTAGAGGACGCTGCGCAGCGGGGTGAACTCGCTCATGCCTCGATCCCTTCGTACGCCGCCTTGAGGTCGGGGTCGATCGCGGCGAGCTGCTCGGCGAGCTCGACCATCACGAGGCACTGCTTGAGGGAGGCGTCGTCCTCCATCTTGCCGTCGAGCATCACCGCGCCGGTGCCGTCACCCATGGCCGCGACGACGCGGCGCGCGTGCGCGACGTCCTCGACGCTCGGGCTGAAGACCCGGTTGGCGATGGCGATCTGCTTGGGGTGCAGGCTCCAGGTGCCGACGCAGCCGAGCAGGAAGGCGTTGCGGAACTGGTCCTCGCAGGCGACCACGTCGGTGATGTCCCCGAACGGGCCGTAGTAGGGGTAGATGCCGTGCATTGCGCAGGCATCGACCATCCGGGCGATCGTGTAGTGCCAGAGGTCCTGCTGGTACGTCGTACGCGCGGCGTCGTAGTCGGCGACGCCGAGCTCGTTCTTGGGCGGGTCCTGGCGGACCAGGTAGCCGGGGTGGCCGCCACCGACGCGGGTGGTCTTCATCCGGCGGTCGGCCGCGAGGTCGGCCGGGCCGAGCGAGATGCCCTGCATGCGCGGGCTGGCGCCGCAGATCTCCTCGACGCTCGCGACGCCGCGGGCGGTCTCGAGGATCGCGTGGACGAGGATCGGCCGGTCCAGGCCGGCCTTGGCCTCGAGCTGGGCGAGCAGCCGGTCGACGTAGTGGATGTCCTCGGCGCCCTGCACCTTCGGCACCATGACGACGTCGAGCTTGTCGCCGATCTCGGTGACCAGGGTGGTCAGGTCGTCGAGCGCCCACGGGCTGTCGAGCGAGTTGATCCGGGTCCACAGCTGCGTGGGACCGAAGTCGGTGCTCTTGGCGATGTCGACCAGGCCCTGACGGGCGGCCAGCTTGTTGTCGGCCTTGATCGCGTCCTCGAGGTTGCCGAGCAGGACGTCGACGGTGCCGACCATGTCCGGGATCTTGGCGGCCATCTTCGCGTTGCTCGGGTCGAAGAAGTGGATCGCCCGGCTCGGGCGTGCCGGGATCTCCGTCAACGGTGTCGGCGCCCCCACCGCGAGGGGTCGGAAGAAGTCCTTGGCACTGCGCGATCCACTCATGGGCCGGAACGTAGCAGCGGATTGCTACTCGTCGGTATGACGGATCTGACAGCCGTGGCGCGCGTGAGACTCAGGAGTAGGTGTAGAAGCCGCGGCCGGACTTGCGACCGAGCAGACCCGCGTCGACCATCCGCTGGAGGAGCGGGGGAGCGGCGTACAGCGGCTCCTTGAACTCCTCGTAGAGCGACTCGGCGACGGCCTTGGTGGTGTCGAGGCCGATCAGGTCGGCCAGCGCGAGCGGCCCCTGCGGGTGGGCGGCGCCGAGCACGAGGCCGCGGTCGATGTCCTCGGCGGTGGCGAAGCCGGACTCCATCATCCGGATCGCGGAGAGGATGAAGGGGATCAGCAGCGCGTTGACGACGAAGCCCGCGCGGTCCTGGCAGTCGATCGCCTGCTTGCCCAGCGAGCCCTCGACCCAGGCGCGGGAACGGGCGGTCGTGTCGTCGGAGGTCAGCAGCGACGGGACGAGCTCGACGAGCTGCAGCACCGGCACCGGGTTGAAGAAGTGGATGCCGATGACCTGGGTCGGCCGCGACGTGACGACGCCGAGCTTCATGATCGGGATCGAGGAGGTGTTGGACGCCAGGATCGCGTCGGGCGCCTCGACGATCGTGTCGAGCGACTTGAAGAGCGAGACCTTGGCGGCCTCGTCCTCGACGATCGCCTCGACCACGACCTCGCGGTCGGCCACGGCATCCAGGTCGGTCTCGACCCGGATCAGGGAGAGCACGTCGGACGCCGATGCGATCTTGCCCTTGGACTCGGCCCGGACCAGCGACTTCTCCAGCCGGCCGAGCGCCACCTTCGCGGCGTCCTCGGTGGACTCGATCACGATCACGTCGTGCCCGGCGCGGGCGCTGACCTCGGCGATGCCCGACCCCATCAGGCCGCCGCCGACCACTGCCACGTTCTTCATGCTTCTCCCTCGTTCTTGGAGCGTCGATTCCACCAGTGCCGCTTCGGAGGCGGTGCGGCGGGTTCGGTCCGGCGTACGCGGCGGGCGGCTCGACGATCGGCCCAGGCGGCGATCGTGGCGTCGACGTCGCGGGGCATCGTGATCAGCGGCGGCCCCTGGCTGAGGGAGTAGCGCGCCTTGATCACGCGCTCGTTGAAGTCCTCGACCTCGCGGCGTACGTCGCGCTCGACGTTGATCTTGTCGAGGCGCTCGTCGAGCTCGGCGTCCTCCTTGCGCAGCGCGATGCTGGGCGGGAGCACGACGATCCGCTCGCGCTCGACCAGCTTCTTCACCCACCAGTCCGGGTCGTGCTCGGTCCCGAGCCCCTCGATCGGCTTGCCGGCGCCGGCCAGGTTGTCGAACGCCCCGCGCTCCTGCGCCTGCCGGATCTGCAGGTCGACCCAGGTGTTCTGATGCTGGATCCGGGCGGCGGCAGCTGCCCGGTCGGCCTCGCGGCTACGGGGCTGGTCCTGCTCGGGCTCATCGGGCATCGGGCACCACCTCCTGCCCGGTCCAGGTTACTGAACGAGCGGTACGGCGGGCTCCTCGGCGACGTTCTTCGGCAGCTTGAGCAGCGCCAGGGCGGCGAGCAGGGCCGCCACCGCGCAGACCGACCACACGGTGAGGTAGCCCGACAGCGGGGCGTGGCCCTCGGTCGGGTCGTCGATGGTGCCGGTCGCCGAGAGCGCGATCGCGAAGATCGCGGAGGCGATCGCGCCGCCGATGGTCTTGGTCGCGTTGGTCATGCCGGTCGCGAAGCCGGTGCGCTCGGGCGGGGCCGCGGCGGCGGCTGTGGCGGGCAGGGCGGCGACCAGCGCGCCCGACCCGAGTCCGGCGACCGCCATGTTGATCAGCGCCTGCCAGGTCTCGTGGTGGAAGGGCAGCCACAGGGCGTAGCCGAGGGCGACGAGCAGCGACGAGCAGACCAGCGCGTTGCGCGGGCCGACCAGGCGTGTCGTCAGCGGCAGCGTGAACGCGCCGATCGCCAGGAAGATGACGTAGACGCCGATCAGCGTCGACACGAAGCCGGCGCTCGCGCCGAGGCCGTAGCCCGCGACGTCGGGATCGGTGCGCGCGAACGTCGACAGCGGGATCTGCGCGCCGAGCACCGACATGCCGAAGAGGAACGCCGTGAGCTGCACCGGCCACTGACCCGGGGTGCGCAGCAGGCGGACGTCGATCAGCGGCTCCTCCTGGCCGAGCTCGTAGCGGGTGAACGGCAGCAGCGACAGCAGGCCGAGGGCCACCAGCAGCCAGGCGAGGAGGCTGTCCACGCCCTGCGCCCGCACCACGATCAGGCCGCCCATCACCAGGCCGATCGACGCCGTGATGAGAAGCAGGCCGCCGACGTCGATGCCGCCGGTGGCGGTGCCCTCCATGTCCTCGATGCCGAACCAGATCACCACGAGGACCGCCGTCACGACGATGGCCGGCAGGGCGAGCAGCACGGTCATCGAGGTCGCCTCGACGAGCGCTCCCGAGGTGACCGCGCCGATGATCACGGCGAGCTCCAGCGCGCCGACCAGGATGCCGGCGGCGCGACGGGTCAGCGCGTGCTGACGGCCGGTGCCCGCCGTACGCCGGTAGATGATGGCGACCTCGAGCGGCAGCCAGACGACGTACGCCCCCTGCAGGGCGGAGCCGACGAGGAAGGTCGAGAAGGACGGCGCGAAGGCCATCACCCAGGAGCCGAGGGCGGTGACGGCCGTCGAGAGCAGCAGGACCTTCTTGTGGCCGACCAGGTCGCCCATCCGCGCGAGCGGGGGTACGACGAGCGCCGACACGATCAGCTGCGCGGCCTCGAACCAGTTGACGTCGGCGTCCGCGATGCCGAGGTGGTCGGCGATGTCGCTGAAGATCGGCGTGTAGTAGCCCTGCAGGACACCGCTCGCGAGCTCGACGCAGACGAGGAAGCCGACGATCGCGAAGAGACTGCGGGCCCGGGGGTCGAGCGCACGGGGTGCGCCGCTCGGGGCACTGGTCATCGGGGACGTCCTCTCACAGGTCACAGCTGGGTCGGGGCCCCCGGAGCAGCGCCCGTGCGTCGTACCGCGCCAGGTGCGGGACCATCAGCCGCCCACCCTCGCGCTGGTAGATCTTCGCGCCCGCCTCGGCCACCGTCCAGAGGTCACCGTGCGGGTCGAACTCCAGGTCCTCGGTGCCCGGGGCGACGGCGACCCGACGACCGCTCGGCAGCCGCAGGATCCCACACCGTGTGTTGCTCTGCGTGAGGTAGAGGCCGCGGTCGGTCTGGGTGCCGCCCTGCAGCCAGCGGATCCCGCGCGAGCGGTGGTCGGCGTTGCTCGACGCGATCTCGATGACGCCCGGCTGCATGAGGTCGTCGATGCGGAACCACTCGACGTCGCCGCGCCGGCCGTCGAAGTTGAAGGACCCGATGCCGAGCTGCCCGTCGGCGTCGACGAGCGACGAACCGCGCAACGGCTTGACGATGCTCCAGACCCGCTCGACCGGGTTCTGGTCGGTGCCGACGAGGTCGGGGTCGAGCAGCCAGAGCCGCATCGTCTCCAGCACCCACAGGCCCTCGTCGGTGATGGCGAGACCGCCGCCGTGCCGGCAGTACGTCGTCTCGCGGCCGGGGACCGCACCCTCGATCGGGGTGATGCCGGTGATCCGCTTGCCGGTCCGCTTCGACACCTGCATCAGCACGCACTGGCGGTCGCCGACCTGGTTGTCGTAGCGGAAGCCGCTGACCCACACCGTGTCCCCGTCGAGCGCCAGGCCCTGCGGGGTGAAGCGGTTGTCGGCGCCGGCCAGCCAGTACGCCGCGCACAGGGTGTTGCTGCCCGGGTAGGTCGGCAGCACCGTCGGTCCGTAGTGGAGCCTGGCGCCGCGGACCTGGTCGTAGGTCACGCCGTGGCAGCCGGCGCGACCGGGCTCCCGATCGGCTGCCGGTGTCCCCTCGTCGGAGCCGCTCGTGCACCCGGCCGCCACGAGGACGAACACGAGCAGCAGGAGCAGGCGACGGATCATGCAGGCAGGCTCTCGATGAGGCGGCGGTACCAGCGGATCCCGTCGAGGAACGCGTCGACACCGAGGTGCTCGTCGTACGAGTGGATCGACTGGCGCTGCGCCTTGTCCATCCGGAACGGCGCGAACCGGTAGACGCGGTCGCAGATCCTCGTGAAGAAGCGGGAGTCGGTGGCGGCCATCATCACGTACGGCGCCGGGAACGAGTCCGGGAAGACCTCGGTGATGCAGCACTCGAGCAGGCGGAACGCCTCGTCGTCGTACGGCGAGACCGGGCTCGGCTCGTTCTGCTCGACGACCTCGATCTGCACCTGGTCGTCATCGATCGCCTTGCGCACGTGCTCGAGGACGCCGGCGACGGTGTCGCCGACCATGATCCGGATGTTGACGCCGGCGCGGGCGGTGCTCGCGATGACGTTGAGCGCGGGCGAGCCGGAGAGCGTGGTGATCGCGAACGTCGTGCGAGTCATCGCAGCCGGCTCGGGGCCGGCGGCGATCAGGACGCGGGTCACCAGCGGCTTCAGCTTGGTGGCGTTGCCGAGCAGCGGACGGAGCGCGGCCGAGGCGTGCGGACCCATCCGGCGGAAGAGCTCGAGCGTCGGGTCGGGGATGCTCGCCGGCATCGGCGACCGGTCGAGGCGGGTGATCGCCCGGGCGAGACGGGCGGTCGGGCCCATCTTCGCGGGCGTGGACGCGTGCCCGCCGCGTCCGTCGACGCGCAGCTGGACGGACGTCACGCCCTTCTCGGTCACGCCGACCACCCCGATCGGGGCGGCCACCCCGGGGAACGCCTCGGCGGCGATCGCGCCGCCCTCGTCGACCACGAACCACGGCTGCACGCCTCGGCGTACGAGCTCCTCGACCGCGAGCGTGGCCGCCGTCCCCGAGACCTCCTCGTTGCAGCCGAAGGAGAGCCAGACGTCCTGGGCGGGGGTGAAGCCCTCGGCGAGCAGGGCCTCGACGGCCTCGCAGATCCCGACGAGCGGTCCCTTGTCGTCGAGGGTGCCGCGGCCCCAGACCGCGCCGTCGTGGATCTCGGCGCCGAAGGGCGGGTGCTGCCACGGCGCGTCCGCCTCGACGGGGACGACGTCGAGGTGGGCCATCAGCACGGCCGGCCGCTCGCTGCTCCGCCCGGCCCAGCGGAAGAGGAGGCCGTGGGTGTCGACCCGGGTCAGCTCGAGGTGCTCGTGGACCAGGGGGTAGAGCCGCGCCAGCTCGGCGACGAACAGGTCGAACGCGTCGGTGTCGACCAGCGACCAGTCGCGGTCGGACACGGTCGGGATGCGGACCAGCGTCTGCAACCTGGTCACGGCGGGGTGGGTCACCGAGCGAGCCTAACCGGCACGCGGGTCTCGGATGCGAGACCCGGGTTGGGTGTCGCTCGTTGACCCCGGGACCTCACGCCGATGGACTGGACCCGTGTCCCCCGTCGTGTGTCCAGCGCCCGCGATGAACCAGGTCCGCGACCGGCTTGCGGCCTCGTCGCGTCGGCGAGCCGGCGGCCCCGTCGCCCTCGGTCTCCGGGTGGTGCCCGATCGTGACCACACCGACCGGGTCGAAGTCGTCGGGGATGCCGAAGGCCGCGCGCACCGCCGCGTCCTTGTCCGGCGGGATGCCGATGAAGCAGGACCCCAGGCCGGCGTCGGTCGCCGTCTGCAGGATCAGCAGCGCGGCCATCGCGGTGTCCATGTCCCAGAAGGGCTTGGGCCAGCGCGCCTCGTCCTGGTCGGTCCAGCCCTTGTCGGGCTCGGCGTAGCGCTGCAGGTAGGCCGCCTTGCTGGAGCACGGCAGGATCACCACGGGCGCGCGCATCATGCCGGTCAGCCACTGGTCGGGGTGCTCGATGTCGTCGGCGGTCGCCTCCCAGAAGCGCCGTACGTCGTCCGGGGTGTCGAGCACCAGGAACGCCCAGCCCTGGCTGAAGCCGGCGTTGGGTGCACGGGTCGCGTTGCGCAGCGCGAGGTCGATGATCGCCGGGTCGACGGGCGTGGTCGCGTAGTCGCGGATCATCCGGCGGCGGCGGACGACGTCTTGGAACTCCATGGAGCCCAGCGTGCCTGACGACTTCGAGCGGATGTGGAGCGACCTCGCTCCCGTGGGACGGGCGGCCGCTTCCGGCGGCTACTTCCGCCAGCCCTTCACCACTCCCGAGCGCGAGCTGTCGGCGTGGTTCGTCGAGCAGTGCGCCGCGCGCGGGCTGCGGATCGAGAGCGACGTCTTCGGCAACGTCGTGGGCTGGTGGGATGCCGGATCCGGCCCGGCGGTGCTCACCGGCTCGCACCTCGACTCCGTGCTCGACGGTGGGGCGTACGACGGCCCGCTCGGCGTGGTCTCGGCGCTGGCTGCGATCGACCTGATGCGCTCGCGCGGCGTCGTACCGTCGCGGCCGGTCGGGGTGTCGGTCTTCGTCGAGGAGGAGGGCTCGCGCTTCGGGCTGGCCTGCCTCGGCTCGCGGCTGGCGACCGGGTCGACCCCGTGGTCGACGGCGCGGGAGCTGGCGGATCGCGACGGCGTGCGTGTCGGCGACGTGATCGAGGGCGGCACCTCGACGCTGCTCTCCTCCGTGGGCACGTTCGTCGAGCTGCACGTGGAGCAGGGCCGGGACCTGGTCGACCGGGGCGCGGCGATCGGGGTGGGCAGCGAGATCTGGCCGCACGGGCGCTACCGCTTCGACTTCACGGGGGCGGCGAACCACGCCGGCACCACACGCATGGAGGACCGGCAGGACCCGATGCTGACCTACGCGATGACCGCGCTGGCGGCCAACAAGCAGGCGCGGCTGGCCGGCCAGCGCGCGACCTTCGGCCGGGTCTCGGTCGAGCCCAACGGCACCAACGCGGTGCCGTCGCGGGTGACTGCCTGGCTGGACGCCCGCTGCTCGTCGGAGGCAGCGCTGTCGTCGCTGGTCGACGAGATCACCCGGCAGGGTTCGGAGCGGGCCGGGCGCGACGGCACCTCGCTCGAGGTGACCGCGGAGTCGGTCTCGGGAGCCGTGGCCTTCTCGCCGACGCTCGCGGAGTCGATCGCTGCCGACCACGAGGGCGGCGACTGGCCGATCATCGCGACCCAGGCCGGCCACGACGCCGGCATCCTCTCGGCCGCGGGCATCCCCACCGCGATGCTCTTCGTGCGCAACCCGACCGGGGTGTCCCACTCACCGGTCGAGCACGCCGAGATGCCCGACTGCCTGGTCGGCGTCTCGGCCCTGGCGGACACGCTGGATCGGCTGACGCGGTGACGACGTACCTCTTGGAGCGGGCATGGGTGGACGGTGCCGTGCAGGACGACGTCCGCGTCGAGATCGAGGACGGTCGCTTCACCTCCGTGACTCCCGGCTCGGTCGACGGCACCTTCCTGGCGGGCCTCACCCTCCCCGGCTTCGCGAACTGCCACAGCCACGCCTTCCACCGGGCGCTGCGGGGTCGGACCCAGCGCGAGCTGGGAACGTTCTGGACCTGGCGCGAGCAGATGTATGCCGTGGCGGGGCGGCTCGACCCGGACAGCTACTTCGAGCTCGCCCGGGCGACCTACCGCGAGATGGCGGCGGCGGGGATCACGAGCGTGGGCGAGTTCCACTACCTCCACCACCAGCCGGACGGCACGCCGTACGCCGATGCCAACGCGATGGGCCACGCGCTGGTCATGGCCGCGCAGGAGGCCGGGATCCGGATCGCGCTGCTCGACACCTGCTACCTGAGCGCGGGGTTCGGCCGGTTCCCCGAGGGCGTCCAGGTCCGCTACTCCGACGGCAACGCCGCTCGCTGGGCCGAGCGGGTCGCGGCCATCGAGCACGACCACGTGGGAGCCGCCATCCACTCCGTCCGCGCCGTCCCGCGCGACCAGCTCGCGACCGTCGTCGAGGCGGCCGCAGGCAGACCGCTCCACGTCCACCTCTCCGAGCAGGTCGCCGAGAACGACGCCTGCCTCGCGACGTACGGCGTGACCCCGACCCAGCTGCTCCACCACGCCGGGGCGCTCGGTCCGATGACGACCGCCGTGCACGCCACCCACCTGACCGGGGCCGACATCACCCATCTCGGCCAGAGCCGGACCCGTTCCTGCTTCTGCCCGACGACCGAGCGCGACCTCGGCGACGGCATCGGCCCCGGCCGGGCGCTGCAGCTCGCGGGCAGCCCGATCACCTTGGGCTCGGACAGCCACGCGGTGATCGACCCGTTCGAGGAGATGCGCGCTCTCGAGATGGACGAGCGGCTCGCGACTCACCAGCGCGGGCACTGGACGGCGAGCGAGCTCATCTCCGCCGGCACGGCCCACGACAGCCTGGGCTTCGCCGACGCCGGCCGGATCGCCGTCGGCGAGCGCGCCGACCTGGTCACGATCGACACCGCGACGATCCGCACCGCCGGCACCGGGGCCGACGCGAACACCGCCGCGTTCGCGGCCACCGCCGCCGACGTCGTCCACGTGGTTGCCGACGGCCGCGTCGTCGCCACGCGCGACGACCACGAGGAGATCGGCCGCGAGCTGGCCGCCGCGATCGAGAGGGTCCTGCGATGACCAGCACCGTGATCACCAACATCGGCGAGCTCTTCACCAGCGACCCCGAGGGACCGCTGACCGTCGAGGGTGCCGCGCTCGTCGTCGACGGCGCCACCATCGCCTGGGTCGGCCCGGCTCACGAGGCTCCGGCCGCCGACGAGCTCGTCGACGCCGGCGGTCGGGCCGTGCTCCCCGGCTTCGTCGACTCCCACTCCCACCTGGTCTTCGCCGGCGAGCGGTCGCAGGAGTTCGCGGCTCGGATGACCGGCACGCCGTACGCCGCCGGCGGCATCCGCACCACCGTGGCGGCCACTCGAGCCGCCACCGACGAGCAGCTCACCAGCCACGTCGCCCGGCTGGTCGGCGAGATGCGCCGCCAGGGCACGACGACGGTCGAGATCAAGAGCGGCTACGGCCTGACCGTCCACGACGAGGCGCGCAGCCTCGCGGTCGCCCGCCAGTTCACGGAGGAGACGACGTTCCTCGGCGCCCATGTCGTGCCCGAGGGCGACGCGGGGGAGTACGTCGAGCTGGTGACCGGTCCGATGCTCGACGCCGCCCAGGAGCACGCTCGCTGGATCGACGTCTTCTGCGAGCAGGGTGCCTTCGACGGCGACCAGGCGCGCGCGATCCTGACCGCCGGCGCAGCTGCCGGGCTGAAGGGCCGTCTGCACGCCAACCAGCTCACTTTCGGCCCCGGCGTCCAGCTGGCAGCCGAGCTCGGCCTGGCCGCGGTCGACCACTGCACCTACCTGGCCGACGCGGACGTCGACGCCCTGCGGGACAGCGGCACCATCGCCACGCTGCTGCCCGGCGTCGAGTTCTCGACCAAGCAGCCCTACCCCGACGCCCGCCGGCTCCTCGACGCCGGCGTGACGGTCGCGCTGGCCTCCGACTGCAACCCCGGCTCCTGCTTCACCAGCAGCGTGCCCTTCTGCGTCGCCCTGGCCGTCCGCGAGATGGGGATGAGCCCGGCCGAGGCGGTCCACGCCGCGACGTACGTCGGCGCCCGAGCCCTCGACCGCGACGACGTCGGCGCGCTCACGGTCGGTCGCCGTGCGGACTTCGTTCTACTCGACGCCCCGAGCCACGTGCACCTGGCCTACCGCCCCGGCGTCCCCCTCGTCCTCGGCACCTGGATCGGTGGCCGGTCCGTCTAAGCCGGACGCCTACCTCAGATAAGGCAGTTGCCCGATGTGGGCGGCTACCTCAGACGGCGAATCTCTTCTCATCAACGAGGAGCTGAGGAGCCCACCATGTACGAGCACAGCAGCATGAGCCGCGACAACCTGAAGTCCGAGATGGACTTCCGCCTGGGTCGCATCCGGTCCGACATCGTGGGTCGGCGCGCCCGCCGCAGGCTCGGCGTACGCCGGGAGGTCGACGGACTCACCTGGACCAAGGTGCGCTGAGCAGGACGGCCCAGCAGATGGCACAGCAGATGGTCCAGCAAATGGTTCAGCAGACGACAACAGAAAACGGGATCATGGTCGGCGTGGCAGGACACACGAGCCAGACCCTGGTCGGGCGAGACGCCGAGCTGACGGAGATTGCTTCGTTGCTCGGCGTCCGTTCGTCCCCGGTGGTGCCGGGGGTCGTCCTGCTGTCCGGCGACGCAGGCGTCGGCAAGACCCGGCTCCTGGTCGAGCTGCGTGACCTCGCCAACACCTTGGGCTGGCAGGTCTTCGCCGGCCACTGCCTCGACTTCGGCGACAGTGCGCTGCCCTACCTGCCCTTCTCCGAGGTCCTTGGTCGGCTCGCCACCGACCTCCCGGACGTCGTCGACGCCGTCGCCACCCAGCACCCCGCGCTGGCCCGCCTCCAGCCCGGTCGCCGGGTCATGGGGTCGGAGGACCGGCGTACGGACGAGACCGCCATGGTCGACCGTGGAGACCTCTTCGAGGCCGTCCACACCCTCCTCGAGACCGTCGCCCAGCAGTCGCCACTCCTCCTCGTCATCGAGGACACCCACTGGGCCGACCAGTCGACCCGCGACATGCTCAGCTTCCTCTTCTCCCGCCCCTTCGTCGGTCCGGTGTCGATCGTGGCGTCCTACCGCGCCGACGACCTCCACCGCCGCCACCCGCTCCGCCGCCAGGTCGCCGAGTGGTCGCGGATCCGCGACGTCCAGCGGGTCGCCCTCTCGCCACTGCCCGAGGCCGCGGTCCGCGCCCTCATCGCCGAGCTCGTGCCCGAGGGCCTCGCCGAGGCCGAGCTCGCCGACATCGTCGGCCGCGCCGAGGGCAACGCGTTCTTCGTCGAGGAGCTCACGAGCGCCGCCGCCGGGCCGGGCAGCTGGATCCCCGCCGACCTCGCCGACGTGCTCCTCGTCCGCGTCGACCGGCTCGACGACACCGCGCGCCAGGTGGTCCGCGCAGCCAGCGTCTCCGGCCGCCGCGTCACCCACGACATGCTCGCGGCTGCGTCCGGCCTCGACGGCGCTGCTCTCGACGAGGGTCTGCGCAAGGCCGTCGAGATGAACATCCTCGTCGCCGGCGACGGCCACTACTCCTTCCGGCACGCACTCCTCGGCGAGGCGGTCTACGACGACCTGCTGCCCGGTGAGCGGGTCCGGCTGCACGCGCAGTACGTCGTCGCGCTCCAGTCCGGCGACGCCCGCGGCACCGCTGCCGAGCTGGCCCGGCACGCCCGGCTGGCGATGGACCTCGACACCGCGCTGACCGCGAGCGTCCAGGCCGGCACCGAGGCCAGCCAGGTCGGCGGCCCCGACGAGGCGGCCTACCACTACCAGCAGGCGCTCGAGCTGCTCGCCGACCCGCGACGCTGCGAGCAGGTCGACCTCGATCTCTCCAAGCTCGTCGTCAGTGCCGCCGACGCCCTGACGGCCAGCGGCGACCCGCAGCGCGCCGACGCCCTCCTGCAGGAGCAGCTCGGCCGGCTGCCCGCCGAGACCCCGCCGGCGTGGCGGGCCCGGATGCTCACCGCCCGCGCCCAGGTGATGATCGTGATCGACACCGACGAGGACCCGGTCGCGGTCTCCGCCGAGGCGGTCGCCCTCGCACCCGAGGGCGACAGCGGCCTGCGCGCGCGGGTCCTCACCAACCACGCCCGCGTGCTCGCCGGCATGGGCCGCTACGACGAGGCGCAGATCGTCGGCATGGACGCCCTCGCCCTCGCCGAGCGGCTCGACCTCCACGAGCTCGCCTCGGAGGCGATCACCACGCTCAGCGGCCTGAAGAAGGCCGGCCCCAAGGAGGGACTGCGCGCCGCCCTGATCGACGCGGTCGCGCGGGCCGAGGGGTCCGATGCGCTGCACGCCGAGCTGCGCGGTCGGTTCCTGCTGGGTCGCTCCTTCGAGGACTGGGCGGAGTTCGACGAGTCGGAGACGTGGTTCCGCAGCGCGATCGACCGGGCCATCGGCGGAGGAGTTCCGTGGGCGCCGTACGCCTTCGAGTCCCGGGTCCAGCTCACCTGGATCAAGGTGGTGCGCGGCGACTGGGACGAGGTCCTCGCGCTGACCGACCTCAGCCACGAGTCGGCGCCGCCGATCCCGAAGGCGATCGTCGACGTGCTCCGGATGACCGTGCTCCAGGCCCGTGGTGCCGACGTCGGGGTGGAGACGCGCAAGCTGCGCCGCTTCTGGGCGCGCGAGGGCGCGGTCGCCATCCACTCGGCCTCGGTCGAGATGGTGCAGGCGGGCCGCGCCGCTGACGCTGCTGGCGCCGTCGAGGTCTACGACGACGTGGTCGCCGTGCTCGGCCGCACCTGGCACCCGTGGTTCAGCGCCCGAATCCGGCTCGGTGCCGCCGCGGTCGCCGCCGTCGCTCGCGCCGTGCCCAGCCTGTCGGCCGCCGAGCGTGCGGCGTACGCCGCTCGCGTCAACCAGATCAACGTCGACGGCCACATCGTGCTCGAGCGCTACACCGACCCGTCCGGCCACTGGGGTCCGGAGGGCCAGGCGTGGATGAAGCGGCTGGACGCCGAGACGCTTCGGGTCCGCTGGCTGACCGGGATCGACGCGCCGCCGCTCGAGGACCTCGTGCGCGAGTGGCGCGACGCGGTCGTGCTCTTCGAGGACTTCGGGCACGTCTACGAGCTCGCCGAGGTGCGGACCGCCCTGGCCGGGATCCTGCGCGCCACCGGTGACCTCGCTGGCGCCCGGGAGGTCGCCGACCTGGCCCGGGACGCCGCGCACCGGCTCGGCGCCCGGCCGCTGCTCGACGAGCTGAAGGCCCTCGGGAGCACGCCCGTGCGCGAGGAGCAGGCCCCCGACTCGCTGACCCCCCGGGAGACCGAGATCCTCACGCTGGTGGCGGAAGGTCGCTCCAACGGCGAGATCGGCAAGCTGCTCTTCATCAGCGCCAAGACCGTGTCGGTCCACGTCTCCAACATCCTCGGCAAGCTCGACGCCTCGGGGCGCACCGAGGCTGCGGCGATCGCCCGTCGGCGAGGACTGATCGGCTGACCTGTGTACGTGCAACCACCGTGGGTACATGATTCGAGACATCAGACTTCCCGATCCCAGGAGGACGCATGACTCCCGAAGAGCCCCTCAGCGACGACGACATGACGACCACGCCCGCGGGCGGCGCCGACCTCGGCGGCGGCGGTGACGCGGACGGCACCGACGGTGGCGACGGCGATGGCACCGACGGCGGCGACGGCGACGGCACGGACGGCAACGACGGCGACGGCACCGATGGTGGCGACGGCGACGGCACGGACGGCGGCGACGGCGACGGCACCGATGGTGGCGACGGCGACGGCACCGACTCCTGAGTGTCCGCTCTCGACCTGCTGAGCGGTGACGCCCAGACCTTCCTCGCGAAGGTCTGGGCGTCCCGCGTGCACCTGCACCGCACCGACCCGGCCGACCTGGTCGGGCTGCTCTCGCTCGATGACGCCGACCACCTGCTGACCTCGACCGCGATCCGCACCCCCGCGATCCGGGTGGCGAAGGACGGCGCGGTCCTGCCGGAGTCGGCGTTCACCCGCAGCGCGACGATCGCCGGCAAGCCCCTCACCGGACTGGTCGACTCCCGCAAGGCGCTCGCGCTCTTCGACGAGGGCGCGACCATCGTCTTCCAGGGCCTGCACCGCTACTGGCCGCCGCTCACCCGGTTGATCGCCGAGCTGGAGCTCGAGCTCGGCCACCCCTGCCAGGCGAACGCGTACCTCACGCCTCCCGGGTCGCAGGGCTTCGCGGTCCACTCCGACTCGCACGACGTCTTCGTCTTCCAGACCGCGGGCTCCAAGCTGTGGGAGGTCCACGGCCAGGACGGCCCCGAGGAGGTCCTGCTGGAGCCGGGCCTCTCGATGTACCTCCCGACGGGCACGCCCCACGCCGCCCGCGCGCAGGAGACCGTGTCCCTCCACGTCACCCTCGGCATCAACCAGCTCACCTGGCGCGGCCTGGTCGAGCGCACGATGAAGCCGGTGCTGGCCGGCGTACCCGACGAGCACCTGCCGGCCGGCTACCTCGACGACCCGTCCTCGCTGGCCGGCGCGCTCGCCGACCGGCTCGAGCAGCTCGCCGCCGACGTACGACGTGTCGACACGACGGCCGCGGTCGAGACCGAGATCCGGCGCTTCCTGACCACTCGGCCGCCCCGGCTCGACGGCGGTCTCCACGACGTGCTCGGCCGCGCGGCCATCACCGATGCGACCCTCCTGCGTCGCCGGCCCGGGCATCCCTGCGTGCTGCTCGACCGAGGCGACCAGGTCGAGGTGCTGCTCGGCGATCGCACGCTCACCGTGCCGGCGCTGGTGCGCCCGGCCCTCGACGAGATCCGCGCGCGTGGCGAGGTGACGCCCGCGGACCTGCCGCTCGATCCCCAGAGCAACCTGGTCCTCTGCCGTCGCCTGGTCCGCGAAGGGCTCCTGGAGATCGCCTGATGTTCCGTTGCGCGGCCGAGAGCCTGCTGCGGGACGAGCCCGTCGCCGGTACCGCCACCCACGTCCGCACGTGGCTGCTCCTCGAGCACGTCGGCCCGTGGGGGGACAAGGCGCTGCGCGACGCCCGGCTGCCCGAGGGGCTGGGCCGCTCGATGCAGGGGCTTGCGCAGAAGGTCCTCCTGATCCGGCGCTTCAACAGCAAGCCCGACGGCGACGGCCTGCGCGTCTTCGCGGCGTACGCCGATCCCGTGGCGCCGCGTCTCGAGAGCGGCCGTCTGTCCGACCCCCGCGAGGTCCTCGACCTCGACCTCGGTGCCCTGCGCACCGGTGGCTCGACGGGGCTGGCGCCGCACGACGGGTCGGCGTTCTTCGTCTGCACCAACGGCCGCCACGACGTCTGCTGCGCCGAGCGCGGCCGGCCGGTCGCGAAGGCGTTGGCGGCTGCGCACCCCGACGAGACGTGGGAGGTCTCGCACGTCGGCGGCGACCGGTTCGCGGCCAACATGGTGGTGCTCCCGCACGGTCTCTACTACGGCCAGCTCGACCCGGTCTCCGCGATCTCCGTGGCGGGGTCGCACCTGGCCGGCGAGCTCGACCTCGACCACCTCCGGGGCCGATCGTCCCACCCCAACGCGGTCCAGGCCGCCGAGATCTTCCTCCGCCGCGACCTCGGCGAGACGCGCCAGGACGCCCTCGGGCTGGTCGGACGCACGAACGACGCCGGCATCACCACGGCCGAGTTCCGGGTCGCCGGCGCGACGTACGCCGTGCAGGTCCGAACCTCCCACGACCCGCGCGGCCCTGCCCGACTGACCTGCAAGTCCGCCACCGAGAGCCCGCTGCCGCGCCACGAGCTGGTCAGCGTGGTGCGTCGCACCTGACGCACATGCTCCGATTCTGGCGATATCGCGACGCAGACGTCAGGTGCGTGGCGCGCAGCCGGGGCAGACTGACGGTGTGACGACCCCGGACCTGGACGTCCTGGCGGGCTCCCTCCCCGAGGGTGCGCTCGTCTCCGACGTCGCACGGATGGACAAGTACCGCTGGGACCGAGCGCTCGACCCGGCGGCCGGGACGCCGCTCGCCGTGGTGCGTGCGACCTGCACCGACGACGTCGCGGTGGCGGTCAGGTTCGCGGCCGAGCACGGCATCGGCGTCGTCCCGCGTGGTGCCGGCACCGGCCTCTCCGGCGGTGCGACCGCGCAGGACGGCTGCCTGGTGATCTCGACCGAGCGAATGACCGCGATCGACGTCGACCCGGTGACGCGCATCGCGGTCGTCGAGCCCGGGGCGATGAACGCGGCGGTGAAGCAGGCCGCCGCGGAGCACGGCCTCTGGTACCCGCCCGACCCGTCGTCGTTCGAGATCTGCTCGATCGGCGGCAACGTCGCGACCAACGCCGGTGGCCTGTGCTGCGTGAAGTACGGCGTCACCACCGACTACGTCCTCGGGCTGACCGTGGTGCTCGCCGACGGCACGGTCGTCGAGCTAGGCGGGCCGCGCCTCAAGGACGTCGCCGGGCTGTCGCTCACCAAGCTCTTCGTCGGCAGCGAGGGGACGCTCGGGATCATCACCCGGGTCGTGCTCCGGCTGGTCCCGGGCCTGCGACCGCCGTCCACGCTGGTCGCGACGTACGCCTCGCTCGACGACGCGACCGCGACCGTGCTCGCGGTGACCCGTCAGATGCGGCCCTCGATGCTCGAGTTCATGGACAAGGCGTCCATCAACGCCGTCGAGGACCTGACCCGGATGGGCCTCGACCGCGATGCCGAGGCGATGCTCGTCATGCAGAGCGACGAGCCCGACGGCCGGGCCGGCGTGGAGATCGCCGAGATGGCCGAGGTGTGCCGGGCACACGGAGCCGCCGAGGTGCACACGACCGACGACCCCGACGAGGGCGCGCTGTTCGTGGCCGCCCGCCGCGGTGTCATCCCGGCGATGGAGCCGCACGGCTCGCTGCTGCTCGAGGACGTCGGCGTACCCCTGCCGCAGCTGGGCGCCCTGGTGCGCGGCATCGAGAAGATCGCCGCGGACCGCGACGTGCTGATCGCCGTCGTCGCGCACGCCGGCGACGGCAACACCCACCCGCTGATCGTCTTCGACCCGGCCGACGCCGACGAGACCGCTCGCGCCAACCAGGCGTACGCCGAGGTGATGGATCTCGGCATCGCGCTCGGCGGCACGATCACCGGCGAGCACGGCGTCGGCCGCCTCAAGCGGGCCTGGCTCGGCGACTACCTGGGCCCCGAGGCCCTCGCGCTCAACCAGCGGATCAAGGACGCCCTCGACCCGCAGGGCATCCTCAACCCGGGTGCGGTCTTCTAGCCGAAGAGCGCCATCACGTGCTTGTTGAGGTCCGGGTAGCGCATCAGGTGTGCCCCGCCGTTGATGTCGAGCACCTCACCGGTGACCCACGCGGCGTTGGCGAGGTAGACCGCGGCCTCGGCGATCTCCTCCGGCGTCCCCGCACGGCCCAGGGGGGTGTTGTCGATGTAGTCGTCCTCGATGCCCGGGATGTCCATCGCTGGCTGGGTGAGCGGCGTGACGACCAGGCCGGGAGCGATCGCGTTGACGCGCACGCCCTGCGCGCCGAGCTCGAGCGCGCCGACCTCGGTGAGCATCGAGAGGCCCGCCTTCGAGGCGCAGTACGGCGCCAGGCCGGCGCCCGGCTGACGGGCGTTGAGCGACGACAGCGAGATGATCGAGCCGCCGGCGGTGAGCCGCTGTCCGGCGTGCTTCATCACGATGAACGCACCGGTGAGGCAGACGTCGACGACACGGCGCCACTCGGCGACGTCGAGGTCGACCACGTTGCCCAGCGTCGAGACGCCGGCGCTGTTGACCACCAGGTCGAGGCGTCCCTGCGACTCCACGACGCGGTCCAGGAAGCCCGCGACAGACGTCTCGTCGGTCACGTCGGTGTCCGGCAGGTCGGCGACCTCGACGGTCCAGCCCTCGGCCGTGAACCGGTCGACGATCGCCGCCCCGATCCCTGACGCTCCACCGAACACGACCGCTACGCGGCCGGATGCTTCGCTCATGTCCCTCTCCCAGGGTTCACGGTGATTGTTGACGCGTGTCAACTTAGGGCCTAGCGTCCCCACCGTGCTACCTACCACGGCAGTTATCGGTGCAGGGATCAGCGGGCTGACCGCCAGCAAGATGCTCGGCGACTACGGCGTGCCCTACACGACGTTCGAGGCCTCCGACCGGGTCGGCGGCAACTGGGCCTTCGGCAACCCCAACGGCCACAGCAGCGCCTACCAGTCGCTGCACATCGACACGTCGAAGCACCAGCTGTCGTTCCGCGACTTCCCGATGCCGGACGACTACCCGGACTTCCCGCACCACACGCTGATCAAGGACTACCTCGACTCGTACGCCGACACCTTCGGCATCCGCGAGCACATCGAGTTCGAGAACGGCGTGGTGCACGCCGAGCGGCTGCCCGGCGGCGGCTGGGAGATCCTCGACCAGGCCGGCGACACCCGGCGCTTCGACCTGCTCGTGGTCGGCAACGGCCACCACTGGGACCCGCGGTTCGCGGACTTCCCCGGGACCTTCACCGGCGAGACCATCCACTCGCACCACTACATCGACCCGTGGACGCCGCTGCACCTGATGGACAAGCGGATCCTCGTGGTCGGCATCGGCAACAGCGCCGCCGACATCACGGTCGAGCTCTCGCAGCGGGCGATGCGCAACGAGGTCACGCTCTCCACCCGCAGCAGCGCGTGGATCGTGCCCAAGCTGGTGGCTGGCAAGGCCGCCGACATGAACTACCGGACCATCCCGCAGCTGCCCCTCAGCTGGCAGCGCAAGGCCGCCCAGTGGGGCCAGCGGTTCACCTACTCCGACCCGACGCTCTACGGCCTCCCGGCCCCGAACCACAAGTTCTTCGAGGCCCACCCGACCCAGTCGGGCGAGCTGCCGCTGCGACTGAAGTCCGGCGACGTCACCCCGAAGGGCAACGTCTCCCGTCTCGACGGCGAGACCGTCCACTTCGAGGACGGCACCTCCGCGGACTTCGACGTGATCATCTACGCGACCGGCTACAACGTGTCGTTCCCGTTCTTCGACCCCGAGTTCCTCAGCGCCCCGGGCAACCGGATCGACCTCTACAAGCGGATGATCAAGCCTGGCCTCGACGACCTGCTCTTCGTCGGGTTCGCGCAGTCGACGCCGACGCTCTTCCCGTTCGTGGAGGCGCAGGCCCGCCTGGTCGCGGCGTACGCCGTGGGGGAGTACCTCCCGCCGTCGGAGGCCGAGATGCACGACGTGATCAAGGCCGACGACAAGCTCTACATGGGCCACATGCTCGACCGTCCGCGGCACACCCACCAACTCGACTACTTCGTCTACGAGCACCAGATGCGCACCAAGGAGCTGCCGCAGGGCCGTGCCCGGGCGAAGGCCCAGGGGGCTCCCGCGCTCGCCGGTCGGTCCGCATGACCCGCTCGGCCACGAAGGGCGACGAGCGCCGCGGCGCCCTGCTCGAGGCACTGGAGACCTACCTCCAGGAGGACCACACCCTCGACGACATCAACATCGCCGACATCTCGCGGCGAGCCGGTGTCACCCGCTCGGCGTTCTACTTCTACTTCGAGAACAAGGCCGCCGCGGTCGCCGCCCTCCACGAGGAGATGTACGCCGAGGGCTTCGACGCCGCCGACGTGCTCGGCGGCGACGGCTCGGTCCGCGACCGGATCTCGACGGCGATCAGCGCGATCATCGCCGGCTGGGGGCAGCGCACCCACCTCTACCGCGCGATCCTCGAGGCCCGGGCGACCAGCCCGGCGGTCCGCGACCAGTGGGAGGCGTTCCAGCAGTCGTACGTCGAGGTCGTCGCCGAGCTGATCCTCGCCGAGCGGGCCGCGGGCGTCGCGCCGGACGGGCCGGACGCACGCGAGATCGCGATGGCGCTGCTCGACCTTAACGACCGCACGCTCGAGCGCGTCGTACGCGCTCCTGAGGGCTTCGACGCCGACGCCCACCTCGAGGCCGTCGTGCACGTCTGGCTGACCAGCATCTACGGGAGGACCGCATGAAGGCCGAGCGAATGAAGTTTGGCGAGGTCACGTTCACCTCGGGCGGCGTCGACTGCCACGCCTGGCACTTCACCGGCGAGGGTGACGCTCTCGCGACCGAGGCCGGCCGTCCCGTCGTCGTGATGGCCCACGGCCTGGCTGGCACCAAGGACTCCGGGCTGCAGCCCTTCGCGGAGGCGCTCGCCGCCGCCGGGCTCGACGCCTTCGCCTTCGACTACCGGGGCTTCGGCTCCTCGGGTGGCAGCCCGCGCCAGACGGTCTCGATGGTCGGGCAGCTCGAGGACTACCGGGCCGCGATGGCCGCGGCCGCGCGCCTCCCGGGCGTCGACCCGCAGCGGATCGTGCTCTGGGGCACCTCGCTCGCGGGCGGCCACGTGTTCTCGGCCGCTGCCGGCCGCGACGACGTCGCCGCGGTCGTCGCGCTCACCCCGCTCGTCGACGGCATGGCCGCCGGCCGGCACGCGCTGGCGAGCCACACCAAGGGCGAGATCCTGCGCTCCACGGTCGCCGGTTTCCGCAGCAAGTGGGGCAAGCCGGTGATGATGCCGGTCGTGGCTCCGCCCGGGCAGTTCGGCGCGATGACCATCGAGGGCTCGATGGACGACTACCTCTCGATCGCCGGACCGACCTGGGTCAACGAGATCGACGCGGCCGTCGGTCTGGAGCTCGGCGGCCACCGCCCGATCAAGAGCGCAGGCGACGTCACCGCGCCGACGCTCGTGCAGATCGCCGACTTCGACCGCAGTGCCCCTCCGCAGGCCTCCGCGAAGGCCGCCTTCGCCGCCCGCGCCGAGGTCCGCCATTACCCGTGCGACCACTTCGACGTCTATCCCGGCAAGGACTGGTACGACGCCGTCGTCGCCCACCAGCTGTCGTTCCTCACGAGAGTCCTCGCGCCGTAGTCGGTGGTTGAGGAAGTTGCGCAGCAACCTTCTCGACACCCCTGCAGCCTGCGCGCCCACGTTGGTCTCCGGGGTTTCGAGACAGGACTTCGTCCTTCCTCAACCACCGGCCCGCCACCGCTATTGACGGATATTCAATTCGGCGTACCCTCGTCAGGGTGACCACTCTCGACGACGTCAGCGCGCTCACCGACGAGCGGATGCGGCGGATGAGCCCGGGCAACCAGGGCAAGCTGCCGCCGGTCGACATGACCGGTCTGCCGCCGGGTCCGAAGTGGCCGGTGCTCGTCCAGACGGCCGGGCTGCTGCGCTTCCGGCACAGGTTCCACCCCTACCTGCGCAAGAAGTACGGCGACGTCTTCACGGTCCGGCTCGCGCCGGGCGGTCGGCCGCTGGTGTTCTTCACCCGGCCCGAGCACGCGAAGGAGATCTTCGCGGGCGACCCGGAGGTCTTCCACGCCGGCAAGGCCAACGGGATCCTCGGCCCGATCATGGGCGAGCACTCCCTGCTCCTCCAGGACTCGTCCGAGCACAAGCGCGCGCGCAAGCTGCTGATGCCGGCCTTCAACGGCCACGCGCTGCGGGAGTACCAGTCGCTCGTCACCGAGGTCGCCAGGGCCGAGGTCGCGACCTGGACGCCCGACGAGGAGTTCCGCTCGCTCGACCGGATGAACCGCCTGACCCTCGAGGTCATCCTCCGGGTCGTCTTCGGCGTCACCGACGAGCGTCGGCTGGCCGAGCTGCGTCCACGCGTCAACAAGACCGTCAACATCAGCCCGGCGATCCTGCTCGGCTGGGGCTACCCGTGGCTGCAGAAGTTCGGCCCGTGGAAGCGCACCGTCGACAACCAGCGCGAGCTCGACGAGCTGATGTACGCCGAGATCCGCGAGCGGCGCTCGGCCCCGGACCTCGCCGAGCGCACCGACGTGCTCTCCAAGCTGATCGTGCAGGGCGAGGACGGCGACGCCCTCAGCGACAACGAGCTGCGCGACCAGCTGGTGACGCTGCTGCTCGCCGGCCACGAGACCACGGCGACCGCGCTCGCGTGGGCGCTCTACGAGGCCGGGCGCGACCCCGAGCTGCTGGCCCGCTGCCGGACGGCCGCCGCCGAGGGCGACGACGACTTCCTCGAGGCGGTCGTCAAGGAGTCGATGCGGCTCCACCCGGTGATCCCGATGGTGGTGCGCACGCTCATGCAGCCCGCCACGATCGCCGGCTACCGCCTGCCGAAGGGCACCACGGTCGGGCCGTCGATCATCATCGCCCACCAGCGCGACGACAACCACGACGAGCCGGACGCCTTCCGCCCCGAGCGCTTCATCGGCCACAACCCGCCGACCAACACCTGGATCCCGTTCGGCGGCGGCGTCCGCCGCTGCATCGGCGCGGGCTTCGCCCAGATGGAGGGCGTGGCGGTGCTGCGCGAGGTGTTCGCGGCGTACGACGTGACCGCGATCGGCGACGACGAGCCCAAGGTCCGCAACATCACGAGCGTGCCGCGCCACGGAGCCCGCATCCGCGTCAGCCGTTAATCGACTCGCGGATCGGCCGATCCGCTGGGACGATCCTGCCTTGTGATCGACCGTCTCAAGGCCCTGCGGATGGACACCACGCCGCTGCGTGCGTCCCGCGACTTCCGCCTGCTCTTCCTCGCCGGCACGGTCTTCTACTTCGGCGCGATGGTCAGCTATGTCGCCATCCCCTACCAGATCTACACGATCACCGGCTCCAACTTCGCGGTCGGTGCGATCGGCCTGGTCGAGCTCGCGCCGATCATCGTCTTCGGCCTGTACGGCGGCGCGCTGGCCGACCACGTCGACCGGCGCAAGCTCCTGATCTGGACCGGCCTCGCCCAGGCGGTGTTCACCGCCGTGCTCGCCGTCAACGCCTTCCGCGACGACCCGCAGCTGTGGGTGATCTTCGTGGTCGCCGCCCTGCTGACGTCGTGCTCGGCGATGCAGCGCCCGTCCCGCGAGGCGCTGATGCCGCGGACCGTCGCCCACGACCAGATCGCGGCCGCCAACGCGCTCTCCAGCCTCGGCATCCAGATCGGCGTGCTCGCCGGCCCGGCCCTCGGCGGTCTGCTGGTCGCCTACGTCGGGATCGGCTGGTGCTTCGTCATCGACATCTGCGGCCTCCTCGTGGCGTCGTCGCTCTACGTGGTCATGCGCTCCTACCCGCACCGCGAGGAGACGACCCCGCCGAGCCTGAAGGCGATCAAGGAGGGCATGACCTACGCCCTCGGCCGCCGCGACCTCCTCGGCACCTACATCGTCGACATCGTCGCGATGCTCTTCGCGATGCCGGTCGTGCTCTTCCCGGCCCTCGCCGAGGAGGTCTTCGACCAGCCGCAGCTGCTGGGCCTCCTCTACTCCGCCGAGGTCGTCGGAGCGCTGATCGCGACCGCGCTCTCCGGCTGGACCTCGCGCTTCTTCCACCACGGCCGGGCGATCGTCGTCGCCGCCGCGGCGTACGGCGGCTTCATCGCCCTCGCCGGCCTGATGCCGAGCATCTGGCTGGTCGCGCTCTCGCTCGCCTTCGCCGGCGCGGCCGACATGATCTCCGGGATCTTCCGCTCGACGGTGTGGAGCCAGACGATCCCCGAGGGCATGCGCGGCCGCCTCGCCGGCATCGAGATGCTGTCCTACTCGCTCGGCCCGCTCGGCGGCCAGGTCCGCGCCGGCGTCACCGCCGACCTCTGGTCGGTCCGCGGCGCCATCACCAGCGGTGGCCTCGCCTGCGTCGCCGGCGTCACGGTCACGGCCGCCTGCCTGCGCGACTTCTGGGCGTACGACGCCCGCACGGACGAGTACGCCGTCGCCGAGCGGGCCACCCGGGCTGCGGCCGGGGAGAGCTGATCAGCGCTCGCCCATGAGGTGCGGCAGGTCGTCGAGGTGCGGCAGGAGCTCGACGCTCTCCTGCTCGTTGGGATCGGTCCGGGCGACCAGGGCGCGCGCCCAGGTGGTGGCACTGGTGTTGACCGGCACGTGCGGGACGCCGGGTGGGATGTAGACGAAGTCGCCGGCGTTCGCGACGGCGTGCTGCTGGAGGTCCTCGCCGTACCAGACCTCCGTCTCGCCCTCGATGACGTAGATCGCGGTCTCGTGACCGGAGTGCCGATGGGCCTTGGCCCGCGCACCCGGCGGGATCGCCAGCAGATGGGCACAGAGCCCGACGGACCCGACGCTCTGCGCCGAGACACCTTCGAACTGGTCGAGGCCCTGACGTGAGGTCGTGCGGCTCCCGGTCGGGATCACCCGGAGGGTTGGTCGTTCCACGACACCAAGGTCACCACGTCGCCGTCCAGCGCGCCACCGGTTCGTCCGCGAGCACCGAGAAAGGTTGGGAGCCTCCCGATACGGGTACTTTCCCACCACAGGCAACCGTCGAGTCCCTCTCGACCGGTGACCAGCAACCATCAGGTGCCTCGACCGAAGGCACCCCATGTCGCTTCGTCCACGCCACCTCTCCTCCCGGACCTGGGGCGCCCGGGCAGCCGTCGGGGCGTGCGCGCTCCTGGTGGTCAGCACGCTCGGCCAGCTCCCGCACGCCACGGCCGCCGCTCCGGGAGCCACCTTCGTGGACCTCGGCACCGCCGCGTCGTACTCCGTCCTCGCCGGCACCGGCGTCACCAACACCGGCTCCGCCACCGTGCTCGCCGGTGACCTCGGGCTGAGCCCCGCAGGCGTCATCACCGGCTTCCCGCCTGGGACGACGCTGGGCACGATCCACGACAAGGACGCTGCGGCCGAGCAGGCGCAGGAGGACCGGCAGACGGCGTACGACGACGCTGCCGGCCAGACCAGCACCGGCGCCTTCGCGGGCGACCAGGCCGGAGCGACCTTCAAGCCGGGCGTCTACACCAGCGCGGCGGCGGTCACGAACACCGGCACGATGACGCTCGACGCCGACGGCGACCCGAGCGCGGTGTTCGTCTTCCAGGTCGGCGCTGCGTTCAGCACCGCGGCCGCCAGCAAGATCGTGCTGACCGACGGCGCTCTCGCCAACAACGTGACCTGGCAGGTGCTCGGTGCGGTCTCCTTCGGCGCCAACGCCAAGGCCGTCGGCACGTTCCTCGGAGCGAGTGCCATCTCGTTCGGTGAAGGTGCGTCGATCAAGGGTCGTGCGCTCACGCCGAGCACGGTCGGGCTGGCGAACAGCCCCTTTGCGATCTCCAAGGACGACCTGACCGCTCCGGTCGTCACGATCGACGGTGGCGCGACCCGCTCGACCCACGACACGACACCTACCATTTCCGGCACCACCGACGAGCCGGCCGGCGCGTCCGTCACCGTCACCGTCGCCGACCAGACCCTGACCTCGACCATCGGGGCCGGCGGCACCTGGGCGGTCGGCGCGACCGCCCTCGCCGAGGGAGCTCACGACGTCGTCGCCTCGGTCAGCGACGCCTCGCAGAACACCGGCTCGGCGACGCAGGTCCTGACGGTCGACGTCACCGCGCCCGCCGTCACCGTCAACGGCGGCCAGCAGCGGGCCACGAAGGACCGGACACCGGCGATCTCCGGAACCACGGACGAGCCCGCGGGCACCACCGTCACCGTGCGCGTGGCCGGTCAGACGCTGACCACGACGTCCGCCGACGGCGGCGCCTGGCTGGTCACCGCTGGCAGCCTCTCGGAGAACTCCCACACCGTGAGGGCCACGGTCGACGACCCGGCCGGCAACCGCGGCACCGACACGCAGGTCCTCACCGTGGACGTGACCGTCCCGGTCGTCACGATCAACGGCGGCGCCACCCGGTCGACGAGCGACACCTCGCCCTGGACCTACGGCACGACGGCAGAGAAGGCCGGCACCACCGTCGAGGTCAGCATCGGCGGCCAGCACCTCACCGCGACCGTCCAGCCGGGCGGCACCTGGGGAGTCAGTGCGGCAGCCGTCGACCCGGGTCGCTACAAGGTGGTCGCATCGATCACCGATGCCGCCCACAACACCGGCTCGGCGACCCAGCTGCTCACGATCGGCGGCTCCGGTCCGGTCGACCCCGACCACCGCTACCAGCCCGACGCCTCGATCCGCCTCGTCAAGGGCAAGCACGCCCGGACGACGACGTTCCGGGTCCGGCTCACCAACCGCGGCGACTCCGCCGACGCACTGGTCGTGAAGGGCGCGCCGAGGACCGAGAAGTTCACGGTCCGCTACCTCGTGGCCGGTCGCAACGTCACCGCCGCGGTCGTCGCCGGCTCCTACAGGACCGGCAACCTGGCCGCCGGCACGTCGGTCGTCATGGTCGTGAAGATCAGCCGCACCCACGCCGCGAAGCCGGGCGACAAGCACGCGTTCACGGTCCGGGCCACGTCATCTCACGCAGCCAGCAAGCACGACGCGGTCGTCGCCGTCGTACGGCGGGCCCGCTAGCCCGCGTCGAGCACCCGCGAGAGGAACCGCTGCGTGCGCTCCTCCTGCGGGTCGGTGAGCACCTCGGCGCCACCGCGCTCGGCGACGACGCCGTTGTCGAGGAAGAGCACCTGGTCGGCGACGTCGCGGGCGAAGCGGACCTCGTGGGTGACGATGACGAGCGTCCAGTTCTCGGCCGCGAGGTCGCGGATGACGGCGAGCACCTCGCCGACGAGCTCGGGGTCGAGCGCCGACGTGGGCTCGTCGAGGAGCAGCACCTCGGGCTTGAGGGCGAGCGCGCGGGCGATGCCGACGCGCTGCTGCTGGCCGCCCGAGAGCTGCGACGGGTAGGCGTCCTCGCGGCCGGCGAGGCCGACCTGCTCGAGCAGCACCCGGGCGTCGGCGGCGGCCTCCTCGACGTTCCGGCCCTGCACCTGCACCGGCCCCTCGATCAGGTTGCCGAGCACGGTCTTGTGCGGGAAGAGGTTGTGGGACTGGAAGACCATGCCGCTGCGAGCGCGCAGCGCCTTGACGGCTCGGCGGTACGACGCCTTGTCGGCCGGCGGGGACGCGAAGTCGACCGATGCGTCGGAGATGCGGACCAGGCCGGCGTCCGGGGTCTCGAGCACGTTCATCGAGCGCAGGATGGTCGTCTTGCCCGAGCCCGAGGGACCGAGCAGGACGGAGACGCTGCCGGCGGGCGCGGTGAAGTCGACGCCCTGCAGCACCACCTGGTCGCCGAAGGACTTCGTGAGGCCGTGCACCTCGATCAGGTCGCTCATGCCACGTGCCTGCTCAGTCGTCGTTCGAGAGGACCCTGGGCCAGGGTCACGAGGTAGCAGACCACCCAGTAGTAGAGGGCGACCATGCCGTAGAGGGGGAGGTACTCCGTGGTCAGCGCCGCCTGCACCTCCGCCTGGCGGAAGAGCTCGGGCACCAGCACCAGCGAGGCCAACGAGGAGTCCTTGATCAGCGAGAGCAGCGTGTTGGACAAGGGCGGGACGGCGATGCGGGCCGCCTGCGGGAAGACGATCCGGCGCATCGACTGCCAGTAGTCCATGCCGATCACGGTCGCCGCCTCGTACTGCCCGCGCGGCACCGACAGCACCGAGGCGCGGACGATCTCGGCGGCGTACCCGCCCACGTTGAGGCTGAAGGCGATGATCGCGGCGACGTACGGGTCGAACTTGATGCCGATCTGCCCGAGCCCGAAGAAGATGATGAACAGCTGCACCAGCAGCGGGGTGCCGCGGATGATCGAGATGTAGACCCTCGCGATCCAGTCGAGGACCGTGAACGACGAGAGGCGGGCCAGGGCCGCGGCGATCGCGATGGCCAGGCCGATCAGGAAGCTGGCCACGGTGAGCGGGATCGTGCCCTTCACCAGGCCCTTGAACATCGGCCAGATGTTGTCCTGCACGACCTCCCAGGTCGAGCGCGAGTCGGACGCCTCGACCTTCACGTCCTCCCGGGCGCCCTCCTTGGTGGTGACGTCCGCCTTGAAGTACTTCTCGGAGATCTTCGCGAGGGTGCCGTCCTCGGTGAGCTTCTTCAGCGCTGCGTCGGCCTGCTGCTGCAGCTGCGGCTCGTCCTTGCGGAACGCCAGCGCCTGCTGGAGCGTGTCGTCGCCGGCGTCGCCCGCGATCTTGACCTGGTCGTTGCCGGAGGTCGCGAGGTAGTCGAGCACCGCGATGTTGTCGTTGACGATCGCGTCGACCCGGCCCTGGACGAGCAGCTGGACGCCGGGCCCGAAGTCCTGCACGTACTTCACGTCGGCGCCCGCGTCACGCGCGACCTGCGCCCAGTTGCTGCTGGCGGTCTGCGCCGTCGTACGCCCCTTCAGGTCCGCGAGCGTGGTGATGTCGTCGGTGTCCTTGGCGGTGACGATCACGCCGTGGGAGTAGGTGTACGGCGTGCTGAAGAGGTAGCGCGCCTTGCGCTCCGCGTCGATCGTGACCTGGTTGGCGATCACGTCGATCCGGCCGGCGTCGAGGGCCGGGAAGAGCGAGTCGAAGGGCGCCTCCGTGAACTGCACGTCCCAGCCGGCCTCCTCGCCGACCGCCTTCATCACCTCGATGTCGAACCCGGTCAGCTGGTCGGTGTCCGGGTCGCGGTAGGTGAAGGGCGGGTAGGTGCCCTCGGTCCCTACGCGGACGACCGGTCGGTCGTCGGCGTGCGCCGACGCGGCATACGGCGTCCCGAGCAGCACGCCGCACACGATCGCGAGCAACGCGAAGATCCGGAACGGGTGCACTCGCGGCAACTTACCCGTGCCCCTGCGGGTCGAACCATCGTGGATCATGATCGGTCGCAGCGACCAAGCTCGAGGACACGGGTGCTCGTGTGTGCGGGCGCCATGGCGGGTCTCTGGCTGACCGCGCTCGTCGTCGTGTGGAGCGGGCTCGTCTTCTTCGTCGGTACGCCGCTCGGGATGATCGTCAGCGGAGTGGCCTGGATCGGTCTGCTGGTCGTGGTCGCCGTCCTCGCAATGGTCAGCGGGCGGCGCTGGCTGCTGGTCACCGGCGCCGCCGTGACGCTCGTGCTCGCGGTCGCGACGTACAACTGGTCGGCGGTCGCGCCGCGGGCCTGGTTCGAGCTGCACCGACCGCTCTACGACCACGCCGTCCGCGTCACGGAGACCGACGACTCCTACTACGGCGTCCGGCTGCCGCTCCTGCTGCGACCCCTGAGCGCCAACGGCCGCGTGGCCGACCAGAACGGGATGCTGGTCTTCCCCCAGTGGCGGGCATCCCGGACGACGGTGGGGGCTACGTCTGGTCACCGGATCGGACGCCCGACGCCGACATGTTCGGTGAGCCCTGCGTCGAGCCTGACGACCTCGGCGACGGGTGGTGGATGTGCCTGATGACCGACTAGGTCAGGCCTGGTCCGCCAGCCACTCCTCGAAGCTCGGGCCGCGGACCAGCGCGCCGGGACCGGGCAGCATCGCTCCGTTCGCCAGGCTGGTCGGCGCCGGGACCGCCTCCACGATGACGTCGTCGCCGCGGGCGGCGACCAGGCGGCGCACCTGGTCGACGAGGTTCTCCTCCTGCGGTCCGGTCAGCTCGACGTCTCCCTCGACAGCACCGGTCGCGACGTCGAGCAGCAGGCGGACGATCTCGCCGGTCGCGACCGGCCGCGTCGGCACGTCGATGATGCGGGCCACGCCGTCCTGGGTGCTCCACTGGAGCATCTGGGCGGCGAACTCGAGGAACTGCGTCGCGCGCACGACGACGACACCCGGCGCGGTCGCGCGGTAGGCGCGCTCCTGGTCGAGCTTGGCGACGTAGTAGTCGTAGTCGGGGCTGCGGTCGACGCCCACGATCGAGAGCACGACGCTGCGGCGTACGCCGGCAGCGGTCGCGGCGGTGCCGATGTTGCGGGCGACCGTCGGGAAGAAGGTCGCCGCCTGGTCGAGCGGGCAGGCCGTCACGTCGACCGCGGTGTCGACCCCGCCGAGGGCGGCCTCGAGCTCGGGCCCGGGGGCGAGGAGGTCGAACCCGGTCTCGCGGGCGATCTCGACGACCTCGTGCCCTTCCTTGCGGGCCAGGGCGCTGAGCTGCGAGCCGATGTTGCCGGTGGCGCCGGCGATGGCGATCTTCATGTCGTTTTCCTGTTCGTTAACGCGGATAACTGATATCCGCGATTAGAGCACAGAACTCGGACAGTTGTCATCCACGAATTCGCTAGGATGACGCCATGAAGCTGTCCGGAGGCGTCGAGTGGGCCGTGCACTGCTGCGTGGTGCTCAGCCAGGCGGAGGGTCCCGTGCCGGCGCAGCGGCTCGCCGAGTTCCACGGCATCTCCCGCACCTATCTCGCCAAGCACCTCCAGCAGCTGTCGCGTGCCGGGTTGGTCAGCTCGACCGAGGGGCGGGTGGGCGGCTACGCACTCACCCGGCCCGGCGGCGAGATCACCTTGCTGGACGTCGTGCTGGCGATCGAGGGCCGCGAGCAGGCGTTCCGCTGCACCGAGATCCGGCAGAACGGCCCGCTCCCGGCGAGTCCGCAGGCCTGCAAGAAGGCGTGCGGGGTGGCGCGGGCGATGCACGCGGCCGAGCAGGCCTGGCGCGAGTCGCTGAAGGGCGTGACGATCGCCGACCTGGCCGTCAGTGTCGAGCAGGACGCCGGTCCCGACACGTTCGTCCGCGTGCGGGAGTGGCTAGGAACGTAGTGCCGCCCAGGCGAGGCAGCCGAGGGCCGCAGTCGAGGTGACGGTGCGGACGATGTTCCACCGCACCCACAGCGTCTCGAAGTCGGCCCGCGAGCCGCCCGCAGCCAATGCGTCGTTGAGCGGCACGTTGCCGACCGCCGTGACCACGACCGTGCCGAGCGCGAGCGCGAGGCCGGCGATCGCCCAGCCGCGTGCGCCCGACGTGGTGGTCAGGACCGCGGCGATCGCCAGGGCCGGGGCGCCGAGGAAGCTGAGCATGAAGACCGGGTTCACGATCGCGACGTTGATGTGGTTCATCGACGAGACGAACGTGTGGTCGTCGGTGCGGGCCAGGCCGGGCATCACGCCGCACGCCCACGTGTAGTAGGTCCCGGCCTGGAGGCCGGTGAGGACGGTGGCCGCCAGGAGGACCGGGCTGCGGAGGGTGTCGAGGAGATCGCTCATGGGACCAGCACATCGTGGATGAACGAGACGATCCATCGTCGTACGACGCTCTTCCATACGCGAGCGTCCAGGACTACCGTCGGCTCCATGGACGGACTCGCTGCCCTGCTGGACGGCCCCCG
This sequence comes from Nocardioides pollutisoli, assembly GCF_040045055.1. Lineage (NCBI taxonomy): Bacteria > Bacillati > Actinomycetota > Actinomycetes > Propionibacteriales > Nocardioidaceae > Nocardioides > Nocardioides pollutisoli. The sequence continues at coordinate 2,116,068 of NZ_JBDZDU010000001.1, forward strand.
CGCTCGCGGGGCCTTCCTGCTCCGCTGCCTGATGGACGCGCCGTGGTCGGTGCGGCTGCAGGACGAGTCACCGCTGTCGCTGACGGCCGTGGTGCGCGGCGGCTTCTGGGCGATCCCGGACGGCGGGGAGCCCTTCCGGGTCGAGGCGGGTGACGTCGTCATCGGCCTGGGGCCTGACCACTGGACGATCGCCGACTCCCTCGAGACCGTGCCCCAGGTCGTCATCCATCCCGGTCAGCACTGCACGACGGTGGACGGGCAGTCGCTCGAGGAGGAGATGCACCAGGGCGTCCGCAGCTGGGGCAACAGCCAGGTGGGCGAGACCGTGATGCTGACGGGCGCCTACCTCTTCGAGGGCGAGGTCAGCCGTCGGCTGCTCCGGGCGCTGCCGCGCTTCGTCGTGCTGAGCGAACGTGAGCTCGGCTCACCGCTGGTCGCCCTGCTCGCCGACGAGATCGTCAAGGACGACCCCGGTCAGGACGCCGTGCTCGACCGGCTGCTCGACCTGCTGCTGATCGCCGTGCTGCGTGCGTGGTTCGCGCGCCCCGAGGCCTCGCCCCCGTCGTGGTACGCCGGGCAGGGCGACCCGGTCGTCGGCCCGGCGCTGCGCCTGATGCAGCACCACCCGTCGCACCCGTGGACGGTCGCCGAGCTCGCTGCCGCCGGGGGAGTGTCCCGCGCGGCCTTCGCCCGGCGCTTCACCGAGGTGGTCGGCGAGCCGCCCATGATGTTCCTCACCGGCTGGCGGCTCGCCCTCGCGGCCGACCTGCTGCGCGACCCGTCCGCCACCCTCGCCACGGTCGCCCGCCAGGTCGGCTACTCCACGCCGTTCGCGCTGAGCACCGCCTTCAAGCGGGCGTACGGCGTCAGCCCGCGCGACCACAGGGCCCTGGTCGCCTAACGGATGGTGCCGACCCCCGGGATCAGCGGGAGGTCGAGCGCGGTCACCCAGCCGGCGGGCAGGTCGTTGACGGCGGGTACGGCGTTGAGCGCGCGCAGGCCGGTGGCGAGGCAGCCCGCGACGGCCGGGGCGCGGCCGGAGCCGTCGGTGAAGCGGAACGCCGTCTCCTGGGTGATGGACGGCGAGCCGTGGATGTCGACCCGGTAGACGTCGTCGGCTGAACCGGCCGGCCAGTCGGGGGCGGCGTCGAGGCCGATCCGGTTGACGTGCTCGAGCGAGATGACGTCGCGGCCGTCGTACACGCCGTTGATCGTGAAGCGGATGGCCGCGACGTTGCCGGCCTCGATGACGCCCTTGGCCGTCTTGCGGTCGGTCGGCGTCACCCACTTCTCCCAGGTGGTGGTGATGTCGTCGAGCTCGATGCCGGCGGCGTGCGCGATCATCGGGACGGTCGCGCCCCAGGCCATGATGAGCAGCTCGGGGATCTCGAGGAGGGGGGTGAACTCCGGCGAGCGGCCGATACCCATCTCGTCCTCGTAGTCGCCCTCGTAGTCGGTGTAGTCGAGCAGCTCGGACGCGCGCACCGAGTCGACCCGGCCACACAACCCCATCAGGGTCAGGGGAAACAGGTCGTTGGCGAAGCCGGGGTCGATGCCGGTGGTGAAGCACGACGCGCCACCCTCTTCGCACGCCTCGGTGATCGGGTCGCGCCAGTTCGGCGGGATCTGGGTCATCGACGGCCAGACCCACGGCGTCATCGCGGTCGAGCAGACGTCGATGCCGGCGCGGAGGAACGCGGACATCACGCGGATGTTGTCGTCGGCGTACTGCGCCGTCGGTCCGTAGTGGACCAGCGCGTCCGGCTTCAGCGCGATCAGCTCCTCGACGGAGTCGGTCGCGATCACCCCGGTCGGCGCGATGCCGCAGATGGTGCCGGCGTCGACGCCGACCTTGGCCGGGTTGGAGACGCCGACGCCGACCAGCTCGAAGACCGGGTGGTCCACGATCTCGGCGATCACCATCGACCCGACGACGCCGGTGCCCCAGACGACGACCCGCTTCTTGTCCATCCATGTCTCCTGTGTGATGCCGGGGTTTCGAGACAGGCGCTGCGCGCCCTCCTCACCGCCGTCGGCGTTATCGATCGAAGGCAGCGCGGACCCGGTCCTCGGTGAGGCCGTAGTCCTTGAGCGTGTAGTGGTGCGAGGGCTTCGCCTTGCCCTGCTTGGACTCCTGGTCGATCTCCTCGATCGCCGTCTGCACCTCGGGGGTCCAGTCGAGCCCGAACTGGTCGTAGACCCGGCGGGTGACCGCGAGCGGGTCGGTCACCAGGTCCTTGAAGGCGATGTCGATGAACTGGTCCTGGTCGTACTTCGGCCGCGCGTCGTGGAAGGCGTGGAACGCCCGCGACCACAGGTCGAGCTGGGTGTGGCCGATGACGCCGCCGACGTACGTCGAGCTGTGGCCGACCGTCGTCTCCGCGGACAGCGAGCACGACGACGCGATGCAGGTGACCGGGTCGCGGTGCGTGTAGATGATCAGCGCATCGGGATAGACGGTCATCAGCGCGTCGAGTGCGGTCATGTGCGACGGGTTCTTGAGGATCCAGCGCTTCTCGGGGTCGTTGAGCCCGACCAGCTGGAGGTTCTCCTTGTGGCGCGCATAGGCGTCGGTCCAGTCCTGCTGCTGCAGCCACTCGGTGTAGCGCGGCAGGTTGGCCAACGACTCGTAGGAGTTGGACTTGCCGGTCTGCCGCAGCAGCCGCCAGCACTCCTCGACCGTGGTCGCGTCCATGTAGTGGATCCCCATGAAGTCGGGGCTCTCGACGTGGTGCGCGGTGAACGCCTGCTGCATGGCGTTGAAGATCGGGTCCGACTCCCAGGTGTCGCGCGGCGGCCGCGGCTGGGGGTACTGCGTCAGCCACATCTCCAGGCCCTGCGAGCCCGGGTCGGAGTGCAGGTAGCGGTGCAGCGCCGTCGTGCCGGTCCGCGGCAGGCCCATCAGGAAGATCGGCCGCTCGATCGGCACGTCGCGGTGCTCGGGGTGCGCGGCGAACTGCGCCTGGGTGAGGAGCACGCCGACCAGCGCCGACTTCACCTCGGAGCGCTGGAAGTAGTTGCCCCGCGGGGTGAGCCCGGCCTCGGGCGACGCCAGGTCCTCGGTGAGGACCCGCAGGCCCTCCTCGTGGGCGCCGTCCCCGAAGTCCGACATGCCCGTGGTGCGGACGGCGGCCGCGACGATGTCCTCGTAGGAACCGACGTCGGGCCGCTCCCGCACCATGATGTTGTCGCTCATGCGCTTCTTTCGGTGGTCGAGTGCCGCCGCGAGGGACGAGCGGCGGTGTGTCGAGACCTCAGTCGTGGAACTCGCCGCAGTCGACGGTCAGGATCTGGCCCGTGACGGCCGAGGCCAGGTCGCTGGCGAGGAAGAGCGTCGCGCGGGCAACCTCCTCGGAGGAGGCGAGCCGCTTGAGGTCGGTCGGGCCGGCCTTCTCGGCGTAGACCTGCTCGTGCGTCTTGTTCTCGACGGCGCCGAGGAAGTCGAAGTAGCCGCGGTTGACGTCCTCGTAGATGTACGACGGCGCGACGCTGTTGACCCGGATCCCGCGCGGACCGAGCTCGGTGGCCAGCGACGAGGCGAGGTGCTCGAGGGCGCCCTTCGACAGCTTGTAGCCGGCGTACTCCGGCTGCGAGCTGAAGACGACGCAGGAGTTCAGCATGATGATCGAGCCCTTCGCCTCCGACAGAGCGTCGGCGAAGAGGGCGGAGAGCCGCAGCGGCGCGAAGACGTTGGTCTCGTTGACCTTCGCGAGCTTGCGCGGCTCGATCTGGGTGATCGGGTCCATCGGCGGGATCGTGAAGGCGTTGTTGATGACGCAGTCGACCCGGCCGAACGCTTCGAGGGTCTTGTCGCGCAGGTTGACCCGCGAGTCCTCGTCGGTCACGTCGGTGACCACGCTGACGACCTTGACGCCGTAGCCCTCGAGCTCCGACTGGAGCTCGAGCAGGCGGGACTCGGTGCGGCTGGCGATCACCAGGTCGGCGCCCATCTTGGCGGCCTCCACGGCCAGCGAGCGGCCGAGGCCGGGGCCGATCCCGGAGACGACCACGACCTTGCCCTTCAGCAGGGGTGCGGGGGTGTAGCGCTCCTCGATCGAGGTGTCGTGGGCCTCGGCGTAGCCAAGCTCGGTCATCAGCTGATCATCCTTCGGGCAACGGAGCGCTGCCGGGCGGCGATCCGCGCGGCGTACTCCTCGGTGGTGATGGGGGTGAAGTGCGGGAGCTTGCTGGGTACGTCGGCGAGCTTGACGATCTCGATGACCGGGCCGTCCGCCTCCTGGGTGAGGTCGCGGGTCAGCCGCTGCCAGCGCAACATCATCGCGCCGGTGGCGTGGCCGGTGCACTCGAGCCAGTTGGCGATCCCCGGGTTGCCCTCGGAGATCACGAACCGCATCTTGCCATCGGGATCCGTGACCGCCTGCGCTTTCGTCAGAGACGTCTGGTGGGTCTCGTAGTCGGTCGAGGCGTACCAGTCCGAGCCGATCTGGATGCCCTGGTAGGAGCAGTCGGTGCACTCGGGCACGGTCACGATCATCGCCTCGTCGGGGGCGAGCTCGTAGTGGCCGATCGAGGAGCGCTGCGAGGCGAGGCCGCCCGGCGTCGACTGCGGCGCGGTCAGCGTGTTGACCGGCTCCTTGTACTGGAAGAACTGGGGGAAGGCGAACCACGTCTGGATCGAGCCGACCAGGGAGCGGGCCGCCACCTCGTACTTCTTGGCGAGCGTCCTCTGGCTGAGCGGTGCGGCCGGCTTGTCGACGGTGTCGGGGCGCTCGATCCAGATCGTGCCGCGCTCCTCGGTGTCCCAGTCGTTGAAGACCTCGCGCACGATCATCGTCTTCGCGCCCGGCTCGGCGACGTAGGTGAACTCGAAGTTGCCGTCGGCGTCCTTCTCGAGCTCGCGGTCGTCGAACGCCATCATCGAGGTCGCGGCCGAGGTGGCGCTGTAGGTGCCGCCCATGACCTGGAACGACAGGTCGGCAGACGTGCCGCGGCGACCGCGGACGACGTACTCGACACCCTCGCGGAGGTAGGCGTTGAAGTAGATCGCGTCCGGGTTGTCCAGGCCCTGCCGGGAGAACTGGTGGGTCGGGTTGATGAAGACCGGCCGGTCGAGGTCGTAGTCGAAGGCCATCTGCATCGCCATCCGGATCCGGCCCGACAGGTAGTCGTAGCCCTCCAGCCGGTCCTGCTCGGTCGTGATGAACGGCGCGTTGGCGATCAGCTCCTCGGCCTCCGCGATCGCGTCCTGGAGGACCTTGGTCAGCCCCAGCGACTCACTCATCGGTGACCCCCGTCGGTCGAGGAGGGACGAAGTCCCGTCTCGAGACCCCGGAAACTGGCGTGGCTACGTTGGCTGCGGGGGACAACGAGTGCGGTTGCCTGCGCAACCTCCTCAATCACCGGGCGGCCGCTCATCCGTTGACCTTGTGGATGACGTCCTCGGCGTAGCGCTCGAGGTGGGCGATCTTCTTGTCGAGCGGCTCGGTGTCGGGACCCTTGATGTAGGGCACCCGGAAGCCGACGATGCAGTCGGTGACGCCCTTGTCCTCGAGGCGCTTGATGCCGTCGGGGGTGTAGGCGTCGTACGAGATCACGTGCACCTCGAAGTCGTCGCGGGTGTCGCCCTCCTCCTTGCGGATCTCGGCGAGCCGGACCAGCAGGCGGTCGAGCTCCTCGCCGTCCCCGCCCGCGTGCATCCAGCCGTCTCCCTTGACCACGGAACGACGCAGCGCCGCGTCGACGTGGCCGCCGACCAGGAGCGGGATCTTCTCGGTGGCTCCGGGGCACTGCTTGAGCGCGTCGACGTCGTAGAACTCGCCGTGGTACTCGAAGAACTCGCCCGTCGTGAGCCCGCGCAGGATGTCCATGCACTCGTCCATGCGCTTGCCGCGCCGGGCCCAGTCGACGCCCATGGCGTCGAAGTCCTCGGGCCACGGCGAGATGCCGACGCCGAGGCCGAGCCGGTTGTTGGAGAGGAACGCCAGCGACGAGGCCTGCTTGGCGACCAGCACCGGGGGTCGGATCGGGAGCTTGAGGACGAACGGCGTGAGCCGCAGCGTCGTCGTCACCGCGAAGAGGTGCGCGCAGAGCACCATCGTCTCGATGAACTCCTTGCCGTCGAGGAACTCGCGGTCCCCCGTGTCGGTGTAGGGGTACTTCGAGTCTGAGTCCTGGGGGTAGATGACGCTGTCGGCCACGGTCATGCTCGTGTAGCCGGCCGCCTCGGCCGCTTGGGCCAGGGGGGCGTAGTAGGTCGCCTGCGTCATCGCCTCGGCGTAGCTGAATCGCATGGGCCACACACTAGAACGTGTTCCAGTTTTGTGCCAGAGTTCCGACGTGGACCTGCAACAGATCAGCGACCGGCTCGAGATCACCGACGTACTCACGCGCTACACGCGCGCGATCGACACCGGGGAGTGGGACAAGCTCGACACCGTCTTCACCCCCGACGCGACGATCAACTACGTCGAGTCGGGCGGGATCGAGGCGACGTACGCCGAGGTGAAGCCGTGGCTGGCCGAGATGCTCCCGGCGTTCTTCCCGGTGCGGATGCACACCCTGGGCCAGCTCGACATCGCCGTCGACGGTGACACCGCGACCTGCTCGGCGTACTTCCACAACCCGATGCCCGCTCCCGACGGCCAGGGTGGCGAGAAGATCGTCGAGATCGGCGGGATCTACCACCACACGCTCGTCCGGACGGCGGACGGCTGGCGCAGCCGCAACCTGCACGAGCAGGTCTGCTGGAAGAGGGGCATGTAGCAGTGGGTCTGCCCGAGGAGAAGCCCGAGGGCCTGGACTCGCCGATGACCGCCAGGGTCATCAAGTACATGGCGCGCGCCCAGGTCCGGGTCTTCAAGCTCACCAACGGGCGGGTCGGCTCGACGTGGCGGGTGGGCGCCGGCTGGAAGAAGCCCGTGCCGACGCTGCTGCTCGACCACGTCGGTCGCAGGTCGGGCAGGACGTTCACGACGCCGCTGCTCTACCTCGAGGACGGCGCGGATCTGGTCGTCGTCGCCTCGCAGGGCGGGCTGCCGAAGAACCCCCAGTGGTACCCCAACCTGGTCGCCAGCCCCGACACCACGGTCCGGGTCCGCAAGGAGGGCGTACGCCGGGTGCGCGCCCACACCGCCGACCCCGAGGAGCGCGCCGTCCTCTGGCCGCGCCTGGTCGAGCTCTACGCCGACTTCGCGAAGTACGCGCAGTGGACCGACCGCGAGATCCCGATCGTGGTTCTCGAGCCTCGCTGAGCAACAATGGCGCCATGTCCGACCAGCTGCCCGACCGACCTGATGAAGGCCACCCGATCATCGCCGGCCTCGTCGCGCTCGTCGGCGTCGGCCTGGTGGTCGGCCTGATCCTCGGTCTCGGAGTGCTCGTCGGCTCGAAGGTCCTCGGCCTCGGCGGCGGTGACGGCGCCGGCACCGCGAGCGACGTGCACTCGATGTACCTCCCCAAGCCCCAGAAGACACCGACGCCCACGGCCCCGGAGATCACGCTGGACCCGGGCGAGACCCCGACCGGGTCGGACGACTCGTCGCCGACCGACGAGCCGACCGAGAGCAAGTCGCCCGACAAGCAGATCTCGCTGTCGTCGTCGGTGACGTCGGTCGGACCGATGGAGCAGTTCACGCTCACCGGCGTCTATCCCGGCGGCGAGGGCGCGATCCTGCAGGTCCAGCGCTTCCAGGCCGGCCAGTGGACCGACTTCCAGGCCACCGGCTCGGTCAGCGACGAGACGTTCGCCATCCCGGTGCAGACCGGTCAGGTCGGCATGAACCGCTTCCGCGTCGTCGACACCGACAGCGGCCTCGAGTCCGACGAGGTCCGCATCACCATCGGCTGACGTCGCAGCCGCGCCGTCACGGCCGGCTGACCGGCCAGGATGCCGCCGAGCACGAGCAGCATGCCGAGGGCCTGGCTCGCTCCGAAGCTCTCGCCCGCGAGGGCGATGCCGACGACGGTGCCCGAGACCGGGTTGAGCAGGCCCACCAGGGACACCGCTCCCGCGGGCAGTCGGCGCAGGCCGCGGAACCACACGACGTAGGCCAGCAGCGTCCCGGCGAGCCCGATCCAGAGGAAGCCGCCGATGGCGGGCAGGTCGAGCTGGGGCGGCGTGCCCTCGACGACCAGCGCGATCGGCAGGAGGACCAGTCCGCCCGCGACCAGCTGCCACGCGGTGAAGGTGAGCAGGTCGACCGGAGGGGTCCAGCGCTTGACGAGCACGAACCCGAGCGACGACATCGCGACGGCGCCGAACGAGGCGGCGACTCCGATCGGGTCGACGGCCACGCTGGAGCGGAGCACGAGCAGCGCGACGCCGGCGACGCCGACCGCAGCGCCGACGAGGGCGGCCGCGCGCGGTCGCTCACCGATCACGGCCCAGGCGATCAGCATGATCACGATCGGAGCGGTCGCGGTGAGCGTGGCGGCCATGCCGCCGGGCAGCCGGTAGGCAGCGATGAAGATCAGCACGAAGAACGCGCCGATGTTGAGGGTGCCGAGCACCAGGGACCGCCACCACCAGATCCCCCGGGGCAGCGTGGGCCGGAAGGCCAGCAGCAGCAGGCCGAACGGGAGCGCCCGGACCATCGCGCCGAAGAGCGGGCGGTCGGGAGGCAGGTAGGTCTCGGTCACGTAGTAGCCCGAGCCCCAGGCGATCGGGGCCAGTGCCGCGAGGCCGAGGGTCCGCCAACTAGTTTCCATGGAAGCAATAATAGTTTCCGAGTGAGATATATTCCGCATCGTGGCAGCCTCAGGGGAGCGAGACCTCGATCACGTCAGCCGGATCATGGCGAAGTGGGCCGAGGCGCGGCCCGACCTCGACGTGTCGCCGCTGGGGATCATCGGCCGGCTGCACCGCCTGGGTGCCCGGCTCACCGAAGAGCTCGTCGCCGTCTACGCGGAGTTCGGCCTGGGCGAGGGGGAGTTCGACATCCTCGCGACGCTGCGCCGCGAAGGTGCGCCGTACGAGCTGACGCCCAGCGACCTCGCCGCCTGGACGATGGTCTCGTCGGGGGCCGTGACGAAGCGGGTGGACCGCTGCGTGGAGCAGGGCTGGGTCACCCGGCGGGTCAGCGAGGGTGATGGCCGCGGGCGCGTGGTGGCGCTGACCGACGCCGGCCTCGACGTGATCGACCGCGCCTTCACGGCCCACATGGCCAACGAGCACCGGCTGGTCTCGTCGCTGAACGAGATGGAGAGGGCCCGGCTCGCACATCTCCTGGAGACGTGGGGCCGGGCCCTCGACGCGTAGGTTTCGAGACGGGCGCGGAGCGCCCTCCTCAACCGCGGTGGTCGTCAGCTCGGGACGTAGTCGAACGTGTCCGGGTTGGGTCCGGTGCGGCCGGCCTCGCCCTGGTCGAGTGCGCTGATGGTGGCGACCTCGTCGGGCGTGAGCGTGAAGTCGAAGATCTCGAAGTTCTCGCGCATCCGCTCCTGGCGGCTCGACTTCGGGAAGACGATGTCGCCCCGCTCGATGTGCCAGCGCAGGGTGACCTGGGAAGGCGTCTTGCCGTGGGCGGCGGCGATCTTGCCGATCGCCGGGTCGTCGAGCACCTTGCCCTGGGCGATCGGCGACCAGGCCTCGACCTCGGCGCCGTGACGGATCGAGGCCGCGCGGGCGTCCTCGTTGGTGAAGTAGGGGTGCACCTCGATCTGGTTGACCGCGGGGACGACGCCGGTCTCGGCGACGATCCGGTCGAGGTGGGCCGGCTGGAAGTTCGAGACGCCGATCGAGCGGGCCCGGCCCTCGCTGACGAACTCGATCAGGGTGCGCCACGTCGAGACGTAGTCGCCGTCGTACAGCGTCGGCAGCGGCCAGTGGATGAGGAACAGGTCGATCTGCTCGAGCCCGAGCTTGTCCATCGTGGTGTCGAAGGCGCGACGGGCGTCGTCGGGCCGGTGGAAGCCGTTGTTGAGCTTGCTGGTGATCCAGAGCTCGTCGCGCGGGATGTCCGAGGCCTTGATCGCCTCGCCGACCTCCTGCTCGTTGCCGTACATCTGCGCGGTGTCGATGTGGCGGTAGCCGACCTCGAACGCCTTGGTCACCGCGTCCGCGGTCTGCTCCGGCGGGATCTGGAACACGCCGAAGCCGAGCTGGGGGATGGTCGTCTGGTTGTTCAGGGTGATGGTCGGAACAGTCATACCTAGTCCATCTCCTGAAGGGGGCAGGATCATTCCCATGGAGTTCACCGACTACGACACACGTCTGGGTGCCTACGCCGTCATCATCCGCGACGAGCACGTGCTGCTGGCGCTCTGGAACGAGCCCGAGGTGCCGACCTGGACGCTCCCCGGCGGGGGCGTCGAGCTGCACGAGTCCCCGGAGGAGGGTGCTGTCCGGGAGGTGCTCGAGGAGACCGGGTACGACGTCGAGCTGGGCGGCCTGCTGGGCGTGGACGCCTTCGTGATCGCGCCGGGCAAGCGGTTCGAGCCGGTCGGCGAGCGGCCGCAGAAGAACGTCCGGGTGTTCTACGCCGCGACCGTCACGGGCGGCGACCTGCGCGACGAGGTCGGCGGGTCGACCGACCAGGCACGGTGGATCCCCCTCGCCGACGTACCCGCCCTGGTGCGCGAGCCGATGGTCCGGAAATTCGTCGGCTGATCCGGGAATGGTCGGGGGCCGGGCCTGCGTTGAGCCAAGTGAGCAAAGTTGAGTTGATCCGACTCAACTAATTTGGAAGACTCACAGCAGCGGCGCAAGATGGCCGTCATCAGACTCAATCAGCGGAGGTAACACCCATGGCACGTGCGGTCGGCATCGACCTCGGGACGACGAACAGCGTCGTCGCGGTACTCGAAGGTGGCGAACCCACCGTCATCGCTAACGCGGAAGGCGCCCGCACGACCCCGTCGGTCGTCGCTTTCGCCAAGTCGGGTGAGGTCCTGGTCGGCGAGGTCGCCAAGCGCCAGGCCGTCACCAACGTCGACCGGACCATCCGCTCCGTCAAGCGCCACATGGGCACCGACTGGAAGCAGAAGGTCGACGACAAGGACTTCACTCCGCAGCAGATCAGCGCGTTCATCCTGCAGAAGCTCAAGCGCGACGCGGAGGCCTACCTCGGCGAGACCGTCACCGACGCGGTGATCACGGTCCCGGCGTACTTCTCCGACGCGCAGCGCCAGGCGACCAAGGAAGCCGGCGAGATCGCGGGCCTCAACGTGAGCCGGATCGTCAACGAGCCCACGGCGGCCGCGCTGGCCTACGGCCTCGACAAGGGCGACGACCAGACGATCCTCGTCTTCGACCTCGGTGGCGGCACGTTCGACGTGTCCCTCCTCGAGATCGGCGAGGGCGTGGTCGAGGTCAAGGCGACCTCCGGTGACAACCACCTCGGTGGTGACGACTGGGACTCCCGCGTCGTCGACTGGATGGTCAAGAAGTTCAAGGACAACAACGGTGTCGACCTCGCGGCCGACAAGATCGCCAAGCAGCGCCTCCAGGAGGCCGCCGAGAAGGCGAAGATCGAGCTGTCCTCGTCCGCCGAGACCACGATCCACCTGCCCTACATCACCCACGGCGAGTCCGGCCCGCTGCACTTCGAGGAGAAGCTCAGCCGCAGCGAGTTCCAGAAGCTGACGTCCGACCTGCTCGACCGCACCAAGAAGCCCTTCCAGCAGGTGCTCAAGGACGGTGGCGTCGCGGTCGACAAGATCGACCACGTCGTCCTCGTCGGTGGTTCGACCCGGATGCCGGCCGTCAGCGACCTCGTGAAGGAGCTGCTCGGCGGCAAGGAGCCCAACAAGGGCGTCAACCCGGACGAGGTCGTCGCCGTCGGCGCCGCCCTGCAGGCCGGTGTCCTCAAGGGCGAGGTCAAGGACGTGCTGCTCCTCGACGTCACCCCGCTGTCCCTCGGCATCGAGACCAAGGGCGGCGTGATGACCACGCTGATCGAGCGCAACACCACGATCCCGACCAAGCGGTCCGAGATCTTCACGACCGCCGACGACAACCAGCCGTCGGTCGAGATCAAGGTCGCCCAGGGCGAGCGCCAGATGTGGGGCCAGAACCAGCCGCTCGGCAACTTCGAGCTCACCGGCCTCCCGCCGGCTCCCCGCGGCATCCCGAAGATCGAGGTCACCTTCGACATCGACGCCAACGGCATCGTGCACGTCTCGGCGAAGGACCAGGGCTCCGGCAAGGAGCAGTCGATGACGATCTCCGGCGGCTCCGCGCTGTCGAAGGACGACATCGACCGGATGGTCAAGGACGCCGAGCAGTACGCCGAGGAGGACGCCAAGCGTCGCGCCGCGGTCGAGACCCGCAACCAGGCCGACCAGCTCGTCTACACGACCGAGAAGTTCCTGTCGGAGAACGCCGACAAGCTGCCCGAGGACGTCATGACCGAGGTCCAGGCCGACGTCGACGCCCTCAAGGCGACGCTCGAGAACCCCGACGCGAGCGCCGACGAGCTCCAGGCCGGCGTCACCAAGCTCGGTGAGTCCAGCCAGAAGATGGGCGCGGCCATGTACGCCGCCGCCGAGGCCGACGCGGCCGCTGCCGGTGGCAGCGACGGCTCGACGGGCGAGGCCGACGACGACGTCGTCGACGCCGAGATCGTCGACGAGGAGCCCACGGACACCGCGGACGGCGAGACCAAGTGACCGAGCCGTCCCAGGACGAGCAGGTCACGCCGCAGGCGGCTCAGGAGCCTGAGGAGCAGGAGACCCCTGCTCCTCAGGCCGACGAGCCGGCTGTGGTCGAGGACGAGCTCGTCGTCGCGCAGCGCAAGCTGGAGGAGCGCACCGCCGACCTCCAGCGGCTGCAGGCCGAGTTCGTCAACTACAAGCGCCGGGTCGACCGCGACCGCGAGCTGATCAAGGAGAACGCGACGTACACCGCGCTCGCGCCGATCACCGAGGTGCTCGACACCATCGACCGGGCTCGCGAGCACGCTCCGCTGGACGGTGGCTTCAAGGCCGTGGCCGACCAGCTCGAGCGGGTCGTCGCGGGCGTCGGGCTCACCAAGTTCGGCGCCGTCGGCGACGCCTTCGACCCCAACATCCACGAGGCCCTCTCCCACATCGGCGAGGATCCGGATGTCACGGTCACCACCTGCAAGGTGGTCGCCAAGGCCGGCTACCGGATCGGCGACCGCGTCGTTCGCGCGGCGCAGGTGCTGGTGGTCGATCCCCCGAGCGGTCCGACCGCTGAGTAAGGGTTTCGACACGCTCAACCACCGAAGGACGAGGAGGGAGGTGCGCGCATGAGTACCACTGACGGGATGCGGGCCGACTGGGCCCAGAAGGACTTCTACGCCGAGCTCGGCGTCAAGAAGGACGCGACGAGCGACGAGATCAAGAAGGCCTACCGCAAGCTGGCGCGCGCCAACCACCCGGACTCCAACCCCGGCGACACGGCCAAGCACGACAAGTTCAAGGCGGTCGCCGAGGCCTACGACGTCGTCGGTGACGCCGACAAGCGCAAGAAGTACGACGAGATGCGCTCGTCGTTCGGCTCGGGCGGCTTCGGCTTCCCGGGCGGCGGTGGTGGCCAGGGCGGGGTCGGGTTCGACATCAACGACCTGCTCCGTGACCGCGCCGCCGGCGGGGGTGGCGGCTTCGGCGACATGTTCGGCGACCTCTTCGGTCGCGGACAGCGTCGGGCCACCCGGCCCCAGAAGGGCGCGGACGTCGAGACGACGGCGACGATCAGCTTCACCGACGCGATCGAGGGTGTGACCGTCTCGCTGCGGCTCACCTCCGACGCGCCGTGCCCCGACTGCCGCGGCACCGGTGGCAAGCCCGGCACCAAGCCGCACGTCTGTCCCGAGTGCGAGGGCGCCGGCTTCGTGGTGTCCTCCGCCGGGGGCGCGTTCTCGATCAACGAGACCTGCCCGATGTGCGGCGGCCGCCAGCTCGTCTACGACGAGTCCTGCCCGACCTGCCACGGCAGTGGCCGCGGCCTGTCCGCCCGGACCATCCAGGCGCGGATCCCCGCCGGGGTGAAGGACGGCCAGAGGATCCGGCTGCGGGGCAAGGGTGCGGCGGGCGAGAACGGCGGACCCGCCGGCGACCTCTACGTCGTCGTGAAGGTGTCGGGCCACCGGCTCTTCGGCCGCAAGGACGACAACCTCACCCTCGACGTACCCGTCTCGTTCGACGAGCTCGCGCTCGGCGCCGACATCAAGATCCCGGTCCTGGGTGGGGCTCCGGTGACCCTCAAGGTCCCGGCGGGCACCCCCAACGGCCGCACCTTCCGGGTGCGCGGCAAGGGCGCGACCAAGTCCGACGGCACCAAGGGCGACCTGCTCGCGACCGTCGAGGTGCAGGTCCCGGCGGTGCTCGACGCGGCGGCCCGTGAGGCCGTCGAGGCCTACCGTGCGGCGACCGCGAGCAAGCCGCTCCGTTCGAAGCTCTTCGACGAGGCCTGAGCGCGATGGCCCGTTCTCCCTTCGAGGCGCCCGGACCCGACGCCGCTGTCTACGTCATCAGCATCGCGGCCGAGCTGAGCGGCCTGCACCCGCAGACCCTGCGCACCTACGAGCGGATGGGCCTGATCGTCCCGGCCCGCACCGGCGGCGGCGGTCGCCGCTACACCCATCGCGACGTCGAGCTGCTCCGCGAGATCAGCGAGCTGACCTCGTCGGGCATCGGCATCGAGGGCGTACGCCGGATCCTCGACCTCGAGAACCGGATGGCCGCGCTGGTCCAGCGCAACCAGGAGCTGGTCGCCGAGCTCGAGGCCACCCGCGACGCCCTGCGCCGCACCCTGGCCGCGCGCAGCGGCGACGGCCCGCCCAACAAGCTGCCGGTCCTGCGGCAGCCCGAGCCCGGCCAGTCGGTCGTGGTCTGGCGTAGAGGGCGCTGATCCGGGGAAGGATCCCGGCATGGTCATCGCGTGGGCAGTCCTCGTCGTGGCGCTCATCGTCCTGGCCTGGTCGGTCGTGAGCTACCGCTCGGTGGCGGTCGAGCTCGCCGCCCGACCCGAGCAGGAGTACCACGTCGCCGGGCTCGACAAGTCGGCTGAGGTCGGTCGGCACGCGACCTGGGGAGTCACCCCCTGGCGGATGCGCCGGCTGCGCCGCCGGCTCGACGAGGCCGCGGTGAAGATCGCGGCGTTCGAGGCCGAGGAGCGACGGCGGCGAAATCGTCAAAGTTGAGTGGAACAGACTCAACTCTGCGGGCGTTGAAACAGATGGCGGGCACACGGGGTGTCCGACCATCGACGTACGCAGGAGAATGACGCCATGAGTCAGTTCGGCGCCGAGAAGTTCACCACCCGGAGCCGCGCGGCCATCGAGGCCGCCCAGCTCGCCGCGACCACCGCCGGCAACACCCACACCGAGCCCTTGCACCTGCTGGTCGCGCTGCTGCGCCAGGAGGACGGCACCACCCGCAACCTGGTCACGAAGGCCGGCGTCGACGCCGCCGCGCTGACCTCCCGCGCCGAGGCCGCGATGGCCGCGCTGCCGACCGCGAGCGGGCAGACGGTCCAGCAGCCGTCCGCGTCCGCGGCCCTCACCCGCGTGCTCGCGGGTGCGCTCGACCTGGCCGCCGGGATGAAGGACGAGTACGTCGCGACCGAGCACCTGCTCATCGCGATCGCCGGCACCGAGAGCAGCGCCCAGACCCTGCTCCGCGACGTCGGCCTCACCGAGGAGGGGCTGCGCGAGGGTCTCACCGCCGTGCGCGGCAACCGGCGCGTGACGAGCCAGGAGGCGGAGTCGACGTACGAGGCCCTGGAGAAGTACTCCGTCGACCTCACGACCGCCGCCGAGGAGGGTCGTCTCGACCCCGTCATCGGCCGCGACGCCGAGATCCGCCGCGTCATCCAGGTGCTGTCGCGGCGTACCAAGAACAACCCGGTCCTCATCGGTGAGCCCGGCGTCGGCAAGACCGCCGTCGTCGAGGGGCTCGCCCAGCGCGTGGTCGCAGGCGACGTGCCCGACTCGCTCAAGGGACGTCGGGTGCTGAGCCTCGACCTGGCCGCGATGGTGGCCGGAGCGAAGTACCGCGGCGAGTTCGAGGAGCGGCTCAAGGCCGTCCTCGAGGAGATCAAGGACGCCGGCGGGCAGGTCATCACCTTCATCGACGAGCTGCACACGGTCGTCGGCGCGGGCGCCGGCGGCGACTCCGCGATGGACGCCGGCAACATGCTCAAGCCGATGCTGGCGCGCGGCGAGCTGCACATGATCGGCGCGACCACGCTCGACGAGTACCGCGAGCGGATCGAGAAGGACCCCGCGCTGGAGCGTCGCTTCCAGCAGGTCTTCGTCGGGGAGCCCAGCGTCGAGGACACCATCCAGATCCTGCGCGGCATCCAGGAGAAGTACGAGGCGCACCACGGCGTGCGGATCCTCGACTCGGCGCTGGTCGCGGCCGCGACGCTGTCCGACCGCTACATCAGCGGTCGCCAGCTGCCGGACAAGGCGATCGACCTCATCGACGAGGCCGCCTCTCGGCTGCGGATGGAGATCGAGTCCTCCCCGGAGGAGATCGACCAGCTCCGCCGCCAGGTCGAGCGGCTCAAGATGGAGGAGTTCGCGCTCCAGAAGGAGACCGACGACGGGTCGCGCGAGCGGCTCGAGCACCTGCGCGCCGACCTCGCCGACAAGGAGGAGTCGTTGCGCGCCCTCGAGACCCGCTGGGAGCAGGAGAAGTCCACGCTCGAGGGTGAGGGCGAGCTCCGCCGCCGCCTCGACGCCGTGCGCGTCCAGGCCGACCGGCTGATGCGCGAGGGCAAGCTCGACGAGGCCAGCGAGCTCCTCTACGGCAAGATCCCCGAGCTCGAGAAGGCGCTCCACGCCGCGGCCCAGACGGCCGAGTCGACCGTCGAGCCGCTCGTCGGCGAGCAGGTGGGCCCGGAGCAGATCGCCGAGGTCGTCGAGGCCTGGACCGGTATCCCGACCGGCCGGATGCTCGAGGGCGAGACCGCCAAGCTGCTGCGCATGGAGGACGTCATCGGCGAGCGGCTCGTCGGCCAGCGTGCCGCGGTGACCGCCGTGAGCGACGCCGTACGCCGGTCGCGGGCCGGCATCAGCGACCCCAACCGACCCGCCGGCTCGTTCCTCTTCCTCGGCCCGACCGGGACCGGCAAGACCGAGCTGGCCAAGGCGCTGGCCGACTTCCTCTTCGACGACGAGCGGGCGATCGTCCGCATCGACATGAGCGAGTACTCCGAGAAGCACGCGGTCGCTCGCCTCGTCGGTGCGCCGCCCGGCTACGTGGGCTACGACGAGGGCGGGCAGCTCACCGAGGCGGTGCGCCGGCGCCCCTACTCCGTGGTCCTCCTCGACGAGGTCGAGAAGGCCCACCCGGAGGTCTTCGACATCCTGCTGCAGGTGCTCGACGACGGCCGGCTGACCGACGGTCAGGGCCGCACCGTCGACTTCCGCAACACCCTGCTCATCCTGACGAGCAACCTCGGCTCGGCGTACCTCGTCGACCCGACGCTCGACCCGGACAAGAAGCGTGAGGCCGTGCTGGCCACCGTGCGCGCGTCGTTCAAGCCGGAGTTCCTCAACCGGCTCGACGAGATCGTGCAGTTCGACGCGCTCGGTCGCGACGAGCTGACCCACATCGTCGACCTGCAGCTCGCGCTGCTGGAGAAGCGGCTGGCGGTGCGCCGGATCTCGATCCAGGTCAGCGACGCCGCGAAGACGTGGCTCGCCGAGACGGGCTACGACCCGGCGTACGGCGCCCGCCCGCTGCGCCGCCTCATCCAGTCGTCGATCGGCGACCCGCTCGCCAAGATGCTGATCGGCGGCGAGGTCGGCGACGGCGGCAAGGTCGGGGTCGACCGGGTCGAGGGCGCGGAAGGTCTGGTCCTCACCACCGCGTGATGGAATGACGCCGTGACCGAGCCGACCCCCGAACGCCCCCGCCAGGTGACCCTGGCCGCGTGGCTGATCATGGTCGGCTCGGCCATCGTCGTCGCGATGGTGTTCGAGCGGATCTCGGGGCTCGGCACCCTGGAGACGCAGGAGTCCATCCAGGACTTCCTGTCGACGCCGCCCGGATCGGACCTCGGCATCGGCGTCGACGGCGTGGTCAGCCTGCTGCGCACCACCGCGATGGTCGCGGCGGGCTGCGCGACGGCGGCCGGGATCCTCGGCTACCAGGTCCTCCGTCGCAGCAAGAGCGCCCGGCTCGCCCTCACGGTGCTGGCGGCGCCGCTCTTCGTCACCGGGATGGTGACCGGCGGGTTCGTGTCGTCGCTGGTGGCCGCGTCCGCCGTGATGCTGTGGCTGCAGCCGGCCCGTGACTGGTTCCGCGACGGCACGATGCCGGCGCCGCGACCGGCGAGGCCCGCGGTCGCCGCACCTGCTCGGGGGCTCTCGACGAGCTCGACCGTCGGGTTCGGCTCGACCACCGTCCCCGTCGTCACCCGCCGGCCGCCGGCCGTCGTGTGGGCCTGCGTGCTGACCTGGATCCTCTGCGGTCTCGTGGCGTTCGGGGTGGTCGTCAGCGCGATCACGATCGCCCTCGACCCCGAGGTGATCCTCGACGAGGTGCACAGGCAGAACCCCGACCTGGCCGCCCGCGGCGTCACCGACTCGATGCTCGAGGTCGCGACGTACGTGATGGCCGCCGGCATCGTGCTCTGGTGCGTCGGCGCCGCCGCGATGGCCGTGCTGGTCTACCGGCGCGTGGCGTGGGCGCGGATCGTGCTCATCGTCTCGGCCTCGGTCGCGGCGGGCCTCAGCCTGATCGGCACCGCCGTGGGTGGTTTCGCCCTGGTCTTCCCGCTGGTCGGCGGCGCCGTCACGATCGCGCTGCTGCTCCGCCGGGACAGCCGGCCCTGGTTCGACCGTCCGTCGGGGTAGTCACGGACGTAGTGGTGGCAGATTTGCCCGCAGGACCACCACAACGTCCGTGACTACGCCGACAGGTCGACCCCCGCGAGCCGGCGCAACCCCTCCTCGATCACCCCGGGCTCCTTGCAGAACGCCCAGCGGACGAGCTGACGACCGGAGTCCGAGTCGTAGAAGCCCTGGGTCGGGATGGCGACGACGCCGGCGCGCTCGGGCAGCGCCCGGCAGAAGGAGAGGCCGTCGGCCCAGCCGAGCGAGCTGATGTCGGTGGTCGCGAAGTAGGTGCCCTCGGGGGCGCGTACGTCGAGGCCGACGTCCGCGAGTCCCGAGCAGAGCAGGTCGCGCTTCGCCTGCAGCTCCTTCGCCAGGGCGAGCGGGAAGTCGGGCTCCTCGTCGAGCGCGAAGGCGACCGCCGGTTGCAGCGGTGAGCCCGAGGTGAAGGTCAGCCACTGCTTCGCGGCCAGCACCGCACCGACCAGGGAGGCCGGGCCGGTCGCCCAGCCGACCTTCCAGCCCGTGAACGAGTAGGACTTCCCGGCGCTCGACAGCGTCAGGGTCCGCTCGAACATGCCGGGCAGGGTCGCGAGCGGCACGTGCTCGCTGTCGTCGTACGTCAGGTGCTCGTAGACCTCGTCGGTGATGACGACGAGGTCGTGCTCGATCGCCAGGTCCGCGACGGCCTGCAGCTCGGCCCGGGTGAGCACGGTGCCGGTCGGGTTGTGCGGTGAGTTGAGCAGCACGAAGCGGGTGCGCGGCGTGACCGCGGCGCGCAGCTCGTCGACGTCGAGCCGGAAGTCGGGGGAGCGCAGCGTGACGGGACGGCGTACGCCGCCGGCCATCTGGATCATCGCGGTGTAGGAGTCGTAGTAGGGCTCGAGCACGACGACCTCGTCGCCGGGATCGACCAGTCCGAGCAGCGCGGCTGCGATCGCCTCGGTGCAGCCGGTGGTCACCACGACCTCGGTGTCCGGGTCGAGCTCGATGCCGTAGTGGCGCGCCTGGTGACGAGCGATCGCCTGTCGGAGCGCGGGGACGCCGAGACCGGGGGCGTACTGGTTGAGCCCGCCCTCGAGGCTCGCGACGGCCCGGGCGATCACGTCGGGCGGGCCGTCGACGTCCGGGAAGCCCTGGCCGAGGTTGACCGCCTGGGTGCGGACGGCGAGCGCGGACATCTCCGAGAAGATCGTCGGGGGGATGCCCTCGAGGCGTTGAGCCAGCATGCGCCCGACCCTAACGCCGCCGATAAGGTGCTGGCGTGGACGAGACGCTTGCTGCCGACATCGACGCGATCTGCCGACTGACCGGGGAGTTCACGCTCCGCTCGGGCCAGCAGGCGACGGAGTACTTCGACAAGTACCTCTTCGAGGCCGACCCCGCCCTGCTCCTGCGGGTCGCCCGGGAGATGGTCGACCTGCTGCCGCCCGACACCGACCTGCTCGGAGGCCTGGAGCTCGGCGGTGTACCGATCGCGACCATGGTCAGCAGCCTGACCGGCCGTCCGGCGCTCTTCGTGCGCAAGAAGGCCAAGGAGTACGGCACCTGCAAGCTGGCCGAGGGGCCGGACGTCGCCGGCCGCCGGGTCACCCTGATCGAGGACGTGATCACCACCGGCGGGGCCGTCCGCGACGCGACGAACGCGCTGCGCGACGCCGGCGCCGTCGTCGAGGTCGTGGTGTGTGCGATCGACCGCAGCCCCGAAGGTCAGAACCCGCTCGAGGACGTCGGTCTCGAGGTGCGCCCCGTGCTCACCAAGGCCCAGCTCGACGCTGCTCGCGGGTAGGTCAGGGCTTGTCGGTCGCCTGGACCGGCTCGGGCAGCTCGAGGTCGGTGGTGATCTTCATGCGCGCAGCCGCGTTCTTGTGGCGCCGGTGCCGGAGCCACTCGATGCCGAGCGGCACCACGGTGAACGCCAGGATCGCGAGCGTGACGTAGTCGATGTTGTCGGCCAGCCACGGCACGGTCGTGCCCAGGAAGTAGCCGAGCAGGGTGATCGTGAAGACCCACAGCACGGCGCCGATCGCGCTCCACGTGAAGAAGACCCGCCGGTCCATCCGGGTCACGCCGGCGACCACGGTGATGAAGGTCCGCACGAACGGCACGAACCGGCCGATGACCAACGCCTTGGTGCCGTGCTTGTCGAAGAAGCCGCGCGTCTGGTCGAAGTACTTCCGCTTGAGGATCCGACCGTCGCGCTCGTAGAGCGGTGGGCCGATCTTGCGGCCGATCTCGTAGCCGACCACGTTGCCGAGGAAGGCTGCCGCCGAGAAGATGGCGAGCGCCACGACGAGGTCGATGGCGTGGTGGCCAGGGACGATGCTGACCCGGTCGGTGGCGATGAAGAGACCCATCGCGAAGAGCAGCGTGTCGCCCGGCAGGAACGGGAAGAACAGCCCGCACTCGATGAAGACGATCAGCACGCTGGCCCAGAAGAACCACGGCCCGAACCAGTCCAGCAGCTGCTGGGGGTCCATCCAGTCCATGCCGAGCAGCATCGGCTGCCCCAACAGGACCATGTTCACACCCCAACGGTACCTGCCGGCACCTGACGAGGTGGGAGGAAGGCCCGACCGATCCCCTACCGTTACCGACGTGCCCGACGCCGTTCACCCGGAAGGCCCCGACCCGGGGACCGCCGACGACGAGAGGGCGCCGTACGACCCGATGCCGCACGGCCCGCCGGAGGTGGGGGTCGGACCCTGGGAGGGACCCTGGCCGACCGGTCCGGAGTACGACGAGCGGCTGCTCGCCGAGGGCGACCGGCGCAACGTCGTCGACCGCTACCGCTACTGGACGGTCGAGGCGATCGTCGCCGACCTGGACACGCGACGGCACGACTTCCACGTCGCGATCGAGAACTGGCAGCACGACTTCAACATCGGGACGATCGTCCGGACCGCCAACGCGTTCCTGGCGGCCGAGGTCCACATCGTCGGCAACCGGCGGTGGAACCGGCGCGGGGCGATGGTGACCGACCGCTACCAGCACGTGCGGCACCACCCGAGCGTCGCGGACCTCGCGGCCTACCTCCACGAGCGCGACGTCGTGCTGCTCGGCGTCGACAACCTCCCGGGGTCGCTGCACCTGGAGACGACCGAGCTGCCGCGTCGGGTCTGCTTCCTCTTCGGGCAGGAGGGGCCGGGCCTCTCCGAGGGCGCGCGGGACGCGTGCGACGGGACCTTCTCGATCGCGCAGTTCGGGTCGACCCGCTCGATCAACGCCTCGTCGGCCGCCGCGATCGCGATGCACGGCTGGGTCCGGCAGTACGCCGACCTCTCCGGCGACGACGCGTGGCGGGGCTAGCGCTGCTCGGCGAGCACTGCGCGCAGCGACTCGATGCCTCGCGAGCTGTGGCTCTTCACGGTGCCCTGGCTGATCCGCAGCTCGTGGGCGGTCTCGGCGACCGACAGACCGAGCCAGTGCCGCAGCACCACGACCTTGCGCTGCATGGTGGGCAGCGCCTGGAGCGCCTCGAACAGCGCCGAGCGCTCCTCGACCGGCAGCGGCTCGCGGGCTGGGGTCTCGGCGTGCGGCAGGCCGACGGCCTCCCGACGCCACGGCCGGCGGTGCTCGTCGACGTCGGCGCGCACGAGGATCGTGCGGACGTAGGCCTCCTCACGCCCGTCGCGGACGATCCGCGGCCACGCGATGTACAGCTTCACCAACGCGGTCTGCACCAGGTCGTCGGCGCGGTGCCAGTCGCCGCACAGGGCGTAGGCGACCCGGCGCAGGTGGGTGCGCCGGGCGCCGACGAACTCCGAGAACGCCGCGTCCCGCTCTGCCGGGCTCACAACAGCCCACCCCCGCCCTCGGCGTACCGGCCCCGGGCGTAGTCGAGGAAGTCGGCGAGGGTCGACCCGCCCTCGGCGGCGCTCACCGCGATGTACTGCGGGGCGTCGCCCGGGAGGTGGCGGGCCAGCACGTAGTAGCGCTCGCCCTCGTAGCGGACCTCGGCCACAGCGCTCAGGTCGTCGGCCGCGGCGAAGCTGTCGCCCACCTGCGGGTGTGGCCGCTGCTGGAGCAGGGTGACCCCGTCCTGGGCCTCCAGCCGCGCGCTCTGGCCGGCGAAGCGCACCAGCTCCAGGTCGACCCGGCCCGGCCACTCGGCGGACGAGGTGCCCCCACCCGTGCCCCGGTCGGAGCCCTGGACGGCCTTCTGCTCGAGCACCCAGTCCCGGAACGACACGTCGTCGCGCGCCGGGGTCATCACTCCTCCGCCACCTTGGTCGGGCTCGTAGTAGCCGACGTACCAGTGCGGCTTGCCGTCGACGAGATAGATAACGGCAGCTGACGTCGACGGGGCGACCCGCTCGAACGGGTTGGGGATCGCGACGGTCACCTGGGCGTCCGGCCAGACGTGCACCGAGCCGTCGCGGGCGAGGACGACCGGGGTGGAGCGTCGCATGCTCGGGTCGGGCACGAGGACCACGCCGTCGACCTCGGTGTCCTGCGGGGTCTGGCTCGGCGACGAAGCCGGCGGGCCGAGAGGTACGCCGGTGCTCTCGCTCGGTCCGCTGTGGAGGACGGCGGAGGTCGAGATCGCCACGACCGCGACGGCGAGCGTCGCGGCCCCCGAGGCGAGCCGTCGGCGGCGCAGCGCCCGGTGGCCGCGGTCGAGCAGGACGGCGGTGTCGTCGATCGCCGGGCCGTCGCCGAAGGAACGGTCCAGCTCGTCGCGGAGGTCGGTGTCCATGTGAGTGATACGCAGGTCGAGGGCGATCGGTTGTCACGCTACGGCGAGGAGTGCTCCTCCGCGAGAGCCTGCCGCAGGGCCTCGAGGCCGCGGCTGGTGTGGCTCTTGACCGTGCCCTGGCTGATGCTGAGCTCCATCGCGGTCTCGGCGACCGAGAGGTCGAGCCAGTGACGGAGCAGGACCGTGCGGCGCTGCATCGGCGGCAGCTGCTGGAGCGCCGCGAACAGCGCCTCCCGCTCGTCGAGAGGCAGGTCTGCCCGGGCCTCGACCTCGGGTGTCTCGGCGGCCGGCTGCTCACGTCGCCACGGGCGTCGGTGCTCGTCGATGTTGGTGCGCACCAGGATCTGCCGGACGTACGCGTCCTCCCGACCGTCGCGGTGAACGCGCGGCCACGCGACGTAGAGCTTCGTGAGCGCCAACTGCAGCAGGTCGTCGGCCTGGTGCCAGTCGCCGCAGATCGCGTAGGCGATCCGGAGGAGATGGGCCTGCCGGGCCGAGACGTAGTCGACGTACTCCTCCTCCCGCGTCCGTCGCGGCGCCCACCAGCTCACGAGCGACCGCCCAGCACGCCCTCGGAGCGGACATGGTCGACGAACCCGTCGAGCGTGGCTGCGTCGCCCTCGAACGGATAGGTGACGATGAGCGCCTCGGTGGTCGAGCCGGATCCCGGACGCGTGACGACCCACCACTGCTCGTTGAACTCCTGGAGCTCCGCCACGGCGTAGTCCTCGCCGAGCTCCGGCGCCGGTCGCTGGTCGATGATCCGGGTGCCGTTGAGAAGGGTGAGGTGCGAGGGCGTGCCGGTGACGAGATCGGGGGTCCACGCTCCGGTCTTGCGAGCGACCTGGACGTCGAGCCAGGTGTCGAAGTCCGCGTATCCGCTGCCAGCGGCGGCGTTGCTGGTGGCGGCCGAGGATCCACCACTGCCTTCGTGCCAGTAGATCAGCTCCCACTCCACGTCCGTGCCGTCGGTGACGACGAGGCCGGCGGAGTCGGTCGGCGGGTCGAACTCCCCATCGGGAGCGACCGTGAGCGGGTCCTGGACGGTGCGCACGATCCGCCAACCGTCGCGGACCACCAGCGAGCCGTCGTCGAAGTCGTAGGCGGCGTCGACGTGACCCGGGATGTCCACGCTGCCGAGGATCATGTCGGCCTTGCTCAGCGGCGTTCCGGAGGTCGGCGCGCTCGGCTCGGTGGTGGCGCGTCCGGTCCCGGTGATCGGGGGCTCGGTCGACGTGGCGCCCTGCGGGAGTGCCCAGGCCACTGCGCCGACCACGGCCGCTGCCGCGACGCCCGCCACTCCTGCCGCCACCCGGCGTCGCCGCAGGGCACTCCTGCCGGCCTCGACGCGCTGCTGCACGGGCTGCTGGGTCGCGGGACTCGGCTCGATCGCGTCGTCGATGAGCTGCTGCCAGTCCATGGTGTTGCTCCTCCGGGTGGGCACGCTGTCACCAGGATTACGAGACGGGTCCGTGATCGGTTGTCACGCTACGCACTAGGGTCGGGGACAGACGTCCCGATCTTCCCGAGGAGCTCCACGATGCCCATCGCCACGCCCGAGAAGTACGCCGAGATGCTGGATGCCGCCAAGGCGAACGCCTTCGCGTTCCCGGCCATCAACGTCTCGTCGTCGCAGACCCTGAACGCCGCGCTGCAGGGCTTCGCCGAGGCCGGCGCCGACGGCATCATCCAGGTCTCGACCGGAGGCGCGGACTACCTCTCCGGGCCGACGATCAAGAACATGGTCACCGGCTCGGCCGCGTTCGCGGCGTACGCCGCCGAGGTCGCCAAGAACTACCCGGTCAACGTCGCGCTGCACACCGACCACTGCCCCAAGGACAAGCTCGACGGCTTCGTCCGGCCGCTGCTCGACATCTCCGTCGAGAGGGTCGCGCGCGGTGAGCTGCCGCTCTTCCAGTCGCACATGTGGGACGGGTCCGCCGTGCCTCTCGAGGAGAACCTGCAGATCGCCCAGGAGCTGCTGGCCAAGTGCGCTGCTGCCCACATCATCCTCGAGGTCGAGATCGGGGTCGTCGGCGGCGAGGAGGACGGTGTCGAGGGTGGCGGCGGCGAGCAGCTCTACAGCACGCCCGAGGACGCCCTGGCCACCGTCGAGGCGCTGGGGATCGGCGAGAAGGGCCGCTACCTGACCGCACTGACCTTCGGCAACGTGCACGGTGTCTACAAGCCCGGCAACGTCAAGCTGCGCCCCGAGATCCTCAAGACCGCCCAGGAGGCCGTGGTCGCCAAGCTCGGCCTCACGGCCGGCTCGAAGCCCTTCGACCTGGTCTTCCACGGCGGCTCGGGCTCGACGGCCGAGGAGATCGGCGCAGCGGTCGACTACGGCGTCGTGAAGATGAACGTCGACACCGACACGCAGTACGCCTTCACCCGGCCGGTCGCGGCCCACATGTTCACCAACTACGACGGCGTGCTGAAGGTCGACGGAGAGGTCGGCAACAAGAAGGCCTACGACCCGCGCGCCTGGGGCAAGGCCGCAGAGGCCGGCATGGCCGCCCGGGTCGTCGAGGCCTGCGAGAACCTGCGCTCGGCCGGCAAGTCCGTCGGCTGACGTCGCCGGACGTCATACGGTCGGTGCAAGGGGACACACCGTCCGTATGACGTCCGCGCGGTCACTCCGCGACGACCACCGGAGCCTCCCCGGCGAAGCCGGAGTGGTTGGGTCGCTCGTAGAACATGACCGCGACCAGCCCGACGGCGTAGAGAAGCGCAGGGAGCAGCAGCGAGTGCTGCATGGCCTGTGAGAACAGGGTGGCGACCGCTGGGTCCGCGATCTGGTCCGCTCCGGCATCGCCCTGCGCCGAGGCGCCGGGCAGGTAGTGCGCCAGCATGCTGTCCATGAGGACCGCGATCGCGGCCGAGCCGATCACGGCGCCGACCTGGCGCGTGGCGTTGTAGACGCCGGAGCCGGCACCCGCCAGCTGCATGGGCAGGTTGCGGGTGGCGGTCGCGGCCGTGGGTGCCCAGATGAACGCGTTGCCGATGCCGACGAGCACCTGGAAGACGCAGATCTCCCAGATCGCCGCGTCGGGAGTGAGGCGCCAGGTGATGAGCAGCATGCCGACGAGGCTGATCGCGAAGCCGAAGCCGAGGATGATCCGCGGGTGGATCCGGTCGGTGAGGTCACCGACGGGCTTGGCCAGCAGGATCGACATGATCGCCATCGGGAACAGCAGCAGTGCGGCATGGGTCGGGTCGAAGCCGCGCACCGCCTGGGCCCACAGCATCAGCGGGTAGCCGAACGAGGCGCCGATGAAGCCCATCACGCTGATCGCCACCGTCGAGACCGAGAAGTTGCGGTCGGTGAAGAGGCTGAGCGGCACCAGGGGCTCGCGCTTGTTGGCTCGCTGCCAGAGGACGAACGCGACCATGAGTGCCGCGCCCGCGACGATCATCGCGATGATCCAGGCGGCCCACTCCTGCTGGTGACCCTCCTGGATGCCGAAGGCGAGCAGGAAGAGCCCGAGGCCGGACAGGGCGACGCCGAGCCAGTCGAAGACGTGCTCGTGCGTCGGCAGGCTGGGCACCAGCCTCCACGCCATGACGAAGGCGAGGACGCCGATGGGCACGTTGACGAAGAAGATCCACTCCCAGCCGAGCCCGTCGGTGAGCACGCCGCCCAGGATCGGCCCGACGACCATGGCGACGCCGGCGGTCGCGCCCCAGACGGCCATCGCCTGGCCCCGGGTCTGTGCCGGGAAGATCCGCGTGATGATCGCCATCGTCTGCGGCGTCATCAGGGAGGCACCGAGACCCTGGACCACGCGGGCCAGGATGAGTGCGCCGACGGTGTCGGTCAGCCCGCACCACAGCGAGGCCAGGGTGAAGACGACCAGGCCGGCGAGGTAGAGCCGCTTGGACCCGAAGCGGTCGCCGAGGCGACCGGTGATCAGGACCGGGACGGCGTAGGCGAGCGTGTAGGCGCTGGTGACCCAGACGACGTCGTTCACGGACGCGTCGAGGTCCTCGATGATCGTCGGCGTCGCCACGGTCACGATCGTCAGATCCACCAGGATCATGAAGAAGCCGAGGACGAGCGCGAAGAGCGCGGGCCAGGGCTTCTTGCCGCCGACCAGCGCAGGGGCTGGAGTGGTCTCGGTGTCGGTCACGGGAGAAGTCAACACCCGACCATGGACAATCGGCCCATGAGTTCTTTCACAGGCAACGACCTGATGGCCGGCCCGCCCCCCACCCACCTTCCCGAGGACCCCGCGGCGGCCGATCTCGTCCCCGGCGCCGACGTCATGGAGGTGGTCGCCAAGCACCCCGACTCCCCGCTCGCCTGGTCGACGCTGGCGGCGCTGGCCGCCGACGACGGCGACGACGTCATCACGATCTACGCCTACGCGCGGGTCGGCTACCACCGCAGCCTCGACATGCTCCGCCGCAACGGCTGGAAGGGCCACGGCCCCGTCCCGTGGGAGCACGAGCCCAACCGCGGCTTCCTGACCTGCCTCGCCCTCCTCGCGCTGGCGGCGCGCACCATCGGCGAGACCGCCGAGTGGGAGCGGTGCTCGGAGTTCCTGCGCGACTCCAGCCCGACGGCGTACGACGAGCTGCTCGCCGGGGCCGAGGACGACGACTAGTCCCGAGCGAGCCTGACCAGGTCCGCCGCCGGCCCGCTCGGCCGGCGCGCGGGCAACCACACGGCCCTCAGCGCCCGTCCGAGGTCGAGGTCCCGCACGGCCACGACGACGAGCTGTCCGGTCGCGACCTCGGTCTCGACGGCGAGCTCGCTGAGCACGGCCGGGGCGGCGCCCTCGGCTGCAGCGGCCTTCACCGCCGCCGTGCTCGCCAGCTCCAGGAGCGTCGGCCCGAGCTCGAGACCCTCCCGTGCGAGGGCGCGGACCAGCGTCTCGCGGGTGCCGGAGCCCTCCTCGCGGAGCACGAGCCCGCCGTCCACCAGCTCGCCGGGCGAGACCGGCGTACGCCGTCGTGCCCACGGGTGGTCGCGCGCGACGACCACGACCAGGGAGTCGCGCGCGACCGTGGTCGACGCCACGGTGCGCGGCAGGGTCGGTGACTCGACGAACCCGAGCGGCACAGCGCCCGCGACGACCAGGTCGATGACCTCGTGGGAGTTGCCGACCTGGAGGCTGACCCGGAGGTCGGGGTGGGTGCGCCGGAACCGCGCGAGCCAGCGCGGCGCGAGGTACTCCGCCACCGTCAGGCTCGCCGCCACGCTCAGGTGCGCGGCGCGCGCCTCGGCCAGGGAGCGGGCGCCCATCGTCACGCGGTCGACGCCGGCGAGGGCCTCGCGCGCCCAGGCGACCACGACCTCGCCCTCGGTCGTGAGGGTGGACCCGCCCGGTGTGCGGACGAGCAGCGAGAGCCCGAGCTGACGTTCGAGACGGCTCAATGCCCTGCTGGCGTTGGGTTGCGCCATCCCAATGCCCCGGGCCGCAGCGCCGAGGGACCCGGACTCGGCCACCCGGACCAGCAGGTCCAGGGAGGTGAGATCGGGGCGGCTACTCATGCGCCGATGATATGCCCTGGTCTGTGCTCATATCACCAACGCATGGGTTGGGGCTCGATTGACGGCTACCGCGAAGCCGTCGTGGCGACCACCGTGGAGCCGTGGTCACCACACGCCTGCCCGGACTCGCGCTCGCCGCCCTCGGCGGTGGTGCCGCGCTGCTCGGTCATGCGTTCGTGCCGGTGCTGAGCCCGACCCTGATCGCGATCGTGCTCGGGATCGTCGTCGCCGCGACCGGACGTCTGGGCGACCCGTCGCGCCCCGGGCTGAAGGTGGCCTCGCGCCAGGTGCTCCGCGTCGGCGTCGCGCTCCTGGGGCTCCAGCTCCTGCTCCCTGAGATCGTCGCGCTCGGCTGGCCGATGCTGGTCGTCATCGGGGGCGTGGTGGTGGTCGGGATCGTGGGGACGCTCGGCCTGGGCCGGCTCCTCGGCGTACCCGCCGAACGGGCGCTGCTGGTCGCCTGCGGCTTCTCGATCTGCGGCGCGGCGGCGGTGGCCGCGGTCGAGGGCGTACGCCGGTCGAAGGACGAGGACGTGGCGACGGTGGTCTCGCTCGTGGTCGTCTTCGGCAGCGCGGCGATGCTCGGCCTCCCCCTGCTCGCGGTGGGTGTCGGGTTCGACCCGACCGCGGCGGGTGCCTGGTCGGGCGCGTCGATCCACGAGGTCGGCCAGGTGGTCGTCGCCGGCGGCCTGGTCGGGGGAGCGGCCCTCCAGGTGGCGGTCGCGGTCAAGCTCGGCCGGGTGCTGATGCTCGCGCCGGTGCTCGCGGTGATCTCCTACCGGTCGCGGCGTACGGCGGTGACGCGGCCGCCCCTGGTGCCGGCGTTCGTCCTGGCCTTCGTGGCCTGCGCGGCGGTGCGGACCTTCCTGCCGGTGCCAGCCGTGGTCCTCGATGCGGCCGGTTGGGTGCAGGCGGGTGCCCTCGCCACCGCGATGTTCGCGCTCGGCTGCGGTCTCGAGCCGGCCGCGCTGCGTCGTACCGGCCGACCGGTGCTGGTGCTGGCGGCAGGCGCGACGGCGCTCGTCGCCCTGCTCGGCCTGCCGGCCGCCTTCGTCGCCGGCTAGGCCGGCGGCGTCAACAGCAGCCGGACCTTGTCGGCACCCAGCGCGAGGAACAGCGTGGGCAGCCGCGGCCCGCGGTCGGCGTCGACGAGCAGGTTGTAGAGCAGCTTGAAGAAGGCCTTCTGGTCCTGCTTCACCTGGTCGGTCGGGGCGTCGTCGAGACCGAGGCCGCGCGCCAGCTTGGGCACGCCGTAGATGAGCGAGGTGGTCGACTCGAGCTCGAGGTGGTCGCCCATCCGGTCGAGCAGCTGGCGCAGCCAGAGCTCCTCGTCCTCGTTCAGCGCCGCGAGCCGGGCGGTGTCCGGGGTCTCCCGCACCGTGGTGCGGTCCTCGGCGGGCACGTAGTCGGCGGTCCACGTCATCGCCTTGCCGAGGCGCGGCTCGAGGTCGGCGACCGACGCGTGCTCGTGGCCGACGTCGCTCACGATCCGGCTGATCAGGTCGGCGCTGCCGGCGGTCACGTCGGCGACCGAGGACAGCAGGCGGAACGGCACGACGACCGCCGGGGTCGGCAGCGTGCCGGCCGAGGTGGTCGACGACGCGCGCTCGAAGGCGAGCACCTGGGCGTCGCGCTTCGACGCGTCGGCGGCCTTCTTGCCGAGGGCGTCCCACTCGTCGTAGAGCCGCACCACCTCGGCGCCGAAGTCGACGTTGAAGGCCTGCTTGGGCGCGCGGCGTACGTAGAGCCAGCGCAGGATCGGCGCCTCGAGGATCTGCAGCGCGTCGGCCGCGGTCGGGACGCCGCCGCGCGAGGACGACATCTTCACCTGGCCGCCAGCGCCCACGAAGGAGTAGCCGACGAAGGACGGCGCACGGCCGCCGTACAGCTTCACGAGCTCCTTGCCGACGGTGTACGACGAGCCGGGGCTCGCGTGGTCGACGCCGCCGGGCTCGAAGTCGACGCCCTCGAATTCCCAGCGCATCGGCCAGTCGACCTTCCAGACCAGCTTGCCCTCGTTGTCCGTCGACAGGTTGGTGACGCCGTCGTAGGAGCAGGCGGTGCAGGTGTAGGAGAGGTCGGTCGTGTCGTCGTCGTACGCCGTGATGATCGTGGTGTCACGGCCGCAGTCGCGGCAGTAGGGCTTGAAGGGGAAGCGCGCGAGGTCGTCGGTGGCGCCCATTCCGGTCAGCCCGGACTCGTCGTCGTTGGCGACGGAGTCGGCCATCGCGGCCGCCTCCTCCTCGCTCTCCGGGGCCGCGGCGGCGGCCTTGGTCCGGTAGCGCGCCATCACGGTCTCGATCTCGCCGCGTCGGCGTACGGCGGTGAGGATCTGCTCGCGGTAGGCGCCGGCGCGGTACATCTCCGTCTGGGAGATCTGCTCCATCTCGACGCCGAGCTCGCGCAGCGAGTCGACCAGCGGCTCCTTGTAGTGCTCGGCCCACGACACGTGGCAGCCCCACGGATCGGGTACGGCGGACAGCGGCCGCCCGATGTGCTCGGACCACGACGGGTCGATGCCGGCCGGCACCTTGCGGAAGCGGTCGTAGTCGTCCCAGCTGTGCAGGTGGCGGGCCGGGATCCCGCGACGCTTGATCTCCTCGGCCACGAAGTGGACGGTGAGGAACTCGCGCAGGTTGCCCAGGTGGACCGGCCCCGACGGGCTGGCCCCGGACGCGCAGGTGATGACGTGGTCGCCGAGGTCGTCGCCGTAGCGGTCGTGGGCGTGCCGGATGGCGTCGTCGGCGGCGCGCGTCACCCAGTCGGTGGGATCGCCCTGGTTGCCTCGTGCCATCGCTGCGCCTGCTCCTGTTCGCTGTCGGGACAGTCGAACGCTACCGGGCGAGGCAGGCGGGCCCGGCGGTGGAGGGTGCCGGGCCCGCCGCCCAGTGGCGGGCCCGGCACGCCTTGCGCTGCGCGTCCTTCACACACGACCGATCCCCCGATGTGGGTCGTGCGGCCGGGTCGCAGCCTGAGTCCCGCACCTCCGGCCCGCGCGAGGGGATCCTGGCACTGACCCTTCGTTGCCACCGGGGTAAAAACGGACGGTGGCACTAAGATGCCACGATGGCGCGAACCACACCGGCCACCGTGCTCACCGCCCTCGGCTTCTCCGCGGACCTCGACCGCACCTACCAGCGGCTCCGGTCCCAGTCCGGACGCGACCTCGCCCGGGTCGCCGCGTCGATGCTGCGTACGCCGGACGAGCTGCTCGAGGAGCTCGCTCCCCTCGTCTACGCCGGGGTGGTCCGGGTCGACGGTGCGACGGTCCAGGTCGCCACCCCGGTCGAGGTGCTCCGGATCATGCTCGCCGCCCAGTCCGCCCAGGCCGAGCGCGCGCACCGCGGGCTCGACGAGATCACGGCGGCGATGTCGGTGCTCGGCGCCGAGGAGATCGGATCCGTGCCGGGTGACCTCGACTCCAGCAGGCCGCTCGAGGGCGAGCTCGCGAGCGGGGGCGACATCTACGGCTTGGTCCGGTCGCTGGTGCTCCGGGGGACGGGCGACCTGCTGTGGATGCGCCCCGACCAGTGGCGGGGACCGCGGGAGGACCGGATGATCGCGCTGGTCGGCGAGGCGATCGCCCAGGGACGCCGTTCGCGGGCGATCTACCCGGTCCGCGCGCTGCACGACGCCCCCGCGGCACTGGCCGGCCGGATGGCCGTGGGCGAGGAGGTCCGGCTGCTGCCCGAGCTGCCCTCGCGACTGCTCGTGATCGGCGACTCCCACGCCGTCCTGCCCGAGCCGCTCGGCTTCGCCGACTCGCCTCTCTCGGTGGTCCGCCAGCAGGGCGTCGTCCAGGCGATGACGCTGTGGTTCGAGCTGCTCTGGGACCGCGCCGTCGTCCCCGACCTCGAGTCGGGTGAGCCGCGGCTCGACCTGCGGCGGTTCATGCTCGAGCAGATGGCGCAGGGCGTCCACGACGAGCAGATCGCCCGCCGGCTCGGGATCAGCCTGCGCACCGTGCGCCGCCGCGTCGCCGCCCTGATGAGCGAGCTGGGCGCCGACTCGCGGTTCCAGGCCGGCGTCGAGGCGGCCCGACGCGGGTGGGTCTGATCTCGATACGCCCGTCGCGACCTCCTGCGTCGGTCGCGGGGCTACTCGATCTGGCTGCTGGGTCCGGGCCTGGGCAAGCCCAGCCCTGGGCAGCTCACGGCAGTAGGAACTCGTACGCCGCCGGCTCGACGTGCCAGGTGCGCTGGCGCTCGGGCCCGTAGATCTCGCCGTCGGCGCTGCACCAGAACGGACCGCCCGACACCGAGACCGTGCTGCCGCGCAGGTAGGTGACGTCGTCGCGGTGGTGGTGGGTCGCGAAGCCGAGGCGCGCGGCGTAGAGGGTCCGGGCGAGCATCCCGGCGGAGCGGGCCACCATCACGTCGAGGTGCCCGTCGCCGGGGTCGGCGTCCGGGGTGAGCTCGGTGCCGCCGCCGACGGACGACCCGTTGCCGACCGCCACCTGGAGCACCGGCTCGTCGAGGTCCTGGACGACCTTGCCGTCGACCTCGACCCGGACCCGGACCATCGGCGGCTTCAGGGCCGTGAGCGCCGCGCCGATCGGGTAGCCGATCCGGCCGAACCGCTCCTTGAAGCTCGCACCCCGACGGCTGGCCTCCGCGCCGGCGCCGACGTGCACGCCGTTCACGACCACCTCGCCGACCTCGTCGACGACCAGGTCCATCGGGCGCGGACGGTTGCGCAGCACGACCTTGGCGGCCTCGGCGATGTCGAGGGGGATGCCGGTGCCGCGCGCGAAGTCGTTGCCGGTCCCGAGCGGGAGCAGGCCGACCACGGTGCCCTTGAGGTCGTGGCGGCGGTAGAGCGCCGCGATCACGGCGTGCAGGCTGCCGTCGCCGCCGGCGACGATGATGTGCCGGGACCCGGCACGGTGGAGGACCCCGTCCAGCTCACCGGGGTTCGACGTCGCGGCGACCTCCACGGAGGCACGCTTGCGCAGCACGCCGAGGGCGATGTCGAGGCTCTCCTCGTCCGAGCTGCCGGCGTCGCTGTTGGTGATGACGAGAAGTGGGTCCACCTCGCGGACAGTAGTCGAGGCTTCGTGGCGCAGGGTCACCCTTTGGTAGCCTCTGGTCGCAAGAGCTCCGGTGCTGTTGCGCCGGGGCTGTTTTGTTTGTCCGAAGGAGCGAGATGCCCGCGATCGCCATCATCGGTGCCCAGTGGGGCGACGAGGGGAAGGGCAAGGCCACCGATCTGCTCGGTGACCGTGTCGACTACGTCGTGAAGTTCAACGGCGGCAACAACGCAGGCCACACCGTGGTGATCGGTGACGAGAAGTACGCACTGCACCTGCTGCCGAGCGGCATCCTCAGCCCCGGCGTCGTCCCGGTGATCGGCAACGGCGTCGTGATCGACCTGGCCGTCCTCTTCGAGGAGCTCGACGCGCTCGTCGCCCGCGGCGTCGACGTGAGCAAGCTGAAGGTCAGCGCCAACGCGCACGTCATCGCGGACTACAACCGCACCCTCGACAAGATCACCGAGCGCTTCCTGGGCTCGCGCCGGATCGGCACGACCGGCCGCGGCATCGGCCCGACGTACGCCGACAAGATGAACCGCATCGGCATCCGCATCCAGGACATCTTCGACGAGAAGATCCTGCGCCAGAAGGTCGAGGGCGTCCTCGACCTCAAGGGCCAGGTCCTCACCAAGATCTACAACCGCCGACCGGCCACCGTCGACGAGACCGTCGAGGAGCTGCTCGCCTTCGCCGACCGGCTCGCGCCGATGGTCTGCGACACCGGCCTGCTGCTCAACCAGGCGCTCGACCGCGGCGAGACCGTGCTGCTCGAGGCCGGTCAGGCCACCCTGCTCGACGTCGACCACGGCACCTACCCGTTCGTGACGTCCTCGTCGGCCACGTCCGGCGGTGCCTGCACCGGCTCCGGCATCCCGCCGACCCGCCTCGACCAGGTCATCGCGATCGTCAAGGCCTACACGACCCGCGTCGGCGAGGGTCCGTTCCCGACCGAGCTCGACGACGAGTTCGGCGAGCACCTGCGCAAGATCGGCGCCGAGTTCGGCACCACCACCGGGCGCCCCCGGCGCTGCGGTTGGTACGACGCGGTCATCGCGCGCTACGCCGCACGGGTCAACGGCGTCACCGACTTCGTGCTCACCAAGCTCGACGTGCTCACCGGTCTGGAGCAGGTGCCGGTCTGCGTGGCGTACGACGTCGACGGCGTCCGCCACGACGAGATGCCGGTCAACCAGACCGACTTCCACCACGCCGTGCCGATCTACGAGTACTTCCCCGGCTGGTGGGAGGACATCTCCGACGCCCGCACCTTCGAGGAGCTGCCGGCCAACGCCCGGGCGTACGTCGAGGCCGTCGAGGCGATGTCGGGGGCGCGCATCTCGGTGGTCGGCGTCGGCCCCTCGCGGGCTGCGACGATCGTGCGGCACGAGCTGATCTGAACGCCGTGAAGACCCTCGTGATCGGCACCGGCGGCCGCGAGCACGCGCTCGCCCTCGCCCTGTCGCAGGACCCGAGCGTCACCGAGGTGCACGCGGCTCCCGGCAACCCGGGCATCGCCGCCGTCGCGACCCTGCACGAGGTCGACCCGATGTCGGGATCGTCCGTGGCCGACCTGGCCGTCGCGCTCGGGGTCGACCTCGTCGTGGTCGGACCCGAGGCCCCCCTGGTCGCGGGTGTCGCAGATGCCGTGCGGGATCAGGGGATCGCGGTCTTCGGGCCGTCTGGGGCGGCGGCCCGGCTCGAGGGGTCGAAGGCGTTCTCGAAGGGCGTGATGGAGGCGGCGGGCGTGCCGACCGCCGGGTCGCGCACGTGCACGACCCCCGACGAGGTCGCGGCCGCGCTGGACGAGTTCGGTGCGCCGTACGTCGTGAAGGACGACGCGCTCGCGGCGGGCAAGGGTGTCGTCGTCACGCGCGATCGCGACGAGGCGCTCGCGCATGCCGCCGGCTGCGACCGGGTCGTGGTCGAGGAGTTCCTCGACGGCCCGGAGGTCTCGGTCTTCGCGATCTGCGACGGGACCACGGCGTACGCCCTGCAGCCCGCCCAGGACTTCAAGCGGATCTTCGACGGCGGCCGCGGGCCGAACACCGGCGGCATGGGTTCCTACACGCCGCTCGCCTGGGCGCAGCCCGACCTGGCGGCCGTGACGTTGGAGCAGGTCGTCCGGCCGACGCTCGCGGAGATGGGCGACCGCGGCACGCCGTTCGTCGGCTGCCTGTACGTCGGGCTCGCGCTGACCGACAAGGGCCCGCGGGTCATCGAGTTCAACGTCCGCTTCGGCGACCCGGACATCCAGCCGGTCCTGGCGGTGCTCGACTCCCCGCTCGGTGAGCTGCTGGCGGCCGCGGCCGTCGGTCGGCTCTCGCACGTGCCCGCCCCGGTCTTCCGCGACGAGGCCGCCGTGACGGTGGTGCTCGCCTCGGCCGGCTATCCCGAGTCGTCGTCGAAGGGTGACGTCATCACCGGCGCCGACCTGGCCGAGCAGCGCGACGGCGTCGACGTCATCCACGCCGGGACGGCGCTGGCCGGCGACGACCTCGTCACGGCTGGTGGGCGCGTGCTCGCCGTACGCGCCGTCGGGGCCGACGTCGCGACCGCGCGCGCCACGGCGTACGCCGCCGCGGACCTGGTCACCTTCCCGGGCATGCAGCGCCGCAGCGACATCGCCGCCGAGCCGCTGGGTGTCGTCGAGGGCGCCTCCCTCCGTTGAGTCGAGACTTCTGACGGTTGAATCGAGACTTCCGTTGGTTGAGTCGCGACATTTCTCTCGACTCAACCAACGGAAGTCTCGATTCAACGGCGTGGGAGAATCGGGCACGTGACCGTGCCGAACATCCTCGCGACCCGCTACGCCTCCGCCGAGCTGGCCCAGATCTGGTCGCCCGAGCACAAGATCGTGCTCGAGCGGCAGCTGTGGATCGCGGTGCTCGAGGCCCAGCGCGACCTCGGCATCGAGGTGCCGGACGGCGTGATCGAGGCCTACCGTGACGTCGTCGAGAAGGTCGACCTCGAGTCGATCGCGGCGCGGGAGCGGGTCACCCGTCACGACGTGAAGGCGCGGATCGAGGAGTTCTCCGACCTCGCCGGCCACGAGCACATCCACAAGGGCATGACCAGCCGCGACCTGACGGAGAACGTCGAGCAGCTGCAGCTCAAGCAGTCCCTCGCGCTCATCCGCGACCGCGCGGTCGCGGCCCTGGCCCGGCTCGGTCGCCTGGCGGCCGAGCACGAGGCCACCGTGATGGCCGGCCGCTCCCACAACGTCGCCGCGCAGGCGACCACCCTCGGCAAGCGCTTCGCGACCGTCGCCGACGAGCTGCTGATCGCGATCGACCGGGTCGAGGACCTGCTCGCGCGCTACCCGCTGCGCGGCATCAAGGGCCCGATGGGCACCGCCCAGGACATGCTCGACCTGCTCGACGGTGACGCGTCCAAGCTCGCCGACCTCGAGCAGCGGGTGGCCGCCCACCTCGGCTTCGACCGGGTGCTGACCAGCGTCGGGCAGGTCTACCCGCGCTCGCTCGACTTCGACGTCGTCTCGTCCCTGGTCCAGCTGGTCGCGGCGCCGTCCAACCTCGCGACCACGATCCGCCTGATGGCCGGCAACGAGCTGGTCACCGAGGGCTTCAAGGAGGGCCAGGTCGGCTCGTCCGCGATGCCCCACAAGATGAACAGCCGCTCCGCCGAGCGGGTCAACGGCCTCTCGGTCGTGCTGCGGGGCTACCTCTCGATGATCGGCGAGCTCGCCGGCGACCAGTGGAACGAGGGCGACGTCTCCGACTCCGTCGTACGCCGCGTCGCGCTGCCGGACGCGTTCTTCGCCGCCGACGGCCTCTTCGAGACGTTCCTGACCGTGCTCGACGAGTTCGGCGCGTTCCCGGCCGTGATCCAGCGCGAGCTCGACCGCTACCTGCCCTTCCTGTCGACCACGAAGGTGCTGATGGCCGCCGTGCGCAACGGCGTCGGCCGCGAGGCCGCCCACGAGGCGATCAAGGAGGCCGCGGTCGGCACCGCCCTCGACATGCGGCAGGGCCAGGCCGACAACGACGTCTTCGCCCGGCTCGCCGCTGACCCGCGCCTCGGTCTGACCGAGGCGCAACTCGCGTCCCTGGTGGCCGAGCCGATCACGTTCACCGGCGCCGCGGTCGACCAGGTCGAGGCCGTCGTACGACGGGTCGCCGAGGTGACCGAGCGCCACCCCGACGCCGCGGCGTACTCGCCCGGCAGCATTCTCTAGAAGACCTGCAACGGTCGTGCCTCGGCCGGACATGAGGTAGGTATGAGCGAGAGTCGTGAGGACACGTTCCGTCGGCTCTACGCCTCCCACTTCGACGCGGTCCTCGGCTACGCCATCCGGCGCACCGACCGCCCCGAGGACGCCGCGGACGTCACCGCGGAGACCTTCCTGGTCGCGTGGCGCCGGCTCACGCACGTCCCGACCGACGCGGAGACGCGTCCCTGGCTCTACGGAGTCGCGCGGCGGGTGCTTGCCAACCACCGTCGCGGCGACCACCGCCGGACCGCCCTGGGCGACCGGTTGCGTCGCGAGCTCGCCGGCTCGATGCCCGACACCAGCGACGACGTCGTGCAGCGCGCCGACGTCGTCGCGGCGATGCGCCGACTCAGCGGCCGTGACCAGGAGGTGCTCGAGCTGCATCTCTGGGAAGGACTCGAGCCGCGCGAGATCGCCGAGGTACTCGGGCTGACCACCGTGGTCGTCCGGCCCCGTCTCTCCCGGGCCAGGGCAAGGCTCCGCGAACTTCTCGGCAACGATCCGGAGCCTCCCGGACATCTCCCCAGCAGACACCCGCAGCTGACCCGGAAGGAGCGGTCATGAACCCCAAGCTCACCGACGACCACGTCGCTGGCCTGCCGCTCCACCTCGGGCGAGCCGACCTCCTGGAGGAGATCATGAGCACTCCCGTCCTCGACGAGCGACCCGTCCGCGACGAGCGCCCGCGCCGTCGTACGACGTCCTGGCTCGTGCCCGCGGCAGCCGCCGTCGTCGTGGCCGCCCTGGCTGTCGGCTCCGCGTGGTGGGCGAGCGGCGGTGGACCCGGCAGCGACGGGCCCACCGGCCTCGCGAAGCAGCCGTCCGCGGCGCAGGTGACCGACCGGGTGGCGCTCGACGCCCCCGGCTGGAAGGTCGTGCACGTCGACGAGACCGACGGCATCGCCTACGCCAAGGGCGACCTGGAGCTCGAGATCACGGACTATCCCGCCGACAGCTACGACTCCTACGTCGAGGACCGTCGTCACATCGTCGACCCGCCCGCCGACGGCGCCCCGGTCGAGGTGCTCGGCCTCGGCGGGCAGATGTGGGCCTACTCGCCCGACGACCACACCACGATCCGCCAGGTCCAGGACGGCTCCTGGCTGGAGATCCGCGCCAGCGGGATGGACAAGGCGGCGTACGTCGCTCTCCTCGACCGGCTCCGGTTCGTCGACGAAGCGACCTTCGAGGCGAGCCTGCCCGACGAGTTCGTGGGCTCGTCCGAACGGAGCGCCGCGATCGACAAGATCGTCAACGGCATCCGCGACGCCGCCGGCACGGTCTTCCCGATGGGCAGCGACGCCACGGTGGAGTCCGGCCAGATCGATCCCTACCAGCTCGGTGCCGACGTCGTGGGGCAGGTCGCCTGCGCCTGGCTGTCGTTCTACGAGGACAATCGCGCCGCCGGCGACCAGGACGGCATCGACGAAGCCGTCCGGGTGATGGGGACGTCTCGCGACTGGCCGGTCCTCCACCAGATGAACGACACCGGCGACTATCCCGAGGTCGTCTGGGACTACGCCGACCGGATCGCCGCGGGCGAGATGCCCGAGGGCTACGAGGGCGCGCTGGGCTGCTCGGGCTGAGCCGTCGACAGGGAGAGCGCCCGGACGGCCATCACCAGCGCGAGCCCGACGAGGGCTGCGCCGGTGAGCAGTGCCGCCCGGAGCGCAGCGTCGGCGCCGCCGGTGTCGAGCACCAGCTGGTAGACGGTGACGAGTACGGCGGCGCCGATCGACGCACCGATGCGCTGGCCCGTCTGCACGGCACCGCCGGCCGCGCCGCCCATCCGGGGCGGGACCTCGGACAAGGTCAGGGTCATGTTGGGCGAGACGACGGCGCCGCCGCCGAGCCCGGCCAGGAAGAGCGTCGGCACCAGCCACGGCCAGACCGGGTCGCGGCCCGGCACCAGGACCGCGACCAGCACGATGCCGGCGATCATCGCCAGCAGCGCCGCCACCGTCACGCGCCGCCCGAGGTCGGAGACGACCCGGCCGGACAGCGGCGCGCTGATCGCGGAGCCGAGCGCGAAGGGCATGATCAGCAGCCCGGCCTCCAGGGGTGACGCGCCGCGGCCGTCCTGCAGGTAGAGCGAGAGCACCAGCAGCACGCCGGTGAAGCCGGTGAAGTAGAGCGCGCCGACCGCGAGGCCGTTGAGGTAGCCGGGCAGCGTGCGGAGCAGGCCCAGGTCGAGGAGCGGTGCGTGGCCGCGCCGCGTCGTACGGCGTTCCCAGCGGACGAACGCCCAGGCGAAGAGCGGCACCCCGGGCAGCAGCACCAGTGGCAGGTGGTCGCCACCCTCGAGCCGGACGACCGGGTAGAGCAGGCAGAGCACGGTGGCGCCGAGCAGGAGCGCGCCGGGCACGTCGATCCGGCTGCTCGCGCGGTCCGCACGGTCGGTGCGCCGCGGCACCAGCCGCATGACGGCCACGAACGCCGCCAGGCCGATCGGGATGTTGACGAGGAAGAGCCAGCGCCAGCCGTTCTCCTCGCCGGCAGCGGCGATGATCAGGCCGCCGAGCACCGGGCCGGTCGCCGACGAGATCGAGACCGTGAGACCGAAGACCCCAAAGGCGCGGGCTCGTTCGCGGCCGCGGAAGAGCTGCTGGATGAGCCCGGAGTTCTGCGGGGTGAGGAGCCCGGCGCTGGCACCCTGGACGAGCCGCGCGGCGATGACGAGCTCGGAGCTGGGCGCGAAGCCGACCGCGGCGCTCGACGCGACGAACGCAACCAGGCCGATCAGCATCATCCGTCGGCGCCCGTAGGCGTCGCCCAGGCGTCCGCCGGCGACCAGCGTCAGGCCGAAGGCGAGCGCGTAGCCCGAGACGACCCACTGGATCGTCCCCGCGGACACGTCGAGCCCGGTCTGCATCGACGGGATCGCGACGTTGACGATCGAGACGTCGAGCAGGGCCATGAAGCCCACGACCAGCGAGACGGTGAGGATCCGCCAGCGCCGTGGGTTCGGCTCGTACGTCGGTTCCTCGACGTCGGGCGTCTCGACGGCGTGCTCGGTCACGGGGTCACCGTGCCCGATCGGTGGTCAGGTCACGCGCGTGCGTGGCCACCCCAGTTGGCGAGCTTGGTCGCCACCGCGTGCAGGTCGGCACGGCGTACGTCGTCGGGGCCGGGCGGCAGGATCTCGTCCCACTCCACGGCGTAGGACCCGAGGATGTCGGCCAGGCCCTTGGTGCGCGCGAAGAACCACACGTGGAAGTGCGCGCTGCCGTCGCCCCAGCGGTCGACGTGGACGCGGCCGATGTTCTCGAGCCCCTGGATGATCCGCACCAGCCGGTTGGAGATCCGGCCGAACTGCGAGGCCAGGTCGTCGTCGAGGTCGCCGAAGTCCATG
The DNA here is from genome assembly GCF_040045055.1 of Nocardioides pollutisoli. Taxonomy (NCBI): domain Bacteria; kingdom Bacillati; phylum Actinomycetota; class Actinomycetes; order Propionibacteriales; family Nocardioidaceae; genus Nocardioides; species Nocardioides pollutisoli. The sequence goes on from NZ_JBDZDU010000001.1 coordinate 2,157,589, forward strand.
TGCTCGCGGGTGTGCAGCACCAGCACGAGCGGTAGCCCGGTCGGCGCCTCCTCGGCGGTGAGGACCCAGACCTCGTCCTCCCACACGATCCGGGCGGGGTCGAAGCCGGCGCACGACGTGCACGGCTTGCCGTCCTCGTCACCGACGCGTGGCGGCTCGGTCGTCGGCTCGGCGAGCCGCTTCGGCACGATGGCCCCGTCGACGACCTCCCAGGGGAAGACGTCCCACGTGGTGATCGGCGGCGCGGGCAGCCGTCCGTCGGTTCCGGCGGCCGCAACGGCCCTGGCGTACACCTCAGCGGCAGACTCGGGCATGCACCCACTCTGGCAGCCCGAGTTGCGCCGCTCGCCAGCACCCCCGGACGATCGACCCATGAGCGCCCCCGTCACCGTCTCGATCACCCGGACCATCGACCCCGGCCACGGCGACGAGATGGTGGCCTGGATCCGCGCCGGCTCGGCGCTCGCCGCGCGCTTCGACGGGTTCCTCGGCTCCGGGTGGGTGCGACCGTCGACCGACTCCGACGAGTGGCACATGCTCTACCGCTTCGCCGACGAGGCCTCGCTCGAGACGTGGGAGGCCTCGCCCCAGCGGGACTGGTGGCTCGGCGCCGCGCAGGGGCTGGTGGGGGAGTCGCGCAAGGAGCGGCGTACGGGCATCGAGGGCTGGTTCGACCCGCCCGCCAGCCGCGACGTGCAGGACCTGCGGCCCGGGCCGCCCGCACCGCCGCGGTGGAAGCAGGCGTGCGTCATCTTCCTGGTCTTCTTCCCGCTGAGCCTGGTCGCCAACTGGGCGGCGAGCCACACGATCTCGGGGCTGCCGCTGCCGCTGCGCGTGCTCCTGATCGTGCTCGTGCTGACCCCGGTGATGACGTACGTCGCGCTGCCGTGGATCACCAAGCGCATGGAGTGGTGGCTGCGCCGATAGTCGATCACTCCACTCGACTATGCTCGGCCCATGTCCGTCGAGACCCTGCCGCTCCCGTCGTACGACGACGTCCAGGTCGTCGTGCCCGCACCCGGGGCCGGCCCCGGCAACTGGGCGGGCGCGGCGAGCGCGGTGCTCGTGGACGGGACGTTCTGGCTGACCTACCGGGTCCGGCGGCCGCTCACCGAGGGCCGCGGCGTCGCGGTGGTCGTCGCCCGGTCCGCCGACGGTGTGACCTTCGAGCAGGTGGCCCAGGTCGAGCGCGAGGCCTTCGGGTGCGAGTCGTTCGAGCGTCCGGTGCTCGTGCCGGTGCCCGGTCTCGGCTGGCGGCTCTACCTCTCCTGCGCGACCCCGGACTCCAAGCACTGGTGGGTCGACAGCCTCACGGCCGCGACGCCCGAGGAGCTGCCGACCGGACATCAGCAGGTGGTGCTGCCGGGCGACGAGCAGGTCGCGGTGAAGGACCCGGTCGTCGTGCCCACCGAGGACGGCTGGCGCATGTGGCTGTGCTGCCATCCCTTGACGCAGGCGGGCCACGAGGACCGGATGACGACGCGGCTGCTCGTCAGCGCCGACGGCCTCGACTGGACCGACCAGGGAGAGGTGCTGGCCGGCCGGCCCGGCCACTGGGACGCCCGCGGCGCCCGCGTGACGACCGAGATCGCCGCGGAGCCGCTGACCGTCCTGTACGACGGTCGCCCCGACGCCGCCTCCAACTGGCACGAGACGACGGGGGTCGCCCGCTGGGACGGCCGCACCCTGGTCGCCGACGACGCGGACCCCATCGTCTCGCCGCACTCCGACGGAGCCTGGCGCTACGCCTCCGCCGTCCGCCTCCCCGACGGTCGCACCCGCTTCTACGTCGAGGCCGCGCGCCCCGACGGCGCCCACGACCTGGTGACGCTGGTCCGCTGACCCGGTGGTTGAGGAGCTTGCGCTAGCAAGCGTCTCGAAACCCCCGCAGCCAACGGCCCTACGTCAGGTTCCGGGGTTTCGAGACAGGACTTCGTCCTTCCTCAACCAACGGCTACGCGCTGGTGCGCCGCTCGTCGAAGGAGCCGCGGTCGGCGGTGGAGAGCCAGTCGGAGTAGTCCTCGCCGGTGACGTCCTCCAGGAGTCGCACGTCGTCGGCGAAGGTCGGCACCAGCCGCTCGCGCTGCTCCGGGGTCAGCCGCGGGCGGCGTACGTCGCGCCCTCCGCTGAGCCCGGCCACGAGCGGGACGCTGGCCTTGCGCCACAGGCGTGGCGGGGCGAACTGCCCGAGCCGGGCGCCGGTCCGCACGACCGGACCGAGCACCGTCGGGCGCCAGCCGGGCGGGACGTAGCTGCGCGCGTTGTCGCGCGGGATCGTGGCCACGGTCCCGGTCGCGATGCCGAGGAAGCGGCAGGCCCGGTCGACGGCGGCCGGCGGGTCGTCGACGATGTCGCGGTAGCGCATCACCAGGACCCGCGAGCGGTCGACGTGCTCGACGAGGTGCGCCAGCTGCTCGCCGTACATCCCGAGCTCGCGGTAGCGCCAGAACGGCGCCCAGCCCGCACGCACACGCTCGTCCTGCCGGGCGAAGGCGGTCTCGAAGTCGCGCTCGGGCTCGAGGCCGTCGGACCACAGATGCATCCAGTTGGAGTAGGCGCGGTCGACCGGGTCGCGCACCACCGCGATCAGGCGGACGTCGGGCAGGGCCTCGCCGATCCGCCGGTGGGCGCCCCGGCTCCAGAGGTAGAAGGGCGTGCTCTCGCCGCGGGCCGCGTGAGCGGCGCCGGGCTCGAACAACCGCTGGTAGTCGTCGGCGCGCCAGATCCACTCCTGCTGGGAGTGCGCGTCGCCGGGGCCGCGCCAGGCGGGCGGCGGGGCGTCGTCGCAGAGCCAGTACTTCGGCTCCTTGGGCTGCGTCATGAAGACGTCGGGATGCTGGGCGAGCGCGGAGTGGAGGGCGGTCGTGCCGGCCTTGGGGGCGCCGACGATCAGGAAGTCCGGCCGTGGCGATCGGTCCATGCGAGCCCTCCCGCTCATAACTGTTGTAAATCACTCTACAAAGTGGTCAAAGGTGCGGGAAGGGCTGCTTCTAGAGTGGGCCCCGTGACCGAGCTGAACATCCCGACCGCACCGGCCGTCGAGGGCGCCACCCACCTCCACTCGGGCAAGGTGCGCGACCTCTACGAGCTGCCGAGCGGCGACCTGCTGATGGTCGCCAGCGACCGGATCTCGATCTTCGACTTCGTGCTCGACACGACCATCCCCGACAAGGGCGAGATCCTGACCCGGATGTCGCTGTGGTGGTTCGCCCAGCTGGGCGACCTCGTGCCCAACCACGTCATCTCCACCGAGGTGCCCGACGCGGTCCGCGGCCGGGCCGTGGTCTGCGAGCGGCTCGACATGTACCCCGTCGAGTGCGTCGTCCGCGGCTACCTCACCGGGACCGGCCTGCTCGACTACCGCGCGACCGGCGAGGTCTGCGGCATCGCCCTGCCGACCGGGCTCGAGGACGGCAGCCGACTCCCCGAGCCGATCTTCACGCCGGCGACCAAGGCCGACCTCGGCGACCACGACGAGAACGTCTCGTACGACGCGGTGGTGGCGACCGTCGGCGCGGACACCGCGTCCGCGCTGCGCGACCTGACGCTGCAGGTCTACGGCCGCGCCGAGTCGATCGCCCGCGAGCGCGGCATCATCCTGGCCGACACCAAGCTCGAGTTCGGGGCCCGCGCCGACGGCACGATGGTGCTCGGCGACGAGGTGCTCACCCCCGACTCGTCGCGGTTCTGGCCGGCAGCCGAGTGGCAGCCGGGGCGCACGCAGCCGTCGTACGACAAGCAGATCGTGCGCAACTGGGCGCTGTCGCCGGAGTCCGGCTGGGACCGCGCGTCCGGTGAGGCCCCGCCGCCCCTGCCGCCCGAGGTCGTCGAGCGCACCCGCAGCCGGTACGTCGAGGCCTACGAGCTCCTGACGGGGGAGACGTTCTGAAGGTCTCCTTCCCGGTGCCGCCCGAGGCGGCGTTCGACTACCTGGCCGACCCGCGCAACCGGGCGGAGTGGCAGTCGAGCCTGGCGCGCGTCGAGCAGGTCGACGGCGAGGTGCGCGTCGGCCAGACCTGGCTCGACGTGACCAAGCCCGGGCTGCGACCGCGCATGGAGACGACGGAGCTGGACCGGCCCCACCGCTGGACCGAGACCGGCACCTGGCGGGGCTTCACGGCCACGCTGACCCTCACCTTCACCGCGACGGCCACCGGCTGCGACGTCGAGCCGACCATGGAGCTGCGGGGACGTGGTCTCGCGGCCCCGGCCGCACGGCTGCTCGGCCTGGTCGCCCCCTCCGCCGTACGAAGTGACCTCCGCCACGCGGCCAGTATGTTGTCGGCATGACGACGTACAACCTGGCGACGCTCCTCGAGGACAGTGCCGCGACCTTCCCCGACCGGACCGCGATCGTCTTCGGCGACACCCGGCTGTCCTACGCCGAGCTCAACGCCTTCGCCAACATGGTGGCCAACACCCTGGTGTCGCGCGGGATCCAGCCCGGCGACAAGGTCGCGCTGAGCTGCCCCAACCTGCCCTACTTCACGGTCGTCTACTTCGGCATCCTCAAGGCGGGCGGCACCGTCGTCCCCCTCAACGTGCTGCTCAAGGGCCGCGAGGTCGCCTACCACCTGGCCGACTCGGACGCGAAGGCCTACTTCTGCTTCCAGGGCACGCCCGAGCTGCCGATCGGCGAGGCCGGGTACGCCGGCTTCTCGGACACGCCGGGCTGCGAGCACTTCTTCATGATCACGGCCGCGCTCGACGCCGCGTCCCCGATCGAGGGCACCGAGACGATGGCGCAGGCGATGGCCGGCCAGCCGGCCGAGTTCGACACCGTCGCGACCGACGAGGACGACACCGCCGTCATCCTCTACACGTCCGGCACCACCGGCCAGCCCAAGGGCGCCGAGCTGCGCCACCGCAACATGCGCGACAACGCGATGTCCGGCGAGGCCTTGTTCGGTGCGGACGCGTCGAACCCCGACACCTACCTCTGCGTGCTCCCGCTCTTCCACTCCTTCGGGCAGACCGTGATCCAGAACGGCGCCTTCGCCTACGGCGGCACCGTCGTGATGCTGCCCCGCTTCGAGGCGCACGCCGCGCTGGAGCTGATGCTCCAGGAGGGCATCACGTTCTTCGCCGGCGTCCCGACGATGTACTGGGGCCTGCTCGGCGCGCTCGAGGCCGACATCGACGTCGAGGCCCTGGCACGCAACCTCCGGGTCGCTGCTGCCGGCGGCTCGGCGCTCCCGGTCGAGGTGCACAAGGACTTCGAGAAGCGTTTCGGCGTCACGATCCTCGAGGGCTACGGCCTCTCCGAGACGTCCCCGGTCGCGAGCTTCTCGCCGTACGGCCAGCCCGTCCGCGTCGGCTCGATCGGTGTCCCGATCCCCGGCGTCGAGATGGAGCTGCTCCAGGCCGACAGCTGGGAGACGGTGCCCGACGGCCCGGACGAGATCGGCGAGATCGCGATCAAGGGCCACAACATCATGAAGGGCTACTACAACCGGCCCGAGGCGACCGCCGAGGTCATCCACGACGGCTGGTTCCGCTCCGGTGACCTGGGCCGCCGCGACGAGGACGGTTGGTACTACATCGTCGACCGCTCCAAGGACATGATCATCCGCGGTGGCTACAACGTGTACCCGCGCGAGATCGAGGAGGTCCTGATGAGCCACGAGGCCGTCTCCCTCGCCGCGGTCATCGGCGTCCCGCACGAGAGCCACGGAGAGGAGATCAAGGCCGTCGTGATCCTCAACAAGGGGGCCGAGATCACCGAGGACGAGCTGCTCGCCTGGGGCAAGGAGCAGATGGCCAACTACAAGTACCCGCGCATGGTCGAGTTCGTCGAGACGATCCCGATGACCGCCACGGGCAAGATCCTCAAGCGCGAGCTGAGCTAGCGCCGTCGTTGGTTGAGGAGGCGCGCCAGCGCCGTCTCGAAACCCCCGCAGCCAACGCAGTCACGTCGGTTTGCGGGGTTTCGAGACGGGACTTCGTCCCTCCTCAACCGCCGGGCGGCCTACGCGAACGGGTTCGGCAGCGCGCCGGGGAGCTTGGCCAGCAGCTCGCGGGCCTCGGCCGCGACCTTGTGCTCGACGAGCACCTCGTAGCGGGTGGCGACGACCTGGGTGATCGAGGAGAAGTCGCGCTGGCCGCGGGTGAGCGCGTAGCCGAGGATCGCCCAGACGACGCCGAAGGCCGCACCGATCGCCATGCAGGACACGATCACGCCGAGCACGCTGTTGTCGGTGGTGAAGAACGAGAAGATCAGCCCGATGAAGAGTCCGAGCCAGACGCCGGACAGCAGGCCGCCGAGAGCGACGCGGCCGTAGGTCAGCCGCCCCGTGATCCGCTCGACCCGCTTGAGGTCGGTGCCGACGATCATCAGGTGCTGGACCGGGAACTCGTTGTCGGACAGGAAGTCGACGGTCTTCTGGGCGGCCGCGTAGTCGTCGTAGACCGCGAGCGACTGCGGGAACTCGAGCTTCAGGGGGCTGGCTCCGGGGACACCGGCGTTCATGCTCATTCCCCCATGATGCCCGGCCCGCCGAACTAGCATGTCCCGGCATGAGCAACTGGGGCGTGCGCCGCCGTCTGATGTCCGGTCTCGTCGTCCTCGCCATGGTGCCCGTCGCCCTGGCCACGACGCCGGTCGAGGCGCGTCCGGCCGCGCGCTACCCGAGCCCCATCACCGCGGCCTCCGCCACGCCCGGTCCCGGAGCAGGCGAGGTCACGATCAGGTGGAAGTCGAAGGGTGACGACGTCGACTACTGGCGGATCGACACGTCCACGACGCCGCCCAAGCAGGACCATGCCGACGACCCGTCGCGCGGGTGGGTGACCGCGAGCTTCGTGGTCCCCGGCGGCTCCAAGGCGCGCTCGATGACGCTGACGCCCGAGCAGACCGCTGCCGCGGGTGCCGGGCTCGGCACGGGCAACTCCCTGTTCGTCTACGTGCGCGGCATCCACAAGAAGCCCAAGCAGGTCCGCTCCACGAAGGTCTTCGCCGCCTCCGTCCTGGGCACCCCGTCGCAGGCGACCGGCGCCAGCATCCGGGTCGCGAGCTACAACGTGCGGGTCTACGACCTGGACGGCCCCACCGGCCCGCACAGCTGGAAGAACCGGGCCCCGCGGATCGTGAAGAACGTCGTGGACGTGGCGCCCGACATCGCGGGCCTGCAGGAGGCCATTCCCCCGATGCTGACCGAGGAGTACAGCAAGGACCCGGGCGCGCCCGTGCTGATGAAGCTCTTCCCGGACCGCTACCGCATGGTCCGGACCGCGCCGATCCACTACAAGAAGCCCAACCTCCCGATGGACGCCCGGATCCTGTACGACAGCACGAAGTTCACGCTCGTCAGCGACTGTGACAACGCTGTGGAGTACGGCGATCCCGACGACGAGAAGACCTGCTCGATCGAGATCCCGACGACGCAGGGGAAGCAGCAGTTCGCGGCATACGCACGTTTCGAGGTGATCGACGGACCGTCGGCGGGCCAGCAGTTCTGGTTCGTGACCGCCCACCAGAGTCCCGGTTCGAACCGGGCGGCGGAGGTGCTGCGCGCCAAGCAGACCGAGGAGATCGCCCAGGTCATGGACGCGAAGAACAGCGGTCTCGACCTGCCGATCATCTTCACGGCCGACACCAACAGCTACCAGGCCTCGCCCGACGGCAACGACGCGCGGGTCCGGATGCTCCAGCACGGCTACTACGACACGGCGTCCGCGGTGCAGACCGTCAACCTGCGCTTCAACTCGACGAACCACTTCGTGAAGCCGCAGGACGCCTCGGCCAACGGGTTCGGCACCCGGCTCGACGTGGTGATGACCAAGAACCTCCCCGGAGCCGACCTCTTCAAGATCGTGCGCACCGACAACGACCCGGACTTCGACGACTACCCCTCCGACCACAACCTGGTCTTCGCGGAGTTCCGGCTGCCGATGTCCTAGGGGCGCCACCCCTCTCCTAGACTGAGCACGCTCGCCGTTGCCTCACCCAAGGAGCCCAGGTGCCCCGAGTCGTTGTCGACGTCATGCCGAAGCCCGAGATCCTCGATCCCCAGGGCAAGGCGGTGCTCGGCGCACTCCCGCGACTGGGCTTCAGCGGCGTCACGGACGTCCGCCAGGGCAAGCGTTTCGAGCTCGAGATCGCCGGTGAGCTGACCGACGCGGTGCTCGCCGAGGTCGAGAAGATGGCCGAGACGCTGCTCTCCAACCCCGTCATCGAGAACTTCACGGTGCGGGTCGACGCATGAAGGTCGGGGTCGTCACCTTCCCCGGTTCGCTCGACGACGTCGACGCGCAGCGCGCGGTCGGTGTCGGCGGCCACGACGCCGTCGCCCTGTGGCACGGCGACCACGACCTCAAGGGCGTCGACGCGGTCGTCCTCCCGGGCGGCTTCTCGTACGGCGACTACCTGCGCTGCGGCGCGATCTCCCGCTTCTCCCCGGTGATGACCGAGGTGATCGAGGCGGCCGCCAAGGGCATGCCCGTGCTCGGGATCTGCAACGGCTTCCAGATCCTCTGCGAGTCCCACCTGCTGCCGGGTGCGCTGATCCGCAACGACCACCGCAAGTTCGTCTGCCGCGACCAGCGCCTGCGGATCGAGAACAACCGCACCCCGTGGACCTCGTCGTACGACGAGGGCGCGCAGATCACCATCGTCCTCAAGAACGGCGAGGGCGGTTTCGTCGCCGACGCCGAGACCCTCGACCGCATCGAGGGCGAGGGCCAGGTCGTCGCCCGCTACCTCGACGTCAACCCCAACGGGTCGCTGCGCGACATCGCCGGCATCACCAACGAGCGCGGCAACGTGGTCGGCCTGATGCCGCACCCCGAGCACGCGGTCGAGTCCCTCACCGGAGCCGGCACCGACGGCATCGGCTTCTTCACCAGTCTCGTGGAGCGCACCTTCGCATGAACACCCCACAGAGTTCTTCTCCTCCGCTTCGCTCCCCCGAACAACTCTGCGGGGACCCCGTATGAGTCCCCTCAAGTCCTTCCGCCTCGTCGCGATCGCCGAGGCGGTCACCTGGGCGCTGCTGCTCACCGGCATGGTGTTCAAGTACTCCGGCGTCACCGACCTCGGTGTGCGCGTCTTCGGCATGGTCCACGGCGTCGTCTTCATCGCCTACTGCCTCGTGACGGTCTTCGTCGCCGTCGACCAGCGCTGGTCGCGCGGCCGGTCGCTGCTGACGCTGCTCGCGTCGATCCCGCCGTTCTTCACCGTGCTCGCCGACCGCTCGGCCGAGCGCGCGGACGTCCTCGGCGGCTCGTGGCGCCTGCTCCACGAGGAGCCGACGTCGAGGCTCGACCGGATCGTCTCCTGGCTACTGCGCAACCCGGTCCGCGGTGCCGTCGCCGGACTGGTCGCCGTGGCAGCGCTGACCGCGCTCGCCCTGCTGGTCGGCCCGCCCGCCAGCAGCTAGCTATTCCGGTGATCGAGTAGCCCGCGAGGAACGAGCGGGCGTATCGAGGTTCAGTGGAGGCCGGCCGCGAGAGCGGCCCACGTCTCCGAGCCGGCGACGCCCGACACCTCGACCTCGATCCGCTTCTGCCACGCCTTGAGCGCGGCCGTGGTGGCCGCGTCGAAGACGCCGGTCGCCATCAACGGCTTCGTGCTGGGGGTCGCCGCGTTGAGCGCCCGCTGCACGCGGCGCACGGCGGGGCCGGTGGAGCCGTACTTGATCACCGGCGTCTGACCCGCGGTCAGCAGCGACATCCAGTTCTTGGTGCTCCACGTCGGCTTGACCTTGAAGCCGTGCGCCGCCTGCCAGGCGTTGGTCGACTTGATGGTGGCGGCGTCGTAGCTGCCGGACACCTTGCCGGCGTACACGCCCTGCTCCTGCAGGAGGCACTGGAGCGCCTTCACCTTCGCGGGCGGCGGCGTGAGCTCGGGGGTCGCGGGCTTGAGCTTGTCGTAGATGCCGAAAGCGATCTTGACGCCGCCGCAGTGCAGCTCCGGGGTGGCGACCGAGCCCTGGCCGACGTCGAGGAAGTTGCGGTCGATGGTGATCTTGACGCCGCCCCAGGTCTCGTCGTGCCCGCCTTGGTACTGCTTCACGCGGGCGTGCGGGTTCCAGCCGTCGTTGCTGATGTACGTCGTCGACGTGTTGGCCGCCCCGTCCCAGCGGGCGATCCAGATCTGGTCGGGCAGGTTGAAGGAGGCCGGCCGGTTGATCCGGGCGTTGTCGAGCGCCAGGATCCCCGAGCTGGCGCTGGAGTAGACGCCGGCCACGTAGCCGCGCGCGCGGATCTCGCCCGTCCACCCGCTGAGGAAGGACAGGGCGGACTCGCGGCAGTTGGTGTTCTTCGAGTCGAAGCCCTCGAGGTCGTACCAGAGCGTGCTGCCCGGTGCGATGCCGAGCGTCTTCGCGGCGCTGACGGTCTTGGTCGCCTCCGCGATGCCCTGCTTGCCGGCGGGGCCGTAGAGGCCCTGCCCGCCGGGCTTGGGGATGATCGTCTTGTCGTTCTCGTAGCGCGGGAAGCGCGGCTGGCACGAGGCCTGGGGGCCGAGCGTGATCGGCAGGAGTCGCCAGCCGTTGGCGAGCTGGGTGCGGACCCACGCCGGTGTCAGGTTGGGCTGCGAGCGGCAGGCGCGCGAGTCGCCGGAGATGTAGATGCCGACGGCGAGGAACGGCGAGCTCTGCAGCCAGCGGTCCATCTGCCACTGGGCGGGCGCGTTGCACTGGTCGAAGCCGTAGCCGGTGAAGTTCCCGGGAGTCACGACGTTGGCCTTGCGGGCCGGGGCCGCGGCACCGGTCGCGGCGTCCTCGGAGCCGCCGAGGACGGCGAGCGAGGCGGTGGCGAGGACGACCGCGAGGACGCCTGCGGCCGCCCGTGCGCGTACGGCGCGAAGGGTCGATGCACCCGGGCGAGACATCACGAGCTCCTGCACATGCTGGGGAAGTAACGGCGTGCCCCGTTGCCGGGGTCAAATCACCATAACCTCAACATTCACACCAGTCACAGCATTCGAGCCAAGTTCCTGCCCCGATCGAGCGTGCGAACCCCAAGGTTTGCTCAAGACGCTGCGCGCGCGCAGCGAACGGCGCCAGGCTGGTCCCCTTGTTCTGATCGAGTGGGGGGACACGATCATGGAGGACATCTGGAGCACGCTGCCGTTCCTGGGCATGCTGCCGCACTTCCACGCCGACCCGGCCGAGGGAGGGACGCCGCTGGCGAGCCTCGACGGCCACTGGTGGTGGAACGGCCGGCGCTGGACGCCACTCGTCGAGACGGTGCCGTGGCTGCCGTCGGACGCAGATCAGCAGGCCCTCGCCGACGCGGGAGCCCGCTGATCCACTGAGTGGCCCGAGGGTCAGGCGGCCTCTGCCGCCATGGCCTCGATCTCGGCGTCGACGACCACCGGTGCTGCGGCCCGCTGCGGCCGGAGCGCGATGGCCGAGACGACCAGGGCGGCCGCGGTGAAGCCGGCCGCGGTCAGGAACGCGGCCTGCAGTCCGGGCACGAACTCACCGGGCACCGCGCCGGCGGCGTACACCGACACGATCACGGCGATGCCGACTGCGCTGCCGAGCTGCTGCGTGGTCTGCAGCAGTCCGGACGCCGACCCGGCGTGCTCGGGCTCGACGCCGCCGAGCACCGTCACCGAGATCGGCATGAAGACCAGGCCGGTGGCCAGACCCGCGATGAGCATCGGCCCGAAGACCGAGCCCCAGTAGGTGCCGTCGGCGCCGGCCGCGCTGAGCCAGGCGTAGCCGATCGTCATGGCGGCCGTGCCCGTCACCAGCATGGCGCGCGCGCCGACCCGGCCGATGAGCCACGGCGTGAGCCGGGACATCCCGAAGATGCCGAGGCTGAACGGCAGGAACGCGAAGCCGGACGCGAGCGGACCGAATTCCAGCACCTTCTGGGCGTACTGCACGACCAGGAAGAACATCGACAGGTTGGCACCGATCACGAGCGCCATCACCGCCAGCGCGGAGACACGGCGTCGGTTCTTCACCAGGTGGGGCTGGACCATCGGGTGCGGGTGGCGCGTCTCGGTGCGGGCCAGGAGGAGCAGGGCGGCGACGCCGATGACGATCCCGCCGATGGTGCGGACGGACGTCCACCCGTGGTCGGGGGCGCCGATCAGCGCCCAGACGATCGAGACCGCCCCGATGGTCGCGCTGGCGGCGCCGACGAGGTCGAACCGGCCGGGCCGGCGGGCCGTCTCGGTGACGAAGCGACGGGCGAGGAGCAGCACGGCGATGCCGAGCGGCACGTTGATGAAGAGCGTCCAGCGCCACGAGCCGACGTCGGTGAGCAGGCCGCCGAGGATCAGGCCGATCGAGGCGCCACCGGACGAGACGGCGCCGAAGAGGGCGAGGGCCCGGTTGCGCGCAGCCTCGTCGGGGGCGCTGGTGGTGAGCAGGGCGAGCACGCTCGGCGCGGCGAGGGCCGCTCCGACACCCTGCAGGGTGCGGGCCGCGACGAGCTGGCCCGGGGTCTGGGCGAGGCCGCCGAGGGCGGAGCCGATCGTGAAGGTGGCCAGCCCGATCTCGAAGACGCGGAGCCGGCCGAAGACGTCGCCGAGCCGGCCGCCCAGGAGGAGCAGGCCGCCGAAGGCGAGGGTGTAGGCGTTGAGGACCCACGACAGGGACGCGGGCCCGAAGCTCAGGTCGGCGTCGATGCGGGGCAGGGCGACGTTCACCACGGTGGCGTCGAGGACGATCATCAGCTGAGCGACCAGGACGATGGCGATGCCCGCGGCTGCACGGCCGGCGTTCGGCGGGAGCTCGCTGGGCAGGTCCTGGGTGTGGTCCCGGGTGGGGGAGGTGGTGTTCACAGACATGGTGGAGATTCCTGTTCTGGCCTCGTGGGCCGAGGTACAGTAGATCCGGAGGGTTCCTCCGCTTCACCCAGAACGATACGGAGACAGTCTCCGTTTAGCAAGCCCGAGGGAGAAAAATTCCGTGCGTGCCGACGCCCAGCGCAACTACGACCGCATCGTCGAGGTCGCGCGTGAGGTCTTCCGCGAGCAGGGGTACGACGCCTCGCTCGACGAGATCGCGAAGCGCGCCGGCGTCGGACCCGGCACCCTCTACCGCCACTTCCCCAACCGCGAGACGCTGCTCGATGCCGTCATGCAGTCCTGGGTCCTCCGGGTCACCGAGACGACCGACAAGGCGCTCACCCACGAGGGTTCCGACCGCGACCTGCTGATCAACTGGTTCGAGGAGTACGTCGGGCTGATCAGCCAGCACCGCGGCGGCCCGGCGAAGATCACCTCGGCGATGGGCAACCCGGACTCCCCGATCCGCACCAAGTGCGGGGTCCTCGCCGACGCCAACGACCGGGTGATCGAGCGGCTCCGTGCCGACGGGGCCCTGCGCGACGGGGTCGAGACGATCCAGGTCTGCCGGCTCGTCGGCGGCATCGCCACGGTCGCCGACCAGAGCGAGCTCGACGTGGCCGCCGTACGCCCGATGCTCGAGGTCGTCGCCGACGGCCTGCTCCGCTAGTGCACTGCTAGACCTCTCGGCTAGACCGTCTGGGTCCGCGGGCCCCGATCCCGTAGGAATGGGCGATGCAGACGGAGACCCTCGACCGCGCGGCGTTCGTCCGCGTGTGGGAAGCGCTGATCTCTCGGATCCTGCAGGACTCGCGGTTCCGAGATCGCCTGTACGGCGACACGCGCAGCGCCCTGGTCGAGGTCGGGCTCCCGCTGCCGGTCGGCGCGGTCGTCGCCCTGGAGGAGACCCCGGCCGGCCGTGGGCCGGAGATGGACCGGCAGCTCCAGCGCTACGTCGAGGGCCTCGCCAGCGGCTTCTTCCTCTTCGCCGTGCCCTGAGGCTCGTCGCCCAGCTTTCTCGCACCTCATCCGCCGTGCGGGCGCCCGTGTCGCGACCGGTAGATTGAGGGCGTGCCAGAGACTCGCATTGCCCATCTCGACACCGTCGCCGTCGCCAGCGAGGACCCCGAGCGCGAACAGCCCTGGGCCGACCTCGGGCTGAAGCCCGACGAGTACGCCGAGATCCGTCAGATCCTCGGCCGTCGCCCGACCAGCTCCGAGCTGGCGATGTACTCCGTGATGTGGAGCGAGCACTGCTCCTACAAGAGCTCCAAGGTGCACCTCAAGCAGTTCAGTGAGATCCCGCAGGAGACGCCGATCGGCAAGATGCTGGCGGGCATCGGGGAGAACGCCGGTGTCATCGACATCGGTCAGGGCTACGCGGTCACGTTCAAGGTCGAGTCGCACAACCACCCGTCGTACGTCGAGCCCTACCAGGGCGCCGCGACCGGGGTCGGCGGCATCGTCCGCGACATCCTCGCGATGGGCGCGCGGCCGGTCGCCGTGATGGACCCGCTCCGCTTCGGCCCGCTCGACGCGCCCGACACCCAGCGCGTGCTGCCGGGGATCGTGGCCGGCGTCGGTGGCTACGGCAACATGCTCGGGCTGCCCAACATCGGTGGCGAGGCGGTCTTCGACGAGACCTACCTCGGCAACCCGCTGGTCAACGCGCTCTGCGTCGGCGTCCTGCGCCACGAGGACCTCCACCTCGCCAAGGCGAGCGGCGTCGGCAACCAGGTGATCCTGTACGGCGCCCGCACCGGCGGCGACGGGATCGGCGGTGTCTCGGTGCTGGCCTCGGAGACCTTCGACGCCGACGGTCCCGCGAAGCGGCCCAGCGTCCAGGTCGGTGACCCCTTCATGGAGAAGCTGCTCATCGAGTGCACCCTCGAGATCTTCGCGGCCGGCCTGGTCGCCGGCATCCAGGACCTCGGCGGCGCCGGGCTCTCCTGCGCGACCTCCGAGCTCGCGTCCGCCGGCGACGGCGGCATGCACGTCGAGCTCGACCGGGTCCCGCTGCGTGACTCGACGCTCGCGCCCGAGGAGATCCTGATGAGCGAGTCGCAGGAGCGGATGATGGCCGTCGTCGAGCCCGGCGACGTCGCCGCGTTCATGGGCATCTGCGCGAAGTGGGACGTCGAGGCGGTCGTCGTCGGCGAGGTCACCGACACCGGCCGGCTGCACATCGACTGGCACGGCGAGCGCGTGGTCGACGTACCCCCGCGATCGGTCGCCCACGACGGCCCGACGTACCACCGCCCCTTCGCCCGCCCCGACTGGCAGGACGACGTCCAGGCCGACGCCGCCGAGCGGCTGCCGCGTCCCGGCACCGGCGCAGAGCTCCGCGACACCCTGCTCGCGCTGGTCGCCTCGCCGAACCTCTGCGACAAGTCGTGGATCACCGACCAGTACGACCGCTACGTGCGCGGCAACACCGTGCTCTCGCAGCCCAGCGACAGCGGGATGATCCGCGTCGACGACGAGACGAACCTCGGCGTCGCGGCGTCGACCGACTGCAACGGCCGCTTCGCGCTGCTCGACCCCTACACCGGAGCGCAGCTCGCGCTCGCCGAGTCCTACCGCAACGTCGCCACCGGTGGCGCCGTGCCGCTCGCGATCTCCGACTGCCTCAACTTCGGCTCGCCGGAGGACCCGGCCGTGATGTGGCAGTTCGCCGAGGCGTGCCGCGGTCTCAAGGACGGGTGCCTCGAGCTCGGCATCCCGGTCACCGGCGGCAACGTCAGCCTCTACAACCAGACCGGCGAGACCGCGATCCTGCCGACGCCGGTGGTCGCCGTGCTCGGCGTGATCCAGGACGTCACCCGTCGTACGCCGTCGGCCTGGTCGGCCGGTGGCGAGCGGGTCTTCCTGCTCGGCGAGACCCGCGAGGAGCTCTCCGGCTCCGAGTGGGCGCACGTCGTGCACGGTCACCTGGGTGGCCTGCCGCCAGCCGTCGACCTCGCCGCTGAGCAGCGGCTCGCGGTGCTGCTGCACGACGCCGTCGGGCTGATCACCTCCGCCCACGACCTGTCGGACGGCGGTCTCGCGCAGGCGCTGGTCGAGGCCTCGCTGCGCCACGACGTCGGCGTCTCCGTCTCGGTGCCCGGCGACCCGTTCGTCGCGCTCTTCAGCGAGTCGGCCGGGCGGGTGCTCGTCACCGTCCCCGACGGCGACGCGGAGCGGCTCGTGGAGCTGGCCGAGGAGGCCGGCGTCGCGATCACCGCGCTCGGCATCACCGGAGGTGAGTCGGTGGCGGTCGACGCGCAGTTCGACCTGCCGCTCACCGAGCTGCGTCGGGCCTGGACCGCGACGCTGCCTGCTGCGTTGGCCTGACCCACCTGAACGGGCGGCGGCGCCGAACCACTCCCATGCGCCGTCGTACCCTCCTGATGCTGCCGGCGGTCGCCGCGATCGCGGCGGCCTGCGGGCGAGACGAGGAGAGACCGATGACAGGCAAGCGCACGGTCACGTACGGCGACGACCCGAGCCAGTACGCCGAGCTCACGCTGCCGGAGGGTGACCCGCGGGGGGTCGCGATCGTCGTGCACGGCGGCTTCTGGAAGCCGGAGTACGGCATCGAGTACGCCCTTCCCTTGGTCCCGAGCCTCGTCGAGGCGGGCTGGGCCACCTGGGCGATCGAGTACCGCCGGACCGGCGCGACCGACACGCTCGCCGACGTGCGCGCCGCGATCGACGCGCTGCCGGTGAAGGCCGACACCGTCGTCGGGATCGGCCACTCGGCGGGCGGGCACCTCGTCACCTGGGCGGCCGGCCACGGTGGCCTCACCCATGTCGTCTCGCAGGCCGGGGTCCTCGACCTCCAGGCGGCGTACGACGAGGGGCTCGGTGGTGGCGCGGTCGAGCTGTTCCTCGGGCACCCGTTCGGCCCGGCCGATGCCGACATCGACCCGATCCAGCAGGTGCCCCTCGACGTCCCGGTCTGGTGCATCCACGGCACGGCTGACGACACGGTCCCGCTCACCCAGTCGAAGGCCTACGTCGCCGCGGCGCGGGCCGCCGGCGCGACGGCCGAGCTGGTCGAGGTCGACGGCGACCACTTCGTCGTGGTCGACCCCGACTCCGACGCCTGGGCCACGACGCTCGCCCACCTGGAGACGCTGGTCTGAGGGATCAGCCGGCCCGCACCCGCTCGGCCAGGCGCACGGCTGCGTGCAGCACGAGGTCGGTCAGCTCGGGGTCGGTGACGGCCTCGGCCGGGGCCCGTCCGAAGGTGAGGGCAGCCGGCTGGGTCAGCCAGGCCCACGCGCGCCAGGGATCCATCCTCGCGGACAGCAGCGGCTCCAGCAGCGGCGCGATGTCGGACCTGACCTCGCCGTCGTCGGTGAGCTGGAAGGCCGGCACGACGACGCGCTCCTCGACCGGCACGACCAGCAACCGGTGGGTCTGCTGGGCCTTGTGCACCGAGAAGCGGGTCGCGTCGACGGACGCGCCGCGCAGCTGCGCCAACGTCTCGTAGGTGTGCCACGGGGACTCGAGCAGCGCCGCCCGGAGCTTGGCCTGGCGGGCGATCAGGAGCAGGCCGACCGGTACGGCGTGCTCGGGCTCGCTGCCCTCGCTGTGGAGCAGCCGGTCGAGCTCCTCGATCCGGTCGGGATCGCTCCAGGTCGCGTGGCCCGCGGAGTCGCGGGTGAAGGTCGGCAGCCCGGCCTCGGCCAGGGCGTCGGCGAGGCCGAGGCTCTCGAGCCAGTCGGCCAGGCGGTCACCCTCGTTCACGACTGAAAGACTAGGTGCGCACGTGCATCCGCTCGCCCTGGGGGCCGAAGAGGGCGAGCACCTCGACGGGGTGCGGGCCGGGGTTGCCGAGCCAGTGCGGCGTCCGCGTGTCGAACTCGACCACCTCGCCCGCCTGGAGCACCAGGTCCTGGTCGCCGAGGACCAGCCGGAGCCGGCCGGACAGGATGTAGAGCCACTCGTAGCCCTCGTGGGTGGCCAGGGTCGAGGGCAGGCGGTCGTCCTTCGGGAAGATCACCTTGAACGCCTGCAGCCCGCCCGGCCGGCGGGTCAGCGGGATGTAGGTGCGGCCGTGCCGGGTGATCGGCTTCGCGCGCACCCGCGGGTCGCCGGTCTCGGGGGCGTCGACCAGCTCGTCGAGCGGCATCTGGTGGGCGCGTGCCAGGGGGAGCAGCAGCTCCAGCGTCGGCTTGCGCTGGCCCGACTCGAGACGCGACAGCGTGCTCACGGAGATGCCGGTCGACTCGGCCAGCTCGGCCAGGGTCGCGCCTCGCTCGATGCGCGCGGCCCGCAGCCGCGGACCCACCGCCTCCAGGACGTCCTCGAGCTCGCTCATGCCGAAAGTTTGCCATTCCGGCAACGAAAGTTGTCAATACGGCGAACCGGCCCGCACACTCGGCGACATGGAGAACACACACAGCTTCGACGTCATCGTCGTCGGTGGCGGAGCCGCCGGACTGAGCGGAGCGCTGGCCCTCGGCCGCGCCCGTCGCTCGGTCCTGGTGGTCGACGCGGGCGACCCCCGCAACGCACCGGCGAGCCACGTGCACAACTACCTGGGCCGGGAGGGCACCCCGCCCGCCGAGCTGCTCGCGATCGGTCGGCAGGAGGTCGCGGCGTACGGCGTGGAGGTCCGGCAGGCGCGCGCCACCACGGCTGAGCGCACCGGGTCCGGCTTCACGCTCACCCTCGACGACGGCACGACCGTCGTCGGCCGCCGGTTGCTGGTGACCACCGGCCTGACCGACGTGCTGCCCGACATTCCGGGCCTCGCTGACCGGTTCGGCCGCGACGTCCTGCACTGCCCCTACTGCCACGGCTTCGAGGTCCGCGACCAGGCCATCGGCATCATCGCGAGCAACGCCTTCGCCGTGCACGGTGCCCAGCTCTGGGGTCAGTGGACCGACGACGTCACCCTCTTCCTCAACGACCAGCTGGCGCTCGAGGCGGAGGACGCCGAGCGGCTCGCCGCTCGCGGGGTGGCCGTGGTCGAGGGCGCGGTCGCCGGGGTCGTCGTCGAGGACGACCGCCTGGCCGGCGTACGTCTGGAGTCCGGTGAGGTCGTTGCCCGAGAGGCGCTCGTCGCCGGCCCGCAGCTCGTGGCCAACTCCGACCTGCTGTCGTCGCTGGGCCTCGAGCCGCAGGCGGTGGAGATGAACGGCGTGGTCTTCGGCTACGCCGTGCCGTCCGACCCCAACGGCGCCACCACGGTGCCCGGCGTCTGGCTCGCCGGCAACGTCACCGACCTGCGCGCGCAGGTCATCTCGGCCGCCGCCGGCGGTCTCAACGCGGGTGCCATGATCAACATGGACCTGATCCAGGAGGAGACCGCCGCTGCGGTCGAGGACCACCGGAGGAAGAGCGCATGAGCCACGACCACGAGCACCAGCACCAGCACGGCGGCCACGGCGAGCTCACCCGCGAGCACTTCGAGCAGCCGTCCTGGGACGAGCGGTACGGCGGCGAGGGCCGCACCTGGAGCGGCCGGCCCAACGCCGTGCTGGTCGCCGTCGCGAGCGACCTGCAGCCCGGCCGGGCCGTCGACCTGGGCTGCGGCGAGGGCGGCGACGCGATCTGGCTGGCCGAGCAGGGGTGGCAGGTGACCGCGATCGACTTCTCCGCAGCCGGGCTGCGCAAGGCGGCCGAGCACGCGGCCGAGCGCGGCGTCGCCGACCGGATCGAGTTCCGCCAGGCCGACCTGCGGGCCTGGTCGGCCGAGGGTGAGCAGTGGGACCTCGTCACGTCGTGCTTCCTGCACCTGCTCGACCACGGGATGCTCGACGCCACCGCCCAGATGGCGGAGGCGGTCGCTCCGGGCGGCACCCTGCTGGTCGCCGGCCATCACCCCGACGACGAGCACACCGGGCTGCGGTGGTCGATGCCCGGCGTCATGTTCACCGCGGACGAGCTGGCTCCCGCGGTCGACGCCGAGCGGTTCGACGTCCGGGCCGAGGCGCGCAAGCGCAGCGAGACCCGCAACGGCGAGACCCACGCGGTCACCGACGCGGTGCTGGTAGCGGTCAGGAACTGACCGCATTCGGGCGTACCGTCGGACCATGTCCACGAGTGCCCGGATGCTGCGCCTGCTCTCGCTGCTTCAGACCCATCGCTACTGGCCGGGGGGCGAGCTCTCCGAACGTCTCGAGGTGAGCCCGCGGACCCTGCGACGTGACATCGACCGGCTCCGCGACCTGGGGTACGCCGTCGATGCCGTCCGCGGGGTCTCGGGCGGCTACCAGCTGCGGGCCGGCGGCTCGCTGCCGCCGCTGCTGCTGGAGGACGAGGAGGCCGTCGCGATCGCCGTCGGGCTGCGGACCACCGCGTCCGGCGCGGTCGCCGGTCTGGAGGAGACGTCGATCCAGGCGCTCACCAAGGTGATCGGCCTGATGCCCCCGCGCCTGCGCCGGCAGATGGACGCGCTGCGCTCCCAGACCGACGGGGTGCCGTGGGGTGGGGGACCGCAGCTCGATGCCGGTGTCCTCACCACGCTCGCCCAGGCCTGCCGCGACGACGAGCTGGTGACCTTCGGCTACACCGCACGCGCGGGCGACCCGAGCGCGCGTCGCGTCGAGCCGCACCGGCTCGTCTCGCTCGGCCGGCGCTGGTACCTCGTCGGCTACGACCGCGACCGCCAGGACTGGCGCTCGTTCCGGGTCGACCGGGTCGCCGAGCCCGAGGCGACCGGCCAGCGGTTCCGGCCGCGCGAGCTGCCCGCCGAGGACGCACCCGCCTTCGTGCGGGCCGGCATCCAGTCGATGCCGCAGCGGTACGCCGTCCGCGTCCGGTTCGCATCCGGGCTCGACGAGGTGACGTCGTACGCCGGGCGCTGGGCCGGCATCGAGCCCGACGGCGACGGCTGCGTGATGACCATGAACACCGACACCCTCGACTGGCCGATGATGGTGCTCGCCCACCTCGACCTGGACTTCACCGTCGAGGAGCCGCAGGAGCTGGTCGACCTCGTCGCCCGGGTCGCCGGGCGGTTCGCGCGGTCGGCCGGAGCCTAGGCGAAGACCCCGCCCGGGAACGCGCCGGCGGCGATCGCAGCCCGCACCAGCGGCTTCCCGATCTCGCCGAGCCGCGCGGTGCCGGCCTCGCCCAGCAGGTCCCAGGGAGCGGCCGCCATCTCGTCCGTGGCCGACTCGATGCGGTCCCGCAGGTCGAGGCCGTCCTGGGTCAGCGCGCCGTCCGACGTCATCAGTCCGCGCTCGGCCAGACCGGCGACCGTCGCCGCCCACTCGTCCTCGCTCCAGCCGCGGGTCAGCTGGGCGGCAGGCACGGTGAACCCGGTGCCGGTCGCCGTGTGTGTCACCAGCCCCTCGATGCCGGTCAGCCCGGCGGAGAGCAGCGCGGCGATGTGCCCGTCGCCGCGGTACTCCCGCAGCAGCGTCAGCCCGTGCCACAGCGCGAGGTGGGGCTCGTCGGGCCAGTCGAGGTCCGCGTGCCCGGCGTACAACGGACGCCCCGCCGGGTCGCAGGCCGCGACCGCGGTGCGCGTCAGCTCCGCGGCCTCGGCGATCTCGGGTGCGGCGACGGCGTCGTCGCCCAGCAGCCGGCGGTACGCCGCGTCGATGCCGCGCAGGCGCGCGGCCACGACGGCCTGGGGCTCGGCGGCGTCCCACGCGGCCGGGATGAGCTTGGCGACGAGGGCCGGCTTGAAGACGAAGAAGGTCGCGGTGACGGTCCCGGGGCCGACCCGCCCCATGGCGGCGGACCTGGACGCGAAGTAGGTCGCCCGGCCCTTGCGCATGCCGAGAGCGACGAGCTCGGCCTCGACCTCAGGAGCGAAGTAGCCCAGCGAGTGCAGGGTCTCGAGCGAGCGGGCGGTCCGGCCGGAGAGGTGGGGGTCCATGCCCCATGTCTACCTGGTGGCTGCCCTCATGCGGCCACGGGCTCGAGCCGGGACTCGGCGGGGCTCGTCGCCCAGGCGACCGGACGCGGCACCCGGCGTACGGCGTGCGACAGCGTCGGGATCAGCGCGACCGCGGCGGCGAGCAGGCCGAGCGCGGCGATCGTCGTACCTCCCCCGGCCGTGGTCAGCAGCGCACCGGCGAGGACCGGGGCGAGCGGCATCGTCGACATCGACACGAACTGCATCGTCGACTGCACGCGGCCCTGGAGCTCGGGCGGCGTCATCGCGACCCGGTAGGAGCCGATGCCGGCGTTGCCCGCGGGGTTGAGGAAGAGGCCGAGCGAGAGGGCGATCGAGACGACCAACGGGTTGTTCCAGAGGACCATCGGCAGCACGAGCGGGACGAAGCTCCACGCGACGGCGACGGTCAGCCGGCCGGTGGGGACGCGGTCGATGAGCCAGGGGGCGACGACCGCACCGAGGATCCCGAAGACGCCGGCCGCCGTCTCGACCAGGCCGATCTGGAACGCCGGGAACCCGCCGTCGATCAGCCGCAGGACGGCCGCGAAGAAGAGGGCGTTGACCGCCAGGTTCGCCAGTGCCGACCAGACCATCATCACCCGGAAGAACGGGCGGCTCGCGATGAACGTGAAGCCCTCGGCGAGGTCCTGGCGGGGCCGACGCCGCGGCCGGTCGCTCACGGGCGCCGACAGGTCGGCGCGGATCCGGCCCAGCAGCACCCACGAGAGCGCGAAGCTGACCGCGTCGGCGGCGAAGGGCAGCCACCGGGTCACGGCGTACAGGACACCGCCGAGAGGTGCGCCGACGAGGCCGGCCACGTGCTGCCGGGCCTGGTTCTGCGAGAGCGCGGTGGGCAGGTCGTCGGAGGGGACGACGCTCCGCACGGCCGACATCTCCGCCGGCGCGAACATGCCTGCCGCGCCACCGGTGAGCAGGGCGACGACCAGCAGGTGCGGGACCGTGAGTGCGTCCTCGACGCCGGCCGCGACGAGGGAGCTGTAGAGGACGACCCCGCTGCCGCTCGACCAGCGCATCAGCCGGCGCCGGTCGACGCGGTCGGCGAGCACGCCTGCGGGGAGGAGTGTCGCGGCGAAGCCGAGCAGGTAGACCGCCTCGGCGGCGGCAGCGGTCAGCGCCGAGCCGGTGATCGCGAAGGTGACGAGCGGGAAGACGAAGGTGCTGATCCGGCTGCCCAGCTCGCTGATCGTCTGGCCGACCCAGAGCACGGTGAAGTCGTGGTTGCGAGCCAGCGCGCGGTAGGAGGTCATATCCGCACGATATGTTGCGCAACTAGTGTTGCGCAATAGTGCGTGCGGAATTCGGCTAGGCTGCGCTCATGGCGATGTACGACGACCCGCGCATCCTCCGCGCGATCGCCCACCCCACCCGCAACCGGATCCTCGCCGAGCTGCACGCCTCGGGCGCGATGCGGGCCGCCGACATCGCCCGGATGCTCGGCATCCCGGCCAACCAGGCGAGCTTCCACCTGCGCCAGCTGGCGAAGTACGGCCTGGTCGAGGAGGCGCCGGAGGAGGCACGCGACAAGCGCGACCGGGTCTGGCGGCTCACGGTCGCCGACGGCATCAACTTCCGGACCCAGGACATGCTGGACCAGCCCGGTGGGCAGGCGGCGTGGGAGGTCTTCCGCCGCAACGCCGTCGCCTGGGGCCACTTCCTCGTCGACCAGGCGCTCACCGCGCCCGACCCCCACAGCCGCCGGAGCCTCTCGGACTCCGCCCTGCGGCTGTCGCAGGACGAGGCCGGCGAGCTGATGGAGGAGCTGGGTGCCGTCCTGCAGCGGTGGCGGGAGCGCACCCAGGGCAGCGACGACGACCGGTCGACCTACTCGGTCTACCAGATGATCCAGCCCTACCCCGAGCGTCCGGAGGACGACTGATGCCCGCCCGGCTCCGACGCCTCGCGCCGGCCGACCTCGACGCAGCCACCGAGAGCGGCGACCTGCGCGCCCTCACCAAGCACTTCCTCGCCGTCCTCGAGGAGCGCGCACCCGGCCACTCGGTCGAGGTGCGCGTCCCGCCGTACGCCGCCGTGCAGGTGATCCCGGGTGTCCGGCACACCCGGGGCACCCCGCCCGCGGTCGTCGAGATGGACGCCGCGACCTGGATCGCCCTCGCCACAGGCGACCTCTCCTGGTCCGACGCCGAGTCGTCCGCCCGGGTGCTCGCGAGCGGTCAGCGTGCCGACCTGGCGCCGTACCTCCCGTTGGAGGGGTAGTCACGGACGTTGTGGTGGCGAAATCGTCCGCAGGACCACCACAACGTCCGTGACTACCCCAGCGATAGGTTGGCCAGCATGAGCGACGACATCCGCAGCAGGGTCCAGGCCGTCCTTCCGGGGGTCCGCAGCGACCTCGAGGACCTGGTCCGGATCCAGTCCGTCAGCGCCGACCCCGAGCGACTGGGCGAGGTCGAGCGCAGCGCTCAGGCGACGGCCGACCTGTTCGCCGCCGAGGGCGTTTCGGTCGAGATCGTGCGGGCGTACGACGGAGCGCCGCCCGCCGTGATCGGGGAGAAGAAGGGCCCGGAGGGTGCGCCGACGGTGCTGCTCTACGCCCACCACGACGTCCAGCCCGAGAACGACCACGCCGACTGGGACTCCGCGCCGTGGGAGCCCACCGAGCGCGACGGCCGGCTCTACGGCCGCGGCGCCGCCGACGACAAGGCCGGCATCCTGGCGCACGTCGGGGCCCTGCGGGTCTTCGGCGACGACCTGCCCGTCACCGTGCGTCTCTTCATCGAGGGTGAGGAGGAGGTCGGCTCCGACACGCTCGTCGAGCTGCTGGGCATGTACCAGGAGCGCCTCCAGGCCGACGTCATCGTGATCGCCGACTCCGGCAACTGGGACATCGGCGTGCCGGCGCTCACCACCAGCCTGCGCGGCCTGGTCCGCGTCGACATCGAGGTCCGCACCCTCACCCACGCGGTCCACTCCGGCATGTGGGGCGGTCTCGTCCCGGACGCCCTGATGACGCTCGCCCGGGTGATCAGCACCCTCCACGACGACGCCGGTGACGTCGCGATCGCCGGCCTGCACAGCGGTCCCGCGGCCGACGTCGACTACCCCGAGGAGCGGCTGCGGGCCGAGTCCGGCGGGGCGCCCGGCATCGAGTGGATCGGCACCGGGTCGACCGTCGAGCGGCTCTGGACCAAGCCGGCGCTGAGCATCACCGGCCTCGACGCCCCCAAGGTCGCTGGCGCCAGCAACACGCTGGTTCCGGCCGCGAAGGCCCGGATCTCGCTGCGGATCGCGCCTGGCGACACCACCGCCAACGCGCTCGAGAAGCTCATCGCCCACCTCGAGGCCCACGTGCCGTGGGGCGCGACCCTGACGCACACGGTCGTCGACACCGGCGAGGCGACGCAGATCGACGCCACCGGTCCGGCGTACGACGCCGCGCGGGCCGCCTTCACCGAGGCCTGGGACGGCACCGAGCCGGTCGACATGGGCGTCGGCGGTTCGATCCCGTTCATCGCCGAGTTCCTCGAGGCCTTCCCGGAGGCGAGCGTGCTCGTCACCGGCGTCGAGGACCCCGACACCCGCGCCCACGGAGCCAACGAGGGCCTGCACCTCGCGGAGTTCGAGAAGGTCGTGCTCGCCGAGGCGCTGCTGCTCCGCAACCTCGCGCCGTAGGTCAGGCTGCCGGCAGGCGGACCCGGAAGGTGCTGCCCCGGCCGAGCGCCGACTCCAGCTCGATCCGGCCACCGAGCCGGTCGACGACGCGTCGCACGATCGCCAGTCCCAGGCCGGTGCCGGTGCGGTGCGCCGCGGCCGGGTCCGCGGAGCGGTAGAACTCGTCGAACACGTGGGCCTGGTCGGCCTCGGACATCCCGATGCCGTCGTCGGTGCAGGTGAGCAGCACCTCGCCGTCGGCGGAGCCCAGCACGACGTGGACGTGGCCGCCGTCGGGGGTGTACTTCACGGCGTTGCCGACGAGGTTGGCGACGAGGTGCTCGAGCTCGTGCGCGACGCCGAGCACCAGGACCGGCCGGTCGGACACGTCGGCGGTGAGCGTGATGTCCCGACCCTCCGCCGGTCCTGCGTGGAGCGCCACGCAGTCGGTGACCAGCGGCGCCAGGTCGACGGTCGTGGCCGTGGCCGGGTCGCCGTCCACGACCCGGTGCAGCACCAGCAGCTCCTCGACGACGCGGGACAGGCGCAGGCTGCCCCGCTGGATCGCCTCGACGGCCGAACGGGAGCTGTCGGACAGACCCGGGTCGTCCTCGAGCAGCTCGAGGAACCCGACGATGCTGGTCAGCGGCGTCCGCAGCTCGTGGGAGACCGTGGCGATCAGGTGGCTCTTGTAGTCGGCGAGCTCCTGCAGCTCCTGCACCAGCCGGTGCTCGCGCTCGAGGTTGTCGGCGCTGGCGAGGGCCCGCCCGAGGTCACGGCCGATGTCGAGAGCCACCTGGGCCTCGCCCTCGCTCCACTCGGCGCCTCCCGCCCCCCGGGTCATCGCGATCCAGCCGAGGTGGTCGGGCCCGGCCCCGAGAGGTACGACGAGCATCGACTCGGCCCCGCCGCCGGTCGACGCGAGGAAGCCGAGCAGCTCCGCGACGTCCGCGTCGGTGAGCGGGGGAGGAGCGGGTCGGTCGGGAGCGAACACCCCGACGTGCTGCCTCGACCACGCGGCTGCGGCGTACCGCTGGAGGATCTCGACGAGGGTCGAGGTCGGTGGGACCGGGGTGTCGTCGTGGACGGCCCGCGGGGCCTCGCCGACGAGCTGGGTCCACAGTGCCTGGGCGCGGAAGCCGTCGACGATGGCCGGACCGCACTCGGCGAGCACCTCGGCGGCGGACATCGACCCGCTCGCGCGACGGACGATGTCGGCCGCGGCGCTCGCGAGACGGATCTGCTCGGCGAGGCGTGCCCGGTCGAGGATCGCCTCGATCGCGCGGCACGCCTGGGCGGCGTACGTCTCGAGGAGCAGGCGGTCGGCGCCCACGGGCACCATGCCGTCGCGGGGCGAGTCGAAGCCGAGCACGGCCCGCAGCGCGCCGTCCGGGTGGTGCATGGGCGCGACCAGGATGTCCTCCGGGTGCCAGGCGCCCGGCACGCTCTCCCGGGAGAGGCCGGAGGTCCAGCCCCAGCGGTCGATGTCCAGCTGGTGCCGGTCGTGCGGGACCCACCTCAACGCGCCCCAGTCGTCGGCAGCGCCCAGCGCGTCGACCAGCGGGTCCGCCGGCGCGAGGCTGTCGACGAGCGCCTCCCGGGCATCGGCCGGACCCACGACCGAGAGGAGGTGGAGGTAGCCGTCGTCGCGCACCGCACTCACGCCGATCACGTCGAAGCCGGTGACCGCGGCCAGGGTCTCGATGATCGGCAGCAGGGCGTCCCGGGCCTGGTCGTCGGCCCACCGCGACCCGCGGACCGGACGCTCGAAGACGGGCTCGTCGGACACGGGCCGATCCTAGTGAGACCGGGACGTGACCGTTGTCACTCCGCGTCGTTGGGCCGACGTGACCCACGATCTCGACACCACCCCTGCCGGGATCGCCCGGCGCTCCTTCCTCGGCTACGTGATCGGGGGTACGACGCTGGTCGCCGCCGCCGACCTGGCCGTCGGCGCCAGTCCCGCGGTCGCGGTCCCCGGCGTACGCCAGCCCGCCGAGCTCTACGACCTCGAGGACCTCCAGACCGACGCCGCGCTGCCGACCTCGCAGCTCATCACGGTCCGGATCGACGTAGACGGCACCGCCTCCTTCGAGCTGCCCCGGATGGAGGTCGGCCAGGGCATCACCACCTCGACCGCGATCATCCTGGCCGAGGAGCTCGACCTCCCGGTCGAGAAGGTGCGCGTCACCCTGGCGCCGGCCCGGCCGGAGCTCGTGTTCAACCAGCTCACCGGCGGCTCCAACACCACGGTCTCGACGTACACCCCGATCCGCGTCGCCGCCGCCATCGCCCGCGGCGCGCTGCTCGACGCCGCCGCCGTCGAGCTGGGGTACGCCGTGACGCGACTGCGCACCTACGAGGGGGTCGTCGAGGCACCCGACGGTCGCACCCTGACCTACGGCGAGCTGGCGCAGAAGGCGGCCAGTGCGGACACCAAGCAGGTGCAGGTGCAGCTGAAGGACCGGTCCGAGTTCACCCGGATCGGCCAGCCGCGCAACCGTGACGACGCGATCCTCGCCGTGACGGGCCGCAAGAAGTTCGCGATGGACCTCCACGTCCCGGGCGCCCTGCCGACCATGGTCTGCCGGCCGCCGACGCTCAACGGGTCGCCCAAGCGGCTGCGCAACAAGGCGCAGATCCTGGCGATGCCCGGGGTCGAGGACGTCGCGAAGGTCGACACCGGGATCGCCGTACGCGCCCAGACCTTCGGGCAGTGCATCGACGCCATCCGGGCGATGGACGTCGCGTGGGCGCCCGGCAGCGTCGAGGGTGAGTCCGACCAGACGATCCTGGCCCGCCTCAAGGGCGCCGAGCTGCCGATGGCGGTGCCGAAGGTGCCGGTCCTGGCAGACCAGCTCGACGTGCGCTTCGAGTTCATGTTCCGCTCCAGCGCCGCGCTCGAGCCCAACTGCGCGGTGGCCGACGTACGCGCCGACAGCGCCGAGATCTGGGCCGGCCTCAAGGTCCCGATCCTGGCGCAGGAGAACATCGCCCAGGCGCTGGGCATGTCCCCGGACCGGGTGAAGGTCAACGTCATCACCGGCGGCGGCTCCTTCGGGCACAAGCTCTTCAGCGACGCCGCGATCGAGGCGGCGAAGATCTCGCAGGCGATGGGCAAGGCGGTCCGACTGATGTGGCACCGGGCCGACGAGCCCCGCCAGGGACGGCTGCACCCGATGGTCACCTCACGGATCCGCGCCACGACGCTCGCCGGCCAGGTGCTGTCCTTCGAGCAGCGCAACACCAGCGTCGTCACCGACTTCAGCCACGGCCTCGGCGAGATCATCACCTCGATGGCCGACGAGCTGCCGACGGGTCTCGGTGGCCTGGGCTTCAGCGAGACGATCTTCGAGCTCACCCAGGTGCTGCCCTACGACTTCGGCGTGGTCACGCAGCTGCTCAACGAGACCGACGCCCGGTTCAACACCGGGAGCATGCGCAACATCTACTCGCCCGACACCCGGGTGGCCGCCGAGCTCGTCGTCGACATGCTGGCGAAGAGGCTGGGCAAGGACCCCCTCGAGTTCCGGCTGGAGTTCTGCCGCAGCGACCGGGTGCGGGCGGTCCTCGAGAAGGTCGCGGAGGAGGGCGACTGGGGTCGGACGATGCCGCCGGGCACGGCGCAGGGCATCGCCATCCACGAGGAGTACAAGGGCGCGACCGCCTGCCTGGTCGAGATCGACTGCCGACCGGAGACCGTCGGCCGCAAGGTCCGCGACGCGGTCACCGGACCGCGCGTCACCAAGGCCGTCTTCGCCGTCGACGCGGGTCTGGTGATCAACCCCCGCGGGCTCGAGGCGCAGATGATGGGCGGCTTCTCCGACGGGCTGGCGCTGACCCTCACCAGCAGCGTGCACCTGCGCGACGGGCACTTCCTCGAGGCGAGCTGGGACAACTACTTCTACACGCGGCAGTGGAACATCCCGCCCGAGTTCGAGTGCCACATCCTGCCGTCCGACTCCGACCAGCCCGGCGGCGCGGGGGAGGCCGGGGTCGCCGCGTCAGCTGCCTCGGTCGCGTGCGCCTACGCCCGGGCCACGGGCGCCGTACCCACCCGGTTCCCCATCAACCACGGCCGGCTCTCCTTCCCGGTGAAGCCGTTCGTCCCACCCGTCCCGCCGTCGCCCACCAACGGGCTCAAGCTCACCTACTAGGAGACGGACATGCCCCGACAGACCTTCCTGCTCAACGGCAAGCCCGTGACCGTCGACGTCCACGACGACGTCCGCGTCCTCTGGGTGCTGCGCGACCTGCTCGGCGTGACCGGGCCCAAGTACGGCTGCGGCATCAACGTCTGCAAGGCCTGCACGTCCCACATCAACGGCAAGGCCTTCAACCCCTGCTCGGTCCGGGTCGGTGACCTGACGTCCGACGACGAGGTCACCACGATCGAGGGCCTTGCGGATACCGTCGCCGAGGACCTCCACCCGATGCAGCAGGCCTGGCTCGACCGGGACGTCGCGCAGTGCGGCTACTGCCAGCCCGGGCAGATCATGGCTGCGGTGGCCCTGGTGCGGAAGGTACGCCGCGAAGGCCGGTCGGTCACCGAGGCGGACCTGGACACGATCCGCAACATCTGTCGCTGCGGCACCTACAGCCGGATCCGCGAGGCGATCGCGCAGGGCGCCGCCGCGATGTGACAGCTCAGGCCGCGGGCAGTTGCACCCGGAAGGTGCTGCCGCGGCCGAGCTCCGACTCGATCTCGAGCCGGCCGTCGTGTCGCTTGACGATCCGACGCACGATCGCGAGCCCCAGGCCGGTGCCGGGCTGCGCGACGGCGTCGGGGTTCGACGACCGGAAGAACTCGGTGCCGAGCTTGCTCTGGTCCTCCGGAGAGATCCCGATGCCGGTGTCGGAGCAGGTGAGCACGACGTCACGATCGGTGCGCTCCACCCGGATCGTGACGGTGCCGCCCTCGGGGGTGTACTTCACCGCGTTGCTGACCAGGTTGGCGCAGAGCCGGTCGAGCTCGTCGGCGTCGCCCAGGGCGAGGACCGACTCGCCGGTCGCCTCGACCAGCACGGTGATGTCCTTCTGCTGGGCGGCCACGGTGGTCAGGTCGACGACCTCGTCCACGATGCGGTGCAGGTCGACCGGCGCCGCGATGATCGGGTTGTCCGGGTCGCCGACCTTGGAGAGCAGCAGCAGGTCGTCGATGACGCGGACCATGCGCCGAGCCCCGCGGTCCATCGCGCCCAGCGAGCTCAGGGTCATGCCGGAGAAATCGGGTGACGACTCGAGCATCTCGAGGTGGCCCATCACCGAGGTGAGCGGGTTCTTGAGCTCGTGGGCGACGGTCGCGATCAGCTGGCTCTTGTAGTTGTCGAGCTCGCGGAGCTCCCCGACGAGCTGGTGCTCGCGCTCGAAGATACGAGCGTTGAGGATCGCTCGACCGATGTCGTGGCCGATGTCGAGCGCGGTCGTCGCCTCCGCCTCGCTCCACTCGGGATCCCCGGGCGCGCGGGTGAGCGCCAGGTAGCCCAGGCACTCGGGTCCGGCGCCGAGCGGCGCGAAGAGCAGCGAGCCGACGCCGATGCTCGCGAGGTAGTCGAGGATCTGGGCGCCCTCGGCCTCGGTCACCGACGAGAAGGGCTCGTCGGGTGCGATGACCACTGCCTGCTGGGCCGACCAGTGCACGGCAGCGGCCCGACCGGCGATCTCGACGAGCATGTCGGGTACGGCGATCTGGTGCCCGTCGGGCGAGACGATCGCACCGCTCGGGGACGCGCCGTCGCGGTCGAAGGTCTGCAGCCACATGCCGATCGCCCGGAAACCCTCGATGAGTGCGTCGCGGCTGTCGGCGACGATCCGCTCCAGGCTCAGCTGGGCGGTCGCCTGGCGCACGATGCGGCCGGCGGCCTCGGCCATCCGGACCCGCTCGGCCAGCGCTTCGCGCTCGAGCGTCGTCACGACCTCGCGACCCGCCTGCTCGGCGTAGCGGTTCAGGACCGCGCGTTGCGCCTCGCCGGGCCGGCGGCCGTCGGTGGGCAGGTCGATCGCCAGCGTGCCGCGAAGGACGCCCTGGTCGTCGTACAGGGGCGCGATGAGCATGTCGAGGGGATGCCACGCGTCCGCGGTGTCGTCGATCGGCTCGATGTCGGGGACCCACCCCCAGGTCTCGCCGGCATCGGGGTCGAGCCGCTCGTGGGGGACGAACCGGAGCAGCCCCCAGTCGTCGGCCTTGTCCAGCTCGTTGAGGAGCCGGTCGACCGGGGTGCGCCTGCCCTCGAGCTGCGCGCGCGCAGCGTCGCTGCCTGCGACGGCCATCACCTCGAGCTTGCCGTCGGCACCGACCGCGCTGATCGCCGCGATGCCGAATCCCGCCATCTGCGTGATGCCTTCGGCGATCAGCTGCAGGGGTGCGCGCGTCGCAGCCTCGGACGAACGTCGTCGCTGGTCGCGGGGGGTCTCCCCAGGCATGGTTCCTCGGTTCTCTGCGTGCTCAGGCTCATGCTACGGGTGTTGCTCCCTCAACGACCGCCAACCCCTGCCGATACGGTCGCGAATGGGCGAGGTCCGCACGCCCATCTAGACTCGGGTCGTGCCCTTCGAATCCAGCCCCCGCAAGGGTGGCGACGGCAGGCTGACCGCAGCGCTCGACCCGCACGACCAGGGACCGCAGGACGCCTGCGGCGTCTTCGGGGTCTGGGCCCCGGGCGAGGACGTCGCCAAGCTGACCTACTTCGGGCTCTACGCGCTGCAGCACCGCGGTCAGGAGTCCGCCGGCATCGCCGTGAGCAACGGCCGCCAGATCCTGGTCTACAAGGACATGGGCCTCGTCTCCCAGGTCTTCGACGAGACGACGCTCGCGTCGCTCAACGGCCACCTCGCGATCGGCCACAGCCGCTACTCGACCACCGGTGCGAGCACCTGGCAGAACGCCCAGCCGACGTTCCGCCCGACCGCCGACGGGTCGATCGCCCTCGGCCACAACGGCAACCTGATCAACACCGCCGAGCTCGCCCAGATGGTCGTCGACCTGCCCGGTCCCGACGACGAGCTCGAGCTGCACACCCGCCCGCAGGAGACCTCGACCAACGACACCGGCCTGGTCACCGCCCTGCTCGCACACCACCCGGACACCTCGCTCGAGCAGCGGGCGCTCGAGGTGCTGCCGCTCCTGCAGGGCGCCTTCTGCTTCGTGTGGATGAACGAGAACACCCTGTACGCCGCCCGCGACCCGCAGGGCATCCGCCCGCTCGTGCTCGGCCGCCTCGACCGCGGCTGGGTGGTCGCGTCCGAGGACGCCGCCCTCGCCACGATCGGCGCGAGCGTCGTCCGCGAGGTCGAGCCCGGCGAGATGATCGTGATCGACGAGAACGGCCTGCGCTCCCACCGGTTCGCCGAGGCGAAGCCCAAGGGCTGCGTGTTCGAGTACGTCTACCTCGCCCGCCCCGACGCGACGATCAGCAGCCGCAGCGTCCACGAGTCCCGCGTCGAGATGGGTCGTCAGCTCGCCCGCGAGTTCCCGGTCGACGCCGACCTGGTCATCCCGGTCCCCGAGTCCGGCACCCCGGCGGCCGCCGGCTACGCCGAGGAGAGCGGGATCCCCTTCGGTCAGGGCTTCGTCAAGAACGCCTACGTCGGCCGCACGTTCATCCAGC
Source organism: Nocardioides pollutisoli (assembly GCF_040045055.1). Taxonomy (NCBI): domain Bacteria; kingdom Bacillati; phylum Actinomycetota; class Actinomycetes; order Propionibacteriales; family Nocardioidaceae; genus Nocardioides; species Nocardioides pollutisoli. The sequence continues at coordinate 2,190,419 of NZ_JBDZDU010000001.1, forward strand.
CCAGCCAGACCCTGCGCCAGCTCGGCATCCGGCTCAAGCTCAACGCGCTCGACCACATGATCCGCGGCAAGCGGATCGTCGTCGTCGACGACTCGATCGTCCGGGGCAACACCCAGCGGGCCCAGGTGCGGATGCTCCGCGAGGCCGGTGCGCTCGAGGTGCACGTCCGGATCTCCAGCCCGCCGGTGAAGTGGCCGTGCTTCTACGGCATCGACTTCGCGACTCGCGCGGAGCTGATCGCCAACGGGCTCACCCCCGAGGAGATCGCGGCCAGCGTCGGCGCCGACACGCTGGGCTACATCTCCCTCGACGGGATGATCGACGCGACCAAGCAGAGCCGCGAGACGCTCTGCACCGCCTGCTTCACCGGTGAGTACCCGATCGCGCTGCCCGACGAGAGCCTGCTCGGCAAGCACCTGCTGGAGTCCTCGATCCAGGCGCCGACGTACGGCAAGGCGCTCCCCGTCCTGAACAACCCCTGATCTGATCGAACCCGCCCAGGAGCTGTCGTGACCGAGTCCAACGCGTACGCCGAGGCCGGCGTCAACATCCAGGCCGCCGACACGGCGATCGAGCTGATGAAGGGCTGGATCGAGAAGTCGCGACGCCCCGAGGTGATCGGGGGTCTCGGCGGCTTTGCGGGCCTCTTCGACGCCTCGGCGCTGACCCGCTACACGCGACCGCTGCTCGCGACCTCGACCGACGGCGTCGGGACCAAGGTCGCGATCGCCCAGGCCATGGACATCCACGACACGATCGGCCACGACCTCGTCGGCATGGTCGTCGACGACCTGGTCGTCTGCGGAGCCGAGCCGCTCTTCATGACCGACTACATCGCCACCGGGCGGGTCGAGCCGGAGAAGATCGCCGCCATCGTCAAGGGCATCGCCGAGGGCTGCGTGCTCGCCGGCTGCGCGCTCATCGGCGGCGAGACGGCCGAGCACCCGGGGCTGCTCGCTCCCGACGAGTACGACGTCGCCGGCGCGACGACCGGCGTGGTCGAGGCCGACAGGCTGCTCGGCCCCGGTCGGGTCCGCCCCGGTGACGTGGTCATCGCGATGGAGGCCTCGGGCCTGCACTCCAACGGCTACTCCCTGGTGCGCCACGTCCTGCTCGCCAAGGCCGGCATGTCGCTGGAGGCCCACGTCGACGAGCTCGGCCGCACCCTCGGCGAGGAGCTGCTCGAGCCGACCCGGATCTACGCGAAGGCCTGTCTCGACCTCGCCGACCGGACCCGCACCCACGCGATGTCCCACGTCACCGGCGGCGGCCTCGCGGCCAACCTCGAGCGGGTCCTGCCCGTCGAGCTCGCGGTGACGATCGACCGCACCACGTGGACCCCGCAGCCGATCTTCGACCTCGTACGCCGCGTGGGCGACGTGCCCCAGCCCGACCTCGAGATGACGCTGAACTGCGGAGTCGGCATGGTCGCCCTCACCGACCCCGAGGACGTCGACACCGCGATCGGGGTCCTCGCACAGCACGGCGTCCGCGCCTGGGTCGCCGGTGAGGTGACTCCCGCGACCGACCGCGGCGGTGCTGTCGAGCTGGTCGGCCAGCACGCCGGCTGGTGACTTTCCGCCGATTCCGTCCGAATCGCGTGAACCGATGTGCGGGAACAGCCGCCCAGCAGGTAGCGTTGGGGTCACGAGAACTCTTTGAGACCAGCCCGGGTGCCACTGTGCCCCGGCCGAGCGTGCGAGGGGGCTGACCCTATGGGGCGCGGCCGAGCGAAAGCCAAGCAGACGAAGGTCGCTCGCGACCTGAAGTACCAGACTCACGAGACGGACTTCGGTGCACTCGCCAGTGAGCTGCACGGCTCCAAGGGCGAGGACGAGGTCCCGCCCGAAGAGCTCGAGAAGTGGTCGGACTACTCCGACTCCCGTCGAGACTGACGCACCCCCTCCGCAGCTGACGCAGGTTTCCCCGGTCACCCGGGGAAACCCGCCGCGTCATCTCACCCCTGCGGCAGCCACACCCCGCGGAGGCGACCGACCTCCCGCATCCGCCGTTCGGCGAGCCGGTCGGCGGCGATCGCGGGCGGTACGCCGTCCGACGCAGCGAGCTCCAGCACGCGGAGCGTGGTGTCGAAGATGCCCGATGCGCGTTGCTGCGCGCGCTCGAAGGAGAAGCCCTCGAGCTCGTCGGCCACCTGGATCAGGCCGCCGGCGTTGACGCAGTAGTCGGGCGCGTAGAGGATGCCGCGCTCCTCGAGCACCTTCTCGATGCCGGGGTGCGCGAGCTGGTTGTTGGCGGCGCCGCAGACGATCCGCGCCGAGAGCACCTCGACGACCTCGTCGGTGAGCGCGCCACCGAGCGCGCACGGCGCGTAGACGTCGAGCGGCGACGCGACCAGCTCTGCCTCGGACGCCACGACCCGGACACCCGGGTGCGCGTCCAGCACCCGCGCGACCGCGGGCTCGTAGACGTCGGTCACCACCACCGAGGCGCCGTCCGCGACCAGGTGACGCACCAGGTGGGCGCCGACCTTGCCGACCCCGGCCACCCCCACGGTGCGACCCTCGAGCGAGGTGGAGCCCCAGGCGACGGACGCCGCGGCCCGCATGCCCTGGAAGACGCCGTACGCCGTGAGCACCGAGCTGTCGCCGGCGCCGCCGTGCGCGACCGTGCGGCCGGTGACGAACGAGCACTCGCGGGCGATGTCGTCCATGTCGGCGGAGAAGGTGCCGACGTCGCAGGCGGTGTAGTAGCGACCGCCCAGCGACTGCACGTGGCGTCCGTAGGCACGCAGCAGCGGCTCCGACTTCAGCGACGCCGGGTCGCCGATGATCACGGCCTTGCCGCCGCCGAGGTCGAGGCCGGCGAGGGCGGCCTTGTAGGACATGCCGCGGGAGAGGTTGAGCACGTCGCGCACGGCGTCGGCGGTCGAGGCGTAGGGGTGGAAGCGGGTCCCACCGAGGGCCGGGCCGAGGGCCGTGGAGTGGATCGCGATGATCGCGCGCAGTCCGGTGGCCGGGTCGTTCGCGAAGACGACCTGCTCGTGCTCGGAACCGAGATCGAATACGTCGGACATGGATGGTCCTGCTTTCTGCGGGTCTGCCACGGGGTGGTGTGGCGTCTGACGGGGCCGGGCACGCAGGGATGGCGCGTGTCCTAACTCACACGGTAGTAGGCCGCATCAGCACGAGCTCACCGTGGGTGCCGTAGCCGGGCAGCGGCCCGCCGTACGGCCGCCCGTTGAAGCCGACCAGCAGCCAGGAGTCGCCGTCCGGCAGGAGCGTCGGCCACGGGATGTTGGTGGGGTACGGCGCATCGAGGGCGCCGATCTGCCGCATCTCGAGGTCGAAGACGGGATAGCTCGCGGCCCGCTTGTCGCTGGCGAGCACCCGCCAGGCGCCGTCGAGGCGGGCCAGCGTGGTGCCCTCGCACTGCGTCAGCCGGCGCGCAGCGCCCCGGAGGGTCAGGTCGTCGAGCGTCGGGCCGCCCGCGAGCGCCGGGTGGAAGCGGAAGAACTTCGTCGCGCTCACGAAGCCGACCAGCCACCCGTCGTCGGTCCGCACCAGGTGCGGGTCCCACACCCCGACGGAGCGCAGCCCGTCGGTCGGGAGCGGCAGCGGGCGGGTCTCGAGCAGGTGCACGCCGCTCAGCAGGTCGGCGTCGGTGCGCGCCAGGGTCACGCCGATCCGGGGTCGCTTCCGCTCGAAGTCCCCCCACGTGCTCGTCGCCACCAGCCAGTCGTCGCCGTCCCGGAGCACGTGGGTCGCGTGGTCGCCGTACCGTCCGGGCCGGTCCGGCCGCAGGAAGAAGAGGTCGGAGAGGTGGGTCAGCCCGAGCGTCGTCGGGTCCAGCTCCCACAACGAGGTGTGCGCGGTGTCGAAGAACCCCGGCCCGGCACTGGTCGCCGAGAGGATGACGCGGCCGCCGGGGACGCCGTCGACGGCGCGTACGTCGCGCAGGCCGAGCTGGCCGAACCGGCCCGCGACCGGGGCGTCGACCGACAGCGCCGCGAGCCACGCCTCGTCGTGGGGGTCGAGACGGTCGCGCAGGTCCACCCGGCCGCGAGCGGTCCAGACCCCGTCGCTCCTCGTGAGCACCGTCAGGTGCACGCCGGTCAGGGTCAGGCCGATCTCGTCGACGGCGACGTCCGCCCGCCCGAAGCGCCGCGACCGGTGCAGCGTGGTCCGGCCCCCCGACGTCACCTCGAGCCAGGCGGCGTCGCCGTCCCAGCGACCCACCAACCGGTCGGTCCCCGAGGTGAGCGTCAGCGATCCCGGCGTCGCCGGTCCCGTCGCCGCGACGTACGGCGCGACGTACGGTCCGGCATCCGGGACGACCAGGTCGACCGGTCGTCGGCGGCCGACGACCTCGAAGCGGGGGAGCACTACTCGCGCCCGGCGGTGGCCTGCTGGAGGGCCGCGACCGCGACGTCGACCTCGCGGACCAGGTCGTCGAGCAGGGGAGCGGTGCCGTCGGTGCGGCCGGCGATCCCGAGCGCCTCCAACCGCGCCGAGGCGGCCGCGACCCGCGGCAGTCCCAGGTTGAGGGCGCTGCCCTTGAGCTGGTGGGCCGAGGTGAGCAGGTCGTTGGCGCTGCCCTCGTCGATCGCCTCGCGGATCGCGGCGATCTGGCTGCCGACGCGACCCATGAACGACGCGGCGGTCCGCTGGAAGAACGACGTGCCGTCCTTGACAAGCCCGTCGAGCATCCGGATCCGGTCGGGGTCGAGCACGCCGTCGTGCTCGGTGGGTGCCTCAGGCGGGGGAGTCGGGGCGGCCGGTGCAGCCGAGGCGGGCACGTGCGCCCACTCCCGCACGGCCGCCTCGAGCTCGGCGGCGTCCACGGGCTTGGTGAGGTAGTCGTCCATCCCGGCCGCGAGGCAGCGCTCCCGCTCGCCCTCGAGCGCCGACGCCGTCATCGCGATGATCGGGACGTGCGTGCCGGGCGGCTCCTGCTGGCGCACCTGCCGGGTCGCGTCGAACCCGTCGAGCCGCGGCATCCGGCAGTCCATGAGCACCACGTCGTAGCCGTGCGCCCCGGTGAGCCGCTCGACCGCCTCGATGCCGTCGACGACCACGTCGGCGGTGCAGCCGAGACTCTCGAGGAGCCCGGTCGCGACGATCTGGTTGACCGGGTTGTCCTCGACGACGAGCACTCGCACGTCCAGGCCCTCACCCCCCGGTGTCGGCGCGCCCCTCGGGTCGGGGGTCGGGGGACTGAGCAGCCCGAGCAGGGCGTTGTGGAGCTCCGCCTCGCGCACCGGCTTGCTCAGCGTGGCGTGGATGCCGGCGTTGGCGATCAGCTGGCGCGAGATCGTCTGGTCCGAGCTGAGCAGGAGCATCTCGGTGCCGGCCAGCGCCGGGTCGGCGCGCACCTGGCGGGCGAGCTCCAGCCCGTCGACTCCGGGCATCACCAGGTCGAGGAGCACCACGTCGAACGGCTGCCGCGAGCGCACGGCCTCGCGCAGGGTGGCCAGGGCCTCGGGGGCCGAGCCGACCGAGACCGGTCGCACCTGCCAGGCCGCGAGCTGGGCCTCGACGACGTAGCGGTTGGTGGCGTTGTCGTCGACCACCAGGACCCGGCGCCCGCGCAGGACCTGGGGAGCGTCGAACGAGCGCGTGGCCGCACCGGCGACCCGGCCCAGCTGCGCGGTGAAGGAGAAGGTGCTGCCGACGCCGGTCTCGCTGGTCACCCAGAGGTCGCCGTTCATCGCGTCGACGAGCTGCCGCGAGATCGCCAGACCGAGGCCGGTGCCGCCGTGGCGGCGGGTGGTCGACGGGTCGGCCTGCGTGAAGGCCTCGAAGAGTCGGTCCCGCTCCTCGGGGTCGATGCCGACGCCGGTGTCGGTCACGTCCACCCGGAGCACGACGTCGTGAGGGGTCTGTCGCTCGACCCGGGCCTCGATGACCACCTCGCCGTGGTCGGTGAACTTCACGGCGTTCGAGCCGAGGTTGGTGACGATCTGGCCGAAGCGCACCGGGTCGCCACGCAGCTGCACGGGCACGTCGGGCTGGCAGGCGACCACGAGCTCCAGACCCTTGTCGTGGGCCGGCCCGCTGAGCACCGAGGCGACCTGGTCGAAGACCGCGCGGACGTCGAAGTCAGCCGACTCGAGCTCGAGCTTGCCGGCCTCGATCTTCGACAGGTCGAGGATGTCGTTGATGATCCCGAGCAGGGTCATCCCGGCGCCCTGCAGGTTCTCGGTGAGCCGGCGCTGGTGCTCGTCGAGCTGGGTGCGCTGGAGCAGGTCGGTCAGGCCGATGACGCCGTTCATCGGGGTCCGGATCTCGTGCGACATCGTCGCCAGGAACTCCGACTTGAGCCGCGACGCCTCCATCGCGTCGTCGCGCGCCTCGGCCAGCTGCGCCGCGCTGCGCTCGCGATCGCCGACCACCGAGAGCTGGTTGGCGATCTGGTCCATCAGCCAGTAGGAGTTGTCGTCCGGCGGGATCTCGTCGGCGAGCAGCTCGATCACGCAGGTGACGGCACCGTCCACCAGCACGGGCAGGGCGACCAGGCTGTGGGTCTCGGCCCGACGCGACGGCCGGCCGACCACCACCTCGGCGGCCACCCGGGCTCGCGCGGCGAGATCCGGGTCCGGGTCGGCGAGCGCCGTACCCCCCAGGTCGAGCTCCTCGACCTGGTCGTGGTCGACGTAGAGGTAGGCGCACACGGCGTTCCAGGAGGTGTGCTCGGGGACCCCCATCCCGGCGATCTGCACGGCCTCGCGGAGGGAGGTGGCGCGGTTGGCGGCCATCGCCATCTGCTGCAGCAGTGCGAGCCGACGCGTCGCCTCGGCGGCGATGTCGTCGGCGGTGACCAGGTCCGTGATGTCCTGGACGGTGCCGCTCATCCGGACCGCCGTGCCGTCCGGCGCCCGGTCGACCACGCCGCGCCCGCGCACCCAGCGCAGCGAGCCGTCCGGCCGGACCACCCGGTGGTCGAAGGAGTACTCGTCGACGTCCGCGCTCGCAGACGCCTCGGCACGGTGCCGGTCGTCGGGGTGGATCATCTCGATGTACGACGCGTAGGTCACCGGGGTGCCCAGCTCGACGCCGAAGATCCGGTAGAGCTCGTCGGACCACTCGATCCGGTCCGAGGCGACGTCCCAGGCCCAGCTGCCGATGTGGGCGATCCGCTGCGCTGCGGCGAGCTGGTGCTCGCGCTCGAGGAGCGTCTCCACCAGCTGCTTGCGGTCGGTGTACGACGTCACGCGGTGCAGCCAGCCCAGCCGGTTCCCGTCGTCGTCGAGCACCGGGGCGTAGCTCACCAGGGCCCACGCGGGCGGGCCGTCGGGTCGCGAGAAGCGGGTCTCGACGTTGTCCTCGCCCTCCGAGCCGGCAGCCAGCCGGGCGAGGTGGGCGCGGAACTGAGCGGCGCCCTGCTCGTCGAGGAGGTCGATGACGGGCAGACCCTGCATCTCGTCGAGGGTGCGGCCCACGATCTGGGCCATCCGCTCGTTCGCGAAGGTCGTGACGCCGTCGTCGTCGAACATCCAGAGACCGTCGGGGACCGATGCGAAGAGGCGCCTGACGAGGTCAGGATCGACGGCAGCACGCTCCTCCCCCGGGGTCATGCCCTCGATCATGCCTCGCGGGACCGGCCGGACGGAATGATGGCTCGAAGCGGCAGCCCGCAGACGCCTGACCTGAGCGGCTACTCGCAGACGATCCCGTCGTGATCGGCGTCCTCGTACCACGCGTACTCCGGGTCCCGGCCGCGGTAGTAGGGGCCGTATCCCGCGGCGATCGCCTGGTAGCAGTAGCTGAACCGAGGGTCGGTGCCACCACCGCCGGTTCCGCTGCCGCCGCTGCCGCCGCTCGAGCCACCCCGGACGACGGTGGCCGTCGTGACCCGGACCTGCTTGCCGGGACAGTGGGCGGCAAGCCTGGTGAGGGCCTGCTTCTCACGGCGGTCGACGTTCAGGTGCCAGCGCACCTTCACCGCCGTCCACTCGGTGACGTAGCGGCAGTGGTTGAACTTCGGCAGCCAGTCCGCGACGTCCTGGTCGCTCTTGGACTGGTTGACGTTGTCGGTGACGGCCACCAGGGTGCGCGGATCTCCCAGGTCGTTGGCGTAGCGCTCACGGGTGGTGGCGTCCCAGTGCTTGGCGCCGGAGTCCCACGCCTCCTTGAGTGGCACCAGGTGGTCGATGTCGACGTCGGACGAGGAGGCCCAGGTCTCGTGGTCGTAGTAGGAGAACCACGTCCCGGTCGTGATGTCACAGCCACTGACGCGGGTCCGCGACTCCGCCGCGAGGACCTCGTCGCGGGTGTCACGGCAGTCGCCGTCCGCGTCGACCCAGTGCCGGAACAGGTCGCGGTCGTAGCCCGCTGCGCTCTCGGACGACACGGGAAGTCCGCGGACCGCGGCCGCCAGCGACTTGGACACGGTCGCTCGGCCGGGCGAGGCCGCGGCAGACGACGGTGCCGCGGCGACGGTGAGGGCGGCGGCCACGGCGGCGGCCACGGCGGCGAGAGCCGTGGCGGCGGCAACCAGGCGGGGCATCGCACCGCCGCGTTTCGTGGTCATCACCTCCAGGATCCCAGCGCACGCGCCGGATCGGTGAAACCCGCCCGACGTGACGACCGCCACCGTCCGTCGTTGACGGTGCATGCGCTCGCGACTCGTCGTACTCCTCCTCGTCCTGGTGGCCCCGCTGCTGGCCACCACGCCGGTCGGTCCGACCGCGACCGCTTCGCCTGGTCGGCCCGGTCACCTCACCGTCGAGGTCCTCTCGAACCGGGCCGACCTGGTGTCTGCGGGCGACGCTCTCGTCGCGGTCCGGGTCCCGCAGGGTGTCCGGCCCGCCGACGTCCGCGTGACCGTCGGCGACCGCGACGTCACGAGGCGGTTCGCGGTCCGCGAGGACGGCCAGTTCCTAGGCCTGGTGCGTGGCCTCGAGGTCGGCCGCAACGTCGTCCGGGCGACGGCGAAGGGCGCGAAGGGCGACCGGGTCGTGGTCACCGACCACCCCAACGGCGGCCCGCTCTTCTCCGGCCCGCAGACCCGGCACTACCGCTGCCAGGACACCGCGACCGACGCGCAGTGCAACGAGGCGCCGACGTACGACTTCCTCTACAGGTCCACCGACCCGACGAAGCCCGGGCTCCAGCCCTACGACCCGGCCGACCCGCCGACCGACGTCGCGACGACGACCACGGACCAGGGTGTCGAGGTGCCGTTCATCGTCCGCCGGGAGCAGGGCTTCCAGGACCGCGACCGCTACACGATCCAGACGCTCTTCCAGCCCGGCAAGCCCTGGCGGGCCTGGGCTCCGCAGCAGCAGTGGAACCACAAGCTCCTCGTCACCCACGGTGGCGGCTGCGGTGCGTCGTACACCCCCGGCACGCCGCCGACCGCCGACTACTCCGGCACCCTCGAGGACGTCCCGGCCGTCACGCCGAGCTACGTCACCGCTCTGGGTCTCGGCTTCGCGACCCTCTCGACGGCGCTCGACAACACCGGCCACAACTGCAGCGTCGCCCTCAACGCCGAGTCCGTGCTGATGGCCAAGGAGCGCCTCGTCGAGAGGTACGGCGAGCTCCGCTACACCATCGGCACCGGCTGCTCCGGCGGCTCGATCGCGCAGCACACCGTGGCCAACGCCTACCCGGGGATCTACCAGGGCCTGATCACCAGCTGCTCCTACCCCGACACGTTCACGGCCGGTGCGCAGTTCGCGGACTACCACATGCTCCGGCTCTACTTCGAGGACCCGACCCGCTGGGCGCCGGGCGTGGCCTGGCTGCCGACGCAGATGGCCCAGGTCGAGGGACACGTCTCCCACCTCAACGCCGTGGTCGCCGACGAGGGCCTCTTCAAGGCCGCCCTCAACCCGGAGAACGCCTGCCCCGGCACCACCGACCCGGTGGCCGGTGATCCGACCACCCGCTACGACTCCGAGATCAACCCGGGCGGCGTGCGCTGCTCGGTGCTCGACCTCCTGGTCAACCAGCTCGGCCCGCGCCCGAAGTCCGTCTGGACGCCCCAGGAGAAGGCGGCGGGCCACGGCTTCGGCGGGCTGCCCTTCTCCAACACCGGTGTCCTCTACGGGCTCTCCGCGCTGAAGGCGGGCACCATCACGACGGCCCAGTTCGTCGACCTCAACCAGAAGGTCGGTGGCCTCGACGTCGACTCGCAGCCCACGACCGACCGGATCCAGGGCGACCCCGCCTCGATCGCGAACGCCTACCGCACCGGGCTCATCGACGAGGCCAACCACCTCGACGAGGTCGCGATGATCAACCACGGGGGCCCGGACCCGGGTCTCGCCCACGACTACGCCCACGCCTTCTGGACCCAGGAGCGGCTGATGGCCGACCAGGGCAACACCGACAACCGCGTGATGTGGTTCGGCCCGACCCCGCTGATCGGCGACCCGAACTGGGCCAACGAGGCGCTGACCAAGATGGACGAGTGGCTCTCCGCGGTCGAGAAGGACGGCTCCTCGAAGCCGTTGTCCGCCAAGATCGCCGGCGACCGTCCCGACGACGTCACCGACCGCTGCGTGGTCGACCAGCTCGCCCAGGTCTGCGACCAGCAGCAGCTGCAGGTCCTCCAGACCCGGCTCAGCACGCCCCGCCAGGAGGCCGGCGGACCGCTCGCCAACGACACGGTCGCCTGCCGGCTCCGTCCGCTCGACAAGGCCGACTTCGACTTCCTGCTCGTGCCCTTCACCGACGCCGAGTGGGCCAGCCTCCAGGACACCTTCCCGACCGGTGTCTGCGACTGGGACGAGCCCGGCATCGGCCAGGGCCCGGCCCAGACCTGGCTGCGCTACGACGCACCCGGTGGCGGGGTCGCGTACGGCGGTCGCAACCTGCCCGCCGTCCCCGCTCACTCCGCCGGCGGCCTGCTCGGTCCCGTCTTCGCCCCGATGCTGAGGAAGTAAGGCTTCTCCTGCTGCGACCTCGCAGGTAGCGTGCCGCCATGCGCCGCGAGCCGCACGAGAACGTCGCGACCGTCCTGGTCGCACCGTCCGTGCTGCGCGAGCTCGAGCTCGACCTGATGCCGCTCGACCTCTGGGTCTGGCCGGTCGCGACGTCGTCGGTCTACGAGGACGGACCGCGCGCGGCCTTCCAGATCCGGCGCCGGCTGCTCATGGCGCGGCGGGGTGCCTGGGACGACGCCGCCGGCTGGACGCCGGTGTGGATCGCCTTCGGCGAGAGCTGGTACGACGGAGCCGAGCCGTTGCCCTGGGCCGCCCACCAGACGCTGTGGCGCACGCTCGAGCAGTACGCCGAGCACGTCCGCTACCGGCTCGGGCTCGGCGGCATCCCGCGGGTCGACGTCCCCCACGAGCGCACCGCCTGATCAGCCGCGGAGCTGCTCGCGGTCGATCGCCCGCTTGAGGATCTTGCCCGAGGGTCCCTTCGGCAGCGCCGGCACGAACTGGACGAGGTGCGGCACCTTGTAGGCGCTCAGCCGCGCCTTCGCCCACGCGCGCAGCTCGTCGACGCCGAGCTCGGCGCCGGGTCGGAGGACCACCACAGCCGCGACCTCCTCGCCGTACGTCGGGTCCGCGACACCGATGACGGCCGCCTCGACGATGTCGGGGTGCTCGTAGAGCACCTCCTCGACCTCGCGGGGATAGACGTTGTAGCCGCCGCGGATGATCAGCTCCTTGAGCCGGTCGACGATCCGCAGGTCGCCGTCCTCGTCGAGGGTGCCGAGGTCGCCGGTGCGCAGCCACCCGTCCTGGATCGCCTCGGCCGTCGCCTCGGGCCGGTTCCAGTAGCCCTTCATCACGATCGGGCCACTCACCCACACCTCGCCGACCTCGCCGGTCGGCACCGGTCGGCCCGACGGGTCGCGGACCTCGAGCCGCATGCCCGGGACCGCACGGCCGACGGACCCGATCTTCGGGGTCTGGTCGTGGGGCGTCGAGGTCGCCCAGCCCGAGGTCTCGCTCAGGCCGTAGCCCTCGCGGATCCGTACGCCGAAGCGGTCCTGGAAGGCCCGGATCGACTCCGCCGGCAGCGATGCCCCGCCCGAGGAGGCGAGCCGGAGCTGGGCGAAGTCGTCGGCACTCCAGTCGCCGGGGGCGTGGAGCATCGCGTTCCACATGGCCGGCACGCCGGAGACGATCGTGAGCCGGTCGTCGCGGATCATCGCCAGCATCCGGCTCGGGTCGAACGGGTGCAGCAGCGAGACCGGGGCACCGAGCGAGACCGAGATGTGCAGCACGATCAGCTGCCCGTAGACATGGAAGAGGGGAAGCGCGGTGCCCGCGCGGTCGGTCGCCGGGTCGAACGCCAGACGCTCCCGCGCCGCCTCGACCAGCGCGAAGATCCCCCCGACGCCGAGCTCGGCGCCCTTGGGCCGGCCGGTCGTCCCTGAGGTGTAGATGATGATCGCGGTCTCGTCGTCGGCGCGGTCGACCGGCGCGACGATCCCGCCGCCGGTCGGCAGGGTGGCGAGCGGACCGAGGTTCCAGGCCGGCACGCCGCGCTCCTCGGCCGCCGCTGTCGCGGCGGTCGCGCTCGCGTGCCACGCCACCACGAGCGACACCCCGGCGTCGTCGATGACGTAGCCGATCTCCGGCGCGGTCGCCATCACGTTCATCGTGATCAGCACCGCCCCGGCCGCGTGCAGCCCGTAGTAGGCCGCGACGAACTCGGGCACCGTCGGCGCGATCAGCAGCACCCGGTCCCCGGGTCGGACGCCTGCGGCGACCACCTGCCCGGCGTACGACGCCACCAGGTCGCGCAGCTCGCCGTACGACACGGCGGTCTCGCCCGTGCGGACCGCGATCCGCGTCGGGTCCTCGGCGGCGTGCGCGAAGACGGCGCCGGCCAGGTTGCTCATCGCGTGTGGTGGCTGCGCACGGCGCCACCCGCGGCACCGAGGAGCAGGCCGAGGACGGTGGTGATGACGACCAGGAGTGCCGGGGTCGAGCCCAGGTCCACCTCGTCGGTCCACCCGGTGGTCGCGCGCACCAGCAGGATCGTCGCGCCGTACAGAACGCCGCCGACGACGCCGCGCACCAGGCCCGGTCGCCAGCCGATGTGCTCGGTGCCGCCCAGGAACCCGCCGATCGAGGCGATCACCTGCACGACCCAGTACGCCGGCGCCGAGACGCCGAGCAGCAGGCCCGAGATCGCACCGAGCAGCACCGGCCCGACGACCACGCCGAGCACGCGGGCGACCGGTGGCTGCTGGGAGAAGTCACGCCTCGACGCGGCGTCGGTGGGAACCATGGTTCAACCCTCGCAGATGCAGAACGCCCCGTCGGTGACCCGACGGGGCGTTCTTCCGCAGGTGACCCTGCGATGCCTGTGGCCAGGGGCGGGGTCGAACCGCCGACCTATCACTTTTCAGGCGATCGCTCGTACCAACTGAGCTACCTGGCCAAGCGACGGACACCCTACAGGAGCCTCCGGGGCCTCACGAAAACGGGGAGTCCCGCGTCTTTTGGAGCCCGGTGAGCCTCGACTCTATGCTTCTCCGAGCACGTCCGGCCCCCATCGTCTAGCGGCCCAGGACCCCGCCCTTTCACGGCGGTAGCACGGGTTCGAATCCCGTTGGGGGTGCCACCACCGGCACAGACCATCCCGATTGGGAGTCGACGCGGTGTGTGGGTTAGAGTTCCACCGCTTCACCACGCACCACCGGTGAGGCACCAGCACCACACCTGGCCCCGTAGCGCAGTTGGTTAGCGCGCCGCCCTGTCACGGCGGAGGCCGCGGGTTCGAGTCCCGTCGGGGTCGCCACCAGATGCCCCGGATCGAGAGATCCGGGGCATCGTGCATTTCGGGGCCTGTCGGCACACGCTCCGGGCCACCACCGATCCAGCACAATGACGGCATGCCGATCGAGATGGGGCGTGCGGACTTCGAGGCCCTCGTCGACCGCGCGCTGGACGACATCCCCGACGAGATCACCGCGCTGGTCCACAACGTCGCGGTGCTGGTCGAGGACGAGCCGCCCGCGGGTGAGCCCGACCTGCTGGGTCTCTACGACGGGATCGCGCTGACCGACCGCTGGGGCGACCCGATGATGGAGCTCCCCGACCGGATCTTCATCTTCCGCAACCCGCTGCTCGACTTCTGCGACAGCGAGGAGCAGCTGGTCGAGGAGGTCCGGATCACCGTGGTCCACGAGATCGCCCACCACTTCGGGATCGACGACGCGCGCCTGCACGACCTGGGTTATGCCTGATCCGGGACGCGGCAGCGGATCGGATCGACGGTGGTCGAGCAGCGACCGCGACTGAGCTCGCGATCAACCCGCAAGCGCAAACCCGATCGCACACGCCGCCAGCGCGGCCGCGATCGTCCCGGCGGCGTAGAGCGTCGCCAGCCGGCGGCCGAGGCCGTGGGTCTGCACGGCGAAGGCGGAGTAGGTCGTGAAGCCGCCGCAGAAGCCGGTGCCGAGCAGGGCGAGCGGGTGCGCCCCGAGCGCGAGCCCGGAGAGGAGCCCGAGCAGGAACGACCCGGCCACGTTGACCACGAACGTGCCGGTCGGGAAGCGCCCGTCGAGACGGCTCGCGACCTCGAAGCGGAGACCGGCGCCGACCGCGGCACCGATCATCACCAGCAGCGGCGTCACTCGTCACCGCCCTCGTGCGCGAAGACCCGGCGCTCGCGCGAGGTCGACCAGTGGTCGGCGGCGCGTACGGCGAGCAGGCAGGCCGCGAGCGTGCCGACCAGGTAGAGACCGGCGACCGCGCCGTGTCCGCCGGCGAGCAGCGCCCGGGTCTGCTCCGAGTAGGCCGACAGCGTCGTGAAGCCACCGAGGACGCCCGGCCCGAGGAAGACGGTCAGCGTGCGGTTGCGGCGTACGACCAGGAAGGCCGGAAGCAGGGCGAGCGTGAACGAGCCGACCACGTTGATCCCGAACGTCGACCACGGGAAGTCGCCGCCGTGCGCGGGGAAGGCCTCGGTCAGCGCCCACCGGGCCAGGGCCCCGAGCGCACCACCGGCCGCCACCGCGGCCACCAGGCGCGCGGGGGGTGAGCCAGCGGTCACGACACGCTGCTCTGCTGCCTCGACACGGGCGCATCCTGCCACGCCACGGGAGCCGCGCCGCGCTCCTGGCTGACGAACTCACTGAGGAACCAGCGCTGGAACCGCTGCTGCTCCGGCGTCCTGGCCAGGGACAGCAACCTCTCCTCGCGACAGAAGGCGTCCGCGAGCTCGAGGAGCTCGACGAAGCGGCCGATGGCGGCAGCGGTCGGTCGCGCCATGGCGACGTGGAGGTCCGCCGTCGCCGCGCCGGAGCCCAGCGCCTGCTCGATCTGGTCGGCGCCGATGCCCTCGCGCAGGTCGCGGTCGAGGGACCCGAAGAGGTCCGAGAGGTCCTTGGCCAGCGGGTAGTCGGCCTCGTGGGCCAGGGCCAGCAGCCGCACCTCGCGGCGCAGCTCGCGGTAGTGGCGCTGGAACTCGATGAAGGACCGGAGGGGTACGCCGAGGATGTCGATGCTGATCTCGTCGGGCGACGGCTGCGGTGGGTTGGCCTGGGTCAGCGCGCCCGTGATCACGCCCTCGACGGCGTCGCCGCCGGCCTCGACGGCCGGGACGAACCAGACGGTCTTGCCGTCCTCGTCGAGGTCGACGCCCCAGGCCGACGAGCAGCGGGCCACGATGCCGAGGCCGCGGCCGAAGGTGAGCAGCAGGTCGTCCTCGCCCTGGGGGTCGGCCGACGGCAGCAACGGGAGGTCGCCCGAGCCGTCGCGGACCTCCACGCGCGGGTGCTCGCGGGTGCCGCGCACGCGCACGGACAGCGGGGGCGCCGCGTGGAGCAGCGCGTTGGTCACCAGCTCGGAGACGCCCAGCTCGGCGCACTCGACGAGGTCCTGTCGACCGATGTCCACGCAGGTGTCGACGACCCAGCGGCGTGCATCTTGCACACCACGAGGACCCGAGCCCAGGGACAGGGCTGGCCTGTTCAGCGGCACGGTGATCTCCACGACGAATATTTGCTCAGGGCAAAGCCATTGTGGCGTTGTTACCCGCGGTATTTCGGCACGAAACCTCGCCGCGCCGGTGGGATCGGGGCGGTCCAGACGACCTCGCTCGACGAGGCGCCCCGGGACCCTCCTCTGTGACGCAGGTGACCCCCCAGTTGTGGGAATCGGGGTCTTCGGCGGAACAATGGGGGTACGGGACCGTGTTCCATTAGCACGATCCAATCGCGGCACGAAAGGTCCGTCATGGCAGCAACGCAGCCAGCTCCCCAGACTTCCCACCGTCACCAGGTCGTGGTCATCGGCTCCGGGTTCGGCGGTCTCTTCGGGACGAAGGCGCTGCGCCGCTCCGACGTCGACGTCACGATGATCGCGAAGACGACGCACCACCTCTTCCAGCCGCTGCTCTACCAGGTCGCGACGGGCATCCTGTCCCAGGGCGAGATCGCACCCCCGACCCGTGAGGTCCTGAGCGGGCAGAAGAACGCCCAGGTGCTGCTCGGCGAGGTCACCGACATCGACCTCGAGGCGCGGACCGTGACCTCGCAGGTCCTCGGCCGCGAGACGCTCACGTCGTACGACTCCCTGATCGTCGCCGCCGGCGCCGGCCAGTCCTACTTCGGCAACGACCACTTCGCCGAGTTCGCCCCCGGCATGAAGAGCATCGACGACGCCCTCGAGCTGCGCGGCCGGATCTTCGGCACCTTCGAGCTCGCCGAGCTCGGTGCCGCCCGCGGCGACAACGTCGACCACCTGCTGACCTTCGTGGTCGTCGGCGCCGGCCCGACCGGTGTCGAGATGGCCGGCCAGATCGCCGAGCTCTCCCGCCGCACGCTGCACAAGGACTTCCGGGCCATCAACACCCGCGAGGCCCGGGTCGTCCTCGTCGACGCCGCTCCGCAGGTGCTCCCGCCGTTCGGTGCCAAGCTGGGCGAGAAGGCCAAGAAGGAGCTCGAGAAGCTCGGTGTCGAGGTCATCCTCGGCGCGATGGTGACCGACCTCGACGAGCGCGGCCTCGAGATGAAGTTCAAGGACGGCCGCGTCGAGCGCATCGACAGCGTCACCAAGATCTGGGCCGCCGGCGTGCAGGCCAACAAGCTCGGTCAGACCCTCTCCGAGCAGACCGGTGCCCCGCTCGACCGCGCCGGCCGGATCAGCGTCAACCCCGACCTCACGCTCCCGGGCCACCCCGAGGTGTTCGTGGTCGGCGACATGATCAACCTCGACCACCTGCCCGGCGTCGCGCAGGTCGCCATCCAGGGCGCGAAGTACGCCGCCAAGGAGATCGACCGCCGCCTCGAGGGCAAGCCCTCGCAGGGTCCGTTCCACTACTTCGACAAGGGCTCGATGGCGATCATCAGCCGCTTCCGGGCGGTCGCGCTGATCGGCAACCTCCGCATCACCGGCGTTCTCGCCTGGCTGATGTGGCTGGCCCTCCACCTCGTCTACATCACCGGCTTCAAGAGCCAGGTGACGGCGCTGCTCCACTGGGCGGTCTCGTTCGTCGGCCGCGGTCGCTCCGAGCGGACCACCACCGAGCAGCAGATCTTCGCCCGTAGCGCCCTCAAGCGGCTCGAGCGCGGTGCCGCCGACCTGGTCTCCGACCCGGGGGAGTACGACGCCCTGCGGGCCGGCCTCGAGGCCGACCGTCGTGCCGAGCTCGAGGCGCAGGCCCTCGAGGAGGCGCGGCTCACCGACGCCGGCGAGCGTGGTGTGCCGAGCGGCGACAAGGTCGCCGCCTCCTGACCGGCTACTCGAAGGACCCGTCGGGCGGCTGAGCCGCCTGGCGTGCCCAGCGCGGCAGGATGAAGAGGCCCTCGGCCTCGACGGTGACCCCCTCGGCGTTCGAGATGTGTCCCCGCGCCCAGGTCTTGATCCCCTCGCTGCGCTCGATCCAGGCCTCGACCCGCAGGTCGCCCAGCGGCGTCGCGCGACGGTAGGTCAGCGTCAGGGTGGCGGTCATGCCCGGCTTGCCGCCGGCGCCCGCCGCCTCGCCGAGCAGCTGGTCCAGGATCAGCGCCGACACCCCGCCGTGCACCAGGCCGGGAGGGCCCTCGTACGCCGCGCCCAGGTGGAAGTCCGCCCACGCCCGGCCGGTGCTGTCGTGCTCGACGTGCACCGGAGGTGCGACCGCGTTGCGGATCCCGACGACCGTGTTGCCCCAGTGGCGTCCGCGGTTGCTCACGGCGAACGAGCCCTCGAGCTCGCGCTTCCTCAGCCGGGCGACGAGGTTCTCGAGCTCCGCCTGGACCTGCAGCACCTCGGCGTCGTCGACCGTCGTGCGGATCGTGGCGTCGACCAGGTCGCGGACGACCTGGGTGAAGGGCTCGTAGATCCCGCGCAGACGCTCGGACTCCTCGGGGGGCATCTCGTCCAGGGGGTGTCGGGCCACGCGCCGATCCTAGAACGAGTTCCAGTTCCGAAACCCAGTGGCTCCGATCGCCGTCGACTTGATGGAATCGTCCGGTGACCGCTCTCGCCGCTCCCGACCTCCACCTCCGTGACTCCTGGGCCGCCGCCATCGCCGAGTTCGGCGACGAGGTGATCCACGGTGCCGGTCTCTGGGACTTCGAGCCCCTCGACACCACCGAGGCTGGCTGCCGCGAGGTCGTCGCGCACCTCCTCGCTCAGGCGGACCCGGCCACCGAGCTGCCGCCCAACATCGTGCACTGCACCTACTTCTGGATCGTCGACGACGAGGACGAGTACGTCGGCTCCCTCGCGCTGCGCCACTCGCTGACCCCGTGGCTGCTCGAGGAGGGCGGCCACATCGGCTACGCCGTACGCCCCTCGCGGCGCCGCGAGGGCCACGCCTCCCGCGCCCTGGCCCTCTCCCTGGAGCACGCCGCCGACCTCGGCATCGACCGCGCGCTGGTCACCTGCGACGAGGACAACGAAGGCTCGCGGGCGACCATCGAGCGCTGCGGTGGGGAGTACGAGGACTCCCGCAACGGCAAGCGGCGCTACTGGATCTCGACGTCGAGATCATCGGCCTGAGAAGGTCCGGAAAATGGAGTGAACCGCCGGCGTCTCGGGTCACCGACGGTTCAACTTCGGAGAGGTTAGGGGGTCCGGCCCCGACCGCGCACCCCCCTGCGCCGAATCGGTCCAGGTGGAGTAGACCGGTGGCATTCCGGACTCGGTAGGCCCCGTGGGACTCGAACCCACAACCCGCGGATTAAAAGTCCGATGCTCTGCCAATTGAGCTAGGGGCCCCTGGCGGTCGGAGGGCTCCGATCGCCGGTCCGAGGATTCTAGGGGCCGCCGACGCGAGCCGGTCCGGCCGGTTCGGTCAGCCCAGCGGCGCGGTGCCGCAGCGGCTGAACCACGGCAGCGCGCCGAGGGGCGCGTCGACGGTGACCGAGGTCTGGCCGGCGCGCTCCGTGCCGGTGCCGTGCAGCTGCCAGCAGCCCTCGGGGAGGTAGGCCTTCCGGGTCGTGGCGCCCTTCTTGACCACGGGGGCGACGAGCAGGTCGGGGCCCAGCAGCCACTCCTGGTCCTGGTCCCAGCCGGCGCGGTCGTCGGGGTCCTGCCACCACAGCGGTCGGGTCGGCGGCGCACCGGTCGCCTGGGCCTCGGCCCACAGCTGCTTGAGCAGCGGCTCGGCCCGCATGTGCAGGCGCGAGAGCTGCTTGTAGATGCGCACCGTCTGCTTGTCGTAGGACCAGGGCGTGTGGGTGCCGTGCTTCCCGCTGCCGTGGAGGCGGAACGTCGGGCTCAGGGCGGCCCACTCCGCCCAGCGGATGAAGAGCTCCTTGGTGGTCGGCGGCGACGTGTAGTCGAAGTAGCCACCGATGTCGGTGGTGTAGCCGTAGGCGCCGCCGACCGCACGGCTGAGCATGTCGGTCGTCAGCGACTGGATCCCGGAGGTGCGGCTCCAGTCGGTGGTCTCGTCGCCCGGGAAGTTCGCGTCCTCGTACGCCGTCGTGCCCGGCAGCCCGGTGTAGCCGGCGCGGGTGAAGAACCACGGGTGACGAGTCGGGTGGTCGGCCTCGTAGCGGTCGATCTCGTCGCTGGTCGCCTTGGCGTAGAGCGTGAAGTAGTCGTTGTGGCGGGTGACGCCGGTGGTCCCGTCGGCGAAGTGCATGTCGAAGAGGACCTGCTCGCCGTAGTCCTGCATGAACCCGTCGAAGCCGAGGTCGAGGATGCCCTTCACCTGGCGCTGCCACCACGCGACCGCGTCCGGGTTGGTGAAGTCGACCAGGCCGAAGAGGCGGTTGGACGATCCGCTGACGATGTAGGGCTTGCCGTCCGCGTCGGTGACGGCGTACCCCGCCTTGACCGGCGCCGAGCCCGGCTCCAGCCAGGGGCGGATGTAGGCCAGCGGGTGGATGCCGCGCGCCTTGAGCTGGCGGATCATCGTCGCCTGCTTCTTGGCGTGCACCCAGGTGTGCAGGGCGAGTCCGTGGTTGCCGTGCGGGAAGCCCCAACCCTCGATCCGGTACGCCGAGAGCGGCAGCTGGTAGCGGTCGATGTCGACGATGTCCTGGGCGAGGTGGTGCTGGTAGTCCTGGTAGGTCTCGCCGTCGTTCTTGACGAGCCGGTCGAGCATCGGGCCGAGCGCCCAGTCCGGCGGCGTGTGGTGCCGGCCGGTCATCGCGGTGAGGGTGTCGACCGACCGGCTCGGGGCACCCGGCGCCACGACGTAGTCGAGGTGGGTGGCCGAGGCGGTGACGTTCCACGCGTCCGGTCGGTCGACGGCGAGCTTGAAGCGCGCGAGCTCGGGCTGGGGGAGCAGGAAGCCGTAGTGGCTCGTGTAGAACATCGCCTGCGGGTAGTAGGCCGCGGCCGGGCCGTTCGGGTACATCGTCTCGCCCTTGCCCGAGATGTCGAGGCTCTCCTGGTTGACGAAGCTGGAGAGCACGCGACCGCGCTGGTCGAGGTGGTCGTGACGGCCGCCGAAGCCGAAGAAGCCGTCCTGCTGACCGGCCTCGGACGGCGTCTCGAACGAGTCGCCGATCATGGCGACGCCGTCGGACGGAACGGCGTGCACCTGGACGCGCGCGGCGTCCGCGCCCTGAGCGCCGATCCGCACCTCGAGGGTCCGGCCGCTCGGGTCGTTCGTGGAGAGCGTGAGGACGAGGTCGTCCCCGTCGTGCTCGACGGACTCGACGTCCTGGGCGGAGTACCAGGTACCGCTGCGCGTGCTCTTCGCCAGGTTGGCGATCCACTCGCCCTGCAGCTGCTGCTGGAGGGACTCCGTGCCGACCATGAACGACAGGGGGGAGTAGAGCGTCGTGGTGCTCTGGTTGTCGGACCCGTCCGCCAGCGGGTCGGTGGTCAGTGGCTCAGCGAGCGTGTCCGTCGCCGCGTGTGCGACCTCCTGCAGCACCGTCGTGCCGGCGGCGTCGGTGACGCTCAGCCGGAACGGGCTCTGCTCGACGACGACCCGGGCACCGCCCTCGTCGACGACCAGCGGCTCGCCGTCGGCGTGCGCGGGGGAGGCCAGGGCGGCCAGGGGGACCAGGGTGAGCGCGAGGGCCGAGGCGGCCAGTGAGGCGATCGTTCGAGACACGCCAGCACACTAGGCGAAGCCCGCCGATCCCGGACGGGCTTTGTCGGTTACGTCCGGGCGGGCCCGACGTACGTCCCGCGGCCGGTCGGCAGCGGCAGGTCGAGGGTGGTCGCGATCCCGGGTGCGGCGGCGCGTACGTCGGGGATCGCGTTCACGATCCGGCCGCAGGCCGCCACGATCGCGGCATGGTTGTGGTCGCCGTGCTCGCTGCTCGGCACCACGTCGACGACGTACGACGGCTCTCCGGTGATCTCGATCCGGTAGGCGCCGCCACCGGACGAGGGTCGCGCCCAGTCCGGGCGCAGGTCGTCGCGGGTGCGGGTGACGTGCTCGA
This sequence comes from Nocardioides pollutisoli, assembly GCF_040045055.1. Taxonomy (NCBI): domain Bacteria; kingdom Bacillati; phylum Actinomycetota; class Actinomycetes; order Propionibacteriales; family Nocardioidaceae; genus Nocardioides; species Nocardioides pollutisoli. The sequence continues at coordinate 2,212,136 of NZ_JBDZDU010000001.1, forward strand.
CGACGATCGCCGGGTGGCCGTCGACCATGCCGCTGATGGAGAAGTGCAGTGCCGCGATCGTGCCCTCCTCGATCCGGCCGGCCGCGATGTCGTAGCTCTCCGGGGCCGGCTCGGCCTCCCAGAACTCGACGATCTCGTCGACCTCGATGCCGAGGCCGCTGGCCATCATCCGGATCGCGGTTCCCCACGCCAGGGCCAGGACGCCGGGCAGGAAGAGGAGGGGCGTCGAGTCGACCGGGCTGCCGAAGCCCATCAGGTCGAACATGACCTCGGTGCCGTCGTACGTCGCGTAGTCGGCGAGCTCGTAGCATTTGATCTGCTCGATCCGCTGGCAGGTGCTCGCCAGCGCGAGCGGGACCAGGTCGCTGGCGAACCCGGGGTCGACGCCGGTGATGTAGACCGTCGCCCCACCGGCCTGTGCGGACGCCTCCACCTTGTCGATCACGGCCTGCGGCATCGTGCCGATCGGGAACTGCAAGGTGCCGGGCGCTGAGCCGACGACGTCGATGCCGGCCTCGAGCAGCGCGCGCACGTCGTTGGTCGCCTCGCGCGGACGGGTGTCACCCATGGCGCAGTAGACGACGCACTCGGGTCCGGCGGCGATCAGCGCGTCCAGGTCGCCGACGGCCGTGATGCCGGTGACGGTGTCGACGCCGGCGAGCTCGCCCGCGTCCTTGCCGACCTTCTCCGGGGTCGAGGTGGAGACCGCGACCAGCTCGAACCGGTCGTCGGCGATGAGCTGGCGCAGGGTGAGCCGGCCGGCGTTGCCGGTGCTGACCTGGGCGACGCGGATCGGCATCTGATCTCCTCGAACTGGAACGTGTTCTACCTCCGGAAAAACTAGGTTATCGTCCCGCGCATGGGACGTGTAGACGGCAAGGTCGTGCTCATCAGCGGCGGCGCGCGCAACATCGGTGGCGCCAGCGCGCGGATGCTGGTGGCCGAGGGCGCGAAGGTCGTCATCGGCGACCTGCTCGACGACGAGGGTGCCGCGCTCGCCGACGAGCTGGGCGACGCGGCGCGCTACGTGCACCTCGACGTCACCAGCGAGGAGGACTGGGCGGCCGCCGTGGCGCTCGCCGTCGCCGAGTTCGGCCGGCTCGACGTCCTCTTCAACAACGCCGGCATCTTCAACGGCGGCCAGCTGCAGCGCTACAAGGCCGCGCAGTGGCAGCAGATGCTCGACGTCAACCTGACCGGCGCCTTCTTCGGGGCGAAGGCCGCCGCCGACGCGCTGATCGCCGCCGGCGGCGGCTCGATCATCAACACGTCGTCGATCGAGGGCCTGCGCGGCACGCCCTGGGCGCACGGGTACGTCGCGTCCAAGTGGGGCCTGACCGGGCTCACCAAGTCGCTCGCCATGGAGCTCGCGCCGCACGGGATCCGGGTCAACTCCCTGCACCCCGGACGTATCAGCACCCCGGCGACCGACCAGATGCCCGAAGGGCTGATCCCGATCCCGCTCGGTCGTCCCGGTCAGCCCGACGAGGTGGCGACGTTCGTGGTGTTCCTCGCCAGCGACGAGTCGTCCTTCTCGACCGGCTCGGAGTTCGTCGTCGACGGCGGGACCGTCATGCACATCCCGACCAACATCTGACGGGTCAGAGCCCGCCGATCCCCTTGCCGATCAGCACGACGCCGATCACGAGCACCAGGACGCTCATCACCGTCGCGTTGTTGTCTCCGAGCCAGACCCGCAGCTCGTCGAGCGGGTTCCGCATCCGCTCGTGGGCGACCAGGTAGCCGATCACCGGGACGGCGACCGTCGACGCGGCGATCACCGTGAACACGGCTGCGGCGACCACCATGTCGCCGGTGCTGATCCCCGATCCGCCGATGGCCGAGCCGGCCGCGACGCACATCAGCAGGTTCTTCGGGTTGACCGCCGCCAGCAGGAACCCCAGCCCGGCTGCCTTGACGAAGGTGAACGAGTCGATGGCCGCCATCCACTTCGGCAGCACGACCACCTCGCCCGGCCTCGGCCGGCCGCGCCACTGCTTCGCGCCCACCAGGAGGAGGAGTACGCCGAGTCCGATCTTGATCCACGCGGAGGCGGCTGACGGGCTCGACCCGCTGTCGAGGCCGGTGGTCGCGGCGATCACCACGAACACCGTCGTGGCCACGACGATGCCGACCAGCCAGCCGAGCAGGAAGCCCAGGCTGGCGCCCTTCGCCTGGGGTGCGAGCAGCATCAAGACGGTCGCGATGACGGGGATCGGGCTGATCGCGACGCCGAGCGCGAGAGGCAGCAGATCGCCGATCACCGTTGTCATGGGAGCCACCTTCGCCGTACCCGAAAGGGTGAGGATCACCCGTGTCGGGTGACTCCGGCAGGAGCGCGCCCTGTTCCTCTCCTGTCACGTGCGTGTAGCAGAACCTTCATCCGGGGCGTGAGAAAACCTCGTACAGCCGGTTTCCTCGGAGCGGATGGTTGGTAACGTGTCCCCCGCAACAGGTGCAAGTTCCAGCAGGTCTGACGCCCGCGGAGTTTGTGATCCAACGGCGTTTCTTCTTCGTGGGCCTGCCACTCACGCAAGTCGGAGCGACGGTGTCACCGCATCTGGTGTGGGGCCGTCGAAGTGACGGCCTCTCGCCCCGACTAAGGAGTATCGAGCACATGGCTCAGGGCACTGTTAAGTGGTTCAACGCTGAGAAGGGCTTCGGCTTCATCGCGCAGGAGGACGGCGGCGACGACGTCTTCGTGCACTACTCGGCGATCCAGACCCAGGGCTACAAGTCCCTGGACGAGAACCAGAAGGTCGAGTTCGAGGTCACGCAGGGTCCCAAGGGCCCGCAGGCTGAGAACGTCCGCCCGGTCTGATCCCGGAAGAAGAGTCCGGGCCCTCGGCCCGCAGTCTTCGGAGGAGCCCCACCCACCCGGGTGGGGCTCCTCCCCATTTCGGGGCATGTCCCATGGCCCGGATGGGTCAGATTTCGCCCGGAGGGTTTTGTCCCCGTGACCGTCGGGCACCCTTGACGTTGGAGGAGGGACCCGTACCCGATGCGCACAGGGAGTGATGAGGTGCACGACCAGTTCGATGTCACCCTCGAGGACTCCGATCTCCTCGGCGAGGTCGAGCTCACGACCAACCTGATCATTGCTGCGAGTGAGTCCGACGACCACCTGTCCGACACCGAGATCGACGAGATCCTCGGTGTGGTGCCCGGTCCACGCCGCGAGTCGTAGGTCCGACCACCCGTTGGCCGACCTAGGGCCCCATACCCCCTAGGGGTACCCTCGTCTGTATGGACGAGCACCAGCACGGCTACATCCACCGCAAGGACGACTATCTCCGTCGCCTGCGCCGGATCGAGGGTCAGGCCCGCGGTCTGCAGCGCATGGTCGAGGACGAGCAGTACTGCATCGACATCCTCACCCAGGTCGCAGCGATGACGAAGGCGCTCCAGGCGGTCTCCATCGGACTGGTCGAGGAGCACCTCAACCACTGCGTCGTCGACGCAGCACGCGCGGGTGACGACGAGGCCCGCGAGAAGATCACCGAGGCGATGGAGGCCATCAGCCGCCTGGTGAAGTCATGAGCGCGAGCACCTGGCAGGTCGAGGGGATGACCTGCGCCCACTGCGTCGCCTCGGTGACCGAGGAGGTGTCGGCGATCCCGGGGGTCACCGCTGTCGAGGTCGTCCTTGAGACCGGCGAGGTCTCGGTCGTCAGCACGGGTCCGCTCGACCGCGAGGCGATCGTCGCCGCGGTCGAGGAGGCGGGCTACCGGGTGGCCTGACGTGAGCACCCAGCTGACCGAGAACGTCGAGCTCGCCATCGACGGCATGACCTGCGCCTCCTGCGCGAACCGGATCGAGCGCAAGCTCAACAAGATCGACGGGGTCACGGCGACCGTCAACTTCGCCACCGAGCGCGCCCGGGTCGTCCACGACCCGTCGGTCAGCACGGAGGACCTCGTCGCCGCCGTCTCGGCTGCCGGTTATGCCGCAGCGCTCCCGACGCCGGACCGGGGCGACGACGGTGAGTCGACCGCGCTGCGCGACCGCCTGGTCGTCGCGGCCGCGTTGAGCGTGCCCGTCGTACTCCTCACGATGGTGCCGGGCACGTCGTTCCCCGGCTCCGACTGGCTGTGCCTGCTGCTCGCGACGCCGGTCGTGACCTGGTGTGCCTGGCCCTTCCACCGCGCCACGATCGCCAACCTGCGCCACGGCGCGACCACGATGGACACCCTCGTCTCGCTCGGTGTGCTCGCGGCCTACCTGTGGTCCGTGGTCGCTCTCGTGGTCGGCGAGGACTCGACCTACCTCGAGGTCTCGGGGGTCGTCACCACCTTCCTGCTGCTCGGGCGCTGGCTGGAGAAGCGTGCCCGCCGCTCGGCCGGTGGGGCCCTGCGCGCGCTGCTCGAGCTCGGCGCCAAGGACGTCGCCCGCCTCTCGGGCCGCGCGCTCGACGGTGTCGAGGAGCGCGTGCCCGCCGAGTGGCTCGAGGTCGACGACCTGTTCGTCGTACGCCCGGGGGAGAAGGTCGCCACCGACGGTGTCGTCGTCGCCGGCTCGTCGAGCATCGACGCGTCGCTGCTGACCGGTGAGGCGGTCCCCGTCGAGGTCGGGCCGGGCTCGGACGTCACCGGCGCGACCGTCAACGTCGGCGGGCGTCTCGTCGTGCGTGCCACCCGGGTCGGCGCCGACACCCAGCTGGCGCGGATGACCCACCTCGTCGAGGAGGCGCAGAACGGCAAGGCTCGAGCGCAGCGGCTCGCCGACCGGGTCTCCGGCGTCTTCGTGCCGGTCGTGATCGTGCTCGCGCTCGGGACGCTGGCCGGCTGGCTGCTCGCTGGTCAGGGCGCGGCCGCGGCCTTCACGGCGGCCGTGTCGGTGCTGATCATCGCCTGCCCGTGCGCGCTGGGTCTCGCGACGCCGACGGCGCTGCTGGTCGGCACCGGCCGCGGTGCCCAGCTCGGCATCCTGATCCGGGGGCCCGAGGTCCTCGAGCGGGCCCAGAGGATCGACACGGTCGTCCTCGACAAGACCGGGACCGTCACCACGGGCCGGATGTCGCTCGTCGAGGTCGTCGCCGGGGCCGGCGAGGCCGAGGACGTCGTACGACGTCGCGCGGCCGCCATCGAGTCCGCGTCCGAGCACCCGATCGCCCGGGCGATCGCGTCGGGCGTCGCGGCTCCTCCGGTCGAGGACTTCGTGTCGGTCGGTGGGCTCGGCGCGCACGGCGTGGTCGAGGGCGCTGCCGTCGTGATCGGCCGCCCTCGGTTCCTCGCGGAGTCGGGTCAGGAGCTGCCGTCCCTCCTGTCCGAGGCCGTGGACCGGGCCGAGGCCGCTGGTCGGACCGCCGTGGTGGTCGGTTGGGACGGGCTCGCCCGCGGCGTGCTCGTCGTCTCCGACACGGTCAAGCCGACCTCGGCCGAGGCGGTGCGCGAGCTGCGGGCCCTGGGTCTCGAGCCGGTCCTGCTCACCGGCGACAACGAGCGGGCCGCGCGGGCGGTCGCCGCGGAGGTCGGCATCGACCGGGTCGTGGCCGAGGTGCTGCCCGAGGAGAAGCTCGCGGTCGTCTCCGGGCTCCAGGACGAGGGCCGGGCCGTGGCGATGGTCGGCGACGGGGTCAACGACGCCGCCGCCCTCGCCCAGGCCGACCTGGGGCTGGCGATGGGCACCGGCGCCGACGTCGCGATCGAGGCGAGCGACCTGACGCTCGTGCGCGGCGACCTGCGGCTGGCCGCGGACGCCGTACGCCTGTCGCGCCGGACGCTCTCCACCATCAAGGTCAACCTGTTCTGGGCGTTCGCCTACAACGTCGCCGCCCTCCCGATCGCCGCCGCCGGCCTGCTCAACCCGATGGTCGCCGGTGCCGCCATGGCCGGCTCCTCGGTCTTCGTGGTCGCCAACAGCCTGCGGATCCGCCGCTTCCGGTAGGGGTCCGGCGGGGTAGTCACGGACGATCGGACCCATTACTCGTCAGTAGACCGGTCCGTTCGTCCGTGACTACCCCGACAGCGGCCGACCCCTCAGCAGGTCGCGAACAGCAGCGGCCCGCTGCTGAGGTCCGAGAAGACGTAGTTGTCCGGGTGGGGCTCGAGGTCGAGGGTGACCAGGTCGCCGTCGGCGGTGGCGGACCCGACCGAGAACCGGTCGGAGAAGTCGCCGCCCTGACCGGGCGCCGGGCCACTCGCGAGCTGGGCGCGCGAGTCGGCGTTGGTGCGGGCCTGGTCGGCGTTCTCGAAGGCGAGGACGACGCGCACGTGACCACCGGGCTGCACCGACATCGCGAAGCCGGCGACCGGGTTGACCTTGCCGGCCTCGGCGATCAGCCGGTCGGCGGTCGCCTGGTCGTCCGAGTCGGCCTGGCTCATCGCGAGCGCGGAGCAGGTGTAGTCGCCGTCGTACACCGCTGCCGAGAGGGGTTCGCCCGACCCCGAGATCACGCCCTGCACCGGGTCGGGGAGGTCGCCGTCGCCGAGACCGGACACGATCTTCGTGAGGTAGGGGCCGGTGTCGCTGGTGATGACCATGCCGTCGTCGCGGTCGAGCGCGACGAACTGGAGCTCCGGGGTCAGGTCCGAGCCGATGCTCGGCAGGGCCGAGACGCCGTCCCACACGCCGTCCTCCGAGGAGGGCTCGTCGAAGCCGTCGTCGCGCAGCCGGTCGGCGATCGCGTCGTAGTCGGTGCCGTCGGGCATCTTGATGAAGACCACGGCGCCGGCCTTGCCCTGGCTGAACAGCTCCCACGTGGCGCTGGCGGGCGAGAAGCCGAAGTGCGTCTGGAGCACGGGTGCCGACTCCACCAGCGCCGAGGCCGAGGTGAGGTCCGCGTCGTAGCCCTGGTCGAGGAACGTCCGCAGGTCGGCGGCGGACGAGTCGGCGTCGAGGTCCGCGCCGACCTTGCTGCGTACGGCGGCCCAGTCGGTCCACGAGAGCCGCTCCGCGTCGGCCGGGGCGTACGCCGTCGCCTGCTCGAACGTGGTCCGGTGGGCATCGCGCCACCACCGGACGCCGACGACCGCGGCCGCCGCCACGAGTGCCACCGCGAGCACCGCCACGAGGGCGACGGTGAGGCGTTTCGGCACGGGGGCTCCTGTTCCGGTCGGGCGTGGTGTGAGACTAGAGCACGGCTCCCCATCCGGAAGCGCCTGCGACGCGGGCTTTCGGATCCGATCTCGCGGCGTTGTCGGCGACTCGACGGGCCTCCGGCCCGCCTTCGCACCTCCGCCTTGCCAGATCGGCGCGAAAACCCGCTCGCGACGGCGCCGGATAGGGAGCCGTACCCTAACCGCATGCCCACGAAGGACGTGCTCGCTGCGGGCGCAGTGGTGTTCCGCCCCGGCAAGCGGGTCCTCCTGATCCACCGCCCGCGCTACGACGACTGGTCGTTCCCCAAGGGCAAGCTCGACCGAGGTGAGCACGTCACCGCCGCGGCGGTGCGCGAGGTCGCGGAGGAGACCGGGCTGCACGTGCGGCTGGGCCCGCCCCTGACCGGTCAGCGCTACCCGATCACGGGCGGTCGGATGAAGAGCGTCTCCTACTGGTCGGGCCGCGTCGTCGGCGACGACGACGTACGCCGCTACCAGGCGAACGACGAGATCGACCAGGTCGAGTGGGTCGCGTACGACGAGGCGCTCGACCGGCTGACCCACGAGCACGACCGCAACACGCTCGTCGAGGCGCGGTCGCTCCGTCGCAAGACCCGCGCCCTGGTGGTCCTGCGGCACGCGGCGGCGCGCTCCCGCAAGGGCTGGCGGCAGGACGACCGGCTCCGCCCACTCATCCAGGTGGGGCGGCACCAGGCGCAGCGACTGATCCCGGTCCTGGCGGCGTACGACGTCACCCGGGTGATCAGCTCGAGCAGCGCGCGGTGCGTCGAGACGGTCGGGCCCTACTCCGACACCACGGGCTGGGAGCTCGAGCTCGAGGACGGGCTGAGCGAGGAGGGAGCCACGTCGACCTCCGTGGTCGACACCGTCGAGGACCTGGTCGCTGGCAAGGACTCGGCCGTCGTGTGCACCCACCGGCCGGTGCTCCCGGCGGTCTTCGACAGCCTCGGCGTACGCGATCCGAAGCTCGAGCCCGGATCCATGCTCGTGGCCCACCTGCGTGAGGGCAGGGTGATCGCTACCGAACGCCACGACGTGCCCTGAGTCAAGGCCTCCTGGGCTTGTTCACGTGATGTCCGTCTCGGGAGCGGCTTTCTGTTTCCGACTGGGCAGATCGAGTTCACCCCTCGTTCACCGACGACCCCGGATCCGTCCACCTGTGGTCCCTAACTTCGCTGGTGTCAGAGAAGACAAGCCAGACATCAGGAGCATCGAAGTGACTCGCACTTCCATCCGACGGGCAGTCGTGCCCGGTATCGCCGTCCTCGCCCTCGCACTCACCGGCTGCGGGGCCGCCAACGACAGCGACGGCAGCGCCAGCGACGGCGGCAGCGGTAGCGGCAGCAGCCTCAGCGGCACCCTTGCCGGCGGCGGCGCCAGCTCGCAGGACTCCGCCCAGCAGGCCTGGCGCGCGGCCTTCCAGACCGAGAACTCCGGCGTGACCATCACCTACGACCCGGTCGGGTCGGGCACCGGTCGCGAGAACTTCATCAACAAGGCCTACTCCTTCGCGGGCTCCGACTCCTACATCACCGACGACGAGGGCGAGCTCAGCTCGGCCAAGGAGCGTTGCGGTGGCGAGGACCCGGTCGAGGTACCGGCGTACGTCAGCCCGATCGCGGTCGTCTTCAACCTCGAGGGTGTCGACTCGCTCAACCTCGACGCGAAGACCATCGCGATGATCTTCGACGGCAAGATCACCAAGTGGAACGACCCGGCCATCGCCGCGCTCAACGACGGCACCGACCTGCCGGACACCGACATCTCGCCGGTGCACCGCTCGGACGACTCGGGCACCACCGCGAACTTCACCGACTACCTGAGCAAGGCCGCCGGCGGTGCCTGGTCCTACCCGGCCGACGACACCTGGCCGATCCAGGGCGGCGAGGCCGCTGAGGGCACATCCGGCGTCATCGCCTCGGTCAAGGGCGGCGACGGCACCATCGGCTACGCCGACGAGAGCCAGGCCGGTGGCCTGGGCATCGCGTCGATCCAGGTCGGCTCGGAGTTCACCGCGCCGTCCGCCGAGGGCGCCGCCAAGGTCGTCGCGGTCTCCAAGCCGGCCGACACGGCGACGGACACGATGCTCGCGATCGACGTCGACCGGACCACCACCGAGTCGGGTGCCTACCCGATCGTCCTGGTGTCCTACCTGCTGGCCTGCCAGCACTACGACGACGCCAACGAGGCGGCACTGGTGAAGGGCTTCCTGTCCTACATCGTCTCGGACGCCGGCCAGCAGGCTGCCTCGCAGCAGGCCGGTTCGGCCCCGCTCGACTCGGAGACCGCAGCGAAGGCCGGCGACGTCGTCGGCGCCATCGCCGCGAAGTAGTCCCTCGTGGGAGTGCGGCGGTCCGGGTCCCGGGCCGCCGCACCTCCGTGAAAACCGACAGGAGCCCAGTGTCCGTCACCGCCCCACCCGGCAAGCCCGTCGTCAGGATGGGCGACCGGCTGTTCGCCGGCACCGCACGCGCCGCCGCGCTCACGATCATGCTGGCGCTGGCCGGCGTCTTCGTCTTCCTCGCGATCGAGGGGGTGCCCGGCCTCTCGGCTCCTGAGGGCATCTACCAGCCGGCGAGCGACTTCTGGTCGTACGTCGGACCGCTGGTCTTCGGCACCATCCTCGCCGCCGTCGTCGCGCTGGTCATCGCCGTCCCGTTCTCGATCGGGGTCGCGCTCTACATCTCCCACTACGCGCCGCGTCGGATCGCCGTGCCGGTCGCCTACGTGATCGACCTGCTCGCCGCCGTACCCAGCGTCGTCTACGGCCTCTGGGGTGGCCTCGCGCTCGCGCAGGCGCTCAAGCCGACGATCGACTGGACCTACGAGCACCTCAGCTTCATCCCGTTCTTCGCCGGCCCGCCCTCGGTGACCGGCCGCACCATGCTGACCGCCGGCATCGTGCTCGCGATCATGGTCGTCCCGATCACCACCGCCATCGCGCGGGAGGTGTTCGCGCAGACCCCGCTGCTCCACGAGGAGGCCGCGATGGCCCTCGGCGCGACGCGGTGGGAGACGATCCGCCTGGCCGTCTTCCCGTACGCCCGCTCCGGTGTCATCTCCGCCGTGATGCTGGGCCTCGGGCGCGCGCTCGGCGAGACGATGGCCGTCGCGATGGTCCTCTCCGCGACGCCCGTCGTCACGCTCAACCTGATCTCCAACACCAACCCGGCCACGATCGCGTCCAACATCGCCTCCAACTACAAGGAGGCGTCGCCGGACAAGCAGGCCGTCCTGATCGCGACCGGCCTGGTGCTCTTCGCGGTCACCTTCGCGGTCAACTTCCTGGCACGACTGGTGATCAGCCGAGGCGAGAGGAACCTGACCCGATGAGCACGACGACTCCTCTCGAGCCCGACACCTTCGCGATCAGCGTCGGGCTGGCCGCGCCGCGGCTGCCCCGCTGGGCGTCCCTCCTCGTCGCCGTCCTGGCCGTCGCGGTCTCCGGGCTGCTCACCATGCTCCTCGGGTGGAGCCTCGTCGGCGGGGTCATCGTCGCCGGCGCGCTCTTCATCGTCGGCGTACCGGTCTGGTCGCTGCTGCTCGAGGGCCGGCGCTCGGCCGCCGACCGGTTCGCCACCTGCCTGGTGTGGACGACGTTCGCGATCGTCCTGGTCCCGCTGGTGTGGCTGATCTGGATGGTCGTGAAGACCGGGGCCTCCGTGATCAGCATGGAGTTCCTGACCTACGACATGCGCAACATCGTCGGGCCCGGCGGCGGCATCTACCACGCGCTGATGGGCACCCTGCTCATCACGCTCGCAGCTGCGATCATCTCCGTCCCGATTGGGCTCTTCGCCGCGATCTACCTGGTGGAGTACGGCAAGGGCAGCCGGCTCGCGCGGGTCACGACGTTCCTGGTCGACGTGATGACGGGCATCCCGTCGATCGTGGCCGGCCTCTTCGCGCTCGCGCTGTTCGTGCTGATCTTCGGTCCCGCGATCCGGATCGGCTTCGGCGGCTCCGTCGCGCTGTCGCTGCTGATGATCCCGACCGTCGTGCGCTCGTCCGAGGAGATGCTGCGGCTGGTGCCCAGCGACCTCCGCGAGGCGTCGTACGCCCTGGGCATCCCGAAGTGGCGCACCATCGTGAAGGTCGTGCTCCCGACGGCGCTCGGCGGCATCATCACCGGCATCGTGCTCGCGATCTCGCGCGTCATCGGCGAGACCGCGCCGCTGCTGGTGGTGGCCGGTGCGACCGACAGTGTGAACTTCAACCTCTTCAGCGGCCGGATGATGACGCTGCCCGTCTACATCTTCAGCCAGTACAGCTCGCCGGGCGTCGCGCCGATCGGCGGCGGTGACCCGCCCGGCTACGCCCGGGCCTGGGGTGCCGCGCTCGTGCTCATCGCGATCGTGATGATCCTCAACCTCGTGGCCCGCTTCATCGGCTACAAGTTCGCCCCCAAGACCGGCCGGCGTCGCTGACCACCCGCCTGAACAGACTGTCTGAGAGAGAAACCATGGCCAAGAGCATCGACGTCTCCGACCTGAACATCTACTACGGGGACTTCCTCGCCGTCGCAGGCGTCAACATGACGATCCGCGCCAAGGCGGTGACCGCGTTCATCGGTCCTTCCGGGTGCGGCAAGTCCACCTTCCTGCGCACCCTCAACCGGATGCACGAGGTGATCCCGGGTGCCCGCGTCGAGGGCAAGGTGATGGTGTCGGGGCAGTCGCTCTACGACCCCGCCATCGACCCGGTCGCCGTACGCCGCCAGATCGGCATGGTCTTCCAGCGCCCGAACCCGTTCCCGACGATGTCGATCTACGAGAACGTCCTCGCCGGCATGCGGCTCAACTCCAAGAAGATGTCGAAGTCGGACGCCGACGCGATCGTCGAGAAGTCGCTGCGCGGCGCCAACCTCTGGACGGAGGTCAAGGACCGGCTCTCGAAGCCCGGCATGGGCCTCTCCGGTGGTCAGCAGCAGCGGCTCTGCATCGCGCGCGCGATCGCCGTCGAGCCCGAGGTGCTGCTGATGGACGAGCCGTGCTCCGCGCTCGACCCGATCTCGACCTCCGCGATCGAGGACCTCATCCACGAGCTGAAGTCCGAGTACACGATCGTGATCGTCACCCACAACATGCAGCAGGCCGCCCGGGTCTCCGACGACACCGGCTTCTTCAACCTTAAGGCGACCGGCGAGCCGGGCCACCTGGTCGAGTTCAACCCCACCACCAAGATGTTCACCAACCCGGACGAGGAGTCCACCGAGGCCTACATCTCGGGTCGTTTCGGCTGAGTCCAGGTCGGGTCGTCGGGGTAGTCACGGACGATCGGACCCGTTACTCGCCGGTACCTGGGTCCGTTCGTCCGTGACTATGCCGGACGACTTGCGACCCTGTGGATGACGCCTGCGGCAACCGCGTTCCGTGATGCACCCTCTCGGGCATGTCCGGAGGCCTCCCACACCCTGTGCCGTTCCATCCGGCGCGCGCGGGGCTGTGGCAGCCGGTCCGACGAGATCCGAACGGGCTGACGGGCCCGACCAAGGGGCAGGCGAGATCCGGTCGCTGGCGGGCGACCGGCCACGGCTTCTACGTGCAGTCCGACCTGGTCCTCGCCCAACCCGGCCAACGGATCGTCGAAGCCGGCATCCGGCTCCCGTCGTACGGCGGGGTCACGGGATGGGCAGCACTCACGTGGATGGGAGCCACGTGGTTCGACGGGCTCGAGGCTGACGGTCGGACCCGGCGGAACGTCCATCTCGCTGTGCGGCATGGAGACATTCGGGATGGCCCGGGATACTCCGTGACCTCGGAACGGCTCACCGGCTCGGAGTTCGTAGTGGTCGACGGGCTGTCGGTCTCTGTGCCGGTCCGATCGGTGCTCTTCGAGATGCGGTACGCCAAGGACGAACGAGCCGCCGCGCTGCAGCTGTCGATGGCGGCGTACGACGACCTGGTGTCCATCGAGGAGGCAAGTGCCTTCGCCACTCCCGGACTCAACGGGTGGATCGGCATCCCGAAGGCCCGGGCCGGGATCTTCCTGGCCGAGGAGAACTGCTGGTCGCCGCAGGAGCTCTTGATGGTGCTCACCTGGCAGCTCGACGCAGGATTCCCACGGCCTCTGTGCAACCACCCGGTCTTCGACCTGGACGGTCGCCACATCGGGACACCGGACCTCCTCGACGTCGAAGCCGGGGTCGTCGGTGAGTACGACGGGAAGATCCACCTCGCGGGCGACCGACGAGCGGTCGACCTGGAGCGGGAGGGTGCTTTCCGCAGGGCCGGATTGGAGTACTTCACGGTGGTCGCTGCCGACCTGGCGAGCCCGGAGCGGATCGTCCAGCGCATGGCGGAGGCGCGCTCTCGAGCGAGGTGGGAGCGCGAGAGCGCGCGGGCCTGGACCGTGGCACCTCCCGCGTGGTGGGTGCCGACCGTGACCGTCGCTCAGCGGCGTGCGCTCACCGATGCCCAGCGGGCGAGGTTCTTGCGTCGTCGGCCCGGCTGAGGGTCCCGTCTGTGGGGTAGTCACGGACGATCGGACCCATTACTCACCAGTAGACCGGCCCCTTCGTCCGTGACTACCCCACAGACACCCCCCCAAGACACCTCAGCCCAGGCCAGCGCCGGCCGATGAGGACCCTATGGAGTCGGGGGACCTGACGCTGCGGCGCGCGGTGGTGATCGAGGACGACGCGGACATCGCGGCGTTGCTCGAGACCGCGCTGACCTCTCAGGGGTTCGAGGTGACCGTTGCGTCCGACGGCAGGTCCGGCGTGGAGCAGGTGATCGCGACGGATCCCGACCTGGTGACCCTGGACGTCGGGCTCCCGGTCTTCGACGGGCTCGAGGTCTGCCGCCGGATCCGGCCGCTCACCGACGCCTACGTGATCATGGTGACCGCGATGGCCGAGGAGATCGACCGGCTGATCGGCCTCGAGGCCGGCGCCGACGACTACCTCGCGAAGCCGGTCAGCATCCGCGAGCTCAAGGCGCGCGTCAACGCGATGTTCCGCCGGCCGCGCCAGCTGGCGACGTCGTACGCCGGGGGCGCGACCCAGCCCGAGACGCCGCCGCACCTGCACGCCGTCCACGACCCGGCGCCCTCCCCCCGCGGCACGCTCCACCACGGCGACCTGAGCGTCGACCTCGAGGCTCACCGGGTGCTCTGCGGTGACCGGAGGGTCGACCTGACGCCGACCGAGTTCCGGCTGCTGGTCACGCTGATGCGTGCGCCGAGCCGGGTCTGGTCGCGCAGCGTCCTCCTGCAGGAGGTCTGGGGGAGCGGCTGGGAAGAGACCCACCTCGTGGAGGTCCACATGGGCAACCTGCGCCGCAAGCTCGGCGACCGTCGCGGCGAGGCGCGCTTCGTCGAGAACGTCCGAGGCGTCGGCTACCGCATGTTGGATGCGAGCTAGGCCGCCAGCGCCAGGTACGACGTCAGCGCCTCGTCGGCCCGGCGTACGGCGGACCCGAGGTCGTGCGACAACGCAGCGGAGACGTCCGCACGACGTACGTCGCTCTCGATCTCCGACGCCAGCTCCACCAGCTCGCGCGCCCCGACCGTGCCCGAGGAGACCTTGAGGCTCAACGTCGCCTCGAGGGCGGAGCCCAGGTCGGCAGCGGCCAGGGCGTCACTGATCCGGTCCATCCGCTGTGGCAGCAGCTGCTGGTAGCGCCACGCGAAGCTGGCCGCGAAGGCCTCGTCCTCGATGTCCTCCGCCAGCTTTCGCAGCGCTCCCTCGTCGAGTGGAAGGGCGCCGGTCATGTCGTTCTCCTCGTCGGGTGCGGTCCAGATGATGCTCGTGCCGAGCAGCACCAGCGCGCCGAGCGCCCCCCACCACAGCCCGTGTCCGACCACGGGGGTGCGCAGGGCGCGGACGACGTTCCCGACCATCGGCACGACGTGCACCGTTCGCCACACCGTGTCGTCGCGGACCGTGGCGCGCCAGGGGTCGGGCGCCGGGTTGGCGTCGCCCTGGGTGCGCATGATGGTGCGCCCGTCGGCGGTGTGGCGTACGGCGACGACGCGGTGCGTCTCGACGTGCTGGTCGGGGACCGGCGCGTGGAAGGTGATCACGTCGCCCACCGCCAGCTGGGCGGTCGGGATCGGCACCGAGACGATCACGTCCCCGGGGTCGATGGTCCCGGTCATGCTGCCGGTCAGCATCGTGGCGGTGCGGTAGCCGAACACCCGCGGCCCGACGGCCAGGCCCAGGAAGGCCACCAGGCCGCCGACGAGCGCCGCGCTCAGCAGGCCACTGATGACCCGGGAGAGCAGCGTCGTACGGCGATGCCGGGCCGCGAGGTGGTTCGGCATCGGATCAGGGGATCAGCGACGGCGTGATGACCGTGGACGTGCTGGTCCGCTGGGTGCCGATCATCGACCAGGTGATGCCGGTCGTGAGCCCCGCCGTGTCGGACGGGGTGTTGGACGGCAGCGAGAGCGTCGCGCGCAGGTAGACCGGGGCGCCGGTGTTGATCGTCGGCAGCCAGCCCGCCGTCTGCCCCCAGGCGCTGGTCGAGCCGTTGCCGCCGAGTGGACCGTTGGCGGAGACCGAGGTCGTCGTGCCGCTGCAGGTCAGCGCGGACGCAGTGGCGGTCCACGGCACCGAGCACATGTCGACGCTCAGCCGCAGCGCGTTGGTGAGGTTGTTCTGGTTGGTGATCACGGTCTGCACGGTCAGGTCGCTCAGCCTCGTGGAACCGGCGGCGAGCTGGATGGTGACCGGGAAGGTCCTGACGTCGCCCGGGACCATGTCCTTCGGGTTGACGCTGACGCCGTTCTCGGCGTTGTTCATCAGCACGCTGACCTTGCCCGACTCGACGTTCGAGGAGACGTTGGTCGTGTCGGTGTAGGCGCCGAAGGTGCCGACGCCGGCCACGCTGGCTGCGCCGGCGACGAGCGAGACGGTCGCGAGGAGCTTGACGAGGTTCTTGCGCGTGGGGTGGATCCGCATGGGTCCGGGTTCCCTTCCGTGGGAAGCCGGGTGGTGACCCGGCCGGTTCGTCCTGATGAGGACGATCCTGACCCGCGAGCCTCAAGGAAAGGCCGGGTGGTGAAGCCCGATCACATGCAATTCAAATGCAAGGCGTCAGCTGTTGAGGATCGGGTGGAGCACCAGGTAGAACGCGGCGGCCGAGAGCCCGGCCATCGGGAAGGTGAGCACCCACGCGGTCACGATCGAACGGGCGACGCCCCAGCGGACGGCGGAGAAGCGCTTCGTGGCGCCGGCGCCCATCACCGCGGAGGTGATGGTGTGGGTCGTCGAGATCGGGGCGTGGTAGACGAACGCCGTCGTGTAGAGCACCGCGGCACCGACCGACTCGGCCGCGAAGCCGCGGGCCGGGTCGAGGTGGATGATCCGGCGACCGAGGGTGCGCATGATCCGCCAGCCGCCCGAGTAGGTGCCGAGCGAGATCGCGCTGGCCGCGCCGATGATGACCCAGAGCGGCAGCGGGTCGTCGGCCGAGGCGTAGCCCGACGCGACGAGCGCCAGGAAGATCACGCCCATCGTCTTCTGGGCGTCCTGGAGGCCGTGGCCGAGGGCCAGGGCGGACGCCGAGACCGTCTGCGACATCCGGAAGCCGCGGAAGACCTTGTGCGGGTTCTTCTTCCGGAAGATCCACATGATCGCGAGCATCACCGCGAACGCGGCGCCGAAGCCGACGAGGGGCGAGGCCACCATCGGGATGACGACCTTGTCGACGATGACCTGCCAGTGGATGGTCGCGCCGCCGACCAGGCCGGCGCCCACCAGGCCGCCGATCAGGGCGTGCGTGGACGAGGAGGGCAGGCCGAAGTACCACGTGATCAGGTTCCACGTGATGGCGCCGAGCAGCGCCGCCATCACGATCACGAGTCCGTGGGTCGAGTCGACGCCGCCGATCGTGTCGCTGACGGTGTGCGCGACCTCCTGGCCGAGCAGGGCGCCGACGAAGTTCATCACCGCCGCGAGCGTGAGGGCGATGCGCGGGGTGAGGGCGCGGGTGGAGATCGACGTGGCGATGGCGTTGGCCGCGTCGTGGAAGCCGTTGGTGTAGTCGAACGCCAGGGCGATGACCACCACCGCGATGAGGATCGCGAGGTCCATGAAGGTCAGGACTCCTTGACGGCGATCTGCTCCACGATGTTGGCGACCTTCTCGAACGCGTCGATCGCCTCCTCGAGAGACTCGACGATGTCCTTGAGCTTCAGCACCTCGATGGTCTTGAACTCACCGCTGAAGAGCTTCGCGAGCGTACGGCGGTGGTTCTTGTCGCCGGCGTTCTCGAGGCGGTTGATCTCGATCCAGTAGTCCTCGAGCGAGCCGGGGGCGGACACCTTCGGCATCGCCTCGGCCGTCAGGTCCGCGCAGCGCTGCAGGATCTCGGCCTGGGTCGAGAGCTCCGGCGGGAGCACCTTCACCTCGTAGAGGAGGATCAGGTCGACGACCTCGTCCATCATGTCCATCACGTCGTCGAGGCCGGAGCCGAGCGCGTAGATGTCCTCGCGGTCGAACGGCGTCACGAAGGTGGAGTTGACCTTCTTGAAGAGCGAGTGCGTCGTCTCGTCGGCGAGGTGCTCCGCCTCACGCATCCGCTTCGCCACATCGGCGTGATCGGCGCCCTCGCCGAGCATCTCGGCGAGGAGACCGGCACCCGTGACGAGGTGCTGTGCGGACTCGGTGAAGAGGTCGTAGAAGGACGTGTCGACGGGCCGGAATCGCAAACCCACGGTAACTCCTGGTGAGGAGGAAAAGAACGCGCAACAGACTAGGGGGTGCGATCCCGATTCGCGCAAGTGAGGGTCAGGTGAACGACCAGAGTCACGACGTACGCCGGCGGCGCTGCTGGTCGATGATCGCCTCCTGGAGGTGCACGGAGCCGTCGTTGCGCGCCCAGTGGCCGTCGCTGTCGAGGACCCACGCGCTGGTGTCGGGGTCGAAGGCCAGGTCGAGCAGGTCCCGGATCGCCGCGACGTTCTCCTCGCCCGGGAGCCGGACCAGGACCTCCACGCGACGGTCCAGGTTGCGGTGCATCATGTCGGCCGAGCCGATCCAGGCGGCGGGGTCGCCGGCGTTCTCGAACCAGTAGACCCGGCTGTGCTCGAGGAAGCGGCCCAGGACCGAGCGCACCGTGATCGTCTCCGACAACCCGGGCACGCCGGGTCGCAGCGCGCAGATGCCTCGGACCAGCAGCTCGACCGGCACGCCCGCCTGCGAGGCGAGGTAGAGCGCGTCGATGACGGCCTCGTCGACCACGGAGTTGGCCTTGAGGCGGATCCGCGCGGGCCGTCCGGCCTGGTGGTGGGCGATCTCCTGGTGGATCTGGGTGACCAGACCGGAGCGCACGGAGTCAGGCGCGACCAGGAGCTGGTCGTACGACGCGTTGCGCGACCAGCCCGACAGGTTGTTGAAGAGGTGGGCGACGTCCTCGCCGATCTGCTCGTCGGTCGTGATCAGCCCGAGGTCCTCGTACATGCGAGACGTCTTCGGGTTGTAGTTGCCGGTCCCGATGTGGGTGTAGCGGCGGATCCCCGCCCCGTGGCGGCCCTCGTCGCGGACGACCATCGCCAGCTTGCAGTGGGTCTTGAGCCCGACCAGGCCGTAGACGACGTGGCACCCGGCCTGCTCCAGCTTGCGGGCCCACCGGATGTTGGCCTCCTCGTCGAAGCGGGCCTTGATCTCGACGATCACCAGCACCTGCTTGCCGGCCTCGGCGGCGTCGATGAGGGCGTCGATGATCGGGCTGTCGCCGGAGGTGCGGTAGAGCGTCTGCTTGATCGCCAGCACGTGCGGGTCGGCGGCAGCCTGCTCGATGAAGCGCTGCACCGAGGTGGCGAACGAGTCGTAGGGGTGGTGGAGCAGGACGTCGTGGCGGCGGGCCGCCTTGAAGACGTCGACCGGGGCGGCGGACTCGACCTCGGCCAGCTGCTGGTGGGTGGTCGGCACGAACGCGGGGTACTTCAGGTCCTGGCGCGGCAGGTCGGCGATGTCGTGCAGCCCGCGGAGGTCCAGCGGTCCCTCGAGCTTGAACACCTCCTCCTCGCGCACGCCGAGCTCGGAGACCAGCAGCTCGAGCACCTGGGGCGCGATCGACTCCTCGACCTCGAGACGGACCGGTGGTCCGAAGCGGCGGCGGAGCAGCTCCTTCTCCAGGGCGGCGAGGATGTTCTCGGCGTCGTCCTCCTCGACCTCGAGGTCCTCGTTGCGGGTGACCCGGAAGGTGTGGACCTCGAGCACCTCCATGCCCGGGAAGAGCCGCTTGAGGTGCTCACCGATCACGTCCTCGAGCGGGACGAAGCGCTGGTTGCCCACCGGGACGAACCGGCTGAAGATCGGCGGCACCTTCACTCGCGCGAAGTGCTCCTTGCCGGTCTTGGGGTTGCGGATCAGCACGGCCAGGTTGAGCGAGAGACCCGAGATGTAGGGGAACGGGTGGGCCGGGTCGACGGCCAATGGGGTCAGCACCGGGAAGACCCGGTCCTTGAAGAGCCGCTTGCAGGTCTTCTGCTCCTCGCGGTCCAGGTCGTCCCACCGGACCAGGTCGATGCCGGCCTCGCTGAGCGCGGGCACGATCTCCTCGCGGAAGAGCCGCGCCTGCCGCTCGACGAGCTCGCGGGTGGTCGACCAGATCACCTCGAGCACGTCGGCCGGCATCAGGCCGGAGGCGGACGGCACGGCCAGCCCGGCGGCGATCCGCCGCTTGAGGCCGGCGACGCGGACCATGAAGAACTCGTCGAGGTTGCTGGTGAAGATCGCCAGGAAGCGGGTCCGCTCGAGCAGCGGGAGCGAGGTGTCCTCGGCGAGCTCCAGGACCCGCTGGTTGAACCTCAGCCAGGAGAGCTCACGGTCGAGGAAGCGGTCGCCGTACTTCTCCACGGCGGCCAGCGCTGCGTCGTCGGGCGTGTACGGCGGCTCCACGTCGAAGGGCTCCTCAGGGATCCCCTCTCCGTGGCTGGCGACCGCCTCGGACGGCAGGCTCTCGAGCGTCATGCTCAGAGTTTGGCACCGATCGGTGAACGGTAGGTTGCCGCCGTGACTCTCTGGAACCGCGTCGAGCGGATCGGGCTCGTCCTGGCCATGGCGCTGCCACCCCGGGTGCAGCGGCTGCTCGCCGGGCGGCCGGTGGTCCGCGACGGGCAGACGCTGGCCGTCGACGTCCAGCTCGTCCTCCGGCTGCGGCAGGTCCTGCGCAAGCGCGGCGCCGAGACGTTCCCGATCCCCGAGGGCCGCGAGGTCATCCTGGCGGACACCCGCCTCACGGGCGGCCGCCCGGCGATCGGCGCGGTCGGCGAGCTGACCGTGGCGGGCCTGCCCGCCCGCCTCTACGCCCCGTCGGCTTCGGTGGTTGAGGAGGTTGCGCAGCAACCGTCGGCTTCGGTGGTTGAGGAGGTTGCGCAGCAACCGTCTCGAAACCCCCGAAGCGCACCGCTGCTGCTCTTCTTCCACGGCGGCGGCTTCATGTACGGCGACCTCGAGAGCCACGACCCGGCCTGCCGGTTCCTGGCCGAGCGCTCCGGCGTGATGGTGCTCGCGGTCGACTACCGGCTCGCACCGGAGCAGCCCTTCCCGGCGGCGTACGACGACGCGCTGGCCGCCCACCGGTGGGTGGTCGACCACGCCGACGAGCTGGGTGCCGATGTGCACCGGCTGGCTGTCGGAGGCGACTCGGCCGGTGGCAACCTGGCCATCGCGGTCGCGATCGAAGCGGCGCGAGCGGGGCTGCCGCTGGCCCACCAGCTGTTGATCTACCCGGTCACCGACGCGCTGCGCGAGACCGCGAGCGCCGAGATGTTCGGCCGCGACTTCTACCTGACCACGGACTTCATGGAGCTCGCCGCCGAGTCCTACGTCGTCGGCCACGACCCCCGGGACCCGCGGGTCTCGCCGGCGTACGTCGACCTCCCCGACGGGCTCGCTCCGGCGTACGTCGTGACCGCCGGGTTCGACCCGCTGCGTGACGAGGGCGAGGCCTACGCGCGCCGGATGGCCGAGGCGGGCGTGCCGGTCGAGCTGCGCCGGTTCCCCGGCCTGATCCACGGGTTCCTCTGCATCGTCGACGCCGGGCGCAGCAGCCGGGCCGCCAACGCCGAGATCGCCGCGAAGCTCAAGGCCGCCCTGGCCTGACCACCGTCAGGAGCTGTGGAAGCGGCTCCGGCACTGGCACGGGAACCCGAGGTCGGTCGGCTCCCCGCACGGTCGGTGCGGTCGTGGGGGCTTCATTCCGAGGCGGGTGCGTACCGTCGCCGCGAATCCGGTCGCCAACCCGCGACGACCATGCCCGCAACGACGACAGACAGCCGCCTCCCCCGAGGCGTCAGGCATGGCACAAGTCTGCCCGGCGATCGAGGGGTCCCGCAGGAGATCCCGACAGAGCGGGATGAATCCTGTGTTAACGACCCCGGAAGAAGCCGCGCTTCTGGCTCTGCAGGTCCAGCAGCTCGGCGCGGACCTTCTCG
The DNA here is from genome assembly GCF_040045055.1 of Nocardioides pollutisoli. NCBI lineage: Bacteria > Bacillati > Actinomycetota > Actinomycetes > Propionibacteriales > Nocardioidaceae > Nocardioides > Nocardioides pollutisoli. Next base: position 2,233,585 of record NZ_JBDZDU010000001.1, read on the forward strand.
AGCTCGACCGCGAGGTCACGGGCCTTCTCCTCGGCCTCGACCCGCGCGCGCATGGCGTCCTCGGCGATCTCGGCCTGGTGGCGTACGGCGGCCTCGACGGCGCTCCGGTCGGTCGCCCGCTTCGCCGCGGCGTCCTCGGCCTCCGCACGGAGCCGCGCCTGCTCGGCGGCCACGCGCTCGGCCGACTCACGACCCTCGACCGCGGTCTTCAGCTCGGCGAGCACATCCGCGAGGCGGGCCTCGGCTGACTGACGGTCGCCGGCGGCCTGCGCGGCGAGCTCGGCGTGGCTGCGGGCGTCCTCCTCCGCGACCTGGCGGGCAGCCAGCGCCTCGGCGGCAGTGCGCTCGGCCGCGGCGCGGGCCTCGGCGTGCTCCTGGGCGGTGGCGTCGGCAGCCGCCCGGGCGTCGTGGGCGGTGCGGGCCAGCTCGGCCTGCTGCTCGGCACGCTGGTGGGCACCGGTCTGGTCGGTCGCGGCCTGGGCGGCGGCCTCGGCCTGCTCGCGGGCTCGCAGCTCCGCAGCCTCGCGGGCGGTCTGGGCCTCGTCGGCACGGGCGGCGGCCGCGTGGGCGGCCTCCTCGGCCGTCGTACGTGCGTCGTGGGCGGCGACCGCGGCCGCGGCCTGCACCCGGGCGCTCTCCTCGGCGGCCTCACGTGCGGCTGCGGCCTCGGCAGCCGCGGTCTCGGCGGCCGTACGGGCGTCGTGGGCCTCGCGTGCCAGGTCGGCCTGGGTGCGCGCCGACGCGTCGGCGGCGAGGCGGGCCTCGTGGGACGTGCGAAGGGCCTCGGCCATCTCCGAGGCGGTCCGGTGTGCGGCCTCCTCGGCGGCGGCGGCCTGGGCTGCGGCCTCGGCCTGGGCGCGCGCGGCCTCCTCGGCCTCCAGGCGGGCCGTCTGAGCTGCCTCGGCGTCTGCGGCCTTGGACTCCGCGGACTCCTCCGCCGCCAGTCGTGCGGTGTGGGCGGCCTCGGCGAGCCGGGCGTGCTCGGCTGCGGCCTCGTCGGCGCTGGCGCGGGCGCGGGCCTGCTGCTCGGCCGTCACCTCGGCCGCGGCGCGGGCGGTCGCCTGGGCGGCGGCCTCCTGCTCGGCTGCTTCGCGGGCCTCGCGGGAGACGCGCACGAAGTCCTCGTGGGCCTGCTGCGCGGCCGCCAGGTGCTCGGCGAGCTGCTGGGCGCGTGCCTCGGCCGCCTCTCGGTCGGCGTGGGCCTGGCGGGCCGTCTCGGCCGCAGCCTGAGCGGCCTGGTCGGCTGCCTCGCGGGCGGACGTCGCAGCAGCGGCCAGTCCGGCCTGTTCGCGTACGGCGTCCTCGGCCGCCGTCCGTGCCGCGTGCGCCTCGGTCGCGAGCCGGGCCTGCTCGGCGGCGGCCTCGTCGGCAGCGGTCCGAGCCTGCGCCTGCTCGGCCGCGGCGGTTTCCGCAGCGGCGCGGGCATCGGCCAGCTCCCGGGCACGCTGCTCCGCGGCCGAGCTCGACTGCTGCGCTGCGGCCAGCTGGGTCGCGAGCTGCTGGGCGCGCTCCTCGGCTGCCTGCCGATCGGCGTGGGCGTCGCGGGCGGTCTCGGCCGCAGCGAGCGCCTCGGCGGCGAGCCCGGCCTGTTCGCGTGCGGCGTCCTCGGCCGTCGCACGGGCCGCGTGTGCCTCGGCGGCGAGTCGCGCCTGCTCGGCAGCGGCCTCGTCGGCCGCCGACCGGGCGCGTGCCTGCTCGGCGGCCGTGGCCTCAGCGGCGGCGCGGGCCTCGGCCAGCTCGGTCGCACGGCTCTCGGCAGCGGTCCGGCCCTCGTGGGCGCCGGCCAGGTCGGCCGCGAGCTCGGTCGCCCGGGCCTCGGCTGCTTGTCGGTCGGCGTGGGCCTGCTCGGCGGACGCTGCCGCGTCGGCCGCAGCGCGCTCGGCGGCGTGGCGGGCGGTCTCGGCCTCGGCGGTCTGCTCTGTCTGCGCTCGCAGGGAGTCCTCGGCGTCGGCGCGCGCCTGGGCGGCCGCAGCAGCGCGCTCCTCCGCCGCGTGGGCGGCCTCCTCGGCGGCGGTGCGGTCGACGGTCTGCTGGGCAGCGGCCTGCTCGGCGGCGAGCCGGAGCGCGGTCGCGACCTTGGCCGCGTCGACGAGCTTGCGGGCGGCCTCCTCGGCCTCGGCCCGGGCGCGGGCCGCATCGGTGGCGGCCTCCTCGAGCCGGGTGCGCTCGGCCGCGTGGGCCTCGCCTGCTTCCTCGGCGGCCCGGCGTGCGTCGTACGCCTCCTGCGCCTTGGCGGCGTGCTCGGCCGCCTGCTGGTCGGCCTCCATCCGGGCGCGGGCGGACTCCTGGGCCGATTCCTCGGCGGCGATCCGCTCCGCGGCCTGCTCGGCGGCGGCCAGCTCGGCCCGGCGGCGCAGCTCGGCCGCGCGCTCGATCGCGGCCTGGAGGTCGGCAGGGGTGCGTACGGCGGGTTCGGGCGCGGTGGTCGTCGGCTGGTCGGGAGTCGGGGACTCCTGCTCCGCCTTGCGTTGCCACCAGCGTGCGGAGCCCGGATCGTTCGTACTCATCAGCGGAAGCCTAGAGGTCGAGGTGGCGGTGTGCGGTCGAACCTCAGTAGACCAGCGCCTGCACGTCCGGCGCGAGCACTTCCTCCACGTACGCCGAGGCGCCCGCGATCCGCACGCCGGGCAGCAGGTCGTCCTCGGTGATCTCGCGGCGCGCGGCGCACTGCGTGCAGACGGTCACCCGGCCACCGGCCAGCACTGCGGCCACCAGATCGGCCGCCGGCGCCGCGTGGGGGAGTGCGAACGACTCCCGGCCGGCGACTGCCAGCCAGGCAGCCTCGCCGGTCAGCCACAGGCTCACGTCGACCCCCGCGCTCAGCGCCGTCGCGGCAACCGTGAGGCCCTGGTTGCCGCGCTCGGGGTCATCGGACCCGCAGGTGACCTTGATGACGAGTGGGCGAGCCATGCGACCCACCCTAGAGTGGTTCGCATGCCGTTCGAGCTTCCCGAGAACCTCCATCCCGACTGCGGTCCTGTCGCGTGGCTGCTCGGCCGTTGGGGCGGGCGTGGGCACGGTGACTATCCGACGATCGATGCGTTCGAGTACGGCCAGGAGCTCGTCTTCACCCATGACGGCCGGCCGTTCTTCCACTACTTCGCACGGTCCTGGATCGTCGATGCCGACGGCCAGAAGGTCCGCGAGGCTGCGCAGGAGGCCGGGTTCCTGCGCTGCCGGCCCGGGGGCGACATGGAGCTGGTGCTCTCGCACTCGTCCGGCGTCTCCGAGATCTGGTACGGCCGGGCCGAGGCTGCCAAGCTCGAGCTCCACACCGCCGGCGTGAGCTACACGGAGTCGGCCAAGGAAGTGACGGCTGGCAAGCGTCTCTACGGCAACGTCGAGAGCGACCTTCTTTACGCCTATGACATGCAGGCGATGGGCCAGGAGCTCCAGCCCCACCTGTGGGCGAGGTTGGAGCGACAGTGAGCGACGAGCTCGCGCAGCGGTTGCGGGGCCAGGGCTACCGGCTTACCCCCCAACGCCAGCTGGTCCTGCGAGCCGTCGAGAAGCTCGGCCACGCCACCCCCGACGAGGTGCTCGCCGAGGTCCACGCCCAGTCGAGCGCGGTCAACGTGTCTACCGTCTACCGCACCCTCGAGGTCCTCGAGGAGCTCGGACTGGTGCGTCACGCTCACCTGTCCGACCGCGCGCCGACGTACCACTCCGTGACCGACCACGAGCACTTCCACCTGGTCTGCCGGAATTGCCACAAGGTCATCTCGGTTGACCCAGTGACGATCGCGCCGCTCGCCGAGCGGCTCGAGGAGGAGCAGGGCTTCGTGATCGATGTCGGTCACCTCGCCGTGTTCGGCCGGTGTGTGGAGTGTGAGGAGAACGATGCGTAGTCCGTTGCTGGACCTGCCCGGAGCCGTCGCCGCGGACGGGATCGATCGCGACGTCGCTGCCCACTACGGCTCCTTCAACGGTGAGCAGCGCACGCTCGAGTCCGGCCAGGGCTTCGTCGACCTCTCCCACCACGACGTGATCCGGGTGTCCGGCCCCGACCGGCTGACCTGGCTGCACTCGCTGACCACCCAGCACCTCGAGGCGCTGGCTCCGAAGGTGTGGACCGGTGTCCTCATCCTCAGTCCGCAGGGCCACGTCGAGCACGCCTTCTTCGGCTACGACGACGGTGGGTCCTTCACCGCTTTCACCGAGCCCGGCGCGGCTGCCGCGCTGGTCGAGTTCCTCGACCGGATGCGCTTCATGATGCGGGTCGAGGTCGCCGAGGTGACCGACGAGCTGGCCGTCACGTGGCGCCCGGGCGCGAACGCCGAAGGCCCGTACGCCGGCTACGAGCTCGTCCCGCGCGACCAGCTCACGACGTACGCCGAGGCCGCGGGTCCGGCCTGCGGTCTGTGGGCGTTCGAGGCGCTCCGGATCGCTCGAGGCGAGCCGCGGCTCGGCCTCGACACCGACCACCGCACGATCCCCAACGAGGCCGGCTGGATCGGCCCTGCCGTCCATCTCGACAAGGGCTGCTACCGCGGTCAGGAGACGGTCGCTCGGGTCCACACCCTCGGCCGTCCGCCGCGGCGGCTGACACTGCTGCACCTCGACGGCTCCGAGAACCGCCTGCCTCCCGTCGGTGCGGAGCTGCGCCAGGGCGACAAGGTCGTCGGCTTCGTCGGCACCTCCGCCCGCCACCACGAGCTCGGACCGATCGCGCTCGCGATGGTCAAGCGCAACGTGCCGCTCGACGTCGACCTCACGGTCGACGGCATGCCCGCCGCGCAGGAGGTCCTGGTCGACCCCGAGGTCGGCTTGCACGTGCGCCCGCTGCGTTAAGCCTGTCGGTACATCACGTGCGTGTCTGCGTCGGCGTGCGTGAACCCGAGTCCTGAGTAGACCGCGATCGCGGGGGCGTTGTTCGACTCGACGTACAGCAGGATCTCCTCGACGCCGAGCCCGACCAGATGGTGCAGCCCGGCCAGGGTGAGCAGCTTGCCGAGCCCCCGCCCCTGCGCGGTCGGGTCGATGCCCACGACGTACACCTCGCCGAGCTCGGGGGAGTGCTGCTTGGTCCAGTGGAAACCGAGCAGACGGTCGCCCTCGACGGCCAGCAGCAGCCCGGCCGGGTCGAACCACGGTTCGGCCATCCGCTCGGCGAGATTGGTCGCGTCCATGGCGCCCTGCTCCGGGTGGTGTGCGAACGCTGCTGCGTTGACCCTGATCACCTCGTCGGCGTCGGTGGGGTGGTAGCCGCGCACCGTGATCTCGGGGCGTACGTCGAGGTGGGGCAACGGTCGCGAGGACGGGCGGCGCATCACCCAGAGCTCGCGGACCCGGTCAAACCCGCGGCTGCTGGCCAGTGCGGCCGCTGCGGGGTGATCGCCGTGCGACCAGGCGCTCAACGGGCCCTCGGTCGAGGCCAGCACCTCGTCGAGGAGCTCGCCACCCACCCCCCGGCCGCGGGAGTCGGGGTGCACCACCAGGCTCAGCTCGTCGCCGATGACGAGGCTGAACGCGGCGTCGCGGTCCCACGACCTGACCTGGTCGGGGTGGTTCCGCAGGGCGAGCCAGGTCCCCTCGTCGAGAGGAGCTGCGCCGTCGGTCTCTTCGGCTGCCTCGGCGATCCGCGTGATGTCGTCCACGCGGACCACCCTAGGCAGGTCAGACGCGCTGCTCGACCGACTCCGGCTCACGGGCGTCCGCGGCGACCGCCTTCTGGTCCTTGGTCGGCAGCACGAAGCGGTAGCCGACGTTGCGGACGGTGCCGATCAGCGTCTCGTTCTCGACGCCGAGCTTGGCGCGCAGGCGCCGGACGTGCACGTCGACGGTGCGGGTGCCGCCGAAGTAGTCGTAGCCCCAGACCTCCTGCAGGAGCTGCTGGCGGCTGAAGACCCGACCCGGGTGCTGGGCCAGGAACTTGAGCAGCTCGAACTCCTTGAAGGTCAGGTCGAGCGAGCGCCCGCTGACCTTGGCGGTGTAGGTCGCGTCGTCGACGACGACCTCGCCGCTGCGGATGACGTGCGACTCCGGGTCGTCCGCCTCGCGGCGGGCGTTGAGCCGGCCGATCGCCAGCTTGATCCGCGCCTCGAGCTCGGCGGGGCCACACGTGTGCAGCACGACGTCGTCCATGCCCCAGTCGTGGTTGACGACCGCCAGGCCGCCCTCGGTGCAGACCAGCAGGACCGGCACGTCGGTGCCGGTGGTGCGGATCAGGCGGCACAGGTCCCGTGCATGCGCGAGGTCCTGACGACCGTCGACGAGGAGCAGGTCGGAGTCGGGCGCCTCGAGGAGGGCGCTGCCCTCGGCGGGAAGGATCTTGACCTGGTGGCCGAGCAGCGCGAGGCCGGGAAGCACCTCGGCAGACGGCTGAAGGGCGCTGGTAAGAAGCAGGAGCGTGCTCATGACTGGTCTCCTCCCGGAACGGGGCGGGGACCGAAACGCAACGCTGGGCTTCGGCCTAGGTCTCTCGTCGTGAACAATATCGAAACATGGCCGTCGCATTGGAAGGTTCCAAGCAAAATGAGACCGAGGTCATCCACGTGCACTACTGGGCGTCGGCCCGGTCAGCAGCTGGTGTCACGGGAGACGACCTGCCGGTTGACGGCCCGATCACGCTCGAGGACGTCCTACGCCGAGTGCTCGCCCTCCACCACGACACCCGCCTCGGCGACGTGCTGCAGATCTGCTCGACCCTGGTCGGCGACCGGCCGGTGAACTCCGAGGACCCGGCGTCGGTCCTCATCCCACCGGGGTCGTCGGTGGAGTTCCTCCCGCCGTTCGCCGGAGGCTGAGCGCGCTCGTATATCCAGTCACCAGAACCTCCAAACGCCCTCCTAGACCAGTGGTTGCGCTCTCCTTCGAGCCGGGTATGACGCCCATCACATCGAAGGACGATGCTCGGGACGGGTCGGGAGGGACTCAGATGAGGAAGTCAACGAAGGGGACAGTCGCTGCGTCAGTCGCCGCACTTCTGTTGATCGGATCGTGGGGAACGCACGCGAGCTGGAGCGCGGACGGGTCGGTCGGAGGCGACGCCATCAAGAGCGGCAAGCTGAGCCTGAGCAATCCCAGTTGTGGTGACTGGCAGATCACGATCAAGAACCTCGTGACCGGTGTGGAGAGTCTCCGGGACTTCGTTCCGGCCACGGACTTGCTCTCGCCCGGTGACCTGCTGAGCCGCACCTGCACGTTCACGGTGTCGGCGGCCGGTGTGAACCTCAAGGCGCAGCTCAGCGCGAGCGCGCCGACGTACACCAACAGCAACGGTCTCGCGGATGCCCTGGATGCGAGCGTCGAGTTCGTCCAGGGTGGCGTCTCGTCCGGCAGCACGGCAACGGTCGTCGACGGCCAAGTGGTCACCGCGAACGTCGAGGTGACGCTGCCAGACACAGGCCCCGGCCTCGACAACCTCAGCCAGGATCTGGCCACCACCCTGAACGCCATCACGATCACGGCCTCTCAGGTCTGACTGGAGGCTCACGATGCCGGCGAAGCGGCGTGCGGAGACCATCTTCGACGGGGTCCGGCGCGCCTGCGAGGTGATGCTGGTGACACTGGCCGTCGGCGTGGCGCTGGCCGCCGTGGTGATCCCACGGCTGGCCGGCGCCACTCCGTACGCCGTCCTCACCGGGTCGATGCGCCCCGCCATGCCCCCAGGCACCCTGGTGGTCGTGCGGCCGGTCGACCCGGCGGACATCAAGGTCGGCTCGGTGGTGACCTTCCAGCCACGACCCGATGACCCGAGCGTGGTCACCCACCGGATCGTCGCCCAAGGATTCGATGCTGCGGGCCTGCCCGTCTACCAGACCAAGGGCGACGCGAACGATGCCGTCGACCCGGCTGCCATCCATGCCGGACAGATCCTCGGCCAACGGTGGTACTTCGTGCCGTACATCGGCTATCTCACGGACCTTCTCACGGGTCATCAGCGGATGACGGGGGTGCTGGTCGTGGCTGGGGGTCTCATCCTGTACGCCCTGGTGATGCTGCTTGGCGCGCTCCGTGACCGCATGCGCAGGCCGCGGCCGGTGTCTCCTTCCGGAGCTGCTCATGCCTGATCGGTCCCGTGCGCTGTCGATCGTCGTGGCGATCTTCGTCCTTCTCGTCCTGGTGCTCGGTCATGTCACCGAGGCCGGGTGGACGTCCGCCACGACGATCGCGGGTGTCTCCATGCGGAGCGGCACCCTCGACGTTCGCGTTGACGGCCAGGACACTGTCAGCGGTTCCAGCGCCCTCGACCTGTCCGGGATGGTGCCCGGCTCGAGCGCATCGGCGGATGTCGTCGTCAGCAACGCGGGCAGTGTGCCGTTGCGCTATGTCGTCGGTGTCTCCGGCACCGACCCCGACGGGAAGGCCCTCGCTGCTGCGCTCGCTACGGACGTGAGTCTGGGTGATTGCGCTGGTCCGGCGCTCGGAGCAGGCCACGTCCTCTCCCCGGGTGACAGCGAGCACGTCTGCGTGAAGGTGGGGCTGCCGTCCGCGGCACCCGCCTCCGTCGCCGCAGCGGCAACGGAGCTCACGCTCGTCGTGAGGGCAGCCAAGGGCGGCTGGTCTGACTCAGCTCCGGTCGCGGGCTCCCGGATGAGCACCGTCGCGCTCACCTCACCCGACCTCATGTGCGGACCGCTCGGCCTGGGCACGCTCACGCTCCGATGGAGCTCGGTCCCCGGGGCGACGGACTACCGGATCCACTACGGAGCGGGCGGCAGCATGGTCGAGACGGTCCCAGCCGACGTACTGATGCGCACCTTCAGTGGAGTTGCTGGCGTCGCCACCGTCCAGGCGATCTTCGGCTCGTCGACCTGGGCGTCGGCCCCGTCGCAGTCGCTCAGCTACTCCGCGGTCGGCGGCTTGACCGGAACCTGCGGATGACGTCGACCGCCACCGCGCCTCCCAGCCCACCGAGCGTGTTGGCCGCGACGTCGGCGTACGACGCGGTCCGGTCAGGCAGCAGCAACCCCTGGGTGAGTTCGACCAGGCTCGCGATGACGAAGGCGTAGGCCGTCCAGTCCCGCCACGTCGTCCGCGGCCACACCAGCGACCCCAGCGCTGAGACGGGCGCCAGGATGAGCGCGTTGCAGAGGAACTCAGCCCTCGCCTGCGTCGCCGTCTCCGGAGAGAACCCCACTGACCTGCCGATGTCCACGACCCACGAAGCCATGTGGGACTGTGTCCCCGACGTCGGTGCCAGCAGTGCGACGCCCAGTGCGGCCGAGTAGGCGACCAGCGCGACGAGCAGCGCGCGATGGCTGCGCTCTGAGGTCCCCATGAGGCAGGACATTTTCACACCCTGGGGAATGCCCGAGTCCGATCTGCCGTTTCCGGAGTCATGAGCGTCGGAGCCTGGGTCGTCCTCGTGGCTGTCGTCGCAGCCCTGGCTTTCGGCGGCTACCGGGCCCTCACCGACGGCCGCTTCCGCGGCACGAAGTCGTTGGTTGAGGAGGGACGAAGTCCCGTCTCGAAACCCGGTGACCCTACGAGCGACCTCTGGTCCCACGTCACCACTGCGATCCCGGGCGCCGCGCTCGGAGAGAAGGCGACCCTCCTCCAGTTCTCGTCCGCCTTCTGCGCACCCTGCCGCGCCACCCGTCGGACGCTCGCCGAGGTCGCCGAGGTCGTCCCGGGAGTGCAGCACCTCGAGGTCGACGCCGAGCACCACCTCGACCTCGTGCGGGCTCTCGGGATCCTCCGGACGCCGACCACGATCGTGCTCGACCCGACCGGTCACGAGGTGACCCGCGCGAGCGGCGCGCCGCGCAAGGACCAGGTGCTGGCCGCTCTCGGGAGCGCGGGATGACCACGATGCGGACAACTGTCTCGCAGCTTGAGACGTCGATTGTCGGCGCGGGCTCGGCGTTCCCTAGTCTGATCGACATGTCCTCGACCTGGCTCACGAAGCGGCGCGCAGTCGACCACTGCCGCGTCCACTCGTCGCTGTGTCGAATGCGCTGATCCGGTCGCGCCCGTCTGCCCTCTGCTGAGTGGCGCCGCGTGACCGTTCCGGTCCGCTCGCACCCCGTCCGCAGGAGAGACATGTCCACCACCGTGCAGCCGCAGCGCAATGCTGCCGGCATCGACCCGCGAGGTCCGCAGTTCGCTGCGTCCCTCACGTCGGTCGTGCTGATCGCCGTGCTGCTGCTGTCGCCGAGCCCGGTCGGGACGGTCCTGCTCGCGGTCCAGGCCGTGCTCTTCGCTGTCGGTGCGATTCGCGGCGTCCAGCACACGCCGTACTCCTGGCTGTTTCGGGCCCTGGTCCGTCCACGGCTCGCCGCGCCGGACGAGCTCGAGGACCCGGCCCCGCCGAGGTTCGCCCAGGCGGTCGGCCTCGTTTTCGCCCTCGTCGGCCTGGCCGGCTTCCTGGTGGGAGCGGACGTCGTGGGGTTCGTCGCCGTCGGGTTCGCGCTGGTCGCTGCCCTGCTCAACGCCATCTTCCGCTTCTGCCTGGGCTGCGAGATGTACCTCCTGATCCGCCGTCTCGGTGGTTGAGGAGGTTGCGCTAGCAACCGTCTCGAAACCCCTAAGCCAAGTAGCAAGCTCCACCACAAACCCCGCAGCCCGAGCTGCACAAGAAAGGTAGAAACCATGACCCGCGAGAACTCCCTCGTCACCGCCCAGTGGGTGGCCGAGCACCTCGATGACCCGAAGGTGGTGCTCGTCGAGGTCGACGAGGACACGACCGCCTACGACAAGGGCCACATCCAGGGCGCCATCAAGCTCGACTGGACGACCGACCTCCAGGACCAGGTCCGCCGCGACTTCGTCAACAAGGACCAGTTCTCGGCCCTGCTCTCCGAGCGCGGTGTGTCCAACGACGACACCGTCGTCCTCTACGGCGGCAACAACAACTGGTTCGCCGCCTACGCCTACTGGTACTTCAAGCTCTACGGCCACCAGGACGTCAAGCTCCTCGACGGCGGCCGCAAGAAGTGGGAGCTCGACTCCCGCGAGCTCACCGACGAGCTGCCGTCGCGCGCGGCCACGTCGTACGTCGCGAAGGACCAGGACCAGTCGATCCGTGCCTTCCGTGACGACACCGTCGCCGCGATTGGCGTGAAGAACCTGGTCGACGTGCGCAGCCCCGACGAGTACGCCGGTCGGCTGCTCGCCCCGGCCCACCTCCCGCAGGAGCAGGCTCAGCGCGCCGGCCACGTGCCGACCTCGATCAACGTCCCGTGGAGCAAGGCGGCCAACGACGACGGCACCTTCAAGTCCGACGACGAGCTGAAGGCGCTCTACGCCGAGGCTGGACTCGACGACTCCAAGGAGACCATCGCGCTCTGCCGGATCGGTGAGCGGTCCTCGCACACCTGGTTCGTGCTGAAGGAGCTGCTCGGTCACCAGAGCGTCAAGAACTACGACGGCTCGTGGACCGAGTACGGCTCCCTGGTGGGCGTGCCGGTCGCGGTCGGCGACGAGCCGGGCGAAGCCTGATGTGCGGCGCGACCGAGGGCGGTCTCAGCCTCGACGGCATCGACGTGAAGAAGGAAGCGATCGTCCAGGGCCAGGTGACCCGTGACGGCGAGCCCGTCGGCAACGCCTACGTGCGTCTGCTCGACCGCACCGGCGAGTTCACCGCCGAGGTCCCGACTTCGGCGACCGGGCACTTCCGGTTCTTCGCCGGTGACGGTGAGTGGACGCTCCGCACACTGGCCCCGAAGGCAGAACCGGTGGACAAGAAGGTCGTAGCGTCGGTCGGCTCAGTTGCCGACGTGGTCGTTGCCATCTGACGGGAAGGTTTCTCCGTAGAAGATCGTGCGGGCGCTACGTGACAGTGACGTAAATTTCGGCGCCGATCCTGCCTGCGGGGAGGCCGCGGGGGTGCTGTTCCCTCGAAGTGTGTGTTTACATGGTCATATCAGTCAAAGATCAACTGGGGGATCCCAATGAAAAAACTGCTTTCCGGCCTCGCGCTAGCCTTGGCGCTCTCCGCCGGCTTGGTGGCGGTCTCTGGGGCCAACCAGGCCGCGCTTGCCGATCAGTGTGGAGCCGGGTACCCGCCGTGCGGGACGACCGGGGTTGACACGAACACGCCTGCGACCATCGAGCCGGGCGAGCCGATCAAGGGCGTTATTAACCTTGACGTCTTCGGCAGCGCACCGCCGGTCGGCGAGGTCACCATTACGTTCAGCTACGTAGGCTCCTTGGCCCGGACTGCGGCGAAGAGTGCCGCGCCCCAGGACAAGAAGATCAAGATCAAGGTCACGAAAAAGGACCACGGCAAGGTGCACTTCAAGGGACCGAAGTTCCAGAAGAAGGGCAAGTACAAGGCCGTGGTCAAGTTCAACCCCAAGAACCCGCGTCTCAAGAACTCGAAGGATGTCTTCAGGTTCACCGTGAAGTGAGCGCAAACCTCTGATCGAACCGAACGGGGTCCCAGCGGTGCTGGGGCCCCGTTTCGCGTCGTGTCACGAAGACGGAGAGTTGCCGATGTCGGTAGGTTGTCGCCGTGCGTAGGCGCAGAGTGTGGACAGCCGTGTGGGTCCTGCTCGGGTTCGTCCTGGTGGCCGCAGCGTGGGCGGGTTGGCAGGTCTTCCAGGTCAATCGGGACCTCAACGCAGCGGTCGATGACGCGTCAGCGCTCCGCACCGCCGTGGTTGATGGCAACGACCAGCAGACTGACGCCGCTCTGGCGAGCCTGAAGCAGCACAGCTCCGCGGCCGCGAGCCGCGCCGATGGGCACACGTGGTCATTGCTGACGCATCTGCCCGTGTTCGGCGACGACGCCCGCGGTGTCCAGGTTGTAAGCGACGTGGCCGCGGACCTCAGCCGCGACGGCGTCGAGCCACTGATCCAGACCTCCGACGACCTCGACGGCGTCGTGCCGAGTGCTGGCCGGCTCGACGTCCCGGCGCTGGTGGCTCTTCAAGGGCCGGTCGCCCAGGGTAGGGCGGCTTTCGAGAAGGCTCAGACTCAGCTCGACGCGGAAGACCCGTCCGGATACGTCGAGCGGCTCCGCAGCAAGTATCGCGAGCTCGCCGGCCAGGTCGCGGACGCAGCCGACCTGCTCTCGAGCGCTCAGACCGCCCTGCGGGTGATGCCTGCCATGCTCGGCGAGGACAGTGCTCAGAACTACCTGCTCGTCTTCCAGAACAACGCCGAGATCCGTGCCACCGGTGGCCTACCTGGAGCTGTCTCCTTGGTTTCGGCCGACCACGGCAAGGTCGAGATGACCCGTCAGGTCGCTGCCAACACGTTCGGCAAGACGGCAAAGCCTGTTCTCCCGCTGAGCGTGGCCGAGCGCAAGACGTACGGCACGATCCTGGGCACCTACTTCCTCGATGCGAACCTCCAACCGGACTTCGCCCGCGCAGCTGACCTCTGGAAGACGCGCTGGGAGCAGGTCTACCCCGGAGACATTGACGGCGTGCTCTCGATCGATCCGGTCGCGATCTCCTATCTTCTCGGTGCCACGGGGTCGGTCCAGGTGGGCGACATGACTCTGACCGCCGACAACGCCGTCGACGAGCTGCTCCACCAGGTCTACCTGCGCTACCCCGCGCCGGCTGCCCAGGACCGATACTTCCGCGCGGTCGCACGAGCGGTTTTCGACAAGGTCTCCCAGGGGGTGGAGTCGCCCCAGGACCTGGTGAGTGCCCTGACTCGCGGAGTCCGCGAGCACCGCATCTACGCCCACTCCTTCGATCCGCAGGTGCAGGACACGATCGCCACGACTGCTGTCGCTGGCGACCTCGTGACGGACCCGAACGCTGATCCCCAGGTCGGTGTGTACGTCAACGACGGCACCGCCGCCAAGATGTCCTACTACCTGCGCTACGACGTCAACGTCAGCTCTACCTACTGCACCAACGGGGTGCAGGGTCTGGCCGGAGACGCCACCTTCGTCTCGGACGCACCACCCGACGCTGCCTCGCTCCCGCGCTACGTCACCGGGGGTGGAGTCTTTGGCCCCAAGCCCGGTTCGCAGTTCGTGATCGCCTATCTCTACGGCCCGGTCGGTGGGTCCATCTCGGGACTCATGATCAACGGCCGTCCGATTCCGTCCGCAGCAGTGGTTGATCGAGGCCGTCAGCTGACCACGGTGTCGCTTTTGCTGAAGCCTCAGCAGAAGGTGCACGTCACCTGGCGGATGAAGACCGGCTCGGGTCAAACAGGCCCCACGACCGTGTCGGTCACGCCGTCGATCGAGGCGGGGCAGTCCTCGTCCCAGGTCGCCAGCGCCTGCGGCTAGTCAGGCTGAGAGCGCGAAGGGGCAAGACTGGGGCTACCGCGAGCGCCGCTTCCGACCCTTCGTGTCGTTCGGTGCCAGTGGGCCGTAGCCGTACCCATACCCGTACCCGTACCCGTACCCGTAACCGGAGCTGCGGCGCTTGTTCGGGACCATGTTGAGAACGATGCCGACGGGACTCGCGTCGACCTGCCGCAGCCGCTCGACGGCCTGAGCTAGCTGGTCCTTGGTGGTCTTGCCCCACCGCACCACCAACAATGCACCATCGGCCTGGGACGACAGCAGAGCCGCGTCCGTGACCGGGAGCAAGGGGGGAGCGTCGATGATCACGACGTCGTACTCACTCCGCAGCCTTTTGAGCAGGTCGGCCATCGCGTTGGACTGGAGCAGCTCGGCCGGGTTCGGGGGGATCGCCCCGCTGGCCAAGACCTCGAGGTCGCTGTCGGCATGCTTCTGGATGGCATCCTCGAGTGCGACCCTGCCGAGGAGAACGGTCGTGACTCCGACCGCGTGGTCGAGACCGAGTGCGTGGCTGGCCTTCGGACGGCGCAGATCACCCTCGACGAGCAGCGTACGGTGACCGGCCTGCGCCATGGTGATCGCGAGGTTGAGCGATGTCGTCGACTTGCCTTCCTCGGGCAGTGCCGATGTGACGACGAAGACCTTGTCGGGATTGTCGACCTCGACGAACTGCAGGTTCGTCCGGAGGACCCGGAACGCCTCGACGCGAGGAGCGTGGGGCTCGAGGGCAGTGACCAACGGCCGCTGCCGGGTGGCAGGGTCGTAGCTAATTCCGCCGAGCACCGGAGCCGCGGTCGCCGCTTCGAGGTCGTGCGTCGACTTGATGGTCGTGTCGAGCAGGTCCCGGAGGAGCGCTAGCGCCACTCCGAGAATCAACCCGAGCACCAGGGCAAGGGCAAGGTTGCGCAGAGGCTTGGGTGAGACCGGATCGGTGGGAAACGTCGCGGAGTCAACGATGGTCGCCTTGATGGGCGCCTTGGTCTCGCCAGCGGGCGTCTCGAGCTTTTGGACCAGGTCGACCAAGCTGTCGGCGTAGTCCTGGGCGATCGCTTGGGCCTGACGAGGGCTGGGATCCGTCGCCGACACCTCGAGGTTGACCGTCTCAGGCACGACCGTTGCCGAGACCTGGTCTGATAGCTCCTCGGCCGGCACTTTGAGATTCAGGTCGCTCGCGACCGTCGCCGCAAGCTCGCGACTCTTGACGAGGTCCGCATACGAGGTGACTCGCTGTGCGGAAAACTGTCCACCTTGATTAAGGTCCGAGCCAGTGTCGCTCGATTGGGTCGTCACGAACAACCGTGCGGTCGACTGGTACTGCGGCGTCGCCGTGAAGGTGTAGGCCGCAGCCGCCGCGAGAACGAACAACGTTGTTGCAGCGATGATCAGCCAACGGCGCCGGACCACGCGCAGGTAATCACGCAACTCCACCCGGCACCCCCTCTTTCGATTCCTGCGATTCTAGTCGAGGGATCGTTCCTACAGCACAGCGGGCGTGAGCACTGCCTGGGAAGTCGGTCCCGTCACGCACCGGCAAGGTCTCGACCCGAGCTCGAATCTCGTGAGCCAAGACCAACCCGGACCTCTCGACTCGCGCGTTCGTCGCGATGATGTGAAGGGACCAGATTGCATGCGCGGCCTCGCCGAGCGCGCCGGCCGGCTACCTAAGGCGAACGTGGGTGTCTCCGATCGACTCTTCGTCGCCGTAGACCGCGCCTGAACTACTCGCATCCCTGCGTCGATCCCGTCGAGGCGGAGGCCTCGCCGGCCGGCTCCGCACACCCCGGTCTGAGTCCCTCCGTTGGACCACAATGGGCGCGAACGCCAGAATCTCGGGCCAGGTCGACCCGGGCCGGGAGGCTCCGTCCTTCCTAACGCGCTCGCGCCGTGTCGGGGAGAGGGTCGCTCCGCGCCTTCACCGGGGGGACCTGGCGTCGTGCGATTGGTGGAAAACTTGAGCGGGAAGTCGAGGTCTGCGAAGAACGTCGCTCAGGCGGGAGCGAGCGCCGACGTCTTGGATGACGCATGCCTCCGGTGTCTATCCCGCGGGGTTGGGATGTGCCGATGTCTTTCGAAAATCCGCTCCGGAACGCTGGTCGCCATCTGGACGCTCACCCACGCTACGCCGATCCTGCCGGCGAGCGGCTCGAGCGACCGCCAGGGACTTCGCGGCCCGCCTGCTCACCTGTGCTTTCGGAACCTCCGCTTCAGCGCAAACAACGGCGCGAGTGGATCAGCCGAACTCTCGTTGGGAAAGGCGAGTTCCTTATGGACTTCGGAAGCCGCCGGGTTGGCCGCCCGGCTGCCGGGACCGATCACTAGATCATAATCCTCGGTCAGCGGCCGCGAGGCTCTCCCTACGACGCGTATGCTGTAGGCCGTCGGAACCCTGGTACCTGGGAACGATGGGCCAGTTTGTCAGTCAGGGCCGATCTTACGGCACGTCGGACATCTGCCCGCGCGGGTAAAAGGCTGGTTGGCGGTACGAGAAGGAGGATCGTGAACGTCAAGGGCCGTGTGCGTACGGTTGTGCGGAGATCTGAAACTGCGCAGAGCGCCTACGAGGCGCGAAAGAACCGTGCGCGGAAGGACGTATTGAAGCAGATTGTTCCCCATGGGGGGGTTGGTGCTGAGCTCGGTGTACACAAGGGTCACTTGACTCCGCACCTAATCGACTGGCTCTCGCCTGAGAAGTTGTACGTAGTTGACCCCTGGTACCTCCTCGAACCGCGCTGGGAATGGGCTGCCGGCGACCAGTCGACGGTGAATGCAGTGAGCCGCGTCGTCAGGCGAATCCGGCCGCATCTCGAGTGCGGAACGGCGGAACTTGTCATCGCGGATGATCGCGACTTCCTGGCTGCCTTGGACGACAACGCGCTCGATTGGGTCTACCTTGACTCCTCGCACATGTATGACCACACAGTTCAGGAGTTGGAGCTTCTTGTGCGCAAGGTCAAAGACGGTGGGGTCATCGCGGGCGACGACTGGCAATCTAACCCGGACCATCGACACCATGGAGTCTGCCGGGCCGTGAGGGAATTCGTCGGTGCGGGGCGAGTGGACTTGACGTATAGCAGCGATATTAACCACCAGTGGGCAGTCCGGGTATAAGCCCGTTCCCGCCTCGATTGTTATAAGTCAGAACCTCGAATGACGTCCCCAACCATCTCAATTGTGATTCCTACGGCTGGAATGAGGCCCGTTTCGTTTCTCGCCGCCGTTGCGTCGGTTGCGGCCCAAGACGTTCGAGAGTTTATTGAGATCATCGTCGTCGACGACTCCACAGAAGGAATATCGCTCGATACGGTCCAGAAGGCCGCAGGCGCCACTGAGATACGCATTGTGAGACCGATTCCCGGGGTAGGCCAGCGCTCCGCTGGTGTCGCCGCTGCGCGAGGCCAGTGGATCGCGTTCCTCGACGACGACGACGTGTGGTCCCCGCAGAAGTTGCGCAAGCAACTTGCGCTTGCCGAGGAGGGTCGGATTGGTGGTCGAGAACCCATAATCTCGTGCCGCTTGCGGCACTCATTCGACGGCACTGATCGACTTGTCGAAGGTGTCCCAGAGCGCGTCATAGGCCCCGGTCAGAGCGTGGGCGAGTATCTTTTCCTATGCCGAGCTCCGTCGGTCAAACGCGCCTCGCTATACACGTCGACGTTGTTAGCGAGCCGCTCGCTATGCCTGGAGGTCGAATGGCGACGAATTCCGCGACACCAGGACTGGGACTGGTTACTTCGCGCAGGCTCGCGACCGAATGTCGATGTCATTCACCATCCTGAGGATCTAGTGACCGTCCACCTGGGATCCCTGGGGTCAATTTCCGCCAGCCCAGACTGGAGGTCCTCGCTCCACTGGGCCTCACAGAGCGCCCGTCCGCATCTCACCCACCAGGCGTATGCCGACTTCATTGCTGCTCAAGTGCTGCGGTATGCCCTCAACGCACGGTCCTTGTCCGGGGTAAGCAAAGCGCTTGCCGAGTTGTGGAGGTGCCGACAGGTTCCGTCTAGTCAAGCGTTGGTAGTCGGTTTCGCGGGTTTACTTCCCCGCAAGGCACTCCAGAAATTGATGAGCGTACCGAGTCGGATGCGCACTAGGGTTCGACAACCTGCCGCCGGACCGAGGTGAGCACGTGACACCGACGATCGTGGCTGGGCTTCTCGCAGCGCTTTTGGTCGCCGCGCCGAAGGTGCGTCCGTACGCTGTGCTGGCCTTCGTCGTCTTGGTCGAGCAGGAACTTGTCCCTGGCGGACACCTGAATGACACCGGCCCTCTCGTATCGACAGGGGCAAACTGGTACTACGCAGACACGAACGTGGGCGTGCCAGCGGTCACCGCGCTGTCAGTCGCACTGATCCTCATGTGTTGGTCCTCGGCGCGAAAGACCGGCAGCGGCGCAATCGCGATTGGGGTGGTGTGCCTGATCAGTTGGGTAATTATCCTGGGTGCAAGCCAAGGAGACGCGATGCGCGATGACCTGGCGAGCATCCAAACCCTCGTCCTTCTACTTGCGGCCTACCTGTCAGCATGCTGGCTTTCAGCGAACGATTCGCGTGATTCGCGGCAGAGCTTTCGGCTCGTGCTCTATGGCCTAGTGATTGCCAAGGCCATGGTGGGCGTGACCGTGCTGGCGGCCGGCCAGGGGCCACAGCATGACGGCGAAATTCCGATTGCGTTCTACGATTCCGTGCCGCTGCTAATTGCTGGCGGAGCGGCTACAGTGGCGGCCTTTGATCGTTCGAGCAAACCCTGGATTCGAAATGTCGCCCTTGTTGGAGCGATGGTGCTCGGGGGCGTGTCAGTTCGCCGTGCGTCGCTTGTCGGAGTAGTGCTAGTTCTGATCCTCGGACTTGTCGCGGCTCGTCGTGCGTCCGCATATCTGAGAATCGGCGCCGTAGTCGCAGTGTCGTTCGTCATTGCGATATATGCTCTTCCATCGGCGATGCAGGACATCACTGGCTCGATCGGCGGGGCGATCGACGGAGTCCTAGGCAATGATTCGGCGGACACGTCCACACTAAGCCATCTCCGTGACAACCAGGCTGGCATGCACCTGGTGTTGACGAGCCCGGTCGAGGGCGTAGGCGTTCGCGCACGACCAACAGTCGGATTTGTTGTTCAACAGGGGGATCTTCTATATGTTCACAACGAGTTTCTGTATGCATGGCTCCATTTCGGTATAGTTGGACTGCTAGGCATACTCGGCCTGATTGCATACTCAGTCGTATGCGCTTTATCGGTGCTCGCTCGCCGGGATCAGGGCGGAGCACCGCCTTGGGCGCTCTTTGGATCCGCCGTTCTTATCGGATGCCTACCCGGATATTGGTTCTTTCCTCATCTACTCACGCTTGATCGATTCGCTCTGCTCTTTGGGTGGAGTCTTGGAGCCGTGGTTTCCTCTCTGCCGGCGATGAGGGAAAAGTCGCTCAGCAGTGTAGGCGCGTTGGAGAGATCGGTCCGCGGGCCCCGCAGGCCGGAAGGGCGGTCTTCCTAAATGGCTAGTTACAACTTGCTCGTCTTCTCACTTTGCCTGCCGTTTGAGGGAATTGATCACGCTGGCGGCGAGTACGTCCTGCGGTCTGTACGCGCCGTCGCTTCGGACGCGAATGTTTCGGTCGTCTCTATTGATTCCCCCCGAAATCGGCATGCGATAAGCGTCGGCGAGTTGGACTATGAGCCTTTCCTTCTGGGGTTCGGGCGGCTCTTCGGATCTTACCTGTTTAGGTTAGTGCGTAAAGTCCAGAATAGAGTCGCGCCCTTGACCCTACCCGTCGGAATCAGAGCTTCGATTAAGAAGTCCGACGCTTTGAAGGCGCTGGTAGCAGCGGCCGACGTCATCGAATTTCAGTGGGTCGAGATGGCATGTATTCGGCGTCACCTGCCGTCAAGTGCACATCAGAAGCGGACGGTTGTCGTAGCACACGATGTGCTGACCCAGAGGTATGCGCGAAAACTTGCAGCGGTGAGCATAGTGAGCCGTCCATTTCACTTGGCGCGGTACAAGTTTGTGAAAAGTCGAGAGTCGCGCCTGTTGCGCGGAGTTGACGTCGTCATGACATTCAGCGATAAGGACGCGGCCCTCGTTCGTGAACTCGCACCCGACCGTACGGTGTCGGTAGTATTCCCCCCGCTATACGAGCCAGGGATGGACGCACCTCGCCGCGCAACACCCGGGCGTGCAATATTCGTGGCCACATTCGTACGTCATGAGAACATCGACGCAGCTGACTGGCTGCTCGCACGTATATGGCCGCTGGTTCTGCAAGATGTGCCCGATGCCGAGCTCGTCCTTGTTGGAGCTGGCAGCGACCGGTACCTGAACAATACCGCAACCCATCTTCGGAAAGGAGTGTCCGCAACCGGTTACCTGCGACACCTCGACGCCCAATACCGAAGTGCAAGCGTCGCTTTGGTCCCGATGCGTCTTGGTGCTGGCGTGAAGTTTAAGACCCTTACCGCCATGCTTTGGGGAATTCCGGTCGTCGCTACTCCAGTAGGCGCGGAAGGGATTGGCTCTGAAGTGCTATACGCCGGTCTCAAGTCCGACCAAGACGAGTTCGCACGGGCAGTGAAGGACGTGCTGATCACTCCTAGAGAGTACGAGAGGAAGGCTGAGTCCGCTCAAGCATGGGCCCGGCGACTGGCGGGTCCAGAGAGGTTTCGAGCGAGTATTCTCGCTGCTCACTGCCCGGATGTGGATTGAACCGATGACGGTGGCAGATGTGCGTCGCCGCGCGATGCGGGGAGGGGTCGCTCTGGCGATCGGGCAACTCCTGCGGGGCGCCATCCAACTATGCAGCCTGGTGGTACTCGCTCGGCTACTCGCTCCCAGCGACATCGGCGTGGTGGTGATGGCCACGGCCTTCGTTGGAGTCGCATCCGTCCTGAGTGACTTCGGACTGTCGATGTCGATCATGCGTGAACAAGACCTCGATCGCAGGATTCGGGATCAGATCTTTTACCTCAACCTTGCCCTCGCCGCGATCATCGCCGCTTGCGTGTGGGCGTTGGCGCCCGTGATCGCTGCCTTTTATGACCAACCCTCGCTCGAATCCGTCACTCACTGGCTTGCGCTGAGCACGTTCATGGTGAGCCTTGCGCCGCAGTTCAGGGCGGAATTGGCTACCCAGATGAATTATCGCTGGCTCGCGTCTGCAGATGTTCTGAGTCAGGCGGTTGGGTTAGCAGTGGCCGTCGTCGCAGCCTCGCTCGGAGCGCACTATTGGTCGGTTGTCTACCAACAGTTGTCTGCTGCTGTGTGTCTCTTAGCTGTTCTTTCTGCGGCCAGTCGCTATCTGCCTCGGAGCAAGTTGAACTTGCGGGATGTGCGTGGTCACCTCCAGTTAGGTGCTACGACTCTCGCGGCGCAGGCAACCAATTACGTGGCGGTAAACTCTGGGCCTGCGGCAGTCGGTCGTGCGCTCGGAGCAACGGCGGTTGGCGTGTACTCGCGGGCGTTTATGCTGGCGTCCATCCCGCTGGTTCAACTTGCCTCGCCGCTCACACGAGTCGCGGTCCCGATGCTCGCGCGCACTAGAGGTGATGATGACCTCGTTGTCGCGCTGGGTAGGATCCAGCAGTTGCTCGCGTACATACTCATGCCGTTGCTTGTCCTCCTCGGCGTCGGAGGCGCGCCGCTTATAGAGATCCTGTTCGGCGTCGCATGGACCGCGGGTGGCGGCACACTCCAGATTCTGGCAGTGGGTGGCCTATTTCAAGTCGCCGGCTACGCCTTCTTCTGGCTTTTTATTCAAAAGAATCGGCTGGCGACATTATGGTTGTGTGAACTGGCGATTTGGGTGGTTCTCGTTCCACTCTTCTTCGTAGCAGGTGAGCGTGGGCAGGGCGCTGTGGCGCTGCTTTACAGCATCGGTCTAGTGGCAAACTGGCTTCTAGTCGGCACGGTCGGATGTAGACGTATCGGAATCTCGTCGCGCGACCTTATGATTCCCTCCGTGCGTCGGCTGTTCTACTTCGGTCTCTTGATGGCGATCGGTACTGTCGCTCGAGAGGTCCTTGAATGTCTGATGGATTTCTCCGGACTGGCCACGCTCACCTTTTCCTATGTTGCTACCGGCCTTGCGAGTTTGCTGCTGCTCGCTATTCCAACGTTCAGGTTGGAAGTGGGCGAAGTTTACCAAGTGCTGCGCGAGGTCCTCGGACGTCCCATGGATGCAGGCGACGGTAAGTCTAGAAGGAAGTATTCTCGTTGAAGAAGATCACGATCTTGTGTCACGATATTTCCAATAACGCGCTTGGGCGCGCATGGGTTCTCGCCCGTCTTAGCGAACCTGAATATTCGGCAACGATCGTTGGTCCGGCATTATCTGGCGATATCTGGGCTCCGCTTGCGGACGGAGGGGGATCGGCTATCCGAATGCTGGATCAGGGTGATCAACGCCGATGGATTGAAGCTATCGACGGCGACATTCTCGTCGCTGTCAAGCCGCGGCGTGACAGCCTCACGCTTGCACTGCACGCGTCTGCGGCGAAACCCCGACCAGTTGTTGCGGATGTCGACGACTGGGAGATGGCCTTCTTTTATGACTACCCGGCACGCATGGCGAAACACCTTGTTGCGGTGTCATCTCCTCGAAACGTCTACCGCACTCTGGCGGCGCAGCGCCGCATTCCACTAGCCAACGGGATTACGGTGTCGTCAACGTGGCTTCAGCGGCGTTTCGGCGGTGAGATCATTCCGCATGCTCGAAACGCCGACGTCTTCGATCCTTCTCGTCTGGACAGGCTTGCAGCGCGGGCACGGCTCGACGTTACTGATAGTGACGTGGTAATTATGTTTCTTGGCACAGTCATGAAGCACAAGGGCGTTGATCTCATCGCCGAAGCCATGACCCGCACGGGGCGTTCCGATCTCTTGTTGGCCGCGCCGTTCGGAGGCGATTCCGGCTTAGGTCGGTCGATTCGAACGCGGCCTTTGCCGCCGACATCGATCGAGGAGCTTCCGAGTACGCTAATTGCAGCAGACTTGATCGTTCTTCCTCAGCGTCATAGCCGGTCTGCAGCCGCGCAAGTTCCTGCTAAAGTGTTCGACGCGTTGGCGCTCGGGATACCCGTGATCGCCTCCGATGTCTCGGACCTGAAGGAAATCGTTGGTTCTGGTGGGATGACAGTCCCGCCAGATGATGTCGACGCAATGGCTGACGCAATCAGACGCCTAGCGTCCGATGCCGGGCTACGGCGCCAGATGAGCGCTTCGGCCCGGGCGCGATTTCTGGCGAATTACAGCGAAGACGCCGTTCGTCCCCGCTGGCTTGGGGCGATCGAACGGGCGGAGCGCCACGCGTCGTTGTGAGCCTGCACGCACGGGCTGTCGGTCCGGTTGATAGTCACTTATTCGGTTGGCCTTCTCTCCGCTTGTTCGAGCGAGCTAGGAGGGATTGCACGACGCCGACGCAAGGGAAGTGACCGGGCAAGGATGCCCGCATGCGGCAGGTGCCGAGGACGCGCCCGGAGCAACATGTCCGTGATCGCTGCACACACCCTTAGGCAGTCCGCTGGACGAACGGTGGGTCTCTTTGTGAAGTCTTGATTGAGGCCGCTCTTGGAATCGTTTTTTGTGCATAACTGCCAGCCGATGGCCAGACCAACGCCAAATGCGCCGTCGAGTTGAACCGGCAGGTGGCCCAATGAGACGGGCTTCAGTGCATCAAGCACAATCGAAGGCAGAGTGTGAGTATGGGGCAATGAAGTAAGTTCCGCTCCGGTGACGTCAGCCGTTGATCATGCCAGCGCCGACAGTGACGCCAGTGGCCTCGTCGATCAGGATGAACGAGCCGGTGGTGCGGTTCTTCGAGTAGGGGTCGCACAGCAGCGGCACGGTGGTGCGCAGCTGGACGCGACCGATCTCGTTGAGACCGAGCTCCTTGGTGTCCTGGTCGCGGTGCAGGGTGTTGACGTCGAGGCGGTACTGGATGTCCTTGACCAGCGCCCGCGCGGAACGCGTGGTGTGCTTGATCGCGAGCTTCTGACGCGGACGCAGGGGCTCGTTGGTCATCCAGCAGATCATCGCGTCGATGTCCTGCGACGGCTTGGGAGCGTTGTTGACCCGGGCGATCATGTCGCCGCGCGACACGTCGACGTCGTCCTCGAGACGGACGGTCACCGACATCGGCGGGAACGCCTCGCTGATCTCCTTGTCGAAGAGGTCGATGCCGGCGATCTTCGACGTCATCCCCGACGGCAGGACGACGACCTCGTCGCCGGGCTTGAGGACGCCACCCGCGACCATGCCGCCGTAGCCGCGGTAGTCGTGGTGCTCGTCGGACTTCGGGCGCACGACGTACTGCACCGGGAAGCGCACGTCCTGGAGGTCGCGGTCAGAGGCCACGTGGACGTGCTCGAGGTGGTGCATGAGCGTGGGACCGGAGTACCACGGCATGTTCTCGGACCGGTTGACGACGTTGTCGCCGGCCAGCGCCGAGATCGGGATCACCTCGAGGTCCGGGATGTTGAGCTTGGTCGCGAACGACGAGAACTCGGCGTGGATCTTCTCGTAGACCGCCTCGTCGAAGTCGACCAGGTCCATCTTGTTGATCGCGAGCACGAGGTGAGGGACGCGGAGCAGCGACAGCAGCACCGCGTGACGGCGTGACTGCTCGGTCAGGCCCTGGCGGGCGTCGACGAGGACCAATCCGAGGTCCGCCGTGGAGGCGCCGGTGACCATGTTGCGGGTGTACTGCACGTGGCCCGGGGTGTCGGCGATGATGAACTTGCGGGCCGGGGTCGCGAAGTAGCGGTAGGCGACATCGATGGTGATGCCCTGCTCCCGCTCGGAGCGCAGACCGTCGGTCAGCAGCGCGAGGTCGGTGTAGTCGTAGCCCTTGGACTGGCTCGTCGCCTCGACGGCCTCCAGCTGGTCCTCGAAGATCGACTTGGAGTCGAGGAGCAGGCGGCCGATGAGCGTCGACTTGCCGTCGTCGACGGAGCCTGCCGTCGCGAAGCGGAGCAGGTCCATGTTGGTGGGCTGAACGGTCTCGGCCATCAGAAGTAGCCCTCCTTCTTGCGGTCCTCCATGGCGGCCTCGGAGAACCGGTCGTCGCCACGGGTGGCGCCGCGCTCGGTGAGCTTGGCGATGGAGATCTCGGCGATGATCTCGGGAATGGTCGCCGCGGTCGACTCCACGCACCCGGTGAGGGTGATGTCGCCACAGGTGCGGAAGCGGACGGTGCGCTCCTCGGCGACCTCGCCAGGCCGCATCGGGTTGAGCGGGGTCTCGCTCATCAGCATGCCGTCGCGCTCGAACACGCGGCGCTGGTGCGAGAAGTAGATGTCGGGGATCTCGATGCCCTCACGGCCGATGTAGTCCCAGATGTCGAGCTCGGTCCAGTTGCTGATCGGGAAGATCCGCATGTGCTCGCCCTCGTGCAGGCGACCGTTGTAGAGGCTCCACAGCTCGGGCCGCTGCATCTTGGGGTCCCACTGGCCGAACTCGTCGCGGTGGGAGTAGACGCGCTCCTTGGCGCGGGCCTTCTCCTCGTCACGACGACCGCCGCCGAAGGCGGCGGTGAAGCCGTTCTCCTCGATGGCGTTGAGCAAGGTGGCGATCTGCATCCGGTTGCGCGAGGTCTTGCCGTCGTCGACGACGACGCCGTTGGCGATCGCGTCGTCGATGCTCGCGACGACCAGGCGGACGCCGAGGCGGTTGACCCAGTTGTCGCGGGTCGCGAGGACCTCCGGGAAGTCCAGTCCGGTGTCGACCTGGAGCACGGGGAACGGGATCTTCGCCGGGTAGAACGCCTTCTCGGCGAGCCGGAGCATCACGATGGAGTCCTTGCCGCCCGAGAACATCAGGACGGGCTTCTCGAACTCTGCGGCGACCTCACGGAAGATGTGGATCGACTCCGCCTCCAGCTGGTCGAGCTGACTCAGCTGGTAGTCGGCATGGGTATCGGTCATGACGTACGGGGGACCTCTCCTCGGGACAGCAGCCCACATCGTAGCCACGGGGCTGCCGCGACGACGAAGCGTGATCGAAGTGGAGTGAGGTGGTTCACTTTACGGC
This sequence comes from Nocardioides pollutisoli, assembly GCF_040045055.1. Lineage (NCBI taxonomy): Bacteria > Bacillati > Actinomycetota > Actinomycetes > Propionibacteriales > Nocardioidaceae > Nocardioides > Nocardioides pollutisoli. The sequence goes on from NZ_JBDZDU010000001.1 coordinate 2,259,762, forward strand.
CTCGTGTGACGGTCAGGTGAAACGTTCGTGGCGTGGACAGTTCGCGCCCTTCTGCGCCGTAGGCTCCCATCGTGAAGATCGCTGTCGCCGGCATCGGCTACGTGGGCCTCTCCAACGCTGTCATCCTCGCGCAGCACCACGACGTGCACGCCCTGGACCTCGACCCGACGCGGGTCGCGATGGTCAACCGGCGCGAGTGCCCGATCGAGGACCCCGAGCTCGAGGACTACCTCGCCACGCGCGAGCTGCGCCTGACGGCCACCTTGGACAAGGCCGAGGCGTACGCCGGGGTCGACCTGGTCGTGATCGCGACGCCGACGGACTACGACCCGGTCACCAACTACTTCGACACCTCGTCGGTCGAGACGGTCGTCCGCGACGTCCTGGCCGTTGCCCCGGCCGCGACCATGGTCATCAAGTCGACCGTGCCGGTCGGCTTCACCGCGAGCATCCGGGCGAAGCACCCCGACGCGGTCATCATCTTCAGCCCGGAGTTCCTCCGCGAGGGGCGCGCGCTCTACGACAACCTGCACCCGTCGCGGATCGTGGTCGGGGACCGGAGCGCGGTCGGCAAGATGTTCGCCGAGCTGCTGGTGGAGGGCGCCGAGGCGACCGACATCCCGGTGCTCCTCACGGACTCGACCGAGGCGGAGGGGATCAAGCTCTTCGCCAACACCTACCTCGCGCTCCGGGTCGCCTTCTTCAACGAGCTCGACACGTACGCCGCGAGCTACGGCCTCGACACTGCGCAGATCATCGACGGCATCGGGCTCGATCCCCGGATCGGCAACCACTACAACAACCCGAGCTTCGGCTACGGGGGCTACTGCCTGCCCAAGGACACCAAGCAGCTGCAGGCCAACTACCGCTACGTGCCGCAGAACCTGATCAGCGCCATCGTCGAGGCCAACACCACGCGCAAGGACTTCATCGCGAACGACATCATGCGGCGCAGGCCGAGGACCGTCGGGATCTACCGGCTGATCATGAAGGCGGGCTCCGACAACTACCGGATGTCGTCGATCCAGGGCGTGATGAAGCGGATCAAGGCCCGTGGCGTCGAGGTGGTCGTCTACGAGCCGACGCTCGAGGGCGACGACTTCTTCCACTCGCGCATCATCCGGGACCTCGACGAGTTCAAGGAGGTCTCGGACGTCATCGTGGCGAACCGTCGTACGGACCTGCTCGCCGACGTCGAGCAGAAGATCTACACCCGCGACATCTACGGTCGCGACTGACGGGCGATCACAGCCTGGTCATCGCACCGATGGTCTCAGGAGTGAAGCCGGGGAAGACGGTCGCGGTGCTCGCGGACGTGCGGGTGCTGACGACCTCGGCGAGGACGCTGCGGTAGTCGATGGTCACCGGGACGTCTGCGTCGAGGGTGTTCTGCAGGCCCGGCCAGCGGCCGTAGTATTTTCCCCCCTTCACGCCTGCGCCGGCGAGGAACATGACGTTGCCCCAGCCGTGGTCGAGGCCGCTGGTGCCGTTCTGCTGGACCCGGCGACCGAACTCGCTCAGCGTGACCAGTGTGACCTTGTCGGCCACGGATCCGAGGTCGTTGAAGAAGGCAGCGATCGACGACGCCAGGTCGGTCGCGTTGCGGAGCATCCAGCCCGAGTCGGGCTTGCCGAGCCCGACATGCATGTCCCAGTTGCCACTGTCGACCGTGACTGCCGAGACGCCAAGATCTGCGCGCAGCGTCCGCGCGACTGCGGAGAGGGCCTTGCCCAGATCGCTGTTCGGATATTGCGACGTGTGGTCAGGCTGCTCTCTCGCCGGCGTGAGGTCGACCACGGCATCGAGCGCTGTCCGGAATCCGGGCGCAACGGGCGAGCGCGAGTTTGACCACACGGTTCGCAAAGCCTTCATCCTGGTGTGGTGGGGGTCGAACTTGTCGTCGCCTGCGATCGTTGCGGTCTCCAGTGCGCGGAAACCCATCACCGGCTGCGGTCCTAGCAAGGAAGTCGGTATACCTCTGCCTACGGCAAGACCCTCGAGGGTGGCTCCGACCGAGTTGGTTCCGATCATCCGATTCAGCCATCCCACTCGGGTTGTTGAACCCGGATCGGCGTCCTCGATCTCCTCCATCGCGGAGAAGTGGGAACGGTTGGCGACCGGGAGACCGGTCGCGTGCACGGCGGCCAGCTTGCCGACACTCCACAGCGGTAACAGCGGCGCGAGGCCTGGGTGCAACCCGAAGGTCGCGTCCGAGGCAAGCAGCGATGCGGCAGGTACCGAGATGCCCGGCCGCCCGTCGTAGTAGGCCTTCTCGGCGTGCGGGACAACGAGCGAGAGTCCGTCGGCCGCACCCCGCAGGGAGACCAGTACGACTACGGATGACGCGGGTTTTGGTGCGGCCGACACTGCACTGCCTAGACCGTCCATGGTGACGACGGCTGAGCCGAAGATCGTCGTCGCTCCCACCAGGGCGGCGCCACGGAGTAGGCCGCGTCGGTTCGCACCGATCCGGTTCGTCGCCTCGTCGATGCGTCCACATGCATCGGTGGGAGAGGTGGAGGAGGTCATGATGGTGGCTCCTTGAGTCATCGCACGTAGAAGTCGGGGCTGTCGAGAATGGCGGCGGCCAGGCGCGGCCAGCGCCAGGTGAATAGATCGCTGGTCGTGTACACGAGTGACGTCGGCTCCAGCTCGGCAGCCTGGCAACAGGCGCGCAGCAGCGTCTCGGTCGACTCTCGATGGAGCAGGAGTCGGGATAGGTGGTCGACCAGATCTCGGAACTGCATGCCGCCACGATGTGGTAACCATCGGGAGCGCGGCCGGTAGGTCACGTCCGCGGTGGGCCACCCGCCACCGGCGAGGTTCCAGTGCTGGGCCATCGAGGCCAGGGCGCGAGTAGGCGAGGCCCAGGACGCGTTGTCAACAGGCTGCCCGTCCGGCCGGGGCCAGGTGAAGGGTGCGAGACCGAGGGCCGCCACCTGGGAATTTACCCAGTTGGCGGCCGAGCTTGCCGTCGTCGGAGGCGCGATCTCGATGCCGAGCACACGGTATGCGGCGATGATGTCCTCATCGGCGTCCCTGACCTTGGCGTCCACCGCCGCTCGGAACTCCGTCGATTGCACCAGAGCGCGCAGCACGGGCACTATCTCGGTGTCGTTGTCGAGGTAGACCTGCGCAAGGCGCTCAACCAGGGGCGCCGGCGGGTTGTCGCTGACGAAGCAATGAGCGAGCTTAGTCGCGATCCGACGCGCGGTAGCGGGATGATGGGCGAGATAGGAGAGGTACCGGCCGGTCATCTCCTGACCGTCCGGGGTCACGTTGGCGTCGCTGAAGCCCATCACCTGCACAGGCCCGATCCAGTGCACCGTCGGATCGTAGGACGGGATCCAGGTCTTGTAGGCGTCGATCCGGTAGCCGGTCAGGATCCGCGCGGAGTTCTTGACGTCCTCCTCGGTGTAGTTGCCTAGGCCGACCGTGTGCAGCTCAAGCAGCTCGCGCCCGAGGTTTTCGTTGGGGTGCGTCTTGGTCGATGCGTAGGCACCTAGGTAGAACGTCATTGCCGGGTGCAGCACAGCCGCTTTGAGTAAGTCTTCCACTCGCCCGAGCGCGTGCTGGCGGACCAGCTCGCCGTACTCGGCGCGGAAGGTGTAGATACTGTCCACGTTTGTCGGTACGTGGAAGTGGTTCTCCCAGAACTCTGTCATCACCTCCAGGACTTGCCGTGGCGAGGTGATCCGACGGAGCAGAGAACGCGCGGCATAGTCGTACATGACCTCCCATCCAGCACGTATCCCGGACGTATTGCGCTGGTAGAGATCGAGGGCATCGCGGTGCAGATCGGGCCACCAGTCGCACAAGTTGTTCGCGCTGCCGTCGTACGCCGTGGCGAGCTGCTGGTCGAACCATGCGAGGTGCCCGCCGGCAGCCTCGATCTCGGCCATGAGGCCAGGTGTGATGCCGTAGCTGAAGCGGTTGGCAAGGTGCCGCGCCGGCGTGCTCAACAGCGGGGTCGCCGCGTAGCGACCAGGACGATACTTCTTCCGTTTCGCGGCGTTCGCCGGGTCAGCGGTCGCCACGGCCGCTCCAGCGACGAGTGATGCGCTGCCAGCACCGCGGAGCAGTGCGCGGCGCGAAGGGAGGGGTGCTGTGGTGGACATCCGTGTCCTCGTGTGCTCGATAGGGCTTCGAAACACTCGAGATCCGTCTCGAGCACCAGTCCTATCGGCAATGCCGCAGCACCCTTGAGGCGTCGGGTCAGACGCCTTGCTGCCTGGCTAGATCAGCGAGTCGTCCTGCCGCATCGTCGTACGCCCGTCGGTCAGGAGGGCCCGCGGCGAGCGCATTGCCGCGCGTCGTCGATCTTCTCGAGCTCGGCGACGGTCGGGGCGCCGAACATCGGCAGGCCCTGCTGCTTGCGGAGGAATCCCCACACGATCGGGACGAGGACCAGGGTCGCGACGCCGATGAGGCCGATCAGGACCGGGTGCGTCTGATCGTCACCGGAGCCCAGCGGGCCCCAGCCCGCCTTGTCGAGCAGCGCGAAGCCGGACATGGTCAGCACCACGACGATGCCCCGGCGGATGTAGGACTGCGGCACCCGGGGAGCGATCCGCGCGCCCAAGATCGTGCCCGGGACCGAGCCGATGATGAGCGGGATCGTGAGCCCGAAGTCGAGACCGTGCAGCGCGATGTTGGAGATCGCCGCGGCGAGGACGAGCGGCACAGCCTGGACCAGGTCGGTGCCGACCAGCTTCACGGCCGAGAGGCCGGGATAGAGCATCAGCAGCGCGACCATGATGACCGAGCCGGAGCCGACGCTGGTGACGCCGACGAGCAGGCCGCCGAGAGCACCCACGAGCAGCGTCGGGATCGGTCGGATCCGGGGATTGGGGTCGGGCGCCGGCCTCCCGGAGCGGACCAGTCGCAGCACGAGATACAGCCGCAGGGCGTAGGTGGCCGCGGCGAAGAGCAGCGCGAACCCGATGGCTTCCTTGAGGACCTTGTCGATGTCGTCCGGGTCGACGACCCAGGCGACGACGTGCGGCCCGAGCAGCGCCATCGGGACCGAGCCGATGATCAGCCACTTGGCCAGGGTGAAGTTGGGTGAGCCCTCCCGGGCGTGAACGACAGCGCCGCCGGACTTGTAGACAGCCGCGGCGGTCAGGTCAGCCGTGACGACGGTCGACGCGTCTCCGACGCCCAGGAAGATCAGGGCCGGCGTCATCAGCGCACCGCCGCCCATGCCGGTCAGACCCACGACGACGCCGACGAAGAAGCCGGCCGCGAGGATCTGGAAGAAGTTGTCGCCGATGAGGTCGGTCATGGGGCGATCTTCCTCTGACCGGTCAGCGCCGGGACCACGGCGCGCAGGAGATCCTCGATCATGGCTGCGCAGGCCTCGGCCGCCTCCGGGCCTTGTTGGTAGGGATCCGGGATGTCGAGATCGGGGTTGGACGGTCCGCGGCGCTTGGCCACGGCCGAAAGAAGGTCGCGCCCTGACAGATCCGTCCTCGCGCTGCGGACGGCCTCCGCGAACTGGGCCAACGTGAAGACCTTGCGGAATGCAGCCGGGTGGTCATCGAGGATGAACTGCCGGTGGGCGTCCTCCGCGGTGAGCACCAGGTCGGCGTTGAGCATCAGGTCGCTCTGGAAGGCGCGGCTGCGGAAGCTGGTCGCGCCCGGGATGTTGCGCTTGGCGAGCGTCGTGGCCATGTCGGCCGTCATCGGCTTGGACTTGAACCCGCGGGTGCCGGCGCTCGTGAAGGTCACTTGGGCGTTCGGTCCGACCAGGTGGCGGGACGCGAGCTCCATGAAGGGTGAGCGGCAGATGTTCGCCGTACAGACGTAGAGGACGCGGAGCGGGCGTTCCGTCTCGGGGCTCGAGCTTGTCGAGGTTCCGGTCGTGGAGGCAGGCGCGTCGGTTGCGGGGGTCTCGACGACGCTCGCTGTCGCTCGCTGCTCGACCACCGGGGGTGTGGGTGGTTTCGAGGCTCGCTCCGCTCGCACCTCAACCACCGGCGGCGTGGGTGGTTTCGAGGCTCGCTCCGCTCGCGCCTCAACCACCGGGGCGGGCGCTCGCTGCTCGACCACTGGCTTGGCGGGAGGCTTCGAGGAGCGGAGCGCCGGGAGCTCGACCACCGAGGGCGTGCCGAGGTCGAGGTAGCCCGCGACGCGGAGGGCTGCGGTGACGTCCTCGAGCGCGGCGTCGATGGTGCGACCGGTGGTGTCGACCCGCACGTCGGCGTCGGCGGGCTCCTCGTAGGGTGAGGAGATGCCGGTGAACTCGGGGATCTCACCGCGGCGAGCCTTGGCGTAGAGGCCCTTGCGGTCGCGGCGTTCGCACTCCTCGAGAGGGGTCGCGACGTGGACCAGGAAGAAGGCGCCGCCCGCCTCGTCGACCATGGCCCGCACCTGCTGGCGGGTCTCGTCGAACGGTGCGATCGGACTGCACACGGCAACCCCGCCGTGGCGGGAGATCTCCGCAGCCACCCAGCCGATCCGGCGGATGTTGGTCTCGCGGTCCTCCTTGGAGAAGGTGAGCCCGGCCGACAGGTTCCGGCGTACGACGTCGCCGTCGAGGCTCGTGACCGTGCGGGTGCCCTGCTCGAGCAGGCGGTCCATGAGGGCCCGCGCGAGCGTGGACTTGCCGCTGCCCGAGAGGCCGGTGAAGAAGAGGACCAGGCCCTGGTCGGCGGGCGCGGGCCGCTCGAACGCGACGATCTCGGCGATCTCCGGGGAGTAGGCGCCCTTCGGGTCGTCGGCCACGCCGATCACCGGGTCGCCGTGGGCGTAGTTCTCCAGGACCTGTACGCCGAGGTCGTGGTCGACGTCCGGGTCACCGTGCGTCGCCAGCGCGACCGCGACGACGGCCGCCGAGGGTAGGCGCTTCGCCGCTGCCAACGTCGCGCGGATGAGACCCGTCGCGGAGAGCTCGGGCGTCCCGTGACCGACCAGGGGCACCAGCACGAGCGGACCGACCGCCGACAGCGCCGCCACCTGGGGACCTGTGAGGGCATCGACGAGGGGGACGAAGGTGCGACCGTGGTAGCGCTGCCGGGTCTCGGCCGGGGTGAGGTAGAGGTGGCGGAACGGGCCGTACTGCGTGTGCGTGAGCGGCTCGATGGTGCCGCCCGGCAGGGTGATCTGCGCGAGCGGCAGGCCCTCGGGGTCCACGAGCTCGACCGATCCCGCTGCGACGGCCTGGGCCGCCACGTCGTCGGGCAGCGCCAGCGTGATCGGGCTGTCGGGCTCGTTGAACACGACGGTCGGTGCGAGCGCGCCCGTCACCAGCAGCTCGAGGTCGTCGAGCTCGCGCGGCGTGGGGCAGTGTTGCGGCAGAGCGGGCAGAGGCACGGCGCAATCCTGCCATCCCGGTGTCGTTACCCTGCACGCATGCCGAACCCCGTCGTCGTGGCCGAGCTGGTTCGTTCCGGGTTCGTCGAGGGCCATCACTACGGATCGGTCGTCGCGCTGGCCAGCGACGGCAGCGTCGAGTGGTCGGTCGGATCGGCCGACGAACCGGTGCTGCCGCGCTCCTGCAACAAGCCGCTCCAGGCGCTCGCCATGGTGCGGCTCGGCCTCGACCTGCCGCCGGACCTGCTCGCCCTCGCCTGTGCTTCGCACTCGGGCGAGCCCTTCCACGTCGACGGCGTACGACGGATCCTCGCGGCCGCCGACCTCGACGAGTCGGACCTGCAGACCCCGGCCGACTACCCGCTCGATCCCGTGGAGCGCGACTCCGTGCTGCGCTCCGGCGGAGCGCCCTCCTCGATCCTGATGAACTGCTCGGGCAAGCATGCCGCGATGCTCGCGACCTGCGTGGTGAACGGCTGGGACACGGCGACCTACCTCGCGGTCGACCACCCGCTCCAGGTCGCGATCCGGGCGACGTTCGAGGAGCTGACCGGTGAGGCGTCGGAGGTCGCGGTCGACGGATGCGGAGCGCCGCTCCTCTCCACCTCGTTGACCGGACTCGCCCACGCCTTCCGGAGCCTCGCCGTCGCTGCGGACGGCCCGGAGCGACGGATCGCGGACGCCGTCCGCTCGCATCCCGAGTTCGTCTCGGGCACGCGTCGCGACGAGCGTGAGCTCCTGGTCGCGATCCCGGGCGCGATCGGCAAGATGGGCGCGGAGTCGGCCTTCGCCCTCGCGCTCGAGGACGGCCGGGCCTTCGCCCTGAAGGTCGACGACGGCGCGATGCGGGCCTGGCCCGTCGTGCTCGTCGCCGCTCTCCGGCGCGCCGGCGTGGACGGCGACGCCGTACGCCGCATCGGACTCGCGCCCCTGCTGGGTGGAGCGGTGCAAGTCGGGGAGATCCGCGCCTGCTTCTGAGCCGGTGGGGTGGTTTCGAGGCTCGGCGCTGGCGCGCCTCGCACCTCAACCACCGCCCGGTGGTCGAGCAGCGAGCGCCAGCGAGCGTCGTCGAGACCCCCGCAGGCCAACGTCGGCGGTCGGGTGCAGGGGTCTCGACAAGCTCGACCATCGGGCGAACCTCGACCAACGGTGACCGAGCTGTGACACGCTTTGGTGCGTGACCCGACGAGCACTGATCACCGGCATCACCGGTCAGGACGGCTCCTACCTCGCCGAGCTGCTGCTCGCCAAGGGCTACGAGGTGCACGGGCTCCGTCGTCGGTCATCGACGTTCAACAGTGCTCGCATCGAGCACCTCTACCAGGACCCGCGCGACTCGGACACCAATCTCTTCCTGCACTACGCCGACCTCACCGACGAGTCCCGGCTGATCCGGCTGCTGCGTCGCATCGATCCCGACGAGGTCTACAACCTCGCCGGCCAGTCCCACGTCGGCTCGAGCTTCGACGAGCCCGAGTACACCGGCGACACCGTCGGACTCGGGGCGGTCCGGATGCTCGAGGCGATCCGCACGTCCGACATCGACTGCCGCTTCTACCAGGCGTCGAGCTCGGCGATGTACGGCGCAGCCGTCGGTCGGCAGGACGAGGACGCGCCGTTCCGGCCGATGTCGCCGTACGGTGCCGCCAAGCTCTACGCCCACTGGGCGACCGCGACCTACCGCGAGGGCTACGGCATGTACGCCGTGAGCGGCATCCTCTTCAACCACGAGTCGCCCCGCCGCGGCGAGACGTTCGTGACCCGCAAGATCAGCAGGGCGGTCGCACGGATCCAGGCAGGGCTTGCGGACTACCTCTACATGGGTGACCTCGACGCCATCCGCGACTGGGGCTACGCACCGGAGTACGTCGAGGGTATGTGGCGGATGCTCCAGGCTGACGAGCCGACGGACTACGTGCTCGCGACCGGCACGAGCTACAGCGTGCGTGACTTCGTCGCGGCTGCGTTCGAGCACGCCGGCCTCGACTGGGAGAAGCACGTCCGTCGCGACGAGCGTTACCTGCGGCCGACCGAGACGGCGGTGTTGATCGGGGACGCGGCGAAGGCCGAGCGCGAGCTCGGTTGGAAGACCACGGTCCACGGCGGCCAGCTGGTGCGGATCATGGTCGATGCCGACATCGAGGCGGTGCGCCACGAGGGCCGGCCCTGGGTGGACCGGCCGACGCCGACCAGCTGACGCTCACCCCGCGGGGACGGAGGCGACAGCGGCCGTGCCGCTGCCGGTGAGCGAGATCGCCCCGTCGGCGTGCTCGACGAAGAGGGCCTCACCGCGGGTGAGCGCCTCGGCACCGGTCTCCGTGCGGACGTCGAGCGACCCGTCGAGGACGAGCACGACCCGCGGTCCCGAGCTCGGCAGGTCCGCGGTGGGTGCCTGAGCGACGCTCAACGCGAACTCGGTCACCGGCGGTGCGTACGTGAGCACATTGGCGCCGGTGTCGGCCGGCTCCCACAGCGGTGGTGGCATCGGGGTGAAGCTCGCGATCTGCAGCAGCTCGGCGACGTCGACGTGCTTGGACGTCAGTCCCGCACGCACGACGTTGTCCGACGACGCCATCACCTCCACCCCGAAGCCTGAGGTGTAGGCGTGCACGACCCCGGCGTCGAGGAACATCGCCTCGCCGGGGGACAGCACGACGTGGTTGAGCAGCAACGTCACGAGCACGCCGGGGTCCGACGGATACAGGTCCGCGAGTGCGGCCGTCTGGGCGAACAGCCGGGTGCCTTCTCGCTCGACGCTGTTGCGGTCGAGGTAGCGGCGTCCGGTCGGCCGGCTGGACCGGTGGCCGTTGTCCTCGGCCGTCCGAGCCGACTCGGCGATCTCCGCGACGAGCCGGGTGAGCGCGTCGCCCGAGCGCGAGAGTGCGTCGGCGACGACGGAGTGGAGGACCTGGAAGGCAGGTCCCGACTCGAGCTCGTCGGCCACGCCATCAGCCCACGGGTGCTGGAGCATCCGCAGGATCTGAGCGGACTTCTCGACGTCACGAAAGCCGGCCATCCCCTCGAATCGGGTCAGGGCCAGGATGAGCTCGGGCTTGTGGTGCCGGTCCTGGTAGCTCCGCTCGGGGGCACCGATCGGAGTTCCCGCGTGGTCCTCCATCGCGTAGCCGTCCCGGGCGCGCTGGCTGGTCGGGTGGACTTGGAGCGACAGTGGCCGCGCGGCCGCGAGCGCCTTGACCAGGTAGGGCAACCGCTCGCCGAACGCGTCGGTCACGTCGGGACCGAGCGCGGCTCCGGGCTCCGCCCGGATGTAGGCGTCCAGGCCACGACCGTCCGGGAGTCGGGCCGGGTCGCCCGGGTGCGCGCCGACCCAGAGCTCGGCCTGGGTCGAGCCGTCGGCAGGCTGGTCCAGGAAGCGGGGGATCAGGGACGTGGATCCCCAGTCGTAGCCCCGGACCGCACACGTGAGTCGGAACATCGCGACGATCATAGGGGTGACGTCCCGTGATTGCTCCAGCTAGCAGGTGTTGCTCTCGGATTTACCTTGTCCTGCAGGCGATTCGCCTTCGTGTGAACGGGGTCACCCACTCTCCGCTTGCTATTGCTAGCAGGAGTTAGCACAGTGGAGTCATGGCAATGGGGAAGGTCGGCAAGACCGTCGAGTCCCTCGGTGACTACCTGAAGGAGCAGCGGGTCGCGGCCCAGCTCTCCCTCCGGCAGCTCGCTGAGCAGGCAGGCGTCTCCAACCCTTACCTGAGCCAGATCGAGCGTGGGCTGCGCCGCCCCTCAGCGGAGGTGTTGCAGCAGATCGCGAAGGCGCTCCGGATATCCGCGGAACAGCTCTACCTGCGCGCCGGCATCGTCAGTCCCCAGGACGGGGTAGGCGGATCCGTGGAGCTCGCGATCCTCGGTGACGCCTCGCTCACCGAGCGCCAGAAGCAGTCACTGCTGGACGTGTACGCGTCGTTCCTCGCTCTCAACGGAACGACCACCCAACCCAAGGAGTAAGACCATGGCCAAGTTCGCCCTGCCCACTGTTGAGCTGCCCAGCGAGGCCACCCGCCCGCTGTACGCCGGTGTCGGCGCCACGGACCTCGTCGTCGGCTACGTGCGCGACGTCGTCGCCGACGTCCAGAAGCGCATCGTCGACGTCCAGAAGGACGTGCAGACCCGAGTCACCAGCTTCGAGTTCCAGCCGAAGGCCTTGCGCGACCAGGCAACCGTCGTCGTCAGCTCCCGCGTGGACGCGCTGTCCAAGGACGCCAAGGCACGTCGTGCGGCCATCGAGTCCCGCGTCGCCGAGCTGCAGGCCGACGCGGCCGGCATCCCCGCCACCGCGATCGCGGCGTACGCCGACCTCGCCAAGCGTGGCGAGACCCTGGTCGAGCGGATCCGCAAGCAGGAGTCGACCAAGGCGACCGTGAGCTCCGCCAAGACCACCTCGGCCAAGGCGAAGACCACCAAGACCCAGGCGACGAAGGCCACCAAGACCACGGCCAAGAAGACCGCCAAGAAGGCGTCGACGACGGCCAAGAAGACCTCGACCGCTCCGAAGAGCAGCGCGAAGGCCACCACGACCGCCGCGAAGAAGACCGCGTCGAGCGCGACGGCCGCCGCCACCGACGCCGCCACGAAGGTCGGCGACTGAAGAGGCCACGACGACGAGCAGCTGACGCTGTTCTGACGCGTCGTTGGTCGAGCTTGTCGAGACCCCCGCACCTGAGGCACGCGCCCGGGCTGCGGGGGTCTCGACACGCTCAGGCCCTGAGCGGGCCTTCGCTGCTCGACCGACGGGCCACGTAGGCTGAGCCTGTGCTAGCCGTGCTCCAGGCCGAGTCGATGTTCTTGCTGATCGTCGAGCTCGTGCTCATCGTCGTGAAGATCTTCGCGTTCGTGAACGCCCTCACGTACTCCGCGGAGTCCTACTCGGCCGCCAACAAGCTCACCAAGCCGGCTTGGGCGATCATCCTCGGGCTCGGTCTGCTGGTGCAGCTGGTGCTGGGCGGGCCGCTCGGCATCATCAACCTGGCCTTCACGATCGCCGCGTTCGTCTACCTCGCCGACGTCCGGCCGGCGCTGGCGTCGCTCACCCGCCGCCGCTGACTGCGTCGTTTCGCCACGCGGACCAGACTGGGCGGCTAGCCTTCTCGGCGTAGGACCCGTAAGTCGACTGGGGGGTTGAACATGGGTGAGACTTCAGAGCGTCCGTGGGGATCGTGGGAGATCCTCGACGAGGCGCCGGGTTACAAGGTCAAGCGGATCGTCGTGAAGCCGCACTCGCGGCTCTCGTACCAGACGCACGTGCACCGCTCGGAGCACTGGGTCATCGTCTCCGGCAAGGCGACCTGCGTCGTCGAGGGCGAGTCGTCGTACGCCGGTCCCGGTGACTGCGTCGAGGTGCCGCTCGGCGCCGCGCACCGCATCGTCAACGAGCAGGACGAGACGCTCGTGATCATCGAGGTGCAGCGCGGCGAGTACACCGGCGAGGACGACATCGTCCGCCTCGAGGACGACTACGGGCGCTGCCCGAGCGAGCAGTAGCGTTCGAGCGCGATCTCGGCGTCCTCCGGCTCGAAGCCGGTGGCCCGGATCTTCGCGAGATCGAGAACGCTGTTGAGCGGGCGCGGAGCCGCGTCCTTGTCAGCGAAGTAGATCGCCGTCGAGGTTGCGGAGACGTCGTCCTCGGCGCGCCCCGAGAGGCGGAAGACCGCCCTGGCGACGTCCGCCCAGGATGTCGGCTCGCCGGCGTTGGTGACGTTGTAGGTCCCGTACGGCGCACCGGCGTCGAGGAGGTGTCTCGTCGCCCGCGAGAGCTCGGTGGTGAACGTGAGGCGACCGATCTGGTCGTCCACGACGGTGGGGGACACGCCGGCGTCGGCGAGGCGCTGCATGGTGCGCACGAAGTTGTGTCCGTCCCCGATCACCCAGGACGTGCGCAGCAGGTAGTGCCGCGGCGCTGCCATGAGGGCGATGTCGCCGGCTGCCTTGCTCTGCGCGTAGACCCCGAGCGGTGACAGGGTCTCGTCCTCGGTGTGGGGCGTCTCGGTGCCGTCGAACACGTACTCGCTCGAGTAGTGCACCAGCGTGAAGCCGTGCTCGCGGGACAGACGGGCGAGCGTGGCCGGGGCGCCGGCGTTCGCGGCCCACGCCGTACGCCGTCCCTCCAACGTCTCGGCGGCGTCGACGGCGGTGTAGGCGGCCGCGTTGAGCACGAGGGCGTACTCGTGCCACGGCCAGCCGGCGACTGCATCGGCGTCGGTCACGTCCAGCTCGTCGAGGTCCACGACGTCGGTTCCGGGGAACTCGGCCTGCAGGGCGCGGCCGAGCTGACCGCGGCAGCCGATGACGAGGGTGCGCTTCGGCGACATCGGAACCACGGAGTCGAGGGCCGGGTTCGCCAGGTCCTTGTCCGAGATCTCCGCTTCGTCGAGCGGGATCGGCCACGGGATCGAGGCCGTCGGGTCGCCGAGGTCGAGCGCCGGGTAGGCCTGGTCGGGTCGCCAGTGCTCGTTGACCAGGTAGGAGTAGACGGTGCCGTCCTCGAGCGCCTGGTAGGAGTTGCCGACACCGCGCGGCACGTAGACGGCCGTCTCGGGACCGATCTCGAGGTGGTGGGTCGTCCCGAACGTCGCCCCCTCGCGCAGGTCGACCCAGGCGGCGAAGACGCGACCGGCGGCGACCGAGACGAACTTGTCCCAGGGCTCGGTGTGGACGCCCCGGGTAGCACCGCGACGGGCGTTGAACGACACGTTGTTCTGGACCGGACCGAAGTCCGGGAGCCCGAGAGCCGTCATCTTGGCGCGCTGCCAGGACTCCTTGAACCAGCCGCGCGAGTCCTCGTGCACGGGGAGGTGGAGGACGAGCAGGCCGGGGATCGGCGTGGTCTCCAGCGAGAGCTCGGCCACGGTCACTGCCCCTTGGCGGCGTAGAAGGCTTCGACGGCGTCCTTGTGCGGCCGCCACCAGGTCTCGTGGGTGAGGTACCACTCGATCGTCGCGGCCAGTCCGGCGTCGAAGTCGGCGTACTGCGGCTGCCAGCCGAGCCGGCTCCGGAGCTTGCCCGACTCGATCGCGTAGCGGCGGTCATGGCCCGCGCGGTCGCGCACGAACTCGATGTCGTCCTCGCTGCGGCCGAGATGGCGCAGGATGGCCCGCACGACCTCGAGGTTGTTCCGCTCGCCGTCGGCGCCGATCAGGTAGGTCTCCCCGATCTCGCCGCGCTCGAGGATCGCGAGAACCGCTGAGGAGTGGTCCTCCGTGTGGATCCAGTCGCGGACGTTCAGGCCGTCGCCGTACACACGGGGCTTTCGGCCGTCGATCACCTCGGTGATCTGGCGAGGGATGAACTTCTCGACGTGTTGCCACGGGCCGTAGTTGTTGGAGCAGTTGGAGATCGTCGCCCGCAGCCCGAACGAGCGGACCCAGGCGCGCACCAGGTGGTCGGAGCCGGCCTTCGACGCAGAGTAGGGGCTGCTGGGGTGGTACGGCGTGTCCTCGGTGAACCGCTTCGGGTCGTCCAGCGCCAGGTCGCCGTAGACCTCGTCGGTCGACACGTGGTGGAACCTGCTGTCGTGGCGGCGGGCCGCCTCGATCAGCGTGAAGGTGCCGACGATGTTGGTCTGCACGAACGGCGACGGGTCGCTCAGCGAGTTGTCGTTGTGGGACTCGGCAGCGAAGTGCACGACGGTGTCGTGTGCGGCGACCAGCGGATCGACGGTGGCGGAGTCGGCGATGTCGCCGACCACGAGCTGGACGCGGGACTCGGGGAGGTCGGCGAGAGATTCGCGGCTGGCGGCGTACGTGAGCTTGTCGAGCACGGTGATGGTTGCGTCCGTGTGATCGACGAGGTGGTGGACGAAGTTGGAGCCGATGAACCCGGCGCCACCGGTCACGAGCAGTCGATCCATGGTCCGATCCTAGGAGCCACCCTACGATTGCGGCATGCGCGGCATCATTCTCGCGGGCGGGACCGGCTCCCGACTGCACCCGATCACCCATGCGGTCAGCAAGCAGCTGATGCCCGTCTACGACAAGCCGATGATCTACTACCCGCTCACGACGCTCATGCTCGCCGGCATTCGCGAGGTGCTGGTGATCACCACCCCGCACGAGGCGGACCAGTTCCATCGCCTGCTCGGGAACGGCAGCCAGTTCGGGATCTCGATCAGCTATGCGACCCAGGACAGCCCTGACGGTCTGGCGCAGGCGTTCCTGATCGGCGAGGAGCACATCAACGACCAAGGCAGTGCGCTGGTGCTCGGCGACAACATCTTCTACGGCTCCGGACTAGGAAGCCAGCTTCGCCGGTTCGAGACCCTCGAGGGCGCTGCGGTGTTCGGCTACCGGGTGGCCGATCCGGCGGCGTACGGCGTCGTCGAGTTCGACGAGGACGGGCGGGCGATCTCTCTCGAGGAGAAGCCCGACAAGCCGCGGAGCAGCTTTGCCGTGCCTGGGCTCTACTTCTACGACTCCACCGTCGTCGCACGAGCCAAGGAGCTGCGACCCTCCGCGCGGGGTGAGCTCGAGATCACGGACCTGAACCGCACGTACCTCGAGCAGGGACAGCTCCAGGTCGAGGTGCTTCCGCGCGGGTCCGCCTGGCTCGACACGGGGACCTTCGACGACCTGAACGACGCCGGCAACTACGTGCGCGCCCTCGAGAAGCGCCAGGGAACCAAGGTCGGTGCTCCGGAGGAGGTCGCCTGGCGGATGGGCTGGCTCAGCGACGGCGAGCTGGCCGAACGCGCGGTGCCGTTGATGAAGAGCGGCTACGGCCGTTATCTGGTCGAGCTGCTCGACGACTGAGTGCCGGCCGCAAGATCTGCGTCGACCATCCGCCCGACGATCTCGTCGAAGCCGACGGTGGGCATCCAGCCGAGCACCCGCATCGCCCGTGAGGCGTCGCCGGTGAGATCGGTCGGGTCGGCCGGTCGGACGAACTCCTCGTCGACGGCGACCAGGTCCGTCCAGTCGTCGATCCCCACGCGGGCGAAGGCCGCGGCCACGAACTCGCGCACAGACCGACCGACTCCTGTCGCGATCACGTAGTCGCCAGGTGTCTCAGCGCGGGCAGCACGCACCATGGCATCGACGTAGTCAGGTGCCCAACCCCAGTCGCGCCGGGCGTCGAGGTTGCCGAGCGTCAGGGAGCCGGCACGTCCCTGGGCGATCGCCGCGACCGTCGAGGTGATCTTGCGGGTCACGAACTGCGCTGGACGGCGAGGCGACTCGTGGTTGTAGAGGATCGCGCTGACGGCGTGGAGGTCGCGTCGGCGGTAGACGTCGACCATGAGGTGGGCGTAGGCCTTGGCGGCGCCGTACGGGTTGACCGGTCGAAGCGATGTCGACTCGTCCTGCGGAGTCCGGTCGGGCTGTCCGAAGATCTCGGCGCTCGATGCCTGGACGAACCGCACGACCCGGTCCTGCTTCTCCTGGACCAGCAGCGCGGACTCGAGGAGGGCGGCGGCGGCCAGTCCGTTGACTCGGGCGGTCAGGTCGGGCTCGTCCCACGACCTCGCGACCGAGCTCAGAGCGGCCAGGTTGTAGACCTCGTCGGGCGCCAGGTCGAGCAGGAGGGACCGGACCTCGTCGATGTCGCCCAGGTCCCCCCGGTGCAGCTCGACGCCGGGAGCGTCGGGCAGCGGCTCGAGCGCATGGGCGAGCGCGTGCACCTCGACCCCCTCGGCGAGCAGCCGTTCCGCGAGGTAGCTGCCGTCCTGGCCGCTGATCCCGGTGATGAACGCGCGGGTCATGTCACCAGCCGCCGCGGGTGGCGGCGAGGTCGGCGTCGACCATGATGGCGACCAGCTCGCTGAAGGACACCCGGGGCTTCCAGCCGAGCACCTCTCGGGCCTTGCTCGCGTCGCCGATCAGGTGGTCGACCTCAGCCGGCCGCATGAACCGCTGGTCCTGGCGGACGTAGGGCGTCCAGTCGTCGATGCCCACGTGGCTGAAGGCGGCATCCAGGAAGTCGCGGATCGAGTGGGTCTCGCCGGTCGCGATGACGTAGTCGTCGCCGGCCGGCTGCTGGAGCATCAGCCACATGGCCTCGACGTAGTCGCCCGCGAAGCCCCAGTCGCGCTCGGCATCGAGATTGCCGAGCACGAGCTCGTCCTGGAGGCCCAGCTTGATCCGCGCCACCGCCTCGCTGATCTTGCGGGTGACGAACTCCGGTCCGCGGCGCGGCGACTCGTGGTTGAAGAGGATCCCCGAGGACGCGTGCATGCCGTAGGACTCGCGGTAGTTGATGGTCATGTAGTGGCCGAAGACCTTGCTCACGCCGTACGGCGATCGCGGCCACAGCAGCGTGCGCTCGTGCTGCGGGACCTCCTGCACCTTGCCGAACATCTCCGAGCTCGAGGCCTGGTAGAAGCGGACCCGCTCCGGGTGGTCGCCGGTGTGCAACCGGACCGCCTCGAGCATGTTGAGGACGCCCTTGGCCGTCACGTCGGTCGTGAGGGCGGCGTTCTCCCACGAGTAGGCCACGAACGACACAGCCCCCAGGTTGTAGACCTCGTTGGGGTCGGAGTCGCGCAGCGCCCGGATCAGGCTCGACATGTCGGTCAGGTCGCCGTTGTGCAGGCGGACCTCCGGCAGCAGGGTCTCGACGAGGTCGCGCTTGGGGTTGTTCTGTCCCCGGATCACGCCGTGGACGGCGTACCCCTTCTGGAGCAGGAGCTCGGCGAGGTACAGGCCGTCCTGGCCGGTGATACCGGTGATCAGTGCGGTGGGCATGGAGGAATTGTGCCCGATCCCGTCGCCGGTCTTAGTAGGCGCCGCGACTTCCGAAGACAGCGCCGATCGTGCGGGCCAAGATCGATACGTCCTGGACCAAGGACCAGTTGTCCACGTAGTACAGATCCAGCCGGATGGCTTCTTCGAGGGTCAGCTCGCTGCGACCGGACACCTGCCACAGGCCGGTCATTCCAGGACGGACACGCAAACGCCGCGACATGTGACCCTCGTAGAGCGCTACTTCGCGAGCAACCTGAGGGCGCGGACCGACGAGGCTCATGTCGCCCTTGAGCACGTTGAACAACTGTGGCAGCTCGTCGACCGAGTAGCGGCGCAACCACCTGCCGGGCTTGGTGATCCGTGGATCGTCCTTCATCTTGAACAGAAGCGCGGTCTGTCCCGCCTGCTCCTGAAGGCCTGCGATCTGCTGGTCTGCGTCCATGACCATTGTTCGATATTTCAAGCAGGTGAACTCCTCGCCGTCCCGACCGATCCGGGTCTGGCGAAACAGCACTGGTCCCCGATCATGAAGCTTGATACGTGCTGAGGCGACGAGGAACAGCGGGCTGAACGCTGCGATCAGGGCGGTTGATCCCAAGAGATCGAAGAGTCGCTTGCCAATCCGCGATGCGTCCGTGGAGCGCGGCGGGTCGATGTGCATCAGTGGCAACCCTCCGACCGGGCGGACCTTGATCCGCTCGCCGGAGATGTCGGTGACGCTCGGGGCGACAACCACTTGGACGTCGGCCTTCTCGAGGTCCCAGACGATGCTGCGTAGCTCTCCGGCGGACGCCAGGGCGCCGCCAGCGAAGAAGACGATGTCAGCACTCGTCGTCGCGATCAGCTTCGTGACCTGGTCCGAGGCGCCCAGCACGGGGATCCCTCCGGTTGTCTCCTCGCGTTGGTCGTTGCCGGGCAACAACGCTCCGGCCACGTCATAGCCGAGCCACGACTCGCGACGCAGCACGGAGGCGACCTCGTCGACGTGCCGTCCACTACCAGCGATCAGGACCCTGTACTGCAGCTTGCCCTGGCGTCGCGCTTGGTGGATTGCTCGGCGGAGCAGGAATCGACCCAGGAGCAGGGCGGGGATGCCGAGGCCGAACGCGAGCAGGTAGAAGCCGCGCGACAGCTGGAACTTCGCCATGTAGCACCCGACGCCCAGCAGACCAGTCGTCACGAGGCTGGCGTTGAGGACCCGCTTGTACTCCTCGGTGCCGGCTCCGAAGATGTCGTCGCGGTAGCCACCGAAGGCCGCGATGATGAGTAGCCAGCCGAGCAGGATGAGCGGCCCGGCGTACGTCAGCGACGACGAGACGTCGGCCGGGTTGTCGAAGACGCCGAGGCGCTGCCGACCCCACACCGCCAGCATGCCGACCACGGTGATGATCGCAAGGTCGAGGACCAGCGCCGTCGCGGGGAGGAACCGCAGGGCGCGACTGGGCGTCCCTACCGTCCGCGTGCGTCTAAGCGAGAGAAGCGTCATTGCAGTCCAAACAAATGTCATCGTCCCGAGCCACATTCGTGCGACCCGAGACCCCCGTCACGATTCACCCCTGCAGGGCAATTGTCGACCCTGCCGCGGTGCGAACTGACCGTAGAGGGAAATTGTTACGACCGCAGGCGGTTCTGGCGACAACTGGACGACATTGGCGAATGACCGGTGTGGCGGAGGTTTGAACGCATGTGTCGGGCATCACACTAGGGACATGACGATCATCGCGATCGTGGGTGTCCTGATCCTCGCCTGGTGCGTGCTGCCGATCCCGCTTGCGGTTGCCGTCGGGCGGGCCTTCCGCGCGGGCGAGATGGTCGAGCCGTCAGCCGATCACGAAGCTGCGGGCGCGTGGTCCTCGATGCCGACGCTGCGCACGTAGAAGGTCCACGCGTCCGGGTTCTCGGGGTGGGTGCCGACGAGGTCGCACCAGTCCTCGAACGGCGTGGTGAGCGCGAGTGGGGTGGGCTCGTGCGGGAAGTCGAAGATCATGGCGGGACCTTTCATCCGTGAACCGGTCAGTGCTCCGATCGGCACGGACGGTGGCGCCTTGAGGAATTTGCACGTAGTCTCTTCCTCAACCAATCGGTTGAGGAGGTTGTGGTGGCCGATCAGCTGTCTCGGGCGTTCCAGGCCCTGGCCGATCCGACCCGCCGAGACCTCGTCGCGCGGCTCGCGGCCGACGGTGACGCGAGCGTCGGCCAGCTCGCGGCGCCGTACGACGTGAGCGTGCAGGCGGTCTCCAAGCACCTCAAGGTGCTCGAGGAGGCCGGGCTGGTGAGTCGCAGCCGGGATGCCCAGCGGCGCCCGGTGCACCTGGAGGCCGAGGTCTTCGACCTGATGACCGCCTGGATCGAGCGCTACCGGCGGCGGGCCGAGGAGCGCTACACCCGCCTGGACGGTGTGCTGGCCGAGCTGGCCGCTGACGATGAGGAAGAAGGAGCAGCTTCATGAGCACGACGGCGCGCAACCTGACCGAGATCGAGGCGGTGCCCGACCTGCCGGTCATCCGGATCGTCCGCGAGTTCGACGCCCCGCCCGCGCAGGTCTTCCGCGCGTGGGTCGACCCCGAGCTCTTCGTGCGGTGGATCGGTCCGCGCAGCATCGACACCACCATCGACGTCTGGGACGCCCGGACCGGCGGGGAGTGGCGTTACACGTCGTCCCGACCCTCCGAAGGGTTCTCGATGGGGTTCTGGGGGTCCTTCCACGAGGTCCGGCCCGACGAACGACTGGTGCAGACCTTCTCGTACGACGGCGGTGCCGACGCGGTCAGTCTCGAGACGCTGACCTTCGAGCCGCTCGAGGGGGGACGTTGTCGCACCGTCGCTACGTCGGTCGTCGAGACCATCGAGATCCGCGACCAGATCCTCGTGAGCGGCATGGACACCGGCGTGATCGAGGGCTACGAGAAGCTCGACGAGCTGCTGCGGGAGCAGTCGTGACCCCGGCCGAGGAGCATCGTCGGGTCGCCGGTGAGTTCACGCTCCGCGTGGTCGGCGCGAGCAACTGGGACGCGCCGGCCCCGGTCGAGGGCTGGGTCGCGCGCGACGTCGTACGCCATCTCGTGGAGTGGCTCCCGGCTCTTCTCGAGGGCGGCGCCGGTGTCCTCCTCGCGTCGGGCCCGTCGGTCGATGTCGACCCGGTCGGCGCGTGGCGGGTGCACTGCGATGCGGTCCAGGAGCTGCTCGACGACCCTGCGACCCCGTCGAAGGTGCTCAGCAACCCGCACATCGGTGACGTGCCGCTCGACCAGGCGGTGTCGCGGTTCTACACCGCCGACGTCTTCATGCACACGTGGGACCTGGGGCGCGCGACCGGTCAGGACGACAC
The DNA here is from genome assembly GCF_040045055.1 of Nocardioides pollutisoli. Classification (NCBI taxonomy): domain Bacteria; kingdom Bacillati; phylum Actinomycetota; class Actinomycetes; order Propionibacteriales; family Nocardioidaceae; genus Nocardioides; species Nocardioides pollutisoli. The sequence continues at coordinate 2,281,095 of NZ_JBDZDU010000001.1, forward strand.
GCTCGACGCCGAGCGGTGCGCAGTGATGCTCGCGGGCATGGAGCCGATGGACGAGATGCTGCGGGCGAGCGGACAGTACGGGCCGCGGGTCGAGGTCCCGGCCGACGCCGACGTTCAGACGCGCCTGATGGCGTTTATCGGGCGGGATCCGGGCTGGAGTCCTACCTGAGGGGTGGTTTCGAGGCTCGCTTCGCTCGCACCTCAACCACCGGAGCGGGCCCGACGGGCCTCCCACGCGCTCCTGACCATCGACTCGAGGTCGTGGCGCATCTCCCAGCCGATGTCGCGGGCGGCCAGCTCGCCGCTGGCGACGATCCGCGCCGGGTCACCCGGGCGCCGGTCGTGGATCTCGGGCTCGAAGTCGATTCCGGTGACCTCGCGCACGGTATCCATGATCTGCCGGACCGAAACGCCTTCACCGCTGCCGAGGTTGTAGACGGGCTCCAGCGTGTCGCCAGCCAGGAGCCGGCGCGCCGCGACGACGTGGGCGAGCGCGAGATCCGAGACGTGCACGTAGTCGCGCACGCAGGTGCCGTCGGGCGTCGGGTAGTCGGTGCCGTTGATCCGCGGCGTGCGGCCCTCGGCGAGCGCGTCGAAGACCAGCGGGAAGAGGTTGTGCGGGCTGGTGTCCGGGAGGTCGGGCGAACCCGAGCCGACGACGTTGAAGTAGCGCAGCGACGTGTGGCGGAGCCCGTGCGCCCGTCCGGCGTCGGCGATCAGCCACTCGCCGGCCAGCTTGCTCTCGCCGTACGGCGACTCCGGGTGGGTCGGAGTCTGCTCGGTCACCAGGTCGACGTCAGGCGTGCCGAAGGTCGCCGCGCTGGAGGAGAACACCAGGTTGGACACACCCGTGTCGCGCATGGCGCGAAGTAGGTTGATCGTGCCGGTGACGTTCTGCTCGTAGGTGTGCAGCGGCCGGGAGACCGACACCCCGGCGTACTTGAAGCCTGCGAGGTGGACCACGCCTTCGATCTGGTGCTCGTCCAGGGTGGCAGCAAGCAGCTTCTCGTCGAGCAGCGATCCACGGACGAAGGAGACGCTTTCCGGCACGTAGTCCGCGTGCCCCGAGGACAGGTCGTCGAGGACAACGGGATCCATCCCGGCCTCGGCCAGGGCGAGGACGACGTGGGACCCGATGTAACCGGCGCCGCCGGTGACCAGCCAACTCATGCTTCGACCCTATCCACCTAGGGTGAGGACATGGTGCGTCGCATGGCTGGCCTCGGGAGCTTGTCGCTCGTGCTACTGCTTCTCGGGTGCGGGGGTTTCGAGACGGTTGCTGCGCAACCTCCTCAACCACCGGCAACGGTCACCGGGGAAGACCGGCCGTTGGCGGGTCGTGTCGTCGTGATCGACCCGGGCCACCAGCTCGGCAACCACAACTTCCCGCGCCAGATCAACCGGCAGGTGCCGGCGGGCGGCTTCGCGAAGCCGTGCAACACGACGGGCACGGCCACGGACGCCGGCTACCCGGAGGCGACCTTGGCCTGGCAGGTCGCGGGGCGGCTGAAGGCCAAGCTCGAGCGGCTCGGCGCGACCGTGAAGATGACCCGCCACAGCAACCGCCAGGACAAGTGGGGTCCTTGCGTCGACAAGCGTGGGCGGGCCGGCAACAACATCGACGCCGACCTCAAGATCAGCATCCACGGCGACGGGTCCTACACGGCGGGGGCGCACGGCTTCCACGTGATCGCGCCGACCGACCGGCGCCCGTGGACCCATGACATCTACCGCCCCTCGAAGCGGTTCGCCGTCGACACCCGCGCGGGGCTGCGTCACGAAGGGCTGCCGGTCGCCAACTACATCGCGGGCGGGGACGGCCTCGACTTCCGCTCCGACCTCGCGACCCTCAACCTCTCCGGCGTCCCGACCGTCATGGTCGAGCTCGGCAACATGCGCAACCCGACGGACGCCCACCGGATGACGAGTGCCGCGGGGCGCGCCACCTATGCGCGCGGTCTCGCGGACGGCGTACGCCGCTTCCTGGACTGATCAGTCGCTGGCGGCGATGCCGCGCACGATGATGTCGATCATCCGGTCCGCGCGCTCGACCAGGTCGGCGTCGGCGTCGGTGCGCCCCTCGAGCCGCTCCGAGAGCGCGTTGATGAGCGCCGCGCCGAAGATCATCTCCGAGACCAGGCCGGGTGGCATGTCGGACGAGAGCTCACCACGCTCGACCGCGCGGTCGCAGATCTGCCGGACCTTGGAGCCGTGGACCATGGTCACCATCTCGGCGAACTGACCCATCTCCTCGCTCGTGCTGGCGTGGTCGAAGGTGACCCGGATGGTCGCCCAGCCGTGATCGCTGTGGAAGTGGCGCATCGTGCTGTGCACGACCTCCGCGATGTCGTCGCGCAGCGTGCCGCTGTCGGGGAGCGCGATCGCCTGGGCGCTGGTCGACACGGCCTCGGTCAGGAGCGCGTCCTTGTCCGCCCACCGCAGGTAGACGGTCGACTTGCCGACCCCGGCGCGGCGCGCGACGGCGTCCATGGTGAAGCCGGACCACCCGCGCTCGGCGTACTCCGACAGGGCGGCCGCGAGGATCTTCTGCTCTGCACCGGGCGTGCGGGGTCGCCCGCGCCCTCGGCGCGGGCCTTGTTGATCGGTCATGGGAGCCCTTCGATGACGATCTTGACGACGTCGGCCACCCGGGCTGTCAGCTCGCCCTCGTCGGGTGGGCGGTGGTCGAGGCGCCGGCCGAGTGCGTAGAAGAGCGCGGCGCCGTAGATGAGGTCGGTGATGGCCAGCGGTTGGACCTGCCCCGTCACTTCACCACGATCGAGGGCGCGTGTGAAGATGCCCTCGATCACCTCGCGGTGGACGCCGCTGACCTCACGGGTGAAGTTGCCGATCGACTCGGTCTCGCTGGCGCTGTCGACGACCATCCGGAAGCCGGCCCAGCCCTCGGGGTCGGAGAACTCCTGGAAGACGGCGGTGGCCAGGCCGGTCAGGTCGCCGCGCAGCGACCCGGTGTCGACGTCGGCCACCTCGTGGCTGCGCAGGCGGACGGCGTCGGTGAGCAGCGCATCCTTGTCGTGCCAGCGCAGGTAGACGGTCGACTTGCCGACGCCGGCGCGGCGCGCCACCGCGTCCATCGTGAAGCCCGACCAGCCGTGCTCGCCGTACTCCGCCAGTGCTGCCGCGAGGATCTTCTCCTCCGCCCCGGGCGTGCGCGGGCGCCCTCGACTCCGATTTTCTGCCCCCGTGTTCATGATTGATTCAAACATCCGACACCTGCCGTCGCGAATGGCCCAAGTGAGCGGTCTGGACCCCCCGATAGGCTCACGGACGTGTCCGATCAGCGCCCTGCCACCCATCACTGGACGGACTGGACTCTCGCCGATCTCGTGGCGGCCAAGGGGGAGCGGGTCGTCAGCCTCGTCGTCCCCGCGCGCAACGAGGCCGCGACGGTCGGAGCCGTCGTCACCCGGGTGCGCGAGGCGCTCATGGACACCGTCGAGCTGCTCGACGAGATCGTCGTGATCGACTCCGACTCGACGGACGACACGTACGACGTGGCGACCGACGCCGGAGCCACGGTGCACCGGTCGATGGAGATCCGTCCCGACCTCGGCACCCTCCCGGGCAAGGGCGAGGCGATGTGGAAGTCGCTCTTCGTCACGTCGGGCGAGCTGATCGTCTTCATGGACGCCGACCTGGTCGACTGGGACACCCATTTCGTCCCGGGACTGCTCGGTCCGCTGCTGACCGCGCCCGAGGTCGAGCTCGTGAAGGGCTTCTACGAGCGGCCGATGATGTCGGGCGACGCCGCCGTGCCGTTCGAGGGGGGTCGCGTGACCGAGCTGGTCGCCCGGCCGCTGATCCGGCTGCTCTTCCCCGAGCTGGGCGGGCTCCACCAGCCGCTGGCGGGGGAGTGGGCCGTGCGCCGCTCGCTGTTCGAGCAGCTGAGCGTCCCGCACGGCTACGCCGTGGAGCTCGCCGCGCTCGTCGACACGCTGCGCTCCCGTGGTCTCGGCGCGATCGCTCAGGTCGACCTCGGCACCCGCGCCCACCGCCACCAGTCGCTGCGCGACCTCAGCGGCATGTCGACCCAGATCCTCGCCGCCGCACTGGCCCGGGTCGGCGCCGGCCCCGAGGTCGACGAGCGGCAGCCGGCGGTGCTGGTCGGATGACGCTCAAGCTCGGCCGGCACGAGTTCGCCGACGACGCACGCCTGATGATGGCGATCGTCAACCGCACCCCTGACTCGTTCTACGACCAGGGCGCCACCTGGGCCGAGGACAAGGCCTTCGAGCGGGTCGCGCTGGTGGTGTCGCAGGGCGCCGAGATCGTCGACATCGGCGGCATCAAGGCCGCGCCGGGGGTCGAGATCTCCGAGGCCGAGGAGCGCGACCGGGTGGTCGACTTCGTCGCCCGGGTCCGCGAGACCTTCCCCTCGCTCGTGATCTCGGTCGATACCTGGCGCGCGTCTGTGGGCGCGGCCGTGTGCGCCGCCGGTGCCGACGTGCTCAACGACGCCTGGGGAGGCGCCGACCCCGAGCTCGTCGACGCTGCGGCGTCGTACGACGCGGCGGTGATCTGCACCCACACCGGCGGCGTGACCCCACGGACCCGGCCCTACCGGATCGAGTACGACGACGTGGTGGCCGCCGCGATCGCCGACACGGTCGCCTACGCCTCGCGCGCGGTCGCCGCGGGCGTTTCCCCGCAGTCGGTCGTGATCGACCCGGCCCACGACTTCGGCAAGAACACCTTCCACTCCCTCGAGCTCACCCGTCGGCTCGGCGAGATGGTCGACACCGGTTACCCGGTGCTGGTCTCCCTATCCAACAAGGACTTCGTCGGCGAGACCCTCGACCTGCCGGTCGGCTCACGCCTGGTAGGGACTCTCGCGGCGACCGCGGTCTGTGCCCTCGCGGGCGCTCGCATCTACCGGGTGCACGAGGTCGTCGAGACCCGGCAGGTCGTCGACATGATCGACACGATCGCCGGCCGTCGGCCGCCGAAGCGCGCGATCCGGGGGCTGCAGTGAGAGCGGTCCTGGTGCCGGGCGTGCTCGCACTGCTCCCGGAGTACGCCGGGCTCGTCGACCCGGTCGCGGAGCTGCGGGCCGCCTGCCTCGACGCGGTCGCGTGGCTCGGGCCTGGCCCGGTCGAGATCCTGGCTGACCCGCAGGGTCGGCGGGTGGCTGAGGCTCTGCTGTCGGCCGTCGGGGGTTTCGAGACAGGACTTCGTCCTTCCTCAACCACCGAGAGCTACCTCGTGGTCGGCAACGGCTCGGCCCGGCGTACGGAGAAGGCACCCGGGCACCTCGACGAGCGGTCGTTCGCGTTCGACGACGCGCTCCGGGCCGCTCTGGTGTCGAAGGAACCGCAGTGGCCGTCCTCCGAGCTCGGGTCGAGCCTCCTGGCGAGCCTGGACGGCATCCAGCAGGCCGGCGACCTGCTCAGCGGCGAGGCGACGGTCGACTACGACGACGACCCGTTCGGCGTGCAGTACTGGGTGATGAGGTGGCAGTCATGAGGGTGCTCATCGGTCCTGACACCGACGACCTCGAGGAGCTATACGCCGCGCCGCGGACGCCCTGGCTCCGGGTCAACATGGTCCACACCGTCGACGGCGCGGCGACCGGCGACTCGGGCAAGAGCGGGTCGATCAACAACGCCGTCGACAAACAGGTCTTCGAGCAGCTCCGCGCCCTGGCCGACGTCATCGTCGTAGGCGCCGGAACCGCACGCATCGAGGGCTACCGACCTGTCGATCGACCGTTGGTGGTGATCAGTCGCGGCGCCGAGGTGCCGGAGGGTTTGCGCGATGCACCTGCCGGGTCGGTGGAGGTCATGCCGCTCGGTGATCCGATCGCGTTCAAGTCAATGCTGGTCGAGCGGGGATGGAGCAACATCCTCTGCGAGGGCGGGCCTTCCCTGCTCGCCACCTTGGTCGCCGGCGGCGCCGTCGACGAGCTGTGCGCGACGATCGTCCCGCAGCTGGTCGGCGGGGAGCACCCGCGGATCCTGCAGGGTCCGCCGGTCGACGTACCACTGCGGTTGCAGACCCTCCTCGAGGAGGACGGCACGCTGCTCGGGCGCTGGTTCGTCTAGCTGAACGGGCAGGTCGAGCGCGCGTATCGAGTCGGCGAGCTCCTGACCGATCAGCTTCGCCCCGATGGTCCGACCCGCCCACCCGTCGGCCCACGGGTCGACGACGTACGCCCCGTTGTCGTCAGCCACTGCGCTCACCGCGGCCGCGAGGCCGGGGATCGACTTCTGCTGATCGAGCGTCCACGGGACGACCTGGACGATGATCGCGTCGGGGTACGCCGCGCGCAGCCGGGCGCCGTACGTCACCATCGCCTGGTCGATCGCCGCTTCGGAGTAGACGCCGAGGTCGTTGCGGCCGGCGTCGACCACGACGACGTCGGGAGCGGGCTTGGTGGCGTCGAGCCGCTTGGGCAACGCTGCGTTGTCCTTGTCGAAGACCTGGCCGTCGCTGAGGAAGCCGGTGCCCCGCTCGGCGTCCAGGTCGCACTTCCAGCCGAGTGCGTGGGCGGCGGCGCAGTCGGTGTAGCCGTCACCGATCCACAGCGACGTCACTTTCTTCGCGACAGCTGACGGGGACGGCGCAGGGGTCGCCATGGCCGACTGGGTGATCTCGGTCGCCGCACTCGTCGCCTCGTCCACCTTGTCCTGGAAGTCGACGTAGGCCCAGACAGTGAAGGCGATGACGGCCAACCCGAGCGCAAGCACCAGCGCGGTGGCGCCCCGAGTCGAGATCATGGGCGCCAGACTAGGGCTCGTGGACATCGGGATGACGCTGCCGGTCATGGAACCGGACCTGTGGGTCGAGGGAGCGGCGACGCTCGAGAGCTGGGCCCGGGCCATCGACGCCGGTCCCTTCTCGTCGGTCTGCTTCGGCGAGCGGATGGCCTTCGACAACCCGGACTCGATGACCCTGCTCGGCGCGGTCGCCGCCTGGACCTCGCGAGCCCGGGTCGTCACCACGGTCGTCGTACCCCAGCTGCACGAGCCGGTCCCGCTCGCCAAGGCCCTGGCGACGGGCGACCAGCTCACGGGAGGCCGGCTCAGCGTGGGCCTCGGCGTCGGTGGTCGCGAGGAGGACTACCGCGCGGCCGGCGCCCCGCTCGACACGAAGACGATGGCCGGCATGGCCGATCGCGTCGCCGTGATGAAGCGGGTGTGGGCCGGTGAGAAGGTCACCGACGCGGTGCTCCCGGTCGGCCCACCGCCCGTGCAGCCGGGCGGACCCGAGCTCTTGGTCGGCACCCTCGGTCCGAAGACCATCCGCAGTGCAGCCGCCTGGGCCGACGGCCTGGCCGGTATGTCCCTCGACCTCGACCTCGCGGAGATGGCCAAGCTCTTCGACCTGACCCGGGCAGCGTGGGCCGAGGCTGGACGCGCGGCGCCGAGGATCACCACGTCGTTCTGGTTCGCGCTCGACCAGGGCGACGGACAGGCCCGCGCCCAGGTGCACCGCCACCTCCTGCACTACATGAACTGGATCCCGTCGCAGTACGTCGACGCCCTCGCCGCCACGGCCGGGTTCGCCGGCACCGAGGCCGAGCTGCGCGACGTCCTGCGCCGGATCGAGGACCTCGGCGCCGACGAGGTCCAGCTCATCCCCACCGGCTCGTCGGTCGAGCAGGTGGAGCGGGTCGCTGAGCTCCTGGTCTGAATCATCACCGTTGGTTGAGGAGGTCGCGCAGCGACCGTCTCGAAACCCCTGCACCCAAGGCGCTACGTCGGCTTCCGGAGTTTCGAGACAGGACTTCGTCCTTCCTCAACCAACGAGCAGTGGTCTGACTCGCTGAGGTGAGAACCGGCCTTTTGGGAGTCACGCCGTCCAGCAGGACCTACAGTGCGCTCGTGCGGATGGACTGGCTGCCGGTGTCGGCTGCGTTGTTGCTGACCGGGGCGCTCGCGTTGGCGCTCGGTTCCTTCCTGCTGCCGACGACCAACGGCGCTGCCGACGCGATCCAGGTCGTCCAGGACCAGGGCGGTGTGTGGATGACGGCAGCGGCGATCGACTTCCTGGCCGCCGTGTGCCTCACCCTCGGGTTGCCATCCGTCCTGACCCTTGTCGAGCGGCGCGGCCGGACCCTCGGGCTGACGAGCGCCGTCGTTCTCGCCTTCGGGTTCATCGGCACCGCCGGTTACGCGATGCTGCTCGTCTTCTTCCGTGCCCTGGTCGTCACCGAGACGATCCGCAACAAGGGTGTCGACGACGTCGCCCATGACACCGGGCTGCTGATCTTCCTCTACGCCTGGCTCGCCGGGTTCCTGATCGGCGAGCTGCTCCTGGCCCTGGCCCTCCTCCGTGCGGGCACCGTGCCCCGCTGGGTGCCCTTCCTGCTGCTACTGCACTTCGTGTTGGCGCTCGCCGCCGGCCTGTTGCCGGACTGGATGGGCAAGGTGACTGTGCTGTTCTTCGTGATCGGCTTCGCGGGCATCGCGATCCAGGCCACGAAGCCGGTCGCGCCGCGGCGCTACTGAGCCCGCAAAGCGTCGGCCAGCGCCGTGACCTGGTCGAGCGGCGGCTCGTAGCCCGGGAAGTAGCAGCACACCCGCTCGGCCACGTCGCCGAAGCGGCGCTTGATCTCGGTCGCGCACTCCTCCGGAGTTCCTCGTACGGCGAGGGTCGTCAGCATCTCGTCGGTGACGAGCTCGAACATGGCGCCGTAGTCGCCCACCTTCGACAGCGCGTTCAGCGATGGCTGTACGTCGGCCCACCCCTCGGCCTCCAGGACCGGGACGTACGCCGGGGTGGAGCCGTAGAACGCCAGCAGCCCGCGCACGCCGGCCGTCGCGGCCTCCATCTCGGCGTGGGTGCGACCCATGGCCGTGATCACCTGCGGCAGGATCGCGAAGTCCTCGCGGCGGCGACCCGACCGGGCGAGGCCCTCGTCGACGGCCGGCAGCGTGCGCGTCCGGAAGTGCGTGTGGCTGTGGAACGGCATCACCAGCAGGCCGTCGGCGACCTCGGCGGCCGTGCGCGTCATGACCGGTCCGAGCGCGCCGAGCAGCACCGGCGGGACGCCGTACGGGTTCGGGCCGGGGACGAAGGTCGGGGGCATGAGCGTGTGGCGGGTGTGCTCGCCCTCGAAGTGCAGGGGTGTTCCGTCCTGCCACGAGGAGAGGATCGCCTTCACGGCGAGCACGATCTCGCGCATCCGCGCGGCCGGCGGCGACCAGGTGGCGCCGTACCTCTTCTCGATGTGCGGCTTGATCTGCGACCCGAGCCCGAGCCGGAAGCGGCCGCCGGACATCAGCTGCAGGTCCCAGGCCGCGTTGGCGAGGTGCATCGGGCTGCGTGGCATCGCGATCGCGACGTTGGTCATCAGGTCGGCGTCGACGCCGGTCGCGGCGGCGGCCGCCAGCGGCAGGAAGACGTCGTGCGGTCCCTCGAACGTGAAGAGCCCGGCGATGCCGGTCGCCGCGAGCTCGCGGGCTCGGTCGGCGGCGAGGTCGGGGCGGGCGTCCAGCTGGATGTCGAGCAGCACGCGGTCAGTGTGGCGTACGGCGGGGCGCGCGGGCGGCCCGGTCCAGCACCAACGCGCCGACGGTCGCGGCGACGAAGACGGTCGACACCGTCAGCAGCGTGGTCCGGAAGCCGTGGCTGCCGCCGCCGTACACCGCCATCAGCGCCACGCTGAGCGCGCTGCCGATCGTGAAGCCGAGGTAGCGCAGGACCTGGTTGAACGCGACCGCGCTGCCGGTCTCGGACTGCGGCACGTAGGGCACCATCAGCACCGCGAGCGAGGAGAACGTGAAGCCGCTGCCGACCCCGCCGATCGCCATCGCCAGGAAGAGCTCCCACAGCGTCTCGTGGAAGAACGCGAGCGTGACCGTCGACGCGAGGAACATCAGGCAGCCGGTCGGCAGCAGCACGTGCGACCCCAGCCGCACCCGCACCCACCGCGCGAGCTGGTTGCCGAGCACGCTCGCGATCGAGTAGGGCACCAGGATCATCCCGGCGACCCAGACGGGCTCGTCGAGGCCGAAGCCCGGCTCGTCGGCCCGCACCAGGACCACCGAGAGCGTCAGCAGGCAGTACATCCCCAGACCGGCGACGAGGGCGACCAGGTTCGGGGCCGCGACACCGTGCCGCACCGCCATCCGCAGGTCGACCAGCGGGGTCGTGCTGCGGAGCGTCCAGAACACCCAGACCACGAGCAGCGCCAGCCCGACCAGGCCCAGGACGAGCGTGCGCGCCGACGCCCAGCCCCACACCTCGCCCTCGCTGATGGTGAGGAGCAGCGCGAGCATCCCGACGGTCAGCAGCCCGGCTCCGGCCCAGTCGACGCGCGCCGGCGCGACCTCGTCCGACCCCGGCAGGTGCCGCCAGGCCATCAGGAGCGTCGCCCCGGTGAGCACCGTCCCGAGGGCGTACGCCGCGGACAGGCCGCCGAACTCGGCCACGAACGCGGTCAGCGGGTAGCCCAGCCCCGCACCGGCGACGGTGGTGACCGAGAGCAGCGCGATGGCGCGGTTCATCGGCTCGCCGGTCAGCGCGTCACGGGCGACCGCGATCGCGAGCGGGAGCAGGGCCATGCCGACGCCCTGCATCGCGCGGCCGGTGACCAGCACGGCGTACGTCGTGGGGACGATCGCGATCGCGGTCCCGGCTGTGACGACGGCCAGCCCGACCAGGATCGTCGGGCGCCGCAGCCGACCGCTCGCGAACCGGCCCACGACGGGAGTCGCGACCGCGCCGACCAGCAGCGTCGCGGTCAGCGACCACTGCGCGGTGGTGAGGCGGACGTCGTACGTCTCCGCGATCGAGGGCACCAGCGGTGCACCGAGCGACGAGACGATCGCCGTGATCGTGGTCAGCAACGCCAAGGTGGGCAGCAACAACCGTTGCTGCCCACCCTGGATGCTCAACTGACTACTTGGACTTCCGAGCCCGCGAGGCGATCTTGGCCCGCTCGTTCTGGTCGAGGATCACCTTGCGGATCCGGACCGAGTCGGGCGTGACCTCGACGCACTCGTCGTCGCGGCAGAACTCCAGGCACTGCTCGAGCGAGAGCTTCTTCGGCGGGATGAGCTTCTCGAAGTTGTCGGAGGTGGCGGACCGGATGTTGGTCTGCTGCTTCTCCTTGGTGATGTTGACGTCCATGTCGTCGGCGCGGGAGTTCTCGCCGACGATCATGCCCTCGTAGACCTCGGTGGTCGGGTCCACGAACATCACGCCGCGCTCCTGCAGCGAGGTCATGGCGTACGCCGTGGCCGCGCCCTTGCGGTCCGCGACGAGCGAGCCGTTGTTGCGCGAGCGGATCTCGCCGGCCCACGGCTCGTAGCCCTCGGAGATGTGGTGGGCGATGCCGGTGCCGCGGGTGTCGGTGAGGAACTCGGTGCGGAAGCCGATCAGGCCGCGCGCCGGGACCAGGAACTCCATCCGCACCCAGCCGGTGCCGTGGTTGGTCATCTGCTCCATGCGGCCCTTGCGGGTGGCGAGCAGCTCGGTGATGGCGCCGAGGTACTCCTCCGGCGCGTCGATCGTCAGGCGCTCGACCGGCTCGTGGACCTTGCCGTCGATCTCCTTGGTGACCACCTGCGGCTTGCCGACCGTCAGCTCGAAGCCCTCGCGACGCATCTGCTCGACCAGGATCGCCAGCGCCAGCTCACCGCGGCCCTGGACCTCCCACGCGTCGGGGCGCTCGGTCGGGAGGATCCGCAGCGACACGTTGCCGACCAGTTCGGAGTCGAGGCGGTCCTTCACCAGACGCGCCGTGACCTTCGAGCCCTTGACCCGACCGACGAGCGGCGAGGTGTTGGTGCCGATGGTCATCGAGATCGCGGGCTCGTCGACGTGGATGAGCGGCAGGGCGACCGGGTTCTCCGGGTCGGCGAGGGTCTCGCCGATGGTGATGTCCGGGATGCCCGCGATGGCGACGATGTCACCGGGACCGGCGGACTCGCCGGGCTGGCGCTCGAGGCCCTCGGTGACGAGGAGCTCGGTGACCTTGACGTTCTTGACCGTGCCGTCGCGCTTCATCCACGCGACCTGCTGACCCTTCTTCAGGGTGCCCTCGTGGACCCGGACCAGCGCGAGCCGGCCGAGGAACGGCGAGGAGTCGAGGTTGGTGACGTGGGCCTGCAGCGGAGCGCCCTCGGTGTACGTCGGGGCCGGGATCGTCTCGAGGATCGTCTTGAAGAGCGGCTCGAGGTCCGGGGAGTCCGGCAGCTCGCCGTTCGCGGGGGCCTCGAGCGCGGCGACGCCGGCGCGGCCCGACGCGTAGACGACCGGGAAGTCCAGCGCGTCCTGGCTGTGGCTCTCGTCGAGCAGGTCCATGAAGAGCTCGTAGGTCTCGTCGACGACCTCGGCGATGCGGGCATCGCCACGGTCGGTCTTGTTGACGACCAGGATCACGGGCATGTCGGCGTTGAGCGCCTTGCGCAGCACGAAGCGCGTCTGCGGCAGCGGGCCCTCCGACGCGTCGACGAGCAGCACGATGCCGTCGACCATGGACAGGCCGCGCTCGACCTCGCCACCGAAGTCGGCGTGACCCGGGGTGTCGATGATGTTGATGACCATCGGCTGGCCGCCACCGGCCGGACCGGCGTAGTGCACGGCGGTGTTCTTCGCGAGGATGGTGATGCCCTTCTCGCGCTCGAGGTCACCGGAGTCCATGACCCGCTCGGCGACGCTCTCGGCCTGGTGGGCCGTGAAGGCGCCTGCCTGGCGGAGCATCGCGTCGACGAGGGTCGTCTTGCCGTGGTCGACGTGGGCGACGATCGCGACGTTGCGCAGGTCGGTGCGAGTGGTGGTTCCAGACATGGCGGTACGGCGTCCGTTCAGTGGGGTTCGTGGGGCCGAAAACGGCCTCGTCGAGTCTAGTCGTTGTCGCCCGCACGCCTGTCATCGGCGATATTCTGAGCGGGTGGGGGGCCACGCTTTTCGTGCTGCGCTCACGACGGCGGTGGCCGTCGCGGGCATGGTCGTGCTGCCCGCGGCACCCTCGCCGGCCGTCAGCACCGGGCGGCCGATCGCGGTCGCGGTCGCCGCCAACGGCACGTCGTACGTCGGGTTCGCGACCGGCGGGCGGCTGCTGCGGCTGAAGCCGAACGGCGATCCGGGCGGGTCGGTCCCGCTCGACCGCGACGACCCGGTGGACGCGCTCGCGGTCGACCCGGACGGCGACATCTGGGTCGACTACGGCGCGAGCATCTCCGAGCTCGACGCCGACGGCACCCTGCTGACCCACTTCGACCACGACCCGGGCGGCGCCTGCCCCGTCGACCGTGCCCACGACCCGAGCCGCTACGGCGGGATCGAGGTCACCGACGACGCGGTCTACGTCGCCGGGCGGTGCCGCGCGACGGTCGGCATCTACGGCAAGGGCGGTGACCTCAAGGCGACGATCGACCTGCCCGGATCGGACTACCCGCGCGGCATCGCCCTCGCGCCGGCGGTCAAGAAGCTGCCGGCCCGGATGTACGTGTCCGTCCCGGACTCCGGGAAGGTCTACATGTACAACGCGAGCAGCCTGCGTTCGGACCCGGATCCCGTGCGCACGCTGGTCGTCAAGCAGTTCGAGGGCTACCGCGACCCCGAGCCCGGTGCGCTCGCCGCCGACGAGAAGGGCCAGCTCGCCGTCGTCGACGTCGAGAACAACGCGGTGCACTTCTACAACGGCCCCGAGGACTACTGGTACTACCGGACCCTCGGCCACCCGCCCGACCCGGCGTCCGACCGCGGCTTCCTCGACCACCCTGCGGCGTTCGCCAACGCTAACGGCAGCTTCAAGCTCGGTTTCTGGGTCGCCGACTCCGGCAACGGGCGGATCCAGCACTGGGACCACATCGGCACCACCGACTGGATGACCGACGCGATGGCGCCGGGCGACCCGACCGGCCCGGTCAACGTGACCGTGCCGGAGATCACCGGGCGCAGGGCTGTCGGCAGCGAGCTGACCTGCGACACCGGCACCTGGGACGGCTCGCCGTCGTCGTACGCCGTGTCCTGGCTGCGCGACGGCGTCCCGGTCGGGTCCGCTGAGACGACCTACACGGTGAAGCCCGCCGACGTCGGCAGCGAGCTGAGCTGCGTCGTCGTCGCGTACACGGCGGACGGCGCCTCGAGCGCGCCGGCGACCTCGGAGGTCTTCGCGATCCCGGGGCCGAGCTCACCGCCGTACATCCTCGAGAAGCCGGCCATCCAGGGCAGCGTCAGGTCCGGGTCGGTCGTGCGCTGCACCACCGGCAGCTGGACCGACAAGGACCCGACGGACTACCTCTGGGGCTGGCTGCGCGACGGGCAGCTGCTCCCCGGGACGAACGCGCGCGAGTTCCTCGTCACCGACAGCGACATCTCCCACCAGATCACCTGCCGGGTCGCCGCCGTCAACGCCCACGGCACCGGCAAGGCCGCGTTGAGCGACCCGGTGGTCGCGCAGGCGGGCAGCGGCAGTGGTGGTGGTGGCGGTGGTGATGGCGGTGGTGGCGGCATCGACGCCCCGCTGAACCAGCGACGCCCCGAGATCGTCGGCCGGGCCGCGGTCGGTGCCGTCCTCTACTGCGACCCGGGCCTGTGGGAGAACGCCCCGACCTTCACCTACGTCTGGCAGCGCGACGGGGTGGGGATCGGGGGATCGGAGAAGGACCAGTACGAGGTGCTCGGTGACGACAAGGGCGCCGAGCTGACCTGCGTCGTGACCGGCACCAACCCCGGCGGCACCGACACCGCGACCTCCAAGCCGGTCACCCCGCACGGCTCGGCCGGCTCCGGTGGCGGGGGCGGGTCCGGCGGCGGCTCGGGTGGTGGGGGCGGCATCAAGACGACCTGCACGGGCAAGGTCGGCGTGAGCATCGACGGTGGTGCGAAGTACGCGCGCGACCCCTACGTCGTCCTCAAGATCCGGGCACCGAAGACCGCGACCGCGGTGACGATCTCCAACGACGCGAGCTTCAAGGACGCCGACACCCGCCCGCTGTCGTCGTCCTGCGGCTACAGGTGGACCCTGCCGAAGAGCTCGAGCAACAAGCCCAAGGTCGTCCACGTCCGCTTCCCCGGAGCGACCGGTGTAGCCCTGACCGGCAAGATCGTGCTCGACACCCACCCGCCGAAGCTGAAGAAGGTCGTCGCCCACTGGAGCAGGCCGAAGTGGGCGTGGGTGCTCTCCATCAAGGCCTCCGACCGGGGCACCGGGTTGGACCGGGTCAAGGTCGGCAAGACCCGCGGCCACACCCGCACCGTCCGCTGGGGCAGGACCGTCGACAACGCCGACAGCACCCAGCTGCGCTGGGTGCGGGTCTACGACCGGGCCGGCAACGCCAGCAGCTGGTACCGCCTGCGCTTGTAGTTTGGGTGGCATGCCTCGGATCGCCACCAACGACCGTGTCGAGCGCGACCAGCTGCTCGACTTCGTCCGCTCGCGCCACCACCTCGTCCTCGTGACGACCCGCGCCGACGGCCGACCCCAGCTCTCCCCGGTGAGCGGGGGTGTCGACGACACCGGCCGGATCGTGATCTCGACCTACCCCGACCGCGCCAAGGCGACCAACCTGCGCCGCCGGCCGGCCGCGTCGGTGCTGGTGCTCTCCGACGAGTGGGACGACGCGTGGGTCCAGGTCGACGGGACCGCCGAGGTCCTCGACATGCCGACCCAGGAGGCCGAGGACGGGCTCGTCGAGTACTTCCGCTGCATCTCGGGCGAGCACCCCGACTGGGACGAGTACCGCCAGGCGATGCGGCGCCAGGGCAAGTCCCTCATCCGGATCACCGTCGAGTCCTGGGGTCCGGTCGCGACGGGCGGCTTCCCGCCGGATCGAGCACCGGCCTAGTCCGCTCGCCATCCGGCAGTCGCGTCCCGAATCTCAAGTTACCCTCAAGACGTGAGCGGCTTCGCCCCCCTGGGCCGCCTCATCAGCCTTGCCATGATCGTTGCTGGACTCGGGTCTGTGGTGAGTGTGGCGACCGCTGAGTCCGCCCAGGCTGCATCTACCTCCGACGGTCCGACCGCGATCGGCGTGACGTCTACAGGCATGTCGTACGTCGGGTTCGCCAGCGGAGGCAAGCTGGTCCGGATCTCCGCGAGCGGGGCCAAGAAGGCTCCCGTCTCCCTGGACACCGACGAGCCCGTCGACGGCATCTTCGTGACCGGGGACGACCACGTGCTCGTCGACCACGAGACCGGGGTGTCGGTGCTGAGCAAGCGCGGCAAGGTCGTCGACAGCTTCGACCACGACCCGCAGATCAGCTGCGACAGCGGCCTCCCGGCCTCGAAGTACGGCGGGATCACCTTCGGCGGCGGCAAGATCTGGGTGGCCGACCGGTGCGTGGGCACGATGTCGGTCTACAGCCGGGGCGGCGGCCTGGTCGCGACCGTGGACCTGCCCGGCGGCCATGCCCGGGGCATCACCTACGGCGACGCGCAGGGCGGACATCCCGCGACGGTCTACGTCGCCATGATCGACGACGGCAAGGTGCTCGCCTACCGGGCCAAGGGCATCAAGAACTCCTCCCGACCGGCGCGCGTCGTCGCGATCAAGCGGCCGTACGGCGGGCAGCGGCCGAAGCCGGCCGGTCTCGCCATCGACCGCTACGGCCAGCTGACGGTGACCGACATCGCCAACAACGCGGTCTACCTCCTCGACACCAACAACGACTACTCCGTCTACCGCACGCTCGGCCACCCGCCGCGGGCCAGCCGACAGGCGGGCCGGCTGAACACGCCGACCGCGGTCGCCCAGCACGACCAGGACGGGGGGTCGCTGTCGGGCAACCTCTTCATCGCCGACACCAACAACGGCCGGGTGCAGCGCTGGGACACCGGCGGCTACACCCACTGGGCCAAGAACGTCGGGGGCAGCGGTGGTGGCGGCGGTGGTGACTGCAAGGGCGACGACTGGAACTGCGGTGGCGGCAAGGGTGGCGGCGGCTCCGGCGGCGGCTCGGGTGGTGGCGGCGGCGGTGGCGGCTCCGGTGGCGGCTCCGGTGGTGGAGGCGGCGGCGAGTGCGGCGAGTTCGTCACCTGCGGCACCGCCCCCTCGAACGTGCTGCCGCCCAGCATCTCCGGCACCCCGACCGTGGGGCAGTCCCTGACCTGTGGTCGCGGCATGTGGTCGGGCAGCGGGATCACCTACACCTACCAGTGGAACCGCGCGGGCGCGCCGATCGCGTCGGCCACCGCGGAGACCTACGTGCTCGTCGCCGCCGACTCGGGGGCCCAGGTCACCTGTGCGGTGACCGCGACGACCACGGCGGGCAAGGCGACCGCGACGTCGACCGCGGTGACCGTCACCGGCAGCGGTGGGGGCGGTGGTGGCGGTGGCTCCGGTGCTCCCGTCAACACGGTCGCTCCTGCGATCACCGGAGGCAGTGCCGTGGGCTCCGTGCTCACGTGCGGCACCGGCACCTGGACCGGGTCCGCCCCGACGTACAGCTATGCCTGGAAGCGCAACGGCACGGCGATCGCGACCGCGACGACAGCGACGTACACCGTCGTCGCCGCGGACAACGCCACCACGCTCACCTGCACGGTGACGGCCACCAACTCCTCGGGCAACGCATCGGCGACCTCGGCCGGCGTCACGATCGGCAGCGGTGGGGGCGGCGGCGGTGGCGGCGGGTCCGCCCCGACGAATGCCGTGCCCCCGGCGATCTCCGGGACGGCCTCGCCCGGCCAGGCGCTGAGCTGCAGCTCGGGCAGCTGGTCCGGCTCCGGGATCAGCTACGGCTACGTGTGGAAGCGGAACGGCACGACGATCCCCGGGGCCACCGCGAACACCTACGTCCCGACGTCGGGCGACGTGGGCGCGGCGATCACCTGTGCCGTGACCGCGATCTCGGCGGGCGGCAGCACCACGGCGACCTCCGCCCCCGTGACGATCAACCCCGGCAGTGGCGGCGGGTCAGGACCGGTCAACACCGCGGCGCCCGTCATCACGGGGACCGTCGCCATCGGCCAGACGCTGTCGTGCAGCCAGGGCAGCTGGACGGGTCTCGGGATCGGCTACAGCTACAGCTGGCAGCGCAACAACACGCCGATCGCCGGCGCTGGCGGCAACACCTACCTCGTGGTCTCCTCCGACACCGGGTCGTCCCTCACGTGCGCGGTCACGGCGACGTTCGCAGCGGGTGGCAGCACCGTGGCGGTCTCCGCGGCCGTGACCGTCGGTGGGCCGTCCGGGCACGCGCCGCAGAACACCGCCCTGCCGGCCGTGAGCGGCAGCCCGGTGGTCGGCCAGCAGCTCACCTGCAGCACCGGCAGCTGGTCCGGCGAGCCGACGATCACCTACGGCTACGTGTGGCGCCGCAGCGGGACCGTGATCGGCGGTGCCACGGCGTCGACGTACACGGTCTCCGCGACCGATGTCGGGACCAGCCTGGTCTGCACGGTGGTCGCGACCAACGGCTACGGCAACGGCACGGCGAGCAGCACGGCGGTCACCGGCGCTGCCAGCAACGGCGGTCCCCTCAACACGGCGCTGCCGACGCTGAGCGGCACCGCTGTGGTCGGGACCTCGCTCAGCTGCTCGCAGGGGACCTGGACGGGCAGCGGCAACACCTACACCTACTCCTGGCGGCGCAACGGGACGACCATCGACGGCGCCACGGGAGCGTCGTACGCCGTGGTCGCGACCGACGTCGGCACCGCGGTGGCCTGCACCGTGACGGCGACGAACTCGATCGGCACCTCGTCGGCCACCTCCGCCTCCGCGACGCCCACCGCTGGTGCGGGGGGCAACCCCTGTGGCGCCGAGGTCGGCGTCGTCATCAACAACGATGCCGACGTGACCACCAGCCCGTCGGTGCAGCTGACGATCCGGGCGCCGGCCGGCGCCACGACCGTCGACATCTCGAACGACGCGGGCTTCGGGGTCAAGGAGACCCGCACGCTGTCGGCCGGGTGCACCTACGCCTGGCAGGCCCGCTCGATCGTGGGCGTGTCCTTGCCCTCCACCGTCTACGTCCGCTTCAACGGCGGCGGCGCCACCTACGACGACACGATCATCGTCGACCAGCGCGCCTGACGGTTCGTCAGGCGAGCGCGCGGTCGAGCGCGGCCGCGACGTGCAGCGTGGTGCAGGGGAAGACCGGGATGTCGGCGTCGGCCTGCCGGATCAGCAGCTCGAGCTCGGTGCAGCCGAGGATGACCCCGCCCGCGCCGGCGTCCCAGAGCTCGTCGATCAGCGACACGACGGTCCGCCGCGAGGAGTCGAGCACCTTGCCGTGGACGAGCTCGTCGTAGATCACGGCGTTGAGCGTCTCGTGGTGGCGCACGTCGGGCACGTGGACGGTCAGGCCGTGCGCGGCGATCCGGTCGGTGAAGAACGAGCGCGACATCGCGAACGTCGTACCGAGGAAGCCGACCGACTCGAGCCGCTCGGCCTTGCAGGCCTCGGCGACGACGTCGGCCAGGTGCAGGAGCGGGATGTCGACCGCGTCGGCGACCTGGTCGGCCACCCGGTGGAAGGTCGTCGTGCAGAGCATCAGGAAGTCCGCGCCGGCGGCCTCCACGCCACGGGCGGCGTCGACCAGGATCGTCGCCACCTCGTCCCAGCGCTCCTCGGCCTGCAGCGCGGTCACCTGCGCGAAGTCGACCGACGTCATCACGGTCTTGGCCGAGGCGAGGCCACCGATCCGCTGCTCGACGCCCTGGTTGAGGTCCTGGTAGTAGGCGGCGCTGCTCTCCCAGCTCATCCCGCCGACGAGTCCGATCGTCTGCATGGTCGCTGAGTCTGTCAGAAGACCCGGGTCAGAGGACGCGGTGGACCTTGTGCTGGGCAGCCTGTGCCCGCGGCCGGATCACCAGCTCGTCGATGCTCACGTGTGCCGGGCGGGTGACCATCCAGCCGATCGTCTCGGCGACGTCCTCCGCGCTGAGCGGCTCCGCGACCCCGGCGTACACCGCGTCGGCCTTGTCCTGGTCGCCGTCGAAGCGCACCAGCGCGAACTCGTCCGTCTTGACCATGCCGGGCGCGATCTCCATGACCCGCACCGGCTGGTCCCACAGCTCGAGCCGCAGCGTCTCGTTGACCACCTTGGTGCCGTGCTTGGCGGCGGTGTAGCCGGCACCGCCCTCGTAGGCGACCCGCCCAGCGGTCGAGCCGACGTTGAGGATGACGCCCGCATTGCTGGCGAGCAGCGCCGGCAGCAGCGCCCGGGTCACCTGCATCAGGCCGATCACGTTCACGTCGTAAGTCCGGCGCCACGCATCGGTGTCCGCCTCCGACACCGGTCCGGCGCCGAAGGCGCCACCGGCGTTGTTGACGAGCACGTCGAGGCGAGTCCCGACCGCGTCGGCCAGGGCGGCGACCGAGTCCGCGGACGTGACGTCGCAGACGACCGGCGTACCCCCGATCTCGGCGGCGAGCTCGGTGATCCGGTCCTCCCGGCGCGCGGCGCAGAAGACGTGGAAGCCCGCGGCGGCGAGCGTGCGGGCGGTGGCGGCGCCGATGCCACTGCTGGCACCGGTCACGACGGCTGTACGGTCCGAGGTCACACCTGACATTGTGCCGATGGCACACTGACACGTCGTTGTCGGGTGTCGTCCCCGGGTCTCGGCCGAGGAGGAGTGAGCGATGCGCACGGGTGCAGCTGCTGCGGGACTGCTGGGTGGTCTGGCCTGGCTCGCCGCCTACGTCCTGGACCAGACCGACCGCGCCGGCGCTGCCGACCTCGTCGGGTGGCTGGGCGTCGTCCTGCTCGCGGTCGCGGTGGTGGGCGCAGGGGCAGCGCTGGTGAGCCGGAGCGCGACCTGGCTGCGGGTCGTCGTCGCCCTCTGCTTCGCGGCGCTGGTGTGGTCGCTGCTCGCCCTGCTCGGCGGTGGGTCCGGCGGCACCGGCGTCGACGCGCTCGCCGGAGCGGTGGCCGCGGTCGTGTCCGTGGTGGTCCTCGCCCGGCGTCGTCCGTCCGTCGGGTCGCACGCGCGGGAATGATGGCCCTCCGTCGGTTGTTACGACGGGTTGGACCGACAGCGAGAGGACGACGTGGACCCCATCCGACGTGTGGCGATGGTCAGCCTGCACACCTCCCCGCTGGACCAGCCGGGCACGGGTGACGCGGGCGGCATGAACGTCTACGTCATCGAGCTGGCCCGCCGCATGGCCGCGCAGGGCGTCGAGGTCGACATCTTCACCCGCGCCACGAGCTCCACCCTCGCGTCCGCCGTGGACGCCGGCCCCGGCATCACGGTGCGCCACATCCACGCCGGCCCCTTCGAGGGCCTGAGCAAGAGCGAGCTCCCGGGCCAGCTCTGCGTCTTCGCCCGCGAGGTGCTGCGCGCCGAGGCGCTGCAGCCCGTGGGGCACTACGACGTCGTGCACTCCCACTACTGGCTCTCCGGCCAGGTCGGCGCCCTCGCGCGGGACCGCTGGGGAGTCCCGCTGATCCACTCCATGCACACGATGGCGAAGGTCAAGAACGCCGCACTCGCGGCGGGTGACTGTCCCGAGCCGTCCGCCCGGATCATCGGCGAGGAGCAGGTCGTCGAGGCCGCGGACATGCTGATCGCCAACACCGATCTCGAGGCCAAGCAGCTGATCAACCTGTACGACGCCGAGCCGGCGCGCGTCGAGGTGGTCCATCCGGGGGTCGACCTGGAGGTCTTCCGGCCGCACGACCAGGCCGTCGTCCGCGCCGAGCTGGGCCTGCCCGCCGACGCCGCCGTGCTGCTCTTCGCCGGTCGGATCCAGCCCCTCAAGGCGCCCGACGTGCTGCTCCACGCGGTCGCCGAGCTGCTCAGGCGTGATTCCGCGCTGCGCTCCCGGCTGGTCGTGCCGATCGTCGGCGGCCCGTCCGGCAGCGGGCTCGAGCACCCCGAGTCGCTCGCCCAGCTGTCCACCGAGCTCGGCCTCGACGACGTGGTGCGGTTCGTGCCGCCGGTCGCCCAGGACGAGCTCGCCCGCTGGTGCTCGGCGGCCACGCTGGTCGCCGTCCCCTCCTACAACGAGTCGTTCGGGCTGGTCGCCGCCGAGGCGCAGGCCACCGGGACCCCGGTCGTCGCCGCTGCCGTCGGTGGGCTGACCACCGTCGTCCGCGACGGGCGCAGCGGGCTCCTCGTCGACGGGCACGAGCCCGGTGCCTGGGCCGACGCACTCGGCCGGGTCATCCGCGACCCCGAGCTGCGGGTCCGTCTCCGGGCCGGTGCGCTCGAGCAGGCGCGTCAGTTCTCGTGGGACCTCACCGCCGAGCGCACGCTCGCGGTCTACCAGCGCGCCCGCGCCGACCTCCGGGAGACCGTGGCATGACCGACCCCCGCCAGGTGGTCCGTGACCACCTCACCGCCAACGAGCTCGACTACGAGGAGCTCTCCGAGGGCGTCTTCTCGTTCTCGCTGCCCGGGGAGAAGAAGCTCCAGACCGCCGTACGCCTCGACGTCGGCCCGCACGCCCTCGGCGTGCACGCCTTCGTCTGCCGCAAGCCCGACGAGAACCACGAGCGCGTCTACCGCTGGCTGCTCGAGCGCAACCTGAAGATGTACGCCGTGGCCTTCGCGGTCGACCGGCTCGGCGACATCTACCTCGACGGCCGGCTCCCGCTCGCCGCGGTCACGCCCGACGAGCTCGACCGGATCCTCGGCTCGGTCCTCACCTACGCCGACGAGTCCTTCAACGCCATCCTCGAGCTCGGATTCGCGACGTCGATCCGCAAGGAGTGGGAGTGGCGCAAGCTCCGCGGCGAGCCGACCCACAACCTCGAGGCCTTCCGCGGCTGGCTCGAGTCCGGCGACGACCCGTCAGAAGGTTGAGTCGAGACTTCCGTCGGTCGAATCGAGAGTTGTGGCGGTCGAGTCGAGACTTCTGACCAACGCCTGCGACAGAACTACCGATTCAACGCGCGGAAGTCTCGACTCGACGAACGGAAGTCTCGATTCGACCTGGGCGGTCACCAGGCGAGGGCGACTGCGCCGAGGGCGAGTAGTGCCGGGACGGCCTGGACGACGAGGATCCTGCGGCTGACGGTGATCGCGCCGTAGACCCCGGCGACGACCACGCAGCCGAGGAAGAACACCGCGACGTCGAGGCGCTGGTCGACGATCGCCCACACCAGGCCGGCAACGAGGAACCCGTTGTAGAGGCCCTGGTTGGCGGCGAGCACCTTGCTCGCCTCGGCGAACTCCGGGGTGTTGCCGAAGGTCTTGATGCCGAGCGGCTTGGTCCAGAGGAACATCTCGAGCACCAGGAAGTAGAGGTGCAGCGCGGCGACCAGCCCGATGAGCACGTAGGCGACGACGTCCATGCGTGCAGCATGGCGCACTCAGGCGGGCGGCGAGACCTCTTCGGCGATGGTGCGTGGCTTGCGGCGTGCGACGGCCACGCCGATGAGGGCGAGCGCGCCGCCGACGTACGCCATCGTCGGGGGCACCTCGTCGAGGAAGAGGAAGCCCATCACGATCGTGATCGGCGGGACCAGGTAGGTCGTGATCGCGAGGTTGCTGGCGCGCATGTGCTGGAGGGCATAGGCGTACGTCGTGAACGCGATCGCCGTCGGGAAGATGCCGAGGTAGACGACCCAGAGCACCGACGAGGTGGGTGCGTCGCGGGTCTGGTGGACCAGCTGACCGATGAACGGCAGGCACGCGAGGGCGCCGATGGTGCAGGCCAGCCAGGTCACCTGGATCGCGGGCAGCTTGGCCACGAGCGGCTTCTGCAGGATCAGGCTGACGGAGTAGACGACCGCCGAGACCAGGCAGAGCAGGACCCCGAGCACGTCGTGGCTGCTGGACTCGTTCGACGACAGGCTGATGATGCCGACGCCGGTGAACGCGAGCGCCAGGCCGACGCCGATGTAGATCGTGAACCGCTCGTCCAGGAAGATCGCGGCGAGCACCGCGACGAGCACCGGCGAGACCTGGATCAGCATCGCCGCGGTGCCGGCGTCGACGCGACGCTCGCCGGCGTTGAGGGCGACGTTGTAGACACCGAACCAGAGCACGCCGATCGTGATCAGCGAGACCCACTGACGTCCGGTCGGACGAGGGATGCCCTGGGTCGCCAGCGCGACCACCCCGAGGCACAGGGCCCCGACCAGCGTGCGGCCCAGCGACAGCGCACCCGGCGAGAAGTCCTCGCCGAGGTGGCGGATCGCCACGAACGCCGACGCCCAGAAGACCAGCGTGATCGCCACGGCCGTCACCGGCAGCCAGGTGGGCGTGGTGTCGGCTGCAGGAGCGGTCGGGGGCGTCGTGGTGCTCGTCACCACGTCAGCCTAGGGATCGCCGCCGACGTCCGACATGCGGTTTTCGGACCTTCATGCGCGATATCGGGCCACGCCCCCGAACGGCAGCAGTAGGTTGCCCGCATGACCCGCCGCAGTCGCGTCCCGATCGTCGTCTCCGCCCTCGCCCTGGCCCTGGTGCCGCTCGCCGGAGGCACGCCGACCGCCAGTGCCGAGCGCGGCACCGTCACGATGAGCGGTACGGCGTACGAGTTCGACCACGTCGAGACGGTCCTGCCCGGCGCGACCATCCACGTGCTCGAGGACCCGGACCTCACCACCACGGTCGCCGACGACGGGACCTACTCCCTGGAGGTGCCGGACGGCACCAAGGTGACGCCGTACATCACGGCGGACGGCCACGGCACGATCTACCTGCAGACCTTCACGACCGACGGCGAGGACCTGCTCCACGTCAACTTCCAGACGCCCACGACCGGGACGATGGGCCTGCTCGCACTGGTGCTCGGCGTCGAGACGGATGACGCGGGCTACCCGAAGCAGTGCGTCGTCGTCACCACGGTGAGCACCAAGCACGTCCGTGGTGTGAGCTACGAGCAGTTCATCGCCTGGGGCGCGCACGGCGTCGCCGGCGTGACCGCGTCGATCAGCCCGAAGGCCGGGACGCGGACCTACTTCAACTCGTCGGTGATCCCGGACAAGAGCGTCACCGAGACCTCGGCCGACGGTGGCGTCGTCTGGGACCACCTGCCGGCCGGCACGTACACGCTGTCGGCCAAGGGCGCCGGGTCCGACTGGCCGAAGGTGCACGTGACCTGCGCCGACGGCCGGATCGTCAACGCCAGCCCGCCGTGGGGCCTGAACCAGAAGGCCACCACCGTCCCGACCAAGGTCAAGGCGACCTGGAAGGGCAAGCAGGGCCACCCCGCGAAGCTGACCGGGCTGACGCTCGGCAAGGTGCCCACCCAGCAGCTCCCCGACTTCGCCATCGAGCACGAGCCGGGCATCGAGCAGCGCTACCTCGGCACCGTCACGGTCGCGTGCTCCGGCGGCTGCTTCGAGCCGACCTCGACCGCCGGCAGCCTGACCAGGCCGGTCGACCTGATGAAGCTGCTCGGCCGGTCAGCCACGAAGCTGACGCCCGGGCACACGCTGCGCGTCACCGTTGCGGTGCCGGGCTTCAACACCCGCACCGACGCGTGGAGGATCCGTGCTCACGGCGTACCGGTGAGGACCACGCAGTGCGTCCCGCTCGGCGGGACCCGCTCGCAGAAGACCTGCTGACCCTCAGAGATCGATCTCGACACGGCCGTCGCCGCTTCGTACCTCAGCGGCGGTCCTGCTCGATCCGACGACCCTCACGCCCCGCGCTCGTGCCTCGCGCGTGGCTGGGTCGTCGGCGCGCTGGCCTCCGATCCCTGTGGGATCAGAGGTCCAGCTTGTAGCCCAACCCGCGCACGGTGACGAGGTACTTCGGCTCGCCCGGGTCGGGCTCGATCTTGGCGCGCAGCCGCTTGACGTGTACGTCGAGGGTCTTGGTGTCGCCGACGTAGTCGGAGCCCCAGACGCGGTCGATCAGCTGGCCGCGGGTGAGCACCCGGCCGGGGTTGCGCAGGAACATCTCGAGCAGCTCGAACTCCTTGAGCGGGAGCTTCTGGGCCTGGCCGTCGACCGTGACGACGTGGCGCTCGACGTCCATCCGCACCGGGCCGGCCTCGAGGGTCGGGGGCGCCAGGTCGGGCTCCTGCCCGCGTCGCAGCACGGCCCGGATCCGGGCCACCAGCTCGCGCGGGGAGTAGGGCTTGGTGACGTAGTCGTCGGCGCCGAGCTCGAGCCCGACCACCTTGTCGACCTCGTCGTCCTTGGCGCTCACCATGATCACGGGGACGCTCGACGTCTGGCGGATCTGCCGGCAGACCTCGGTCCCGGGCAGGCCCGGCAGCATCAGGTCGAGCAGGACGATGTCGGCGCCGTTGCGGTCGAACTCGGCCAGCGCGGCGTTGCCGTCCGCCGCGATCGCGACCTCGTAGCCCTCCTTGCGCAGCATGTACGCGAGCGCGTCGCTGTAGCTCTCTTCGTCCTCGACAACGAGTACGCGGGTCACCGGCCTGCCTCCTGGTTCGTTCGGGCCGAGATGTAGCGGGGGAGGGTCAAGGTGAACGTAGACCCTTGTCCCTCCACCGACCACACGTTGACGTCGCCACCGTGGGTGGCAGCGACGTGCTTGACGATGGACAGGCCGAGGCCCGTGCCACCGGTGGAGCGGTGCCGGGCCGGGTCGACCCGGTAGAACCGCTCGAAGATCCGGTCGATCTCGTCGGGCGGGATGCCGATGCCCTGGTCGACCACCGAGATGACGACGGAGTCGTCGTCGGCCTTGGTCGAGACGAGCACGGTCGCGCCGCACTCGGAGTAGGAGACGGCGTTGGCGACCAGGTTGGCCACGGCCGCGGTCACCTGCTCCTCGTTGCCCAGCACCTCGAGGTCGTGGGTGCCGCTCGTGACGACCGAGATCTGCTTGGACGACGCGTCGATCGCGCTGGTGTCGACGGCGACCGAGATGACCTCGTCGATCGAGACCGCGACCGGCATCTCGAGAGGGTCGTCGCCCTGGAGCCGGGAGAGCTCGATGACCTGCTGGACGAGTCGCGAGAGGCGGTCGCTCTCGGTGAGCATCCGCGCCGAGAAGCGCTTGATCGCCTCCGGGTCGTCCGCGGCGTCGTGGGTCGCCTCGGCGAGCAGGCGGATCGCGCCGACGGGGGTCTTCAGCTCGTGGCTGACGTTGGCGACGAAGTCGCGGCGTACGGCCTCGACGCGGCGCTCGCGGGTGCGGTCCTCGACCAGCGCGAGCACCAGCCGGACCCCCAGCGGGGCGACGCGGGCGGTGACGTGGCGCGAGGGGGAACCCGGCCGGGCCATCAGCAGCTCGGTCTCGCGGATCTGCCCGTCGCGGCGCACCTGGCGGACCAGGTCGGCGAGCTCGGGCGACGCGAGCGACGAGCCGCGCACCAGGCCCATGGAGTACGCCGGCGCCGAGGCCTTGAGCACGACGTCGCTGTCGTCGACGACGACCGCGCTGCTGCGCAGGACCGAGAGGACGGTGGCGACTCCGGCGGGTACGACGGGCTGCTCGACGACCGGGGTGCTGTGCTGCTGACGGTCGCTGATGTGCCACGCCAGCACCGCACCGCCGGCGACGACGGCGCCGATGAGCGCGGCGAGAAACGCCTGCGTCGTCGCATCCACATCTGAATCGTACGGTCGAATTCAGCGGGAGTTCGCCGCGGAGGCCGGGGCTTCTGAACGTTCACCCCGCGTTCACGTCCCAACGCCGACTGGACACCTAGGATGCCTAGGGTCTGCGTCATGCGACAGGCCTTCCACGAACAGCTCGACTCGATGTTCCTCGACCTCGCCGGCATCTGCCGCAGCGTCGAGACCGCAGTCAGCCTCGCGACCGACGCCCTGCTCACCGGAGACGCGGCCACCGCCGAGAAGGTGATCAGCGCCGACGTCGAGATCGACCGGGCGCGCGAGCGCGTCGAGGACTCCGCGTTCCTGCTCCTGTCGCTCCAGCAGCCGGTCGCCAGCGACCTGCGCACCGTCGTCGCCGCGCTCCGCATGGTGAGCGAGCTCGAGCGGATGGGTGACCTCTCGGTCCACGTCGCCAAGATCGCGCGGCTCCGCGTGCCCAACCTCGCCGTCCCGGACGAGGTGCGCCCCACGATCGAGCGGATGGCCCAGGTCGCCGAGGAGATGGTCGGCCGGGTCTCCACGATCATCGTCGACCGTGACGTCGACGAGGCGCTGGCCCTCGTGCACGCCGACGAGGAGATGGACCAGCTGCGCCGGTCCAGCTTCGCCGACATGCTCTCCACCGACTGGAGCCACGGCGTCGAGGCGGCCGTCGACGTCGCCCTGCTGGGTCGCTACTACGAGCGGATCGCCGACCACGCCGTCTCGGTCGCCAACCGGGTCATCTTCGTCGTCACCGGCGAGAACCCGCGGTCCGTCGACGCGAGCTCCTGAGGACCGTCGTTGGGATAGTCACGGACGGTGTGGTTGCAGAATTGACCGTCGGACCACCACAACGTCCGTGACTATCCCGAAACGGACGGTCAGCGACCCTGGTTGGCGACGGCCGCGGCTGCGGCCGCTGCGGCCTCCGGGTCGAGGTAGGTGCCGCCCTTGACGGTCGGCTGCAGGTCGTCGTCGAGCTCGTAGACCAGCGGCATGCCGGTGGGGATGTTGAGCGCGGCGATGTCCTCGTCGCTGATCCCGTCGAGGTGCTTCACGAGCGCCCGCAGGCTGTTGCCGTGGGCGGCGACGAGCACCGTCTGTCCGGACCTGAGGTCCGGGACGATCGAGGACTCCCAGTAGGGCAGGAACCGCGCGATGACGTCCTTGAGGCACTCGGTGCGGGGGAGCTCGTCACCGAGGCCGGCGTACTGCGGCAGGCCGGCCTGGGAGAACTCGCTGTCGTCGTCCAGCGGCGGCGGCGGGACGTCGAAGGAACGGCGCCAGAGCATGAACTGCTCCTCGCCGTACGCCTCGAGGGTCTCCTTCTTGTTCTTCCCCTGGAGCGCGCCGTAGTGGCGCTCGTTGAGGCGCCACGAGCGACGCACCGGGATCCAGTGGCGGTCGGCGCCGTCGAGGGCCGTGGCGGCGGTGTTGATCGCGCGGCGCAGCAGCGAGGTGTGTACGACGTCCGGCAGGACGCCTGCGTCGCGGAGCAGCTCCCCGGCGCGCACGCCCTCGGCCCGCCCCTTGTCGTTGAGCGGGACGTCGACCCAGCCCGTGAAGAGGTTCTTGGCGTTCCACTCGCTCTCGCCGTGGCGGAGCAGGACGAGGGTGTAGGTCACGTCATTCCTCGGTGGCGTCGGGGCTCTCGACCTCGCACGGCGTGTCGCTCGCGGGGGTGTCGGTCGCGCTGGTGTCGAGGCCGGAGTAGTCGCCGCAGTCGGCCACGACCGGCGGGGTCATGTCGACGCTCGAGCCGTCGCCGAAGGTGATCGTCAGGGAGACCGTCTGGCCCGCCTCGAGGTCACCCGTGATCGGTACGCCGCCGTCCGTCGCCAGGTTGACCAGGCCCTGGGGTGCGATCTCGATCGGACCCGACATCGTGACCTTGAGGTCGGCGTCGTCTCCGGAGCCGACGATCGAGGTCACCGTGGCCGACTCGTCGGCGTTGTTGTTGGCGAACGACGCGATGAACGTGCCGGAGCCCGACTGCGCGGACACCACCACGGCGCTCAGCACGTCGACGGAGGCGTCGCGGTCGTTGACGCCGCTCCCGGGGGTGTAGACCCGGTCGGTCGCGTAGTTGAACCCGCAGGAGGCGAGGACCGGCGTAGCGAGCACGAGGGCTCCTGCGGCGGCGAGCAGGCGAACGGACTGGCGGAGGTGCATCTTCAAGGCCTTCACGTGTCGGCGAGGACGGGTGCGGCCACAGCCTAGCGGCCTGCTGCCGGCCCGGATTACTGGCTCAGACCCACGGCGTTCCCGACCAGCAGCATCGCGACCAGGGCGAGCCCGGTCCAGAGCAGCGCGAGGATTAGCAGCCGGGTCGCGCCGAGCTTCAGTGCGAGCCGCAGCGGGAGGTGGCGGTAGCCGTCCTCGTGGTCGGCGACCAGGCCCGGGAGGGCGCTCAGGAAGTGGACGCCGACGCCGACAGCGGCGGCCAGCACGACCAGCGCGGGCTGCGGCGGGTTGCCGGTCGCGGCGCCACCCCAGCCGCCGTACGACAGGAACGCGGGGTACAGGGCGAACGACGCGGCCCAGGTCACCCAGGACAGCAGCCCGCGGCGGAGGACGACGTTGCCGACCAGCCCGATGCCGACCGAGGCAAGGTAGAGGCAGCCGGCCGTGACGCCGTTGGAGACCGAGAGCGGGACCACCAGCAGCACCGCACAGATCAGCGCGAACCAGGCGGTGCCGGCCTCGAGGTAGCCGTCGGCGATCGGCTTGCCGCTCGGCAGCCGACGCTGGTCGCGGCGGCAGTCGATGAGGTCGTTGTGCCAGCCGAGGATCGCCTGGCCCACGAGGACGGTCGCGAGCACCAGAGCGACCTCGCGTCCGGGGCGGCCACTGATCGCCGCAGCGATCGCGAGACCGACCGCGGTGAGCGCTCCCTGGCGCGGGTGAGCGGCACGGAGCAGCAGCACCGGTGTCGTGTGGGCGAGCGTGCGTCGGCGCTCGACGACGGGTGGGGGCGCGGGGAGCGGCGCCGGAGGGGCCGCAGGAGCGGGCTCGGCGACCGGCTCGGCGGCCGCTTCCTTCGTACGACGGCGCAGGGTCGGCGGCATACCTCGCAGTATCGACCAGGAGTGCCGAACCTATGCCTGTTCGCGCCCGGAGAGGGCCGACCACCACACGATATGGGGTTCTGTCAAGCCCGCATTGTGGCCCTGACCTGCGCAAACGCTGTCGGGACGTTTCTCAGTGCGTGTTAAGATAGGGGTCTAGGAAGGGGTACATCACATATGACTTTCACCGTCGGCGAAACGGTTGTCTACCCGAACCACGGGGCCGCGATCATCGAGGACATCGAGATGCGGACCATCAAGGGAGAGGACCGGGAGTACCTCGTACTACGGATCGTCGCCCAGCAGGACCTGGTGGTGCGAGTGCCCGCCTGCAACCTCGATCTCGTCGGAGTGCGCGACGTCGTCGACAAGGCCGGACTCGATCGTGTGTTCGACGTCCTCCGTGCTGCTCACGTCGAGGAGCCGACCAACTGGTCGCGCCGCTACAAGGCCAACCTCGAGAAGCTGCACAGCGGCGACGTGATGAAGGTGTCGGAGGTCGTCCGCGACCTGTGGCGCCGCGAGCGCGACCGCGGGCTGTCCGCCGGCGAGAAGCGGATGCTGGCCAAGGCGCGCCAGATCCTCGTCTCCGAGCTGGCCCTGGCCGAGCACACCAACGAGGACAAGGCCGAGGCCCTGCTCGACGAGGTCCTCGCTTCCTGAGCGTTCTTCACGAGGCCCCCGGAGTGATCCGGGGGCCTCGTTCCATTTCGGGTGAGACCGACGGATTTGTAGGTTGAGCAGATGGAGTACGACGTCCCGCCGTCCCTCGGCACGGTGCTCGAGCAGGACCGCGGCTCGCTGCCCTTCGCGCTGATCCACGGCGAGGCGCTGGTCGCCTGCGCGGTCTGGTCCCTGGGCGAGGCCGAGGTCACCCCGGTCGACGCCGGGACCCTGTGGCCCGGGCTCGTCGAGTCGGGCGAGCCGTTCGTCGTCCACGACTCCCTGTGCCCGATGACACCCCCCGACTTCATCGCCGACTGCGTCGCCCGCGCCCTCGACCACTCCTGCGTGGTCGTGGGGGTCCGCCCGGTCACCGACACCGTCAAGGTGGTCGAGGAGGGCCTGGTCGGCGCCACCGTCGACCGCGACGCACTGGTCTCGATCGCGTCCCCGGTCGTGCTGCCGCCCGACGTGGTGGCGGCCCTCGACGGGCTCCCCAGCACCGACCTCGTCGAGCTGGTCGCCGCCCTGCGTGCGCGGTTCCCGGTCGAGCTGGTCGAGGCGCCGCCGTCCGCGCGCCGGGTCGGGTCGCTCGAGGACGTGGCGGTGCTGGAGGCCCTCACGGCGGGGTAGTCACGGACGATCGGACCCGTCTACTCGTGAGTAATGGGTCCGATCGTCCGTGACTACCCCGGCGACGGCGCGAGGGTGAGCGCCAGCTCCAGGTCCTCGGGGAAGGTGATCTTGAGGTTGCGGGGCGTGCTCGGCACGGCCACCACCGGGAGGTCGGAGTAGCGGGACAGGCAGGCGGCGGTGTCGGTGCCGTCGAAGCCGTCCGCGTCGGCACGGGTGTAGGCGGCGAGCAGCTCCGGCGCCCGGAAGGCCTGGGGTGTCTGGACGCCGTCCAGCTCGGGCGGCAGCGCGCGGCCGTCGAGGGCCAGCAGACCTTGGAGAGGTACGACGGGGATCGCGCCGCCCCGCTCGCGGGCCGCCTCGATGGTGCGGGCGAAGAGGTCCCGCCCGGCGAGCGGCCGGGCGCCGTCGTGGATCGCGACCACGTCGACCGCACCGGAGCCGATCTCGGGCGAGAGCGCCTGCAGGGCCGCCCACTCCGAGGCGTGCCGGGTCGTGCCGCCCTCGACGATGCCGATCTCACCGTCGCCCAGGTGCGGGGCGAGCACCGCGGCGACCGCGTCGCGCTCACCGGGGCGGACCACCACGAGGACGCGGCGTACGTCGGGGAGGGCGTGGGCGTCGCGGACCGACCAGCCCAGGACCGGGGTGTCGCCGAGCGGCAGCAGGACCTTGTTGGTCGACGCCCCGACCCGTGAGCCCGAGCCGGCAGCGAGGATCACGACGGCGGCGGGCACGGGCGGAGTCTACGGAAGTGTTTTCACGGCTGTTACACGCCGAAACAGGTGCTTGACGCACCGCCCCTAGGTTCGTCGGACCAGGAAGGGGTCTCGATGACGCCGAGCGCGCGCGGCAGCAGCACCGAGGAGTGGCAGCCGGTGTGCCGGATCGTCGAGCTGGAGGTGGAACGCGGAGCGACCGCGCTGGTGCACGGCCAGGCGATCGCGATCTTCCGCACCCAGGACGACCACGTCTACGCGCTCGGCAACCACGACCCGTTCGCCAAGGCGTCGGTGATGGCCAAGGGCATCGTGGGCACCCGCGAGGGCGTGCCGTTCGTCGCCTCACCCAGCCACAAGCACGCGTTCGACCTGCGCAGCGGCAGATGTCTGGACGACGACCACGTCTCGGTGCCGGCGTACGACGTCCGAGTGATCGAAGGAGTGGTCCTCGTCGGCCACCGGAAGTCCGACGCCGCCTAGCGGGGACGCGACAGCGATCCCGCTGATGGTGGTCGAGCAAGACGCGCGGGGCTGAGGAACGAAGTCGCGACCGGCGCGTGTCGAGACCTGGAACAGCTCAGGACACGTTGACGGTCACGACCAGCGCCGTCGCGATCGCGGCCACGCCCTCGCCCCGGCCGGTCAGGCCGAGCCCGTCCGTCGTCGTGGCCGAGACCGTGACCGGTGCGCCGACCGCGGCACTCAGCGCGCCTTCCGCCTCGGCCCGGCGGCCGCCGAGACGCGGCCGGTTGCCGATCACCTGGACGGCGACGTTGCCGATCTCGAAGCCCGCGGCCCGGACACGGGCCGCCGTCTCTGTCAGCAGGGCCGCTCCGGAGGCACCGGCCCACTCCGGCTCCGACGTGCCGAAGTTGGAGCCGAGGTCGCCGAGACCGGCGGCGGACAGCAGTGCGTCGCAGGCGGCGTGGGCGGCGACGTCCGCGTCGGAGTGGCCCTCGAGGCCCTGCGGCTCGTCCGGCCAGTGGAGCCCGGCGAGGTGCATCGGCACGCCGTCGACGAGGCGGTGGACGTCGGTGCCGATGCCGATGCGAGGGAGTTGCTGCACGCCCTGATCATGCCTGAGCAAGAATCACCGGGTGAGGAACTCCCGAGGCGCGTGGTCGGTCGCCGGCCTGATCGCCGGGTTCGCCGGTCTGGCCGCGAGCTACTTCGTGGCGATGGTGATGACCATCCGGGACTCCCCGACCGTCGCGGTCGCCGAGCTGGTGATCCGGTTGACGCCCGGGGGCCTCGCCGAGCGAGCCATCCGGATCGTCGGTCACAAGGACAAGCCGCTCCTGCTGATCGGGATATTCGTCATCAGCGCCCTGCTCTTCGCGTGGGCCGGGCGGCTGGCTCGCAGGAACTGGTGGGCGCCGACGATCGTCTTCGCCGTCCTGGCCGTGATCGGTGGCATCGCGGTCTGGTCGCAGCGCGGCGCCACGGCGCTCGACATCCTGCCGGTCGCGGTGGGCTTCGCGACCTGGCTGGTCTGCCTCTCGCTGCTCACCGAGCCGTTGCACCGCCACGAGCTCGCGGTCGAGGCGGCCGGCGCGGACGACACGGCAGGCGACCACAACAGACGCGCGTTCCTGATCCGCGCCGGCATCATGGTCGCGGCCGCCGGCACGTTGGGCGTCGTCGGTCGGGCGGTCGGTCGCAGCCGCCGGCACGTCGAGGAGGCGCGACGCCTGCTCCGCCTGCCGGGCGTCACCACGCCGGTGCTGCCCGACGGTGTGCGGGTGGGGGTCGAGGGCATCACGCCGTGGATGGTCCGCGCCGACAGCTTCTACCGGGTCGACACCGCGATCGTCGTCCCCGCCATCGAGCCGACCAACTGGCAGCTCCGCATCCACGGCATGGTCGACCGCGAGCTCACGCTGACCTACCAGGACCTGCTCAACCACGAGGTCACGCAGGCCTGGGTCACGCTCAACTGCGTCTCCAACGAGGTGGACGGCGACCTCGTCGGCAACGCGTGGTGGAGCGGCGTCCGGATCGCCGACCTGCTGCGCCTGGCCGGCGTCCAGGACGGTGCCGACGCCGTGCTGCAGACGTCGGACGACGGCTGGACGTGCGGTACGCCGCTCTCGGCGCTGACCGACGACCGGGACGCGATCCTCGCGATCGCCATGAACGGCGACCCGCTCCCGATCGACCACGGCTTCCCGGTGCGCACGATCGTGCCCGGCCTCTACGGCTACGTCTCGGCCTGCAAGTGGGTCGTCGAGATGAAGGTGACCCGCTTCGCCGACATCAGCGCCTACTGGACCGACCGGGGCTGGTCGGAGCAGGGCCCGGTCAAGATGGCGTCGCGGATCGACGTCCCGCGCGACGGCGGCGACATCGCCTCGACCGGCGGCCGCGTCGGTGGGGTCGCGTGGATGCAGCACACCGGCATCTCGGCGGTCCAGGTCCAGGTGGACGGTGGTGCGTGGCAACCCGCCGAGCTCGGCACCGTGCCGAGCACCGACACCTGGGTGCAGTGGGCCGCGACCATCGACGTGGAGCCGGGTCACCACCGGCTCGCGGTCCGGGCCGTCGACAAGACCGGGCAGGTGCAGACGAGCGTCGTGCGCGACGTCCTGCCCGACGGCTCCACGGGATTGCACGTGATCAGCTTCAACGCGACGGAGGCCAGCGATGGGTGATTTCAGCGGACTGACAGGGGCGGCGCTGGTCGTCGGCGGCAGCGGAGGTCTCGGCCTGGCGATCACCCGGATGCTCGCCAGCCGCGGCTCCGACGTCGCCGTGACCTTCCGGTCGCGGCCCGAGGCGGGTGCCGCGGTCGTCGAGTCGGCGCGCGGCTGGGGCGTGCACGCGTCCTCGCACTCCCTCGACCTCGGCGCACCGTCGGTCGGCGCCGACGCGGCGCACGCGATCGCCGAGGTGGTCGCGCTGCACGGAGGCGTGCACACGCTGGTCTACGCCGCGGGACCACCGGTGCCGATGACCCACCTCTCCGCGGTCGAGCCCGGGGCGATGGCCGCGCAGCTCACCGCCGACGCGGCCGGGTTCTTCGCCGTCGTACGCCCGGCCCTGCCGCACCTGCGCGAGCAGGAGGGTTCGATCGTCGCCGTGACGACCGCGGCCACCACCCGCTTCCCGGTGCGCGACGGGCTCTCGTCCGCACCGAAGGCCGCCGTCGAGGCGATGGTGCGGGCGCTCGCTGCCGAGGAGGGGCGGTACGGCGTGCGCGTCAACGCCGTCGGTCCCGGCATGCTCACCGACGGGATGGCGGCCCGGCTGATCGACTCCGGCGAGCTCTCCGAGGAGGCCCTCGCGGTGACCCGGCGCAACACCCCGCTGCGTCGCTTCGGCACCGCCACCGACATCGCCGAAGCGGTCTGCTTCCTCGCCTCCGAGCGGGCCGGCTTCATCTCCGGCCAGAAGCTCGACGTGGACGGTGGCTACGGCGTCTGACCCGTGATCTGACGATGGTGGGCTCGGGCCGGGGCATCTCTAGACTGGGCGGGTGACCTTCAGGCTCTATGACACCGCGACCCGCGAAGTCCGTGACTTCGTTCCCCTCGAGGAGGGGAAGGCCGGTCTCTACGTCTGTGGTCTGACGGTGCAGTCGGAGCCGCACGTCGGTCACGTCCGGTCGGCCGTCAACTTCGACGTCCTCCAGCGCTGGCTGCGCCACCAGGGCTACGACGTGACGTTCATCCGCAACGTCACCGACATCGACGACAAGATCCTCACCAAGGCCGCCGACCAGGGTCGCCCCTGGTACAACCTCGCCTACGCGATGAAGATCGAGCTCGACAAGGCCTACGCCGCGCTCAACGTCGCGCCGCCGACGTACGAACCCAGCGCCACCGGCCACATCCCCGAGATGGTCGAGCTGATCGAGGCGCTGATCGAGAAGGGTCACGCGTACGCCGCGGCCGACGGCTCCGGGGACGTCTACTTCGACGTCCGGTCGTGGCCGTCGTACGGCGAGCTGACCCACCAGAAGATCGACGACATGGAGGCCGCCGAGGACGCCGACCCGCGCGGCAAGCGCGACCCGCGCGACTTCGCCCTCTGGAAGGGTCGCAAGGAGTCCGAGCCGGCGACCGCGTCGTGGCCGAGCCCGTGGGGCCGTGGCCGTCCCGGCTGGCACATCGAGTGCTCCGCGATGGCCGGCAAGTACCTCGGCGAGGCCTTCGACATCCACGGCGGCGGCGTCGACCTGCGCTTCCCCCACCACGAGAACGAGCTCGCCCAGTCCCGCGCGGCTGGTCAGGAGTTCGCGTCGTACTGGATGCACAACGCCTGGATCACCACCGCCGGCGAGAAGATGAGCAAGTCGCTCGGCAACTCGCTGACGATCCCGTCGGTGCTCCAGCGCGTGCGCGGCATCGAGCTGCGCTTCTACGTCGTGGCCGCCCACTACCGCAGCCACGTCGAGTTCTCCTTCGAGGCGCTCGAGGAGGCGGCCGTCGGGTTCCGGCGGATCGAGAGCTTCCTGGCCCGGGTCGGCGACGTCGAGGCGACCGAGGTGCCGCAGGCCTTCGCCGACGCCATGGACGACGACCTCGGCACGCCCGCCGCCGTCGCCGTGCTCTACGACGCGGTGCGCGACGGCAACAAGGCTGACGACCCGAGGCCGTACGCCGGGCAGGTGCTGGCGATGCTCGACGTGCTCGGGCTCAACCCGGCCGACCCCGCGTGGGGCTCGGCCGCCAGCAACGACGACCAGCTGACCGAGGCCGTGGACGTGCTCGTCCGCGGGCTGCTCGAGCAGCGCACCCAGGCGCGCGCGGACAAGGACTTCGCCGCCGCCGACGCGATCCGCGACCGGATCAAGGCCGCCGGCATCGCGATCACCGACACCCCCAACGGCCCCGAGTGGTCACTAGAAGCAGGTAACAACTGATGCCAGGCAACAGCCAGCGCAAGGGCGCGATCAAGAAGTCCGGCAAGGGCAACCCCACCGCCGGCTCCGGCGGTCGGGTCAAGCGCGGCCTCGAGGGTCGCGGGCCGACGCCCCCGGCCAAGGACCGCGAGTACCACAAGGCCCACAAGTCGGCGAAGCGCGCCGAGAAGAAGGCCACGTCGTCGCAGTCGCGCCCCAAGCGGCGTACGAGCTCCGACGCCGAGTGGATCATCGGCCGCAACCCCGTCGTCGAGGCGCTGCGCGAGGGCGTGCCGATCAACGCGCTGTACGTCGCGGAGGGCGCCGAGCGCGACGGGCGGCTGCGCGAGGCGTTCCAGCTCGCGGGGGACAAGGGCATCAAGCTGCTCGAGGTCACCAAGACCGAGATGGACCGGATGATCGGCGCCGGCTCCCACCAGGGGCTGTCCGCGCGGATCCCGGCGTACGAGTACGCCCACGCCGACGACCTGCTCGACGCGGCCGCCGCCAACGGGGAGAAGCCGCTCATCGTGGCGGTGGACCACGTCACCGACCCGCGCAACCTGGGCGCGATCATCCGCAGCGCCGCGGGTTTCGGGGCCCACGGCGTCGTCATCCCCGACCGCCGCGCAGCCGGCATGACCTCCGCAGCCTGGAAGACCAGTGCCGGTGCGGCTGCTCGCCTCCCGGTCGCGCAGACCGTCAACCTCACCCGCCAGCTCAAGGCCTACCAGGCCGCCGGCTGCATGGTGGTCGGCCTGGCCGCCGACGGTGACGTCAGCCTGCCGGACCTCGACCTCGCTGACGGGCCGCTGGTCCTGGTGGTCGGCGCCGAGGGCGACGGGCTGTCGCGCCTGGTCGCCGAGACCTGCGACCAGCTGGTGTCGATCCCGATGGCCAACCACCTGGAGTCGCTGAACGCCGGCGTCGCGGCCTCGGTCGCGCTCTACTCCATCGCCGAGGCGCGCCGCTGACCCGGCTCTCGTGCACCCCTGAACTGCACTGACCCGGCGTGAATTCACGCCGGGTCAGTGGTCTTTCGGCGTGCACATGAGCCGGGCCAGCGCCCCGCGGTGGGACGCAGGAGCCGGGTCAGCGGTCTGGGCCGGAACGTGTTCCCCGTCACCTTCGGCGTCCCCTGTCGTTGACCAGAACTGATACGTGTTCTAGTCAACGGAGGGCCCTCGTGCTCCAGATTCCTCGCCGGCTTCTCGCGCCCGCCTGCGCCGTCCTCGTGCTGGTCCTGGCCGGCTGCGGCTCCCAGCTCGACCCGAACACGGTCGCCCAGGCCGGCGGCACCGGCGTCGGGACCGGCGGGGGCACGGCAGCAGGCGGGGGTACGACGGGCGGGGGTCTCGACGGATCGGTCCCGGGGTCGACCGGCGGCAGCGGCGGTGGCACCGGCACCACCACGACCGGCGGCGGCACCACGACGACCGGTGGCAGCGGCGGCGGCGACGCTCCGCAGGGCACGGGTGACAACGCCGCGACCGGCAGTGCGAAGGCCGGCAATTGTGCCGGGTTCAAGAACCAGACCGGCATCACCGACGACACCATCACGCTCGGCAACTCCTCCGACATCAGCGGCCCCGTCCCCGGGCTCTTCGAGTCCGCGCAGGAGGGAGCCAAGGCGTACGTCGCCTACTTCAACTCGACCAGCGACATCTGCGGCCGCAAGCTCCAGCTCAACGCCTACGACAGCCGCACCGACGCGGCCGCCGACCAGCAGGCCTACTCGAAGGGCTGCGACGAGACCTTCGCGATGATCGGCTCGATGTCGGCCTTCGACTCCGGCGGCGCGTCCACCGCCCAGTCCTGCGGCCTCCCGGACATCCGTACGGCGGCCACCACCGAGGAGCGGCTCAGCTGCACGACCTGCTTCGCGGCAGAGGCGGCCAACTCGCAGGAGTTCCAGAACTCCGTGCCCGACTTCGTCCTGAAGAACTACGGCGACGCCGGCCAGCACGCTGCGATGCTCTACATCAACGCGGGCGCGGCCGCCGAGAACGGCAAGACCCAGGCCGCCGCGATGACGAAGCGCGGCATGCACTTCGACTACGTCCAAGGCATCGACATCTCGGAGTTCAACTACGCGCCCTACGTCCAGCAGATGAAGGACAAGGGCATCGAGTACGTCCAGATGATCGCGTCGACCGCCCAGTTCACCCGGCTCGCCGACGCCATGAAGCAGCAGGGCTTTAAGCCAAAGATCTTCATGATCGACCCCACGGCGTACAACCCCGACTACGTCAGCAGCGGCGGCGACGCCGTCGACGGCACCACGGTCTTCATCAACTTCACGCCGTTCGAGGAGGCCAGCAGCAACAAGGAGCTGCAGCTCTACCTCAGCTGGCTCCAGCAGGTGAAGCCCGGCGCGACGCCGTCGTTCTTCGGTCTGTTCGCCTGGTCCGCGGCCCGGCTCTTCGTCGAGCAGGCGACCAAGCTCGGCGGCAAGCTCACCCGCAGCTCCCTCATCAGCAGTCTCAAGAGCGTCAACAACTGGACGGCCAACGGCCTGCACGCGCCGCAGCCGGTCGGCTCCAAGCAGGCCGGTCCGTGCTGGCGGTTCATCCGCCTCGAGGGCGGCAAGTGGTCGCCGGTCGGCGGCACGAAGTACCAGTGCAGCGGCGTCACCTCGGTCGGGTGACGGCGATGTCCAGACCGCAGTGTGCCCTCCGTCACCTCGGACGACGTGCCTCGTTGAGAGGTGCAACACGTTCTGGTTCCGGGAGGGAAGCAGTGTCCACGTCCAGGTCTGCCGTGCTCACCGTTGCGGTGCTGGCGCTCTGCGCCGCACTCGCTGCCTGCGGCTCGCAGCTCGACCCGGAGACCGTCGCCCAGGCGAGCGGCGGCAGCGGGGGCGGCGCCGGCGGTGCGGTCGCCGGAGGGACCAACCCCGACGGGTCGGTCGCCGGCGGTGGTGGTGCGACCGGCTCCACGGACGGCAGCACCACCGGTGGCTCGACGGGCTCGTCCGGCAGCACCGGTGACCCGGCGTCCGGCGGTGGTGGCCAGCAGGGCACCGGCGAGAACGCAGCCACCGGCACGACCAAGGCCGGCAGCTGCGCCGGCTTCAAGAACCAGACCGGCATCACCGACAAGACGATCACGATCGCCAACGCGAGCGACATCTCCGGTCCGGTGCCCGGCATCTTCGAGTCCGCGCAGGAGGCGACTCGGGCGTACGTCGCCTACTTCAACTCGACCAGCGACATCTGCGGTCGCAAGCTCGACGTCGAGCTGCTCGACACCCGCGCCGA
The DNA here is from genome assembly GCF_040045055.1 of Nocardioides pollutisoli. Classification (NCBI taxonomy): domain Bacteria; kingdom Bacillati; phylum Actinomycetota; class Actinomycetes; order Propionibacteriales; family Nocardioidaceae; genus Nocardioides; species Nocardioides pollutisoli. Next base: position 2,321,626 of record NZ_JBDZDU010000001.1, read on the forward strand.
CGCCGGTGCCGACCAGCAGGCCTACACCAAGGCGTGCGACGACGCCTTCGCGGCGGTCGGCTCGATGTCGGCGTTCGACTCCGGCGGTGCGAGCGCTGCGCAGTCGTGCGGCCTGCCCGACATCCGCTCGACGACCACGACGACCGAGCGGCGCGACTGCTCGACCTGCTTCGCTGCGCAGGCGGTCAACCCCGGTGAGGTCAACGGCTCGATGCCGCGCTACTTCCTGCAGAAGTACAAGGACGCCACGCAGCACGCAGCCGTCATCTACATCAACGCCGGTGCGGCCGTCGGCAACGCGGCCGCGTTCCGCAACGCCTACAACAGCGCGGGCTGGAAGGTCGACTACTTCCAGGGCATCGACGTCTCGGAGTTCAACTACGCGCCCTACGTCCAGCAGATGAAGGACAAGGGCATCAAGCTGGTCACCTACACGGGCCCCTACCAGGACACCGTCAAGCTGCTCGACGCGATGAAGCAGCAGGGTTTCGAGCCCGACGCGTTCGTCCAGGACTCCACGATCTACGACGCCAACTTCGTCGACCAGGCCGGCGACAACGGCAACGGCGTCTACGCCTGGTCGAGCACCAAGATGTTCGACGACACGTCGGTCAAGGAGATGGCCCTCTACCGGTCCTGGCTCAACCAGGTGAAGCCCGGTGCGGTCCCCAACTACTACGGCCTCTACGCCTGGTCGGCGGCCCGTCTCTTCGTCGAGCAGGCCACCGCGCTGGGCGGCAAGCTCACCCGGGCCTCGCTCGTGAGCGCGCTCAAGGGCGTCAAGAACTGGACCGGCAACGGACTCCACGTCCCGCAGCAGGTCGGCAGCAAGACGACGTCCAACTGCGGCTCGGTGCTGCAGCTCGACGACGGCAAGTGGAGCCAGGTGTCGCCCGGCAACTTCATGTGCGGCCCTCTACTGAACGGCAACTGACATGAGCTCCCTCCTCTCCTTCACGATCCTCGGGCTGTTCACGGGCGCGGCCTACGCCATCGCGGCGAGCGGCCTGGTGCTGACCTACACCACCACCCGCGTCTTCAACATCGCGCACGGTGCCTTCGGCATGGTCATGGCCTTCACGTTCTGGGACTTCAGCCAGCGACAGGGGATGCCCACCTGGCTCGCGCTCTTCCTGGTGCTCGGCGTGGTGGCGCCCGGCACCGGCTACCTCGTGCAGCGCTTCGTCACCCGCGGGCTCGGAGAAGGACCGGTCAGCGTCTCGCTGGTCGTCACGGTCGGGCTCTTCGTCGGCCTGATCGGTCTGGCGCAGTACATCTGGCCTCCCGAGCCGCGCACCGTCCCGCCGTTCCTGCCCGACAAGGGCCTCGAGATCGGCGACACCTACGTCACGGCCCACCAGATCATCACGATCGCGCTCTCGATGGTGGTCGCGGGACTCCTCTACCTCCTGCTCAACCGCACCCGCATCGGCACGGCCATGCGCGCGTCGGTCGACAACCCCGTGCTCCTGCGCCTCTTCGGCGGCAACCCCGACCGGGTCGCCTCGCTGTCCTGGGCGATCGGCATCTCGCTGGCAGCACTCGCCGGCATCCTGCTCACGCCGGTGATCGGGCTGTCCTACTACGACCTCACCCTGCTGGTCATCAACGCGTACGCCGCCGCGATGCTCGGCCGCCTCAAGAGCCTGCCGCTGACCTTCGTCGGTGCGATGGGGCTCGGCATCCTGCAGTCGTTCGCGGTCGCCTACCTGCCGAGCCAGGGCAGCCTGGCCGGCCTGCGCGCCGTGGTGCCGGCGCTCTTCCTCTTCGTCGTGATCATCGCGATGCCCCAGGCCCAGCTGCGGATCGGGCAGGTCAAGGGCATCGTCTCGGCGCCGCTGCCGTCCTTCTCCAAGTCGATCGGGTGGGGTGCCGCGCTCCTGGTCCTGGTGGCGCTGCTGGCGAGCGGCATGTCGGACGCCAACCTGCTGCTGGTCGGCACCGCCGCGACGTACGCCATGGTGATGCTGTCGCTCGTGCTCCTCACGGGGTACGGCGGCCACGTCTCGCTCGCGCAGTTCACCTTCGCCGGCGTCGGTGCGCTCGCCTACGCCAAGCTCGACGAGCCCAACCTCTACGGCCTCCTCCTGTCGGCGCTGATCGCCGCAGGCGTCGGGGCGCTCGTCGCGCTGCCCGTGCTGCGGCTGACCGGTCTCTACCTCGCGCTCTCGACGCTCGCCTTCGGCGTGCTGATGGACAAGATGGTCTTCCAGGCCGACTACGCCTTCGGCTTCAACGGCACGCTGCATGCCGAGCGGCTCTCGATCCTCGGCCACTCGATCACCTCCAACGGCAGCTACGTCGTGGTGATGGCGGCGTTCTTCGTGCTGATGGCGCTGGCGCTCCTGCTCCTGCGCCGCGGTGTCCTCGGCCGGCTGCTGATCGCGATGCGCGACAGCCCGGCCGCGTGCGGCACCCTCGGCCTCGACATGCGGTGGTTCCGGGTCGCGCTGTTCGGCCTCTCCGCGGGCATGGCCGGCCTGGCCGGCGGGCTCTTCGCCGGCCTGCGCGGCACCATCGGCGCTGCCGACTTCCAGCTCTTCAACAGCCTGCCGCTGCTGCTGCTCGCCGTCGTCTGCGGGGTCACCTCCGTCACCGGCGCGGCGATGGGTGGCATCGGGCTGATGCTGCTCCCGGTCCTGCAGAGCTCGCACCCGGAGTTCGCCGGCCTGATCTTCGCGATCCTCGGCTTCGGTGCCGTCGCGCTGGGCCGCGACCCGAACGGCCTGGCCAACCTGCTCTTCGGTCTGGGCCGGCGCCTCGACCGGCGCTTCGGCGACCGGGTGCGGAGCGTCGTACCCGTGCTCCCACTGCCCCAGCCACGCACCGAGGACGACGTCCTCGCCGAGCCCGATGTGCCCCTGAAGGAGGTGCCCGCTCATGTCTCTTCTCGAGGTTGACGGTGTCGTCGTGCAGTTCGGCGGCGTGACTGCCGTCGACGACGCGAGCTTCGCCGCGGAGGCCGGCCGGGTCACCGGCCTGATCGGGCCCAACGGCGCCGGCAAGACCACGTGCTTCAACGTGATCAGCGGACTGCAGAAGCCCAACCGCGGGCAGGTGCGCTTCGACGGCCGCAGCATCACGCGGCTGCCGGTGCACCGCCGCTCCCGGCGGGGGATCAGCCGCACCTTCCAGCGGCTCGAGGCCTTCGGGTCGCTCACGGTGCGTGACAACGTGCGGGTCGCCCAGGACATCCACCGCGGCCTGCTCGGCCTCTTCCAGCCCGCGTCCGCGGACGTCGACGGCCTGCTCGAGACCGTCGGCATCCGGGCGTACGCCGATGAGCGCGCCGACTCGATCCCCACCGGCGCTGCGCGGCTCCTCGAGCTCGCGCGCTGCCTGGCCGGTGACCCGAAGCTCCTCCTGCTCGACGAGCCGTCCTCCGGCCTCGACGAGTCGGAGACCGACGCGTTCGGCGAGCTGCTGTCCCGGCTCGCAGCCGAGGGTCGGGGCGTGCTCATGGTCGAGCACGACATGGACCTGGTGATGTCGGTCTGCGACGAGATCCACGTCCTCGACTTCGGCTCGGTGATCGCCTCGGGCCCGCCCGCCGCGATCCGCACCGACCGCGACGTGCAGCGGGCCTACCTCGGGTACGCCGAGGACGCCCGCGACGACGACGCCCGCGACGACGACACCCGCTACGACCTCCCGGCCGTGGAGACCACCATGACGATCCCGGCGGTGCGGTGATGAGCGTCCCGATCCTCGAGGTCGTCGACCTCCACGCCGCCTACGGCCGCATCGAGGTGCTGCGCGGCGTAGACCTGAAGGTCCCGCAGGGCGCGGTGATGGCGCTCCTCGGCCCCAATGGCGGCGGCAAGTCCACGCTGGTCAAGGTCATCAGCGGCCAGAAGAGGGCGACGTCGGGCGACATCCACCTCGGCGGCGTCCACGTCCAGGACCCGCAGCCCGAGCAGCTCGCCAAGCTCGGCCTCTGCACGATCCCCGAGGGCCGCTCGGTCTTCCCCAACCTCACGGTCGAGGAGAACCTCACGCTGATGTCCTACGCGGGCGTCAGCGCCCAGGCGGTCCTGGACACGGCGTACTCCTACTTCCCGCGGCTGCACCAGCGCCGCCACCAGCTCGCCGGGACCATGTCCGGCGGTGAGCAGCAGATGCTCGCGATGTCCCGCGCGCTGGCGTCCGATCCCGCACTGCTCCTGCTCGACGAGCTCTCGATGGGCCTCGCGCCGCTGATCGTCGACGAGCTCTACGACACCGTCGCGCAGATCGCGCAGAGCGGTGTCTCCATCCTCTGCATCGAGCAGTTCGCACGGACGGCGCTGCGCGTCTCCGACTACGCGGCGGTGATGACCGGCGGCCGGATCGTGGCCACCGGCGAGCCGAACGAAGTCATGGCCACCATGTCCGACCTCATCCTTGGCGGTGCTGCATGAGCAAGAAGATCCTCCTCTCCCTCTCGGCCGCCGCGCTCGTCGGTGCCCCAATCCTGATCGGTGCTGGGCCGGTGTCGGCGGGCGCATCGGCGTACGGGGCCGAGAAGCCGGCGTTTAGCGGCTTCAGCTCCAGCGCCTGGGCGGCGCCGGTGAAGATCGAGATCTACGAGCCGACCATCCCGATCCCGGCGACACCGCAGGCCGAGTTCGAGATGGCCTACACCAAGGTCGAGGCCGACTCCGGCAGCTCGTCGGGCCGGGCCAGCTGGCTCTGGCCGGGCGACTCCATCGGTGAGGGCGCCAAGACCGTGATCGAGAACCTCGGTCTGCCACCGGAGCTGTCCGGTCCGCTGGCGGCCCAGGGCTACCCGGTCCAGGTCAACTCCAGCCAGCCCAGCGGCGAGGCGAAGATGGCCGACGAGCCGTTCCCGGGCACGGTCATGGAGACCAGCGCGAGCGACACCAAGACCATCGCCCAGACCGGCTTCTCGCCCGACGGCGACGTGCACGCGCCGCAGGACGGGAGCCACGACGGTGGGGGCAAGGACGGGGGCGAAGGTACGCCCGGCGTTCCCGGCCTGCCGGAGATCCCAGGACTGCCGGCTCTGCCGGGCCAGTCCGGGGTCTCCGGTTCCCCGACCGACGCGCTCACCGCGTTCGGGCAGGCCATCACCGGGACGTCGGCCACGACCGCCGACGACCCGGGCGACGACCCGGCGCCGACGACACCCGGTGCCCCCGGCGTACCCCCCGAGCTCGCGGCGCTCGTCGACTTCGAGGGCTACACCTCCACCAGCCAGAACGTCGCCTCCGCCGACAAGGTCGTCTCGAGCTCCCGCTCGGCGCTCGGTGACGTCCAGCTGCTCGGCGGCCTGATCTCCCTCGACGGCGTGGTCGTCACGAGCACCAGCTCGAGCGACGGCAAGGCCGCGACGGCCGGCGGCAAGGCCTCCTTCGGCGGCATCACGATCGCCGGCCAGGACTTCTCGTTCGGACCCAGCGGCTTCGATGCCGCCGGCAAGCAGACCAAGGTCCCCGCCCTGCCCGACCAGGCCACGAAGGCCCTCGCCCAGCTGGGCGTGAAGCTGACGCTGCCGAAGCCGACCCTGGAGAAGAAGGGCGACCAGGCCACCAGCGAGATGGCCGGCCTCCGGATTCAGATCGACGCCTCGAAGCTGCGCAAGAAGCTCGACGCGCTCCCGCTCGACCAGCTGGTCGGCGCCGTGCCGGACGAGGCTGGTCAGCTCAAGTCCGCGCTCCAGGCTGCGGTCGGACTCTCGCCGCGCATCGTCATCACCCTCGGCAACGCCAGCAGCACGGTCGACACCGTGCAGGGCATCGCCATCCCGTCCGACATCCCCGACAACGACCCCGGTCACTCCGGTGGCGGTGCGGGCGGCGGTGGTGGTGGTGCCGGTGGCGCCTCGACCTCGGGCGGTGCGCCGACGTCGGCGACCCCCGGCGCCGGCGGTGACGCACCGTCGGCTGACGGCGACCTCCCGCCCAGCTCTCTCGCGGGCTCCGGTCTGCCGCCGCTCTACTCCATCCCCGGCGCGATCCTCGCCGGTGGCATCGCCCTCGCCGCCGTCGGCGGCACCTGGCTCCGCAAGGCGGGCGTGCTCGCCCTCGGTGGCGCCGGCTCCTGCTCGCACGGCCTCGACAGTGGCCTGCCCGACCTCCGAAAGGCCTGACCATGACCACCGTGCCCCAGCAGGCGCCTGCCGCCGAGCGACTCTCGATCGGTCTCCCCAAGGCGGGCAGCCGGACGTCGTCCGGTGCCGCGCCGCTCAAGGACAACCACTACCAGCTGCTCCAGCTGGTCCTCTTCTGGGCGGGCGCGATCCTGCTGCCGCTCGGCCTCGTGGTGATCGTGCTCGGGTGGTACGGCGCGGCCAACACGCCGTACCAGTACGACCAGCTGTCCTACCTCGTCTCAGGGGGCCTGCTCGGCCTCGGCCTCACCTTCACCGGAGGCTTCCTCTACTTCGGCGCGTGGCTGGCCCGGATCGCGGCCGACGGCAAGGAGTCGTCGCGCCGCCTGGCCGACACCCTGCTCGTGCTGGCCGACGTCACCTCGCGTGCCGCCTCGACCCACGAGGGCGTCGACGTGTCGGCGCTCCCGGTCACCGCCGGTGACGGCACCACGATGCACCGACGCGACTGCGCGCTGATCTCCCACCGCGAGGACCTGCGTCCCGTCGGCGAGAACAACGGCCACCTCACCGCCTGCCGGGTCTGCCGCCCCTGACCACGAGTCGGCGTGGATGTGCCTGATCGGGAGACACATCCGCGCCGACTCGGTCACTCGTCGGTCGTGACGACCTCGTCCGGCTTGGTGAGCAGGACCGTCTCCATGTAGTCGCGCGCGGCGTCGAGGAGGTCGACGGCGTGGCCGGCCCGCTCGGAGAGGTACCACCGGTGCACGAGGATCTCGTGGAAGATCTCGGCCGGCTCGAGCTTGCCGCGGGCCTCGGGCGGGATCATCGCCACGATCGGTTCGTAGGTCTGCGCCATCCACTTGCTCGCCACCAACGTGCGGTCCTCGCGGCCGAGGTCGAAGGCTGCCGTGAAGGACGCGATGTCGTTGAGCATCCGGCGTGCCTGGGCGTCCTCGACGTGCAGCCCGGTGAGCGCCTGCAGCTCGCGCTGGTGGTGGCCGAGCTCGACGACCTTGGGCTGGATCCGGATCTTCTCGCCGTCCCAGTCGGTCACGATGTCGAGCTCGTCGACGTCGAAGCCGAGGTCGTTGAGCCGCTCGATGCGCTGCTCGATGCGCCACATCTCCTGGGTGGAGAACTCCTCCGCGACGGTCAGCTCGGTCCACAGCGCGTGGTAGCGGTCGGTCAGCATCTCGACGATGTCGTGCGCCCGCACCTCGCCGTCGAGGTCGTCGCTGGCCTGCAGGTCGAGGAACTCGGCGAAGACGTTCTCGCCCGCGACGGTGAGGTCGTACTCCCGCAGGTTGCTCGACAGGCTCGGCTTGAGTTCTCCGGTCTCCGCGTCCACGAGGTACGCCGCGAAGCCGCCGGCGCTGCGGCGGAAGAGCACGTTGGACAGCGACACGTCGCCCCAGTAGAAGTCGGCGAGGTGCAGCCGGACGAGCAGCACCACGAGCGCGTCGATCAGGGACGGCAGGTTGTCGGCGGTCAGGCCGTGGGCGAACAGGCTCCGGTAGGGCAGCGAGAACTGCAGGTGCTCGGTCATCAGCGCGGCCGGGAGCTCCTCGCCGTCCGCATCGACGCGGCCGGTCACGACCCCCTTCGGTACGACCGCCGGCAGACCCAGGCGCTGGAGGTCGCGGAGCAGGCGGTACTCCCGGAACGCGATGTCCTCGACGGTCTCCTTGATCGCGAACGTGTCGTCGCCGAGACGCACGATCCGGACGACGTGGCGCGAGAGGCCACGGGGGAGCGGGACGACGTGCTCGGTCCACTCCTCGAGCGGGGTCGACCACGGCAGCCCGAGCAGGTCCGGGTCGGGCCGGTTCGCGACGATCCGCAGCGCCATGGCCCGACCCTAGAGGCTCCAGACGGAGAACGACGGCGCGTAAGCGGCCGAGATCGTCACGACACCGTCCACCTCGGTCAGGTCGCCGTCGCCGGTGGTGCTCAGCAGCAGCGTCCCGTCGGCGAAGCCCAGTGCCCCGGCGTCGAGGGTGATCGCCGGGCCCGCGGCACGCCGGGCGGCGACCAGCACCGACCCGCTCGGGTGCTCGCGGACGTAGACGATCGTGTCGTCGTCGACGTGCGCCCAGCGCAGGCCGCCCCGTCGGAGGGCCTCGCTGGAGTGTCGGAGTCGCGCCAGCCCGGCGTACGTCGCCAGCGTGTCGTCGTCCCAGCCCGCCGGGTCGGCCCACGGGAACGGGCGTCGCGCGTCCTCGCCGTTGACGCCCTCCAACCCGATCTCGTCGCCGGCGAAGAGCATCGGCACCCCGGGTATCGTGAACTGCAGGCCGGCCGCGACCCGGTGCACGGCGCCGTCGCCGGTCACAGTCCGGATCCGCGCGCTGTCGTGGGAGCCGAGGATGTTCCACGAGCAGGTGGTGGCGCGCCAGCCGTAGCGACCCTGCCACTCACGGATGCTGCGGACGGCGGCGGCGGCGGGCCGTCGCGGCACCGGGACCGGCCGGCCGAACGCCCGCGCCGGTGACGCGGGGTCGCGCAGCCACGACCAGATCGGCCAGGAGAAGCCGGAGTAGTTCATTGTCCCGTGCCAGCCGTCGCCGTCGACGTCCGTCGAGGCGTCGTGGTTGTGCTCGCCGATCACGAACGCGTCGGGTCGCTCGGCCTCGGCGGTACGGCGTACGAGCCGGGCCACCTCGTGGTTGACGTCGATCGCGCCGAGCCGACCGGTCATGTTGGCGACGTCGACGCGCCAGCCGTCGAGGTCGTACGGCGGACGCAGCCAGCGCGCGACGACCGAGTCGGGGCCGTCGACCATGGCGGCGCGCAACGCGGGATCGTCGTGGTTGAGCTTGGGCAGGGTGCGGTGGCCCATCCAGCACTCGTAGGAGCCGTCCGGCAGGAAGTAGTAGAACGACCTGGCCGGGGCGCCCTCGACGTCACGCGCGGCGACGAACCACTCGTGGGTGTCGCCGGTGTGGTTGGTCGTCAGGTCGCCGAGGATCCGCCAGCCGCGCTCGTGGATGGCGGTGGCGAGCCGGACGTACGCCGCGTCGCCGCCCAGCAACGGGTCGACCTCCTCGAACGTCGACGCGTTGTAGCGGTGGTTGCTCTCGCCGGGGAAGACCGGTGTCGTGTAGACGACGCTGACCCCGATGTCGGCGAGGTGGTCGAGGTGGTCGGTGATCCCGTCGAGGTCGCCGCCGTAGAACTGCGTCGGCGTGCGCGGGTCGAAGCCCTCGAAGACGACCTCGTCCTCCCATGCGGCGGGCACGGCCCAGTGCGGCACCGGTCGCGAGTCCGCGGCGGCCGAGCGCGCGAACCGGTCCGGGAACACCTGGTAGACGACCGCGTCGCGCGCCCAGTCCGGCGGGGCGTGGTGGGAGCTGAGCCGGAAGTCGAAGGCGTCCGGCGGGTCGTGCTCGACGACGCCGACGGCGCTCAGCCAGCGCTGGCTGTCTGGTGCGTCGAGCAGGAACCGGTAGTTCGTCACCGGATTGTGGACCGGCAGCGTGCCCTCCCACCAGACCGTGTGCTCGTCGCGGGAGCTCACGATGCACGGGTGGTAGGTCGGCTCGGCGTCGTACGTCGTGCGCACCCAGACCTGCTCGACCGGGTCGTCGGCGTGGGTGCGGAGCCGGACGGTGACGGTCGAGCCGGGAGCCGGCGCCTCCGTGTCGACGTACGCCGGGGAGCCGTCGTGGTGGGGCTCGTGCAGCAGGCTCATCGAGGGCCTCCCTGGGGCTCGAGGAAGATCGCGCCGGACCCGCGCTCGGCGGCCTCGTCGTCGGGGTTGTTGAGGGCGCAGCTCTTCAGGCTCAGGCAGCCGCAGCCGATGCAGTCGTCGAGCTTGTCGCGCAGCCGCTCGATCCGCTCGATCTGCTCGTCGAGCCGGGGTCGCCAGGCCGTGCTCAGCCGGTGCCAGTCGGCCTTGGTTGGGGCCCGCCCACCGGGCAGGTTCGCCAGCGCCGCGCCGATCTCGTCGAGCGTGAGGCCGACTCGCTGCGCCGTACGGATGAAGGCGACCCGGCGCAGCGTCGACTGCTCGTAGCGGCGTTGGTTGCCCGCCGTACGCACCGAGGTGATGAGTCCCCGGGACTCGTAGAAGCGGATCGCCGACGTGGCGACACCCGCGCGCTCGGCCAGGTGGCCGATCGTCAGCTGGGTCATGGCGTCAGCCTCGCGGAACTTCAAGCGTCGTTCAACATCGGGGGCCGCATTGACGGAATACCCGGTTCACCGGGTATTCCTGGGCTTATCGGGTGTTGCAACGCCCGAGAAGCGCAGGAACTGCCCGAGAAGTACGCCGTTCGGTCGGCGGTGGCACTACCCCAATAGAACGTGTTCTAGTAGCGTCCGCGGCGTGACTGAATCCACTCCTCGCGTCGTCGTCATCACCGGAGCCGCCTCCGGCATCGGCTACGCCACCGCCGAGCTCTTCCGCGACCTCGGCGACACCGTCTACGGCCTCGACATCAACCCGACCGTCCCCGACGGCGTGACCTACGTCGAGTGCAACGTCGGCAGCAAGGCCGCCATCGAGGCAGCCATCGAGGTCTGCGCCGCCAGCGGCAAGATCGACGTGCTGGCCAACGTCGCAGGCATCGTCCAGTTCGGTCGGATCGAGACGGTGACCGAGGACGAGTGGGACCGCGTGCACGCGGTCGACCTCAAGGGCCCGTTCTTCATCATCCAGGCGGCGCTCCCGTACATCCGCGCGGCCAAGGGCAACATCGTCAACGTCTCCTCGGTCGCCGGCAACGCGCCGCAGCCCTACGCCACGGCGTACGCCGCCGCGAAGGGCGGGCTGACCCAGCTCACCAAGTCGCTCGCGCTCGAGCTCTCGCCCGAGGGCGTCCGGGTCAACGTGATCTGCCCCGGCACCGTCGACACCCCGATCGTGGAGCAGGTCTTCCACAAGCTGACCGACGACCTCGACACCCGGGTCGCCGACCGGCTGATGATGATGCTGCCCGGCGGCGCCATCAAGCCGTCCGAGATCGGTGACACGATCGTCTGGCTCGCCTCCCCGTCGGCCCGGATGATCACTGGCGCCGTGATCGCGCACGACGGAGGCATGAGCGGCTGACCGTCGCAGGTCGGGCTCCCCGTAGCATGTGGCCTCGCCGCCGCAGGTGGCATCGCCGATGTAGCTCAGTTGGTAGAGCGCCTCTCTTGTAAAGAGGATGTCGCGGGTTCGACTCCTGTCATCGGCTCCAGGCGAGGCCAGGCCGCCCGCGCGCGGCGCGGGTCATGAGTCGGCGAGCATCGCCTTCATCTGGGTGATCTGGGCCTGCTGCGAGCTCGCGATGCTGCGCGCGAGGTCGAGCGCAGCGGCGTACTCGCCGTCGGCGATCTCGGTCTGCGCCATCTCGATGGCGCCCTCGTGGTGGGCGATCATCATCCGCAGCCACATGTCCTCGAAGGCGTCGCTGCCGGCGCCGCGCAAGTTCTTGAGGTCGCGGTCGCTCATCATGCCCGAGCCCATCGAGCCGCCCATGCTGCCGCCGCTCATCATGTGTCCACTGCTGCCGCTGGGCACGTCCTCGCCCCAGGACTTCAGCCAGCCCTGCATCTGCTCGATCTCGGGCGTCTGGGCGGCCTCGATGTCCTGGGTGAGCTGCTCGAACTCGGGGCTGAGGTCCCGCCCCTCGGTCATGTCGACCATGAGCAGCGCCTGCTCGTGGTGGGGGATCATCTCGGTCGCGAAGCTCACGTCGGCGGCGTTGTGGGTGCCCGACGAGCCGGAGTCGTCGCTGGTGCCGCAGGCACCGAGCGCGAGGGCCAGGACGGCTGCGGCCAGGACGGTCAGGGTGCGCGTGCCGTGGAGCTTCATGTGGTGACGCTACGTGGCCGGACCGCCCGGCCCCAGAGGCGAAGGTCCTCAGCGCAGGCGGCGTACGGCGAAGGAGTCCGGCGGGTCTGCGATCGCGTCCTGGGCGGCGACGAGCTGGATCTCGCGGGTGCCGGCCTCGATCGTCCTCTCGAGGATCGCGAAGACCGAGGACGTCGTGCGGGCCAGGGCGGTGTCGGCGGAGCCGGTCGTGCGCAGGTGGGCGAGGTAGAGCGCGGCGGTGACGTCGCCGCAGCCGTTGGGGGTGATCGGCAGCAGCGGGGTCTCGACCGCCCAGGCACCCTGGTCGGAGACGGCGATGACGTCGAGCTTGCCCTCCGGGACGTCGCCGTGGAGGACGCTGGTCACCAGGACGTCGCGGGGGCCGCGCGACCGGACGTCGTCGGCGGCGTCGAGGATCTCGGCGAGCGTGCGGGTCTCGCGGCCCGCGAGGAAGTCGAGCTCGAAGTGGTTGGGCGTCAGGATGTCGGCCTGCGGGACGACGGTGTCGCGCATGAACTCCGGGATCCCGGGACGCACGAACATCCCGCGACCGACGTCACCCATGACCGGGTCGCAGCAGTAGACGGCCTCGGGGTTGAGCTCCTTCACGCGTGCGACCGCGTCGAGGATGACCCCGCCGACGGCCGGGTCGCCCTGGTAGCCGGAGAGCACCGCGTCGGCGTCGCCGAGCACGCCCCGGTCGTCGATGCCGGCGATCACGTCGCGGACGTCCTCGGCAGGGAGGAGCGGGCCGCGCCAGGCGCCGTACCCCGTGTGGTTGGAGAAGTGCACGGTGTTGACCGGCCAGACCTCGTGGCCCAGCCGCTGGAGCGGGAACACGGCGGCGGAGTTGCCGACGTGCCCGTAGGCGACCGACGACTGGATGGACAGGATCTTCACCGGTCGATCCTCCCGCACCGGCCCGGAGACCGCGCCCCTGGATCGAAGAACTAGAACGCGTTACAGTCTGACGGTTCACATTCTCTCGGTATGCAGATGAGGTAGCTCGTGGCCAAGCACGTCCCGTACCAGAACGAGGCCGACTACGTGGTGGTCGGCTCCGGCAGCTCCGGGGCGGCCATCGCGGGCCGCCTGGCGCAGTCGGGGGCGAGCGTGATCGTGCTCGAGGCGGGCAAGAGCGACGAGCAGTACCTCGTGAAGAAGCCCGGCATGATCGGGCCGATGCACGCCGAGCCGAAGCTCAAGCAGCGCGTCGACTGGGGCCTCTACTCGACGCCGCAGAAGCACCTGGTCGACCGGAAGATGCCGGTGCCGCGCGGCAAGGTCGTCGGTGGGTCGAGCTCGATCAACGGCATGGTCTACGTGCGCGGCAACCGCGCCAACTACGACTCCTGGGCCGCCGAGGGCAACACCGGCTGGTCGGCCGACGAGGTCAACGCGGCGTACCGCCGGATGGAGGACTTCGAGGGCGGCGCCAGCGACTACCGCGGCGCCGGCGGTCCGATCAAGGTGACCCGCAACGCCGCCCCGCAGGAAGGGTCGATCCAATTCCTGCAGGCGACGTCCGACGCCCTCGGCGTACCCGTCCTCGACGACTACAACGCCGCGTCGCAGGAGGGGGTGAGCCGGATGCAGCAGAACGCCGCGCACGGCCTGCGCTACTCCGCGTCGCGCGGCTACGTGCACAACCTCGACGTACCCACCCTGCAGCTGCAGTCCGAGGTGCTGGTCCGCAAGGTCGTCATCGAGGGCGGCCGCGCGACGGGCGTCGAGGTCACCGACAAGGACGGCTCGCAGCGCATGGTCCGGGCGGGCAAGGAGGTCATCCTGTCGGCCGGCTTCGTCGGGTCGGCGCAGCTGCTGATGCTGTCGGGGATCGGCCACGCCCAGCACCTGCGTGACCACGGCATCGACGTGCTCGCGGACCTGCCCGTGGGCGACAACCTGCACGACCACCTCTTCCACGCGCTGACCTTCCACGCCACGTCGTCGAAGATGCGCGGCAACGCCCGCTTCTTCGGGATGGGCGTGCTCAAGGAGGCGCTGCGACCCGGTACGACGTTCATGGCCAACTCGGTCTTCGAGTCGGTGGCGTTCGTGCGGACGTCGCACGCGACCGACGTACCCGACCTGCAGCTGCACCTGCTGCCGTGGGCCTACCCCTCGGGCAACCAGGACGAGCCGATCCGCCACGACGTCGACCCGCGTCCGGCGCTGACGATCCTCGCGACGCTGATCTACCCGCGCAGCCGGGGCACGTTGCGACTGGCGTCCGCCGACCCGACGGCGTCGCCGCTCATCGACTTCCAGTACCTCGCCGACCACGCCGACGTCGACGTGCTCGTCGAGGGCTCGGAGATGGTGCGCGAGATCATGGGCGGCGCGGCGTTCGGCGGCTCGATCAAGAGCGAGATCGCGCCGGGCGCCGGCGTCGTCGGCAGCGAGCTGCGGCAGACCGTGCTCAACCGCGCGACGTCGGTCTACCACGGCGTCGGCACCTGCCGGATGGGCGTCGACGAGCTCGCCGTCGTCGGCCCGGACCTCAAGGTCCGCGGCATCGAAGGACTGCGCGTCTGCGACGCGTCGATCATGCCGTCGATCACCGGCGGAAACACCAATGCACCGGCCATCATGATCGGTGAGCGCGGCGCCGACCTCGTGCTCGGACGTTAAGGGGAACTCCATGACCAGCAATCTCACCCGCCCGGCGTCGATCACCGACGCGTTCCTCCAGCAGCTCGTGGCCCGGGTGCCGTCGACGAGCGGGGGGACCTGGAAGCTCACCGAGGTCTACACGGGTGAGGTGCTCGTCGAGCTGCCCCAGTCGACGGTCGCCGACATCGAGCAGGCCTACGCCACCGCGCGCACGGCCCAGGCCGAGTGGGCGAGCTGGCCGCTCTCGAAGCGACTCGCGGTCTTCAAGAAGGCGCACACGCTCTTCATCGACAACGCCGAGACCACGACCGACCTGATCCAGGTCGAGAGCGGCAAGAACCGGCGGATGGCGATCGAGGAGACCTGCGACCCGCCGATGGTGATGAGCCACTACATCAAGCGGGCGCCCAAGCTGCTGGCCTCGACCAAGCGCGGCGGGCCGGTCCCGTTCCTCACGACGTCGACCGAGATCCGTCAGCCCAAGGGCGTCGTCGGCATCATCGCGCCGTGGAACTTCCCCTTCGCGACCGGCATCTCCGACGCGATCCCGGCGCTGATCGCCGGCAACGGCGTCGTGCTCAAGCCCGACAACAAGACCGCGCTGTCGCCGCTCTACGGCATCCAGATGCTCGAGGAGGCTGGCCTGCCGAAGGGGCTCTTCCAGGTCGTCTGCGGCGAGGGTCCGGACGTCGGTCCGACGCTGATCGACAACGCCAACTACGTGATGTTCACCGGGTCCACCGCGACCGGCCGGGTGATCGGCGAGCGCGCCGGCCGCAACCTGATCGGCGCCTGCCTCGAGCTCGGCGGCAAGAACCCGATGATCGTGCTCGAGGACGCCGACATGGAGGAGACCGTCAACGGTGCGGTCTTCGGGGTCTTCGGCAACACCGGCCAGATCTGCATGCACATCGAGCGGATCTACCTGCCCGAGTCGCGGTACGACGAGTTCAAGTCCGCCTTCGTCGCGAAGGCCGAGGGGCTCGACGTGCGCGCGGCGTACGACTTCGGACCCGAGATGGGCTCACTCGTCTCGCCCGACCACAAGGACCGCGTGCAGTCGCACGTCGAGGACGCCGTCGCCAAGGGCGCGACCGTGGTCACCGGTGGCAAGGCGCGACCCGACCTGGGTCCGGCGTTCTTCGAGCCGACCATCCTCGAGGGCGTCACCACCGAGATGCTGACCGGCACGATGGAGACCTTCGGCCCGGTCGTCGCGCTGCACTCCTACAAGACCGTGGACGAGGCGGTGGAGCTCGCCAACGACACGGAGTACGGCCTCAACGCGTCGGTCTGGGGTGGCGACATCAAGGCCGCGAGCGAGGTCGCGATGCGGATCGAGTCCGGCAACGTCAACGTCAACGACATCCTCGCGACCGCCTTCGCGTCCAAGGGCACGCCGTCGGGCGGTGTGAAGCAGTCGGGCGTCGGTGCGCGGCACGGCGACCAGGGCCTGCTGAAGTACACCGACGTGCAGAACCTCGCCGTCCTCAAGAAGCAGGTCATGGGCGCCAAGCCCGGCCAGGACTACGACAAGTACGTCAAGGGGATGCTCGGCGGCTTGAAGATGATGCGGAAGACCGGCATCAGGTAGCGAGTCGTACTGTCGCTTGCGTGAGCGAGATGACCTACCGCCCGCTGGGCGACTCGGGCCTGATGGTGAGCGCGGTCGGGATCGGCTGCAACGCGTTCAGTCGGCGGGTGGACCTGGCCGGCGTACGCGACATCCTGGGGGCTGCCCGCGACACCGGCGTGACGCTGCTCGACACCGCCGACATCTACGGCGACCCGCCCGGCGGCTCCGAGGAGCTGCTCGGTGAGGCGCTGCAGGGGCAGCGCGACGAGTTCGTGCTGGCGACCAAGTTCGGCGGCGACATGGCCGGCGCCAACGGCGCGGACTTCGGTGCGCGCAACGCGCGGCGCTACATCCGTCGCGCGGTCGAGGGTTCGCTGCGTCGGCTGAGGACCGACCACATCGACCTCTACCAGCTGCACTTCCCCGACGGCGTCACACCGATCGAGGAGACCCTGTCGGCACTGACCGACCTGGTCCGGGAGGGCAAGGTCGGCTACCTCGGAGTGTCGAACTTCGACGGCTGGCGGGTCGCCGACGCCGACTGGACCGCTCGGTCTGCCGGACTCGAGCGCTTCGTGTCGGTGCAGAACCGATACTCGCTGCTCGATCGCACCGTGGAGCAGGAGGTCGTGCCCGCGTGCGAGACCTTCGGGCTCGGGCTGCTGCCCTACTTCCCGTTGGAGTACGGCCTGCTGACCGGCAAGTACCTCCGCGGCTCCGCGGCACCTGTGGGCTCACGCGCCGCGCTCGACCCGTCGCGGTCGCAGTGGCTGGACACGGCCGACTGGGACCGGATCGAGGCCGTCGAGAAGTACGCCGAGGCGCGCGACCTCGGCGTGCTCGACGTCGCCATCGCCGGCCTGGCCGCCCAGCCCGCCGTGTCGTCGGTGATCTCCGGCGCGACCTCGGGCGACCAGGTGCGCGCCAACGCGGCAGCGCACCGCTGGGAGCCGTCCGAGGCCGACCTCGTCGAGCTCGACGCCATCACCACACGTTGAGTCGAGACTTCCGTCGGTTGAATCGAGAGATTCGTCCGACGGAACTCTCGATTCGACTGACGGAAGTCTCGATTCGACCGTCAGGCGACCTGGAGCGAACGCTTGGAGAGGCCCATCCAGAAGCCGTCGATGACCTGGAGGCCGGGCTCGTCGGGGGTGGTGGCCGCGCCGAGGGTGACGAAGAGCGGCGTGTAGTGCTCGACGGTGGGGTGGGCGTAGGGCATGCCGGGGGCGTGGGTGCGGTAGCGGGCGAGCTCGTCGACGTCGCCGCGCGCGAGCGCCTCGCCGGCCCAGGCGTCGAAGTCCGAGGACCAGCCCGGGGCGTCTGCGTCGATGCGGAACTCCTTGAGGAACGGCAGTCCGTGGGTCAGGAACCCGGAGCCGATGATCAGCACGCCCTCGTCGCGCAGCGGACGCAGCCGCTCGCCGAGCTTCATCAGCCGCACCGGGTCGTGGGTCGGCAGCGACATCTGCAGGACCGGGATGTCGGCCTCGGGATACATCAGCTTGAGCGGCACCCACGCGCCGTGGTCGAGACCGCGGCTGGTGTGCTGGTGGACCGGCTCGGTGCTCGGCATCATCGCGGCGACCCGCTGCGCGAGCGCGGTGGCGTCAGGGGTCTCGTACGTCATCCGGTAGTACTTCTGGTCGAAGCCGCCGAAGTCGTAGACCAGGGGCGCGCCGTTCGCGGAGAGCGAGACCGGCGCGGACTCCCAGTGGGCACTGACGATCAGGATCGCCTTCGGCTGCGGCAGGTCCTGCGCCCAGGACGCCAGCTGCGAGGACCACAGCGGGTCGTCGAGCAGCGGCGGTGCGCCGTGGCCGATGTAGAGCGCAGGCATGCGAGACGTCATGATCACCTCAATGGTTTGACTTTCAACTTTATTCCATCGGGAGCGACCAGTCCACCTCCGTGCCGCCCTGTTCGACGAGCAGCGCGTTGGCCTGGCTGAAGGGGCGCGAGCCGAAGAAGCCGCGGTACGCCGAGAGCGGCGACGGGTGGGCCGACTCGACGGCCGGGACAGGGGCGAGCAGCGGCTTCAGTTTGCGTGCGTCCGAGCCCCAGAGGATGGCCACGCACGGGCCGCCCCGAGCCGCCAGCGCGGTGATCGCCCGCTCGGTGATCGGCTCCCAGCCCTTGCCGCGGTGGCTGTTCGAGGCGCCGGGCTGCACGGTGAGGCTCCTGTTGAGGAGCATGACGCCGCGGTCCGCCCACGCGGTGAGGTCGCCGTTCCTCGGCGGGACGATGCCCAGGTCGTCGCGCAGCTCGGTGTAGATGTTGACCAGGCTCGGCGGCAGCGGCCACACGTCACGGCGTACGGCGAAGCTCAGCCCGATCGGGTGCTGCGGGTTCGGATAGGGGTCCTGCCCGACGATCAGGACGCGTACGTCGGCCAGCGGGCGCTGGAACGCCCGGAAGACCGACTCGCCGCTCGGCTGGTAGCCGCGCCCGGCGGCGACCTCCCCGCGCAGGAAGACCCCCATCGCGGCGACCTGGTCGTCGACCGGCGCCAGGGCCTCGGCCCAGTCCGGCGCCATCAGTCCCTTGTCGACGAGTCCGGCGAGTGCGCTCATGCGAGCGAGGTTAGAACCTTGCGCCCTTCGGGAGGTACGGCGCCCGCCCGCGCTCCCCGACGTAGACCGAGAGGATCGCCTGGTGGGTGGCGTCGCCGGCGATCGCGGACTGGTTGGCGACCAGGACCCGCTTGCCGAGGAAGGTCGCGCTGCACGGGGTGTCGAAGGGGATGGGTGAGCCGTTGTCGCCGGTGAGGGCCGTGCCGAAGCGCTGCACCTCGTCGCCGGCCGCCGTCAGCTCGACGACCTGGTTGGAGAGGCCGGCAAGCGCGACGTAGACGTGGCCGGATCGCCCGATGCCGAAGCCGTCGGGCAGGTCGCCGGGCTGGGAGGTCCACAGCGTCTCCAGGTCGCCGGGCTTTCCAGCGTCGCCGATCGGCAGCCGGTAGAGCGCGCCGTTCGTGGGCAGGTCGCTACCGTCGCTGACCGTCTGCTGCGTGATGAGCAGGTCGTGTCGGCCGGGCCGGTAGCGGATGCCGGTGGTGCCGAACTCGATCGCCCCGGCGAGGGCCGCAGAGGTGAACCATCGGCGCGGCGTCGAGGAGCCGTGCGGCACCTTCCAGATCACGCCCTCGGCGTAGTCGGTGACGAAGAGCGCGCCGTGCGGACCCCAGGTCGCGTAGTTCGGGGTCGCGCCGTCGGGGAAGCGCACCTCGCGGTGGAACTTCCCGGTCCTGAGGTCGAGGGTGAGGATCGACGCGGTCGAGGTCTCGAGCAGCACGAGCCTGCCGTCGCGGGTCTGGTTGGCGACCTGCACCCCGTGGTCGGCCGTGAGGTCCTGCCCGGGCACGGCCCACGACCGCAGCAGGGTGCCGTCGGCCGTCCACTCGAAGACGCGCGACGGCTCGGCGCTGCCGGAGTCGATGTAGCTCCCGGCGTACACCCGGCCGTTGGTGTGCACGTGGACGTACGCCGGGAAGCCGGGTGACGGCACCAGCGAGAAGACCCGGGTGTCGCCCTTCTCGGGCGGCGTCGCCTCTGCGGACGAGCCCAGCGTCATGGCCAGCACGCCCGCCACGAGCAGGGCGATCAGCCGCTTCACAGGCGGTCCCTGACCTCGATCGCGGCGCGCTGGCCGGCGCGGACGGCGCCGTCCATGTAGCCGCTCCAGTACGTCGACGTCTCGGTGCCGGCCCAGTGCACGCGACCGAACGGCTGCCGGATCGCGGGCCCGAACTGCACCATCGAGCCCGGCGCGTGGAAGGCGGTCGGAGCGCCGCGGGTCCACCGCTCCTTGGTCCAGTCGTGCTCGACGTAGTCGACCGGGTGGAGCGCCTCGTCGCCGAACATCGCGGCGAAGCCCTCGAGGACCGCCTTGCGGCGCTTGGCCAGGGGCATCGGGCCGTACTTCCGCCAGGTCGCGCCGCCGACGAACGCGAGCAGCACGCCGGGGGTGCCGTCCTTGGGCGAGTTGTCGAAGACCGCGCGAGCGGCGCCGGAGTCGTTGAGCCCGAAGCCGTTGAGGCCGGCCTTGCGCCAGAACGGCGTCTTGTAGATCGCGTCGCACTTCATCAGCTGGCCCATGTCGAGGTGGCGCATGAGCTGGAGGCGCTTGATCGGGAGCTGCGGGTACCAGTCGATGTCGAGCACCAGCGGCGGGGGAGCGGCCACGATGACGCGCTCGGCGCTGACGGTGCCGCGTGCGGTGTGGACGTAGGCGCGGTGGTTCTTCTGCTCGATCCGGCGCACCGGCGCGTTGAGCGCGACGATGTCGCCGAGCCGGCCCGCGAGCCGGAGCGGCACGAGCTGGGAGCCGCCGATGAAGCGGCTCTCCTGCGCGCCGTTCGCGGTGTCGGAGTTGCGGGAGAACGTGCCGACGTTGGTCTCGTTGCCCGAGCAGGCGACGTACCAGAGCACGAAGAGCAGCGACAGCTCGTCGGGGTCGGCGCCGAAGCCGGGCTGGGTCCAGGACTTGATCAGGTTGCCGATGCCGTCGGGGTTGACCGAGTTGCGCCGGATGAACTCGCCGAGGCTCTGGCCGTCCCACTCCTCGGCGTTCGGGTGGGCCCACGGGGCGGCCACGTCGATCGAGGCGGCCATGTCGTCGATCCGGGTCAGCAGCACCGCGGCGTCGGGGAGGATGGTCGGGTCCGGCGGGACCGTCCCGGAGTACTCCATCCGGCCGGTGAGCGCCGAGACGTAGACGCTGTTGCCGGTGTTGTACTCCTTGAACGTCGGGACCTTCAGCTCCTTCGCGAGCGCGAGGATGTGGTCCTGGGTGGGCCCGACGAAGGCGCCACCGGACTCGATGGTCTCGCCGCCGCCCTGGCGGATGTGGTGGTTGAGCACCCGGCCGCCGACGCGGTCGCGCGCCTCGAGGAGGAGCACGTCGCGGCCACGGCGCGCGAGGTCGTGCGCCGCGACCAGGCCGGAGATGCCGCCCCCGACGACGACCACGTCGACCCGCTTCGGGAGGGATCCCTGCCGGGACCCGGCCGCGACGGCGTCGTGGAGCGCGCCGGTGCCGAGCGCGAGTCCGCCCATCGTGGCGCTGCCGAGGAGGAGTCGGCGGGTGAGCTGCGGTGTGGACATCGGCACTCCTGCTGGGGTGGGTGTCGGACGCTGGCTCAACGAGACCGGCTCGTCGTGGGTACGCCGACGCACGGTGAGATCAGCCACTAGGGTCGGCCGCGTGACCCGTGCAGCAGTCGCCGAAGCGGCCAGAGCCCTTGCGGCCGACGGCCTCTTCATCGGTACGGCGGGCAATGTCTCGGTCCGCGACGGCGACCGGGTCGCCGTGACCGGCACGGGGGTCGTGCTGGGCCGCTGCACGACCGATGACGTCACGGTCGTCGCGCTGGACGGCACCGTGCTCGAGGGCGCGCTGGTCCCCACCTCGGAGCTCGACCTCCACCTCGGCATCTACCTCGACACCGACGCCGGCGCGATCGTGCACACGCACGCGCCGTACTCCACCGCGGTCGCGTGCGTCCTCGACGAGCTGCCGGTCCTGCACTACCAGCACCTGCTGCTCGGCGGCCCGGTCCGCGTCGCGCCGTACGCCACCTTCGGGACGCCGGAGCTGGCCGCCCACGTCCGGGAGGCCCTCGTCGGCCGGCAGGCCGCGCTGATGGCCAACCACGGTGCGGTCGCTGTCGGCGCCACCCTCGTCAAGGCGGTCGAGCATGCGCAGCTCCTCGAGTGGCTGGCCACGCTCCACCACCGCGCGACCGCACTCGGCACGCCGCACGTCCTCACCGACGCGGAGCAGGCCGACGTGATCACCCAGGCGATCCGCCGCAACTACGGAACCCAGCAGGAGAACTGATGAAGATCGCCACCGTCGGCGTGCACGTCCTCGACACCCACGTCATCGGCATCGAGTCGATCCCGGCCGGCTCGGACGGACAGCTGGTGGAGACGATCCGGTTCTCGCCGGCCGGCACCGCGGGAGGTACGGCGGTGGTGCTGAGCCGGATCGGTGCGGAGGTCATCAGCTTCGGTGCCGTGGGCGACGACCCGATCGCGGACACCCTGCTCGCACTCCTGTCGCGCGAGGGCGTCGACGTCTCCGGGCTGGTCCGCAAGGCCGAGCACCAGACGTCGTCCTCGGTGATCCCGGTCCGGCCCAACGGCGACCGCCCGGCGTGGCACTGCATCGGCGCGAACGGCGCCTTCACGCTCGACGACCTGCCGCTGTCGGCGCTCGACGGCGTGACCCACCTGCACCTGGGCGGCCCGGAGTTCCTCGGAGGGGAGGCCGCCGGCCAGCTGCTCGAGCACGGTCGCTCGATCGGCGCCGTGACCTCGCTCGACATCCTCGCGCCGGGCGACCCGGACATGCTCGCCTGGATCGCGGATGCGCTGCCCCACACCGACTACCTGCTGCCCAACGACGAGCAGGTGCTGGGCTTCACCGGGGCCTCGTCGCTGGCCGAAGGCGCCCAGGCTCTCGTCGCTGCCGGAGCCGGCTGCGTGGCGGTGACCCAGGGGGCGAAGGGCGCGCTGGTGGTCACCGCCGACGAGGTGATCGAGGTGCCGGCGTACCCGATCGACGTCGTCGACACGACCGGCTGCGGCGACGCCTTCTCGGCCGGCTTCCTGCGCGGTCTCGCGCTGGGTCGCGACCTCCGGGGCGCCGCTCAGCTCGGCTGCGCCACCGCGGCCCAGGTGGCGCAGGGGCTCGGCACCGACGCGGGCACCTACGACCTGGAGTCCGTGCTCGCCTTCATGGGCTAGCGGTTCGGCCGCGCCAGCCGGTCGAGGAACGCGACGAGCAGCGCCTCGCGCATGGCGGGCGACGCGATGTCGAGCATGGCGTTGACCTCGGCCATCCGGTCGGGGAGGGCGAGCCCGTCGGTGGCGTCGCCACCCACGAGGCCGGACGCCGCGAGCAGCCCGTCGAAGTCGTCGTCGGAGAGCGTCGCGGGCTCGAGGGTCTCGATGAACGCAGCGACGCCCGGGTCGACGCCGACCGGGCCGACGGCGACGGCCGCAGCCACCGACTCGGCCAGCGCGGCGAGGAAGTCGTCGACGTGGGCGAGGGTCGCGGCGCTCACCGACAGGTGGATGTTGGGCGGCTGGCCCGCGTAGGACATCTGGGGCTGGACGTACCAGTCCCGCGTGGCCATCTCGTCGCAGATCGTGAAGGCGTCGCAGGAGCCGTCGGTCACGAGGGCGATCAGCGTGGAGTCGGGCTGGGCGACCAGGCTGAGCTCCGGGATCTCGGCCACGCCGGCGGCGATCCGGTCCACGGCCTCGAAGACGTCGCGGGTCAGCTGCTCGTAGCCCGCGTCGCCCAGCGACTGCACGACCGCCCACGCGCCCGCGAGCGGGCCGCCGGACTTCGTCGACTGGATGGTCGAGTTCAGCATCGTGTAGCCCGGCCATGCGGCGTACGCGAAGTACTGCGGACGACGGTGGGCCGGCGAGCGGTGCAGCAGGACCGAGGTGCCCTTGGGGGCGTAGGCGTACTTGTGGGTGTCGACCGAGATCGAGGTGACCCCCTCGACGGCGAAGGTCCAGGGAGCGACGTCGCGGCCGATCCGCGCGGCGTACGGCAGCACCCAACCACCGATGCAGCCGTCGACGTGGCAGCGGATCCCGCGCTCGGCAGCGGCGGACGCGACCGGCGGCACGGGGTCGATGACACCGTGGGCGTACGACGGCGCGGAGACGACGACCAGCACGGTCCGCTCGGGCGCCTCGTCGATCGCCGCGATCATGGCGTCCGCGTCGGCGCGGAAGTCGGGGCCGACCGGCACGACCACGGCCTCGACGCCGAAGTAGTGGGCCGCCTTGAGGAAGGCGGCGTGCACGGTCGACGGCACGACCATCCGCGGTCGCTCGACGTCCGGGCGGCTGTCGCGCGCGCCCTGGACGGCCAGCAGGCAGGACTCGGTGCCGCCCGAGGTGACGGTGCCGACCGCGTCCGCAGGTGCGTCGAGCAGGTTGGCTGTGAAGCCCACCAGGTCGTTCTCCATCTGCAGGAGGCTGGGGAAGGCCGTCGGGTCGAGCCCGTTGGAGCCGGCGTACGCCGCGACGGCCTCGCGTCCGATCGCGTCCACGTCGGGCAGGCCCGAGTCGTAGACGTAGGCGAGGGTGCGGCCGCCGTGGACAGGCAGGTCGGCGGTCTGCATCTCGCGCAGGCGAGCCAGGGTGTCGTTCATGCGGCCACGCTCTCATCCACGGCGTCGTGGTCGAGCGTGTACCTCCTCAACCACCACAGGCTGAGCAGGATCAGCGCCGCCGGCAGCACGGAGAAGCCGAGGGTGATCGCGTTGACGGCGGAGTGCGGCTGGACGACGTCGCCGTCGGTCGACGACTGGTAGCCCCCGATGGCGAGCACCAGCGCGAAGACGGCCGGGCCGAGCGCCAGGCCCAGGGTCTCGCCGGCCGTCCAGACGCCGGTGTAGACGCCGGCGCGGTTGGAGCCGGTACGCCGTGCGTCGACCGCTGCGGCGTCGGGCAGCATCGCGAGCGGGAAGACCTGGCAGCCGGCGTACCCGACGCCGACCAGGACGACGGCGAGGTAGACGACGCCGTCCGGCACCACCTGGGCGGTCACCACGAGCAGGGCGCCGGCCGCCAGGAACAGCGACGAGAAGAAGTAGCCGCGCTTCTTGCCCAGGCGGGTGCCGAGAGCGGACCAGGCCGGCGTGAGCAGCAGCGCCGGGCCGACGAAGCAGATGAAGAGGATCGTGGACGCGCCCTTCTTCCCGAGCACGTCCTCGGCGAGGTAGTCGACGCCGGCGAGCATGCAGCCGGTCGCGAGCGCCTGGACCACGAAGCAGGTCAGCAGCCAGCGGAAGTCGCGGGCCTCGGCGACGATGCGGAGCTGGTCGCGCAGGCTGCCGGCGCCCGGCTGCGGGGCGGTGACGGGTGCGCGGCGCGTGCCGACGTACGCGCTGACGACGCCGACCAGGATGATCACCGCCATCGCGACGCCCATGATCCGGTAGCCGGCGCGGCCGCCGACCGCGTCGCGGATGGCCGGAGCGGTGGCGCCGGCGAGCATGATCGTGAAGGCCAGGATCGCGACCCGCCAGGTCATCAGCCGGGTGCGCTCGTCGTACGAGTCGGTCATCTCGGCCGGCATGGCGACGTAGGGGACCTGGAAGAAGGCGTACGCCGTCGCGCAGCCGACGAAGAAGACCAGCACCCACGCGGCCTCGGCGACCTTGCCCATCTCGGGGGCGGCGAACAGCAGCGCGAACATCAGCGCGAGCGTGATTCCGGCGCGCAGCAGCCACGGCCGGCGCGGGCCGCGGGGGTCGACGGTGCGGTCACTGATCCGGCCGGCGATCGGGTTGAGGATCACGTCCCACGCCTTCGGCAGGAACACGATGAACCCGGCCACGATCGCCGCGATGCCCAGGCTGTCGGTCAGGTAGGGCAGCAGCATCAGACCCGGTACCGTCCCGAACGCCCCGGTCGCCACCGACCCCGAGCCGTACCCGATCCGGACGCGTCTGGGCAGGGCGGTGGTGTCTGGCATGGGGGGAGGCTACTGGTCGGAATCCCCGGTGAACCGGGGATTCCTACGCTTCTCGGCCTTTGCAACACCTGGGAAGCGCATGCAATGCCTGGGAAGTCAGCGGCTGAGCGCCCGCGAGCTGGCCGAGGAGTGCCGGCGCTTCGGGTTGGCGCCGATCACGTCGGCCGAGGGAGCTGCCTTCTTCGCAGCCGGAGCCTTCTTCTTCGCGGGAGCCTTCTTGGCGGCACGCTTCTTCGGCGCGGGTACGGCGGCCGACCACTGCTCGAACCACTCGTCGAGCACCGGCCAGGTGGATGCCCGCGCCCCCCGGCCGGTCAGCAGCCCGAGATGACCACCCGGCACGATCTCGAAGCGCACCTCGCGAGCGCCGGTCAGCAGCGGGAGCACGGGACGCACGGCCGCGACCGGGGCGATCCCGTCGGTCGCGCCGGCGACCACGAGCACCGGAGCGGTGACGGACGCGAAGGACTCGACGCGGTCTCCGAGCGCGAAGCGGTGGTAGAGCTGCCCGTAGGCCCGGCCGCGGTACGGCGTGGTCGCGGCCGTGAACCGGTCGACCGCCTCGACCTGCGCCAGCCACTCGGTGTCGTCGAGGTGGGTCGCGACGGCGACCTGCTTGTCCACCAGCTGCCGGAACGGCACCAGCGGGAGCACCCAGCGCAGCGGTGCCGGCACGTCAGCGAGCAGGGGTCGCGCCGGCGCGAGCATCGGCACCTGCGTCACGTCGACCGGCGACCCGAGCACCGACAGCGAGGCGATGGGCAGGTCGGAGGCTGCGGCCGCGAGCAGCGCGAAGATCCCGCCGAGCCCCCAGCCGACCACGTGCACCGGCTTGCCGCCGGCGTGCTCGGAGACGGTGCGCACGGCGTCCGGGACGACCTTGTCGACCCACGGGTCGAGCCCGAGGTCGCGGTTGCGGAGCGAGACCGCGCCGTACTCCACGAGGTAGGTCGGACGACCACCCTCGACGAGGTGCTCGACCAGCGAGCAACCACGTCGCAGGTCGAAGCAGGTCGCCGGCGCGGCCAGCGGCGCCACCAGCAGGACCGGCTCCCCGGTGGCGGGTGTGCCGGCCGACGGCTCGTAGAGGAAGACCTCGCGGCGCGGGCCGGCGTCGATCTGGGTGCGGGGCATCGGGCGCAGGTCGGCAACGCCGCGGTGCAGCACCATCCGCCCGAGGTTGCCGGCTGCGGCGACGACCTGGTCCGGCTTCGGTACGAGGTCCATGCCGCGACGCTACCCGGCGACCGTCAGGGCAGGTAGGTCCGCAGCATCCAGCGCTCCGGCTCGGTCATCGGCTCGAAGCCGAAGCGGGCGTAGAGCGCGTGGGCGTCAGCCGTCGCGAGCACGGCGCGCCGCACCTGCCAGGCGGCGAGTGTCTCGTCGACGGCCGTCATCAGGGCGGTGCCGACACCGTGGCCGCGCGCGGCCGAGTCCACGAAGACGTCGCAGAGCCAGGCGAACGTCGCGCGGTCGGTCACCAGCCGGGCATATCCGACCAGCACGCCCTCGTCGTACGCACCGAAGTTCAGCGACCCGGCGATCGCTCGCTCGACGACCTGGCGCGAACGGCCCGTCGCCCAGTAGGCCTCGGTCGACAGCCAGCGGTGGACCGTGTCGACGTCGAGCAGCGCCGGGTCGGTGGAGACCCTGACCATCAGGACCGCTTGGCGGGCCGGACGGTCTTGCCGTGCGAGGGGCGTACGGCGGTGAGCTCGGCCAGGAAGCTGTCGGCCCACGCGGCCACGTCGTGCTCCATCACCTGCTTGCGCATCGCCTTCATCCGCCGGGTCAGGTCGCGCTCGTCGGCCGACCACGCCTCGAGCAGGGCCGACTTCATCCCGTTGATGTCGTAGGGGTTGATCAGCCAGGCCTGCCGGAGCTCGTCGGCCGCGCCCGCGAACTCCGAGAGCACCAGGGCACCGTCGTTCTCGTAGCGGCACGCGACGTACTCCTTCGCGACCAGGTTCATCCCGTCGCGGAACGGCGTGACCACCATGACGTCGGCGGCCCGGTAGAGCGCGGCCATCTCCTCGCGGGGGTACGACGCGTGCAGGTAGCTGATCGCCGGGCGGCCGATCCGGCCGAGGTCCCCGTTGATCCGGCCGACCAGCCGGTCGATGTCGTCGCGGAGGATGCGGTACTGCTCGACCTGCTCGCGCGACGGTGTCGCCACCTGCACGAAGACGGCGTCCTCGACGTCGAGGTGCCCCTCGGCGATCAGCTCGCTGAACGCGCGCAGCCGCGCGTAGATGCCCTTGGTGTAGTCGAGCCGGTCGATCCCGAGGAAGACCTTGCGCGGGCTGCCGAGCGCCTCCCGGATCTCGACGGCGCGGGCCTCGACCTCCTCGGACCGGGCGAGCTCCTCGAAGCCGGCCGAGTCGATCGAGATCGGGAACGCCGCGGCCCGGACGGTGCGGCCGTCGGGCAGGTAGACCAGGTCGCGATGTGTCTTGTGACCGACCCGCTGGCGCACCAGGCGAATGAAGTTCTGCGCCGCGCCGGGGAGCTGGAAGCCGACCAGGTCGGCGCCGAGCAGGCCCTCGAGGATCTGGCGCCGCCACGGCAGCTGCTGGAAGAGCTCGGCCGGCGGGAAGGGGATGTGCAGGTAGAAGCCGATCCGCAGGTCGGGGCGCAGCTCGCGGAGCATCTGTGGGACCAGCTGCAGCTGGTAGTCGTGCACCCACACCGTCGCACCCTCGGACGCGAGCTCGGCGGCCTGCTCGGCGAAGCGCTTGTTGACCGCGACGTAGCCGTCCCACCACTCCCGGTGGAACTCCGGCTTGGCGACCAGGTCGTGGTAGAGCGGCCACAGGGTTGCGTTGGAGAAGCCCTCGTAGAACTCCTCGATCTCCTGCTGCGACATGGTGATCGGGGAGAGCTCCATGCCGCCGTGCTCGAACGGCTCCAGGTCGGTCTCGGTGCCGCCGGGCCACCCGATCCAGGTGCCGTCGTTGGCGCGGAGCACCGGCTCGATGGCGCTGACCAGCCCGCCGGGCGAGCTGCGCCAGCCGGGGCTGCCGTCGGGCAGCTCCACGCGGTCGACGGGCAGCCGGTTCGCGACGATGACCAGGTCAGCCGAGCCAGAGGAAGCCACGCCGTCACCCTAGTAGTGCTGCGAAGTGTCGGGCTGGCCCGACCACGGTCGTCGGGCTGGCAGGATCGTGCGCGAAGCCCGTCGTTCCTAGCGTTTCTCCCATGACGGAGACCATGTTCATGCCCACCACCGTGACCCCCGGGGCCACCGCGCAAACCAGGCCCACGGGCCTGCGCCGGGTCCTCTACGAGAGCGCCTACGCGCTCTCCGCGTTCCCGATCGCGCTGGTCGGCTTCCTCGTGGTGGTCATCGACCTGTCCCTCGGCGTCGGGCTCCTGGTCTTCGTCGGCGGCATCCTGCTCGTGTCGGTCGGGATCATGGTCGCGCGCGGCTTCGCGCGCTTCGAGCGGATCCGGATCCGCGGGATGCTCGGTCGCCCGGCGCCGACCCCGTCCTACATCTGCGCGCCCTCCGGCTCCGGCTTCTGGCGCCGGATGCTGACCCCGCTCAAGGACCCGCAGTCGTGGCTCGACGTGATGTGGTCGGTCGTCGGCCTGGTGACCGGCACCGTCGCGTTCGGGGTGGCGCTGGTCTGGTGGGCGGGCACGCTGACGGGCCTCACCTACTGGTTCTGGCAGCGGTTCGTCCCCGACAGCGGCGACGACGGCGGGCTGGCGGACCTGCTCGGGCTCGGCTCCGGTCGTACGGCGGAGAGCCTGGTCAACCTCGCGGTCGGCGTCATCGGGCTGGTCACCCTGCCGTGGGTGGTCCGGTTCGTCTCGCTGGTCCACGCGAGCCTCGCGACCGTCCTCCTGTCGAGCCGCGCCGAGCTCCAGACCGAGGTGGCGCGCGTGCAGGACAGCCGTGACGCGGCCCGGATGGCCGAGGCCGAGTCGCTGCGGCGTCTCGAGCGCGACATCCACGACGGCCCGCAGCAGCGCCTGGTGCGGCTGACCATGGACCTCGGCCGGGCCAAGCGCCAGGTCGAGCAGGACCCCGACCGCGCCGCCGCGACCATCGACGAGGCGCTCGCCCAGGCCCGCGAGACGGTCGCCGAGCTCCGCTCCCTGAGCCGCGGCATCGCCCCGCCGCTGCTGGTCGACCGCGGCCTGGCCGCCGCCCTCGACGAGATGCTCACGCAGAGCGTGGTCCCGGTGACGTCGCGCGTGATCGTTCCCCACCAGCTCCCGCCGCACGTCGAGACGGCCGTCTACTTCGTCGTCGCCGAGGCGCTCACGAACGTCGCCAAGCACTCCGGCGCCGCGTCGGTCGAGGTCTCGGTCGTCGACGAGGGCGGCGAGGTCGTGGTCCGGGTCGAGGACGACGGCGTCGGTGGCGCCCACCCGAGCAAGGGACTCGGGCTCGCCGGTCTCCGGCAGCGGCTCGCGGCCGTCGAGGGCACGCTCGACATCGCGTCGCCCGAGGGCGGCCCGACCGTGCTCACCGCCCACATCCCCGCAGGAGGCAACGCATGAAGGTGGTCGTCGCCGACGACTCGCTGCTGCTCCGAGAAGGGCTCCAGCTGCTGCTCACCGAGGCCGGGCACGACGTGGTCGCCTCGGTGGCCGACGGCCCGTCGTTCGTCGCGGCCATGATCGAGCACCGCCCGGACATCGGCATCGTCGACGTCCGGATGCCGCCCAGCAACACCGACGAGGGGCTGCGCGCAGCCGTCGACGTACGCCGCGCGTGGCCGGACGCCCGGCTGATGGTGCTCTCGCAGTACGTCGAGGTCTCCTACGCCGACGACCTGCTCGCGACCGGCGACGGTGGCGTCGGCTACCTGCTCAAGGACCGGGTCAGCGACCTCGACGACTTCCTCGCCTCGCTCGCGGCCGTGGCTGCCGGCGGCACGGCGCTCGACCCGCTCGTCGTCCGCCAGCTGATGGGTCGCAACCGGGACCCGCTCGTCGACCTGACCCCGCGCGAGCGCGAGGTGCTCGGCCTGATGGCGGAGGGGAAGTCGAACGCCGCGATCGCCGAGTCGCTGACGGTCACCCTCGCCGCGGTCGAGAAGCACACCCAGCGGATCTTCGCGAAGCTCGGTCTGATGCCCGACGACGACACCGCCCACCGCCGCGTGCAGGCAGTGATCCGCTACCTCAAGCGGGGGGACTAGAACAACAGGTGGTGGCTCAGGTCGCCGGTCTGGTCGACGAACATCGTGCGGTCCTGGAACCACCACTCACCGTCGATCCGGTGGAACGTGTCGTGGTAGTGCCCGGTGATGATCACCTGCAGAGGCAGGGACTCCGTGGCCTGCGTGACCAGGTAGCTGGTCCGCGCGGTGGCGGTGCCGGCCTCCTCGTCGACCTCGATCCGCGCGTTGGTGGTGAGGTGCTTCGTCTTCGGCGTCCCGGTGTCCTGGTAGATCCGGGTCGCCATGCCGTAGAGGGCACGCACGCCCTCGCGGCCGACGAAGACCGTCTCGGGCGGACCGTTCTCCTGACCGAGGATCCGGCCGTGCGTGAAGAGCTCGGCGACGCCGTCCAGGTCGCCGGCGTCGATGCGCTCGGCGTACGTGTAGAGAAGGTTCTCGATCGTTCGCGCGCTGTCGGCCACCGCGACAGCATAGGTTCGCCCCGTGCCGGTGGGGTTCGATCTCGAGAGCGTGCTCGCTGACGCGCGCCGCAAGGAGGGTCTCGAGGACCTCGGGCCCGGCTCCTTCCGGGAGCCGCTCGGCGTCCTGCTCGACGCGTACGCCGGTGCCGGGCTCAACGAGACGGGCGCCCACATCCTTCGCTCGGGGATCGTGCACAGCCTGCGGATGCGGCTGCGGGCACAGGAGTGGTTCCGCCGCCATCCCGAGATCGCCGACGAGCAGATCGTCGCGCCGATCGTGGTGGTCGGGATGATGCGCAGCGGTACGACGCTCCTGCAGCGCCTGCTCGCCGCCGACCCGCGCTTCCACTGCGCTCACGGCTGGGAGGTCGTCGAGGTCGCGCCGCCCCTCGACCTGGACTGGACCGCGGCAGACCCGCGGATCGGCAAGGCGCTGGCTCGCGAGGATCAGTCGCGGCAGTGGGTGCCGGACCTGTTCGCGATCCACCCGATGTATGCCATGGAGGCCGAGGAGGAGATCGTCTTCCTTGCCGACGCTTTCCTCTCCCACGTCCCGGAGTCCGGCGCGCACGTCCCGGCCTACCGGGCCTGGATCAACACCGAGGACTTCACCCCGGCTTACGACCACCTGCACCGGATGCTCCAGCTGCTGCAGTGGCAGAAGCGGCAACGCGGCGAGACCGCCGACCGCTGGGTCCTCAAGACCCCGGCTCACCTGGGCTACCTCGACGACCTGCGCGCCCGCTTCCCCGACCTCCACCTCGTGCACCTGCACCGCGACCCGGTGGAGACCGTCGCGTCCGGTGCCAGCCTCAACGCCACCCTCCACGCGATGCACGCCGACGAGGTCGACCTGCACCGGGTCGGCGCCGAGTGGATCCAGCGGATGGGCTGGACCAACGACCGCGCCCGCGCCACCCGGGCCACCTGGGGCGAGGACGCCTCGCTGGTCACCGACCTGGAGTTCGCCGACGCGGTCGCCGACCCGGTCGGCCAGGCATCGCGGGTGTACGACGCGGTCGGGCTCGACCTGACCGCGGACGCCGAGACCGCGATGCGCGACTGGCTGGCCCGCCGGCCCCGGGAGACCGGGCGTCCGGCGTACACCCCTGAGACCTACGGCCTCTCGGCCGAGCAGATCCGCGAACGGTTCGCGGACAGGTGAACGAACGGAGCACGACGTGACGGGACGTTTCGAGGGCAAGCGCGCGCTGGTCACCGGCGCCGCCGGCGGGATCGGCCGCTCGATGGTCGACCTGCTGACCGAGGAAGGCGCCGCGGTGGTCGGCGTCGACCTGCGCGAAGCCGAGGGCGTGCAGCAGTGCGACGTCAGCGACGCGGACTCGGTCGCCGCCGCCGTGGGTTCCGCGGCCGAGCAGCTCGGCGGGCTCGACGTGCTCGTCAACGTGGCGGGCATCGACCAGTTCCGTCGCTTCGAGGAGCTCGACCTCGCCACCTGGCAGCGGCACCTCGGCGTCAACCTCACCGGACCGATGCTGATGAGCCAGGCCGCGCTGCCGCACCTGCGCGCGAGCCGCGGCAACATCGTCACGATCGCGTCGGTCGCCGGGCTGCGGGCCCAGCCCTACCAGGCCGCCTACTGCGCCTCGAAGGGCGGCGTGATCATGCTGATGAAGTCGCTGGCCCTCGAGCTCTGGGCCGACGGCGTCCGCGCCAACACCGTCTGCCCGGGCGGTGTCGAGACCGACCTGCCGATGGGCGCGGCGGCCGAGCACGCGGGTGCCGAGCTCGACTGGGGCCTGCTCAGCGAGACCGCAGGCGGCCGCTACGGTTTCATGCCGCCCCGCGAGATCGCCGAGGCAGTGGCCTACCTCGCGTCCGACGCCGCAGCCAACGTCACCGGCGCCGTCATCAACGTCGACCGCGGCACCGCCTGCTAGCCCAGAGCGGGGCGCACCTGCTCCAGCGCCTGCTCGGTGAGAGCACCCAGACGGCGTACGTCGTGGGGGGCCGGCGCCTCGGTCCACACCGCGAGAGCGGCGAAGACCGCGCCGGCCACCACCTCGGCGCGCACGGCGGCCGTCAGGTCGGTCGCCCCGCGCTCGCGCAGGATCGCGCGCAGCTCGGTGGCCATCGCGCCCTGCCGGTCGCGGAAGGTGCGCTCGATCCGCTCCGGGCTGAGCAGCTCGCTGCGCAGCCGGGCGATCTCCACCATCAGCTGGGGATCGGTCGGCGCGGAGCCGAGCGAGGCGAGCACCGAGCGGACCAGGTCCTCGTCGGCCGGCCGGTCGCGCATCGCGCTCGCGAACCACGCCAACCGGGTGACCACGTCGCCGAAGAGGACCTCGTCCTTGGTCGCGAAGTGGCGGTAGAAGGTGCGCTCCGTGACGCCGACCTCGGCCGCGATCGCGGGCACGCTGGCGGCCTCGAACCCGTCGGTGACGAAGTGCCGCAGCGCCACGTCGCGCAAGGCGGCTCTGGTGCGGTCGGCCTTGGTCATGGTCTCATAATGTCAGAACTGACATTTAGGAGCAGGATGACGCACCCGATCGCCACCGACGAGCAGCACGCGCACGAGCTCGCGGCTCTCGAGCTGGTCGAGCACCCGACCGTCCGCGCCGCCTACCGCGACGTCGCCGAGACGTGGCTGTCGCGGGCCAAGGCGTCCGACGCGATGCGTGCGCGGTTCGAGGCGGCGTACGACGAGGTGATGTTCTCCGCGGCCGTCTGGTCCTCCAACCAGGACCCGCTGCGACCGAGGGTCACGACGATCACCCGCCTCGCCCACGAGGTCGACGGCCTCGCGATCCCCGGCACGCGGTGGGGGATCGACAACCCGGACTCGGTCTACCGCGTCATCCCGATCTCCGGCGACGAGCGCTACGAGATCCGCGGCCGGGTCGGCGAGCACCGGATGACCGAGAACTACTTCACCCTCTGGAACGCCCACATGGGCACCGTCGACGTCCTCGACGGCCGGCGGATGCAGGTGGACCCCGACGGCTCCTTCGCCATCACCGTCGACGCCGACGAGGCGGGCGGGCGGCCCAACCACGTGCGGTCGACGCCCGAGGCCCACGAGGTCTACATCCGCGACGTGCTGCTCGACTGGTCGCTCGACGACCCCAACGCCTTCACCGTCGAGCGGCTCGGCAGCGCGCCCGCGAAGCCCGCGCTCACCCTCGACGAGCAGGCCGAGGCGACCGCTCGGATGATGGCCCACTTCGCCGACTTCACCGGCAAGCTCAGCCACGGCATGTACAAGCTGCCGGAGAACCACTTCTCGCTCGCCTGGTCCGCCGACCACACCGGCGCGATGCGCAACCAGGTCTACGTCGCGGGGCGCTTCCTGCTCGCCCCGGACGAGGCCTTCGTGGTCGACGTGAGCGACGGGGGAGCGGAGTACTTCACCGTCCCGCTCTCCAACATCTGGGGCACGACGCTCGACATCCTCGACCGGACCGGCAGCCTCAACAAGGCCCAGTCGGTGGCCAACGAGGACGGCACCTACACGTTCGTGATCTCGGCGCAGGACCCCGGCGTCCACAACTGGATCGACACCGACGGGCTGCACGAGGGGATCCTCACGCTGCGGATGGCGGAGTTCCCCGACGGAGGTGCCCGACCCGACCTCAGCGCCACCGGCCGGGTCGTGAAGCTGGACCGCCTCGACGCCGAGCTGCCCGACGCGCCCCGCGTCTCGCCCGACGAGCGGGCCGCCCAGCTCGCCACCCGACGCGCGGGCTACCTGCGCCGCCTCCCGGAGCTGGGCGCATGAGCCGCTGGCTGGTCACCGGGTGCTCGACCGGCATCGGACGCGAGGTCGCCCGGGCGGCCCTCGACGCCGGCCACCAGGTCGTGGTCACGTCGCGCAAGGTCGCGGACGTGACGGATCTCTGCGACGGCTACGAGACCGCGCTCGCCGTACCTCTCGACGTCACCGACCGCGACCAGGTCGACGCCGCGGTCTCGGCGGCGACCGACGCGTTCGGCGGTCTCGACGTGCTGGTCAACAACGCGGGCTACGGCTACCTCTCGGCGGTCGAGGAGGGCGACGACGCCGAGGTGCGCGCCCTCTTCGACACCAACTACTTCGGCGTGGTCGACACGATCAAGGCGGTGCTGCCCGGCATGCGCGCGCAGGGCAGCGGCCACGTGATCAACATGTCGTCGATGACGGGGCTGGTCGCCAACCCGCCCAACGCCTACTACTCCTCGACCAAGTTCGCGCTCGAGGCGCTGACCGAGGCGCTCGCCAAGGAGGTCGGCCCGCTCGGCATCAAGGTGACCGCGATCGAGCCCGGCGCCTTCCGCACCGACTGGGCGAAGCGCTCGATGCACGAGGCGTCCGCGCCGATCGAGGCGTACGCCGCGGACGTCGGCGCCCGCAAGGAGCTGATCCGGGCGTTCGCCGACCACCTGCCCGGTGACCCGCGCAAGGTCGCCGAGGCGGTGCTGATGGTGACCCGGCTCGACGACCCGCCGCTGCGGCTGCTGCTCGGCCACGACGTGCTGAAGGCGACCCGCGAGAAGCTGGCGGCGATGAGCGCCTCGATCGACGAGTGGGAAGCCACCACCCTCGACGTCAACTTCCCCGCATGAACGCCACGGCGGCCGAGGTCCTCGACGGCATCGACCTCTCCGGCCGGACCGCGCTCGTCACCGGCGGCTACTCCGGCATCGGCATCGAGGTCGTCCGCGCGCTCGCCGGCGCCGGCGCCCACGTGCTCGCACCGGCGCGTCGGCCCGAGAAAGCAACGGAGGCCCTCGCAGACGTCGACGGGGTCGAGATCGGTGAGCTCGACCTGGCCGACCAGGGCAGCGTCGCGGCGTACGCCGAGGGTGTGCTCGCCGGCGGGCGCCACCTGGACATCGTCGTCAACAACGCCGGGATCATGGCCTGCCCCGAGCGCAGGGTCGGCCCCGGTTGGGAGCTGCACCTTGCGACCAACCATCTCGGCCACTACGCGCTCGTCAACCGGCTCTGGCCGGCGATCACGGGCGGCGCGCGGGTCGTGAGCGTCTCGTCGACCGGCCACCACCTCTCCGACTTCCGGTGGGACGACCCGTGGTTCGAGACGGGCTACGACAAGTGGCAGGCCTACGGGCAGTCCAAGACCGCCAACGTGCTCTTCGCCGTGCACCTCGACGAGCTCGGCCGTGACCAGGGGGTGCGCGCGTTCTCGCTCCACCCCGGGGCGATCATCACCGCGCTCGGCCGGCACCTGCAGGCGGACGACCTCACCGATCTCGAGATCCCGGAGTTCCGCTCGCCCGAGCAGGGCGCGGCCACGGCCGTCTGGGCAGCCGTCGCTCCCGAGCTCGACGGCCGGGGAGGCCTCTACCTCGAGGACTGCCACGTCGCGGAGGTCGTCCCCGACGGTCCGCAGACGACCTGCGGGGTGCGCGACTACGCGCTCGACCCGGACGCCGCCGCCCGGCTCTGGGCGTGGTCGGCCGCGCAGACCGGGGTGGATGCGTTCAGCTGAAGGTGACGCCCACCTGGCGGCGTACGTCGTCCATCTGGCGCATCAGCGTGAGCGTCTGCGCGTGGGGGACCAGCGGGCTCTCGCGCAGCCCCTCGCGCAGGCAGCGGCCGACCTCGGCGATCTCGTTGCCGTAGCCCTGACCGATCACCGGCTCCTCGCCGAGCACCTCGACCGGCTGTCCGGGCTCGACGGTCCAGGCGCCGCGGCCCTCGCCGTACGGCGTGAAGACGGCCTTCGAGGGGTGGTGGAAGTTGTCGAGGTCGATCCGGCCCTGGTCGGTGGCGATCGCGGCCTGGCGCGAGGAGAAGGACGTCATCGAGGCCGTCATGGTCGCCAGCGCGCCACCCGGGTAGCGGCCGGTCATCGCGACGTCGAGGTCGATGCCGCGGTCGGAGAGGTCGGCCGTCCCGGTCAGGCGCTCGGCCTCGCCGAGCATCAGGTGGGCGAAGGTGAGCGGGTAGATCCCCATGTCGAGCAGGGCGGAGGCGCCGAGCGTCGGGTCCAGCATCCGGTCGGTCGGCGGTGCGTCGACGCGGAAGCCGAGCTCGGCGTGGAGGTGGTGGGGCGTGCCGAACTCGCCGGACGCCAGGCGGGCGCGGAGCTCCCGGATCACCGGGTGGCAGGCCGTCCACATCGCCTCCATGAGGAAGCGGTCGTGCTCACCGGCCAGCCGCACCATCTCCTCGGCGTCGCCGATGTCGAGGGTGACCGGCTTCTCGCAGAGCACGTGCTTGCCGGCCTCGAAGCAGAGCCGGGCGTTGTCGAGGTGGAAGGCGTGCGGCGTCGCGATGTAGACGACGTCGACGGCCGGGTCGGCCACCAGCTCCTCGTAGGAGCCGTACGCCGCGGCCGCGCCGTGCTCGGCCCCGAAAGCCTCGGCGCTCTCGAGCCGCCGGGAGCCGACCGCCGCGAGCCGGGCGCCGGGCACCAGGGCGAGGTCGCGGGCGAAGGTCTGGGCGATCTTGCCGGTCGCCAGGATGCCCCAGCCGATGTCGCTGCCGATGTCGTCACTCATGTCGCCGACCCTACTGATGACGACTCGCCGCCCGACCGAATGACAATGGTGTGGTTCACCGCCTTATAGTGAGTCCATGGACGCCGCGAACGCACTGCACGGCGCTGCCGAAGAGGCGGCACCGACCCTCAGTGAACGCGACCGCGAGATCCTCGAGTTCGAGCGGCAGTGGTGGAAGTACGCCGGCGCCAAGGAGACCGCGGTCCGCGAGCAGTTCGACATGTCGTCGACGCGCTACTACCAGGTCCTCAACGCTCTGATCGACCGTCCCGAGGCGCTCGAGGCCGACCCGCTCCTGGTCCGTCGGCTGCGTCGCCTCCGCGCCGCCCGGCAGCGGCAGCGCTCCGCACGTCGTCTCGGCTTCGAGGTCTGACATGCGGTTCCGCAACCAGCGGGGCGCCGCCATCCCGTCGCCGGTAGTGATGCTCAGCATCATCGCCGTGGCGATGGCTGCGGTCGCCTTCGTCGCGACCCGCGGCGGCGAGCCCACCGAGCGCGAGGTCACCACGGTCTCCGACCAGCCGACCCACAGCGCCAGCTCGGCCCCGTCGTTCACCCCCTCGGCCGACCCCAAGCCGGAGAAGCCCGCCGTCAAGCGCGGCCAGGTCAACGTCGTGGTCTTCAACAACTCCGGCATCACCGGCCTGGCCGGCCAGGTCTCCGAGCACGCCTCGGGCATCGGCTGGCACGTCGTCGGCTCCGACAACTGGTACGGCACGATCCCGGCGACCACGGTCTACTACCCCAAGCAGCTCAAGGCCGCCGCGAAGAAGCTCGCGCTCGACCTCGGCATCCGGCGTACGGCTCCCGCCGTCAACCCGATGCGCTCCGACCGGCTGACGGTCATCCTCACCGGACCGCTTTCCTGAGGCGAGCCGACCCGTGGTTGGCTTGACCCATGGAGTTCACCTCCTCCGAGGGTGAGAGGCGCTACGACGCTCTCGTGCGCGCGGCGTCGCGCTGCGTCGTCGGGCTCGACTTCGACGGCACGCTGTCGCCGATCGTCGACGACCCGGAGTCCGCGCACATCCACCCGGACGCGTCCGAGGTGCTCGTCGACCTCGCCGCCCAGGTGGCCGCGATCGCGGTGATCACCGGCCGCCCGGCCCGTCAGGTGCTCGACCTCGGCGGGCTCGAGGAGGTCGGCAACGAGCTGGCGAGCAACGAGGCGGACCTCTACGTCTTCGGGCAGTACGGCAACGAGCGGTGGTCGTCGACGAACCGCCGGATCCTGTCCCCCCGACCGCCGCGCGGCCTGGCGTCGTTCGAGCGAGAGCTGACCGGTGTCCTGCGCCGCGCCTCGGCCGCCGACGCGTGGGTCGAGGACAAGGGTCTCGCCGTCGCCGTCCACACCCGGCGCCTCGACGACCCGGACGCCGCCTTCCAGCGGCTGCTGCCCCCGATGCGCGAGCTCGCCGCCCGCCACGACTTGGTCGTCGAGCCGGGCCGCAACGTGATCGAGGTGCGCTCACCCGGCCGGCACAAGGGTCACGCGGTCGAGACGCTCGTCGCCGAGCTGGACGCCGGCGCCTTCCTCTTCGCCGGCGACGACCTCGGCGACATGGAGGCCTTCGAGGCGGTCGCCGCGCTCCGCGAGCAGGGCATGCCCACCCTCCTGGTCTGCTCCGCCTCCACCGAGGAGAGCGCGCTGGTGGCCCTCTCCGACGTCGTGGTCAAGGGCCCCGAGGGCGTCCTCGACCTGCTCCGCCAGCTGACGGTCGACGCCGCCGCTGCGGGATAGTCACGGACGAAAAGCACCATTTGCGGGCTCGACATGGGTCCTTTCGTCCGTGACTATCCCGCCAGGATTGGTTCCCGCGTTCGCCATCGGTGAACAGGAGGCACTCTCCGGAACACCGGGTCCCAGGTGAGAGTTGAGTGGGTATGACTCAAGCCTCTCTCCCGGTGCTGTTTCTCTCCGACATGGTCGTCCTGCCCGGCATGGTCGTCCCCATCCCGCTCGACGAGGCCGCCCAGGCCGCCGTCGACGCCGCCCAGGCCAGCTCCGGCGGCGAGCTCCTCCTCGCCCCGCGGCTCGAGGACCGCTACGCGTCGTACGGCGTGATCGCGACCGTCGAGCGCGTCGGCCGCTTCAGCGGCGGCACCCCCGCTGCCGTGCTCAAGGCCGGCTCCCGCGGCCGGATCGGCTCCGGTGTCACCGGTCCAGGTGCTGCCCTGTGGGTCGAGGTCGAGCCGGTCGCCGACGTGGTCAGCGACCACGCCCGCGAGCTCGCCGAGGAGTACAAGCGCCTCGTGATCGCCGTCCTCCAGCGCCGCGAGGCCTGGCAGGTCATCGACCAGGTGCACCAGATGACCGACCCGTCCGGGATCGCGGACGCGGCCGGCTACGCGCCGTACCTCTCCATCGAGAGCAAGCGCGAGCTCCTCGAGAACCCCGACGTCGAGTCGCGCCTCGACACCCTCATCGGCTGGACCCGCGACCACCTCGCCGAGTCCGAGCTCACCGACAAGATCGGTGAGGACGTCCGTGAGGGCATGGAGAAGACGCAGCGGGAGTACCTCCTGCGCCAGCAGCTCGCCGCGATCCGCAAGGAGCTCGGCGAGGGCGAGCCCGAGGGGGCCGACGACTACCGCGCCCGCGTGGAGGCCGCCGACCTGCCCGACGCCGTACGCGCTGCCGCCCTCAAGGAGGTCGACAAGCTCGAGCGCTCCAGCGACCAGAGCCCCGAGGTCTCGTGGATCCGCACCTGGCTCGACACCGTGCTCGAGCTGCCGTGGACCGTCACCACCGAGGACTCCAACGACGTCGTCGCGGCCCGCGCCGTGCTCGACGCCGACCACCACGGCCTCGACGAGGTCAAGGAGCGGATCGTGGAGTACCTCGCGGTCCGGTCCCGGCGCGCCGAGCGCGGCCTGCAGGTCGTCGGCGGCCGTGGCTCCGGTGCCGTCGTGCTGCTCGCCGGTCCTCCCGGAGTCGGCAAGACCTCGCTCGGTGAGTCCGTCGCCCACGCCCTCGGTCGCAAGTTCGTCCGCGTCGCGCTCGGTGGCGTGCGCGACGAGGCCGAGATCCGCGGCCACCGGCGGACGTACGTCGGTGCGCTCCCCGGCCGGATCGTCCGTGCCATCAAGGAGGCCGGCTCGATGAACCCGGTCGTGCTCCTCGACGAGGTCGACAAGGTCGGCGCGGACTACCGCGGCGACCCGGCGGCCGCGCTGCTCGAGGTGCTCGACCCGGCGCAGAACCACACGTTCCGCGACCACTACCTCGAGCTCGACCTGGACCTGTCCGACGTGCTGTTCATCGCCACCGCCAACGTGGTCGAGCAGATCCCGTCGGCGCTGCTGGACCGGATGGAGCTGGTCACCCTCGACGGCTACACCGAGGACGACAAGGTCGCCATCGCCCGCGACTTCCTGCTGCCCCGGCAGCTGGAGCGGGCCGCGCTGACCGCCGACGAGGTCTCCGTGACCGACGCGGCGCTGCGCGAGATGGCGGCCAACTACACCCGCGAGGCCGGCGTACGCCAGATGGAGCGGCTGCTCGCCAAGGCGCTGCGCAAGGCGGCGACCAAGCTCGCGACCGGCGAGACGCACGTCGACATCGACCTGCCGCAGCTCAAGGACCTGGTCGGGCGGCCGCGGTTCACGCCGGAGGCGCACGAACGTACGTCGGTCCCGGGCGTGGCCACCGGTCTCGCCGTCACGGGTCTCGGCGGCGACGTGCTCTTCATCGAGGCGTCGGCGTCCGAGGGCACGGCCGGTCTCACCCTGACCGGTCAGCTCGGTGACGTGATGAAGGAGTCCGCGCAGATCGCGCTCTCCTTCGTCCGGGCGCACGCGGCCGACCTGGGCGTCGACCCGGCGTTCTTCGAGAAGGCGATCCACGTGCACGTGCCGGCCGGCGCGACGCCCAAGGACGGACCGTCCGCGGGCATCACGATGGTCACCGCGCTCACCTCGCTCGCGACCGGTCGCCCGGTGCGCTCCGAGGTCGGCATGACCGGCGAGGTCACCCTCAACGGCCGGGTGCTGCCGATCGGCGGGCTCAAGCAGAAGCTGCTCGCTGCCCAGCGCAACGGCCTGACCGAGGTGTTCGTGCCGCTGCGCAACGAGCCCGACCTGGACGACGTGCCCGCCGACGTGCTGGAGTCGCTCACCGTCCACGTGGTCGGTGACGTGATGGACGTCGTCCGCGGCGCGCTCGAGCCGGCTGCGGAGGCCGCCACCGTCGCGGCCTGACCCCGACGCCATACGGACGCAGGTCGTCCAGCATGTGGATGCGATGTGCACATGCTGAGACGGCCGGCGTACTGTTCTCGTCAGCTCATCAAGAGGGACAGAGGGATACGGCCCTGTGAAGTCCCGGCAACCGCCGCGAGCCTCCGCCGCCCGGAACATCGGGATGCGGTTCGCGGAAACGGTGCCAATTCCGTCCGGCGCGACCGTCGCAGCCGGAGAAGATGAGAAGGAGGACTTCATGAGCGCTGTTGTTGTCGAGAAGCAGACGA
Source organism: Nocardioides pollutisoli (assembly GCF_040045055.1). Taxonomy (NCBI): domain Bacteria; kingdom Bacillati; phylum Actinomycetota; class Actinomycetes; order Propionibacteriales; family Nocardioidaceae; genus Nocardioides; species Nocardioides pollutisoli. The sequence continues at coordinate 2,363,719 of NZ_JBDZDU010000001.1, forward strand.
CCCGCGAGGGCGCGTTCGGCAGCGCCGTCGCGCTGTCGTGCCGCGAGTGCGGTCACCAGGTCGACCTGGGCCCCTTCTACGCGTGTCCGGAGTGCTTCGGCCCGCTGGAGATCGCCTACGAGTTCGGCGAGGTCACCCGCGAGCAGATCGAGGCCGGACCCGCGAACATCTGGCGCTACAAGGCGCTGCTGCCGGTCCCGACCGACGTCGAGGAGAGCCCCAACATGGAGCCGGGCTTCACCCGGCTGCTGAAGGCCCACAACCTCGGTGCCGAGCTGGGCATCACGAACCTGTGGGTGAAGGACGACTCGACCAACCCCACCAACTCCTTCAAGGACCGTGTCGTCGCCTGCGCGCTGAGCGCGGCCCGCGAGCTCGGCGCCAAGGTCTTCGCCTGCCCGTCGACCGGCAACCTCGCCAACGCCGTCGCGGCCGCCGGCGCCCGCGCCGGGATCAAGACGGTCGTCTTCATCCCGAGCAACCTCGAGCAGCCCAAGCAGGTCAACTCCGCGGTCTTCACCGAGTCGCTGGTCGCCGTTAACGGCAACTACGACGACGTCAACAAGCTCGCCTCCGAGATCGCGGGCGAGGAGGACGGCTGGGCGTTCGTCAACGTCAACGTCCGGCCCTACTACGCCGAGGGCTCCAAGACCCTGGGCTACGAGATCGCCGAGCAGCTCGGCTGGCGGCTGCCCGACCAGGTCGTCATCCCGGTCGCGAGCGGCTCCCAGCTCACCAAGGTGCACAAGGCCTTCCAGGAGCTGATCAAGCTCGGCCTCGTCGAGGCGAAGCCCTACCGCATCTTCGGCGCGCAGGCCGAGGGCTGCTCGCCCGTGTCGGTCGCCTACAAGGCCGGCGTCGACGTGATCCGCCCGGTCAAGCCGGACACCATCGCCAAGAGCCTGGCCATCGGCAACCCGGCCGACGGCATATACGTGCTCGACATCTGCCGCGAGACCGGCGGCGCCGTCGAGGACGTCACCGACGACGAGGTCCGCGCCGGCATCGTGCTGCTGGCCCGCACCGAGGGGATCTTCACCGAGACCGCCGGCGGCACCACCGTCGCCGTCCTCAAGAAGCTCACCGAGACCGGCCAGCTCGACCCGTCGCTCGAGACCGTCGTGATCAACACCGGCCACGGCCTGAAGACGCTCGACGCGGTCTCCGGCTCGGTCGGTCCGGCCGCGACCATCGAGCCGTCGTACGCCGCCTTCGTCGCCTCCGGCATCGCCTGACCCTCCGAGGAGCATCCAGACCATGAGCGTGTCCGTCCGCATCCCGACCATCCTGCGCACCTACACCGGTGGCGAGTCCGAGGTGACCGCCGCGGGCGGCACCCTGGCCGAGGTGCTCGACGACCTGGACGGCAGCTACAGCGGCATCAAGGGCCGGATCCTCGACGAGGCCGGCCAGCTGCGGCGCTTCGTCAACGTCTATGTCGACAACGACGACGTGCGGTTCCTCGACAACCTCGCCACGCCCACCCCCGACGGCACCCAGATCTCGGTGATCCCGGCCGTCGCCGGCGGCTGCTGATCCGTTACAGCTGGGCGCGGCGCTCGATAAGGTGCGCCCGCTCGGCCAGGTTGGCGCAGCGGCCGATGGCCTCGTCGTACGACGTGCGCGCGTCGTCGAGGCGACCTGCACGAGCGAGCAGCTCGGCCCGGGCCGCCGGGAGCCGGTGCCCCGGCAGCGACAGCCCGTCCAGCAGCGCCAGCCCCGCGAGCGGCCCGGCCGCCTCGGCGACGGCGACCGCCCGGTTGAGCCGGACGACCGGTGACCCCGTGAGCTCCTCGAGCTCGAGGTAGCGCGCGGCGATCCGCTCCCAGTGGGTGTCGGCCGCGGTCGGGGCGATCGCGTGCTCGGCGGCGATCAGCGCCTGCAGGAGGTACGGCGTCGCCGGTGCGCCGGCGATCGGGGCGAGCAGCCCCACCGCCTCGCCGATCTCGTCGCGGTGCCAGCGGGAGCGGTCCTGGTCGGGCAGCAGCACCAGGCCGTCGGGCGAGACGCGGGCGTCGCGTCGGGAGTGCTGGATGAGCATCAGGGCCAGCAGCGCGTCGAGGTCGCCGAGGTCGTCGTACGACGTGGGCAGCACGGATCGCAGCACCCGCACCAGCCGGATCGCCTCGCCCGCGACATCGGCGCGCAGCACGTCCGGTCCGGAGCCGGGCGCGTAGCCGGCCGTGAAGGCGAGGTAGGCGACGTCCGCGACCACCGACACCCGCGGCGCCAGGTCGTCGGGCACCGTGAAGGCCTCGGCGGCGAGCCGCTTGCGGGCGCGCGTCAACCGGGCGGCCATCGTCGGCGTCGGCACCAGGAAGAGCCGCGCGACGTCCTCGGTCGGTACGCCGAGCACCAGGCGCAGGGTCAGCGCCGCGGCGGAGGGCGCCGGCAGCGACGGGTGCGCGCAGAGCAGCACCAGCCGCAGCCGCTCGTCGACGACGGGCTCACCGGCACCGGCCATGAACGCCTGCGCCTCCTCCTGGACCTCCGCGTCGACCGCGAGCAGCGGGAGCTTGCGCGCGGCGACCGCCTCGGCCCGGAGCCGGTCGAGGATCCGCCGCCGGGCCGCGGTCAGCAGCCAGGCGGGCGGGTTGTCGGGGACGACGTCCCACGTGCGGGCCGCCGCCTCGAACGCGTCGGCCAGGCCGTCCTCGGCCAGGTCGAGCCGCCGGAACTGCGCGACGAGCAGGGCCAGCAACCGGCCCCACTCGTCGCGCAGGAGTCGCTCGAGCGGCGTCAGATCTGGACCTCGAGCGTCGGGCGCACCTCGATCGTGTACTCCGTCGGCAGCAGCCGGACCGTCTCGAGCGCGTCCTCGAGCGACGGTACGTCGATGAGGTAGAAGCCGCCGAGCTGCTCGACGGTCTCGGCGAACGGTCCCTCGGTCACGGTCCGGTGCCCGGGCTGGAGGGTGCGCGCGGTGCCGGGCCGGTCCAGGGCGTCGCCGGTCACGATCGACCCGCGGGCCCGGACCGCCTCGTCGAAGGCGTTGAAGTCGGCGATGACCCGCTGGCGCAGGGCCTCGTCGGCGGCCTCCCACTTCGCGAAGTGGTCGTCCTCGGTCAGCAGCACCAGGAACCTCACATGTCCCCCGAGTGGTCGACCGTGCCGCGGACCTCGACCGCGCCGCCCTCGGCGAGGACGCCGCAGATCTCGAGGAGGTCGTCGAGGTCGTCGGTGTCGACGACGTAGAAGCCGGTCAGCTGCTCGACGGTCTCGGCGTACGGGCCGTCGGTGACCGACGTGCCGGAGCCGTCGCTCCGCACGATCTTGGCGGTGGTGGAGTGCAGGAGCTCGGCGCCCCCGGTGGCCTTGTGGCCGCGCTCCTCGAGCAGGCGGGCGAACTCGCCGTGCTTGGCGTAGGTGGCGGAGCGCTGCTCCTCGGTGGCGTGCTCCCAGGTGCTCTCGTTGCCGGGCAGCAGGACGACGTAGGTGCTCATGACGGGTTCCTCTCGGTCGTGCATCGAGTCTGACACCGCGATGACGCGCGAGCCTGCGACAAATCGACATCGGGCCCCACGAGAACTCTTGACAGGCCTCCCGACAGGATCCAGAGTGGTTGTGGGAACGCTCCCACAGACCACGTTCGCTCGAGGGGTGGACCGCGCGATGGCCTCGAACGCACGTGGGGGAGTACCCGCCGTGAACGGCGGTTCTGCGGCGGGCCTGTCCGTGCGGCGGGCCTGGGGACTTCTCGACATCCCAGGCCCGCCGTTCGCGCGCTCAGCCGGTAGCGGGGCCACCGGCATACTGACGCCATGACCCGGCCGCCACGGACCCGACCGACGCTCGAGGAGGTCGCCGCGCTGGCCGGTGTCGGTCGCGGCACGGCCTCGCGCGTGATCAACGGCGGCGAGAAGGTCTCCGACCGGGCCCGCCAGGCCGTCGAGCAGGCGATCGAGGAGCTCGGCTACGTGCCGAACGCCGCCGCCCGCGCCCTCGTCACCCGCCGCACCGACGCGGTCGCGCTGGTCATCGCCGAGTCCGAGGAACGGGTCTTCGGGGAGCCGTTCTTCGCCGGCATCATCCGCGGGATCGGCTCCGCCCTCGCCGAGGCCGACCGGCAGCTGGTGCTGCTGCTCGCCCAGGCGTCCCAGCGTCGCGGCGGCCTCGACCACTGGCTCACGCGTCAGCACGTCGACGGCGTGCTCCTCCTCTCCCTCCACGACGACGACGAGCTCCCCGACCTGATCCGCGCCCACGGGCTGCCGGTCGTCGTCGGCGGCCGGGCGCGCGAGGACCTGCGCTCGGACTACGTCGACGTCGACAACGTCCAGGGCGCCGAGCTCGCGGTCGGCCACCTGGTCGAGCGCGGTCGCACCCGCGTCGCGACCATCGCCGGCCCTGCCGACATGGTCGCCGGTCGCTCGCGCTTCCAGGGGTACGTCGCGGCCCTCGAGGCGGCCGGCCTGCCGCTGGACGAGCGGCTCGTCGTCCGCGGCGACTTCGGCCAGGGCAGCGGTGAGCGTGCGATGCGCGAGCTGCTCGTGCGCGCCCCCGACCTCGACGGCGTCTTCTGCGCCAACGACCTGATGGCCGCCGGCGCCCTGCTCGCGCTGCGCGAGGCCGGACGACGGGTCCCCGAGGACGTCGCCGTGGTCGGCTTCGAGGACGCACCGATCGCCCGTTCCACGCTGCCCCCGCTGACCACCGTGCACCAGTCGCCCGAGCAGATGGGCCGGGCGATGGTCGACCTGCTCCTCGAGGCCACCCAGGCGCCGGAGGCGTCCCGGCCCGGTCGGATGCTGCCCACCCATCTCGTGGTGCGCGGTAGCAGCTGAGGTCCTAGGGTTCGGCGCGTGGAGAATCGACCCCTCGTCCTGCTCGCGACCTGCAGCCAGCTCGCCGAGGGCGAGCCCGGCCACGAGGCGCTGGACGCCGCGCTCGACGAGCGCGGCCTGGACTCCCGCTGGGTGGTCTGGGACGACCTCGACGTCGACTGGAGCCAGGCTGCGGTGATCGCGGTCCGCTCGACCTGGGACTACGACCAGCGGGTCGGCGAGTTCGTCAGCTGGGCGGCCGGGTTGGGGCCGGCCCTGCTCAACGGCCACGAGGTCTTCCGGTGGAACACCGACAAGCGCTACCTCATCGACCTGCACAACGCCGGTCTCCCCGTCGTCCCGACCGTCGCCGCCGACACCGTCGAGCAGGTGCGAGCCGAGGCGGCCCGGCTCGAGGTCGCGGTCGTCAAGCCGCGGGTGGGGGCCGGCGGGCGTGGGCTCGAGGTCGTGCAGGAGGCGGCGACCTGGACGCCGTACGCCGGGCACCCGGGCCCCTGGGTGGTCCAGCCGCTCGTCGAGTCGATCCACCACGACGGCGAGATGTCCGTCTTCGTGATCGGCGGGCACGCGGTCAGCCAGGTCGACAAGCTGCCGAGCACCACCGACATCCGGGTGCACGAGCAGTTCGGCGGGTCGTCGCGGGCGGTGCCGCTGGCCCGCGACACGGCCCTGCTCGCGATGGAGGCGATCGCTGCGGTCGCCGACCTGATCGGCGACGAGATCGTCTACGGGCGCGTCGACCTGATGCGCCACGAGGGCCGCCTGGTCGTGAGCGAGGTCGAGGTGACCGAGCCCGGCCTCTACCTCGACGTGCTGCCCGGCAACGCCGACCCGTTCGCGGACGCCGTCCTCGCCCACGTCCGCCGCTGAACCCCGCCTTGCACTCGCCAGGGGCGAGTGCTAAACATGACGCTGGCACTCTCGACCGGAGAGTGCCACCACCGGAACGGCGACGTTGAGGTCCTGATGCGCCGGCGAGAAGGGTTCGCCGGGTCCAGCGGGGGCCGTCCGTCGCGGGCAACCCGCCGCCCCGGACAAACTTCCAATGCGAAGGAATCGCAGGAGTTATGCCCAAGCTGATTGCTTTCAACGAGGAGGCCCGGCGCGGTCTCGAGCGTGGCATGAACACGCTCGCTGACGCCGTCAAGGTCACCCTCGGTCCCAAGGGCCGCAACGTCGTGCTCGAGAAGAAGTGGGGCGCCCCGACGATCACCAACGATGGTGTGTCCATCGCCAAGGAGATCGAGCTCGAGGACCCCTACGAGAAGATCGGTGCCGAGCTCGTCAAGGAGGTCGCCAAGAAGACCGACGACGTCGCTGGTGACGGCACCACGACCGCCACGGTCCTCGCCCAGGCGATGGTCCGCGAGGGCCTGCGCAACGTGGCCGCGGGTGCGAACCCGATGGGCCTCAAGCGCGGCATCGAGGCCGCTGTCGCCGCCGTGTCGGAGCAGCTCTCCAACATGGCGATCGACATCGAGACCAAGGAGCAGATCGCCGCGACCGCGTCGATCTCCGCCGCTGACACCACCGTCGGCGAGATCATCGCCGAGGCGATGGACAAGGTCGGCAAGGAAGGCGTCATCACCGTCGAGGAGTCGAACACGTTCGGCCTCGACCTCGAGCTCACCGAGGGCATGCGGTTCGACAAGGGCTACATCTCGGCCTACTTCGTCACCGACCCCGAGCGGATGGAGACGGTCCTCGAGGACCCCTACATCCTGATCGCCAACCAGAAGATCTCGTCGGTCAAGGACCTGCTGCCGCTGCTCGAGAAGGTCATGCAGTCCGGCAAGCCGCTGCTGATCCTCGCCGAGGACACCGACGGTGAGGCCCTGTCGACCCTGGTCGTCAACAAGATCCGTGGCACCTTCAAGTCCGTCGCCGTCAAGGCTCCGGGCTTCGGTGACCGCCGCAAGGCCATGCTGCAGGACATCGCGATCCTGACCGGCGGCCAGGTCATCTCGGAGGAGGTCGGCCTCAAGCTCGAGTCGACCGGCATCGAGCTGCTCGGCCAGGCCCGCAAGGTCGTCATCACCAAGGACGAGACCACCATCGTCGAGGGCGCTGGCGACGCCGACCAGATCGCTGGTCGCGTCAACCAGATCCGTGCCGAGATCGAGAAGTCGGACTCCGACTACGACCGCGAGAAGCTGCAGGAGCGCCTGGCCAAGCTGGCCGGCGGTGTTGCGGTCATCAAGGTCGGCGCGGCCACCGAGGTCGAGCTCAAGGAGCGCAAGCACCGCATCGAGGACGCCGTTCGCAACGCGAAGGCGGCCGTCGAGGAGGGCATCGTCGCCGGTGGTGGCGTTGCTCTGGTGCAGGCTGCGGCCACCGCGTTCGACAAGCTCGAGCTCACGGGTGACGAGGCGACCGGTGCCAACATCGTGCGCTTCGCGTCCGACGCCCCGCTCAAGCAGATCGCGATCAACGCCGGCCTCGAGGGCGGCGTCGTGGCGGAGAAGGTGCGCAACCTGACGGCCGGTCACGGCCTCAACGCGGCCACCGGCGAGTACGTCGACATGATCGCCTCCGGCATCATCGACCCCGCCAAGGTGACCCGCAGCGCGCTGCAGAACGCCGCCTCCATCGCGGCGCTTTTCCTCACCACCGAGGCCGTTGTCGCCGACAAGCCGGAGAAGGCGGCGCCCATGGGCGGCGACCCGACCGGTGGCATGGGCGGCATGGACTTCTGAGTCCAGCCTCACCGCTTCACCCGAACGGCCTCGGTCCTCTGGATCGGGGCCGTTCGGCATTCCGTTGAATCGAGACTTCCGTCGGTTGAGTCGAGACTTCCGTCCGTTGAGTCGGGAGTTCTGGTGACGAAACCCTCGACTCGATCGACGGAACTCTCGATTCGACCCGCGGAAGTCTCGACTCAACGTGGCTGTGTGAGGGTGGTGCCGTGGACGAGAGCCGACGGGACCGCTTCGAAGCGGTCGCGCCGACCCTGATCGAGCCGCTGCGGCGGTTCCTGGCCCGGCGTACCGATGCGGCCACGGCGGAGGACGTGCTCGCCGAGACCCTGCTGGTCTGCTGGCGACGGGTCGCGGACCTCCCGGACGAGCCGCTGCCCTGGGCGTACGGCGTGGCGCGCAACTGCCTGCGCAACGCCGAGCGGTCCGCCCGCCGGCAGGAGCGGGCCGCGGCGCGGCTCGCCGCGGAGCCGGTCGACACCGGCCCGCCCGAGGACCTGACGCTCCACGAGGCGCTGGCCGCGCTGAACCCCGACGACGCCGAGCTCCTGCGCCTGTGGGCCTGGGAGCAGCTGGCGCCGGGCGAGGTCGCGACCGTCCTCGACATCACCACCAACGCCGCGAGCATCCGTCTCCACCGGGCTCGCGAGAAACTCCGCGAGCAGATGCGAAAGATCCAGGCCGCATCCGGACATGAGGTGCCATGAACGACGACGAGCTGCAGGCCCGGCTCCGGGCCGCCGACCCCGCGTCGTCGCTCCCGCCGGCCGACCCCGACCGGGTGGCCCGACTCCTGGAGGACGTCATGAGCACCGAGCTGACCACCGAGAAGCGTGAGGACGGGACCCAGGGGCGCGGCCCGCTGACCTGGCTGGTCGCCGCGGCGGCGGTCGTGGTGCTGCTGGTGGGCGGCATCATCGGCATCAAGGCCGCGACCGGCGACAACGCGTCACCGACCTCGGCCAAGCCGGAGCCGGCGCAGACCGTGACCACCCTGTCCGCGCCCGATGACGGCGCGACGCACGCCAAGTGCATGGTCCCGAACGCCCAGACGCTCGCCCAGATGCCGACCGCCTTCGACGGCACCGTCAGCGTCATCGACGGCGACACGGTCACCCTGACGACCACGAAGTGGTACGCCGGTGAGCCGACCGACGTCGTGAAGGTGACCGCCCCGGGTGAGGAGTGGGAGCGGCTGCTGAGCGCGGTCCACTTCGAGGCCGGCCAGCGCTACCTGGTCTCCGCGACCGACGAGGGCGCCGTCACCGTGTGCGGCTTCAGCGCTGCCTACTCCGACGACCTGTCCGCGGTCTACGCCGAGGCGTTCCCCGGCTGATGCCCGACCACGTCCACGGCCTGCTGCTCGCCGCCGGTGCCGGGTCCCGGATGGGGATGCCCAAGGCGCTGGTGCGCGGCGACGACGGCGAGCCGTGGCTGGTCCGCGGCGTCCGTGCGCTCGTCGACGGCGGCTGCACCCGGGTGAGCGTCGTCCTGGGCGCCTCCGCCGAGGAGGCACTCCCGCTGCTCGAGGGCTCCGGCGCCACCGGCGTCGTGGTCGCGGAGTGGGCCGAGGGCATGTCCGCCTCGCTGCGGGCGGGGCTGGCCGCGCTCACGGTGAGCGACTCCCAGGCCGTGGTGGTCACGCTCGTCGACCTCCCGGACGTGGGCCCCGACGTCGTACGCCGCCTGCTCGACCAGCCCACCGGACGCACGACCCTGCGGCGTGCTTCGTACGACGGCCAGGTCGGTCACCCCGTCGTGATCGGGCGCGACCACTGGGTCGAGGTGGCCGAGGAGGCGAGCGGCGACCGTGGTGCTCGTGGCTACCTCGCCACCCACGACGTCGAGGTCGTCGAGTGCGGTGACCTCGCGACCGGCCGCGACGTCGACAGCCGGGGCGACGGACCAACCGGCGACCAACACCCGCCTGGGTAGCCTGGAGGCATGGAGCTCGAGTCCGCCAGTGCCGTCGCCGAGCGTCTCGGCGCGACCGGCTACCTGTGCGATGACGCGCTCGCCACGGTCACCTTCCTCGCGCTGCGGATGCAGCGACCGCTCCTGCTCGAGGGTGAGCCCGGCACCGGCAAGACCGCGCTCGCGGAGGCGATCGCGGAGGCGCTCGACCTGCCGCTCGTGCGGCTCCAGTGCTACGAGGGCATCGACGCGACGCAGGCCCTCTACGACTGGGACTTCCCCCGTCAGATCCTCCACCTCCGCGCGCTCGAGGCGGCGGGCGGCGGCGCCGACGTCGCCGAGGCCGAGAAGAGCCTGTACGACGCGCGCTTCCTGCTCGCGCGGCCGGTGCTGCAGGCGCTGCAGGAGAGCCCGGCCGTGCTGCTGATCGACGAGGTCGACCGGGCCGACGACGAGTTCGAGGCGTTCCTGCTCGAGGTGCTGTCGACCTACCAGGTGACGATCCCCGAGCTCGGCACCGTCCGGGCGACGACGCCTCCGATCGTCGTCCTCACCTCCAACCGCACCCGCGAGCTGCACGACGCCCTCAAGCGGCGCTGCCTCTACCAGTGGATAGACCACCCGGGCCTGGAGCGCGAGCTCGAGATCCTGCGGTCGCGGGCGCCCGAGGTCTCCGAGTCGCTGCGCCACCAGGTGGTGTCGCTGGTCCAGCAGCTGCGCGGTCGCGACGACCTGCAGAAGCCGCCCGGCGTGGCGGAGACCCTCGACTGGGCGCGTGCTCTCCACTACCTCGGCACCGCCGAGATCGACCTCGCCTCGGCGTCGGCGACGCTGGGTGCGCTGGTGAAGTACCGCGAGGACGCCGACCGCGTCCGCCACGCGCTCGACCAGATGCTCCGGTCGTGAGCGTGATGCGCGGCGGCGACGAGGTCCTGCTGGCCTTCACCCGCGCGCTGCGGGCGGCCGGGGTACCGGTCACCCAGGACCGCGCCCACGGGTTCCTGGCGGCCACGGCGGTCCTCGGGCTCGACGACCAGCGCGCGACGTACCTCGCCGGCCGCGCCACGCTCTGCGCGGGACCCGACGACCTCGAGCGCTACGACCAGGTCTTCACCGCGTTCTTCACCGGTCGCGACGGCCTGCCCCGGGCGCGGCCCGCGCAGTCGGCGGTGCCGGGCTTCACCAACCTGCCCGAGACCGAGTCGTCCGGCGAGGGGGAGTCCGACGACGCCGACGTCGTCCGCGCCAAGGCCAGCGCCGCCGAGGTGCTCCGCCACCGCGACCTGGCGACGCTCTCGGCGGCCGAGAAGCACCAGCTGGCCGGGATGTTCACGACCCTGCGGCCGCGCCCGCCCGTCCGGCGTACGGCGCGCCACCAGCGCTGGCACCGCGGCCGCGTCGACGCGTCGCGCACCCTGCGCGCCAGCCTCCGGCGGATGGGTGAGCCGAGCGAGATCGCCTGGCGCCGTCGCGGCGTCCGGCCGCGCCGGGTGGTGCTGCTGGTCGACGTGTCCGGCTCGATGAGCGGCTACGCCGACGCCCTGCTCCGACTGGCCCACCGCTTCACCCAGGCCACGCCGTCGGTCGAGACCTTCACGGTCGGCACCCGCGTCACCCACGTGACCCGGGCGATGCGTATCCGCGACCCCGAGCGCGCGCTGATCGCGGCCGGCGAGACGGTGCCGGACTGGTCCGGCGGCACCCGCCTCGGCGAGACGCTCCGCTTCTTCCTCGACCGCTGGGGTCAGCGCGGGATGGCCCGCGGCTCCGTCGTCGTGGTGTTCAGCGACGGCTGGGAGCGCGGCGACCCGACCCTGCTCGGCGAGCAGATGGCGCGGCTCGGCCGGATCGCCCACCGGGTCGTGTGGGTCAACCCCCACCGGGGGAAGTCCGGCTACGAGCCCGTCCAGCAGGGTGTCGTCGCCGCGCTGCCCCACTGCGACGACTTCGTCGCCGGCCACTCGCTGGCGACCTTCGCCGAGCTGACGGAGGTGGTCTCGCGTGCGTGACGTGCTGCCCGAGCTGCTGGAGTGGTGGCGAGCGGGCCAGACGGTCGGCGTCGGCACCGTGGTCGCGACCTTCCAGTCCGCCCCGCGCCCGGCCGGCGCCTCGATGCTCGTCGGACCGGACGGTACGGCGGTGGGCTCCGTGTCGGGCGGCTGTGTCGAGGGTGCGGTCTACGCCCTCGCCGAGGAGGTCGTCTCCTCCGGTGACCCCGTCCTGCAGAGGTACGGCGTCTCCGACGACGACGCGTTCGCCGTCGGACTGACCTGCGGCGGCATCCTCGACGTCTTCGTCGAGAAGGTCAGCCGCGAGACCTTCCCCGAGCTCGAGGAGATCGCGGCCGACGTCGAGGCCGGCCGGCCGGTCGCCCTCGCGACCGTGATCGAGCACCCCGACCCCACGTGGCTGGGCCGGCGCATCGTCGTACGCCCCGACGGGTTGTCGTCGGCGTCCCTCGGCTCCGCACGTGCCGATGACGCGATCCGCGACGACGCCCTCGGGCTGCTCGCCGCCGGCAGCAACGCGACGCTCGGCTACGGCCCCGACGGCGAGCGACGCGGCGAGGGCATGCGGGTGTTCGTGTGGTCCTTCGCCCCCAAGCCGCGGATGCTCGTCTTCGGCGCCATCGACTTCGCGGCCGCCGTGGCCAAGGTCGGCAGCTTCCTCGGCTACCACGTGACCGTCTGCGACGCGCGGCCCGTCTTCGCGACCGCCAGCCGCTTCCCGGAGGCCGACGAGGTCGTCGTCGACTGGCCGCACCGCTACCTCACCGCCGAGGCCGAGGCCGGCCGGATCGACGCGCGCACGGTGCTGGCCGTGCTCACCCACGACCCGAAGTTCGACGTACCCCTGCTCGAGGTCGCGCTGCGGCTGCCCGAGGTCGCGTACGTCGGGGCGATGGGCTCGCGCCGGACGCACGACGACCGGCTGGCGCGCCTGCGCGAGGCCGGCATCGACGACAAGGAGCTCGAGCGGCTCTCCAGCCCGATCGGTCTCGACCTCGGCGCGCGCACCCCCGAGGAGACCGCGATCAGCATCGCCGCCGAGATCATCGCGGGCCGCTGGGGCGGCTCCGGCGAGCGGCTCGCGGCCGTCGACGGGCGCATCCACCGGGGGCTCGCCGACCTGTGACGTGGGTCACCCACCCGGTGCTACCTTCGAGCGCATGCCGCGCAGCGAGCTCCAGACCCGTCGTGTGGACGCCGTCCGCGCCTGGACGTCCTTCGTCGAGCACGGCGACGACGCGGCCGACCTGGTCCGCCCGGAGATCCTGACCAGCTGGACCCGGTCCGAGGCCGCGATCTCGCCCGACGTCCGCGCCGCGCCCGTCGACGACGAGTCCGAGACGGCGGCCTACTGGCGCGACTCGCCGCTGCAGACCGCCGTCGAGCGGGTGGAGGCGGAGCTGCGGCGTACCGCCGAGGACGGTGACCTGGTCGTCGCGGTCACCGACCCCGAGACCCGGATCCTGTGGACGTACGGCGGACGCGTGATGCGCCGCAAGGCCGAGACCGTCAACTTCGTGGTCGGCGGCCGCTGGGACGACCAGAGCGTCGGCACCAACGCGCTCGACCTGGCCAACCGCCTGGACAGCCCGGCGATGGTCTTCAGCGCCGAGCACTACGCGTCGATCGTGCACAACTGGGTCTGCTGGGCGGCGCCGGTGCACGACCCGGTGACCGGCACGCAGCTCGGCGTCATCGATCTCTCGACGACCTGGGACCGCACCCATCCGATCGGCCTCGCGACCGCGCGCGTGATGGCCCGCCTGATCGAGGCGGCGATGCCGCTCTCGGCGCAGCACGCCGTCGGAGCGGGCACCGACGACCCGTTCGACCCCGGCCTGGTGATGACCCTGCTCGGCACCGCCGAGACCTGGCTCGACGGCCAGCGGCTGCTGCTCAACCGGCGCCAGACCGAGGTGCTCGCCCTGCTCGCCATGCACCCCGAGGGCCTGTCGCTCGAGCACCTCCACGCGCTGGTCTACGGCGACCAGGCGGTCACCCTGTCCACGCTGAAGGCCGAGGTCTCCCACCTGCGCTCCGCCCTCGGCGGCCAGCTCGCCTCGCGCCCCTACCGGCTGATGATGCCGGTCTCCACCGACGTCGACCTGGTCCTCGGCCTGCTCCGCAGCGGCCGGGTCGCCGCGGCCGTCGACGCCTACGGCGGCGACCTGCTGCCCGGCACCAACTCACCGGCGCTGACCGAGCTCGCGGAGTACGTCGCCGTCGCCGTCCGCGAAGCCCTGCTGGCCGACCCGCAGCCCGATGCGGTGGTGCGCTACGGCGAGCTGGCGCCGTACGACACCGAGGTGGTCGAGGCCTGCCTGGCCCGGCTCGCCGGCAGCCCGCACCCCGCCGTACCTCTCCTCAAGGGGCGGCTCGCCGCGGCCCGACGGTGACCTAACTGGAGTTGTTCTCTAGACTTAGGACATGGTCGTCATCGCGGAACCCGAGCTCGAGCCCACGGTCGTCGACCCCCGACACGTCGCCATCATCGGTGGCGGCGCCAGTGGGGTCCTGACCGCGCTCCAGCTGCTGGCCAGCTCGGCCGACTCCGACCTCTCCGTGACGGTGCACGAGGCGAGCGGCGTCCTGGGCCGCGGCATCGCCTACGGCACGTCCGACCCGCGGCACCTCCTCAACGTCCGGGCGCGCCACATGAGCGCGTACGCCGACATACCGTCCGACCTGCTCGACTGGGCCGTCCGGGCCGGGCGTGACCCCGACCCGCTGGGGTTCCTCCCGCGGATGGAGTACTCCGCCTACCTCCAGGACACCCTCGCCGCCGCGGCCGACCACCGGCTGACCATCTGTGCCGGCCGCGTCGACGACGTCGTCCCGATCGAGGGCGGCTTCGAGCTGCACACCCGGGACCGCGTCACGACCGCGGCCCAGGTGGTGCTCGCCTACGGCAACCAGCGTCCGCAGGCGCTCACCGAGCTGAGCGGGCTGTCGGGTCTCATCGACAACCCGTGGGACCTCGCCGCCATCCGCGCCCTGCCCGGCGACGCGGCCGTGGTCGTCGTCGGGACCGGCCTGACCGCCATCGACACCGTCATCACCCTGCTCGAGGACGAGCCGTGGCGCAGCGTGACAATGGTGAGCCGGCACGGCCTGCTCCCCGCTGCACACATCGAGCAGCAGTCGACGGCCTGGATCAGCGACGTGCCCGAGGGGCCGCTGACCGCCGACGGCATCGCGGCCTTCGTCCGGGGCCAGGTCGCGGCCGCGCGGGTCCACGACGTCGACTGGCGCAACGTGGTCGACGGCCTGCGGCCCCAGACCCAGTCGATCTGGCTGCGGCTGAGCGTCGAGGAGCGGCAGCGCTTCCTCGCCGTGCACGCACGCGACTGGGAGATCCGCCGGCACCGGATGGCGCCCGAGGTCGCGGACCGGATCGAGGGCTACCGTCTCGACGGGCGACTCACCGTGACCGACGGCGGTGTCAGCGGCGTGGACGTCCAGGCTGCCGACGCGGTCGTCAACTGCACCGGCCCGCTCACCGACGTCAGTCGCAGCGACGACCCGCTCCTGCAGGCGCTGCAGGCCCGCGGCCTGGTCGCCCCCGACCCGCTGCGGCTCGGCATCGACTCGACCCTCGCCGGCGAGGTCGTCGGAGCCGACGGCCTGGTCGTGGACGGCCTGTACGCCGTCGGTCCGCCCCGCAAGGGCACGCTCTGGGAGTCGACCGCGATCCCGGAGATCCGCACCCAGGCGGCCGAGGTCGCCCGCGTCGTACTCGCTCGCGAGCACGCGACCAACCGCTGACCAACCCCGCGCACCTAGCGTGCGCTGCATGACCCGGATCACACTGACCGTCGACGGCGCGAGCGTCAGCGACGACGTCGAACCACGACTCCTCCTGGTGCAGTACCTGCGCGAGAAGCTCGGCAAGACCGGCACCGTCATCGGTTGCGACACCAGCAACTGCGGCGCCTGCACGGTCCACCTCAACGGAACCAGCGTGAAGTCCTGCAACGTCCTGGCCGTCCAGGCCGATGGCGCGGAGGTCACGACGATCGAGGGACTCGCGCAGAACGGCGAGCTGCACCCCGTGCAGAAGTCCTTCCGCGAATGCCACGGACTCCAGTGCGGCTTCTGCACGCCGGGGATGATCATGCAGAGCGTCGACCTGCTGAACAACAACCCGAAGCCCTCCGAGGAGGAGATCCGCCTCGGGCTCGAGGGCAACCTCTGTCGCTGCACGGGCTACCACAACATCGTCAAGGCAGTGCAGCACGCTTCCGGTCAGGAGATGCACGCATGACCGCCACCCAGGAACGCCCGTCCGACGCCGTCGAGATGGAGATCGGCCGCGACCGGCGCCGCAAGGAGGACCAGCGGCTGATCACCGGTCGCACCCGCTGGACCGACAACATCACGCTGCCCGGGATGCTCCACCTCGCGATGGTTCGCAGCCCCTTCGCCCACGCGAAGATCGCCAGCATCGACGTGAGCGCAGCCAAGGCCTCGACCAACGTCGTCGACGTGCTGACCGGCGCCGACTTCGGTGAGGAGCTCGGTGCCTGCATCAACGCGTGGCCGATCACTCCCGACCAGGTCACGCCCGGCCACTCGCCGATGCCGGCCGACCGGGTCGCCTTCGCCGGCGAGATCGTCGCCGTGGTCATCGCCCGTACGGCGGCCGAGGCGCGCGACGCGGCCGAGCTGGTCGACGTCGAGTACGACGAGCTGCCGGCCGCCCTCGACCTCAAGAAGTCGGCCGCCGACGAGGTGCTCGCCCACCCCGACCTCGGCACCAACAAGTCGGCGCTGTGGGTCTTCGACTCCGGCGAGGCCGGCACCGGCGGCAACGTCGAGGACGCGATCGCGAAGGCCCGCACCGACGGCATCGTGATCGAGCGCGAGTACCGCCAGCAGCGCCTGATCCCGGCGTTCATGGAGCCACGGTCGGTGGTCGTCGACCCGACCGGCGAGCAGCTGACGATGTGGTCGGCCACCCAGATCCCGCACATCGTGCGGTTCGCGCTGGCCGCCACGACTGGAGTGCCCGAGTCGAAGATCCGCGTGATCGCGCCCGATGTGGGCGGCGGTTTCGGCGGCAAGCTCCAGGTCACGCCCGAGGAGTGGATCGCCTGGGCCGTCGGGCGCCGCCTCGGCAAGCCGGTGAAGTACACCGAGACCCGCTCCGAGTCGCTCATGAGCGCCCACCACGGCCGCGACCAGTGGCAGAAGCTCACGCTCGCGGCCGAGAAGGACGGCACCGTCACCGGTCTCAAGGTCGAGCTGCTCGCCGACCTCGGTGCGTACGTCGCCATCGTCGGCGGCGGCGTCCCGGTGCTGGGCGCCTTCATGTTCAACGCCATCTACAAGTTCCCGGCCTACCACTTCGCCGTCCAGACGGTGCTGACCAACAAGGCCTGGACCGACGCCTACCGTGGCGCCGGCCGCCCGGAGGCGACGTACGCCATCGAGCGGCTCATGTCGGAGCTCGCCGCCGAGGTCGGCGTCGACCCTCTGGAGATCCGCGAGAAGAACTGGATCAAGCACGAGGAGTTCCCGTTCACCACGGTGGCCGGCCTCGAGTACGACTCCGGCAACTACGAGGCCGCGACCGCGAAGGCCAAGGAGATGTTCGGCTACGACGAGCTCCGGGCCGAGCAGAAGCAGCGCCGCGACGCGGGTGACCCGGTCCAGCTCGGCATCGGCATCTCGACGTTCACCGAGATGTGCGGCCTGGCCCCGAGCCGGGTGCTCGGCCAGCTCGACTACGGCGCCGGTGGCTGGGAGCACGCCAGCGTGCGGATGCTCGCGACCGGCAAGGTCGAGGTGGTCACCGGTGCCTCGGCGCACGGCCAGGGTCACGAGACGGCCTTCAGCCAGATCGTCGCCGACCGGTTGGGCGTGGCCTTCGAGGACGTCGAGGTCCTGCACGGCGACACCGCGATCTCCCACAAGGGCCTGGACACCTACGGATCGCGCTCGCTCGTCGTCGGTGGCGAGGCCCTGGTCAAGGCGGCCGACAAGGTGATCGAGAAGGCCAAGCCGATCGCGGCGCACCTGCTCGAGGCCTCGGTCGACGACATCGAGTTCTCGGCCGGCCGCTTCTCGGTCCGCGGCACCGACCAGGGGATGGCGATCGGCGAGATCTCGACGGCCGTCTTCGCCGCGCACAACCTGCCGGACGGGGCGGAGCCGAGCATCGACGCGGAGGCGACGTACGACCCGGTCAACTTCAACTACCCGCACGGCACCCACCTCTGCGCGATGGAGGTGGACACCGAGACGGGCGCGGTGAAGATGCGCAAGTACGTCTGCGTCGACGACATCGGCAACATCGTCAACCCGCTCATCGTCTCCGGTCAGGTGCACGGCGGCCTGGTGCAGGGGATCGCGCAGGCGCTGTGGGAGGAGGCGGTGTACGACGACGCCGGGACGCTCGTGTCCGGGTCGTTCGTCGACTACCTGCTGCCGACCGCGGCCGACACGATCAGCTTCGACGTCGAGCACACCACGACCCCGTCGCTGACCAACACGCTCGGCACCAAGGGCGTCGGCGAGGCCGGGACGATCGCCTCGACGCCGGCCGTGGTCAACGCGGTCGTCGACGCCGTACGCCACCTCGGGGTCGACGACATCCAGATGCCGTGCACGCCCGAGCGGGTGTGGAAGGCGATCAACGGTCCCGGGTCCGGAGGCGCGACCGAGGGCGCGGCGATGCCGCACTTCGACGAGTCCGAACCCGGTCAGTCCTCCACGGAAGGAGCGGGCGCATGATTCCCGCAGCGTTCGACTACGTGGCGCCGACCTCGGTCGAGGAGGCGCTGGCAGCGCTGGCGCAGTACGGCGACGAGGCCAAGATCATCGCCGGCGGGCAGAGCCTGCTGCCGGTGCTCCGGATGCGGCTCAACGCGCCGGAGTGGATCATCGACCTCGGCAAGATCGAGTCGCTGCGGGGCGTCCGTGACGACGGTGACGCGATCGTGATCGGCGCGATGACACCGCACGTCGTGGTCGGCTCCGACGCACTCGTCGCCGAGCACGCGTCGCTCATCTCCAAGGCCGTGGAGCACCTGGCCGACGCCCAGGTGCGGCACCGCGGCACCTTCGGCGGCGCGCTCGCGCACGCCGACCCCGCGGGCGATCTCGGGGCGCCCGCGCTGGCGCTCGGCGCGGAGTTCGTGATCCAGGGACCCGGTGGCTCGCGGACCGTCGCGGCCGACGACTTCTTCGTCGACCTCTTCGAGACCGCGATCGGCGAGGACGAGATCCTCACCGAGGTCCGGATCCCGAAGCGGACCGGCTGGGGTTCGACGTACGAGAAGTTCGTGCGAGTCGCCCACCAGTGGCCGATCGTCGCGGTCGCGGCGACCGTGCGGGTCGAGGGCGGCACCATCGCCGAGGCGCGGATCGGGCTGACCAACATGGGCAACACGCCCCTACGGGCGCGGGCCGTCGAGGACGCGCTCGTGGGGCAGCCGGCCACGGACGACGCCGTACGCGCTGCTGCGGCGCACGCCGCCGACGGCACCAACCCGCCGTCGGACCTCAACGGTGACGCCGACTACCGGCGGCACCTCGCGACGGTGCTCACCCGGCGAGCGGTGCTCGCGGCGGCTGGCTGATGGACCTCACCCACCGCTTCACCGTCCCGACCTCGGTCGACGAGACCTGGGCGCACTTCCAGGACATCGCCTCCGTCGCGGAGTGCTTCCCGGGCGCCACGGTCACCTCGGCCGAGGGCGACACCTTCGCGGGGTCGGTGAAGGTCAAGCTCGGTCCGATCGCGCTGGTCTACAACGGCTCCGGGACCTTCGTGGAGAAGGACGAGGCGGCGCACCGCTTCGTCGTCGACGCGAAGGGCAAGGACAAGCGCGGCAACGGCACCGCCGGCGCCAAGGTCACGCTGACGATGACGTCTGCCGACGGCGGCGCGACCGACGTCGAGGTGATCACTGACCTGGCGATCACCGGCAAGCCGGCCCAGTTCGGCCGCGGCGTGATGCAGGACGTCTCCGACAAGCTGCTCGGCCAGTTCGTCGCCTGCCTCGAGCAGCGGCTCTCGGGTCCGGCTGCGCCGGAGGAGGCCGTCGTACCTGACGTAGATGTCGTCCCTGAGCCGAAATCGGAACCCGTACGTCAGGTGCGTGCGGACCCCCCGGCAGCCCCGGCCGCCCCGGCAGCCCCGGCGCAGGACGACGCGCTCAACCTGGGCTCGGCGGTGCTGCCGGTGCTGGCGAAGACCTACTGGAAGCCGGTGGCCGGCGTCGTCGCCGTGGTCGCGCTGGTCATCTGGTGGGTCAGTCGGTCTTAGGCGTCGGGAGGGGTACGGCGTCGGGGTCGGCCACGAGCTCCGGCTCGTGCACCCCGTTGACGCCGGCCGGCAGCTGCGGCTCGAGCCGCGCGACGGCGAGCACGGCGAGCAGGAGGCAGCCCGCGACCAGGGTGCCGATGTAGACGCTGTCGAGGTGGTGGCCGATCAGGAAGCCCGCGATCGGCGGCGCGATGATCTGCGCCAGCTGGAAGGCCGCGGAGCTCGCCGCGTTGTAGCGACCGCGCAGGTGGTCGGGCGCCAGGTCGTTGACCAGCGCCGGGATCGTCGGCTGGAGCAGGGTCTCGCCGAACGCGAAGACCGAGGCGCACGCGGCGACCAGCATCGTCGCGCCCCAGGTGCCGGACACCAGCCCGCTGGCGCCGAGCAGCAGCCACGACACGGCCCACACGCCCCCCATCACGGCGATGATCCGGGTCCGACGACGCCCCTCGATGCGCTGCAGCACCACCAGCTGGAGCAGCACGATCACCAACGTGTTGGCGGCGAACGCGAACCCGAGACCCTGCGTCGAGATCTCGCCGACCGAGCGGGCGTACGCCGGCATGCCCGCGTTGAGCTGGGAGTAGCCGACGTACGACGACACGAAGCTCAGCGCCAGCATCGAGGCGACCGCCGGCCGGCGTACGACGTCGAGGTAGCCGACC
Organism: Nocardioides pollutisoli; assembly: GCF_040045055.1. NCBI lineage: Bacteria > Bacillati > Actinomycetota > Actinomycetes > Propionibacteriales > Nocardioidaceae > Nocardioides > Nocardioides pollutisoli. The sequence goes on from NZ_JBDZDU010000001.1 coordinate 2,384,059, forward strand.
TTGGCGGCGGCCTCGGCGTGGTGCTCGACGCGTCCGGCGACGTGACGGAGCGGGACGAGCATCAGGAAGAGCGCGGGGAGGTAGCTGACGGCGTCGCCGAGGTAGATGAGCTGGAAGGTCGCGACGTGGTCGACGCGGACGATCACGCCGGCGACGAGGCCGCCGATGCCGATGCCGAGGTTGAGCAGGGTGAAGTTGACGCCGAAGTAGCGCTGGCGCAGCTCGGAGGGGATCACCGCCGCGATGAACGCCTGGAACCCCGGCCACGAGACCCCGAACGCGACGCCGCTGAGCAGGAGGGCCACCGCAGCGGCCGCCGGTGTGGAGGCGAAGGCCAGGATCACGTTGCCGATGACCTGGAGGACCAGCGCGCCGACCAGGATCCGCCGGGCTCCCCACCGGTCGATCGCGGTGCCTCCGGGGCCGACCACGAGGAAGCCGACCAGCGGCGGCAGTGCGAGCAGCAGGCCGGCGTCGCTGAGCGCGAACCCGCGCACCTCGTGGAGGTAGACGATGTTGAACGGCAGGACCAGGCCAGTGCCGATGAACTCGAAGACCACCACCGAGAGCAGCAGCTTGCCCTCGCGGGGCAGGTCGTGCCAGAAGGAGCGGAGCGTGAGGGGACTGGTGGTGTTCGACATCGCCGTGAGTGTCTCAACGGCCACCGACAGTGGGCGAATCCTTATTCGGCACTTCGCCCGGCCCGCGGAGCCCTAGGCTCCGGAGCATGAAGCGTCTGGTCGTGACCGTGGTGAGCCTGATCGTGGTGATCCTGCTCCTGCTGGCGCCGGGTCTGGTGTCGGACACCTCCGGCAGCACCACGGACTCCGACTTCACGATCTCGTCGTACAAGGCGGTCATGGACGTCGACGACAACGGCGATCTCAGCGTCGACGAGGTCCTCAAGATCGACTTCGTCGTCAGCGGGAAGCACGGCATCTTCCGGTTCTGGGACCGCAGCGACCCGTCGGCCTCGCACGCGCGACGCAACCCGCACGACGTCACGGTCACGATGGACGGCCAGGAGGTGCCGGTCGCCCTCTCGCACGAGGACTCCGGCCGCTACCTCGTCGCGAAGGTCGGGGACCCCGACCGCACCCTGACGCCCGGCGTGCACACCTACAACATCCACTACGAGATCGACGGCATCCTGGAGCCCGGCACCAACGGGCACGAGACCCAGTTCTACTGGAACCTGGTGCCCGACGGCCCGGAGATCGCGAAGGCGAACGTCGTCGTCAACCTCCCCGTCGAGGCCCAGGACGTCCAGTGCGCCCAGGGCGCCGGAGCGGCCAGCGGCTGCACCGCTACGGGCGAGGGCACCAAGACTCTGCAGGTGCAGACCGGCCCGCTGGCGCCCCACACGCCGGTGACCGTCAAGGCCGGCCTCGACATGCCGACCCCGCCGCCCGGCGACGAGCTCCCGTGGACCGCGAAGTGGGACCCGGTCTTCGGCACCAACGTGTTCCTGCTCGCGCTCGTCCTGCTGCTCAGCCTCGGCGCCGCGGTGCTCGGCTACGTGCTGGCCCGCCGCACCTGGGAGCGGGCCCCGCAGTTCCCGCTCATGTACACCCCGCCCGAGGGCGTCGGACCCGCACAGGCGGCCTACATCGTCAACGAGAAGGTCGATGACGAGCAGTACGTCGCCACGCTGATGTACGCCGCCGAGCACGGTGCCATCGACCTCGCCAACCAGGACAAGACCTGGACGATCACCGACAAGAACGGCGCGGCAGGCTGGGCCGGGCTGGACCCGGTCACGTCCGGCGTCGCCCACCTGCTCGGCGGACCCGGCACGTCGTTCACGGCCTCACCCAAGGACGTCGAGGCCGGGAAGCGGCTGAAGTCCGAGATCGACAGCTTCGAGTCGAGCACCACGTCGTGGGCCTCGAGCGAGGGTCTGATGACCTCCAGTGGCCTCGGAGGCCTCGGCAGCCTCGTGATCATCGGCTGCTTCATCGCGGTCCTCGCCTTCTCGTTCCTCAACCCCCTCAACATGTCGGCCATCGGTCTCATCCCCGGCGCCTTCGCGATCGCCGGTGGCTCGCTCGCGGCCCGTGGAGCCGGGACCAAGCGCACCAAGGCCGGACGTGACCTCTGGTCGAAGGCCGGAGGCTTCAAGCGGATCCTGTCGACGTCGTCGGCCGAGGAGCGTTTCGACTTCTCCGGCCGCAAGGAGCTCTACACCGCCTACATCCCGTGGGCTGTCGCGTTCGGCTGCGCCGACGAGTGGGCCGAGAAGTACCGCCTCGAGACGGCGTCCGAGCCGCCCGTCCCGTCGTACCTCGGTGGCTACTACGGAGGCGCCTACGCCGGCACGGCCATCAGCTCGATGGTCGACGACTTCCACTCGACCGTCAGCTCGGCCGTCTCCTCCTACGAGGCCACCCAGAAGTCGTCGTCCGGTGGCGGCGGTGGGGGCGGCTTCTCGGGTGGCGGCGGTGGTGGCGGTGGCGGAGTGGGCTCCTGGTGACCGCTGTACCTTTCCTGCACCTATGAACTGAGGAACTCACATGATCATCGCCATCATCGTCATCGTGGTGCTCGTCGCCCTGGTGGGCTTCGTCATCGTCGGCTTCAACAAGCTGCGCACCACCGACATCGGCGCCCAGGAGGCACTCGGCGGCATCGACGTGCAGCTGACCCGGCGCGCCGACCTGATCCCCAACCTGGTCGAGACCGTGAAGGGGTACGCCGCTCACGAGAAGGGCGTCTTCGAGGAGGTCACCAAGGCCCGCGCCGCGGTGAGCGCTGCCGCCAAGGGCGACGACGTCCCGGCCAAGGCCGCGGCCGACGCCGAGCTCAGCCAGGCCCTGGTCAAGGTCAACGCCGTGGCCGAGGCCTACCCCGACCTCAAGGCCAACCAGAACTTCCTCGAGCTGCAGTCGCAGCTGGCCGAGACGGAGAACCAGATCTCCTTCGCCCGGCAGTACTACAACGACGCCGTCGCCACGCTCAACAAGCTCACGCAGACGATCCCGTGGATGTTCCTCACGGGCATCGCCAACGTGCACAAGCGCGACTTCTACGAGGCCCCCGACGGCCAGGACGTCGCCCCGACCGTCCAGTTCTGAGTCGAGTCGGCGCAGTGTCAGGCTGACACTGCGCCGACTCGGCGGTCAGACGAGTGCGCTGAGCGCCTCGAACTCCTCGTCGGTCAGCTCGATGCCGGCCGCGGCGGTGTTGGACTCAAGGTGGTCGACGCTCGACGTGCCGGGGATCGGCAGCATCACCGGCGAGCGACGCAGCAGCCAGGCGAGCGCGAGCTGCGACGGGGTCGCGTCGTGGTGCTTGGCGGCCTCGGCGAGCGGGCCGTCCTCCTTGGAGAGCTCGCCGGTCGCGAGCGGGAACCACGGGATGAAGCCGATGCCCTCCGCCTCGCAGTAGTCGAGGACGTCCTCGGAGCTGCGGTTGCCGAGGTTGTAGAGGTTCTGCACGGTGGTGATCTCGGCGATCTCGCGAGCGGCCTTGATCTGGTCGACGCTCACCTCGGACAGTCCGATGTGGCGCACCTTGCCCTCGTCCTGCAGCTTCTTGAACTCACCCACCTGGTCCTCCAGCGGGTAGTTCTCGTCGATGCGGTGCAGCTGGTAGAGGTCGATCGTGTCGACCCCGAGCCGGCGCAGGCTGAGCTCGGCCTGCTGGCGGAGGTACGGCGGGAAGCCGAGCTGCGTCCAGACACCGGGTCCCTGCCGGGTGAGGCCGGACTTGGTCGCGATCACGACGTCGTCGGCGTACGGGTGCAGGGCGTCCTTCAGCAGCTGCTCGGCCGTCTCGGGGCCGTAGGAGTCCGCGGTGTCGAAGAAGGTGATCCCGAGCTCGACGGAGCGCCTCAGCACGGCCATCGCGGTGTCGTGGTCCTTGGCCGGCCCCCACACGCCCTCGCCGGGCAGCTGCATGGTGCCGTAGCCGAGGCGCACGACCGGGAGGTCGCCGCCGATCTGGAAGGTTCCGGAGCGGACTGCGATGTTGTCGGTCATGCCTGGCCCAACCGGGCTTGGCGGCGAGGCATTCCTTCGTCGTTGGTCGAGCAGCGAGCGCCAGCGAGCGTATCGAGACCCCTGGTGGGTCTCGATACGCCGGTCGCGACCTCGTTCCTCGGTCGCGCGGCTACTCGACCTGGCTGCTGGATCGTGGCCCTCGCGAGCTCGGGCCACGGCAGCTCAGAACACGTTGAGCGGGCGGAACTGCACCGAGATCCGCGGCCCGGCGTGGGCGACCTTCGGCACGGCGTGCTCCCAGGTGCGCTGGCAGGAGCCACCCATCACGACCAGGTCGCCGTGGCCCATCTCGACCGAGATCGAGGCACCGCCGATCCGCGGTCGCAGCGCCAGCCGGCGCGGGTCGCCGAGCGAGACGATCGCGACCATCGTGTCCTGGGTCCTGCCGCGCCCGATGGTGTCGCCGTGCCACGCGACGCTGTCGCGGCCGTCGCGGTAGTAGCAGCAGCCGGCCGTCACGAACGGCTCTCCGAGCTCGGGCCGGTAGTGCGCCGACAGCGCACCGCGGGCCCGGGCCAGACCCGGGTGGGGGAGCGGCTCGCCGACGCCGTACGTGTGCAGCAGCCGGGGTACGTCGACCTCGCGGTCGTACATCTGGCGCCGCTCGGCCCGCCACGGCACGTCGCGCAGCATCGTGGCGAAGACGTCGTCCGCCTCGGGGAGCCAGCCGGTCACCACGTCGACCCAGGCCCCGCGGGTCAGCACCCGTCGCTCGACGCCGTCGAATGTCGGGGTGCCGACCGGTGGTGCCTCGAAGAGCGAGCCCTGGATGTCCATGACGCGCATCCTACGCCGAGTTCGAACAGATGTTCGAGACCTATTCCGAGGCGATCGCGTCCAGCACGTTGAGCCGCGACGCCCGGACCGCCGGGAGGATCGCGGCGAGCACGCCGACCACGACGGCGATCACGAGGAACACCAGCAGCTGGCCGAGGGGCAGCCCGAGGCTGGTGAGGTTGCCCTTGAGCGACTGCCGCAGCAGTACGCCGATCACGAGGCCGAGCGCCATGCCGAGGACGGCACCGAGGACGGCGATCGCGACCGACTCCAGCGTGATCATCCGCCGCAGGCGGGACCGGCTCATGCCGATCGCGCGGAGCAGCCCGATCTCGCGGGTGCGCTCGATGACGGAGAGGCCGAGCGTGTTGACGATGCCGATGACCGCGATCACGATCGCCAGCGCCAGCAGGCCGTAGATCATGTAGAGCAGCTGGTTGACCTGGTCGCGGATCGACTCGGCGAACTCCTGCTTGTCGTAGACCGCGACGATCGGCGTCGACTTCACCGACTCGTCGAGCGCCTTGCCGACCGCCGCCGCGTCGGCGCCCGGGTCGAGCATGATGCTGAGGCTGGTGTCCTGGCGCGGCACGCCCGCGTCGGCGAGCAGGTCGAGCGGGACGCTGACGGTGCCGGTGGTCTGGCTGCCGTCGACGATCCCGGCGACCTTCAGGTCGAGGGCCTTCCCGGCGAGGAACGTCAGCTCGAGGGGGGACCCGACCTTCAGGTCGTGGTCGTCGGCGAAGCCCGTGCTCACCAGTGCCTCGTTGCCCTGCAGGGCCTGGTGGCCGTCGACGACGTCGAGGTCGTAGATGTCGTTGAAGGCGTCGTCGTTGCCGGTCACCAGGACCGTCGATCCGTCCACCTGCGCGCCGGTGTACTGCTGGCGACTCACGGTGGCGACGCCGTCGACCTTCGCCAGGTCGTCACCGACCGCGGTGGTGAACGGCAGGAAGTTGCTGCTCTGCACCAGGAAGTCCGACGTGAACTGCTCGTCGACGACGTCGTCGACCGACGCGTTGAGCGACGCGGCGAGCACGCCGATGCAGGAGACCAGGGCGAGGCCGATCATCAGTGCTGACGCCGTCGCGCCCGTACGGCGTGGGTCGCGCAACGCGTTCTCGCCGGCGAGGCGCCCGGTCGTGCCGAAGAGCCTGCTGAACAGGCCCCGGCAGACGACCAGCACGGGTCGCCCGATCACCGAGCTGATCGCGGCCGCGGTGAGGATCCAGATCCCGGCCGCGATGCCGATCCAGACCGAGTCGGGACCCGGGCCGCCCAGGACGCCGACGACCGCGAACACGACGCCGACGGCCATGATCACGCCGCCGATGATCGTGCGACGGCGCAGCGAGTCGCCCACGGGTGCCGAGTCCGCGCGCATCGCCGCGACCGGAGCGACCTTCCCGGCCCGCCGGGCGGGCAGGAAGGCGGCGACCAGGGTCACGCCGACGCCGACGGCGTAGCTGATGACCACCGACGAGACGTCGAGCGTCAGGGCGTCGCTGGAGATGTCGAGCCCGACGGCCCGGAACAGCGCGGCGAGGGCGCGCGCGAGCAACCACCCCAGGCCGATCCCGACCGTCGCCGCGACCGTCGACATGACGACCGCCTCGAGCAGCACGGACTGCGTGACCTGCCGGCGCGACGCCCCGAGGGCGCGCAGCAGCGCGAGCTCGCGGCTGCGCTGGGCGACCAGGATCGTGAAGGTGTTGACGATGATGAAGCCGCCCACGATCACCGCGATGATCGCGAACACCAGTAGGAACGTGGAGATCACGTCGAGGAACTGGCCGACGGCGTCCTGCGACTCCTCGGCGACCTGGTCACCGGTCACGGCCTCGAAGCCGTCGGGCGCGACCGTCGCGGCCGCCGCGGCCAGCTGCTTCTGGGAGACGCCGTCGGCAGCGGTGAGGGAGACCTGGTTGTAGGCGTCGGCGCCGTCCAGGAAGAGGTCCTGGGCGCCTTCGGTGCTGAAGACGAGCAGCGTCGCCCCGGCCGTACCACCGCCGTTGAACTCGGCGGTCCCGACCAGGGTGGCCGTGCGGTCGGGCTTGCCGAACGGTGCGAGCAGCTTGACCTCGTCGCCCAGCTGGTAGTCGCCGTTGTCCGCGGCGTCGTCGTCGAGGACGATCTCGTCCGGTGCCGTCGGCCACCGACCGCTGGTCAGGTCCATCGGCGACTCGCCCGCCATGTTCGGGCCACCGTTGTGGTTGAACGCGAGGGTCGGTGCGCCCGTGCCGCCCACGAGCGTGCCGTCGGAGGCGAGCAGGCTCATGCCCACGCCCTGCACGTCGCCGTCGGCGCGCGCCACCTCGGGCAGCGCGGCGAGCTGGTCGACCACCTCGGGCGAGATGGTCTGGTCGGTCTGCGTCGGGGCGGAGTCGAACGACGCCGACTGCTCCGCGCGCACGACGCCGTCCGGAGTGGAGCTGTAGATGATGCTGTCGAAGGTGGACGACAGGCCGTTGCTGAAGACGAGGACGCCGGACAGGAACGCCACGCCCAGCACGATCGCCAGGCCGCTCATCACCAGTCGCACCTTGCGGGCGAACAGGTTGCGCAGGGTCAGCTTGAACACGCCGTCCCCCTAGGCCTGGGTACGGCGAGCAGCGGCCAGGTCCTGCAGGCGGGTCATGTGCTCGAGGATCTGGTCGCGCTGGGGCTCGCGGATCTCGTCGACCACCAGCCCGTCGGCGAGGAAGACGACGCGGTCGCAGTAGGACGCCGCGACCGCGTCGTGGGTCACCATCACGACCGTCTGGCCGAAGTCGTCGACGCTGCGCCGCAGGAACGACAGGACCTCGGCCCCCGACGTGCTGTCGAGGTTGCCGGTGGGCTCGTCGGCGAAGACGATCGAGGGCTTGCTCGCCAGCGCGCGGGCGCACGCCACGCGCTGCTGCTGTCCTCCCGAGAGCTCGGTCGGACGGTGGCCGAGGCGGTCGCGCAGCCCCACCGCCTCGATCACGGTGTCGAGCCACTCCTGGTCGGCCTTGCGGCCGGCCAGGTCCAGCGGCAACGAGATGTTCTCCGCGGCGGTGAGCGTCGGGATCAGGTTGAAGGCCTGGAACACGAACCCGATCCGCTCTCGCCGCAGCGCGGTCAGCTCCTTGTCCTTGAGCCGGCTCAGGTCGGTCCCGCCGACCTCGACCGCGCCGGCCGACGGGGTGTCGAGCGCGGCCATGCAGTGCATCAGCGTGGACTTGCCCGAGCCGGACGGGCCCATGATCGCGGTGAACTGGCCCGCCTCGAGGTCGAGCGTCACCCCGGCCAGGGCGTGCACGGCGGAGTCGCCGGCGCCGTAGGTCTTGCGCAGGTCGATGGCGCGCGCGGCGGGAGCGGCGGGGGACGGCGAGACGGTCATGGCAGCAGCCTGCCGGACTGTGCCGACAGCCGCCATCGGGAACACCCCTGAGGCACCCCGACGTGCGCCGTACGATTTCGACGGGCTGAGTCTGAAATACACGGCGCGGCAACCGATTTCCTCAGGACGTCAACGCTTCGGTCGATTTGGGGACGCGGAGGTCTATACCTGCCTACAGTTCGACTCGTGGACGAGTTGCTGGTGACTGAGGGGCGTGCGCTCAAGCACGTCCAGGTGCGCGAATACGTGCGCACTCTCGTCACGGGGGCGGCACCCGGTTCACCGGCACCTTCTGAGCGTGAGCTGGTGCATCGGTTCGGGGTCGCCCGCATGACGGTGAGACAAGCGATGGATGCCCTCGTGGTCGAGGGCCTGTTGGAGCGCATTCCCGGGCGGGGCACCTTCGTGGCCCGCCCTCGACGCGCTGCGAGCCGACTGACGAGCTACACCGAGGAGATGTCGCGCCGCGGACTGCTGGCCGAGTCCCAGACCTTGGTGGCGCGCCGCGAGCAGGCCGGGCCGGGAGTGGCGCGGGCGCTCAACCTCACGGAGGGCGACGCGGTGATCCACTGGCGTCGGCTGCGGCGTGCCGACAGCACGCCGATGTGCGTCGAGGACGCCTACCTCAACGAGGTGCTGATCCCCGGCTTCCTGCAGAGCGGCATGCCGACCAGCCTGTACGACGCCCTCGAGTCGCGCGGCCTGCGACCGACCTGGGCCGAGGACTCCATCAACGCCGACGTCGCGAACGCGGAGGAGGCGGAGCACCTCGAGATCGCCGCCGGCGCCCCGGTGCTGCGGCACTCGCGTCGTGGGCTCGCCGGCGAGAAGGTCGTCGAGGTGTCCCGCACGGTCTACCGCGCGGACCGCTTCACGATGTGGCTGCAGGTCGGCTCGGAGAGCTAGAGCCCACCGAGGGGCGCGACGACGTCGCCGCTCTCCTCGCAGACCCACACCGGGTCAGGACCGCCGAGGTCCGGCTGGATGTACAGCGCGTGCACCGGTGCGTCGTCACCGCAGTCGAGGCAGACCGGCCACCGGCCGATGCTCTCGAACAGGGCGTCCTGGACGTCCTGGGCGACCAGTCCCGCGATGTACTGCGCTCCCTCGGGCCACTGCTCCGCCCACCACTTACGCTGCGCGACGGCGTCCTCGAGGGCTGAGACCGCGGCCGGGCTCGCGTGCTGACGGGCCTGCAGGTCGGCCAACACGCGGGCGCGCGCGTCGAACAGCAGGGTGTTGTCCATTCCCCCATCATGCCTCGCGGGCAAGGCGCGGCTCCCGCCTGCGGCGTACCTCCCGCCCTACCATCGGGACATGAGCACGGCGCTCCTCGAGGTGACCGTCCTCGGCCCGCGTGACGTCCCCGGCGCGGAGGAGGGCGGTGCCGACCGTCTGCACCTGGTGGCCACCGGGCCGGCAGTCGCACTGTCGCCCGAGCCCGCCGTCGTGTCGTCGGTGTGCCGCGAGACCGAGCTGCCGGTCTTCGTCCTGCTGCGGCTCAACGACACCTGGTCGACGACCGGGGGCGAGATGGCGCGGCTGGTCGGCCTCGCCGAGAGCTACCTCGGCTGCGGTGCCGCCGGCGTCTCGTTCGGCTTCCTCGACGGCGACCTCGAGATCGACACCGAGGTCTGCGCCTACCTCTGCGGGCTGCTGCCGGGGGTGCCCTGGACGTTCGGCAGGGCCATCGACGACACGCTCGACCCGCGTCGCTCCTGGCGTCGCCTGACGGACCTCACCGGGCTGGTGGGGGTGCGCTCCGCGGGCTCGCCGCGTGGACTCTCCGTCGGCTACGACGACCTGCTGGCCACCGCAGCCGATCCCCGGGTCGCCGCGCTGCTGATGCCCGGCGGGGGACTGCTGGCCGAGCAGGTGCCGTGGTTCGTGCGCTCGGGGGTCCGACAGTTCCACCTCGGTGCGCAGGCGCGCCCGGGGGCGTCGTACAAGGCCTACGTCGATGCCGCGCACGTCCGGTCCTGGCGGCTCCTGCTCGACGACGCGGTCGAGCGCGTGGCGCGCAGCGCTGGATGACGATCCTCATCGACCCGCCGCTGGTCCCGTCCCGCGGCCGCCTGTGGTCCCACCTCGCCAGCGACACGTCGTACGACGAGCTGCACGAGTTCGCCGGCCGTCTCGGCATCCCCGAGCGCGGCTTCGACCGCGACCACTACGACGTCCCGTCGGAGTGGTACGACGCCGTGGTCGATGCCGGTGCCGTCCCCGTCTCCTCCCGCGAGCTGGTCGCCCGGCTCATCGCGGCGGGCCTGCGCCGGCGGAAGGGGTCGGCGCCGTCGGGGTAGTCACGGACGTTGTGGTTGTGAAATCGGCCGCGGAACCACCAGAACGTCCGTGACTACCCCGCCAGATCGGGCCAGAGTCCCCGAGCCCGGCGAGCGAGATCGCGGCGCAGTTCGGTGAGGTCGGCGCCCACGAGGTGACCGTCGCGGACGACGTACTCCCCACCCACGAGCACGTGGCGGGCCGACCGCTCGGGGCCGAGGACCAGCGCGGCGAGCGGGTCGAGCACGTCGCCCACGTCGTCGCCCGGCCACACGACGACATCGGCCTTCAGGCCGGGCGTCAGCGACCCGATGTCCGAGCGGCCCAGGCAGGCCGCGCCGCCGGTGGTCGCGAGCGCGAGTGCGTCGGCGGGGGAGAAGGCGGTGGGGTCCATGGCGCGCTGCCGGGCGAGGTAGAGCGCCTGGCGCATCTTGGGCTGCAGGGTGCCGATCTCGTTGGACGCGACCCCGTCGACGCCGAGCCCGACCGGGGCGCCCGCGGCCACCAGGTCGCGCACCCGTGCGATGCCCGACCCCAGGCGGCAGTTGGACGACGGGCAGTGCGCGACCCCCGTACGCGTCGACCCGAGCCGAGCCACCTCGTCGTCGGAGAAGTGGATGCCGTGCGCCACCCACACGTCGGGCGCGATCCAGCCGAGCTCGTCGAGCAGCTCCATCGGGCGGCGGCCGAAGCGGGCGATGCTGTCGCGCTCCTCGTCGAGCGTCTCGGCGAGGTGCGTGTGCAGCCGCAGACCCAGCGACCGGGCGAGCGCCGCCGACTCGGTCATCAGGCGCGTGGAGACGCTGAACGGGCTGCACGGGGCCACCGTGACGACGATCCGGTCGCCGTCGTGCAGCCGGTCGTGCACGGCCACGGTGGACGCCAGGATCGAGTCCACGTCCTCGACGACCGAGTCGGGCGGCAGCCCGCCGGCCGACGCGCCGAGGTCCATCGACCCACGGGCGATGTGGGTGCGGATGCCGATCCGGCGGGCCGACGCCGCGATGGCGTCGAAGACGCTGTCGTCGCCGCCCGGGACCAGGTAGTGGTGGTCGGCAGCCGTCGTGCAGCCGGACAGCGCGAGCTCGGCGAGCGCCACCGCGCTGGCCGCCTCGACGTCCTCCGGGGTCAGCCGCGCCCACACCGGGTAGAGCGTGGTCAGCCACCCGAAGAGCCCCTCGTCGACCGCCCAGCCCCGCGTCAGCCACTGGTAGAAGTGGTGGTGGGTGTTGACCAGCCCCGCGGTGACGATGTCGCCCGAGCAGTCGACGACGACGTCCCCGTCGCGAGGCGGTACGACGCCCACCTCGGCGATCAGCCCGTCCTCGATCGCCACGTCGCCGGGCCAGCGGGCGCCGCGCAGGACGGTGCGGGTCATCCGAGCTCCGCGAGCTCGGCCTCGACGTTCGCCCGGGCCGCCGACTCCCAGGACGTGCGGGCGTACGCCGTGTGGAAGAGGTACGGCTTCGCCAGCAGGTCGCGCAGCACCTCGGCGCGGCCGAGGGCGAAGAGGTCGTCGGGCACGTGGGCGTACTCCTCCCGCACCGAGGCGACGTACTCCGCGTAGCGCTCGGGAGCGGCCGCGAGGATCGCCAGGTCGGCGTCGGAGAGCACGCACCCGTTGGGGTCGTCGTCCGCGGGCCGGTGCACCTCGGTGAGCAGCACCAGCCGCACCACCTCGTCGACGACGGCCTGGTCGACCAGCGTCGGCAGCGCCTCGGCCGCCCACGCGGCGGATCGCTTCTCGGCGTCCGGCTGCGCGTCGTACACGCTGTCGTGGAACCACGCCGCGAGCAGCACCGCCATCCGGTCGAACTCCACCCCGGCCGCGGACAGCTCGTGCACCCGTTCCAGCACCTCACCGAGATGACGACCGTCGTGGTAGCGCCGGTCCGGGTGGCCGTACGACGCGACCAGCTGGGCGCCGAGCGCTCGGGCCCCCGGGAGCGGCCAGGCGAGCAGCAGGTCCACGCCGCCCATTCAAGCCCATCGGGCGCGGCGGCGGTCGGCGGACGCTACGGTGACCTCAACAAGAACGTGTTCTAGAAATGGAGAAGTCATGGCCGCGAGCAACGAGCGGGTCCGCCAGGTCGTCGACGAGTACATCCGCCTGGTCGCCAACGGCAGTGCCGACGAGATCGTCGCGCTGTACGCCGAGGACGCCACCGTGGAGGACCCGGTCGGCACCGACGTACGCGCCGGGCACGCCGCGATCCGGGAGTTCTACGGCAGCCTCGAGGGGCTCGATGCGTCCACGCGGCTGCTCGCGGCCAAGATCGCCGGCGGGCAGGCCGCCTTCCACTTCGAGATCGCCACGAAGGCCGGCGACGCGACCTACACGGTCACGCCGATCGACGTGATGACCTTCGACGACGACGGTCGGATCACCACGATGCGCGCGTTCTGGGGCGACGCGGACATGGTGGTCTCGTAGGTCACCTCGTGACGGGGTCGCCCACCGGGATGTTGCAGGTACCGGGCGACTTGCGCGAGATCCCCACGACGCCGAGGTCACGCTCGACGTCGGCCTCGAGGACGATGCCGGCGTGCGAGGTCGAGACGTACTGACACGTCGCCGGGGCAACACCCAGGTAGGAGCTCGTGCCGGTCGGCGCGACGACGACGCTCACGCCGGTCTGGGGGAGCAGCTTCTTGTCGATCGTGAAGCTGCCGTCGGCCGCACTGACGGTGGTGCCGATGACGACGCCCTTGGCGTCCTTCAGCTGCACGGTCGCCCCACCGAGCGCAACCGCCTTGTTGGACGCGTCCACGACGGTGCCGACCACCGAGGCCGACGGCTTCGCCGGCAGCTCCAGGTCGCCGAGGTTCTTGGTCTCGCTGACCTTGATCGAGAGTGCGCGCAGCCGCAGCGTGTCGTAGTACTGCATGTTGGCGCCGTCGAAGGCGATCAGGCTGACCGACGTCATCGTGCCGAGGCTGCCGCCCACCCGGAAGGTGCCGTCCGCCGCCGTCGTGGTGACGGCGACGATGTCGCCGGTCGGGGCGTAGAGACGCACGGTGGCCTTGCCGACCGGTGTGCCGTCGTCGCCGGCGACCAGGCGGCCGGTGAAGGCGCCGCCGTGCTGGGTCAGCCGGAAGCTGCCGAACGCCGTACGGCCGGCGTGCACCTTGCCCCGGGAGACGGTCCCGGTCTTGCCGAAGAACTCCTGGTAGCCGGGCACGATCAGCGTGTAGCGACCGGGGTAGACGCCCTTGAACGCGGCGGTCCCGTTGCGGGCCTTCATGGTCCAGAACTGGCCGGTCTTCTTGCTGATCGCGGTGACCATCAGCGTCCCGTTGATCGGGCGGTCCCCGGCGTAGAGGTCGACGAGCAGGTTGCCGGCGCGCTTCTTCAGCTTGATGTCGACGTTCTGCGGGTGGCCGGGCTCGAGCTTCTTCACGAAGGTGCTCTTGGCGACGTAGGTCTTCTTGTGGTCGTAGGTGAAGACCGAGTAGCTGCCCTCGGGGAGGCCGCCGATGGCGAACTGGCCCTTGTCGTTGGCGATCGTCGTGAAGGACTGCTGCGCCTTGTTGGCCGCGGTCACGGTCGCGTGCGCGCCGCTGCCGCCGGCCGTGCGCACGGTCCCGGTGATGGCAGCCCCACGGTGCAGGCGGACGTTGCGGACGGCGGTGCTGCCGGAACGGACGGTGACGGTGGCGTCGGTCGGCGCGAACTTCGTGACGTCGTACGACGGCCGCTTGTCGGTGAACTGCAGCCGGTAGGTGCCGACGGGCAGGGTGAGGCTGTAGGCGCCGTTGCCGGACACCGACTTCGAGCCGAGGTACTTCCAGTCGGTCGTGAACCACGCCATCCGGAGCGGCACGCGGTCGTCGTGGGGAGCGACGACGTAGCCGCGGACGCGGCCAGCGGACGCGGCGTCGGCCGCGGGTGCCTGCAGCAGCACGAGGGCGGCCGAGGCGATCAGGCCGACGACGAGGAGCAGCACGCTGGTGGCGTGACGAGTCGTTCTGGGCATGCCACCAACGCTAGGCAGTCCACCTTGAGGTCCCCTCAAGATGGAACGAGGGTTTCCTCAAGTTCTGCCGAAGGCCTCAGCTGGGCTGGCAGCGCTCCGGTTGCCCGGTCGACCCGTCGTACGGCGCGTGCGGGAGTGGCACGCTGCCCACGTCGGTCTGCTGGCCGATGGTGATCGACACCGGCGTCTGCTCGCCGTGGGTGAACATGCAGTAGTTGCCCGGCGCCGCGGCCTGCATCCACCCGCCGCCGTTGGGGTCCGGGTCGACGGTCACGGTCAGCCCGCTCATCGTCGCGAACTGGCCGCTCAGCTTGAACGCGCCGCTCTGGTCCGTGACGGTGGAGGTGAGCTGGTTGCCGCTGGAGTCGTAGAGGCCGACGGCTGCGGCCTTCATCGGGAAAGAGCTGTCGTTGCCGTCGACGACCTTCCCGGTGATCCACCCGCCGCGCTTGGTGTAGGTGAACGTGCCGAAGTCGGTCTTGCCGGACTTCACCGTCGCGCCCTCGACCGACGCGGTCTTGCCGAACCAGATGCCGTAGCCGTTGGCGACCAGCTTGTACTTGCCGGGGTAGAGGCCCTCGAAGACCGCGTTGCCGCCCTTGACCTTCTTGCTCCAGAACTGGCCCGTCTTCTTGCTGACGGCGGTCACGGTCGGGTTGCCGGTGACCTGCTTCTTCTGGCCGTTGGCGGAGGTGAAGAGGTAGACGCGCAGGCTGCCGGCCTTCTTCCGCAGGTTGATCGCGAGGTTGGCCGACTTCCCGGGCTCGAGCTTGCCGGCGTAGGTGCTCTTGTCGACCCAGGCGTGCTTGTGGTCGTAGCTGAAGAGGGAGTACTTGCCCGCGGGCAGGCCGCCGATCGCGAACTGGCCCTTCTTGTTGGCCGTCGTCGTGAAGGACTGCTCACTCTGGTTGGCCGCCTTGACCTCGGCCTTCTTGGCCACCTTGCCGTGGGCCTTGACGGTGCCGGTGATGAAGGCGCCCTTGGTCATCGTGACGTTCTTGCGGGTGCCCTGACCCGAGTGGACCGTGACCTGGATGTCGGTGGGCGCGTACTTCGACGTGACGTAGGAGTCGCGCTGGTCGACGAACTGCAGGTGGTAGGTGCCGGGCGCGAGGTTGAGGGAGTAGCTGTCGCCCTGGGCGTTGGCGGTGCCGAGGTAGGCCCAGTCCCGGGTGAACCACAGGACCTTGACCTTCGGGCTGTCCTTCTGCGGGAACTTCACCGTCCCGTAGGCGACGCCCTTGGCCGGCGCGGCCTCCGTGGGGAGCGCGGCTCCGACCGTCAGCAGCACCCCGACGAGGCTCGCCAGAGCGGCGACGACGACGGACGTGCGGACGCGAGAACGGAACATGCATCCACTTTAAGCGCCATTGCTGAGCGAGTCCTGATTGTCGCGGGTCGGAGTCATCGCCCAGCGGATGGTGCCCGTCGCGAGGCCCCCGAGGGCGCGGACGACGGTGCGCTCGGACACCGGCAGCCAGGGCAGGCGCAGCGGCCGTCGGGTCCAGCGGGGCATCAGCCCGACCGCGGCGGCCGCGATCACGCCGTACGGCGCGCGTGCCAGCAGGGGCAGCGGCGGTCGGAGCAGGAGGTAGCCGACGGTCGCGCGTGCTTCCGGGGTGCTGCGCAGCTCGGGGCGGTAGGCGGCCAGCGTCGCCACGAGCTCAGCCTCGGTCGTCGGCGGGTCCACGACTCCCAGCCGTCGGGCGACCTCGGCGGTCTGGGCGACGTACTCGTCGCGCTCCGGGCCGACCAGCGGCGTCCGGCCGTAGACGGTGTGGGCGCGCAGGAAGCTGTCGATCTCCGCGACGTGCACCCAGCCGAGCAGGTGCGGGTCGGTGGCGGCGTACGACGAGCCGTCGGGCATGGTGCCGACGACCCGCTTGTGGATCGCACGGACGATGTCGACCGCCTGCTGGGCGTCGTCGGCCGTGCCGAAGGTCGTGACCGCGATGAACCGGCTGGTGCGGGCCAGTCGGCCCCAGGAGTCGTTGCGGAAGTCGGAGTGCTCGGCGACCCCGCGCATCGCTGCCGGGTGGAGCGTCTGCAGCAGGAGCGCCCGCAGGCCGCCGATGAACATCGACGCGTCACCGTGGACGCGCGCGATCGGGCTGTCGGCGTCGAACCAGCGCGGACCCGGCTGGAAGTGGATCCGCTCGGCGTGCTTCGGGCCGTCCGGGCCCGCGACGCGCGCGAACAGCTCAGTTCCGATCCGCTCGCGCACGTTGATCATGAGGCGTCCCAGGTCCTCAGCCAGATGGTGTGCTCGGACTCGGCCAGCTTGGCCAGGGAGTCGGCTGGCAGCGGGTCGAGGGTGTCGGTGACGACGTAGCCCTGCTCGCCGCGCGTCGAGAGGTACTGCCCCGTGATGTTGGCGCCGGAGTCGGCCAGGATCCCGTTGACGCTCGCGAGGACACCCGGGACGTTGACGTGGAGGAAGCCGATCCGGTGGCCGTCGTGCAGCTGCGGCGCGAGCACGGCGGGCACGTTGACCGACAGCTCGGTGCGGCCCTCGAGCGAGAAGCCCGCGAGCTTGCCGGCGACGAAGTAGCCGATCTCCTCCTGGGCCTCCTGGGTGGAGCCGCCGACGTGCGGCGTCAGGATCACGTTGTCGAGGCCGCGCAGGACCGACTCGAACTCGTCGCCCTGGGCCTTCGGCTCGACCGGGAAGACGTCGAGCGCGGCGCCCGCGATGTGGCCCGACAGGATGTGGTCGCGCAGCGACTCGTTGTCGACGACCATGCCGCGCGCGGCGTTGATGAAGATGCTGCGCGGCTTCATCTTCGCGAACTGCTCGGCGCCGAAGAAGCCGGCGTTGCCGGGCCGGCCGTCGACGTGGAGGCTGACCACGTCGGCCTTCGCGAGCAGGTCGTCGAGGCTCTTCATCCGCTGCGCGTTGCCGTGGGCCAGGCGGTCGGCGGTGTCGAAGAAGATGACGCGCAGGCCGAGGGCCTCCGCGAGGTTGGACAGCTGGGTCCCGATGTTGCCGTAGCCGACGATGCCGAGCGTCCGGCCGCGTACCTCGTGGCTGCCCTTGGCCGACTTGTCCCAGACGCCCTCGTGCATCTTCTGGGTCTTCTCCGGCAGGCGCCGCGCGAGCGCGATGATCTCGCCGATCACCAGCTCCACGACGCTGCGCGTGTTCGAGTACGGCGCGTTGAAGACCGCGATGCCCTGGTCGGCGGCCGCGACCAGGTCGACCTGGTTGGTGCCGATGCAGAAGCAGCCGACGGCGAGCAGGTCGCCCGCCGCGTCGAGCACGCGGGGCGTGATGTGGGTGTTGGAGCGGATGCCGAGCAGGTGGACGCCAGGGAGGGTCTCGACCAGCTCGTCCTCGGAGAGCGAACCCAGCCGCAGCTCGACCTCGAAACCTCGAGCCTCGAGGATCTCGACAGCGACCGGGTGGATGTTCTCGAGCAGCAACGCCTTCACGATCGACCAGCCTAGGTCGGCCGTGTGCGTCCGACCGAAACGCCGCCGCAGGGTGGACGGCCCCGGTGGTCGAGGAGGTCGCTCTGCGACCGTCTCGAAACCCCCGCAGCCGACAAGCGACCTCAGGTCAGGGGATCATCCAGTGCGGGTGGGTGTGGTCGCCCTTGCAGACGTAGCGGCGGCCGCGGGCATCCCACCCGCTGTGGCCGTAGCTCGCCTGCGGGCAGAACTGACCGCCCTGGATGCAGCTCCCGCTCGACGTGCGCGTGCAGGCGTGGTGGGGAGCCGCGACGGCCTGGCTGGCGGTGGGGACCGACACGAGGCCCGCGAGGGCGATGGCCAGGGCCGCGATGAACGTGCGCAGAGTCATCTCTGGAACGTAGGCGCGGCCCCGGCGCTCCATCGGTGATCAGACATTTCGGCTCGAGCGGACTGGACCGGCCCGTTGCGCCCCGCGCGCGCCCGCGGGACGGCATGATGCGCGGCATGGGAGCACCTCGCAGGACCGGCTGGTTCGCCGCCGCCGCACTCGTCTCGCTGGCAGCGTCGACGCTGATGCCCACCACCGTCGCGGCCGCGCCGGCCCACCCCGGAGCGGCAGCGTCCGTGATCGCGGTCAAGGGCGACCGCGGTGCCTGGCAGGTGCAGTCGCTCGGCTCAGGAAGGTACGCCGTCTCCTGGACGTCCCCGACGCGGTTCCCCCTGACCTCCGACCGGCCGACGATCGTCGGCCCGGCGGGCCTCGCGCTCGGTGCGCCGACCATCGGCGCCGACGGCCGCACGGTCAGCGCGGTGGTCACGTCGACGACCCGGCCCGACCCGGCCGAGCTCGACGTGCTCCTCTCCGGCGACCGGCTCGACACCAGCGGCGACGACCGGCTCCGCGCCGGGACCGCGCAGCAGAGCGCGCCGCTCGACCTGCCCGGGACCGTGACCCTCGCCGAGGACCCCGCGACGCCCGGTCCCTACGACGTCGTGACCAGTGACTACGAGCTCGCCCCGCTGCCGGTGGACGGCATGCCCGAACCGATCGAGATGCGCGGCCACGTGGTCGAGCCGACCGCGGACTCGGCGACCGGGCCGCGCCCCCTCGTGCTCTTCCTCCACGGTCGGCACGGCGTCTGCTACAAGCCCGGTCACCCGAACGCCTACACCGACACCTGGCCCTGCCCCGCGCCGTTCAAGGAGATCCCCAGCGACCTCGGCTACGACTACATCCAGCAGGTGCTGGCGTCGCAGGGCTACGCGACGGTGTCGGTCCGGGTCAACGGCATCAACGCGCAGGACTACCAGCTCGCCGACGGTGGTGCCGACGCCCGCGCGCAGGTCGTCGAGGCCCACCTCGACCACTGGGTCGGCCTCGCGGCCGCCCACCAGGTCGACCTGGGTCGCGTCGTCCTCGTCGGGCACTCGCGCGGCGGCGAGGGCGTCAACCGCGCCTCGATCCAGATCCCGCTGAGCGCGCCGTACCGCATCGTCGGCCAGGTCCTCATCGCGCCGACCGACTTCGCGAGCCAGACCGCGCCGTACGTCCCGACCGTGACGCTGCTGCCCTTCTGCGACGGCGACGTGAGTGACCTCCAGGGCCAGAAGTTCACCGACACCGCTCGCGACCTCGCGAGCGACGACACGTCGCTGAAGAGCAGCGTGCTGGTCATGGGGGCCGACCACAACTTCTTCAACACCGAGTGGACGCCCGGCATCGCGGCGGCGCCTGCGTCCGACGACTGGTACGGCGACGAGAACTCCACCTGCGGCACCAAGGACCCGGAGCGGTTGTCGCCGCAGGAGCAGCAGAACGTCGGTACGGCGTACGTCTCCGGTGCGGTGCACCTCTTCGCCGACGACGACCAGGCGATGCTGCCGCTCTTCGACGGCTCGCGTGCGCGCGTCGCCTCGCAGGGCTCGGCGCAGACGCTGAGCCACGCGATCGGCGGCGGTCGCGACCTCCGGCTGCCCGGCCTGACCACCGGCCTCTCGCTCGCGAGCGGGGCTCAGACGCGCTTCTGCCAGGGCGACGCGGACCCGCAGAAGATCGCGTCGTGCACGTACGGCGTGAACTACGCGTCGGTGCACCCGCACTGGCCCGAGTCCTACGAGAAGCTGCCCACCCGGCCGTTCTTCCAGATGACGTGGACGGCGACCGGTCAGACGGGTGGCCTGGTCCTCGACGACCCGCTCGACCTCACCGGCCGGAGCCTGGAGCTGCGCACGATCGTCGACCCGCGGTCGACCGACGTCGACCTGCGGGTCCGGGTCACCGACAGCCAGGGCGGCTCGGCGCTGCTCACCCCGGTCGGCGGCGGCACCCTGCCGTCGCTCGGCGACACGTCCGACACCGAGAAGCTGTGGGCGCAGACCCTGGTCGTCGACCCCTCCACCGCGAGCGGGGTCGACCTCACCGACATCGACCAGGTCGACCTGGTCTCGGCCAGCGACAGCGGCCGGATCTGGATCGCGGACCTGGGCTCCGCGCCGGCGACCCTGCCCGCCGTGCCCGGTGAGCGGTTGCCGACCATCGACTTCTCCGACGTCCGCATCGACGAGGGCGACGGCCCCGGCCAGACCACCGCGCGGGTCCCCTTCGAGGTCGTCGGCGACGTCGCGCGTCCGGCTCGCTTCGTGGTGCAGACGACCGGCCAGGCGCCCGGCGACGTCCAGCGGTTCACCGTCGACCTCGCCCCGGGCCAGACGAGCGGGAGCATCCCGATCGGCTACACGGCCGACAAGCGCGACGACTACCAGGAGCTGGTCACGCAGATCGTCGCGTGGCCCCTGCGTGGCGTGATGACCGACGACTACCTCGGCAGCCTCACCATCACCGACGACGACCCGCGCCCGGCCATCACGATCCGCCCGCTCCACCGCAAGGTCGCCGAGGGCGAGCCCGCGACGTGGCGGGTCCGGATCGCGCACAGCGTCGACTACGACCTGTTCGTCAACGGCAAGGTCGTCAAGGGCAGGACGCCGACGGTCAAGGTCGACGACATCGGCGAGAAGTGGATCAGTCTCCACACCGGCCCGGTCGACGAGCACAAGCCGTTGTGGTCCTTCGGGCCGATGGTCTACGAGCAGCTGCGCGAGGGTGCGCGCACCGTCGACATCTCGATCCCCACCCGTCGCGACCACCGCGACGAGCGTGCCGAGTCGTTGACCCTGCGCTTCGGCTTCAACGGCTACCACTCGACCAGCACGGTGAAGGTGGTCGACCCGCGACCGAAGGGCTGAGCGCACAAACGCCTTGCGCACCAGGTTTGGCGGGTGCGTGACTACCGGTCGTGACCCCGACCGCCGACGACTTCCACGCCCTGGCGCGCAGCTCGCCGTGGCGCTGGACGACGCTGCACCTGCGTGCCCGGTCGTCCCGGTGGCACGTCGAGGCGTGGCTGGCCCGGCCCGACGGCGTACGCATCGTCGACCCGGCCGGCGCGCCGGTGACGCTCAACCTCGAGGCGCAGCGCCCGGGCGGCTCGCCGACGCGCCCGTGGGTGCCGGCCTCCGGCGGCGACGGCCTCTACTGGGAGAACTACAGCTGGCTGGCGATGCTCGACCCGGTCGAGCTCAGCCACGACGTCGCGCTCGCCCGCCTGCGCGAGGACGAGGTCGCCGGCCGGCCGGTGTGGCGGGCCGACGTCACGGCCCTGCCCGGCTACGACCCGCGGTGCAGCTGCTGTGCCCTGATCTGGTGCGAGATAGCTGACGTCTACGAGTGGGGTGACACGCCGGGGTGGACGCCGCTCACAGATGCCTACCCGGATCACTACGACGTGGCCCTCGACGTACAGACCGGGATCGTGGTCCGCTGCCTGCCGGTCGGCGGCTCGTCGGACGCGTTCTGGCTCGAGAACGACATCCTCGAGGCGTGCTGACTTCTCGGGCTTTTCCATCGCTTCTCGGGTGTTGCAAACCCCGATAAGCGAGGGAATCCCCGGTGAACCGGGGATTCCGACATCCCCTAGGCCCCCACGTCCTCCGCGTCCACGATCCGGTAGGCGTAGCCCTGCTCGGCCAGGAACCGCTGCCGGTTCTGGGCGAACTCGGCGTCGACGGTGTCGCGGGAGACGATCGTGTAGAAGTGCGCGGTCTTGCCCTCGGACTTCGGCCGCAGCAACCGACCGAGGCGCTGGGCCTCCTCCTGGCGCGAGCCGAACGACCCGGAGACCTGGATCGCGACCTCTGCCGAGGGCAGGTCGATGGAGAAGTTGGCGACCTTGGAGACCACCAGCAGCCCGATCTCGCCCGACCGGAACGCGTCGAAGAGGCGTTGGCGCTCGCGCACCGGCGTCTCGCCCTTGATCACCGGGGCGTCGAGCGCTTCCGCAAGCTCGTCGAGCTGCTCGAGGTACTGCCCGATCACCAGCGTCGGCTGACCCGGGTGCGAGGCCACCAGCGACTTCACCACGTCGATCTTGTGGTGGGTGCACGACGCCAGCCGGTAGCGCTCCTCGGGCTCGGCGGTCGCGTAGGTGATCCGCTCCGACGACGGCAACGTCACCCGCACCTCGACACAGTCGGCCGGCGCGATCCAGCCCTGGGACTCGATGTCCTTCCAGGGGGCGTCGTAGCGCTTGGGCCCGATCAGCGAGAAGACGTCACCCTCGCGGCCGTCCTCGCGCACCAGCGTCGCGGTCAGGCCGAGCCGCCGCCGTGCCTGCAGGTTGGCGGTCATCCGGAAGATGGGCGCCGGCAGCAGGTGCACCTCGTCGTAGACGATCAGGCCCCAGTCCCGGGCGTCGAGCAGCTCGAGGTGCGAGTAGACGCCCTTCCGCTTGGTCGTCAGCACCTGGTACGTCGCGATGGTGACCGGCCGGATCTCCTTGACGGCGCCGGAGTACTCGCCGATCTCCTCCTCGGTCAGGGACGTACGCCGGACCAGCTCGTCCTTCCACTGCCGGGCGGAGACGGTGTTGGTAACCAGGATCAGCGTCGTCGCCTTGGCCTCGGCCATCGCGGCCGCACCGACCAGGGTCTTGCCGGCGCCGCAGGGGAGCACGATGACACCGGAACCCCCGTGCCAGAAGGAGTCCGTGGCCTCGCGCTGGTAGTCGCGCAGGTGCCACTCGGTCTCGTCGAGGAAGATCGGGTGGGCTTCGCCGTCGACGTACCCCGCGAAGTCCTCGGCCGGCCAGCCCAGCTTGAGCAGCGCCTGCTTGAGGTTGCCGCGCTCGGAGGCGTGCACCACCACGGTGTCGTCGTCGACGCGCTCGCCGAGCATCCCCGCGATCTTCTTGGCGCGGAGCACCTCCTCGAGCACCGGGCGGTCGTTGGAGACCAGCACCAGTCCGTGGATCGGGTTCTTCTCCAACCGCAGTCGGCCGTAGCGCGCCATCGTCTCGGCGACGTCAACGAGCAGCGCGTGGGGCACGGCGTAGCGGCTGAACTCCAGCAGCGTGTCGACCACCTGCTCGGCGTCGTGGCCGGCGGCCCGGGCGTTCCAGAGGCCCAGCGGCGTCAGCCGGTAGGTGTGGACGTGCTCGGGTGAGCGCTCGAGCTCCGCGAACGGCGCGATCGCCTTGCGGCAGTCGGTGGCGCGCTCGTGGTCGACCTCGAGCAGCAGCGTCTTGTCCGACTGGACGATCAGGGGGCCGTCATTCACCGGGCAAGCCTACGGACGGCGCGAAGGATCACGTGTAGAGGCAGAACGGGTGACCGTCGGGATCGAGCAGCACGCGCACGGAGTCCTGCGGCTGGTGGGGGTGTACGACGGCCCCGAGGTCGACAGCGTCCTCGACCGCCTCGTCGAGGTCGACGACCTCGAAGTCGAGGTGCATCATCATCTGCTGCTCGCGGCCCTCGGCCGGCCAGACCGGCGGCTGGTAGCTCGGCGAGAACTGGAAACCCAGGTAGGCGACGCCCTCGTCGGGACCGACCGTCACCCAGTGGTCCGTGTCGGTCGCGACCTTCCAGTCGAGAAGGTCGGCGTAGAAGTGCCCCAGCCGCGACGGGTCGGGGGTCTCCAGCACGACGCCCCACCAGTCCGACCGCTCCATCCGGTCGGTGGGCTTGTCGTACTCCGGCCGTCCACGCATAGCGGAACCCTAAGCCCCCGCGACGGCCTTGCGGCGAGCCCGGTAGGCAGCGACGTTGGCCCGCGAGGAGCAGCGCTCGGAGCAGTAGCGGCGGGAGTGGTTGGGGGAGGTGTCGACGAAGGCGTTGGTGCACGGGGCCGAGGAGCAGACCCCGAGCCGGTTGGGCCCCAGGTCGCACACCAGGGTCGCGAGTCCCAGCAGGGACTCGCCCGTGAGCAGCTCGGCCACGCTCGCCGAGTCCGTCGCGATGTGGAGGTGCAGGTGCGCCGCGTCGTGGTCGGAGATCCGCGGCGTGATCGGGTGACGGGCCATCAGCCCGTTGAGGCCGGCGACCACCGCAGACGTGTCCTCGGCCTCGCCGGCCTCGAAGACCGGGCGCAGCTCGCGCTGGAACTTCCGCAGCAGCATGCAGTCGCGGTCGGTCGCCTGCGCCTGCAGCCACGGCCGGTCCTCGAGGTGCGCCACCAGCCCGTCGACCTCGGAGAGGTCGGCGTTCAGGAGAGCCGCCGAGCTCTCGGCGTACCGCAGGAAGTCCACGTTTCAATCCTACGGAGGCCACCGAGCAACACGCTCTGCTGCGCGCCGCGCTGCACGCACGCTGGCGGCGTCCTCGTCGCTCGACGTGGCTCCGCCACGCCTTCGGCTCCTCGTCCTTGCCATCGCACGCACATCGCGACGCTCGCGACGAGCAGTTGCTCGGCGACCTCCTACGGAGCGGCGGTGACCGGCCGGACGGTCGTGATCCGGTGCACGGCGAAGCTGCGCAGGTCGTCGCTGCGGTGGTCGTGCGCGGTGAGCGACCCGGCGTCGAGCGTCAACGGGTCGACCAGCCGCTCGGTGCTGGTGCCGTGGTTGTCCACGTAGCCGATCAGCACGGTCGCGCGGGCGTCGATCGCCTCGCGCAGCGCTGCCATCGAACCGCTGGGGCTGAGCGACTCCGCGGGGGCGAGCGGCCGGCTGCTCGCGGCGCGGTCGCCGGCGCGGATCGCGGTCACGACGTGCGCGACCTGGGCGCTCGCCCGGGCGGAGCGGACCGCGTTGCCGCGGTGCTCGCGCGGCGTGCGCGCCCGGAGCACGTCGGGCCGCGCGACGTGCACCGTGCCGTCGGCGGCCTCGACCACGGGGGCGACGCCGAGGTCGCGCAAACGGGGGAGCAGCACGTCGAGGGGCGTCGAGCTGATCAGCACGGTCGGCGCCAGCCGCCGCAGGCCGAGCGTGCCGGCCTTCGGGTGGTGGAGCAGCTCGGTCAGGGCGGCCTCGTCGTCGGCGCGCAGGAACGCCTCGGCGTGTCCGACCCGGACGGTGCCGAAGGTCCGCGCGGTGTCGTCGACGAGGTAGGTCAGCGGCTGCGGGACCGGCGTCCGTGACACCGACGCGATGAAGTCCTGCACCTCCACGGCCGACCAGCCGGTGTCGAGAGCGCGGCGTACGGACCCGGGCGTGAACCGGTAGACGGTGGCCCCGCCGCGCGACTCCACGTCGGCGACCAGCTGCAGCTGGCGTGCGAGCTGGGACTCGAGCGGCCCGGGCGCGACGGCGGTGAGGTCGGCCTGCAGCAGCACGTGGTCGACCGGAGCCGGAAGCAGGTCGTCCAGCAGCGCGGTCGCGGCCGCCTCGTCGTCGCCGAGCAGGTCGCGGGCGTACGACGCGGCTCCGCCGAGCGCCGCCAGGCCGAGCGCCGTCGCCTCATCGATGGCCCACCCGACCTGGTCGGCCCGGGTGCGCGGGCGTCGCGGGCGCAGCCACTCGATCCGCTGGACCAGCGACGGGAGGCCGGTCCCGGTGGCGAGCACCTCGCCGGACGGGATCGCCAGCAGCTCGGCGAGGGTCATCCGCCGGGTCTCGACCTGGTGCGCGCCGGACAGCTCGGGGGCGAGGGCGTTCCACACCTTGCCGGCCGGGTCGCGCGATCCCACCAGGCCGGGCAGGCGGGGGCTCTCCAGCCAGGCCCGGACCAGCGCGACCCAGCGCTGCGACGTCGACCTGGTCGTCCACTGGTCGTAGGCATCGGTCGGGATCCAGAGCGGGCTGCCGTCGGGACCGGACGCGGTGGCGAGCAGGCCGGCGGCGGAGGCGGTCTCGATGAGCAGGGCGGTGGTCGGCTCGTCGACCTGCAGCTCGGTCGCGGTCGCTCGCAGGTCGCGGATGCCGAGACCGCCGGTGCGCAGGGCCGACGGCGGCTTGAGACCCCAGTGGTCGAGCAGCAGCTCGATCCGGCGTACGGCCTCGAAGGCGGCGCCCGCGGCAGCACGGTCGACGATCTCCTGCTTGCGTCCGGAGGTCGCGAGGGTCGGGGCGAGGTCCGCCGGCTCGGCGGTGGTCCGACCGCCCCGCAGGGCCATGCCCACCTCGCCGGGCAGCACGACGACGCCGCCGCTGCGAGGGACCAGCAGCTTGTGGGCGAGCAGCTCCTCGGCGGGGGTCTCAGCGTCTTCCGGCAGCACGGTGTGCCGGGCGGTGCCGGTCGTGGCGGTTCCACCGGAGGCCAGCACGTGCTCGAGCAGGGCCCGCGCGGGCTCGGACAGCTGGTCGAGGCGACGGCGTACCTCGGCCGGTGCCGGTGGCTCGGGCGACACCGGAAGCAGGCCGCTGACCCCGGGCGTGCCGGGGGTCAGGGCCTCGACCACCGTGCTCAGTGCCCGTACGCCCTGAGGGCTCTCCCAGGCGAGGGCGAGGTCGAGCAGCCGGCCGAGGGCGACGTCCACCGCCTCCGGCTCACCCGCGACGATGCTCGCGAGGTCGGTGGGGCTGGTTTGACCGACGACGACGAGGGCATCAAGGACGCAGAGCTCGAACCGGTTCAGCTGGTCGAGCGCGCGCACAACAGAGGACCGGGTGGCGGCACGAGACGCCAGCTGGCCAGAGTCATGAGGGGCCGGAGTGGCGAGATCGGGGCGTTCGTGGAGCAGGCGCGACAAACGGTCGTCCGGCCAGCTGCGCAGCTGGTCGGCGAGCGTACGGAACCCGGTCGCGGCCATCCCTCCTACGCTACCGGGCCACAGGAAGAGAGCAGTCGGGTGAACGCCGTCGAGCTGCACCACGGCGCCCACACCGACGTCGGCCTGGTGCGCGAGGTCAACGAGGACGCGTTCCTCGCCGCCCCGCCGGTCTTCGTCGTCGCCGACGGCATGGGTGGTCACGAGGGCGGGGATGTCGCGAGCGCGATCGTCATCGAGGAGTTCGGGCGGCTCGCCGAGGCCGGCTACGACCCGCGCGCCGGTGCCGACGTCGTGGCGACCGTGCTGCACACCTGCCAGGAACGCATCGCCGACTACGCCGTCACCCAACGGGCTCACGGCATCGACCCCCGGCGCCACGCCGGCACCACGGCCGTGGTCGCGCTGCTGGTCGAGGGCGACGACGGCCCGCAGTGGCTGCTCGCCAACGTCGGCGACTCCCGGATCTACCGGTTGACCGACGGGATCCTCGAGCAGGTCAGCGTCGACCACAGCCTCGTGCAGGAGCTCGTCGACGCGGGCAGCATCAGCGCCGACGACGCAGCCGTGCACCCGGAGCGCAACGTGATCACCCGCGCGCTCGGCAACGCCCACGCCGTCGAGGCCGACTACTTCCTGCTGCCGCTGCCGTCGGTCCAGCGGCTCCTGCTCTGCACCGACGGGATCAGCGGTCTCATCGACGACGACGCGATCGCCCAGGTCCTGACCGGCGTCCCGGACGCCCAGGAGGCTGCCGACCAGCTGGTGGCCGCAGCCCTGGCCGCGGGCGGCACCGACAACGCGACCGCGGTCGTCATCGACGTCAGGGGCGAGCGGTGACCGACGAGCCCGACCGCACGTGGTCCTACCGGCGAGGCGACTGGTTCGGGATCTTCGGGGCCCGCGCCGTGGTGGTGCTGCCGCCGTCCGAGAAGGCACGGGTGGCCCGGCTCTGGGAGCTCCTCGACGACGGCGCCGGCTTCGACGAGACACTCGACGCGCTGGTCTCCGCGGGACTGCGTGAGCTGCCCGGCTTCGTGCTGGTCAGCGAGCTCGACGACGCCACCAAGATCGTGATCCGCGGTGCCGCCCATGCCCACGTCGAGTCCGCCGGAGAGGTCGTCCACGTGCAGGGTGACCGCTCCACGACCTGGGTCGAACGCAGCCTGCCGTCCGTCACCCGGATCCGGGTGGAGGTCGGCGACGGCGTCGGCGACGACGAGCGTGAGATCGGCTGCGGACTGGTCCGGCTCGCGACCGCCGAGCTCGTGTCCCCGGCGCCGCCGGACGAGGTCGAGCACCACCAGTTCGTGCGCCACCACCCGGGGATCCCGGGACAGCCGCGGGCCCCGCAGGTCACCGCGCGGCCGGTCGCGCGGCTCGTCCTCTCCACCGGCGAGACGGTCGACGTCGACCGCGCCGTGCTCGTGGGTCGCGCCCCCGAGCCTCGACGGGACACGACGACCGAGCAGCCCCGGCTCGTGACCGTCGCCAGCCCCCAGCAGGAGATCTCGTCGACCCACCTCGAGGTCCGCCCCGGTTCGGGCGCCGACCACGGGTCGGCGATCGTCACCGACCTCGGCTCCACCAACGGCACCCAGGTGACCCAGCCCGGGCTCCCGGTCGACCAGCTCACCGCCGGAGTGGCCGTGCAGCTGATCCCGGGTGCGCTGATCGACCTCGGTGACGGCGTGACGATCGAGGTGGTCGACGTATGAGCACCGTCGATCCCGAGGTGACCCGGCCGGTCGCCGAGCTCGATCGACGGTTCTACGCGTTCGCGATCGACCGGGCGATCGCGTGGTCGCTGATCGGGGCGGCGGCGTACGCGTCGTACGTGCTCTTCCTCGAGCCGGGCCAGGTCCCCGGCGGGATCGCCCTGATCGTCGGAGCGGTGCTGGTCGTCGGTGCGGCCTTCGCCGTGCCGATCGGTCTCCGTGGCACGACTCCCGGCAACGCCGCGGTCGGCATCCGCGTCGTCGACGACGAGACCGGCTCGGTGATCGGGATCGGCCCGGCCCTGCTGCGCCAGCTGATCCTCGGCGTCGCCGGGCTCCCGACCTTCGGGCTGGGGGTGGCGACCCTGGCCTGGACCGCCGTGATGGACCCGACCGGTCGCCGCCGCGGCTGGCACGACCACGTGGCCGGCTCCGCCGTCGTCGACATCCGGCCGGTGCCGGTCGAGGAGCCCGAGACCGACCACGGGCCCCGCCACGTCGTGAACCTGACCGCCCTGCGCCTGGTCCCCGCCCCGCGTCGGGCGCCCGTGCCGGCCCCGACGCGGTCGCCCCGCCCGCCCGTCGGTCCGCCGCCGTCGAGCCCGCCTCCGCCTCCGCCAGTGCTGACCCCGGCAGCCGCCCCAGCCCCGGAGCCAGCCCCGGAGCCTGGCCTGGAGCCCGCCCCGGCGCCGGAGCGGCCGCCGGCCACGCCGCCGCGCCAGCAGCTGGGCTACCCGCTCGTCCCGGAGCCGGTGGTCGACCGTTGGCGGATCCGCTTCGACACGGGCGAGTCCTTCGTGGTCGAGGGCCTGGCGCTGGTGGGTCGCCGCCCGGAGGCTCGCCCGGGCGAGGAGGTGCGCCACCTGGTGCCGCTGCGCTCCGAGGACATGTCGCTGTCGAAGACCCACGCCCAGGTCGGGGTCTCCGCCCAGGGTGTCCTCGAGGTGGTCGACCGGGGCTCGACCAACGGCTCCATCCTGGTCCGCCACGGTGTCCCACGAGGTCTCGAGGCCGGTCAGCCCGCCACGCTCGTCGACGGCGACCTGGTCCGGTTCGGCGATCGCGAGATGACGGTCGCCCGCGACCAATAGATTGCCCCCATGACCTTCGAGTACGAGCGCACCGTCACCACCACCGCCTCCCAGGCCGATGTCTGGGCCGTCTGGAGCGACATCGGCACCTGGCACCAGTGGGACCCGTCCATCGAGTCCGTCGCCCTCGAGGGCCACTTCGCCGAGGGCGCCGCCGGCACCATGGGCCTCGTCGGCGGCATCGAGACGCCGTTCGTGCTCGAGATAGTGGAGCCGGGCACGCGCTTCCTCGACAAGCTCACCATCGGTGACCTCGTGATCCGCATCGACCACGTCGTCACTGCGACCGAGGGTGGCGCCGAGGTCCGGGTCAGCACGGTCGTCGAGGGCCCCGGCGCCGACGACATCGGCCCGATGGTCACCGGCGACACCCCGAAGGCGCTCGCCGCCCTCGTCGCGATGGCGGAGAACCAGTCAGCCTGAGGCTGACCTGTCGTATCCGGCCGACCGTGTTCGTGGTGTCGGTGACAGCACCCCACGAGAGGACCCCGCCATGCGCGACCTGATCACCACCCACTTCATCTCGCTCGACGGCGTCGCCGAGGCGCCGGGCGGCGAACCCGGCTACCTCCACTCCGGCTGGACCATGCAGTTCGAGCCGGACCCGGCGCAGTACGCCCGCAAGGGCGGCGAGCAGGAGGAGGCCACGGCGTTCGTCATGGGCGGTCGCTCGTACGACGCCTTCGCCGAGGTCTGGCCGACGATGGACTACTTCGCCGGCTGGAACGCCATGCCCAAGTACGTCGTCTCCAGCACGGTCACCGACCCGCAGTGGAACAACACCTCGGTGCTGTCTTCCCTCGACGACGTCGCCCGGCTCAAGGAGACCGGCGAGGGCCCGATCTTCGTGCAGGGCAGCATGCTGCTGACCCAGAACCTCCTGAAGGCAGGCCTGGTCGACGAGATGCGGCTGATGGTCTTCCCGGTGGTCCTCGGCACGGGTCGCGGCATCTTCCCGAGCGACGCCGCCGACAAGGTGACGTTCACGCTCACGGAGTCCACGACGTACGCGAACGGCGTGCAGTACCAGGTGCTCCGCACGGTCGGTGGTTGAGGAAGGACGAAGTCCTGTCTCGAAACCCCCGCAACCGACGCCGCTAGGTCGGCTGCGGGGTTTCGAGACGGTCGCTGCGCGACCTCCTCAACCGTCGGACGGGCGTAGGTTCGGACCATGGAGTCCTACGCCCAGGGAGAGACCAGCCCGCCGCTCCTCGAGGAGACCATCGGCGCCAACTTCGAGCGGACCGTCGCGGCGCATGCCGACCGCGAGGCGCTCGTCGAGTTCGCGAGCGGTCGCCGGTGGACCTGGGCCGAGCTCGACCGCGACGTCGACGCGGTCGCGCGCGGGCTGATCGCCGCCGGCCTCGAGAAGGGGGACCGGATCGGCGTCTGGGCGCCGAACTGCGCCGAGTGGACGCTCACGCAGTACGCCGCGGCCAAGGCCGGCCTGGTGCTGGTCAACGTCAACCCCGCCTACCGCACCCACGAGTTCGCCTACGCGGTCAACCAGTCCGGCATGAAGCTGCTCGTCGCGGCGACCCGCTTCAAGACCAGTGAGTACCGCCAGATGGTCGAGGAGACCGCGGGCGAGTGCCCCACGCTGACGCAGGCGGTCTACCTCGACACCGACGACTGGGCCGAGCTCGTCGCGAGCGGTGAGCAGCTGCCCGACGGTGTCCTCGCCGAGCGGATGGCGACCCTGGAGCCGAGCGACCCGATCAACATCCAGTACACGTCCGGCACCACGGGCCGCCCCAAGGGCGCGACCCTCAGCCATCTCAACATCCTCAACAACGGCTACTTCACGACCGAGCTGATCCACCTCACCGAGCAGGACCGGCTCTGCATCCCGGTGCCCTTCTACCACTGCTTCGGGATGGTGATGGGCAACCTCGGCTGCACCTCCCACGGCACCACGATGGTGATCCCGGCGCCCGGCTTCGACCCCGAGGTCACGCTGCGCGCGATCGTCGAGGAGCGCTGCACCGGCGTGTACGGCGTCCCGACGATGTTCATCGCGATGCAGAACCACCCGACCTTCGCCGACCACGACCTCAGCTCGCTGCGCACCGGGATCATGGCCGGCTCGATCTGCCCGGTCGAGGTGATGAAGCGCTGCGTCAACGACATGCACATGGCCGAGGTGTCCATCGCCTACGGCATGACCGAGACCTCGCCGGTCTCCTGCCAGACCCGCTCCGACGACGACCTCGACCGACGGACCGCCACCATCGGCCGGGTCCACCCGCACGTTGAGGTCAAGATCGTCGACCCGACCACCGGCGAGACCGTCGAGCGCGGCGAGCCCGGCGAGCTCTGCACCCGCGGCTACTCCGTGATGCTCGGCTACTGGGCCGACCCCGAGAAGACCGCCGAGGCGATCGACGAGCACGGGTGGATGCACACCGGTGACCTCGCCGAGATGCGTGAGGACGGCTACTGCAACATCGTCGGCCGGATCAAGGACATGGTCATCCGCGGCGGCGAGAACGTCTATCCACGCGAGATCGAGGAGTTCCTCTACCAGCACCCCGACATCGAGGACGTCCAGGTGGTCGGCGTCCCCGACGAGAGGTACGGCGAGGAGCTCTGCGCCTGGATCCGGATGAAGGCCGGCGCGGCGCCGCTCGACGCCGACGCGGTCCGCGCGTACGCCACCGGCAAGCTCTCGCACTACAAGATCCCGCGCTACGTCATGGTCGTCGAGGAGTTCCCGATGACCGTGACCGGCAAGATCCGCAAGGTCGAGATGCGCGAGGAGTCCGCGAAGACGCTCGGCCTCAGCGGCTGATCACGACCGGGATCCGGGTCATGGTGCCGGTGGCGCCGCGCCAGGTGACCCAGCCGTCGTCGAGCGGCTGCACCGACGTCCGTCCGACGGTGACCGTGTACGTCGCGCTCTCGCCCGGGCCGAGCCGGACCGCGGCCGGGGTGACACGGACCTGGTGCCGGCTGAAGCCCCGGGCGGACGAGGAGAAGTAGAGCCGACGGTCGGTGACGTTGGTGATCGTCCGCGTGGTGCTGTCGTCGTCGCCCGAGAGCAGGATCGACGGGGTGTTCAGGTCGCCCTGCAGGTCGCCCTCGAGCCAGGCTCGGTAGTCGCCGGCAGCCACGTCGTACACGAGACCCGGGCGGAGCGCGGCGTCCGTGTCGACCCGGCCGGCGCCGCTGCGGAGGACGGCGGTGCTGCCGAGCCGCCGCGCGGTCGTGGCCAGGGCGGAGCGCACCGCGTCCGCCGACCAGTCGGGGTGCCGCGAGACCAGCACGGCAGCGGCGCCACTGACGGCGGCCGTTGCCGCAGAGGTCCCGGAGGCGAGGTCCCAGTCCACGTCGGACCCGGTGGGGGGTACGGCGCCGAGCACCCCGCTGCCGGTGGCGACCACGTCCGGCTTCACGACGGCGCCCGCGAGGTCGCCGGGGCTCGACCAGGGCTCGACCCGCGGGGGAGCGGGCACCTGGCCGACCGGGTCCAGGCTCATCCGGGCGGTCGGGTGGTGCCTGACCCACCGCCGGAGCGAGTCGCCGTCGGCTCGGTCGACGTGCACGGTGGGGACGCTGTGGAAGTCGGCGGCGAGGTTGCCGGGCGCGACGTTCGCGAGCACCATCCCGACGCCGTCGGCGCGCGCCACGGCGGCCGACTTGTCGATGCGCCCGATCACGCCGCGGTCGCAGAGCACGATCCGACCGGCGACCCGGGCGGCGTCCAGGCTCCCGGGCGTGCAGACCCGGGCGTCGGCCCGGGTCGCTCCCTGGGCGGCGACGTCCGCCGCGAGCACCACGCGGGCCGGACCGACCGGCCGCGTGGCCGACATCGCGCCGGTGTAGCGACGTCCGTCCGCGCCCACCACGTCGCCCTCGCGTGCGGGGCCGGCGGCGGCGCCGACGGTGGTCACCCACGGGCTGGCGTGCGCAGCGTCCGCGGCGCGGTCGTTGCCGGCTGCGCCGACCGTCACGACACCTGCCTCGTCCGCGCCGAGCAGGGCCCGCTCGACGGTGTCGAAGCCGGCCGGGCCGCCGACGGACAGGTTGAGCACGTCGACGCCGTCCGCGGTCGCCGTGTCGATGGCGGTCACCAGGTCGGCGGTCGCGCAGCCGTCGTCGTCGGGGTCGGGCGCCGTCCAGCACGCCTTGTAGACCGCGAGCCGGGCCTGGGGTGCGACCCCGGCGTACCTCCCGAGGCGCTCGCCGTGCACCCGCACGGTGACGCCCGGGTTGCCCGCCGCGATCGAGGCGACCTGCGTGCCGTGGCCGTCGTCGTCGAGCGGAGAGAGCGATGCGGTCGACCGGAGCCGGTCGGCGCCGAAGCCGTCGACGAACCACCGGGCGCCGACCAGCTTGCGGTTGCAGGTCGTGGCGGGCCAGCCCTCGCCGGTGTCACAGCTGCCGGAGAAGTGGTCGGGTGCGCGGCCCAGGCCCGAGACGGCCGAGAGCACCGGCCGGTCGGGGGAGACCCCGGAGTCGACCACGCCGATCACGACACCGGCGCCGCCGCGGGTCTGCAACCGACCGGAGCTCACCGTGGCCGCCGACGGGTGACCGGCGAGCGGCCGGACGGCGTTCTTCTCCACCAGCGAGACGCGCGGGTCCGTGCCGATCCGGGTGGCCTGGTCGGCCGTGAGCCGGACCGCGAAGCCGTTCAGCGCGGTCGTCCAGCGGTAGACCGGCGCCGGCGCGTCGACGGCGGTGAGCACGGACTCCTGCTCGGCGCGCAGCTGCGTCGCGACCAACAGCTCGGGCAGGGGTACGGCGGCACCCGCGGTGCCCGGCCCCACGAGGGTGACCAGGTAGAGATCGTCGACCGGGGGCGCGGCCGTCGCCGGTCCTGCGGCCAGGACGGCGGCGGCGAGGACGGCGGCAAGCGCGCCGGCCACGGCGCGCTGACGCATCCCGGTCTCGCCCACGAATCCCCCAGATCTCTGACGGCGCACGAGGAACAGCCGTCGCACGAGTCACTCAGTGTGACAGGGGATGCGGCATCTTTCGACCGGATCCCTAGTCTTGGGGACATGTCCCAGTCGTCGTCGTCCGCGCCGCTCGTGGTCGGGTTCGACCTCGACATGACGCTCATCGACACCGCACCGGGCTTCCGGGACGTGCTCACCGCGCTCGGCGCGGAGCTCGGTGTCGACTTCCCGATCGAGGAGATGACCGCCAAGCTCGGCCCGCCCCTCGACCTGCTGCTCGAGCCCTACCTCGAGCCCGCGGCCATCCCACCCGCCGGCGACCGGTTCCGCGCGCTCTACCCCGACCACGCGATCGCCGGCACGCCCGCCTTCGCAGGCGCGCACGAGGCCATCGCCGCCGTACGACGCCACGCGGGCCGCGTCCTCGTGGTCACCGGCAAGTTCCCGGCGAACGCCCAGCTCCACCTCGACCACCTCGCCTTCGACGTCGACCACCTCGAGGGCTGGGTGTGGGGGGTCGGCAAGGCGGACGTGCTGCGCCGCGAGGGCGCCTCGATCTACGTCGGCGACCACGTGCACGACGTCGAGGGTGCGCTGGCCGCCGGTGCCGTCAGCGTCTCGGTCCTGACCGGGGGCTGCACCCGCGAGGAGCTCGAGGCCGCCGGCACCCACGTCGTCCTCGACGACCTGTCCGCCTTCCCCGCCTGGCTCGACGAGCACCTCCTCGACCTGCGGCTCGCGGCCCTCGAGGCCGACCTGCGTGAGCGCGGCTCGGTCCTCGTCGCCTACAGCGGGGGTGCCGACAGCGCCTTCCTGCTGGCCGCCGCGGTGCGTGCGCTCGGAGCGGAGAACGTCGCCGCCGCGACCGGCTACTCCCACTCGCTCCCGGAGTCCGAGCGCGACCCCGCCCGTGAGTTCGCGGAGTCGCTCGGCGTCGAGGTGCTGACGCCCGAGACCAACGAGATGGCGCGGGAGGGCTACCGGGCCAACGGTGCCGACCGGTGCTACTTCTGCAAGGCCGAGCTGATCGACGTGCTCGGTCCGATCGCCACCGAGCGCGGGCTCGCCGACGTCGCGACCGGCACCAACGCCGACGACGCGGTCGCCGGCTTCCGACCCGGCATCCGTGCCGCCGACGAGCGGGGTGCGGTCGCACCGCTGCGCGACGCCGGCCTCACCAAGCAGCAGATCCGGGCCGCCTCCCTGCGCTGGGGCCTGCCGACCTGGGACAAGCCGGCGGCCGCCTGCCTCTCCTCCCGGGTGGCCTACGGCATCGAGGTCACGCCGTACCGCCTCGGCCGCGTCGAGCGTGCCGAGGTCGCTGTTCGCGAGGCCCTCACCCACCTCGGCGTCGTGAACCTGCGCGTCCGCGACCTGGGTGACCGCGCCTCGATCGAGATCGACGGGGGGCTGCTCCCCCTGGCGTCCGACGTCGAGGACGGCCTGCTGGACGCCGTACGACGGGCCGGCTTCGACGCCGCCGTCGTGGACCCCCGAGGATTCCGGTCGGGATCCATGAACGAACGGCTATAGGCTGCGCCGCAGCATCCGCACCAGCAAGAAGAGGTCAGTCCCGTGCCCAGTGGCAAGGTGAAGTGGTACGACGCCGAGAAGGGCTTCGGTTTCCTGTCCCAGGAGGACGGCCCGGACGTCTACGTGCGTGCGGAGGCGCTCCCCGAGGGCACCGCCAGCCTCAAGGCCGGCACCAAGGTCGAGTTCGGCATCGCCCAGGGTCGGCGCGGTGACCAGGCACTCCAGGTGCGGATCATCGACGCCCCGGCCTCGGTCTCGCGCAACCAGCGCGACGCGCGCCGCAAGAAGCCCGACGAGATGGCTCCGATCGTCGAGGACCTGATCCGGCTGCTCGACGGCCTCGGTGAGGGCTACCGGCACGGCCGGCAGCCCGACCGGGCCATGACGAAGCCGGTCGCCAAGCTGCTCCGAGCGCTCGCCGACGAGCTCGAGCTCTAGCAGCCGGTCAGTTCCCCGTCCGCACCTCGCGCGACTCGCGTCGCGGGTGGCGGAGGAAGACGAAGAGCCCCCACGCGACCAGGACGGCGGTCGCGACGCCCATGCCGAGGCGCGGCGGGTCGAGCGGCATCGCGATGCCGATGAAGCCGCCGATGACCCAGGCCAGCTGGAGCGTGGTGTCGCTGCGCGCGAAGGCGCTCGCCTGCACCCGGTGCGGCACGTCGCGCTGGATCGTCGCGTCGAGGGAGAACTTGGCGAGGGCCTGACCGAGCCCGGCCACCAGGCCGAGCAGTGCGAGCGCCAGCACGCCGTAGAAGAGGAACCCGAAGACGACGACCCCGATGTCGACGAGGAGCACGGCCGAGACGGTGACCGAGGGGTTGATCTTCTTGAGGACCGAGGCGGCGATCACGCCGAGGAAGTTGCCCGCGGCCGCGCCGCCGACCACCAGCGCGGTGAGGACCTCGGTGCTCCACCCGTCGATCGGGTTCTCACGCAGCTGGAAGGCCATGAACATGATCAGGAAGCCCGACATCCACCGCGGTCCGCAGTTGGCGCGCAGGGCGTAGGCTACCCCGGGCGGGATCCGGACGCTGCCGCTGCGGCCCTTGCCGTCCCCGCGGAGCAGCAGGTCACCCTCGCCCTCGCTGGAGTCGACCCGCGACGGCAGCCGGATCGCACCGATGGTGGCCGCGACGAACAGCAGGAAGGCGTAGCGCAGCACCCACTCGGGTCCGGCCAGCGTCGCCAGGCCGGCGATCGGCCCCGAGACGGCGACGCCGACGATCCCTGACATCGAGACCCGGCCGTTGGCCTTGACCAGGGTGAAGTCCTGCGGCAGGAGGCGGGGTACGGCGGCCGCGCGCGTCACGCCGTACGCCTTGGACGCGACGAGGACGCCGAGCGCGGCCGGGAAGACCCACACCGAGTCGCTCACCACCGCGCCGGCGAGCACCCAGCACAGGAACGCCCGCACCGCCATGGTGGCGCCGATCGCCCACCGGCGACCGTGGGCGAACCGGTCGAGCGTCGGACCGATCAGCGGCGCCACGATCGCGAAGGGCAGCATCGTCAGGGCGAGGAAGAGGGCCACCTGCCCACGCGCCTCGCCCGACGGGACCGTGAAGAAGAGGGTGCCCGCGAGCGAGATCGCCACCGCGGCGTCCCCGGCGGTGTTGAAGAAGTGCATCTGGATCAGGCGCGACAGCCCGGACTCGCCGGCGCCCTGGGCCTCGGCCGCTCGGCGCGCCTGTCGCATCGTGAACTGACCGGCCCGGCCGGTCGCCCGCGCGGCGCCGCCGAGGCCGCGGCCGATCTTCGCGCCGCGACCGGAGCCCGACGGCTCGGGATGCGGGTCGCGCCAGCGCTGCTCGCCGGTCGACGAGTCCGGGGGCGGCGCGGTCATGGCCCCATCCTGCCCCGTCGACCCCCACCCGACCTGACATCGGCTTGCCGGATGAGTCATGATTCCGTGGTGATCACCTCGTTGCGCCCCAAGCCCGACTCCGCCACCGTGGCGGCGGTCGACCTGGCCCGCGCCGCGCTCGTCGAGGAAGTCGGCGCTGCCGACGTCGGCGACCACCTCGGCCACGTCGTCGAGGGGGAGCGCGTGGTCACCCACCAGTTCGCCTGCGAGCGTCCCGGCTACGTCGGCTGGGTCTGGTCCGTGACCGTCGCCCGCGCGAGTCGCAGCAAGGACGTCACGGTCGACGAGATCGTGCTCGTGCCCGGCGACGACGCGATCGTGGCGCCGCCCTGGATCCCCTACCGCGAGCGGCTCGCTCCGGGTGACATGTCGCCCGGCGACCTGCTGCCCGTCGACGACGACGACCCGCGGCTGGTCCCGACGTACTCCTTCGGCGACGACCCGCTCGACGCCGACGACAAGGCGCAGATCCGCGCCGTCGCCAAGGACCTCGGCCTGGGGCGCGTCCGCACCCTGTCGGTCGAGGGCCGCGATGCCGCGGCCCAGCGGTGGTACGACGGCGACGGCGGACCCGATGCGCCACTGGCCCGCTCGGCACCCGACCACTGCTCGACCTGCGGCTTCCTGCTGCGCATCGCTGGCCCGCTCTCCGAGACCTTCGGCGTGTGCGCCAACGGCGACGCCAACGACGACGGCCGCATCGTGACCTTCGACCACGGCTGCGGTGCCCACTCCGAGGTGCGACTGGCCAAGAAGCACGAGCCGCAGCCGGTGCCCGAGCACGTCTTCGACACCCTCACGATCGACGAGATCGAGATCCTGTGAGGTGCCGGTGTCGCCCGAGCTTGCTCGGGAGACACCGAATCTGCAGCCAGGTCGAGTAGCCGCACGACCGACGCAGGAGGTCGTGACCGGTGTATCGAGACCTCGGTGGTGGTCTCGATACGCTCGCTGGCGCTCGCTACTCGACCGACGAAGTCTCGAGGTCGCGCTCGACGCGGGCGCGACGCCGACGTCGGCAGTACTCCAGGCCGAGCAGGCCGAGCCCGAAGCCGGCCAGGCAGGTCCACAACCACCACAGGTTGCCCGACTCCTCGAGCCGTCCGTAGAACGGCAGCAGGCCGAGGAACCCGATCAGCCAGAGACCGGTCCCGATCTCGACCGTGCGGACTCCGTCGACGTCCAGCGGCGCTACGTCGGCGACGATGAACGTACGGTGGCCGATCTCGTGCTGCGTCGGCTGGTCGTCGCTGAATCCCACGACCCCCACGCTAGTCGACCGCTTGTGTCTCTGGGATGCTGCGGGCCGTGAACAACCAGACCACGGCCGCCTCGAGCGGCATCGATCGCTACTTCAAGATCTCCCAACGAGGCTCGACCGTCGGCCAGGAGGTGCGCGGCGGGGTCGTCACGTTCTTCACGATGGCCTACATCATCGTGCTGAACCCGCTCATCCTCGGCTTCGCGACCGACTCCGACGGCAAGGTCCTCGGGGGCGGCACCGCTCCCAACCTGGCGATGATCGCCGCCGGGACCTCCCTGGTCGCCGGCCTGATGACGATCCTCATGGGTGTCGTCGCCAACTACCCGCTCGCGCTGGCGACCGGTCTGGGGTTGAACGCGTTCGTGGCGTTCTCGATCGCCAGTCAGATGACCTGGGCCGACGCGATGGGTCTGGTGGTCCTCGAGGGCCTGGTGATCCTCGTGCTCGTGCTGACCGGGTTCCGGGAGGCGGTCTTCCACGCCGTACCCGCCCAGCTGAAGATCGCGATCTCGGTCGGCATCGGCCTCTTCATCGCGCTGATCGGCTTCGTCGACGCGGGCTTCGTGCACCGCATCCCCGACGCCGCCAACACGACCGTCCCGGTCCAGCTCGGAGCGACCGGGCAGCTCTCCGGGTGGCCGGTCGTGGTCTTCGTCGTCGGCCTGCTGCTCGTCATCGCCCTCTGGGTGCGCCACGTCAAGGGCGCGATCCTGATCTCGATCGTCGCGACCACGATCCTGGCGATGATCGTCGAGGCGATCGGCAGCCAGACCTGGAGCCTCACCACGCCGGCGTGGCCGGACAAGGTCTTCGACACGCCCGACTTCGGCACCATCGGCCACTTCAGCCTGCTGGGCTCGTTCCAGAACGTCGGCGTCGTCACCACGGTCCTGCTGATCTTCACGCTGCTGCTGGCCGACTTCTTCGACACGATGGGCACGATGACCGCGATCGGCGCCGAGGCCGGGTTGCTCCAGGAGGACGGCACCCCGCCGAACACCCGCAGCATCCTGGTCGTCGACTCCATCGCCGCGGCTGCCGGTGGCGCCGCAGGCGTCTCGTCGAACACGTCCTACATCGAGTCGGCCTCCGGCGTCGGCGAGGGGGCCCGCACGGGTCTCGCCTCGGTCGTCACCGGCGCGCTGTTCCTGCTGTCGATCTTCGTCGCGCCGCTGGTCGCGATCATCCCGTCGGAGGCGGCCGTCCCGGCGCTCGTCCTCGTCGGCTTCCTGATGATGCAGCAGGTCAAGGGCATCTCCTGGGACGACCTGGAGATCGCGATCCCGGCGTTCCTCACGATCGTGCTGATGCCCTTCACGTACTCGATCTCGGTCGGCATCGGGGCGGGCTTCATCGCCTACGTGCTGATCAAGGTCGTGCTCGGCAAGGCGTCGGCCGTCCACCCGCTCCTGTGGGTGGTTGCCGGCCTCTTCGTCGTCTACTTCGCCATCCACCCGATCACCGACTGGCTCAGCTGACGTCGACCCGCCCGTAACTGTGCGTTGACCCGCCCGAGAGTTTCGGGCGGGTCAACGCATTTCTCGGTGGGAATGCTTAGCAAGGGTAATGAGTTATGCTAACGAAATGCCTACCGTGCAGAAGGCCATCCGTACCGACGCCGGGCTCGCCTCCGAGCTCCGGCTCAGCGTCATGCGCCTGCGTCGCCGGCTCGCCAACGAGCGCCACCCCGACAACGAGCTGAGCATCAACCAGATGGGTGTGCTCGGCTGTCTCTTCCGCAACGGAGGCGCGCTGACGATCGGCGAGCTCGCTGCGGCCGAGAAGGTCCAGCCGCCGTCGATGACCCGCACGGTCAACTGCCTGGAGGGCAGCGGCGACGTCGTACGCCGTCCGCACGAGACCGACGGCCGCCAGGTCGTGGTCGAGCTGTCCGACGCCGGCCGCGCCCGCGTGCTCGCCGACCGCGACCGCCGCGACGCCTGGCTGGCCCAGCGCCTCCGCGACCTCACCGCCGAGGAGCGCGCCGTGCTCCGCCAGGCCGCCCCCATCCTCGAGAGCCTCGCCCAGAAGGACTGATCCGCCCTCCATGAGCCCCACGTTCCGCGCCCTCCGCAACCCCAACTACCGGCTGTACTTCGCCGGCAGTCTGGTGTCGAACACCGGCACCTGGATGCAGCGGGTCGCGCAGGACTGGCTCGTGCTCCACCTGCCCGGCAACAGCGGCGTCGAGCTCGGCATCACCACCGGGCTGCAGTTCCTGCCGATCCTGCTGCTCTCGCCGTACGCCGGCGTCATCGCCGACCGCTTCCCGAAGCGCCGGCTGCTGCAGGTCACCCAGGCGACCATGGCGATCGCCTCGCTCGTGCTCGGCACGATCGCGGTCCTCGGCGTCGCCCAGACCTGGCAGGTCTACGCGATCGCCTTCGTCTTCGGGATCGGCGCCGCCTTCGACGCCCCGGCCCGCCAGTCCTTCGTCTCGGAGATGGTCGGGCAGGACGACCTCACCAACGCCGTCGGCCTCAACTCCGCCGCCTTCAACGCCGCCCGGATCCTCGGCCCGGCCCTCGCCGGCCTGATGATCGGCGCCCTCGGCGGCGGCGCCGAGGCGACCGGCTGGGTGATCCTCATCAACGCCGCGTCGTACGGCGCGGTGATCTGGCAGCTGCAGCGGATGAACGTCGCGCTGCTCCAGTCGCCCAAGCTCCGCGGCCGTGAGCCCGGCGCCCTGCGCGAGGGCGTCCGCTACGTCCGCAGCCAGCCCAAGCTGATCCTGATCCTGATCATGGTGTTCTTCGCCGGCACGTTCGGCATGAACTTCCAGATCACCTCCGCGCTGATGGCGACCGAGGTCTTCGGCAAGGGCGCGGGGGAGTACGGCATCCTCGGTTCGGCCATGGCCGTCGGCTCGCTCACCGGCGCCCTGCTCGCGGCGCGCCGGGTGCGCATCCGGCTGCGCCTCCTCGTCGTCGCGGCGTTCGCCTTCGGGGTGGCCGAGATCATCGCCGGGCTGCTTCCGTCGTACGTCGCCTTCGCGGTCTTCTGCCCGGTCATCGGCTTCTGCACCCTGACCCTGCTCAACTCCGCCAACGCCACGGTCCAGCTCGAGACGCCGCCCGAGATCCGGGGCCGGGTGATGGCGCTCTACATGACGATCGTGATGGGCGGTACGCCGATCGGCTCGCCGATCATCGGCTGGATCGGGGAGACGTTCGGGGCCCGCTGGACCTTCGTGGTCGGTGGCGCGCTGACCATGATCGGCGTCCTGGTCGCCCTGATCGTCTACTCCCGCCTCCAGGGCGGTGCTCGCACCGTTTTGACCGGGGTAGAGGGCGCGGGTAATCTTTTTCCTCGTGTCTGGGACAACCAGGCCGTTGCGCGTGCCCGGGTCCCGTCGGAGGCCATTTCCTCCGGCTCCAGCACCGAAACCTCCATCACGACACGCTGACGATCACAGCACAGCGTGAGATTTGGGAGGGCGGCGACACGCCCGACCTCGGGGGTGAGCACGAAGCGGCTGATTGATCCAGATGAGCCGAGCACCATCGGACACAGAGCAACACCACCGTGCGAGCAGAGCGTTCGTACGTGAGAGCAACAAGAAGGGGAACCACCCGGTGCCCACGATTAACCAGTTGGTCCGCAAGGGCCGCCAGGACAAGGTGTCGAAGAACAAGACGCCTGCCCTGAAGGGTTCGCCCCAGCGACGCGGTGTCTGCACCCGCGTCTACACCACCACCCCGAAGAAGCCGAACTCCGCCCTCCGGAAGGTCGCCCGCGTGCGTCTCTCCAGCGGCGTCGAGGTCACGGCCTACATCCCGGGCGTCGGTCACAACCTCCAGGAGCACTCCATCGTGCTCGTCCGCGGCGGCCGGGTGAAGGACCTTCCCGGTGTCCGTTACAAGATCATCCGCGGCACGCTCGACACCCAGGGCGTCAAGAACCGTAAGCAGGCTCGCAGCCGCTACGGCGCCAAGAAGGAGAAGAGCTGATATGCCGCGCAAGGGTCCCGCTCCGAAGCGCCCTATCGACATCGACCCGGTCTACGGGTCGCAGCTGGTCTCCCAGCTCGTCTCCAAGGTGCTCCAGGACGGCAAGAAGCAGGTTGCTCAGCGCATCGTCTACACCGCGCTCGAGGGTTGCCGCGAGAAGACCGGTACCGACCCGGTCGTCACGCTGAAGCGTGCGCTCGACAACGTGAAGCCGGCCATCGAGGTCAAGTCCCGCCGCGTCGGTGGTGCGACC
The DNA here is from genome assembly GCF_040045055.1 of Nocardioides pollutisoli. Classification (NCBI taxonomy): domain Bacteria; kingdom Bacillati; phylum Actinomycetota; class Actinomycetes; order Propionibacteriales; family Nocardioidaceae; genus Nocardioides; species Nocardioides pollutisoli. Next base: position 2,427,435 of record NZ_JBDZDU010000001.1, read on the forward strand.
TACCAGGTCCCGATCGAGGTCAAGGGCACGCGTGGCACCACGCTCGCGCTGCGCTGGCTCGTCGGCTACGCCGCTGACCGTCGCGAGAAGACGATGCACGAGCGCCTCATGAACGAGATCCTCGACGCTTCCAACGGCCTCGGTGCCGCGGTGAAGAAGCGCGAGGACACCCACAAGATGGCCGAGTCCAACAAGGCCTTCGCGCACTACCGCTGGTGACCACGGGCGGCGGCGCACCCCGGTGCGCCGCCTGCTCCCACCGCATCCCACTTTCTTTCTAAGGAACGCTGACAACAGTGGCTGTCGACATCACCACGGACCTCAACAAGGTCCGCAACATCGGCATCATGGCGCACATCGACGCCGGCAAGACCACCACCACCGAGCGCATCCTGTTCTACACCGGCATCACGTACAAGATCGGTGAAGTCCACGAGGGCGCTGCCACGATGGACTGGATGGAGCAGGAGCAGGAGCGCGGCATCACGATCACGTCCGCCGCGACGACCTGCTGGTGGAAGAACCACCAGATCAACATCATCGACACCCCGGGTCACGTCGACTTCACCGCCGAGGTCGAGCGCTCGCTGCGCGTCCTCGACGGCGCCGTCGCCGTCTTCGACGGTGTCGCCGGTGTCGAGCCCCAGACCATGACGGTGTGGCGCCAGGCGAACAAGTACTCCGTGCCCCGGATGTGCTTCGTCAACAAGCTCGACCGCACCGGTGCTGACTTCTTCCGCTGCGTCGACATGATGGTCGAGCGCCTCAACTCCACCCCGCTGGTCCTCCAGCTCCCGATCGGTGCTGAGTCCGACTTCATCGGCGTCGTCGACCTGGTCGGCATGCGCGCGCTGGTCTGGCGCGGCGAGACCACCATCGGCGAGGACTACGTCGTCGAGGAGATCCCGGCCGAGCTCGCCGAGCAGGCCGCCGAGTACCGCGAGAAGCTGCTCGAGACGCTGGCTGACGCCGACGACGCGATCATGGAGAAGTTCCTCGAGGGTGAGGACTTCACCGTCGAGGAGCTCGAGGCCGCGATCCGTCGCGCCACCCTCGCCGACAAGCTCAACCCGGTCCTCTGCGGCACCGCGTTCAAGAACAAGGGCGTCCAGCCCCTGCTCGACGCGGTCGTCAAGTACCTGCCGTCGCCGCTCGACATCGACGCGATCATCGGTCACGACCCGCGCGACGAGGAGAAGGAGATCAAGCGTCTCCCCTCCGACGACGAGCCGTTCTCCGGTCTGGCCTACAAGATCGCGACCGACCCGCACCTCGGCAAGCTGATCTACGTCCGGGTCTACTCGGGCAAGCTCGAGGCCGGCTCGACCGTGGTCAACTCGGTCAACGGCCGCAAGGAGCGGATCGGCAAGGTCTACCAGATGCACGCCAACAAGCGTGAGGAGATCGCGTCGGTCGGCGCCGGCCAGATCGTGGCCGTCATGGGTCTCAAGGACACCAAGACGGGTCACACGCTGTCCGACCCCAGCAACCAGGTCATCCTCGAGTCGATGACGTTCCCGGCCCCGGTGATCGAGGTCGCGATCGAGCCCAAGACGAAGAGCGACCAGGAGAAGCTGGGCACCGCGATCCAGCGTCTCTCCGACGAGGACCCGACCTTCACGGTCAAGTCCGACGAGGAGACCGGTCAGACGATCATCGCCGGCATGGGCGAGCTCCACCTGGAGATCCTCGTCGACCGGATGAAGCGCGAGTTCCGCGTCGAGGCCACCGTCGGCAAGCCGCAGGTCGCCTACCGCGAGACCCTCCGCAAGGAGGTCAAGAACCACAGCTACACCCACAAGAAGCAGACCGGTGGTTCTGGTCAGTTCGCGAAGGTCGTCGTCTCGCTCGGCCCCAACATCGACCCCGAGACGGGCACCGGTGCGGGCTACGAGTTCGTCAACAACGTGTCCGGTGGTCGCGTGCCGCGCGAGTACATCCCGTCGGTCGACCAGGGTGGTCAGGACGCCATGGAGTTCGGCGTGCTCGCCGGCTACCCGATGGTCGACGTGAAGTTCTCGCTCGAGGACGGCGCCTACCACGACGTCGACTCGTCGGAGCTCGCGTTCAAGATCGCCGGCAACCAGGCCTTCAAGGAGGCCGCCCGCATGGCCAAGCCCGTCCTGCTCGAGCCGATGTTCGCCGTCGAGGTCACCACGCCCGACTCGTTCCTCGGCACGGTCATCGGCGACATCAACAGCCGTCGCGGACAGATCCAGGCACAGGAGGAGCGTCACGGTGACATGGTCATCAACGCCCTCGTGCCGCTCTCAGAGATGTTCGGGTACGTTGGCGACCTGAGGTCCAAGACCTCCGGTCAGGCTTCGTACTCGATGGAGTTCGACTCGTACGCCGAGGTTCCCACGAACATCGCCGACGAGATCATCAAGAAGGTCCGCGGCGAGTAGTACTCGTCCGGACCCTCGGCAAGCACAACTTGTACGAGTCAAGTTACAACCCACACAGGAGGAGCCCCAGTGGCTAAGGCGAAGTTCGAGCGGACCAAGCCGCACGTCAACATCGGCACCATCGGTCACATCGACCACGGTAAGACGACGCTGACGGCGGCGATTACCAAGGTGCTGCATGACAAGTACCCCGATCTCAACGCTGCTTCGGCGTTCGACGAGATCGACAAGGCTCCCGAGGAGCGTCAGCGCGGCATCACGATCTCGATCGCGCACGTCGAGTACCAGACCGAGGCGCGCCACTACGCGCACGTCGACTGCCCTGGTCACGCCGACTACATCAAGAACATGATCACCGGTGCGGCCCAGATGGACGGCGCGATCCTCGTGGTTGCCGCCACCGACGGTCCGATGCCGCAGACGCGTGAGCACGTGCTGCTCGCCCGCCAGGTCGGCGTGCCGGCCCTGGTCGTGGCGCTCAACAAGTGCGACATGGTCGACGACGAGGAGCTCATCGAGCTCGTCGAGATGGAGGTGCGCGAGCTCCTCTCCGAGTACGAGTTCGACGGCGACGACATCCCGGTCGTCCGCGTGGCTGCCTTCCCGGCGCTGCAGGGCGACGCCAAGTGGGGCGACTCGATCCTCGAGCTGATGAACGCTGTCGACGAGGCCATCCCGACCCCCGAGCGTGAGACGGACAAGCCGTTCCTCATGCCCGTCGAGGACGTCTTCACGATCACCGGTCGTGGCACCGTCATCACCGGTCGTATCGAGCGCGGCATCGTCAAGGTCGGCGAGGAGGTCGAGATCATCGGCATCCGCGAGGTTGCTCAGAAGTCGACCGTCACCGGCGTCGAGATGTTCCGCAAGCTGCTCGACGAGGGCCAGGCCGGCGAGAACGTCGGTCTCCTGCTTCGTGGCACCAAGCGCGAGGACATCGAGCGCGGCATGGTCGTCATCAAGCCGGGCACCACGACCCCGCACACCAACTTCGAGGCGAACGTCTACATCCTCTCGAAGGAGGAGGGCGGCCGTCACACGCCGTTCTTCAACAACTACCGCCCGCAGTTCTACTTCCGTACGACGGACGTGACCGGCGTCGTGACCCTCCCTGAGGGCACCGAGATGGTCATGCCCGGCGACAACACGGAGATGTCGGTGGAGCTGATCCAGCCCATCGCCATGGACGAGGGTCTCCGCTTCGCGATCCGCGAGGGTGGCCGCACTGTCGGCGCCGGCCGGGTCACCAAGATCACCAAGTGATCACCGCCGGTCACTGACCGGTTGAAGCACTCACCGATGGCCTCGAACCGCAAGGTTCGGGGCCATCGGCGTTGAGCGGCCACCCAGGGTGGCCGGCTCAGCCCGATGCCGGCCGGGTCACCAAGATCACCAAGTGATCACCGCCGGTCACTGACCGGTTGAAGCACTCACCGATGGCCTCGAACCGCAAGGTTCGGGGCCATCGGCGTTGAGCGGTCACCCAGGGTGGCCGGCTCAACCTGATGCCGGCCGGGTCACCGAGATCACCAAGTGATCACCGCCGGTCGATGACCGGTTGAAGCACTCACCGATGGCCTCGAACCGCAAGGTTCGGGGCCATCGGCGTTGAGCGGCCACCCAGGGTGGCCGGATCAGCCCGATGCCGGCCGGGTCACCGAGATCGCCAAGTGATCACCGCCGGTCACTGACCGGTTGAAGCAACCAGAACGGCCCCGGACCTCACGGTCCGGGGCCGTTCTGCATCCCCTAGGGTCGTCGGGTGAGCGAAGCGAGCGTGGACGCGGCAGCGGTGGAGGCGGCGGCCGAGGTGCTGCGCCCCGTCGTACGCCGGACCGAGCTCGAGCACAGCGTCCGGCTGAGCGACCTGATCGGCTCGACGGTCCTGCTCAAGCGGGAGAACCGCCAGCTGACCCGCTCCTACAAGGTGCGCGGCGCCTACCACCTGATCAGCGGCCTGACCGACGCCGAGCGCGCCCGCGGGGTGGTCTGCGCGAGCGCCGGCAACCACGGCCAGGGACTCGCGTGGAGCTGTGCGCAGCTGGGCGTCCAGGGTCGGGTCTACGTCCCGAGCAACACGCCCCGCCAGAAGCGGCAGCGGATCCTCGCGCTGGGTGAGGGCCGGGTCGAGCTGATCGTCGAGGGCAGCTCGTACGACGTCGCCGGCGCAGCGGCGCTCGTCGACTCGGAGCTGACCGGCGCGGTCTACGTGCCGCCCTTCGACGACCTGCGCACCATCGCGGGCCAGGGCACGATCGCGGTCGAGCTGATGGAGCAGGCGCGGACGCCGGTCCACACCGTGATCGCCCCGCTCGGCGGCGGCGGTCTGGTCGCGGGCCTCGCGGCGTGGCTGCGCGAGCGCCACCCGGGCGTCCGGATCATCGGCGTCGAGCCGGACGGCGCGGCCAGCATGACCGCGGCCCTCGCCGCGGGCGGACCGGTCCTGCTGCCCGAGGTGGACACGTTCGTCGACGGCGCGGCCGTCGGCCGGGTCGGCGACCTCACGTACCCGCTCGTGCGCGACCTGGTGGACGACGTCGTCACGATCGACGCGGGCGCGGTCTGCACGGAGATGCTCGACCTCTACCAGGTCGACGGGATCATCGCCGAGCCCGCCGGGGCGCTCGCCAGCGCCGCCGTACGCGAGCTGGCGGGCACCTTCCCGGAGGACGGCGCGGTCGTGTGCATCGTCTCGGGTGGCAACAACGACGTGAGCCGCTACGGCGAGATCGTCGAGCGCTCGCTGGTCCACCAGGGCCTGCGCCACTACTTCCTGGTGTCGTTCCCGCAGGAGCCCGGCGCGCTGCGCCACTTCCTCGACGACGTGCTCAGCGAGTCCGAGGACATCGTGGTCTTCGACTACGTCAAGAAGAACAACCGTGAGACCGGCCCGGCGCTGGTCGGCATCGAGCTCGAGAGCGCCGCCAACCTGGCCGGCCTGCTCGACCGGATGGAGACCAGCCCGCTCACCATCGAGCGGGTGCCGCCCGGATCGCCGCTCTTCACGTTCCTGATGTGAGAGCTGCGATCGCCGCGCCGAAGACCTCGGTGTGGCGGTCGACGTCGGCCTCGGAGTGGTGCGGGCTGAACAGCGCCATGTTGTGGAACGGCGTGAGCAGCACGCCCCGGTTGAGGCACCACAGGTGGAGGAAGGCCTCCAGCTCCTCGTCGGTCGCGGCCGCGGCGGCAGCACCGTCTCGAGGCGGCGGGCAGAACCAGTACTCCGCGCGGCAGCCGAGGCGCTGCACGTGCCAGTCGAGACCGTGCTCGGCGATCACGCCGGCGACGCCGTCGGTGAACCGCTCGGCCAGGGGTACGGCGACCGCGAAGTCCTCCTCGCGCAGGCAGGTCGACAGGGTCGCGCGGATGGCTGCCGTCGCGAGCGCGTTGGCGGTGAGCGTGCCACCGATGCCGGACACGTCGACCTCCGCCTCGACCATCGGGCCGAGGAGCCGGCCGGCGACCTCGGCCGACATGCCGTACGCCGCGCACGGGATGCCCCCGCCGATCGGCTTGCCGACCACGACGAAGTCCGGCTCCAGCCCCCACGCGGCCGTGCAGCCGCCCGGCCCGGCGCACAGCGTGTGGGTCTCGTCGATGACCAGCAGGACGTCGTGGCGCCGGGTCACCTCGCGCACCCCGGCGAGGTAGCCCTCGTCGGGCAGCACGATGCCGATGTTGGTCAGTGCCGGCTCCATCAGCAGGCAGGCCACGTCGCCGTGCGCGAGGCGACGGTCGAGCGCCTCGAGGTCGTTGAAGGGCACCACCGCGGTCGTCACCGCGACGTCGACCTGCGGTCCCATCGCGCCGGGCCGCGGCACGACCCGGTCCCCGTCGAGGATCGCGAGCGTCTCGTCGACCGTGCCGTGGTAGCACCAGTCGAACACCGCGATCCGCGGCCGGCCGGTCAGGTGACGGGCGAAGCGCAGCACGAACCGGTTGGCGTCGGTCGCCGACATCGCCAGCTGCCACGACGGCAGCCCGAAGCGGCGGGCCAGCTCCTCGCCGACCCACACGGCGTCGGCCGAGGGCAGCATCGTGGTGATGCCGGTGCGCGCCCGCGCGGCGATCGCGTCGGCGACCTGCGGGAGACCGTGTCCCGTCATCGCGCCGGTGTCACCGAGGCAGAGGTCGACGTACTCGATCCCGTCGACGTCGACGAGCCGGGCGCCGCTCGCGGACTCGAAGAAGAGCGGGAACGCCCCGGGCCACCGGGTCATCCAGGGCATCGGGACGCCGGCGAGGAGCGGGCCGCGAGCCTGCTCGGACAGCTGGGCCGAGCGGGGGTGGAGCGAGACGAAGCGCTCCTCCTCGGCCGCTCGCAGGGAGGTGAGTCGAGTCCGGTCGATCATGCTTGGGAAGATACTGCCCATGAGCGACGAAGGCGTCCGACCGGCGCGCCCGCACCACAAGCTGACCGACGACGGCCAGCGGGTGCGCGAGGTGCTGAGCTACTCCCGACGGGGGAGCCGGTTCACCCCGCGCCAGCAGGAGGCGTGGACGGCGTACGCCGAGCGGTGGTGGTTGCCCGACGAGGCCGTCGACGAGCCGGCGTTCTCGCTCGCGGGTGCGTTCGGTCGCGAGGCGCCGCTGATCGTCGAGATCGGCTCGGGCATCGGCGAGTCGACCGTCGAGCTCGCCGCCGCCCGCCCCGACCACGACGTCGTCGCCCTCGAGGTCTGGCGACCCGGCGTCGCCGACACCCTGGGTCGCATCGGCGCCGCCGGGCTCACCAACGTGCGGATGCTCAGCGTCGACGCCGTGTGGTCGCTCGAGCACCTCGTCGAGCCCGACACCCTGGCCGGGCTCTGGGTCTTCTTCCCGGACCCGTGGCACAAGAAGCGCCACCACAAGCGCCGCCTCGTCTCGCCCGACTTCGCCCGCCTGGCCGCGAGCCGGCTGGCGGTCGGCGCCGAGTGGCGCCTGGCGACCGACTGGGCCGACTACGCCGAGCAGATGGTCGAGGTGCTCGACGCCGAGCCGCTGCTGACCGGCGGGGTGGTGGAGCGCTGGGCCGAGCGGCCGGTCACGAAGTTCGAGCGCAAGGGGCTCGCCGCCGACCGGGAGATCACCGACCTGGCCTACGTGCGCCGCTGAGGCGCTGCCGTCGTACGACGCACGACCAGCTGGGTCGGCAGGATCACCTGCTCCGGCGCCCAGTCTCCGCCGGCGAGACCGGCCAGCACCTGGGTCGCCGCGACCCGACCCTGCTCGTGCACGGGCTGCGCGACCGTCGTCAGGTCGAAGTAGCTGGCCATCTCGTGGTCGTCGATGCCGACGACCGAGATGTCCTCGGGCACCCGGAGCCCGAGCTCCCGTGCGGCCCGCAGGACGCCGATGGCCATCTCGTCCGAGGCGGCGAAGACGGCGGTCGGGCGGTCGGCGCGCGAGAGCAGCTCGCGACCGGCGCGCAGGCCGCCCGCGACCGTGAACGCGCCGTCCGACTCGAGCGCCTGGTCGTGCGACAGCCCGGCGTGCTCGAGGGTGCGCCGGTAGCCCATCAGTCGCGCTGAGGGGGCGGTGAAGTCGAGGACGCCCTCCGTCGCGCCGCCCACGTAGGCGATGCGCTGGTGGCCGAGGTCGACCAGGTGCTGGGTGGCGGTGGACGCCGCCTCCTCGTCGTCGATCCGCACCGTCGACCAGCCGGGCAGGTCGGCGCCGACGATCGTCACCGGTCGGCCGAGCTCGGTCAGCCGCACCATCTCGTCGTGGCTGGGCTTGAGGCTCAGCACCAGGACCGCGTCGACGCGCTTGGTCAGCAGGTTGGTCTCGAAGACCCGGTGGCGTGCCGACGCGTCGCCGGCGAGGTTGTAGAGCAGCAGGTCGTAGCCCCGCTCGCGCAGGAGCTCCTCGGCTCCCTGGACGACGGCCGCGAAGAACCACTGGGTCACGAACGGCACGATCACCGCGACCGTCCGGGTCTGTCCGGTGGCGAGCCCGGCCGCGCTCGGCGACGGCACGTAGCCGAGCCGGCGTGCCACCTCCATCACCCGCTCCCGGGTCTCCTCGGAGACGCCGGGCAGGCCGCGCAGCGCGCGGGACACGGTCGCGGTGGACATGTCGACGTCACGGGCGACGTCCTTGATGCTGGTCACAGCGGGAGCGCTCCCACTTTCTCCTCCGAGCGACTACGGTGGTGCCCATGACTGTGCATCTCCCGGACGGCTCCACCCTGGCATTCGGTGCCGCGACCGCGGCGTACCAGATCGAGGGAGCGGCGGCCGAGGACGGCCGCGGCCCCTCCATCTGGGACACCTTCGCCCAGCGCCCGGGTGCCACGAAGGACGGTCGGGACGGCTCCGTCGCGTGCGACTCCTACCACCGCTACGAGGAGGACCTCGACCTCGTCGCCGGCATGAACGCCGCGTGGTACCGCTTCTCGGTCAGCTGGCCGCGGATCATGCCCGAGGGCACCGGCCGGGTCGAGACGCGCGGCCTGGACTACTACGACCGGCTGGTCGACGCTGCGCTCGCGCGCGGCATCAACCCGACCGCGACGCTCTACCACTGGGACCTGCCGCAGGCGCTGGAGGACCGCGGCGGCTGGCCGGTCCGCGAGACGGCCGAGGCGTTCGCCGACTACGCGACGGTGGTCCACGAGCGGCTCGGTGACCGGGTCAAGGTCTGGGCCACCCACAACGAGCCGTGGTGCGCTGCCTACCTCGGCTACTCCGCGGGTGTGCACGCCCCCGGCCGCAAGGAGGGTGGCGCCGGCCACCGCGCGGCCCACCACCTCAACCTCGGGCACGGCCTGGCGGCCGCTCGCCTCCACGAGGCCGGCGTGACCGACCTCGGCATCGTCCACAACCTCGCGCCGTTCTGGCCGGAGACCCCCGAGGCCGCCCAGGCGGCCGACGAGCTCGACGCCGTCCGCAACCGGGTGTGGCTCGGCCCCCTGGTCGACGGTGCGTACGACGAGGGCCTGCTGCGGGTCGCGCCCGAGCTGGCCGACCCCACGCTGGTGCGCGACGGCGACCTGGACCTGGTCCGCGGCTCGGCCGACTGGATAGGGGTCAACTACTACACGCCGTTCCGCCCGACGCTGGCCGACCCGACGCTCGCCCGGCACCCCGAGGTCGAGGCCTACCCGGGTGCGACCCCGGTCTCGTTCGTGGTCCGCGAGCCGCGCACCGACATCGGCTGGGAGGTCGACGCCTACGGGCTCGAGGAGCTCCTCGTCGACACCCACAAGCGCACCGGCCTGCCGATCATGGTGACCGAGAACGGCGCGGCCTACCCCGACACCTCGCTCGACGACCAGGACCGGATCGGCTACCTCGACGACCACATCGGCGCCACCCGTCGAGCCCGTGAGGCGGGCGCCGACGTGCGCGGCTACATCGTCTGGACGCTGCTCGACAACTTCGAGTGGGCCGAGGGGTACACGAAGACGTTCGGAGTCGTCCACGTGGACCCCACGGACCTCACCCGGACGCCCAAGGCGTCCTATCACTGGCTTGCCGCGCACATCGCCGCCTCTGTCTGAGTCGCCTCAGGGGCCCTAGCCCTTCACGCTTCCGGCCAGCAGGCCGCGCACGAAGTAGCGCTGCAGCGACAGGAAGACGACCAGCGGCACGATGAGCGAGACGAAAGCGCCCGCGGACAGCAGGAACCAGTCGCTGCCTCGCGTGCCCGAGAGCTCGGCGAGACGGGCCGTCACCGGGAACGTGTTCGGGCTACCGAAGGTGATGGCGACGAGCAGGTCGTTCCACACCCACAGGAACTGCAGGATCGCGAACGCCGCGATCGCCGGCGCCATCAGCGGCAGCATGATCCGCGTGAAGATCTGCACGTGACCGGCGCCGTCGACCCGCGCCGACTCGATCAGCTCGCCGGGGATCTGGCTCATGAAGTTGTGGAGCAGGTAGATCGCCAGGGGCAGCGCGAAGATCGTGTGCGAGAGCCACAGCGTGTAGAACCCACCGCCGGGCGCATCCGCTCCGGCGAGCGGCTGCAGGTTGAGCGGCGGCTGCACGTAGAGCTTGAGCAGCGGGATCAGCGTGACCTGGATCGGCACGATCTGCAGGGCGAAGATCGCCACGAACAGGAAGTCGCGGCCGGGGAACTTCATCCAGACGAAGGCGTACGCCGCGAGCGTGGCGATGCTGATCGGGATGATCACCGCCGGCAGCGTGATCACGATCGAGTTGACGAAGTACGTCGCGAAGTTGGTGTCGCTGCCGTGCAGCACCTCGTCGTAGTTGGACATCGTCACGTTGGGGTTGGTGAAGAAGGTCCACCAGCCGCTCGAGGTGATGTCGCTCTCCGGGCGGAACGACGTGATCAGCAGGCCGAGCGTCGGGATGGTCCACAGGACCGCGATCACGACGGCGGCCAGCGAGGCCCACGGGGAGCTGAGCGCCTTCCTGGCGCTGGTCGAGACCGGCTCGGGCCCGGGTGCGACGCCGAGGTCGCTGGGGTTGGGGGTCGCGGCGGTCATCGTGCCTCCAGCTTGCGCATCTGACGGACGTTGTAGATGACGATCGGCAGGACCAGCAGGAAGATCACGGTCGCGATCGCCGTGGCCAGGCCTTGGTTCGCCGACCGGAAGTACTCGGTGTAGAACTGGTAGGCGAGCACGCTGGTCTTGAAGTTGCCGCCCGTCATGGTGCGCACGACGTCGAAGGCCTTGAGCGTCGTGATGCTGATCGTGGTGACCACGACGATGAGCGACGGGCGGATGCTCGGCACGGTGATGTAGCGGAACTGCTGCATGCCGGTCGCTCCGTCGAGCCGGGCCGCCTCGACGATGTCGTCGGGGATCGCCTTGATCGACGCCGACAGGATCGTCATCGCGAAACCGACCTGCACCCAGATCATCACGATGATCAGGAAGATGGTGTTCCACGGGTCGTTGAGCAGGAACTTGTAGGTGTCGAAGCCGAGCCCCTTGAGCACGGCGTTCGCGATGCCGATCTGGTCCTGGGTCGGGTCGCGGTAGTCGTAGACGAACTTCCAGATGATCGACGCGCCGACCAGCGAGATCGCCATCGGCAGGAAGATGAGGGCCTTCGCGAACTTCTCGAAGCGGGAGCGGTCGATGAGGACGGCGTAGATGAGACCGATCGCGGTCGACACCAGGGGCACCAGGATGACCCAGGCGGCGGTGTTGCGCAGGACGGTCAGCTGCTCGGAGTCGGTGAAGATCGTCTTGTAGTTGTCCAGCCCGATGAACCCGTCACCGGTCCGGTCGAAGAACGACTGGTAGATGCTGGTCAGGGCCGGGTAGAGGAGGCCGATCGCGATCAGAGCGACGGCTGGCAGCACGAAGGCGGCGGCTTGGGCGACCTCTCCGCTGCGGCTCCGCATACGTTGGGTCGCCAGAAGGATCACCGAGACGACCGCGAAGAACAACGCGATCACGATGAACATCTGGATGAACTTCTCACCTGTCGACATACAGGCACTCCCGATGGCTCGGGCCGGTGAGCGGCGGCTCAACGACCGGGTGGATCCGGATGGTGGTACGACGGTGGCCGGGCCACGGGTGCGTGAGCACCCGTGACCCGGCCGTGGTCAGGCGTCGATCACGACGGCCAGGACGACTCGATGTTGTCGAGCGCGTCCTTCGTGCTCTCGCCGGTGATCCAGTTGGTCATCTCGGTCCAGAACGAACCGGCACCGACCTCGCCGGGCATCATGTCGGAACCGTCGAAGCGGAAGACCGCGTCGGGGTCCTGCAGGATCTCGCCGGACAGCTTGTCGATCGGGCTGGCCAGGTTGTTGACGTCGAGACCCTTGTTGGCGCTGACCCAGCCGCCGTTCGGGGAGGCCTTGGCCTTCTCGTTGGCCCACACGTCGGTCGACAGGTAGGTCTGGAACGCCTGCACCTCGGGGCGGTCGTCGAACGCGGCGACGAACTCGCCACCACCGAGGACCGGGTTGCCGAAGTCGGAGCTGATCGGCGGCAGGTAGAAGGCGAAGACGTCGCCGTTGTCGGAGACGTCGGTGCCCTCCGGCCAGTTGGCCGCGTAGAAGCTCGCCTGGCGGTGCAGGGCGCACTTGCCGTCGAGGATCGGCAGGCCGCCGTCCTGGAACGCCGTCGTGGCGATCGACGAGACGTCACCGATGCCGCCGTTGACGTACTTGTCGTTCTTGAGGATGCCGCCGACGGTGTCGAGGGCGTCCGCGATCTTCGGGTCGTTGAACGGGATGTCGTGCGAGACCCACTGGTCGTAGACGTCCGGGCCCGCCGAGCGGAGCAGGACGTCCTCGAGCCAGTCGGTGCCGGTCCAGCCGGTCGCCTCGCCGGACTCGAAGCCGGCGCACCAGGGCTTGATGCCCGACGCCGCGATCTTGTCGGAGAGGGCGATCATGTCGTCCCAGGTCTTGGGGATGTCCCAGCCGTTGTCGGCGAACATCTTGGGGGAGTACCAGACGAACGACTTCACGTTGGCGCCCAGCGGTGCGGCGTACAGCTTGTCGTCGACGCTGCCGTAGGAGCGCCAGTCGTCACCGAACCACTTGTCCACGTTGTCGGACACCTGCGAGGGCGCCTCGACGACCTTGCCCGTGCCGACGAGCGTCTGGAGCAGACCCGGCTGGGGGACGTAGGCGATGTCCGGCGGGTTGCCGGCCTGGACCCGCACCTGCAGCTGGGCCTCGAACTCCTTGGAGCCTTCGTACTTCGGAGTCGCGCCCGTGCAGGTGGTGAAGAGCTTCCACGAGTCGATGTGCGGCTGGTCCTCAGGGGCCACGATCGAGGTGTAGACCGAGATCGACTTGCCGGTCAGGTCGCCGAAGTCGGCGAGCTGCTGCAGGTCGGCACACTCGGACTTGCCCTCTCCGGGCCAGGTGCCACTGACCGTGCTGCTGCCCTCGCTGTCGCTGGCACAGCCAGCAAGAACGAGTCCCGCGCTCACGAGAGCGGCGGCAGCCGCCATCCCTCGGCGCGTGTTGCGTGATCGCATTCGTGCATTCCTCTCTGCGTTTTTCAGCAGGTCCGTCTAGGTCCGCGTGCCCGATAACCCGCTCCGTCGGTCCTGATGCAAACGTTTACGCAGGGTTACGTCAAGGCGGATCGGTAACGGTTCTGTAACGCGCGTCACATTTCAATGGGAACGCTCCCACTACCGGACGAACCGGGCCGTGTGCGGCTTCCGACCGGACGATCTCCACCCGCTCAGAAACGGACACCAGCCGGTCTCGACCGGTTCGCGCTCCCTAGACGTCCCGTTGAGGGCCTCCCGAACCGCAGAACTTGCGGTCCGCGTCAGTCCGCGAGCAGCTCCAGCTCGGCGTCCACGTGGGGGTCGGAGCGGCCCTCCGCGTCCAGCTCCGCCTTGATCTCGCGCTGCATCGCGAGCGCGTCGGAGGTCCGACCGAGGTTGCGCAGCGCCCAGGCGACCATCCACCGGGCGACCCGGGTCCGTTCGGGGTCGCCGATCCGCTCCCGAGCGGTCAGCGCCTGCTCGAAGTCCGACAGCGCCTCGGCGAAGTCGCCCGCGTCGGCGTGCACCATGCCGATGTTGTTGAGCAGGGACGCGTCCCAGTCGCGTGCCCCCTGGTCGCGCGAGTGCGACGCGACCTCGAGCGCTCGGTAGGTGAGGGCCAGCTGGTCCTCGGGGGCGGCGGCCACCAGCGCCTGCATGTGGATCGCGTCGACCCGCAGCGCGTCGAGCCCGGCCGTGGCAGCGGTCCGCTCGGCGGCGTCGAAGTGCGGTCGGGCGGCCTCGGCGTCACCAGCGGACCGGAACAGCCGTCCCCGCTCGAGAGACACCCGGACCACGACCTCGTCGTCGCTGACGGCGAGGTCGTCGAGCACGCCGTGCGCCTCGTCGTACCTCTCCTGGAGGCCGAGCGCCCGGGCGACCTGGGTCAGCAGCACCAACCGGTCCGTGCCCTCGGCGATGTCGGCCGCCTCTCGCAAGCGCGCCTCGGAGCCGGCCGGGTCGTCGAAGTCCCACAGGGTCTGCACGTCGGTCATGGATCCATGCTCCCCCATGAAAAGTCCTCGGGTGTGAACGCGCGGGTCGTCCTCATCGACGAGCGGTGAGCCGGCGGCGCAGCGCGTCCTCGCGCGCCAGCCTGGCCCCGTCGCGGTCGCGGCGAGCGGCCACCACCGCTGCGAGGTAGGCCTCCGGTGGCGTGCCGGGCGGCGGCGCGGGAGCGACGTACTCGCTCACGGCGGCCGCCAGCCGGCCACCGATCGCGGCGCGCGACGCCGGGTCGATCTGCGGGAGCCGACCCAGGAACTGGCGTACGGCGAGGGCGAGGCCGGTCGGCAGCGAGGCCATGTCGGCGGCGGCCGCCCAGTGCGCGAGCTGCGGCGGCATCGGGGTCGGCCGAGCCAGCTGGAGGCGGACCCGGTCGCGGACGACGTACGTGCCGGCCGCGAAGTCGCCGAGCCTCTTGCCGCGCGAGCTGAGCAGTGCGGAGAAGAAGGCCGGGCCGCCGAAGAACGCGTAGATCTCGACGACGCCGACCAACGCGCGCACGAACGCGTGCTGGAAGGAGATCGGCCCGGCGTCGTCGCGGACCGTGCGCAGCCCGAGCGCCATCTTGCCCACGGTCCGGCCCCGCGTCAGCGTCTCGAGTGCGGTCGGGAAGACGACCAGCGAGACGATGGTCGAGGCGAGGATCGCGACCTGGACCAGGGCCTCGTCGGTGTGCACCGCGGCGACGGCGAGGCCCAGGACGAGGGCGATCAGCAGGATGATCGTGAGGGTCACGTCGATGAGGCCGGACGCCATCCGCGGACCCAGGCTCGCCGGGGGCAGGTCGAGGGCGACCGCCTCGCCGGTGACGAGGTCGTCGGTCGTGAGGGTCGCGTACTCGTGAGCCGCCATCGAGGGTGAGTCTAGGGTCGGCGCATGGACCTCGACGCCTACGTCGCAGCGCACTCGCGCGAGTGGCAGCGGCTCGAGCAGCTGACCCGTCAGCGACGACTGACCGGCACCGAGGCCGACGAGCTCGTCGAGCGCTACCAGCAGGTCGCGACCCACCTCTCCGTCGTACGCACCTCGGCGCCGGACGCGTCGCTGATCGCCCACCTGTCCTCGCTCCTGGCCCGCGCGCGCAACCGGGCGGCCGGCACCCGCACCGGGACCTGGCGTGGCGTGCGGACCTTCTTCGTCGAGCGCTTCCCCGCGGCGCTCTACCGGCTGCGGTGGTGGTGGCTCGGCACGCTCGCGGGGAGCGTGCTCGTCACCGCCGTGATGATCCTGTGGCTGCTCGCGCATCCCAACGTGGAGCAGAGCCTCCTGTCTCCGCAGGAGGTCGACCAGCTCGTCAACCACGACTTCGAGGACTACTACAGCACCTACGCCGCCAGTCACTTCGCCGCGCAGGTCTGGGTCAACAACGCATGGGTGACGGCGCTCTGCCTGGCGCTCGGCGTGCTCGGCTTCCCGGTGATCTACCTGCTCTACTCCAACATCGCGAACCTCGCGATCATCGGCTCGATCATGATCCGGCACGGCCACGCGGGCCACTTCTGGGGCCTGATCCTCCCGCACGGGATCCTCGAGCTGACCGCCGTGTTCGTCGCCGGCGGCGTCGGGCTCCGGCTCTTCTGGTCCTGGGTCGAGCCCGGCGAGCTGACCCGGGCGCAGTCGCTGGCGCGCGAGGGGCGTACGGCGGGGACGGTCGCGCTCGGTCTGGTCGCGGTGCTGTTCGTCAGCGGTATGATCGAGGCGTTCGTGACCCCGTCGCCGTTGCCCACGTGGGCGCGGGTCGGCATCGGCGTCCTGGCCGAGGCGGTCTTCCTGGCCTACGTGTTCGTGCTCGGTCGCGCCGCGTTCCACCGCGGGGCCACCGGTGACATCGACGCGGCCCTGCTCGAGGACCGCGTCGCCACCCAGGCCTAGGTCGAATCGAGACTTCCGTCAGTCGAATCGAGACTTCCGTCGTACGAATGTCTCGATTCGACCGACGGAAGTCTCGACTCAACATTCACAGGAGCCCGCGGGCCTTGAGGCTGAGGTAGTGGTCGGCGAGCGCCGGCGGGAGTCGCTCGGCGTCGGCGTCGATCACGTCGACCCCGAGTGCGCCGAGGAGCCGTCCTGTGTGGCGGCGACGTCCGATGACCTGCTCGGCGGCCGCCGCGTCGTACACCTCGTCGAGGGTGTCGCGGGCGCCGGCCAGTCGCTCGAGCTCAGGGTCGCGCACCGAGGCGAGCACCACCCGGTGGTGCTTGGTGAGCGTCGGCAGCACGGGAAGCAGCCCCTCCTCGACCGCGGACGGCTCGAGCGGCGTCAGCAGCACGACGAGGGCCCGCTGCCGACCCAGGCCGGTGACCGCGCCGGCCAGCGCTCCCCAGTCGGCCTCGGCGATCACGGGCTCGAGGTCGGCCATCACGTCCTGGAGGGTGGCGGCGACGTCGCGCGCCCCTGCCGACCTCACCCGGCTGCGCACGCGCCGGTCGCCCGCGACGAAGTCGATCCGGTCGCCGGCCCGTGCGGCGAGGGCGGCCAGCAGCAGGGCCGCGTCCATCGCGGAGTCGAGCCGCGGCACGTCCCCGACCCGGCCGGCCGAGGTGCGCGAGGTGTCGAGCACCAGGACGACCCGGCGGTCGCGCTCGGGCTGCCAGGTGCGCACCACGACGTTGCGGTTGCGGGCGCTCGCGCGCCAGTCGATGGACCGTACGTCGTCCCCGCGCACGTACTCGCGCAGCGAGTCGAACTCGGTGCCCTGACCACGGACCCGGATCGCGGCCCGGCCGTCGAGGTCGCGCAAGCGGGCCAGCCGGCTCGGCAGGTGCTTGCGCGACTCGAAGGGCGGCAGCGAGCGGACCGTGCCGGGGACGACCCGGGTGCGCTGCCGGGCGGCCAGGCCGAGCGGACCGCGCAGCCGCAGGGTCACCCCGGTCGCCTGGAGGTCACCGCGCCGCCGGGGGAGCAACGGCGTCCGCACCACGAGCCGGTCGCCCGGCGACAGCGACAAGCGGTGCCGGTTGTCGCTCGCTCCGGCGCTCGGCTGCCAGGCGTCGCGCAGGACGCCTCGCACCCGCCGGCGCGACGGGTTCGACACCACCACGCGGGTCTCGGTCGGGTGGCCGAGCCGGACGGTGCCGACGGCCGGGCGCTCCAGGGTGAGCGCGGACGGCGACGGCGCGAGCAGGACGTCGACCGAGACGAGCAGCGCGATCGCCAGGACCCACAGCCACACCGTGCCCATCTCCGGGCGCAGCACGACCGGCACCACTCCCAGCAGGAGCAGCAGCGGGACGCGACCGGAGATCGACATGGACTATCTCGGCACCGGCACCGAGCCGAGCGCGGAGGCGAGCACCTGCGCGACGTCGACGCCCTCGAGCTCGGCCTCGGGCCGGAGCCCGAGCCGGTGCACCAAGGTGGCGTGGGCGAGCGCCTTCACGTCGTCCGGGGTCACGAAGTCGCGCCCGGTCAGCCAGGCCCAGGCGCGTGCCGACCGGAGCAGGGCGGTCGCGCCGCGCGGGCTCACGCCCAGGGAGAGGGACGGCGAGTCGCGCGTCGCCCGGGCGATGTCGACGATGTAGCCGGTGACCTCCGGGCTCACCTGCACCCGGCCGACCGCCTCGCGACCGGCCGCGATGTCGGCAGCGCCCGCGACAGGCTGCACGCCGGCCCCGGCGATGTCGCGCGGGTCGAAGCCGGCGGCGTGCCGGCGCAGGATCTCCATCTCGGACTCGCGGTCCGGGATCGGGAGCACGACCTTGAGCAGGAACCGGTCGAGCTGGGCCTCGGGGAGCGGGTAGGTGCCCTCGTACTCCACCGGGTTCTGCGTCGCCGCGACCAGGAACGGCTGCGGCAGAGGTCGCGAGACCCCGTCGACGGAGACCTGGCCCTCCTCCATCGCCTCGAGCAGCGCGGACTGGGTCTTCGGCGGCGTTCGGTTGATCTCGTCCGCCAGCAGCAGGTTGGTGAAGATCGGCCCCTCGCGGAAGCTGAGCTCGCCCTGCCGGCTGTCGATCACCATCGACCCCGTGATGTCCCCCGGCATCAGGTCGGGGGTGAACTGCACCCGGCGGGTGTCGACGGACAGCGCGCCCGCGAGGCTGCGCACCAGCAGCGTCTTCGCGACGCCGGGCACACCCTCCATCAGCACGTGCCCGCCGCAGAGCAGCGCGACCAGGAGGCCGGACACCGCGGCGTCCTGGCCGACGACGGCCTTGGCGACCTCGGTGCGTACGGCGGCGAGCCGCTCCCGTGCGTCTCCCGATGGAGTCTCGGTCATGGTCGGCGTACCTCTCTGTCGAGCTCGGCCAGGTGGCCGGCCAGGTTGATCAGGTCGTGGTCGGTGGCGGGAGGAGGGGCGCTGGTCCCGATCAGGCCCTCGATCTCCTCGACCGGGCGACCCGTGTGTCGGGCCAGGTCGCGCACGAGGGCCTCCGGGTCAGGTCGGGAGCCGAGCTGCAACCGGTCGGCCGCGCGCACCCGGGCAGCGGCGCGGAGGACAGCAGCAGCATGGGCGCGGTCGCCCGCCCTGCGGTAGAGCCGGCCGCGGCTCCGCGTCGTCTCGATCGCCTTCACGACGACCGGGAGCGGCTCGGTCGCCAGCGCGCCGAGCCGGCGCGATCGCCACACCAGCAGCGCGATCACGGCGAGAGCGAGGATCCAGAGCGAGGGCCTGAGCCAGCTCGGCAGCAGGGTCGCCAGGCTCACCCCGTCGTCGCCGGTGAGGTCGTCGAGGGAGGGGACGTACCAGACGAGGTGGTCGTCCTGGCCCAGCAGCCGCAGCGCCACGGCGGCGTTGTCGGAGCGCAGCACCTGGTCGTTGCTGAGCGCGTCACCCGCGCCGAACAGCACCACACCCGGTCGCGGCTCGGAGAGCAGCGCGCCCTCCTGGCCGCCGAAGCAGCCGTCGGCGACGGGGTACTCGACCGCGCGGTCGACCTGCACCGACAGCCCGTCGTACGTCGGGTCCGCGCAGTCGGCCGGCCGCGCCCCGTCGAACGTGACCGCGGAGGGCAGCTCGGTGATCCCGAACGCCTGCGTCGTGCCGGGGCCGGGCTCGACCAGGACCAGGCGTGCGCTGCCGACGCGCGCGAGCAGCCGGTCGATCGTGCTCTCGCCGAGAAGGTCGGTCGACGTCACGACGACCGTGGTGTCGGCGTCGACGGTCGCGTCGTCGAGCGCCTCCGCGCCGCGAGCGACGCTGACCTCGACCCCCTGGCCGTCCAGCACCCGGGCGAGGGCCTGGGCGCCGGACGGGTCCGGGTTGTCCGGGTCGAGCGGCACGCCCCGGTGCGCCGCCTGGTCGCCGAGCACCAGGACGACCACGACCGCGAGCACCAGTCCTCCGAGGATCAGCAACGCCGACCGGTGCCGGCGCAACCGGCCCTCGGTGGGCGCGGTCGTCGGGGCCGAGGTCGTCGCGCTCACGAGCGGCCCGCCAGCTGGTCGTCGAGCTCGAGGACGCTGGTCGCCTGGGCGCTAGACGCCGGGCGATCGCCGTACAGGACCGCGTCGAAGAGCGCCGCCGTGCCGTCGACGCGCTGTCGGGCGCTCGGGATCGCGACGGCCAGTGCGGCGGCCACCTCGTGGGCGGTCGCGCCCGGGAGGTCGTCGAGCCGGCCGCGCTCGACCTGGCGTACGGCGAGCGCGCGGAAGCCCTCGACCACGGCCTCCTCGTTGCGGCCCTCGGCGAGCGCGCGCTCGGCGCGGGCGCGCAGCTCGTCGGCACTCACGCTGTGGTCCTCGAGCACCGCACCGCGCTGCCGCGGTGCGCGGGCAGTACGTCGAGCGCGGGAGAGCAGCCAGGCGAGCCCGGCGAAGAGCAGGAGGAAGGCCACCATCGCGGCGAACGTCGACAGCGGTGGCGTGTGCGACGCGGCGTCGATCGTGCCGTTCACGAAGCGGTTGATCCAGGTCAGCAGCTGCTCGAAGAGGTTCTGCTGGTGGTACTCCGGTCGCACCAGCTCGCGCCCCAGCAGTCGCCGAGCCTCGTCCGACGACGGGTCGAGCGGCGGCGGCGCGATCACGAGGTGGTGATCCCGGCCTGCGCCATCAGCTCGACGTCGTACGCCTCCTTGCGCATCCGCTGGTCGAGGTACTGCAGCGACGTCACCGCACTGGTGAACGGCGTGACGAAGGCCGCCCCGATCACGGAGCCGACCGCCTGCGCCAGCACCACCAGGAGCACGGAGTAGCGCGACGACTCGGTGGCGGCACCGCCGATCGCGGCGACCAGGCTGAACGGGACGGTGATCACCTGGCTGGCGATCGAGGTGAGCACGACGGTGAGGAGCGCGATGCCGAAGGTCCGCCAGAACTGGCGCCGGGTGAGCCGGAAGCCGCGCCCGATCGCGGCGAAGACGCCGATCCGCTCGATCATCAGCGCCGGGACCGGCAGGTAGTAGACCCGCACCCAGAACCACACCGCGGTCGCGATGAAGAGCGGCACCGACACGATCCCGAACAGCACGATCGCCAGGGTGGGCAGCGTCAGCGCCACCACGACCCAGAGGACGACGTAGACCGTCAGTGCGGCGAGGCCGATCAGCGCGAGGAGCACGGAGAGCCCGACCAACCGCCAGCGCGAGCCCCGGGTCGCAGCCCAGGCCTCACCGAGGGTGAGCCGCCGGCCGATCGCCGCCGCCGCGGTGACGTGCGCGATCATCCCGGTCACGAAGAGCAGTCCCAGGCTCTGCAGCACGCCCCCGACCGCGAGGGTGCCGAACGACGCGATCTGGCCGAGCGCCTCGGCCGTCGACAGGTCGTCCCCGCTCTGGTCGAGCGAGACGTCGACCAGAGCGACGAGCACGGCCGTCACCAGGACGGGGATCGCCATCGCTACTGCGGCCACGAGCACGGCCGAACCGACGGTGGCCTTCGGGTTGAAGCGGATGATCTTGAACGCCGCGTCGTAGATGTCGCCGAGGCCGAGCGGCCGGAGCGGCAGGGCGCCCGGCTTGTGCGCGGCGCCGAGCATCCCGGGTGGGTAGGACCCCGGCGGTCCCGGCACCGGCGGTGGCGCCCAGACCGGAGGAGTCGGGGGAGGGGGCGGCGACCACCCGGGCGGCGGCGGACCGCCGGGCTCACTGCCCGGTGGTGGGTACCACTGGTTGCCCGACATGCGTCCTCCGTGGGTTGGTGGACGTCATCTTGTCAGGCTGCTGGGTCCGCCAGCCCGATCCGTCAGCCCGATCCGTCAGCGTTGGGCGAGGTGGCCCGGCAGCACGCACGCGGCGTCGAGCCCGAGCACGTGGTTGAGCCGGCCGAAGGCCAGCCACGACCCCAGGCACATCGAGAGCTCGACGATCTCCTTGTCCGTGTACGCCGCCTTCATCCGGGTCCAGAAGCCGTCGTCGATCCCGTGGTGGTCGAGGGCGTACCGCTCGGCGTACTCCGCCGCGAGCCGCGCGCGGTCGTCGAAGTCGGGTGTGGTCCGCCAGGCCTCGACGGCCTCGGCGAAGGTCTCCTCGACCTTCACGCCGTCGCGCTCGGTGCGCCAGTCCTGGCAGAAGAGGCAGCCGTTGATCTGCGCGATCCGCAGCCGGGCGGCCTCGAACTCGCGCAGCCCGAGCGTGGAGTGCTCGTAGACGGCCATCGAGAACTTCGAGGCGGGAACGCCGATGCCGGGGACCATCTCGCCCCAGACGTACATCAGCGGGTCCTTGCCCTCGGGGATGTCGACGATCACGGTGTGCTCCTTGTGTGGGTGAGGCGACCGGTTGCAGGTGAGAGTGGAACGTCGAGGCCGTCGTAGAGGCCGGGGTCCGCGGCGCGCAGCCACGGGATGGCGTTGACGAGACGGTTGGCGGCGGTGGCGTTGCCGCCGGCGGCACGGTTGCCACCCTCGTCGGTCGCCTCGAGGCTCACCTCGATCCGCGGGCGACCCTCGATCACGACCTTGTGCGCGCCGTCGCCTCCGTCGGGGGGCCGTGGCCAGTCGGGTGCGCAGTCGGGGCCGATCCGGGTCACGTGCTCGATCACTATGCGGGGCGCTCCGTCGACGATCCCCTGCACCTCGAACCGCAGGGCGCCCTGGGTGCCTGCCTCGAAGAGGCCCATCGCGTTGGTGACGTCCTCGTCGAGCGCCCGACGTTCGAGGGTCTCGCGGATCTCGTCGAGCTCGACCCCGAGGGCGCGGGCGATCAACCGCACCTGCCCGCCCCAGACCATCGTCGGTACGCCGGCCGCCACCATCGGCGGCTCGTAGTCCATCGGGTGGCCCATGCCGACGAGGTGGCGGACCGAGTCGGGCTGGTCGTAGGTCGAGTAGTCGAAGATCTCCTGGCAACGGATCTCGTCGACCGTGCCGGCCAGGCCGCTGACCAGCACCGGCAGCAGGTCGTTGCCCCAGCCGGGGTCCACCCCGCTGGCGAACAGCGCCGACCCGCCTTCCTTGGCAGCGTCGAGCAGCGGCTGGGTGAGCGCGTCCGGGGCGCTGCGATGGTCGTACAGGGCGTAGAGAGCAGGGGTGACGACCACGGCGCCGGCGCGCAGGCAGCGGGCGGCGTCGACGGCTGCATCGTCGGGTCGGAGGTCGCCGGAGGCCGTGTAGGCGACGGCGCCACCGCCATCAAGCGTCGCCAGGGCCGCCTCGACGTCCGTCGTCGCGGCCACACCGAGCAGGTGGTCGAGCCCGGCGAGCTCTCCGGCGTCACGGCCGACCTTGGCGGCCGACGAGACGACGACCGCGGCCAGCGCCAGGCCGGGGTGGGCGTCGATCGCGCGGATCGCGGCGCGTCCCATGTTTCCCGTTCCCCAGACCGCGACGGGTACCGTCGACCCCGGCGCCACCAGCCCGGAATAGAACGTGTTCTCGTCGCCCATGAGGGGACAGTAGCCGAGCCTCGACCGGTCTGGGAGGGCTCTGCGAAGGCCGATGGTCGACGGATTTGGCGTGCTGCCAGATCTCTGTCAAGATAGTTCGGTTGCTTCGGCGGGTTGCCGGGGTGCACCACATCTTGACTACTGAATCGCGTTTCCCGTTGTTTCAGTGGTCTGGCGTGTGGCCGCACCGAACCTGGAGACCCGATTCTGCTCGACGAACCGTCGGGCGTCACCCAACAACACCAGCGAGATCCCCGGTCTCGTGTTGTGCCCCAGGTTTTCGAACCAGGGGGTGCGACACGCCCGACCGCGGGGGTCGGCGCTGGGGGTGGGAAGCACAGGCGGGACCGACTCAAGCCGGAGGACGTCTCGGAACACGCACGCGGTACTGATCGAGAAGGTAGAGAG
This sequence comes from Nocardioides pollutisoli, assembly GCF_040045055.1. NCBI lineage: Bacteria > Bacillati > Actinomycetota > Actinomycetes > Propionibacteriales > Nocardioidaceae > Nocardioides > Nocardioides pollutisoli. Next base: position 2,450,950 of record NZ_JBDZDU010000001.1, read on the forward strand.
AGACAGATGGCGGGACAGAAGATCCGCATCAGGCTCAAGGCCTATGACCACGAGGTGATCGACACCTCGGCGCGCAAGATCGTGGACACGGTTACCCGTACGGGTGCGAAGGTCGCCGGCCCGGTGCCGCTGCCGACCGAGAAGAACGTGTACTGCGTCATCCGCTCGCCGCACAAGTACAAGGACTCCCGCGAGCACTTCGAGATGCGCACGCACAAGCGCCTCATCGACATCATCGACCCCACGCCGAAGACCGTCGACTCGCTGATGCGTCTCGACCTGCCTGCCGGCGTCGACATCGAGATCAAGCTCTGAGGTCGAGGACATGACTTTCGAACGCAATGTGAAGGGGCTGCTGGGCACCAAGCTCGGCATGACCCAGGTCTGGGACGAGAACAACCGGGTTGTCCCGGTGACGGTCGTCGCTGTCAACGCCAACGTGGTGACGCAGGTCCGCACGCCCGAGACCGATGGCTACAACGCCATCCAGGTCGGGTACGGCGAGATCGACGGCCGCAAGGTGACCAAGCCGAAGGCCGGTCACTTCGAGAAGGCTGGTTCGACCCCGCGTCGCCACCTGGTCGAGATCCGCACCGCGCTGGCCGGTGACTACACCGTGGGCCAGGAGCTGGCCGTCGACACCTTCGCCGCTGGCGAGGAGATCGACGTGACCGGCACCAGCAAGGGCAAGGGTTTCGCCGGTGTCATGAAGCTGCACGGCTTCCACGGTGTCTCCGCCTCGCACGGTGCCCACCGCAACCACCGCAAGCCGGGATCGATCGGCGCATGCGCCACCCCCGGTCGCGTGTTCAAGGGCACCCGCATGGCCGGTCGGATGGGTAGTGACACCGTCACCACCCAGAACATCGAGGTGCACGCCGTGGACACCGAGAAGGGCCTCGTTCTGCTCAAGGGCGCCGTTCCCGGCCCCAAGGGTGGTCTCGTGGTGCTTCGCTCGGCCGCCAAGAAGACGCAGGAGGTCTGAGCATGACTGAGAACACCGAGAACGCTGAGACCACCGAGTCCGTCGAGGCTGCTGAGAAGGCTCCGGCCAAGAAGGCTGCCGCGAAGAAGACGGCGACGAAGGCTCCGGCCAAGAAGGCTGCCGCCAAGAAGACCGCTGCGGTGAAGGCGACCAAGGTCGACCTCCCCGCCGAGATCTTCGACGTCGAGGTCAACGTCCCGCTGATCCACCAGGTCGTCGTGGCGCAGCAGGCTGCCGCTCGTCAGGGCACGCACTCCACCAAGCGTCGCGGCGAGGTCCGCGGTGGTGGACGCAAGCCCTACAAGCAGAAGGGCACCGGCCGCGCCCGCCAGGGCTCGACCCGTGCGCCGCAGTTCGCCGGCGGTGGCGTCGTCCACGGCCCCAAGCCGCGTGACTACGACCAGCGGACCCCCAAGAAGATGAAGGCCGCCGCCCTGCGCGGTGCCCTCTCCGACCGGGCCCGCAACGACCGCATCCACGTGGTCGAGTCGCTGATCAGCGCCGACAAGCCGTCGACCAAGGCAGCCATCACCGCCCTGGCGTCGCTCTCGGAGCGCAGCAACTTCCTCGTGGTCCTCGAGCGGACCGACTCCGTCACCTGGCTCTCGCTGCGCAACGCGCCGCAGGTGCACATCGTGGCCGTCGACCAGCTCAACACCTACGACGTGCTGGCGTCCGACGACGTCGTCTTCACGCAGGGCGCGTACGACGTCCTGGTGAACGGCACCGACAAGACGACCGAGGAGGCTTCCAAGTGAGCACCCTGCACAAGGACCACCGCGACATCCTGCTCGCGCCGGTCGTGTCCGAGAAGAGCTACGGCCTCCTCGACGCGAACAAGTACACCTTCCTGGTGCGCCCGGACGCCAACAAGACCGAGATCAAGATCGCGGTCGAGAAGGTGTTCAACGTCAAGGTGACGTCGGTCAACACGATCAACCGCCCGGGCAAGACCCGCCGGACCAAGAACGGCCTTGGCAAGCGCAAGGACACCAAGCGCGCCATCGTCAGCCTGGCCGAGGGCGACCGCATCGACATCTTCGGGGGTCCGGTCTCCTGACCGGGCACTGGATACGAGGACTGAAGACACATGGCTATCCGTAAGTACAAGCCGACCACCCCGGGCCGTCGCGGCTCGTCCGTGGCCGACTTCGTCGAGATTACCCGGACCACCCCGGAGAAGTCGCTGACGCGTCCGCTGCCCAAGAAGGGCGGCCGCAACAACCAGGGCCGGATCACCACCCGGCACCAGGGTGGCGGTCACAAGCGCGCCTACCGCGTCATCGACTTCCGTCGCTACGACAAGGACGGCGTTCCGGCCAAGGTCGCTCACATCGAGTACGACCCCAACCGCACCGCGCGCATCGCGCTGCTGCACTACGCCGACGGCGAGAAGCGCTACATCGTGGCGCCGAAGGACCTGACGCAGGGCACGCGCATCGAGTCCGGCCCCAACGCCGACATCAAGCCCGGCAACAACCTGCCGCTGCGCAACATCCCCGTCGGTACGACGATCCACTGCGTGGAGCTGCGTCCCGGCGGCGGTGCCAAGATGGCCCGCTCCGCTGGCAACAGCGCCCAGCTGGTCGCCCGCGAGGGTTCGCGCGCCACGCTGCGTCTGCCCTCGGGCGAGATGCGGTTCGTCGACGTGCGCTGCCGCGCGACCATCGGCGAGGTCGGCAACGCCGAGCAGTCGAACATCAACTGGGGCAAGGCCGGCCGTATGCGGTGGAAGGGCAAGCGCCCGACCGTCCGCGGTGTCGTCATGAACCCGGTCGACCACCCGCACGGTGGTGGCGAGGGCAAGACCTCCGGTGGCCGTCACCCGGTCTCCCCGTGGGGCAAGCCCGAGGGCCGTACGCGCAAGCGCAAGGCCTCCGACTCCCAGATCATCCGTCGCCGCAAGTCCGGCAAGGGTAGGAAGTAACTGAGATGCCTCGCAGCCTGAAGAAGGGCCCCTTCATCGACGACCACCTTCAGAAGAAGGTGGACGCCGAGAACGCCAAGGGCTCACACAACGTCATCAAGACGTGGTCGCGCCGATCGATGATCATCCCGGACATGATCGGTCACACGATCGCTGTCCACGATGGTCGCAAGCACGTGCCGGTCTTCGTGACCGACGCGATGGTCGGCCACAAGCTCGGGGAGTTCGCTCCCACCCGCACCTACCGCGGGCACGTCAAGGAAGACCGGAAGGGACGACGCCGATGAGCACCACTGAGCGCAGGCGCACCAGCGCCCGCCGCGAGTCGCTGCTCGGCGACCAGCCCGGAGCCTTCGCGAGCGCCCGCTACACGCGGATCACTCCGATGAAGGCCCGCCGTGTCGTCGACATGGTCCGCGGCATGCCCGTCGACGAGGCTCTGTCGCTGCTGCAGTTCGCGCCGCAGGCCGCCTCGGAGACCGTCTACAAGGTGCTCGAGAGCGCCGTTGCCAACGCCGAGACCACCGAAGGCCTCGACACCCACGACCTGGTCGTGTCGGTGGCGCAGGTCGACGAGGGCCCCACGATGAAGCGGTGGCGTCCGCGTGCGCAGGGTCGTGCGACCCGGATCAACAAGCGCACCAGCCACATCACGCTGGTCGTCCAGCCGGCCGAGGTCGTGGCTGCTGCGAAGGCGACCCCCAAGAAGAGGAAGAGTGCCTGATGGGCCAGAAGATCAACCCGAACGGCTTCCGCCTCGGCATCTCGACCGACCACAAGAGCCGTTGGTACGCCGACAAGCTGTACAAGGCCTACGTGGGCGAGGACGTCGCCATCCGCAAGCTGCTCTCCAAGGGCATGGAGCGGGCCGGCATCTCCAAGGTGGAGATCGAGCGCACCCGTGACCGCGTCCGTGTGGACATCCACACCGCGCGCCCGGGCATCGTCATCGGTCGCCGCGGCGCCGAGGCCGACCGCATCCGCGGCGAGCTCGAGAAGCTCACCGGCAAGCAGGTCCAGCTGAACATCCTCGAGGTCAAGAACCCCGAGGTCGACGCTCAGCTGGTCGCCCAGGGTGTCGCCGAGCAGCTCACCGGTCGCGTGCAGTTCCGTCGCGCCATGCGCAAGGCGATGCAGACCACGATGCGTTCGGGTGCCAAGGGCATCCGGATCCAGTGCTCCGGTCGACTCAACGGCGCCGAGATGTCGCGCACCGAGTTCTACCGCGAGGGTCGCGTTCCGCTGCACACCCTGCGTGCCGACATCGACTACGGCTTCTACGAGGCCAAGACGACCTTCGGCCGCATCGGCGTGAAGGTCTGGATCTACAAGGGCGAGGTCGCCGGCACCCGTGCCGAGCGCCAGGCGCAGGCTGCTGCCCGCGCCGGTGTCCCCGGCCGTGGCGGTGCGCGTGATGGCGCCCGTGGCGGTGCCCGTGGCGCCGACCGTCCGACCCGTGGCTCGCGCGGCGACCGTCCGGCTCGCAGCGACGCTGCCCCCGCCGCTGACGCTCCGGCCGAGGCTGCGGCTCCCGCCGCTGAAGCTCCGAAGGAGGCCTGAGCCATGTTGATGCCCCGTCGTGTCAAGCACCGCAAGCAGCACCACCCCAAGCGGACCGGTGCGGCCAAGGGCGGCACTCGTCTCGCTTTCGGTGACTTCGGCATCCAGGCGATCGAGGGTCACTACGTGACCAACCGCCAGATCGAGTCGGCCCGTATCGCGATGACCCGCCACATCAAGCGTGGCGGCAAGGTCTGGATCAACATCTACCCGGACCGCCCGCTCACCAAGAAGCCTGCTGAGACCCGCATGGGTTCCGGTAAGGGTTCGCCGGAGTGGTGGATCGCCAACGTCAAGCCGGGCCGTGTCATGTTCGAACTCTCCGGTGTGGACGAGGACGTTGCTCGCGAGGCCATGCGCCGCGCGATGCACAAGCTCCCGATGAAGTGCCGGTTCATTTCCCGCGAAGCTGGTGAATTCTGATGGTTACGACTGCTCACGAGCTCGACGAGCTGAACGCCGTCGACCTCGAGGCCAAGCTCCGCGAGGCAAAGGAGGAGCTCTTCAACCTCCGCTTCCAGGCGGCCACCGGCCAGCTGGAGAGCCACGGCCGGCTTCGCACGGTCAAGAAGGACATCGCCCGGATCTACACCGTGGTGCGTGAGCGCGAGCTCGGCATCCGGACCACCCCGGGTCAGGACAGCAACGAGGATGGTGACGCATGAGCGAGCAGACCGCTGAGCGGAACGCCCGCAAGACCCGTGAGGGTCTGGTCGTCTCCGACAAGATGGACAAGACCGTCGTCGTGTCCGTCGAGGACCGCGTCAAGCACGCCATGTACGGCAAGGTCCTTCGCCGGACCACGAAGTACAAGGCGCACGACGAGAACAACGAGTGCGGCATCGGCGACCGCGTGCTCCTCATGGAGACCCGCCCGCTGTCCGCCACCAAGCGTTGGCGCGTCGTCGAGATCCTCGAGCGCGCCAAGTAATTCCCCGGGCGAGCCCGAAATTCCGCAGAGAGTTCGGCCAGGCTCACCGCCTGCACGGCGTTGAGAACCGGCACGACATAGGAGAAATCAATGATTCAGCAGGAGTCGCGACTCAAGGTCGCCGACAACACCGGTGCGAAGGAGATCCTTTGCATCCGTGTTCTCGGTGGCTCGGGTCGTCGCTACGCCGGTATCGGCGACGTCATCGTCGCCACGGTCAAGGACGCGATCCCCGGCGGCAACGTGAAGAAGGGTGACGTCGTCAAGGCCGTCATCGTGCGCACCGTCAAGGAGCGCCGCCGTGCCGACGGTTCGTACATCCGCTTCGACGAGAACGCCGCTGTCATCCTCAAGGCTGACGGCGAGCCGCGAGGCACCCGCATTTTCGGCCCGGTGGGCCGCGAGCTGCGCGAGAAGAAGTTCATGAAGATCATCTCGCTCGCGCCGGAGGTGCTCTGACTCATGGGTAAGAGCCTGAACATCAAGAAGGGCGACACCGTCAAGGTGATCGCTGGCAAGGACAAGGGCGCCGAGGGCAAGGTGATCCAGGTGCTCCGCGAGGAGGACCGGGTCATCGTCGAGGGCGTCAACCGCGTCAAGCGGCACACCAAGGTCGTCAACCAGGGCGGTCGCGCCGGCACCACCGGCGGCATCATCACCGCCGAGGCGCCGATCCACGTCTCGAACGTGATGCTCGTCGAGGGCAAGGGCGTGACCCGGGTCGGCTTCCGCCGCGACGAGGTCGACAAGCGTCGCCCCGACGGCTCGACGTACAAGGCGGAGCGCAGCGTCCGCATCTCGCGCAAGACCGGCAAGGAAATCTGATGACCGAGACCCAGACGACGGCGTCGGCCGCGGTCACCCCGCGTCTCAAGACCCGCTACCGCGAGGAGATCCTCCCCGCGCTCAAGTCCGAGTTCGACATCGCGAACGTCATGCAGGTGCCCGGCCTGACCAAGATCGTGGTCAACATGGGTGTCGGCGAGGCCGCTCGCGACTCGAAGCTGATCGAAGGTGCGGTCAAGGACCTCACCGCGATCACCGGTCAGAAGCCCCTGGTCACCAAGGCCCGCAAGTCCATCGCCCAGTTCAAGCTGCGTGAGGGCATGCCGATCGGCGCGCACACCACGCTGCGTGGCGACCGGATGTGGGAGTTCCTGGACCGGCTGCTGTCGCTCGCGCTTCCCCGGATCCGCGACTTCCGTGGCCTGAACCCGGGCCAGTTCGACGGCCGTGGCAACTACACCTTCGGTCTCACCGAGCAGGTCATGTTCCACGAGATCGACCAGGACCGGATCGACCGCTCGCGCGGTATGGACATCACGATCGTCACGACCGCCACCAACGACGAGCAGGGTCGCGCGCTGTTGAAGCAGCTCGGCTTCCCGTTCAAGGAGAACTGACATGGCGAAGACCGCTCTCAAGGTCAAGGCCGCTCGCAAGCCGAAGTTCGCGGTGCGCGGTTACACGCGTTGCCAGCGCTGCGGCCGGCCCAAGGCCGTCTACCGCAAGTTCGGCCTGTGCCGCATCTGCCTGCGGGAGATGGCGCACCGCGGCGAGCTGCCCGGCGTCACCAAGTCCTCCTGGTAACCCACCTCAAACACGTTGAAGGTCGTCCTGCCATCGAGCGAGGGCGAAACCACGGCGAGAAAGAAATCCCATCATGACGATGACTGACCCGATCGCAGACATGCTCACGCGTCTGCGCAACGCCAACCAGGCGTACCACGACGCGGTGTCCATGCCTTACAGCAAGCTGAAGCAGGGCGTCGCCGAGATCCTCAAGCAGGAGGGCTACATCACGTCGTTCGACGTGAAGGACCCGACCGAGGGCGAGGTCGGCAAGACGCTGACCATCACCCTCAAGTACGGCCGCAACCGCGAGCGTTCCATCGCGGGCGTCCGTCGCATCAGCAAGCCCGGCCTCCGGGTCTACGCCAAGCACACGGGTCTCCCGAAGGTGCTCGGCGGTCTGGGCGTCGCGATCATCTCGACGAGCCAGGGCCTGCTGACCGACCGCCAGGCGAACCAGAAGGGCGTGGGTGGGGAAGTCCTCGCCTACGTCTGGTAACGACGAGACCGAGAAGGAGAAAACAAGCATGTCGCGTATTGGCAAGCTCCCCGTTGCGGTCCCGTCGGGTGTCGACGTCGCGATCGACGGCGCGCTGGTGACGGTCAAGGGCCCCAAGGGCACCCTGTCGCACAGCATCGCCGAGCCGATCACGGTCGAGAAGGGCGAGGGCGTCCTGGACGTCAAGCGTCCCGACGACGAGCGCCAGAGCAAGGCTCTGCACGGCCTGACCCGCACCCTGGTCAACAACATGGTCGTCGGTGTGACCGACGGCTACGAGAAGAAGCTCGAGATCGTGGGCGTCGGTTACCGCGTCCTGTCCAAGGGTCCGACCCAGCTGGAGTTCCAGCTCGGCTACTCGCACCCGATCACGTTCAACGCCCCCGACGGCATCACGTTCACCGTCGAGACGCCGACCAAGCTCGGCGTCCAGGGGATCGACAAGCAGCTCGTCGGCGAGGTTGCCGCGAACATCCGCAAGCTGCGCAAGCCCGAGCCCTACAAGGGCAAGGGTGTTCGTTACGCCGGCGAGCAGGTCCGCCGCAAGGTCGGAAAGGCTGGTAAGTGACCCATGGCGATCTCGCTTTCTAACAACAAGCACACCGCTGCGCGCACGAAGTCGCGTCTGCGTCGTCAGGTCCGCGGCCGGAAGAAGATCAACGGCACCGCCGAGCGTCCGCGCCTGGTCGTGACCCGCTCCGCGAAGCACATCACCGTCCAGGTGGTCGACGACATCGTGGGCAAGACGCTCGCGTCGGCGTCGACCATGGAGGCCGACCTGCGCGGCTTCTCCGGTGACAAGACCGCCAAGGCCAAGAAGGTCGGCGAGCTGGTTGCTGAGCGTGCCAAGTCTGCTGGTGTCGACGGCGTCGTCTTCGACCGTGCGGGCAACAAGTACCACGGCCGCGTCGCGGCCCTTGCTGATGGCGCCCGCGAGGGCGGCCTGACGTTCTGATCGCAAGACAAGCAAGAGAGAGAAGAGGAAAAGTCTCATGAGCGGAGCCCAGCGCGGACAGCGCAGTGGCGGGCGCCAGGGGGGTCGTGACGACCGTCGCGGCGGCCAGGGTGCTGACAAGACCGCCTACATCGAGCGCGTCGTTGCGATCAACCGAGTCGCCAAGGTCGTGAAGGGTGGTCGTCGCTTCAGCTTCACCGCCCTCGTGGTCGTCGGTGACGGCGAAGGTCTCGTTGGCGTCGGCTACGGCAAGGCCAAGGAAGTTCCGGCAGCGATCGCCAAGGGTGTCGAGGAGGCGAAGAAGAACTTCTTCCGCGTCCCCCGCATCCAGGGCACGATCCCGCACCCGGTCCAGGGTGAGAAGGCTGCCGGCGTGGTCATGCTGCGTCCGGCCGCGCCCGGTACCGGTGTGATCGCCGGTGGTCCGGTGCGTGCGGTGCTCGAGTGCGCCGGCATCCACGACATCCTGAGCAAGTCGCTCGGTTCGTCGAACCAGATCAACATCGTCCACGCGACGGTCGAGGCCCTGAAGATGCTCGAGCAGCCGGAGCAGGTCGCGGCTCGCCGCGGTCTCCCGGTCGAGCAGGTCGCTCCGGCGGCGCTGCTCAAGGCTCGGGCCGAGGTCCCCGCGGGTGTGTCGCAGGAGGTGTCCTCCTGATGGCTCAGCTCAAGGTCCAGCAGAAGAAGGGCACGGTCGGCATCAAGGCCAACCAGCGCGAGACCCTTCGCACGCTCGGTCTCAAGCGGATCGGTGATGTTGTCGTCAAGGAAGACCGTCCGGAGATCCGTGGCATGGTCAACACTGTTCGTCACCTCGTGACGGTCGAGGAGGTCGAGTGACATGACGCTCAAGCTGCACCACTTGCGCCCCGCCCCCGGCGCCAAGACCGCGAAGACCCGTGTGGGTCGCGGTGAGGGCTCCAAGGGCAAGACCGCGGGCCGCGGTACCAAGGGCACCAAGGCTCGCTACCAGGTTCCGGTCTCCTTCGAGGGTGGCCAGATGCCGATCCACATGCGGCTCCCGAAGCTCAAGGGCTTCAAGAACCCGTTCAAGGTGGAGTTCCAGGTCGTCAACCTCGACCGCATCAACGACCTGTTCCCCGATGGCGGCGCCATCACGGTCGACGACCTCATCGCCAAGGGAGCCGTCCGTGACGGTCACCCGGTGAAGGTCCTCGGCCAGGGCGACCTGTCGGTCAAGGTCCAGGTCTCGGCGAACGCGTTCTCGAACGCCGCCAAGGAGAAGATCGAGGCCGCCGGCGGCACCACCACCTTGGTGTGACCGGTTTCCATCACGCATCAGCGCTGAGGGCGCGGACGGTCCTGTCCCTGACAGGAGCGTCCGCGCCCGATGCGCATTCGGGGGGCTGTGTGCGGCCTGTTAGGCTTCCCCGGGTCCTCGCGAGTCAGTCGCGAGGGCCGCTTCACGCTTGGAGAAAGAGGATCTCGTGCTGAGCGCGTTCGCGAACGCTTTCCGGACCCCGGACCTGCGGCGCAAGCTGTTGTTCGTCCTGTTGATCATCGCGATCTTCCGGCTCGGATCCCAGATTCCGACCCCGGGCGTCGACGTGGCCAACGTCAAGGCCTGTGTCGACATCGCCAAGGAAGGCGACAGTGCCGGGCTCTACAACCTGGTCAACCTGTTCTCCGGTGGCGCCCTGCTCAAGCTGACGATCTTCGCGCTCGGCATCATGCCGTACATCACCGCGAGCATCATCCTGCAGCTGCTCGTCGTGGTGATCCCGCGGCTCGAGGCGCTGAAGAAGGAAGGTCAGTCCGGGCAGACCAAGATCACGCAGTACACCCGTTACCTGACGCTGGGCCTCGCGGTCCTCCAGGCGACCGGCATCGTGGCACTCGCCCGATCGGGCAACCTGCTGCAAGGCTGCAACGAGAACCTCCTGCACGACGACGGCACGGCCACCTTCTTGACGATGGTCGTCACCATGACCGCCGGCACCGCCGTGATCATGTGGCTCGGCGAGCTGATCACCGAGCACGGCATCGGCAACGGCATGTCGCTGATGATCTTCACGCAGGTCGTGTCCGGCTTCCCGGCCTCGCTCTGGGCCGTCCAGCAGTCCAAGGGCCCGTGGGTCCTCGGCATCGTCCTGGTCGTCGGCCTCGTCATCGTCGCCGCCGTCATCTTCGTCGAACAGGCGCAGCGCCGGATCCCCGTGCAGTACGCACGCCGGATGGTCGGGCGCAAGATGTTCGGTGGCAGCTCGACGTACATCCCGCTCAAGGTCAACCAGGCGGGCGTCATCCCCGTCATCTTCGCCTCGTCGCTGCTCTACCTGCCGGCGATGCTGGTGCAGTTCAACCAGAACGCCGACTCCAAGTGGGTCAGCTGGATCCAGTCCTACCTCGTGCGCGGCGACCACCCGCTGTACATGCTCCTGTTCTTCCTCCTGATCGTCTTCTTCACCTACTTCTACGTGTCGATCACCTTCAACCCGCAAGAGGTTGCCGACAACATGAAGAAGTACGGCGGCTTCATCCCCGGGATCCGGGCGGGCAAGCCGACCGAGGACTACCTGTCCTACGTCCTTTCCCGCATCACGCTGCCGGGTGCTCTGTACCTCGGCCTGATCGCCCTGCTGCCTCTGATCGCCTTCGCCGTGATCGGTGCCAACCAGAACTTCCCGTTCGGTGGCACCAGCATCCTGATCATGGTCGGCGTCGCACTGGACACGGTGAAGCAGATCGAGAGCCAGCTCCAGCAGCGCAACTACGAAGGATTCTTGCGCTAAATGAGGCTGATCATCATGGGCCCCCCGGGTGCGGGCAAGGGAACGCAGGCGAAGTTCATCGCCGAGCACTTCAAGATCCCTGCGATCTCGACCGGCGACATCTTCCGCGCCAACGTGTCCGAGGGCACCGAGCTCGGCCTCGAGGCCAAGCGCTTCATGGACGCCGGTGAATACGTCCCCGACGAGGTCACCAACCTGATGGTCCGCAACCGGATCGACGACCCCGACGCCGTCTCCGGGTTCCTGCTCGACGGCTACCCGCGCACCCTGTCCCAGGTCGAGGAGCTCGACGGGATGATCCGGTTCACCGGGCACCAGCTCGACGCCGTGGTCTGCCTGACCGTCGACCAGGACGAGATCGTGTCGCGGCTGCTCCAGCGCGCCCAGGTCGAAGGTCGCGCCGACGACACCGAGGACGTCATCCGCCGCCGGCAGGAGGTCTACCTCGAGCAGACCGAGCCGCTGATCGCGGTCTACAAGGACCGCGGGATCGTCTACGAGATCGACGGCCTCGGTGAGGTCGCCGACGTCACCCGTCGGATCTTCGAAGCCCTGGACGTCATCCCGGAGTCGTAGTGGGACTCCTCGACCGCGGCATCGAGATCAAGACGCCGGCGCAGATCGACTCCATGCGCCGAGCCGGCCTGGTGGTCGGCCAGACGCTCGAGCTGCTCCGCGGCAGCGTGCGCGCCGGCATCTCGACCGCCGAGCTCGACGCGATCGCCGAGGACAACATCCGCTCCTCCGGCGCGACCCCGTCCTTCCAGGGCTACCAGGGGTTCCCGGCCTCGATCTGCGCGTCGGTCAACGACGAGGTCGTCCACGGCATCCCGGGGGACCGGGTGCTCGCGGACGGCGACGTCATCTCGATCGACTGCGGTGCCATCGTCGACGGCTGGCACGGCGACGCGGCGATCACCGTCGCGGTCGGCGCCGTACCCCCCGAGGTGACCGAGCTGATGCGGGTCACCGAGCAGTCCATGTGGCGCGGGATCGCGGCCGCGCACCTGGGCGGGCGCGTCACCGACATCTCGGCCGCGATCGAGCGCTACGTCCGCGACCAGGGCCGCTACGGCATCCTCGAGGACTACACCGGCCACGGCATCGGCTCCGAGATGCACCAGTCGCCCAACGTGCCCAACTACGGCCGGCCGGGCAAGGGCCCCAAGCTGGTGGAGGGCCTCGCCCTCGCGGTCGAGCCGATGATCACCCTCGGCACCAAGGACACCGACCTGCTCGAGGACGACTGGACGGTCGTCACGACCGACGGCAGCTGGGCGGCGCACTTCGAGCACACCTTCACGCTCACCCCGACGGGCACGTGGGTGCTCACCGCGCTCGACGGGGGACAGGCGCAGCTCGCGGAGCTGGGCGTCGCATTCGGTGGTCGCTGACCTCGTGTGACAGGATGGGCCTCGCAGGGGGGAGTATTCCTTCGCTGTGGGCTCGTCAACACGTACGCGGTACCCGCGTTCCGGTCCCACAGGTCACCATCGGGTGGCGGAAGAGACCTCTGACGGTTCCCCGTCCCCCAGCACCAGGAGCAGTCCCGTGGAGATCTCCACCCTCGAATGGGCCATCACCATCGGCGTCACAGTGGCCGTGCTGCTGTTCGACATCGTCGTCATCGCCCGTGACCCGCACGAGCCGTCGTTCAAGGAGTGCGCGATCGCGCTCAGCGTGTACGTCGGCGCAGCCATTGTGTTCGGAGCCTGGATCTGGCTCGACCACGGCCACGACATGGGCATCCAGTTCTACGCCGGCTGGCTGACGGAGTACTCCCTCTCCATCGACAACCTCTTCGTCTTCATCATCCTGATGGCGGCGCTGCGGGTCCCGCGGGAGTACCAGCAGGAAGCGCTGATGGTCGGCATCGTGCTGGCGCTGATCTTCCGCGGCATCTTCATCGCCCTCGGCTACCAGCTCATCAACAACTTCAGCTGGGTCTTCTACGCGTTCGGCGCGTTCCTCGTCTACACGGCGTACACCCTGGTCAAGAGCTACCGGTCGCACGAGGACGAGCACCCGGAGAACAACCGGATCGTGCAGTTCGCACAGAACCACCTCAACGTCGGCGAGGAGTTCCGCGGGCTCAAGCTCTGGTACCGCGAGAACGGCGCCCGGGTCATCTCGCCGATGCTGATCGTGATCATCGCCCTCGGCACCACCGACCTGCTCTTCGCGCTCGACTCGATCCCGGCGATCTTCGGCATCACGCAGGAGCCCTACCTGGTCTTCACCGCCAACGTCTTCGCGCTGATGGGCCTGCGGCAGCTCTACTTCCTGCTCGGCGGACTGCTCGAGCGGTTGGTCTACCTGTCGCTCGGGCTGTCGTTCATCCTCGCCTTCATCGGCGTGAAGCTGGTGCTGCACGCCCTGCACGAGAACGAGCTGCCCTTCATCAACGGCGGTGAGCACGTCGACGTGCCGGACATCTCGTCGCTCTTCAGCCTCGGAGTCATCCTGGTGACCCTGGTCGTCACCGGGGTCGCGAGCCTCGCGAAGGACAAGAAGGACCAGGTCGCGGCGGCGGAATAGGAGGCCGCCGGCTCGGCGTTCTCCCAGTGATGTCTGACTACCCGAAGCTGTCCGTCCTCGACCTGGTCCCCGTGCGCAGCGACCAGTCGACCGGCGATGCCCTGGCCGCCACCCGCTCGCTCGCCCGCACCGCTGACGAGCTGGGCTACGAGCGCTACTGGGTGGCTGAGCACCACAACATGCCGGCCGTCGCCGCGACCAACCCGCCCGTCCTGATCGGCCTCATCGCCGCCGCGACGTCGCGGATCCGGGTGGGCTCCGGCGGCGTGATGCTGCCCAACCACGCGCCCCTGGTCGTGGCCGAGCAGTTCGCGCTGCTCGAGGCGGCGTTCCCGGGCCGGATCGACCTCGGCATCGGCCGCGCGCCCGGCAGCGACCCGGTGACGTCGTACGCCCTGCGGCACGGCGCCGGGGGCGTCAGCGACGAGGCGGTCACGCACTTCCCGGAGTACGTCGACAACGTGCTCGCCATGATGGAGCCCGACGGTGTCGGCCTCGCGGTCCAGGGCCGCACCTACCCGCTCAAGGCGACCCCGGTGGCCCGCTCCGTGCCGACCATCTGGCTGCTCGGCTCCTCGGACTACTCGGCCCGGCTCGCGGCCGAGAAGGGCATGCCCTACGTCTTCGCGCACCACTTCTCCGGAAGCGGGACCGCCGAGGCGCTCGAGCTCTACCGCTCGACCTTCCGGCCCTCGCCCGAGCTCGCCGAGCCGCGCACCTTCCTCACCGTGAACGCGTCTGTCGCGGGGACCGACGAGGAGGCTCGCCGGCTGGCCCTGCCGCAGCTGCAGGCGATGGCGGCGCTGCGCACCGGGGGTGACCTGGTGCCCCAGCGGCTGGTCGAGGAGGCGGAGAAGCTCGAGCTGCCGCAGGCCCACCTCGACCTGATGGACGCGATGTCCCAGCGCTGGGTGATCGGCTCGCCGGAGCGCGCACGCGCCCGGATCGAGGAGCTCGCGACGACGTACGGCGTGGACGAGGTGATGGTCCACCCGGTCGACGGAGCCTTCGTGGGGACCGAGCCGGGCGCATCGCCGGCTCGTGAAGAGACCCTGAGGCTGCTCGGTTAGGGATTCGCGCCGGTTTGCGACTAAACTGGCGTGTCGGCCCAACGTGGGTCTGCTTCGTGGTGCCTCGCGGCTGCCCGGACATCAACCGAATCGCTCTGCTGAGCGCTTCGGTCGTGCGCCCGGGATTGAGGACCACCAGGCGGCTTCATGAGGTCCACCGCCGTTCGCGGCGGAGGTTCGCGGGCCACCCGGAGTCGGACCATTCCGACCACCGGTGCACGACACGGTAGACAACCGACCGACAGATTGTGGAGGACATGCCGAAGAAAGAAGGCGTGATCGAGCTCGAGGGCACCATCACGGAGGCCCTGCCGAATGCCATGTTCCGCGTTGAGCTGAGCAATGGCCACAAGGTGCTCGCCCACATCAGCGGCAAGATGCGCCAGCACTACATCCGGATCCTCCCTGAGGACCGCGTGGTGGTGGAGCTCTCGCCGTACGACCTCACCCGAGGTCGGATCGTCTACCGCTACAAGTAGCCAGCCACGAAAGGACCTCCCTCCGTGAAGGTCAAGCCCAGCGTCAAGCCCATCTGTGACAAGTGCAAGGTGATCCGTCGCCACGGCCGCGTCATGGTGATCTGCGAGAACCCGCGCCACAAGCAGCGCCAGGGCTGAGCGCAGCTCAGCAGCACAACTGAAACTCACCTCAAACGTGATCGCTTAGCTGGAGACCAAGTCCAGCGAATCACCTCCGGAGCAGAAGGCCGGAGCCCGTCCGACGAGGGCCGGGACGCGTCACGACAGACACCTCTGTGAAACTGATAAGGAAACCGCCACATGGCACGCCTCGTTGGTGTTGATCTCCCGCGTGACAAGCGCATCGAGATCGCTCTCACCTACATCTACGGCATTGGCCGTACTCGCTCCCAGCAGCTGCTGGCGCTCACCGGGGTCGACCCGAACATGCGCGTCCACCAGATGGGTGACGAAGAGCTGGTCAAGCTCCGCGACGCGATCGAAGGCAACTTCAAGATCGAGGGTGACCTCCGTCGCGAGGTCCAGGCTGACATCCGTCGCAAGATCGAGATCGGCAGCTACCAGGGTCGCCGCCACCGCCAGGGCCTTCCGGTCCGCGGTCAGCGCACCAAGACCAACGCCCGTACCCGCAAGGGTCCGAAGCGCACGGTTGCCGGCAAGAAGAAGGCCAAGTGATCTGACGCTTCACCGCGTCTCACTGCCTTCCCACTCACAGACCAGCTACTTCAGGAGATAACTGCATGCCTCCCAAGAGCCGCACCGCGGCCGGCGCCAAGAAGGTGCGCCGCAAGGAGAAGAAGAACGTTGCCGTGGGCGAAGCCCACATCAAGAGCACGTTCAACAACACGATCGTCACGATCACCGACCCCACTGGGGCGGTCATCTCGTGGGCCTCGGCCGGCACCGTCGGTTTCAAGGGTTCGCGCAAGTCCACCCCGTTCGCCGCGCAGATGGCCGCTGAGGCTGCCGGACGCCGGGCGATGGAGCACGGCATGAAGAAGATCGACGTCTTCGTGAAGGGCCCGGGTTCGGGCCGCGAGACGGCGATTCGTTCGCTGGGTGCGATCGGCCTCGAGGTCGGCACCATCCAGGACGTCACGCCCACGCCCCACAACGGATGCCGCCCGCCCAAGCGCCGGCGCGTCTGACCGCCCGAACGGATTAGGAGACTTACGAAATGGCCCGTTACACCGGCCCCATGACCAAGAAGTCGCGCCGTCTCGGCATCGACCTCGTTGGTGGCGACTCGGCGTTCGAGCGTCGCCCGTACCCCCCCGGCCAGCACGGCCGCGCGCGCATCAAGGAGAGCGAGTACCGCTCGCAGCTCCAGGAGAAGCAGAAGGCTCGCTTCACCTACGGCGTGATGGAGAAGCAGTTCCACAACTACTACACCGAGGCGTCGCGCCGTTCCGGCAAGACCGGTGACAACCTGCTGCAGCTGCTCGAGTGCCGTCTCGACAACGTGGTCTACCGCGCCGGGTTCGCCCGCACGCGTCGCCACGCGCGTCAGCTGGTCTCGCACGGTCACTTCAAGGTGAACGGCAAGAAGGTCAACATCCCGTCCTTCCAGGTCACCGCTCACGACGTCATCGACGTCCGCGAGAAGTCCCTCGAGATGACGCCGTTCATCGTTGCCCGCGAGACCCACGGCGAGCGCGTCGTCCCCGCGTGGCTCGAGGCGATCCCGTCGCGCATGCGCGTGCTCGTCCACCAGCTCCCCGTCCGGGCCCAGATCGACCTCCCGGTCCAGGAGCAGCTCATCGTCGAGTTCTACTCGAAGAAGTAACACCCGGAGGGTGCCTCGGCCACTGGTCGGGGCGCCCACCACTCCTTCCGTCAACTCTGCAGTTCGGACCCGTCAAATAGCGGATGGGCCCGGAAAGGAAATAACCAGTGCTTATCGCACAGCGCCCCACTCTGTCGGAAGAGACCGTCGACGAGTTCCGTTCGCGGTTCGTCATCGAGCCCCTGGAGCCGGGTTTCGGCTACACGCTCGGTAACTCGCTGCGTCGTACGCTCCTCTCGTCCATCCCCGGTGCCTCGGTCACGAGCATCAAGGTGGACACCGTTCTCCACGAGTTCTCGACCATCGAGGGCGTCAAGGAGGACATCACCGAGGTCATCCTCAACCTGAAGGGCCTCGTCGTCTCCTCGGAGCACGACGAGCCGGTCACCATGTACCTCCGCAAGTCCGGCGCCGGTGCTGTCACCGCCGCCGACATCGCGCCGCCCGCCGGCGTCGAGGTGCACAACCCGGACCTGAAGATCGCCACGCTGTCCGACAAGGGCAAGCTGGAGATGGAGCTGGTCGTCGAGCGTGGCCGCGGCTACGTCTCCGCCGTCCAGAACAAGGGCGCGGACAACGAGATCGGCCGGATGCCGGTCGACTCGATCTACAGCCCGGTCCTCAAGGTGACCTACAAGGTCGAGGCGACCCGTGTCGAGCAGCGCACGGACTTCGACAAGCTCGTCATCGACGTCGAGACCAAGCCGTCGATCCGTCCCCGTGACGCGATCGCCTCGGCCGGCAAGACCCTGGTCGAGCTCTTCGGTCTGGCTCGCGAGCTGAACGTCGAGGCCGAGGGCATCGACATCGGCCCGTCGCCCGTCGACGAGCAGCTGGCTGCCGACCTCGCCCTCCCGGTCGAGGACCTGCAGCTGACCGTCCGTTCCTACAACTGCCTCAAGCGCGAGGGCATCCACACCGTGGGTGAGCTCATCAGCCGCTCGGAGCAGGACCTGCTCGACATCCGCAACTTCGGTGCGAAGTCGATCGACGAGGTCAAGGCCAAGCTGGTCGAGATGGGTCTGTCCCTCAAGGACAGCGCGCCCGGCTTCGACCCGCACGCTGCTCTTGCGGCGTACGGCGATGACGACGACGACGCCTTCGTCGAGGACGAGCAGTACTGATCGCAAATCGATCGGCCGACCGGCCGGTCGTCTACCCCGGTACCTAGTACGGCCGGAGAGAAAAGAGTGAAGCAATGCCCAAGCCCACCAAGGGTCCCCGCCTCGGCGGTAGCCCGGCTCACCAGCGCCTGATCCTCGCGAACCTGGCCACCCAGCTCTTCGAGCACGGCCGGATCACGACCACCGAGGCCAAGGCTCGCGCGCTGCGTCCGCACGCCGAGAAGCTGATCACCAAGGCCAAGAAGGGCGACCTGCACAACCGTCGCGAGGTCCTCAAGACCATCCGCGACAAGTCGGTCGTGCACACGCTCTTCACGGACATCGCTCCGACGTTCTCGGAGCGTCCCGGCGGCTACACCCGGATCACCAAGATCGGTCCCCGCAAGGGCGACAACGCGCCCATGGCCGTGATCGAGCTCGTGACCGAGGCGTACAAGCCGGCCGCTCCCAAGGCGAAGAAGAAGGCTGCTCCGGCTGCCGCTGCCCCGGCTCCGGTCGAGGAGGCCACGGTCGAGGAGACCGAGGTCGTCGCCGAGGAGACCACCCCCGAGGAGGCTCCCGCCGAGGAGACCACCGACGAGGTCGTCGCCGAGGAGGAGGCTCCCGCCGAGGAGTCCACCGAGGACAAGGCCTGATCCAGGCCACCAGCAACTGACGAAGGCCCGTCACCCGCGAGGGTGGCGGGCCTTCGTCGTTCTCCACAGATGCCGATCGGGCCGTTTCGGTTCGTCGGATCTCGGGGAATGATCGGCCTCGTGACCCGTACTCGGACGGTCCTCACCGCGCTGACGTGCACGTCGGTGCTCGCGCTCGGCGCGTGCTCCGGCGATGACCCCGAGCCCAAGTTCGAGCCGGCTCCGTCGGAGTCGCCGACTACGTCTGCTCCAACCAGCCCCTCCCCGACCGGACCGGTTGAACCGACGATGCCGGCCGCGGCAAAGGCCCGGTCGGACGGAGGCGCGGAAGCTTTCGTGCGCTATTGGGTTGCGATGGTGAATTTCGCCCAGAGCACTGGTGAGACCACTTCCTTGAAGTCACTCAACGAACCCGCGTGCAGTGGGTGTCGTGGACTGGTTAAGGCAATCGACTCTGCTTACGCCGAGGGCGGGCGAATCGAAGGCGGAGCTTGGTCGATCTCCAATCTACGCAAACTTCCGCTCGACTATGGCGCTGAGTGGGCAGCGTTCTCCGCGGCACGAACCCAGCCTCAGACGGTGGTCTCGGATCAGCAGACCAAGCACTTTGAGGGTGGGCCCTTCCAGTTCTATGCATACGTAGATTGGGATGACGGATGGAGAATGCGGTGGCTCCGCACGCCCACCCCTTCTTGAGGATCGCGGCGACTCTGCTCGTCGCAGCTTCCGCACTGACCGTCCTACCCATTGAGAGCGCGGCCTGGGGAGACTGCAGCGGCGACAGCGTTTCCTCGGCCAGTGCGTCTGCGAGCGTCGGAACCCTAGTCGTTGGAATTGAGCAGCAAGTCAGCGATGACACTTGTTCGACTTCGTCGCCCGGTTCGGCTGCGATCACTGTCCGCGACTCTGATCTGGACTCGATCTGTGTGCGTGAAGCTATCTCCCGTGGGTTCAACCCTTTCGGATATTGCGATCTAGAGCGGGAGGATCCGCCGGAACTGACAGCCGGCATGGTCGCCGCTGCATTCCGGCGCCTTTCTCTCCCGCCTTCGGACCTCCAGGTGGAGCCGCCGAACGGGCGGACGCTGGTGAACTTCGAGACGAACTTCTACACCGACGACGGCGGGTTCACCCGGACGGTGACGCTGCTGGGGCAGCGGGTGGAGCTGCGGATCTGGCCGGCGCGGTTCGGGTGGCGGTTCGGGGACGGGGCGTCGCGGTCGACGGCGAGCGGTGGGTCGCCGTACCCCGACCTCGACGTCACGCACCGCTACTTGTCGAAGGGGCGGGTGGCGCCGCGGGTGGACACGACGTACGCCGCGGAGTTCCGGGTGAACGGCGGACCGTGGCGTGACGTGGACGGGACGGTGACGATCCCGGGTGAGGCTCAGGCTCTGCGGGTGGTCGAGGCCCGTCCGGTGCTGGTCGGCGGCTGAGTCATCGGAGCCGGCGGTGGGCTGTCCACCGTTCCTGGGCGGGAAATCGGTGGATGGGGCACCGCTGAGTGGTCAGTCACCGGGAGCGGCCGACCAGCTCTGCTCGACGAGGCGGACGGCCTCGCGCAAGGTGAGGTCGAGACGCTGGGCGGTCGCGACGTACGCCGCCGCGGCGTCGCGGGCGTTGCTGCTGGCGCCCGAGACGAACGTCCCGCGCCGGCCCTCGGTCGTGATCACGCCGTCGGTCTCGAGGACGCGGTAGGCCTTGGCGACGGTGTTGACCGCGAGGCCGAGCTCGGCGGCGAGGGCGCGGACGGTCGGGAGGCGGGTGCCGGCGGGGAGGTCGCCGGACGCGGCGCGCGTGGCGACCTGGAGCCGGAGCTGCTCGAAGGGAGGGACCTCGGAGGTCGAGTCGAGCGGGTGCACGTCCATGCAGGCAAGATACGTCCCATGGAGAGCGCGCTGGTCGTGGGTGAGTCGCTGATCGACATCGTGCACGCGGCCGACGGCAGCACGGGGGAGTACGCCGGGGGCAGTGCTGCCAACGTCGCCGTCGCCCTGTCGCGGCTCGGTCGCGACGTGCGCTTCGTGACCGCGTGGGCCGACGACGACCGCGGCCGGGTGCTCGCGGAGCACCTCGCGAAGGACGCCGTCGAGCTGGCGAGCGACCCCGTCGTGCTGACCCGGACCGCGACGGCGGCAGCGACGATCGGGGCGGACGGCGCGGCGTCGTACGAGTTCGACCTCGAGTGGCGGATCGGCGCCGTCGACGCGGGTCAGCCGGTGGTGGTGCACGTCTGCTCGCTCGGAGCGGTCCTCGACCCGGGCGCCGAGCAGGTCCTCGAGCTCGTGAAGCAGCTCAGGGGGAGCGCGACGATCAGCTACGACGTCAACGCCCGCCCGGCGATCACCGGCACCGGTCCCGACCTCGTGGCGAAGGTCGAGCGGATGGTGGCGGTCACCGACCTGGTGAAGGCGTCCGACGAGGACCTGGAGAGCCTCTACCCGGACCTCATCCTGGCGGAGGCCGCCGCACACCTGCGCTCGCTCGGCCCCCGGGCTGTGGTCGTGACCCGCGGCGGTGACGGGGCGACGTGGTTCGGCGACACCGTCGTCGAGATCGCCTCGCAGCCGGTCGAGGTGGCCGACACGATCGGCGCCGGCGACACCTTCGGCGCCGCCGTCATCGACGCGGTCTGGGACCGCGGGCTCGACCTGACGCCGGCAGAGATCGCCGACGTGCTCGCCCACGCGGCCCGCGCCGCGGCCGTGACGGTGTCACGACCGGGCGCGAACCCGCCGTACCGCTCCGAGCTCTAGTCAGGAGCCGGCGCGAGCCACGCGTGCACGAGGGGTACGACGGACGCACCCTCGCCGCTCGCGGACGCGACCCGCTTCATGGAGCCCGAGCGGATGTCGCCAGCGGCGAAGATGCCGGGCACCGTGGTGGCGAGGTTCTCCGGGGGCAGTCCGTCGGTCCACCAGTCCTTGGGGACGTCGCGCCCCGTGAGCACGAAGCCGCGGTCGTCACGGCAGACCGAGGGCGGCAGCCAGTCGCAGTTGGGCTCGGCCCCGAGCAGCAGGAAGAGACCGTACGCCGGCACCTTCTCCTGCTCGCCCGTGCGCACGTCCTGGAGGCCGAGCCACTCGAGCCGGCCGTCGCCGCCACCGTCGACGACCGCGGTGCAGGTGCGGACGTGGATGCGCGGGTTGTAGCCGATCTCGTCGATCAGGTACTGCGACATCGTCTCGGCCAGGTCGGGCCGGCGGACCAGGATCGTCACGGACCGGGCGAACCGCGCGAGGTGGACCGCGGCCTGCCCGGCCGAGTTACCCCCGCCCACGACGAAGACGTCCTGCCCTTCCATCTCGCGGGCGGCGGTCATCGCGGCGCCGTAGTAGACGCCCATGCCGACCAGCTCCTCGACCGGCTCGACGCGCAGCTTGCGGTAGGCGACGCCGCTGGAGATCACGACCGAGCGAGCCCGCACCTCGCCGCTCTCGGTGCACAGGACGTGCGGCTCACCGTCCCGGCCAGGGCGCAGCTCGTCGACGACCTGCCCGGTGAAGAACTGGGCTCCGAACCGCAGCGCCTGGTTGCGGGCGCGTTGGGACAGCCGCATCCCGGAGATGCCGCGCGGGAAGCCGAGGTAGTTGCGGATCATCGAGCTGGTGCCGGCCTGGCCGCCGATCGCCTCGGCCTCGAGGATCACGGTCGACAGGCCCTCGGACGCGGCGTAGACCGCGGCCGCGAGACCGGCGGGACCCCCACCCACGACGGCGACGTCGACGACGTGCTCGAGGTCGATGGCGGTCGGCGCACCGTAGATCTGGACCGCGACGTCGCGGACGCTGGTGGCGTGGATGACCGTCCCGTTGGCGCGGCACACGAGGGGGTAGACCGGCTCTCCCTCCCAGAGGTCCAGGACGTAGCGACCCCCGTCGGAGTCGGGCTCGTAGAGCCTGCTCGGCATGCCCATCCGGTCGAGGAAGTCGCGGATCGCCAGGGTGAGTCCGTCGCGCACCGGGGAGACGATCTTGACGGCGACGACCTCGGGGTCCGCGACCGTCGAGCCCCAGTCGGAGAGCAGGTCGGTGATCGCGTTGTGGAACTCCTCGTCGCGGGTGCCGCGGGGCATCAGCAGGAACGCGTCGTACTTGCCCGCGGCCATGCCGGCCCGCAGGCCGGGGGCGTCGGTGAGGAACCGGTCCCAGTGGGCGGTGATCACCCGTCGCGCGGTCGGCACCTTCTCCCGGAGCTTGTGGAAGCAGTGCAGGACCTCGGCGTCGGGCAGCACCGACTCGCTGGCGAACATCGCGACGGTGCCGCCCTCGGCGACGATGTCGTGGGTGGTCTGCAGCGCGTCGCGGCAGGAGCGGGTGACGCGGACGTCGTACTCCGCGACGTAGCGGGCGAATCCGGCGAGCATCTCGTCGGGATGTTCCTCGGTGATGAGGACGATGGCGGGACTGGGCACGGATCCAGCCTAGGAGTCGAGGCAATAGGCTTCTTGACCGTGCGCCTCCGGATCGACCTCGCCTACGACGGCACCGACTTCCGCGGTTGGGCCGTCCAGCCCGGCCTGCGGACCGTCCAGGGTGAGCTGCAGGACGCGCTCGCGACCGTGCTGCGGATCGAGTCGGCTGCCGTGGTGTGTGCCGGGCGCACCGACGCCGGTGTGCACGCGCGCGCCCAGGTCGTCCATGTCGACCTCGACGACCCGCCCGCGCCGGAGTGGCTGCTGCGCCGGCTGAACGGCATCCTCCCGGCCGACGTGCGCGTACGACGCGTGGTCGCCGCGCCCGAGGGCTTCGACGCCCGCTTCGGGGCGCTGTGGCGGCGCTACGCCTACCGGATCGCCGACGACGCGGCGTACGTCGACCCGCTCATGCGCGCTCAGGTGCTGGCGTGGCCGCGGCCCCTCGACGAGCGCGCGATGAACGCCGCAGCACTGCTGCTGGTCGGGCGGCACGACTTCGCGTCGTTCTGCAAGCAGCGCGAGGGCGCGACCACGATCCGCACGCTGCTCGAGCTGTCCTGGACCCGGGACGAGACGGGGCTCCTGGTCGGCACCGTGGTGGCGGACGCGTTCTGCCACAGCATGGTGCGGGCCCTGGTCGGCTGCCTGATCTCGATCGGGGAGGGGCGCCAGCCGGTGGACTGGGCCGACGACGTCCTGCGCGCCGAGCTGCGCAACCCGGGGGTGGTCGTCGTGCACGCCCACGGGCTCACGCTCGAGGAGGTCGCCTACCCGGCCGACGACGAGCTCACGGCCCGGGCCGTGGTGACGAGGGCGAAGAGGGAGTCCGATGACTGAGCCCGAGGGCGAGCACTACTTCAGCGCCGACCCGTCCGTGCCGTTCGCGCGCGAGACCTTCACGTGCGAGGTCTGGGGTCACGAGCTGACGCTGGTCAGCGGCGCCGGCGTCTTCAGCCGCGGGCACCTCGACCACGCGACCGCGATCCTCTTCCGCGAGACGCAGCCGCCGGTCCAGGGCCGCTTCCTCGACCTGGGGTGCGGGTACGGCCCGATCGGGCTGGCGATCGCCGCCGCCGTCCCCCTCGCCTCGGTCACCGCCGTCGAGGTCAACGAGCGCGCGATCGCGCTCGCCAACGAGAACGCCCGGGCGATGGGCGTCCACGGTCGCTTCGTCGCGTGCCGCCCCGACCAGGTGCCGACGGGCGAGGTGTACGACGAGATCTGGTCGAACCCGCCGATCCGGATCGGCAAGGAGGCGCTGCACGAGCTGTTGCTCACCTGGCTGCCCCGGCTCGCGCCGGGCGGTCGCGCGGTGATGGTGGTCGGCAAGAACCTCGGCGCCGACTCGTTGCAGCGCTGGCTGGGCGAGCAGGGCTACCCGACCACGCGGCTCGCGAGCGCCAAGGGCTTCCGGGTGCTGGAGACCCGCCGAGCCCAGGACGCCTAGGGTGCGAACGGCAGCGCGAGCAACGCTGCCGCGGCGAGGTCCTCGCTGGTGCGCCGGTGCCAGAGCATCAGGAGCACGTCGACGGCCGGTGCGCTGACCTCGACCACCGGGTTGGCGTCGCCGATCACGATCGGGTCTGCGTCGGGCAGGTCGGTCGCGACCAGCCGGAGGCTGGCGGGCAGGGGGTCGCACCGGCCGAGGCGCAGCTGGCGCGGGTAGAACATCGTCGCCACCTCGTCGACCCCGTCCCACGCGAGCGCGGGGTCGAGGGTCCACTCGTCGGCGCGGCCGGTCGCCACCAGCAGGTCGCGCGTGTGCATCCGGGTCTCGTGCACCTGACGTCGCGACCACCAGCCCGCCGTACCCGGGCCGTCGCCGAAGATCCAGGCCGATCGCTCCGGGTCGGTGAGCTCGGCGCGCAGGGCAGAGGCGTGGGTGAGGTACCACCCCGCGAGCGCGTCGTCGTCGTCCGGTGCGGGTTCGGGCCGCCCCTCCGGGTTGCCCTCGACCACAGCGTGCCGCGCCCACTGGTGGATGCCGCCGAGGTGGACGATCAGCGACGCGACGTTCCAACCGGGGCAGTCCGGCACTGGAGCGTCGAGGTCGGCATCGGCCGCCAGGTCGGCGAAGTCGGCGGTCGCGTCGGCGAGGAGGAGGTTCCAGTCGTTCGGCACGCGCAGATTCTTGCAGTGGCACACTGGAGAGGTGACACCCGACGACAAGTTCCGTCAGCTCCCCGAGCCGGTGAAGCTCGAGGACACCGTCGCGATCCAGGAACCGCTGCCGCCCCAGGACCCCGAGGGCGGGCGCGACACCGACATCGAGTTCCTGCTCCGCTACAACTGACTCGTGACGACTCGGGCGACGGAGGCCGGATCGGGTGTGTCATCGCCCGCCCGCGAGCAGCGGTGGTCGGTGATGAGCCGTTCTCTCGCCTGGCTCCTGCTCGCCGGCTGCATGTCGATCGCCGTTGCCGCGCTGGTCGCCGGCGAGCACACGACGTCGTACAGCGAGCTTCGGGCTGCGGTAGCCGAGGGTGCCGTGGACGTCGTCACCATCTCGGGTGCGCTGCCACCTGGTGCCCGTGGTGCGGGCACTGTCCAGGTGCACTGGCGCTCGGGTCTGGTCGGCCACGTCTCCGAGGTCGTCGAGGCCCGCCCCATCCGTGCCCAACCGGCGATGCGGCACGGCCTGCCCGTCGTCGCGTCGGTCGAGGACGACCTGACCGCCTACGCCCCGGACCTGGCGGTGCACCACGACGACGGGTTGCAGGGCTACAGCGAGATCCATGGCTGGCACCTGCCGAGCTGGACGGGGTTCGTCGCCCTCGCGATCTTCCTCAGCGTCTTCATGCTCGTCGTCGGTGGACCCCAGCCGTGGCGGGCCAACCGGTGGGCGTGGTTCTGGTTGCTCGTGTTCGCGGCGCCTGTCGGAACGGTCGGCTTCCTGCTCCTCGGCGGCCCCTCGGGACTGCTGCCACCGCGCGTCGGTGCGCGTCGGATCCGGGGCGGGTGGGGGTTCCTGCTCGCCCTCGTCGTGGGTGCGGCGATCGGATCCAGCGCGGTCGTCGGCACCTAGCATCAGCGGATGCCCCCGCACTCCCCGCTGCCGCAGCGGCACGGCCTCAGCGCCGCCTGGGTGCGTACGCCGGACCGCGACCCGTCCGGGTCGGAGCCGTGGCCGACGTTGGGCGCGTGGCTGCGCGACAAGCTGGGCGAGCGTGTTGACGTCACGCGGCTGCTCGCCGAGGAGCGGTTCGTCCGCGACGACCTCAGCCCGGTGCGCGAGGACGACCCCTACGCGCCGTACACGTTCGTGTGGTTCCACCGCGACCTGCGCGAGGAGCCGGTGGTCCCGGGCGAGATGCCGGTCATCCACCGCGACGAGCGGCTCGTGGTGGTCGACAAGCCGCCCTTCCTGTCGAGCATCCCGCGCGGGGAGCACGTGCGCCAGAGCGTCGTCGTGCGGCTCCGCGACGAGCTCGGGCTGCCGGAGCTGTCGACGCTGCACCGGCTCGACCGGATCACCTCGGGCGTGCTGGTCCTCGCGACCGAGCAGCGGTGGCGCGGTCCCTACCAGGTGCTCTTCGAGCGGGGTGAGGTCCGCAAGACCTACCGGGCGCTCGCGCCGTACCTCCCGGAGCTGGAGGAGCCGGTCGTCGTGCGCAACCACATCCGCAAGGAGCGCGGCGACGTCCGCGCCGAGGTCGTGCCCGGTGCGCCGGTCAACGCCGAGACGCTGGTCGAGCTGGAGGAGCGTGTCGGCGACCTCGCGGTCTACCGGCTCACCCCGCGCACCGGTCGGACCCACCAGCTGCGGCTACACCTCCACGGGCTCGGTGCGCCGATCGTGGACGACCCGCTCTACCCCGTCCCGCGCGACGTCTCGATCGACGACTTCACCCGGCCGCTGCAGCTGCTCGCGAGCGAGCTCGAGCTCGACGACCCCGTCGACGGGACGGTACGGCGGTTCACGAGTGTCCGGCGGCTGCCGATCGGCTGACCCGTGGGAGGCTCCTCCCCGTGACGACCCACCCCAGGGCGACTCGGGCCCTGTGGCTCGGCGTCGTCGGACTCATCGGCAGCCCGCTCTTCCTGCCCCTCTTCCTCGGCCCGTTCGCCTGGGTCGCCGGCGCCCGCGCGCGTCGCGAGATCGCCTCGGACCCGCAGCGGTGGGGAGGCCGGGACCTGGCGACGGCCGGCATGGTGGTCGGCATCGTCGACACCGTGCTGCTGGCGATCACGCTGCTCGTCGGGGCCGGCTTCCTGCTGCTCGTCGTGATCTTCGGCGTGGCCGCGAGCGGCTCAGGTCACTGAGGTCCGTGGAGGAGGTCGCGGAACATCGCGACCGTCTCGTCGACCGCCGCCTGGCAGGCCGCGGAGTGTCGCCCCATGTCGACGAAGCCGTGGATCAGCCCCGGGAAGAGCCGTGACTCGACCCTGACGCCGGCTGCCTCGAGCGCCGCGGCGTAGGCGAGGCCGTCGTCGCGCAGCGGGTCGAACTCCGCGACCACGACCACGGCCGGGGCGAGCCCGGTGAGGTCGCCGTGCAGGGGAGCGAGAAGCGGGTCGTGGTCGTCGACGTCGGGGAGGTGCCCGACGTACTGCTGGTCGAACCAGACCATCGTGTCGACGTCGAGGAAGTAGCCGGTGGCGTTCTCGGTCTGCGACGGGTAGGTGCCGTGCCCGTCGGTGACGGGATAGAGGAGCAGCTGCCCCGCGAGCGGGATGCCCTCGTCGCGCATCACCTGCGCCACCACGGCCGAGAGGTTGCCGCCGGCGCTGTCGCCGGCGACCGCGAGCCGGTGGTCTCCGCCCAGCGTGGACAGGGACCCAGCGGCCCAGCGAGTCGCGGCGATCGCGTCCTCGACGCCGGCCGGCCACGGGTCCTCCGGCGCCAGTCGGTAGTCGACCGAGACCACGACCGCGTCGCAGCCGTTGGCGAGCGTGCGGGCGGTCAGGTCGTGGGTGTCGAGGTCGCCGATCACGAAACCGCCACCGTGCAGCAGCACGATGGTGGGGAGCGGCCCCGGCGTCGACGGGCGGTAGACGCGGGCCGGCCGGTCGCCGGCGCCACCGGGCACGGTGATGTCCTCCACCGCCGCGACCGGCGGCAGCAGGTCGGCAGGTCGGCTGTCGACGGTCAGTGCGCGAAAGCCCGCCCGGGCCGCCGCGGGCGTGCCCTCCGACATGGGCGGCAGACCGGCGGCGGCGAGGAACTCGAGGACTCCCGCGAGCTGGGGGTCGAGCGGCATGGACTCTCCTTAGACGAACGCGTTGATGCCGGTCTCGGCGCGGCCGATGAGCAGCTTCTGGATCTGGCTGGTGCCCTCGTAGAGCGTCATGACGCGCGCGTCCCGGAGGTACTTCTCGGCGGGGTACTCGTCGACGAAGCCCGAGCCGCCGTGGACCTGGATCGCGTTGTTGGCAGCGCGTACGGCGGCCTCCGACGCGAACAGCTTGGCCTTGGACGCGGCGGTGCCGAACGGCTCGCCGCGGTCGATGAGGTCGGCGCAGCGCCACACCAGCAACCGGGCCGCATCGGCGTCGACCGACATGTCGGAGATCAGCTCCTGCACCAGCTGGAAGCCGGCCAGCGGCCGACCGAACTGCTTGCGGGCGGTGGCGTACTCGACCGACGTCTCCAGGCAGCCCTGGACGATGCCCACGCACCCGGCGGCTACCGACACCCGGCCCTTGTCGAGCGTGGTCATCGCGATCTTGAAGCCCTTGCCCTCCTCGCCGAGCAGCGCCGACGCGGGCAGTCGCACGTCGGTGAGGAAGAGCTCGGCGGTGGCCTGGCCGCGCAGCCCGAGCTTGCCCTTGACCTCCCGGGCCTCGAAGCCCGGGGTGTCGGTCGGGACCAGGAACGCCGAGACGCCGCGTGGGCCGTCGTCGCTGGTGCGCGCGAAGACCAGGGCGACGTCGGCCCAGGTGCCGTTGGTGATGAAGAGCTTCTGGCCGTTGAGGACGTAGTCGTCGCCGTCCTTGCGGGCCCTCGACGTCAGGTTGCCGGCGTCCGAGCCCGTGTCGGGCTCCGTCAGGCCGAAGCAGCCGAGGGCAGTGCCGCTGGCGATCCGGGGCAGCCACTCCTGCTTCTGCTCCTCGGTGCCGAAGCCCAGCACCGACTTGCCGAAGAGGCCGTTGGAGACCGACACGATGCCGCGCAGGGCCGAGTCGGCACGACCGAGCTCCTCCATGCCGAGCACGTAGGTCAGGTAGTCGCCCCCGAGCCCGCCGTACTCCTCGGGGATGGTGAGCCCGAAGAAGCCGATCTCGGCCATCTTGGGGATGATGTCGAGGTCGACGGACTCGTCGCGGTCCCACTGGGTGCGGTGCGGGACGGCCTCGCGGTCGAGGAAGTCGCGAGCGAGGTCGCGGAAGGCCTGCTGCTCGTCGTTCAGGGTCAGGTCCATGTCATGCCTCTCACGTTCAATGGGGTGCAGGTAGGTCGACGAGCACGGCGAGGGCGGCACGGTGCGCCTCGGCGGAGCCGAGCAGCAGGGCGTCGGCCTTGGCCCGCTTGAGGTGCAGGTGGGCCGGGTGCTCCCAGGTCATGCCGATGCCGCCGTGCAGCTGGATCGCCTCCTCGGCCGCGTGGACCGCGACCTCGCTGCAGAAGGCGGCGGCGACGGCGACGGCGACGGGTGCGTCGGGGTCGTCGGCCGCGAGCGTGGCGACCGCATAACGGGCGGCCGCGTCGGCCTGCTCGACCTCGGCGTAGAGGTCGGCGAGCCGGTGCTTGAGCGCCTGGAAGCCACCGACCACACGGCCGAACTGACGCCGCTCCTTGAGGTAGGCGATCGTCGTTTCCAGCGCCCAGCGGGCCACGCCGACCTGCTCGGCCGTGAGCAGCCCGGCGCCGGTCAGCAGGGCCTTGTCGATCGCGGCCGTGGCGTCGTCGGACACCAGCGTGCGCTCGGCCCCGGTGACGTCGACCTCGGTGAGCGGACGGGTCATGTCGAGCGAGGGGACCGGCGTGAAGGTCGCACCGCGTACGGCGTAGAGCGAGTCGCCCTCGGGCAGCAGGAGCACGTCGGCGGGCGCGCCCACGACGGTCAGCGCGGCCGGCCCGTGGTGCAGCGCGGTCGGGCGGACCAGGAGCGCAGCCGTCTGCTCGCCGCTGGCCAGCAGCGGCAAGATCGTCTCGTCGCCGAGCGCGACGAGCGCGGTCGTCGCGACCACGCTCGAGGTGAGGTACGGCGACGGCGCGGCCGCCCGGCCGAGCTCCTCGAGCACCGCGGCCGCCTCGATCGCCGACGCGCCCGCGCCACCGCGAGACTCGGGGACGAGCAGGCCGGGCAGACCGAGCTCGGTGAACGCCGACCACAGCGGTGCGGTCACGTCGTCGGTGCCGTCGTAGATCGCGTTGACCCGGTCGGTCGGCGCGTGCTTGTCGAGGACCTTGCGCACCGAGGCGCGCAGGTCGGTCTCGACGTCGTCGGGCAGCAGCGAGACGTCAGCTGGGGCGCTCATCGGGGCAGGTCCTTCCAGGGGATGTCCTTGTCGACGCGGTGCTCGGTCGGGAGGCCGAGGATGCGCTCGGCG
Organism: Nocardioides pollutisoli; assembly: GCF_040045055.1. Lineage (NCBI taxonomy): Bacteria > Bacillati > Actinomycetota > Actinomycetes > Propionibacteriales > Nocardioidaceae > Nocardioides > Nocardioides pollutisoli. The sequence continues at coordinate 2,481,675 of NZ_JBDZDU010000001.1, forward strand.
ACCACGTTGCGCAGCACCTCCGACGTCCCGCCCTCGATCGAGTTGCCCTTGGCGCGCAGGTAGCGGAAGCCGGCGTCCTTGCCGAAGAAGTCCACGTGCGTGGGCCGGCGCATCTCCCAGCTCTCGTAGCGCAGGCCGTCGTCGCCGAGCAGGTCGACCTCGAGGGACGAGAGCTGCTGGTTGATCTTCGCGAAGGAGAGCTTCATGGCCGATCCCTCGGGGCCGGGTACGCCGACCGCCATCTTCTGCCGCAGGCGGGTGGCCGTGATGCGCGCGACCTCGGTGTCGATCCAGCCGCGCAGCAGGCGTTCGTGGGTCTCGGGAGTGCGCAGCTCGGGCCGCTCGCGCCAGGTCTTCGCGACGTTCATGACCATGCCGAACTCGCGCGGGAAGGCGCCGCCGCCGATCGCGACCCGCTCGTTGGAGAGCGTCGCGTTGGCGACCTTCCAGCCCTCGCCGACCTCGCCGAGCCGGTCGGCGTCGGGGATCCGCGCGTCGGTCAGGAAGACCTCGTTGAACTCCGCCTCGCCGGTGATCTGACGCAGCGGCCGGACCTCGACGCCCGGGTCGTGCATGTCGAGCGCGAAGTAGGACAGACCTGCGTGCTTCGGCTGGTCGGGATCGGTGCGCACGATCAGGATCGCGCGGTCGGCGATGTGGGCCGAGGAGGTCCACACCTTCTGGCCGTTGACGATCCAGGTGTCGCCGTCGAGCACTGCGCGCGACGACAGCCCCGCGAGGTCGGAGCCCGCACCCGGTTCGGAGAAGAGCTGGCACCAGACCTCCTCGCCGCACCACAGCGGCCGCAGGAAGCGCTGCTTCTGCTCGTCCGTGCCGAAGGCGAGGATCGTCGGTGCGGCCATGCCGAGGCCGATGCCGATCCTGCGCGGGTCGTTGTCGGGTGCGCCCGCCTGGTAGAGCGCCTTCTCGACGATCGGCTGCATGCCGCGGGGGAGCCCGAGGCCGCCGAGGCCCTCGGGGAAGTGCACCCAGGCCAGGCCGGCGTCGAAGCGCGCGTGCAGGAAGTCGAGCCGGTCGGTCGACGCCGGCGGGTGCTCCTCGAGCAGCGCGGCGACCCGCGACCTCAGCTCGGTCTCATCCATGGATGCTGTGCCTCGCGATCTCGTTCTTGGCCAGGGAGTTCTTGTGCACCTCGTCGGGACCGTCGGCGAAGCGCAGCGTGCGGATGCCGGCGTACGACGCGGCCAGCGGGAAGTCCTGCGACAGACCGCCGGCGCCGTGCACCTGGATCGCCTTGTCGAGGATCCACTGCACCGTCTGGGGCGTCGCGATCTTGATCGCCTGGATCTCGGTGTGGGCGCCGCGGTTGCCGACCGTGTCCATCAGCCAGGCGGTCTTGAGGACCAGCAGGCGCAGCTGCTCGAGCCGCACCCGCGACTCGGCGATCCAGTCGCGGACGACGCCCTGGTTGGAGATCGGGCGACCGAAGGCGACCCTTGCCTCGGCGCGCCGGCACATCAGCTCGATCGCCGCCTCGGCGACGCCGATCGACCGCATGCAGTGGTGGATGCGGCCAGGACCCAGGCGGGCCTGGGCGATCGCGAAGCCGGCGCCCTCCTCGCCGATCAGGTTCGAGGCAGGCACGCGCACGTCGGTGAACCGGAGCTCGGCGTGACCACCGTGCTCGTGGTCGTCGTAGCCGAAGACATGCATCGGCCGGACCACCTCGAGGCCGGGGGTGTCGCGCGGCACCAGGATCTGGCTCTGCTGACGGTGCCGCGACGCCGACGGGTCGGTCTTGCCCATCACGATCATGATCTCGGCGTCGGGGTTCATCGCCCCGGTGATCCACCACTTGCGGCCGTTGATGACGTACTCGTCACCGTCGCGCTCGATCCGCGTCTCGATGTTGGTGGCGTCCGAGGAGGCGACGTCCGGCTCGGTCATGGCGAACGACGAGCGGATCTCCGCACTGAGCAGCGGCTGCAGCCAGCGCTCCTTCTGCTCGGGGGTGCCGAAGAGCGACAGCACCTCCATGTTGCCGGTGTCGGGCGCCGAGCAGTTCAGGACGGCGGGCGCGAGGTGGCCGCTGCGGCCGGTGAGCTCGGCGAGCGGGGCGTACTGCAGGTTGGTGATACCGGGGCTGTCGGCGTGCTCCGGGGGCAGGAAGAAGTTCCAGAGCCCGAGCTCGCGGGCCTCGGCCTGCAGCTCCTTGAGCACGGGCGTGCGCGACCAGGCCCAGCGGTCGTCGGAGGCCGCCAGCTGGTCGTGGAAGGTCGCCTCGGAGGGCACGATCCGGTCGGCCATGAAGGTCGACAGGCGCTCGTGCAGCTCCTTGGTCTTGTCGTCGAAGTCGAAGTCCATGGGTGTCTCTCAGTCCTTCTGTAGTGCGTCGAGGCCGGCCGCGATCAACGGGTCGAAACCGGCGCCGATCTGGTCGAAGCCCTCGCCGACGGTCTGGCCCTGCAGGAAGCGGAAGTTGATGCCCTCGAGGATCACCGCGAGCTTGAAGTAGGCGAGCCCGAGGTGGAACCCCATGTCGCCGAGGTCGCGACCGCTCGCCGCGGCGTACCTCGCGAGCTGGGTGGCGGTGTCCGGGTAGCCGGGCGCGGTGCTGACGTCGGAGACCAGGCCGCTGCCCGGCAGGGAGGCGAGCCGGTCGTAGACCAGCAGCAGGGCGACGTCGGTGCGGGTGTCACCGAGGGTCGCCATCTCCCAGTCGACGACGGCCTTGATCTGGTCGTCGTCGCCGGTGAGCAGGTTGTCGAGGCGGTAGTCGCCGTGCACGATCCCGACGACCGACGGGTCGTCGGCGGGCACCCGCGCGGTGAGCAGCCGGTGCAGCTCCTCGGCGTCCGGGTGCTCCCGGGTCTTCGAGCCCTCGAGCTGCTTGCCCCACCGACGCACCTGGCGCTCCAGGAAGCCGGCCGGCCGGCCGAACTCGCCGAGCCCGACCGCCGCGGGGTCGACGGCGTGCAGCGTCGCGAGCACGTCGATCATCCGGCCGGCGATGGTGGCGGTGCGCTCGGGGCCGAGCGGCTCGAGCTGGGTGCGGGAGCGGTAGGCCGTGCCGAGGATCCGCTCCATCACGTAGAACGGCGCGCCCAGCACGTCGGCGTCGGTGCAGTGGGCGTACGCCGTGGGCACGGGCACGTCGGTGTCACCGAGCGCGCTGATCGCGGTGTACTCACGACCCATGTCGTGCGCGGTCGCCTGCACGTGGCCGAGCGGTGGCCGGCGCACGATCCACCACGAGCTGCCGTCGGTGACTTCGTAGGTCAGGTTGGACCGGCCGCCCGCGATCACCGTGGCGCGCAGGTCACCGGCGATCTCGCCGGGCCGCTGGGCGTCGTACCAGGTCCGGAAGGCGGTCAGGTCGAGGCCGGGGGTCTCTTCGGTCATCTCCCCTTGATTCAACTGAGTGCTCCGCTCTCGTCGACCTTCTGCTGGAGCCGGCGCATGCCGCCCAGCCAGCGGTCGGTGTCGGTGGCGCGGGCGACGTAGTAGCCCGCGACCTCGGGGTGGGGGAGGACCAGGAAGCGACCCTCCGCGATCGCGGTCATGACCGCGTCGGCGACCTGCTCGGGCTCGAGCGCGCTGTCGCGCGACAGCAGCGACTGGAGCCCGCCCGCCTCCTCGAGCATCTGGGTGCGGACGCCCTGCGGGCAGATCGCGTGCACGTCGACCCCCCGGGCGCCGTACGTCACCGAGAGCCACTCGGCGAAGCCGACGGCGGCGTGCTTGGTGACGGAGTAGGGCGCGCTGCCGATCATCGTGAGCAGGCCGGCCGCCGAGGCGGTGACGACGAAGCGGCCGCCCTGGCCGTCCTCGAGCCAGCGCGGGACGAGCTCGCGGGCGGCGCGGATGTGGGCCATCACGTTGACGTCCAGCACCCGCTCCCACACCTCGTCGGAGGCCTGGAGGCTGTGGGCGCCGCCGGCTCCGTCGATGCCGGCGTTGGCGAAGTAGACGTCGACCCGGCCGAGGGTGGCGGTGGCTTCCTCGACGAGGGCCGCGACGCCCTCGGGGGAGGCTGCGTCGCCCGGGACCGCCGTACCGCCGATCTCGGCGGCGACGGCCCGGGCGTTGTCGGCGTCCAGGTCGTTGACGACCACGCGTCCGCCCTCGGCGGCCGCACGGGTCGCGAGCGCGCGGCCGATGCCGCGGCCGGCCCCGGTGACGACGACGCCCTTGCCGTCCAGCTGGCCCATCAGTGACCGCCCGCCAGGGCCACGCCACCGTCGAGCGTGATCGTCTGGCCGGTCAACCAGCCTGCGTCGTCGGAGAGCAGGAAGGCGACCGAGCCGGCGACGTCCTCGGGGACGCCGAGCCGCTTGAGCGGGTAGGCCGCCGAGACCTCGGCCTCGCGGCCTTCGTAGAGCAGGCTCGCGAACTGCGTCTTCACGACCGCCGGGGCGACCGCGTTGACCCGGATGCCCGGGCCGAGCTCGACCGCGAGCGACTCGGTGAGGCTGATCATCATCGCCTTGGAGGCGCCGTACATCGCGATGCCTGGCGCGGGCTTGAGGCCGGACAACGAGGAGATGTTGACGATCGCGCCGCCGTGCTCGGCCATCCAGGCCCGGTGGGCCTCCTGCACCCAGGCGAGGGCGCCGAGCGCGTTGACCTCGACGATCTTGCGGGCGGCGCCGAGGTCGATCTCGACGAGCGGCCCGGCGACCGGGTTGATGCCGGCGTTGTTGACCAGCAGGTCGAGGCTGCCGAAGGTCTCGATGGTGCGGCGTACGGCGTCCGCGCGGTGCTCCGGGTCGTCCGCCTTGCCCGCGACCGCGATCGCGTTGTCTGCGCCGAGGGCCGCGACCGCCTCCTCCAGCGCCTCGGGCTTGCGGGCCGTGAGGCAGACCTTCACGCCTTCGTCGACGAGCCGCTGGGCGATGCCCAGGCCGATCCCGCGACTGGCTCCGGTGACGATGGCGACCTTGCCGTCGAGTCCTTGCACGCTTCTCGCTCCTTGCCGTTTGACTAAGCGCTTGCTTACCATGCCTCTCGTGACCGAGTCCAGCCCCGCTCTCGACGCCCGGACCCGGCTGGCCCGCGCCGCCGTCGAGGCGTTCGGGGCCAAGGGCTTCCACGGGACGACCACCCGCGACATCTCGATCGCCGCCGGCATGAGCCCGGCGGCCCTCTACGTGCACCACCGCTCCAAGGAGGAGCTGCTCTTCGAGCTCGCCCGGGCCGGCCACCTGCGCGTCCTCGACCTGGTGCGCGCCTCGGTCGCGCGGTCGAGCGACCCGGTCACCCAGCTCGGGGACGTGGTCGAGGACTTCGTGCGCGACCACGCGCTGGTCCACACCGGCGCCCGGGTCATCAACTACGAGCTCGCGGCCCTCAGCGAGGAGCACCTCGCCGAGATAGTCACCATCCGGCACGACATCGACGTGGTCGTGCGCGACGTCGTGGAGCGCGGTGTCGCGGACGGCGTCTTCGACACCCCGGACCCGCACATGACCACGCTCGCCCTGCTGTCGCTGGGCATCGACGTCGCCCGCTGGTTCCGCGACGAAGGTCGGTGGACCCCCCAGCAGGTCGCCACCCACTACCGGCTGCTGGCGCTCCGGATGGTCGGGGTGGCGGGGTAGTCACGGACGTTGGGGTGGGTCTGGGAACGCTCCCGACCCCCAGAACGTCCGTGACTACCCGGCCGCTGGCAGGATCGCCCCATGAGCTACGAAGCAGCCGAGAACCGTTACGACACCGACGCCACCGGGATGGGCTACCGGTTCACCGGGCGCAGCGGGCTGCAGCTGCCGGAGATCTCGCTGGGCCTGTGGCAGAACTTCGGCGACGACCGCCCCGAGGACAACCAGCGCGCGATCCTGCGCCGGGCCTTCGACCGCGGCGTGACGCACTTCGACCTCGCCAACAACTACGGCCCGCCGTACGGCCGGGCCGAGGAGAACTTCGGCCGCTACCTCAAGGACGACTTCGCGCCCTACCGCGACGAGCTGATCATCTCGAGCAAGGCCGGCTACGACATGTGGCCCGGCCCCTACGGCCAGGGCGGCGGCTCGCGGAAGTACGTCCTCGCCTCGCTCGACCAGTCGCTCACGCGGATGGGTCTCGACTACGTCGACATCTTCTACAGCCACCGCTTCGACCCGGAGACCCCGGTCGAGGAGACGATGATGGCGCTCGACCACGCGGTGCGTCAGGGCAAGGCGTTGTACGTCGGGATCTCGTCCTACTCCGCCGCGAGGACCCAGGAAGCCGCGTCGATCGCGCGCGAGCTCGGGACACCGCTGCTGATCCACCAGCCGTCGTACTCCATGCTCAACCGCTGGATCGAGGAGGACCTGCTCGACGAGCTCGAGGAGCAGGGGATGGGCTGCATCGTCTTCTCGCCGCTCGCGCAGGGCCTGCTCACCGACCGCTACCTCGACGGCGTGCCCGACGACTCCCGCGCGGCGCGCGACGGCTCGAGCCTGGGCGAGAACCACCTCGAGGAGTCGAAGCTGCGCCACGTCCGGCAGCTCAACGCGATCGCGCAGGAACGTGGCCAGAAGCTCGCCCAGCTGGCCCTCCAGTGGTCGGTCCGCGACCCGCGGGTCACGTCCGCGCTGATCGGCGCGTCCAGTGTCGAGCAGCTCGACACCAACCTCGACGCCCTGGCGTTCCCTGCCCTGACCGACGACGAGCTCAGCGCCATCGACGACCACGCGGTCGAGGCGGGCATCAACCTCTGGGCGAAGTCGACGGAGAGCTGATCGGGTCGCGGCTGTTCTCCCAGAGCTGGCAGCCCACCAGCACGACCGCGGCCAGCAGGCCACCCGCGAGCACGTCGATGAGGTAGTGCTCGCCGTTGTAGATCAGCGCCGTGCACATCGAGAGCGGGTAGAGCACGAGCAGCCACCGCCACGGCGTACGCAGCCGTTGGATGCCGTAGATCGCGATCAGGAAGGTGATGCCGGCGTGCAGCGACGGCATCGCGGCGACCGGGTTGCCGACCCCGTGCAGGATCAGGTCGATGCGGCCGAGCCCGATGTCGGACCAGCCCCGAGCGGTGATCCGGGGGATCGTGGCGTGGAGGTAGCCCTCCTCGGAGGCCATCCACGGCGGAGCCATCGGGTAGACGATGTAGATCGCCAGCGCGCCGAAGTTGATCACCAGGTAGCGCCGCATCCACTTCACCCACTCCGGGCGGCTGCGCACCCACAGCACCGCGGCGATCGTCAGACCGGCGAGGAAGTGGGTGGCGTAGACGGTGGTGAAGTAGAGGTCGTACCAGCGCGGGTCGGACGTCTTGTCGCACGGGTTGCCGCACAGCGCGTGCTGGAGCCGCTCGGTCGGGACCTCGCCGCGCCCGACCCAGGTGTCGAAGTCGATCGGCATCGTGAAGTGCACCGGCATGCCGAGGTTGTCGGTCAGGCCGCGGCTGTAGAAGTAGATGACCAGGCCCACCAGGGGGAGCGACCAGTCCTTGAGGAAGTTCAGGTGGTACGCCGGGCGCGCCTCGACGTTCCACGCGATCGTCCCGACCCAGAGCCACAGGAAGACCTGGATCGTGTCGTTCGGGATCCCGAGCACGTGCGACCAGGTCAGCAGCGCGAGGGCGAAGACGACCATCGAGACCACGCGCACCTTGCGCCGGGTCCGGGGGTAGGGGATCGGGCGGTGGGTGCTGGCGACCTGGGTCTCGGTCTCCTCAGCACCCCGCGTCATGCGGGAGAGTTTAGGAGGCCTCTCATCAGCTCGACGGGCGGACCACCGAGAGGCCGCTGAGACTGCCCTGCAGCAGGGTCCCGTCGGGCAGGATCGTGCCCACCATCTGGAGGGTGTCCGCGGTCGGTCCGATGCCGAGCGGCGTCTCGCTGAGGACCTTTCCCGACCGCGGCGAGATCCGCGCCAGCTGGTAGGCCAGGCCGGCGGAGCGGGTGACGGTGTAGATGACGCCCTCACCGGTCGACAGCCGGGGTACGGCGGCCGAGCTGATCGGCTTCGACCACACGAGCCGGCAGTGGCCGTCGCTGACCTGGAACCGCTCCATCCCGCCGACGAAGTCGGCCGTCGCGGGATCGGCGTCGCCGGCACCGTCGGGCGTCGCGGGGTAGGGGTAGCCGTAGGTGCTCGCGACGTACACCTGGTTGCGCCAGCCGATCGGCGAGTTCTCGGTGCCGCTGTTGTCGGCGCCGAAGATCGGCGTCGAGCACACGGTGCGTCCGCTGTGCGTGCGGTAGACGATCAGGTGCTCCCGGGGGCGGGCGTTGTCGGTGATCGCGACGTACTCGTGGCCGGTCTCCGGTCCGAAGAACGTCGGCGTCGCGCCGCTGCCGCGGCTGAGCTGGCCGGGCTTGCGCGCCGGGCCGCGGTCGTAGCCGCGCCGCCACTCGACCTGCACACCCCCGCCGTGCCCGGCGCGGAGGAGGTACGTCGCGCGGTCGGTCACCACCGAGGTGCCGTCGGGTGAGGTCGAGATGCTGTTGGCCACGATCTCGGGCCGGGTGCCGAGCGCGATGCTGTGCACCGCCTTGGTGCGAGGGTCGGCGTAGCCGGCGCGGCCGTGAGCGGTGCCGAACCAGATCCGGCCGTCGTAGCCCGGGGCGAGCGTGGTGATCGTGGCCGTGACCGGGATCCGGCGCTGCACGAACAGCCGCCACGTCCCGCCCGGGCCCTCCTGGTCGTGGGCGATCAGCAGGATCGCCCCGGATCCGTCCACGGTGACCAGGCGGTCGCGGTGATCGACGTAGGCGTAGACGCCCCCGAGGAGGCTGCCCTTCTCGAGGGTCAGGCTGGCGACCGGGAGCGAGGTGTCCGGGTCGAGCAGGTGCACGGTCGGGGCGCGGTCGAGGTAGCCGGTGCAGAGGGCCTGCGGCATCACGTCGGCGCCGGCGAGGATGGTCGGGCAGACGCCACCGAGCGGGACGGTCATCGCCGGGTCGACGTCCGCGCCGGGGCCGGCATACGGCGTCGTGTCGGACGATCCCGCGTCGCCGTGCATGGTCGCGGTGCCGACCGGTCCGGCGTACCGGTTGATGGGCAGCTCCCCGCGCGGCTGGGTCGCGTCGCCCCGGACCGCAGTGCCGGCCAGGACAGCCAGGAGCGTCGCGACCGTGGAGAGCACGAGAAGGGCGGCGCGCCTTGGGAGAAAGTGATTCACGAGCAAGACGATGGACATAAGTGAGTATGTCCAAACCTCGGTGTGCGCAGGCTCACCTGAGGAACGCGATCGGGACCGGCCGCGTCCTACTCTGCGTGAGGTCGATGTGGAGGCAGTCGGGGGTCCTGGTGGCCGTGGTCGCGCTCGGCGCAGGGTGCTCGGGCTCCGGATCGGACTCCGACCCGGGATCCGCGTTGCCCTCGTTGGTGGACGGGTGCCCGCCCGGTGTCTACGCCAACACCGACTTCGCGCTCGACGGTGACGACGGCGGGCGGCTGCGGGTGTGCCGGTTCGTGGCGGCGGGCGACCCGCAGGACAGGGCGGCCGACGTGCTGGCGGACGGTCGCGAGCTGAGTGCTCGTGAGTCCCGCGAGGTCCGCAAGGCGGTGAAGACCGCGCCGGTCGTCGAGAAGAGCCAGTTCCGCAGGTGCGCGGACGACCAGGACGGCGACGACCGCGAGTTCTACCTCGTGTCGACGCCCGACCAGGTCGCGTTCTGGGTCTACAACAGCGTCTGCGGTGACCACGGCGTGCTCACCGTCGATGACCGCGGACGGTCGGTCGACCGGGCCGTGACGGCCGAGCTGCTCGACGCGCTCGGCTCGCCACGGGGTCCGCTCAGGGACTAGGGCGTCTTTCCTAGCCGACGCTCTCGCTGTCCGACACGACGCCCGGGAACGCCTCGACGAGTCCGTCGAGCCCGGCCGTGGTGGTGTCGAAGCCGAAGACGTGCCGCAGCTGCGCCACGACGGCCTGCCGGATCGCGGGCCAGGCCTCGGTCGGCGGCAGCGCCGGCGGGGCGCACCCGTCCGCGGCCAGCGCCTTGAGCTTGTCGGAGACGGGGATGCCGATGAGCTCGGCCACGGCGACGAGGCCACCCTGTCCGGCGCCGATCTCGCAGATGTCGCTGAACGCGTGGTGACCGCCGCCGACCGCGACGAACCGCTTCGGCTTCTTGAGCTTCCCGTAGGCCGTGACGAGGCTGGAGCTGTCCACGACGCCGTCGTCGGTCGCGGCCATGATCATCCCGGGGACCTTCGGCAGCTTGGAGAACGCGCCGCCCTTGCCCTCACCGAACGCGCCGACCGAGGCGCCGGCCATGCTGACGAAGGTGTCGACGCGTGAGTCGACCGCGGCCAGCGCCTCGACGGCGGCAGCGCCGGCCGAGTGTCCGACCGCGGCGACCTTCGTCATGTCGACGTGCCCCTTGAAGCGGGTCCCGTTCGTGACGTTCTGCGTGCGCATCAGGGTGATCGTCGCGCGCATGTCGCCGACGTCGGTCGTCTTCTTGCCGGGCGGCGGGGTGTTGAGGTTGAGGACCGTGGTGATGTCGCGGCTGTGCTGGTCGGGCGCGGCCACGACGAAGCCCCACGACGCGAGCCACGCGGTCAGGAACGACGACTGGTCGCGGAAGCCGGCGTACCCGTGGCTGAAGACCACGAGCGGGAACGTGCCGTCGGCGACCGGGACGCCCCGGACCCCGCCGCTCGGGTAGGTGAGGGAGAAGCCGGCCGGCAGCTTCTTCTGCACCCACTCCGGCATCCAGCTGACCATGTCGTACGACGCCTCGGGCTTGCCCTCGACCGACTCCGGCGTCGCGGGGAACCACACCTCGACCGGCGCCTTGTTCGTCTTGAGCTTGAGGGTGCTCTCGCCGACGGCGTACGGCCCGGGCTCGCTGAAGCTGGTCGGCCCGAGGTCGGTCACCTCGGGCACCGTGTCGCCGTGGGTCGACACGACGGTGGCGTCGGCAGCGGGGCAGAAGCTGATGGTCAGGGCGGTGGCCAGCGCGAGTCCCAGGACGGTGGCGCGGCGGCGAGTGGGGTCGGTCACAGCCGCAAGGTATGCCCAGTCGCACCTGTCGCGCGGTAAAACCGGGTGCTTGCTCGCCCCCTGAGGGTGGAGAATGCTCCGACGTGGGACACGTAGACGTGGCCGGGGTCCGCTATGAGCTCCCCGACGGAAGAGTGCTGCTGGACGACGTGTCGTTCCGGGTGGGAGAGGGCGCCAAGGTCGCGCTCGTCGGCGCCAACGGCGCGGGCAAGACGACCCTGCTGCGGATCATCACCGGTGACCTGGTGCCGCACGGCGGGGCGGTGACCCGCTCCGGCGGGCTCGGCGTGATGCGGCAGAACGTCGGCGCCGCGCTCGGTGACGACCCCACGGTCTCCGACCTGCTGCTCAGCGTCTCGCCGCCGCGGATCCGGGAGGCGGCCGCCGAGGTAGACCGGCTCGAGCTGGCGCTGATGGAGACCGAGGACGAGAAGACGCAGATGGCCTACGCCCACGCGCTCTCGGAGTTCGCCGACGCGGGCGGCTACGACGTCGAGGTCACCTGGGACGTCTGCACGATGGCCGCCCTCTCCCTCCCTTACGACCGGGCGAAGTACCGCACCCTCGGCACCCTGTCGGGTGGGGAGCAGAAGCGGCTGGTGCTCGAGTTCCTGCTCCGCGGCCCGGACGAGGTGCTGCTCCTCGACGAGCCCGACAACTACCTCGACGTCCCCGGCAAGATCTGGCTCGAGGGCCGGGTGCGCGAGTCCGACAAGACGATCCTGATGATCAGCCACGACCGCGAGCTGCTCAACAACACCGCAACCCGGGTCGTCACCGTCGAGCTCGGCCACGCCGGCAACACGGTCTGGACGCATCCGGGTGGCTTCGCGTCGTACCACGAGGCGCGCCGCGACCGGTTCCTGCGCTTCGAGGAGCTGCGCAAGCGCTGGGACGAGGAGCACGCCAAGCTCAAGCAGCTGGTGCTGCACTACAAGATCAAGTCCGAGTACAACGACGGCATGGCGTCGCAGTACCGCGCCGCCCAGACCCGGCTGCGCAAGTTCGAGGAGGCCGGTCCGCCGACCGAGCAGCCGCGCGAGCAGCAGGTGACGATGCGCCTCCAGGGCGGCCGCACCGGCAAGCGCGCCGTCGTCTGCGAGGACCTCGAGCTGACCGGGCTGATGAAGCCCTTCGACCTCGAGGTCTGGTACGGCGAGCGGGTGGCCGTTCTGGGCTCCAACGGCTCCGGGAAGTCCCACTTCCTCCGCCTGCTCGCGATCGGCGGCAGCGACCCCGACGTCGAGCACCGGCCGGTCGGTGACGTCGTGATCAAGCCGGTCGCCCACCGCGGCAATGCCAAGCTCGGTGCGCGGGTGCGCCCCGGCTGGTTCGTGCAGACCCACGAGCACCCCGAGCTGATCGGCAGGACGCTGCTCGAGATCCTGCACCGCGGCGACGGCTCGCCCAACGGGCGCTCCGGCATGGGCCGCGAGCAGGCCGCGCGCGTTCTCGACCGCTACGAGCTCGCGCACGCCGGCGAGCAGAAGTTCGAGTCGCTGAGCGGTGGCCAGCAGGCGCGCTTCCAGATCCTCCTGCTCGAGCTCTCCGGCGCGACGCTGCTGCTGCTCGACGAGCCCACCGACAACCTCGACGTCCAGTCGGCCGAGGCGCTCGAGGAGGGTCTCGCCGCGTTCGACGGCACCGTCCTCGCAGTCACCCACGACCGCTGGTTCGCCCGCGGCTTCGACCGCTTCCTCGTCTACGGCGCGGACGGCGAGGTCTACGAGTCCGACGGTCCGGTGTGGGACGAGGGCCGGGTCGAGCGCGCGCGATGAGCGGCCTGCGGATCGAGCCGCTCGACGCCCGCGACGACGCCGCGTTCGACGCCTACTACGACGTCTACGCAGGCTCGCTCGCCCCGCTGGGTGAGATCGCGTCGCCGTGGATGCGCGAGGAGTACCGCGAGATCGTCCGCGAGGAGGCGACCCGTCGGTGGAACGGCGCCTTCGTCGGCACGGTCGACGGGGAGACGGTCGCGGCCGGCTTCGTGTGGACACCGCTGCTCGACAACCTCGACAGTGCCCACGTCGACGTCCACGTGCTGCCCGCCCACCAGCGACGTGGGCACGGCTCCGCGATGCTCGCCCGGCTCGAGCAGGAGGCGGCTGCGCGGGGGCGCACCCTGTTCGACGCCGAGGCGTCCTGGGCGTACGACGTCGGGGCGGACGGCCACGGTGCGGCGGGTGCCGCGTTCCTCCGCGCGCGCGGCTACGCACTCGGGCTCTCCGACGTGAAGCGATCGCTGCCGATGCCGGTTGCCGGGGCGCTGCTCGACGAGCTCGCGGCCGAGGCCGCCCCGCACCACGGGGCGTTCGAGCTGCGGTCGTTCGTCGGGCGGGTTCCCGACGAGCTCGCGCAGGGCTGGGCACTGCTCGACGCGAGCCTCGTGACCGAGGCGCCGACCGGCGAGCTGGACCGGGATCCCGCGGCGCCGGACGTGGCGGCGATGCGGGAGAGCGAGGCCAACTCGGTGCTCCAGGGCCGGACCAAGTTCAACACCGTCGCGCTCGACGCGGCGGGCGCGGTGGTCGCCTACACCGACATCGCGGTGTCGACGCACGATCCGGGGACGGCGTACCAGTGGGGCACGCTCGTGCAGCGCGACGCCCGCGGCCACCGGCTCGGGATGGCGGTCAAGGTCGCCAACCTGAAGCTGCTCCTGGCCGAGGGTCCCGGCCCGGACCGGGTCGTGACCTACAACGCCGAGATCAACAGCCACATGGTCGGCGTCAACGACCGGCTCGGCTTCGTCCCTGTCGCCCGCCTGGGTGAGTTCCAGAAGCGGACGTGAGAATGGGCCCCACCGGCTGACGGGAGACGGACCTGTTCGCCGGTGGGGCCCCTACGGCCGCCGAAGCAGCCGTCCCTCCCCTCGATCTCGGGTTGAAGGGAGTCAGGAGTTGGACGCGTTCGCGTCCGAGTCGAGCGTGAGCTCGGTGGTCTTGCTGTCGCCGTCGTGCGTGTAGGTCACGGTGACCTTGTCGCCCGGTCGGTAGGAGCGGATGGTCGCGACCAGCGAGTCGGCGTCGCTGATCAGCTGGTCGTCGACCTTGGTGATGATGTCGCCCTTGGCCAGGCCGGCCTGCTCGGCGGTCGAGCCCGCGTTGACCTCCTGGATCTCGGCGCCCTCGCTCACGAGCGCACCGGAGGACTGGTCGGCGACCGGGGAGACCGAGATGCCCAGGCGGGCGTGGGTCGGGGTCTCGCCCTTGACCATCTCGTCGACGATCGGCATGACCTCGTCCATCGGGATGGCGAAGCCCAGGCCGATCGAGCCGGCCTCGCCCTCGGTGGAGCTGGCCGTGCGGATCGAGGCGTTGATGCCCACGACGTTGCCGGCCAGGTCGACCAGCGCGCCACCGCTGTTGCCGGGGTTGATGGCGGCGTCGGTCTGGATGGCGGGGTACGTCGTGCTGTTGCCCTGGCCGTCGCTGCCGACGTCCACCGGGCGGTTGAGCGCGCTCACGATGCCGCTGGTGACGGTCGAGTCGAGGCCGAACGGCGAGCCGATCGCGACGACGCTCTGGCCGACCTTCAGGTCACCGGACTTGCCGATCGTCGCCGGGGTGAGACCGGAGACGCCCTCGGCCTTGATCACCGCGGTGTCGGTCAGCGGGTCGGTGCCGACGATGGTCGCCTTGGCGGACGTGCCGTCGTTGAACGAGACGCTCATCGAGCCGCCGTCGCCGGCGATCTCGGCGACGTGGTTGTTGGTGAGGATCTCGCCGTCGGAGCTGAGGATGATGCCCGAACCCGAACCGGCGCCCTGCGAGCCGGAGACGTCGATCTTCACGACGGAGGGAAGCACCTTGGCCGCCACGGCCTCGACCGAGCCGTCGGGGGCCGGGGAGTTGGGGGTGTCGACGACCTGTGAGGTCGACGGGGTGGCGGAGCTGCCGGCGCTCGATCCGTTGCCGTCGTCGAGCGCGCTCCAAGCGGCAGCGCCGCCGACACCCGCCGCGCCGCCCACCACCAGCGCGGTGGCGACGACAGCGACGGCGAGACCGGCCCGGCGGGGGCGACGCTGGACGGGCAGCGGCGCCGTCATCGTCGCGCCGAACGCCGGGGGACCCTCCGGGGGCGGTCCCAGGGGAGCCGCAGAGGAGAAGTAGGGGTTCTGCGGCTGCTGGGGCTGCTGCGGACCCGGGAGAGGCGCGGTCTCGTCGTTCATGTCCTCCACTGTGGCCGCCGTGCCTGTGACCATCCTGAGATCCGGCTGGGCTCCCTAGAAGAAACCTCGGAGCCTAGGAGCCCTGCTCGACGACGAGCGTCATCTTCCGCAGCAGCCCAGCGAGCGTGGCACGTTCGTCCGGGTCGAGGGCGTGCACGACCTCGTGCTCCGCCTTGCCGCGCAGCTGGATCGCACGGCGCCAGATCTCGGCGCCCGCTTTGGTCAGCTCGATGTCGACCCGGCGGCGGTCGTCGACCGAGGCCCGGCGCTGGATCCAGCCGGCCTTCTCGAGGGCGTCGAGCCGGCCGGTCATGCCTGCCCCGCTGATGCCGAGGTCGGCGGCGAGGGCGGACGGGCTCGCGTGTCCGGGCGTGTCGCGGACCATCAGGTGATGGAGCGTCTCGTACTCGAAGTCCTGGAGCCCGACCTCGGCGAGCGCAAGCTGGGTCGTCGCGCGGAAGTGGCGCATCAACCGGCCGATCCGGACCACGATCGCCTCGACGTCGTCCTCGAACGGCACGTCGACCCAGTGGTCGCGCCAGCGAGCGACGTGGCGGTCGGCCCAGTCGTCCTCGTCCACGGCGTCCTGCCTCACCTCGTCCGGCATGGCGTCATCGTAGGGTTTCGTACTTTGACGAATAGTTCGTCAGCGAATTAAATGGCGGGGTGACGACCGTGGACACCGCGCGCGGGAGCGACCGCCTCGGACCGCTCCGGTTCCGCGAGTTCCGCTACCTCGTGGCCGGCACGGCCACCAACAGCCTCGGCAACGCGATCACGCCGATCGCCCTCGCGTTCGCCGTCCTCGACCTGGGTGGCGACGCCTCCGAGCTCGGCCTGGTCGTCGCCGCGTTCTCGCTGGCCGAGGTGGTCACGCTGCTCTTCGGCGGCGTGCTCGGCGACCGGATCGCCCGTCAGCTGATGATGCAGGGCTCCGCCATGGCCTGCGTGGTGACCCAGGCGACCGTCGCGGTCCTGCTCATCAACGGCTGGGCTACGATCCCGGTCCTCGCCGGCCTCGGTGCGCTCACCGGCTGCCTCGGCGCGCTGAGCAGCCCGTCCGCGTCCGCGATGACCCGGCTGACCGTGCCGCCCGAGGCACTCGGCTCCGCCGTCGCGCTCCGCGCCCTCCTGCAGACGAGCACGGCCGTCATCGGGTTCACCCTCGGCGGCATCCTCGTCGCGACGATCGGCTCGGGCTGGGCGGTGTCGGTCGACGCGGCGACCTTCGCGATCGCGGCGTACTGCTACTCCCGGCTCCGGGTGCCGCACACCCGACCGGAGGGCGCCCGCCCCTCGATGCTCGCCGACATCGGCGAGGGCTTCCGCGAGGTGATGCGCCACACCTGGCTCTGGCTGCTGATCGGGCAGGCGCTGCTCTACCACTGCTTCTACGGCGGCACGCAGAGCGTGCTCGGGCCGATCGTCGTCGGCGACGAGTTCGGCCGAGCCGCCTGGGGCGTCGCCCTCGGCACGCTGATGGCCGGGTTCGTGGTCGGTGGGCTGATCTGCCTGAGGTGGAAGCCCCGTCGAGGGCTCTTCGTCGGCACCGCGCTCCTCGCGCTGACCGCCTGCTTCCCGCTCGCGATCGCGTTCAGCGACCACCTCGCGCCGATCCTGGTCGGGGGGTTCCTGCACGGGCTCGGGCTCCAGATCTTCAGCGTCCAGTGGGAGACCTCGATCCAGCAGAACATCCCCGACGACAAGCTGGCGCGGGTCTACTCCTTCGACCTGGTCGGCTCGTTCGTCGCCCGACCGCTCGGTCTCGCCCTGACCGGGCCGATCGCGGAGCTGGTCGGCTTCGACACCTGGCTGGTCGTCGTCGGCGTGATCATGGGCGGATCCGCACTGCTCTCGTTGCTCTCGCCCGACGTACGGCGCCTCGAGCGCACCAGCTGACCCGTCGTCGCCGCCGCGGCAACAGGTGCGCCTCGACCGGGGTCCAGTCCACCTGGGCAAAATTTCGAGGTTGATCCCACCCTCCCGGGTGAGCCGTGCCATCGTGTCCGGTAACGACTCAACCTGGGGGGTACCGTCGTGGGGGGAAATGCTGCGCGTTTGCGCACGTCCAACACATTCCGATTCTCTGTCCTGGCCGGCGTCCTGGCCGCTGCCGGACTCGTCGCCGTGGTCGCGCCGGTCGACGGTCGCGCCGACGCCACGCCCACCTGCACGAGCGGTGTCCTGGCCTCCAACGCCTTCGGTGCGGCCACGGGCTGGACCGAGTTCGTCCAGGGCAACGGCACCCGCGGTGCGGAGTCCGAGGGGACCATCGCCTACGGCGGCAACCACAGCGCCAGCAGCATGACGGTCAACCCGATGGGCACTACCGCCAGCGGTGATCCCGCGCTCGTGGTCGTCGGATCGCACGGCAGCTACAACCTGCAGCACGGCAGCGCCTACCTCAACCCGCAGAACAACGTGAACTTCAACGGGGGCGGCCACTACCTGGCGAGCAACCCGATCGACTTCGGGACCGCCTTCACCCAGCTCAGCGCGCTGTCGACTGCGTGGGGCGCCGCCCCGTCCACCGGGACGGTCACGACCGGTGTCACCGGCGGCAACGCGGCCCTGATCCTCACCGGGTCGAGCTCGTCGCTGAATGTCTTCAACCTGACCTCGGGCCAGGCCTCCGACCTCGCCTCCGGGAAGCACCTCGGCCTCGACGTCCCCGCCGGCTCGACGATCATCATCAACGTCCCGGGCGCCACCCCGACCATCGGCGGCCAGGCCTGGCTGGGCAGCGGTTCCAGCTGGAACCAGGCTGCCGACGGCAACATCAAGGGTGCGTACGCCGGTCTGGTCTGGAACTTCCCCAGCGCGACCTCGGTGACGGTGAGCTACGGGTCCGCGTTCCCCGGCACGATCCTGGCGCCGGGCGCATCGGTCAACATCGCGTCGGCGGGTCACACGATCGGCCAGATCATCGCGCAGAACTTCACGTCCAACTTCGAGACCCACCTCAACAACTTCCCGAGCCAGGCCTGCGTGCCGACGCCTCCGTCGACGCCCGGCACCTCGGACGTGACCATCACCAAGTCCGCGTCGACGGCCACGCCGCACGGTGGTGACACCTTCACCTACACGCTGACCGCGAAGAACGTCGGCAACGCCGACGCGACCGGGGTCGTCATCACGGACACGCTGCCCGCCGGCGTCACCTACGTGTCGTCGACCTCGCCGTGCACCTTCGCGGCCGGTGTCGTGAGCTGCTCGGTCGGCACCCTGGCGCCGAACGCGACCTCATCGGTCACGGTGACGGTGACCGCCAACCCGATCGCCGGCGCCGGCTCGGTCGTGGACCCGGGCGGCGACCACTGGATGACGCCGTACCACCCGGAGAGCTACGTCACCCTGCAGGCCCACCAGCAGTCGAGCGTCACCCTGGCGTGCAACCCGGGCGACATCCTGAGCGACGGCAACTTCGAGGTCATCCACGTCGACCAGGGCACGGGCTCGGCCGCCGACGTCAAGGTGCTGAGCTCGCAGAGCACCGACGTGCAGACCTGGAAGGGCGTGATCCGCAACGACACGACCGGCCAGGCCCAGGCCAAGGCGTTCATCGTCTGCCTGCCCGGCAGGACCGAGGGCGGCGCCAACGGTCACCGGCACAACCTGCTCGCCGACACCGCTGCTGTCAGCACGACCGTGTCGCTGCCGGCCGGTCGGTCCGACGTGACCCTGACCTGCCGTCCGGGCACGGTGCCGATCGTCCCCGGCTACGACCTCTCGTCGGCCTCGGCCGTCCTGGCCGGCTCCGAGGGGGACTACACCGCCCGCACCTGGACGCTCACCTTCGACGCCGCCTCGCCGGTGACCGTGACGGCCAGCGTCCGCTGCCTCTCGACCACCACCAGCGCGGTCGACGGTCACACGCACCAGCTCCGCTTCACGCACGTCGTCACCACGGTGAGCGTGCCCGGCAACACCTTCCTCGAGGGCAACATGTTCCGGGTCACCTGCCCGGACGACGCCAAGGGCGTCGTGGGCACCTTCGAGCTTCCGCCGGGTGTGCTGAGCTGGGGCAACGAGCCGCAGATCAAGGAGCGCGACTTCCGTCTCTCCAACCAGACCGGAACCGCCAAGAACGCCACGATCGACCTGTTCTGCCTCGGCGACCGGGTCGGGACCGGGATGGGCACGACCGACCCGGTGTCCGTGGTCAACACGGCCACCGTGAGCTCGACGTCGACCGACGCCAACTCCGGCAACAACTCGGCGACCGCGACCGTCGCGGTCCAGCCGGGTTCGGTGACGGCCTCGCCCGCCAGCGTCCACCTCTCCGCCTCGGCGCTGAGGATGCGCGTCGCGTCGTCGATGCCCGGCAAGGGTGCCGTCACGGTGAGGTCCGGCGGCACGGTGCTGGCCAAGGGCACCATGGCCCTGAAGGCGGGCAGGACGTCGTCCGCCTCGTTGCAGCTCACCGCAGCCGGCAAGCGCAAGGTCGGTGGGCTCCACGAGGTCTCGGTGACCGTCGACCCGAGCCGCGGCAGGGCGACGACGAAGACGGTCGCCCTGCAGCACTGAGCGGCAGAACTCAGACCGGGAGGCCGCGTCTGCGCAGCTCGCTGCGCAGCGCGGCCGCTCCCGTGAAGAGGAGCGCGTCCATGCCGAGCGCCGCCGCGGCGTCGACGTTGGTCTGCCGGTCGTCGACGAACGCGAGCCGGTCGAGCGGGATGCCCGAGCGCTCGGCGACGATCTCGTAGGCGCGGGCGTCGGGCTTGGCGGCCTTGACCGTGCCGGACACGACCACGTCGTCGAGCAGCGACAGGAAGTCGAACATCGCCGGCGCGTGCGGGTAGAGCTCGTCGGACCAGTTCGTCAGCCCGTAGAGCGGGATCCCCGCGGCGTGCAGGTCCCGGACGATGGCGACGGTCCCGGGCACCTCGCCGACCAGGGAGGCGGCGAAGTTCGCGCGGTAGGCCAGCGCGTGCTCGGCCCAGTGCGGGTGGGTACGGCGTACCTCGTCCTCGGCGTCGCGCCACGAGCCGCCCGAGTCGGGCCCGTGGTTGTAGGCCATGAAGTCGAAGTCGTCGGCGGCCAGGAAGCGGCGTGCCTCGTCCGCCCCCACGCCCGCCGCGATCGCGGCGGACGGGTCCCAGTCGATCAGGACGTTGCCCAAATCGAAGACGACCCCGGACGGAGCGTCCGGGGTCGTCTTCTGATGCTCGGGGTGAGCTTCGCTCACGCCCAGCGCTCCGAGGCCGGAACGAAGTCCAGCGTCCGGTCGCCGGTGTAGATCTGCTTCGGACGAGCGATCTTCTGCTCCTTGTCCTGGACCAGCTCGGACCACTGGGCCAGCCAGCCCGGGGTGCGGCCGATCGCGAACAGGACCGTGAACATCTCCGGCGGGAACTGGAAGGCCTCGTAGATCAGGCCGGAGTAGAAGTCGACGTTCGGGTAGAGCTTGCGCTTGATGAAGTACTCGTCCTCGAGGGCGATCTTCTCGAGCTCCTTGGCGATCTCGAGGAGCGGGTTGACCCCGGTGACCTCGAAGACGTCGTCGCAGGCCTTCTTGATGATCGTCGCGCGCGGGTCGAAGTTCTTGTAGACCCGGTGGCCGAAGCCCATGAGCTTCTCGTTGCCGTCCTTCACGCCCGCGATGAACGCCGGGATGTTCTCCTTCGAGCCGATGCGCCGCAGCATCCGCAGCACCGCCTCGTTGGCGCCGCCGTGCAGCGGGCCGTAGAGGGCGCCGACGCCCGCGGCGACCGCGGAGTAGGGGTCGACCTGCGAGGAGCCGACGGAGCGGACCGCGTTGGTCGAGCAGTTCTGCTCGTGGTCGGCGTGGAGGATGAAGAGCACGTCGAGGGCCTTGACCAGGCGCTCGTCCGCCTCGAACTTCGACTCGCTCATCTTGAAGAGCATGGAGAGGAAGTTGGCGGTGTAGCCGAGGTCGTTGTCCGGGTAGACGTACGGCTTGCCCTGCGCGTGGCGGAAGGCCCAGGCGCCGAGCGTCGGCATCTTCGCGATCATGCGCACGATCTGCATGTGCCGGTTGTCGGCGTCGCTGATGTTGCGGGCGTCGGGGTAGAACGTCGAGAGGGCTCCTACCGACGCCATCAGCATCCCCATGGGGTGCGCGTCGTAGCGGAAGCCCTGCATGAACGACTTGACGTTCTCGTGGACGAACGTGTGGTAGGTGATCTCGTGGACCCACGCGTCGTACTCCGCCTTGGTGGGCAGGGCGCCGTGGACCAGCAGGTAGGCGACCTCGAGGAAGCTCGACTTCTCGGCCAGCTGCTCGATGGGGTAGCCCCGGTACTCGAGGATGCCCTTGTCTCCGTCGATGTAGGTGACGGAGCTTCGACAGGACGCCGTGTTGACGAAGCCCGGGTCGTAGACCGCCAGGCCCGGCGTGTCCTCCCCGGCCTTGATCTTGCCCAGATCTGCGGCCTTGATGGCGCCGTCGAGGATCGGGACGTCGTACTCCTGTCCGGTGCGGTTGTCACGGACGGTGAGAGAATCAGTCACCCCCTCAACTTAGTCGGCGCACTCACGCCATGCGAACTCGGTGTCCGAGGACCGTTCACTCCGAGCCCGCGAGGAGGGAGCGTCGGCCGAGGAGGTTGAGGAGCGTCGGCGCCGGAACCCGCGTCAGCCGGGGACGGTGCGAGGCGTCTCGGAACCCGGTTGCGTGAGCGATGCAGCAGGGGCTTCTCCGCGGTTTTGACCCGTCGTGAGGCTGGCCCGTAGTCTTGTCAGTCGCGTCTCCTGCCGCTCTCAGACCCCGCCACGGGATCTGGGGGCAGACCCGGAGAAAGACCGGGCAGTGTTCGTCAGAAGGCGTCGCTCCACCACCCGTGGGACACAGGGTTCCACGGGCCCTACGAACGAAGGAAGTTCCTCCGTGCGCACGTACAGCCCCAAGCCGGGCGACATCCAGCGCGAGTGGCTCGTCATCGACGCCACCGACATCGTCCTCGGCCGTCTCGCCGTCCAGGCCGCGAACCTGATCCGCGGCAAGCACAAGCCGATCTTCGCTCCGCACATGGACACCGGTGACTTCGTCATCATCATCAACGCGGAGAAGGTCGCCCTCTCGGGCACCAAGAAGACGACGAAGATGGCCTACCGCCACTCGGGTTACCCGGGCGGCCTCTCGGCCACGCCCATCGGCGAGATCCTCGAGAAGGACGCCCGCAAGGCCATCGAGACCGCCGTCTGGGGCATGCTCCCCAAGAACCGACTCGGCCGTCAGATGCTGAAGAAGCTGAAGGTCTACTCCGGGCCCAACCACCCGCACCAGGCCCAGAAGGCCATTCCCTTCGAGATCACCCAGATCTCCCAGTAATCCACTTCTGACAGCACTGCACTTTCCAGTGCACCGAGACATTCTCAGTGAGGAACATCGTGGCTGACACCACCGAGGTCGAGGAGACCTACGAGACCGACGAGCAGGGCGTTGCCTACAGCTCGGAGAGCGCTCCGACCGCAGACACCCCGGCCCGCCCGGCGACCATCGCCCCGGCTGCCGCCACCGGCCGCCGCAAGGAGGCCGTCGCCCGCGTCCGCATCGTTCCGGGCACCGGCGTGTGGACCATCAACGGCCGGACGCTCGACTCCTACTTCCCGAACAAGCTGCACCAGCAGGTCGTGAACGAGCCGTTCGCGAACCTCCAGCTCGAGGGTCGTTTCGACGTCATCGCCCGCATCCACGGCGGCGGCATCACCGGTCAGGCCGGCGCCCTGCGCCTCGGCGTGGCCCGCTGCCTGAACGCGATCGACACCGAGACCAACCGCCCCTCGCTCAAGAAGGCCGGGCTGCTCACGCGTGACGCCCGCGTCATCGAGCGCAAGAAGGCCGGTCTCAAGAAGGCCCGCAAGGCTCCGCAGTTCTCGAAGCGCTGATCGCGTAACGCCAGCCATATGGCTCGCGTATTCGGCACGGACGGGGTCCGGGGCCTGGCCAACGGTGAACTCACCGCTGAGCTGGCCCTGGACCTTTCCGTTGCCGCCGCCCGTGTCCTGGCCGACCGGGGTGAGTTCCAGGACTCCGTGGAGACACGGGGCCGGCCGCTCGCCGTGGTGGGTCGGGACACGCGCATCTCCGGACAGTTCCTCGAGCACGCCGTCGTCGCCGGGCTCGCGTCCGCCGGCGTCGACGTGCTCCGCCTCCGGGTGCTGCCCACGCCCGGGGTCGCCTACATGACCCAGGCGCTGGGCGCCGATCTCGGCGTCGTCATCAGCGCCTCGCACAACCCGATGCCCGACAACGGCATCAAGTTCCTGGCCGGTGGCGGGCTCAAGCTCGACGACGCGGTGGAGCGGGAGATCGAGCAGCACCTCGACGAGCCCTGGGAGCGCCCGCTGGGCGGTGACGTCGGCACGGTCACGCCGTACGCCAACCCGGTCGAGGAGTACGTCGCCCACCTGGTCAGCACCGTCTCGCGACCGCTGACCGGCATCACCGTCGTGCTCGACTGCGCCCACGGTGCGGCGTACGACGCGGGGCCGCAGGCGCTGCGTGCCGCCGGTGCCACGGTCATCGCGATCAACGCCGAGCCCGACGGCCTCAACATCAACGACGGCTGCGGCTCGACCCACCTCGCTCCGCTGCAGGCGGCCGTCCTCGCGCACGGCGCCGACGCCGGGTTCGCGCTCGACGGCGACGCCGACCGCGTCCTGGCCGTCGACCACGAGGGCAACGAGGTCGACGGCGACCAGATCCTCGCGATCCTCGCGATCGCGATGTCCGAGACCGGTCGCCTGGTCAAGAACACCGTGGTCGCCACCGTGATGAGCAACCTCGGGTTCGTGCAGGCGATGCGCGCCGCGGGCGTGGGGGTGCGGCAGACCAAGGTCGGCGACCGCTACGTGCTCGAGGCCATGAAGGTCTCCGGCTACAGCCTCGGTGGCGAGCAGTCCGGCCACGTGATCATGAGCGAGCACGCCACGACCGGTGACGGGGTGCTGACCGCCCTGCACGTCCTGGAGCGGATGGCGACGACCGGGCAGAGCCTGCAGTCGCTGGCCTCGGTCGTGACCCGGCTCCCGCAGGTGCTGGTCAACGTCCCCGACGTCGACAAGGCGCGCGCCGACGACGACGCGGTCCTGGCCGCGGCCGTGGCCGAGGAGGAGGCGCTCCTCGGTGACACCGGGCGGATCCTGCTCCGCCCGTCGGGCACCGAGCAGCTGGTCCGGGTGATGGTCGAGGCGGCCACCCAGGAGGACGCGCGCGCGGTGGCCGAACGGCTCGCCGACGTGGTCAAGCGGCAGCTCAGCCTGTAGGCGCCGCCTTCAGTAGGGTCGGGCTCGTGACGGGTCTCGAGCTGTCGGTCGAGGGCATCGGCAAGAGCTTCGGCGCCGTGCGCGCCGTCGACGACCTGAGCTTCGTCGTGCGTCCAGGCGTCGTCACCGGCTTCCTGGGGCCCAACGGGTCCGGCAAGACCACGACGTTGCGGATGCTCCTCGGTCTCACCCGGCCGACGCAGGGTCGCGCCCTGGTGGGGGACCGGCTCTACGGCGACCACCCGGTGCCGGCCTCGGTCGTCGGCGCCGCCCTCGAGGCGTCCAGCTTCCATCCCGGCCGCACCGGGCTCGCTCACCTCGAGGTGTACGCCGCGCAAGCGGGCGCGAGCAGGTCGCGCTGTCGCGAGCTGATCGAGTTCGTCGGGCTGGGACATGCGGCGAGCCGCCGGGTCGGCGGCTACTCCATGGGCATGCGTCAGCGTCTCGGCCTCGCGACCGCGATGCTCGCGGACCCACCGGTGATCGTCCTCGACGAGCCGGCCAACGGACTCGATCCCGAGGGCATCGTCTGGATGCGGGGCCTGCTCCGCTCGTTCGCCGACCAGGGCCGGACCGTCCTGATCTCGAGCCACGTCCTCACCGAGGTCCAGCACACCGTCGACGACGTCGTGATCATCGCGCGGGGCAGGCTCGTCCACGCGTCGTCGCTCGCCGACCTCGGAGCCCTGGTCGCACCCGAGACGTACGTCGAGTCGCCGACGCCGGAGCGGCTCGAGGCGCTGTGCCGGGACCGCGGGTGGGCGGCGCGCGCCGAGAGCGCAGGGCTGCTCGTGACGGGTGCTTCGACGGCGGAGATCGGCGCGGCGGCGTACGCCGTGGGGATCGAGCTCCACCAGCTCGCCCCACGCGGCGGCGACCTCGAGGACGTCTTCCTCCGGCTGACGGAGGCGGCTCGGTGAAGGCGGCCCTGGTCGCGGAGTACCGCAAGCTCGTCAGCACCCGCTTGTGGTGGATCCTGCTCCTCTGTCTCGCCGCCTACCTGGCGTTCGTCGGCGGGGCGCTCGCCTTCTCGATCGCGTTCGCTCCCGAGGACCAGGAGGGCGGGTTGTCGCTCACCGGGGTCGACGCGGCGGCGAGCGTCTACGGCCTGATCAACGCGATCGGCTACGTCTTCCCGCTCGTCATCGGCAGCCTGCTCGTCACGTCGGAGTTCCGCTACCGGACGATCACCGCGTCGCTGCTGGTCGAACCCCGACGCAGTGTCCTCCTCGGCGCGAAGCTGGTGATCGCGGTCCCCCTGGGGCTTCTCTACGGCGTGGTCGGCACCGTGGCCATCGTCGCCGCGAGTGCGCCGATGCTGGCGTGGGGCGGGGACGGCGCGTTCCTCACCGACCGGGCCGTGATCGAGGTGCTCCTGCTGGGCGTCGTCGTCACCGCGCTGTGGACGGTCATCGGCGTCGCGTTCGGCTCGGTCGTGCCCAACCAGGTCGCCGCCATCGTCGTCCTGCTCGCGATCACCCAGTTCGTCGAGCCGATCGCCCGGGTCGCGCTGGGCGCCTTCGACGTCACCGACTCCGTCGCCCGGTTCCTGCCGGGTGCCGCGGCGGACGGGTTGATCGGCGCCAGCCTGATCGGCTCGGTCTCCGGCGGGTCCTCGGACCTGCTGTCGCGCTGGGCCGCGCTCCTCGTGCTGCTCGGCTACGCGGGTGTGCTCGCGGCGGTGGGGAGAGCCACGACTCTGCGGCGCGACATCGGGTAGGACCTGCCCATGACTCGCAGCCGCGTCGCGATCGCCCTCGGGGTGGTCGCGGTGCTCGCCGTCCTGGCGACCGCGGCGGTCGCGATCTCGACGTACGGCGGGGACGAGGACCCGCCCGCCCCGACCACCCCTGCTGCTCAGCCGCTGGTCGTTCACGACCCGGCGTCCGGTGCGTCCTTCGAGGTGCCCGGGGACGGCTGGACCGTCCGGGACGCGCAGACCCGGATCTACTACGACGACGCCCAGGGCGACCCGGTGGCCGTCGTCCGCGGCCCGGCCGTCTTCCGCGACGGCTACTGCGAGGCCCGGCCGCGCGGGTCCAGCCGGGCCTTCGCCGGCTTCACCGAGCAGCCGTTCGAGGACTGGGTCGACGCGATCGGCGTGCAGGTCGACGAATCGAGGTCCGGCTTGGTGCGACGCGCGACCGTGCGCACGACGGGGACCGGTCCCTGCGTCGCGCGCGAGGTCGAGGTGGCGATGAGGAGCGTCGACGACGTACGGGTGGTGCTCGTGTCCGACGCCGGTGCGCTGTCCACCTCCCAGGTCGACGCGGTGCTGACCAGCCTGGTGCTCCGCGACTGAGTGGTTTCCGGACCACGGTCCGGATCTTGGGCCGCGTGCCTACGTTGGGGTCATGAACCTGCGCAACGTGCCCACCCGGCTCGCCACGGGGGCCTTCGTCCTGAACGCCGGCCTCGGCAAGTGGAAGGCCGGGCCCGAGCAGACCGCCGGTGTCCACGGCATGGCTGCTGCGGCGATCCCGCCGCTCGCCGCCATCCAGCCGCCGGTGTTCATGAAGCTGCTGTCGGCGGGGGAGGTCGCCACCGGGGCCCTGCTGCTCGCGCCGTTCGTGTCCAACCGCAAGGCGGGGCTGGCGCTGACGGCGTTCTCCGGTGGCCTGATGGCGCTCTACGCGCGGACGCCGGCGCTCCACCAGCCGGGCAGCATCCGCCCGACCCAGCAGGGCAACCCGGTCGCCAAGGACGTCTGGATGCTCGGCATCGGCCTCGGCCTGCTGCTGGACCCGGCCAACCGGAAGAAGCCGGCTACAGCTTCCTGAGCCGCACGTAGCGGACCGAGTGGTCGCGGTCCTTGCGGAGCACCAGGGTGGCCCGGGAGCGGGTCGGCAGGATGTTCTCGACCAGGTTGGGGCCGTTGATGGTGTCCCAGATCCGCTTCGCCTCGACGACCGCCTCGTCGTGGGTCAGCGCGCCGTACTTCGCGAAGTAGGAGCCGGGGTCGCGGAAGGCGGTCTCGCGCAGCCGCAGGAAGCGGTTGACGTACCACTCGCGGATCTTGTCGCGCCCGGCGTCGACGTAGACGCTGAAGTCGAAGAAGTCGCTCAGGGTCAGACCGCTGCGGCCGTCCTCGCGGGTGCGCGCCGGCTGGAGGACGTTGAGGCCCTCGATGATGACGATGTCGGGCCGCTTGACGACGACCTTCTCGCCGGGGACCACGTCGTAGGTGAGGTGGGAGTAGATCGGCGCCTCGACCTCGTCCTTGCCCGACTTGATGTCGACGACGAAGCGCAGCAGCGCGCGGCGGTCGTAGGACTCCGGGAAGCCCTTGCGGTGCAGGATGCCGCGGCGCTCGAGCTCGGCGTTGGGGTAGAGGAAGCCGTCGGTCGTCACCAGCGCGACGTTCGGGTGCTCGGGCCAGTGGGCGAGCATCTGCTGGAGCACGCGCGCAGTGGTCGACTTGCCGACCGCGACGGAGCCGGCCAGGCCGATGACGAACGGCGTGCGCGGCGGCTGCACCTGGTGGAGGAACTCCTCCTGCTGGCGGTAGAGCCGGCCCGCGGACTCGACGTACAGGCTGAGGAGACGGGAGAGCGGGAGGTAGACCTCCTCGACCTCCTGGAGGTCCAGCTGGTCACCGAGGCCGCGGAGGGCGTGGATCTCGTCGGCGGAGAGCGGTGACTCCATCGCCGGGGCGAGCGCGGACCACGCGGAGCGGTCGAGCTCGAGGTAGGGGGAGGGCTCCCGGGCGGCATCGGCGTGGACCTCGCCGTGGGAAGACATGGTGGCGATTGTTGCAAAGGCCCGCCGATACAGTGACACCCATGTGCGGGATCGTCGGTTACGTGGGTCACAAGCAGGCCCAGGACGTCGTGATCGAGGGCCTCCGTAGGCTCGAGTACCGCGGCTACGACTCGGCCGGGGTCGCGCTGGTCGCGGACGGCTCGATCGCCTCCGACAAGCGGGCGGGCAAGCTCGCCAACCTCGAGAAGGCGATCGCCGACCGGCCCCTTCCCGCAGCCACGCTCGGCATCGGGCACACCCGGTGGGCGACCCACGGCGCGCCCAACGACGTCAACGCCCACCCGCACAGCGGCCGCTCGCGTCGGGTCGCGCTCGTGCACAACGGGATCATCGAGAACTTCGCCGAGCTGCGCGCCCGGATCGAGGCCGACGACCACGTGATGCTCTCGGAGACCGACACCGAGGTGGCCGCCCAGCTGCTGGAGCTGCAGGTCGAGTCGGGCGTCGACCTGACGACCGCGATGCTGCGCGTCGTCGCGCAGCTCGAGGGCGCTTTCACGCTCGTGGCGGTGGACGCGCACGACCCCGACCGCGTCGTGGCTGCGCGGCGCAGCTCGCCGCTGGTCGTCGGTATCGGCGACGGGGAGAACTTCCTGGGCTCGGACGTCTCGGCGTTCATCGAGCACACCCGCGAGGCGATGGAGCTCGGCCAGGACCAGGTCGTCACGATCACCCGGGACGGGGTGTCGGTCGTGCACTTCGACGGCAGCCCCGCCGAGGGCAGGCGCTACCACGTCGACTGGGACCTGTCGGCGGCCGAGAAGGACGGCCACGACTGGTTCATGCGCAAGGAGATCTTCGAGCAACCGCGTGCCGTCGCGGACTCGCTGCTCGGACGGCGTACGCCGGAGGGCCACCTGCACCTCGACGAGATGCGGCTGTCCGACCAGGAGCTGCGCGACGTCGACAAGGTCATCATCATCGCGTGCGGCACGTCGTTCTACGCCGGCATGGTCGCGAAGTACGCCATCGAGCACTGGACCCGCGTGCCGGTCGAGGTCGAGCTGGCGTCGGAGTTCCGCTACCGCGACCCGATCCTCGACTACTCCACGTTGGTCGTGGCGATCAGCCAGTCGGGCGAGACCGCCGACACGCTGCAGGCGATCCGGCACGCGCGCACCCAGCGCTCGAAGGTGCTGGCGATCTGCAACACCAACGGCTCGACCATCCCGCGCGAGTCCGACGCGGTGATCTACACGCACGCCGGTCCGGAGATCGGGGTGGCGTCGACCAAGGGGTTCCTGACCCAGCTGGTCGCCTGCTACCTGCTCGCGCTCTACCTCGCCCAGGTCAAGGGCACGCGCTACGGCGACGAGATCGACCAGGTGATGGAGCAGCTCGAGGCGATGCCCGACCACATCGCCTCCGTGCTCGCCGGCGCTCCGGCTGTCTACGAGATGGCCGCCGAGCACGTCGACACCCGGTCGGTGCTCTTCCTCGGCCGGCACGCCGGCTACCCGGTCGCCCTCGAGGGTGCGCTCAAGCTCAAGGAGCTGGCCTACATCCACGCGGAGGGCTTCGCCGCCGGCGAGCTCAAACACGGACCGATCGCGCTGGTGGAGCCCGGGCTGCCGGTGCTGTGCGTCGTACCTCCCGCCGGTCGCGACCAGCTGCGCGACAAGATGGTCAGCGGCATCCAGGAGGTCCGTGCGCGCGGCGCCCGGACGATCTGCCTGGTCGAGGAGGGCGACGACGCGATCACGCCGTACGCCGACGTGGTGATCCGCCTGCCCCGCGTGCCGGTCCTGCTGCAGCCGCTGGTGGCCGTCGTACCCCTCCAGCTCTTCGCCTGCGAGCTCGCCACGCGGATGGGCCACGACGTCGACCAGCCGCGCAACCTCGCCAAGTCCGTGACCGTCGAATGATCGTCGGGGTCGGCATCGACGTCTGCGAGATCGAGCGGTTCGGGCTCTCCCTCGAGCGCACGCCGGGGCTGCGCGAACGTCTCTTCACCCCGGCCGAGGCGAGGCGTCCGCTCGCATCGCTGGCCGCTCGCTTCGCCGCCAAGGAGGCGCTCGCCAAGGCGCTCGGCGCCCCGGTCGGGCTGTCGTGGCACGACGCCGAGGTGGTCTCCGAGTCGTCCGGGCGGCCGCTGCTCGAGATGCGCGGCTCGGTGCTCGCCCGCGCGACCGAGCTCGGCGTGGCCTCCGTGCACGTCTCGCTCTCCCACGACGCCGGCATCGCGTCGGCCGTGGTGGTGCTGGAGGGCTGACGCACCTGACGTACGTGTCGCGAATTCGTCCAGATCACGACACGTACGTCAGGTGCGTGGCAGATACGGTCGACCTATGAGGCGGGCACACACGGTCGAGCAGGTGCGGGCGGCCGAGGCGGAGCTGATGGCGCGGCTGCCGGAAGGTGCGCTGATGCAGCGGGCCGCGGCCGGGCTGGCGTACGCCGTGATCGACCTGCTCGGGTCGGCGTACGGCCGCCGGGTGCTGCTGCTGGTCGGGTCCGGGGACAACGGCGGAGACGCGTTGTACGCCGGGGCGATGCTGGCCCGGCGCGGGGTGCAGGTCGAGGCGTGGCTGCTGTCCGACCAGGCGCACGAGTCCGGGACGACAGCACTGCGCCAGGCGGGTGGCCGCACCATCACGGGTGAGCCGACGCGGCCGGACCTCGTGGTCGACGGGATCGTCGGCATCGGTGGTCGGCCGGGCCTCCGCGAAGGCGCCCAGGCAGCGCTCGAGGCCGTCGCGGGCATCCCGGTCGTCGCGGTCGACACCCCGAGCGGGGTCGACGTCGACACCGGCGAGCTGGACGGACCGCACGTCGAGGCGGCCCTGACCGTCACCTTCGGCACCCACAAGATCGCGCACCTGGTCGACCCGGCCGCCCGGGCCAGCGGGGCGGTCCAGCTGGTCGACATCGGGCTCGACCTCCCGGCCGCCGCGGTCGAGGCGCTTCAGCCCGAGGACGTCGCGGACCTGCTGCCGCGGCCGGAACCGGACGCCCAGAAGTACGTCCGCGGCGTCGTCGGCGTCCGAGCCGGGAGCACGCAGTACCCCGGCGCCGCCCTGCTCAGCGTGGCGGGCGCGGCCAGCGGGCTCTGCGGCATGGTGCGGTACGTCGGACCCGAGTCGGTGGCCGCCCGGGTGCGCGACGCCCACCCCGAGGTCGTCGGGGAGGGCCGCGTGCAGGCGTGGGTCGTCGGGTCCGGAGGTGGGGAGCACGCGGGCGACGAGCTCACCTCAGCGCTCGCCGACGGCGTACCTCTCGTGATCGACGCCGACGCGCTCGCCCACCTCGAGCGACCTCCGGCGGACGCCGTGCTCACCCCGCACGCCGGTGAGCTCGCGGCGATGCTCGGCGCCGACCGGGCCGACATCGAGGCGCGCCCCCTGCACTTCGTCCGGGCCGCGACCGAGCGCTACGGCTGCGTCGTGCTGCTCAAGGGGCGCCACACGCTGGTCGCCCACCCCGACGGCCGGGTCCGCGCGACCACCACCGGCACGCCCTGGCTGGCCACGGCAGGCGCGGGCGACGTGCTCGGCGGACTGGTCGGCGCGCTGCTCGCCTCCGGCCTCACGCCGTACGACGCCGCGTCGGTCGGCTCGTGGCTGCACGGTGCCGCTGCGACCCTCGCGTCGCGCGGCGGGCCGATCGTCGCGGGCCAGGTCGCCGCGTCCATCCCGGCAGCCGTCCGAGGCCTGCCCGGGCGGTGATGGGAGAATCGGGGTCATGACCCCGGCCCGAGCAGAGATCGTCGTCGATCTCGGCGCGATCCGGCACAACGTGCGCACCCTGCGCGAGCTCACCGGGGTCGACTCGATGACCGTCGTGAAGGCGGACGCCTACGGCCACGGGATGGTCGAGGTCGCGCGGGCCGCTCGCGAGGCGGGCTCGGCCTGGATCGGCGTCGCGACCCTCGACGAGGCGCTCGCGCTCCGCGCAGCCGGTGACACCGGCCGGCTGCTCGCCTGGCTGACCGTCCCGGGCGAGGACTACGCCGCCGCGATCGACGCCGACATCGACCTCACCGCCTACTCCACCGACGAGCTCGCGGAGATCGCCGCGACCGGTCGGCACGCCCGGCTCCAGCTCAAGGTCGACACCGGCCTCAACCGGGGCGGTGCGTCGTCGGCCGACTGGCCCGCGCTGGTCGCCGCCGCCCGTGCGGGCGAGCAGGCCGGCCACTGGACGGTCACCGGCATCTGGTCGCACCTCGCCGCGAGCGACGAACCCGACCATCGCGCCAACGACGCCCAGGAGGCGGCCTACCGCGAGGCCCTCGTCGTCGCCGAGGACGCCGGCCTCCGGCCCGAGGTCCGCCACCTGGCCAACTCGGCCGCCGGGATCCTGCGTCCGAGCAGCCGCTTCGACCTGGTCCGGTTCGGCCTCGCGTCGTACGGCCTCGACCCGGCGCCGGGCCACACCCCCGACCTCGGCCTGGTCCCGGCCATGACCGCCCGCGCCACCCTCGCGCTCGCCAAGCCGCTCCACGCCGGCGACAGCGTCTCCTACGGCCACACCTGGACCGCCGACACCGACACGACGGTCGGCCTGGTGCCGGTCGGGTACGGCGAGGGCGTGCCGCGCCACGCCAGCAACGTCGCGCAGGTCCAGGTCGGCGGCAAGCGTCGCGCGGTCCGGGGACGGGTTTGCATGGACCAGTTCGTCGTCGACCTCGGCGGTGACCTGCCGACCCCGGGCGAGGACGTCGTCCTCTTCGGTCCCGGCACCCACGGCGAGCCGACCGCCCAGGACTGGGCGGAGGCCGCCGGCACCATCTCCTATGAGATCGTCACCCGCATCGGAGGTCGGATGACCCGGAGGTACGTCGACGCATGAGCGTGCGCGGACGCGTGATCGGCGCGGTCACCATCGGAGCGGTCGGCCTGGCGGCCGCAGGCGCCGGCATCGGCGTCAACCGGCAGCGCCGGCGGATCGAGGCCCGCGACGTCGAGGACGCCCCGGCGTTCGGCTCGCTGCGGTCGGACCCGATCACGGTGGTCGCCGACGACGGCACGCCGCTCCACGTCGAGGTCGACGAGCCGGACGCGGTGCCGAAGAGCCGGTTGCGCAAGCCGAAGCCGCCGCTGACCGTGATCTTCGCCCACGGCTACGCGCTGCAGCTGGACTGCTGGCACTTCCAGCGCGAGCACCTGCGCGGGCGGGTCCGCACCGTGTTCTACGACCAGCGCTCGCACGGCCGGTCCGGTCGCTCGCCGATGGGCAACGCCACCATCGACCAGCTCGGCCGCGACCTCCTCGCCGTGATGGACGCCGTCGCCCCGGACGGCCCGGTCGTGCTGGTCGGTCACTCGATGGGCGGGATGACCATCGCCGCGCTGGCCGAGCTCCACCCCGAGCTCTTCGGCGACCGCGTGGTCGGCGTCGCGCTGATCTCGACCACCGCCGGCGGGCTGGAGCCCAGCCGGATCCTCTTCCCGATGGTGCCGGCGTGGGGGAGCGCGGGCGCGGTCGGGCGCGGTGTCTCGGTGCTGGCGCGCGGCCACCGTGTGGTCGACGGGGTCCGCCGCATCGGCAAGGACATCGCCCTGGTCGCGACCGCCGAGCTCGCCTTCGGCGACGACGTCCCCGGGAGCTACGTCGAGTTCGTCGACCGGATGCTCTCCGAGACGCCGTTCGAGGTGGTCGCGGAGTTCTTCCCGGGCTTCGCCTCGCTCGACAAGTTCGACGCCGTCGGGGTGCTCGCGAAGGTGCCCACGACGATCATCTGCGGCACCGCCGACAAGCTGACCTCGATCGGCCACAGCCGCAAGCTCGAGTCCCGGATCGCCGGCTCCCGGCTGATCGAGGCGCACGGCGCCGGCCACATGGTGCTCCTCGAACGACACGACGAGGTCAACGGCGAGCTCGACCGACTGCTCGCCGCGACCGGAGCCGAGGACGTGCCGTGAGCGTCGAGATCCACCGCGTCGGCCCCGAGGCCGCAGCAGACGTCCTCGCCGTCGTGCGCGCGGCCTTCGAGGCGCGCCCGCCCCTCGACCCGCCCGCCGCTGCGCTCACCGAGACCGAGGAGTCGATCGCGGACAAGCTCGCCGGGGCCGGCGGTCTGCTGGCCACGCTCGACGGCGAGCCCGTGGGAGCGTTGGTGCTCGACCCGATCGGGAGCACGACGTACCTCCGCCGGTTCGGGGTCGCCCCAGCCGCCCAGGGGCACGGCGTCGCCGCGGCTCTGATCGACGCGGCCGTCGAGGCAGCCGACGGCTCCGAGGACCTCACCGTCGTGGCGCGCGAGGAGCTGCCGCAGACCGTGGCGTTCTGGGACCGCCAGGGCTTCCGCGAGATCCGGCGCGAGTCGCCCAACGTCGAGCTGCGCCGGCCGCTGCGCACCCACGTCTTCCAGGCACCCGACGCCGACGCGATGCGTGGCCTCGGACGGTCGCTCGCGGGCCAGCTCGCGCCCGGTGACCTGATCGTCCTCAGCGGTGAGCTCGGCGCGGGCAAGACGACCTTCACCCAGGGCCTCGGCGCCGGGCTCGGCGTCCGCGGTGACGTCACGTCGCCGACCTTCGTCATCGCCCGGGTCCACCCGTCACTGGTCGGCGGCCCGGAGCTGGTGCACGTCGACGCCTACCGGCTCGGCGGCCTCGAGGAGCTCGACGACCTCGACCTCGACACCTCCCTCGACGACGCCGTGACCGTCGTCGAGTGGGGCGAGGGGCTGGCCGAGGGGCTCTCGGAGTCACGCCTCGAGGTGCAGATCGTGCGCGGGGACGCGCCGCACGACGGGCTCGACCCGCGCCGGGTCGAGCTCACCCCGGTCGGACCGCGCTGGCACGCGCTGTCCTTCCGCGGTCTGGGCTGACTGTCGGGGCCGACCGGGCACGCGCGACCGTTACTGTTGGGCGTTGTTCGCCGCCGAAGTCCCGAGGAACCCCCGTGCCCGAGTCCGCTCCAGCCACCCGTGGCCGCCTCCTCGTCGTGACCGGATCGGGTCGCAGTGGCACCAGCACCGTCGCGGGCACCCTCAAGCGGCTGGGCCTCTACGTCCCGCAGCCCGAGATGCCGGCCGACGAGCGCAACCCGCGTGGCTTCTACGAGCCGGCCTGGGTCATCAACTTCCACAAGGGTCTGCTCGACTCCATCCCGACCCGGCCCAACGACGCGCGTCCGCTGGCCGCCGAGCAGATCCGTGAGGCCGCCGCGGCGCCCGAGGTGCGCGAGGAGCTGGCCACGTGGCTGGCCGAGCAGGTCGCGATCGTCGGGCCGGGCGGACAGCTGGCGATCAAGGACCCGACCACGTTCTGGGTGCACGAGCTGTGGAGCAACGTCGCCGCCGACCTCGACCTCGACCTCTCCTTCCTGACGATGCTCCGCCACCCCACCCAGGTCGTGCAGTCGCGGACGACGCACTACCACAGCGACAAGCCCGACGACTTCCGTCGAGCACGGCAGACCGCCAACCTCGCCGGGTGGGTCAATGCGGCGTACGAGACCGAGGTCGCGACCCGCGCCCACCCGCGCGCGTTCGTCAGGTACGCCGACCTGCTCGCCGACTGGCGCGGCGCCATGCGCCAGGCCGCAGAGCAGACCGGGGTCACCTACGACGCCGACCTGACGTCCACCGAGCACCACGACGTCGACGACTTCATCGACGTCAAGCTCAACCGTGCCCAGATCACCTGGGACGAGGTGGACACGATCCCGCAGCTGCAGGAGCAGGCGGTCGCGGCGTGGGGCGCCTGCGACGTGCTCGTCGACGCGCCGTACGACGAGGCCGCGATCGCGACCCTCGCGGAGATGCACGAGAGCTACGTCGCGCTGCACCAGTACGCCGAGGCGATCACGATCGACCACACGAGCGTCGCCGTCGCGCAGGAACGCCGCGCCGTGCAGGAGAGGCTCAGGGCGGCGCACGCCGAGAAGACGGCCGACCTCAAGAGGCGTCTCGACCGGCGCAAGCGTCAGGTCGCCGAGCTGGAGAAGCAGCTCGGTCGTGACGGCGGCGCCGAGGAGTCGACCGGCAGGTCCAGGCTCCCCTGGAAGCGCTGATGCCCGAGAAGACGTTCCTGCTCGGCGTCGGGGCCCAGAAGGCGGGCACCACGTGGGTGCACCACTACCTGGCGAGGTCCCCGCAGTTCGTGAAGGGCTACCGCAAGGAGTACCACGTCTTCGACAGCGTCGACCTCCCTGCCGAGCAGTGGCGAGAGCGCAACCTCGACATGGCGCAGACCGAGCTCGACCACCTGCGGAGCGGCGAGGCGGCCGACCCGGTGCACCTGCACCGGGCGAGCATGATCGCCGACCCGCGGTTCTACTACGACTACTTCGCCGGGCTGCTCCGCACCCGGCCGCGCATCCGGCTGACGGCCGACATCACCCCGGAGTACGCCCTGCTCCCGGTCGAGCGGCTCGAGGAGATCCGCGACGCGTTCGCGGCGCGCCGGGTGAGGACGGTCGCGATGTTCCTCATGCGCGACCCGGTCGACCGGATCTGGTCGCAGATCCGGATGCAGGAGGGCCGGTTCCCCGGCCGCTTCCCGGCGCCGGCGAACGAGATGGTCGGACGTCTCTACGCCGACCCGCTCTTCGAGCCGTGGTCGCGCTACGAGGTCACGTTGCGCAACCTCGATGCCGTCTTCGCCCCGGACGACCTCGTGCACGGGTTCTACGAGGAGCTCTTCGACGTCGAGCAGGTGCGTGAGATCTGCCGGGTCGTCGGCATCGACGCCCACGAGCCCGACTTCGACCGCAGGTCCAACGTCTCGGCGGCCCGGGGCGTCGACGCGCTGCCGGACGACGTGGTCGAGACCGTCGCCACGCACCTGCGCGCGACGTACGAGGCCGTCGCCGACCGGTTCCCCGACCGGGACCTGCGCACCCTCTGGCCGAGCAGCCGCTTCGTCCTCTGACTCAGTCCGAGCTCTCCCACGGCGCCGGCACCGGCACGTAGCCCTCGAAGAAGTCGCCGAGCACCTGCTGCAGCGCCTCGGGCTTCAACGAGTGGTCGTGGTTGTCGGCGAGGCAGAGGACGTCCTGCTCGCGTTGCATCACCTTGCGCAGACGACGTGGCAGGTCGCTCGCGCTGAGGTCGACGTAGAGGATCTCGCCCTCGCCGACGACGGCGGTCCCGGTCAGCAGGCCGTAGTGCTGAGCGAGGGACGACGCCATCGACACGTCCGTGTCGGAGCGGAAGGGTGACCGGGTCGTGCGGGCGACGGCTTCGGGGAAGCGTCGCTCGATCTCCTCGAGCACCGAGCGTCGGAGGGCGTACGGCGCGTGGGAGAGGCTGCTCGTCGACACCGCGCCGAACGCCTCGCGCAGCAGGGCCCGGTTGTTCCACGCACCCTTGAGCCAGGGGGCTGCACCCGGCAGGTCGTCGAGGCCGATGGCGCGCCCGGAGAGGAAGACCCTGGTCTGGCCGGCCGCCGTGAAGAACATCTGGGGAGCCAGCGGGCGGCCGAGCAGGAAGTCGTCGTTGAGGTAGACGAAGTGCTCGGCCAGGTCCGGGATCGCGTGGAGGCGGCTCTCGATGGCGTGCGAGTTGAAGGTCGGGAGCGCGTCAGTGGGCAGGATCGCGGCGTGGTCGACGACGTTCACCTGCGGGTGGTCGACCAGCCAGGCCGGGACCTGTCCGGCCGTGACGAGGTGGATCCGGCGGACCCACGGCGCGAACAGGTGGACGCTTCGCATCGAGTAGCGGAGCTCGTCGCGGTTGATGAAACGGGCCCGGCCGCTGGACTCCCGGGTGGTCGGCGTACCGACCATCGTCGCGAGGCGCTGCTCGCGGGCGGCGTTCCACGCCGGGTCGCTGCCGTCGACCCAGGTGTAGACGACGTCGATGGGGAGGGTGCAGTCGAGCACCGTCGGCTCCGCCATCAGGGGGAGCGTCCGGACGGCGACGCCCTCGATCTCGACGGGCACCGTGGGGGTGCCGTGCGGGACCGTCAGCGTGAAGGGGTTGTCGCCGGGCGCGACCAGGTCGCCGTCGGGCCCGAGCTCCCAGAACTCCACGTCGACGCGGCAGCCCTGGGCGAGCAGCGTCGGCATCCCCTGCCACGTGGGCCAGGGCTCCAGGCTCACCCGGGACCCGCGCTCGTCGGCGAGCAGGGGCGCCAGGTCCGCGATCGCACCCCGCCGCTCGGGCCAGCCGTGGCCCGCGGTGTCGACGAGGGTCAGGTCGGCCGGGGCGCCCTGTGCGCCGAGCTCGGCGAGGAACCGCGCCCGGGCGGGCATGGGGACGACGACCACCGGGGCCGGTGCGTCGTGGGCCGGCTGGACGAACCACGTGTCGCTCGCGCGGGCGGCGCACGTGGTCGCCCAGCCCAGGGCCAGGGCCCGCGCGGCAGCAGGGGTCAGGCCGGGACGCGGCTCGACCTCGAGCACGGCTGGCCCCTCGCGGTCGGTCAGCTCGACGGCTCGCTGCAGCAGGCGACCGCCCGGGCCTGCGGACCGTCGCTCGATGGCGGCCTCGAAGATCTCGACCCACCGCCGGGCGATCGCGTCTGCGGCGAACGCCCGCGAGGAGGCGAGGGCGTTGCGGCCGAGCCGGTTCCGCAGCTCATCGTCGGTCGTGAGCCGGAGCAGGGCACTGGCCAGTCCGGAGACCGACTCGGGAGCGACGAGGAGCCCGTCCACCTCGTGGTGGATCAGCTCGCGGGCACCGACCGGCGCGTCGTACGCCGCGACGGGGACCCCTGCCGCCATCGCCTCCTGGACGACGAGCGGCAGGCCCTCGCTCCGCGAGCTGAGCGCCGAGACGCTGGCCCGTGCCCATTCGCTCGGCATGTCCCTGCTCTGCCCCGGCAGCTCGACGCGGTCGTAGAGGCCGAGCTTGCGGATCCTGCGGACCAGGGTGATCCGCGCCGGTCCGGCGCCGAGGATCCGGAGCCGCCAGCCCGGGATCTGGTCCGCGATCTCGGCGAACGCGTTGATCAGCCTGGTGAAGCCCTTCTCGTTCACCAGTCGGCCGGCGCCGACGATGACCTTCGTCTCGAGCGTCGAGCGGGGCTGGTAGCCCTGCGGGAGCGGGTGGGGCACGACGACCGTCGTCGGCGTCAGCCTGCCGAGGGCCTCCGTGAGCCAGTCGGCGGCGCTGGGCGTCAGCAGCGCGACCACGTCGGCCCGTGGCGCGAAGGCCAGCAGCGGCTCGAGGCCGTCGACGCGGTCGGACGGCGCCCCGTGCTCCTGGTGGACGACGACCGGGCGATCGGGGAGCAGCTGGACCGCCAGGGCGAGCAGCCCCGGCGTCACGGTCACCACGACGTCGACGTCGAGCGTGGGCAGGCGGTGCTGGAGACCGACGTCGGTCAGGGCGGTGAACTGTGCCTCCCAGCGCTCCGGGACCAGGAGGGACGGACAGCCGTCGAGCCGGGCGGCGAGGGCGTCCTCGACGATGCCGGGAGCCCGGGGCGCGTCGGGGTCGGAGAGGTCCACGAGGTGCTCCACCTCGACGCCGGCCCGGATCGCGTGGTGCGGCTCGGGCTCGCGTCGTACGACGCTCACGATCGTGGCCTGGTGACCGGCGTCGACCAGGGCGTTGGCCTGGGTGACGACCGAGCGCGCGGTGCCGTCGGGACCGTCGATGCCGGGGACGAGGAACGCGATCCTCATGCGTCGTCCCTGGCGTCGAGGTCGGCGTGGTGCAGCCGGAGGTTGCCGCGGGCGCTGAAGCGCAGCCGGGCGACGACCCGGTCGCCGTCCTCGTCGGTCAGCATCGGGAGCAGCGCGGTGGTCTGGTCGTCCAGGCGCACGTCGGCGTGCCAGCGGGTGACCGGGACGAAGTCGTCGGGGTCGCCGAGTGCGACGCGGTAGCCGCCGGGTCCGGGGAGGTGGGCGCTGGTGAGGGTGCAGGAGAAGCCGTGCTCGGTCGCCTCGGTCGCGAGGCGCGCGACGGCCTGCCGGTCGCTGTCGACGAGGATCAGGTCGGCGTGGTCGCGCCCCGCTCGCTCGCAGGTGATGGTGACGCTCCCGTGGCCGGCCGACACGGACAGCAGCCGGGAGGCCGGAGGTGTCGCGGTGCGGCGTACGCGCACGACCAGCCCTGGCTCGGCGTCGACCACGAACCGCCAGCGGCCGTCCGGGGTCGTGTCCGCGCGCGACGGGCTCTCCGGGTGCGGCTCGGGCCCGAGCACGGGCAGCGGGTCCGAGCCGTCGCGCGGTCGGACGACCACCTCGAGCTCGGCGCCGTGCTCCTCGGGGAGCAGCGTGGTGAGCAGCCAGCGGACCGAGCGGACACCCGGCTCGTGGGCGCCGTGGTCGGACGGCAGGTCGCTGTCAGGATCGACGATCTCCCCGCCGGCCCGGCGCAGCGCAGGCACGCCGGCGTCCGCCTCGACCGCGAGCCACAGCCGCTCGCCGTCGAGGACGCGGGCGTAGACCGCCTGCGGTCCGTTCGCCGGGCTCCGCCCGAGGTCCCGGGCGGCGCGCGCCGCGGTGCGCGCGCGGCCCTCGAGGCGTTGCGTGATCTTCACCGGACAACCTCTCCCGGACGGCGGGACATCCGGTCAGAGACCCGTGATGCCCTCTTCGCCGTACGCCTCGGCCTGCTCGTCGAAGGTCTCGTGCTCGAGCAGGTGCAGGATCGGCACGCCGAGCTTGCGGCGGGCCTTCGAGGTCCAGTCGAGGTGGAAGAACTCCGAGACGACGTGCGGGCGGGTCAGGATGATCGCCTCGCGGCCGTCGACCTCGGTGAGCTTCGCGGCGAGCGCGTCGATGGGGGGTTCGGCGACGACCTGCCCGACCGCCGTCGCGCCGCTGGCCCGTAGTGCGGCGAGCGTCTCGCCGAGCTCGGAGTTGGAGCGGTCCTCGCAGTCCTTGCGCACCGCCTGGAGGTCGGCCTCGCTCATCGGCGTCGTCGGGGAGGCCAGCATGTCGCCGGCCGTCAGCGACCCCATGGCCGACTCGATCCGCGCCGCGGCGTCCTCGAGCGGGAGCAGCACGTGGTAGGTCACCGGCACGTCCAGCCCCTCGTGCAGCGAGTGCACCTGGGCGGCGTC
This sequence comes from Nocardioides pollutisoli, assembly GCF_040045055.1. Lineage (NCBI taxonomy): Bacteria > Bacillati > Actinomycetota > Actinomycetes > Propionibacteriales > Nocardioidaceae > Nocardioides > Nocardioides pollutisoli. The sequence goes on from NZ_JBDZDU010000001.1 coordinate 2,522,659, forward strand.
CTGCACGGTCAGGGCCTGCTCGATCAGGAGTACGACGTCGTAGCGGTCGCCGGACGTCTCGGGTGCTGCGTTCTCCGACATGTGTGCCTCTCTCAGTCGACGCCCAGGATCCTAGTGCCCTCCACGCAAGGCCGTGGCGCGCTCCGCGCGCCCATGGCACGCACGTCGCTGCGTTGGCGTGACCTGAAGGACATCCAGTGATCCAGCGCCACGCCGCCTTGCGCCGCCCGCACCCTGACCACGCCTACCGCACTACGCCCGTGCGCGTAGGACACTAGCGAGGTCGTAGGAGACAGGTTCCTCCAACTGCTCGTAGCCGCACGACTCGGGGTCGCGGTCGGGCCGCCAGCGCTTGAACTGGGCGGTGTGCCGGAAGCGCCGGCCCTCCATGTGGTCGTACTTCACCTCGAGCACCCGCTCGGGCCGCAGCGGCGTGAACGACAGGTCCTTGCCCTGGCTCCAGCGGCTCTGCGTGCCGGGCACGCGGTCCGGGTTGGCGGTGAGGAACTCCTGCCAGCGTCCCCACGGGTGGTCCGCGATGTCGACGACCAGCGGCTGCAGCTCCTCGATCAGCTCCGCGCGCCGCGCCTCGGTGAAGCTCGCGCTCACCCCGATGTGCTGCAGCTCGCCGTCGGCGTACAGGCCGAGCAGGAGGCTGCCGAGCAACGGTCGCTCCGGGGTGCTCGTCTTGTGCTCGCGGTAGCCCGCGACCACGACGTCGGCGGTCCGCTCGTGCTTGATCTTCAGCATCGTGCGGGCGTTCTCCTCGTACGGCGTGCCCAGCGGCTTGGCCACCACGCCGTCCAGACCCGCGCCCTCGAACTCGGTGAACCACTCCTCGGCGACCGCCGGGTCGGTCGTGGTCCGGGTGAGGAAGCACGGCCCCGTCAGCCCACCGAGCGCCCCCTCGAGCGCGGCTCGTCGCTCGGCGAACGGCCGGTCCACGTAGGACTCGTCCCCGAGAGCCAGCAGGTCGAAGGCGACGTACGACGCGGGCGTCTTCTCGCTCAGCATGTCGACCCGGGACGCGGCCGGGTGGATGCGCTCCTGCAGCACCTCGAACTCCAGGCGCTCGCCGATCGACACGAAGAGCTCGCCGTCGAGCACGCACCGCTCGGGCAGCTGCTCACGGATGGCGGCGACCACCTCGGGGAAGTAGCGCGTGAGCGGCTTGGTGTTGCGGCTGGTCAGCTCCACCTCGTCGCCGTCCTTGAAGACCAGGCAGCGGAAGCCGTCCCACTTGGGCTCGAAGCTCAGCCCGCCGTACTTCTCCGGGTCGGGCACGCCCTTGACGGCCTTCGCGAGCATCGGTCGGACCGGCGGCATGACGGGGAGTTCCACGTCGAGAGGGTAGGTCGTGCGCTAAAGTTCAGTAAAACACTAGACAAACTAGAAACGAGGGCTCGATGGGTCCGTTGGTCGGCTACGTGCCCGGTGTCTTCGACCTCTTCCACGTGGGACACCTCAACGCCCTCCGGCAGGCGCGTGAGCACTGCGACGTGCTGGTCGCCGGCGTCGTGTCGGACGACGTGTGCGAGGCGGTCAAGGGCGTGCGCCCGTTCGTCCCGCTCGAGGAGCGGATCGCGATCGTCGACGCGATCGGCATCGTGGACGCGACGTACGCCGAGCACACCACCGACAAGCTCGACGCCTGGGAAGAGGTCGGCTTCCGGCTGCTCTTCAAGGGCGACGACTGGCGCGACACCCCGAAGGGGCTGGAGCTCGAGCGACGCCTCGCCACGGTGGGCGCCGAGGTCGTCTACTTCCCCTACACCCTGCACACCTCGAGCACCCAGCTCCGCCGCGTGATCGCCGCGTCGTGACCCAGGTCCTGGCGGCCACCGCCGACACCGTCACGGTCAGCGACGAGGGCCTGCACCTGCGCGGTGCGGGTCGCGAGCCGCTGGTGCTCACGTTCGACGGCCGCTACATCTGGGCCTTCTCGCCGGCCCGCGACGGACGGCCGCAGGGGAGCGGGATCCTGGTCGCGTGGCCGCCGGTGCTGCGCCGCTTCCTCTTCGGCCGGGTCCGGGTGCGGGTCGCCGACGTCGCCGGCAGCCGGGTGCTCGTCGACCGCGAGGTGGTCCTCGGGGGCGCGACCGGGCCGGACCGGGTCGCGGTCGTCGACCCGCAGGGCCTGCCGCTCGCCGTGGACAAGGTCGGGCACCTCTGCCGTGCCTTCGAGGCGACCGACGACGGGGTGCGCTCCGAGATCCTCGCCGGCACGAGGCGGGCGATCGACGACCTGCGCGACGCCTGCGGCGTCGAGGCCTACCTCAACTACGGCGCGCTCCTCGGCGCCGTCCGCGACGGGCAGATGATCGCCGCGGACTCCGACACCGACGTCTGCTACCTGAGCCGGCACTCGTCGCCCGCCGACCTGATCGCCGAGTCCTACCGGATCGAGCGGACGATGCTCCGGCTCGGCTGGACCCTGCTGCGGATGTCCGGTGGCGACATCAAGCTGCTGCTCCCGTTGAGCGACGGGCGTCAGTGCCACATCGACGTGTTCGTCGCCTTCCACCTCGACGGCACCTTCTACCAGCTCGGCAACCGCAGCGGCCGGCTCGCGAGGTCGGCCGTCCTGCCGGTGTCGACGATCGAGCTGCACGGCGTCGAGTTCCCGGCCCCTGCCGATCCCGAGGCGATGCTCGCGTTCGTCTACGGCCCCGGCTGGCGGACCCCGGACCCGTCCTTCCGCTACGCCGACCCGCTGCCCGGGATCCGGCGGCTCGACGGCTGGCTGCGCGGCTTCCGCACCGACATGGGCCGGTGGACGGAGTTCTACCAAGGTCCGGCGCCCTGGAAGCTGCCGGCGCGGAGGTCGTCGTTCGCCCGCTGGGTCGAGCGCCAGGTCCCTCGGGGCGCGGCGATCGCCGACATCGGCTGCGGCACCGGGCGCGACGCGCTGTGGTTCGCGAAGAAGGGGCACCCGGTCCGGGCGTTCGAGTTCTCCCGGGCGGCGCGGGGCGGCGTACGCCGGGAGGCGCGGCGTCGCGGTCTGGCGGTGGACGTGCGGATGCTCATCCTCAACGAGCTCCGCACCGTCCTCCTGGCGGGAGCCGAGCTGGCGCGCGATCCCCACCACCTCTACGCCCGTCAGCTCCTCGGCAGCATCGACGACGTCGCCCGCGCCCAGCTCTGGGTCCTGAGCCGGATGGCGCTGCGCGGTGGCGGCTGGATGTTCCTGGAGTTCAGCGCGGTGACCGACCGGCCCGCGCCGCCGGACCCTGCGCCGGCGGGGCTCGTCCGCCGCCTCGACCCGGAGCTGATCGCCCGCGAGATCGAGGACGCCGGCGGCGTCGTGGAGAAGAGCCGCACCAGCCCGGGCGTCGACATGCTCGGGCATTCCGACCCGGCGGTGTGCCGGATGCGAGTCAGGTGGCCTGGTCCCTCCAGGTCGCTCAGCGAGAGGAACGAACCGTGACCAACCCCGTCGTCACCGGTGCCCAGGCCCGGGTCCGGCTGCTCCAGGACCGCTACCGCCGCGCGCGGCGGCGTACGTTCGGCGTCCGCGCCCGCCTCGTCGCCCTGGAGGCCGAGGTGCAGGAGAACCGGCAGCTCAACCGGCGGATCGCCGAGCTCACCGACGTGGTCGCCGAGCTGCTCGTCCCGGTCGCCGACCGTGACGAAGACCGGGTGCGGGAAGTGCTGGCGGAGTACCGCGCGAGCATCTGAGGCGCGACGGGCCCTAGTCTTTTCCATCTGTCCCCCTGAGGGATGCATTCCCCGGTTGGTCTGCCGGCAGGGCCCGCCTGACTTTGAATCAGGACTAGCGACGTAGGTTCGACTCCTACCCGGGGAGCGTGAGCATGGAACAGACGGCCGGGCTGACCGTGATCGTGCTGGCCGCCGGCGGCGGCACCCGCATGAAGTCCAAGACCATGAAGGTGCTGCACCCGATCGCGGGCCGCAGCATGATCGGTCACGTCCTCGCGGCCGCCCAGGTCCTGGAGCCCGAGCGCGTCATCGCCGTCGTGGGCCACCAGCGCGAGGCGGTCGGCGCGCACATCTCGGAGCTCTACCCGGACGTCGTCCTCGCCGTGCAGGAGGAGCAGCGCGGCACCGGCGACGCCGTCCGCGCGGCCGTCGAGGCGGCCGGCGGTGTGACCGGCACGGTCGTCGTCGCGTACGGCGACACCCCGCTGCTCCGGGGCGAGTCGCTGCGCGCCTTCGCAGCTGAGCACGACGCCGCCCAGCGCGCGGTCTCGATCCTGAGCGGGATCGTGGCCGACCCGTTCGGCTACGGACGGGTGCTGCGCAACGAGGAGGGCGACGTCGAGGCGATCGTCGAGGAGAAGGACGCGACCCGCGCCCAGCGCGAGGTCCGCGAGATCAACTCCGGGATCCTGGCCTTCGACGCCGAGTTCCTGATGGCGGCCCTGCCCCGGCTGGGCAACGACAACTCGAAGGGCGAGTACTACCTCACCGACACGATCGCCCTGGCCCGCGAGGACGGCCTGACCGTCGGCGCCCACCCGATCGACGACGTGATGCAGACCGAGGGCGTCAACGACCGGGTCCAGCTCGCGAGGCTCGGGGCCGAGCTCAACCGCCGGATCGTCGAGGGCTGGATGCGCGAGGGCGTCAGCGTGATGGACCCCGCGACCACCTGGATCGACGCCGACGTCGTGCTCGCGCCGGACGTCACGATCCTGCCCGGCACCCAGCTGCTGGGTGCGACGGTCGTCGCGACCGACGCGGTGATCGGGCCGGACTCCACGCTCAAGGACTGCGAGGTCGGCGCCGGCGCCCGCGTCGTACGCACCCACGGCGAGCTCGCCGTGATCGGCGACGAGGCGAACGTCGGTCCCTACTCCTACCTCCGCCCCGGCACGAACCTCGGCGCGCGCGGCAAGATCGGCGGCTTCGTCGAGACCAAGAACGCCGTGATCGGCGACGGGGCCAAGGTGCCGCACCTGTCGTACGTCGGCGACGCCGAGATCGGCGAGGGCGCCAACATCGGGGCCGGCACGATCTTCGCCAACTACGACGGCGTCGCCAAGCACCGCACGAAGGTCGGCAAGCACGCGAAGACCGGCTCCAACAACACGTTCGTCGCTCCCGTCGAGATCGGCGACGGCGCCGGCACCGGGGGCGGCACCGTCGTGCGTCAGGACGTCCCGCCAGGAGCCCTGGCCGTGTCGGCCGGACCGCAGCGCAACTTCGAGGGCTGGGCCGTCGCGAAGCGGCCCGGCACCCCGCAGGCGGAGGCCGCAGAGGCAGCGATGGGCACCCGTCCGGACGACGACGACGACGTGGCAGAATCCTGAGTGAACAGCCGGCGACCGAGGAGCAGCACACCGTGACCGGATACAAGAAGACCACCGAAAAGAATCTGATGGTCTTCAGCGGACGGGCTCACCCCGAGCTCTCCGAAGAGGTCGCCACCCTGCTGGGCACCGACCTGGTCCCGCAGTCGGCGTACGAGTTCGCGAACTCCGAGATCTACGTCCGCTACGAGGAGTCGGTCCGCGGCTGCGACGCCTTCGTGATCCAGAGCCACACGGCTCCGATCAACGAGTGGATCATGGAGCACCTGATCATGGTCGACGCCCTCAAGCGCGCGTCGGCGAAGCGGATCACCGTGGTCATGCCGTTCTACGGCTACGCCCGCCAGGACAAGAAGCACCGCGGCCGCGAGCCGATCTCGGCGCGGCTGATGGCCGACCTGTTCAAGACCGCGGGTGCCGACCGGCTGATCACCGTCGACCTGCACGCCGACCAGATCCAGGGCTTCTTCGACGGCCCGGTCGACCACCTGATGGCGCTGCCGATCCTGGCCGACTACGTCCGGGAGAAGTACGGCAACCAGCCGCTCGCCGTGGTCTCGCCGGACGCCGGCCGGATCAAGGTCGCCGAGCGCTGGTCGGCCCGCCTCGGCGGTGCCCCGCTGGCCTTCATCCACAAGTCGCGGCGCATCGACCGGCCCAACGAGACCGTCGCCAACCGCGTCGTCGGTGACGTGACCGGCCGCATGTGCGTGCTCGTCGACGACATGATCGACACCGGCGGCACCATCGTGAAGGCCGCCGAGGCGCTGATGGCCGACGGTGCGGCCGGCGTGATCATCGCCGCCACCCACGCGATCCTCTCCGACCCCGCGGTCGACCGGCTCAAGAACTCCCCGGCTGACGAGGTCGTCGTGACCAACACGCTGCCGCTCAACGCCGACCAGCAGTTCGACAAGCTCACCTGCCTGTCGATCGCACCGCTCGTCGCGCGCGCCATCCGCGAGGTCTTCGAGGACGGCTCGGTCACCTCGATGTTCGACGGGCACGCCTAGGCGAGGTCGTCGCGCCAGTCGTCCCACTGCCGGCGGAGCACGGTCGGCAGGTCGCCCGCGAGCGCCTCGTCGAGCAGGGCGAGCTGCGTCTCGGTGAGGACCAGCGACGGCCGGGCGCGACCGACCACCTGGGCGAAGGCCTGCACGCGAGCGGCCCAGCCGGGAGCCTCGCGCAGGTAACGCTCGACGTACGGCGCCACCAGGTCGGGACGCTCCGGGTCCCACAGGCCCGAGAGGGCCGCGACGAACACGCGGTTGTCGACGGCCGGGTCCGACACGAGCGCCCAGGCTGCCTCCTTGGCGACCGGGTCCGGCCGGGCGGCGAGGGCCGCGACCGCGCCGACCTCGGCCTCGGTGCCGGGTCGGCGGGTCCGCTCGGTCTCGATGTCCTCCGCCCCGATCGCGCCCAGGGCGGCCAGCCGCTGGACGACGCACCAGCGCAGCACGGGGGAGAGGGGCAGGCCTCCGACCGCGTCGGTGTCGAGCCATCCGCGCAGGGCCTCGGCGTCGGTCGTCGTGGCCGCGAAGCCGGTCGCGAAGGCCAGCGCCAGCTCGGGCGTCGTCGCGTGCAGCAGCCCGGTGCTGCAGGCCGCCGCGACGGTCTCGAGGAAGTCCGGGACCGAGCCCGCGTCGACCCGCGTCGGCAGGACGCGCAGGAGCGTGCGGTTGAGGACGGCCGTCACCAGGGTCGCGCTGCGCTCGCCGGGCAGGTGCTGCCCGACCAGCTCGGCGTACGCCGTCGCGTCCAGGGCCCGGGTCTGCACCCGGTCGAAGAGCATCGTCCAGAGCACGGCCCGGACCAGGTCGTCCTCGACCCGGCACAGCCCCTCGGACGCCGCGGTCCAGGACGGCTCGTCGAGGACGATCCGCGCGAAGGTCTCGCCGTGGCTGTTGGGCACCACCGCCAGTCCGGCGTACGCCGGGAGCGCGACCGGGTCGCCCGCCAGGTCGACGAGCTCGCTGCCGACCGGGACCCAGCGGTCGTCGTACGCCGTGACGCGGATCCGGTGCGGGCGCACGCCGTCGCGGTGGAGCACCGGGACGTCACCGTCGCGCTCGACCCGGATCGTGTCGAAGCCGGTCCGCCGCAGCCAGACGTCCACCCACTCGCGCACGTCACGGTCGGAGGCCTCGTCGAGAGCCGCCTCGAAGTCGGCGAGCGTGGCATTCGCGAAGCGGTGGCGCGTCAGGTAGGTGTTCACGCCGCGCAGGAAGGTCTCGTCGCCGAGCCACGTCACCAGCTGCCGGAGGACGGAGTTGCCCTTGGCGTAGGAGATCGCGTCGAAGATCGTCGCGGCCGCGTCGACGTCGGGGACGTCCCCGGGGTCGGGCGCGATCGGGTGGGTCGAGGGGCGTGCGTCGGCGTCGTACGCGTCGGGCTTGCGACCTGCCTCGTGGCCGAGCAGGGCGCCGGTGACGCCGACCGCGTCGGCGGCGACCCGGTAGCCCATGTAGTCGGCGAAGCTCTCCTGCAGCCAGGTGTCCTCCCACCAGGTCATCGTCACCAGGTCGCCGAACCACATGTGCGACATCTCGTGGGCGATCACGGACGTGCGGAACATCCGCACGTGCTCGGGGACGGTGCCGCGAGGGAGGAACTCGTCGCGGTAGGTGACGCACCCCGGCATCTCCTGGGCGCCCCAGTTGAGGCCGGGCACGAACACCTGGTCGTAGGAGTCGAAGGGGTAGGGCTCGTCGAAGATCTCGGCGAAGTGGTCGTAGCAGCGCTCGGTGATGTCGCGCAGCTCGTCGGCGTCACGGTGCAGCTCCTCGGCGAGCGACGCGCGCGCGTGCCAGCCGAACGGCAGCCCGGCGTGCTCCCACCGCACCGACGCCCACGGGCCGGCGGCGGCCACGACGAGCGCGACGGGGATGGGCGGGGTCTCCGCGAACTCCCAGTGCCCGTCGCCGCTGACAACGGTGGCGCCGTTGGCGAGCACGGTCCACGACGGGTCGGCGTCGACGCTCAGCGCGACCGGTGCCTTCAGGTCGTTCTGGTCGAAGCACGCGAAGACCTTCTGGGCGACGTCCATGCCCAGGTAGGCGCTCACGTAGGTCTCGCCGTCGGCCGGGTCGACCATCCGGTGCATGCCGTCACCGTCGGTGACGAGCGGCAGCCGTGCGTCCACGACGACCTCGTGGCGCCCGTCGAGCCCGGTCAGGTGGATCCGGCGGCCGTCGTACGCCGGGGAGAAGGGCGTCCCGTCGAGGGTGACCGTGAGGTCGGTGGCCGCGGTCAGCTCGAGGAAGGTGTCGGGGACCGAGGACCTGAAGCGCACCGTGGTCCGGCAGCCGAAGCCGCCGCTCCCGGGGTCCGTCAGGTCGAGCGCGACGGCGTACGAGATCTCGGACAGGGCCGCCGCTCGTGCGCGGGCTTCGTCGAGGGTGAGGCTCACGATTCGACCCTACGGGTGCCTGCCGTCTAGTCTGTTGCAGTTGCCTCGGCGAGGGAGAGTCCCCGACTCTCCGTGATCGACAGGGCTGGCTGATCCTCACGGGTGTGCCGCCGTCGTGCCGAGGCCCCGAGACGTTGAACAGTCAGCATCACTGAGGAGAGCAGCCGCATGAGCACCGAGAAGATCAAGGCCGAGACCCGCACCGAGTTCGGCAAGGGCGCTGCCCGCCGCATCCGCCGCGAGGACAAGGTTCCCGCCGTCATCTACGGCCACGGGAACGACCCCATCCACGTCACCCTGCCGGGCCACGCCACGATGATGGCGCTCAAGCACGGCGGCGCCAACGCGCTGCTCGAGCTCGACATCGACGGCAAGACCCAGCTCGCCCTGACCAAGCAGGTCCAGGTCGACCCGATCAAGCGTCACCTCGAGCACGTCGACTTCGTCGCCGTGGTCAAGGGCGAGAAGGTCACCGTCGACGTCCCGGTCCACCTGGTCGGCGAGGCTGCTCGCGAGACCCTGGTCGTGACCGAGAACGCCACGATCCAGCTCGAGGCCGAGGCCACGCACATCCCCGAGTTCATCGAGGTCGACATCGAGGGCGCCGAGGCCGGCACCCAGATCCACGCCTCCGACCTCAAGCTCCCGTCGGGCAGCACCCTGCTCCTCGACCCGGAGGCGCTGATCGTCAACGTCACCCAGCAGCAGTCGCAGGAGGCGCTGGAGGCCGAGCTCGAGGAGGCCGAGGCCGAGGCCGGCATCGAGCGCGAGGAGTCCGACAACGACGTCGACGAGGTCGGCGCCGAGGACGAGGCCGGTTCGAGCGACGAGGCCGCCACCGAGGAGTGATCCTCCACCTGTTTCGTAGAAAGGGCCGGGATTCCATGACCGACTCCACCACCCCCGTGTGGTTGGTGGTCGGGCTGGGGAATCCCGGCCCTTCCTACGCCGGCCACCGCCACAACATCGGCTACCTCGTCGTCGACGAGCTGGCCACCCGCCTCGGCTCGCCGTTCAAGGCCCACAAGTCGGGACGGGCCGAGGTCGTCGAGGGACGGCTCGGTACGCCGGGGGCGCCCGGGCCGCGCGTCGTGCTGATGAAGGCCCGGTGCTACATGAACGAGCTGGGTGGGCCCGTCAAGCAGCTGGCCGCCTTCTACAAGGTGCCGCCGGAGCGGATCATCGCGATCCACGACGAGCTCGACATCCCCTTCGACACGATGCGGGTCAAGCTCGGCGGCGGCGACAACGGCCACAACGGCCTCCGCTCGATGCGGTCGTCGCTCGGCACCGGAGACTTCCACCGGGTGCGCGTCGGCATCGGTCGCCCGCCCGGGCGTCAGGACGTCGCCGACTTCGTGCTCTCGAACTACTCGTCGACCGAGAAGAAGGTCCTGCCCTTCCAGGTCGACACCGCTGCCGACGCCGTCGAGACCCTGGTCACCGACGGTCTCGAGCGGACCCAGCAGCGGTTCAACTCCTAGGGCGACACCTGGATAGGGTCACCCCATGACCTTCGTGCCCGGAACGCCCCCCGCTGAAGCCGCCACCGACGACCACGTGCTCGCCACCTGGCTGGCGACGGTCGCGGGGGAGCGTCTGCTCGAGGTGCGCGGCGAGGGTCTCGAGGGCCGGGAGCTGAAGGACGCCGGCGACCGGGCTGCTCACGAGCTGCTGATGGGCCTGCTCGCCGAGCACCGTCCCGACGACGCCGTCCTGTCCGAGGAGGGCAAGGACGACAAGGCCCGGCTCGAGGCCAGCCGGGTGTGGATCGTCGACCCGCTCGACGGCACCAGGGAGTTCTCCGAGCCGCCGCGCGACGACTGGGCCGTCCACGTCGCCCTGTGGCAGGACGGCGACCTGGTGGCCGGTGCAGTCGCCCAGCCGGTGCTCGGCGAGACCTTCAACACCGGCCAGCCCTCCGTCGTACCCCCCAGCAGCGCAGCGCGCCCGCGGATCGCGGTCTCCCGCAGCCGCCCGCCGGAGTTCGTCACGGTGCTGGCCGAGGAGATCGACGCCGAGCTCGTGGCGATGGGCTCGGCCGGCGTGAAGGTGATGTCCGTCGTCCGCGACATCACCGACGCCTACGTGCACGCGGGGGGTCAGTACGAGTGGGACTCCGCGGCCCCCGTGGCCGTCGCCCGTGCGGCCGGCCTGTTCACCTCGCGGATCGACGGGACGCCGCTCGAGTACAACCAGGACGACGTCTACCTGCCCGACCTGATCGTGTGTCGTCCCGAGCTCGCCGAGCGCATCGTCGCTTTCGTGAAGGAGCACGGAGTCACCTCCGCCGGATGACCCGCGACCAGATCCGCCACGTGCTCCTGGACGCCGACGAGGTCGTCCAGCACCCCGGCCGGTGGGACGACTCCGCTGCGTCTGTCACCGCACGGCTGACGCCGGAGTTCCTCGCCGACATCGGTGAGCTCCAGCAGCCGGGACTGCGTGGGGAGATCGACGTCCTCGAGGCGTTCGACGCGCTCGCCCGACGCCACGGCATCGACGCCGTCCCGTCCGTCCTGGTCGCCGCGATGTGGGGCTCGATCGTCGTCGACCCGGCGTCGCTGTCGCTCGTCGACGAGCTGCGCGCCGCGGGCTACGGCGTCCACCTGGGCACCAACCAGGACACGCACCGGGCGCGCTACATGCGCGAGACCCTGGGCTACGACGACCTCTTCGACATCGGCGTCTACTCGTGCGACATCGGCGTCGCCAAGCCCGACCCGGCGTACTTCCAGAAGGCCGTGTCGTTGATCGGCGCGCCCGCCGAGACCGTCTTCTTCGTCGACGACAAGCAGGCCAACGTCGACGGCGCCCGGTCCGTCGGCCTGGTCGCGGAGCGCTGGGAGCTGGCCGAGGGCCACGAACGGCTGCGGGGTCTCCTCGCCGAGCACGGGATCCTGCGCCCCAGCGACAGATAGTCCATCCGGGCCATGCCGGATGGCCCGATCGGATGGTTCTCCCACGCCACCACGCCTGAGGCGTGGTGGCGTTGCGCGTTTCGCTTGACCGCGTCGTCGATAAAACACATTATTTCGACCAATCCAGTGCACTTACTGGATTTCACTCGGGTGAAGCTCTCCCATCGCGACTGCGGTCGCCTGTCTCCTTAGTCGAAGTGAGGTCCTCATGCGCAAACCCCTGCGCATCCTCGGCGGTGTCGTGGCGGTCTCTCTCGCCGCGGCCGCCGTCCCCCTGCTGGCGTCCTCCGATGCGCAGGCGGTGAAGTTCACCGGCGGCAACCTGGTCGTCTACCGCGTCGGTGACGGGTCCGGTGCCCTCACCAACGCCGCCGCGCCCGTCTACCTCGACGAGTACACCGCGGCCGGCACCAAGGTCTCGACGGTGGCGCTGCCGACCGCCGCCAAGGCCGGCAACCAGCCGCTGACGTCGGCGGGCCAGTCCCGCTCCGAGGGCCTGATCGCCAACTCGGCCGACGGTGGCCTGGTCACGCTGACCGGCTACGCAGCCACCCCGGGCACCACCGGTCCTGGCGGGATCTCGCTGACCGGCTCCGACCCGTCCTCGGTGGGCCGCGTCGTCGGCATCGTCGACGTCGACGGCACCATCGACACCAGCACCGTCCTGACCGGTGCGAACGCCCCGAAGATCGTGCGCTCGGCCGTCACCAACGGCAAGCGGATCTGGGCGGCCGGCGGCAACGGCGGCGTCCTCTCCACCGCGATCGGCTCCGGCACGGTGACCACCACCGCCGGCACCGCGGACAGCAACATCAACTCCCTCACCATCCAGGGCGGCCAGCTCTTCGCGAGCGGCATCCTCACCAACCGCCTCGCGGCGGTCGGCACGGGGACGCCCGCCGGCTCGGCGACCCTGACCGACCTCGCGGGCCTGCCGGACAACCTCCTGACCTACGGCTACGCCTTCCTCGACCTGACCTCGGCGAGCTACGCCGGCACGGGTCTCGACACGCTGTACGTCGCCAACTCCTCCGAGCGCGGCGGCACGGTCGACAAGTACCGCTTCAGCGGCTCGACCTGGACCAGCAGCGGCTACGTCGACGTCGACGGGGCGACCGGCCTGGTGGCCGACGTCAAGGGCGGCAAGGTCAGCCTCGCGGTGACCACGCCGACCCAGCTGCTCGCGCTGTCCGACTCGAACGGCGCCGCGGCGACGTTCGACCCGTCCGACATCGACGTGCTCGCCACGGCGCCGTCCAACACCGAGTTCCGGGGCGTGGCACTCGCCCCGACCGGCCAGTTCGGCGTCCCCGACGGTGCGCTGAGCGCCGGCAAGTACGCCTGGACCGACAAGCGGGTCACCACGACCGGCACCTGGAAGAAGTACGCGTTCGCCAAGGCGCCCGGCAAGAAGGGCCTCACGAGCAAGAAGAAGGGCTCGACCGCGACGGCGACCGTCGTGGGCGGCCAGCTCCTGATCACCTTCAGCACCTCGCCCACCGGCGGCAAGGCCCAGGTCGTGGTCGACGGCAAGAAGAAGACGGTGGACACCAAGGCCAAGAAGGCCGGCACGGTCGTCGAGAAGTTCGCCCTCGGTGGCGACGACGCCCACACCGTCTCCGTGAAGGTGCTCGGCGCGACCAGCGTCTCCCTCGGCCTCCTGCAGGTGAAGTGATGAGCGCCGCCACGACCCCGTCCGCCCGTACCCCTCGCAAAGGAAACCGGATGAACCGACGCCTCGCCTCCGCCATCGCGGTGGTCGGCCTCACCTCGACGCTGGCGATCGCCGGAGCCGGAGTGGCAACCGCTGACCCGGTCCCCGGGTCGCCCGGCACTCCGCCTCCGGGCAAGACCGCCGCGCAGATCTACAGCACCGTCGGTGCCGACGCGTTCGCCGAGCTGACCAACAACCTGACGCTCAAGTACAACGCGCAGACCCCGGCGCCGGACCACACGCTCGCGTCGTACGACGCGATCAACCCGGACACGGGTGCGGCCGGCGAGAACATCACCACCAAGCCGGGCTGCTCGGTCGCTCGACCGAACGGCGCGAACGCCGGCATCACGGCGATCACGCTCAACCAGAAGAGCACGGTCGACCCGTCGCAGTACTGCATCGACTGGGTGCGCTCGAGCCGGGCGAAGGGCACGGCGGCCTCCGAGGCCAACCTGACCTTCTACGCCCAGAGCCGTGACGCGGTCAGCTACGCCGTGATCGGCAACGCCTACGCGCCGACCACGCCGCTGACGGCGGCTCAGCTCAAGGACATCTTCGAGTGCACCACGCAGGACTGGAGCGAGGTGGGCGGCCAGGCCGGCCCCATCCACGTCTACCTGCCACCGGCCTCGGCCGCGACGCTGACGTTCTTCCTGCAGGCGATCGGCACGACGCTCAACAACGTCAACGCCGGCTGCGCCGGGCTGCCGACGGTCTTCTCCCAGCAGCAGAACGACGGTCGCACGCTCAACGGTGACCCGCAGGGCATCGCGCCGTACGCCGTCACGAAGTGGGCCGCGCAGGTCAACGAGCCGGTCGGCATCAAGGACTACCGGGGCGGTACGCACATCGGCCTGGTCAACACCACGACTCCGCCGGTCACCACCAAGGTGCTCAACGGCGTCTCCTACGAGGTGCTCAACCCGGACTTCACGACCGGCGCGAGCGCGGCCTTCGGGCGGATCTTCTTCAACACCGTGCGCAACGACGCGCCGGACAGCCTGAAGGCGATCTTCAAGGACACCGGCTACCTGTGCGCGAACGCCGACCAGCTGCTCATCCCGTTCGGCAACACGCCGCTCGGCAATGACCACACGGCGTCCCGCTACTGCGGACAGGCCAGCTAGCCGAGCACGACCACGACCGTCGGGTGGTGGCGGCGCGACGTCGCCACCACCCGACGACTCGACAGAGAACGACAACTGGAGCAGAAGAACATGCGGATTGGGTGCATCCGAATCGTGGCCGCGGCGGCGTTGCTCGCCGCGGTAGTGACACCGCTGGCCGCCTCGGCGGCACCGGCGCCGAGAGTGGACTCCGACGCGGTCACCGTGCCGGCGCCGGGAGCAGGCGACGGTGCGACCGTGACGGTCAGCAAGACGCAGGACCTGGTCAACCAGACCGTCCTGGTCAGCTGGGCCGGCTTCAAGCCGAGCTCGTCGGACCGGCTCCAGAACTCCGGCGACTCCCTCGACGTCAACACCGAGAACCCGGTGCGCGTCTACGAGTGCCGCGGCGCCGACCCGGAGAGCTCCAGCGACTGCTACGGGTCCCCGGGCTTCCGAGGCACCGACGCCACCGAGGAGTCGGAGGCGATCCCGGCGGTTCCGGCGTTCACCTACCCCGGCCAGACCGACCCCTACAACGCCACGCCCGACGGCCCGGCCAACTGGCAGGACAACGTCACCAGCTCCGACGGCACCGGCCAGGTCGCGATCCAGGTCTTCACGAAGCGCGAGTCCGCCGGCCTCGGCTGTGACGCCACCGCGCCGTGCTCGATCGTCGTGGTCCCCAACTACGGCCGGCCGCAGGGTGCGACCGAGGACCTGATGGACGCCCCGTGGGCGTGGGACCGGCGCACCGTCGTACCCCTCGACTTCCTGCCTGTCGACGACGCCTGCCCGCTGACGGGCGACTCGCTCCGCGTCGAGGGCAGCCCCGTCGCGGCCGAGGCTCTCGCCAGCTGGCGCAGCCGCACCTGCACCCTCGACGACGACCCGGTCATCGTCGACTACACCGCCATCGGTGAGCCGCAGACCCGCTCCGACGTCGCCTCGGGCACGTCCGACGTCGGCCTGGTCATCGACCCGCTCGACGCCGACGCAGCCGCCGGCCGCGGGGTCGTCTACGCGCCGCTGTCGGTGACCGGCCTGGTGGTCGCGTTCCAGATCGACGACGCCAACGGCAAGCCCGTCCAGGACATGCGGTTGAACCCCCGCCTGATCGCCAAGCTGATCACCGGCTCCTACCGCTCGGGCGGCAACCCGGCGGTCATCAACAACCCGGTCAACCTCTTCCGCGACCCGGAGTTCAAGGAGCTCAACCCGGGCGTCGCCTGGCCGGGCGGCGCCCCGGGCAACCACCCGCTGATCCTCGGCGACCTGTCGGACACGACGCTCGCCCTGACGACCTGGCTGAAGTCCGACAAGGACGCTCGCGACTTCATCGCCGGCAAGCCGGACCCGTGGGGGATGACCGTCAACGCCAACTACAAGGACGTCAGCCTGCCGTTCTCGTCGTTCCCGCTGCTCGACCAGCTGATGTCGGAGACCTACGCACCGGTCCAGGAGCTCGACGCCCTGTCCCGCCAGGTCTCGCTCGCGCAGTTCCCGGGCGCGCTGGTGACCGAGGAGGGCGGCGTCAACATCACCACGAAGCCGCCGCGGCAGAACCCCGGACGACGTGAGGTCATCGGCATCATCGACGCGGCTGCCGCTGCCAGGTTCCAGCTGCCGACCGCCGCGATCGAGAACGCCGCAGGGAAGTTCGTGAAGCCCACGACGGCCTCGATGACCGCCGGCATCGCCCACGGCAAGGTCGGCGCCGACGGTGTCACGCGCTCGGTCGACTTCACGGACAAGTTCCCGTCGACGTACCCGCTCTCGCTGCTGATCTCGGGTGCCTTCTCCACGATGGCCCCCAAGGACGAGCGAGCCGAGATGGCCGACTTCCTCTCGTACGTCGGGAAGGACGGCCAGGTCCCTGGTGACCAGGTCGGTCTGCTCCCCGAAGGACACGCCCCTCTCAGTCCTGCCCTCGTCAAGCAGGTCACCGCTGCCCGCACCGCCGTCCTCGCGGGTTACACCGCTCCGGACGACGGTGGCGACGGCGACGGTGGCGACGGCGACGGCACGGACCCCCCAGACCCGTCGGGTGCACCCCCCGGCGGAGGGAGCGGAGCCCCGCCGGTCACGGCGGGGCCCGCTCCCGGCACCCCCGATCCCTCGGGGGCGAGCCTGGTCGACCCGCCGACGAAGGCCGGCGACCTCGGTCCGACGATGCTGTCGGTGGGCGAGCAGAGCGCCGGTGACCGGATGATGATGCTGCCCCTCCTCGGGGTCCTGGCGCTGCTCGCCCTGCTGGCCGGCCCGGTGCTGCTGTGGCTGAGTCGCTCGGGTCGGGGGCCGCAGTGGCTGCGGAGGTGACCGAGAAGGTCGAGACCGGTCCCGAGGAGCCGACTCCGGTGGCGGTCCAGAAGAAGGGCCGGAAGCGGACCACGAAGGCCGAGAAGGCGCCGAAGCAGGCCCGGGAGAAGGGTCCGAAGGGCGCGCGCGAGCCGCGGGAGCTGACGTTGGCCACGGTGATCGCCTACGGGCTGATCATGGTGACCGGGCTGATCCTGGCCTTCGGTGCCTACCTCTTCGTCGGATCCGGGCTCGCGGCCAACCGCACCCAGGACGTGCGCTACACCGAGCTCAAGAAGACCCTGGCCGAGGCCACGGCCCCGGTCGCGGGGGTGATCCCGCCCGGGACCGCCCTCGGCGTGGTCGCGATCCCACGGCTCGGCCTCGAGCAGGTCTTCGTCGAGGGCAGTGCCTCGGAGCAGACCATCGGCGGTCCCGGCCTCAAGTCCGACTCGGTCCTGCCGGGACAGGCCGGGCTCTCGGTGCTGGTGGGTCGTCGTGCCGCGTTCGGTGCGCCGTTCCGTCACCTCGACCAGCTGCGGACCGGCGACCGGATCCTGGTCACCACCGGCCAGGGTCAGTTCACCTACGTCGTCGACCTGGTCCGCACCTCCGACGAGGCCTCGCAGATCGAGTCGGTCCCGGCCCGCCTGACGCTGGTGACCTCGGACCCGCCGATCACCCCGAACCGCAGCCTGCAGGTGACCGCGCAGCTCAAGGGCGACCCGCAGCCGGCCTCGACCGGCCAGACGGCGAGCCCCGACGAGCAGCCGGGCTCCGGTAGTAGCGGGCGCGGCATCGCGCTGCTGCTCTGGGCGCAGCTGTTGCTGCTGGTCACCGCGCTCGCCACCTGGGCCGCGCTGAAGTTCCAGGTCCGTGCCGTGTGGATCGGCGCCGTCCCCGTCCTCCTGGCGATTCTCTGGAACGTCTTCGAGAACCTCGCCGTCCTGCTCCCGAACACGCTCTGAAAGGCCAGTCGATGACCATCACCGACGAGACCCTCACCATCCCGGCCGCGCCGACGACCCTTCCGGCGGCGCTGGTGGCCGAGCACATCGGCGCCTGGTTCGGCGACCACCAGGTCCTCGACGACGTCAACCTGACCATGGCGGCCGGCGAGGTCACGGCCCTGATCGGGCCCTCCGGCTGCGGCAAGTCGACCTTCCTGCGCATCCTCAACCGGATGCACGAGCTGGTGCCGGGCGCGAGCCTCGCCGGCCAGGTCCTGCTCGACGGTCAGGACATCTACGACACGTCGCTGCGGCCGATCGAGAGCCGCCGCCGGATCGGGATGGTCTTCCAGAAGGCCAACCCGTTCCCGACCATGTCCGTCTACGACAACGTGCTCGCCGGCCTCAAGCTGACCGGCCGCAGCACCGGCCGCAAGAAGGGCGGTGCGGACGACCTGGTCGAGCGCAGCCTGCGCAGCGCCGGCCTGTGGGAGGAGGTGAAGACCCGGCTCGGTACGCCGGGCTCCTCGCTCTCGGGCGGTCAGCAGCAGCGGCTCTGCATCGCCCGCGCCCTCGCCGTACGCCCCGACGTGCTGCTCATGGACGAGCCCTGCTCGGCCCTCGACCCGACCTCGACGCGTCGCGTCGAGGAGACCATCCGCGCGATCGCCGGCGAGGTCACGGTCGTGATCGTCACGCACAACATGCAGCAGGCCCACCGGGTCTCCGACAAGTGCGCGTTCTTCCTCGCTGCCGAGGGCCAGCCCGGCCACATCGTCGAGCAGGGGCCGACCACCGAGATCTTCGAGAACCCGCGCGACCAGCGCACCAACGACTACGTCAACGGACGATTCGGATGATCACCCCAGGAAATCCTGCGCTTCCCCCGCTGCGCTCCTCCAGCCCACGATTCCCCGGGGACCCCGAATGACGGCCACGATGGCGGCGCCGGTCGCGCCGCGTTCTCCCGACGTCGACAGCCGCGGGCGTCGTGTCCTGGCGACCCGGCCCACGGCGTCCGACCGCACCTTCGTGGTCGCGGCCCGGTCGGCCGCGGTCTCCACGCTGGTCGTGATGGGCCTGATCGGCCTGTTCCTGCTCATCGGCGCCTGGCCCGCCCTCCACCAGCAGGGGTGGAGCTTCTTCACCGAGCGGCAGTGGTTGCCCGAGGCCGGGACCTTCGGCGTCGCGTCGCTGCTCTGGGGCACCCTGCTGGTCGGGCTCTTCGCGCTCGTCGTCGCGGTGCCGATCGGGTTCGGCGCCGCGTTGTTCATCAGCGAGTACGCCCCGCGCTCGATCAAGGGTTCGCTGATCACGCTGGTCGACCTGATGGCGGCGGTCCCGTCGATCATCTACGCGATGTGGGCGCTGTTCTTCCTGCAGGCGCACCTGCTGACCGTCGCGCAGTGGATCTCGGTGCACTTCGGCGGTTGGCTGCCGTTCCTGCGCGTCAACACCCCCGACTCGCCCTCGTCGTACACCTCCTCGGCGTTCATCGCCGGCATCGCGGTCGGTGTCGTCGTGATGCCGACCGTCACCTCGATCATGCGCGAGGTCTTCTCGCAGGCGCCGATCGGCGAGCGCGAGGGCGCGATCGCCCTGGGCGCCACCCGCTGGGGGATGATCAAGACCGTCGTGCTGCCCTTCGGCCGCGCCGGCATCGTCGGCGGCATCATGCTCGGCCTCGGCCGGGCTCTCGGCGAGACGATCGTGGTGTACGCCGTGATCTCGCCGATGTTCGAGTTCACGACCCACCCGCTGCAGAGCGGCACCAACACCATCGCCTCGCACATCGCGTCGCGCTACTCCGAGTCCAGCGGCGTCGCGCTGTCCGGTCTCCTCGGTGCCGGTCTCGTGCTCTTCCTGTTCACGCTGGTGATCAACACCCTCGCCGGCATCGTGGTGAGCCGCTCGCGCTCCGGCTCTGCGACGGAGATCTGACATGGCGACGACAACAGCTCCTCCTACGACTTCTCCCACCAGGACTCCGGCACCGGTGCAGCAGCGCGTCCGGGTAGGCGGCGTGTCGCCCGAGCTCGTGCTCCACGTCGCCTCGGCGGCCTTCGGCGCGCTGGCCCTGGTCTGGCTGATGTACCAGCGGCTCCTGCCGATCTCCGGCACGATCGGCTTCTGGCTCAGCTGGTACTTCGTCTTCCTGATCCTGCTGGCCGCCGTCAGCGCGACGTCGCTCGACCGGATGGCCGTGATCGACCGCTTGGTCGGTGCGCTCGTGACGTCGGCGGGCGTGGTGATGATCGCCTGCCTGGTCGGCATCGTGGTCTTCACGGTGGTCCGCGGCATCGACGCGCTGACGCACTGGAACTTCTACACGCAGACGACGGCGTACATCGGCCCGGAGGCGCCGCTCGACCAGGGTGGCATCCTCGCCGCGATCGTCGGCACCCTCGAGCAGGTCGCCATCTCGGTCCTCCTGAGCGTCCCGCTCGGCATCGCCACCGCGGTCTACCTCAGCGAGGTCCGCGGCAAGCTCGCCAAGATCGTCCGGACCGTCGTCGAGGCGATGAGCGCGGTGCCGACGATCGTCGCCGGCCTGTTCATCTACTCGATGCTGATCCTGCAGTTCGGCCAGGAGCGCAGCGGTCTCGCGGCCTCCATGGCGCTGAGCATCAGCATGATCCCGGTCGTCGTCACCACCGCCGAGGTCGTGCTCCGGCTGGTCCCCAACGGGCTGCGCGAGGCGTCGCTCGCCCTGGGCACGACGCAGTGGCAGACCGTACGCCGCGTCGTCCTGCCGACCGCCCGGTCCGGCCTGGTCACCGCCGTGCTGCTCGGCGTCGCGCGGGTCATCGGTGAGACCTCGCCGGTGCTGCTGGTCGCGGGCTCGACCGCCGAGATGAACGCCGACCCGACCCACGGCCCCCAGGTCTCCCTGCCGCTCTTCGTGTTCAACCAGATGCGGCTGCCTCTCGACCAGGCCATCTCCCGGGCCTTCGGTGCCGCGGTCGTGCTGCTCGTGCTCGTCGTCGTCGCCTTCGCCCTCGCCCGGATCGCGGGAGGCAAGGCGCCCGGCCAGATGAGCCGCCGTCAGCAGCGCCGCATCGCCATCACCGCCGGGCTCGCGCCCGCACCCAACGCCATCAACGTTCGCTCGCTCGAAGGAGACATCTCGTGAAGCGCATCCTGGCCGCCGCCCTGACTGCTGGGGCGATGCTGGTCCCGGTGCCGGCCCAGGCGGCAGACAGCTACGTTCCGATCTCGGGCGCGGGCTCGACCTGGAGCCAGGTCGCGATCGACGCGTGGCGTGCCGACGTCCGTGCCAGCGGCGTGGTCGTCAACTTCGCCGGCACCGGCTCGACCGACGGTCGCTCGCAGTTCATCCAGGGCACCGTCGACTTCGCCAACACCGAGATCCCGTTCCAGAACCCGCCCGAGCCGGGCCAGCAGGCCGAGACGCCGTCGCGCGACTACGCCTACCTGCCGGTCGTCGCCGGCGGTACGTCGTTCATGTACAACCTGACCGTCGGCGGCCAGCGGGTCCGTGACCTCCGGCTGTCGGGCACGACGCTGGCCAAGATCTTCACCGGCGCGATCACCCGGTGGAGCGACCCGGCCATCAAGGCGGACTACGGCAAGGCGCTGCCCGACATCCCGATCATCCCGGTGGTCCGCTCCGACGGCGCCGGCGCCTCGGCCCAGTTCGCGCTCTACATGCGCAGCCAGGCCAACTCGATCTACTGCCCCTTCATCCGCGACAAGCTGCACCTGGGCGGCAGCGACTGCCCGAGCGTCTCGTTCTACCCGTCGTTCGGGAACTCCAAGGCGCAGGTCGGCTCCAACGGTGTGGCCAACTACGTGTCCGCGTCGTACGGCGCGGGCTCGATCGGCTACGTCGAGTACGCCTACGCCAAGCGGATCGACTTCCCGGTCGTCAGTCTGCTCAACAAGGCGGGCTACTACACGCAGCCGACCGCCGGCAACGTGGCGGTCGCTCTCACGGGCGCCGAGGTGAACCCGAAGACGCTGACGCAGGACCTCGAGGGGACCTACACGAACAAGGACCCGCGGACCTACCCGATGTCGAGCTACAGCTACATGGTCATCCCGACCTCGACGGACCAGCCGTTCAACGCCGACAAGGGCAAGACGCTCTCGACCTTCATCAACTACTTCCTGTGCGCCGGCCAGCAGAAGGCCGACATCCTCGGCTACTCGCCACTGCCCAAGAACCTGGTGGAGGCAGGCTTCGACCAGGTGAAGCGGATCCCGGGCGCCGTCGCGTCGCCGCCCATCTCGCAGTGCAACAACCCGGCGCTCAACATCCTGCAGTCCGCTCCGCAGCCGCCCGCGTGCATGCAGGTCGGCAAGACCTGTGACGGCACGACCGGCACCGGCGGCGCGGGTGGCACCGGTGGCACGGGTGGCACCGGCGGCACCGGTGGCACGGGTGGCACCGGCGGAACGGGTGGCACCGGCGGGACCGGCACGACCGGTGGCACCGGAGGCGGTGGTGCCGGTGGCAATGCGCCAGGCGCGGTCGATCCGCTCACCGGAGCGTCCACCGGGGGAGCGGTCGATCCCGCGACCGGAGCCGTCACGGCGTCCGCGACCCCGATCACGCTGACGGGTGGCCGGTCCGGCCAGGCGAAGGCCGCCGCGTGGGTGGCTGCCATCGCGCTGGCGCTGACCGTGATGGTGCCGCCGTTCCTGATCCGTCGGAACTCACGCAAGAGCGTCGCGCGGGGCGGTACCGGAGGACGGCCGGTCGGCACCTGAGAGGGAGGCGTGCCCTGCGGGGGCCTCGTAGCGTCGGTGTGTGATCACGACCTTCCTGATCGAGCACCCGTGGTTGTCGCCGACCGCACTCGCCCTTCTCGCCATCCTCGGTCCGGTCGTGGGACGGCGGGTGGTCGACCGGCCAGGCACGGCCTGGCTGCTCACCGGTCTCGCGACGCTCCCGGTGGTGGTGCTGACGATGCTCCCGACCGACCGGACGGCGTTCGAGCGGTGCGAGGTCGCGTGGATGTTGCCGACGGTCGGCCGCGTCGAGCTGGCGGCCAACGTCGTGCTCTTCGTGGCGCCGGCGCTCTTCGCTGCTGTCGCGACGCGTCGTCCCGGGCGGGTGCTGGTGGCCGCGAGCGCAGGGAGCGCGCTGATCGAGGCGGCGCAGGCGATGCTCCCGGAGATCGGACGATCCTGCTCGACCAACGACTGGCTCTCCAACACGATCGGTGTCGCCATCGGCGTACTCCTGGGGGTGCTCGCGCTCCGGCTCGCCGGTCAGGGGTTGAGGCCAGGCGCACCGACGGTGAGAGTGTCCGCATGACGGCCTTCATCTCGCACACGACGATCGACTGCAGCAACGCCTACGAGCTCTCCGAGTGGTGGAAGCCGGTGCTGGGGTACGTCGACCTCGAGGGCGACCCCAACCTGCCGGGCCACGAGGAGTGCATGATCCGCGACCCCGAGACCGGCCACCGGCTGCTGTTCATCGAGGTCCCGGACAGCAAGTCGGCCAAGAACCGGCTGCACCTCGACCTGCGACCGCGTGCGGCGACCCGCGACGAGGAGGTGGTGACCCTGATCGCGCACGGCGCGACCCAGGTCGCCGACCACCGGGGGATCCACGGCCCCGGCTCCGGCTGGGTGACCCTCGCGGATCCCGAGGGCAACGAGTTCTGCGTGCTGCGCTCGGAGGAAGAGCTGGCGACATCGAGTTAGGGTCGCCTAAGTAGGGTTCAGGGGTCTCGACAAGCTCGACCAACGAAGGAACGTCATGCCTGGAACCACCGACCTCGTCGTCACGTCCACCGAGCGCCGCACCCCCACCCTGGTGCGCGTGCGCTTCCGGTCCGACGACCTCGGTGCCTTCGCCGAGAGCGTCTTCACCGACCGCTACGTCAAGCTGGTCATCCCGACCGCCGACGGTGACGTCGTGCGCACCTACACGGCCGTCGAGCCCGACGTCGAGGCCGGCACCCTGGCCATCGACTTCGTGGTCCACGGTGACGACGGCTTCGCCGGCCCGTGGGCCGCGCGCGCCGAGCCGGGCGACCTGCTGACCGTGCGCGGCCCGGGCGGCGCCTACGCCCCCGACCCCGCGGCCGACTGGCACCTGTTCGCCGGCGACGAGTCGGCGATCCCGGCGATCGGCGCTGCCGTGGCCGCGCTGCCAGCGGGCGCGACGGCGTACGTCGTCCTCGAGGTCGCGGGTCCCGACCACCACGTCGAGCTGCCCTCGGCCGCCGACGTCGAGGTCGTCTGGCTCCACCGGGGTGCCGACGCGCCCCTGGTCGAGGCCGTCCGGGCACTGCCCTGGCGTGAGGGGCGGGTGCACGCGTTCGTGCACGGCGAGGCCGAGGCCGTCATGCACGGCATCCGGCCCTACCTGCTCGGCGACCGGAGTCTTCCTCGGGAGGACGTCTCGATCTCGGGCTACTGGCGGCTGGGTCGCACCGAGGAGGGCTTCCGCGACTGGAAGGCCGAGCTCGCTGCCCAGGAGTCCGCAGCGAACGGAAGTTGAACCCTCGGCATCGAGGCGTCCGTGGCCCGTCCGGGCCATGAACGGCGGCCGAGCATGACCCGTCTGGGCTACGTCAAACCCGACGGGCCGATGTGTTCGGTCAAGTCGGCGGGGCTGTTCGCCCGTCGTTCACCCTCGTAGAGCCGTTCGTTTCGGTGCTCTCCTGACACTTCTGGCGTTTCACCAGCCCGCTCCACCGAGCGCATCGCCAGAAAGCTCCAGGTGACCACCCTTCCTGTGCAGGACGCGTCCACCGACGTCCGTCCCCGCAAGCTCTCGCGCAAGGCGACGGGAGCGGATGCCGTCTTCGTCCACACCATCCGCGCCGTCGGCGCGACCGTGCTCGTCATCACCGGCGGCGTGGGCCTCTTCCTCGGTCTGCAGGCCTACCCGACGATCAAGCACTACGGCTTCAGCTTCTTCACCGAGGCGACCTGGCAGCCCGAGGCGGACATCCTCGGCATCGCGTCGGTGCTCACCGGCACGGTGATGGTCGCCCTGGTCGCGATGACGATCGCGTTCCCGCTCGCGCTGCTCACCGCCCTCTACATCAGTGAGTACGCACCGGCGTCGATGAAGTCGACCCTGGTCTCGCTGGTCGACCTGATGGCCGCCGTCCCCTCCATCGTCTGGGGTCTCTGGGGCTACTTCCTGGTGATGGAGCACGCGGCGGACTTCGCGGTGTGGCTCGACAAGCACGCCTCGTGGTTCCCGCTCTTCAACGTCCACGACGCCGACCCGAACGCCGCGGTCGTCGACATCTCCCGCTACAGCTTCAGCATGTTCTGCGCCGGCATCGCCGTCGCGATGATGGTGCTGCCGATGTCGTGCGCCGTGATGCGCCAGGTGTTCTCCCAGACGCCGCTGGGGGAGAAGGAGGCAGCGCTCGCGCTCGGCGCCACCAAGTGGGGCATGGTGCGCTCGGTCGTGATCCCCTTCGGCCGCGGCGGCATCATCGGCGGCACGATGCTCGGCCTCGGCCGGGCGCTCGGCGAGACCATCGCCGTGCTGCTGATCCTGTCCCCGTCCTTCGAGGTGAAGGGCCGGGTGCTCGAGATCGGCGGCAACACCGTCTCCGCGCTGATCGCCGGTCGCTTCGGTGACGCGAGCAAGTCGCAGCTCTCCGCACTGCTCGCCGCCGGCTTCGTGCTCTTCATCATCACGCTCCTCGTCAACACGGTCGCCGCGGTGATCGTCAACCGAAGCCGCTCGGGCGCCGGGACGGACGCCTGATGACACTCGCTCCCGACACCGACGCGACCAGCGTCGGTACGACGCACCTGCCGTCCTACGACGACGACGCGGCGCCCGCCGTCCCGCGGGGTTCGCTCGGCCGGCTGACCTCCGACGAGAAGTTCTCCCGGATCGGCACCTGGGCCTCGGGAGCCGGCCTCGCCTGGCTGATCACCCAGCGGCTGCTGCCGCTGCCCGGGCTGCCGTGGTTCCTGGTCATGCTGATCGTCTGCGTGCTGCTGGTGACGACCGTGACCGCGGGCATGTCCGGCGGCCTGGTCGAGGTACGCGACCGGGTCGCCGCCACGATCATCACCGTCGGCGCGGTCGTCGTCTTCTCGGTGCTGGTCAGCGCGGTCGTGTTCGTCGTGCTGCGCGGGTGGCGCCCGCTGATGCACCTGAACTTCTACACCCACGACATGTCGGGCGTCGGTCCCAAGGACCCCTTCGACAAGGGTGGCGTGCTCCACGCGATCGTCGGCTCGCTGATCCAGATCGGGATCGCGGTCGCGATCGCGCTGCCGCTCGGCATCGGCACCGCGATCTTCATGAGCGAGGTCGGCGGCAAGTTCGCCCGCGTCGTCCGCACGGTCGTGGAGGCGATGACCGCACTGCCGTCGATCGTCGCCGGCCTGTTCATCTACACGGTCTTCATCGTGGCGCTGGGCTACCCGCGCTCCGGACTGGCCGCCGCGCTGGCGATCGCCGTGATGATGCTGCCGATCATCGCCCGCGCGGCCGACGTGGTGCTGCGCGTCGTCCCCGGGGGCCTGCGTGAGGCGAGCCTCGCGCTGGGTGCCAGCAGGTGGAAGACGGTCTGGAACGTCGTGCTCCCGACCGCGCGCCCCGGTCTCGCGACCGCCGTGATCCTCGGCATCGCCCGCGGCATCGGCGAGACGAGCCCGGTGCTCCTGACCTCCGGCAACGCCCAGTTCCTGGTCACCAACCCCACCGACGGCGTCATGAACTCACTGCCGCTCTTCATCTACTCCACGGTCCGCTCCGGCGAGCCCAACGCGATCGCCCGGGCGTTCGCCGCGGCCACCGTGCTGCTGGCCATCGTGATGATCCTCTTCGTCACCGCCCGCCTGATCGCCCGCCCGAAGCGCACCAAGACCAGCCGCCGTCGTCGGCCCGCGGTCGACATGGTCCGCGCCGATCCGCTCGTCGAGATGGGCCCCGTCAGCCCTCCCGTCACCTCCGAGGAGAACCCGTGAACCGCCTGATTCGTTCGCTCTTGGCCATCGCCATCGCGATGAGCTTCGTGATCGGGGCGTCCACCTCCGCAGGCGCGACCGTCTACGCCCAGATCGAGGGCACCGGGTCGACCTGGTCCGAGCTGATCGTCCAGCAGTGGATCGCCGACGTCGACGCCAACGGCATGAAGGTCGTCTACACCGGCGGCGGCTCGACCAAGGGTCGCAAGGACTTCTCCCAGGACAGCACCGACTTCGCGATCTCGGAGATCCCCTACCAGGGCACCGACGAGCGCGGCCAGGCCGACACGAGCAACGGCCGGCCGTACGCCTACCTGCCCATCGTCGCGGGCGGTACGGCGTTCACCTACCAGCTCAAGATCGGCAACGACCTGGTCCGCAACCTGCGTCTCTCCGGCGAGACGATCGCGAAGATCTTCACCAACCAGATCACCAACTGGAACGACCCGGCCATCACCAAGGACAACAACGGCCGCAAGTTCCCGTCGCTCGCGATCACGCCGGTCGTCCGGTCGGACGGCTCGGGCACGACCGCGCAGTTCACGACCTGGATGGACCACGAGTACCCGAACATCTGGCGGCCCTACTTCGGGCAGTCGGGCCTCACGTCGTACTACCCGAAGAAGCCCGGCACGCGGATGATCAGCCAGGCCGGCTCCGACCAGGTCATGAACACGATCAAGGGCTTCGCGGGCAACGGCTCCATCGGCTACGTCGAGTACTCCTACCCGGTCAACGCCGACTACCCCGTGGTCAAGGTCGAGAACAAGGCGGGCTACTTCGTCGAGCCGACGCAGTACAACACCGCGGTCGCCCTCACCAAGGCCAAGATCAACCAGGACAAGACGAGCAACCTCTACCTGACCCAGATCCTGGACGGGGTCTACACCAACCCCGACCCGCGGGCCTACCCGATCTCGTCGTACTCCTACATGATCATCCCGACGGGCTCCGACGACCCGCGGATGACGACCGCGAAGCGCCAGACCCTCGCGGACTTCATGTACTACTCGCTCTGCGCGGGTCAGACGAAGGCCGGCCCCTACGGCTACTCGCCGCTGCCGCTCAACCTGGTGCAGGCAGGGTTCTCGCAGCTCGCGAAGCTGAAGCAGGCCGACCCTGCCGTCGACCTCACCGACCGCTCCGTCACGAGCTGCAACAACCCGACGTTCGACGGCAAGAACCTCAACCACAACGTGCTCGCCGACATCGCACCGCAGCCCGCTGCCTGCGACAAGGTCGGCGAGGGCCCGTGCGGCACCGAGACCGGCACCAACCCCAACACGCCTGACGGCGGCGGTGGCACCGGCACCGACGGTGGCACCGGCACCGACGGTGGCGCCGGGACCGGTGGTGGCACCGGTGGTGGTGGCGGAAGCGGCGGCGGAGACGCACCCGGCAACATCGATCCGGAGACCGGCCTGCCGGCCGGCGGCGGCACCGGGACCGACGGCACCACGACCTCCGGCGACGCGATCTACGCGAACCCGACCGAGCTGGTCGCCGACCGGACGATCGACGAGCGCACCTTCGGGTGGCTGGCCGTCCTCGAGCTGCTCGCGCTGGTCCTGGTCCCCGGCTTCTTCGTCGTCGCCCAGCGTCGCCGCCGCTTCGTGAAGGCCGGAGGACGGCCGTGAAGCGCTGCCTCCTCTTCGCCCTGATGTTCTCGGTGCTGGTCGTGCCCGCCGCGGCCGTCGCCCAGCCGGTCGCGGTCGACCACGCCAAGACGGCGCACGCGAAGAACGACGACTCCTGGACCGAGACCAAGAAGATCACCCGCACGTTCGTCCAGCCGGACGGATCGACCTACGCGTTCCCGACCCACACCGTCACGGTCTCCGCCAACAAGACCCAGGACCTGCGGGGCCGCCAGCGGATCAAGATCAGCTGGAAGGGTGCGCAGCCGAGCGGCGGCCGGGCCAGCAACCCCTTCGGAGAGAACGGGCTCAACCAGGAGTACCCGGTCGTCATCATGCAGTGCCGGGGCACGGACGACCCGAGCCTCCCGAAGGCGAAGCAGCTCCAGCCCGACACATGCTTCACCACCTCGGTCGCGGAGCGCTCGCAGATCACCCGCTCCGACGGCGAGGCGGCGTGGACGCACGACGTCGACGCCGACGAGGCCGACAAGGGCCGGGTGTCGGGCATGGACCCGTTCCCGTCCAAGGACGAGTGCCCGACCGCGGACACCGACGGCTACTACACGCACCTGACCCCGTTCGTGGCCGCGAAGGGCACGACGTACCCCGCCTGCGACGCCGACCACATGCCGCCGGAGGCCGCCATCGGCGCCGCCTTCCCGCCGGCCGAGCTGGCGGCGTTCACCGACACGGACGGCACCGGCTCGGTGCAGTTCGAGGTCCGCAGCGACATCGAGAACGAGTCCCTCGGCTGCAACGACAAGGTCGCCTGCACCATCGTCGTGATCCCGATCGCCGGCCTCAGCTGCGACCAGCCGTCGGACCCGATGACCCGCGCCGACCAGGCCTGCCGCAAGGGCGGCCGTTTCACGCCCGGCTCCAGCAACTTCGCGAACGAGGGTGTCGACCAGGCCGTGTCGCCCGCGCTGTGGTGGTCGGCCTCGAACTGGAAGAACCGCTTCTCCATCCCGATCACGTTCGGCCTGCCGCCGGACACGTGCGACATCCTCGACCCGCGCGCGCCCACCGGCTTCTACGGCTCCGAGCTGCTCGCCCAGGCGGCGCTGCAGTGGTCGCCGGCCTACTGCCTGCGCAAGGACCGCTTCAAGTTCCAGCTCAACCAGATGTCCGACGAGGCGGGCTGGAACAACATGGAGTCCGGGATCGGGGTCGCCGCCGAGGTCTCCTCGACCCACCCCCGCCGCGGTGCTGACCCGGTCGGCTACGCACCGACCGCCGTCACCGGCTTCTCGGTCGGCTACCAGATCGACAGGCCCGACAACGCCGGCGAGTACGGCGACCTCCGGCTCAACGCCCGCTTGCTGCTCAAGCTCTTCACGCAGTCGTACGTCGGGTCCGACCTGGGCCGCGGGCACCCCGGCATGGCTGACAACCCGGTCGCGATCATGAACGACCCCGAGTTCATCAAGCTCAACCCCGGCCTGAGCCAGATCAGCCAGGAGGTCGGCGCGACGATCCTCTCGCTCTCCAACTCCTCCGACGTGATCCAGCAGCTCACGGACTACATCACCCAGGACAAGGACGCGATGGCCTTCCTCCACGGGAA
Source organism: Nocardioides pollutisoli (assembly GCF_040045055.1). NCBI lineage: Bacteria > Bacillati > Actinomycetota > Actinomycetes > Propionibacteriales > Nocardioidaceae > Nocardioides > Nocardioides pollutisoli. The sequence goes on from NZ_JBDZDU010000001.1 coordinate 2,552,471, forward strand.
GAAGGACCCGTGGGGGATGGTGATCAACCCCGTCTACAAGAACCTCGAGCTGCCGACCGCGCTCTGGCCGCTGCTCGACAGCTACATCCCCAAGACGCAGAGCGACTGCCGCCAGAAGAACCCGTCGATCTACTTCAACGACATCGCCGCCCCGGTGACGACCATGCGCAAGATCGCCGAGGCGCTCCTCGACGCGTGGCCCAACGTGCAGACGCGCTGCGACTTCGATCCCTCGACCGGGCTCTACAAGCTCGGCCGGATCGACCGGCAGTCGTTCGGATCGCGGTTCATGCTCGGCGTCGTCAGCCTCGGGGACTCGGCCCGCTACGGGCTGCGCAACGCGGCGCTCGAGACCAAGCCCGGCACGTTCGTCGAGCCCACGTCGAAGTCGCTGGGCGCCGCCGTCGCGCTGTCGAAGCAGGCCAAGAAGTACCAGCCGTTCGAGCTGGACCAGGCCGACGTCCGCAAGTCCGCGGACGCCTACCCGGGCACCATGGTCGTCTACACGGCAGCGCGGCTCCAGAACCTCGACCAGGAGGACGCCGACAAGGTCGGCCAGTTCATCCGGATCTCGACCACCGAGGGCCAGCGCCCGGGCTCCGGCAACGGTGAGCTGCCCGAGGGCTTCCTGCCGATCGAGAAGAGCGGTCCGACCGCCAAGCTCTACGACTCTGCGCAGGACGTCGCCGCGGCGATCGAAGCCCAGAAGGAGCCGGCGACCGGCCCGACCGACGGGCCCTCCGGTGGCGGCGACGCCGGCGGCGGCAACACCGGCGGTGGCGGGATCACCCCGCCGGGCGTGCCGGACGACACGGAGCCCTCGAGCAGCCCGAGCCCGTCGGCCACGCCGTCGGTCCCACCGGCCGCCGCGCCGATGCCGGCGACGGAGGCCGTCGGCTCCGACCTGGCCGGAGGCCTGCTGCCGCTGCTCATCCTGCTCGGCGCGATCGGCTGCGTCGTCACGGCGGTGTTCCGGGTCGCCGTACCCGTCATCCGGGGACGTCGATGACGACCACCATGGACCCGACCTCCCAGCCTCCGACGGAGCAGCAGCCGCGACGGCGTCGCCGCTCGGGTGGCCAGCAGGAGAAGGCTCCCCGGCCCCCGAGGCCCGCGGGGAAGCCCAGGCCCGCGCGCACGCCGGCTCCGGAGCGGCCGCTCGGCTCGGCCGAGGCCGCGTCGTCGGTGCTGTCGTCGTCCTTCACGATGATCGCGATCGTCTGCCTCTGGATGGCCGCGCAGATGCTCTTCCTCGGCTCGATCTCCCAGCACCGCGCCCAGGACCTGCTCTACGACGAGTTCCGCCACGTCGTCGCGGGCACCCCGGGCATGGAGTCACCGCTCGGCCCGATCGTGCCGGTCGGCGACCCGGTCGCGCTGGTCACGATCCCGAGCATCGGCCTCGAGCAGGTCGTGGTCGAGGGCACCGCCTCCGGCGACACGCTGGTCGGTCCCGGCCACCGTCGCGACACCCCGCTGCCCGGCCAGGCCGGCGTCTCGGTCGTCTACGGCCGGGCGACGACGTACGGCGGGCCGTTCGCGAAGCTGACCGACCTGCAGGCAGGCGACAAGATCCAGGTCGTCAGTGCCCAGGGCACCAAGGTCTTCACGGTCGACGGGGTCCGGCGCGCCGGAGACCCCTTACCGCAGCCGCCAGCCACAGGCGCGGCCCGGCTGACCCTCGTCACGGCGGAGGGCAACGGACGGCTCGGCGCGATCACGCCGGACTCCGTCGTCTACGTCGACGCCGACGCGAAGAAGGGCTTCCCGGCACCGGCCGGCCGCCCCGCGGCGGTTCCCGATTCGGAGAAGGCGATGGCCGCGGACGAGGGGGCACTCCCGCTCCTCGCCCTCTGCCTGGCCCTGCTCCTGGCGCTGACCCTCGGGGTCGTCGCCGCCCGTCAGCGATGGTCGACGGTGCTCGTGTGGGTGGTCGCAACCCCCCTCGTGATCGCACTGTCCTGGGCTTCCACGGATGTGGTGATGCGGCTCCTGCCCAACCTGATCTGACTGTCCGGTCGCCCGCGGGCGGCATCCGCAAGTAGCACCACCGCACCACCCCACACAGGCAGTACCCATCACAGGAAGCGAACCAGGATGTTTGTACGTAAGACCCTCGCAGGCGTGATCGCCGCGACCCTCGCCGGATCCGCGATCGCGCTGTCCGCTGGCGCGGCCCACGCGGCCGACGTCGTGGACCCCGACGACACCACCTTCGTCCCGACCACCGCCGACGTCATCGGCGTCGGCTCCGACACCAGCCAGCACGCGGTCAAGCTCTTCGCCGACGCCGTCAACGCCAGCGGCAAGGCGCCCTTCAAGGTCGCGACGTACGCCGCGACCGGTGGCGGCAACATCCCGCTCCCGAGCAAGGCGATCGCCCGTCCGAACGGCTCGGGTGCCGGCAAGGCGCTCCTGTACGGCGCGGGCAACAACACCGACGTCGACTTCGCCCGCTCGTCCTCGGCGAACAGCACCGCGGAGACCTCGGCCGGCCTGCAGGCCTTCCCGTTCGCCCTCGACACCCTGGTGATGGCGGTCTCGGGCAGCACGCCCTCGCACGCCCCGACCGCCCTGACCGGCGCCCAGATCGTCTCGATCTACAAGGGCGACACCACCGACTGGTCGCAGATCGGTGGCACGGCCGGCGTCATCGCCCCGAAGATCCCGCAGGCGGGCTCCGGCACGCGCAGCTTCTTCGTCGCCCAGCTCAAGGCGCTCAACGGCGGCGTCGACGTCACGCTCGGCAAGAACGTCGCCGAGGTGCAGGAGCACGACGACTCCGCGATCAAGAACGACGCCAACGCGATCGCGCCGTTCTCGAAGGGCCGTGCCGGTCTCCTCGGCACCACCCTGCACCTCGAGACGGGCTTCAGCGCGGACCGCGCCCTCTACAACGTGGTCCGCGGCGCCGACCTGAGCAGCACCTGGGCCCAGGGTCTCTTCGGTGTCGACGGTGCGCTCTGCTCGACCGACGTCCGCCCGCTGATCGAGGCGGCCGGCTTCCAGCAGCTCGCCACCCCGGACAACGGCGGCGTCTGCGGCCAGGCGACGCAGAGCGGCGTCACGAACTTCGCGATCAACCAGCAGATCGTGACCACCACGAGCGTCAAGGCCACCAGCCCCAAGGCCAAGTCGGCGACCATCGTCGCGACCGTCAGCGGCTCGACCTCGCCGTCCGGCACCGTCGACTTCTTCGAGGGTGACACCAAGGTCGCGAGCGCGGTTCCGCTCGTCTCCGGCCAGGCGACCGCCACCCTGACCGGCGTCACCCCCGGTGAGCACACCTACACCGCGGAGTTCGTCCCGGCCTCGGGCACCAAGTTCGACCCGTCGACCGGCGACGCCACCCTCACCGTGAAGACCGGCTCGAAGCTCGCGGAGTCGTTCCCGGCCACGGTCGCCAAGGGCGCCAAGGCCAAGGGCTCCGTGACCGTCACCGCCGACGGCGCCACCGCCACCGGCACCGTGAAGATCATGAAGGGCAGCAAGACCCTCGGCACCGCCAAGCTCAAGAACGGCGTCGCCACGTTCACGCTGAAGCTGTCGAAGGGGAAGAACTCCCTGAAGGCCGTCTACGCCGGCGACGACCAGGTCGCGGGTTCCAGCAAGAGCTTCTCGATCAAGCAGAAGTAGCCCACCGACGCGCGTCGGCCCGTCTCGGGCCGGGCCGGCGCGCGTCGTACCCGCAGCACCCCATCTTCAACGCACGACGAGGAACGAACGACATGAGTGCAGCAATCGACGAGACCACGACGCTCCCGCCGGTCCCGGCCGCTCCGCTTGCCGAGCTCCGGGCGAAGGACATCACGGCGTGGTTCGGTGACCACAAGGTCCTGGACCGGGTCTCGCTGACCATGCCGGCCGGTGGCATCACCGCGCTGATCGGCCCGTCCGGTTGCGGCAAGTCGACGTTCCTCCGGATCCTCAACCGGATGCACGAGCTGGTCCCGTCCGCGCAGCTCGCGGGCGAGGTGCTGCTCGACGGTGAGGACATCTACGACCCCCAGAAGCGGCTGATCGACGCCCGGCGTGCGATCGGCATGGTCTTCCAGAAGCCCAACCCGTTCCCGGCGATGTCGATCCGGGAGAACGTCCTCGCCGGTCTCAAGCTCACCGGCACCAAGGCCTCGCGGTCCGACCGTGAGGAGCTCGTGGAGTCCTGCCTGCGCAAGGGCGGCCTCTGGAACGAGGTCAAGGACCGCCTCGACGCTCCCGGCGGCGGCCTCTCGGGTGGTCAGCAGCAGCGGCTCTGCATCGCGCGCTCCCTGGCGATCAAGCCCCGGGTGCTGCTCATGGACGAGCCCTGCTCCGCCCTCGACCCGACCTCGACCCGGGTCATCGAGGACACCATGAAGGACCTCGCCCGCGAGGTCACGATCGTCATCGTCACCCACAACATGCAGCAGGCCGCCCGGGTCTCCGACACCTGCGCCTTCTTCCTCGCGTCGCAGGGCACGCCCGGCGTGATCGTCGAGCACGGGGACACCGCAGCCATGTTCCAGAGCCCGCAGGACCCCCGCACCAGCGACTACGTCCACGGTCGGTTCGGATGAGGGTCGGCGGCCCTTCGTGGCTTAGCGTTTGCGTGTGCATCGACCGATGAACCCCGGCCGCCTCATCGCGGCGTTCTGCACGGCCCTGGTCCTCGTGACCGGGCTGGGGTACGTCGCGTCGCAGTCCTTCCTCGCGCGTCCGGACATCGTGGTCGGCACCCAGCAGCCGTACGTCGGCGCTGCCGCACCCGCGCCCGCCGCGGCTGCTGACCACCACGGCTCGAAGAAGCGCTCGGGACCGACCACGGTCGACGCCCAGTGGGTGGCCGACACCGCCGCGAAGGCCGGCATCCCCGCGCCCGCCATCCGCGCCTACGCCAACGCCCAGCTCTCCGAGCCCGACGGGTGCGACGTCGGCTGGACCACGCTCGCCGGCATCGGCTGGGTCGAGTCGCAGCACGGCACCATCGGCGGCCGGACCCTCGGCGAGGACGGGCACTCCTCGACGCCGATCCTCGGCCCCGCCCTCAACGGCAAGGGCAAGGTGGCCGCGATCCCCGCGACCCCCGAGACCAGCGCCTGGCACGGCGACCTCCGGTGGGACCACGCGGTCGGCCCGCTCCAGTTCATCCCGTCGACCTGGGAGACCTGGGCGACCGACGGTGACGGCGACGGCACCGCCGACCCGAACGACCTCGACGACGCGGCCGCCGCCGCGGCGCGCTACCTCTGCGCCGACGGCTACGACCTCAGATCGGGCTCCGGCTGGGCGGACGCGATCTTCTCCTACAACCACGCGCAGGCCTACGTCGACTCCGTCTACGCCGCCGCCTCGGCGTACGCCGACCGCACCGGCTGACCGACCGACTGGCCGACCGACTGGGCCGAACGCCTGCCGACGAGGCCGTTCACTTCTATCGTTGATCGAATGTGGGCCCATCGGGCCGCCCTCGTGGTGGTCGCGATCGTCGCTGGCTGCCTGGTCATGGTGCCGGGCCCGGCGAGGGCCGACGACGCCCTGGTGACGACCGAGACCCAGCTGCGTGCCGCCTGGGGCGACCCGCTGACCACCCGCATCGACCTCGGTGCCGACATCGTCCTGCGTGACTGCCACCTCGGCGACCCGATCCGCGAGTCGCCGTACCCGCTCGTGCTCGACGGCCACGGTCACACGCTCCGGCAGTCCTGCTTCGAGAAGCGTCTGCTGCGCCAGGACGGCACCGGCTGGCTCGACATCCGCGACGTGACCCTGACCCGCGGCGGCTCCGACGGACCTGGCGCTGCGCTGACCTCGCGCGGCGAGATCCTCCTGTCGGACTGCGGGATCAAGGAGAACCTGTCCGAGGAGCCGGGCGGCGGTGTCTTCTCGATGCGGCGGGTGACGGCCTACCGCTGCCACATCAACGGCAACCTCGCCAACGACGACGGCGGCGGGATCTACGCGCGGCGCGGCGGCGTCCAGGTCTACGACTCGGTGATGAGTGCCAACCTGGTCGACGGGTCCGGCGGCGCCATCGGATCGACCGGCGACATCCTGGTCGTCGACTCGTGGGTCGACGGCAACACGACCGACGGCGACGGGGGAGCGCTCTACGCCGACGAGGACGGCGACGTCACCGTGATCCGGTCGCTCGTCGACGGCAGCGACGCCGACGGTCCGGGCGGCGCCATCTTCACGCTCGACGGCGACGTGGCGATCTACGACTCGACGCTCAACGGCAACCGTGCCGACGACCGAGGTGGCGCGATCTCGGGCGAGGCCGACGTGCTCGTCGTCAACTCCAACGTCGCCCGCAACCTGGCCGTCGCCCACGCCGGTGGCGGGATCTGGGCGCGCGGCAACCTGGTGGTCATCAACTCGACGGTCTCCAACAACTACGCCGAGGGCGACGGCGGCGGGCTGTTGTCGGCGGGCCGCACCACGCTGATCGGGTCGACGGTGACGCGGAACATCGCCTCCGTCGGCGGTGACGTCGGGTCGGCCGGACGGCTGGACGCCTTCGGCTCGATCATCGGACCGCCGACCACGGAGGGCGTCACCGGCGACACCATCCCGACCGTCCGGAGCTGTCGCGTGTACGCCGCGAGCTCCGGTGGCTACAACAACGTCGCCGACCCGTCCTGCGACCTGGACGGCGCCACGGACCTCCTCGGCGCGGACCCGATGCTCGAGCAGGTCAACGCTGACCCGCTGGGCTTCGTGCTGGTGCCGAAGTCCGGCAGCCCGGCGATCGACCGCATCCCGAGCGGGTCGTGCGCCGGCACGCTCCCCGATCCGTTGCCGGCGGGCCAGCTGCTGGACGGCTGGGTCGACTGGGACGAGGTCATGGCCCGCGACACGCTCGGCAACCTGCGCGACACGGGCGGTGCCTGCGACGTCGGGGCCGTCCAGACGCCGATCGTGCGACCGCCCGACCTCGACCTCCCGGACCGGCCGGTCCCCGACGTCCAGCAGGTGCTCGCCCCGGTCGCTCCTCTCCGGTTGAAGCCGCACCACCACCCGTCCCACGTCCGCCACTCGATCGCCGCGCTCGCGAAGCGGCTGCACCGGCTCGACCGAGAGGCCAGGCGCTTCGGTGTGCTGGAGAGCTGCATGACCTCCCTCGGCGTCGACCGGGTCGGCGACCGGCAGCACCGGTGGGGCTTCCTCTACGACGAGATGGACGGGACCGGTCTCGACACCCGGCCCGCCCTGGTGCGCCACACCGGTCCCGGTGACCCGGACTGGCGTCTGCTGCGGCTCTCGACCGACCGCCGGTGCCTGAGCGCGCCGACGGACCCCAACGGCACCGGTGCGGACGCCCGGTCTCCCGGCCTCCACCACGTCAAGCACCCCCACCACCTGCGTCATCGGGTGGGTCGCCTCGAGCGACTCTTCGACCGTGTGGACGCCCGCGCGGAGCGGTTCGACGACTGGGAGTCCTGCCTGAGCTGGCTGCCGATGACCGAGGCCGGCGACGCCGACCAGGACCTCGGCTACCTCGTCGACCAGGGCCTCTGGCCCTACGAGCGCGTGCACTACCCGGCCGTCGACCTCGACCACAGCGAGTGGGAGGACCCCGACTACCAGGTGCTGGCGTTCCGCGGCCAGGACGACCCGTTCGGCAAGGGCGAGTGCGGCACCGACCCCGGTGAGGCTCCGGACCGGCAGGATCGCCCGGACACCCTGCGGTCGCGGATCCACGCCCTGCGCGACGACGTCGACGACCTGGGGGAGCCCGTCTTCGAGATCACCACCTTCGACCAGTGCATGTACACCCTCGGCTTCCGCGACGAGCCGGGCTACCTCTACCGCTCGCCGGACGGCGCCACGACGCGGAGGTCGGCGCTCTCGTTCGACCTGCGTGGCGACCACCTCCCGGAGTTCAGCCTGATGGCGTTCCCCGGCGAGGAGCCGCCCCAGATCGAGTGCAACGAGGACGCCGGCGGGGTCGAGACCGACGAGTGAGCCGACCGTCGGTGGGCGGTCGTAGACTCGACGCATCACCCCCTGTCACTCGTTGACCGGGGGCTCTCGTGTTGTCCGCCCCACCTTCGGAGCCCCAGTGCACCTGTCCGGCCTTGCCGACGCCGTCCTCGCCGACCCCACGCTCGCGACCGCGATGGCGGACGCCCGCGGTGGTGTGGTGCCGACCCTGGACCTGACCGGTCCCGAGGCGATGCGGCCGTACGTCGTCGCCGGCCTGGTGGGCGCCGGCCGCACGGTGCTGGCAGTGACCGCGACCGCGCGTGAGGCGGAGGACCTGGTCGGCTCGCTCGGCGACCTGCTCGACCCGGCCACCATCGGCTACTACCCGAGCTGGGAGACGCTGCCCCACGAGCGGCTGAGCCCGCGCAGCGACACGGTCGGCCGCCGGCTCGCGGTGCTGCGCCGGCTGTGCCACCCGGGGACCGACGCCTCCAACGGACCGCTGCAGGTGGTCGTGGCCCCGGTGCGGTCGGTGCTCCAGCCCCAGGTCAAGGGGCTCGGCGACCTCGAGCCGGTCGAGCTCTCGCCCGGCGACTCGGCTCCGCTCGACGACGTCGTACGCCGGCTCTCGGCCGCGGCGTACTCCCGCGTCGACCTGGTCGAGAAGCGTGGCGAGTTCGCGGTCCGCGGCGGCATCGTCGACGTCTTCCCGCCGACCGAGGAACACCCGCTGCGCGTGGAGTTCTGGGGCGACGACGTCGAGGAGATCCGCTCGTTCTCGGTCGCCGACCAGCGCACCCTGGAGAAGGTCGAGCGGCTCTGGGCGCCGCCGTGCCGCGAGCTGCTGCTCACCGACGAGGTCCGGGAGCGGGCGGCCGAGCTCGGCCGGCAGCACCCGCAACTGCTCGAGCTGACCGACAAGATCGCGTCCGGCATCGCCGCCGAGGGCATGGAGTCGCTGGCGCCCGTGCTCGTCGACGAGATGGAGCTGCTCGTCGACCTGATGCCTGACGACACCCACGTGCTGGTGCTCGACCCCGAGCGCGCCCGCAGTCGCGCCCACGACCTGGTCGCGACCAGCGAGGAGTTCCTCGGCGCCAGCTGGGCGGCCGCCGCCGGCGGCGGGACCGCCCCGATCGACCTCGGCGCCGCGTCGTACCGCTCCATCGGCGACGTCCGCGAGCACACCCTCGCCCGTGGCCTGGCGTGGTGGAGCGTGAGCCCCTTCGGCATCGAGTCGCCCGAAGACCTCCCCGACCTCCCCGACCTGGACTTCGTGCCGACGCGGACCATTCCGGCGACCTCCGTCGACGCCTACCGCGGCGAGATGGAGCGCGCGATCGCCGACATCGACCGCTGGCGCCAGACCGGTCAGCGGGTCGTGGTCCTGCACACCGGACACGGCCCGGCGCAGCGGATGGTGGAGGTGCTCTCCGAGCACGACGTCCCCGCTCGCCTGGTCGACGACATCCAGGCGGCCGCCGACCTCACCGACTCCGTCGTGACGGTCACCTGCGGCGCGATCGACCACGGCTTCGTCGACGAGACCAACCGGCTCGTCGTCCTCACCGGCGAGGACCTGTCCGGCCAGAAGGCCTCGACCCGCGACATGCGGAAGATGCCCGCGCGCCGCAAGAAGCAGATCGACCCGCTCGAGCTCAAGCCCGGCGACTACGTCGTCCACGAGCAGCACGGCGTCGGGCGCTTCGTGGAGATGAAGCAGCGCGAGGTCGGGGGAGCGGTCCGCGAATACCTCGTCCTCGAGTACGGCGCCTCCAAGCGCGGCGGTCCGGCGGACCGGCTCTACGTCCCCGCCGACGCGCTCGACCAGGTCACCCGCTACGTCGGTGGCGAGCAGCCCTCGCTCGACCGGCTCGGCGGCGCCGACTGGACCAAGCGCAAGGCCAAGGCACGCAAGGCGGTCCGCGAGATCGCGGCCGAGCTGATCAAGCTCTACGCCGCGCGCCAGGCGACCCAGGGCTTCGCCTTCGGCCCGGACACCCCGTGGCAGCGCGAGCTCGAGGACGCGTTCCCCTTCCACGAGACGCCCGACCAGCTGACCACGGTCGACGAGGTCAAGGGCGACATGATGCGCACCATGCCGATGGACCGGCTGGTCTGCGGCGACGTCGGCTACGGCAAGACCGAGATCGCGGTGCGTGCGGCGTTCAAGGCGGTGCAGGACGGCAAGCAGGTCGCCGTGCTGGTGCCGACGACGCTGCTGGTCACCCAGCACCTGAGCACCTTCACCGAGCGGATGAGCGGCTTCCCCGTTGTGCTCAAGGGGCTGTCACGGTTCCAGACCGACGCCGAGGCCCGCGAGGTCATCGCCGGGCTCCAGGACGGGTCGGTCGACATCGTGGTCGGCACCCACCGGCTGCTCAACCCCGACATCCGGATGAAGGACCTCGGGCTGATCATCGTCGACGAGGAGCAGCGCTTCGGCGTCGAGCACAAGGAGCAGATGAAGCGGATGCGGACGTCGGTCGACGTGCTGTCGATGTCGGCGACCCCGATCCCGCGCACGCTCGAGATGGCGATCACCGGCATCCGTGAGATGTCCACGATCACCACCCCGCCGGAGGAGCGCCACCCGGTCCTGACCTACGTCGGCGCCTACGAGGACCGGCAGATCGTCGCCGCCGTACGCCGTGAGCTGCTGCGCGAGGGCCAGGTCTTCTACATCCACAACCGGGTCAGCTCGATCGAGAAGGCGGCGGCCCGGATCAAGGAGCTGGTCCCCGAGGCGCGGGTCGCGACGGCCCACGGCCAGATGGGCGAGCACCAGCTGGAGCAGGTGATGCTGGACTTCTGGGAGAAGCGCTTCGACGTGCTCGTCTGCACGACGATCGTCGAGTCCGGCCTGGACGTCTCCAACGCCAACACGATGGTGATCGAGCGGGCCGACACCCTCGGTCTCTCCCAGCTCCACCAGCTGCGTGGTCGCGTCGGACGGTCCCGTGAGCGCGCCTACGCCTACTTCCTCTACCCCCCGGAGAAGCCGCTCACGGAGACCGCCCACGAACGGCTCGCGACGCTGGCCCAGCACTCCGACCTCGGCGGCGGCATGGCGATCGCCATGAAGGACCTCGAGATCCGCGGCGCCGGCAACCTGCTCGGAGGCGAGCAGTCGGGCCACATCGCCGACGTCGGCTTCGACCTCTACGTCCGGCTGGTGGGCGAAGCGGTCCACGAGTTCCGCGGCGACGGCGGCGAGCCCGAGCTCAACGAGGTCCGCGTCGAGCTGCCTGTCGACGCCCACCTGCCGCACGACTACATCGCGAGCGAGCGGCTGCGGCTGGAGATGTACAAGCGGCTGGCCGAGGTGCGCTCCGACGACGACGTCGACCTGCTCAACGAGGAGATGCTCGACCGCTACGGCGAGCCGCCGGTCGAGGTCGTCTCGCTGCTCCTGGTCGCGCGGTTCCGGGCCCGGGCACGCCAGGCCGGCATCGGCGAGATCACGATCGCCGGGCGCAACGTCCGGTTCGCGCCGGTCGACCTGCCCGAGTCGCGCGTCGTACGCCTCAACCGCCTCTACCCGAAGTCGATCGTCAAGGCCCCGGTCAGCACGATCCTCGTCCCGCGACCGCAGACCGCCGTCATCGGAGGTCAGCCCATCAGTGGGATCGCCCTGCTTGAATGGGCGCGCCACGTGATCGACTCCGTCATCGACCCTCAGGAGAGCAAGTGAGCCGTGTAGGTGCCCTGGCCGGTCTGGCCGTCGTGTCGGCCGTGCTGCTGACCGGGTGTGGGTCCACGCCCGACCTCAACCCGGGCGTCGCGGCTCGGGTCGGTGACGACACGGTGAGCGTGCAGCACGTCGCGGACGTCGCGGCCGGCTACTGCGCAGCAGCCGAGCCCCAGCTGCAGGGCCAGGTCCTGCCCAACCACTACCTCAACGCCCAGGTCGCCAGCAGCATCGCGCTGCGGTCGGCCGCCGACCAGATGATGGCCGAGCACGACGTCACGGTCGACGAGTCCTACACCAAGGCCGAGGCCGCCGCCCGCCAGGACGACTCGCTCGCCAAGCTCAGCGACTCGGCCCGCGACGCGCTGATCGAGGTCCAGGGTGCCGAGACCTACGTCAACGCGGCCGAGATCTCGGTCGGCAAGGCCGAGCTCGGCGCCTCGGCCAGCGCCGACGACGCCCAGGCTGCCGGTGCGAAGGTCTTCCTCGCCTGGCTCGCCGACCACGACGTGAAGATCGACCCGAAGTACGGCGTCGACATCGTCGACGGCAAGTCCGTCCTCGAGGACACCAGCCTCTCCTACGCCCTCAGCGACACCGCCACCAAGGCCGACGCGAGCACGCCGGACACCGCCTACGCCGGCGCACTGCCCGACTCGCAGCGCTGCGGCTGATGGCCGAAGAGCCGCTCGTGGAGTTCGCCGCGATGATGCGGCAGCTCCGGGCCGAGTGCGCTTGGAAGCGCGAGCAGACCCACGAGTCGCTGGTGCCCTTCCTGCACGAGGAGGCCGGTGAGGTCGCGGAGGCGATCGAGGAGGGCGACCCTGAGCACCTGCGCGAGGAGCTCGGCGACCTGCTCCTGCAGGTCTACTTCCACGCGGCGATCGCGGAGGAGGCCGGCGAGTTCACCATGGACGACGTCGTACGCGGTCTCGCCGAGAAGATGCGACGCCGCAACCCGCACGTCTTCGGGACGGAGGAACAGCGGGCCGAGGCGGCCGGGCTGAGTGCCGACGAGGTCTCCGCGCGCTGGGAGGACATCAAGCGAGGCGGGGGCTAGGTCGAGAGACATGGCCTAAGGTCCCTTGCTGTGGCTCGGGTACTGATCGTTGAGGACGATGTCGACGTGCGCGACTGGATCGCACACTGCATGCTGCACGACGGTCACGAGCTGCGTGGGGTCACCGATGCCCGCCGGCTGCGGGCGCTCCGCGACGAGGAGCCCGACTACCGGCCCGACCTGGTGCTGATGGACTACGCCCTCCCTGACACCGACGGCGTCACGCTCCTGGGCGAGATCGCCGGCTTCTGGCCGGACGTCCCCGCCGTCTTCGTGACGGTGCAGTGGACCGGCGAGGTCATCACCCGGATCGAGAACACCGGTCACGAGCGGATCGCCAAGCCGTTCAACCCCGATGACCTCCGGGCAGCCGCCCGGAGAGCGCTGGAGGCGAGCGGGGAGCGGTGATGACCCTCCGGGTGCGCCTCCTCGACCTGGGTGCGTTCGCGGCGTACTTCGTCGTGGCGGCCTACCTCGGGCGGCAGGCGGTGGTGTCGGGAAGCAACGTGGCGCTGGTCTGGCCGGCTGCCGGAGTGGCCGCAGCGTGGCTGGCGGTCACCGGGTGGCGGCGGTGGATCGTCGTCGACACGGTCTGCCTCGTCGTGCTCGCCTGGGTGGTCTACGTCCTGACCGGCACCTCGGCGGGCGTCGCGCTCGCGCCGGCGATCGGCACCGCCGTGCAGGCCCTGGTGTTCGGCGTGCTGATCAGCCGGTGGCGACCGGACTGGTGGGGGTTCGGCGACGACCCGCCGGCGGGCGTCCAGCGGCTGCGCGACCTCGGTCAGCTGCTGGCGGCCGCCGCCGCGGCCGCTGCGGTCTCGTCGCTGGTCGGGCCTACGGGAGCCATCGCCTCCGGCGACGCGGAGTGGAGCCTGATCGGCGCGTGGACGCTGCGCAACTCGATCGGGATCGTCGCCATCTTCCCGCTCTCGCTGCTGGCCCGGAACGCCGCGCGCTCGCGCGTGCCCGGCCGCACTCCCCGGGCGATCGGCCCCTATCGCGGCAGCACCATCGAGTTCCTCGTGCTGGGCGTCGTCACCTTCATCGCCGGGTGGCTGGTGTTCGGGGTCAACGACACGCTTCCGGTGCCCTTCCTCCTCCTCGCGACCTCGGTGTGGGCCGGCACCCGCTTCTCGCCCTGGGTCGCCGACCTGCACGCCCTGTTGCTGGCGACCGGGGTCGTCGTGTGCACGGTGGTGGGGCAGGGCCCCTTCGCGGAGATCGCCGACCCGGACTCCCAGGTGCTCGTCGTCCAGGCCTACGTCGCGGTCGTCGTCGTGCTCACCCTCGCGCTGTCGGTCGGGCGCTACGAGAGCCTCGACCTCAACCAGCGGCTGGTCGCCGCGGAGGACGCCGCCACCGCCCAGGCGACGATGATGCGCACGATCCTCGACACGATGGCCGACGGCGTCAGCGTGCTCGACGGCACCGGCCGCCTCGTGCTCCGCAACCCGGCCGCCACTCACCTGGTAGGCGGTCCCAGCCTCGATGCCGACGGCCGCGTCGCGAGCGGACGGACGGGCATCTTCTACGCCGACGGCACCCCGATGGCGCGCGACGACGGGCTCTTCCTCCGTGCCCTCACGGGCGAGGAGGTGGAGGCGGTCGACCTGGTCGTCCGCAACCGGGCCGCGCCCGACGGGCGGACGCTCCAGGTGACGTCTCGGCCGATCCCCGCCAGCGACCCGCCCCTCGTGGTGGTGGTCTTCCACGACGTGACGGCCGACCGCCGCGAGCGCGACGAGCTGGCGTCGTTCGCCGGTGTCGTCGCCCACGACCTCCTCAACCCGCTCACGGTCGTGGAGGGTTGGTCCGAGTCGCTGCTCGAGTCGGCCCGCGCCGGGATCGTCGTACCCCCCGACCGGCAGGTCGACCATCTCGACCGGATCCAGCGCGCCGCGCAGCGGATGCAGCACCTGATCGGCGACCTGCTCGCCTACACGACCGCTCGGGACCTCAAGATCACGCCCGTCCGGTGCGACCTCCAGGCCCTGGCGCAGGACGTCGCGCGAGCGCGGGTCGACGCGAGCCGGGTCCGGGAGGAGGAGCCGCCCGTGATCACCGTGGGCGCACTGCCCGCGGTCCTCGCGGAGCCGGTGCTGCTGCGGCAGGTCGTCGACAACCTGATCGGCAACTCGGTGAAGTACGTCGCGCCCGGCGTCCAGCCCCGGATCCAGGTGCGCGGCCGGGTCGTCGACGACATGGTGGAGGTGGAGGTCAGCGACAACGGGATCGGCATCCCGGACGGCCAGCACGAGAGCGTCTTCGACACCTTCCACCGCGCCCACCAGGACGGCTACCGCGGCACCGGCCTCGGGCTGTCGATCGTCAAGCGGATCGTCGAGCGGCACGGCGGCACCGCCACCGCACGCGACAACGACACCGGGAGCGGGACCACGATGGCGGTCTCGTTCCCAGCGGCCGACCTCGCCTGATCGCGCACGTCCGATCCCACTAGGCTGGGTGGCATGGCATCCATCGAAGCTGTCGGCGCCCGCGAGATCCTCGACTCCCGAGGCAACCCCACCGTCGAGGTCGAGGTCCTGCTCGACGACGGTGCGTTCGCACGGGCCATGGTGCCCAGTGGCGCGTCCACCGGTGCGTTCGAGGCGGTCGAGCTCCGCGACGGCGGTGACCGCTACGGCGGCAAGGGCGTCGAGAAGGCCGTCGCCGCGGTGATCCAGACGATCGCGCCTGCGGTCGAGGGTCTCGCCGCTGACGACCAGCGGCTCGTCGACCAGACGATGCTCGAGCTCGACGGCACGCCCAACAAGGCCAACCTCGGCGCCAACGCGATCCTCGGTGTCTCGCTCGCCGTCGCCCGCGCCGCCGCCGACTCCGCCGGCCTGCCGCTCTACCGCTACGTCGGCGGGCCCAACGCCCACCTGCTGCCGGTGCCGATGATGAACATCCTCAACGGCGGCTCGCACGCCGACTCCAACGTGGACGTGCAGGAGTTCATGATCGCGCCGATCGGTGCCCCGACCTTCCGCGAGGCGCTGCGCTCCGGCGCGGAGGTCTACCACGCGCTCAAGTCGGTGCTGAAGAAGAAGGGCCTCTCCACCGGCCTCGGCGACGAGGGCGGCTTCGCGCCGAACCTCGACAGCAACCGCGCCGCGCTCGACCTGATCGCGGAGGCCGTGTCGGCCGCGGGGCTCACCCTCGGCAAGGACATCGCCCTGGCGATGGACGTCGCGGCGTCGGAGTTCTACCGGGACGGCAGCTACCACTTCGAGGGCGGCACCAAGTCGGCCGAGGAGATGTCGGCCTACTACGCCGAGCTGGTCGCGTCGTACCCCATCGTCTCGATCGAGGACCCGCTCGACGAGGACGACTGGGACGGCTGGAAGGCGATCACCGACCAGATCGGCAGCAAGACCCAGATCGTCGGCGACGACCTCTTCGTCACCAACGTCGAGCGGCTCCAGCGCGGCATCGAGGGCGGCCAGGCCAACGCGCTGCTGGTGAAGGTCAACCAGATCGGCTCGCTGACCGAGACCCTCGACTCCGTCGAGCTCGCGCACCGCAACGGCTACCGCTGCATGATGAGCCACCGCTCGGGCGAGACCGAGGACACCACGATCGCCGACCTGGCTGTCGCGGTGAACTGCGGCCAGATCAAGACGGGTGCTCCGGCACGCTCCGACCGGGTGGCGAAGTACAACCAGCTGCTGCGCATCGAGGACGAATTGGGAGATGCAGCGCGCTACTCCGGCGCGTCGGCGTTCCCGCGCTACCTCGGCTGAGCGACCCTAGGACACATGCCCTCGGAGTCTCGTCGTACGCCGCCACGCGGCGCGCGACCCCGTGGCCGCACCGGCCCCGGGCGGGACACCGGCTCCCAGCGAGCGGTCCGCGCACCCGTCGCGGGCGGCGCTGCCGTCGCCGGCCGGCGACCGTCCCGGCTGACCGGTCGGGCGATGGTGCTCGTGCTGGTGCTCGCCCTGCTGACGATCTCCTACGCGTCGTCGATGAAGGCCTACCTGCAGCAGCGCTCGCACATCAGTGACCTCAAGGACCAGATCGCGCTGCGCGAGGCGTCGATCGACGACCTCGAGCGCGAGAAGCAGCGCTGGCAGGATCCCGCGTTCGTCCGCCAGCAGGCCCGCGAGCTCAACTACGTGATGCCCGGCGAGACGACGTACACCGTCCTCGACGCCGACGGCAAGCCGATCGAGCAGACCAACAAGCTCAGCGACCCGACGACGGTCACGAAGAAGGAGCCGACCGCGTGGTGGTCCACCGCGTGGAAGTCCGTCGAGCTGGCCGGCGACCCTCCGAAGGCCTCCGACGAGCCCGACCCGATGACCAAGATCGGCCCGAACGACTGACCCTGGGATGATGACGGCGTGATCGACCCAGCCGACGAGTCCGCCATCGAAGCCCAGCTCGGCCGCGAGCCGCGGGCGATCCACGCGATCGGGCACCGCTGCCCGTGCGGCAACCCCGACGTGGTCACCACCGAGCCGCGGTTGCCGAACGGCACGCCGTTCCCGACCACCTTCTACCTGACCTGCCCGCGAGCCGCGTCGCGGATCGGCACGCTCGAGGGCTCGGGGCTGATGAAGGAGATGCAGGACCGCCTCGCCGACGACCCGGAGCTCGCTGCGGCGTACCGGGCGGCGCACGAGCGCTACCTGGAGCTCCGGGCCAGCCTCGGCTCGGTGCCCGAGATCGAGGGCATCTCCGCGGGAGGCATGCCCGACCGGGTCAAGTGCCTCCACGTGCTGGCCGGGCAGTCGCTCGCGATGGGTCCGGGCGTCAACCCGCTCGGCGACGAGGTGCTCGAGCTGCTCGGCGCGTGGTGGGAGTCCGGGCCGTGCGTCCAGCCGAGCGAGTAGCCGCCATCGACTGCGGCACCAACACGATCAAGCTGCTGATCGGTGCGCTGCCCGATGTGGACGTCCGCGAGATGCGGATGGTCCGCCTCGGCCAGGACCTCGACCGGACCGGCCGGATCGCCGACGAGGCGCTGGTGCGGGCGTTCGCCGCGATCGATGAGTACGCCGAGCTGATCCGCCGCTACGAGGTGCCACCCTCGCGGGTGCGGTTCGTCGCGACCTCGGCCTCGCGGGACGCCTCGAACGCCGCGGACTTCGTGGCCGGCGTGCGCTCGCGCCTGGGGGTCGAGCCGGAGGTCGTCTCCGGCGACGTCGAGGCAGCGCTCTCGTTCGACGGTGCCGTGCGCAACCTGCGAGAGACCCCGTCCCTGCCGGTGCTGGTGATCGACATCGGCGGCGGCTCGACCGAGCTGATCCTGGGCTCGTCGGCCCCGGACGCGGCGTACTCCATGGACATCGGCTCGGTGCGGCTCCACGAGCGCCACCTCCACTCCGACCCGCCGACGGCCGACGAGGTCGCGGCCTGCGTCGCCGACATCGACGCCCACCTCGACGCCTGCCCGGTCTCGCCGTCGTCGGCCGGGACCGTGGTGGGTGTGGCCGGCACGGTCACCCAGCTCGCGGCCGTCGCGCTCGACCTCCCGGCCTACTCCCGCTCCGACGTCGACCAGCTGGTGCTCCCCGTCGCCGACGTCCACGCCACCGTCGAGCGGCTGCTCGCGATGACCGTCGCCGAACGCCGTGCGCTCCCGTCCATGCACCCCGGTCGTGCGGACGTGATCGGTGCCGGCGTGCTGATCCTCCACCGGATCCTGCGCCGTACCCCCGCCACCACCCTCGTCGTCTCCGACTCCGACATCCTGGACGGGATCGCGTGGTCGATCGCATCGGCGGGGTAGTCACGGACGAAAGGGTCGGTCTACTGATGAGTAATGGGTCCGATCGTCCGTGACTACCCCGACGCCGCTCCCGCACCCCGCCACCGGGGACCCCTACCCGTCACCCGTGCCACCCGGGACGGGCTGGCCGGGGGACCCCGCCACCGCGGAGACACCGGTCGCCGGCACGCCTGCGCAGGTACGTCGCCTCGCGCGCGGCACCGACCTGGCCGAGCTCGACGCCCGCGTCTCGGTCTGTCGCGCGTGCCCGCGCCTGGTGCGCTGGCGCGAGGACGTGGCCCGCGACAAGCGGGCGTCGTACGCCGCCGAGCCCTACTGGGGCCGGCCGATCCCGGGCTGGGGCTCGACCACGCCGCGGGTCCTGGTCGTCGGCCTCGCCCCGGCCGCCAACGGCGCCAACCGCACCGGCCGCGTCTTCACCGGCGACCGCAGCGGCGACTGGCTCTTCGCGAGCCTCCACCGGGTCGGCCTGGCCCGGATCGCCACCAGCACCCACGCGGCCGACGGCCAGGAGCTGATCGACACCCGGATGGTCGCGACCGTGCGCTGCGCACCGCCGCAGAACAAGCCGACCGTCACCGAGCGCGACACCTGCGCGCCCTGGATCGAGGCCGAGCTCGGGCTCCTCGTCGACCACGTGAGGGTCGTCGTCGCCCTCGGTGCCTACGGCTGGGACGCCACCCTGCGCTCGTACTCCGCCATCGGCTGGCAGGGGACTCGCCCCAAGCCGCGGTTCGGCCACGGAGCCGAGGCGCGGCTCCACCTCGGCGACCGCGAGGTCACCCTGCTCGGCTGCTACCACCCCAGCCAGCAGAACACCTTCACCGGCCGGCTCACCGAGCCGATGCTCGACGCCGTGCTCGGGCGGGCAGCCGTCACGGGCTTATAGGCTCCGCGACACTCGCCCCCGTATCCCAACCGGCAGAGGAAGGCGCCTTAAAAGCGCTCAAGTCTGGGTTCGAATCCCAGCGGGGGCACCGATCCCGCCACTAGGGTCCGGGGCGGAGGTGGCCATGCCCCGTCACATCGGACCCGCAGCACTGGCGATCGCGACCGTCGTCACCGGGCTGGCGGTCAGCTCGCCCGCTCTCGCGACCCTGCCGCCGACCCCGGCGCCGCACCAGAGCCTCCGGGCCGAGCTCGGGACCGAGGGTGTCCTGCAGCGCGACCAGGTGACCGGTACGCCGAGGGTCGTCGCGCGGCTCGACGGCACGCTCACCGGACCGAGCACGCAGGCGCCGGCCGACATCGCCCTCGACTACGTCCGCGCGCACCTGAGCGCGTTCGATGTCGACGAGCGCGACCTCGGCCAGCTCCACCTCGACCGCGACTACGTCGACGTCGACGGCACCCACCACCTGGTCTGGCAGCAGCGGGTGCGCGGCGTGCCGGCCTTCGACAACGGGCTGCGCGCCAACGTCGCGGCCGACGGTCGTCTGGTCAACGTCCTGGGGTCGCCGATCCACGGGCTCCGCGCGAGCGTCGTGCCGAGGATCCCGGCCGACACCGCTCTGCGCACCGCTCTGCGCGACGGCGGCGCCACCAAGGTCAGCGTCCCGCGGGTGTCCGCACGGACGGCCGGTCCGCAGCGCAACGTCGTCTGGCGCTCGGGCGACCGCGCCGAGCTCGTGCTCTACGCCGACGGTTCGCCGGGCGGGGCCAGCCTCGGCTGGCAGGTCAACGCCCGGGTGTCCGAGGAGGCGTCGTACGTCTCCGTCGTCGACGCGTCCTCGGGCGACGTGCTGTGGCGCGCCAACATGGTCCACGGCGACCAGGGCAACGGCACGGCCTGGGAGAACTACCCGGGTGCCCCGTCGGGAGGTACGCCGGAGCCGGTGACCTTCCCGGTCTTCGACGGGTCCAGGCTCAGCGGCGAGAACGGCCACGTCTACGCCGACACCCAGGACTATCTCTACGTCCCCGGTCCTCCTCCGCCCGACGACGCGGAGTTCCCCGCGACGAGCGGCCTGGACTGGAGCGACGCCACCACGACCTTCGACACGACGACGACGGCCCGCCACTGCAGCACGGCCTTCCCCTGCACCTGGGACAGCACGAAGAAGTTCAGCTGGCGCGCCAACCTCCGCCACACCGCCGTGCAGGCCTACCACTACCTGAACGTCTTCCACGACCACCTGCTCGCCGACCCGATCGGCTTCACGCCCGCGGCCGGCAACTTCCAGGTCCACAACCCGACCGGGCAGGGGATCGGCCACGACGCCGTCCAGACCCAGATCGACGACGGTGCCGACACCGCCAAGACGCTCTGCCAGCAGCCCGGAGCAGGCCCGACCACCGGGGGCTTCCCGAACACCTTCCACGCGACCAACGCCAACATGGCGGTCCAGCAGGACGGCGTACCTCCGCAGATGCAGATGTACCTCTGGGCCAGCCACCCGGCGCGCTGCGCCCTCAAGACCAATGCCCCCGACAGCAACTCGGCCGACGACGCCGGCATCGTCTTCCACGAGTACGCCCACGGGCTCTCGGGTCGGCTCGTCCTGACCAGCACCGGCGTCCCGGCGCTCAAGTCCTTCCAGGCCGGCAGCATGGGCGAGGCGTGGAGCGACTGGTACGCCATGGACTTCCTCGTCACCGAGGGCCTCGAGACGGACCTGCCCGGCGACGGCGACTTCCTGGTCGGCCGCTACCCGACCGGTGGTCTCGGCGCCCGCTCCGAGGCACTCGACTGCCCGGTCGGGTCGGTCGCGTCGGGATGCGCGGGCTCCGGGACCGCCGGGCCCGGTGGCTACACGTACGGCGACCTCACCCGCATCGCCGCGGACAAGAAGGGCACGACCTTCCCGGAGGTGCACCAGGACGGCGAGATCTGGGCGCAGACGCTCTGGCAGGTCCGTGACCGGCTGGGCTCCGCGAAGTCGCTGAGCCTCGTCACCCGGGCCATGGAGCTCTCGCCGCCGAACCCGTCCTTCCTCGACATGCGCAACGCCATCCTGCTCGCCGACCAGGTCGCGTACGACGGCGCCGACGCCGCGACGCTCTGGTCGGTCTTCGCCGCACGCGGGATGGGCTTCTTCGCCGACACCCGGGGCGGCAACGACTTCCACCCGCGCGAGGACTTCAGCGTCCCGCCGGCCTGTCCCGACGACTGCGCGACCCTCTTCGGTCGCGTCACCGACAGCGTCACCGGCCGCGCGGTGCCGGGGGCGCGCGTGACCCTGCCGGGCACCGGCCTGGCGACCACGACGACCGTGAGCGGCCACTACTTCCTCCATGACGTCCCGGTCGGCACCTACCGCCGGCTCACCGTCGCCCTGCGCGGCCACGAGACGGCCGTCGAGCACGACCTCGCCGTCGCGGGTGAGACCACGCGGCTCGACCTGCCGCTGGCCCGCGACTGGGCGTCGCGTGAGGGCGGCGCCAGCGTCGTGGACCACAACGGGACCGACTTCGACAGCGAGTTCGGCTGCGGGCCGCGGCGCGCGCTCGACCTGTCGCTGACGCGCGGGTGGATGACGGACGCGGTCCACCAGACGCCCGCGACGGGGCTGGTCGGAGGCCGCAAGTTCTTCGTGCTGAAGATGCCCCGACCCGTGCGCGTGACGTCGATCGGGATCGCGCCGTACCTCGCCTGCGGCGGGTTCGACAGCTCGATGGCGGTCAAGGGCTTCGTGGTCCAGGGCAGCGCCACGCAGGACGGACCGTGGCGGACCCTGGTGACCAACACCAGGGCGCTGCCGCTGCACGGCCTCACCGACCTCACGGTCGACCGCGGCCCACGGGTGCGCTTCGTCCGGGTCGAGCTGCGCTCCAACCGCCACCAGGCGGGCCAGCACGACGACGCGCGGATGTTCATGGGTCTCGGCGAGATCACCGTGCACGGCCGCGGGCAGCCGTAGGTCTCGATACGCTCGCTGGCGCTCGCTACTCGACCAACGAGGTCATCGCGGCAGTACGTCGTCCCGCGCGGCCACCAGGTCCTCGGGCGCGGAGAGCCGCCAGGCCTCGAAGGTCAGCTCGGCGAGCTCGTCGCGCTCCACGCCCTCGAGGTGGACGACGACCCAGCCGAAGCCGAACGCCGTGTACTGGATCTCGAACACGTCCGGTCGCTCGCCGACCAGCGCCAGCTGCTCGGCGATGGTCTGCTTGAGGCCGACCGTCCGCGTCGGCTCCCACAGGTAGCCGAACGTGTACTGCCCGACCTCGAGCTTCCAGTAGCGACCCCGGTCGTGCCGCTTCGCGCCTGGCAGCTGGTCGACCAGCTCCAGGAAGTCCTGGATGGTCGACATGCCTACGCCGCCACCTCGGCTGCCTGCGCCCGCCGGTAGGCGTAGACCGGCTGGTAGCGGTCGTGCAGCGTGGTCATCAGGCTGATCAGGCAGAGGAAGAAGAACGTCGTCCAGCCGTGCCCGCTCCGACCGAGGGTGAAGTCGATCAGCCAGACCATCCCGACGTTGACCCCGATCCTCACGATCACGGCCAGGCCGGCCGACTCGATCGACCAGTTCCGGCGCGAGAAGAGGAGCGTGATCACGGCGTTGAGGGCGACCAGCGTGCCGATCGAGATGAAGAGGTCTTGCGTCGACAGCGAGACCGTCGGCAGGAAGAGCCCGTAGATGGCCGACACGACACCGACCAGCACGATCTTCTCGAGCGTCATCCATGAGACCACCCAGCCGCCCGCGACGTGGATCGCGGCCAGCTTGGCGCTGGTGTCGACGGCGTCCGGGATCGGGTCGGACACGATCCGGAAGGAGTGGTCGGGCTCGGGCAGCCGCGGGCGTACGCCGAACCACAGGATCGCGGCGAGCAGCAGGAGCAGGAAGATCAGCAGTGGCCACGCCCACCAGTAGTCCTGCAGCGTGTCGGTCACGTCGAGCTCGGCGATGTGCAGCCAGTACTCCTGCGGCAGCTTCACGAAGATCCAGATGAACGCCGCGGTCAGGATCCAGGCGCGCTGGCTGACCGGCCGGGTGCTCCAGCGCGTGCGCCACAGCTCGTAGGCGATGAAGAAGTACTCGAACGTGTTGGGGAAGACCAGCAGCAACCAGCGCTCGTGGGTCACCTCGAACAGGAACGCCCCGGCCAGCCGGTAGTAGAAGAGGAACCGCGCGACCGCGAACGCGTGGAGGTTGTCCCAGTTGCGCATCGCCGCGAGGTAGGCGATGGACAGGTAGAAGATGTCCATCGCCTTGTCGTAGTTCTGGTAGCCCGGAGGGTCGAACCCGAACGCCTGGAAGATCGTCTGGTCGGCGGCGTCGAGCACCAGGCAGGCGATGATCGCGGGCAGCGGGAAGCGCGGGATCAGCAGCGGCAGCAGGAACCGGCCACCGACGACCAGGGCGAATACGAAGTGCTCCACGGGCGTGAGTCTGGCGTACGCCGAGCCCGCGCGAGTCACCTTCTTCGGACCATCTCGTTTCCCTACCGTGCGCAGGCTCTGGATGCTCCTTCCGCTCGTGGTCGCCCTCGTCCTCTCGACGGGCGTCGCCGCCACCGCGAGCGACTCCCCGCAGCTGCGCCGCGAGGGTCGCTGGCTGGTCGACCCGCAGGGCCGGGTGGTGATCGTCCACGGGCTCAACCTGGTCTGGAAGCACGCGCCGTACGCCCCGCCCGACACTCGGCCCGGCTTCCAGGCGCGCGACGCCCGCTGGCTCGCGCGGCACGGCTTCAACGGCGCCCGGGTCGGCGCGCTGTGGGCCGGGCTGACCCCGGACGCGCCCGGCAAGGCGGACCCGACGTACGTCGCCCGGGTGCAGCGCGTCCTCGACCTGCTCGCGAAGCGGCACGTCTGGTCGCAGCTCGACATGCACCAGGACCAGTGGCACGAGACGTACGGCGG
Source organism: Nocardioides pollutisoli (assembly GCF_040045055.1). Taxonomy (NCBI): domain Bacteria; kingdom Bacillati; phylum Actinomycetota; class Actinomycetes; order Propionibacteriales; family Nocardioidaceae; genus Nocardioides; species Nocardioides pollutisoli. Next base: position 2,576,670 of record NZ_JBDZDU010000001.1, read on the forward strand.
CGAGGGCGTGCCCGACTGGGCGCTGCACCGCCCGGCGCCGTACGACGCCCTGCCGCCGGTGACCGCACCGTTCCCGACCGGCTACTGGACGCCCGAGGTGTCGACGGTCTTCGACAACTTCTGGGCCGACCAGGACGACCTGCTCGACGGGTGGACCGACGCGTGGCGGATCGGCGCGACGGCCTGGAAGGACCAGCCCTACCTGATGGGCTACGACCTGCTCAACGAGCCGTGGATGGGGATGGAGTGGGAGACCTGCCTCGCCAACGGCTGCCCGGCGTCGTACGCCGACGAGCTGCAGCCCGCCATGGAGAAGGGTCTCGCCGCGGTCCGCGCGGTCGACCGCCACAACATCGTCTGGTGGGAGCCGCAGCAGTTCGCGGGCGGTCAGAAGCTCGACACGTTCTACGAGCCGGTGGCGGGGGAGGACCAGCTCGGGCTGTCGTGGCACAACTACTGCCCCGACGTCTTCCTCGAGTCGCAGGGGATCCCCGGCAGCGACGTCGAGAACTGCTGGGCCTTCAGCCGTGACCGCGAGGACCACGCCCTCGCGCAGGCGCGCACCATGCACGCCGTGCCACTGATGTCGGAGTGGGGTGCGACCGACAACCTGCGCGCGATCGAGATCGACGCGGACGTCGCCGACGAGAGCCTGATGGGCTGGACCCACTGGGCCTACAAGCGCTGGAACGACCCGACGACCGCCGACGGTGCGCAGGGCCTCTTCCGCGACGACGCGGACCCGTCGTCGGTGAAGAAGGGCAAGCTCCGGCTGCTGGTGCGCACCTACGCCCAGGCCACGGCCGGGATCCCGCTCGCGATGTCCTTCGACGCCCACGACGGTGCCTTCCGCTACCGCTACCGGCCGGACCGCTCGATCGACGCCCCGACCCGGATCTTCGTCAGCCCGCTGCACTACCCGCACGGCTTCCGGGTCGGCGTCGAGCACGGTCACGTGGTCTCGCGGTCGGCCCACCGGCTGCTGGTCGTGGCCGACTCCACACGTCCGGTCACCGTGCACGTCGTACGCCGGGAACGTTCGGCCTGACAGGTGCGTTGGAGTCAGTGAGCCCATCTAGACTGGGCTCGTACAGGTGACCCGTCAGAGCGACGACACCCACGGCCTCGAGGAGAGACCAATGCAGAGCAACAACCCGGTGTTCCGCCGGTCCGAGGAGTTCACCACGGCCGGTGGCCAGCCCCACTACGGATCGACCGGCTACACCGACCCCGCGACCTGGAGCACCGGCAACCCCGGTCAGCCCGGTCAGCCCAGTGCCCCGGTCGCCACCGGCGGCCCGATGACGATCGACTCGGTCGTCCAGAAGACCGCGCTGTCCCTCGCCGTTGTCATGGTGACGGCTGCCGCGACCTGGATCCTGAGCCCCGACGTCGACCAGAACACCGACCCGTCCGCGATCTCCGGCCTCATCGCCGCGGCCACCATCGGCTCGCTGCTGGCCTTCGTGCTGTCGATGGTCAACTCGTTCAAGCGCGTGATCAGCCCCGCCCTCGTGATCCTCTTCTGCGCGGCCGAGGGTGTTGCCCTCGGCGCGATCAGCAAGGTCTTCGACATGGCCTACCCGGGCGTGGTGATGAGTGCGGTGATCGGCACCTTCGGCGCCTTCGCCGGCACGCTCGCGGTCTACAAGTTCTTCAACATCAAGGTCACCGACAAGTTCCGCCGGATGGTCGTCGCGGCCATGCTCGGTGTCGTCGCGATCAGCCTGATCGAGGTCGTGCTGAGCCTCTTCGGCGCCCAGATCGGCTTCTTCGAGGACGGCTCGCTGGGCCTGATCTTCGCGGTCGTCGGCCTCGCGCTCGGTGTCTTCATGCTGGTGCTCGACTTCGACTTCGTCGAGCAGGGCGTCCGCAACGGCATCCCGGACCGCGAGGGCTGGCGCGCCGCCTTCGCGATGACCGTCAGCCTGGTCTGGATCTACACCAACCTGCTGCGGATCCTCGCGATCATGCGCGACTGACCCGTCTGCTACTGACCTTCGTCGACCCGTCCGAGCTCCTCGGGCGGGTCGTCGTCGTTCTGCTCCGGGGCCTCGCCGTCGGTGCCGGGGTGCCGGCGCCGGTGACGCAGCTCGACCCAGAGACCGCGTACGCCGCGGCGCGAGCCGCCGACCTCGGTGCCGTCCAGCTCGGTGCCGGGGACGTTGACGGCCTGGATCGCGGCCGTGGTGATCGGCAGCACGCCCTCGCCGCGGTAGGCCTCGGGCTCCGCCTCGTCGTCGGGGATCAGTCCGAGCGCGGCCAGGGTCGACGGCAGCAGCACCTGCACCAGCGACTTGTAGCCGCTCGCCGACGGGTGGAACTGGTCCGGCCCGAAGAGCAGCGCCGGGGCGGCCGCGAACTCCGGCCCGAGGATCGAGCCGAGCGAGACCGTGCGCCCGCCGGTCTCGACGACCGTGATCGTCTGTGCGGCGGCCAGGCGGCGCGACCAGGTGCGGGCCACCTGCTTGAGCGGCGGCGGGATCGGCTTGATCGTGCCGAGGTCGGGACACGTGCCGACGAGGACGGCGACCCCGGCCTCCCGGAGGCGGCGTACGCCGTCGGACAGGTGGCGCACGGACGCGGAGGGTCGCACGGTGTGGGTCACGTCGTTGGCGCCGATCAGGATCACCGCGACGTCGGGCTCGCTCGGCAGCGCCTTCTCGATCTGGCTGAGGAGGTCCGACGACATCGCTCCGACCACCGCGAGGTCGCGCAGGTGGACCCGGCGGCCGGCCCGCTCGGCGAGCTGGCTCGCCAGCAGCGCACCCGGGGTCTCCTCGACCCGGTCGACGCCGTAGCCGGCGGCGCTGGAGTCACCCAGCAGCGCGACCTTGATCGCCGGTCCGGGCAGGCCGCGGCCGTACCACCCGGTCGAGTCCGGCGGGTCGTGGTCGAGCCGCCCGATCGTCTTGCGGGCGACCTCCGCCTCGACCCGCAGCACGCCGTACAGGGCGGCTCCGAGCACAGACAGGCCGCCTCCGCCGTACGCAGCGGCAGAGGCCAGCTTCCGAGCAGCTCCGGCTTTCCCCACGCCTGCACTCTACGGAGCGCTACCAGCCGGTAGTCACGGGGTTTCCGTGGAAGTGATGGTCGCAACTAGATTGAGTCAATGCAGTACGTCGACTCTCTCCTGGACCTCATCGGCAACACCCCGCTGCTGAGGCTCTCCAAGTCCATGGGCTCCCTGGAAGGCGCAACAGGACCGATCGTCCTGGCCAAGGTGGAGTACCTCAACCCCGGCGGCTCCGTGAAGGACCGCATCGCCACGCGGATGATCGAGGCCGCAGAGGCGTCCGGCGAGCTCCAGCCCGGCGGCACGATCGTCGAGCCGACCTCGGGCAACACCGGCGTCGGGCTCGCGATGGTCGCGCAGGCGAAGGGCTACAAGTGCATCTTCGTGTGCCCCGACAAGGTCAGCGAGGACAAGCGCAACGTGCTCAAGGCGTACGGCGCCGAGGTGGTCGTCTGCCCGACCGCCGTCGAGCCCGAGCACCCCGACTCCTACTACAACGTCTCCGACCGGCTCGCGTCGCAGCCGGGCGCGTGGAAGCCCGACCAGTACTCCAACCCCCACAACCCGCGCTCGCACTACGAGACGACCGGCCCCGAGATCTGGGCCCAGACCGAGGGCCGGATCACCCACTTCGTGGCGGGCGTCGGCACCGGCGGCACCATCAGCGGCACCGGCCGCTACCTCAAGGAGCAGAACCCCTCCGTGCAGGTCGTCGGGGCCGACCCGGCGGGCTCGGTCTACTCCGGCGGCTCCGGTCGCCCCTACCTCGTCGAGGGCGTGGGTGAGGACTTCTGGCCCGACGCCTACGACCGCGACGTCGCGGACCGGATCATCGAGGTCTCCGACGCCGACTCGTTCGCGACCACCCGTCGGCTGGCCCGCGAGGAGGCGCTGCTCGTCGGCGGCTCGTCCGGCATGGCGGCGTACGCCGCGATCCAGCTCGCCCACGAGCTCGAGGGCACGCCCGAGGGCGAGAACGCCGTCATCGTCGTCCTCCTCCCGGACTCGGGGCGCGGCTACCTCACCAAGGTCTTCAACGACGAGTGGCTGGGCCAGTACGGCTTCCCGGTCGAGGGCGTCGAGCGGCACGTGCAGTCGGTCGGCGAGGTGCTGCGCGGCAAGGACGGGCGCCTGCCCGACCTCGTCCACACGCACCCCGGCGAGACCATCGCCGAGGCGGTGGCAATCCTGCAGGAGTACAACGTCTCGCAGATGCCGGTCGTCCGCGCCGAGCCGCCCGTGGTGGCCGCCGAGGTCGTCGGGTCGGTCTCCGAGCGCACCCTCCTCGACCAGCTCTTCACCGGCGTCGCCCGGCTGACCGACAGCGTCAGCGAGCACATGTCGCCGCCGCTGCCCTCGATCGGCTCGACCGAGCCGGCCCGCGAGGCGGTCGGCGCGCTCGAAGGTGCGGACGCGCTGCTCGTCCACGAGGACGGCAAGCCGGTCGGGGTCGTCACCCGCCACGACCTGCTGGCCTACCTCGCCCGAGGCTGAGCATTGGTGGTCGAGGAGGTCGCGCAGCGACCGCACTCGAAACCCCCGCAGCTGACGCAGCTACGTCGGCTGCGGGGGGTTTCGAGACAGGACTTCGTCCTTCCTCAACCACCGGCGGCACCACCCGCCGCACCTCGCCTATAGTGAGAACACGTTCTAGTTCTCAGGAGTGCTGATGACGGCGACCCCGGCGATCGACGGGTGGTTCACCACCGGAACGGACCCGGCGCTGCTCGGGTCGCGGTGCACGACGTGCGGGACGGTGTTCTTCCCGAAGAAGGCTGGCGTCTGCGCCAACCCCGCGTGCGCGGGCGAGGAGTTCGCGGAGGTCGAGCTGTCGCGCCGCGGGACGATCTGGTCCTACACCGACGCGCAGTACCAGCCGCCGCCGCCGTACATCTCCCAGGCCGACCCCTACGTGCCGTTCGCGCTCGCCGCGGTCGAGCTGCCGGAGGGCCTGGTCGTGCTCGGCCAGGTCGCCGACGGCTACGGCGTGGCCGACCTCAAGGTCGGCGCAGAGGCCGAGCTGGTCGTGGAGAGGCTCTACGCCGACGAGACCGGCGACCGCACGATCTGGCGCTGGAAGCCGGTCACCGAGATGGGCGAGGAGTCGGACCAGTGAGCGCACACGACGTCGCCGTCGCCGGGGTGGGCATGCACCCCTGGGGCAAGTGGGGCAAGAACTTCGTGACGTACGGCGTGCACGCGGCCCGCGCCGCGCTCGCCGACAGCGGCATCGCCTGGCAGGACGTCGACCTCATCGTCGGCGGCGAGACGGTGCGCAACGGCTACGGCGGCTACGTCGCCGGCGCGACGTTCGCCCAGGCCCTCGGCTGGAACGGCGCCAAGGTCGCCACGTCGTACGCCGCCTGCGCCACCGGTGCCCAGGCCCTCGACACCGCCCGCGCCCGGATCCTGGCCGGCCTCTCGGAGGTCGCCCTCGTGGTCGGCGCCGACACGACCCCCAAGGGCTTCCTCGCGCCCAACGCCGGTGAGCGCTGGGACGACCCCGACTGGCTGCGGTTCCGGCTGCTCGGCATGACCAACCCGGCCTACTTCGCGCTCTACGCGCGCCGCCGGATGGACCTCTACGGCGCGACGCCCGAGGACTTCGCGGCGGTCAAGGTCAAGAACGCCAAGCACGGCCTCGAGAACCCCAACGCGCGCTACCGCAAGGAGGTCAGCGTCGAGGACGTGCTGACCAGCGCCGTCGTCTCCGACCCGCTGCACCTGCTCGACATCTGCGCGACCTCCGACGGAGCGGCCGCGGTCGTCCTCTGCTCCACGGAGTACGCCGCCCAGCACGGCCTCGGTGGCGGGGTGAGGATCAACGCGATCTCGACGGTCACGCCGACCTTCCCCAACACCGTGATCGACATGCCGCTGCTCTCGACCGACGCCACCACCTCGGTCGACGCGGGGGAGCTGACCTTCAAGGAGTCGATCGGGCAGGCGGCGTACGACGAGGCGGGCATCGACCCGGCCGACGTCTCGGTCGCCGAGGTCTACGACCTGTCCACTGCCCTCGAGCTCGACTGGATCGAGGACCTCCAGCTCTGCAAGCGTGGCGAGGCCGAGGCCCTGCTCCGCGCCGGAGACACCACCATCGGCGGCCGGATCCCGGTCAACCCGTCGGGTGGGCTGGCGTGCTTCGGCGAGGCCGTGCCCGCGCAGGCGCTGGCCCAGGTCTGCGAGGTGACCTGGCAGCTGCGTGGTCAGGCGACCGGTCGCCAGGTCGAGGGCGCCCGCGTCGGCATCACCGCCAACCAGGGCCTCTTCGGCCACGGCTCCTCGGTGCTCCTCAGCCGCTGATCTCCCGTCGCACCTGACGTACAGGTCGTCATCCGGTCGTTCGGACGACATGTACGTCAGGTGCGTCGGTCAAACCCGGCGCCCGAGCAGCGCCACGAGCCGGTCGATCGCGGGGGCGTCGTCGGCGACGGGCTGGGGCGGGCCGAAGGGCGTGCGATCCGGGGGCAGTCGCTCCATCAACGCCAGGCTGTGCGCGATGGCGCGCTCGGCCGCCGCGTCGTCGACGACGAGTGAGTCACCCGCGACGTCCCAGCCGTGCACGAGCGCCTCGATGGTCCGCAGCTCAGCGATCGGCGCCGCCGCCATCGGCCCGATGCCGGTCGGGAAGGGCGTGCTCGGGTCGGCGGCGGCCAGGGCCGACCGCAGCGCGCTCGCGCCGACGGCGTACGTCGACGCCAGGTCGTCGTCCGGGACCTCGGCCACCTCGGCGGCCAGCGCCGGCAGGTCGTAGCGGACGCCGCCCAGCGACGTCGTGAAGGCCCGCTCCCCGGTGATCAGGTGCCGGGTCACGCCCGCGACGTCCCAGTCCTCGCAGGGCGTCGGCCGACTCCAGCCGTCGGCGCCGAGCGCGTCGATCGCGTCGATCGCGACGGCGTACGCCGCCTGGGCATGGGCGAGATCCGTCAGATCCATGGGCCCACTCTGTCATGTGGGTCACGTTCCTGACCCCCACGGAACACCCCGGTGCAGAGCCCGTCGACGGACTTTGAGAAAACTTTCACAAGCGTGCAGGAGGGGACCTTTGGCCCGAACCGGGGGACCCACGGCACGGGTGTCAGGGGCATCGTCGTTCGTAGCGTTGGCCCGTCGCAGCAAGACTTCCGGGGAGTGGAGACCACGTGGACAGCATTCTCGACATCGCTCGGTGGCAGTTCGGCATCACGACCGTCTACCACTTCCTCTTCGTCCCGCTGACGATCGGGCTCACGCTGCTCGTCGCCGTCATGGAGACGTTGTGGCTGCGCTCCAAGAGCCCGGAGTGGCTGCGACTGACGAAGTTCTTCGCCAAGCTGATGCTGATCAACTTCGCGATCGGTGTGGTCACCGGAATCGTCCAGGAGTTCCAGTTCGGCATGAACTGGTCCGACTACTCCCGCTTCGTCGGCGACGTCTTCGGCGCGCCGCTGGCGGTCGAGGCGCTGCTGGCGTTCTTCCTCGAGTCGACGTTCCTCGGTCTCTGGATCTTCGGCTGGGACAAGCTGCCCCGCGGCCTCCACGCCGGCTGCATGTGGATCGTCCACGTCGGCACCCTCGCGAGCAGCTGGTTCATCCTGGCGGCCAACTCCTGGATGCAGCACCCGGTCGGCTACAAGTACAACTCCGGCACCGGCCGCGCCGAGCTCACCGACTTCTGGGCGGTGATGTTCAACAAGGTCCAGCTCGCGACGTTCCCGCACGTGATCCTCGCGGCGTACATGACCGCGGGTGCCTTCGTGCTCGGCGTGAGCGCGTGGCTCTACGTGTCGAAGAAGCACCAGGCCGAGCGCACGACGTACCGCATGAGCATCCGGCTCGGCGCCTGGGTCGTGCTCATCGCCGGACTCGGCGTCGCGATCACCGGCGACTACCAGGGCAAGATCATGACCGAGGTCCAGCCGATGAAGATGGCCTCCGCCGAGGCCCTCTACGACACCAAGGACTCCTGCGCGCCGTTCTCGGTCTTCACGATCGGCACCCCGGACGGGAAGACCGAGAAGTTCTCGATCACCGTGCCCTGCCTGCTCTCCTTCCTCGCCACCGGCAGCTTCGACGGCAAGGTCCAGGGCATCAACGATCTGCGCGAGCAGTACCAGCAGGAGTACGGCCAGGACCCCGGCGCGCGCTACTACGACCCGAGCGGCAACTACACGCCGATCATCCCGGTGACCTACTGGAGCTTCCGCTACATGATCGGGCTCGGCATGCTCGGCGCGTTCTTCGCAGCACTCGTGCTGTTCCTGACGCGCAAGGGTCGCGCGCCCACGTCGAAGTGGTTCGGCCGGATGGCGGTCGCGACCCCGATCGTGGTGCTCCTCGGCAACTCCGCGGGCTGGATCTTCACCGAGATGGGCCGTCAGCCCTGGGTGGTCTTCGGCCTGATGACGACCGCGCACGGTGACTCCCCGGGGGTGAGCACGACGGAGGCGTGGATCTCCCTGGTCACGCTGACGCTGCTGTACGGCGGGCTCGCGATCGTCGAGGTCGGCCTGATCCTGCGCACCGTGAAGAAGGGGGTCGAGCCCTTCGAGGAGCCGCCGGACCCGACGCTGCGCGGCAGTGAAGACGACCAGGACCGCCCGCTGGCGTTCGCGTACTGAGGACGGGGAGACGACATGGAACTCACGACTGTCTGGTTCATCCTGATCGCCGTCCTCTGGGTCGGCTACTTCACCCTCGAGGGCTTCGACTTCGGCGTCGGCATGCTGCTCCCGGTGCTGGCCCGCGACGACCGCGAGCGCCGACTGATGATCAACACGATCGGCCCGGTGTGGGACGGCAACGAGGTCTGGCTGCTGACCGCCGGCGGCGCGACGTTCGCGGCCTTCCCGGAGTGGTACGCCACCCTCTTCAGCGGCTTCTACCTGCCCCTGCTGCTGATCCTGGTCGCGCTGATCGTCCGCGGGCTCGCGTTCGAGTACCGCCACCAGCGTCCCGAGGCCGCCTGGCACTCCTGGTGGGACCGGGCGATCATCGTCGGTTCCTACGTCCCGGCGTTCCTGTGGGGCGTGGCCTTCGCCAACATCGTGCGGGGGGTGCCGATCGACGAGACCAAGGACTTCACCGGCACGATCTTCACGCTGCTCAACCCGATCGGGCTGCTCGGCGGGCTGGTGACCCTCTTCCTCTTCCTCACCCACGGTGCGCTGTTCCTGGCGCTCAAGACGGACGGTGAGATCCGGCTCCGGGCGCGGGCGCTGGCGATCAAGCTCGGCCTGGTGGCTGCCGTGGTCGCCGTCGCGTTCCTGGTGTGGGCACAGATCCACACCGGCAACGGGTGGTCGGCGGTGTTCTTCGGTGTGGCGGCCGCGTGCCTGGTCGGTGGCATCGCCTCGGCGTTCGCCGGCCGCGAGGGCTGGGCGTTCACGGGCACGTTCGTCTGCATCGCGCTCGCCGTCGGGGGCCTCTTCGTCGCCCTCTTCCCCGACGTGATGCCGTCGAGCACCGACCCCGCGTTCTCGCTCAACACCACGAACGCCGCGGCCACGCACTACACGCTGACGGTGATGACGGTGGTCGCCGCGATCTTCACCCCGATCGTCCTCTGCTACCAGGCCTGGACCTACTGGATCTTCCGCAAGCGGATCTCGGTCCACCACATCCCGGAGCACGAGCCCGTCGCGTGAGGCCCACCGATCCCGCCGTACGCCGCCAGCTGGCGCCTGCGCGACGTCCGCTGACCGTCGTGCTGGTGGCGGGTGCCATCGGCAGCCTGCTCCTCGTCGGGCAGGCCTGGGCGGTCACGGAGCTGGTGCTGGCGGCGCTCCACGACGGCGCCGTCGGGACCTGGGCGGCGGTCGTCGTCGCGGTCTTCGCGGCCCGGTCACTGACCGGGTGGACGACGGACGTGATGGCGGCCCGCGCGGCGGCCGTGGTCGGCTCGGACATCCGGCGCCGGGTCGTCGGCGCGATCCTGCGCGACGGGGGATCGGGCCGGTCGACCGGTGAGCTGGCCGGCCTGGCGACCCGGGGCGCGAGCGCGGCGGAGCCCTACCTCACGCGCTACGTCCCCGCGCTGGTGCTCGCCGGGGTGCTGCCCTGCGTCACGCTCGTCGCGATCGCCACCCAGGACCCGATGAGCGCGCTGATCGTGCTCTGCACGCTGCCGCTGATCCCGGTGTTCGGGATCCTGGTCGGGCTCGCCACCCGCGACCGAGCCCAGCTCCAGTGGCGAGCCCTCGCCTCGCTGTCGGGCCACTTCCTCGACGTGATGCGCGGCCTGCCGACGCTGGTCGCCTTCCGACGGGCCGAGGCTCAGTCGGCGACGATCCGTTCGATCACCGACCGCTACCGCCGCCGTACCCTCCACACCCTCCAGCTCGCGTTCGCGTCCTCGGCGGTGCTCGAGCTCGTGGCGACCCTGTCGGTCGCGCTGGTCGCGGTCACCGTCGGCATCAGGCTGTCGAACGGCGACCTCGACCTCGAGACGGCGCTGGTCGTCCTGCTGCTCGCGCCGGAGGCCTACTGGCCGCTGCGCCGGGTCGGCGCGGAGTTCCACGCGGCCGCCGAAGGGGTTGCGACGTTCGAGGCCGCGAGCGAGCTCGTCGACGCGGACGGCGCGACGCCGCACCGGCGGCCCGGGTCGATGCGGCTCGACCACGTGTCGGTGCTGCGGCCCGGGCGTACGACGCCTGCTCTCGACGACGTCAGCCTCGACCTGCCCGACCTCGGCGTCACCGCTGTCACGGGGCCGTCCGGCTGCGGCAAGTCGACCCTGCTCGCGGTCCTGGCCGGCCTGCTCGAGCCGACCTCCGGCACGGTCCACGGGCCGACCCGCGACCAGGTCGCCTGGCTGCCGCAGCGGCCGGTGTTCGTGACCGGGACCGTCGCCGACAACCTGCGCCTCGCTGTGCCCGACGCCTCCGACGACCGGCTGCGCTCGGCGCTCGCGAGGGTCGCCCTGGCGGTCGACCTCGACACCGTGCTCGGCGAGGACGGCACCACGCTCTCGGCCGGCGAACGCGCCCGGCTCGCGCTCGCGCGGGTGGTGCTCGCCGACCGTCCCTACGTGCTGCTCGACGAGCCGACCGCCCACCTCGACCCGGTGACCGAGCACGTCATCGCCGACACCGTGCAGGACCTCGGCCGGAGCTCCTCCGTGGTCGTCGTCGCGCACAAGCCCGCGCTGGTCGCCCTCGCCGACCGGGTCCTGGAGCTGCCGACGCCGACTGCGGTGGTCGAGGTGCGAGCGCCAGCGAGCCTCGAGACCACGGCCGCCTCGCCCGCTCCTGACGACCCAGCGACGGAGCGTCGCCGCGGTCTCCTTCTGCCGACCCTCCTCGGCGGGCTGGCCTCCGCGTCGGGAGTCGCCCTCACGGCGACCGCTGGTTGGCTGATCGTGAAGGCGTCGTACGAGCCCGGGATCCTGACCCTCCTGGTCGCGATCGTGGCGGTGCGCGCCTTCGGCATCGCCCGGCCCGCGCTGCGCTACGCCGAGCGGCTGCGGTCGCACGACGTCGTGCTCCGGATGCTCGCCGACCGCCGCGTCGAGGTGTACGACGCCGTCGTACCCCTCACGCCCGGCGCGCTCGGCCGGCGACGTGGCGACGTGCTCGCCGCCGTAGTCGACGACGTCGATGCCGTGCTCGACAAGGAGCTGCGGGTGCGGATGCCGGTGTGGGGCTTCGTCATCAGCGCGTCGATCGCCGTCGTCTTCACGGCCTTCGCAGCACCAATAGTGGTGCCGGTCGTGCTCGGGATGTGTGCCGCGGGAGCGGCCGCCTACGGCCTTGCTCGTGCGGGAGCGGACCGCGCCGAGCGGGAGGCGGTCGCCACCCGGGCGCGCCTCTCCGACGCGGTCGTCGAGACCACCCAGACCGCCGGCGAGCTGGCGATGTGGCAGGCCGAGGCGCGCGCCCTCGACGCGATCTCCGAGCTGAGCGCCGACCTCGGTCGGCGCACCGTGACCGCCGCGACCTGGCTCGCCAGCGGGCGGGCGCTCGTGCTGCTGGCCTCGGGCCTCGCGGTCGCTGTGGCCGCCCTGGTGCTGCCCGGCACGGTCCCCGGGCCGATGCTCGCACTGCTGGTCCTGCTGCCGCTCGCCCTGGGTGAGGTGGCCGGCTCGCTGGCCGATGCCGGTGCGATCGCGGCCCGCACCCGCGCGGCCGAGGACCGGCTTGCGACGCTCGCCTCGCGGGCGCCCGCGGTCCAGGAGGCCGTCGCGCCGGTGCCGCTCGACGGTGACCGCGTCCACGTCAAGGGCGTGGCAGCGGCGTGGGACGAGCGGGAGGTCCTGCACGACCTCGACCTGGTGCTCGAGCCCGGCGACAAGGTCGCGGTAGTGGGTCCGACCGGCTGCGGCAAGAGCACGCTCGCAGCGCTGCTGCTGCGCTTCGTCGACCCGGTCCGTGGCTCGGTGCGGCTGGGCGACCACGCGCTGCCGGAGCTCGCGCTCGACGACGTACGCCGCACCATCGGGCTCGTCGACGACGACCCGCACGTCTTCGCCACGACGCTGGTCGAGAACGTCCGGCTCGCCCGGCCGACCGCCTCGGACGTCGAGGTCGACACCGCACTCCGCCAAGCCCGGCTCGGCGAGTGGCTCGACTCGCTGCCCGACGGCCTCGACAGCTGGCTCGGCGACGGCCACGCCCAGGTCTCCGGAGGTGAGCGGGCGCGGATCGCGATCGCCCGCTCGCTGCTCGCCGACCAGCCGGTCCTCGTGCTCGACGAACCGGCCGCGCACCTCGACGGCGCGACCGCCGACGCGCTGGCGGCGGAGGTCCTCGACGGCCAGCCCGGTCGGACGGTCGTCTGGATCACCCACGCCGAGGCCGGCCTCGACCGCGTCGATCGGGTCGTCAGCCTCGGCTGATCGGAGCCCGCCAGGCGAAGACCGTGCCGCGCGGGTGCCGTGGCCGGACCTCCAGCGAGCCTCCCAGCGACTCGGCGCGACGGCGGGCGTGGCGTAGTCCGTTCTCGACGATCACGGTCGGGAGCCCGACACCGTCGTCCTCGACGCGGACCTGGACCTCGTCGTCGGCGAGCCGGAGCTGGACCGAGCCGTGCTCGGCGGCGGCGTGCCGGGCGACGTTGGAGAGGGCCTCGCGCAGCACCGGGACGACGTTCTCACCGACCACGCCGGGGATCTCGCTGACCGGACCCACGAGCTCGACGGTGGGCGTGAAGTGCATCAGCGAGGCGTACGTGTCGACCACCTCGCGGATCTCGGCGACCAGGGAGTCGTCCGAGCGGCGCCACTCGACGACGGCGGTGCGGATGTCCTCCTTGGTCTGCACGAGTATCCGTGAGGCCTCGGCGAGCAGCTCCGGAGCATCGGCCGCGCCCTCCTCGCGGGCGTGGTCGATGAGCATCCTGGTCGCGTCGATCCGGGAGACGACCAGGTAGTGGAGGTCGCGGGCGATACGGTCGCGGTCCGAAGCGTCGTTGAGCTCCGTCAACACGGCGGCGTGGTCGATGGACACATCTGAAGTCTGCCCTAGGGTCGCAGCCATGGCCTACGTGCTGGTGGACCGTCCCGACCCGGCGGTCGCCGTGGTCACGCTCAACCGCCCCGAGCGGATGAACGCGATGGCGTACGACGTGATGGTGCCCTTCCGCGACGCCCTGCGCTCGCTCGGTGAGGACAACGCCGTGCGCGCCGTGGTCATCACCGGTGCCGGCGCGGGCTTCTGCTCCGGCGCCGACCAGGAGTCCGCGGGCGTCCCGCCTGGGGTGGCCGGCGTGACCCGACCGACGTACGCACTCCGCGCGATGGAGATGCTCGAGGACGTCGTGCTCACGGTCCGGCGGTTGCACCAGCCGGTGATCGCGGCGATCAACGGCGCCGCGATCGGTGGCGGGCTGTGCCTCGCACTGGCCTGCGACCTGCGGATCGCCGCGCCCGCGGCGTACTTCCGGGCCGCCGGGATCAACAACGGACTGACCGCCAGCGAGCTCGGCCTGTCCTTCCTGCTGCCGCGGGCGGTCGGCTCGACCCGGGCCGCGGAGATCATGCTGACCGGTCGTGACGTGCGCGCCGAGGAGGCCGAGCGGATCGGCCTGGTGTCGTCGGTCCACGACGACGTGGTCGCCGCGGCAGTGGAGATGGGTCGACGGGTCGCCGGCTTCTCGCAGCCCGGCATCGAGCTGACCAAGAAGTCGCTGCACGCCGGCCAGTCCGCCACGTCGCTGGAGACCTACCTGTCGTCCGAAGGCATCGGGCAGCTCTACCTGCGGCTGCTCACCAGCAACTTCGAGGAGGCAACCCTGGCCCGCAAGGAGGGTCGACCGCCGGTCTTCAAGGACGAGCGGTGAGCGTCATCAGTGTCAGCGTGGGGAAGTCCGGGCCCAGGTAGGCCGGCTGCACCTCGCCGATCACGGTCCAGCCTCGGCGGAGGTAGACCGCGAGGGCGCGGTCGTGGACCGGCACGACGTCGAGGACCGGCTGACGGCCCGACGCGCGGATCCACTCGACGGCTACGTCGATGAGCCGGCCCCCGACGCCGGTGCCGATCACACCCGAGCCGACGAAGAGGACGGCCAGCTCCGCCAGCCGGTCCGTGCCGGCGCCGGCGACGAACGCGTCGCGAAGCGGACCGTCGGCTCCGTAGACCGCGACGTGGCCGACCACCTGGCCCTCGACCTCGGCCACCCACGCCCGCTCCTCGCCCGGACGGACCAGGAAGTCCTCGATCGGGATCGGCAGTGGCCACCGCACCGGGTAGTGCGACGACGCCTGCTGCTCGGCCAGCACCGCCGCCAGCACCGGGATGTCGTCGGGGCGGCGCTCGCGGACGGTGACGCTCACTCGAAGTCCCCGTCGACGTAGACCCAGCGGCCGCCGCGCCGCTCGAACCGGCTGCGCTCGCGCTGCTGGCCGGCCCGCCCGTTGCGTTCGTACGACGCGACGAACTCCACCCAGTCCTCGCCCGCACCGACGATCTCCAGCCCGGTCCAGGTCGTCGCCGGGTCGGGGGAGAGGTCGTCGGGCCGGGTCCGCGGGTGCCAGGTGCGGAAGACGTAGTCGGTGTCGCCCACGGCGTACGCCGCGTACCGCGACCGCATCAGCTCCTCCGCGGTCGCCGCCTGCGCGGCACCACGGTGCAGCCGGCCGCAGCACGCGTCGTACGAGGTGCCGGAGCCGCACGGGCACGGTTGCTGGAGGACCACGGCCGCAGACTACGGCGTGGTCGAGGGCGGACCTGGCGGGACTTTGGTCCTGTGACGCCAGTCGCATGGACCCTGCGCGTCGGCGCCGAGCAGGCGGACGCTCGGATGAAGGCGACCATGGTGGCCGTCCGACACCGGGGAGGTGGCGATCATGGTCGATCAGCAGAGGATCCCGTCCGGGACCATCGTGGTCGGGGTGGACTCGACCCAGGCTGCGGACCAGGCCCTGGCCTGGGCGATCGAGGAGGCTCGGGCCGAGGGACTCGCGCTCACGCTCGTGCACGCGACCGGACCGGCCGTCGAGGCGTGGGTCGACGTCGAGCCCATCGACCTGCGGGAGGTCATCGACGCGACGCGTGGCGCGGGTCGGGCCGCTCTCGACCGGGCCGGCGCCGAGGTGCGGCGTACGGCCCCGGAGGTCGAGGTCCGCGAGGTCCTGCGGGACGCCGGGCCGCACGACGTGCTGATGGAGCTCGCGCGCGACGCGGCGATGCTGGTGATCGGTTCGCACTCCGCCGGGGTCCACGACCGTCCGGTGATCGAGTCGGCGGTCGGCTTCGTGTCCGCGCACGCCCCGTGCCCGGTCGTGGTGCCGCGGACCCGTGGCGCCGGGCAGGGACTGGGTGTCGTCGTGGTGTGCGACGGGACGCCGGAGTCGGCCGGCCCGCTGGAGTACGCCTGCCGGCAGGCCGCTCGCCGGGGGCTCGCCGTGACGGTGCTGCACTCGCTCGCGGACCCGATCGATCCGGGTGGCGACGACGATCTCGAGACCATGGACGAGACCGCGCGCATGGAGGCCGAGTTCGGTCCGTGCCTCCTCGGTTTCGAGCGGATCCTCCTTGTCGACCTGGTCCACGAGATGAAGTCCCACTGGCCGGACATCGAGATCCGCGTGGTGCTGGAGGACGGTGCGATCGACGACTGCTTGGGCTGGGTCGAGACCAGGGCCCAGATGCTCGTCGTCGGAGCCCACCACGTCCGGCGGGCCTCCGAGCGCGTGATCGGGTCGTCGTCGTCGGACGACGTCCGTTGCGTCACCGTGGTGCTGCCGCAGGCGGACCGGGTGGCGCAGGCCGACGAGTCCTTCCTGGAATCGATCGGGATCGAGCTCCCGGAGACCGCCGAGGGGCTGCCCGAGGTCGCGCCCGAGACACCCAGCCGCGAGGTCCTGGTCCCGGTCCGGGTCCCGATCGTGCGTCGGATCCGGCGTACGGCGGAGGAGCACCGCGAGCTCCCGGACCACTGACGACCCGCCGGTGGGGGTCTCGCGAACCGGAGACGTCCCCTATTTGTTGGCGGGCTGAGTAGCGTGAGTGTGTGACCTCGGCTCCTTCTCAGAAGACGGTCGGCGAGCTCCGCGCCTCCGGCCACGTCCAGCAGACCCTCCGCGAGGAGATCCGCTCCAACTTGCTCGCAGCGCTCCGGGAGGGCCGCGATCCCTGGCCCGGGCTGCACGGGTTCGAGGACACGGTGATCCCGCAGCTCGAGCGCGCGCTGATCGCCGGGCACGACGTCGTCCTCCTCGGTGAGCGCGGCCAGGGCAAGACCCGGCTGCTGCGCACCATGGTCGGCCTGCTCGACGAGTGGACGCCCGTGATCGACGGGTCCGAGCTCGGCGAGCACCCCTACGAGCCGATCACCCACGTCTCGCAGCGCCGCGCCGCCGAGCTCGGCGACGACCTGCCTGTCGCGTGGCGCCACCGCGACGAGAGGTACGCCGAGAAGCTGGCGACCCCCGACACGAGCGTCGCCGACCTGATCGGTGACGTCGACCCCATGAAGGTCGCCGAGGGCCGGTCGCTGGGTGATCCCGAGACCATCCACTTCGGGCTGATCCCGCGCAGCCACCGCGGCATCGTCGCGATCAACGAGCTGCCCGACCTTGCCGAGCGGATCCAGGTCGCGATGCTCAACGTGATGGAGGAGCGCGACATCCAGATCCGCGGCTACGTGCTCCGGCTGCCGCTCGACGTGCTCGTCGTCGCCAGCGCCAATCCGGAGGACTACACCAACCGCGGGCGCATCATCACCCCGCTCAAGGACCGCTTCGGCGCCGAGATCCGCACCCACTACCCGACCGAGCTGGTCGACGAGGTCTCCGTGATCCGCCAGGAGGCGGACCTGGTCGCCGACGTCCCCGACTACCTCGTCGAGATCCTGGCCCGCTTCACCCGCCAGCTCCGTGAGTCGACCGCGGTCGACCAGCGCTCCGGCGTCTCCGCGCGGTTCGCGATCGCCGGCGCCGAGACCATCGCCGCGGCCGCGCTGCACCGTGCGACCGCGCAGGGCGAGGACGCCGCGGTCGCCCGCGTGGTCGACCTCGAGACGGCCGTCGACGTGCTCGGCGGCAAGATCGAGTTCGAGAGCGGTGAGGAGGGTCGCGAGACCGAGATCCTCGAGCACCTGCTCCGCACCGCCATCGCGGAGACGGTCCGCGCGACGTTCCGTGGCCTCGACTTCGCCGTGCTCATCGACGCCATCGAGGGTGGCGCCATGGTGACCACCGGCGAGCAGGTCACGGCGCGCGACTTCCTCACCGGGCTCCCCGTGCTCGGCGAGTCCGAGCTGTACGACGACATCTGCGACCGGCTCGACGCGACCGACGACGGCCACCGGGCCGGCGCTATCGAGCTGGCCCTCGAGGGTCTCTACCTGGCCCGCAAGGTCGGGAAGGACACCGACGGCTCGGAGACCGTCTATGGCTGAGCTCCACGTCGACGTGCGGGTCGCCGCCGGCTCGCTGGCCGGCGACGTCGCACCGACGTACGTCGTGCCGCACCAGTGGACCGACTCCGGCATCGCCGTCGAGGGCGGCGGCACCGGCGCCCACATGCTGCTCACGGCCGTCGCCAGCTGCGTGCTCAACGACGTCTTCCGGGAGGCGCAGCCCGGGATCCCCGTGTCGGGGGTGCTGATCGAGGCCAGCGGTGACTTCGACGCGACCACCTGGGCCACGACCTCGATCGACTACGCCGTCGTCGTCGACTCGACCGAGGACGCCGACGTCATCGCCCAGCTGCTGCAGGGCGTCGACGCCGTCGCCGAGATCCCGCGGGCCGTGGCCGGACAGGTGACGGTGGGTCGGCGATGAAGAACAAGACCCGCTTCAAGAGGTACGACGGCGGCGACCCGCTCGCCCCGCCGGTCGACCTCGCCGAGGCGCTCGACGCGATCGGCGAGGACGTCATGGCGGGCTACTCGCCCGAGCGCGCGATGCGGGAGTTCCTGCGTCGCGGCGGCCGCGACCAGTCCGGTCTCGACGACCTCGCCCGCCGCGTGGCCGAGCGCCGTCGCGACCTGCTCCAGCGCCACAACCTCGACGGCACCCTGCAGGAGGTCAAGGAGCTGCTCGACCACGCGCTGCTCGAGGAGCGCAAGCAGCTCGCCCGCGACGCGATGATGGACGACGGTGACCGCGCCTTCCGGGAGATGCAGCTCGAGAACCTCCCGTCGTCCACGGCGGCCGCGGTCTCCGAGCTCTCCGACTACGACTGGGCGTCGCGCGAGGCCCGCGAGGACTACGAGAAGATCAAGGACCTGCTCGGTCGCGAGATGCTCGACCAGCGGTTCGCGGGCATGAAGCAGGCGCTCGAAGGGGCGACCGACGAGGACCGGGCCGCCGTCAACGAGATGCTGCAGGACCTCAACCAGCTGCTCGAGAAGCACCAGGAGGGCAGCGACACCCAGGACGACTTCGACGCGTTCATGGACAAGCACGGCGACTACTTCCCGGAGAACCCGCAGGACATCGACGAGCTCCTCGACTCGCTCGCCCAGCGTGCCGCGGCTGCCCAGCGGATGCTCAACTCGATGACGCCCGAGCAGCGCCAGGAGCTGATGGAGCTCTCGGCGCAGGCGTTCGGATCGCCGGAGCTGATGCGGTCGCTCAACCAGCTCGACGCCAACCTCCAGGCGATGCGGCCCGGCGAGGACTGGGGCAGCTCGGAGCGGATGGACGGCGAGCAGGGCCTCGGCCTCGGCGACGGCACCGGCGTCTTCCAGGACCTCGCCGACCTCGACGAGCTCTCCGACCAGCTCTCGCAGTCGTACGGCGGCGCGCGGATGGACGACCTCGACCTCGACAAGCTCGCCCGCCAGCTCGGCGACGAGGCGGCGGTCGACGCCCGGACCCTGCAGCAGCTCGAGAAGGCGCTGCGCGACTCCGGCACCCTCAAGCGCGGCTCCGACGGCCAGCTCAAGCTGACGCCGAAGGCCATGCGCCAGCTCGGCAAGGCGCTCCTGCGCGACGTCGCCGACCGGATGTCCGGTCGCCAGGGCAACCGCGAGCTCCAGCGAGCCGGTGCGGCGGGCGACCTGTCCGGCGCGACCCGCGAGTGGGCCTTCGGCGACACCGAGCCGTGGGACGTCCCGCGCACCATGCTCAACGGCGTGGTGCGTCGAGCGGCAGAGGCACGCTCGCCGAAGGCGGGCGCAACCACCGATGGTGGTGTGAGCGAACCTTTATTGAGCATCCGCGACGTCGAGGTCCAGGAGACCGAGGCGCGCACGCAGGCGGCCGTGGCACTGCTCGTCGACACGTCGTTCTCGATGGCGATGGACGGCCGCTGGGTGCCGATGAAGCGCACCGCGCTCGCTCTCCACACGCTGATCAAGTCGCGTTTCCGCGGCGACGACCTCCAGCTGATCGGCTTCGGCCGGCACGCCGAGGTGATGGACATCGAGCACCTCACCGGCCTCGACGCCATGTGGGACAAGGGCACCAACCTCCACCACGCGCTGCTGCTCGCCAACCGCCACTTCCGCAAGCACCCCAACGCCCAGCCGGTGCTGCTGATCGTCACCGACGGCGAGCCGACGTCGCACCTCGAGCCCGACGGCGAGGTCTTCTTCTCCTACCCGCCCCACCCGCTCACGGTCGCGTACGCCGTCCGCGAGCTCGACAACGCCGGCCGCCTCGGCGCGCAGACGACGTTCTTCCGCCTCGGCGAGGACCCGGGGCTGGCCCGCTTCATCGACTCGATGGCCAAGCGCGTCGAGGGCCGCGTCGTCGCTCCCGAGCTCGACGACCTGGGCGCCGCCGTGGTCGGCTCTTACCTCGGCTCCCGCGGCCGCGGGGGCGCCTTCGGCGGCGGCGGTTACGGCGACTGGTTCGGTGGCCGTGGCTTCTGGGTCGGCGACTGACGTCTCAGTCGGGGTAGCCGGCCATGAAGCTCCGCTCCCAGTTGGCGCAGGGGCGCACGTTGGTGCGGCGCACTCCGGCGCACGGGGGCAGCTGAGCCGGCCGCTCGAGCTCGTCGGTGTGGAGGTCGCGGACCAGCAGCTCGCGGACCAGCTGGTGTGCCTTCTGCGGGATCAGGCAGTCGCAGCGCACCGCCATCGCCCGGTAGCGACGCTCGAGCGCCGTCGCGGTCGGAGAGCGCAGGTCGCGGAACCTTGTCGCCCACAGCAGGGTGGAGTCGCAGCCGAGCTCCTCGACCGTGCGCGCCACGAAGCAGACCAGGCACTCGCGCTCCTGTGGCTCGCGCTCCGCCACCGCCCACAGGTAGTGCTCGGCCTCCTCGGCCACGGTTGTCCCACTCATGGGACATGTCTACGTGCGCCCACCGACAACGGCGGGCGCACGGTGAGCAAGGATGGTCCGGTGGATGTGACCGTGATCGTCGTCAACGTGCTCGGCTGGGCCGGCATGGCGCTGCTGGTCGGCGCCTACGCGCTGGTCACCGTGTCGCGCATCCACGCGACCGGACTCGCCTTCCAGCTCATGAACCTCGTGGGCGGGGCGTTCCTGATGCTCAACACCGCCTACTACGGAGCCTGGCCGTCGACCGCGCTCAATTTCACCTGGATCTGCATCGGCGCTTTCGGGCTGCTCAGGGCGGCGATCCGCTCAGGCCGGGTGCAGGATCGCCGCGAGCTCCTCGACCCCGTCGACCAGGCGGGTGCCGGGGCGGGCCCAGGCAGCGTTGGCGTCGACGGCGTGGACAGGGACGCCCGCAGGTAGGACGCCGGAGGCCTCCAGGTCGTCCGCGAGCGACTGAGCTCCCGCCAGGTCGTAGCCGCACGGCGCGCAGACGATCACGTCCGGGGCAGCTTCGTGGACCGACTCCCACAGCACGCGCTCCGACTTCGCGCCGGGCTTGCCGAGGACAGAGGTGCCTCCGGCGGCGACGATCATCTCGGGCACCCAGTGTCCCGGTGCGTACGGCGGGTCGGTCCACTCGAGCAGCATCACCCGCGGCCGGGAAAGCCCGGCCACGCGTGCCTCGACCGCCGCCAGGCGGGCGCGCAAGGAGGCGACCAGGGCAGCGGCGGCCGGCGCACACCCGGTCGCCTGGCCGAGCAGCAGGATCGAGGAGAACACCTCGTCGAGCGTGTGCGGGTCGATCGTCAGGACCTCGGCGGTGCAGCCGAGGTGCGCGAGGGCGTCGTCCACGACGGAGACGTCGACCGCGCACACGGCGCACAGGTCCTGGGTGACGACCAGGTCGGCGTCGAGGTCGGCCAGCGCGTCGGCCGACAGGTGGTAGAGATCCTCGCCGCGCGACATCGCGCCGACGACGTACGCGTCGATCTCGGCGGCGGACAGTCCCTCCGGCATGGCGGAGGTCGAGACGATGCGTCGGGTCCGCGCCTCCGCGGGGAAGTCGCACTCGAAGGTCACGCCGACGACGTCGTCACCGGCGCCGATGGCGAAGAGGATCTCCGTGGTGGAGGGGAGCAACGAGACGATGCGCACCCACCGACTCTAGAGAGTCGCTCAGAGCGTCCTGAGCGCGAGCCTCATCAGGTCGATCGTCTTCGGGGTCGACGGCGCCTTCCGGCCCTCCAGCGACATGCTCATCACGCTCACCACCGTGCGACCGGTGCGGGCGAAAAGTGCGTTCACGATCGTGATGGAGCCCTTGGTCGTCCAGCGGAACCGGTAGCCCCAGTGCTGCCCGTCGACCCGGAAGGGGATGGTCGTGACCGTCAGCTTGGAGTGCGGGTCGTCGTCGGTGCACTTCTTCGTCTCGACCCGCCCGACGGCCAGGTAGTCCCGCGCGACCTTGGTCGAGGGGAGCCGTACGACCGAGACTGCGACGGAGGGCTTCGCACCGGTCACCTCGTAGTCGGACGGGGAGTCCATGGGGGCCGAGTAGGTCACCGTCTTGCTGGAGGCGCCCTTGATGGGGTCGCCGTCCTTGCAGCTCTTGCTCGGCTCGTAGACCTTCTCGTGCGTCGCGTCCGCGGTCCCGCCGTCCAGGTGCGGGTAGATCTCGGCGACCTGGGCGAGGGTCGGCGTGGCCGATGGCCCGGGGTCGGCGGTGGCCGAGGTGGCGAGGGCGGGGACGAGGAGGGCAGGGACGGCGAGCGCGATCAGCGCCCGAGTCAGCCGATGGCGGGTCATGGGCGTGATCGTGGCACGGCGGACGGGTTCAGACCGTGGAACGGCCGAACCCGTCCGCGCGCCGCTGCGCTCAGACCGACTTCAGGGCGAGTGCCGTGAGGTCGACCGACTTCGGGATCGACGGGGCAGAGGTGTCCATCGACATCGCGGTCGCGTAGACGATGAACTTGCCCTTGCGCACGAAGAGCATGTTGAAGACCGAGGAGGTCGTCTGGCCCGCGATCCGGCAGGTCGACCGCATCTGGTAGCCCCAGCGCTCGTCGCCGAGCGTGAACTTGATCTTCGTCATCTTCGAGGTGCAGTCCGGCTTGCCGCCGCCACCGCCGCCGCCACCGGAGCCGCCACCGGTCGGGCAGTCCTTGGTGTACTTCGCGTAGCCGTGGAGGTAGGCGATCGCCGCCTTCGGGGTCGGGAACTCGTAGGCCTGGACCGAGATCATCGGGTGCTCACCGTCGACCACGTAGACGTTCGGGTCGCCGGAGCTGTAGTCGGGCGAGTACGACGCGGACCTGCCGCTCGCACCCTTGATCACCTTGGTGGTGCACTTCTTGGCAGGACCGTAGACCTGCACGGCCGACTCGGAGGCGGTGCCGCCGTCGAGGTGCGGGTAGATCCTGGCGACCTCGTCGATGGTGGGGACGTCCACGGTGCCCGCGGTGGCGGACGACGCGAGGACGGTGACGGTCAGGGCGGGGGCGGCGAACGCGATCAGCGTCCGGCTCAGCCAGCGGCGGTGCATGAGGGTCTCTCTTTCGTGGGGGGTTCGGCTTGGTGGGGAGACCATGTCGCGGCCCTCTTGGAGCCGACTGGGGGTCGGCTTGGAGTCTCGATACGCTCGCTGACGCTCGCTACTCGACCACCGAAAGAGGCAGATGACCGACGTCTCCGCCACCGTGCTCGCCCTGCTCGGTCTGGCAGCGCTCGCGGCGGGCTTCGTCGACGCGGTGGTCGGCGGTGGCGGGTTGATCCAGCTGCCGGCGCTGCTGCTCGGGATGCCGAGCGCCGCGCCCGTGCAGATCCTCGCGACGAACAAGGTCGCCGCGTTCAGCGGCACGACGGTCAGCGCGGCGACGTACTACCGCCGGATCCGCCCCGATCCGAGGACGTTCCTCCCGCTGATGCTCTTCGCCTTCGCCGGGTCGGCCGCGGGCGCGCTGGTGGCCAGCCAGATCCCGCGGGACGCGTTCGAGCCGATCGTCCTGGTCGCGCTGATCGTGGTCGGCGCCTACGTGCTCCTCAAGCCCGACCTCGGCGAGGAGACGGTCCTGCGGTTCTCCGGCCACCGGCACCTGATCGCCGCCATGGGCACGGGCCTGGCGATCGGCTTCTACGACGGCGCCCTCGGGCCGGGCACCGGCAGCTTCTTCGTCATCACCCTGGTCGGCCTGATGGGCTACAGCTTCCTCGAGGCGTCCGCGAAGGCGAAGCTCGCCAACCTGGCCACCAACCTCGCCGCCATCCTGGTCTTCGCGCCCCAGGGCGCGATCGTCTGGAAGGTCGCGGTGGTGATGGCGGTCTGCAACGTCGTCGGCGGGTACGTCGGGGCGCGCACCGCCGTCTCCCGCGGCGCTCGCTTCGTCCGGGTCTTCTTCATCGTCGTCGTGTCTGCGTTCATCGTCCGGATCGGCGGCGACGTGTTCGGCGTCTGGTCATGAGCAGCTACCTCACGATCGCGCGCGACGCCGAGGCGGAGATCGAGGTCAAGCGGTCCCGCTTCCTCTGCACGCTGGTCCGGGTCGAGGACGAGGACGCCGCCCGCGCGGTCGTCGACCGGCTCCGCAAGGAGCACTGGGACGCCCGCCACCACTGCTCGGCCATCCGGATCGGGCAGGTCGAGCGCTCGTCCGACGACGGGGAGCCCGCCGGCACGGCCGGCGCCCCGATGCTCGAGGTGCTCCGCGGATCCGGGGTGAGTGACGTCGTCGCGGTCGTCACCCGGTGGTTCGGCGGCACGCTCCTCGGCGCCGGTGGCCTCGTCCGTGCGTACGGCGATGCCGTGCGCGCCGCCCTCGACGAGGCGGGCACGCTCCGTCGCGTGCTGGTGCGCGAGCACACGCTCGAGCTCGACCACGCCGACGCCGGGCGGGTCGAGAGCGAGCTGCGCGACCGCGGCATCGCCGTCCTCGACACGTCGTACGCCGCCCGGGTCGAGCTCGTCCTCGGCGTACGACCCCACGACGAGCCGCGGCTCGCGGCTCTGGTCGCCGAGCTGACCGGCGGCGGCGCGGAAACCACGGTGGCAGGAGAGCGCTGGGTCGATAGCCTCGAGGCATGAGCCCCACCCCACGAAATCGCGGGCTTCCCCCGCTTCGCTCCTCCATCCCCCGATTCCGCGGGGACCCCGGATGAGCGTTCTCGTCGACCTGGCAGACCTGCCGAAGACCCTCGCCGACTTCGACCGGGGCTACCTGCTGACCTCGAAGGACGGCCGGGTGAAGGCGGTCTCCGTGCGAGCTGTCGTCGAGGGAGACGCGCTCGTGGTCGTCACCCCGGGTCGCGGCTCGGTGGCCAACGTCGGCGCCAACCCCGAGGTCACGCTGCTCTTCCCGCCGCTCACCGAGGGCGGCATGAGCCTGCTCGTCGACGGGACCGGGGCCGCCGAGGGCGACGACGTACGGATCACGCCCACCGGCGCCGTCCTCCACAAGTCCGTGGCATGACGACCACCCCGTTCTGGGTCAGCGCCTTCCTCGACCTCCCGGCCGACGGCTTCGACGAGGCCGTCGCCTTCTGGCAGGACGTCACCGGCTACGCGCTCTCCGAGCGGCGGGGGAGCGACGGTGAGTTCGCGACCCTGGTCCCGCCCGACGGCGACGACTACCTCCGGGTGCAGCGGGTCGGTGACGGGGACGGCCGGATCCACCTCGACCTCCACGTCGAGAACCCGCAGGTCGCCGCCGAGGCCGCGATCGAGCTCGGTGGCCACGTGCTCGTCCGCCACGAGGAGGGCTACGTCGTCCTCCGCTCGCCCGGTGGCTTCGTCTTCTGCTTCGTGCGGCACGAGGCCACGCGACGACCCCGCCCGACGACCTGGCCGGGCGGACATCGCTCGATGGTCGACCAGGTCTGCCTCGACGTGCCGCCCACGGCGTACGACGTCGAGGTGGCGTTCTGGCAGGACCTCACCGGCTGGGAGCTGACCGACGTCGACAGCCCCGAGTTCGAGCGGCTCCAGCCGCCCGACGAGCAGCCGCTGCGCTGGCTCGTCCAGCGGCTCGACGACGACGGTGGCGAGGTCCGTGCGCACCTCGACCTGGCCACCGACGACCGGGACTCCGAGGTCGCCCGTCACGTCGCGCTCGGCGCGACGGTCGGGCCGGCCAACGACGAGTGGACCGTCCTCACCGACCCGGTCGGGACGACGTACTGCATCACCTCGAGGAGCCCCCGATGACCGTCGACCGGATCGACCCGCCCCTCGCCGCCGACGAGAAGGCGACGCTGGTCGGCTACCTCGACTACCAC
The DNA here is from genome assembly GCF_040045055.1 of Nocardioides pollutisoli. Lineage (NCBI taxonomy): Bacteria > Bacillati > Actinomycetota > Actinomycetes > Propionibacteriales > Nocardioidaceae > Nocardioides > Nocardioides pollutisoli. The sequence continues at coordinate 2,602,613 of NZ_JBDZDU010000001.1, forward strand.
CGCGACACGCTGCGGTTGAAGACGGCCGGTCTGAACGCGGACCAGCTCGACATCTGCCTCGCACCGTCGACGATGACGCTCGGCGGGATGCTCAAGCACCTCGCCTTCGTGGAGCACTGGTGGTTCGACTGCGTCTTCGAGGGCCACGAGTACGCCGAGCCGTGGGCCTCGGTCGACTGGAAGGCGGACGCCGACTGGGACTGGCACAGCGCCACCGAGGACACCCCCGAGGAGCTCCGGGCGATGCTCGACGACGCGGTCACCGCGTCGGACGCGATCATCGCCAAGGTCGCCGACCTGGGTCAGCTCTCCGTGCGGGCCGGACGCGCCGGCACGCCGTTCTCGATGCGCTGGATCCTCGCCCACATGGTCGAGGAGTACGCCCGCCACAACGGCCACGCCGACCTGATCCGCGAGTGGATCGACGGCGAGGTCGGGGAGTAGGTCAGGCGAGCGACGCGACGAGCGCGAGGGCGTCCTCGACGCTGCCGGTCACGTCGCGCACGGGGAAGAGCGTGCCGCGCACGACTCGATCCGCGTCGACGACCAGGGTCAGCCGCTTGAGCCGCGTCGCACCGGAGTGCCGGAAGGTCGGCAGCCGCAGGGCGGTCGCGAGCTCGAGCTCGACGTCGGAGACGAGCGGGAACTGGATCTTGTTGACCTCAGCGAAGGCGGCCTGCTCCTCGGCCCGCTGGGTGCTCACCCCGACCACGCCCGCGCCGAGTGCGGCGAACTCGTCGAGCCGGTCGCGGTAGGTGCACGACTCGAGGGAGCAGCCCGGGCCGCCGGGCACGGCGTCGATGCCGGGGAGGGCCGTGCCGGGATAGCAGTAGACGACGGTGTACGCCGCGTCCGCGACCGGGTCCTCGCGCAGCGACGGCACCCGCGTGCCCACGAGGGCCGCGACCCGGTGGGCCTCGGCGCTGTCCGGTCCGGCCGTCGCCTGCGTGGTCCCGTCACCCAGGACCCAGGTGTCGCCCCACTCCTGGAGTGCCGCGAGCACGGGCAGGGCCGCCCGCCCACGCGGCGTGAACCGGTAGTCGTGGCGGTCCGGGTGCTCCTGGTAGCGCACCTTCTCGAGCACCTCGGCGTCGACGAGGGAGGCCAGCCGCTGCGCGAGGACCTTGCGCGAGATGCCGGTCCCGGCGAGCACCTGCTCGAAGCGGGTGCTGCCCCGCGCGACCTCGCGCAGCACCAGGACCGACCACGCGTCGCCGAGCACCCCGACCGCGTGCGCGACCCCGCAGTCGTCCTCGGGGGTGCGGTGGGCCATGTCCGCATCCTAGAGTAAGTCTCTAATAGAAACTGAGGGCGAGGAGGTCGACGTGCGTGACGTGCCACGGGTGGTGTGGGCGCTGGCGGTGGCCCGGTTCGTCGGTTCGACGAGCTCGTTCCTCATGCTCTTCCTGACCCTCTACCTGACCGGCCCACGCGACCTGCCGGTCGCGGTTGCGGGTCTGGTCGCGGGGACCTCCGGCGTCGGACTCCTCCTCGGCAGCTTCACCGGCGGCCGGTGGGGCGACCGGCACGGCCACCGACCGGTGCTGCTGGTCACCTCGGTCGCAGCGGGCGGGTTGGTGCTCGCGGTCCCGTGGCTGCCCGTGGCAGCGCTGGTGGTCGTGCTCCCGGTGTCGTCCTACCTTGCGGCGACCTCGAGCGTCTCGACCGGAGCGCTGATCGCGCTGGCGGTGCCGCGCGGGGACCGGCGTACGTCGGTGGCGATCGGCCGGGCGGCGTCGAACGCCGGCTTCGTGCTCGGTCCGCCGCTCGGAGCGCTGCTCGTCTCGCAGAGCTACGCCGCCCTCTTCGTGGTCGACGGCGTGCTCACGGTCGTCGTCGCCGTCGCCGTGTGGTCGTTCCTCCCGACCGAGGAAGCGACCGGACCCGTTCTCGGCGACGGGCCGAGCCTGCTCACCGCCCTGCGGGCCGACCGGGCGCTGGTCATCCTGCTGAGCGCCGTCGTCCTGGTCGACCTGGTCTATCGCCAGCTCTACACGACGCTGCCCCTGCATCTGCGCGACGAAGGGCAGCCCATCGGGCTCTACACCGCCCTCATTGCCGTCGGGTCTGGCCTCATCCTGGTGCTGGAGGTGCCTGTGGCGCTGTGGCTGCGCCGGCGGTCGGCCTACCCGATCATCGCGACGGGCTACGCGCTCGTCGGCGTCGGCACGGCGATGTTCGGGCTGCCGGTGACCGTGGGGGTCGCCGTCCTCGCCATGGTGGTGCTGACGGCGGGCGAGATCCTCTACAAGACGACCGCGACCGCCCACGTGCTGGACGCGGCGCCCGACCACCTGGTCGGGCAGTACCAGGGCCTCTACTCCGGGGCGGCCACCAGTGGCACCCTGCTGGCCGGGCCGATCGGGGGAGTGGTCTACGCCGTCGCACCGGCCGCGCTGTGGCCGGCGTGCGGCGTCGCCTGCCTCGCGGCGTCCGGGCTGGTGCTCAGCTCGGCTCGGCGAAGCCGGGCAGGTACTCGGTCAGGATCGCCCGGAAGGGCACCTCGGCCTCGAGCTGGCTCAGGATCCCGATCGCACCCAGCCAGGTCCGGTGGATCAGGAGGTACGACGGGGGCAGGTTGATCTTCAGCGCCACCGTGTACGACGGGTCCCGCGGGTTGTTGACCCGCTGGAACTGCGCCTGCATCCACTCCCGCGAGAACTGGAACCGCTCGACCTGAGTCGGCTCGACGAAGGGTGACAGGTAGTCGAGGAGCAGCGCGGGGTCGATCGAGGTGCGGTCCTTGATGAACCCCTCCTCGCGGAGCCCGGCCAGCAGGGTCTCGTCGTCCTCGATGGCGGCGATCCGGATGAGCGAGCCCATCGCGAGCGGCAGGGCGCCGTCCGCGAGCCGCGCCACGGCCCCGAAGTCGAGGATGCCCATCCCGCCGAGCTGCCCCTGCTCGGTCGGCAGGATCCGGAAGTTCCCCGGGTGCGGGTCCGCATGCAGCATCCCGGTGCGCGCCGGACCCTCGACGAGGAACCGGACGAACAGCTCGCCGTAGTGGTTGCGCTCCTCCTGCGTCCCGGACGCGATCACGGCGGCCAGCGACGAGGTCGACTCCATCCACTCGGTGATCAGCGTCGTGTCGCCGGCGGCGACCACGTCGGGCACGACGAAGTCCGGGTCGTCGCGGAAGGCCTCGGCGAAGGTGCGCTGCGCCTCGGCCTCGAGCCGGTAGTCCAGCTCCTCCTCGGTGCGCGCCTGCATCTCGGCGATCAGCGGCTTGACGTCGATCCCCGGGACCAGGCTGCCCATGGTCCGGGCCAGGCGCGAGAGCTGCCGCAGGTCGGAGCGGAGCGCGTCGCCCGCGCCGGGATACTGCACCTTCACGGCGACGTCGCGGCCGTCGTGCCAGCGTCCCTGGTGCACCTGGCCGATCGACGCGGCGGCGGTCGGGCCGCCGTCGAGCCAGACCAGCTGCTCCTTCCAGTCCTGGCCGAGGTCGCGGGCCAGGGCCTCGCGGACCTGCTGCGTCGGCATCGGCGGCGCGGAGTCCTGGAGGCGGGTCAGCTGCTCGCGGTAGGGGCCGGCGATCTCCTCGGGCAGCGCCGCCTCGAGCACCGACAGCGCCTGGCCGAACTTCATCGCCCCGCCCTTGAGCTCGCCCAGGGTGCGGAACAGCTGCTCGGCCGTGCGCTGCTGGATGTCGCTCATCACGGCCTCGGCGGGCTTGCCGCCGATCCGCTTGCCGAGCCCGAGCGCGCTGCGTCCGGCGTACCCCAGCGGCAGCGCGGCCAGCCTGGCTGTCCGCGACACGGCCTTGCGGGGGAGCTCGGTCACCTGTCCAGTCTGACAGCAGGGCAATGGCCGGGGGTCATCGTCAGTCGCTCATCGGCCCGGACTTGAAGCGCCGGACCTCCTGCGGCCACCCGCAGCCCTCCGCGACCCGGCCCGCCCAGTACTCAGCGGTCTTCCGATCGGGGACGTCGACGACGCAGAAGCCGCCGAGGTGCTCCTTGGTCTCGACGAACGGACCGTCGGTGATGAGCAGCGTCCCGCTGGTCGCGTCGGCGCTGAAGGCCTCGTCGACCTCCTCCTCGAGCCCGCCGCCGAAGACCCACACGCCGGCCTCCTGCATCTCGCGGGCGACCGCCATCGAGGTCGGGCCGCGCGAGATGAACCACTCCTCGGAGTGGTCGCCCACCCACTGCTGGTTGAAGAAGATCAGGTACTTCGCCATGTCTGCTCCTCAGGTCAGCGGTGGGCCGGTCGCCCACCTCCACCCGTTCCACGAACGGGCAGAGGCGGATACGACAGCGTCAGACGGTCAGGCGGGGAAGCTGACGCCGGTGTTGCTGTGGCAGCGGTAGCCGAACGGGTTCTTCGCGAGGTACTGCTGGTGGTGGTCCTCGGCGTAGTAGTACGTCGGGGCCTCGCGGATCTCGGTGGTGATGTCACCGAGCCGACGCCGGCTGAGCTCGTCGCCGTAGACCTTCGTCAGCTCGCGGGCGGTCTGCTCCTGCTCGGGGCTGGTGAAGTAGATCGCCGAGCGGTACTGCGTGCCGACGTCGTTGCCCTGGCGGAAGCCCTGCGTCGGGTCGTGGACCTCGAAGAACTTCTTCACGAGGTCGGCGTACGACACGACCGACGGGTCGAACACGATCCGGACGGCCTCGGTGTGGTTGGTCGCACCGGAGCAGACCTCCTCGTACGACGGGTGCGGGGTCGTGCCGCCGGCGTAGCCGACCGACGTCGACCAGACACCCGGCAGCTGCCAGTAGATCTCCTCGGCGCCCCAGAAGCAGCCCAGGCCGAAGAACGCGACCTCGTAGCCCTCGGGCACCTCGTCGGTGACGAGGGGCGCGTCGAGGACGCGGTGCTTCTCGGAGAGGGGGAAGTTGCGCTCGCTGCGGCCGGTGAGGGTCTGCTCGGGGGCCACCAGCTGAGCCTTGCGGGTGAGGAACACGGGTTCTCCTTCTTTCGGAGTGATGATGCACAGTCTGTAACAACGGCGGTGACCGTGGCGTTCCCGTCCGACGGTGGTTGAGGAAGGCGCTCTGCGCCTGTCTCGAAACCCCCGTTAGCCTCGACCCATGACCTCCCAGCAGCACAGGAACAAGTCGGGCTTCGAGACGCGTGCGATCCACGCCGGCTACGAGCCCGACCCGCACACGGGTGCGGTGATCCCGCCGATCTACGCGACCAGCACCTACAAGCAGGACGGCGTCGGCGGCCTGCGCGGCGGCTACGAGTACAGCCGCTCGGCCAACCCGACCCGCACCGCCCTCGAGGGCAACATCGCGGCCCTGGAGGAGGGCGAGCGCGGCTTCGCGTTCGCCTCGGGCCTCGCCGCTGAGGACACCCTCGTCCGCGCCCTGTGCCGCCCCGGCGAGCACGTGGTGATCCCGGACGACGCGTACGGCGGCACGTTCCGGCTCTTCGACAAGGTCGAGAAGGTCTGGGGCCTCGACCACAGCCCGGCGCCGGTCTCCGACCTCGACAAGGTCGCCGCCGCGATCCGCCCCGGCGAGACGAGGCTGGTCTGGGTCGAGACGCCCACCAACCCGCTGCTCAACATCGGCGACATCGAGGCGCTGGCGACGATCGCCCACGACGCGGGCGCGCTGCTCGTCGTCGACAACACCTTCGCCTCGCCGTACCTCCAGCAGCCGCTGAGCCTCGGGGCCGACGTCGTCGTCCACTCGACGACGAAGTACTGCGGCGGCCACTCCGACGTCGTCGGTGGCGCGCTCGTCGTCAAGGACCTCGACCTCGCCGAGAAGATCACCTTCCACCAGAACGCCATGGGTGCGGTCGCCGGACCGTTCGACGCCTGGCTGACCCTGCGCGGGCTCAAGACGCTGGCGCTGCGGATGGAGCGCCACTGCGACAACGCCGAGAAGGTCGTCGACTTCCTGACCAGCCACCCGAAGGTCGGCGAGGTGATCTACCCCGGCCTCGAGACGCACCCGGGCCACGAGGTCGCCCAGCGCCAGATGAAGAGGTACGGCGGGATGGTGTCGTTCCGCGTCACCGGGGGTGAGTCGCACGCGCTCCAGGTCTGCGAGCGCACCGAGGTCTTCACCCTGGGCGAGTCGCTCGGCGGTGTCGAGTCGCTCATCGAGCACCCGGGCCGGATGACCCACGCGAGCGTCGCCGGCACCGATCTCGAGGTGCCGGGCGACCTGGTCCGGCTCAGCGTCGGCATCGAGACCGCCGACGACCTGATCGCCGACCTCGAGCGTGCGCTGGACTAGGCGCTGTATGGGTACGTTGTCGCCGTGAGCAACGACGCTGACGGGCCGCTGGTGCCCGACGAGCCCGCATCCTCTCGGCGTCGGCTGCCGAGGATCAACCGGCGACATCACCCGACCTCCGAGACCGAGGAGCGCGAGGCACGCCTCGCGGCCCGCATCGCGCACCAGTTCACGCAGCTGCGCGACGAGCGGCAGGCGCAGCTGGACATGCCGGTGGTGGCCGGCGGATCGACGCCGGTGAGCCGCCAGGTGCCGTGGGGCGTCGACCTCGCCGCCGCGTGGGCGTGGCGGTTCCTGGTCATCGTCGCCGCCGCGGGGGTGATCTTCCTGGCGGTCGGCTTCCTCGCCGAGGTCGTCCTGCCGGTCGTGATCGCGCTGCTGATCACCGCTCTGGTCATCCCGATCGTCGACGGGCTGACCCGGATCGGGATTCCCCGCGGGCTGGCGGCGCTCGGCGTCGTGATCACGGGCATCGCCTTCGTCGCGCTCCTGCTGACCCTCGCGGGCCAGCAGATCGCCAACGGAGCCACCGACCTCGCCGACCAGACGGTCGCCGGCCTCGGCGAGATCAAGGACTGGCTCAAGGACGGCCCGCTGCACGCCAGCGACTCGCAGATCAACGACCTGATCGACCGTGCCCAGGACGCGATCACCAAGCAGTCCGACAGCGGTCAGGTCGTCGGCCGGGTCACCGAGGTCGGCTCGGCGGTCGGCCACGTGTTCGCGGGCTTCTTCATCGTGCTCTTCTCGACCTACTTCTTCCTCGCCGACGGCGAGCGGATCTGGGCCTGGATGGTCCGTCTGTCGCCCCGCGCCGCGCGCGGCCACGTCGACAGCTCGGGCCGGGTCGCCTGGATCTCGCTGACCCAGTTCGTGCGGGCGACCGTGATCGTCGCCCTGACCGACGCCATCGGCATCGCGGTGGGAGCCGCGGTCCTCGGGGTGCCGTTCGTGCTCGCCATCGGCGTACTGGTCTTCCTGGGCGCCTTCGTCCCGCTCGTCGGCGCGACCGTCGCCGGCACCGTCGCGGTCCTGGTCGCCCTGGTCGCCAACGGCCCGATCACGGCCCTGCTGATGCTCGCCGTCATCATCGGCGTCCAGCAGCTCGAGGCACACGTGCTCCAGCCGTTCCTCATGGGCCGGTGGGTCTCGGTCCACCCGCTGGCGGTCATCCTCGCGATCGCCGCCGGCATCCTGATCGCCGGGATCGCGGGTGCGCTCGTCGCCGTGCCGATCGCCGCCGCGGTCAACGCCGTCGTCCAGCACCTCGCGTCGTACACCAGTCCAGGGGACGATCCCGTGGAGGAGCTGGAGGAGGACTACGAGGAGACCGGGGAGACGGTGTCGATCGAGGGGGACCCCGATGAGTGACGTGCCGACCGTCAGCCTGGCCGACATCGAGGAGGCCCGCCGGGTGCTCGACGGCGTCGCCATCGAGACGCCGATGGAGGACTCGCGCTGGCTCTCGGCGCTCGCCGGCGGACCGGTCTCGCTCAAGTGCGAGAACCTCCAGCGCACGGGGTCGTTCAAGACCCGCGGCGCCTACGTCCGGATCTCCCGGCTCTCGGCCGAGGAGCGCGCGCACGGGGTCGTCGCGGCGTCAGCCGGCAACCACGCCCAGGGTGTCGCGCTCGCCGCGCAGCTGCTCGGCATCAAGGCCACCGTGTTCATGCCGGAGGGCGCGCCGATCCCGAAGGAGAAGGCGACGCGCGGGTACGGCGCCGACGTGGTCTTCCACGGCCGCTACCTCGAGGACGCGATGGTGGGGGCGCGGGCCTTCGCCGAGCGCACCGGCGCGGTCTTCATCCACCCGTTCGACCACGTCGACATCGTGGCCGGCCAGGGGACTGCCGGGCTGGAGATCCTCGAGCAGGTGCCCGATGCCCGGACGGTGATCGTGCCGACCGGTGGCGGCGGTCTCCTGGCCGGGATCGCGATCGCGGTCAAAGCGCTCCGTCCCGACGTGCGGATCGTCGGTGTGCAGGCCGCCGGCGCGGCGGCCTATCCCGGCTCGCTCGCCCACGGTGGCCCGCTGCCACTGGCGTCGATGAGCACGATGGCCGACGGCATCGCCGTCGGTCGCCCGGGTGACATCACCTTCGCCGCCGTGCGCGACCACGTCGACGAGGTCATCACCGTCTCCGAGGACTCGCTCGCCCGCGCGGTGCTCGCGACGCTCGAGCGCGCGAAGCTGCTCGTCGAGCCGGCCGGTGCCGCCGCGGTGGCGGCCGTGCTCGACCACCCGGACGCGTTCGAGACGCCTGCGGTGGCGGTCCTCTCCGGCGGCAACATCGACCCGCTGCTGCTCGGCAAGGTGATCCGGCACGGCATGGCCGCGGCGGCGCGCTACCTCAACCTCCGGGTCTGCATCCCGGACGTCCCCGGCGGGCTCGCGCACCTGCTCACCGACGTCAGCGAGGCCGGCGCCAACGTGCTCGAGGTCGCCCACGAGCGCATCTCGCCGTCACTGCACCTCGACGAGGTCGAGGTCCACCTCCAGCTGGAGACCCGGGGTGCCCCGCACACCGAGCTGGTCCTGGCCCGCCTCCGCGAGCACGGCTACCGCGTCTTCGAGTGATGCGCCGACTCGGCTGTGCTCGGGTCAGCCCGTGTAGGGCACCGCGTCCAGGACGACGACCTTGAGCTCCTTGCCGTTGGGCGCCTCGTAGGCGACGGTGTCGCCCTTCTTGGCGCCGGTGATGGCGGAGCCGAGGGGTGACTGCGGGGAGTAGACCTTGAGGCCCGCGTCGGAGTCCTCCATCTCGCGGGCGCCGAGGAGGAACGTCTCGGCGTCGTCGTCGTCATCGCCCACGAACTTGTAGGTGACCTTCATGCCCGGGCCGACGACACCGTCGTCCGCGGGGGTCTCGCCCACCTCGGCGCGCTCGAGCATGTCGGCGAGCTGGCGGATCCGGCCCTCGAGCTTGCCCTGCTCCTCGCGAGCGGCGTGGTAGCCGCCGTTCTCCTTGAGGTCACCCTCGTCGCGGGCAGCGCTGATCTTGGCGATGATCTCCTGGCGCACGGGACCCTTGAGGTTCTCGAGCTCCTGCTGGAGCTTGTCGAAAGCCTCCTGGGTCAGCCAGATGGTGCCCTGGTCGGACTGCGTCATGGGTCTACTCCTGCTTGCATCGAGGTACGGCGGTACTCGCCGCCGATCGTCGGTGGGTGTCCTGAGGTCGGCCGCGACGGCCGCACGAAATAACGCGCCGGGCCGGTCGCTGGACGGCCCTGCGGGACAGTCAGACCGGCGAGTCTAACAACCGGACCCCGCGAACGCAGGTCGAGCGGAGGTCAGCGGGGCCGGTTCTGCCCCGGCGCCGTGCAGCCGATCAGCTCGACGGAGCTCGCGCGCCGCTCGGTCCGGATGTCCTGCTCGGTCCGGCCGTCACCCGTGGGGGTGAAGGGGAGCTCGCCGACCACGGTGTGGTCCTCGGCGTACGCCCGCAGCGTGCAGGTCGCGTGGACGCTCGCGTCGGTGAGGTGGATGTCGACGGTCGCGACCGCCGAGTGCTCGTCGACGACCGTGAAGCCGATCATCGAGGACTGGACCTTCGGCGTCGACTGCGCCCAGATCGTCCAGCCGAGCCAGCCGAGGAACGCAGCCGCGACGACCACCACCACGGCGACCACCACACGCCGTCGCCAGGGCCGGGGAGGGCCGTAGCGGTCGGCGAGGACGTCCTGCGAGGTCACCGAGGAATGGTCCCACCTAGGATGGACGGGTGACGCAGCACCCCACGAAGCCCCGCGCCGGCCTCCGCCTCATGCACGTCCACGCCCACCCCGACGACGAGTCGAGCAAGGGCGCAGCCAGCACGGCGATGTACGTCGCGCAGGGCGTCGACGTCCACGTCGCCACCTGCACCGGCGGCGAGCGCGGCTCGATCCTCAACCCGAAGATGGACCGCCCCGAGATCCTCGAGAACATCACCGAGATCCGGCGCCAGGAGATGGAGCGGGCCCGCGACATCCTCGGGATCCGCCAGGACTGGCTCGGCTTCGTCGACTCCGGCTGGCCCGAGGGCGACCCCAAGCCGCCGCTGCCCGAGGGCTGCTTCGGCCTGGTGCCGCTCGAGGAGGCGACCGCCCCGCTCGTGAAGCTGATCCGCGAGTTCCGTCCCCACGTGCTCACGACGTACGACGAGCGCGGTGGCTACCCGCACCCCGACCACATCAAGTGCCACGAGATCAGCGTCGAGGCGTTCAAGGCCGCCGCCGACCCGGAGCGCTACCCGGAGCTCGGGGAGCCGTGGCAGGTGCTCAAGCTCTACTACCACCACTCGTTCAACAAGGCGCGGATCCAGGCCATCCACGACGCGATGGTCGCCCACGGGCTGGAGTCACCGTGGGAGGAGCGGCTCAAGGAGTGGAAGGACGAGCCCGAGTGGGAGGCCCGGGTCACGACCCGGGTCCCGTGCGCCGACTACTTCGGCGTCCGTGACCAGGCGCTGCTCGCACACGCCACCCAGATCGACCCGGACGGCTTCTGGTTCGCCATCCCGCGGGAGATCCAGACCGACACCTGGCCGACCGAGGACTTCGAGCTGGTCGAGTCGTTCGTCGACTCCCCGACGCCGGAGGACGACCTCTTCGCCGGCATCGAGAACCCCGCCTGAGAGACTGGTCCCATGCACGCGCTCACCGCCCTTCCCCAGGTCGCCACGTTCGTGGTCTCGCTCGTCGACGACGTGCCCGACGACAACGACGTCAAGGCGGGCTGGGTCGCGTTCGCGATCTTCATCGGGCTGATCCTCGCGGTCGCCTTCCTCGGCTTCAGCCTGGTCAAGCAGCTGCGCAAGGTCGACGCCGCCGAGGAGGCCGGGCTCTACGACCCGTCCGACAAGAAGCCGGTCCCGCAGCTGCCGGTCGACGGACCCACCGACCCGCGCTAGACGTGGGCCCGGTCACGCTCGCGGCCGTGAATGAGCAGCGTGAGCCGTCCGATTGTCGTGAAATGCCAAAAAGCTGTCACCACGTGGCAAGCCAGCGAGCTGGTGGCACGGCCAGGATTGGACCCAGCACCACACCAGGACTTCGTGTTGGTCGGTGCGGGTTCCCGGGCCTGCATCGGCGAGCACGGTTCTGCGGGTGGCTCGCTTCAGCGGAGCTGCAGCTCGCGGCGGTAGGCCAGCGGACTCATCCCGAACCATCTCCTGCTCGCGCGTGAGAACGCGCTCTGCTCCAGGTAGCCGAGCTCCGACGCCAGGTGCCGCAGCGGCATGTCGGTGTCGCGCAGGTAGTTCTCGGCCGTACGCCGGCGCACGTCCTGGACGAGCTCGGCGAAGGTGACGCCCTCGTCCTCGAGCCGTCGCTGGAGCGTGCGCGGGTGCATGCCGAGCTGGTCGGCGACCGTCGCGAGGTCGACGTTGCCGCTGGGCAGCAGCCGCCGGACCAGGTCGTTGACCATCGGCACCACGCCCTGCGGCGTGAAGGGCGCGACCGCCTGCAGATAGCTGACCAGGGTGTCGTGTGTCGCGGCGTCGCTGGACAGCGGCCGGTCCAGGTCGTCGGAGCGCAGCGAGTAGCCGCAGCGTCGCGCGCGGAACTCCACCGGAGCCTCGAAGTAGCGCTGGTAGTCGCCCGGCTCGGTGAGCGGCGAGTGCGGGACGTGCACCTGCGCGGGCCGCCAGTCCTTGTCCACCAGGAGCTGGAAGACCTGGACCCCGAAGCCGAGCGTGAGCTCGATGCCCTGGGGGTACGGCGCGGCGAGCTGGTCCTTCGCGGTCCGGATGAACTCGAAGTCGGTCAGGCCGGTCCCCGGATGCGTCGTGAGCCGGGTCGCGGTCGCGGACGTGTAGGCGCGCAGGTAGCGCTCGACGGTGGCCAGCGCGGCCTTGACGGTCGGTGCGCTGCGGGCCGCGGCGCCGACCGAGCCCAGCACCTCGATGCCCTGCCGGGTCGCGAGCCGGCGTCCGAAGTCCGGCGTCATCGTGGTCTGCGCGGCGAGCTCGAGGACGTCGAGCAGCGGGACGTAGGGGATGAACTCGCCGTAGTCGCCGATCGACCTCGCCGAGATCCCGACGTCCCGGAGCAGGCGGTCAGGATCGCCCCCGAGCTCGTCGACGAGCTCGCGGAAGCCCGTCAGCGAAGTGCCCCGGATGAGCATCATGGGGAGACCCTAGGGCGGAGTCGGTCCGGGGGAGACCGCTTCCGCGACTTGCTAGTCGCTCGCGCGACGCTCGGCGACGTAGGCGAGCCGGCGTAGCGTCTCGACGTTGCGCCAGCCGAGCGGCACGTCACGGAGCACCTTGGGCACCAGGCGTGCCGGACCGCTCCGCGCGTCCTCCTCGATCACCACCCGGGTCTCGGCGCCGACCGGCTCCAGGCGGATCGTCACCTGGGCGGTGCCCGAGGGACGTGCCTTGGCGTGCAGCGTCAGCGAGCTGCCGGGCACGACCGCGATCACCTCGGTCCGGTCGTCGAGCAGTAGCGGCCAGGTCCCCACGGAGTGGTGCAGCTGTGCGCCGACCTGGGGCCAGTGGTCGTCGACCTCACGCATCCGGGACGCACCCACGACCCAGAGCGGGTAGAGCCAGCCGTCGGCGAGCACGTCCCAGACGGCCTCCGGGGTCGCGTGGATGGTGCGCGTGTTGGTTGCCATGCGCCTCCGGTACCCGAACCGCGCAGCGTTGACTCAGAGGATGGCCTCGAACTCCGCGGCGCGACGGTCGTAGTCGGACCAGTCCGGTTCGGCGTCGCGGGGCCGGAGGGCGTCCATGCGCTCGAGACCGGTGGCGACCCGGTTGCGGTCGGCGAAGGCGCGCACGTAGACCCGGCTGCCGATCGGGTCGGGGCCGGCCAGCAGCTCGAACATCTCCTCGTCGTCCTCGATCGGGTTGGCCATCACCCGCGCGCCACCGTCCTCGAGACGGGCGATCACGATGGCGGGGCCGTGGCCGTCGCGGCCGTGCTGCACCGTGTAGGTCTCGAGCGTCGCCCAGCCGTCGGGGTGCGGCTCGAACTCCGGGGCCGGCCAGGCCGCGATCTCCGCCTGCAGCTCGGCGCTGCGGTCCGGACGCCACGGCGCCGGCTCGGCGGCGTACACGCCGACCGAGCACTTCGAGAGCATCCCGCCGTTGGCCAGGACGAGAGTGATCGCGCCGGCGTCGGCCCGGCACCGTACGACGGCCTCGGCGATGGCATGCATCGAGTAGTTGTTGCCGGCGCCACCGAAGAAGGGGAGGCCGCCGGTCAGGGTCAGCCCGCGGGAGTCGTCGGGCGCGATGCCCAGCTCGTCGAGGACGCTGGAGACGGCGACCGGGAAGCACGAGTAGAGGTCGAGCGCGGTGACGTCGTCGAGCGTCGTGCCCGCCACCTCGAGGGCGTGGCGCACGGCGAGACCGGCCACGGGGTGCCGGCTGAGGTCCTGGCGGTCGAACAGGTCGCGGTTGCGCAGGTCGGCGTGGCCGCGCAGGAAGACCCACCGGTCCTCGGGGATACCGAGCCGCCGAGCGGCGGCCACCGACGTCAGCAGCACGGCCGCGCCCTGGTTGACCTGGTCGCGGGCGACGAGGAACCGCGGGTAGGGGTCGACGATCGGGCGGTTGCGGGCGGTGGGGGTGACCAGCTCGTGGGCGCTGAGCTCCGTCGGCGCGGCGGAGTAGGGGTTGGCGGCCGCGACCCGGCTGAACGGCGCGAACAGCTCGCCCATGCCCGCGGCGTACTCCTCGCGGGTCAGGCCGGTGCGCGTCCGGCGGGCGTTCTCGAACATGGCGTACTGCTCCGGCGCCTGCAGCAGCCCGTGGATGACGGTCTGCCAGAAGACCAGACCGCGCAGGCCGACCCCGCGGTCCTCGAGCTGGCCGCCGACCGTCTCGTCGAAGTCGGGCTTGTCCTCGCGGTCGGCGAAGTAGCGGGCGGTCGAGATGGCCTCGGCGCCGGTCACCAGCACGGCGTCGCGCTCACCGGCCGCGATCGCGCCCGCGAGCTCGGTCACCAGCGCCTGCGGCGACTGGCCCCCGGCCACGTCGAGGATGGCGTACGCCGGGTCCGCGCCGATCCGCTGCGCGACCGCGCGCGGGAAGTTGTCGGCCCGGCCGAGCGGCGCCTCGGAGATCGGCGTCGACGTCTCGAACTGGCGCACGCCCGCGATCGTGTCGATCGCCGCTGCGACGGCGGCCGCGTCGGCACCGGTGTCCTCGAGCGCCCGGGCCGCAGCGCGACCGGCGAGGTCGGCCGCGGACAGCCCCTCGTACCCCGGGTCGTCGATGCGCTCGGTGTACTGGCCGACGCCGACGAGGACGGGTGTGGCGGGGTCGAGATCAGAGTGCCGCATGAGCGTGACCGTATCGAGGGGTGCGCACCGAGCCCGACGTGACCTAGGGTCGGCGCAGTCTGAGTCGATGGACTCTCTGGACGAAAAGGCCCCGCCGTGTCGCGTTCGCGTTCAGCTCGTCGTCCGATCACCGCCGTCGCTGCAGGGAGCCTGGCCCTGGGACTCGCCCTGGTCGCGGTCCCCGGCGCCGATGCCGCCCGGCCGGCGGCCGCACCCGCGGCCACGCCGTCGCCGGCCCGCCCCGCCGGTGCCGACGCCTCGAGAGAGCGCGCCCCTGACAACGTCGACGTCCGGCAGCTGCCGGCGAAGCAGGCGACCAGGCGGGTCGGCGCGCTCGTGCGCAAGCAGACCCCGGCAGCCCGGGCCCAGGTGCGATCGCTCGGCCAGTTCGCGAACGTCGACTACGACCCGCTGACCGGCACGCCACGGATGCTCGGCCGCCTCGACGGCTACCTCACGGCGCCGTCGTCACTCCCGGCCCGCACCGTCGCCCTCGACTACGTCCGCTCGCACGCCGACCTCGTCGGCCTCGACGCCGCCGACCTCGGCACCCTGGTGTTCCGCAAGAACTACGTCGACACCCTCGGCCTCCACAACCTGTCGTGGACCCAGCGGATCAATGGGACTCCGCTGTTCGGCAACGGCCTGATGGCGAAGGTGACCTCGACCGGTCGGCTCCTGTCGATCAGTGGGTCACCCGTCCACGACCTCAGCGGTCTCGCCGCCTCGGCGCCCCGAGGAGAGCTCACCGCGAGCGGGGCACGCTCCGCGGCCGCCGCCGACGTGGACGGTGCCGCAGCCGCCTCGTCCGTCGACTCGAGCCGCGCCGGCAGTGCCGCCCGCACGACCTGGTCCAACGGCGACTTCGCCCAGAAGGTCTGGTTCCTGACCTCGCACGGGCTGCGCGCGGGCTGGTCGACCTACACCCAGACGGGCAGCGACGCGGCGTACCAGCACGTCGTCGACGCCACCACCGACGCCACGCTCTACCGCCGCTCGACGGTCGACCACGCGACCGGTGACGCCTACGTCTACGACTACTACCCGGGCGCCCCTGCCGGCCCGAAGAAGGACGGCAAGGTCGCCCACCCGGGCGCCCCGAAGGTCGTCAACTTCATCAAGCGGGGCTGGCTGTCGAAGAACGCCACGACCCTCAACGGCGACTCGGTGATCACCTCGGCCGACGTCGACGACGACAACCTCATCGGTGCCGGGGAGCAGTACGGCGTCCCCGGGACCAAGTCGGGTGCCACCGGCAGGCTCAAGACGTTCCCGGACACCGCCAAGGACGTCTTCGGCGGTGACGGCACCGTCGGCGACGGCCCCTACGCCGGCTTCGGCTTCTCGAAGTTCTGCTCCAAGGCGTTCCCCTGCACCTGGGACGCGCAGGCCGGGGGCTCGTGGAAGACCAACATGGCGGCCGACCAGAACAACGCCTTCTACCTCGCCAGCGCGTTCCACGACTACCTGCAGAGCGACAAGGCGATCGGCTTCACCCCGAAGGCCGGCAACTTCACCGCGGCCGGGGGTGACCCGGTCCTCCAGCAGGTCCTCGACGGCGCCGACGCCGACGCAGAGAACGGTGTGCCCGACAGCGCCCACATCAACAACGCCAACATGAACACCCCGCCCGACGGCACGCCGCCCACGATGCAGATGTACCTCTGGCACTCGCCCGGCTACCCGAACGACTACGACTCCTACCTGCCGTCCAGCGGGGCGTTCGACGCCTCGATCCTCCTGCACGAGTACACCCACGGCCTGTCCAACCGGCTGGTGGTGGACGCCGACGGCAACGGCACGCTCAGCAGCCTGCAATCGGGCTCGATGGGTGAGGCGTGGTCCGACTACTACGCCATGGACTACCTCGTCACCAAGGGGTTCGAGAAGGACACCGCCAAGGACGGCGAGATGTACGAGGGCCGCTACGTCATGGGTGGCAGCACCGACCCCGACGGCGCGTTGGTGCCGTTCCGCTCGATGCCGATGGACTGCGCGGTCGGCTCCCAGGCCAAGGCCTGCTACGACACGTACAACCCCGACGCCGACCACCAGGGGGGTTACACCTACGGAGACCTGGTGCTGGTCGCCGGGTCCCCGGAGGTGCACTCGTCGGGTGAGGTGTGGGCACAGACGCTGTGGGACATCCGCAAGGCGTTCGGCCACCAGGTCGCCGACACCCTGATCACCCGCGGCATGTCGCTGTCGGCCACCAACCCGACGATGCTCGACATGCGCAACGCGATCATCCAGGCCGACCAGGTCGCCTACGGCCAGGCGCACACCACGGCCCTCTGGAAGCTCTTCGCCAAGCGCGGGATGGGCTACTACGCGGGCGCCATCGACGCCGGCGACACGGAGACCGCCGAGGACTTCCACACCCCGCCGAGCCCCGCGAGCGCGCAGGGAGTCATCACCGGCACGGTCACCGACACCAACACCGGCGACCCGGTCGCGGGTGCGACCGTCATGGTCGCCGGCTTCGGGACGAAGTACGTCACGACCACCAACGCCGGCGGGGAGTACACGCTCGGCGGTGTGGTCGCCCTGTACGCCGGGACCTACCCGAAGGTCGTCGTCAGTGCGCCCGGCTACTTCACCTCGTCGCAGGCCGTGACCGTGCCCGCGACCGGTGGCAGCACGACGGCCGACTACGCGGTCAGGTACGACTGGGCGGCGACCGGTGCCGGAGCGTCCGTCCTCGACTTCAACGGCCCTGACTACACCGACTACGGGTGTGGTCCTGCCCAGGCGCTCGACACCCTGTTCGGCACCGGCTGGGGCTCGGCCTCCGGCACCGGTGACGAGCCGAGCCCGACGTTCGAGCCCAAGCACCTCGAGATCAAGCTGCCGCAGGCCGTCGACATCGCCTCGTTCGGCGTCGACCCGACCTCGACGTGCGGCGACGCAGGCAGCGCCTCCACCGGCGACTACCGGATCGAGGTCTCGGTGGACGGCACCCTGTGGACGCCGGTCACGCCGGCTGGTGCGCACTTCGGGATCGACGACCGCGGCACGTTGAACGAGGTCACGCCCACGACGCCGGCACTCGGCGTCCGCTACGTCCGGTTCACGATCCTGGGCAACCAGGTGCCGGACGCGTCGGGGAAGAGCTACGAGGAGACCTGCACCGCGGACCCGGGCTCCTACGACGGGTGCACCTTCGCGGACCTCACCGAGCTCGCGGTGTTCGGCACGCCGGCTTCCTGAGGCCCTGACCTCGCAGCATGGACCCACGGCTCGTGGGTACCTCGTCTCTCCCGACAGAAACAGGTGGAGAGATGA
This sequence comes from Nocardioides pollutisoli, assembly GCF_040045055.1. Classification (NCBI taxonomy): domain Bacteria; kingdom Bacillati; phylum Actinomycetota; class Actinomycetes; order Propionibacteriales; family Nocardioidaceae; genus Nocardioides; species Nocardioides pollutisoli. The sequence continues at coordinate 2,620,373 of NZ_JBDZDU010000001.1, forward strand.
AGGCAGTGACGTGGCAGGGCACCCGCGACGTGCGAGTCGACGAGGTGCCCGACCCGACGATCGTCGACGGCACCGACGCGATCATCCGGGTCACGACGACCGGTCTGTGCGGCTCCGACCTGCACCTGTACGAACCGCTGGCACCGTTCATGACACCGGGCGACATCATCGGCCACGAGCCGATGGGCGTCGTCGTCGAGATCGGTCCCGAGGTGAAGGACCTGAAGGTCGGCGACCGTGTCGTCGTCCCGTTCAACATCAGCTGTGGCTCCTGCTGGACCTGTTCGCAGGGTCTGCACAGCCAGTGCGAGACGACCCAGAACCGCGACCAGGGCACCGGCGCCAGCCTGCTCGGCTTCAGCAGCCTGTACGGCGCCGTACCCGGGGGCCAGGCCGAGCTGCTGCGCGTGCAGTTCGCCGACTTCCTGCCGATCAAGGTGCCGGAGGGCCCGGTCGACGACCGCTTCGTCTTCCTGTCCGACGTGCTGCCGACCGCCTGGCAGGGCCTGCGCTACGCGGACCTGCCCGACGACGGGACCCTGCTCGTGATGGGGGCAGGTCCGATCGGGGAGATGGCGACCCGGATGGCCCTCCACGAGGGTCACCGCGTGATCGTGGTCGACCGCGTCGCGGAGCGGCTGGAGCGGGTGCGTGCCCGGGGCGCGGAGACCATCGACTTCGACGAGGTCGACGACCTGGCCGCCGAGGTCCGCGACCGGACCTCCGGCCGCGGCGCCGACGCCGTGATCGACGCCGTCGGCATGGAGGCCAGCGGCAACCCCGTGGCCGAGAAGATGATCAAGGCCGTCGGCCTGCTGCCCGACGCCGTGGCGCGCCCGCTGATGACGTCGATGGGCTTCGACCGCCTTGCGGCGCTGCACGCCGGCATCGACGCCGTACGCCGGGGTGGGACCGTCTCCGTCCTCGGGGTCTACGGCGGCGCCGCCGACCCGATGCCGATGATGCAGATGTTCGACAAGCAGCTCCAGCTGCGGATGGGGCAGGCCAACGTCCGGGCCTGGACCGACGACCTGATGCCGCTGCTGCTCGACGACACCGACCCGCTCGGCACCGAGTCGTTCGTGACCCACCGGCTGCCGCTGGCCGAGGCGCCGGCGGCCTACGAGTCCTTCCGGCTCAAGCAGGACGGCATGATCAAGGTCGTCTTCACGCCCTGACCGGAGTCGGTCTGGGTCGTCTCTGCAAGGCTGGCCGGGTGAACCGACTCGCGTCCGCGACCTCGCCGTACCTCCTCCAGCACGCCGACAACCCCGTCGACTGGTGGGAGTGGGAGCCGGCGGCGTTCGAGGAGGCCCGACGGCGCAACGTGCCGGTCCTGCTGAGCGTGGGGTACGCCGCCTGCCACTGGTGCCACGTGATGGCGCACGAGTCCTTCGAGGACGAGGCCACGGCGGCGTACCTCAACGAGCACTTCGTGAGCATCAAGGTCGACCGCGAGGAGCGGCCTGACGTCGATGCGGTCTACATGCAGGCGACGACGTCGATGACCGGGAGCGGCGGCTGGCCGATGACCTGCGTGCTCGACCACGACGGCAACCCGTTCTTCGCCGGCACGTACTTCCCGGACCAGCCGCGGCACGGGCAGCCGTCGTTCACGCAGGTGCTCCAGGCGCTGAACGATGCCTGGCACCACCGCGGCGACGAGATCGCCAACGTCGCCACCACCCTGCGGGAGCACCTGCAGCAACAGGCGTCGCTGGCGTCCGGTCCGGTCACCCCCGAGCTGCTCGACCGGGCGGTGGTGACGCTGCGGGGCGAGTTCGACGCGGAGCGCGGCGGCTTCGGCGGCGCGCCCAAGTTCCCGCCGTCGATGGTGCTGGAGTTCCTGCTGCGCCAGGGGGAGCGCGACATGCTCGGCGCGACGCTCGAGGCGATGGCGCGCGGCGGCATCCACGACCAGCTCGCCGGTGGCTTCGCGCGCTACTCCGTCGACCGGGACTGGGTGGTCCCGCACTTCGAGAAGATGCTCTACGACAACGCGCTGCTGCTCGGCGTGTACGCCGGCTGGGGCACCGACATCGGTGTCCGGGCCGCCGAGGGCATCGCGGAGTTCCTGCTCGGTGAGCTGCGTACGCCGGAGGGCGGGTTCGCCTCGGCGCTCGACGCCGACTCCGAGGGCGCCGAGGGCACCTACTACGTGTGGACACCCGCCCAGCTGGTCGACGTGCTCGGGCCCGAGGACGGGCCGTGGGCCGCGGAGCTGCTGAGCGTCACCGAGACCGGCACCTTCGAGCACGGCACCTCGACGCTGCAGCTCCTCGCCGACCCGGACGACCTCCCGCGGTGGTACCGCGCCCAGCGGTTGCTGAGGTCTGCCCGGGACCGCCGCGAACGCCCGGCCCGCGACGACAAGGTCGTGGCGGCCTGGAACGGCCTGGCGATCAGCGGCCTGTGCCGCGCCGGGCGGCTGCTCGACCGGCCGACGTACGTCAAGGACGCCGCCGTGGTCGGGTCGCTGCTCTGGCGCGTGCACGTCGTCGACGGTCGCCTGCGCCGCGTCTCGCGCGACGGCGTCGTCGGTGCTCCGGCGGGCGTGCTGGAGGACCACGGGTGCGTCGCGTCCGGCTTCCTCGACCTGCTGCAGGCGACCGGTGACCCGGTCTGGCTCGAACGGGCCGGAGTGCTGCTCGACGCCGCGCTGACGCACTTCGCTGCCGAGGACGGCGGCTTCTTCGACACGGCCGACGACGCCGAGGCACTCGTCGCCCGCCCGCGCGACCCGTCGGACAACGCATCTCCTTCCGGGCTCTCGTCGCTGCTGCACGCGCTGGCGGCGTACGCCGCCATCACGGGCTCCGGCCGTCACCGCGACGCGGCCGAGGCGGCCCTGGCCACCGTGTCCACGCTGGCCGAGCGGGCGCCCCGCTTCGCGGGCTGGTCGCTGGCAGCCGCGGCCGCGATGCTCGACGGCCCGGTCGAGATCGCGATCGTGGGCGAGCGGACCGCGGAGCGCGACGCGCTGGAGCGCCGCGCGCGCCGGCACCTCGGCGCGGTCGTGGTGGTCGCGGACGAGCCGAGCGACGAGATCCCGCTGCTGGTCGGCCGGACGCCCGTGGACGGGCGGCCGGCGGCGTACGTCTGTCGTGGCTTCGTGTGCGAGCGCCCGGTGACCACCGTCGCGGACCTGGAGTCGGCCCTGTTGCGGTGACCGTGACAGCACTACTGTGATCGTCATGACCCAGGCACCCGCACGACCGCAGTCCGGCTCCACGTTCGAGTCCCTCAACCCCGCCACCGGCGAGGTCGTCGGGACCTACCCGGTGCAGACCGAGGAGGAGGTGCGGGCCGCCGTCGCTCGCGCCCGCGAGGAGGCCGCCTGGTGGTCGGGCCTGAGCTTCGCCGAGCGCAAGGCGCACCTCAACGCCTGGAAGACGCTGATGACCCGACGGATGCCCGAGCTGGCCGAGCTGGTGAGCAGCGAGATGGGCAAGCCGGCGTCCGACGCCGTGCTCGAGGCCGCGCTCGCCGTCGACCACATCGCCTGGGCCGCCGGCAACGCCAAGAAGGTGCTCGGTCGGCACAAGGTCTCGTCCGGCCTGCTGATGGTCAACCAGTCCGCGTCGGTGGCCTTCAAGCCGCTCGGGGTCGTCGGCGTGATCGGTCCCTGGAACTACCCGGTCTTCACCCCGATGGGCTCGATCGCCTACGCCCTGGCGGCCGGCAACGCCGTGGTGTTCAAGCCCAGCGAGTACACCCCCGGCGTCGGCGGCTGGCTCGTCCAGACCTTCCAGGAGGCCGTGGGTCGCCCGGTGCTCCAGCTGGTCACCGGTCTCGGCGAGACCGGGTCGTTCCTGTGCCGGGCCGGCGTGGACAAGCTCGCGTTCACCGGCTCCACGGCCACCGGCAAGAAGGTGATGGCCGCCTGCGCCGAGACCCTGACGCCCGTCGTGATCGAGGCCGGCGGCAAGGACTCCGTGATCGTGGACGCCGACGCCGACGTCGACGCCGCTGCGGACGCCGCCCTGTGGGGCGCGTGCGCCAACGCCGGCCAGACCTGCATCGGCGTCGAGCGGGTCTACGTGCACGAGAAGGTCTACGACGAGTTCCTCGCCTCGATCACCGCGAAGGCCTCCGGGCTGGAGGCTGCCGAGGGCGGCAAGATCGGGCCGATCACGATGCCCAGCCAGGTCGGCGTGATCCGCAGCCACGTCCAGGACGCGATCGACCGCGGCGGGCGGGCCGTGGTCGGCGGCGTCGACGCCGTGGGCGACCGGTTCGTGCAGCCGACCATCCTGGTCGACGTACCCGAGGACTCGCTGGCGGTGCAGGAGGAGACCTTCGGCCCGACCCTGACCATCGCCAAGGTGAAGACCATGGACGAGGCGATCGAGAAGACCAACGCCACCCGCTACGGGCTCGGCAACACGGTCTTCAGCAAGGCCAACGGCATGGCCATCGCCGAGCGGGTGCGCTCGGGCATGACGGCCGTCAACGGCGTGATCACCTTCGCCGGCATCCCCAGCCTGCCGTTCGGTGGCGTCGGCGACTCCGGCTTCGGCCGCATCCACGGTCCCGAGGGCCTCAAGGAGTTCACCTACGCCAAGGCGATCGCCCGTCAGAAGTTCAAGCCGATGCTCAACCTGACCAGCTTCGACCGCACCGAGAAGGCCGACAAGCAGCTCGCCCAGGTCCTGGGCCTGCTGCACGGCCGCGGCAAGAAGGGCTGACCGACCTGGGACGTCATACGGATGGTGTGTCCCCTCGCTCCATCCGTATGACGTCCCGTGGTCGCCTGAGTGGGGGTCAGGCGATGGTGAACCGGCTGACCTCGGTGCGCAGGTCCTGCGACATCCGGGCGAGCTCGGCGATCGCGGACAGGGTCTGGCTGACCGCGCTCGTGGTGGTGTCGGCGGCGGTGGCCACCGTCGAGATGTTGATCGCGATCTCGCCCGAGCCGGTGGAGGCCTCGGCGACGTTGCGTGACATCTCGTTCGTGGTCGCGGTCTGCTCCTCGACGGCCGAGGCGATGGTGAGCTGGTAGTCGTTGATCGAGGTGATGATCGTGGCGATCTCACCGATCGCGCTCACCGCGCCGCCGGTGTCGGCCTGGATGGCCTCGACGCGGCGGGCGATGTCCTCGGTGGCCCGCGCGGTCTCCTGGGCGAGCTCCTTGACCTCGTTCGCGACCACGGCGAAGCCCTTGCCGGCCTCGCCGGCGCGAGCGGCCTCGATCGTGGCGTTGAGGGCCAGCAGGTTGGTCTGCTCGGCGATCGAGGTGATCACCTTGACCACGTTGCCGATCTCCTGCGAGGAGGCACCGAGCTTGGCGACCGACTCGTTGGTGGTCTCGACGATCCCGACCGCCTGGGAGGCGACCCGGGCGGCGTCGTTGGCCGACGAGGCGATCTCACGGATCGAGGCGCCCATCTGCTCCGCACCCGCGGCCACGGTCTGCACGTTGCGCGACACCTCGTCGGCGGCGCCTGAGACGACACCGGCCTGGACCGAGGTCTCCTCCGCGCCAGCCGCGATCTGCTGCGACGACGCGGACAGCTCCTCGGACGCAGCGGCGACAGCCTCCGCGGAGCCGGCGACGGTCGTCACGATCATGCTGACCGACTCGATGGTCCGGTTGAAAGCGATCTCGATGTCACCCGCCTCGCCTGACGACTCCTCGGGCAGCCGGTAGGTCAGGTCGCCGGCGGCGAACCGCTGCAACGCCTCCACCGAGGCCTTGAGCGGTGCGACCAGCCCGCGGGTGATCCACCACGCGAGGCCGGCGGCGACAGCGAGACCGATGAGCGCGAAGATCAGCACCTGGGTGCGCATCCCGTGGGTGGTGTCGAGGAGCGTGTCAGAGGCCTCGGTCGCGTCACCGGCCAGCGAGTCGACGAAGTCGCCGAGCGCGCCGTCCATCTTGTCGTTCGCGGCCTGGATCTGCTCGGCCTTCGCGCGCTGAGCAGCCTGGTCGGCGACGGCGGCGTCGACGAAGGCGGCGATGGTCGTCGTGTAGTCCGCGAAGGCCGCCTCGACGTCGTTGACGGTCGCGAGGTCGTCGGGGTCGAGCGGCAGCTTCTTCAGCGCGCCGATCATCTCGGCCACCTGCTTGGTGTCGTCCGCGACGTCCGCCTGGGACGACGTCGGGTCGTCGAGGGTGACGGCCTTGAACGCGTCGACCTTGAGCTCGCTCGACCGGGTGTCGAGTGCCTGGACGAGCGCGCGGGCGTCGGTGTGCGTCCGGGTGCGCTCGGCCTTGCTGGCCACGGTGCCCGCGCCGGCCCAGGCGACGAGGGTGACGAGGACTGCGGACGCGAGCCCGATACAGGTGATGACGGCGATCCGGCGGCCGACGGTCCAGCGAACGTTCTTCATGAGCAGGCTTCTTCCGGGAGGCGGGCACGTTCGTGCTACGCCGGTGAGTTCGGTCACCGCGTACCCGCCCTGAGGAGGTCCCGGGTAAAGAAACGGCAGGTCTAGAGCGCGTCCGGTGGTTGAGGAAGGACGAAGTCCTGTCTCGAGACCCCGGAAACCGACGCGCCCGCGTCGGCTGCGGGAGTTTCGAGACGGCGCTGGCCGCCTCCTCAACCAGCGGTCGCGCGGGCCTCTCCGGCGGCGATCTCGGCGTGCAGGTCGACGCAGTAGCGGCCGAAGTCGATCTGGATGGTGTGCCGGGGGGCGTCGTAGTACTGCTCGAGGTGAGCAGCCTCGTCGGCGCGCATGATCCGCTCCTGCTCCTCGACCGAGGGCAGCGCGTACGAGCCGTCGAGCAGCCGGGCCAGCAGCTTGGACTGCTGCTCGGCGAGGTTGACGATCGTCGGTGACGACTGGGCCAGGCCGAGGTAGAAGAGGTGGTCGACGCCGGGCTTGATCATCCGCTTGAAGAGCGGGTAGCGGTGCTCGTCGTCGGGGTGCAGCTCGGTCTCGGCGGAGTCGAAGAACGGGAAGCTCATGTCGTAGCCGGTCGCGCAGATGATCACGTCCGCCTCGACCGACGACCCGTCCGTCAGGTGCACCGTCGAGCCGTCCAGGCGCTCGATCGCGGGCAGCATGTGGATGTCGCCGGAGCCGGCCTTGGTCAGGAAGTCGGCGCTCACCGATGGGTGGGCGGCGAGCGGCTCGTGGTCGGGCTCGGGCAGCCCGTAGCTGCTCATCGAGCCGACCAGCTCACGGATCAGGGCCCGTGACGCGACCAGCGCCTGCTCCTTGGGGATCTCGGGCGGTGCCATCACCTTGTCGGCCGGCTGGCCGTTGCGGTACTTCGGCAGCACCCAGACCCCGCGCCGCGCGGACACGTACAGGCGAGACGCCATCCACGGCGACGACAGCTCGCTCGCGATGTCCATCGCCGAGTTGCCCATCCCGACGACGATCACCCGCTTGCCGCGGAGCTCGACGGGCTCGAACGGCGACACGTAGTCGTGGCTGTGCATGAGCACGCCGTCGAAGGTGCCCGGGTAGTCGGGGAGCCGCGGCTTCCAGTGGTGGCCGTTGGCGACGACCAGGTCCGTGTAGGTCCGGGTCTCGCCGGTGCTCAGGGTGACGTCCCAGCCGCCGTCGGCGTTGCGCACCGCACGGTCGACCCCGGTCTCGAACTCGATGCCGTCGCGCAGCCCGAACTCCTCGACGTACGCCTTGAAGTAGTCGTGCATCAACCGGTGGCTCGGGAAGTCCGGCCACTCCTCGGGCACCGGGTAGTCCTCGAACTGGAGGCGGGTCTTGGAGGTGTCGATGTGCAGCGACTCGTAGACCGCCGAGCGCCCGTTCGGGTTGCGGAAGTACCAGTTGCCGCCCACCTCGTCGGACAGCTCGAACTGGTCGTAGTCGATGCCGTGGTCCTTCAGCCGCTTGGCCGTGGTGATGCCGGAGCAGCCGGCGCCGATGATGCAGACCTTGGTCGACGTGCTGGTCACAGGATCTCCTCGAGGCAGGTGTACGCCGTGTTCAGGTAGGCGTCCGTGCGGGGTGACGACGTGAAGTGCATGACCATCCGGTTCATCGCGTAGGCGATGGTCGTCCGGCGGTCCAGGTCGTTGACGACGATCGAGCCGCCGTAGCCCGTCCACCAGCAGACCCGGCCGTCCGGGACGGCGGGAGCGGTCGGGGTGGGAAGCCCGTAGCCGATGCCCCAGCGCAGCGGCACCAGCAGCACGAGGTCGGCGCCGTCGGCCTGGACCTCGAAGATCCGGTCGATCGTCGCGGGGGACAGCAGGTCGCCACCGCCGTGGGAGACGACGGACTGGATCTGCGCGATCGACCGCGCGTTGCCGTGGCCGTTGGCCGCCGCGACCGACACCTGCCGCCAGGGCGCTGTGTTGCAGAATCCGCCGACGTCGAGGAACGGGTTGGCCAGCGTCGGCACCAGGAGGTTGCCCTCGGGCAGCGCCGAGATGTCGATGCCACCAGGTGGGGGAGCGACGAGGTCGGCGCACCGGTCGAGCGCGTCGTCGGGCACGCCGAGGTGGAAGTCGGCGTCCAGCGGACCGGCGACGAGCTCGCGGAACTGGTCGGCGAGCGTCGAGCCGGTGGCGCCGCGGACGATCCCGTCGAGCAGGTGCCCGTGGCTGAGCATGTGGTAGCCCGACGCCGTGCCCGGCTCCCACCAGGGCTCCTGCGCGGCCAGCAGGCTCTCGGCGTACGGCAGGTCCATCAGGCCCGCGGCGTCGAGGCTCGCGGTCCAACCGGCGTAGCCGGAGGTGTGGGCGAGGACGTGGCGGACGAGCACGTCACGGCGCGTGAACTCCGGCCAGTACGTCGCGACCGGGGCGTCCAGGTCGATCACGCCCCGGTCGGCGAGCACCAGCATCGTGAGCGCCGACATGGTCTTGGTGATCGACCAGGTGTGCACGAGCGTGTCCCGCTCCCACGGCACCCCGGGCCTCGCCTCGCCGCCCCACAGGTCGACCACGAGCTCACCGTCGTGGATCACCGCCAGCGAGGCGCCGACCTCGGTGCCGTCGGTGAGGTTCGCCTCGAAGAGGTCGACGAGGGGCGCGAAGGCGGGGTGCGAGGTTCCGGGCACCCGCACACTTTAGGAACAGGTTCTAGTTCTGATCAATCAACGCATCGCGTAGGTCGCCATCGAGACGCCGACGTAGTGCGACACGAACGCCAGGATCGTGAACGTGTGGAAGACCTCGTGGAAGCCGAAGGTGCGCGGCCAGGGGTTCGGCCGCTTGAAGCCGTAGACCGCCCCGCCGAAGGTGTAGAGCGCGCCGCCGACCACGATCATCGTGAACGTCGCGATCCCGATGCCGACGCCCAGACGGGTGGCGCCGTCGAGGAACGACGGCAGGAAGAAGATCGCCGCCCAGCCCATCGCGATGTAGAGCGGGACGTAGAGCCAGCGCGGGGCGTCGGTCCAGAAGATCCGAAAGAGCACGCCCAGGATCGCCCCGGTCCACACGGTGCCGAGAAGGATCCACCGAGTGGAGCCCTCTAGGAGCAGCAGGCTGAACGCGGTGTAGGAGCCGGCGATCAGCAGGAAGATGTTGGCGTGGTCGAAGCGGCGCAGGAAGGCCCACGTCCGGGGCGACCAGGTGCCGGTGTGGTAGATCGCCGAGACCGTGAACAGGACGAGTGCGGTGCCGGTGAAGGCGGCCGAGCCGATCCGGGTGGTGGTGTCGGGCGAGAGCGCGATGAGCACGATGCCGGCCGCCAGCGTGAGCGGGGCGGTGGCGAGGTGCAGCCAGCCGCGCAGCTTGGGCTTGACGTCAGCGATGACGTCGGAGATCGCGTCGAGGCCGACGCGGACGGTCTCGTTCATCCCCTGGCTCATGCACCGAACCTACCCGGCGCACGGTCACGCCAACCCCACGTCAGGGCCACAAGCGGTGAACGTCACGTCAACCGTGAGGGCGACTCGCACGGCTACCATCGATGACGTGGCGGACTGGAAGCGCGGACTCAGGCGCGTGCTCTACCCGGCGTACGAGGCGCGGATGCTGCGCCGGATGCCGTCCGAAGGCCTGCCGAAGCACATCGGCGTCATGCTCGACGGCAACCGCCGCTGGGCGAAGGCCGTCGGTCGCGACACCGCTCACGGCCATCGTGCCGGCGCCGCCAACATCGAGCCGCTGCTCGGCTGGTGCGACGAGGTCGGCACCGAGGTGGTCACCCTGTGGCTGCTCTCGACCGACAACCTCAACCGGCCCGAGCGCGAGCTCGCACCGCTGCTCGACATCATCGCCGAGGCGGTCGCCTCGCTCGCCGACCAGCGGCGCTGGCGGATCCACCCGGTGGGCGCGCTCGACCTGCTGCCGGCCACGGTCGCCGAGAAGCTCAAGGCGGCGGAGGAGTCCACCCGCGACGTCGACGGGATGCTCGTCAACGTCGCGGTCGGCTACGGCGGTCGTCGGGAGATCGCGGACGCCGTTCGCTCGCTGCTGCACGAGGCCGCCGCCGAGGGCACCTCGCTCGAGCAGCTCGCCGGCATCATCGACGTCGAGCACATCGCCGAGCACCTCTACACCAAGGGCCAGCCCGACCCGGACCTCGTGATCCGTACGTCGGGGGAGCAGCGCCTCGGCGGGTTCCTGCTCTGGCAGAGCGCGAAGTCGGAGTTCTACTTCTGCGAGGCCTACTGGCCCGACTTCCGCCGGGTCGACTTCCTGCGCGCGGTGCGCGCCTACGCCCAACGCGACCGGCGGTTCGGCTCCTGACGCACCGGCGCGTTACGGACAGATGACGTTCACCCGCGCGACCGGGCGTGTCGCGTTTTTTGGCCCGGTCGGCGGCGTACTTTCCGAGTATCGGCGGGTGGGGAAGCCCGCCGTATCGGGAGGCCCGTTCGTGAGAAGTCACGATTGCACAGCACGGCAGCTCCGCTGCCGCGCGACCGGACGCCGGCACTTCGGCGCTCGGGCTCGTTCCGGTCCATCGTTGTGAGTTGATGGCCGGGGCGCGGAGTGCCGCACCGGCCTGTGAAGGGGTGTCATCGTGCCTACCCAGGCTCCGAAGTCGCAACGCTCCGCCTCCTCCACCACTGCGAAGTCGCGTGCTAAAGCCGCGCCGACCGCGCGGACCTACGTCCTCGACACCAGCGTCCTGCTGGCCGATCCCGGGGCGTTGGGCAGGTTCGCCGAGCACGAGGTCGTGCTGCCGGTGGTGGTGATCACCGAGCTGGAGGGCAAGCGGCACCACCCCGAGCTGGGCTTCTTCGCCCGCAGCGCGCTGCGCGCCCTGGACGAGCTCAGGATCCTGCACGGCCGCCTGGACGAGCCGGTGCCGATCGGAGACGAGGGTGGCACGGTCCGCGTCGAGCTCAACCACACCGACCCGACCGCGTTGCCCTCGGGCTTCCGGCTCGGTGACAACGACACCCGGATCCTCGCGGTCGCCCGCAACCTCGCCGACGAGGGCTGCGACGTCACGCTGGTCTCCAAGGACATGCCGCTGCGGATCAAGGCGTCCGCGGTCGGTCTCGACGCCCAGGAGTACCGCGCGGAGGCGATCAGCGACTCCGACTCGGGCTACTCCGGCATGGCCGAGCTCGACGTCGCCGCCAGCGAGCTCGACGAGCTGTACGACGACGGCGTGCTCGACCTGGAGGCCGCGCGCCAGCTGCCCTGCCACCAGGGCCTGGTGCTGCTCTCCGACCGGGGCACGGCGCTGGGCCGGGTCGGTCCCGACAAGCAGGTGCACCTGGTCCGCGGCGACCGCGAGGCGTTCGGCATCCACGGACGCTCGGCCGAGCAGCGGATCGCGCTGGAGATGCTGCTCGACCCGGAGGTCGGCATCGTGTCGCTCGGCGGTCGGGCCGGCACCGGCAAGTCCGCGATGGCGCTGTGCGCCGGCCTCGAGGCGGTCCTGGAGCGCGGCCAGCACAAGAAGGTCGTCGTCTTCCGTCCGCTCTTCGCCGTCGGTGGCCAGGAGCTCGGCTACCTGCCCGGCTCCGAGAGCGAGAAGATGTCGCCCTGGGGTCAGGCGGTCTTCGACACCCTCGGCTCGATGACGTCCAAGGACGTCATCGACGAGATCCTCGACCGCGGGATGCTCGAGGTGCTGCCGCTGACCCACATCCGTGGCCGCTCGCTGCACGACGCCTACGTGATCGTCGACGAGGCCCAGTCGCTCGAGCGCAACGTGCTCCTCACGGTGCTCTCGCGGATCGGCGCGAACTCCAAGGTGGTGCTGACCCACGACGTGGCCCAGCGCGACAACCTGCGCGTCGGTCGCCACGACGGCATCGTGGCGGTGATCGAGAAGCTCAAGGGGCACCCGCTCTTCGCGCACGTCACGCTGACCCGCTCGGAGCGGTCGCCGATCGCGGCGCTGGTGACCGAGATGCTGGAGAACGTGGCGCTGTAGTCAGTACTGCTGAGCCCCCTGTGACTGGTGTGACGGGGGAGGTTCGATGTGACCGGATTCGCCGTACGAATTGTGTGGTTCGGTTTGCAACGACCTCCCTCGTCAGGCAGGGTGGCCGTGATCTTTTCGTGACCTGCCGCTGCGGGGTGGCCGGGTCCGCGGGGTCCACAGCCCCACCGATCTGACCTGTTGCCTACCCGATCTGCGAGCCCTTGTCGAAGCACAAGAAGTACACGCCCAAGCACCGGCACGTCGTCGAGCGGACGCCGCTCGTCGCGCCGAAGAAGGTCCTGCGCAGCACGGTGCTCTTCTCGTCCGTCGCGGTCGCAGCGACCGGCGTCGCCGTCTCCGGCGGTGTCCTGAGCGCTCCCGGCAGCATCAGCTCGGCGGCTGAGGACCTCGGCAAGACCGTCTCGGCGCCGCTGTCGACGCCGCAGGCCGACGTCGAGCGCGAGCCGACGACCTCGCGCTCCTTCGACCGTCGCGCCGCCGCGGACCCGGTGAAGAAGGCGGCGCTCTCGGTCGCCGGCGCCGCGTCTGCCCGCCAGGCCGTGACGAAGACGGTCGACCTCGCCGACGGCGACCCGCGCAGCATCGCGCAGGCGCTCCTGCCCGAGTTCGGCTTCTCGTCCGACCAGTTCGGCTGCCTCGACTCGCTGTGGACCCGCGAGAGCAACTGGAACCCGGCTGCCTCCAACGCCTCCTCCGGTGCCTTCGGCATCCCGCAGTCGCTGCCCGGCTCCAAGATGGCCAGCGCCGGCGCGGACTGGGCGACCAACCCGGCCACCCAGATCAAGTGGGGCCTCGGCTACATCCAGGACCGCTACGGCAGCCCCTGCGGCGCCTGGAGCCACTCCGAGTCGTACGGCTGGTACTAGCCGCACCGAAGCCGCGGCGCGCGTGTCGAGACCAGAGCCCCTCAGGGGTGGGTCATCGACTCCACGTCGAGGGCCTGGTCCAGCTGCTCCTCGGTGAGCTCGCCGCGCTCGACGTAGCCCATCGCGATCACGGTCTCCCGGATCGTCGCGCCGTCGGCCAGCGCCTGCTTGGCGATCTTGGCAGCGGCCTCGTAGCCGACGTACTTGTTGAGCGGGGTGACCACGGACGGCGACGACTCGGCGTACGCGCGCATCCGCTCGGTGTTCGGCGTGATGCCGTCGACGCAGCGCTCGGCGAGCAGCACGCTCGCGGTCGAGAGGAGTCGGGTCGACTCGAGCAGGTTGCGCGCGATGACGGGCATGGCGACGTTGAGCTCGAAGCTGCCGCTCGCGCCTGCCGCCGTGACGGCGGCGTCGTTGCCGATCACCTGGAAGCAGACCATCAGGGTTGCCTCGGGCAGCACCGGGTTGACCTTGCCGGGCATGATGCTCGACCCGGGCTGGAGGTCGGGAAGGTGGATCTCGGCGAGGCCGGTGGTCGGGCCCGACGACATCCAGCGCAGGTCGTTGCAGATCTTGATCAGGCCGACCGCGAGGGTCTTGAGGACCCCGCTGAGCTCGACCAGGGAGTCGCGGGTGCCCTGGGCCTCGAAGTGGTCGCGGGCCTCGGTGAACGGCTGGCCGGTGGCCTCGCTCAGCGCTGCGATCACCTGGCCCGCGAAGCCGGGCGGGGTGTTGATGCCGGTGCCGACCGCCGTGCCGCCCAGGGGCAGCTCGCGGACGCGGGGGAGGACGGACTCGAGCCGCTCCCGGGCGTAGCGCACCGTGGCGGCGTAGCCGCCGAACTCCTGGCCGAGCATCACCGGCGTCGCGTCCATCAGGTGGGTGCGTCCGGACTTCACCAGACCGGCGAACTCCTCGGCCTTGCGCGCGAGGCTCGCCGCGAGCACGTCGAGGGCCGGCAGCAGGTCGTCGGCGACGGCGATCGCGGCGGCGACGTGGATGGCCGTCGGGAAGGTGTCGTTGCTCGACTGGCTCGCGTTGACGTGGTCGTTGGGGTGTACGTCGGTCCCGCTGCGGGTCGCGAGGGTCGCGATCACCTCGTTGGCGTTCATGTTGGAGCTGGTGCCGGACCCGGTCTGGAAGACGTCGATCGGGAACTCGGCGTCGTGCTCGCCGCCTGCCACAGCCGCGGCGGCCGTCTCGATCGCCTGCGCGCGGTCGGCGTCGACGATGCCGAGCTGGCCGTTGACCTTCGCGGCGGCCGCCTTGACCTGGCCGATGGCGTGGATCAGGGCCGGCTCGATCGGGGTGCCGCTGATCGGGAAGTTCTCGACCGCGCGCTGGGTCTGGGCCCGCCACAGGGCATCGGCCGGGACCCGGACCTCGCCCATGCTGTCGTGCTCGGTGCGGAACCCGGAGTTGTCGGAGCTCATGTCGTGGACGGTACCCGCGCGACGTAGAGCCAGTACTGCTCGTCCCGGTCCTGGAGCTGCACGTCGTACGCCCTGCCCTCGGCGCCGCCGAAGACGCCGCCCATCGCCTCGGCCAGCTCCGGCGCCTCGGCGGCCGACCAGACCACCAGCACGCCGCCCGCGCGCAGTGCCGCACGGGCGGTCTCGAGGAACGGGGTGCGGTAGAGCGCTGCGTTGGCGTCGTGCACCAGGTAGCCCGGCCCGTTGTCGACGTCCAGCAGCACGAGGTCGTACGACGCGGGGGTCGCCTCGGCCAGTGCGACCGCGACGTCGGCCACCACCACGCTGACCCGCTCGTCGGCCAGCAGCGCCGGCCCGTGGGAGATCGTGCCGTCGCGCATCCAGCCGACCAGCGCTTCCTCGATCTCGACGACCGCGACCTTCTCGACCCGGGAGTCGGCGAGCACCTCGTGCATGGTGAACCCGAGCCCCAGCCCGCCGACCACGACGGCCCGTGGCTCGTCGACCAGGTCGAGGGCCGCGCTCGCTAGTGCCCGCTCGGTGCTGACCTCGAGCGTGTCCATCACGAAGACGCCGTTGGCGCGCAGCTCGAGCGAGCTCGGCGCGTTGTCCGGTCGCCGCTCACGCAGCACCAGCTCTCCGCGCTCCGACTCGGACCGTGCGACCTCGACGTACTCGTCCACGGTCCGACCCTACGGAAGGGTCAGTCGAAGAGCTCGCTGAGCCAGCTCTCCTTGCGCTTCTTCTTGGCGAATCCCGCCCGAGTTGCGGACGTCATACGACCTGGTCGCTAGGGCGACCAGGTCGTATGACGTTTCACAGACGGCAGGAGCCACCACCCGCCCACAGCGTTCCTCCGGACGAGGTTCTCCCCAGCCATGCGTTGGGCGGCAGCGCTGCCTCCTCCGAGAGGCGGACCCTGCGGTCATGGTTGAGGCGGTCGACGAGTTGAAGCTGCACGGCATCGCCGAGCGCCAGGGACTCGTGGTGTCGCGGCAGCAGCTCTACGAGAGCGGCTTCACCCGCGGCGAGGTCCGCAACCATGTGCGCGCACGCCGGTGGCGTCGTCTCGGTCGGCACTGCCTGGTGCTGCACCGTGGCCCGTTGGCAGATGCGGGGAAGTACTGGGCGGCGGTGCTGGAAGGTGGGCCGCGTGCTGTCATCGACGGCGCGTCGGCGCTGGTGCTGGCCGGGCTCGAGCACTACGAGGTCGACCAGATCCGGGTCTCTGTCCCTCGTGGTGCGCGGATCCGTCATCGGGGGAGCAGCGTCGACATCAGGCAGACCCGCCGGTGGGCGCGAGACGACACGGTTCCCGACGGCGTGCCGCGCACTCCACCGGCCGTCGCTGCGGTGCGCGCCGCACTGTGGGCGCGATCCGACCGACAAGCACAGCTCCTGCTGACGATGGCTGTTCAACAGGGTCTCGTGCGAGCCGAGGACCTGGCGGTCGAGATGCTGCGCATCCGCAGGGACCGACGTCGGCTGATGCTCAACGAGGTGGTGCTGGAGCTGCTCGGCGGGATCCGGTCCCTCGGCGAGCTCGATGTGGTGCAGGGATGTCGTGAACGCGGACTCCCTGAGCCGGACAAGCAGGTGTGCCGGCGTACGCCGAGCGGCACCTACTACCTGGACTTCCGATGGAACCGGTGGGGCGTGGTCGTCGAGGTCGACGGGATCCAGCACGCGTGGGTCGCCAACGTCGTCTCGGACGCCCTTCGCCACAACCGCCTGGCCATTGCCGGCGACGTCGTCCTGCGCCTCCCGATCCTCGGGCTCCGGTCCCAGCCCGACGACTTCTTCGGCCAGATCCGGGACGCGCTGATGGCGGCTGGCTGGGAACGCCTGGCCGCCTGACGCCGTGGACGTCATACGTGGTGGCTGCCCTGGCGACCAGACCGTATGACGTCCGGGTGGGGCCTACTCCGCCGAGCGCACCCGCAGACCGGTGATCGGGACGGTGACGGTGCCGCCCGGGTCGGTGAAGAAGTCATTGCCCTTGTCGTCGACCACGATGAACGCCGGGAAGTCCTCGACCTCGATCTTCCAGACGGCCTCCATGCCGAGCTCGGCGTACTCGATGACCTCCTGGCTCCGGATGCAGTCCTGGGCCAGCCGGGCGGCCGGGCCGCCGATCGAGCCGAGGTAGAAGCCGCCGTGGGTGTCGCACGCCTGGGTGACGACCTTCGAGCGGTTGCCCTTCGCGAGCATCACCATCGAGCCACCCGCGGCCTGGAACTGCTCGACGTACGAGTCCATCCGGCCGGCCGTGGTCGGGCCGAAGGAGCCCGACGCCATGCCGGCGGGCGTCTTGGCGGGGCCGGCGTAGTAGACGGGGTGGTTCTTCAGGTAGTCGGGCATCTCCTCGCCGGCGTCGAGGCGCTCCTTGATCTTGGCGTGCGCGATGTCGCGCGCGACCACGAGCGGGCCGGTCAGCGAGAGCCGCGTCTTCACGGGGTGCTTCGACAGCTCGGCCAGGATGTCGGCCATCGGCTGGTTGAGGTCGATCGCGACGACCTCACCGCCGGCGATGTCCTCGGCCACGCCGGCATCGGGCATGTAGTGGGCCGGGTCGGTCTCGAGCTGCTCGAGGAAGACGCCGTCGGCCGTGATCTTGCCGAGCGCCTGGCGGTCGGCCGAGCACGACACCGCGATCGCGACGGGGCACGAGGCGCCGTGGCGGGGGAGCCGGACGACGCGGACGTCGTGGCAGAAGTACTTGCCGCCGAACTGTGCGCCGATCCCGAACGACTGCGTCAGCTTGAAGACCTCCTCCTCGAGCTCGAGGTCGCGGAAGCCGTGCGCCGACATCGAACCCTCGGTCGGCAGGTTGTCGAGGTAGTGGGCCGAGGCGTACTTCGCGGTCTTGAGCGCGAACTCCGCCGACGTGCCGCCGATGACGACCGCCAGGTGGTACGGCGGGCAGGCGGCCGTGCCGAGCGAGCGGATCTTCTCGTCGAGGAACTCCAGCATCCGCGTGGGGTTCAGGACGGCCTTGGTCTCCTGGAAGAGGAACGACTTGTTGGCCGAGCCGCCGCCCTTGGCCATGAAGAGGAACTTGTACTCCGGCTTGCCGCTCGTCTGCGGGGTCGAGTAGATCTCGATCTGCGCGGGCAGGTTGGTGCCGGTGTTCTTCTCGTCGTACGTCGTGAGGGGCGCGAGCTGCGAGTAGCGCAGGTTGAGCCTCGTGTAGGCGTCGTACACGCCGCGGCTGATCGCCTCGCCGTCGTCGATGCCGGTGAGGACGCCCTCGGACTTCTTGCCCATCACGATCGCGGTGCCGGTGTCCTGGCACATCGGCAGCACGCCGCCCGCGGAGATGTTGACGTTCTTGAGCAGGTCGAGCGCCACGAAGCGGTCGTTGCCGGACGCCTCGGGGTCGTCGATGATCTTGCGCAGCTGGGCGAGGTGCGCCGGACGCAGGTAGTGGCTGATGTCGTGCATCGCCTCGGAGGTCAACCGCTCGATCGCCTCGGGGGAGACCTTGAGGAAGGTCTCGCCGTCCGCCTCGAAGGTGGACACGCCCTCGGTGGTGATCAGCCGGTACGGCGTCTCGTCCTTGCCGATGGGGAGGAGGTCGGAATAACGGAACTCTGCGTCGTTCGCCACGGCTGCTGAGACTACGCCCAGGCTTCACGGTGGCGCCGGTCTGGGTCCAACTGGGAGTAACGTCCGAGACAACCACACCCGTGAGGGTTCGCGAGGCGCGATTTCGGGCGCCTTAACCAGGAGGTCTCGTGAAGCTTCGGAAATGGTTCGTCGTCGGCGTAGCGCTGGCGGCCACCACTGCACTCGCAGCATGCTCGCCCCCCTCGTCCGACGGGGACGCCGGCGACGGCGGCAGCGGCGGAGGTGACGCCGCGTCGGCGACCTCGGCCGACGACCTCGGCGGCATGGACGCGCTCATCAAGGCGGCGCAGGCGGAGGGCACCCTCAACGTCATCGCGCTCCCGCCCGACTGGGCCAACTACGGCAACATCATCAAGGCGTTCGAGGACAAGTACGGCATCACGATCAAGTCCGACCAGCCCGACGGTGCGAGCCAGGACGAGATCAACTCGGCCAACCAGCTCAAGGGCCGCGACAGCGCCCCGGACGTCTTCGACCTCGGTCAGTCCGTCGCCCTGGCCAACACCGACATGTTCGCGCCGTACCAGGTGGCGACGTTCGGCGACATCCCCACCGAGTTCAAGGACCCGGACGGCGCCTGGGTCAACGACTACGGCGGCTACATGTCGATCGGCTACGACTCCAGCAAGGTCCCCGACGTGACGTCGCTCGACGACCTGCTCGGCTCCGACTTCAAGGGCAAGGTCGCCCTCAACGGTGACCCGACCCAGGCCGGCGCCGCTTTCAGCGGTGTGGTGATGGCCTCGCTCGCGAACGGCGGGTCCGCCGACGACATCGCGCCCGGTGTCGACTACTTCAAGCAGCTCAAGGACGCCGGCAACTTCCTGCCGGTCGACCCGACGTCCACCACGATCGAGTCGGGCCAGACCCCGGTCGTCATCGACTGGGACTACCTCAACGCCGCCGAGTCCGCGAAGCTCCCGAGCTGGAAGGTCGTGGTCCCCGACAACGCCGTCGTCGCGGGCTACTACTTCCAGGCCATCAACAAGGACGCGCCGCACCCGGCTGCCGCCCGGCTGTGGGAGGAGTTCCTCTACAGCGACGAGGGCCAGAACCTCTGGCTCGCCGGAGGCGCCCGCCCGGTGCGCGCCGACGCGATGGTCGACGCCGGCACCATCGACAAGGAGAAGTACGACGCCCTCCCGACGGTCTCCGGCACGGCGGTCATCCCGACCAATGAGCAGACCGAGAAGATGACCGCCTACCTGGCGGACAACTGGGCCAAGGCCGTCGGCTGAGCACGTCGACGTCCGCCCGGAGGGTCCGGCGCTTCGGCGTCGGGCCCTCCTTCGGGCTGCTGCCGTTCCTCGTCTACGTCACGATCTTCCTGGTCATCCCGACGGTCACCGTCGTCGCCGGGGCCTTCCACGGCGACGACGGCGGGTTCACGCTCGACCGGGTCCGTGCGCTGACCGACGAGACAGCGATGCACGCCCTGCGGCAGAGCCTGATCCTGTCCTTCGTGTCGGCCGCCGTCGGCGCGGTCCTCGGCGCTCTCCTCGCCTACCTCATCGTCACCGCCCCACCGACCAGCGTGCTGCGCCGCACGGTCCTCGCGGTGTGCGGTGTGCTGGCGCAGTTCGGCGGGGTGACGCTCGCGTTCGCCTGGCTCGCGACCCTCGGCTTCAGCGGTCTGCTGACCGACCTGCTGGCCAAGCTGATCGGCACCTCGGACAGCGGGTTCTCCTGGATCTACGAGCTGCCGGGCCTGATCCTCGTCTACACCTACTTCCAGATCCCGTTGATGGTGATCGTCTTCCTGCCGGCCCTCGAGGGGCTCCGTCCCCAGTGGCGCGAGGCGGCGGTCAACCTCGGCGCGACCACGTTCCAGTACTGGACCCGCGTCGCTCTTCCCTTGCTCCGACCGGCCTTCCTCGGGTCGGCCCTGCTGCTGTTCGCCAACGCGTTCGCGGCGTACGCCACCGCAGCCGCGCTGATCAGCCAGGGCGCGTCCATCACCCCGTTGCTGATCCGGTCCGCGCTCACCAGCGAGGTCGTGCTCGGGCAGCAGGACTTCGGCTACGCCCTCGCGCTCGAGATGGTGGTCGTCGTCTCGATCGTGATGGGGCTCTACGCGTGGCTGCTCCGGCGTACGTCGAGGTGGCTGCGATGACCGGGACCGTCGTCTGGCGCGTGACCAGGGTCGTCCTGCTGCTGCTGTTCGGGGCGTTCTTCCTGCTGCCGATGCTGGCGCTCCTCGACTTCAGCACCACCGACCTGATCAGCGGCGACCGCACGCTCGCACCTTGGCGGACGGTGACCGAGGACCCGGCGGTCACGGCCGCGATCCGGACCTCGCTCGAGCTGGCGCTGATCACGGTCGTGGGCATGGTGGTGCTGCTGGTCCCGACGATGATCTGGGTCCGGCTGCGGGTGCCGTGGGCGACCCGGCTGGTGGAGTTCCTGTGCCTGCTGCCGATCACGATCCCGGCGCTGGTGATCGTCGTCGGGCTCACCAACGTCTATGCCTGGGTCGACTACCTCGTCGGGGACTCACCGCTGACGCTCGGCTTCATCTACGTCGTGCTGGTGCTGCCGTTCTCCTACCGGGCGATCGACGCGTCCTTGTCGGCGATCGACTCGGTGACGCTGGCCGAGGCGGCCCGCTCGCTCGGCGCCGGCTGGTTCACCGTGATCGTCCGGGTGATCCTGCCCAACATCGTGCCGGGCGTGCTGGGCGCGGCGTTCGTCTCGATCGCGCTCGTGCTCGGCGAGTTCACCATCGCGTCGTTGCTCCACTTCGACACGCTCCCGGTCGTCCTGGTCCTGCTCCAGAAGAGCGACGCGAACGCCGCGACGGCGGCGGCGCTCGGATCCATCATCTTCGCCGCCGCGCTCCTGGTCGGGCTCTCGCTGTTCGACCGCCGCCGTTCCACCGTGGGAGGAAACTCATGAGCCGATCCACCTCTGGGGTCGAGGTCGTGCTGACCGGACTGCGTCGTTCGTACGGCGCGGTGCATGCGCTCGACGGGCTCGACCTGCGGCTCGAGCCGGGCGAGATGGTCGTCCTGCTCGGCCCGTCGGGCTGCGGCAAGACCACCGCGCTGCGCATCGTGGCGGGCCTCGAGCGACCGGACGCGGGCGCGGTGGTGGTGGGCGGCAAGGACCTGACCCGGGTGCCGCCCAACAAGCGCGACATGGGGATGGTGTTCCAGGCCTACAGCCTCTTCCCCCACCTGACCGTGATCGACAACGTCAGCTTCGGGCTCAAGCTCCGCGGTCGGCCGCGCAGCGACCGGCGCAAGCGCGCCGGCGACATGCTCGACCTGGTCGGGCTCGGTCAGCAGGCGGACCGCTACGCCCACCAGCTGTCCGGGGGCCAGCAGCAGCGCGTCGCGCTCGCACGGGCGCTGGCGATCGAGCCGGCCGTGCTGCTGCTCGACGAGCCGCTCTCCGCGCTCGACGCCAAGGTGCGCGTCCAGCTCCGTGACGAGATCCGGCGGGTCCAGCTCGACGTCGGCACCACCACGCTCTTCGTCACCCACGACCAGGAGGAAGCGCTCGCCGTGGCCGACCGGGTCGGGGTGATGAACGCCGGACGGCTCGACCAGATCGCGCCGCCGGCCGAGCTGTACGACGCGCCCGCCACGCCGTTCGTCGGGCAGTTCGTCGGCCTCAGCAACCGCATCCCGGCGCACGTCGCCGATGGTCGGGCCGACGTGCTCGGGACGCCGGTCCAGGTGCTCTCCGGGTCGGCGAGCGGCTCCGGGGTCGCGCTGGTGCGCCCGGAGTCCGTCCAGCTGGTGGCCGACGGTGCGGGCGGTGCGACGGTCGCGTCCGTCGCGTTCCTCGGGCCGGTCTCGCGGGTCACGGTGACGCTCGCCGACGGCACGCTGGTCGTCGCCCAGCTGTCGAGCTCGGACGCTGCGGCGCTCGGCGTCGGCGCACGCGTGCGGGTCCAGGTCGCGCCCGTCCCGGTGCTCGTGGTCGCCGACTGATCCGCCCTCGCCGACATAGGCTGACCCCATGGCCGGTGAACTCGAGCCCGACTCCTCCAGCCTCCGCATCTCCGACGCCGACCGACACCGGGTCGCCGAGATCCTGCGCGAGGCCGCCGGCGACGGGCGCATCGACTTCGACGAGCTCGACGAGCGCCTGGAGGCGACGTACGCCGCTCGCACGTACGCCGACCTGGTGCCGATCACGATGGACCTCCCCGCCCACCCCGCCCCGGCGACGCCGGTGCAGCGACCGGCCTCCTCACCGCTCGTCGTGGCCGGGCCTGACAGCGAGAACCACGTCGCGATCCTCGGCGGCTTCGACCGCAAGGGCGTCTGGACGGTGCCGAAGCACCTGAGCGTCTTCGCGATGATGGGCGGCGCCGACCTGGACCTGCGCGAGGCGACGTACGCCGCGCAGGAGGTCGTGATCACGATCAACTGCTTCATGGGCGGCGCCCAGGTCACCGTCGGGCCGCACGTCAACGTGGTCATGGAGGGCACCGGGATCATGGGCGGCTACTCCGGGCCGGGCAGCACGACGCCGGCCGCGATCGACGCCGGCTCGCCCACCGTGCGGATCCGAGGGGTCGCCATCTGGGGCGGCGTCTCGGTCGAGCGCAAGCCCCTGCCCTGATCCGGTCCGTGCCCTAGAGTGACCTCGCTCACCTTTACTACGGATCGTCCGGCACGTACCTGCCGGTGAAGGAGTTGTTCACGCATGGCCACAGTTCGATTTGAAGAGGCGCAGCGCTGGTATCCCGGCGCCGACAAGCCCGCCGTCCCGGGGATCTCCCTGGAGATCGGCGACGGGGAGTTCATGGTCCTCGTCGGTCCCTCCGGATGCGGCAAGTCCACGACCCTGCGGATGCTCGCGGGGCTCGAGGAGGTCAACAAGGGGAAGATCTTCATCGGCGACCGCGACATCACCAACATGCCGCCGAAGGACCGGGACATCGCGATGGTGTTCCAGAACTACGCGCTCTACCCGCACATGTCGGTCGCCGACAACATGGCGTTCGCGCTCAAGATGGGCAAGGTGCCCACCGACGAGCGCAACAAGCGGGTCCAGGACGCCGCCAAGATCCTCGGCCTGACCGAGTACCTCGACCGCAAGCCCAAGGCCCTCTCCGGCGGCCAGCGCCAGCGCGTCGCCATGGGCCGCGCGATCGTCCGCCAGCCGCAGGTCTTCTGCATGGACGAGCCACTGTCGAACCTCGACGCCAAGATGCGCGTCCAGACCCGCACCGACATCGCCAAGCTCCAGGCCGACCTCGGCGTCACCACGGTCTACGTCACCCACGACCAGGTCGAGGCCATGACGATGGGCGACCGCGTCGCGGTCATGAAGGACGGCTACCTCCAGCAGGTCGACACCCCGCTCGGTCTCTACGACAAGCCGGTCAACCTGTTCGTCGCGGGTTTCATCGGCTCCCCGGCCATGAACCTCCTCGAGGCGACCGCCAAGGACGGCAAGGCGCAGATCGGCGACTACCTCGTGCCGGTCGACCCCATGGCCGCCAAGAAGATGGAGGGCAAGATCACCGTCGGCGTGCGCCCCGAGGCGTGGCGCGTCGTCGGCAACAGCCAGGAGGGCCTGCCGGTCCGCGTGACCGTCGTCGAGGACCTCGGCGCCGACGCGTTCGTCTACGGCACCAGCGGTGTCGAGGGCACGCCCAACAACATCATCATCCGCGTCAACGGCCGCGACCACGTGCAGAAGGGCGAGACGATCCACGTGACGACCGACCCGCAGAACGTGCACGTCTTCGACACCGACACCGGGGAGCGCCTCTCCGACTGATCAGCCCCGGTGGTTGAGGAGGTTGCGCAGCAACCGTCTCGAAACCCCGGAAAGCAAGGCAGGGCGGTGACCACGTGGTCACCGCCCTGCTGCGTCTCACCGGGCTTCGAGACAGGCGCTAGCGCGCCTTCCTCAACCAGCGGGAGTGGCGCGGTCCGCCGTACGCCGGATGGCGCTGGTGAACGTCTCGAAGAGCGCCGGCGGCAGGTCGTGGCCCATGCCGTCGATGAGGAGCAGCTCCGCACCGGGCACGGCGGCAGCGGTCGCCCGGCCGCCGGAGACGTGCACCATCTTGTCGGCCAGGCCGTGGATGACGAGCGTCGGCACGCGTACGCCGTGCAGCCGCTCGCCCCGGTTGGGCTGGGTGAGGACCGCGAGCATCTGCCGCACCACGCCGCTGGCGCTGATGCCGCGGTCGAAGGTGTCGGCGGCACGCTGGTCGACCTGCTCGCGGGTCTGCGGGTAGGCGGGCGAGCTGATCCTCGCCCAGAAGGCGGCGTTGCCCTCGATGTAGGCGGCCCGGCCGGGCTTGCGGCCCGCGAGCAGCGACGGGTAGAGCGAGGGGTGCTGCCAGCCGACGGTTCGTTTGCCGGTCGTCGACATGATGCTGGTCAGCGAGCGAACCCGCGTCGGGTGCGCGATCGTCATCGTCTGGACGATCATCCCGCCCATCGAGACCCCCACGACGTGGGCGGACTCGAGGCCGAGGTGGTCGAGCAGGCCGAAGGCGTCGTCGGCCAGGTCGGAGATGCCGTAGGGCACCCGCACCCGCGTGCCGGAGAAGGCCCGGAGCAGGGTGCTGCGTGAGACCTTGTCCGGCAGGATCGTCGACCGGCCGGTGTCGCGGTTGTCGTAGCGGATCACGTAGAAACCGGCCCGCGCGAGATCGGCGCAGAGCTCGGGGTCCCACCAGGTCATCGGGCCGCCGAGACCCATCACCAGCAGGAGCGGGTCGCCGTCCGGGTCGCCGAAGGTCTGGTAGCAGAGCTCGATCCCGCGACCGACCGGTGCGAAGAGCTCCTCGGAGGTCTGGACCGCGGTTTCCGGCGCAGGAGTGGGGGTACGTCGTGGTCGGGAAGGCACCGCGACAGTCAATCAGGTGCCGGGGGTAGGGAGAAGCGGTTGAATCCGGAAGCATCGCCCGATGCCCCGAATGGGGCGAATTCGGTGTTAACACGACGTAACGTGTCTGGAGTGACGAACAGCCTGGCGGACTTCCTGCTGCCGGAGGGCTTCGAGCCCCCGCGGCCCGGCGCGGTCCTGCGCGAGGGCAGCGCCGTCGCCGAGATCGGTCGCTACGCCTGGCGCGCGGCCGGCAGCCGACGCAGCCGACGCAGCACGCCGTACGCCCAGCGCGCCGGTGCCCGCCTGGGCGACCCCGTGCTGCTGGTCCCGGGCTTCCTCGCCGGTGACGGCACCCTCGCGCTGATGGCTCGCACGCTGCGCGCCGAGGGCTTCCGCACCTACCGCTCCCACATCCACGCCAACGTCGGCTGCACCCTCAACGCCGCGGCCCAGCTCGAGGCGCGCCTCGAGTCGATCGCGATCCGGCGCGAGTCGCGGGTGCAGATCGTCGGCCACAGCCTCGGCGGGATGCTCGCCCGCGGCATCGCCGTACGACGTCCCGACCTGGTCTCCAACATCGTCACGCTCGGCAGCCCGATGCTCGCCCCGGGTGCCCACCACCGCTCGCTCAGCGCCAGCGTCGAGATGCTGGTCCGGCTGAGCAAGGCCGGCGTCCCCGGGCTCATGTCCGAGGACTGCGTGGCCGGCTCGTGCGCCAGGCAGAGCTTCGGCGAGAGCCGGGAGCCGCTCCCGGAGAGCGTCGCCTTCACCGCGATCCACTCCAAGCGCGACGGCATCGTCGACTGGCGGGCCTGCGCCGACCCGCTCGCCCAGCAGGTCGAGGTGCGCGCCTCCCACCTCGGGATGGCGTTCGACCCCCGGGTGATCGACGTCGTCAGCGGCTCGCTGGTGCGTGCCGCGGACTACTCAGTGGAAGTCGATCGCGGCAAAAGCGCGTAGCTTGTGGAGCTGGTGCTCCGAGCTGATCTTGCGGATCGTGCCGCTGCGTGAGCGCATGACCAGCGACTCCGTCGTGCACCCACCTGCGTAGTATCGGACGCCGCGCATCAGGTCGCCGTCGGTGATGCCGGTGGCGACGAAGAAGCAGTCGTCACCGGTGACCAGGTCGTCGGTGCCGAGGACGAAGTCGGAGTCGAGGTTGTGGCCCGCGTCGAGGGCCCGCTGGCGCTCGTCATCGTCCTGGGGCCAGAGCTGACCCTGGATGACGCCGCCCATGCTCTTCATCGCGCAGGCGGTGATGATCGCCTCGGGAGTGCCGCCGACGCCGAGCAGGAGGTCGACCCCGCTGTCGGGGCGTGCCGCCGAGATCGCGCCCGCGACATCGCCGTCGACGATGAACTTGATCCGGGCGCCGGTGGCCCGGATCTCCTCGGCGAGCGCCTGGTGGCGAGGGCGGTCGAGCAGGACGACGGTGACGTCCTCCGGCTTGCCTCCCTTGGCCTTCGCGACCTGGTGGATGTTCTCGGCCACGGGGTAGCGGATGTCGACGACGTCGGCGGCCTCCGGCCCGGTGGCCAGCTTGTCCATGTAGAAGACGGCCGACGGGTCGTACATCGAGCCGCGCGGGGCGACCGCGAGCACTGCGACGGCGTTGCTCATCCCCTTGGCGGTCAGCGTGGTGCCGTCGATCGGGTCGACGGCGACGTCGCACTCCGGGCCGGTGCCGTCGCCGACGTGCTCGCCGTTGTAGAGCATCGGGGCGTTGTCCTTCTCGCCCTCGCCGATCACGACGACGCCGTTCATGCCGATCGTCGAGATCATCACGCGCATCGCGTTGACGGCGACGCCGTCGGCGCCGTTCTTGTCGCCGCGGCCGACCCACCGTCCCGCGGCCATGGCGGCTGCTTCGGTGACGCGCACCAGCTCCAGGGCCAGGTTGCGATCAGGAGACTCGGGGGCTGGCGACAGGCTCTCGGTCATGAGCGAACCCTAGCGCCACCAGGTGTCGGTCTCAGGTCACGAGCGCGAGCGTGGCGACCGCGGCGACCAGCGCCAGCGGGGTCGCGACCAGCGAGACGCGGTGGAACTCGGTCAGTGACGGCCGGGTGCCGAGCCCCACCAGGGTGCGACGCCACAGCAGGTTGGCCAGCGAGCCGGTGTAGGTCAGCCCGGAGCCGATGTTGAGACCGAGCAGCGCGGCGAGGACGGCCGTGTCGCCCAGCGGGACGAGCAGGGGCACGAGCAGCAGCGTCGCGGACAGGTTGGTCAGCAGGTTGGCGAGGACCGTCGCCAGCACGGCGATCAGGAGGAGGTCGACGAAGCCGGTCCCGTCCGGGAGCAGGTCGGAGACCCAGTCGCCCAGGAACCCGGTCGCCAGCGCGGCCACGACGACGCCGAGGCCGAGCACGAAGACGGCGAACGCCGGGTGCGCCGACCGGACCGCGTCGGGCAGGGCGAGCAGGCCGCGACGCCGACCCCAGACCACGAGCACCACCGCAGCGGCCGACGACATCCAGAACGGCTCGATCCCGAGCGGGGAGCCCACCCCGAAGCCGACCAGCATCAGCCCGACGACCACCAGCGGCAGCAGCGGCAGGGCAGGCACCTCCACGGGCTCGGCCGTCCCGGGGTCGACGGCCAGCTCGCGGCGGAACAGCAGCCGGAGCACGACGTACTCGATGACGAGGACGACGACGAAGACCGGTGCCATCACCAGGGCGAACCCGCCGAAGGTGAGGTCGAGGTGCGGCATCGCCAGCAGGTTGGTCAGGTTGGAGACCGGCAGCAGCACCGAGGCCGAGTTGGCCATCCGGAGGCAGGCGTGCGCGCCGGGGCGGTACGACGAGCGGGTGGCGACGGCCGCGCCGACCACGACCGGGGTCAGCAGCACGACCGTGGCGTCGAGGCTGAGCACGGCAGTCACCGCGGCCGCGAGCAGGAAGACCCCGGTGAACATCGGGACGACCCGGCCTCCGCTGGCGGCGCGCACGCGCGCCGCCGCCGCGGTGAAGAGCCCGGAGCGGCCGCAGACGTCGGCGACGACCAGGATCGTGACCAGGAAGAGCACCACCGGCCCGAGGTGACGCAGGGTCTCCTCGACGTCGGACCAACCGAGGATGCCGGTGGCGCAGGTGGCTCCGGCCGCGACCAGACCGACGAGCGCCTCGACCCGACCCGACGGGTGGGCGTAGGCCGTGACGAGCAGGACCACGAGCGCCGCCAGGGGGACGAGGTCGAGGGCCGGCACGCGGCGACCCTATGTCACCTGTGAGGATGGTCCCCGTGAGTGAGGGGAACCAGTCCGGGACGCCGGGGCGCTACACGCGGTCCACCGGAGGACTGATCGGCTCGATGATCGTGCTGGTGCTCGTCGTCCTCGGGATCGTCGTCTTCCGCGGCGCGTTCCGCACGACGCCGCAGTACGAGCCCGAGCACATCGACTACCTGGAGCTGGTCACCAGCATCCAGCAGGCCGGGCTGACGCCGGTCTACCCGGCCGCGCTCCCCGACGGCTGGTACGTCAAGGGCGCGACGTTCACGCCCGGTGACCGGCCGGTCTTCGACCTGGCGATGACGACCTCCGACGACATGTTCGCGGGTCTCCACCAGGAGGACCGCTCGGTCGACGAGCTGGTCGACACGCTCCTCGGCACCGATGCCACCCAGGGCGACGACGTCGACATCGCCGGCACGGTGGCCCCGACCTGGCAGACCTACTCGGAGCCGGACGGCGACCACGCGTTCGCGGCCGAGGTCGGCGACGACACCGTCGTCGTCTACGGCTCGGCCCCCGAGGACGAGCTGCGCGGTCTGGTCGAGTCGCTGACGACTGCCGAGCTCACGCCGTAGCGCGAGCCCGGCCCGACGTCAGCTGACGATCCCGACGACGTACTGCGTCGTCCCCTTGGACGTCTTGATCTGCACGGTGACGTTGTCGCCGAACGCCAGGCCCTTGCCGGCGCCGGTCGTCGGGACGGTGACGGACTTGGGGGTGATCAGGTTCTGCGGGATCGAGGTGGTCTTGGTGGCGACGACCGTGCTGCCCACCAGGCCCTTCACGGTGAAGCTGCACGAGGGGGCCGTGCTGCAGAGCATCTGCAGGACGATCGCCGTCGCCTTGTTGCTGCTGTTCGTGGTGCGCTGGGCCGCCAGCGTGCTCAGCGTGACGCCGGAGGGCTTCGTCGGCGTCCCGTTGCCGTTGCTGGTCACCGCGACGTCGGCCGAGGACGAGTTGTCGGCATAGCTGCGGTCCTTGGTGGTGGACGTCAGGTAGGCCGTGTTGACGACGTGCTGGTAGGCCGGTTCGTCCCCGGTCGTCGCGCTGATGCAGGTGACCTGGATGTCGGCGTGGTGCGCGCTGTCCCAGTCGGCGTTGTAGAACCGGAGCAGGTAGCTGTCGCCGAGGGGGTCCATGCCCAGCGGCAGGATGTCGTTGTCGTCGGAGCCGTAGCCACCGACGATGGCGTTGGAGTTGTCCGGGCACGGCTCGGGGCCGTCGGCGACGGTCTCCGGGGCGACGGAGATCGTGTCGTCGGGCGTCGCGACGGTCAGCGTCGCCTGGTGGCCGTCGGTGGTCGTGGTCTGCGGGGCCAGGCAGCTGATCCCGAACCAGGCGTTGGTGTCGTCGCTGTAGTCGACGGTCCAGTACCACGTGTTGTCGACCGCGTAGGACTCGCGCATGACGGCCACGCCGTCGCTGACGTCGAACGCCGGGGCGTACGGCGTGTAGCCGGTGGGGCACGACCGCGAGACCCGGCGGGGCGAGATCGGGCCGAAGTCGTTGACGGCGATGAGCCGCTTCATGGCGGGGTGGGTGCCGAGGAGGGCGTGGGTGTGGCTGGCGCTGCTGCCGACGGTGGAGGCGAGGCAGGTGACGGTGGCCTTGCCCTGGGCGAAGCCCCCACCGAGGTTGCTGGCCTGGACGCGCCAGCCGGCGACACCGGAGACGGTGACGGGCTGGCTGGAGCTGATCACCACGTCGGAGTAGTCGCCGCCCTGGCCGATCGAGCTGATCAGCAGCCCGCCGTCGGTGGCGAGGTAGCCGGTGGGGCACATCGTGGTGATCGTCTTGGTCTGGGTCGACGGCAGGTCCACGCTGGTGGACCGGTGCTGCACGCCGACGGCGTGACCGGGCGATGCGGGCAGGTCGGCGGTGCTGAGGGTGTCGTCGAGGGTCGCGTCGAAGGTGATCGTCCGGGAGCTCCCCGCACTGATCGTGATCCCCGAGCAGGACAGGACATTGCCGGTGAACGCGCACGGCCAGTTCGGCGAGCTGAGCGTGCCGGCGGCGTACGTGAACTGCGCGGGCAACGCGTCGGCGACCTGGACGCCGCCGGCGGTCTTGGTGTCGACGCTGCTGCCGTTGGTGACCACGATCCGGTAGGTCACCGTCTCGCCCGGCTCGGCGCTGACCGAGGGCTTGAAGACGTTCGTCCGCGACAGGTCGTAGTGGACGCCGTTGAAGTCGATCGAGGTGATGATCAGGTTCGTCGGGGTCGGCGCCTGGAACTGCGGAACAGGGGGCGTCGCGAAACCGAAGGCCGTCACCGTCGCGTCCGGGAACACCGTCAGCCAGTCCGCGAGCTTCGCGGTGCCCTGCGGGCCACCGTTCGACGCCGGCCACGGGCCGGCCGGCAGGGTGCCGTTCGCCAGGGTCATGCCGACCCACGGGGTGTCCAGCGTGCCCTGGCCGACGGGGAGGACGAGCTTGATGGATCCGAAGTCCGCGGTGGGGAATGCGGGGGCCTTGCCGAGATCGACGATGTAGACCATGTTGACCGGTCCCGAGCCGACGCCACCGGGTGGGGCGGCGACGTTGAGCCTCGGCAGGGCGAACGGGTTCTGGGGGCCGTTCTGAGGAGGTGTCGCACTGGCGATGACGTCCTCGAGCCGGGTCGAGGTGTCGACGTACTCACCGATCTGCATCTTGGGGAACTCGCTGATGCAGTACTGCGTCGCAGCCTGGCTCTGACCGCACTGGGCCAGGTCGGCGTACGGCGGCGTCGTGGTGAGGTGAGCTCCGGTCTGCTCCCACGCCACATTGCCCCGGTCGAGGGTGTCGCTCAGGCGCGGGTCCAGGTCGATCGTCGGGCCGTGGCTGGCCACGGTCTTGACGATCGTGAGGTCCGCCTTCGGGATGCTCGCCTGTGCCGGGTTCACCGCCAGGAGCGGGAGAACGAGGGCGGCCGCACCGACCGCCGCTGCAAGTCCCCCGACGCGCCACGTGCTGGGCATGCGTCGCATGCTCGTTCCCTTCACCAGGGCAGCTCCCGAGCGCATACCGCGCTGTGTGCCCCCCGACGGGTGAACGTTAGGCCAGATCCGCGGCCGGGCCTCGACGACTAGACCGTTGGACTGGACCGCGCTGGACCAGTCAGTCGCTCTCGTCGGCCTCGATCGCAGCGTCGAGCCGAGCGCGAGCGCCGTCGAGCCACTCCTGGCAGACGGTCGCGAGCTTCTCGCCGCGCTCCCAGAGCGCGAGCGACTCCTCGAGGGTCGTCCCGCCGGCCTCGAGCTGGCGGACCACGTCGACCAGCTCCTCGCGGGCCTGCTCGTACGACGGGGTCTCGTCAGTCTTCTTCGTGGCCATCGATCTCCCTGTTGATCGTCTCGGTGCTGGTGGTGGTGGCGTGCACGCGGCCGTCGGCGACGCGCACGCTGATCTGCTGCTTCGACGCGATGCCGTCGACCGAGGTCAGCACGTGGCCGTCGGCGTCCTGGAGCACGGCATAGCCGCGTCGGAGGGTCGCCAGCGGCGACAGGGCACGGGCCCGGGCGCGCTGGTGATCGATGTCGTCGGCCGCGCGGTCCAGGCGGTGGCCGAACGTACGACGGGCGCGCTCGCGGAGCCGGTCGATCTCGTCGAGCCGGTCGTCGATGAGGCTGCGCGGGTCGGCGAGGGCGGGCCGGGACCGCAGCGCGTCGAGGCCGGCCTGCTCGCGTGCCAGCCAGCCGGCCAGGGTGCCGCGGAGGCGCTCGCGGGCGCGGGCTACCTGGCGGAGCTCGTCGACGACGTCGGGCACGACCAGCTTGGCCGCGTCGGTCGGGGTGGACGCACGGACGTCCGCCACGAGGTCGAGCAGGGGGGAGTCGGGCTCGTGCCCGATCGCGGACACGACGGGGGTGCGGACCTTCGCCACCGCCCGGATCAGCCCCTCGTCGGAGAAGGGCAGCAGGTCCTCGACCGAGCCCCCGCCACGGGCGATCACGATCACGTCGACCTCGGGGTTGCGGTCGAGGCGTTCGACGGCCTCGATCACCTCGGCAGCCGAGCGCGGTCCCTGCATCGCGGCGTACGCGACCTCGAAGGCGACCGCGGGCCAGCGTCGCTTCGCGTTGTCGAGCACGTCGCGCTCGGCGGCGGAGTTGGGGGCCGTGACCAGGCCGACGGTGCCGGGCAGGAAGGGGAGTGGCCGCTTGAGCTCCTGCGCGAAGAGTCCCTCGGCGGCCAGCAGCTGGCGGCGGCGCTCCAGGCGGGCGAGCAGCTCACCGAGCCCGACCATCCGGATCTCACGGGCGTAGAGCGAGATGGTGCCGCGGTTGGCGTAGTAGGACGGCTTCGCGTTGACCACGATGCTGGCACCCTCGACCACCGGCGGGTTGAGGCCGTCGAAGAGGGTCCGCGAGCAGGTGACCGTCACCGAGATGTCGGCGACCGAGTCGCGCAGGGTCATGAAGACCGTGCTCATGCCGGGGCGGCGGTTGACCTGGGCGACCTGGCCCTCGACCCACACCGCGCCGAGCCGGTCGACCCAGCCGGCGATCGCGTTGGCGATCTGCCGCACCGGGGCCGGTGACTCGAGCGAGGTCTCCATGGCCATGCCCGCGAGATTAGGGCACAGCGCCGACCCACCTAGACTGGCTGCCATGACGACCGACATGGGGATGCCTCCGATCCTGTCGCCGGACGACGCCGAGAAGGCCGTCCTGCTGGCAGCGCCGCGCGGCTACTGCGCCGGCGTCGACCGAGCCGTCATCACGGTCGAGAAGGCGCTGGACCTCTACGGGGCCCCCGTCTACGTCCGCAAGCAGATCGTGCACAACAAGCACGTCGTCGCCGACCTCGAGTCGCGCGGCGCGATCTTCGTCGAGGAGCTCGACGAGGTGCCGGCCGGCGAGACCGTGGTGTTCTCCGCCCACGGCGTCTCCCCGGAGGTCCACCGCCAGGCCGAGGAGCGCTCGCTCAAGACCATCGACGCGACCTGCCCGCTCGTCACCAAGGTGCACCACGAGGCGAAGCGGTTCGCGGCCGAGGACTACGACATCCTGCTGATCGGTCACGCCGGCCACGAGGAGGTCGAGGGGACGGCGGGCGAGGCGCCCGACCACATCCAGCTGGTGCAGAGCCCGGCCGACGTGCCCGGCATCGTCGTCCGCGACCCGAAGCGGGTCTCCTGGCTGTCCCAGACCACGCTCTCGGTCGACGAGACCCTCGAGACCGTCGCGGCGATCCGGGAGCGCTTCCCCGATCTGCTGGACCCGCCGAGCGACGACATCTGCTACGCCACCCAGAACCGCCAGCTCGCGGTCAAGGAGATCTCCCCGGGCACCGACCTGGTGATCGTGGTCGGCTCGGGCAACTCGTCCAACTCGGTGCGGCTCGTCGAGGTCGCCCTCGAGGCCGGCGCCAAGGCGTCCTACCGCGTCGACGACGCCTCCGAGATCGACGAGAGCTGGCTCGACGGCGTACGCACCGTCAGCGTCACCTCCGGCGCGAGCGTGCCCGAGGCGCTGGTCGACGGCGTGCTGGCCTTCCTCGCCGAGCGTGGCTTCCCGGACGCCAAGGCGGTCCACTCCGCGGAGGAGTCGCTGATCTTCGCGCTCCCGCCCGAGCTGCGCCGCGACCTCAAGGCGGCCGGTCGGTTCTGATGGCCCGCTTCGTCGACGTACACCCGGACAACCCGCAGCCCCGCTTCGTCGGCCAGATCGCCGACGCCCTGCGTGACGACCAGCTGATCGCCTACCCGACCGACTCGGGCTACGCGCTCGGCTGCCAGCTCGGCAACCGGGACGGCCGCGACCGGATCCTGCGGATCCGTGGTCTCGACGACAAGCACCACTTCACGCTGATGTGCAAGGACTTCGCCCAGCTGGGCCAGTTCGTGCATGTGGACAACTCCGCGTTCCGCGCGATCAAGGCGGCGACCCCGGGGCCGTACACGTTCATCCTCCCGGCGACGCAGGAGGTGCCGCGCCGCCTGATGCACCCGAAGAAGAAGACGGTCGGCGTGCGCATCCCCGACCACCTCTTCGTGCAGGCGCTCCTCGAGGAGCTCGGTGAGCCGTTGCTGACCAGCACGCTGATCCTCCCCGGCGAGACCGAGCCGCGCAGCCAGGGCTGGGAGATCAAGGAGGAGCTCGACCACGTCGTCGACCTGGTGGTCGAGGCGGGGGAGACGCTCGCCGAGCCGACCACGGTGATCGACTGGTCGGAGGGCTACCCGGAGGTCGTGCGCGTGGGCGCCGGCGACCCGGCGCGCTTCGAGGCCGCCTGACGGTTCCCCGGGGGATCCCTGATCAAGTCCACGCGGCTGCGCGACGACCGGTGGAGCGTTGGCCGCGTTCACCTCGGTCGAAGTGACCCGCCACGCCTTTCCTCGGTGGCCTTGCCGCCGCACGCACCGGGCGCCGCTCGCGTTCGCCCGTCCTCGATCAGCGCTTCCCCAGCACCCGGTGCCGGACGGCGAGGGTGGCCAGGCAGAGCAGGTAGCCGACCACCAGGGCGCCGGAGTGGTGCGACAGGCCGGAGACGACGGCCTGGATCACGCCGTCGCCCGAGTCGGCGATCACCTCGGGACGGGTGACGCCGAGCAGCACGAAGACCCCGACCATCAGCAGCGGCGGCAGCACGCCGACGGTGAAGAAGTCGGAGGGACGGACCAGCAGCGCGAGGCCGATGCAGAGCAGCACGAAGCAGAGGTCGAAGAAGATCCCCAGCTGGTCGACGAGCAGCAGGTCGAGGACGACCACCGTGAGGGTGACCGCCACACCGAGCATCACCACCTGGCGGCCCGCCTCGTGCCCCTCTTCCCAGAGGGTCCGACTCTGGCTCATAGCGCCACGGTATGGTCCGCGCCGTCCTCGCCGCTGGCGGCGCGCCGCTCGACCGCGTGCAGGCCCTGGGGTGATATGGACCGGCTGGTGCTCTCCACCTGCCGCGGGCTCGGCAGCTCGTCGTCGGTCACGGACAGGTCGTGGAAGCGTCGCGCCGACACCAGGACCCGCGACTCGAGCGAGCCGACCGTCTGGTTGTAGTGACCGACGGCCGCGTTGAGCGAGCGGCCGAGCTGGTCGAGGTGGCCGGTCATGCCGGCCAGCCGACCGTGCAGCTCGCGACCGAGCCGGTGGATCTCACGGGCCTGGTCGGCCAGGGCCTCGTGGCCCCACCCGTGGGCGACGGTGCGCAGCAGCGCGATCAGCGTCGTCGGGGTCGCGAGCACGACCTGCCGCCCGGCGGCGTACTCGATCAGGGTGGCGTCGGTGTCGAGCGCGGCCGCGAGGAAGGACTCGGCCGGCACGAACAGCACGACGAACTCCGGGCTCTCCTCGAGCGAGCGCCAGTAGCGCTTCGAGCCGAGCTGGTCGATGTGGGTGCGCAGCTGCGCTGCGTGGCGGAGGCGGTGGCGCGCCTGCTCCACCTCGTCCTCGGTCGAGGTCGCGTCGAGGTAGGCGTCGAGCGGCACCTTGGCGTCGACCACGACTCGCCGGCCACCGACCAGGTTGACGACCAGGTCGGGCCGCAGCGCTCCGTCGTCGAGACGGACCTGCTCGGCGAAGTCGCAGCGGTCGACCATCCCGGCGAGCTCGACCGCCCGCCGCAGGTGCAGCTCGCCCCAGCGGCCACGGACCTGGGGCTTGCGCAACGCCGTCGACAGCGACTGGGTCTCGCGCTGCAGCTGGCCGACCTGGGCGTCGAAGTGGCCCTGCCAGGTCGCGCGGGCCCGGTCGAGGTGGTGCATCTGGTCGCTGAGCCGATCGAGGCCCTGCATCACCTCGGCCTGGTCGAGCATCCCCTCGGCGACGGCGTTGATGGCGCTGGGGCGCGAGCGCGACCACAGCACGCCGACCACGGCCCCGAGGGCCAGCCCGACGAGCAGGGTGAGGAAGAGCGTCACGATGTCCATGGCCCGAGCATGGCCGCGACCACCGACAGTGGCGTCGAGGATCAGTCGAGGTCGACGATCACCGGCGCGTGGTCGGAGGGAGCGCCGGTGCCCTGCGCCGGGTCGCGCTCGTCGCGGTCGACGAACGCGCCGGTCACCCGGGCGTTCAGCGACGGGGAGCCCAGGACGAAGTCGATCCGCAGGCCGCGGTTCCTCTCGAAGCGCTGGCGGTAGTAGTCCCAGTAGGTGTAGCCGGCGTCGTACGGCTTGGCCGTGTCGACCCAGCCGTCCTCGACGAACGCGAAGTACGCCGCGCGCTCGGCCGGCGTCACGTGCGTCGAGTTCTTGAACTGGGTGACGTCGAAGACGTCGTCGTCGGTGGGGCAGACGTTCCAGTCGCCGACCAGTGCGGCGTCCCCGCCCAGCCACTCCTGGGCGGCCGTGCGGAGCCGGGCGTACCACTCGAGCTTGTAGACGTAGTGGGGGTCGTCGGGCTTGCGGCCGTTGGGGACGTAGAGCGACCAGAGGCGCACGCCGCCGCAGGTGGCCCCGATCGCCCGGGACTCCGACTCGACCGGGCCGCCGTCCTTGGCGTAACCGGGCTGGCCCGGGAAGCCGATCTCCACGTCGTCGAGGCCGACCCGGCTGATGATCGCGACGCCGTTCCACTGGTTGGTGCCGGCTGCCGCGACCTCGTACCCCCGCGCCTGGAGGCCCATGAGGGGCAGCTGCTCCTCGCGGGCCTTCGTCTCCTGGAGCGCCAGGACGTCGATCTCGTGGCGGTCGAGGAGGGCCTCGACCCGGTCGATCCGGGTCCGGAGGGAGTTGACGTTCCAGGTCGCGATGCGCACCCGCACACCCTAGGGCCGGGCCCCCACAGAGATATACAAGAACTCTTGTAGATATCGGAGGACCCGTCTACGGTCGCCGACATGACGACGATCGACGTGCTCCGGGCCGTCCACCACCCGACCCGCCGGCGGATCATCGAGGTGCTCTACCTCCACGGTCCGACGCAGGTCGGCACGCTCGCGCGCGAGCTCGGCGAGCAGGTCGGCAGCATCAGCCACCACCTGCGGATGCTCGAGCGCGCGGGGGTCGTCTCGCCCGCGCCCGAGCTCGCCACCGACGGCCGGACCAGCTGGTGGCGGCTCGAGCAGGACACGCTCTCGTGGTCGGTCGAGGACTTCGACGACGCGGCCGACCGCACCCAGGCGAAGGCCGCCCAACGGCTCAACCTCGACCACCAGCTCACCAAGCTCGCCGCCTGGAAGAGCTCCTCCGAGCGCGCCGACCCGGCCTGGCGCCGGGCGGCCTTCAGCTCCGACTTCCTGGCCATGGCCACGCCGGACGAGCTGGTCGCGCTCCAGGAGGCGTTGGGCGCGACCGTGAACCGGTGGCGCGCCGGGCTGCCCGACGAGCCGGACGGCGAGCGGTCCCCGGTGTTCGTGTTCGCCCACGGCTTCCCCACGCAGCCGTGACCGGCCCCGGGCTGGGCCGCGACCGGATGATCCAGGGCTGGCTCCTGGTCAAGGGTCTGTCGCAGGCCGGCGACGCCCTCTGGACCGTCGCGCTCGCGTGGACCGCCGTGCAGATCGCCTCGCCCGCGATGGCCGGCCTGGTGGTGGCCGCGGGGACGGTCCCGCGCGCCGTCGTGCTCCTCCTCGGTGGTGTCGTCGCCGACCGGCACGAGGCCCGGTGGGTGATGGTCCTGGTCAACACCGTGCGGGTGGCGGTGCTGGTCGTCACCGCGGTGTGGGTCCTCACGGCCGGTACGACCGTGCCGGTCCTGCTCGCGGCGGCGGTCGCCTTCGGCGTCTGCGACGCGCTCTACCAGCCCTCCGCCGCCACCATCGCGCGTCAGCTGGTGCCGCCCGATCAGCTCCCCGCGTTCACCGGCGCGAGCCAGACCGTGATCCGGATCGGCTCGATGGCCGGCGCCGCGATCGGCGGTGTCGTGGTCGCCGGGTGGGGGCTCGGCGGCAGCGCGATCGCCAACGCGATCACCTTCGCGGTCGTGGTCGGCTACCTCGTGCTGGCGCTGCGACCGCGCTACCCGCTCCCGCGGGCGGTCCCGGAGCCGGTGCTGCGCAGCGTCGCGAGCGGCTTCGCCCACCTGCGCGACGAGCCGACGACGCGGACCCTCGTCCTCGTGCTGTCCGGTCTCAACCTCGCGGTGTCGCCGGCCCTGGCGCTCGGTGTCACCCTGCACGCCCACGACTCCGGCTGGGGCGCCCACACCGTCGGCGTGCTCCAGGCCCTGGTCGGTCTGGGTGCCGCGGCCGGGGCGCTCACGCTGCTGCGCTGGAGCCCGCCACGGGAGGCCGTCGTCGGGTTCTGGCTGCTGGTCCTGCAGGGGGTCGCGATCGCCGGGATCGGGCTCGGCTCCGTGGTGCCGACCGCGATCGCCTGCGCGGTGATCGGCGTGACCGCGGGGGCTGCGTCGTCGCTGCTGGGCGCGGTCTTCCAGGCGATGGTCGACGGCGCCTACCTGGGCCGGATGGCGTCGATGCTCCAGATCGGCGACGACGTGCTGATGCCGGTCGCGATGGTCGGCTTCGGGGCGCTGGCAGCAGGTGCCGGTGTGGCCGTCGCCTGTGGTGTGTTCGGTCTGACGATGGCCGTGCTGATGCTCGTGCCGCTCACGCGGCCCGCCGTACGCCGGATCTCGCTGCGCGAGTCCGCCACAGGCGTTAACACGGACGCAACCCAGGAGGAGGCGGCCACCGCCACGCTGGAGGTGTGACCGACCTGGCCGACCCCGTGCGCTGGGTCGGTCACGTCATCGTCTGCGGGCTCCACGACGAGGGGCTCCGGATCGTCGAGCAGCTGCACGGCGCCGGGGTGCGGGTCCTGGTGGTCGACGACGTACCGGACCCACGACTGGTCCGTGCGCTGCGTGCCCTGGGGGTCGCGCACCTCGAGGCCGACTCGCGGCAGGCGGAGACACTCGACTCCGCCGGCCTGGCCGGCGCGGCCGCGCTGGTCTGCGTCGAGAGCGAGGACCTCCACACGCTCGCGACGGCGCTGCTCGCGCGCGAGCTGCGTCCCGGTCTCCGGGTGGTCGTGCAGCTGCGCAACGCCGCGGTCGGCCGCGCTCTCGGTGACGTCGGGGTCGCCGTCCTCGACGTGGCCGGGCTGGCCGCGCCCTCCATCGTCGAGGCGTGCCTCCGCACCGGTTCGTGGACGCTCGCGCTCGGCGAGCTCGAGTTCCGCGTCGTCGAGACGGTGGTCCTCACCGACGGCACGCTGCGTGACCTGTACGGCGACCTCGCGCCGCTCGCGGTCGTGCGCGCCGACGACGGCCACGCCGCGCTGACCCCGGGCCGCGACACCGCGGTCCGCGCCGGCGACAGCATCGTGGTCGTCGGCACGCCGGAGGAGGTGGCGGCCGCCGGCCTCGGGGCACGCCGACGTGCTCGCGCGGAGCCAGCCGTCCCTGCCTTCGTCGGCGCGCGAGCGCCGCGCCCGCCCCGACCCCCGGGAGCGCGCCGCTCGCTGGTGCGCGACCTGGTCGCCGACGTCGACCGCAGGATCAAGCTCGCGCTGGTGGCCCTCGTGGGGCTCGTCGGGGTGTCGATGGCCGTGCTCCTGGTCGGCTACGAGGAGCCGTCGGGCCGCCGGATGTCGCCGATCGACGCGCTCTACTTCACGGTCGAGACCATCGGGACGGTCGGGTTCGGCGACTTCTACTTCCGCGACCAGCACGCCTGGCTCCGGATCTGGGCGATCTGCCTGATGCTCGTCGGCGCGACCCTCGCCACGGTCTTCTTCGCGCTCCTCACGAACGCCCTGATCGGCCGGCGTCTCGAGGAGACCCTCGGGCGACGCCGGATCACCGGGCTCGACGACCACGTGATCGTCATCGGCTCCGGGTCGATCGGCGTCGCGGTCGTCGACGGTCTCCGCGCGGCCGGTGTCGAGGTCGTGGTCGTGGAGGCCGACGACGGCAACCGCTTCCTCGACCACCTCCGCCGGAGCAAGGTGCCGGTGGTCGTCGGCGACGCGACCCTGCCCGAGACCCTCTCCACCCTCCACCTCGAGACGGCGCGCGCGATCGCCGTCCTGACCAGCGACGACCTCGCCAACATCGAGACGGGCCTGGCCGTCCGCGACCTGCTCGGCGACCGCTGGACCGACGTACCCGTCGCCCTCCGGCTCTTCGACCGCCGGCTGGCGAGCACGGTCGCCGGCAGCTTCGACTTCCGCTTCGTCCGGTCACCGGCCGCCCTCGCCGCCCCGTGGTTCGTCGGCGCCGCCCTCGGCCTCGACGTCATCGACACGTTCTACGTCGGCGACCTCCCGATGCTCGTCGCCCGGCTCACCATCCCCGAGAAGAGCGGGCTCGACGGGCTCGCGATGCGCGACCTCGAGGCCCGGATCCTCGTGGTCTCCCTGGTCCGCAGCAACGGCGCGGCCGAGCACCCGCCGCGGCGCGACACCCGTTTCGCCGCCGGCGACGTGGCCTACCTGGTCGGGCCGCACGAGGAGCTGCTCCAGCTGTTGCGCACCGACGCGCTCGCTCCGGCCGCCCTCTCGACGACCCTGGACGCCTGACCTCTGCTTGGATCTGCTCATGAGGCGAGCGGTGCAGGGGATGCTGGTGGCGGCGATCGTGATCGACATCGCCTACTGGTCGATCTGGTTCACCGACCGCGACGTGCTCGCCAGTGAGCACCGGCAGGCCTACTACGAGTTCGAGAACGCCTTCCCGCTCGCCGACCTGTGGCTCGGCATCGCCTGCGTGATGGCGCTGGTCACCCTGACCCGGCGTACGCCGATGGCGCTCTTCTGGCTGATCGCCGCGGGCTCGTCGGGCATGTACCTCTTCGGCATGGACTTCCTCTACGACCTCGAGCACGGCATCTTCTGGTCCGGGGGCGGTGGGGCCGTCGAGGCCTGCATCGTCTTCATCACCCTGGTGTTCTCGGTGACCGCGCTGCGCTACGGCTGGACCCGGCGCTCGGAGCTGCTCGGCGGTTAGGTCCGCAGGGGAGACTGGTCGGATGGACTCCACCCGCACGACCCTGCTCGAGAAGAAGACCGAGCTCGAGGACCAGATGGCCGTGCTCGAGGCGCCCCCGGGTGAGCGCGGTGAGATCTCCTTCGGCAAGCGCGTCGGCGAAGGCACCTCCATCGCGGTCGACCGGCTCTCCCAGGTCGCGGTGCACGACAAGCTCCAGATCACCATGGCCGACGTCGAGCGGGCGCTGGTCAAGGTCGACGAGGGCACGTACGGCGTCTGCGACGTCTGCGAGCAGCCGATCGGCGACGCCCGGCTCGAGGCGCTGCCGTGGGCGACCCTGTGCGTGGAGGACGCGGGCAAACGCTGATTCGTGGGCGCCGCCGTACGCCCGTAGACTCGCCGCCCGTGGCACTCACCATCGGCATCGTCGGACTCCCCAACGCGGGCAAGTCCACCCTCTTCAACGCCCTGACCAAGAACGACGTCCTCGCGGCGAACTACCCGTTCGCGACCATCGAGCCGAACGTCGGTGTCGTCGGCGTCCCGGACGACCGGCTGCCGAAGCTCGCGGAGATCTTCGGCTCCGCCAAGATCCTCCCCGCGACCGTCGAGTTCGTCGACATCGCCGGCATCGTGAAGGGCGCCTCGGCGGGTGAGGGCCTGGGCAACAAGTTCCTCTCCCACATCCGCGAGGCCTCCGCGATCTGCCAGGTGACCCGGGTCTTCCGCGACGAGGACGTCACCCACGTCGACGGTGAGGTCAACCCCGGCTCCGACATCTCCACGATCCAGACCGAGCTGATCCTGGCCGACCTGCAGACCGTCGAGAACGCCCTGCCCCGGTTGGAGAAGGAAGCCAAGATCAAGAAGGAGACGGCGCCCAAGGCGGCCGCCGTCCGTGAGGCGCTCGAGGCGCTCGAGGCCGGTACGCCGATCATCGCGACGAAGATCGACCGGGCCCTGATCCGGGAGCTGTCGCTGCTGACCGCCAAGCCGTTCATCTACGTCTTCAACTGCGACAACGACGAGCTGTCCGACGAGACCCTGCTCCAGCAGATGCGCGACCTGGTCGCCCCTGCCGAGGCGATCTTCCTGGACGCGAAGTTCGAGTCCGAGCTCGTCGAGCTCGACGACGACGCCGAGGCCCGCGAGATGCTCGCCGAGATGGGCATCACCGAGCCGGGCCTGGAGACGCTCGCCCGTGTCGGATTCGACACCCTGGGCCTGCAGACCTACCTCACGGCAGGTCCCAAGGAGACCCGGGCCTGGACGATCCCGAAGGGCGCCACCGCCCCCGAGGCCGCCGGTGTGATCCACACCGACTTCCAGCGCGGCTTCATCAAGGCCGAGATCGTCTCCTTCGACGACCTGGTCGCGCTGGGCTCCATGCAGAAGGCCAAGGAGGCCGGCAAGGTCCGCATGGAGGGCAAGGACTACGTGATGGTCGACGGCGACGTGGTGGAGTTCCGCTTCAACGTCTGAGGCGCTGCGCGCTTGCGCGGGCGCGACGGGCGGCTCGAAACCTGACCCTGCTGAAGGAGCGCCGTGACAGCCGACTGGGAGTTCACGGACGCCTGGGTCTTCGCGGCGATCGCGGTCTACGCCCGCCCGTGCTCCCTGCTCGAGCTGATCGGGTCGGCCGACTGGATCAACCACGCCGTCGTGCTGCAGGACGAGCTCGAGAGCGCCCTCGGCAAGCTCACGGCGTCTGAGCTGGTCCGCGTCTACGAGGACTGGACGTTCGAGCTCACCGACGACGGCGCCAGCCTCTGGTCCGGGGGAGTGCGGGACCTGCAGTCCCAGCTCCAGGTGGTCCTCGACCGCCTGACGCTCATCGAGCCCCTCCGGACGACGGTGCGGGTCCCTCTCGGCGTGATGACTGCGGCGCTGGAGGAGTACCGACGCGACTGATCACGTGACGTTCGCCTGGCGTTCCGGCGCCCGTGGGGAGGCGTTGCGACGAGGACCCGAACGTACGGCCTGGATCTCGGAGCCACGCCGATCGAAGGACCCTCCCTTGTCACGTCTTCGTCACTCGCTGAGCGCTGCGCTGGCAGGCGCCCTCGGCGCTGTCGCGCTCGTCGCCCTCGCGCCCGCCGCGCACGCGGCCACCGATCCGAACTGGTCGGACATCGTGATCAACGAGATCACCTCGGAGAACGGCGGCAGCGGCTACGCGCCGCTCGCCGGCGCCGCGAGCGGGGCCAAGGACGACCTCGTCGAGCTCTACAACAAGGGCACGCACGACGTCAGCCTCGCGGGCTGGAAGCAGATCGACAGCGGTGCCGCTGGCTCGGCGACCGTCTTCTCGGCGGGGCTCTACGTGGACGGCGTCCTCGCCACGACCATCCCCGCTGGTGGGTACGGCGTCTTCTCGTCGGGCTCGGGCCTCAGCAGCGGCGGCGATGCCGTCAAGATCTACACCCCCGACGGCGACCTGGTGGACTCGCTGACCTACCTCGCCGGCCAGGCGGGCGAGGACCTCCCCAACACCGCGGCATCCGCCGGCTACCACGCGCTCGCCGCCTGCCCGGACGGCAGCAACAGCTTCCTCGAGGTGCCGACCCCGAGCTTCGGCGGCTCCAACGCCACGGCCTGCACGAACGGCATCACGCCCGTGGGGAGCGCTGCGCCGGAGGCCCCGTGCCAGACGGAGAACGGCGGCACCGCGCCGGGCACCGTCCCGGCCGGGGTCGTGACGTGGCCCGGCGGGCAG
The DNA here is from genome assembly GCF_040045055.1 of Nocardioides pollutisoli. Lineage (NCBI taxonomy): Bacteria > Bacillati > Actinomycetota > Actinomycetes > Propionibacteriales > Nocardioidaceae > Nocardioides > Nocardioides pollutisoli. Next base: position 2,664,136 of record NZ_JBDZDU010000001.1, read on the forward strand.
ACGCCCGCGACGGCCGACGCCCAGTGCGCGTGGGTGACGACCGCCTCGGGCCAGGACCTGAGCGGTCTCGCCTTCGACCCGACCGACGCGAACGTCCTCTACGGCGTCAAGAACAAGAACCACGTCTTCCGCCTGGTGAGGTCGAGCGGCAGCTGGGTCAAGGACACCGCCAACGGCTGGTCGGCGGGCAAGGACCTGTTCTTCCCCGGCGGCACCGGCCTGCCGGACACCGAGGGCCTCACGGTCGGTCCGGACGGCGCGCTCTACGTCACGACCGAGCGCGACAACGCGGCCTCGGGCGTCCCGCTCGACTCGATCCTGAGGTTCGACCCGACCTCGACCGACGCCTCGCTGACGGCCACCGACAAGTGGGACCTGACCGCGTCCCTCGGCCTCGACCCGAGCACCGACGCCAACCTGGGCTTCGAGGGCGTCACCTTCGTGCCCGACAGCTTCCTGGTCGCGTCCGGCTTCAAGACCGATGGCGGGACTCCGTACGACCCGGCCGCGTACCCCGCCAAGGCCCTCGCCGGCCTGTTCTTCGGCGCCGTCGAGAAGACCGGGCACCTGCGGGCCTACGTCCTCAACACCGACCACACCTACGTCCAGCTCGCCGACGTCGACACCGGGATGGCCGGTGTCATGGACGCGCAGTACGACGCGGACCTGGGCCGGATCTGGGCCCACTGCGACAACACCTGCGGCAACGCGACCACGCTGCTCGAGATCGGCAGTGACGGGCACTTCGCTCGCGACCGCTCGTACAGCACGCCGACCAACCTGCCCAACTACAACCTCGAGGGCTTCGCCGTCGCGCCGGTCTCGACGGCGATCGGCGGCACCCGCGAGGTCCTGTGGACCGACGACGGCAACCGGTTCGGCCACTCGCTGTGGAGCGGCACGGTCGACGTCGCCCTGGGGCTTTCCCAGACGAGGACGCCGGACCCGACGATCAGCGGCACGCCGGTGTTCGGCAACGTCCTGACCGCGAACGTCGGCACGTGGGACCCCGGGGTCACGACGCACTACGCGTGGAAGGACGGCAGCACGGTGCTGGCCACCGACCGCCCGCTGACGCTCGACGACCCCGCGTTGGCCGGCAGGACGGTCACGCTCGCGGTCACCGGCACCAGGCCTGGGTTCACCGACGCGACCACGACCGCGACGGCGGCGATCGGCGGCGCTGTGCTCAGCGGCCCGACGCCGGTCATCGTCGGCACGCCCGGGTTCGGGCAGACCCTGACCGCCGACGTCGGGAGCTGGGGCGCCGGGGTCACCACGCACTACGTGTGGCGGACGAGCGGCGGCACGGTCCTGGCGACCGACGGTCCCGTGACGCTGACCGACCCGGCACTCGTCGGCAAGACGATCACGCTCTCGGTCACCGGCACCAAGCCCGGCTACCAGGCCGCCACCACGACGGCCTCGGCCCTCGTCGCCGGAGCAACGCTGACGGCGCCGACGCCCACGGTCAGCGGTACGCCGAAGGTCGGCCAGACCCTCTCCGTGGCTGCCGGCAGCTGGGGTCCGGGCACCGTGCAGCTCACCTACGCGTGGCTCGCCGACGGCCTGCCGATCCCCGGCGCCACCGGGACCACCCTGGATCTCGGCATCGACCAGGTCGGCTCGTCGATCACCGTCCGGGTCACCGGCGCGGAGGCCGGGTACGTGACCAGGACCGTCGCCTCTGCTCCGACCGCCGAGGTCAGGCGCGGCACGATCACGACGTCGAAGCCGACGATCGAGGGCGCCGCCAAGGTGGGCAAGAAGCTCACCGCCGACGCGGGCGACTGGAGCGCCGACGGGGCACCCGTGACGCTCACCTACAGGTGGTACGCCGCTGGCAAGCTGCTCGACGCCGACGGGTCGAAGCTGAAGCTGACCAAGGCCCTCCAGGGCATGAAGATCAAGGTCAAGGTCATCGGCACCGCAGACGGCTACACCAAGGCCACGGAGACCTCGGCGGAGACCGCGAAGGTCAGGTGACACCGGGTTCCAGGGGGCCGTGCCACGATCGGGGCATGGCCCTCTGGAACGACCGGATCCTGCCCCGAGTCATCGACCGGTCCCTGTCGACCGGCGACGTGATGAAGGAGCGCGGGCGCGTCTGCGCCGCGCTGCGTGGGCGGGTCATCGAGATCGGCTTCGGGTCGGGCCTCAACGTCGAGAAGTACCCCGACGCGGTCGAGTCGGTCAGCGCCGTCGAGCCGTCCGACGAGGCCTGGCGCCTGTCGGCCGCACGGCGGGAGGCGTCCCGCGTCCCGATCACGCGGTCCCAGCTCGACGGCCAGTCGCTCGACCAACCCGACGGCTCGTACGACGCCGCGCTCTCGACGTACACGCTCTGCACGATCCCCGATGCGGCGCTCGCGCTGCGAGAGCTGCGCCGGGTGCTGAGGCCGGGCGGCGTGCTGGTCTTCCTCGAGCACGGTCTGGCGCCCGAGCCCGGGGTCGCGCGCTGGCAGCACCGGCTGGACCCGGTGCAGCGGAGGGTCGCGGGTGGCTGCCACCTGTCGCGCGACATCCCGGCCCTGGTCACCTCCGCCGGGTTCGAGATCACCGGCCTCGAGCAGCGCTACCTGCCGGGGCCGAGGCTCGGGCGGCCGTGGACCTACGGGTACGGCGGCAGCGCGGTCCGCGACTGACGGATCAGGCGGCGTCGGAGCCGAGGATCTCCAGGCGGACCCGGGCCCAGGTGCTGGCGCGTGCGTGGTCGCTGACCTGGGCGGGGCCGGCGGTGCGGAGCTCCTGCTCGGCGCGGGCGCGCCACGCCGCTCCGTGGGCGCCGGACCGGCACGCGCGGAAGTCGTCGAGCCAGCCGGCGACCCAGTCCTGGGTGTCGACGGAAGTGGTCATGCCCGTCCTATCGGCCGGGTCGAGCCGGTCTTGACCCGTTGCGGCACGATGGCCTCATGACTTCCACTTCGCCTGCCTACCAGAGTGTGAACCCGGCGACCGGAGAGGTGCTCGAGACCTTCGACCCGTCGACCGATGCCGAGGTCGAGGCCGCCCTCGCTGCGAGCCACGCCGCCTACCTCACGTGGCGCGACGTCCCGATCGAGAAGCGTGCCGAGGTCGTGACCCGGATCGGTGAGCTCTTCGTCGAGCGGGCCGACGCCCTCGCGGAGCTCGCGACCAAGGAGATGGGCAAGCCGCTCGCCGAGGCGGGCGAGGAGGCGGCGTTCTGCGGCGACATCTTCGGCTACTTCGCCGACGAGGGTCCGACCCTGGCGGCGGACCAGCCGATCAAGACCTTCTCCGGCGGCCGCGCCGTGGTCCAGAAGCTCCCGATCGGTCCGCTCCTCGGGATCATGCCGTGGAACTACCCCTTCTACCAGGTGGCCCGGTTCGCGGCGCCCAACCTGATGCTGGGCAACACGATCGTGCTCAAGCACGCCGAGTCCGTGCCGGCCTGTGCGCTGGCGATCGAGCAGATCTTCAAGGACGCGGGGCTGCCCGAGGGTGCCTACATCAACCTGTTCGCGACCCACGAGCAGATCGAGACGGTCATCGGCGACGCGCGGATCGCCGGCGTCTCGCTCACCGGCTCCGAACGCGCCGGCAAGGTCGTCGCGGCGCTCGCCGGCCAGAACCTCAAGAAGTGCGTCCTCGAGCTCGGCGGTTCCGACCCGTACGTCGTCCTCGACACCGCCGATGTCGAGGCTGCGGCCGACACCGCGTGGGACACCCGGATCAGCAACACCGGCCAGGCGTGCAACTCCAACAAGCGGATGATCGTGATGGACGACGTCTTCGACGGCTTCGTATCGCGACTGACCGAGCGCGCCAAGGACCTGCGCCCCGGCGACCCGATGGCGGGGGAGGACGGCACGTTCGCTCCGCTCTCGTCGCGCGCGGCCGCCGAACGCCTGAACGAGCAGGTGCAGGACGCGGTCGCCAAGGGCGCCACGCTCCACGCCGGCGGCGTGCTCGGCGACGGCCCGGCGGCGTACTACTCCCCGGCGGTGCTGACCGGTATCACCAAGGAGATGCGGGCGTACGCCGAGGAGCTCTTCGGTCCGGTCGCGGTCGTCTACTCCGTCTCCGACGACGACCAGGCGCTCGAGCTGGCCAACGACACCGTCTACGGGCTCGGCGGCGCGGTGTTCAGCACCGACGAGGCCCGGGCGGAGCGGCTCGCCCAGCGGCTCGAGGTCGGCATGTCCAACGTCAACACTCCTGCCGGTGAGGGCGCGGAGGTGCCGTTCGGCGGCGTGAAGCGCAGCGGCTTCGGGCGCGAGCTCGGCCCGCTCGGCATGGACGAGTTCGTCAACAAGCGGATGTTCTACATCGGCGACCCGGAGTAGTCGCCATCCCCGAGACAGCGGAGCTCGTGGTCGTCGGGAGCGTCAACGTCGATCGAAGGATCGGCGTGCCGACGCTCCCGGCGCCCGGCGAGACCGTGCTCGCCACGACCGTCGAGCAGCTTAGCGGTGGCAAGGGCGCCAACCAGGCGGTCGCGTCGGCCCGGCTGGGACGCCGTACGGCGATCGTGGGTGCGGTCGGCGACGACGAGCACGGCGGGTGGCTGCGCGACCGGTTGACGGACGAGGGCGTGGACACCGAGCACCTGCTCGTGGTGCCTGGCGAGTCCGGCGTCGCCCTGGTGTTCGTCGACCCGGCGGGCGAGAACAGCATCGTCGTCACCCCGGGCGCCAACGCCGGTCTGACCGCGACCGCGGTCGGCACCGCCGCGGACGTGCTGAGGAGCGCCGCCGCCGTGCTGGTGCAGTGCGAGATCCCGGTGGCCGCGGTCGCGGAGGCGGTGCGGCTCGCGGGCGGACTGGTCGTGCTCAACCCGGCGCCGGCCGTCTCGCTGCCCGACGACCTCTGGGCCCGCGTCGACGTGGTGGTGCCCAACCGCGGCGAGCTCGCGCTGCTGACCGGTCTCGACCCCGATGCCGACCTGGTGACGATGGCGCGGGCGCTGCCCTGCGACCGCGTGGTCGTCACCCTCGGAGGTGACGGCGCCCTGGTGGTCGACGGCGACCACGTCGAGGCCGTCCCCGCGCCGGTCGTCGAGGTCGTCGACACGACCGGCGCCGGCGACTGCTTCTGCGCGGCGCTCGCCGATGCGCTCGTGGGCGGCGCGTCGCTCGTCGAGGGGACCCGGCGGGCCGTCGAGGCCGCGGCCCTCAGCGTGCAGCGGGTCGGGGCCCAGCCCCGGTAGTCAGCCCAGCGCCTCGATCAGAGGACGTGCGTCGGGAGCGTCCTCGGGTGCCTGGAGGATGACCGTGTCCGCACCCGCCGCGGCGAGCTCGTCGATCCACTCGCCGACGTGGTCGAGGCCCGTGCGCGGGTCGACCTCGGTGTAGGCGTAGACCAGGGACTCCGTGCCGACCAGCTCCCGTGCCCGGCGTACGACGGCGGGGTCGACGACCGAGTCCAGCACGATCCCGTCCGAGACCTCGCCCGCGAGCCGGATCGTGCGCTCGCCACGACCCCCGAGCAGCAGCCGCGGTGGTGTCGCCGGTGGCCAGTCGAGGGCGACGCGATCGAGACGGACGTAGCGACCGTCGGTGTCGACCGTCTCCCCGGCGAGCAGCGCCCGGACCGCGGTGGTGTGCTCGCGGAGCAGGGTCATCGGTGACTCGACGGCCGCGCCCACCTGGGCCATCCACTCCTGGACGCCGTGGCCGAGCGCCACGGTGAACCGGTCGGGAAAGGCCCGGGCCAGGGTGGCGATCTCCATCGCCGCGAGCGCCGGGTTGCGGAAGGGCACCGGCAGCAGCCCGACGGCGACGTGCAGGCGCGAGGACCAGGAGAGCGCGAGGGCGGCTGCGGTCAGCCCACCCTCGAGGAAGCAGTCCTCCCACAGCCAGAGCTCGGCGACGCCGGCCGCGTCGGCCAGCTCCACCACCGCCCGGAGCTCCTCGGGCGGGGACTGCGGACGGAAGATCACGCCGGTCGTGGTCACGGAGCCACGGTCTCACGGCGACGAATGCGCTGCCGGACGGGCGGGTACGACGCACGACGGCCCTGATCCGCCGTACCCGCATCGAGGAGGTCACGTGACCACCGTGAGCGAACCCCGCCAGCCCCTCACCAGCGACCAGCGCAACGCCTTCACCGCGGCCCTGCTCGGCTGGACGATGGACGCCTTCGACTACTTCATCGTCGTCCTCGTCTACGCCGACATCGCGGCCGACTTCGGCATCTCGAAGGAGAAGGTGGCGTTCCTGACGACGGCGACGCTGCTGATGCGCCCGGTCGGCGCCCTGATCTTCGGCATGTGGGCCGACCGGGTCGGTCGCCGGATCCCGCTGATCGTCGACGTCTGCTTCTACTCGACGGTCGGCTTCCTCTGCGCCTTCGCGCCGAACTTCACCGTGCTGATCCTGCTCCGCTTCCTCTACGGCATCGGCATGGGCGGCGAGTGGGGCCTCGGTGCCGCGCTGGCGATGGAGAAGATCCCGACCGCTCGACGCGGCTTCTTCTCGGGCGTGCTCCAGCAGGGCTACGCGCTCGGCTACCTGCTCGCAGCCGTGTCCTACCTGGTGATCAGCGAGGTCTTCGACCTGTCCTGGCGCTACCTCTTCGCGCTGTCGATCGTCCCCGCTCTGATCAGCCTGCTGATCCGGACCCGGGTCCAGGAGTCGGAGGCCTGGGAGGAGAGCCGCGAGCAGATGAAGGTCACCCAGACCAGCGTCCGCGACGTCTTCCTCAACGCCAAGATCGTGCGCCGCTTCCTCTACCTGATCGTCCTGATGACGGCGTTCAACTGGATGAGCCACGGCACCCAGGACGTCTACCCGACCTTCCTCAAGGCGACCGACTCCGGCGGCGCCGGGCTGAGCGAGCACACCGCGCTGCTGATCGCGGTCGTCTACAACATCGGCGCGATCATCGGCGGGCTCACCTTCGGTGGGCTCTCCGAGCGCTTCGGCCGCCGCTACACGATCGCCTTCTGCGCCCTGCTGGCGCTGCCGATCGTGCCGCTCTTCGCCTTCTCCACCACCGCCGCGATGCTGTGCCTCGGGTCGTTCCTCATGCAGCTCTGCGTCCAGGGCGCGTGGGGGGTGATCCCGGCGCACCTGACCGAGATGTCCCCGGACGCCATCCGCGGCTTCTACCCCGGGGTGACCTACCAGCTCGGCAACGTCCTCGCCGCTCTGAACCTGCCGATCCAGGAGCACCTGGCGGCCTCGCACGGCTACCCGTTCGCGCTCACGGTCACGATCGTGCCGGTGCTGGTCGTGGTCGCGGTCGTCGTCCTGGTGGGCCAGGAGGCCAAGGGAGTGGAGTTCGGGAAGGCCCCGGCGGAAGCGCGCGCGACGACCTGAGCCCGGACCTATCCTGGGCACGTGCCCATGAGCCTCACGTCGATCCACCGCTACCCGGTCAAGTCCTGCCGGGGCGAGTCGGTGGAGACGGCGTACGTCGAGCCCTGGGGGCTGGCCGGCGACCGGCGCTGGATGGTCGTCGACGAGGACGGCGTCGCGATCACCGCCCGCGAGGTCAACCGGATGGTGCTGATCAACCCGGAGATCACGCCAGCCGGACTGGTCGTCACCGCTCCCGACCTGCCCGCGCTGACCGTCGCGACCCCGGACCCCGGCGTCCAGCTGCCCGTCGAGCTGTGGGACTCCCGCGTCACCGCGGCGACCGTCGACGGCGAGGCGGACGCGTGGTTCAGCAAGGCGATAGGACGGCCGGTCCGGCTGGTCCACTTCGACGACCCCACCCGGCGGTCGACCAGTCCCGGCTTCGGTGACGCCGACGACGTCGTGTCGTTCGCCGACGGCTACCCGCTGCTGCTCGCCACCGAGGCGTCCCTCGACGCGCTCAACGACGCGATCGTCGCGGCCTCGCAGGGCGCGCACGAGCCGCTGCCGATGACCCGCTTCCGCCCCAACGTCGTGGTCCGTGGCGCCGAGGCGTGGGTCGAGGACGACTGGCGACGGATCCGGATCGGCGACGCGACGTTCCGCGCGGTCAAGGGCTGTGCGCGCTGCGTGATGACGACGATCGACCCGGAGACCGCCGAGCGCGAGAAGGAGCCGATCGCGTCCCTCGCGCGCATCCGGCGCTGGGACGGCGCGACCTGGTTCGCGATCAACCTGGTGCCCGACACGGTCGACGTCACGATCCGGGTCGGCGACGAGGTCGAGGTGCTCGAGGCCGTCGCGCCCGGTGCCGGTCCCGTGCGCCCGGTCAAGCAGCCCCGTTAGTCAGCGGCTCAGGACGCGACGATGTCGGGGTCCGGCCCGTCGGCGCGGGCGGCGAGGCGGGCGCGGTTCTCGGCCCGGCGGTCCACGAACTTGGTCGCCTGGGCGTCGAGCGCCTCGAGGAACGCGGCGAGCTCGTCGCGGGCCTGCTCGCCCTCGGGTCCGAAGCTCCGGTCGAGCACTCCCCAGTGGCGCAGCACCGGCATGATCACGTCGTCGTGGTGCAGGCGCAGGTCGTAGATGCCGGCCTTGGCGATCATCATCGAGCTGCGGCGGAAGCCGGCCATCGTGGCGCCCGGCATCTCGAAGCCGATGACCTCCTTCGCGATCGCCTGCATCGTCGCGTCGGGCGCGATCTCCAGCGCCGCCGAGACGATGTTGCGGTAGAAGACCATGTGGAGGTTCTCGTCCTTCGAGATCCGGGCGAGCATCCGGTCGGCGATCGGGTCGCCGGTCACCTTGCCGGTGTTGCGGTGGGACACCCGGGTGGCGAGCTCCTGGAAGGACACGTAGGCGACCGCCTCCAGGGCGGTCTTGTCGCCGGAGTCGTAGCCCGACGTCATGTAGTCCATCCGCGCCCGCTCGAGCTCGACGGGGTCGACGCCGCGGGTGACGACGAGGTAGTCGCGCATCGCGATGCCGTGCCGGTTCTCCTCCGCCGTCCAGCGCCCGACCCACGTGCCCCACGCGCCGTCGCGACCGAAGCGCGTGGCGATCTCGCGGTGGTACGACGGGAGGTTGTCCTCGGTCAGCAGGTTGGTGAACATCGCGGCCTTGGCCGTCTCGGAGAGCTGCGACTGCTCGGGCTCCCAGTCGACGCCGCCGAGCATCGCGAAGTCCCTGCCCTGGCTCCACGGCACGTAGTCGTGCGGGTGCCACTCCTGGGCCAGCGAGAGGTGCCGGTCGAGGTTCTCGGCGACCGTGGGCTCCAGGTCCTCGAGCAGGTTGCGCGGTGTCCCGGTCATGGCAGCTCCCTCGGTCGTCGTACCCTCGGCTCAGACACTAGGGCAAGCACCTGTGAACCGGCTTCTACACTCGTCGACCATGACGACCTCGCTGCGGCCCGGCATCCGCGCCCTCGACCGGTTGATGAAGTCCACCCCGAGCTTCTCGGTCGCCCGGATGACCGCGGAGCAGCTCGAGAAGGCACAGACGACGGCCATCCCCGACGGCGGTGCGGCCGACCTGTTCCTGGGCCGGCTCCAGAAGGGCGTGGCGGTCCGGAAGGCGACGTTCCCGGCCCGCCACGGTGATCTGCCGCTGCGGATCTACACCCCCGAGTCGTGGTCGCGCAGCCCGCGGCCCGTCATCGTGAACTTCCATGGCGGCGGCTTCGTGCTCGGGAGCGCCCGGCAGTGCGACTGGTTCTGCAGCATCGTCGCGAAGGACCTCGACGCCGTGGTCGTGTCCGTCGACTATCGGCTCGCGCCGACGCACAAGTTCCCGGCCGGCGTGGAGGACTGCTACGACGCCCTGCTGTGGACCGCCGAGCACGCGGCGGACCTCGGCGGGGACCCGGGACGCATCGGCGTCATGGGCGACAGCGCCGGAGGCAACCTCGCGGCGGTCGTCTCGATCCTGGCCCGCGACGAGGCCGGTCCGTCGATCGGCCACCAGGCGCTGATCTACCCGGTCACCGACGTGACCGGGACGATGGAGGAGGACCCGTCGTACGTCGCCAACGTCCGCGGCATCGTGCTCTCCAATGACGACATGCGCGTCTTCGGCGAGCACTACGTGAGCGAGGACGCCGACCCGACCGACTTCCGCCTGTCGCCGATCTGCGCGGACCTGAAGGGCCTGCCGCCGGCCGTCGTGGTCGTCGCCGGCCTCGACCCGCTCCACGACAGCGGGGTGCGCTACGCGCAGGCCCTCGCGGACGCCGGCAACGAGGTCACCGTCGAGGACTTCCACCTCATGCCGCACGGGTTCGTGAGCTTCCCGTACTTCTGCCGCAGCGCACGTCCGGCGATGGACGCGGTCGTCGCGTCCCAGCGCAACGCGCTCTACTGACCGGACGCCGGTTCCGGTGCGTGCGCCGGTACGACGGCCAGCGCGACGACCGCGAGCAGTGCCGCGGCCGCGAACACGTAGAAGCCCCACGGGTAGGCGATCCCGGCGGTGACGAGCGCGCCGGTGATCGAGGGCCCGACGATGGCGCCCACCCGACCGATCCCGGCCGCGAGACCGAGCGCGGTGCCCTTGAGGTAGTCGGGGTAGAGGTGGCCGACGAAGGCGTAGACCAACACCTGGGCGCTGAACACGAAGATGCCGGTGACGAGCACGGCGATGTAGACCAGCAGCGTGCTCTCGAGCTTGATCGACAGCAGCGCGAGGCAGGCGGCAGCGATCCCGAACCACAGGAGCACGGTCGGCTTGTTGCCCCGCGCGTCGGAGAGCCGCCCGGCGACCAGCAGGCCGGTGACGGCGCCGACGTTGAGCACCAGCAGCAGCGTCGTACCCGCGTTGATGGAGTAGCCCGCCTCACCCATGATCTTCGGCAGCCACGTGTTGAGGCCGTAGACGAGCAGCAGCCCCATGAACGACGCGACCCACAGGCCGAGGCTGATCCGCAGGTAGGAGCCGCGCAGGACGTCTGCGGCCCGGCTCGGTGTGCGCGTCTCCGGTGCTTCCTCGCGCGAGCGCAGGTAGGACTCCGACTCGGGGAGCTTGAACCAGAAGACCGGCAGGAAGAGCAGGCCGGCGACCCCGCCGATGACGAACATCGCCTCCCAGCCCCACGCGTCGATCACCCACAGCGCGAGCAGCGCGGTGAGGACGGCGCCCACGTGGTAGCCGGTCATCACCCGGGTCATCGCGCTGCTGTTGCGCGACGCCGGCGCGTGCTCGGACATGAAGGCGAGCGCGATCGGGAGGCAGGCGCCCATGCCCAGGCCGGCCAGGAAGCGCAGCGTGGTGAAGGTGCCGACGCTCGGTGCGAACGCGACCGCGATCGTCAGCACGGAGAACCACGCCACGCAGGCGATCAGCGTGCGGCGGCGACCGAAGGCATCCGTCACCGGGCCGATCCCGGCGGCACCGATGCCGACGCCGACCAGGCCGAGCGTGGCCGCGGTCGTCAGGGAGGCGTCGGTGAACCCGAGGTCGCCGGACTTGCTGATGACCGGGATGACCGCGCCGATGACGACGAGGTCGAAGCCCTCGAGCGCGACCGCGAGCCAGCAGAGCACGATCGGCCAGTGTCCGGTGGCGGACGGCGACCGGCGTCGTGCGGTCGTGGTGGAGGAGGTGGTGGGGGCGGACATGTGAAGCCTTTCCCGAGAGGTTGCCCTCACGGTCTCCCGGACGAGACGGCCCTCACACCGAAACCTTCCACTGACCGGAAGTCCCCGCCCGCAGGTCGAGCGCCGCGGCCACGGGGACGCGGCCCTGGCAGCGGACCACCTCGGGAACCGGCCGAGGCCGAGACCTTCGCGATCACGAGGTGACCGGTGGGTAACCTGAGTCACAACGACCGCGACAGCCATGGAAGGATCACCGCCGTGGAATCCAGTGACGTGATCGTGGTGGGTGCCGGTCTGGCCGGTCTGGCGGCGGCGGCGGAGGTCGCCGATGCGGGCAAGCGGGTGCTGCTGCTCGACCAGGAGCCGGAGCAGTCGCTCGGCGGCCAGGCCTTCTGGAGCCTCGGTGGCCTCTTCTTCGTCGACAGTCCCGAGCAGCGCCGGATGGGCGTCAAGGACTCACGTGACCTGGCCATGCAGGACTGGCTCGGCAGCGCGCAGTTCGACCGCGAGGAGGACCGGTGGCCGCGCCGCTGGGCCGAGGCGTACGTCGACTTCGCGTCCGGTGAGAAGCGCGCCTGGCTGCGCGACATGGGCCTGCGGGTCTTCCCGATCGTCGGCTGGGCCGAGCGTGGCGACGGCCGTGCCGATGGGCACGGCAACTCCGTGCCGCGCTTCCACATCACCTGGGGCACCGGCCCCGGCGTCGTGGCGCCGTTCGAGCGCCGGGTGCGTGAGCACGCGGCCAGCGGCCTGCTGACCTTCGGGTTCCGCCACCGGGTCGACGACCTCGTCATCGAGGACGGCGCCGTGGTCGGCGTACGCGGCAAGGTGCTCGAGCCCAGCGCGATCGAGCGCGGCCAGGCGAGCAGCCGGGTCGAGGTCGCCGACTTCGACCTGCGGGCGCAGGCCGTGATCGTCACCAGCGGTGGCATCGGCGGCAACCACGACCTGGTCCGCAAGACCTGGCCGGCCCGGCTCGGCACCCCGCCGAAGACGATGGTCGCCGGGGTCCCGGCGCACGTCGACGGCCGGATGCTCGGCATCACCGAGGCCGCCGGCGCGCGGGTGATCAACCCCGACCGGATGTGGCACTACGTCGAGGGCATCCGCAACTGGGACCCGATCTGGGACAACCACGGCATCCGGATCCTCCCCGGCCCGTCGTCGCTGTGGCTCGACGCGACCGGCAAGCGCCTGCCCGCGCCGTACTTCCCGGGCTTCGACACCCTCGGCACGCTGACCCACCTGCGGACGACGGGCTACGACTACTCGTGGTTCGTGCTGACCCAGAAGATCATCGAGAAGGAGTTCGCGCTGTCGGGCTCCGAGCAGAACCCCGACCTCACCGGCAAGGACATCAAGCTCCTGCTGTCGCGGGTGAAGAAGGGTGCGCCCGGTCCGATCGAGGCGTTCAAGCAGCACGGCGAGGACTTCGTCGTCGCCGACGACCTCACCGACCTGGTGAAGGGCATGAACGAGGTCGGCGACAAGCCCCTGATCGTCGAGGCCGAGCTGCGCGAGCTGATCGAGGCGCGCGACCGCGAGATCGACAACACGTTCACCAAGGACGCCCAGGTCACCGCGATCCGCGGTGCTCGGACCTACCGCGGCGACAAGCTGATCCGGGTCGCCACCCCGCACAAGCTGCTCGACCCGAAGGCCGGCCCGCTCATCGCCGTACGCCTCAACGTGCTGACCCGCAAGACCCTCGGCGGCCTCGAGACCGACCTCGACGGGCGCTGCCTGACCTCCGACGGCACGCCCCTGCCGGGGCTCTACGCCGCGGGCGAGGTCAACGGCTTCGGCGGTGGCGGGATGATGGGCTACAACGCCCTGGAGGGCACGTTCCTCGGCGGCTGCCTCTTCTCCGGTCGCACGGCCGGACGCGCGGCCGCCAAGGCCGTCTGACGTTCAATCGAGACTTCCGTCGGTTGAATCGAGAGTTTCGACCGACGGAAGTCTCGATTGAACTGACGGAAGTCTCGATTCGACCGTCAGTGCGCGCCGGTGAGGTTGAGCCCGACCACGCCGGCGACGATCAGGGCCAGCGACGCGGCCTTCACCCAGGTCAGCGACTCGCCGAGGAAGACCAGACCGACGACGGCGACCAGCGCGGTGCCGGCGCCCGCCCAGATCGCGTAGGTGATCGAGACCGGCATGCTCCGCACGATGACCGTCAGCAGCCAGATCGAGCTGGCGTAGCCGGAGACCACGAGCACCGTCCAGCCGAGCGAGGTGAAGCCCTCGGTCCGTGGGAGCAGGGCGGTGGCGACGACCTCGACGACGATGGCGATGCCGAGGAGCACTGCGGTGAGCACGGTTCTGGTCCTTCCGGGACGTATGTAGCAGTCGCTACGTATGGCTCCAATGTAGCACTCGCTACGCTAGCCCCATGAATCGTCGGGACGAGCTGCTGGACCTGGTCACCGACCACGTCCTCGAGCACGGCCTGATCGGCCTCACGCTCCGGCCGGTGGCCGCCGCGATCGGCACCAGCGACCGGATGCTGATCTACCACTTCGACAACCGCGACGCGCTCGTCTCCGCGGTCGTCGCCCGGACCAACGAGCGTGCGATCGCGGCGGTGGCGGCGCTGCCGTCGGCCCGGTCGGTGCGCGCGGGTGTCAACGCGCTGTGGGCGGCGTACCAGACGGAGCCGCTCAACGGCTGCCTCGACGTCTACTGCCAGGCCGCCGCGACCGGACTGCTGGGCGAGGAGCCCTACCTGTCCGACGCGCGGGCGAGCAACGCGCGCTGGTCCGCCAACCTCCAGGACTACCTGGTCCGCTGCGGTGCGCCTCCCCGTCGCGTACGACGGATCGTGACGCTGGTCGACTCGGCCCTCTACGGCTTCCACCTCGACCTCGCGACCGACCGGCCCGAGTGGCTGGCTGTCGGCGTCGACGACCTCGCTCGCGCCGCTCAGTCCTTGGCTGGCTGACGCATCACTCAGCCCAGCGCTGCGCTGGCCGCGCGCAGGTCGGCGAGGGCGGCGAGGGCGTACGGCGCGAGCTGGTCGTCGTCGCCGTGATCGGACTCGGACCACGCGGAGAAGCCGCGCGAGAACGCGAGGACGCCCAGCTCGGCGGCGAGGCGCGCGACCGGCTCGGCCACCCCGCGCGCGACCAGCGCGGCGGTCATCGCGGCGGCGAGGCCGACCTCCTTGAGGATGCTGCGCTCCTGGAGCTCGGCGCTGGCGGCGATCGCCGCCTTGATCCGCGGGCCGAGCTCCCGGTTGACCGGGCCCATCTCGCCCGACGCCCGTTCGAGACCGACGGCGACCGCCTCGAGCGGGCTGGCGCCCTCGGGAGCGTCGGTGATGCCCTCGGACAGCAGGCGGCTGAGCGTCTCCTGGCCGGCCGCCAGGAGCTCGCGCTTGTCGGGGAAGTGGCGGAAGAACGTGCTCTTCGTGATCCCGGCGCGCTCCGCGATCTGGGCGACCGTCGTGGCGTCGTACCCCTGCTCGGTGAACAGGTCGAGGCCGGCCAGGACGATCCGCTCCCGCGCGTCTGGTGCCCACCGTGCCATGCGACCATCGTAGGCGATGGGACTGTTGTCCCGTCACCTGCTACGGTGATGGGACAAAGGTCCCATCACTCTCAGGAGATCCCCATGCATGTCTTCGTCACCGGCGGCACCGGTCTGGTCGGCTCCGCTGTCGTCGCCGAGCTCATCGGCAACGGCCACACCGTCCTCGCGCTCGTCCGGTCTGATGCGTCTGCCCGCACCGCTGAGGCAGCGGGCGCCGAGACCCTCCGAGGCAGCCTGGCCGACCTCGACGCCGTGCGCGCCGGGGCCGCCCGGTCCGACGGCGTGGTCCACCTCGCCTTCGGCAACGACTTCAGCAGTGCCGAGGCCGTCGCCCGGTCGGTCGCGGAGGAGACGGCCGCGCTCACCGCGCTGGCTGAGGAGCTGCTCGGCAGCGACCGACCGCTCGTCACTGTCTCGGGTACGCCGTGGGTGCCCGGTCGGCTCTCGACCGAGGAGGACCCGCTCCCGACCGACGGCCCGGTCGGCGGTCGCGGCCGCACCGTCATGGCGATCCTGGACCTCGCGTCACGTGGCGTCCGCAGCGCGGCCATCCGGCTGCCGCGCACCGTCCACCGCGACGGTGACGGAGGCTTCGCCGGGCTGCTGACGGCGATGGCCCGCCAGAGCGGCGTCTCGGGCTACCCCGGGGACGGCCTGCAGCGCTGGCCGGCCGTGCACGCCCTCGACGCAGCCGTCCTCTTCCGACTCGCCCTCGAGGGCGCCCCGGCCGGTTCGTCGTGGCACGCCGTGGCCGACGAGGGGGATGCCGTGCGCGACATCGCCGAGGTCGTCGGTCGCCGGCTCGGGCTGCCGGTGCAGTCGCTCCCGGAGGAGAGCTTCGGTCCGCTCGGCGCGATCTTCGCGACCGACCAGCCGTCCTCCAGCGTCCGCACCCGGGCCACGCTCGGGTGGGAGCCGACGCACCCGAGCCTGCTGGAGGACCTGGAGAACATCCGGGCCTGAGGCGCGGCCCGGGTGACCTGCCCGAAACACGGCCCGTCCACAATGACGCCCGTGAACGACCGACTCGCCGCCATCCACCCGGACCGCATGCACCTGGGGCTGATGCTCGCCCTGACCTTCACCACCGGGATCGTCGACGCGGTGGGCTACCTCGGCCTGGACCGGGTCTTCACCGGCAACATGACCGGCAACGTCGTCATCCTCGGCATGGCGCTCGTCGGCGCCGACGACCTGCCGATCCTGGGTCCCGCCCTGGCCCTGCTCGGCTTCATGGCCGGCGCGGCGCTGGGCGGCCGCGTGCTCCGCAGGTCCGACAAGGCGTGGACCGGCCTGACCACCTGGCTCTTCCTGGGCGTGGGGATCGTGACGATCGCGCTCGCCGTCGTGCTCACCATCGTGGGCGAGGACCCCTCGCGCCCGGTCGGCATCACCGTGACCACGTTGCTGGGCGCGGCGATGGGCACGCAGGCCGCGACCGCGCGGTTCATCGCGGTCAAGGACGTCACCACGGTCGTGGTCACGTCGACCATCACCGGTCTCGCCGCCGACTCGGTGCTCGGCGGCGGCAAGGGCGGCGGGAGCGTACGCCGGGCCTCGGCCGTCGTCCTGATCCTCGCCGGCGCCGCGATCGGTGCCGCGCTGCTGCGCTGGCACCTCGGCGCCGGGCTGCTGCTGGCCGGCGTGATCATCCTCGCGACGGTGGCCCTCGGCGCGCTGCACGCGCGGGCCCACACCGGCGCACCTGCGACCGGCTAGGTCACGAAACGGTCACGAGGAGGTCACGCCAGGTCTCAGCGCTTGCCGGCGTCCGGGCCGAAGCGCGAGAGGAAGAACCCCTCGCACGCCTGGGCGACCATGTAGAGCAGGACCGAGGCGAGCGTGATGAGCACGACGAGCGCCCAGAGCTTGTCGTACTGGTAGAGCGCGAGCGAGGTGTTCACCGCCTTGCCAGCGCTGTCCGTGCTGGTGAAGGTCTCGGCGATCAGGGCCCCCGTGATCGCGCCGGGGACCGAGATCCGGATCGCGGCGAAGATCGACGGGAGCGCGGTCGGGTAGGCGACCCGGAACAGGACGTCGCGCGGCGACCCGCCGTACACCTGCACCACGTCGCGCATCTGCGGCGTCACCGAGCGCAGCCCGAAGGCGATCGTGACCAGGGCGGGGAAGAGCACGACGATGCCGCTCATCACCGCGACGGTGGCGAACCCGTTGCCGAACAGCAGCGTGATGATCGGGGCGAGCGCCACGAGCGGCACGGTGCGCACCAGCATCACGCCCGGCATGGTCGCCGCCTCGATGCCCTTGGACAGCACCATGCTGGTGGCGAGGAGGACGGCCGCCGTCAGGCCGGCGACGAAGCCGATGCCGGCGTCGAGGAGGGTCTGCTTCAGCGGACCCAGGACGTCGCTGCGGTTCTGGGCTGCGTCGGGGTCGGTGAAGAGCCAGGCGAAGACGTCCTGCGGGTAGCGGACCACCAGGTCGCTGACGTCGGACAGGTGCAGCGCCACCACCCAGAGGACGAGCGTCAGCGCGATGACGAAGACGAAGTTCAGGACGGGGCGGCCGATCAGGCGTACGGCGGTCACGAGGCGACCCCCTTCGACCACGGGGCGACCCAGCGGCCGGCCAGCCCGATGAGCGCGTAGGCCAGCCCGGACACCAGCGCGCAGGCGATGCCCAGCGACCAGGCCAGGGCGGTCTCCCGGTTGTTCTGGCTCAGGATGAGGGACGGGCCGACCCCGATCTCGAGGTGCCGGTCGAAGTACTCGCCGAGCAGGGCGCCGAGGAACGCCGCCGGAGCCGCGATCTGCAGCGTCGTGAAGAGCGCGGGGAGGGCGGAGACGAGCCGGACCCGGAAGAACTGCTGCACCCGACCCCCGCCGTACACGGAGACCACGTCGAGCGTCGCGTCGTCGGCGGACCGGAAGCCGAGGATCGCCCCGACCACGGTCGTGAAGATGACGGACAGGGCCGCGAGGTCGATCGCGGTCTGCGAGGTCCCGCCCGGCTCGGGGAGGTCGTGCACGATCACCAGGATCGGCGCGAGCACCACGATCGGGAGGCAGTAGGTGATGACCGCGAACTGCATGACCACGCGCTCGATCGGGGGCACGATCAGCACCAGCATGGCGAGGACCAGCGCGAAGCTCACGCCGACCAGGTAGCCCTTCGCGGCCTCGCGCAGGGTGATCGCGAAGATGTCCCAGTAGTAGTGGAGGCCACGCTCGCGGAAGACGTCGATCACGTCGAGGGGCGAGGGCACCTGCTTCGGTGTGAAGAACAGAGCGGCGAGCAGCCACCACAGGCCGATCGTCACCACCACACCGACGGTGCCGAGCAGGATCGAGTGCCGCCGCTCGGCGCTCAGGCCGACCGCCATCAGTCCGCCGCCGGTGCGTCGCCGAAGAGCAGCTGCGAGGCGTGGTCGTGCAGGGCGTGGAACTCCGGCGTCCGCATCATGTCGGGGGTGCGGGGGCGCGGGAGGTCGACCTGGATGACCTCCTTGATCCGACCGGGGCGCGCGCTCATCACGGCGACCTGGTCGGAGAGAAAGATCGCCTCGGAGATGCCGTGCGTGACCATCAGGGTGGTCGCCGGCTTCTCGGTCCAGATCCGCAGCAGCTCGAGGTTGAGCCGCTGCCGGGTCATGTCGTCGAGGGCGCCGAAGGGCTCGTCGAGGAGCAGCACCGAGGGCTTCACGACCAGGGACCGGGCGATCGACACGCGCTGGCGCATGCCGCCGGAGAGCTGGGCGGGCTTGGCCTTCTCGAAACCCTCGAGTCCCACCAGCTTGATGAGCTCGCGGACCAGCGCCTCGTCGGGCTTGGTGCGCGACACCTGGAACGGCAGCCGGATGTTGGACTCCACGGAGCGCCAGGGGAGCAGGGCCGAGTCCTGGAAGGCGATCCCGAGCTCGTGGTCACGGCGCAGCTCGGACGGGATCTTGCCCTCGACGATCGCGGTCCCGCTGGTCGCGGTCTCCAGGCCGGCGAGGATCCGCAGGATCGTGGACTTGCCGCAACCGGACGGCCCCAGCAGCGACAGGAACGTGCCCTTGTCGGTGTAGAGGGTGGTGTCCTGGAGGGCCTCCACCGTGGTGCGGCCGACCGTGAAGGTCTTGGACAGCTTGTCGATCCTGACGCCGGTGCCGGAACTTTCCGACACCGGCGTCAGGGATTCGTGGTGCGTCACGAGTACGTCGTACCTCAGCCCTTGAGTTCCGGGTTCTCGGCGTAGACCTCGTTGACGAGCGAGTTGTCGAAGAGGTCCTCGGCGGAGATGTCGATCCCGGCGGCCTTGATGGACGTGATGTTGTCCGCGATCATCTGGTCGCTCATCGTGAAGAGGCCGTTGGCGTCGGTCTCGTCGCTCTTGACCAGGGCCTCGCACTGCTCGGTCGCCTGCTCGACCTCCTTGTCCAGCTCGAGCGGCGGGTCGATGTCCTTGCCGTACTTGTTGACCGCGAGCTCCGCTCCGGCCTTGTAGCCGGCGTCGCCGTCGCAGGCGTCGGTCCAGCCCTGGATCTCCGCCTTGAGGAAGGCCTTCACCTCGTCGGGGTTGTTCTTGATCATGTCGTCCGTCGTGATCACGGTCTCGGCGACGAACGGCAGGCCGTTGTCGGCGAAGGGCAGGTCGACGGTGTCGAAGCCGTCACCCTTGACCAGCAGCGACTCGTTGGTCAGGTAGGCGACCAGGCCGTCGATCTTGCCGTCCTCGAGCGGGGAGATGTCGAACGAGTTCGGCACGATCGTCAGGCAGGACGGGTCGATCCCGTTGGCGCTGAGGAACGCGTTGAAGAGGCTGAGGTTGGGGTCCTGCACACCGATCTTCTTGCCGCACAGGTCGGCCGGCGTCGCGATGTTGCCGACGTCGCCGAGCGACAGGATGCTGAACGGGTTCTTCTGGTACGTCGCGCCGACGATCTTGAGCGGGAAGCCCGAGTTGGCGACCGCGGCCGCGGTGGAGACCGCGTTGCTCAGGCCGAACTCGGCCTTGCCGGTCGCGACGATCTCCTCCTGGGCGACCGGGCCGGCCAGCAGGTTGACCGTGCCGAAGCCGGCGTCCTTGTAGTAGCCGGAGTCGTCCGCGATGAACTCGCCGGCGAACTCGGAGTTCTTGATCCAGGACAGCTGCACGCTGATGTCGCCGAAGTCGGCTGCGCCACCGCTCGCGCTGCTGCTGCTCTCGGTGTCGGACGCGTCGCCGCCGTCGCTGTCGGAGCCGCACGCGGCCAACGCGAAGACGGACACCGCAAGCACGGCGGTCAGGCGGAGCGCGGTGCGCTTGCCCCCTCGGAACGACAGGGTCATATGGGTTCTCCTAGGTAGAGCGCGCCGGGATTCCCTCCCCGATCGCGGAACACGGGTCCGAGACGGACCGAACGTAGGAGCGTCACGTTGCGGGTCTTCGCGGGCGACGTTTCGACCGCGTTAAAACGCTCGTTTCAGCGACCGACTTCTCAGTACGCCGTGCGGTCGGCCTTGCCGAGCCAGGCGTCGAACGGCGCGAACGCGTCGTCGTGCCGGGCGCCCTCGACCGCGGTCGGCCAGGTCGCGCGGTCGCGGGCGAAGAGCTCGTAGAACTCGCGGTCGTCGAAGCCGCCCCGGGCGGCGTCGTGGCGATCGGCGGCGTAGACCACGCGGTCGAGCCGCGCCCACAGCGAGGCCGAGACGCAGAGCGGGCAGGGCTCGCAGGAGGCGTAGAGCACGCACCCCGCCAGGGAGAAGTCGCCGAGCTCGGCACACGCCGTACGGATCGCCTGCACCTCGGCGTGGGCCGTGGGGTCGAGGTCGCGGGTGACCCGGTTCTGCCCGGTCGCGACCAGCTCGCCGCGCTTCACGACCACCGCGCCGAAGGGGCCGCCGCCGGCGTGCACGTTGGCGACCGCCAGCTCGACGGCGTGGGAGAGCCAGGTCTGCTCGCTGGGGTTCATGGCTGCTCCTCGGGGGTGGTGTCCGAAACAGTCGTTGCGAGTCGCCACAGCCGGTCGCGGCTCATCGGCAGCTCGTGGGGGCGTACGCCGAGGGCGTCGCGGACGGCGTTCGCGATCGCCGGCGCCACCGGGTTGTACGGCGCCTCGCTCATCGACTTCGCGCCGCGCGGACCCAGCTCGTCGTACGTGTCCGCGAAGAGCACCTCGGTCGGCGGGACGTCCGCGATCTGGGGGACCCGGTAGTGCCGGAACGTGCTCGTGAGCACCACGCCGTCGCGCACCAGGATCTCCTCCTGCAGCGAGCTCCCGAGCGCCTGCGCGACGCCGCCCTCGACCTGGCCCCGCAGCTGCTCGGGGTTGATCACCCGGCCCGCGTCGACGGCCTGCACCGACTTCAGGACCCGCAGCTCACCGGTCTCCCGGTCGACCGCGACCCGGACGCCGTGCACGTTGAACGCCACCGACCGCGGCGTCCCGCTGTGCCGCCCGGTGCGGCTCAGCGGCGGTGCCTCACCGGCGTCCAGCGCCGCGCGCACCTGACGCGCAGCGTCCGTGACGGCCATGCCGGCGACCACCGAGCCGGTGGAGCCGAAGGCGCCGGTGTCGTACGCCGCCGCGTCGGTGTCGGAGGAGTGCAGCCGGATGCGTGCCGGGTCGACGCCGAGCTCCTCGGCGACCAGCTGGACGTGGACCGTCGCCGAGCCGTTGCCGAACTCGGCGCTGCCGACGCCGATCGTGACGGTGCCGTCGACGGCGACGCTCACCGTCGCCTCGCTGTGGTGGCCGCGGGGCGGGATGGTGGCGATCATCGCCGCGGCCAGGCCCTCGCCGACGGCCCATCGGCTGCCGGCGGGTGCCGGGGTGTCGTCGGCCGCGAGCGCCGCCTCGACGAGGTCGAGGCACTGGTCGAGGCCGTAGCTGCCGTAGACGAGGTCGGTGTCGGGATCGCCGTTGACCACGAACGGGTCGCCGGGGCGGACGACGTTGCGGCGCCGCAGCTCGGCGGGGGAGAGCCCGAGCTCGCGCGCCAGGTCGTCGAGCGCCGACTCGATCCCGAAGATCACCTGACCGAGCCCGTAGCCGCGGAACGCTCCTGACGGCACGTGGTTGGTGTAGACGGCCTCGCCGTCGACCCGCTTGTTGGCGCAGCGGTAGAGGGCGACCGACTCGTGGCAGCCGTGGAAGAGCACGCCGACGGAGTGGTTGCCGTAGGCGCCCGCGTCGCTGAGCACGTCGACCACGAGCGCGGTCAGCACGCCGTCCGCGTCCGCGCCCGCGGTGACGGAGATCCGCATCGGGTGCCGGCTCGGCACCATCGTGAACTGCTGCTCGCGGGTCAGCTCGAGCTGCACCGGCTGCCGCAGCCTCAGCACGGCGAGCGCGACCAGGTCCTCGACGAGCATCTCCTGCTTGCCGCCGAAGCCACCGCCGACGCGTGCGGCGATGACCCGCACCCGGTCCTCGGGCAGCCCCAGGACGTGGGCCAGCTCGGCGCGCACGAGGAACGGCACCTGGGTGCTCGCCCGGATCACCAGGCGCCCGTCCTCGTCGAGCCAGCCGCGGGCACCGTGGGTCTCGAGCGACGCGTGCGTGACCCGTGGCGTGCGCCAGGTGCCGGACACGGTGGCGGCTGCGACCGCCAGCCCGGCGGCGACGTCGCCGACCTCGCCGTGGGTCTGGGCGACGACGTTGCGGCCCGGCTCGGAGATCCGACTGTCGTCGGCGGGCTTGTCACCGTGCAGCAGGGGTGCGCCGGCGCTGCGGGCGAGCTCGGGGTCGAAGACGGCAGGAAGCACGTCGTACTCCACCTCGACCAGGGCGGCGGCTCGCTGTGCCTCGGCGACGGACTCGGCGACGACGGCGGCGACGCGTTGGCCGCGGAAGCGCACGACGTCGTCGAGCATCCGGGTGTCGTCGGGGTCGTCGAGGCGGCTCTCGTGGCGGGCCGTGGAGTAGAGGACGTCGGGGGCGTCGCGGTGCGTGAGGACGAGGCGTACGCCGGGGGCGGCCTCCGCGCGGCTGGTGTCGATGCGGGTGATCCGCGCGTGGGCGTGGGGGCTCTGGACGATCGCCATGTGCAGGACGCCGGTGGTGGGCAGGTCGAGGGTGTAGCCCTCGGTGCCGGTCACGACGCGGGTCGCCGCAGGTGCACCGAGGGAGGCACCGAACGCCGCTCCGTCCGCGGTCGCCGGACCCACGTTGACCGTGCCGGCCAGCGCGTCGCGGATCGAGCGGTAGCCCGTGCAGCGGCAGAGGTTGCCCTTGAAGCAGCGCTCGACGTCGGCGCCCTCGGGTGCGGCCGCGGCGGTCATGATGAAGCCGGCCGTGCAGAAGCCGCACTGGAAGCCGGCGGCGTCGGCGAACGCGCGCTGCACGGGGTGCGGGTCGTCCGGGGTGCCGAGCCCCGCCAGCGTGGTGACCTCGTGGTCGATCGCGCGCAGGGCGGGGTAGAGGCAGGAGTGCACGGGCGCCCCGTCGACGTGCACGGTGCAGGCGCCGCAGTCGCCCGCGTCGCACCCCTTCTTCACGTCGAGCCGGCCGGCCTCGCGCAGGTAGGTGCGCAGGCACTGGCCGGCGGCCGGGACCGTGCCCACCTCCTCACCGTTGACCCTCATCGCGCACCGCTCGGGTCGGCGGTGGGAGATCCACCTTCTGTCGCCTCGAGAAGGTGGAGAAACCACCGCCGGACGGGCTCGTCGCCGGACGGCGGTGGGAGATCCACCTTCTGGCGGCTGGACAGGGTGGAGGGGCCACCGCCGACCCGGAGTGGCCGCCTCATCCGGCCAGCTCCGCACGGACCTCGCGGGCGAGCAGCCCGGTGACGTGGGCCCGCCAGTCCGGGGCGCCGTGCGGGTCGTCGTACCAGCAGTCGACCGCCGCCAGCCCGGCGTCGAGGTCGTCGGCGTCGAGCACCACGGGGCGGGTCGTCGCCGCCGTGACGGTGATCGTCGACCCGCAGCCCACGACCACGGAGGCGGCCCGGCCCAGCGGTGTGAGCGCGATCCGGCGGAACGCGGTGGGCGCGGCCATCGACGTGAGAGGTACGTCGACCGCGCGGACCACCTCACCCGGCGCGAGCGAGGTCAGCCCGGCACCTCGGACGAACTCGGTGACCGGCTCCCGACGCTCGGCACCGTCCGGCGTCCAGATCACCACGTCGCCACCCAGACCGGCGGTCAGCGAGATCACCGCGCCGGCGGGGAGCGCGAGGCACAGGTTGCCGCCGACGGTCGCGACGCGCTGGACCTTCCACGACATCAGCAACGAGTCGGCGCACTGCCGCGCCAGCTCGGCGGCCGCACCCCAGGGCGCGGCGGTCATCGTCTCGATCGTGCAGGTCCCCCCGATCCGGAGCACGTCGTCGAGCAGCTCCCAGTCGGCCCAGCCCATCGTGGCCAGGTCGACCAGCCCGGTGGTCTCGGGCTGCGGCTCGGAGAAGAGCCAGGTGCCGCCGGCGAGCAGCGTCTCGCCAGGGGCGAGGACGAGGTCGGCGCGGGTCCAGGCGGGACGCATCCCGGTGACGGAGACGAGGTCCATCACTCGACCTCGGCCAGGCGGGTGTAGGTGCCGCTGATGTCGGCGACCCGCTCGCGGGCGGGCCGTCCGAGCGCTGAGAGCACGCCGTCGGAGACGACGCTGACCACGCTCATCGCCGCGGCGTAGCTGTCGAAGGCGAGGGTGCTGTCGACCGGGCACTCCAGCCAGTACGCCGCATCCGTGGCGTGGATGCGGCCCGTCGGGTCGGAGACCAGCACGACCGTCGCGCCGGTGCGACCCGCCTCGCGCAGGAAGTCGCCGAAGCGGGCCGGTCGGCGCCGGAACCCGACCACCACGACCGCGTCGCCCGGCGCGAGGTCGGCCAGCTCCTCACCGACCACCTGGCCGGGCAGCGGGGCGATCCGGACGTCGGTGCGCGCGTGCACCAGCTGCTGGCGCAGGTGGAGCGCGACCGGGTGGCTGTTGCGCCAGCCGACGACGAGGACCCGGCGAGACCGGGCGAGGACGTCGACGACGGCGGGGATCACCGGGCTGTCGAGCGCCTGTCCCAGCGACTCCTGCTCGTGGGCGAGGTGCGCGAGCAGGCTCGGCGCCCCGTCGACCCGACGCGGCTCGCCGGCGGACCGCAGCCCGCGGAGGTGGTCGCGCACCTCGTCGAAGTCGGCGAAGCCGAGGCTGCGGAAGAGCCGGCTCATCGTGGCCTTCGAGACCCCGGCCAGCCCGGCCAGCTCGGCGGAGCGGTAGGTCGCGAGGTCGTCGAGGTGCTCGAGCAGCGTCTCCGCGGCCTTGCGCTCCTGCGGGGAGAGGTCGACGTACCTCTCCGCGATCCGCTCGTCGATCCGCTGGCTCATCGAACCACCCGAGCCTCGACCTGGGCGGCGACGGCGAGCACCGCGGCCTCGAGGGCGTCGAGCCCAGCGGCGACGTCGAGCTCCTGGACGTCCTCGGCCGGGTGGTGGCTGATCCCGTCGAAGCAGCGCAGGAAGAGCATACCGACGTCGGTGGTCAGGCCGATCGCCATCGCGTCGTGCCCGGCCCGGCTCCAGAGCCCCGTCGGGTCGTCGTCGCCGGTGCTGCGGATGCCGTCCTGCACGGCCCGCTGGAGCCACGGAGCGCACGGCACGGCCGGGGCGTTGTGCGTCTCGCGGACCTCCAGCCGGACGCCGCGGGCGGCGCAGAGCTCCTCGATCTCGGCCCGCATCGAGTCCCACATCTCGTCGCGCTCGGCGTCGGTGGCGGCCCGCAGGTCGAGGCTGAAGTCGGCCCGCCCCGGGATCACGTTGACCGCGCCGGGTTGGACCTCGATCCGGCCGACGGTGGCGATGCAGTGGGAGGCACGGGCCCGCCGCTCGATCGCGACGATGGCCTCGCTGGCGCCGACCAGGGCGTCGCGGCGGCGGGGGTACGGCGTGCCTCCGGCGTGCCGGGCCTCACCGACCACCGACAGCCGGAAGCGGCGCGCGCCGGCGATCGTGGTGACGTAGCCGAGCGAGCGGTCCGCGGCCTCGAGCTGCGGTCCCTGCTCGATGTGGGCCTCGAGGTAGCCGACCAGCTCGTCGGAGCCGCGCGCCGCGCCGCCGACCGCGCGCGGGTCGAGCCCGAAGGTCAGGAACGCCTGGTGCAGCGTGATGCCGTCGCGGTCGCGGAGGTCCCACCAGTCCTCCTCCCACGCACCGGCCACCGCGCGGCTGCCGAGCAGGGCGGTGCCGAAGCGGGTGCCCTCCTCGTCGCTGAAGCCGATCAGCTCCAGGGCGAAGGGGAGGTCGTCGACCCGGTCGCCGAGTCGCTCGGCGACCGCGATCGCCATGACCACGCCGAGCATCCCGTCGAAGCTGCCGGCGTCGGGGACGGTGTCGAGGTGTGACCCGACCAGCAGTGCGGGGAGTCCCGGGGTGCGTCCTTCTCGCCGGCCGCACACGTTGCCCGCGGCGTCCTGCCAGCTGCGCAGCCCGGCCTGCTCCATCCAGCGACCGGTCACGGCGTTGGCGCTGGCGTGCTCGCGCGACAGGTAGACCCGCTCGAGCTGCGGCGGGGTCGCGGTGAAGCGGTCGAGCTCGGCGCAACGGTCGAGCACCTCGCGGGCCGTCGTCATCCGGCGTACACCTCGCTCGCGGCGTCGACGCCTCCGCTGGTGCGCAAGACCTGCTCGAGCGCGTCGAGCGTGGTGAGCACGGCGTCCTCGCGGGCGTTGTAGCCCATCGTGCCGATCCGCCAGACCTTGCCGTGCAAGGGCCCGAACGACGTCCCGATCTCGATGCCGAAGTCGTCAAGCAACGCGGCTCGGGTGGCGTCGCCGTCGAGGTGGGCGGGGATCTCGACCGCCACGACGTTGTGCATCTTGTGCGCGACGTCGCCGAAGACGCCGAGCCCCAGGCCGCGTACGCCGGCCAGCATCGCCCGGCCGTGGAGCTCGTGCCGCGCGACGGCCCGGTCGAGGCCCTCCTCGACCAGCAGCCGCGCGCACTCGCGGGCGCCGTACAGCATGGTCGTGGCCTCGGTATGGTGGTTGAGCCGGCGCGGACCCCAGTAGTCCATGATCTGCGCGAGGTCCAGGTAGTTGCTGGCGATCCGCTCCCCGAGCGCCGGGTCGCCGTCCTCACGGATGCCGGCCTCGATGTGCTTGCGAGCGTCGATGACGGTGGCCGCGCGATCGGAGATGGTGATCGGTGCGCTGCCGGACGGCCCGCCGAGGCACTTCTGCAGGCCGGCGGTCGCGATGTCGATGCCCCACGCGTCGGTCTCGAACTCGTTGCCACCCAGGGACGCCGTGGCGTCGCAGTAGAGGAGCACGTCGTGGCGACGGCAGATCTCGCCGATGTCGGCGAGCGGCTGGCACATCGTCGTCGACGTGTCGCCCTGGACGATCGCGAGCACCTTCGGTCGTACCCGTCGTACGGCGTCCTCGACCGCCTCCGGCTCGAAGACCTCGCCCCACGGCACCTCGATCGTGTGCACCTCGGCGCGGCAGCGCTCGGCGATCTCCTGCAGCAGGTGGCCGAACCGCCCGAAGACCGGTACCAGCACGCGGTCGCCCGGCTCGAGCAGCGACACCAGGGCCGCCTCGATGCCCGCGCGCGACGTGCCGTCGACGAGGAACGTCTGGTCGTTGCCGGTGCGGAACACCTCGCGGTAGAGCGCCATGGTCTCGTTCATGGTCGCGGTCATCCACGGGTCGTACTGACCCACCAGCGGAGCCGACATCGCCTGCAGCACGCGGGGGTCGGCGGTGATCGGGCCGGGGCCCATCAGCAGCCGCGGCGGCGGGTCGATCGGGCCGAGCTTCATGCGGACCTCCGCTCGTCCGATCGGTGTGAAGCCTGCCCGGCGGTGAGCAGGCAACCGTTTTCGAGCGTTGCCGGGTGGGATTCGGTTGCTGGCGCACCGCCGGCCCGCATCGACCGCTTCATGCGGACCTCCTCAGCTGACGGCCCCAGCCGTGGTCGGTGTGCTCGACGTCGAGGGCGTTGCCGCGGACGACGGTGCGGACGACGCGGCCGCCGTAGCGGAGACCGTCGTACGCCGAGATCGGGTTGCGGTGCGCGAGCCGGGTGGCCTCGATGCGGAACTCGACGCCGGTGTCGTAGACGGCGAGGTCGGCGTCGGCGCCGACGGCGATCCGGCCCTTGTCGCGCAGGCCGACGAGGTCGGCGGTGTTGGTGGACATCCAGCGACTGACCTGCTCGACGCCGATGCCGCGGCGGCGGGCCTCCTGGGCGACCGCGCTGAAGCCGACCTGCAGACCCGAGACGCCGCCCCACGCCTGCTGGAGGTCGCCGTCGCCACGGTCCTTCTCCTCGGCGGTGGCAGGGGAGTGGTCGCTGACGACCATGTCGATCAGCCCGGCGCGCAGCGCCTGCCAGAGCTCCTCGCGGTTGCCGGCGTCGCGGATCGGCGGGCAGCACTTGAACTGCGAGGCGCCGTCGGGGACGGTCTCGGCCGCGAAGCAGAGGTAGTGGGGACAGGTCTCGACGCTCACGCGCAGGCCCTCCGACTTCGCGTCGGCGATCTGGTCGAGAGCGCGCGCACTGGAGAGGTGGAGGATGTGCACCCGGGCGCCGGTCTCGCGGGCACCGTCGAGCACCTGGCGGATCGCGGTCGTCTCGGCCTCGTCCGGCCGCGACATGAGGAAGTCGCGGTAGGCCCGGCTCGGCGGCGCCGGAGCGCTCGCGAGGACGCGGGCGTCCTCGGCGTGCACGATCATCAGCCCGTCGAACCGCGCGATCTCGACCAGCGCGGCCAGGAACTCCTCGGGGTCCAGCGGCGGGAACTCGTCGACACCGCTCGGCGCCAGGAAGCACTTGAAGCCGAACACCCCGGCCTCCCACAGCGGCAGCAGGTCGGCGCGGTTGCCGGGCACCGCCCCGCCCCAGAACCCGACGTCGACCATCAGCTCCCCGAGCGCCGCCTCCTGCTTGACCCGGAGCCCCTCGATCGTCGTGGTCGGTGGGATCGAGTTGAGCGGCATGTCGACCAACGTGGTCGCGCCGCCGAGCGCCGCCGCCTCGGTCGCGGAGACGAAGCCCTCCCACTCGGTGCGACCGGGCTCGTTGATGTGCACGTGGGTGTCGACGATCCCGGGGACGACGTACGCCGCGTCCGGCGCCCGCAGCACGACCCCGTCGACCTGGTGGTCGACGGCCTCGATCGATGCGATCCGGCCGTGCTCGATGACGAGCGTGGCCGGCTTGAGCTCCCCGTCGAGCAGCACCCGCTCGGCCTGGAGTGCGTCGATCCGCATCAGGCTCCCTCGCGCAGGACGGTCGCCTCGATCAGCCCGTAGGGGCGGTCGGCCGCGAAGAAGACCTCGCCCGGGTTGTCGAGCCCGAAGGGCGCGAGGTCGACGAGGAAGTGGTGCTTGTTGGGGCAGGAGATGTGGATCCGCGCGATCTCCGGCACCGTGTCGAGCGCCGCTACGCCCATGGCGTGGATGGTCTGCTGGAGCGCCAGGCTGTGGGTCGAGGCGAAGGCGTCGAGCATCGCCGCGCGGACGGCCTCGTAGGCCGCGTCGTACGACGCAGGCGTGCCGGCGTACTCCCAGGTCGCGGTCACGCTGGTCGCCAGGATCCGGTCGTCGGTCTCGGCCAGGGTCGTGTAGCCGTCGCGCGGGAAGCCGTGGAACTCGCTGCCGGTCGACTTGAGCACGACCAGGTCGGTGAGCCCGGCGCTGACGGTGGTCGCGTCGCCGGCGGTCTCGACGAGCGCGGTGCGGGTCTCCTGCGCGTTGCGGACGAACGAGTGTCCGTTGGCAGGCAGCCGTTGCCAGGAGTACTGCTCCGCGCTCAACCAGGTCCCGCTGACCCACGGCTGCACGCGCCAGTGACCGGCGAGCGTCAGCAGGAAGTCCTCGGGCGATGCGACGCCGTGCTCGCGAGCCAGGGCGTAGACGGTGTTCTTCTGGGTGTCGGTCGCGTGGACGTGAGCGTTGTCGCCCTCGGTGTACGCCGTCTCGAAGTCGCCGCGCAGCTGGGTCGTCACGTTGAGGTCGTGCAGCACGTGCTGGTCGCTGTCCCGGTCGACCTTGACCACCCGCACCTCCGCCTTGCCGTGCTGGAGGTCCGTGAGTGTGTACGGCATCAGGACCCCTTGTAGGTCGTGTAGGAGTACGGGCTGAGCAGCAGCGCCACGTGGAGGTGCGACTGCTCGGGGTCGACCGCGAAGGACACCGCGACCTCGGGGTAGAAGGTGTCGCGGTCGGCCGCGAAGAAGTAGGCGCCGGTGTCGAAGTGCAGGACGTGGGTGCCCTCGCCGAGCTCGAGGTCGAACGCGACCCGGCCGTCCGCATCGGTGCGCGCCGCGGTCATCTGCCGGCCCTGCGGGTCGAAGAGCGTGACCGCAAGTGCTGCTGCAGGGACCCCGAGCGCGGCGTCCAGGGCGTGGGTGGAGAGCGTGGTCATGACAGGAGTCCTTCCAGGCGGAGCAGGGCGATCTCGCGCAGCTGACCCGCGGTCACGGCGATCTCGGTGTCCGGGTCGTTGGTCAGCCGCTCCTCCAGCAACGCCAGGATCTCCTCGGCGCTGCGGCCGGCGGCACGGACCAGGTAGATCCGGTCGAAGCGCTGCTCGTACGCCGCGTTGCCCTCGGCCAGGCGTCGCTGCACCTCCGCGTCGTGCGGGTCGACCCCGGACTGCTCGCCCTGCGACAACGCCGCGCTGGCGCCGGCGCCGGTGTGGCGCTCCCCGATCCGTGGGTGGTCCGCGAGCGCCTTCTCGACCTCGGCCGGCGACCAGCTCCGGGCCTGGAGATCGGCGACCGCGAGCACGTCGGCCACCGCGTCGTACGGCCGACCGGCGACGAGCGCGCCGACCCACGAGTCGATGTCGACGCACGGGCGCAGGGCCGTATCGGCCTCCGCAGCGGTCATCGCGTTGAACTCCTCCAGGCGCACTGTGCCTCCTCCGGGCGTGACACTAGGGATCCGATGTAAAGCAGGACCGAAACAACCGTTTCAGAGACGTTACGTCTGGTCCTCAGCCCAGGTCGATGGCCAGCTGCAACAGGTCCCGATCGCGGCCGGGAGCGGCGAGCAGGCAGACGCCCGCGGGCAGCCCGGTGCGGGTGGTGCGCGGGATGCTCACGGCCGGCAGCCCGGCGATCCCGGCGAGGCAGGTCAGCGACATGGTCGCGTCGCGCACGGCCTGCAGACCCTCGCCGATCACGGGTGCGACCGAGGACGCCGACGGCAGCACGACGATCCGGTCGCCGACGAGCTCGCGGATCCGCTCGCGCGCCTGCGCGACGAGGCGTCCCGCGACGGCCGCCCGGGCGTCGTCGATCAGCGATGCGGCCTCGAACCGACCTCGCACGTCCGCACCGAGGGTGTCGAGCCGTGTGGTCAGCCACGAGCCGCGCTCGCGCCAGGCCTCCCACGCCTGCAGGGTCTGGAAGGCCGAGAGCCACCCGGGCAGCTCGCCGAGGTCCCAGGTCTCGCGCATCGCCCCGGCCTCGGTCGCGAGCCCGTCGACGACAGCGACGACGTCGTCCTCGGCCAGGCCGGTCAGGGCGGGAACCGTGACCAGGTCGCCCGATCCGGTGACCTTGCGAGGAGGCAGCAGCACGTCGCCGACCGCCGCGAGCAGCCGCGCGTCGCGGGTCAGCCAGCCGACGGCGTCGAAGCTCGGCGACAGGGCGAGCAGCCGGTCGCGGGGCACGACGTCGTGCGTCGTACGGATCCCGTAGAGGCCCTGGTACGACGCCGGCACGCGGATCGAGCCGCCCGTGTCGGTGCCGAGGCCGACCGTCGCGTGGCCGAGCGAGACCGCGCTCGCGGAACCGGACGTCGAGCCGCCGGAGATCCGGTGCGGGGCCTTCGGGTTCGGCGGGGTGCCCGAGTGGGCGTTGGTGCCGGCGAGCGAGTAGGCGAATTCGTCGGTGCGCGCGATCCCACGCACGGACGCGCCGGCGTCGAGCAGCGTCTGCACGACCCAGGCCGAGACCGGCTCGATCGGTGCCTCGGCCAGCCAGGTGGGGTTGCCGGCACCGACCGGGTGGCCGGCCACGGCGTAGAGGTCCTTGACCGCGACGCTCTCCCCGTCGAGCGAGCCGTGGCCCGACGGGGGCAGCAGTGGATCGCCGACCACGCGCCAGATCCGGGTGTCGAGCGCGGGCCCGGGGACGGCCACGTGTGCGGCGGTGACGACCCAGCCGTCCGGCGTACGCACCCAGAGCTGGGTCTGCTGACCGCGACCGCCGCGCTCGAGCTCGGTCACCGCGACGACCAGCGCGTGGTCGTCGTCGATCGTCTGCACGTGGGTCTGCACGATCCGTCGCTTCGGCGCGCCGCCGCGCGACCCGCGGAAGGCGCTGATCTGGTCGTGGCCGACCAGCAGCCCCTGCGCGTCGCCGCGCAGGGTCGTCGGTCCCGGGGCGAAGAGCCGGTCGAGGGTCACGAGGTCGTCGGACATCAGCGCCCGCTCGTAGTCCCAGAACGCCTCGACCAGTCCGTCGGGCACCGGTGCTTGGGTCACGCGAAGTCCGACTTCCGGATGCGCGCGTGCACGCCCTTCACCACGTCGACCACCTGGGAGATGTTGAAGTCGGTGGCCGCGGAGAGATACGCGTAGGCGAGGCGCTCGTCCATGCCGAACCTCGCCTGCAGCAGGGCGATCGCTGCGCGCACGCAGTTCTGCACGGCGACGTCGAGGTCCTCGTCCATGCCGGTGGGGACGAGGTGGTCCGTGGTCTCGGCGAGCGGGCCGGCGAGCTCGCCGAAGCGGCGTACGGCGTCCTCGCGCGGCACCACGTCGAGGCGGACCGTGGCCTGCAACGACGCCTCCATCGCGGTCAGCGACACCTCTCCGTCTCCTTGTGCGAAGTGCGGGTCGCCGACGAAGGCCAGCGCCCCCTCGACCTGCACCGGGAGGTAGAGCGTCGCCCCGACGGTGAGCAGGTTGATGTCGATGTTGCCACCGTGCGGCCCCGGGGGCACGGAGTGCGGTCGCGCGCGGCCCGGCACGGCGACGCCCATGATCCCGAGGAACGGTGCGAGCGGGAACCGCACCGTGGGCTCGGCGCCGGGCGTCAGCGGCAGCAGCCCGTGGGTGCCGTCGGCGCTGACCGACGCGAAGGCGCTGAAGACCTCGCCGTCGCGGGGGTACTCCCCGGGCAGCGCGCCCTTGCCGTGGCGGTTGGAGATCACGCCGTACGGCACCCGGGGGAGCGTCTCGACCACGGTCATCGCCAGCAGGTCCCCCGGCCGTGCTCCCTCGACGCGCACCGGCCGGCTCACGACGTGGGGACCGTCGACCCCGAACGTGCGGGGGTACTCGCTCGCCGCCAGGGCGATCGCGTCGTCGAGCACCTCCACGCCGTACGGCGCGAAGAACGCCTCGGGGTCGCGGCCCTGGTCCTCGAGGATCCCCTCGTGGCTGATCGTGTCGAAGGTGACCGCGGTCCCGGGCTCGACGCTCAGCACCGGGTGGTCGGCCGCGCAGGGCAGTCGGCCCCACAGCACCAGGTCCGGTGTGGAAGGCAGGTACGCCGCGCCGCTCATGCGGAGCGACGCTAGGCAACGGTTGTTTCAGGGATGTTCCCTGCGGTGGTTGAGGAAGGACGAAGTCCTGTCTCGAAACCCCCGCAGCCCACCCAGCGCGTCAGATGAAGGCGAGCGCCAGCAGCACGGCACCGACGAGCACGGCACCGGTCGTCAGGATGCCGAGGTTGAACGCCGGGAGCGGCTGGTGCGTGCGCATCGCCCGCTCGACCCGCGCCCACCGGACGAGCGCAAGGGCCGTGGTCAGCCCGCCGAAGAGGACCAGCAGGACGGCGAGGGTCGTGCGCAGCCACTGCGACTCGGGCAGCCCGAGCGCGTGCAGGGCGACGCCGCCGGCCAGCATCGCGAGCGCGGTCCGCACCCAGGCGAGGAAGGTGCGCTCGTTGGCGAGGGAGAAGCGGGGGTCTGGCTCGTCCCCCACGTCGTAGACCCATCGCGGGTGCCGGTCGGTCATGGCGTCACCCTAGGGTCTAGGGGTGCACGAGTTCGACAGGCAGACCGCGGTCCAGCGCCAGGACGACACCTCCTACACGGCCGACATCTCCGAGGGCTGGGTGGTCGGCGGCGGCGTCAACGGGGGCTACCTGCTCGCCGTGATCGGTACGGCGCTGAAGGAGACCCTCCCCGCGAAGCCCGACCCGCTGTCGGTGTCGGCCTACTACCTCGCGGCGGGCGTGCCCGGGCCGGCGACCATCGACGTCGACGTGCTCCGCGAGGGCGGCAGCGTCGCGACCGCGTCCGCCCAGCTGCGGCAGGACGGCACGACCAAGATCACCGCGCTCGCGACGTATGGCGACCTGGACCGGCTCGGCGACGACGTCCGCACGACGGCCGAGGAGCCGCACCTCCCGCCGCCCGACGAGTGCATCCGCAACACGATGTCGCCCGAGGAGGTCCTCGCGATCGCCCCGATGATGGGCCGCTTCGACATGCGCTTCCACCCCGACCACGCCGGCTGGGCGGTCGGGCAGCCGAGCGGGCGCGGCGAGATCTCGGCCTGGTTCCGGCTGACCGACGGTCGCGAGCCCGACCCCGTCGAGCTGCTGATGGTCGTCGACGCGCTGCCGCCTGTGACCTTCGACCTCGGGCTGATGGGCTGGGCGCCGACCCTCGAGCTGACCGCCCACGTGCGCGCCAAGCCCGCGCCGGGCTGGCTCAAGGTCCGCCACGCCACCCGCAACATGGCGGGCGGGATGTTCGAGGAGGACTGCGAGGTCTGGGACTCCGCGGGCCGTCTGGTCGCGCAGAGCCGTCAGCTCGCGCGCCAGCCTCGACCGATCAGCTAGAGACGGCAGGAACGTCGGCGTCGCGGATCGCGGCGCCCTGGTCGACCCACCACTGCGCGCCGCGTTGGGTCTCGGCGTCCTCGGAGTCGGCGAGCGTCTTGATCTCCGGGGAGCCGGCCATGCCGAGGGCGAAGAGGGTCGCGTGCCGCTCCAAGGTCCGGGCGTGGTCGAGCCTGCCGGCGATCTCGGCGCCCTGCTCGTCGGTGACGGGACCGCCGAGGCCGACCGTGACCAGTGCGCGGGAGCGGATCGACGGCCGCGTCTCGACCACGGCGCGGCGTACGACCTCGTCGCGGCGCCCGCCGTCGCCGACCCGCATCAGCACGGTCCAGGCGCGGGCGGCGATCAGGTCGTTGTCGTCGGCGGCCACCGTGAGGAGCCGCCGCGCGGCCGCCGGAGCGTACGGCGACGCCGCGATCAGCAGGGCGGCGTGGTGGCGGCGCGCCTTGTGGGAGTGGAGCAGCGCCTCGCGGAGCAGCCGGCGCAGCATCAGGTCCGGCTCGGGGGCGACGTGGGCCGGGGTGTCGGCCTGGATCGCGGGCGCGAGATCGGCGACCAGGGAGGCGGCGCGAGCCGGGGAGACCAGCTCGCCGTTGCGGCGGGCCTCGACGAGCTGGGCGTAGGCGCGGCGGGTGCGGAGGGCGTGCGACACCCCTTCCCAGGAGTGGTCCGGCAGCCGGACCGCGAGGTCGAAGGCGTCCAGCCGGCCGTCGAGCGACTCACCACGACGCAGCGCGCCGATGACGTGGGACTCGAGCCGGGGGAGCGCGGACTCGTCGAAGTGCCCACGAGCCAGCTTGGTCGCGGCCACCGAGGAGGCGGCGCGGCGGAGGTAGCGGTTGTCGCTGTCGGCCGACAGCATCCGCAGCGTCAGCGCGGCGGCCGCCGGGTCGGGCACCTCGCTGAGGAGGTTGAGCACAGGGGCCACGACCTGGGTGTCGGGGTTGGTCACGAAGTGGCCGACCGCCATGGTGAGGTGGCGCCGGGCGTTGGGGTGGCGGATGAAGGCGGCCGCGGACTCGTAGCGACGTACGTAGCCGGGACCGACCGCCGACCCGAGCTCGGTCACCAGCCGCTGGCACAGCCGGGTCCAGTCCTGCTCGCGCAGGAAGACGCGGTCGAACCGGCCGAAGTGGTCGGCGAGCCGCAGCCAGTCCGCGCCGGTCGCCTCGCCCGCGTCAGCGAGGTCGAGCAGCCGGTTGAGCTCGTGGTCGGGCATCTCGTCGTCGCGCAACGCGTTCTCGCGGGGGGTCGGACCGGTGCCGAAGGCCCGTCGCAGCCCGGCCGCCACCGAGACCAGTGAGCTCTCGGGCAGACCGAGCACGCTCTCGTACGTCGCTGCCACCCGCGCGGGCAACGGCTGGAGGCCGGACTCCCACCGCGAAACGCGCGAGTTGTCGACGGGAATGCCGCGGTCCTTGAGGGCGGCGATGAAGCCGTCGCGGCGGGCCAGGCTCGGGTCGGAGCCGAGGACCCGGGCGGTCGTGACAAGCCATGCGATGCGCTGGTCGCACCCCACCTGCCCGGATGAGAGGGTGTGTGGATCCTCGGGGAGTCGCTGCGGACGGCCACGGCGCCGTGCGCCGTCGCCCTGAGCGTGTGCGACTGTCATGCATCCCCCGATGGGTCGGCAGTCTTATAGGTCCTCCCGAGCTCTCGGTAACCATTTATTGCAGGTTTGGAACCGACCCGCAAGAAACGCCACGTGACCCGGACCTCATCCCCTAGGCTGCCGCTCGGCGCTGGAGATCCGTCTCCATGCCCGACACGAGGCTCTCGGGCCTCATGTAAGGAGCGGGGACACACTTGCCCCGCTCATTCACTCCGGAAGGAAATTCAGCATGATTAGCAGCGGCACTAAGCGGGGACTGGCGGCAGCCGCCGTCTCCGCC
This sequence comes from Nocardioides pollutisoli, assembly GCF_040045055.1. Classification (NCBI taxonomy): domain Bacteria; kingdom Bacillati; phylum Actinomycetota; class Actinomycetes; order Propionibacteriales; family Nocardioidaceae; genus Nocardioides; species Nocardioides pollutisoli. The sequence goes on from NZ_JBDZDU010000001.1 coordinate 2,700,641, forward strand.
ATGGCGGTAGCGGGTCTCCCGTTCCTCGCCTCCTCGGCCTCGGCAGCCGTCGACCCGGCGATGCAGCTGGCCTACGTGGGCCCGACCCGCGACGCCGGCACCTACGGCGGTCTCGTCATCGTCAAGGTGAAGGGCATCTCGTCGTCCGAGCTCGCCACCCACACGAAGGTCGCTGGTTCGAACCTCACCAGCTCGGCCTCGAACGGCAACCAGACGATTGGCAGCCCGACTCTCGTCGGCTTCGAGTCTGATGACGCCACCAACCGCTTCGGCGGTGCGGACGGTTGGGACGAGGCGTACTACATCGTTCCCGTCGACACCACCAGCGTTGGCGACTCGTTCGCGTACGCCCTGTACGACGACGTTGACGGCAACGGCACGGCGGGCACCCCGGACGTCGACACCAACGACCAGCGCGTGCAGGTGACCGGCAAGACCACCGGCGCACCGACCTCGATGGCGATCTCGCCGGCGAAGCAGACCGCGCCTGAGGGCATCGACAGTGGCGACTACACCCTCACGCTCAAGGACAGCAGCGGTAACGTAACCCAGTTGTCCGGTACCGAGGCTGTGGCTCTCAGCGGCTCGGGTGGCACCACGATCACCGAGACCGAGGACAACGCCACCGACAACAGCACCATCACCGGTCCTGAGGCGCTCAACGGCACGGCGACTTTTACCGCCAACAACGCCGACGCCGACCTCTACACGATCACGGCTGCGGCCTCTGGCTTCACGTCCGCCAACGCCACCGCGCAGCTCGACGTCACCGCTGCGGCCACCGGAATCTCGGAGTCGCAGATCGACATCGTCACCGGCAAGGACGCGTGGGACGGCTTCGGCGGTGGCCCGAACTACACCCTCGGCGACACCGTTCCGGTTCGCGTGGACCAGCAGTCCGTCACGGTCAACTTCAAGACGACCGCGGCGAACGCCGGCAAGACGGTCATCGTGAACGTCAGCGGCAACGGCGGCGACGTCACCTTCGGTGGCAAGGACACAAAGTCGTTCACGACGGTTCTGGACAGCAACGGCGCGGGCTCGATCACCATCACCCCTGACGCCGGGACTATCTCGACCAACGACTGGATGGACATCACCAGCCCGTCGGTCGCTGGCGGCGACATCGCCTGGATCCAGTGGCAGAACCCGTCCCTGGACGACGTCGTGACCAACGCCGACACGTACGTGTCGGCCTACGGTGGCTCGGTGTCTGTCACGGCCAAGGCCGTGGACCAGTTCGGTGACCCGATCTCTGGTGTCTACCTCGCTGTTCGCCGCACCGGCGGCGCCAACGAAGACGCAGCCCCCGGCGCCAAGAAGGCCACCGGTGCGGACGGTACGGCGACGTTCACGCTGACCGACTCCAAGGCAACGGCCGCGTCGCACAACCCCGACGTCATCACCATCTACAGCTACAGCGACCCGAACGCCGCCCCCGGCAACTGGGACGACAGCTGGAGTGGTGGGCAGGTCGTGTACACGGCCGACGGTATGGGTGCCGACTACACCCTGTACAACGACGCCTTCAACACCGAGGCAGCCGCGTACGACCCGTCGCTCAACCCGATCCTCCCGCTCACGGACGCTGACGCGAACCTGGCGACCGAGTACAACCAGATCGGCATCTCGGGCGGCACGCCCGGCGCGCCGGTCTCCGTCTCGGCCACCAACGGTGCGCTGATCCTCAAGAACGGCGAGGAGCTGCTCAAGGACGCGTCCGCTTCGGACACGGGCACGATCGGTGACAGCTTCTACGTCATCGGCACCAAGACCGGCCTCACCACGGTCACGGTCACCAGCGGCGGCCGCACCAAGACGACCACCATGCTCGTCAAGGCTGCGACCAACAACCTGTCCACCGCGCGCAACGTCTCCGTGACCGGTCCCGACCGGATCCTCGGCGGCGACACCTCGACGTTCGTGGTCACGGTCACCGATGCCTTCGGCAACCCGGTCCCGAACCGCAGCGTCAACGACCTCGCCATCTCGGTGACGGGTCCGGCCAGCCTGCAGGACAGCGACACCGCGACCGACGCAAATGGCCAGCTGAAGCTGACCGTCCGCGCGGACAACGACGCTGACTCGCCCATTGGAGTCCGCGTGCGGGCTCTCGTCGACGGTGACCAGTTCGGTGCCCTGGAGAACAACAAGCTCGGTACCGACGCTGCTGGTGCGAACACTGCGCCTGGCCTCACCGCCTCGGTGCAGAACGCGCTCGTCAGCGTCACCGACGTCGTCAACATCGCGGCCCTGCAGAAGGCCGTGGATGATGCACAGGCTGCTGTGGATCTCGCTCAGAACAACCTCGACAACGCCAAGGGTGACCTGAGCGTTGCGAAGACTGAGCAGAAGGTTGCCAAGAAGGACGTCAAGCAGGCCAAGAAGGCTCTCAAGAAGGCGAAGAAGCACCACAAGGGTGTCGACAACGCCAAGAAGAACCTGAACGAGGCCAAGGGCGCCAAGCAGATCGCTGACTCCAAGGTGAAGGCGGCCCAGAAGAAGGTCGACAACGCCAAGGAGACCCTGGCTGCCAAGCAGGCCGACCTGGCTGCTGCTCAGAAGGCCCTCGAGGACGCTCAGAGCGACAGCTGATTCCGCTCGGGCGTGAGCCCACGGGATCACCTGTAGTTCCCTGACGAGGGAGGCCCCCGGACTTCGGTCCGGGGGACCTCCCGGGTCACAGTCTTCAAGTCTCAGATCTTCACGGGCGGGCTCTCAGCCAGATGAGTGACTGTCTGGGGGCCCCGCTCTTCCGGGGGCGCTGCTCCCGCAACCCCCGTGTTGCACAACTGAACAACAAAGTCGGGACACACAGACGCGGTCCGGGCCATTCTCTGTTTGCCGCTGCGCGAGAATGGTCCGGACCGCCTGTCTCACCCTAGGGCATCGAGTTCGATGATCTAGGCAACCGAGTGCCACTTCGTGGCACTCGGTTTTGCGCTTGGATGGGGCCCTATGAAGCCCTCCGCGACCGCTGCCGTCGTCGGCGCTGCCATCGTCCGCGACGGCCGCGTGCTGGCGGCGCGACGTACGTCCCCGCCGGAGAGCGCCGGACGCTGGGAGTTCCCCGGCGGCAAGGTCGAGTCGGGCGAGACATCCGATGCAGCCCTGGTGCGCGAGATCCGTGAGGAGCTCGGGTGCATGGTCGCGATCGACGGGTGGTTGCCCGGCGCGGTCGCCATCGGCGGCAGCTACTCGCTGACCGTCGCGGTGGCGCGGATCGTCGCCGGTGACCCATCACCGCACGAGCACGACGCGGTGCGCTGGCTCGCCGCCGACGAGCTGGACGACGTCGACTGGCTCGACGCTGACCGGCCGTTCCTCGCCCACCTCGACCTGGGATGATCGAGCAGTGCGAGGCATCTTCTTCGACGAGGACGACGCCCGGGCCGTCGTCGCCCGGCTGACGGTGGACGGCTACGACGCGCACGCCACGCGCGAGAGGCTCGCGGGCGAGGACGACGACGAGGACCACCCGTGGGCGGTGCTGAGTGATGCGCCCGCCCTGGTGCTCGAGCTCCTCGTCGAGGAGTACGACGGGTGGCTCGACGCTGGGGATCTCGACAGGCTCGATCAGCGAGATGTTGCCCCGCTCGAACTTCCTACCGAGCCGCGGAAGATCAAGCGGCTCTAGGTGGTTGAGGTCGACGTATGGCTGCGGGGGTTTCGAGACAGGCGCTAGCGCGCCTTCCTCAACCACCGGTGGCCGCGACCCCGACCCTAGGATTCCCTCATGACGTCTGACCAGCGCCTCCTGCTCGTCCACGCCCACCCCGACGACGAGTGCATCGGCAACGGGGCGACGATGGCCAAGTACGTCGCCGAGGGCCGGCACGTCACGTTGGTGACCTGCACGGCAGGGGAGATGGGCGAGATCCTGGTCCCCGAGCTCGAGCACCTCGCGGCCGACAAGGAGGACCGCCTCGGCGAGCACCGCAAGGGCGAGATCGCCGACGCGATGAAGATCCTCGGCGTCACCGACCACCGGTGGCTCGGCGGCTTCGGCCGCTTCCGCGACTCCGGCATGAAGTGGCACGAGGACGGCTACGCGATCGCAGCCGACGACGTGCACGACAACGCCTTCGCGAAGGCCGACCTGACGGTCGCCGCCGACGAGCTCGTCCAGATCATCCGCGAGGTGCAGCCGCAGGTGCTCGCGACGTACGACCCGTTCGGCGGCTACGGCCACCCGGACCACATCCAGGCCCACCGGGTCGCCATGTACGCCGCTCAGCTCGCCGCTGTGCCGTCCTACCGCAAGGACCTGGGCGCGCCGTGGGAGATCGCGAAGATCTACTGGAACGCGATGTCCGAGAGCCGGATGCGCGCCGGCCTGCGGGCGCTGCGCGACGCCGGTGACTCCACCAGCTTCGAGGGCATGGACCCCGACGGGCAGCTGCCGCCGTTCGTCACCGCCGACGAGAACCTCGCCGCCGCGATCGACGCCCAGGACCACGTCGAGCAGAAGCTCGACGCGCTGCGTGCCTACCCGACCCAGGTCACGACCGACGGGCCGTTCTTCGCGCTCTCCAACAACGTCGGCACCACCGCCTGGGGCATCGAGTACTACCGGATCGTCAAGGGCGAGCTCGGCCCCCTCGGCGAGGACGGGCTCGAGACCGACCTCTTCGCCGGGCTCTGAGCCGGGACCGGTGAAGTACGTCGCGGCCCTCGGCCTGCTGGTCGTCGGGGCCGGGACGGCGATCGCCTCGGTCGCGCTCCACGAGCTGGTCTGGGGCTTCGTCCTCATGGCAGCGACGACGGCCGTCACGGTGCGCGCGCTCCGGCCCGGACTGCTGCGGCTCGCCTTCGTGGTCGGCTGGGTCGCGACGGTCGGGTGGCTCACCGTGCCGCGCCCGGAGGGCGACTACCTCATCTCCCAGGACTGGCAGGGCTACGCGCTGCTCGCCCTCGGCCTGGTGATTCTCGTCGTCGGGGTCGCGACCATCCCACGACCGACACCAGCCTCTCCCTAGGATGACCGCGTGACCCAGCAGCGCGAGTCCGAGGGCGGCAAGGTCGTCCTGCTGATGTTGGGCGGCTTGCTGCTCCTGCTCGCGGCCGGGTACGCCGCGGCGTACTTCCTCGCCGGCGACAAGGTCCCGCGAGGTACGACGATCGCCGGTGTCGAGGTGGGCGGGATGACCCAGGCCCAGGCCCGGTCCGCGCTCGAGGACGGTCTGGCCGCGCGGGTCGACCGGCCGGTCACCGTCGTGCGCGACGGGCAGACCACGACGATCACACCGGCAGATGCCGGGCTGTCGGTCGACTACGACGCCTCGGTCGCCGATGCCGGCGGGGAGGCGAGCTGGGAGCCCGGCCGGCTGTGGACCTACTTCACGGGCGGCGACGACCGCGACGCGGTCGTCGACGTCGACGAGCCGACGTTCGACGCGGCCCTGGACACCCTGTCCGACCAGGTCGGCACGGAACCTCGGGACGGCGCCGTGAAGTTCAAGGACGGTCAGGTCGTCACCGTCGCGGCCCGTCCCGGTGAGGGCTTCGACCCCGAGGCCGCGCGGACGGCGATCCTGGACGCCTACCTGGCCGAGGACGCCGAGGACCTGGAGCTCCCGGTCGTCGCCACCCAGCCAGACATCGACGACGCCGCGGTGCAGGCCGCGGTCGACGACTTCGCCAACCCGGCGCTGTCCGGGCCGGTCACGCTGGTGTTCGGCGACTCGCCGGTGCAGCTCGCGCCCCGGGACTACGCCGACGTGCTGGCGATGCGGGCCGAGGGCGGCCAGCTCGTGCCCGACCTGGACGCCGACGCGCTCGCCGACCTGGTCGACGAGGGCGTCAGCGACAGCGGCAAGCCGGTCGACGCCACGGTCGCACTGGTGCGTGGCAAGCCGAAGGTCGTCCCGGCCAAGCCGGGCGTCACCTACGACCCGGCCGACGTCGAGGACGCGTTCCTCGAGCTGGTGACCAGGCCCGAGGGCGAGCGGGAGATGCAGGTCGAGGCCACGGTCGACGAGCCGGAGTTCACGACGGCCGACGCGAAGGCCCTCGGCATCACGGAGCAGGTCTCGACGTTCACGACCTACTACCCCTACGCGGAGTACCGCAACATCAACATCGGCCGTGCCGCCGAGATCGTCGACGGCACCGTCCTCAAGCCCGGCGACACCTTCTCGCTCAACGACATCGTCGGCGAGCGCACCCGCGAGAACGGCTTCACCGAGGGCTTCATCATCAGCAACGGGATCTTCGCCGAGGACCTCGGCGGCGGCGTCTCGCAGATGGCGACCACGACCTTCAACGCGATGTTCTTCGCGGGCCTCGAGGACGTCGAGCACAAGCCGCACTCGTTCTACATCGACCGCTACCCCGTCGGCCGGGAGGCCACCGTGGCCTGGGGATCCGTCGACCTGCGTTTCAAGGACGACACGCCGTACGGCGTCCTCATCTCGGCGCACGTCACGCCGGCCACGCCATCCACCCAGGGCGTCGTGACCGTCTCGATGTACTCCACCAAGGTCTGGGACATCACGAGCACGACCTCCGACCGCTACAACTTCCGGGCGCCCGCGACCCGCACGCTGACGACGGCCAGCTGCTACCCCAACACCGGGTACGACGGCTTCGACGTCGACGTGACCCGCACCTTCCGCAAGCACGGGTCCGACACGGTCGACCACACCGAGAAGATGCACACGAGCTACACCGCCGCCGACACGGTGATCTGCAAGCCGCCCTCCGGTGGTTGAGGGGTCTCGATACGCCGCCTCGTTCCTCGGCGGCTACTCGACCAACGAAGCTCGTTGGTCGAGTAGCGAGCGCCAGCGAGCGTATCGAGACCCCACCACCGAGCCGTGACTGCGGTCACGACCGCTCGTTGACGGGGCATGCGACTGATCCTCGGTGCCCTGCTCGTGTCGTTCCTCGCGACCCTCGGCCTGACCGCGCCGGCGCACGCGCTGCCGGTGCCGCTGCCGACCTCGCCGTTCGGCCAGCCCACGGGCGCCAACGACTGGAGCTGCGAGCCGACCGCCGCGCGACCGGAGCCGGTGATCCTCGTGCACGGCACCTTCGGCGACAAGAAGAGCCTGCTCGACGACCTCTCCTCGGCGATCGTCGACGAGGGCTTCTGCGTCTTCTCCCTCGACTACGGCAACCGCGGCACCGGCGACATCGTCGAGTCCGCCCGACAGCTCCAGGCGTTCACCGAGAAGGTCCTCGCGGCGACCGGGGCCACGAAGGTCTCGATGGTCGGTCACTCGCAGGGCGGGATGATGCCGCGCTACTACATCAAGTTCCTCGGCGGCGACGCCGTCGTCGACGACCTGGTCGGGCTCTCCCCGTCCAACCACGGCACCGAGATCGTCGGCAGCCCCGACGACCCGTGGACCGGTCTCGTCTGCCCGGCGTGCAGCCAGCAGGCCGCGGGCTCGGCGTTCCTGACCAAGCTCAACGCCGGCGACGAGACGCCCGGCGACGTGAGCTACACCCAGATCAGCACGAAGTACGACGAGGTCGTCGTGCCCTACACGTCGGCGTTCCTGGCCGACGGCCCGCGCACCACCAACGTCACGATCCAGGACTCCTGCCCGACCGACACGGCCGAGCACATCCGCATCCCGACGAGCCGCACCGCCATCCAGTGGGCACTCGACGCGCTGACGCACGACGGACCCGCGCGCCCGGACTTCGTGCCCTCCTGCGGCGCCGGCCTGCCGGGCGCCTGAAGCGTCCTTCCGGGACACTCAGGCATCGCGGACCGGAGGATCGGGTAGTGGCGAGGAATGCGCGCACTCACGGTGGAGCCAGGGACAGCCGGATCCGTGACTGTGGAGGACGCGCCGGAACCTGAACCTCAGGACGGGGATCTGGTCGTCAGTGGTCTCGCGATCGGGGTCTGCGGAACCGACCGGGAGATCGCCGGCGGACACTACGGCTGGGCACCGCCGGGACGCGAGCGGCTCGTCCTCGGCCACGAGTCGCTGGGGCGGGTCCGTCAAGCACCCGAGGGAAGCGGCTTCTCGCCCGGCGACCTCGTCGCGGGCGTGGTACGACGACCCGACCCGGAGCCCTGCGGCGCCTGCGCCCACGGCGAGTGGGACATGTGCCGCAATGGTCGCTACACCGAGCGCGGCATCAAGGAGCTCGACGGTTACGGCAGCGAGACCTGGACGGTGTCCTCAGCGTTCGCCGTGAAGGTGGCCTCGCAGCTCGGTCTGGCCGGGGTGCTGACCGAGCCGACCAGCGTGGTCGCCAAGGCCTGGGAGCAGGTCGACCGCGTCGGCGGCCGCGCCTGGTTCGAGCCGGAGACGGTGCTCGTCACCGGTGCCGGCCCGATCGGGCTCCTCGCCGCGATGATCGGGGTGCAGCGCGGGCTCGACGTACATGTGCTCGACCGGGTGACCGACGGGCCCAAGCCCGACCTCGTCCACGATCTCGGCGCGACCTACCACCACACCGACGTCGGTGACGTCGTCCGACGGACCCGCGCGGACGTCGTGATCGAGGCGACCGGTGTCGGACAGGTCATCGTCGACGCCATCGGTGCGACCGGGTCCTACGGCATCGTCTGCCTGACCGGGGTGTCATCGCGAGGTCATCGCCTGCGCATCGACGCCGGCGGGCTCAACCGCGAGATCGTGCTCGACAACGCCGCGGTGGTCGGCTCCGTCAACGCCAACCTGCGCCACTATCGAGCTGCAGCCGACGCGCTCGACGGTGCCGACCAGGCCTGGTTGCGGCGGCTGATCACCACCACCGTCCCGCTGGAGGATGCGGCGTCGGTGTTCGGCGGGTCGTCGGACCACGACGTCAAGGTCGTCATCACCCTCGGTGAGGAGTAGCGCCCATGCCTGTGTGGTTGGAAGCCGGGCTCTGGGGCCTGCTCGCCGGAGGCGCACTGGTGGTGGGCGCGCTCGTCGCCTGGTTCGTCGCGGTGCCACGCGTCATCGTCGCCTCGGTGATGGCGTTCGGGGCCGGTGTGCTGATCTCGGCGCTGGCCTTCGACCTCGTCGACGAGGCGGAGACCACCGGTGGCCTGACGCCTACCGTCCTCGGGTTCCTCGCCGGCGCGCTCGTGTACGTCGCCGCGAACGTCGTCCTGGCCCGACGCGGCGCCCGCCACCGGAAGCGGTCCGGCAGCGAGCAGCCGTCCGAGGACGAGCAGCAGGGCAGTGGCGCCGCCATCGCCATCGGGGCGCTCCTCGACGGCATCCCGGAGTCCGTGGTCCTCGGCCTGTCCCTTCTCGGCGGCGGTGGGGTCGGCATCCCGGTGCTGGCGGCGATCTTCATCTCCAACCTGCCCGAAGGTCTGTCCAGCGCCGCTGGCATGAAGCGCAAGGGCAGGAGTGCTGCCTATGTGTTCGGTGTCTGGGGCGGCATCGCCGTCGTCAGCGGACTCGCCGGTCTGCTCGGGTGTCTTCTGCTGCAGGGTGCCTCGACGACCACGATCGCCGCGATCACCGCCGTCGCCGCCGGCGCGATCTTGACCATGATCGCCGACACGATGATCCCGGAGGCCTTCGAGCGCACGCACCTCTACTCCGGCCTGATCGCGACCGTCGGGTTCCTCAGTGCATTCACCATCTCGCGTGCCGGCTGACCGCACCCTCGGCGAGCGCGGTGGCCAGCGGGGGCGCGACCGGAAGCCGCGGGAACAGCGTGGCCTGGTAGGCGTGGTAGACGTCCGGCTTGCCCGCCCAGGTGCCGGCCGCGGGCTGGTTGTCCGGGCCGAGCTCGTGGTGCCAGGAGCCGCCAACCCGGTCGACCAGGTAGCGCTCGGCGTACGACCACCACACCGCGTGGCAGACGGCGTACGCCCGGTCCCCGGTCACCGTGTGCAGCGTCGACGCGGCGGCCAGCGCCTCCGTGACGACCCAGTGCATCCGCTGACGCACGACCGGCGTGCCGTCCCAGTCGACGGTGTAGACGAAGCCCGCCGCACCATCGACCGCCCACCCCTCGCGGATGCCCGCGTCGAAGAGCGCCTGGGCGTCGTGGAGCATCCAGTCGGGCGCTGCGTCGCCGAGCCCCGCACGCAGTGAGAGCGTCAGCCGGGCCCACTCGAACCAGTGGCCGATCGTCGCGCCGTACGGACGGAACGGGTGCGCCGGCTCGTCGCGGTGGTAGTCGGGCAGCGGTGTCCAGGACGCGTCGAAGTGCTCGGGGATCCGCCAGTCGTTCGACCGCGCGAAGCCGTGCACGACCCGGCTGACGATCCGCTCGGCGCGCGCGGTGTCGCCGACGGCGAGCAGCGCCTCGACGGTGTGCATGTTGGCGTTGACGCCGCGGTAGTCGTCCAGCGTCGACCAGGACTCGTCCCACTCCTCGACGACCATCCCGGCGTCGTCGTCCCAGAAGTGGGTGTCGAGCACCCGCAACGCCTCGGCGAGCAGCTCGTCCGCACCAGGTCGCCCCGCAGCCGCGGCAGAGGACGCGGCGAGCACCACGAACGCGTGCTCGTACGCCGTCTTGCTGCGCGTCACGGGGCCGTCGGGACCGACCGCGGCGTACCACCCGCCGTGGACCGGGTCCCGGAAGCGACCCTTCAGCGCGGCCACCCCGTGGTCGACCAGCGCGGCCGCCCACGGCTCGCCCTGCAGGTGGGCGAGGGCGAAGACGTGCGTCATCCGGCAGCTGATCCACAGCTCCACCGGACGATCGAGCTGGGGCACCCCGTCATCGCCCAGCCAGGCGAACCCGCCGTCGGGGTGCACGGATCCGCGCGCGAAGGACAAGAGGCGCGCGCCTTCGTCGTCGAGTCTCACGGGAGCAATCATGCACGCGGGTAGCGTGCGGCCCGTGGTCGTCCACTTCCGCCTCACGTCGCCGTCGAACCTCACCGATCGCGTCACGCACGTGCTGCTGGACCGCGCGTGGATCACCAACGTCACCCTCGACCAGGGCGCGTGCCTGCAGCCGGTCGGTGACCTGGTCGAGTGCGACGTCGCTCGCGAGAAGGCCGGCGACGTGCTGACCGAGCTGCAGGGCCTCGGTCTCGCCTCGGTGGGGGGCATCGTCATCACCACGCCGACCGGTGCGCCCTTCGACGCCGCCGACCGGCTCGAGGCCTCGGCGCCCGGCCATCCGGACGACGCGGTGATCTGGGAGGCGGTCGAGGCGCAGGCGGAGGCCGGCGCCATCCCCACGGTGTCCTTCCACGTCTTCCTCGTCCTCGCCGTGGCCCTGGCCGCCGTCGCGGTCATCACCGACTCCGCCGTGCTCGTGGTCGGCGCGATGGTCGTCGGTCCGGAGTACAGCGCGGTCGCGGCGGCCAGCGCCGGCATCGCGCTGGCGCGCTGGGGGCTGACGGCGCGCGGGCTGCGCCTGCTGGTCCTCTCCTTCGCGTTCTCGATCGCGGTGGTCGCCGTCCTCTCGCTGCTGGCGCGCGCCTTCGGCATGGTGGGCGTCGACGAGATCACCCGACCGCGGCCGAACACGGGCTTCATCTGGCACCCGGACCAGTGGTCGTTCGTGATCGCCCTGATCGCCGGCGCCGCCGGCGCCCTCGCACTGGCCCTGTCGAAGACCGCGACCCTGGTCGGCGTCTTCATCAGCGTCACCACGGTCCCTGCCGCCGGCAACCTGGCGCTCGGCCTGGCCTTCTGGGAGCGCACCGAGATCATCGGCTCCGCCGAGCAGCTGGCCATCAACATCTGCGGGATGGTCGTCGCGGGGGCGGTCGTGCTGCTCCTGATGCGCTGGTGCTGGCCGCAGGTGATGGCGGTCTCGGAGCGGTTCTTCGGGCGTCAGGCAGACCTGGGTCGGTCCGGCGACAGGTAGCGGTAGGCGTGGTGGGTGACGAAGCCCAGTCGCTCGTAGAGCGCCAGCGCCGCGGTGTTGTCGGCGAGCACCTGGAGGTAGGCCGTGGTCGCACCGCGTTCCGCGCCCCACTCGAGCAGGGCCGCCATCACCGCCAGCCCGAGCCCCTGACGGCGGTGCTCCGGGGCGACCTCGATGCCCCGGAAGCCCACCCAGTCGCGGTCGTACGCCGCGATCCCGCTGGCCCGGTCGCCCAGTCGCACCGTCACGAGGTCGCCGTCCTCGTCGTACGAGGCCTCCTCGGGGACCGACAGGCCGCGCAGCGCCTGGGAGACCGAGGCGATCTGGAAGAGCGTGTCCGCATCGTGGCTCTCCGCCACCCAGCCGTGCGAGCGGAAGAGCGCGTCCTCGGCCGAGTCGGGCAGCACGGCGGCGATCGGCCGGCCGGTGCGCTCGGCGTACCACCCGACGACGGCGTCGTAGTCGCCCGCGACGCCGGAGGGGTTCATCGCCAGCACCGAGTTGGCCCGCCGGGCCGTCGCGGTGGGGGAGTGCCGCAGCGTCCAGTCGCCCAGCGGCTCGGTCACGAGGTCGGGGAAGAGCGCCAGCCCGCGGGTCTGCGCCTCGGTCGGGCTGACCCGGTGCCGGATCGAGGGACGCGGTGGCACCGGCTTGCCGGACACGATGTCCGCGAGCGCGATCTCGACCGGCGGCCCGGTCTCGGGCTGGACGACGCAGGTCTCGCTACCCCACGCCGTGCACACGCCGAGGAGGTCGGTGAGGGCGGGTCCGCCGCTGGGTCCGGTCTCGCCGCGGACGACCCGACGGACCACTACGCGCTGTCCCACCACGTGCGGTCCCAATGTGTGGGCGTTCACATACTGGGGGTCTGCCGACTGTGCCACGGTCGGGATACTAGGCTGTGCGAAGCATCCGCACCCGTGAGCTTCAGGAGGAACCGGTGACCTACGTCATCTCCCAGCCGTGCGTCGACCTCAAGGACCGCGCGTGTGTTGATGAGTGCCCGGTCGACTGCATCTACGAGGGCAAGCGGATGCTCTACATCCACCCCGACGAGTGCGTCGACTGCGGTGCCTGCGAGCCGGTCTGCCCCGTCGAGGCGATCTTCTACGAGGACGACGTGCCGGAGGAGTCGAAGGGCTACTACGACGCCAACGTCCACTTCTTCGACGACCTCGGCTCGCCCGGTGGCGCCGCCAAGATGGGCGAGATCGACCACGACCACCCGATGATCGCCGCGCTGCCTCCTCAGGAGACCGAGCACTGAGCAGCAAGGTCTCCGCGCGGCTCCCGGACTTTCCCTGGGACCGCTTGGTCGACCACGCTGAACGCGCCCGGGCGCACCCCGACGGCATCGTCGACCTCTCGGTCGGTACGCCCGTCGACCCCACGCCTGCACTGGTGCAGCGCGCGCTCGCCGACGCGGCGGACTCGCCCGGCTACCCGCTCACGGTCGGCCGCGTCGAGACCCGGCAGGCGTGCATCGACTGGCTGGAGCGACGCCACGGCGTCACCGGTCTCGGTCTCGGCGGCGTGCTGCCGGTGATCGGCTCCAAGGAGCTGATCGCCTCGATGCCCGGACACCTCGGCCTGGGTGCGGGCGACCTGATCGTCTACCCCGAGCTCGCCTACCCGACCTACGAGGTCGGGGCCGTCCTCGCCGGTGCCCGCGGGGTCGCCACCGACTCGCTCACGTCGCTGGGGCCGGAGACGCCCGCGCTGCTGTGGCTGAACTCGCCGTCCAACCCGACCGGCCGGGTGCTGCCGCCCGAGCACCTGAAGAAGGTCGTCGACTGGTGCCGCGAGCGCGGCACGGTCCTGGTCTCCGACGAGTGCTATCTCGAGTGCGCCTGGGAGGCGACGCCGGTCTCGGTGCTGCACCCGTCGGTGAGCGGTGGCTCCCACGAGGGCATCCTCGCCGTCCACTCGCTGTCGAAGCGTTCCAACCTCGCGGGCTACCGCACCGCCTTCGTGGCCGGCGACCCGGCTCTGGTGGGCGAGCTGCTCGCCGTACGCAAGAACCTCGGCCTGCAGATGCCCGGCCCTCAGCAGGTCGCGATGGTCGCCGCCCTCGACGACGACGACCACGTCGTCGAGCAGCACGCGCGCTACGCCGCCCGCCGGGCCAAGCTCCGGGAGGCGTTGGAGTCCGCGGGCTTCCGGATCGACCACTCGGAGGCGTCGCTCTACCTGTGGGCGACGCGCGACGAGGACTGCTGGGCGACGGTGTCCTGGTTGGCCGAGCGCGGCATCCTCGTGGCGCCCGGCGAGTTCTACGGCAGGGCCGGCGCTCGCCACGTCCGGGTGGCGTTCACGGCCACCGACGAGCGGGTCGACGCTGCGCTCACCCGGCTCGCCGGCTGAGGATCCGCTCCACCGACCGGATCCGGTCGTGTCCGCCCCACCCGGTCCCGACGTCGTGTCCGTGGCCGCCGTTGATGACGTCGTCCTGGTCGGACCCGAAGACCCGGTCGTCGCCGCCGCGCGCATAGATCCGGACCGGGTCCGAGAAGAAGCCAGCGCTGATCTCGTCGTCACCGTCGGTGCCGTAGACGGTCCAGAGGTCGCCGCCGGGCGATGCGACGTTCTCGAAGTCGTAGAACGGCACCGAGACGTGGTTGTCGCCGTACGTCGCGCGCAGCCGGTCCGCCGCCATGTCGATCGTCCCGGTGACGTGCCGCTGGTAGCGGCCGTGGTCGTCGTCGAAGCTGAGGCCGGCGAGGTAGTCGTGCCCCTTGCCCGCCGAGAGGACCTGGTCGTGGGCCGGCACGATCTCGTCGTTGATGCCGTCGCGGCCCCGGTTGCCGTAGGACCGGTCGGCGCCCTCGCCCGCCTGGATCAGGTCGTTGCCCGAGCCGCCGCGCAGCAGGTCGTCGCCCGCGCTGCCGTTGACGGTGTCGTCTCCCGAGCCGCCGACGAGCGTGTTGTGCGATCGGTCCGGCTCCTCCTGGTAGTGGTCGGCGGCGTCGATCCAGTCGTCACCGCCGGCGCCGTCGATCCAGTCGGAACCGGCGCCGCCGTAGATGTTCTCCGGCTCGTCGGAGCCGACGACGGTGTCGGCGTACGCCGTGCCGGTGAAGGTCGCGACCGGACCGACGATGGTGTCGGTCTCGGGCTCCTCGTCGTTCTTGCTGGTGACGGTGCCGGCCGCGAGATCGGCGACCACACCGTCCGACGCGTGCGCCACGGTGACCGCGTCGACCGATCCCTCGTGGCGCGGGTCGGCGCCCGGCACCAGCGTGTCGTCGTCCGGGCCGCCGTCGAGGGTGTCGCCGTAGTAGACGTAGTAGTCGGTGTCCTCGGCGACCTTCGCGTCGGCCCCGCCGTAGAGCCGGTCCTCGCCGGTGCCACCGCGCAGGACGTCCTGGCCCGGGCCTCCGCAGAGGACGTCGTCGCCGCCGAGGCCGATCAGCACGTCGTCGCCGCCGGCGCCGTCGATCACGTCGGGACCGCTCGTGCCCCGCAGCGTCTCGCTCTTCGACGTGCCGTGGATCGTCGGGGCGGAGCAGGGACCGGCGGCGGCCGACGCGGTTCCGCTGGCGACGAACGACGCGGCGGTGAGGGTGATGGCAGCGAGGATCCGAGAGGCGCCCATCGCGCCAACCTACGCCGACAGCGCGGTGATCTCCCGGTCAGCACCGTCGGGGGTGAGGTAGTGGCCGTCGTCGAACCAGATGACGCCGTTGCAGAGCTGGCACCAGCCCTGCTCGGTGTGGTCCGAGACGATCTGGGCGCTGCAGCAGGTGTCGGAGCTGCTGTCCGGACAGGCCGGGGAGTGTGTGCACATCGTGGTCTCCAGGAATGCTTGGTGACTGTTCCATCGGCACGAGGTCGGTGGGGCTTGAGTGGTTCGTGTCACTGATTCCCAGCATGCGCCTCTTCGACGCCCGGCGCTGGGCTTTCTCCACAGGTCGTCTGGACCAGGCCCCAGGAGGTCAGTCGAAGACGTCGACGTGCACGTGGTCGCGGTGCTCCAGGATCGCGCGGTCACCCGGTTCGTCCGGCGGGTCGTAGTCGCGCCAGCCGTCGCCGGACCGGTCGTCGGCGGTCCAGATCCGGTCGTCGAAGATGACCGTCCGGATGTCGAGCCGGTCGGCCTGGGCGACGAGGTACTGCGCGATCGCCCAGCCGCGGACCTTGTTCTCCGGGCTGATCGGTCGCACGAAGACGTCGATCGCCCGGCCGTCGTAGTGGGCCGAGCCCTCCATGTGCCCCGAGCTCACGCCTCCCGGGGCGAAGCCTCCGAGCGGCGGGTTGTCGAAGACCTCGTCGATCTCGCGGCGTACGACGTCGGCGCGGCGCGTCAGCCCGGAGGCCGTGAGCTTGTCCCGCTCCTCGCCGGGGGTGCCGCCGAGCCGGCAGCTGAAGGCGTGCGGCGAGTTGCCGGTCAGCGCCGAGGCGAGCACGCGGGCGTCGGCCTCGTGGTCGGCGTACGCGTCGGGGAAGCCCGACCGCTGCACCTCCTGCGCGGCCTCGGTGACCGGCAACGACTCCCAGCCGTCGACCTTCTCGAGGGCGTCGTAGAAGGCGTTGGTCGCGTAGTAGGGGTTCTGCACCTCCTTCTCGGTGCCCCACCCCTGGGACGGCCGCTGCTGGAACAGTCCAGCCGAGTCACGGTCGCCGGACTCGAGGTTGTAGAGCTTGGACTCCTGGTACGCCGTCGCGAGCGCGATCGTCGCGGCGTGGGCAGGCATCCCGCGGTCGACCGAGACGGCGGTGATCAACGCGGCGTTCTCGGCCTGCTCGACGGTCAGGCTGACGGTGCGGCCACCGACGGTCGCGGTGCACTCGTCGGGGCTGAAGAGCGGTGCGACCTTGTGGAAGACGGAGTAGCCGGCGACGACTGCGACACCGAGGGCGGCGAGCCCGACCAGGGCCGCGACGGTGCGCAGCTTCATCGGTGGTCAGTTGGTGTGCAGGGCGGTGTTGAGCTCGATGCCGCCGCTCTTCCACGGCACCGCCTCGATCGTGCCGGTGACCGAGTTGCGGCGGAAGAGCACGTTGCTCGCACCGGACAGGGCGGCAGCCTTGACGACCTCCGGACCGATGCCGTCGACCTTGTCGATCAGCGTCACCTTGGTGCCGGCGGTGATGTAGCAGCCCGCCTCGACGACGCAGTCGTGGCCGAGCGAGATGCCGAGCCCGGCGTTCGCACCGATCAGGCAGCGCTCGCCGACCGAGATGACGTGCTTGCCGCCCCCCGACAGGGTGCCCATGATCGACGCGCCGCCGCCGACGTCGGAGCCCTTGCCGACCACGACGCCCGCGGAGATCCGGCCCTCGACCATGGAGGTCCCGAGCGTGCCCGCGTTGTAGTTGACGAAGCCCTCGTGCATCACGGTGGTGCCCTCCGCGAGGTGGGCGCCGAGCCGCACCCGGTCGGCGTCGGCGATCCGCACGCCGGCGGGCAGCACGTAGTCGACCATCCGCGGGAACTTGTCGACGCCGAAGACGGTGACGTGCCGGCCGTTGGCCCGCAGCCGGGCCCGGGTCGTCTCGAAGCCCTCGACGGCGCACGGGCCGGCGCTGGTCCACACGACGTTGGTCAGCAGCCCGAAGATGCCGTCCAGGTTGACGGAGTGGGGTACGACGAGGCGCGAGGACAGCAGGTGCAGCCGGAGCCACACGTCCTCGGTGGTCTCCGGTGCGGCCTGCAGGTCGTCGATCTCCACGAGCAGGACGTCTCGGGTGACGCCGCGGTCCTCGTCGCGGCCCTGCAGAGCGCCGAGCTCGGACGGCACGACGGCACCGGCCGGCTTCTCACCGCGCTTCGGCGCAGGGAACCAGACGTCGAGGACGTTGCCGTCGGCGTCGATGGTGGCGAGGCCGAAGCCCCATGCCGTCGAGGGGGCAGTCGTGGGTGTCGCGGTCACGCCGTACACCCTAGGGGGCGAGGCGAAGCCGCCTCACTGCCCGGTGCGGCCGTCGATGCACTCACGGAGCAGGTCGGCGTGGCCGACGTGACGGGCGTACTCCTCGACGACGTGGACCATGATGTCGCGGACCTCGTACTGCTCCTCGTCCGACGGGTTGCCGATGAAGCGGCTCCAGTCGGTGTCCTGGTCGTACCACGCGTCGGCCTCCTCGCCGACCCTGCGCCAGGTGGCCCAGGCCTCCTCGACGACGGCCGGGTCGGCGACCGCCCCGTTGAAGTCGCCCTCGCGGTCGCCGTCCTTGTAGAGCTGGGCGACCTCGTCGGCCTTGCCCTGCAGCACCCGCACGGACCAGTGGTGCTCCATCTGGGCCAGGTGCCGGACGAGCCCGAGCAGCGACAGGGTCGACGGCGGCACCGACCGGGCCGCCAGCTGCTCGGCGTCCAGGCCCTGGCACTTCAGCTCGAAGGTGAGGCGGTAGTTGCGCAGGTAGGCCAGCACGTTGGCGCGCTCACCACGGGTGGGGGAGTAGTCGCGGGGGTCCTCGTCCTGGCTCAGCCACATGTCGCTCATGGGCGCTACCCGATCAGGCGGGTGCGTCTGGCGCAAACCGATTCGCCCGGGAGCACCTAGCATCGGCCCATGCAGCGGTGGATCGTCGTTCTCGGGCTCGCTCTGGTCGTCGGTGGTCTCGGTGCCGCCCCGGCCGACGCGAGCATCTCCTACTCCTGGCGGTTCGACTCCCGGCCGGCCGGGCTGCCGGCAGCGACGGTCCCGGCACAGACTCTCGTCTTCGCCGCGGCCGGTGCGGAGTCCGGCGAAGGTCCGGCCCAGCTCCGCGCCGAGGTGGTGCTCGGTGGCGTCCCGGACGCCTCGACGAAGTCGTACCTCGAGATCGCCCTCGGGGTGGTCCAGGACGACGGCACCTGCGCGATGGACTGGCAGCTGACCGTCCCCACCGACGAGCCCGGGGGGCCGGTGACCAGGGGCGGGGACCGCCTCTCGATCAGCACCACGCTGGCGCCCCTCGACTTCGTGGACCGCTGCGGGTGGGTCCAGCTGACCGCCGCGGACGGCACGGTGCTCGACCGGCTCGATGCTCCGGGGGCCGGCACGGCGATCGGCGACCCGGGTGGCGTCATCCGGATCCGTGCGGTCGACGGACTCCGGGTCCAGCCCCACCAGTGGGCTCGGATCTGGGTCCGGATCGGCTACCACGGCAGTCCGGCCCACGCGGTGCGGCTCTCGGGCAAGGGCCGTGGGGTCGACGTCCGCACCACGCTGCAGGACGTCGAGCTGCGCGATGGCGACAGTCTGTGGATCCCCTTGCGGGTGCGGCTGACCAGATCGGCGCCTGCGCAGGTCGCGCTGGACGCCCTGCCGCGCGGCTACCTGGCCTTCCCCCAGGCCGGCCACCGCGACGTGGTGCTGCGCCCGGCCCGCTGAGGACGAGCGCCGCGAAAGGGCTCGCGGACCGTCTCGCCAGCGGGTTAGCGTCCGGGCGTGCACGATGGAGAGCTGCTGCTGATCATCGGACCTCCCGCCGTCGGCAAGATGACGGTCGGGCGGGCCCTGTGTGCCGTCACCGATTTCCGGCTGTTCCACAACCACCACACGATCGAGCCGTTGCTGGAGATCTTCGGGTTCGGAACGCCTCCGTTCGTCGTGCTCAACGGGGAGTTCCGGCGCCGGGTGATAGAGGAGGCGGCAGCCTCCGGGACCCGGCTGGTCTTCACCTTCGTCTGGAACGTCGACGACCAGCAGGACGCCGATGAGGTGCGCAGGCTCGTGGCGCCGTACGTCGATCGCGGACTACCGGTCTCCTTCGTCGAGCTGTACGCCGACCTCGGGACCCGCCTGGAGCGCAATGCGGGCGCGGACCGGATCAGCGAGAAGAAGTCGAAGCGGGACCTGGCCTGGTCCGATGCTCACGTGCGCGAGCTGGATGCGGCCCACGTCATGAGCACCGACCCCGCGCGCCCCACACCGGCTGACGCGGTGCTGGCGGACTTCGCGCACCTGCGGCTCGACAACAGCGATCTCTCGCCCGAGGACGCGGCGGCCCGCATCGAGGCCTGGCTGGACGACCGCAGCAACTGATTCGCGCGGTCGTGAGGGTGCGCCGTACGCTGTGACCACAGGCGTCTGAGCCGTCATCAGCGGTGAGCCTCCGGAAGAACGGTCTCGACAAGCTCGACCACCGACGAGATCTAGTAGAACCGGACGGGTAGGCCCGTCACAGCCGTGAACGAGCGGTCCCGTCGTACGACGGGGCAAGCGAGGTGGTACCGCGGCTCACGTCGTCCTCGTGGCAGAAGCCCGAGCACGACGTACCCGCAGGAGATGCCCCGATGACCTACCCCAAGGTCTCCACGAGCGACAGCTCGTCCGTCCCGTCGAGCCCGAAGTTCCCCGAGATCGAGGAGCGGGTGCTGGAGTACTGGAAGCAGGACGACACCTTCCAGGCCAGCATCGACCAGCGCGACGCGGGCGAGGACGGCGCCAACGAGTTCGTCTTCTACGACGGCCCGCCGTTCGCCAACGGCCTCCCGCACTACGGGCACCTGCTCACCGGCTACGTCAAGGACCTGATCCCGCGCTACCAGACGATGCGCGGCAAGAAGGTCGAGCGACGCTTCGGCTGGGACACGCACGGCCTGCCCGCCGAGCTCGAGGCGATGCGCCTCAACGGCATCAAGACGACCGACGAGATCCTCGAGCTGGGCATCGAGAAGTTCAACGCGGCCTGCCGCGCCTCGGTCATGCAGTACACCGGCGACTGGCGCGAGTACGTCACCCGCCAGGCGCGCTGGGTCGACTTCGACAACGACTACAAGACCATGAACCCCGACTACATGGAGTCGGTGCTCTGGGCCTTCAAGCAGCTGCACGACAAGGGCCTCGTCTACGAGGGCTTCCGGGTGCTGCCCTACTGCTGGAACGACGAGACGCCGCTCTCCAACCACGAGCTGCGCATGGACGACGACGTCTACCAGATGCGCCAGGACCCGGCGGTCACGGTCGGGTACGACGTGACGACGCCCGGCCAGTTCCAGGGCGCCAAGCTGCTGATCTGGACGACGACCCCGTGGACCCTGACCAGCAACCTCGCGGTGATGGTCGGCGAGGACATCGACTACGTCATGGTCGACGTCGAGGGCACCCGCTACATCCTGGCCGAGCCGCGCCTCTCGGCGTACGCCCGCGAGCTGGGCGACGACCCCACGGTGACCTGGCGCGGCACGGGCGCCGACCTGGTCGGGCTCGTCTACACCCCGCCGTTCTCCTACTACCTCGGCCACGAGAAGGCGTTCCGCGTCGTGCCGGCCGAGTTCGTGACGACCACGGACGGTACGGGCCTCGTGCACACCGCCGGCGCCTTCGGTGAGGACGACAAGATCGTCACCGACCGCGAGGGCATCGAGCCGGTCATGCCGGTCGGCAAGGACGGGAGGTTCACGTTCCCGGTCGTGGAGTACGAAGGCATGAACATCTTCGACGCCAACCTCCACATCATCGACCACCTGAAGGCCGTCACCGCCGGCGAGGCGGCCGGCTCGGTCACGCCTGGGACGGTGCTCCTGCGCCGCGAGACCTACGACCACAGCTACCCGCACTGCTGGCGCTGCCGGAACCCGCTGATCTACAAGGGTGTCTCGTCGTGGTTCGTCGAGGTCACCGCGATCAAGAAGCGGATGCTCGAGCTCAACCAGGAGATCAACTGGGTCCCGGACCACATCCAGGACGGCCAGTTCGGCCGCTGGCTGGAGAACGCCCGCGACTGGTCGATCACCCGCAACCGCTTCTGGGGCAGCCCGGTCCCGGTGTGGAAGAGCGACGACCCGGCCTACCCCCGCACCGACGTCTACGGCTCCTTCGAGCAGATCGAGGCCGACTTCGGCCGGGTGCCGCGCAACCAGGACGGCGAGCCCGACCTGCACCGCCCGTACGTCGACGACCTGGTGCGCCCCAACCCGGACGACCCGACCGGCCAGTCGATGATGCGGCGCGTCTCCGACGTGCTCGACGTGTGGTTCGACTCGGGCTCGATGTCGTTCGCCCAGGTCCACGTGCCCTTCGAGAACTCCGACTGGTTCGAGCACCACTTCCCGGCGGACTTCATCGTCGAGTACATCGGCCAGACCCGTGGCTGGTTCTACACGCTGCACATCCTGGCGACCGCGATCTTCGACAAGCCGGCGTTCGAGAACTGCATCAGCCACGGCATCGTGCTCGGCTCCGACGGCAACAAGATGTCGAAGTCGCTGCGCAACTACCCCGACGTGCGCGAGGTCTTCGACCGCGACGGCGCCGACGCGATGCGCTGGTTCCTGATGTCGTCGCCGATCCTGCGCGGCGGCAACCTGGTCGTCACCGAGCAGGGCATCCGCGACTCCGTGCGCCAGGTGCTGATCCCGCTGTGGAACAGCTGGTACTTCTTCCAGCTCTACGCCAACAGCTCGTCGTACGACGCGCAGGCGTCGACGGCGTCGACCGACCCGCTCGACCGCTACCTGCTGGCCAAGTGCCGCGACTTCGTCGGCGAGATGACCGAGGCGCTCGACTCCTACGCCGTCGCGGACGCCTGCGACGCGACGCGGTCCTTCCTCGACGTGCTGACGAACTGGTACATCCGCCGCTCGCGGGACCGCTTCTGGGGCGACAACCCGGCCGCGTTCGACACGCTCTACACGGTGCTCGAGGTCGTCTGCCGGGCGACCGCGCCGCTGATGCCGCTCACGACCGAGGAGGTCTGGCGCGGCCTGACCGGTGACCGCTCGGTGCACCTCGCCGACTGGCCCTCGGTCGACGAGCTGCCTGCCGACGACGCGCTGGTCGCCGCGATGGACCAGGTCCGCGAGGTCTGCTCGGCGACCTCGGCGCTGCGCAAGGCCGGCAACCTGCGCAACCGGCTGCCGCTGTCGACGCTGACCGTCGTCGTGGCCGACCCGGCCGCGCTGACCGGCTTCGAGTCGATCGTCCGCGACGAGGTCAACGTCAAGGAGGTCCGGCTGCTCGCGGCCGAGTCCGACGAGGCAGCGGCGTACGGCGTGGAGCAGAAGCTCACCGTCAACGCGCGCGCGGCTGGCCCGCGGCTCGGCAAGGACGTGCAGCTGGCGATCAAGGGCTCGAAGTCGGGCGACTGGTCGGTGGCCGAGGACGGCACCGTGACGGCCGGTGGGCTGGCGCTGGAGGAGGGGGAGTACTCCCTCGAGACCGTCGCAGGCGCCACCGACGGCGGCTCCGCGACCGGGGTGCTGCGCAGTGGCGGCTTCGTCGTGCTCGACACCGACGTCACGCCCGAGCTGGCCGCCGAGGGCCTCGCCCGCGACCTGGTCCGCCAGGTGCAGCAGGCGCGCCGCGACGCCGGCCTCGACGTGTCCGACCGGATCGCACTGACCGTCGGCGGCTCGGACGAGGTGCTGGCCGCGGCCCGCACCCACGAGCAGCTGATCACCGGCGAGACCCTTGCGACGTCGTACGACCTGGTGTCCTCGGACTCCTCCGAGCCGACCGTCACCGTCGTCAAGGCCTAGGTGGGTTGAGGAAGGCGCGCTAGCGCCTGTCTCGAAACCCGGGGACCAGGGTCAGCCCTGGAGGCCGAGGCGGGTGGCCATCCGGTCGAGCGAGCCGATGACCTCGTCGGGCGACTTGTCCGGGACGCCCCAGATGAGCTCGGTGGCGCCCTGCTCGGCCCAGGCCATCAGGTCCTCGGGGTTCGGCTTGAACGCGATCAGGATCCGGATCTCGGGGGCACCCGTGCGGCCGGCCTCGGACCACGCCTTCTTGAGCGCCTCGATCTGACCGGAGATGTCCTGCTGGGTCGGGGTGGTCATCCAGCCGTCGGCGTTCTCGGCGATCCACCTGAAGGTCTTCGGGCCGCCACCGGCGCCGATGATCAGCGGGATGTGCGCGGCCGGCTTCGGGAAGGCCCACGACGGGCCGAAGGAGACGAACTCCCCGTCGTACGACGCCTCCTCCTGGGTCCATAGCGCCCGCATCGCCTCGACGTACTCCCGCAGCACGGTGCGGCGCTTCTCCGGCGGGACGTGGTGGTCGGCGAGCTCGTCGGTGTTCCAGCCGAAGCCCGCACCGATCTCGACCCGGCCACCGGAGAGGTGGTCGAGCGTCGCGATCTGCTTCGCGAGCGTGATCGGGTCGGACTCGACGGGGAGGGCGACCGCGGTCGACAGCTTGATCGTCGAGGTGACCGCGGCGACGGTGGCCAGCGAGACCCACGGGTCGAGCGTGCGCAGGTAGCGGTCGTCGGGCAGCGTCTCGTCGCCGGTGCCGGGGTGCGCGGCGGTCCGCTTCACCGGGATGTGGGTGTGCTCGGGCACGTAGATCGTGTCGAAGCCCCGCTCCTCCGCGGCCTTGCCGAGGGCGGCCGGCGTGATGCCGCGGTCGGAGGTGAAGAGGACGATTCCGTTGCGCATGCGGCAAGACTAGAACCTGTTCCAGTTCTGAGGAAGAACAGTCTGCTGGTTGGATGGGTCACATGCTCGACCTCACCGCCGACGCCGTCACCCTGACCGAGCAGCTGGTCGACATCGAGTCGGTCAGCCGCGACGAGCAGGCGATCGCGGACGCCGTCGAGGCGGCGCTGCGCACCCTCGACCACCTCACCGTCACCCGTCGTGGCAACACCGTGGTCGCCCGCACCGACCTCGGTCGCGGCGAGCGGGTCGTGATCGCCGGCCACCTCGACACGGTGCCGCTCAACGACAACCTCCCGTCGCGCCGCGAGGGTGGTCTGCTGCACGGCCTCGGCACCTGCGACATGAAGGGCGGCGACGCGGTGATCCTGCGCCTGGCCGCCACGGTCCCGGACCCCAACCGCGACGTCACCTTCATCCTCTACGAGGCCGAGGAGATCGACGCGGAGTTCAACGGCCTGCGCCTGCTCGCCGAGAGCGACCCCGACCTGATGGTCGCCGACTTCGCGATCCTGATGGAGCCGTCGAACGCCGTCGTCGAGGCGGGCTGCCAGGGCACCCTCCGGGTGGACGTGCGTACGACGGGGGAGCGGGCCCACTCCGCGCGCAGCTGGCGCGGCGTCAACGCGATCCACGGCGCCGCGGAGGTGCTCCGCCGCCTCAACGAGTACGACGCCCGCCGGCCGGTCATCGACGGGCTGGAGTACCACGAGGGACTCAACGCGGTCTTCATCCGCGGCGGCGTCGCCGGCAACGTGCTGCCCGACGAGTGCGTGGTCGAGGTCAACCACCGCTTCGCACCGGACCGGTCCGAGGCCGAGGCCGAGGCCTTCGTCCGCGCGTTCTTCGACGGCTTCGAGGTGACCCTCACCGACAGCGCCCCCGGGGCGCTCCCCGGCCTCGACGTACCGGCCGCCAAGGCGTTCATCGACGCAGTCGGCGGCGAGGTCAACCCGAAGTTCGGCTGGACCGACGTCGCCCGGTTCACCGCGC
This sequence comes from Nocardioides pollutisoli, assembly GCF_040045055.1. Taxonomy (NCBI): domain Bacteria; kingdom Bacillati; phylum Actinomycetota; class Actinomycetes; order Propionibacteriales; family Nocardioidaceae; genus Nocardioides; species Nocardioides pollutisoli. Next base: position 2,725,689 of record NZ_JBDZDU010000001.1, read on the forward strand.
TCGGCGTCCCGGCGGTCAACTTCGGCCCCGGCGACCCGATGCTCGCCCACAAGCAGGAGGAACACGTGCCGATCGAGCACATCACCCGCTGCGAGACCCAGCTCCGTGACTGGTTGACCGCATGAGAGCCAAGTTCAAGGGCCCGATCATCCAGCGCCGCGGCCAGGTCGACGAGGGCACCACCGACCAACGGCTGCTCGACTCGCGCGGCCCGTCCGACTGGGTCCACACCGACCCGTGGCGCGTGCTGCGGATGCAGGCCGAGTTCGTCGAGGGCTTCGGTGCGCTGGCCGAGCTCGGCCCCGCGATCGCGGTCTTCGGTTCGGCGCGCACGCCGCGCGAGCACCCCTACTACGCGCAGGCCGAGCAGGCCGGCCGGCTGCTCGCCGAGGCCGGGTTCGCGGTGATGACCGGCGGTGGACCGGGCGCGATGGAGGCCGCCAACAAGGGTGCCTGCGAGGCCGGTGGCATCAGCGTCGGTCTCGGCATCGAGCTGCCCTTCGAGTCGGGCCTCAACGAGTGGGTCGACGTCGGCATCAACTTCCGCTACTTCTTCGCCCGCAAGACGATGTTCGTGAAGTACGCCCAGGGCTTCATCGTCCTGCCCGGCGGTGTCGGCACCCTCGACGAGACCTTCGAGGCGCTCACCCTCGTGCAGACCGGCAAGGTCACGAGCTTCCCGATCGTGCTCGTCGGCACGGCGTACTGGAGCGGCCTGCTGGGCTGGATGCGCGACACCGTGCTGGCCGAGGGGATGCTGGGCGAGGCCGACCTGGAGCGGCTGATCGTCACCGACGACGTCGAGGAGGCCGTGGCGCTCATGGTGGCGGCCAAGGAGGTCGAGCGGTCGTGATGTGGTTCTTCGCGGTCCTCGTGGTCCTGGCCCTCGGTGGCATCGCCGTCGTGGCCGCCGGGCGGGGCGCGCCGCTCGCCGAGGTGTACGACGACCGCCCGGACGCCACGGTGCCCGCGGGTGGCCCGCTGCGGGCTGACGACCTGCGCCGGGTGCGCTTCTCCCTGGCCTTCCGCGGCTACCGGATGTCCGAGGTCGACGCCCTGCTCGACCGGCTCGCCCGCGAGCTCGACGTACCCCCGGTGGAGCCCGAACCGGGCGACACGCGTGGCGACACGCCCGCCGGATAGGGCACACTGCGCTCCGTGTCGACCTCGGTGATCGTGTACGTCCTCACCGCGCTCGCCGCTGTCGTGGTGGTCCTGACCCGTCTCCGCCTCGGCCGCGGGGACGGCGGTGCGGGCCGCTTCAGCGTGGGCAACGGGCTGCTCAACCTCCACACCGGCGCCGGCGTCCTGGCCCTGGTCACCTGGGTGGTCTTCCTGGTGGCACCCGAGGACTCGACGCTCGGCAGCCCCACGCTCGGCATCGTGGCCCTCGCCTTCTGGTGGGTCGTGGTCGTCGCCGGGCTGCTGATCCTGGTCCGCTGGCTGCCCAGCCGCGGCAAGCACGCGTCCGACGGCAGCGAGGACAGCTGGTCCGAGGGTCCCGGCCTGTCGATCCTCGCCCACGTCGGCATGCTGGTCGGCGTCTGCGTCTTCACCTGGGCCTACCTCACCTCGGCCGTCTAACTGGAGTGTGTCGGTAGGGTTCAGGCATGCGACTCGGGACCCTGATCACCACCACCCTCCTCGCAGCCTCCCTTCTCGCGGGCACGGCCCTGGTCGCCCTGCCGACCACGACGTACGCCGCGATGCCCGCGCCGGACGCCAGCGCGGTGATCGGCAAGGAAGTGATCGGCCACTCCGTGCGCGGCCGGCCGATCACGGCGTGGCACCTCGGCGAGCGCGGCAAGCCCAAGGTCCTGCTCATCGCGACCATGCACGGCAACGAGGGGGCGCCCCGCCAGATCCTGGCCACGCTGCGCGACGGCCGGCCGATCCGCGGCGTCAACCTCTGGGTGGTGCCGGTCTACAACCCGGACGGCCTCGCCGCGCACACGCGCCAGAACGCCCACGGCGTCGACCTCAACCGCAACTTCCCCTACCACTGGGCCGACCTCGACGGCAGCTACGAGTCAGGCCCGCGGGCCGGCTCCGAACCCGAGACCCGCGCGATGATGCGGTTCCTCCGGGAGATCCGCCCGCGGCGGATCATCAGCTTCCACCAGCCGCTGAACGGCGTCGACACGGACACCAAGAACCAGCGCTTCTCCGTCCGCGTCGCACGCGCACTCAACCTGCAGCGCAAGTCCTTCACCTGCGGCGGCATCTGCCACGGGACGATGACCGGTTGGTACAACAGCCGCTTCGCCGGCAGTGCCCTCACCGCCGAGTACAGCGCCCGGCCCGGCCATCACCGGATGCGCGTGCTGGCGCCCCGCCAGATCCTGTCCCTCTGGGACGCTCACCGGGTCCGGGGCTAGAGCGATGGCCACCACACGCATCCTCCTCAGGGCCGGCAAGGACCCGTTCCAGCCGCTGAGCGCCGAGGAGACGCTCGCCCGCAACGTGCTCGGGGACAACGGCGGCAACGCCCTCTTCTCCGGAGCCATCCACCAGCTGCTGAGCCGGGCTGACACAGAGGTCGTCGCCGACCACTGGAGCACGCAGAAGCCCGCCGACCAGCGGATGACGGTGCGCGACATCGCCGCCATCAACGAGGAGTACGACGCGTTCGTGCTGCCGATGGCGAATGCGTTCCGCCGCGGCTTCACCCGCAACCTGCGCGCCCTGACCCGCGTGATCGAGCGCCTGACCATCCCGGTGGTCGTCGTCGGCGCCGGTGCCCAGCTGCCGATGGACGGTCCGTTCGTCCAGCCCGACGACGAGCCCGACCGCCACATCGTCCGGTTCCTGCGCGCCGTCCTCGACCGGTCCCCGGCGATCGGGGTGCGCGGGGAGAAGACCCGCGCCTACCTCGGCAGCCTGGGCTTCGGGGACGAGCACGTCGACGTGGTGGGGTGCCCGTCCCTGTCGGCGCACACCGGTCCCGAGGTCGTGAAGCGAGTCGACTCCCTCGACCGCAGCAGTCGCCTGGCCCTCAACCTGACGCCCGTCGTGCCCGGGATCGGCGCCTTGGTCGAGCACCACGTCGACGCCTACGACGACCTCGTCTACATCGCCCAGACCAACGCGACGCTGGGGTTGCTCCTGGGCCAGGGCGACGACCGGGCCGCGGAGCTGGACCCGCGCCTCCCGCACAGCGTCGACCACCCGCTGTTCCGTGCGGGGCAGGTCCGCTTCTACGTGGACCCGACGCCGTGGATCGACTACCTGGCGACACGCGACTTCGCGTTCGGCACGCGGCTCCACGGCAACGTGGCGGCGTTGGAGGCCGGCACCCCGGCGGTGCTGCTGTCCATCGACTCACGCACCCAGGAGCTCGCCGACTACCACCAGATCCCGCACCGACGGCTCACCCACGACCTCTTCGAGACCGCTGACGCCGCCGAGCTGTACGCCGAGGCGGACTTCACGGCGTTCAACGCCCGGCGCACGGAGATCCGTGACCACCTGCTCGCGTTCCTGCACCGCGCAGGGCTCGAGACGCAGGACGAAGCGGACGCCGCTGCCTACCGTCAGCGGCTGGCGGCCACGCAGTTCGCTCCCGCGGTGGTCTCCGGGTCGTCGCCGGAGCGCTGACCCGGGGTCAGCGACCCTCGAAGACCGGCTTCTCCTTGGCCACGAACGCCGCGACCGCGGCCGCGTGGTCGGCGGTCGCGCCGGTCTTGGTCATCATCGCGCTCTCGAACTCCAGCGAGTCCTCGAAGGAGTGGCCCGCGGAGAACGCGACCGACTGCCGCATGGCGCCCAGCGCGACCGTCGGGCCGGCCGCGAGCCGGGCCGCGAGAGAGGCCACCTCGGCGGCCAGCTCGTCGGCCGGCACGACCGACGTGGCCAGTCCGAGCTCGAGCGCGTCCTGGGCGGAGATCGTCGACGGGAAGTAGAGGAGCTCGATCGCCTTCGCCCGGCCGACCAGCCGCTGCAGGGTGTAGCTCGCCCCGGTGTCGCAGGAGAGCGCGACGTTCGCGAACGCGAGGTTGAAGCCGGCCGTGTCGGCCACGATCCGCAGGTCGCAGGCGAAGGCGAGGCTGGACCCGGCGCCCGCGGCCACGCCGTTGACGGCGGCGATGACCGGCTTCGCCATCCCCGCGAGCGCGGTCACGGTCGGGTTGTAGTGCTTGTCGACGGTCGTGAAGAGGACGTCGCTTCCGCCGTTGTGGAGCAGCTGGACGTGCTCCTTGAGGTCCTGCCCGGTGCAGAACGCCTTGCCGGTGCCGGTCAGCACCACGCAGCGCACGGCCGGGTCGTCGGCGACCTGCTGGACGATCTCCAGCAGCAGTTCCTTGGTCGCCACGTCGAGGCTGTTGTAGGCCTCGGGGCGGTTGAGGGTGATGGTGGCGACACCGTCGGCGATGTCGAGCAGGACGGGAGACTCACTCATGGCGGCAGTCTGGCAGACGGGTCAGACGCCGAGGCAGCGGGCGACGAACCGGTCGGTCCCGGGCTTGAGCTCGTCGGCGCGCTCGGCGAAGAGGTCGGCCGCGGCGCGGCCAGGCCACTCGTCCGGCAGGAGGGCCGGCGGCAGCCCGGGGTCGGCGAAGAGGAACTTGCGCCACTCGTGGACGAGGTGGAAGCGCGCCGCGAACGCGGCCTCGTCGCCGTCGTCGTGGGCCTCGAGGTGCTGGTCGACCAGCTCGTCGGCCGAGCTCAGCCAGGCGTCGTACGACGAACGCAGCCCGTCGAGGTCCCACGCGCCCGTCGGGAGCGGGTCGAACCCGTCGGCGCGCGCGGTGCGGGCCCGGGCTCCGGCGCGCTCGAGGATCGAGTCGAGCTCGGCACGCGGGAAGGGGCTGACCCAGACGTTGTCGGACAGCTCGGCGTAGCCGACGAAGGCCAGGTCGGCCCGGAGCCGGGTGCGCGCGGTGCGACTGGCGGGCGGCTCGACGAACGCGAGCTGCCAGGTGCCGTCCCAGGTCGGCAGGTGCCGGCCGTAGACGCGGTCGCCCGCGTCGTCGAGGCGGCGGTTCGCGCGGTCGGTGGTGCGGTAGCCGCGCCCGCCGTCGAGCTGGACCGGCTCGAGCCAGCCCTGCATGACCATCCGGGAGATCGCGGTGCGGACCGCGGGGGCCGCGATCCCGACCGGGTCCAACATGCGGACGACGGCCGCGACGGGGGCCTCGCTGCCGCGGGCGCGCAGGTGGTCGCCGTACACGTCGAAGAGCGCCGAACGAGCCTGCATGACCCGAGTCTGCCAGCCCCGAGATGGTCCGGGTCCTGCCCTGTGCTCCACGTCACCGGCGGATAGGGGATAATGGTGTCGCGTACGGCGCCGCAAGCCCGCTCGGAGGCTCTGCTGGCGCCCTGATCATGCGAAGGAAGGTGCGCGGATGGCGGCGATGAAGCCGCGGACGGGCGACGGTCCGCTGGAGGTCACCAAGGAAGGACGCGGCATTGTCATGCGCGTCCCGCTCGAAGGTGGTGGCCGCCTCGTTGTCGAGCTGAACGCCGAGGAGGCCGGCGCACTCGGGGATGCCCTCAAGGACGTCGTCGGCTGACGCCGTGACGACCCAGAGAAGTACGGCGTCCTCGATACTTCCGAGCCAGGTCTCGCCCCCCGAATTCGCACTCAGTGCGGCCCTGCCGCACGCCGTTCTCGGAGCCGACGTGGTGGCCCTGCCTGTCCTACCGGCAGAGCAGGGTGACGGACCGCTGGTGGGTCCGGGCGCCGCGGAGCTCTCGGACGTGCTCGGGATCGACCTGCTGGGCGTGCTCGAGGTCGCCGGAGCGACGGGCAGGACCGGCGAGGTCACCACCGTGCCGGTGCCGCTCGGTGCCCCGGACAACGCCGACCTGCGCGTGGTGCTGCTCGTCGGCGTCGGCGCCCAGCAGGCCGTGGACTTCCGGCGAGCCGGCGCGGCGTTGGCGCGAGCCACCCGCGACCGCAGTGCGGTCGCGACCTCGATCCCGGCGCTCGCGCCCGAGGTGGCGCTCGCGCCGTTCGTGGTCGGCGCGATGCTCGGCTCGTTCGCGTTCCACTGGCGTTCGGGCCCGCCCGACCACCGGCCCGTGGCCAAGGTGGTGCTGGCCGAGGTGCCCGACGACCACGGCCCGGCGCTCACGCGCGCCGTGGCGGTCGGCGGTGCCTCGTGGCGCTCCCGGATGCTGTGCACGGTCCCCTCCAACGTCAAGAACCCCGCGTGGCTCGCCCAGCAGGCCGAGGCGCTGGCCCAGGAGGCCGGGCTGTCGGTCAAGGTCTGGGACGAGAGCGCGCTCGCGGCCGAGGGCTTCGGCGGGATCCTCGGTGTCGGTCAGGCGTCGGCGACCCCGCCGCGGCTGATCCGCCTCGACTACGCGCCGCCCAAGGCCGGGCGGCGGACCCCCACGGTGGTGCTGGTCGGCAAGGGCATCACCTTCGACACCGGCGGCCTCTCGATCAAGCCCGGCGAGGCGATGGCCACGATGAAGCGCGACATGACCGGCGGTGCCGTGGTGATGGCGACGATGGCCGCGCTGGCGGCGGTCGACTGCCCGGTGCGGGTCGTCGGGCTGGTCGCGGCGGCCGAGAACGCCGTGGGCGGCAACGCGCTGCGGCCCGGGGACGTCGTGTCCCACTACGGCGGCCGGACCAGCGAGGTCACCAACACCGACGCCGAGGGCAGACTGGTCCTCGCCGACGGCCTCGCGTACGCCGTCGCCGAGCTCGACCCGGCGGTCATGGTCGACGTCGCCACGCTGACCGGCGCGATCAAGGTCGCCCTCGGGCAGCAGATCGGCGGCATCTTCTCCAACGACGATGCCCTGGCTGCCACGATCCGCGCCGCCGGCGATGCTGCCGGTGAGCCGCTGTGGCGCTTCCCGCTGACGGAGGCCTACGAGTCGAAGCTCGTCTCCTCGGTCGCCGACGCCGACAACGCGCCCGGTGGCCCGGGTGCGATCACGGCGGCCCTCTTCCTCCAGCACTTCGTCGGCGACGTTCCCTGGGCGCACCTCGACATCGCCTCGGTCGGAGACGCCCCCGAGGAGAGCTACGAGTGGACCACCGGCCCGACCGGGTTCGGCGTCCGTGCGCTGCTCGAGTGGCTGGGATCGCCCGAGCCGCTCGCCGGGATCGGCACGTGACCGGATCGCGGCCCGGCCTCACCGTGCGCTGGTCGCTCGTGGGGGCTCCCGAGGGCGTCGAGGCGGAGCTGGCGTCGTACGTCGCCGAAACCTCGCACGCCCGCTTCTCGACGATGGAGGGCCTGCGGTTCAAGACCTGGCGCTCGCGTCCGGGCGAGTGGTTCGAGGGCTGCTACGTCTTCGCGACCGACGAGGTCCGCGACGAGTTCCAGCGCACCTTCACCGCGACCGCCGACGAGTCGCCGGGCTCGCGGATCATCGGCAGCTCGCCGATCCTGATCGAGGCGTGCTCGATCGTCGCCGTCGCCGAGGGAGCCGACGGCTTCCTCGCCGCACCGCGCTACTGAGCCGGGCCCGACACCTCAGTCGGCGTCCGGGCTCCACTCCTTCTTGGCGACCAGCAGTCCGTCGCCGACGGGCAGCAGCACGGGCACGAGCGCGTCGTGCTCAGCGACCTGCCGACCGAGCTCGCGGATCGCGACGGTCTCCTCGTCGCGCTGGGCCGGGTCGGCCACGCGGTCGTGCCAGAGAGCGTTGTCGAAGGCCACGACGCCACCGGGCCGCAGCAGGCGGAGCGCCTCGGCGAGGTAGGCGGAGTACTCCGCCTTGTCGCCGTCGCAGAAGACCAGGTCGTAGTGACCGTCGGTGAGCCGGGGGAGCACGTCGAGGGCCGCGCCGGAGATGGTCCGGGCCCGCTGGGTGGGGATCCCGGCCTCGTTGAAGGACTGCCGGGCGAGGCGCTGGTGCTCGGCCTCGATGTCGACGGTCGTCAGCACGCCGTCGCCGCGCATCCCGCGCAGCAGCCAGAGGCCGGAGACACCGGTGCCGGTGCCGATCTCGACCACCGCGCGGGCGTCGAGGACGGAGGCGAGGAACCGCAACGCGGCGCCGCCGCCGGAGCCGATCGGGGTGACGCCGACCTCGGCGGCACGAGCTCGGGCCGCGGCGAGGACATCGTCCTCCGCGACGTACTCCTCGGCGTAGGACCAGGTCGCAGGCTTCACGCGGCCAACCTAGCGCGATCGGGACGGATCCAGCGGGAACACCGCGCGAGGGTCGCTCGTTGTGACGATCGAGGCTGCTCACAGGATCCTCTCAGCAGCAGTCCCTACGGTGAGGAAGGACAGACCACTGTTCCCGCAAGCGCGCAAGCGTGGCCACCAGGCCGAGGAGGCCCCCATGGACGCAGCTCCCCTGCACGAGGGCACCCAGGGCGTGCCGTCGTGGGAGGAGATCGTCGAGAACCACTCCGACCGGGTCTACCGCCTCGCCTACCGCCTCACCGGCAACCGGCACGACGCCGAGGACCTCACCCAGGAGGTCTTCGTCCGCGTCTTCCGCTCGCTGTCGACCTACACCCCCGGCACCTTCGAGGGCTGGCTGCACCGCATCACCACCAACCTCTTCCTCGACCAGGCCCGCCGCAAGCAGCGGATCCGCTTCGACGCGCTCTCCGACGAGCGGGCCGAGCGCCTCACCAGCAGCTCGCCGAGCCCGGACGCGGCGTACGCCGACCGCACCTTCGACGACGACATCGAGCGCGCCCTCGCGACGCTGCCCCCGGATTTCCGTGCCGCGGTCGTGCTGTGCGACGTCGAGGGGCTGACCTACGAGGAGATCGCCGAGATCCTCGACGCCAAGCTCGGCACCGTCCGCTCCCGCATCCACCGCGGTCGCGCCATGCTGCGCTCCGCGCTGGCCCACCGCGCTCCGAGCGAGGGGCGGGTGCGGTACGCCGGTCCCGCCACCGGACCGCTGCTCACGGGCTGGGGGACCCCCACGTGATCGGGCACCTCGGCACGCGGACCAGCGCCCTGCTCGACGGCCGGCTGTCCGCCGAGGAGACCGAGCGGGCGTGGGAGCACGTGCACGGCTGCCACGCGTGCCGTGACCTGGTCGAGCGCGAGGGGTGGGTCAAGACCCGGCTCGCCGGCCTGGCCTACGACTGCTCGTCGGCGCCCGACGGGCTCAAGGGCTCGCTGCTCGGCGCGATCGGCTCGTCCCCGATGAGCATGACCCCGGGTGACACCTACCTGGCCATGAGCGCTCCCGACCACCGGCGGCGCAACGCCGGCCTGGCCGCGATCGGCGGCGGTGCCATCGGCGCCGCCGTGATGGGGGTGCTCGCCCTCGGCGCCGCTCCCGCCGACGCTCCCACGATCAACCGACCGGCGCCGGCCTCGATCACCCAGACCCGTGCACCGCAGGCGGCTGTTCCGAGCGAGCAGGTCGCGTGGCGGATGGCCCACAGCGGCTCCCGCCAGCCCTGACCGACACCCGCCACGCGTGGAATTGGCGCGACCGGACAAGATAGACCTGTGACGCAGGACGACGACCGGGGCGAGGGCACGCCCGACGAGCCCACCCGACCGCTCCCGTTCGCCTCGCCCTCGGGCCCGCCGCCGGTCCAGCCGCCCGTCCCGCCCTCGGGACCGCCCACGTGGGTCCCGCCGACCATCCAGGCGCCGCCGTACGCCCCGCAGGCGACCTGGGCGGGCTACGCGCCGTACCCGACGCCCCCGCCGCGACCGGTCGTGCCCCAGGGTCGGGTCCCGGCGTGGATGTGGCCGGTGGTCTGCGTCCTCGCGCTGGTGCTCGGTCTGTTCGGGGGTGCGCTCGGAGGCCTCGCGTACGACCAGGTCCACGACCAGGACGGCACCGTCAGCAACGGTCTCGACGGCGTCGACACCGTCACGACGCCCCAGCTGCCCGCCGACAACGGCTCGATCGCCGCGGTCGCCCAGAAGCTGCTCCCGAGCACCGTCCAGATCATCGCGGAGTACCAGGGCCAGGCCGGTGGCGCGACGGGGTCGGGCTTCGTGCTCGACCGTCAGGGCCACATCATCACCAACAACCACGTCGTGGCGGACGCGGCGTCCGACAGCGGTCCGGTCGAGATCGTCGACCAGGACGGGCGTCGCTACAAGGCGACCATCGTCGGTCGGAGCGCGGTCTACGACCTGGCCGTCCTCTTCGCCCCCGAGGCGCGCCGGCTGCAGCCGGCCGCGCTCGGCTCCTCGCAGCGGCTCGTCGTGGGGGAGGGCGTCGTGGCCTTCGGCTCCCCGCTCGGCCTCAGCTCGACGGTCACCGCCGGCATCGTGAGCGCGCTGCACCGCCCGGTCACCACCGGTGACGCCGGCAACGACTCGTCGTACATCAACGCGATCCAGACGGACGCGGCGATCAACCCCGGCAACTCCGGTGGTCCGCTGGTCAACCTGCGGGCGCAGGTGATCGGGGTCAACTCCGCGATCGCGACCACCGGTGGCACCGTCGGGGGACAGTCCGGCAACATCGGCGTCGGCTTCGCGATCCCGATCGAGCAGGTGCGCATCACCGCCGACCAGATCCTGCGGACCGGTGAGGCGAAGTACCCCGTCATCGGCGCGAAGGTGAAGACGGGCGACACCGGCGGCGACGGCGCCGAGATCGACTCGGTCATGCCCGGCACCCCGGCCGAGGACAGCGGGCTGCGCAAGGGCGACGTCATCGTCGCGGTCAACGGCGCCCGGGTCACCGACGGCATCGCGCTGATCGTCGCGATCCGGTCGCACCAGCCCGGCGAGAAGGTGGAGTTCACCGTCGAGCGCGACGGCGGCGAGCAGAAGGTCTCGGTCACCCTCGACGGCGAGGTGGGCTAGCGGGGACGCGCCAGCGGACCCGCTGATGGTGGTCGAGCGAGCCGCGCCGACCGAGGAACGAGGTCGCGACCGGCGTGTCGAGACCCAGTCAGATGTCCTGGATCATGTTTCCGGCTCGGCCTCGACGAACGGGTGCTCGTCGACGAAGGTCCGGGTCTCGGTGTACATCCGGGAGATGTACTGCTCGAGCTGCTCGGACTCGACCCGCCACTGGCCGCGGCCGCCGATCTTGATGGCGGGCAGGTCGCCGCGCCGGACCAGGGCGTAGACCTGGGCGCTGGAGGTGTTGAGCACCTCCGCGACGTCGGCGAGGGTGAGGAATCGGGGCGTGCCGGCCATGACCCCATCGTCGCACCTCGGATCCCCCGAGGGGACGTGGCCCGCGGGGCTGTGGATGACCGGGTTTCGGTGGGTACGGCGAGGGCCATCATGTCCGCGTGAGTCTCGGCACGGACCCGGTTCCCGCTGCCACCCGGACCAGCCGGCCAGGGTGGCGCGATCCGCGCCTGTGGGTCGGGATCCTGATCGTCGCGGTCTCCGTCGTCGCCGGCGCCCGGCTGCTCTCCGCGGCCGACGACACGGTCGCGGTCTGGGCGGTCGCGACCAATGCCGGCCCCGGCGCCGAGCTCACCAGTGCCGACCTCGTCGCCCACCGGGTCCGGTTCGCCGACGCGGGTGACCTGGACGGCTACTTCCGGGCCGACGACGAGCTGCCGAGCGACCTGCGCCTGGTGCGCGGCGTCGGCGCGGGCGAGCTGCTGCCGCGGGCGGCCGTGGGCGCGGCCGACGCACCCGCCGACACGGTCGAGCTGCCGGTCGCGGTCGAGCCCGCCCAGGTGCCGCCGTCGGTGCGCACCGGCTCCGTCGTCGACGTCTACCTGTCCGGGGGCTCCGGCAAGCACCCGCAGGTCGCCACCCCGGTCCTCCAGGAGGCCACCGTGGTCGACGCGCCGAGTGTCGACGCCGGCTTCGGGGGAGCCGTCGGGGAGCGCCAGCTGGTCCTGGCGATCGACGAGGACGACGCGGCGGCCTACTTCGCGGCCGTCGGTGTCGTCGACAACCCCGTCCTGACCGTCGTACGCCGGGGCTGAGCCGTGGTGGACCGGGTCGTCGTCCTGATCGTCGCGTCCGGCGCCGCCTGGGAGCCTGCCGCGCTCCAGGTCCTGGCCGAGCACCCGCGGATCGTGGTGCTGAAGCGCTGCGTGGACGTCGACGACCTGCTGGCCGCGGCCTCCGCGGGCCAGGCCGACGTGGCGGTCGTCGGGATCGACGCCCCGGGCCTCGACCGGGCCGCGGTCGACCACCTGCGTGGTCACGGTGTCCGCCCGGTCGCGATCGCCGCCGGCGGCGCCACGCTCGACGGTGGTCGGTTGCGGGCGGGCCGGATCGGCATCCCGGTCGTGGTCACCGACGACCGGCTCGACGAGCTGCCCGACGAGATCTGCGCCGAGCGGCAGCCGCCCACCGCCGTCCGCCCTCCGCCGCCGGTAGGGCCTCCGCCGGGCCAGCCGGCCGCCCTCCCGGCGCGGCCGGTCCCCGGCCGGGTGATCGCCGTGTGGGGACCGGCGGGGGCGCCCGGTCGCACGACGGTCGCCGCGGCGGTCGCCGCCGAGATCGGGCGCCGGAGGCGTCGTACCGTCCTGGTCGACGCCGATCCCTACGGAGGCGCCGTCGCGCAACAGCTCGGCATCCTCGACGAGGTCTCCGGGCTGCTCTCCGCCGCTCGGCTGACGAGCTCGGGCCAGCTCGCCGAGCGGTTCGGCTCGGTGCAGCGCGGGATCGACGCCCACCTGAGCGTGATCACCGGTCTGCCCCGCGGCGACCGGTGGGTCGAGGTGCGGTCCGGCACGCTCGAGGAGCTGCTCGAGGTCGCCGCCACGCAGGCGGAGGTCGTGGTCGACACCGGCTTCAGCCTCGAGGACGACCCGACGCCCGACTTCGGGTCCCGGCCCGCCCGCAACCAGATGACGCTGGCCGCCCTCGACGCCGCCGACGAGCTCCTCGTCGTGGGGAGCGCCGACCCGGTCGGGCTGTCCCGGCTGGCCCGGGGGCTGGTCGAGGTCCGGGAGCGGCGCCCGGGCCGGCCGGTGCAGGTGGTGGTCAACCGGATGCGGGCCTCGCTCGGGTGGAACGAGCGCGACATCGTGTCGATGGTGGCCGGGTTCAGCCGCACCAGCGCGGTCCACTTCCTGCCCGACGACCAGGTCGCGGTCGACCGTGCGCTGGTCTCCGGGCGCACCCTCGTCGAGGCGGGTGACTGTGCGCTGAGCCGGGCCGTCGCCCGGGTGGTCGACAGCCTGGTGCCCGTCCCCGCCTGAGGGGGCGATGTGAGGTAGTCCGATGGCCCGGATCTCTCAGCAGGGCCTCCGGGATGCCGAACACTCCTCTGTGGGAACTCGATGACCTCGAGCCGGCCGCTTCCGAGATGGAGGCCCGCCTGCTCTACCCCAGCGGACGGCGCAGTGTCGCCGTGTCGCCGCTGCTGGGTTCCGTCGTCCCCGCGCTGATCCCACGCATGTCCCGTGAGGAGCTCGGCATGCTCGGCGGGATGCGGGGCCCGGTCAGCCCCACCGTGCTCCCGGCCGGAGCGCCCCCCGACGCGCTCGTGAGCCAGATCCGCGTGCGCGCGAGCCTGGTCCGCTTCTACCTGGACCGGATGCCCGACCTGGACCGGATGCACCGCAACGGCGTCGACGCGCTCTGCGACATCGCGACCGTGCTGCACCTCGAGAGCTGGATCGACCCGGCGATCACGGGGCAGACCATGCGCCCGCTGCGCCAGCTGGTGGGTCCCGAGGAGGAGCTCGGCTTCGGTCCGTCGTACGTCGAGGTGCTCGCTGCGCTCCACAGCATCGCGGACTTCACCGGCAGCAGCCGGCGCGCGCAGGCCGTCACGCGCGCGTGGGTCGCGCGCCCCATCGGCTACTGGGACGAGGTCGCCGACGCGCTGCTCTCGGCCGCCACCGTCATGGGCCGACAGGTGTCGCTGCGCATGGTCAACCGGGTCACGGCGGTCTCCAGCGTCAACGTCCGCCAGAGCAGCGTCTTCCGCGCCACCCGTCTCCGGGCCGCCGCCGTGATCCTCGGCGACCTGGTCGACGACGAGCTGATCGTCGCCGCCAGCGAGCCGTGGCTCGCGGGTGTCGCGCCGGGGCCTGCTGCTGCCTGACGATCCGGTGGTTGAGGAGGTCGCGCGGCGACCGCACTCGTTGTCCCCCGCAGCCAACGCGGCTGCGTCGGTTTCCGGGGTTTCGAGACAGGACTTCGTCCTTCCTCAACCGCCGGGGGTCAGGCGGCGAAGAGGAGGTACAACCCGCCCACCGTGAACGCGATCATCGCGAACAGCAGCGGGAGCTGACCGGTGAGCTGGTGGCGCCGCGGCAGGATCCGGATGGCCCGGTCGTGGGCAGCGATGACACCGAGCACGTGGCCGGCGACGACCGCGACCACCTTGGTGTTGGCGAGCAGGGTCGGGTGGTAGCTCAGCCAGTAGCTGACCTGCAGGTTGCCGGTGCCGAGGTAGTTGCTGCCGTTGCTGAAGGGGTCGCTGAGCTGGATCAGGGTCAGCTGGCCGACCTCGACGAGATAGCTGAGGTAGTGGGCGACGACGTAGCCGACCACGATCGGGACCACGGAGTGCGCGAACAGGTTGGGCAGCTCGCGCCGCTTCAGGTCGTCGCCCAGGCCGGTCAGCATCGTGCCGGTCGCGAAGATCGCTCCCACCGCCACGCAGAAGGTCAGCAGCCCGAGGTTGTTCCAGGCGTAGCCGCTGAGGCCCTCGTGGTTCTGGACGAACTTCACCCAGTGCGCGGAGTCCTTGAACGAGTCGAACGCCGTGCTGCCGAAGAGCACCGCGACCACACCGATCAGGCCGGGGCGGACCGGCGTGGCGTCGAGGTTCGCCAGCGGGCTGCGGATCAGCAGCACGTCGTCCCGCCGGCCCCAGACCGACATCCGGGAGACCAGGGTCGAGTAGACCTCGAACGGGTCCGCCTTCTCGTAGAAGGTGTTGCCGAAGAGGGCTCCGCCGACGAGCATCACCGCGACGTACGCCGCGCACCACAGCCGGACCGGTCCGATCTCGGTGGAGTAGGGGTAGACCAGCTCGAGCCAGACGAACGCGAAGAGGCCGACGGCCGCCGGCCAGTGGCCGAGCCGCTCCGGGTAGGTGAAGACGCCGGTGTCCGGGTCGCTGCCCGAGATCTTGGCGAAGCCCAGGTTGATGGTGCGGACCGGGCTGATCGCCTTCCAGACCGGGCCGAACAGGAGCGAGAGCGGGACCAGGCCCACCCACCACCAGACGTAGAAGACGCCGAAGACCGGGTTGATGACCAGGTCCTTGCCGAAGATCGCGGCTGCGCCGACGTACAGGAAGACGACGAAGCCGACGACCCGCCACAGCACCCGCCACCAGGTCGAGTCGACGATCGCCACGATCCAGTCCGGCGCCGGACGACCGCTGGTGGCGGCGTCGTAGCGGGGGTTGCGCCACGCGACCGCGAGGACAGTGAAGGAGACGACCAGCGCGGCGGTGGCGCCGGCGATCGCCAGCTCGGGGGAGATCGGGAGGTCCTTCGCGCCGCCGAGCCCGTGCGCGAGGTTGATGCCGTCAGGTGACAACTCCCGGACCTACTTGACCTCGAGCTGGACGATGGTCTTCTCCAGCGTGTGCGACTCGACGACGACGATGCCGGGCTGGTCGATGCCCTTGATCGTGAAGGTGCTGTCGCCGGCCTCGTACTCGAACTCCTGCTCGGGGCTCGAGTGGACGTGGATCTCGCCCGGGGCGTCGGCCGTCACGTCGAGCTCGACGTCCTGCCCGACGGCGACGTCGACGCGATCGCCGTTCGGCGTCACGGAGTCACCGTCGATCGTGATCTGGATGACCTTGGGATCGGTCGAGCTGCTCGACGGGGCCTCGTCGCTGCCGCAGGCGCTGACGAAGGTCAACGTCGACAGGATCACGGCGAGGGCAGCCAGCGGTCGTCGCATGTTCGGTTTCCTCCACGTCGGTTCCGGGCAGGACCCGCCTGCCGGCATCTCGTCTGCCAGAATCCCATGCGGGACCAACTGTCGGTACGCCGCCCCGGCGCCCATGACGACGGGGACAGCGTCGACGGGCACCAGCACGCACGCAGGAACGAGGGGCATGGATGAGTGAGCGGCTGCGGCCACGTGACGTGGCCCTGCTTGCCGAGGAATCTCCGTCCACGCCCATGCACAACACCACGGTGGAGATCTTCGAGCCCGGCTCGTCCGGCTTCGACTACGCCCGCCTGGTCGAGCTCGTCCAGGAGCGGATCTCGTTCGTGCCGCGCTACCGGCAGCGGGTGCAGAGCGTCCCCGGACGGATGGCGAACCCCGTCTGGGTCGACGACGAGCACTTCGACATCGGCTACCACGTACGCCGATCCGCCCTGCCTCGACCGGGCTCGCTCGACCAGCTGCGGGAGCTCGTCTCGCGGATCGTCTCGCGCCCGCTGGACCGCAGCCGGCCGCTGTGGGAGATCTACGTCGTCGAGGGCCTGGCCGACGGCCAGGTCGCGCTGCTCTCCAAGTCCCACCTGGTGCTGGTCGACGGCATCGAGACCGTCGACCTGACCCAGGGGCTGCTCGACACCTCACCCGACGCCAAGCACCTCGGCGTCGACGAGTGGCGGCCCCGCCGCAGCCCGTCGCCGTTCGCGCTGATGGCGGGCGCCGCGAAGGACTCGGTGACCGACGTCGACACCGTCACCGACACGATCCGGACGACCACCGGCTCCGTGCTGCGCGGGTTCGCGGGTGCCGCGCGCACCACCGGCCGGGTGGCCGGTGCCCTGGCCAACCACACGCCGCGGTCGGACTCGCCCATCATCGGTCCGCTCTCGCAGCAGCGCCGCGTGGTCGCGGTGCGGACCGAGCTCGCCGACTACCGCAAGGTCCGCGAGGCGCACGGCGGCTCGGTCAACGACGTCGTGCTCGCGACGATCACGGGTGGCCTGCGGGCCTGGCTGATGACGCGCGGCGAGTCGATGCGCGGCGTACGCCGGGTGCGGGCGCTGGTGCCGGTCTCGGTGATCGACGACGAGCTCGAGCCCACCTCGCTGGGCAGCCAGATCGCGTCCCACTTCGTCGACCTGCCCGTCTGGGAGGCCAGCCCGGTCGTCCGCCTGCACCAGGTGTCCTACTCGTTCCTCGCGCACCAGGAGACCGGGCGCGGCGTCTCGGCGAGCCGGCTCGCGGCCATGTCCGGCTTCGCCCCCGCGACCTTCCACGCGCTCGGGTCGCGCGTGGCGGCCGACGAGCGCGGTCGCGGCTACGGACTGTGCGTCACCAACGTCCCGGGGCCGCAGGCGCCGCTCTACGCCGCCGGCGCCCAGATGATCGCGACCTATCCGGTGCCGCCGCTCTTCGAGGGACATCCGCTGGCGATCGGCGTGACGTCCTACAACGGATCCGTCTACTACGGCATCACCGCCGACCGCGACATGCTGCCCGACGCCGACCTGCTGGGCCCGTGCTTCCGCGAGTCGCTCGACGAGCTCGTCGACTCAGCGAGCGCCAGCCGCACCCGGGCTCCTCGCGGACGTCGCAAGCGCAAGCCTGCGGAGCCGACGTGACCACCCGCGTCTACCTGCCGCTGACCCTCGGGATGCTCGCGACGGCGTACGCCGAGGGGGAGGTCGTCGTGACCGACGCCGCGGTCGTCGCGGTCGACGACTCCGAGGACCAGGAGTACGCCGCCCTGATGACCGCGGCCGATGCCTCCACCGCGCTGCTCCACGGACCGGGTCGCCGGGTCGTCGCCGTCGCGGAGCTCGACAAGGAGCCCGAGACCGGCTGGACGATCCCGTTGAAGCGGATCGTCGCCGTCCACGCCGACACGGCCGACCGGCCGGTCGACGCCGACCCGGACGACGACCTCGGCTGGTTCGGGACCCAGGAGATCCCGTACCTCATTTGAGCTGCCCCGGAGCGAGCCTGCGAGGTCCGGGACCCAGCAGCCAGGTTGAGTAGTCGCGCGAGCGAGGGACGAGCTCGCGACCGGCGTATCGAAACCAAGGCATTTGGGGGGCTGCGCGCCCGAGTGAGAGCATCGCCAGCATGGACGCCATCACCTCTCCGCCAGTTCCGGTGAACGAGCCCAACCTGACCTACGCGCCGGGTAGCCCCGAGCGCGAGGCCCTGCTCACCGAGATCGAGAAGCTCGAGCGCAGGCCGAAGGACCTCAAGGCCCACATCGGCGGCCGTCGGAAGTCGGGCGGTGGTGCGGAGATCAAGGTCGTGCAGCCGCACGACCACCAGCACGTGCTCGGCACCCTGAAGAACTCCACGCAGGCCGACGCCCGCGCCGCGGTCAAGGCCGCGGGCGACGCCGCCCCCGGCTGGCGCGAGCTCAGCTTCGACGACCGCGCTGCGGTGATCCTCAAGGCCGCCGACCTGCTGGCCGGCCCGTGGCGCCAGCGGATCAACGCCGCCACGATGCTCGGCCAGTCGAAGACGGCGTTCCAGGCCGAGATCGACTCGGCCTGCGAGCTCATCGACTTCTGGCGCTACAACGTCCACTACGCGCGCGGCATCCTCGAGGACCAGCCGATCGCCAACAGCCCGGGCATCTGGAATCGCACCGACCACCGTCCGCTCGAGGGCTTCGTCTACGCGATCACGCCGTTCAACTTCACCGCGATCGCCGGCAACCTGCCGACCGCTCCCGCGCTCATGGGCAACACGGTCATCTGGAAGCCGTCGCCGACCCAGCAGCTCGCCGCGTCGCTGACGATGGAGCTGCTGGAGGAGGCCGGGATGCCGCCGGGCGTGATCAACATGCTGCCCGGCGACGGTCTCGAGGTCTCGAAGGTCGCGCTCGCCAGCCCCGACCTCGCCGGCATCCACTTCACCGGCTCGACCCCGACCTTCCAGCACCTCTGGCGCGAGGTCGGCAACAACATCGAGAACTACCGCTCCTACCCGCGCATCGTCGGTGAGACCGGCGGCAAGGACTTCGTCGTCGCGCACCCGTCGGCCGACCCCGAGGTCGTGCGGACGGCGCTGATCCGCGGCGCCTTCGAGTTCCAGGGCCAGAAGTGCTCGGCCGCGTCGCGCGCGTACGTCGCGCGCTCGGTGTGGAAGAAGATGCGCGACTCGTTCCTCGCCGAGGTCGAGGCGATCTCGATGGGCGACGTCACGGACTTCTCGAACTTCATGGGCGCGGTCATCGACGACCGGGCGTTCGCCAAGCACAAGGCGGCGATCGCGCGCGCCAAGCGCCAGAAGAAGCTCGACGTCGTCGTCGGCGGTGAGGTCGACGACTCGGTCGGCTACTTCGTGCGGCCGACCGTCGTCGAGTCGACCGACCCGACCGACCAGATGTTCACGACCGAGTACTTCGGCCCGATCCTGGTGGTCCACGTCTTCGAGGACGGCGACTACGAGAAGGTCGTGCGGGGCATGGAGTCGATCGCGCCGTACGCCCTCACGGGTGCGGTCATCGCCCAGGACCGCCGCGCGATCGCGTGGACGCAGGCCGAGCTCCGCTTCGCGGCCGGCAACTTCTACGTCAACGACAAGCCCACGGGCGCGGTCGTCGGTCAGCAGCCCTTCGGCGGCGGCCGGGCCAGCGGCACCAACGACAAGGCCGGTGCCGCGGTCAACCTGCTGCGCTGGACCTCGCCGCGGTCGATCAAGGAGACGTTCGTGCCGCCGACGGACTACCGCTACCCCTACATGCGCTGACCCTCAGGCACGTCGACCCGCCCGAAACTCTCGGGCGGGTCGACGTGATGTGAGGTCAGCTGGCGAGGGACGGGTAGTCCGTGTACCCCTCGGCGCCGCCGCCGTAGAACGTGGCCTCGTCGGGCTCGTTGAGCTCGGCGCCGGTCTCCCAGCGCTTCGGCAGGTCCGGGTTGGCCAGGAACAGGCGGCCGACCGCCACCGCGTCGGCGAGGTCCTGGTCGAGGATCGCCTGGGCCTTCTCGCGGGTGGTGATCTTGCCGAAGCCGTCGTTGGCGATCATCACGCCGCCGAAGTCCTTGCGGAGCTTCTGCACGAGCTCGTCGCTCGGCTCGGCGAGCACGCTCAGGTAGGCCAGGCCGAGCGGGGCGATGCCCTCGATGAGCGCGGTGTACGTCGCGGCCACGTCGGCCTCGTCGGTCTCGGTCGCGCCCTGGATGTTGTGGGCGGGCGAGATCCGGATGCCGACCCGCTCGGCGCCGATCGCCTCGGCGACGGCCCGGGTGACCTCGATGCCGAAGCGGGCGCGGTTGGCGGGCGACCCACCGTACTCGTCGGTGCGCTCGTTGGAGCCGGGCGCGAGGAACTGGTGGATCAGGTAGCCGTTGGCGGCGTGCACCTCGACGCCGTCCAGGCCGGCCTCGATCGCGTTGCGGGCGGCCGTGACGTACTCCTCGACGACCGCGGGGATCTCGTCGGTCGCGATCTCGCGGGGGACCGGGAACGGCTTGGGGCCGTCGGCGGTGAACATCTCGTCGGGCGCGGCGAGCGGGCTCGGCGCGATGATCTCCTCCCCACCGGTGTTGTCGGGGTGGGAGATCCGGCCGGCGTGCATCAGCTGGGCCACGATGCGGCCCCCGTTGGCGTGCACGGCGTCGGCGACGCGGCGCCAGCCCGCCAGCTGCTCGGGGGAGTGGAAGCCGGGGGTGTTCAGGTAGCCCTGGCCGCGGGCGCTGGGCTGCGAGCCCTCGGTGATGATCAGGCCGGCGGACGCGCGCTGGGAGTAGTACTCCACGGCCAGGTCGCCGGGGATCGTGCCCTCGGCGCGGTTGCGGGTCAGGGGCGCCATCACGAGACGGTTCGGGAGCTCCCAGGACTGGACGGTCAGGCCATCGAAAAGGTCAGGCACGTGTGCGTCTCCTCTGGTTGGGTCGCGGACGGGTACAGCGACACTGGGAGAACCGGGGCAGGTGCGCACGCGATTCCCCGTTCGGGCGAGAATGGTCCGCGATGAACGTCACGGTTTGGCTGGCAGCGCTCCACATGGGCGCGATGCACCCCTACGAGAAGGCGCTGACGCTGGTGCTCGCGTTCGCGCCGTTCGTGGTGCTGGCGGGGGTGATCGTCGTACGCCGCCGCCAGGACGAGCTCGAGGACGACCGGGCGGACGAGAGGGCTCAGCGCGACAAGTAGTCGCGCCCGGCGTTGCCCTCCGTCCGCAGCGCTGCGCGCAGCATGTCACCGATCAGCGACTCGATCTTGCCGCCGACCAGCGGGATGTTGACCTTGATCTCCACGTCGACGGTCTCGGTGGTGGTGCCACCGGACTCGACGAGCGTGATCGACCCCGTCATGGCTCCGGGCTTGCCGGGGATCGTGACGTGGAGGTCGGCGCGGTCGTCGGTGGACCACTCCTCGCGCTGGACGATGTTGATCTCGTCGCCGACGAACTTCTTCGCGAAGCCCGGGATGCCCTCGGCCGGCTGCACCTGGTCGACGACCACGGTCATCCCCACGCCGGAGCCGTCCAGCGTGATCTCGGACGGGGTGCCGCCCTGAGCGGTGCAGACCTCCTCGCGGAAGCCCCGGTCGGCGAGCATCGCCACGACCCGGGCCAGCGGCGCGTCGTACTCGATCTCGTGGGTGAGGTGCTTGCTCATCGGTTGCCTGCCAGGTAGGCGACACCGACCGCCTGGTCGGACTCGATGCCGGCGGCGACCTTGTCGGCGAGCAGCTTCTCGAGCTTGCCGCCGATGAGCGGGACCTTGATCCTCAGCTCCAGCTCGATCACCTCGCGCGTGGCGCTCGTGCCCTCGGGCTGGAGGGTGATGGTGCCCGTGACCTCGGACGGCTTGCCGGGCGCCTCGATGCGCAGGGTGCCGCTGGTGGCGTCCTTCCACACCTCGCGCTGGATGGCCCGGGTCGTGTCGCCGGCGAAGGTCCGGGCGAAGGCCGGCAGGTCGTCGGTGGGCTGCACCATGTCGACGGTCAGGGTGAAGCCGTCGCCGGCGGGCTCGAGCGTGACGTCGGCCGAGATCACCCCCTGCTCGGTGCAGCACTTCTCGCGGAAGGCGGGGTCGGCCAGCATCGCGAAGACCTCGGCGGGGGGCGCGTCGTACGTCAGCTCGTGTCGGAACTTCATGGCGGCCATCATGCCCACTCTCAAACCTGCCTACCGTCTCGCGCACGAGTGAGGCTGAGATCGGGTCCGGGGTAACGAGTAAAGGACTTCGTCCTTCCTCAACCTCCGGATAGACAGGACTTCGTCCTTCCTCGACCTCCGGAGATGACTCGCCGGTAGGAGGCCAGGTTGGCCGGGCGGGGACAGGGGTCCTAGTGTCGGAGGGTGTCAACGACGACGCGGGAACAGGACCTGTCCGAGCTGCTGAACGAGGCCGTGGGCCTCGCCCGGAGCGGGAAGGGGACCGGGGGACCACCCCACGATTCCGCCGACGCTCTGATCCGGGCCTACTACCGCCACGTCGCGGCTGAGGACGTCTGTCTGCGCTCCGCGGTCGACGTGTACGGCGCGTTCGCGTCGCACTACCGGCTGGCCGCCAACCGCCCGCAGGGCACCGCGCAGGTGCGGGTCTTCACCCCCGGACCGAGCGAGCAGGGCTGGTCGGCCGAGGGCCACTCGGTCGTCGAGGTCGTCGTCGACGACATGCCCTTCCTCGTCGATTCGCTCACCATGGAGCTCTCGCGTCAGCTGCACGACGTGCACCTGGTGATCCACCCGCTCTTCGACGTCGCCCGCGACATCACCGGCGCGCTGCGCGAGGTGCGTCCGGTCGCCGAGAGCGACTGGTCCAACAACACCGCCGACGGGATGGACGAGGTCGTCCGCGAGTCGTGGATGCACGTCGAGATCGACCGGATCCCCGACGGCGTCGACATCGCCGAGATCGAGGACTCCATCCAGCGGGTGCTCCGCGACGTCCGTGAGTCCGTCGAGGACTGGGACAAGATGCACGCCGAGGTCGCCGCGATCGTCGCCGAGCTCGAGACCACCGAGCTGCCGCTGGACCCCGCCGAGGTCGAGCAGACCCGGAGCCTGCTCCAGTGGCTGTCGGACGACCACTTCACGTTCCTCGGCTACCGCGAGTACAAGCTCGAGCGGCACGGTGAGGACGAGTACCTCCGCGGCGTACCCGGCACCGGGCTCGGCATCCTGCGCGCCGACCAGGACATGTCGGCATCGTCCGGCCGGCTGCCCCGGCTGGCCGGGTCGAAGGCCCGCGAGAAGACTCTGCTCGTCCTGACCAAGGCCAACTCGCGATCGACGGTCCACCGTCCGGCGTACCTCGACTACGTCGGCGTCAAGAAGTTCGTCGACGGCGAGGTCGTCGGCGAGCGGCGCTTCCTCGGGCTCTACTCCAGCGCGGCCTACACCGAGTCGCTGACCCGGATCCCGCTGCTGCGGGAGCGGGCTGCTGCGGTGCTGAAGCGGATCGGGTTCTCGCTGCAGAGCCACGACGGCAAGGCCCTGATGGACACGCTCGAGACCTACCCGCGCGACGAGCTCTTCCACACGAGCGTCGACGAGCTGGCGCCGATGGCCGAGGCCGCGATGCACGCCCGCGAGCGTCGCCAGCTGCGGCTCTTCATCCGTCGCGACACCTACGGGCGCTACGTCTCGGTGCTCGTCTACATGCCGCGGGACCGCTACAACACCAACGTCCGCGAGCGGTTCTCGCAGATCCTCAAGGAGCGCCTCGGCGGCGACTCGGTCGAGTTCACGGTGCGGCTCACCGAGTCGACGACGGCCCGGGTGCACTTCGTGGTCCACCCGGCCAAGGGAGCGACCATCCCCGAGGTCGACACGGCCGACCTCGAGCGACGGCTCACCGAGGCCTCGCGCTCGTGGCGCGACGACTTCACGACCGCGGTCCTGGGGGAGTACGGCGAGCAGGCCGGTGCCCGGCTCGCCCGGCGCTACCTGGACTCGTTCCCGGAGGCCTACAAGGAGGACTTCGCCCCGCGGGTCGGCTCGAGCGACCTCGGCCGGCTCGAGGCGATCGTGCTCGGCGAGGACGGCACCGGCATCGACCTCTCGCTCTACGAGGACATCGACGCCGGCCGTGGCGAGGCCAGCCTCAAGGTCTACCGGGTCGGGGCACCCCTCTCGCTCTCGCAGATCCTGCCGATGCTGTCGTCGATGGGGGTCGAGGTCGTCGACGAGCGACCGTACGAGATCGACGGCCTCGAGCGCCCGACGTACATCTACGAGTTCGGCCTGCGCTACGGCCGCTCGCTGCCCGACAACACCCGCGAGCTCTTCCAGGACGCGATCCGGGCGGTGTGGGACGGCAACAACGAGATCGACGGCTTCAACGCGCTGGTGCTGTCGGCCGAGCTGACCTGGCGGCAGGCGACGGTGCTGCGCGCCTACGCGAAGTACATGCGGCAGGGCGGCAGCCCGTTCGCCCTCGACTACATCGAGGACGCGCTCGGCAACAACGTCGACATCACCCGGCTGCTGGTCCGGCTCTTCGAGGCGCGCTTCGACCCGGCACTCGACCGGGACGCTGCCGCAGGGAAGGCGGCCGACATCGAGGAGCGGATCGCCCGCGCCCTCGAGGACGTCGCGAGCCTCGACCACGACCGGATCCTGCGGTCCTACCTCACCCACATCCGGGCGACGCTGCGCACCAACTACTTCCAGCCGGCGGCCGGCGGGGGAGTGCGCTCCTACATGTCCTTCAAGCTCGAGCCGTCGGAGATCCCGGACCTGCCGGCGCCGCGACCGAAGTTCGAGATCTTCGTCTACTCGCCGCGCGTCGAGGGCGTGCACCTGCGCTTCGGCGCGGTCGCCCGCGGTGGGCTGCGCTGGTCCGACCGCCGCGACGACTTCCGCACCGAGGTCCTCGGCCTGGTCAAGGCGCAGATGGTCAAGAACACCGTGATCGTCCCGGTCGGCGCGAAGGGCGGCTTCTTCTGCAAGCAGCTGCCCGACCCCAGCAACCGCGACGCGTGGATGGCCGAGGGCGTCGCCTGCTACAAGACCTTCATCTCCGGTCTGCTCGACATCACCGACAACCTGGTCGACGGGGTCACGGTCCCACCGAAGGACGTCGTCCGCCACGACGGCGACGACTCCTACCTCGTGGTCGCCGCCGACAAGGGCACGGCGACGTTCTCCGACATCGCCAACGCCGTCGCGATCGACTACGGCTTCTGGCTCGGTGACGCCTTCGCGAGCGGTGGCTCGGTCGGCTACGACCACAAGGCGATGGGCATCACCGCGCGCGGCGCGTGGGTCTCGGTGCAGCGACACTTCCGCGACCGCGGCATCGACTGCCAGACCGAGGACTTCACCTGCGCCGGCATCGGCGACATGTCCGGCGACGTCTTCGGCAACGGCATGCTCTGCTCCGAGCACATCAAGCTGGTGGCCGCCTTCGACCACCGCGACATCTTCCTCGACCCGACGCCCGACCCGGCGACGTCGTACGCCGAGCGCCGGCGGATGTTCGAGCTGCCGCGGTCCAGCTGGCAGGACTACGACAAGTCCCTCATCTCCGAGGGGGGCGGTGTCTACTCGCGGTCGCTCAAGCGGATCCCGCTCAACGACGGGGTCCGTGCCGCTCTCGGCATCGACGCGTCGGTGGAGGCGATGACGCCGGCGGAGCTGATGAACGCGATCCTCAAGGCCCCCGTCGACCTGCTGTGGAACGGCGGCATCGGCACCTACGTCAAGGCGTCCACGGAGACCCACGCCCACGCCGGTGACAAGGCCAACGACGGCATCCGCGTCGACGGCCACGAGCTGCGCGCGGCGTGCGTCGGCGAGGGCGGCAACCTCGGGCTCACCCAGCTCGGCCGGATCGAGTACGCCCGCGAGGGCTGCGGTGGCACCGGCGGCCGGATCAACACCGACTTCATCGACAACTCCGCCGGCGTCGACACCTCGGACCACGAGGTCAACCTCAAGATCCTGCTCGACCGGGTCGTCAAGGACGGCGACCTCACGGAGAAGCAGCGCAACCACCTGCTCGCCGAGATGACCGACGAGGTCGCCGCCTTGGTGCTGCGCGACAACTACGAGCAGAACCTCGCGCTCGCCAACGCGATCTCGCACGCCCCGTCGCTGCTGCACGTCCACGAGGAGTGGATCCGCCGCCTCGAGAACGACGGGCTGCTCGACCGCGAGCTGGAGGGCCTGCCGAGCAGCAAGGAGGTACGCCGCCGGCTCGACCGCCACGAGGGCCTCAGCGCCCCGGAGCTGTCGGTGCTGATGTCGTGGACCAAGATCGTGCTCGCGGACGAGCTGATCGCCTCCGAGGCGCCCGACGACCACTACTTCGACCAGGACCTGCGCTCCTACTTCCCGCACCCGATCCAGCAGGGCTTCGAGACGCCCGTCCACGAGCACCCGCTGCGCCGCGAGATCATCGTGACCCAGATCGTCAACGACCTCGTCAACGGTGCGGGCATGACGTTCTGGCCGCGGCTGGCCGGCGAGACCGGCGTCAACGCGGCCGAGCTGGCCCGGGCCAACTTCGTCGCCCGCGAGATCTTCGGGTCGCTGCCGATGCGCCAGGAGCTGGCGTCGTTCGACAACGTCCTCGACGCGACCGTCCAGACCCGGATGCGCCTCGAGATGCGCACCCTGGTCGAGCGCGCGTCGCGCTGGCTGGTCAACAACCGGAGGCCCCCGCTCGACAGCCAGGGCACCGTCGACCTCTTCACCGGACCCGTGCAGCAGGTGATGGCCGAGCTGCCGGACCTGATGACCGGCTACGAGCACGAGGCGTACGTCGCCCGGCGCGACCGCCTGATCGCCGAGGGAGTGCCCGAGGACCTGGCCAGCCGGTCGGCCGCGCTGCCGCCGGCCTACATGCTGCTCAACATCGTCGAGATCGCGTTGCGGGAGAACCGCGACCCGATGGTCGTCGCCCGCGTGCACTTCGCGCTCGGCGAGCGGCTCGGGCTGCCGGCGCTGGTGCAGCGCATCCTCACGCTGCCGCGCGACGACCGGTGGCAGACGATGGCGCGGGCCGCGCTGCGCGACGACCTCCACTCGGTGCACGCCCAGCTCACCGCCCAGGTGCTCGCGACCACGTCCGCGGACGACTCGGCGACGGCTCGGATCGCTGCCTGGGAGGACGCCGACGACGTCGTCGTGAGCCGGGCCGCGGTGACGCTGCAGGAGATCTGCGCCGACGAGGTGACCGACCTGGCTCGGCTGTCCGTCGGTCTGCGGGTCGTGCGCGGGCTGCTCACCTGAGTTCTCGGCCCCTCGGCACAACCCGCGAGGTCGCTCGGGACATCTGGAGGGTATGGACGCATTGGCCGATCGGGCGGAGCAGGATGCAGCGACGACTCCGGTGACGGAGGAGTTCGACGAGTTCTTCCGCGCCACCTGGCCGCGGCTCTTCCGCACGGCCTACGCCGTCGCCGGTGATGCCGCGTCCGCCGAGGACGCCCTGCAGGTCGCCTACGCGCGGGCCTACGCGTCCTGGCGCCGGATCCGGTCGGTCGACCACCCGGAGGCCTACGTCCGCCGGATCGTGGTCAACGAGATCATCGGCACTCGCCGGCGCGGGTGGTGGCAGCGCGAGCGTCCCCACGCGTCTCCCGAGCCGCCGGGCTCGGTCGCGTCGCCCGAGCTCGGGGTCGTCGATCGCGCCGCGGTGTGGGAGGCGGTCCGCACGCTGCCACCACGACAACGCGCGGTGATCGTCCTGCGCTACTACGAGGATCTCTCGGAGCAGGAGATCGCTGCCGCCCTCGGCTGCAGCGCCGGGACCGTGAAGTCCCAGGCATCGGCCGCCCTGGCCAACCTCCGCCGCCGTGCGGCCGAGCTCTCGAACGGAGAACCCGCATGACCACCGACCTCCGCGATGTCCTCCACGACCGGCTCGACGCCGTGGTCGCACCCGTCGGTGACCTCGACGGCGTGCGCGCCTCCGGCCGTCGGCTCCGTCGGCGCCGCCGCATCGTCGCGGGCGGTGGCGTGGTGCTGGCCTCGGTCCTGGTCATCGGCGCGCTGGGCTATGCCGGGTCCGGCGACGACCGTCCCACCGACCGTGGGCTCGAGCCCGTCGGCCCGATGGACTTCGACCAGGGGCTGCGGGCCTACGCCGACCCCGGCCACGAGATCCACCTCGGTGGCCGGACCTTCCCGTCGACGCGGCTCGACTACCTCGACACCGACGCGGCGGCCACGCCGTACGGCGTCGTCTTCTACGCCGGCGGCCGGCCGCGCCTCCTCCAGGAGACGGGGAAGGTCGCCGACCTGGAGCCGGACGCGGAGGGCACCGACTTCCACCCCACGGCGAAGGTCGACGCGCAGGGCCCGCTGGTCGCCTACGGCGTGACGATCGACGGGCAGGCGGAGGTCGTGGTGCGCGACCTCGACAGCGACGAGGTCGTCGCTCGCCACGACGTCTCGCGCGACACGGTCATCGACGCGCTCGACGGGGGCACGGTCTTCCTGCGCACCGACGCCGGCACGACGACCTGGGACACGGTCACGGGGCAGGTGGACCCCTTCGCCGGCCCGAAGACCCGGGTCGCCGACGTGCGCAACGGTGTCGTCCTCTACGACGGACCCGAGCCGGCGGACCCGGACACGCTGCCGTTCTTCCTGGTCAAGGGCGCGATCGACGCGCAGCTCACCTACGACGGGTCGCACGTCCTCTCCTGGTCCAACCGGCTCGAGCCCACGGACGGCGGACGCCCGATCGTGCTGGACGTGAAGGCCACGTTCTATGCCGTCGACACCGACGGCTCGATCCTCGCCGCCGGCTTCGCCCGGGGCGGCGGCGCCGTCGTCCACGACTGCGAGGTCCCGTCCGGCGAGTGCACCGAGCTCGGCCCGCTGACGACGAAGGGCGGCGACCCGATGTTCATCGGGGTCGACATGTAGCGGTCAGTAGGGTTTGGGCCATGACCGACCTACGCGCTGCCGGTGTGGCCGAGACCGCTCGCCTCGTGACCTCGGGAGAGTCCTCGGCCCGCAGTGTCGTCGAAGCGGCGCTCAGCCGGATCATGTCGACCGACGGGGAGCTCAACGCCTTCTCGCGCGTGCTGGCGACCGAGGCGCTCGCCGAGGCCGACGAGCGCGACGGCGCGTCGGCCGCGGGTGAGCCGGTCGGCCCGCTGCACGGCGTACCGATCGCCATCAAGGAGGAGATCGACGTCGCCGGCACGGTCACGACCTTCGGCGGCGACGGCAACTCCACTCCGGTCACGGCTGACGCCGAGGTCGTACGCCGCCTGCGCGACGCCGGGGCGGTGATCATCGGCAAGACGACGATGCCCGAGTTCGGCGCCTTCCCCTTCACCGAGTCCACGTCGCGCGGCGTGACCCGCAACCCGTGGGACCCGTCGCGGACCCCCGGCGGCTCCAGCGGCGGTACGGCGGCCGCGGTCGCCTCCGGCATGGTGCCGGCCGGGATCGGTGGCGACGGCGGTGGGTCGATCCGGATCCCCAGCGCCAGCTGCGGTCTCTTCGGCCTCAAGCCCCAGCGGGGACGAGTGTCGACCGCTCCGCACCCGCACCTGTGGTTCGCCCTCGGCACGGCCGGACCGCTGACCCGGACCGTGCTCGACAGCGCGCTGGTCTACGACGCGATCCGCGGCAACGTGGAGGGTGACCTCTACACCGCGGGTGGCGACGAGCCCTTCGTCGACGCGGTCGGCCGCGCCCCGGGGCGGCTGCGGATCGGCTGGTCGGTCAAGTCCGCCTCGCTCGGCGTGCGGCCCGACCCGGAGCACGTCGTCGCGATCGGCGAGATGGTCCAGCTGCTCACCGACCTGGGTCACGACGTGGAGTACATCGAGCCGCACTACCCCGATCCGACGGCCGCGTTCGTCCCGCAGTTCTTCGCCGGCATCCGGGCGGAGGCCGCGCAGGTCGAGCACTACGACCGCCTCGAGCGTCGTACCCGCGAGACGTGTCGGCTCGGCTCCTGGGTGACGCCGCGGGTGGTCGACTTCGCCCTGCGCCGGACCGAGCAGATCTCCGCCAAGGCCAACCGGGTCTTCGACGACATCGACGTGCTGCTGACCCCCACCATCGCCCACCGGCCGCCCCGGGTCGGTCGGCTCGAGGGCGTCGGCACCGTCACCGCCTCGCTGCGGTCGATGCCGTCCATCGCGTACGCCGCGCTCTGGAACGTCGCCGGCAACCCGGCGGCCTCGGTCCCGTGCGGCATCGCGGACGACGGGCTGCCGCTGGCGGTCCAGCTCGTCGGGCGCACCGACGACGAGTCGACGCTCTTCTCGCTCGCCGCCCAGATCGAGCAGGCGCGCCCGTGGCCGTTGACCTCTTCCTGACGCCGCGCTCCCGGCTGCGTCGGTGGCGCGGCGGGCCGAGCCCGCTGCGCGGCCGCACGGTGCTCGTGACCGGGGCGTCGTCCGGGATCGGCGAGGCGACCGCTCGCGCCGTGGCGGCGCAGGGTGCGACCGTGCTGCTCGTCGCCCGCCGGGACGAGGAGCTGCTCCGGGTGCGGTCCGCGATCGAAGCCGGCGGCGGCCGGGCGGCGTCGTACGTCTGCGACCTGACCGACGGCGATGCCATCGACGCCCTGGTCGGGCGTGTCCTCGCCGACCACGGCACGGTCGACTACCTCGTCAACAACGCCGGTCGCTCGATCCGGCGCTCGCTCGCCCTGTCCTACGACCGGTTCCACGACGTCGAGCGCACCATCGCGATCAACTACCTCGGGCCGGTGCGGCTGACGATGGGGCTGCTGCCGGCGATGCGGGCGCAGGGCTTCGGCCACGTGGTCAACATCGTGACGTGGGGCGTGCAGCTGAAGGCGCCGAAGTTCAGCGCCTACATCGCCTCCAAGACCGCGCTCGACACGTGGAGCCGGATCGCCGGCCGTGAGGCGTACGCCGACGGCGTGACCTTCACGAACATGCGGTTCTCCCTCGTGCGCACCCCGATGTCCGCGCCGACGGAGGCGTACGCCGGCCGCGGGGCGACGCCCGAGCAGGCCGCCCGCCGGATCGTGCGTGCGCTCGAGGACCGGCCGCTGACGGTCAACACCGTGGCCGGCAACGTGGGCGAGGTGGTCAACCTCGTGGCGCCACGGCTCAGCGACTGGATGTTCCACCGCTTCGACCGGATGTTCCCCGACTCCGCGGCAGCGCGCGGTGCGGTCAGCCCCGGTTCGGTCCCATCACCTTGAGCCGGACACCCTGCGGGTCCGCGAAGCTCGCCAGCCGGCCGTAGGGCGTGTCCTGCGGTGCATCGACCTCGGTGGCGCCGAGCTCGACCGCCTTCGCGAGCGCCGCGTCGGCGTCGGCGACCTGGATGTAGGTGCTCCACGCCGGGCCCTCGTCCCCGAGGAACGCCGAGCCGTCCATCAGGCCGGCGCGGGCCAGGTCATCGGAGCCGAGGGTCGTGTAACGGAACTCCGGGGTGTCGCTCAGCCTGTGGGTGTCCCACCCGAAGACGTTCTCGTAGAACGGGATCGACGCGTCGTACGCCGTGGTGAGCAGCTCGAACCACGCTGGCGCGTCGTCCTCGCCGAGGGCCGCGAAACCCGGGTGCTCGTCCGGCTGCCAGATGCCCACCATGGCGCCGGCCGGGTCGGTCACGACCGCCATCGTGCCGCGGTCGCCGATCTGCATCGGCTCGACGACCACCTGGCCGCCGTTCGCCTGGGCCATCGCGACGGTGTCCGCGGCGTTGTCGGTCTCGAGGTAGACCGCCCACGCCGACGGACCCTGGCCGTCGTTGCGCATCAGGCCGGCGACGGGCGCGCCGGCGCGCAGGAGCAGGCGGTAGCCGCCGTACTCGGGACCGGCGTCCTCGCTGGTCCAGCCGAAGAGGGTGCCGTAGAAGTCCTGGGCCGCGTCCGGGTCGGGCGTGAACAGCTCGATCCAGATCGGGCGGCCGGGCAGCTCGTCCATCAGTGGGCTCCTTCGTGCGCGTGGAGGTGAGCGGTGACGACCGGTGCCACCACCTTGGGCTTGATCATGTGGGTCTGTCCAGGCAGGACGGCGAGCTCGGCGCCGGGCACTGCAGCCGCGATCGCGGCCTGTGCGTTGCGCATGTAGTGGGGGCTCTTGCCGCCCGCGATCACCAGCGTCGGAGCGGCGACCTGGTCGTAGTAGCCGCCCGGCAGCGGCGTGCCCTGCTCGAACGGCACCACGATCGACAGGTCGTACGGGAGCGTGTGGGCGACCGCCTTGAGCTTCCTCCACGGCGGCATCAGGGGCATCACGGCGACCATCACCGCTGGTGCACCGACGGTGCGCAGGAAGGTCTTCACGGCATCGCCGCGACGGCCGTCGTCGACCATCGCCTGGAGCTGCTCGGGCAGGTCGACGGGGTTGGGGGCGTGGGTGTCGTCGAGGATGAACGGCGCCTCGTAGGCCACCAGGCTGTCGAGCGCGATGCCCGCGCGGGCGCCCTCGAGCGCAAGCGCTGCGCCTGACGATGCCGCGAACACGTGAGCGTGACCGCCCGCGACCGCGATCACGGCGCCGAGGTCCTCGACCTCGCGGTCGACGGCGTACGCCGTCGCGCCGGGTCCGCTCTCGCCCCGACCGCGTCGGTCGTAGATGTAGACGGTGAAGTCGCCGGACAGCGCGTCGCTCAGCCCGCGAGCAGGCCCCATCGTGCGGCTGCAGAGGGCGCCGTCGACGATGACGAGGGCCGGGCCGCGGCCGTGGACCTCGTAGGCGATCTCGGTGCCGTCGGCCGACACGGTGTGCTGGGTGGTCATGCGTTCTCCTCCGCGCGCCGGGTGAGCAGCGCGCGTTCATCGGTGTTGCGGGTCAGGATGGCGGCCGCACGGAACGCGGCGGCCGCCTCGGTCCGACGGCCGGCGCGCTCGAGCAGGTCGGCGCGTACGGCGAGCACGAGGTGAGACCCGGCGAGGGCCGGATCGTCATCGGTGGCGTCGAGGATCGCGAGTCCGGCAGCCGGCCCGAACGCCCGGCCGTGCGCCACGGCGCGGTTGACCTCCACGACCGGCCCGGGTGCCGCGGTCGCGAGCACGTCGTACAGCCGGGCGATCTCCGGCCAGTCCGTGTCCTCGGGCCGACGGGCGCGGGCGTGGCAGGCGGCGATCGAGGCCTGCAGGACGTAGGTGCCGACCGGCCGGCCCAGCGTGGTGCCCAGCGTGGTGCCCAGCGTCGTGGCCAGCGTCGTGGCCCGGTCGAGGGCGGCGAGCCCTCGGTGGACCAGCAGCTGGTCCCAGCGACTGCGATCCTGGGCCTCGAGCAGGACCGGCCGTCCGTCCGCGTCGCGGCGCGCCGCCAGCCGCGACCCCTGCAGCTCGAGCAGCGCCTGCAGGCCCTGGACCTCCGGGTCGTCCGGCACGAGCGACGCGAGGATCCGGGCCAGCCGCATGCCCTCGAGACAGAGCTCGGGGCGGGTCCAGGAATCGCCGGAGGTCGCGGCGTACCCCTCGTTGAAGACCAGGTAGACCACCGCCATCACGTCAGCCAGACGCTGCGCGCGCTCGGGTCCGGTGGGCATCTCCATCGACGCGCCACTCTCCGCGAGCAGGCGCTTGGCGCGGGAGATCCGCTGGCCCATCGTCGCGTCCTTGACCAGGTAGGCGTGCGCGATCTCGGTCGTCGTCAGGCCGCCGACCAGCCGCAGGGTCAGGGCGGTGCGTGACTCGGGAGGCAGCGTCGGGTGGCAGGCGAGGAACGCCAGCCGCAGCACGTCGTCCTCGATGTGGTCGACGGCGTCGTCGAGGTCGGGCATCTCCGCCTCCTCCAGCCCGTGGGCGAGCTCCGCCGTACGCCGGCGCAGGGTGTCGTTGCGCCGGAACTGGTCGACCGCCCGGCGCTTCGCGACCGCCATCAACCAGGCGCCGGGGTTGGCCGGAACCCCTCCGTCGGGCCACTGCTCGAGCGCCGCGACGAGGGCGTCCTGGGCGAGATCCTCCGCGAGGTCGAGGTCACGGGTGACCCGGGTCAGTGCGCCGACCAGCCGGACCGACTCGCGGCGCCAGACCGCGGTGATGGCCTCCTGGGTGGGTGTGGTCACTCGTCCTGGTTCCAGATCGGGCGGATCTCCACCGCCCCCTCCCACCCGGGCCAGTGCTGCTGGTGCAGCTCCAACACTCTCCGTGCGTTGGCGACGGCCTCGTCCTGGGTGCGTGCCTCGATGATCGAGAACCCGCCGACCAGCTCCTTCGCCTCGGCGTACGGCCCGTCCGTCGTCGTGATGCCCCCGCCTGCCAGGCGCAGCTCGACGATCTGCTCGCCACCCCCGAGGCCGCCGGCCGTGATCATCGACCCGTCCGCGAAGGACTGCGCCATCTCGGCATCCATCGCCTCGAACAGCGCCTGCGGCGCCTCGCCGACGTCGGGGGCCATCTTCACGAACACCATGTAGCGCATCTGCTTCTCCGCTCGATCGGGGTTGCTGTCACCAGGGCGTCGGACGAAGTCTTCCGGTTTCGACAGCCTCGTGGAACTGGTTCCGGTTCCCGGTCGGCCGGGCGGCTCCGGTGGGGGGCCTTTTCGGTTGTTCACACGTTCGTTCGGGATCTACGTACGAA
This sequence comes from Nocardioides pollutisoli, assembly GCF_040045055.1. NCBI lineage: Bacteria > Bacillati > Actinomycetota > Actinomycetes > Propionibacteriales > Nocardioidaceae > Nocardioides > Nocardioides pollutisoli. The sequence goes on from NZ_JBDZDU010000001.1 coordinate 2,759,824, forward strand.
CGTGTGAACAACCAGAAACTGCCCTGCGGATCAGCCCGCCTCGCAGACGGAGAGCTGGAGCGCCGCTTCTGCGCTGAGAGGCGCGCGGGACGAGAAGTACCACCGTCCACGAGTCACCTGCGTCGCTGCGTCGTACGTCTCCGCGACGTCGACCTCAGCTGGCCTTCTTGGCCGCGGTCTTCTTCGTCGTCGACTTCTTGGCCGACTTCTTGGCGGCGGCCTTCTTCGCGGGAGCCTTCTTGGCGGTCTTCTTCGCAGCCGGCTTCTCGTCCGAGGAGGACGAGGACTCACCACGAGCGGTCTTGGCTGCGTCCACCGAGCGCTGGAGCGCCGCGAGGAGGTCGACCACCTCGCCGGAGGACTTCGTCGAGGTCTCGGTGCGCTTGACCTCGCCACCCTCGATCTTCGCCTTGACCAGGGACTCGACGGCCCCGGCGTAGTCGTCCTCGAACTCGGTCGCGTCGAAGTCGCCGGCGAGCGTCTCGACGAGCATGTTGGCCATCTTGACCTCGGCCGGCTTCACGTCACCGGTCTCGACGGAGAAGTCAGGCGTGCGGATCTCGTCGGGCCACATCATCGTCTGCAGGACGATCACGTCGTCGCGCACGCGGAGCACGGCCACCGAGGTGCGCTGGCGCAGGGCGACGGTGACGACGGCCATCCGGTCGGAGTCGACCAGGGCCTGGCGGAGCAGGCCGTACGGCTTCGCGCCGGACTTCTCGGGCTCGAGGTAGTAGGCCTTCTCGAACAGCATCGGGTCGATCTGGTCGGACGGGACGAACTTCTCGACCGAGATCTCCCGCGACGACGTCGACGGCAGCTCGGCCATGTCGTCGTCGGTGAGGATGACCATCTCGCCGTCCTCGGTCTCGTAGCCCTTGGCGATGTCGGCGTACGCGACCTCCTCGCCGTCGATCGAGCACACGCGTTGGTACTTGATCCGTCCGCCGTCCTTGGCGTGCACCTGCCGGAACGACACGTCGTGCGACTCAGTGGCGGAGTAGAGCTTCACGGGCACGCTCACCAGCCCGAACGACACGGCGCCCTTCCAGATTGCTCGCATGCCTCAGTATGACCGGCGCGACCCACGCCATTCATCGAAGGCCTGGCGAGAAGTTCGGGTCGGGGTGTAGCCGAAGACGGTCTTGAGGCGGGTGTTGTCGAGCACCGGGCGGTACTGCAGGAACATCGTCTGCTCCGGTCCGTACGGCGACAGGCCGAGCCGGGACAGCACCGCCAGGGCCGTGCGGAGCACCGGCTCGGGGATGGTCAGGACCGGCTTGCCCAGCAGCTCGGCGATCTCCGAGATGGTCAGTGCGCCGTCGCCGGCGACGTTGAAGACCCCGGTGACCGACCCCGTCACCGCCTGGGAGATCACGGCCACCACGTCGGTGTCCCAGATGAACACGAACGGCGACTCCGAGCCCCGGATCTTGAGCAGCCGCTTGCGCTCGAAGAGCGCCGTGATCTGGTTGTCGACGCTGGCGCCCAGGATGGTCCCGATCCGGAGCACCACCTGCTCCAGCGAGGGGTACGCCGGCAGCATCTCCTCGACCAGCCGCTTGTGGTGGCTGTAGGCGAAGACCTCGTTGCCGCGCACCGGCTGGTCCTCGGTGATCCAGTCCGGGTTGTCGGGGTGGTAGCCGTACGCCGCCCCGCTGGACGACACGACGACGCGTCGGACGCCGTGGGCGACGCAGGCGTCGAGGACGTGCCGGGTGCCGTCGACGTCGACGGCGTACTCCAGGTCGCGCGTCGAGCCCGGTCCCGGCGTCACGATCGACGCGAGGTGCACGACGACCTCCGGCCGGACCTCGCCGATCACGGTGTGGACCGCGGACTTGGACGTCACGTCCATGACGACGGACGGCGGGCGCAGGTCGGCGCTCACGACCTCGTGGCCAGCCGCCGTCAGCCCCGCGACCACCGACCGTCCGAGGAAGCCGCCGCCTCCCGTCACCAGCACCTTCACGCGGCCACCGGCTCCGCGACGTCCGCCGTACGCCGCTTCCAGACGGTGGCGACGATCAGCCCCGCGAGGATGTCGTAGAGGCCCCACCATGCGGCCACCAGCGCCATGCCGCCCAGCCCGTCGAAGTAGGCGAAGACCAGCACCAGCCCGAGGCCGGTGTTGCGCACGCTGACCTCGAAGGTCATCGCCTTGCGACTGCGACTCGGCAGCTGCGTGCCGCGCGCGACGCCGTAGCCGAGCGCCAGCGCCATCAGGTGCTGCAGGAAGACCGCGAGCAGCACGAGGGTGATGTAGTTCGTGAAGATGCTCCAGTTGCCGATGAACGCCAGCACGATGATGAGCAGGAGCATCACGAAGGCGACCGGTCCGGCGACCTGGTGGATGCGGTGCGCGGCCCGCGGCCGGAAATGGGCGATCGAGACACCCGCGACGAACGGCAGCCCGATCACCAGCGCGATCTCGAAGAACGTCTTCACCGGGTCGAGGTCGACCGACGTCAGGACGTCGCTGCCGTGGGGGGAGAGGCCACCCCAGAAGGCGAAGTTGATCGGCAGCATGAAGATCGTCAGCAGGTTGCTGATGGCGGTCATCGAGATCGACAGCGCCACGTCACCGCCCGCGCGGTGGGTGAGGATGTTGGAGACGTTCCCCGGCGGGCAGCAGGCGACCAGGATCATGCCGAGCGCGATCGAGCCGCGGACGTCGAGCACGATCGTCAGCAGCAGCGTCAGCGCCGGCAGCAGCAGGAACTGCGCGACGATGCCGACCGCGATCGGGAAGGGGCGCCGCAGCACGGCGGTGAAGTCGGAGATCTTCGTGTCCAGCGCGATGCCGAAGAGGATCGTCGCGATGATGATCTTCAAGACGGTCGAGGCGCCCGAGCTGAAGTCGATGTTGACGTCGTCGATGTCGGTGACGAGCGCACTGACAAGAGGGGCGAGCAACACGGTCATGCGATGGCTCCTGGGTCCTGCCCGAGTCGTTCGATCTCCGACCGCACGGCTCGGCGGTAGGCGTCCTTGTTGACGTAGTAGGACATACGTTCCAGCCCGAGGTAGTGATATCCGCCGGAGAGATCAGGTCGCGGCCCGGCGATCCGCTGCTCCAGCGCGGCGGCGGCACCTGGGGCCGTCGTGCGGGCCCTGAGGTACGCCGCGACCAGCTCGGCCTGCTCGTAGCGGCCCTGCCACCCGATGCCGGAGGCCTCGATCATCCCGAGCACGAAGAGGTTCGGGTCCTCCTGCGTGAAGACGTTGAGGTAGAGGTCCGGCGCCGTGCCGTGCCCCTCCCAGCGCAGCAGCTCCGGGCTCAGGAACGGGTAGTGCAGGTGGTAGCCCGTGGCCAGCACGATGACGTCGTACGGCGTCCTCGAGCCGTCCTTGAAGACGACCCCGTCGCCGTCGAACCGGTCGACGTCCGGCTTGACGCTCAGGTCGCCGTGGCCGAGGTGGTGGAGGATCAGCGAGTTCACGATCGGGTGCGACTCGTAGATCTTGTAGTCGGGCGCCGGGAAGCCGAACTTCACCGGGTCACCGGTGAAGAGCCGGAGCACCCGCGAGTCGATCGCCTGCTTGATCCGCGGCGGCAGCGGCTTGCCCTGGTTGAGGGTGTCGGCGGGCTTGCCGAAGAGGTACTTCGGCACGAAGTAGTAGCCGCGGCGCACCGAGATGTCGACGGACGCCGCGTGGTGGACCGCGTCGACCGCGATGTCGCAGCCCGAGTTGCCGGCGCCGATGATCAGCACCCGCTTGCCGGCGAAGATCGACGGCGACTTGTAGGCGCTGGTGTGGATCACCTCGCCGTCGAAGCTGCCCGCGAACTGCGGCACCGCCGGCTCGCTGAGCGTGCCGTTGGCGACCAGCAGGCCCGCGTGCCGGCGCTCGACGGTGCCCTCCGGCCCGGACGACACGACGATCCAGCCACCGTCGCCCGACGGCCGGGCGGAGACGACCTCGGTGCCGAACGAGAACCCGTCCGCGAGGGCGTGGGCGGCCGCGAAGTCCCGGAAGTAGCCGAGCAGCTCGCGGTGCGACGGGTAGTCGGCGACCTCGTCGCGCATCGGGAACTCGGTGAACTCGGTCGTGCGCTTCGACGAGATCAGGTGGGCCGACTCGTAGACCGTGCTCCGCGGACCGTCGATGTCCCACAGCCCGCCGACGCCCGAGGCCAGCTCGTAGCCCTCCCAGGGGATGCCGAACCGCTGCAGGTTGCGGGCCGCCGCCAGGCCGGACGGTCCTGCACCGACCACGGCGTACGTCCCATTGTCGAGCGGACGAGTCGAGTTCACGGAAGGCATGATGTCAGGCATGCGCCCGATGCTCGCGACCAAGGCGACCCACGTGCCGGTCGGCGAGGCGTGGACCCACGAGGTGAAGTGGGACGGCGTCCGGGCGCTCACCGACGTCCGCGACGGCGTCGTGCGGATGACCAGCCGCAACGAGAACAACATCACCGTCGCCTGGCCCGAGCTGTCCACGAGCCCGCTCGGTGAGCGCGACCTGCTCGTCGACGGCGAGATCATCGCGCTCAACGAGCGCGGGCTCCCGGACTTCCGCACCCTCCAGGAGCGGATGCACGTCCGCAACGCGACGACGATCGCCCGGCTGGCCGACGCGGTACCGGCCATCTACATGGTGTTCGACCTGCTCCGCCTCGACGGCCGCGACCTCACGTCCGAGCCGCTCGAGGCCCGCCGCGAGCTGCTCACCGGCCTCGGCCTCGACGGGTCGTGGCAGGTCCCTGCGCCGTACGACGACGGCGCGATGCTCTTCGAGGCGACCCTCCAGCAGGGGCTCGAGGGCATCGTCAGCAAGCGGCGCACGTCGCGCTACGTCTTCGGTGAGCGCACGCCCCACTGGCAGAAGCTCGCCCACCGCCACCGGCTCTCGTACGTCGTGGGCGGGTGGCGGCCCCAGGAGGGCACGTCCGACCGGCTCGCGGCCCTCCTCGTGGGGGAGCAGACCCCCGACGGGCTCCTCTACCGGGGCCGGGTCGGGAGCGGCATCGGACCGAAGCAGAGCAAGGTCCTGACCGAGCTGGTCGCCGGGCTGAGCAGCAGCGAGAGCCCGTTCACCGACGAGGTGCCGCGGGTCGACGCGGCCGGCACCCACTGGCTCGAACCGGTCCTCGTCGTGGACATCGACACCCACGGACGTGGGTACGACCGGTTGCGACAGCCCTCGTTCCAGGGGGTCCGCGCCGATCTCGCCCCGGAGGACCTGTGAAGCGCCTTCTCCTTCTCCTGCTCACCGCGGCCCTCCTCGCCCCGGCACCGGCCGAGGCGCAGCGTCAGGCCGAGCCGCACTCCGAGCCGGTCCACGTGCGCCTCGACGGTGTCGACGTCGTGCTCCACGCGCGCACCACCCAGGTCGTCACGGTCAACCACACGCGCGGCTATCGCGCCCGGGTCACGCTCTGGCGGCTGCGCGACGGGGCCTGGGAGCGCCGGTTGCAGGCCACCGACGGCCGGATCGGGTACGGCGGGCTCGTGGTCGGCGAGCGCCGCCACCAGGGCACCGGCACGACCCCGATCGGCACCTACGACCTGACCTGGGCGTTCGGGATGCACCCGGGCAGCAGCTCGTGGGACCTGCGCTACCGCCAGGTGCGGCGCGGGGACTTCTGGGTCGAGGACAACGCCTCGCGCTACTACAACCGCTACCGCAACCAGAGCCAGGGCGGCTTCCGCTGGCGCCTCCCGGCCAGCGCCGAGAACGCCTCCGAGCGCCTGACGGACTACCCGCAGCAGTACGAGTGGTCGATCGTCACCAGCTTCAACCACGGCCAGGTGCGCCACCGCGGTGCCGGGATCTTCCTCCACGTCAACGGCTCCGGGGCGACGGCCGGCTGCGTCAGCGCACCGCGTGTGTTCATTAAGCGGCTGATGGGCCGTCTCGACCCCGACAAGCGCCCCGTGATCGCGATCGGCCGCTGATGCCCGCGGAGAAGGAAGAGGTCCGCGTCCAGGTCGACGGCCGCACCCTCACGATCAGCAACCTCCACAAGGTGCTCTACCCGCGCACCGGCTTCACCAAGGGCGAGGTCCTCAACTACTACGCCCAGGTCGCGCCGACCATGCTGCCGCACCTCAAGGACCGCTGCGTCACCCGGATCCGCTGGCCGCACGGCGTCCAGGAGTCGAGCTTCTTCGAGAAGAACGTCCCGGGCGGCACCCCCTCCTGGGTCCACACCGCGAAGGTGCCCACGACCGGCTCCCGCGCGCAGTCGACCAGAGGTGGATCGGGGGGAGACACCCTCGTCTTCCCGATCGTCGACGACCTGGCCACCCTCACCTGGCTGGTCAACCTCGCCGCGCTCGAGCTCCACGTCCACCAGTGGACCGTCGGTCGCAACGGTCAGCCGCGCAACGCCGACCGGCTGGTCATCGACCTCGACCCCGGCGAGCCGGCCGGGCTCCACGAGTGCTGCCAGGTCGCGCTGCTGGTCCGCGACAAGCTCGCCGAGCGGGACCTGGTCGCCCGGCCGGTCACCAGTGGCAGCAAGGGCCTCCACCTGTACGCCGAGCTGCCCAAGCGGCTGCCCTCCGACGAGTCCACGGCGCTGGCCAAGGAGGTCGCCGAGGAGCTCCAGGCGGAGCATCCCAAGCTGGTCACCGCGACCATGACGAAGGCCCGCCGCGGCGGCAAGGTCTTCCTCGACTGGTCGCAGAACGCCGGGTCGAAGACCACGATCTCGCCGTACTCCCTGCGCGGTCGCGAGCGGCCCACGGTGGCCACGCCGGTCACCTGGGACGAGGTCGCGGAAGGGGCCGACGACCCCCTCGGGCTCGACCAGTTCAGCCCCGACCAGGTGCTCGCCCGGATCGCCGACCTCGGAGACCTCTTCCTGCCTGTTACCTGATCGTCATCTGTTACCAAACAGTGGCACCGGTGTGGGAAACGCGTGGACCGCGCGTGGAAGCCCCGCGCCTAGCGTGAGGGTCACAACACCAGCAGTACCGGGGGAAATCCATGACCACCACGACGATGCCGTCCGCGAGGACACCGTCCGCTCGGGCGTCGGCGACCTCGGCCAAGAAGTTCATCCTGCCCGTGGCCACCGTCGTCGGCGCGGGGGCGCTCGCGATGGTCATGGGTGTTCCGTGGACCAGCGCCAACGAGGGTGGTGCGGGCATCCGTCTGCAGGCCGATGCCAACCAGGGCGCCACGCTCACCATCTCGACGATGGAGCCGGGTGAGTCGGTCTCGCGCAACGTGACGATCCGCAACTCGGGTGCCGAGGACTCGCGGCTCTCCTTCGAGGAGAACGCCGCTCCGGCGACGTTCGCCAACGGCGAGCTCAACCTGAAGATCGAGCACGACGGTCGCACCGTCTACGACGGCACCTTCGGAGCGATGAACGACGTGTCCCAGGACGTGGGCAACCTGCCCCCGGGTGGGTCGAGCGTCTTCACGTTCACGGTGTCGCTGCCCAAGGACGCGCCGTTCGCCAACCAGGGCGAGCCGGCGGTCGCGAGCTACTCGTGGGTGAACTCCAACACGGGTGCTGAGTGACGACGCAAGTGGTGAACAACTGAAGACGTGGGGCCGATAAGGGCCCCGCAGGCCTGACGATGGCCGCCCGCGCCTCTGGGGGGAGCGCGGACGGTCGGCGTCAGACCGAACGGGCGAAGCGCGCGGCGTATCTGGGGGGAACGCCGAGCGTGCCGCTCTCCGAGTAAGTGGACAGGTCCGTCCGGCGTATCTGGGGGGAACGCCGGACGGACCGGTCCACACTCGCCCCCACTCGGACATCTCGGAAGACAACGAACCATGGAGATCGAAACCGCTCCCCACCGCCCGGCGCCCACGCCGTGGGGGCGCCTTCTGCTGTCCATCGTCGTCTTCGGGCCGGTCACCTTCTTGGTGCTGCTGCCCATCGGCCTGGGCCTCGAGCGCTACGTGATGAGCGGCGACTCGATGGCCGGCTCCATCGGCCAGGGCTCGATCGTCTTCGAGCGCGTCGTACCCGTCAGTGATCTGCGCCCCGGTGACGTGATCACTTATGAGCCGCCCGCCGCTGCCGATGTGGACGGCATGGTGACCCATCGGATCGTGGCGATCGGACCCGAGGGCATCGTCACGAAGGGCGACGCCGAGACCGCGGTCGACCCCTGGACGCTCCGCCCCGCAGGCCAGACCATGTCCCGGGTCGCGTTCAGCGTCCCGTGGGTCGGGTGGGCCTACCTCTTCCTCTTCCACCCCCAGGGATGGCTGCTGACCGTCGGGTCGGCGATGGCGTTGGCGCTGCTGATGTCGCGACGACTGATGGCCAAGCAGCCCACCCTGCGCCCGCCGAGCGACGGCACCGAGGCGGACTCGGCGGTGCTCCACGAGGTCAAACCGTGAGTATCGGCCTCAGTCGGAGCGACGCGGGTCCTATGCTCGCTCCCATGGCGCATCGAGTTCTAGTCGTTGAGGACGAGGAGGACATTGCATTTCCCCTCGTTCGGACGCTGGAACGTGAGGGGTACGACGTCGAGTGGGTGGAGAGCGGCCAGAAGGCGCTCGACGGCCTGGCGTCGGCACCCGAGCTCATGATCCTCGACCTCGGGCTCCCGGACATCGACGGCCTCGAGGTCTGTCGACGGGCACGGGAAGCCGGCTACGAGGGGGCGATCATCATCGTCACCGCGCGGGCCGGCGAGCTGGATCGGGTCGTCGGCCTCGACTACGGGGCGGACGACTACCTGGCCAAGCCTTTCGGCCTGGCCGAGCTGCAAGCACGGGTCCGTGCTCTGTTGCGCCGTACCTCCTCCGCGGTCACCACCGTGGTCGACGAGGGTCCGCCCGATGGTCTGCGGATCGATGTCGACGCCCGCCGGGTCTACGCCGGCGCCGAGGAGATCCCGCTCACCGGCAAGGAGTTCGAGGTCTTGAACATCCTCGCCGCCAACCGGGACAAGGTCGTCTCCCGCGGCCGGCTGATGGCCGATGTGTGGGACGAGAACTGGTACGGCTCGACCAAGACGCTCGACGTCACCATCGGTCGACTCCGCCAGAAGCTGGAAAGCATGGGCGTGACGGATCGAGTGGTTGCCGTTCGAGGCGTGGGATTCCGCCTCGAAGGCGGCACCCCGGATGCGTGAACGCCTCACCTTCGCCTTCATCGTCCTGACCGTCGTCCTGCTCCTCGGAGCCGGTGCCGTGCGGACCTACGTGCTCCGAGACCTGATCCGCGAGCAGTCCGCGGGACAGCTGGGCCAGGACGCCGAGCTGATCAGCTCCATCGTCGAGGACCGGCAGGCCGGCGGCGGCACCGTCGACGAGGACTTCCTCACCGGCCTGGTCGGGCCCAAGGACCGGCTCGAGTACGACCCTGCCGGCACGGGAGACCCGATCGTCGTCCACGGCGAGGACTACGCGGGCGACGGCGACCTCGACCGGGACATCTCGGCCCGCTCCACCGTCAGCGGTGGGTCCAGCGTGATCGTCAGCGAGTCGCCGTCGGTCGTGCGCGACGTCATCGGCCGCGACCTGGGCTCCATCGGCGCGCTCTTCCTCCTCATCGCCGTCGTCGCCGGCATGGCCGGCTTCCTGGTCGCCTCGGCGCTCTCCTCGCCCTTCCAGCGGCTGGCGGTCGCCGCCGCGGCGCTGGGCCGGGGCCGCTTCGACCTGGACCTCCCCAAGACGCGGGTGCCGGAGGCGCTGGCGATCTCCAACGCCCTGCGCTCGAGCGCCTTCCAGCTCGAGGACCGCGTCCACCGCGAGCGGGCCTTCGCCGAGCACGCCTCCCACGTCCTGCGCACCCCGCTGACCGGTATCCGCCTCGAGCTCGAGGACCTCACGCTGCGCGACGACATCCCGCTCGACGCCAAGGAGGCGGTCAACCGCTGCCTGACCCGCGTCGAGGAGGTCACGGCGGTCGCCACCGAGCTGGTCGAGATCACCCGGCGCGGCAGCCTCGTCGTCGGCGCCGAGCTGCCCCTGTCCGACCTGTCCGCCCAGCTCGCCCAGCGCTGGGCCGACCGGCTCGGGGCCCGCAACCGGGCCGTGACCGCCGCGGTCGAGGGCGACCTCGAGCTGACCTACACGCCGGGTCCGGTCGAGCACGTGACCGACCTGCTGCTCGCCGACGTCGTACGACGTGGCTCGGGCGCTGTGCGGATCACCTTCCGCGGCGAGCCCGGCGGACACCTGCGGATCCACGTCCTCTGCGCCGGTCCGGCGCCCGCGACCGAGCTCGACAACGAGACGCTCGACCGGATGGGCCAGGTGCGCACCGTCGTGGAGGCCCTCGGTGGTCGCGTGACCGGCGAGCACCCCGCGGACGGCATCGACCTGCTCCTGCCCCGCCGCTGACGCCCCACCCCTGAATCCCGCCCCTGACACAATGCCGCCATGACCGCCTCGCGCCCCGTGGAGACCTGGCTGACGGACATGGACGGCGTCCTCGTCCACGAGGAGGTCCCGATCCCGGGGGCCCAGGAGTTCATCGAGGCGCTCAAGTCGTCCGGTCGTCGCTTCCTGGTGCTGACCAACAACTCGATCTTCACCCCGCGCGACCTCCGCGCCCGGCTGCTCGGCAGCGGCATCGACGTGCCCGAGGACGCCATCTGGACCTCCGCGCTCGCGACCGCCCAGTTCCTCGACGACCAGCGCCCGCACGGCACGGCGTACGTCGTGGGCGAGGCCGGCCTGACGACGGCGCTGCACGACATCGGCTACGTGATGACCGACCGTGACCCCGACTACGTGGTGCTGGGGGAGACCCGGACCTACTCCTTCGAGGCGATCACCCGGGCGATCCGGCTGGTCGCCTCCGGCGCGCGGTTCATCGCCACCAACCCCGACGTGAGCGGACCCAGCCAGCACGGCATGCTCCCCGCGACCGGGTCGGTCGCGGCGCTGATCAGCACCGCGACCGGGCGCACGCCGTACTTCATCGGCAAGCCCAACCCGCTGATGATGCGCAGCGCCCTCAACCGGCTGGAGGCGCACTCCGAGACCACCGTGATGGTGGGCGACCGGATGGACACCGACATCATCAGCGGGCTCGAGGCCGGGCTGCGGACCATCCTGGTCACGACCGGCTCGACGCGTCCCGAGGACGTCGAGACCTTCCCCTACCGCCCGACCCGCATCGTCGACTCGGTCGCCGACCTGGTCACGGAGGTCGTTCCGGGATAGGTGTGGTGGAAGCGCTCCCACTCGCTTAGGGTGACCGGGTGACGAGGCCCCGGTCCCACCCGTTGTGGTGGGCCGCGCCGTTCCGGCTCGCCCGGACGCCCGGGTGGGCGGTGCTCGTCCTGGTGGCCGCCACCCTGTTCGTCGGGTCCGTGGTCGCTCCCGCGCTGTTCGTCGAGACCGCCCGATCGACCGCGCTCTCCGACGGCCTCGCGGCCGGGGCCGCCGGTCCGTACGGCGACCAGTCCGGCGACCTCCGCGTCACCTGGGACGGCGTCGTCAGCGACATCGACCCGTTCCTGGACCCGCTGTCCGCGATGCCGTCGTACGGCGAGCCGACGGTGACCGCCACCGGGGTCGGTCAGAGCCAGACCAACCACCCGGTCGCCCGCGCCGACGGGACGAGCTCACCCGCGGTCCTCTGGTACCACGACGGCGCCCTCGCGGCGCTCGGCGCCGCTGACGACGACCCGGGGGTCTGGCTGCCCACGGCGACCGCCGACGAGCTGCACCTCAAGATCGGCGACGAGCTCAAGATCGGCATGGAGCAGACCTTCCTCGGCACCAGCCGTCACCTCCGCCCGATCACGCTCTCCGGCACCTACGAGCCCGAGCCCGGCTCGCCGCTCCCGGCCGACCTCGCCGCGCTGCCCGATTCCGAGCGCTGGTTCCTGCCGCACGACCCCACCTCGCCCAAGCTGGTCACCCCGATGGCGATCGTCAGCCGGGCGACCTTCGACCGGATCGCGCCGAAGGTGCAGGAGCACCCGTTCTACGTCGCCGACCTGCTGCTCGACCCCGACGTGACGCCGGACGAGGCGGCCGTCGCGGTCGACCAGACGGCGGCGTACGGCGACGCCGCGTTCGACGGCAGCACGCCCGTCTACGGCGAGCTCGCCGACGCCCTGCCGGCCCCCGCGTCGCTCGACGTGATCACCGGCCTGCCCTCGATCGTCGATGCGTCCGAGAGCACGTCCAGCTCGGCCCGCACCCAGGTGCGGCCGTACGCCGTCGCCGGCGAGGTGCTCGCCGGGCTCCTCCTGGTCGCCGCCTGGGTGCTCATCGGCCTCAACCGGCGCCGCGAGCAGCTGCTCGCCAGCGGTCTCGGCCTCCGCCCGCTCGAGCTCACCCTGCTCGCCGCCCTCGAGGCGTTGCTCCTCTGCGTCCTCGCCGTGCCCGCCGGGGTCGGTCTCGCCCAGCTCGGCGTCGCGGTGGCCGGCCCGCCGACCGTGGCCGGCGTGCCGATCACCCAGGACGAGGTCGTCCACGCAGCCGTCGCCGGTGCCGTCGGGCTGCTGCTCATCGCCGTGACCGCCGGCTTCTCCGCGCTGGCGACCGACCGGCTCGACCGGATCTCCCGGCTGGGCCGGAGCCGGGTCTCGGTGCCCTGGGGGACCGCGCTGGTGGTGGTCACGGTCGTGGTCGGCTTCGCGGTCCTCACGGTCGAGATCACCGGCCGAGCGACCACGCCGCTCACCACGGCCTTCCCGTTCCTCGTCACGGCCTCCGTGGCGATGCTGGTCATCCGCGGTGGGGCGTGGGTGCGCGCCCACCGCTCGACCCGGGCGCGCCCGGGGACGCCGCGGTGGCTCGCCGCCCGGCGTACCGGACCCGTGCTCCGCGAGGTCGTCGCGCTGTCCGCGGTCGTCGCCGTCTCGCTCGGGCTGTTCGCCTACACGCTGACCGTCCAGCGCGGCATCGACCAGGGAGTCGCCGACAAGACCGCGGCCCTCGCCGGGACCGAGACGACGCTCGAGGTCGTCGACGACTTCCGGGGGCAGGGCACCGACCGGGCCGTCTACCCGCCCGTCGACGACACCACGCTCGTCTGGCGCCGCAACGTCGCGCTGCCGCCCAACGAGAGCCAGGTGCCGCTGATGGCGATCGACCCGGGCTCGTTCGCCGACGTCGCCGACTGGGGTGGCTCGGGCGAGCTCGACGCGGGCCGGGCGCTGGTCCCGCGGCTGCCGACGAAGGAGCGCGGGCTGCCGGTGATCCTGGCCGGTGACACGAACCTGAAGGCCGGCGCCGAGACGCTCATCAGCTTCGACTCCGTCGTCACCGTGCCCGTCTACGTCCTCGGGGTGGTGGACGCGTTCCCGGGCTCCGAGACCGAGCCCGGCTCGGTCACCGTCGTCATCGACAGCCGACGCCTGTTCAAGCTGGTTCCGCCCCCCGTGGACCCGCGCAAGAAGGTGGACCCCGGCAGCATCGGGCCGGGAGGACAGCTGACCTCCGTCGTGTGGAGCCAGGCCTCCGGGCACGCTCTCCGCAGTCAGCTCGGCGCCGCGGACATCACCACCGACGGCACCCTCGAGACCGCGACCGAGGCCCGGGTCGAGAACGGCCTGGTCGCCTCCACCTGGGCCGCGGGCTACGTGCTCGCCCTCGGTGGGGTCGTGCTCGCCCTCGCGCTCGCCGCCGGCCTGGTGCTCGCGCTGCGCCTCTCCGACCGCGACGCCGTCTCCGACGTGCTGCTGCGCCGGATGGGATACCGCCCCGCCGACCTGGCCCGGGCCCGCGCCTGGGAGGTGGGGTACGCCGTGGCGACGGCCGTCGTCGCGGCGCTGATCGCCGCCGCCGTCCTGGTCCTCGGGCCGGTCATCATCGACGCCGCGGCCCGGATCCCCCCGCTCTCCCAGCCGCGGCCGCAGTGGAGCGACCTCGTCTGGCTGCTCGGGGTCCTGGTGGCCCTGGTGCTGCTGGCCTGGGTCGCCGGCACCGTCCTCACCCGTCGTCGCTCCGCAGCGGAGGTGCTCCGTGCCGGTGGATGACATCGTCTCCTGCGAGGACCTCGTCAAGGTCTTCCGCTCCGTCACGGGGGAGACCCATGCGCTGCGGGGCATCGGGCTGGAGCTGGAGCCCGGCGCCCTGACCGTGGTCGCCGGACCCTCGGGCAGCGGCAAGAGCAGCCTGCTGACCCTGCTCGGCGCCCGCGACCGACCGAGCGCCGGGCGGCTGACCGTGCTCGGCAGCGACGTCGCGGTCGCGTCCACCCGCGAGCTGCGCCGCCTGCGCCGCAAGCGGATCGGCTTCGTGCCGCAGCGCTCCTCGGGGGCGATCTTCCCGCACCTGCGCGCCTGCGACCAGCTCGGCCAGGTCGCGTCCTGGCGCGGCGCCTCCCACGACCACCTCGACGAGGCGCTGGCGGCGGTCGGCCTCAGCGACCGGGCCGACCACCGACCGTCCGCACTCTCCGGCGGTGAGCAGCAGCGGCTCGCCGTGGCCATCGCCCTGGTCGGCACCCCGTCGTTGATCGTCGCCGACGAGCCCACCGCCGAGCTCGACCATGCCAACGCCGACCGCGTCATGGAGGCCCTGCTCGCGGCGGCTGCCGCCGGCTCGGCGGTCGTGATCAGCAGCCACGACGACCGGGTCACCCATCGGGCCGACCGGCTGCTCCGGCTGCGGCACGGCGTCGTCTCCAGCGAGACCGCGGGCCGTCGGGCAACGGCCGCGGTCATCGACTCCACCGGCCGGCTGCAGCTGCCGCCCGACGTGCTCGACCTGTTCCCCTCCCGCCGGGTCGTCGTCGAGACGGTGGGCGACGAGGTCCGGCTGCGCCGTCCCGAGGAGCCGACATGAGTGCGCTCGAGATCAGCGGGGTCAGCCACGGGTACGGCGCCGGCGCCGGCCGGGTCGAGGTGCTGCACGACCTGTCGCTGCGCGTCGAGCCGGGCGAGCTGGTCGCCCTCGCCGGCCCGTCGGGGTCCGGCAAGACCACGGTCTGCCACCTCGCGGCGGGCTTCGAGTCGCCCGAGCACGGCTCCGTCACCATCGACGGCCGACCGACCGCCGGCGTCGCGGACTGGGCCGTCGTGGCCGTCGTACCCCAGCAGCACGGCCTGCTCGTCGGGCTGTCCGTCGAGGACAACGTCTGCCTGCCGGCCTACCGCGCCGGCGTCGATCCGGCCGAGGCGTTCGCCCGGCTCGCGGAGGCGCTCGACCTGACCTCCTTCACCCGGCGCGGGATCGCCGAGACCTCGCTCGGCGAGCAGCAGCGCACCGCGGTCGCACGCGCGCTCGTCCTGGGGTCGCGCGTGGCCGTCCTCGACGAGCCCACCGGGCACCAGGACGACGACCACGTCGCCCAGGTCGTGACGGCCCTGGAGGACGCCGCCCGCGGGGGTACGGCGATGCTCGTCTCGACCCACGACGAGCGGGTCTGGGAGGTCGCCGACCGGGTGATCCGGCTCGACGAGGGCCGCATCCTGGCCTGAGCCGGGTGTGACCTTCGCCCCGTTCTGCCGGAAATTCAGGCGAGAGGTGTGGTGCGGACCACGCAAATCTGCGTTTGCCGACTCGTGATCGCGTGAATCGTCTGGTTACTGTCATTGACGATTGCACCACCGTGCACACGCACAGCCGATCCCGGGAACGCCGAGTCCTGCCCGCCCGGGCACCGGTCCGCCAGGTCCACCGCGACCGACGCAGAAGATCCACGGGCAGGAGTGGGGGAACCACTCTTCATGCGGCTCCGGCCGCTCGGGGTGAAGCCACCGACCCGCACCGGGTCAGTGGCCGGGCACCTTCCTCGCCCGAACCCGACAGCTCACCTCGCAGGCGTGGGAAGGAACCACGCACATGTCCACCACCATGCCCATGCTCGTCCGCGGCCTCGGCCGCACCGGCCTCCGCATCGCCTGCAGCGGTGCCCTCGCCATCGGCCTGCTGGCCACCGCACCCTCGACCGACGCGCACGCCATGATGGCGTCGTCCGGTCACGCAGCGCAGACCGGCCACAAGTCCGGCCACCAGTTGACCGAGCGTCAGCGCACCGCCAACCGGATCAGCCGCGCCGTCGGCATCGCCGTCCACCAGAAGGGCGACCCCTACGCGTACGGCGCCGCCGGCCCGAGCCGCTTCGACTGCTCCGGCCTGACGTTCTTCAGCTACCGCCACGCCGGCTTCAAGCACATCCCGCGGACGTCGTCGGCCCAGGCCCACTTCGCCAAGCGGATCCCGCGCAGCGCCATGCGCCGCGGCGACCTGATCTTCTTCTACGACGGCGGCGGGGTCTACCACGTCGGCGTCTACGCCGGCTTCAACCACGGGCACCGCTGGGTCCTGCACGCGCCGTACTCCGGCACCCGCGTCCGCACGGACAAGCTCTGGACCAACCAGTGGTACGCCGGGACGCTGCGCTTCCGCTGATCCCGACCCGGATCCCGCACGGGGCTAGTGGTGCTCCCAGTCGCCCTTGTCCTTGATGTCGGACACGTCGCCGGTCGCCATCTGCGGCCAGCCGTTGCCTGACTCGAGGCCGGGGAGCCCGGCGTTGAGGTCGTTCCACATCGCGATGTTGATGGTCGCGTCGGTGTCGAAGGTGCCGGACAGGTCGTTCAGCAGCTGGGCGGCCTTGATGGCGGCATCGAGGATGACCTTGATCGCCGGGCCGGTGTCGAGGGTCAGGACCTTGCCGGCGTCGGTGCCCTCCTGGATGGCGTCGACGACGTCACCGGCATAGCTGAGGATCGCCGAGATGACGGTGCGCCAGGTCTCGAGGATCTCCTTCGCCCCGGTGGCGTACGCCGCCGCCGTCTTCGTCAGTCCCTGGTCGATGCCGCCGAGGGCGTTGGAGAACTCCGTCGCGACCTGCGAGTAGGAGTCGAACGCGTCGCCCTCCCAGCCCTTGCCGACGTCGTGGACCATCTGGCTGATCGTGATCGACTGGCCGCGCAGCTTCTCCGCCGCCTGGATGTAGGACGACTGGAGCTCCATGAGCTTCCACGGCGTCGCGAAGAGCTGGTCGACGGTCTCCCAGATGTCCTTGCACATCTGCTCGAACTTGTCCCAGATCGCCTGGAACGCGTCCTCGAGCTTGTGGGCGTAGTGCTCGACGAGCGCGGCCCACCCGGGGGACAGGAACCGCCAGCCCGAGGTGAAGCCGGAGTCGTCCCACTTCTGCTTGACCCACTCGAGCGCCTCCTGGATCTTGTCCTTGAAGTCGCTGAGCTTCTGCTCGATCTCGGACTCGAGGTCCGAGAAGGTCTCGAGGGCCCCGACGCTCATCGCGCGGCCACCTCGCTCTTGATCTTCTGCTGGGCCGCGGCGATCTCGTCGTCGGTGACCCCGAAGTCGTGGGCGACGGCCTCCAGCAGCCGCGAGATCCGGCCGGCCGCGGCGAGTGCGTCGCCGAGGGCGACGTGCAGCGCCGAGACGAGCTCGTTGTGGAGCGGCGGGATGCCGGCCAGGGTGGCGAGCTCGCCGAAGGCCTCACCCTGCCCGAGCCCGTCCGCGACGAGGAAGCTCGCGCTGGCGATGTCGGTGGTCATGGCGTACCACCCTGCGGACGCCTCGGCGATGCGTTGGGCGTCGACGTGGATCGAGTCGGCCATGTCAGGCTCCCTGGATGGGTCGGTCGAGGAGGTGCCGGGCGGCGTCGCGGAAGGCGGTCGCGAGCGCGTTCTTGAGGTGCTCGGGCCGGGCGGTGGAGAGCCAGGCCTCGTCCGCGTCGACCGCGAGCAGCACGCCCTCGGCATCGAGGCGGACGCTGAGGTAGGTGTTGTCCGACGTGCCGGTCGCACCGGCGGGCGTCGCGGCCCCGGATGGACGCTGCGCACCACGATGGACGCTGGGACCGGGTGGGATCTGCAGCGGGCGTCGACCCGCGATGCGTTCCTCGCCGAGCGCGACGTAGCGGGCGAGCTCGCCGCTCGCCTCGAGCGACGCGAGGATGCGCCGGTCGTCGGCGATCGCGAACGCAGTCCTCACCGCGGTCGCGAGGTCGCCGGGCCGCCGCAGGTCGTCGACGCTGCGCACCTCGACCGCGACGACCCGTCGGGCCGCGTCGAGGGTCAGGGCGAGCGAGCCCGAGTCGGACTCGCCGGTCGTGTGGGCGACGTCGCCGCTGACTGCGTCGCCGTCGGCGTACTGGATGCGGCGCAGCAAGGTGACGCCGTCGTGGTCGAGTGGTGGCATCGGTGTCTCCGTCTCCCGTCCGATGTCGGGTTCCTTCCCCTCGATGTCGCCGGGGAAACGGTCGGTTTGGTCGACGGGCCGACGCGGGAGGATGGGGGCCATGCGATCCCGGGTGCTGCCTCTCGTCCTCGCCGCCGCGTTCTCGTCGCTGCTGGTGGGCTGCGACAGCGGCAGCGACGGGCCGCCCGGATCGAGCACGGAGGTGGTGACCTTGCCCGACAACCTGTGCGACCGGCTGCTGAGCGTCGTCTCGCCCGAGTGGCAGCTCACCGAGTCCGACCACGAGTCGTCCTCCGACAGCTCGACCGCGACGGCGACCTGCACGTTGGAGGGCGACCGCCAGGGAGCCGTCGACCTGACGGCCACCGTGACGGCCTTCGGCACCGACGACGACGCGACGGGTGCCCTCGGTGACGCCTGCGACGACATCAACACCTCGGGCGGCACCACGTTCAAGCGCTACGACGACGGCTGCGAGGCGACGTACTCCGGTCCGGGCGAGGCGCGTGGCGCCTACGCGCTGCCGTCCGACAAGGCCGTGCTCGACCTGACCATGAAGAGCACCGGGCCGTTCGGTGCCGCGGTCCCGGCCGAGCTGGCCCAGGTCTCCCTGGCGCTGGTCACCGAGCCGCTCGGCTCCTGAGCGACTACTTCCAGGTCCAGGTCGCGAGCACGGAGTCGATGACCTGCTGGCGCTCGGCGGGAGTGAAGTCGCTGGTCGCGAAGATGAAGTGCAGGTTGACCTGGCGGCCGTCGTGGATGGCGCCGAAGTCGTCGAACTGGTCGAGGCGGGAGATGCCGCCGGTCACGTGGTAGCACTCGACGCCGTCGATCGTGACGGGGTCGAGGACCTTCACGGAGCGGACGTCGCTGTAGTCCTTGATCGCGCTCTTGGCGAGCTCCTGCAACGAGGCGTCGCCGAGTGCTCGCAGGTCCGTCAGCTGGACGCCGGTGGCGGAGCCGGGCGCCTTCGCGTCGATGGCGAAGTCCACGAGCTGCTTCTGCAGCTTCCACTTCTCGGGCGCGCGCACCGACAGGGCCGACATGTCGAGCAGCGGGCCGGTGGCGGGGGTGACGTCCGATCCGGAGCTGGTCGACTCGCTGGTCGACTCGGTGGGGGAGGAGCCCGTCGCGGTCGGCGAGGCGCTGGAGCCGGTCGGATCGCTGGTGGGATCCGACGACCCGCCGCACCCGGCGACGAGCAGCGAAGCCGCCACCGCAGTGGCGCAGAGACTCCGACGTACGACCCGATTCGCGTCCATGGGCCGTCACCTACCCGGGCTGGTTTCGTTCCACACTTCGGAGGGCAGGAGGTCGGGGATGACCCTTGTCGGAGTTTCGGGATACGGGGAGTAGACATGGTTCAGGCTGATGCGTTCCTAGGAGCGATCGGCGTCGATCAGCAGACGATCGACGAGATCAAGAAGATGTTGGACGAGAACGCCAACGAGCTGCACGCCTCGCCGCCTGCAGCCGTGGCTGCGGGCGCCTTCGGTGGCTCGGTCGCCGGGCAGGACCTCGACCTGCAGACCTCGACGGCGCACCAGCACGTCGTCGACGCGATCGAGGAGATGGTGGCGGGCCTCAAGGGCTACCGCGTCAACGTCGTGAAGTTCGGCGAGGACATGGACATCACCGACGACGACGCCGGGGTCACCATGAACAACCTCAACACCATCAACCTCTGCACGACGCCGACGGACCTGCACACCAACCCCAACCCGGCTACCGCGTGCGTTCCGTCGGTGGCGGAGAACGGCGGGGGGAACTGATGCCCGGACCGCAGGAGACCCGTCTGATCCAGGCGCTCCAGGGCGCTCGTCCCGGCAACGTCGACAGCCGTTCCTACGAGTGGGCGAAGTGCGCCGACATCCTCCGCACCGTCTCCGGCCAGCTCGACCAGGCCGAGATGCCGGTCGTGGCCGGCGAGGCCGGGGAGAAGACCGCCAGCGCGATGAACTCCGCCTTCAAGGCCGCGGCTGCGGGCATGAAGGAGCGCGAGACCAAGCTCCGCGCCGGCTCCCAGGCGCTGGCCAGCGCCCAGGCCGCTCTCGACGAGGCCAAGAGCGCTCACGAGGCCCTCGGCGCCGAGTCCGCGCCGCCGACGTACACCCCGAGCGAAGACCCCGGCTCGGAGGCCGGGATCAAGCACCACAACGACTACCTCGCCAAGGCGGCTGCCCACCAGTCCGAGGTCGAGCACCGCGAGCGGGTCTCGCGCGAGCACGCCGACAAGCTCGACCAGGCGCTCCGGCACTCGTCCGACACGATGCGGGAGATCCACGGCGAGAAGGAGGGCGGCGACGACGGGGGTCGGCGCGGCCCGGTCGGCGGCGGTGGCGGCGGTTCGTCGTCCGCCGGCGGCCACGGCGGCGGGGCACCTGCGGTCCACCTGGCCGGTCCCAACCCCGGCTCCGGTCCTGGCTACCACCCGGGACACCACCACAACCCCGGCCACGGCGGCCACACCACCAACCCGCCCGGACCGGGCGTCACCTACCCGCCCGGCGGCGGCACCCAGGAGCCCGGCGGCGGCGGCACCATCGGCACGATCCCCGTCGGCACCAGCCCCGGCGGCGGTCTGCCGGGCACCGGCCTCGTCGCGGGCGCGACCGCGGGCGGAGTGGGCGCGGGCCTGCTCGGCGCGGGTCTCACCTCGGGTGGGCTCCGCGGCATCCTGTCGTCCGGTGGCGCCAGTCCCAGCACCGCCCAGAGCGCGGTCCGCGGCATCGGCACCACCTCCCGCGCCGCCGGAGCGACCACGCTCGGTCGCAGCGGCGTCTCGTCCGCCAGCACGACGTCCGGCACGGGAGCCAGTGGCCGCTCCGCGGGCGGTGCCGCAGGCGCCAACCGCAGCGGATCGTCGACCCGGGGCGGCAAGGCCGGTGGCCGTTCCGGCGGCCGGTCCGGCGGCGCAGCGGGCGGTGGTCGCGGCGGTCGGCGCAAGGATGACGACAAGTCGGGCAAGCACGACGTCTTCGACGTGGACGAGGACTGGGTCGACGACGAGGGCGCCGCACCCGGCGTCCTGGACTGACGTCGCTCGATGGGCTTCGACGACCTGCACCGTGAGCTCGTCCAGCGCCTCGGCTCCCTCGAGCAGGGCTCGTTCCTGATCCTCGGTGAACCGGTGCCCGAGCCGGAGAGGTCCGGGCTGTTCGGGCGGAAGCCGAAGCCACCGCCGACGCGCTACGTGCAGTTCCTGCGCGACCCGCGGCACCTGTACGGCGAGTGTGTCGGCTCGACCTGGATCGGCGGCGACTGGGAGATCAGCGAGGCCGAGCACGACCGGCTGCGGATGCTCGGCTGGCTCGCGCCCGGCGACCCGGACCCGGCCGGCACCCAGCCGGCGTACCCCAACTACTGGGTCACCGTCGACGAGGGACGGGCGGCCGACCTGGCCACGATGGCCACCGGCGCGCTGTCGCTGCTCGGCGCCGACCCGGCCACCCTGGAGTGGCGCACCGCGTAGCCCGTCTCAGGGCAGCAGCGTCGACAGGATCCGGTAGACCTCGGTGTTGGACGCCGGCCGCTCGCTGCCGTCGACCGGGTCGGTGAGCCGGATGCCGCTGGGTCCGTCGGTGGCCGCCAGTCGCCTGGACCCGCCGTCCCACTCGAGCTCGAGCTCCCAGCTGAAGTCGGGGCCGGTGTCGTCGGGGCGCCGCGGTCGCATCCGGGTGAGCCGGACCAGCGCGGAGGTGAGGAACGCCGGCGGGAAGCTGAGCTCCTGGAGCTGACCGGGACGCACCTCGGCGTCGAGCAGCACGACGTCGCGGTCGATCCGCGCCCGGTGCTCGAGCTGGGCCTCGGGTCCGGTGACCCGCAGGGTCAGGGCGATCAGCAGGTCGTCGCTCATGCCGCGCCTCCCGGCTGCCAGGTCGCTGCCACACCGGCGCAGAGGTCGGCGAGCTCGTCGTACCTCCAGGTCTCGACGGTCGCGGTCAGGGTGTGGCCCACGTCGTCGACCAGCACGAACCACTGCTCCATGGTCAGCGCCTCGCCGCCGGGGGAGGCGTGGTGGGCGAGGCGTCGGCCGCCGGAGTGGCGGCCGACGTCGACCTTCTCGAGGTCGACCGGCAGGTAGTCGTCGAGCACGCGAGGCAGCAGCTCGTCGGTGCCGGCCTGCCAGTCGCGGAAGCTCATCCCGCCGACGGTGACCGCCGTGACCACGAGGTTGGCGCGGAACCGGTCGGGGCGCTCGTCGTCGGCGGGCTCGCGCGCGATGAGCACGGTCTCGCCGGTGGGGTCGTCGAGGACCTCCCAGCCCGCGGGGAGCTCGAGGTCAGCCACGGGTGGCCGCCCGGGCACCGGTGGTCCGCTGGAACCACGACGGCTGGGCGAAGCGCGGCACCGGCAGTGGCAGCACCAGGAAGGCCAGAAGGGCCACGAGCGAGACTCCTATCGCGAGACCGAGGACGACGTAGGCACCGCTGTCGGCCGACATCCAGCCGGTGACGGCGCCGAGCACGAGGACGACCGCGATGAGCGGCCGGACGACCAGCACGCTGCGCACGCCCCAGCTGCCCTTGACGCTGCGCGCCCACGAGCGCGCGGCGGGGCTGCGGCCGAGGTGCTGCCAGGTGTTCCAGGCGGCCAGGGCGAGGCCGCCGACCAGCATCAGCACGTAGATCACGACGGCTCCCTCAGTCCCAGAAGCTCAGGGTGTCGCCGACGTCGGAGGCGAAGTCGCCCACGTCGCCGGCCGTGTCGCCGATCCAGTCGCCGGTGGCCGAGACCGCGTCGCTGACCGGGTCCATGATCGCGTCGCCGAGCTCGCCGCCGGCGAAGCCGCCGATGGCGCCACCGATGAGGCCGCCGACCACACCACCCACGACGGTGCCGACACCCGGGCAGATCGCGGTGCCGATCGCGCCGCCGGCCCAGGCGCCGCCCTCGGCGCCGGCCCAGGCTCCTGCTGCCGTGGTGGCGCCCTTGGTGGTCGCGCGGGTGACCCGCTCGGTGGTGTCGAGGGAGGGGTCGTCGGCGTCGGCCTGCCACTGGTCCCAGCCGGAGGTCAGCGCCGTGACCGCGACGCCGGCCCGGCCGGCCCACTTGCCGGCCGTCTCCCACGCGCCGCGGGAGGCGGCGCCGTACGGCGTGGCGTGCCAGTTGTCGCCGTTGCCGGCCGCGAGCGCGCGCTGCCAGAAGCCCATCCCGCTGGCGCTGCCGAAGCGGCCGGCCACGCGGGGCTGGAAGACGCCGTACTTGCCGTTGATCATCCAGCTGGCGCCGGCACCGAAGCCGAGACCCCCGAGGCCGAAGGCCCACGAGCCGATGTCCATGCCGTCGGCGAAGTCGGGCGGCAGGAAGCCGAGCCGCTGGAGGAGGTCCTCGATCCAGCCGTCGCCGGTGGACTTGCTGATCCCGTCGGCGAGGTTCTGGTGGGCCTCGCTCTCCTTGGTGCGGGCGCCGTCGACGATCTCGACGGCCTCGTTCCACGCGTCGGCCTTCTTGTTGTAGGCGTCGACCTGGCCCTGGCTCGCGGCGTCGGGAGCGGTCGGCGCGACGATCTGGGTGCCGTTGACGGACACGCCGGCAGCCGACGCGACCGAGCGCGCGTGCGCCATCCGCTCCTGCACGACGGTCAGCTCGCCGGCGAAGTCGGTGAGGGCGGTCTGGATCGCCTTGACCCGGGTCGAGAGCTCGGCGGCGTCCTTGCTGGTGGCCTCGACCTGGCCCTCGAACGCCGCGCCGGCCTGGCCGTGCCAGGAGCCGGCGAGCGAGCGGGCGGTGCCGAGGGACGACTCGGCGTCGCCGATCGCGGTGTCGGCGGTGCCGGCCTGGGTGGCTGCGGTGGTGCACGCCCCGGGGTCGCCGTACACCTGGGTCTCGAGGACGTCGCTCATGGGCCGAGCAGCCCCTGCTGCTGGGACATCGCGCCGCTGACCGCGCCGTCGGTGCCGGTGAAGTCGGTGTCGGCGGCGGTGGTGCTCTCGGCGAGGCTGCCGAGGTGCTGGGCCAGGCCGGCGACCGCGCTGGAGAGGCTGACCATCGCCTTGGCGACCTCGTCGGACGACTGCCCGGCGTCCGGGGTCGACTCAAGGTCGGAGGAGTGGCCGTAGAGCGCACTGCCGGCACCGTCGAGGACGGTGGCGATCTGCTGGAGGTCGGCTGAGCTGACCTCGAGGTCCGGGGAACTGCTCATGGATCGGCCTTACCCGCTCTTCCGCGGCCTCAATCAGCACGGGACGTCATCCGGATGGTGTGTCCCCTTGCTCCCTCCGGATGACGTCCCGCGCGGAACCCGAACCGCCCCGACTCGTTGTCCACAGGGTCGGGGCCGCCCGCGTTTCGGTGGCGGCGATCCGGCGCACACTGTTCGGCAAGGAATCCGTCTCGGGGGACCTATGTCACTGACCCAGCCAGCCACACGTCGCGTCTCCGGCGCGCACGACGAGCTCGTCGAGGTGCTCGACCAGCGCGTGCGCGAGCTGGTCCGCGGCGAGGCGATCGACCCGCAGCGCGACGCGGCCCTGGTCCGCCGGATCGCCGAGGGCGTCGTCCGCGAGCACGACGAGCGCAGCCTCACCGGCGTGGTCGCACCGGTGCCCGACGTCGGCGCACTCGTCGGCGAGCTGGTCGCCCGGGTCTCCGGCTTCGGCCCGCTGCAGCCCTTCCTCGACGACCCGACCGTGGAGGAGATCTGGATCAACGACCCGTCCCGGGTCTTCGTCGCACGCCGCGGCCGTCACGAGCTGACGACGCTGGTGCTGACCAGTGCGCAGGTGAGCGAGCTCGTCGAGCGGATGCTCAAGTCCAGCGGCCGGCGGATCGACGTCAGCCAGCCCTTCGTCGACGCGATGCTGCCCGAGGGGCACCGCCTCCACGTCGTCCTCGAGGGCATCAGCCGAGGCTTCTCGGCAGTGAACATCCGCAAGTTCGTGCTGCGCGCCGCCAGGCTCGGCGACCTGGTCGAGCTCGGCAGTCTCACGCCACCGGCCGCCGCCTTCCTCGAGGCCTCGGTGCGCGCCGGTCTCAACATCCTCGTCGCCGGTGGGACCCAGGCAGGCAAGACCACGATGTTGAACTGCCTGGCCGCAGCGATCCCGGGCGGCGACCGGGTCGTGTCGGCCGAGGAAGTCTTCGAGCTCCGGTTCCCGCACCCGGACTGTCCTGGAGCACGGTACAGCGTTCGCGGCGTGTGCGGAGACGTCTAGAGGGTTTGCGACCGCCTATCTGCGAGCCATTCGACGGCGTGCGAGTGTTTGCCCCGTGGAGCGAAGTCGTCGTCATCGGGCCCTGCTAGTCGGGGGCGTCGTTGTCGTCTCGCTGTTGGGAAGCCTCGGTGCCATCACCGCCTTGTGGGACGCCTCCGTTGTCTTAAATGTCGTCGTGGCAGGAGCGTTCGCGACCGGCGCCGGCCTTCTTGCCGCTGCGTTTGACGCCAACGATGACCGTGACCGCGTTTGGTTGATTGGTGGCTGTGCCGCGGCGATGTTGGCAGCGTTTCTAGCTACCGGCTACGAACTGGCGCGTCCCGATCCCGAACCGGTCGAGATGGTCGCCGTTGGGCGCGGCCCCACTGTGCAGCCGGTAGGCGAGCCTGGAGGGCGAATGGCTGTCAGCAACGTTCTTACCGGTACAACAGTGAAAGTCTCGTGTGTCGTACGCCTCGACGGTGATATCTGGTACCGGCTGGCGTGGATTAATCCTGCTGCTTGGTTGCCTGACAGTGCCCTCCGGCCTCCCCGGGGTCAGGATGTGCTCGACGTACCAGAGTGCGGTTGACATCGACCGCCCTGAGCTCGGATGCAACGCTCAGGGCCTCGTGTCAAAGGTATTGAGAGCCCGGAGAAGCAGGGCGCGAGAGTGCAGTCGATCCGCTGAGTGGACCGAGGTACGGCGGGAGGTTGACGGATGGCCGAGCGGACTATGAATGCGCGGCAGATGGAAGTGCTGGGGTGGTTGGTGGCCGGTTGCCCCGATGGAGTCATGATCGGGGTCAGTCACAAGACGACGGCGGTCGCGTTGCAGAACCGCCGGCTCGCGACGGTCTCGAAACGCAAGGGTGTCTGGAAGGCCGAACCTACGGACGCAGGCAGGTACTTCGTGGAGCACGGCGAGTACCCGGCGGGCCACTGGTCCGCCACCGCTGAGTCAGCGTTTGTGCCATTCACTCCTGCTACTCACACCCGGCCGACGCGCGAGCCGAAAGTGACAGGTCTGCGGCCCGCCGATCAATTGATGGCGGATCTCGCCGCTGGGGGCGGCGAGATCAAGATCCCCGCGAACGAGATCGGCTACTGGGAGAATCTGATCTTGTCAGCGACCCGGCACAAGAAGGTGCCCGACGGCAAGCGCCTCAAGATTGCAATGGGTGCGGACAGGTACGAGCGGCTGATCCGGCTCGAACACAGGCCCGACTGGATGACGGTTGAACTAGACCCGATTCAGGTTGCCGATGCGTTGCGCGGCCCGCATCCAGCGGTGGTCGCGCTGCGAGACGACAAGCAGCGCTTGCAGATGAAGCGCGGGGTCAGGGCGCGCGCACTGCGGATCCTCGACGCGATCGCGCAGGCAGCCGCGGCCCGGGGTTACGCGGTCGCCGCACCGAAGGCAGAGCAGGGATATCGCCATGCCAAGGGTCACCTCGTTATCACGATCGGGAAACACCCCAACACGATCGTTATGGACGAGTTGAACGACCGGGTGTCCCACGAGCCGACCAGACAAGAGTTGGAGCGCAAGGCGCGCTACTCGTGGTCCACGATCCCGAAGTACGACTACCTTCCGTCGGGTCGACTGCGGATCAAGCTCGATCGGGGGTGGCACGTCAGACAGGAATCATTCAGTGACACCAAGACGATCAATCTGGAGGACCGGCTCCCACACGTGCTCCAAGAGTTGGAACTTAGGGCAGCCGCGGACGAGGCGCGGGAACGGGAACGGGAATTGGAACGGGACGCACGTAAGCGGCAGTGGGAGCAGATCCACGACGAGGCGGTCGTGCAAGCGCGTGAGCATCACCGAGCAGGCGTGCTACTAGCGCAGGTCGAGGGCTGGCACGAGGCGCACAGACTCGATGCCTACCTAAATGCGATGGAGGCAAGGGTCACTAGGCTCGGCTCGGGTGACCGGAAGGCGGCGGAAGAGTGGATGGCATGGGCTCAGAACTACCGACAACGGATCGATCCGTTGAGCCGAGAACTTTGCCTGCCCCCTGATCCACAGTTCAGTGCCGAGGTGATCGCACCGTTCATGCGGGGGCTGTCGCCGTACGGCCCGCCGGCTGGTTAGCCGAGCGCCCGTGAGTGACACGAAAACGGATGAGTTTCGTATGGCTTGCGGCGTCCGCAGCTGTCGAGACCTCATATGAGGTTGACGACCAAGTGCACGCCCGGATTCAGAAGACTCCGCGCTTTAGGTGCGTGGTCGCGGCAAGTCTGCGGCTATGCAACGACGGCCCGGTTGTGTCAATAGCAGCAGGCCGTGGCACCGTCGCTCGGCCCGGGAGTGGACGCATCTCGGCCCCTGGTCGAGCACGACACGCCGTGCAAAATGGATTACTGGTCTCGAATTGGTGTCAGGATCGGCGCCAGTCACCCGACACGTGGAGCGGTCCAATGCCAAAGCATCAGTTCGCCCTGCACGACGTCGTTGTGCGCAAGATGAACGCTAAGAAGGACGCAGAGCGTTTGCTCCATGACGTTACTGGGCGTGGAGACGACCTGCTGAAGATCTTTCCTGAGTTCCTGAAAAACCACATCGGCACTGGGCGCGCGTGCAAGAAGCAGCGGTACATCAGGCTTGTGAAGAAGCAAACGAAGGGACGCTGCGTCTGGTTCGACGTCGAGGTCGGCCGGTGGGGCGTTAAGGGACGTGTGATCGACACGAGCGATCACAGTGAGGCCTACGCGATTCGCGCGCAGGACGCCCCGACGTATCTCATCCGCGGCGTGCTGATCGTCCCGAAGACTGGTTATCACGGCTTGATGGTCGCGGAGGTGGTCAGCAATCGGAGCTTCATGAGCACCCTTTGGCCGGAGTTCCGCGACTGGTTCGGTCCGCGTTTCCCGGATGACAATCTCTGGCCGCGTGAGAGCGCAGCAGTCGAGGCGCCGGCATGGTTGAAGTACCTGGACGACGCCATGCTGCAGAAGGTGACCTTCACGTCGTACGAGCGGAGCAGCGATAAGGCTCGGCGGGTACAGGCGCGTGATTGGGTCATCCGGGGATACCGGGGAGAGATGCTGCCGACGGATTGGATCGACAAGCTGGTGAAGCGGCGCCTCAGTGCGAGGTCCGTCGTTGCTGACATTCCATCCGGCTTCAACCCCGAGGAGACCAAGGTTGAGATGGTGGGGCCCGACGGGCCGAAGACCGTCATCATCCAGAAGGACTACCCCCGCTTTCTACACGAGCTGTCGGATGACGACGATCCTCGTCCGGAGGACGCCACGTTCCGCGCAGAGGTACTGTCGGAGGCCCGTGAGACGCTGACAGCGATGGGGTTGGACGCGGATCAGGTGCTCGCTGGAGCTACGTGAGGGTGGTGAGCGATGAGCGCTAAGTGGGACGTTAGCGACATCATCTCAGCGCACTTCAACACGTTGCGCGATGCAGCAAATGACGACAAGAGGCGGATCTGGGACTACCTGGGGTTGTTGGGTATCCCGCTCGCGTTTTCGGGCGCCGCCCTCATCTTCGGTTTGAAGCTCTACGACGTTTCCAAGCTGCTTGGCGGCATTAGTGTCTTCACTGCCCTGTTGTTCGGCATGGTCGGCAGTGTCTTCACTCTCTACCTGCGGGTGCGACGAGACGAGAAGCTGTCGCCGTATGACCCGCTCATCGCGGACGTTCGGGAGTTGTTCGCCAACGTCAGCTGGGCAGTCCTTGTCGGCCTTCTCCTGATTACGTCCATGGTCGTGGCGTCAGGTACGCAGGCACCACCGGCTCCGGGCGAGTCGGCACATCCGCTGTCTCCAGCGTGGACCGCCATCTTGACCTTCCTGTTCTTTCACCTCGTGATGTGCGTGTTGATCGCGCTCAATCGGCTTTGGTTGGCCCACGTGAAGATCGGCGAATTGCCACCGAAAGACTAGTCCGAACCGTGCGCGACGCCAGCGGCTTGCACGACGCAACGTGCGTCGCAAGCCGCGAGAGTGAGACCGGCGGTGGTGCACGGCCAGGTGGGTCGGAGGGCAAATGCCGTCGTGCGGTCGCGCTCTCTGAAAGTGTTGCCCCATGGTTCTCTCTAGATCAGCGCGCCCCGTAAGAGACGGGGCCCGTGCGGTCGACTGGTCGGTCTCATCATGACTCGCGACGAGGCAACGACGCGTCGCGACTTGATCGACCCGCTTCTGCACGATGCCGGTTGGTCGGATGGGCTACTTGATCGGGAGTACCGATATAAAGCCGGCCGGGCGTTCCTGATTGGCGACGACGTCCACAGGGACGTCCCACAGTTCGTCGACTACGTCCTCCGTGAGCGTCCAGGCGGGTCTGCACTCGCCGTACTCGAGGCGAAGGATGAAGGGCATGCGGTTGGTGCGGGCCTTCACCAAGCAGTGGCGTACGCAACCGACCTCGGGGTCCCAATAGCGATGTCATCGAATGGGCACGGGTTTCTGATTCAGGACCTACGTACTGGTTTCATCACAGAGTCGTCGACTCCGCCCAGTCCGGCCCAGGTAGTCGATTGCCAGAGCAGTGCATTCGGCCAACCCGAACCAAATCCTCTTCGCTCTCCGG
The DNA here is from genome assembly GCF_040045055.1 of Nocardioides pollutisoli. NCBI lineage: Bacteria > Bacillati > Actinomycetota > Actinomycetes > Propionibacteriales > Nocardioidaceae > Nocardioides > Nocardioides pollutisoli. The sequence continues at coordinate 2,789,533 of NZ_JBDZDU010000001.1, forward strand.
CCCTTGTTGATCGCCCGCTGAGATACTACCAAGAACGAGCGATCAAGATTGCCGTTGAAGCAGCGATGACTGGCCGCCGACGGGTCTTGTTGAACCTAGCGACCGGCACGGGCAAAACTGTCGTCGCTGGCAATATCGTCTGGAAGTTGTGGCGAACCAATACCTCACGGAAGACGCTATTCCTGGTCGACCGTCTTGCCTTGCTCTCGCAAGCCTATAACAGCTTTGCGGCATTCGGAGACGCGCGTGGCGTCGTCGGAGAAGACGACGAGTTGCCCATGCTGCGCGATATTCATTTCGCCACCTATCAGACACTGTATAGCACGCGAGGCGGTGCCAAATTATTTGAGTCATATCCTCGCGACTACTTTGATTGCGTGGTAGTCGACGAATGTCATCGTTCAGGGTATGGGGATTGGCGTGCGATTCTTGAACATTTCGAGAGTTCGGTTCAGATCGGATTAACCGCGACGCCGAAACGTGCCGATAATCTCGACACCTACGCGTATTTCGGAGCTGAAAATCTGGATTCTAACGGTCAAGGACAGGCCGACTATGAGTATTCACTTTCGCGTGGAATCGAGGACGGCTTTCTTGCCACTTACCAGGTACTCCAGGTCTCCACGAACATCGACCAGAGCGGTCTGCATATCACTCGAGAACTCGAGCTTGGTGCGGAACTCTTTGTGCCGGAAGATCTGACAGTTCGAGATGCATACTCGATGCAGCAGTTTGAGCGGGAAATATCGGTTCCGGATCGCACGCGAGTGCTGACCGAACACCTTGCTTCAAAGATTAGAGAATGGGGACCGCACCAGAGGACCATCGTCTTCTGTGTCTCGGCCGCGCATGCGGACACCGTTCGTACGCAGTTGCAGAATCTATTGGGAGTACCAGAGGGTCTCAATAGGTACGCGGTACGGATCGTCTCCGAAGAGCGAGATGCCGCCGCTCTCCTCGAGGAATTTCAGAATCGTCGAAATCGACAACCTCTATTGGCAACTACGGTTGACCTTTTGAGCACGGGGGTAGACATTCCCAGCCTTCGCAACGTTGTCTTCATGAAGCCGGTGTCTAGCCCGGTCGTATTCAAGCAAATACTTGGTCGCGGCACCCGACTCGATCCAGACTCCCAGAAACTATTCTTCAGAGTCGTCGACTACACAAATGCAACGAGACTTCTGGACGCTTGGGACCTGCCGTCTCCGCCTGACGACGAGAATCTGATTGGTACCGCAGTTCTGTCGGTCCATGTCGTAGCGGCCGACGGCGCTGCCGTGGCAGGTGCACGTGTCGCAGTCAGCTTCGGCCGGCGGACCCTCGGACGAGGATCTACGGGACCTGATGGGACGTGTCGCCTCGCGAACTTGCCGCTCGGCGAACTGACCCTTCGGGTCAGTGCTGCCGGGTTTTCGCCGTTCCGTGGGCCTGTGAGTCTGACCGAGCCGTCCACGGAGACGCACCTCACGATGTCCACTGCAGAACGTGCGCTCGGGAGAGTGACAATTTCCGGCGTCGAGGTCACCCTGTCGTCGGAGGTCACACTCAATCTGTCTCCCGATGGCCGCCAGCTCACCGTCTCCGAGTACGTCGACCTCGCTGGGCGGCGTATCCGCGAGACTTTGGACGAGGGCTCGGCCACGCTCGTCGAACTATGGCGGGACCCGGACTCACGAAGTCGCCTCAGGGCGGCCTTGCGAGAAAGGCAAGTGGATCCTGACCTGCTAGCTCTTGTGCTGGCTCGGACCGACGTCGATGGTGTCGATCTCTTGGCACACGCTGCTTTCACGGCACCGTTGCGGACCCGTGACGAACGTGCGAGTCGCGTCGAGGATCGAGCGGACACGGTCATGCCCGAGCTGTCGGTCGACGAGCAGTCAGTGCTGCGAGCGTTACTCGACCAGTACCGCGTCGGCGGCGTGGACGAGCTTGACTCGGCCGCCGTCTTCCGGACGCCTAGCCTGCAAGCGATTGGTGGCCTAGAGGCAACTGCAAGGCTCTTGGGCGGCGCGGGGGAGGTGCGCCGTATCCTTCAGATCGCTCGGCTCGAGCTTTATAGGAACGGTGGCGTCGCTTGAACATGCAGGAACTGCAGCGAATCGTAAAATCGGCGAGCGACAAGATGCGCGCTGACGACAACACAAAGGGTACAGCGAAGTACCTCGAGCACTTCTCGTGGCTGCTATTTCTAAAAGTCTTCGAGCAGGTCGAGGATGACAAGGAGCTTGTTGCCGAAGTCGACGGCGTCAGCTATTCGCGAGTTATCGAGTCTCCCTACAAATGGAGCGACTGGGCGAGGGGGCAATATAGCGGCGATGAACTGATCGAGTTCGTAATTAACGAGCTTTTCCCTTACTTGCGTGCCCGTAATGAGACTGATGCGCATCGAAAGATTGCGCGCCTATTTGACGGCGTTAGCGTCGTGATGAAGAGCGGTTACGTACTGGCTGAGGTCCTGAAGATTGTTGACAGGATTGAGTTTCGGGAAAATAGTGACTACCACTCCATGAGTGTCATCTATGAGACGCTGCTTGCTCAGATGGGCAGCGACTCGGGTTGGTCCGGCGAGCATTACACGCCGAGGCCTCTGATTGAGTTCATGGTGGACATCGTTAATCCTCAGATCGGGGAGCGTGTTCTCGATCCCTGTTCCGGTTCCGGAGGCTTCCTCGTCGAGGCTTTCGAGCATCTCCAACCGCAGGTCGCCACTACTCAGGACGATCTGGTACTTCACCGAAGCTCGCTTTTCGGTCAAGATTCGGGCGAATTTCCATTTCTTCTTGGAACCATGAATTTGCTGCTGCATGGCGTGACGGAGCCGAATATTGAACACCGGAATGCGCTCGAGAGGGACATTCGCCACATCACGCAAGCGGAACAGTTCGAAGTAATTCTTACAAATCCACCATTCGGTGGTGCCGAACATCCTCAGGTTCAGCGGAATTTTCCCATCAAGAGTAGTTCGACTCAGCTTCTCTTCATGCAGCTGATACTCGCGAAACTCAGGGACAGCGGTCGACTTGGCGTCGTACTTCCCGAGAGCTTCCTGAGTAACGAGGGTGTCTTCGCCGGATTCAGAAAGCAGATGCTTGAACAGTGGAACGTTCACACGATCGTGAGCGTACCCGCCAAAGGAATTTGGTATAAGGACGTCAAGACGGACTTGGTATTCATCGATGGTCCCGGTCCAACTGAAGAGATTCTGTACGTAGAGATTCAGCCTCCTGCGGGGGCGAAGAACTTTAGTCGGGTTCGAAAGCCTCTGACTTCGGAGGCGATGGCGCCGTACGCCGCCATCGTTCGCGAGCGCATCGAGGGGGAGTCATCGTGGTTGGTGGATGTTGCTGACCTCGGCGAGGATTGCGACCTAAGGCCCATCAAGCCGGCCGGTGAGTCCCCCTTGACCCTGCAGGACGCGGCCGAGCGCCTGGAACGCGTTCGCGAGGCGCTGCCAAACCTCACGGCGAGTGTTGGGCTGCTGGACAACACCCTCGGATTCGATCCCGGGGAACAACTCGAGGGTTACGAGACGCGGCCGCTCAGTTCCTGTCTGACTCAGAGACGCGACGCGGTCCGTGTGGTCGACGACATGAACTACAAGCGGGTCCGGGTCTCGTTCCATGGGCGCGGCCTCTTTCTCCGTGACGAAGTGCTCGGACGTCAGATCAAGACGAAGACCCAGTACCTAGTCGAGGCTGGACAGTTCGTCGTAGCGGAGATCGATGCTCGACTCGGCGGTATGGGAATGGTTCCCGAGGAGCTCCATGGCGCGATCGTTTCGAGCCACTATTTTGCTTTCGATCTAGACGAGTCTGTGTGCCGGCCGGGGTGGTTGGCCCTCCTGTCTGAGTCTGAGTTCATTGCGGGGAGCCTGTCGGCGAAGGGGGCGACCAATTACGCATCGGTTCGGCCAGACGACATTCTTGCTTCGTTGGTGCCGATGCCTGCTCCGGTCGAGCAGGATCGGGTGCTGTCGCTAGTGGAGGCCGCGAGCGCCGGACATCGTGCGGCGCGGAAGATCAGTGACGAGTTGGAGACGATCCTTCAGGAGGTTCGGCTCGGCTCGCTTGCTGGTCAACTGGCTTCGCGGGAGTAGGTAACTAGGCCGCCCAAGTCGGGGAACGGCGCGGGCACGTCGGGGTTCTACCTTCGAGTCCGGTGAACCTGGTCGACTCAAGTCCGGGTGACTCGTGGTGTGGGAGTATGCCCCGTGCCTCTCACCCAGCAGGCCGAGCTGCGGCAGATGATCCTCGAGACTCTTGCCGGCCTTCCAGGTGGTGCCGGGCGGCGTAGGGATGTCTTGGTAGCCATGAATCACCGATTCCAGCAACATTGGACCGTCCAGGATCTACAACCTCCGAGTCAGCGACCGCACGAGGCAAACTGGATGAATCGCGCCAGTTATGAACGTATGGACATGGTTCGAGAGGGTTTGCTTCGACCCGATAGCTCGCCTGGGATCTGGGCCCTGAGCGCTGCTGGATGGGAAGTTGCAGGGGGAAGCACACCCTCCCCAACGACTGTCAGCTGGGATCTTGGTCCAGGCGATGATCTGAATCGCGCTGATCGGGCCGAGCTCTACGGGGGTGCGGAGCGCGGTGGGATCCAACCGTCGAGCACGAGTCCCAATGTCTTCCTATACTCCGATCCCGCGGCGGGAGAGATCTACGGCTACACGTATGACGGTTGGGATCGAGACGCCGACGTCTTCCTGTACACAGGCGAAGGCCGCAGCGGCGATCAACGGATCCGGGTAGGCAACAGGGCGATTGTCGACCATGTCGTGGACGGACGTGCGCTGAGGTTGTTTGTGGCCGATGGGTTCGAGTCCACATCTTCGGCCAAGCGCCAGGTGTACCTCGGCGAGTTCCAGATCGATTCATTGCTTCCGTTCGTTAGGGCCGAGGCCCCTGACACGGAAGGTGTGCTTCGCTCCGTCGTCGTTTTCCGCCTGCGTCCTGTCGGCGCCTTCCTCCGCCGACCGCAGGACGTGAGTGCGATCGGTGATGTTGCGGATCGAAACGAAGCCATGAGTGAGGCCGTCGAACCCACTCAGCTCCGCGAGGCCGCAACCTCCGTGGAGGACGACTCGACTGAGGTCGAATTGGAAGCGGACGGTGCTGCGACATTCCTTGTCTCTCCGGTGGCGCAGGCGGAGGGGGTTCGTAGAGAGGCTCTACTCACCCGCCGGTTCAGGGTGTTCATGAGCTCCCAAGGACGGACGCTGCGCAGATACAGGGTCCGGCCGGCGGGTGCAATCGCACCGCTCTACACCGATGTCTACGACATCGATGGGCGCGTGCTGTACGAGGCAAAAGCTGCTTCCACGCGTGAAAACGTTCGTATGGCGATAGGTCAGCTTCTCGACTATCGGCGACTCGTTCCGAGCGACTCGCGGCTCGCCATCCTCGTCCCTACGCCGCCGGCCGACGACTTGATTGCCTTGCTCGAGCAACTCGGCATCGGGCTTGTCGTTCAAGCAACCGAGTCTCGTTTCGAATGGCATCTCGGCGAGATGTAGGAGATGGGCAGGTGCTGTGCGACAAACGCTGAGGTATGCCCGGTACTGCCGCCAGCATCGCTTCTCCGCCGTCTTCGAGCCGCACATTCGCCGCCTCCAGTCACCCTCGTGACGATTCGACTCGCGGGTGCGGCTCTGGTCGTTTTCACATGAACTGACCGTAGTGGGATCCGACGGATCGCGCGACTGGTACGTCCTCGCTCTGGTGGAATTGGCTTCCCTATCCGAGCGCGCGCAGCGCTTCGGCGCGTACGCCTAGGCCCTCCGGTAAGTGCCGAACCAGCCAACGACACCCTCACACGCTTACCTCGTGCGCGAACCGGAGACTACGGGCACACTCACTCTGTGATCGACCTTAAGGGCACGCCGTACCTTCTGAGCGACCCGGGCATCTTCGACCGGCAGCGTGAGCTGTACGAGCGGGTTGAGATGCTCCGCGCACAGGGCACTTTGACCGATGCCACCCTTCGAGCCCACTTCGGAAACACTCGGTTCGAGCAGATTGCGGAGTCCAATGGCATCGAGGGAAGCACCCTCTCTGTCAATGAGACACAGCTGGCGGTACTGCAGGGCATTGCAATATCGGGTCACGACCCCGCCTTCGCTCGCGACGCACGTAACTTGGCCTCGGCCCTGGAGCGAGTTGTCGAGTTGGCGCGATCCGACGAGCCGCTGGACATCCCACGGCTCAACGAGATCCACTCGCTGATCCTCGGCAACAGTGCGGGCTCCGGACTATTTCGGAACGAGCCGATTCGAATTTCTGGAGCTGATCACCGACCACCGAAAACGTGGAAGGAGGTCATGGCGGCTATGGAGGACTGGGAGAGATGGTCAATGTCGAACCCGTCGGTTCCTCCGGTCCTGCGAGCTACGGTGCTGCACACCTGGCTCACGCACATTCACCCGTATCTCGACGGTAACGGTCGAACGGCAAGGGCCATCATGAACCTTGAGCTAATCCGTTCGGGCTATCCCGCTCTCATCGTGCGCCGCAAGGATCGCGTTCGCTACTACGAGGGACTGGCGGAGTCTGATGCTGGTGGAGACCTCAGCAGCATCGCCGAGCTGATCGTGCAGCGCGCTGAAGACGCCCTGCTCGCGTTGGAACGAGCCGCCAAGGTTGGGCAGGACTACGACCTCCTACGGGCTCGAATAGCAGCTCAGAACACGGAGCGAGTCGAGATCTGGAACTCGGCCGTCAGGCTGTTGCACACTCTGATCCAGCAAGGCCTGACTGATGCGTTTCAGGGCGTCGCGTCGACCATCGTGAAGTGGTACGACGGTTCCCTGAATGTCGACGACTACCTCGCAATGACCGAAGGAAACTCGGCTGGCAATTCCTGGGCTTTCAGCATCGAGGTGCGAACGATTGCGGGGCAATCCGTTTCGTACCTCGCATGGATCGGCTACCGATCCTCCAGGTTGCGCGATGACTTCGAGGGGCGAGGCGGGCCGAGTGTGTTCTGGTCTAAGCGCGCTGAATCTGGACCGTATCGCTGGGTCAGGACGACCGCGGAAGCACCAGGTGCAGCTGAACTCACGCTGGAGGTCCCCAACGTCGACCGGTGGACCGTCCGTGACAGCGCCGGTCGAGTCGAGCGATTGCTTCCGACGGAAATAGCCTCGCGCATCGTCCTGGACGTTGGACGCCGGCTCTCAGATAGTTGACGTCGAATCTTCTCAATAACGTTCGTTATCGGACACTCGGCACGCCGTCACGATCTGTGGGCGATCGGGGGTTCACAATCCGTGTGCGCAATCGCTGTCGCAGAATGATCGGCTCTCATGGATTGTGCTAACCTGACAACTGTCAAGTTGTCAGGAGGTGGCCGTGGGCGAACTGGTCGGATACGTACGAGTGAGTACTACAGATCAAAGAACTGACTTACAGCGCGCCGCACTCGAGGAGCTCGGATGCGTGCGGATCTTTGAGGACCAGGCGAGGGGAACTCGGACCGATCGTCCCGAGTTGACCGCCGCCCTGGACTACCTCAGAGCGGGCGACGTTCTGGTGGTCTGGAAGCTCGATCGCCTGGGGCGGAGTCTGAAACACCTTGTCGCCGTCGTGGCCGAACTCGAAGAGCGCGGAGTCGGGTTCCGCTCCGTGACTGAGACGATCGACACGACGTCATCGACCGGGAAACTGATTTTCCATATTTTCGCGTCCCTGGCCCAATTCGAGCGTGAGTTGATCGTCGATCGAACGAAGGCCGGCCTGGCGGCTGCCCGTGCGCGCGGTTCGCGCCCAGGGCGCAAGCCTGCACTGAGCAGTGACCAAGTCGCGATTGTTCGTGGCATGCATGAAGCCGGGGGCCACACTGTCGCGGCAATAGCCAACGTAGTTGGAGTCAGTCGCGCGACGGTGTATCGCACCATCAGGACGTCATAGTCATCGTCGAGTTCACTTGGGCTGGCCGGAGCTACTGCCTGTGTGCTCTCGGCGCCCAGGTCGGTCGGCCGTGTTCTGATGACGATGATGCGGAGCGATCACGACGGGGGACATTGGATGATGGGCTACGACGACAATCTTCGGGCATTCGACAGTCACGAACGCGGAATCCTTCTCCAGTGGATCGCCGGCCAAGACTTCATTCTCTCTGACGAGGTGCGTAGGACGATCGGGGCAGCGATCGAGCGAGTCATCCCTGAAGCGCCATTCGTCGCTATGGACTACACCCTCGACTGGCTCTACGCGGCGGTGCGCACGACACACGAGGGCACTGAGATCGCAACGAGGAGACCATGGCCAGGTGGCAAGCAACTGACGGCTTCCCCGGAGGACATCGACCTCCTGATTGCTTGGGAAGACAAGGACGGCCCGCACACGATCCTTGTTGAGGCCAAGGGCTTCACCGGGTGGAGCAACTCGCAGATGACGAGCAAGGCTGCACGCCTTGCCGCGATCTTCCCCTCAGACCTCGCAATCTCGTTCGATGTCCACTTCGTCCTTGCGGGGCCCAAGAGGTCCCCAGGGCTGTCGACCGAAGGTTGGCCGGCGTGGATGAGTCAGAACAACCGCGTCCACTTTGTGAACATCCCAGACCCCGGTACTAGGTACTCAGTCCAACGCTGCGACTCCGATGGACGCCCCACCAAGAGCAACGTCACGCACTGGCAACCATGGGCGCGGAAGTGGCCCCAATCCCTCTAGCGGCCGAAGTCGCAGAGACGGCGCAATTGAGGAGACGGTGTGAACGCGACAATGTCCTCCGCACAGACTGACCGGGCCTGCGGCGTTCTCCTCGGGCAAGCCTGCGGCGATGCTCTCGGCGTCCCATATGAGTTCGCCAGACCTCCTGCCGCTCATGAACAGGCTCAGATGAGAGGCGGTGGTCTCGGTCCCTACGCACCCGGTGAGTGGAGCGATGACACGCAAATGGCCGTCGGCATCGCACAGGTCGCTTCCAGTGGCGCCGACCTAAGCAGTCCAGGTGCTCTCGATGAGATCAGCGAGTACTTCCTGCGCTGGCGACGCGAAGGCGCAAGCGACATCGGCGTGCAGACCAGCACCGTGCTCAGCAGCGCCTGGTCCGACGAGGGGTCGCCATCCAAGCGACTTCGAGACGCCTCGCAGCGCTACGCCGAGCAGCATCCGCGCAGCGCAGGGAATGGCGCGCTGATGCGCACCGCCATCGTCGGGATCAGCGCCCTAGATGATCGAGACGCCACCGCGGCGAACGCTCGAGCCGTTGCTGAGTTGACGCATGCAGATCCTTTGGCCAGCGACTCATGCGTCCTCTGGTCCGAGGCGATCCGCATCGCTGTCCTCGACAAGCGATTGGACCTCCGGAGCGGCCTCGACCTTCTCCCCGCAGATCGACGCAACCAGTGGGGGGACTGGATCACCGATGCTGAGACATCCGCTCCTAGCGGCTTCACGCCGAACGGCTTCACGGTCACCGCGCTCCAAGCAGCATGGTCCGCCATCATCCAGTCCGACCCTGCTAACAGGAACTCCAAGCGGCAATTCGACTGCGAGCATCTGCAAGACGCACTACATGCGGCCATCCGTATCGGGAACGACACCGACACGATCGCTGCCATCGGCGGGGGACTCCTCGGGGCCTTCTGGGGCCAGTCGGCGATACCGCTTGCCTGGGTTCGTCAACTTCACGGCTGGCCCGGTCTGCGCGCTCGGGACCTTGTACGTCTCGCGGCTCTAACGGCCACCGGAGGCGTCCCAGACAGGCAAGGCTGGCCACAGCTGAAGCACCTTGAATACGGTGTGCCGCCTCGGTCCGCAGCCACGCTCATCGCCGACGACGAGGTTCTGCTCGGCACCGCCAACGCCACCGGGCACGACGCCACCGCACTGGTGTCCCTGTGTCGACTCGGCACTCAGGACGTCCCGGCCCCAGGGATCAAGGCACCGGATCACGTCGAAGTTCGGCTCCTCGATTCTGATGCACCCGACGCCAACCCCAACCTCGGCTTCGTCCTTGCAAACACAGCCGAGACCATTCGCGACCTTCGGCAAGAAGGTCACCGAGTGCTCGTCCACTGCGTTCGAGCCGAACAACGAACCCCCGCCGTCGCCGTTGTCTTTTTGAAGCTGATGGGCTTCCCGGTGGACGAGGCGAGCGCTCAGGTAGCTCGTGCGCTACCCGATAGCCGTCGAGTCGGGCGTGTCTGGGTTGCAGCGACCAATGCTTGAGCTGCAGCGCCTGGTCAAACGTCCGTCTTGAAGAGCTCGACGAGCGGAACGTGGAATGCGTTAGCTATTTTTACCAGCGAGTCGAGGCTCGGATTTCTTGACCCGGTCTCGATCCCACTGATGTACGGGCGATGCAGATCGGCGCGGCCGGCAAGGTCGAGCTGACTCCACCCACGCTCATGGCGCAGTTCCGCTATGCGCGCTCCAAGGAGTCGGCGGTGTGCCGTTTCCTCGTAGGCGGGTTGCCGGCGCGAGGTCACACCTCGACCGTGACGTCTCAGTGCCGCCTGAGCGGTCCACTATAAGTTACTTTTCTGCCTTGAGCGTTCTCCGCCTAGAACAGGAGACTCAGATGAAGTACGCCATCACGAGACGGGTTTCGGTAGCTACCGGCGCAGAGCCGGACGATCCCTCACCAACTCACCTTGAGTGCGGCGAGACCTTGACGTTGGTGCTTGGCGAAGATCCGCTACTACCTTCGTCTAAGTGGCAGTGCCTTTCCTGCCTCACGACTGGCGCCTTGGTGATCTCCGAGGACTTTTCGCCGCGACGACAGACTGCTCTTGAACGGATGAGGCCACGTTGGGAACGCGGTACCCCGACATGGCGCGTCGATGGCGATCTCGAGCAGACCTCCACCTGGCACGACACTCTGACCAAATTCTTCTCGCGCGGGATCTGGGTGATGAGCTCGCACGACGACTCGCACTACACGATCGCCGACGACAGTCCCTTGGTCCTCGGCACCGAAGTCCGGGTCCGAGCAGGGGAGGACGGACGAAGCCAACTCGAAATCGCCGACTCAAGCGACCGTCGATGGCATCTCGTCACTGACATCGTCGCCATCCGGGAGTACATGCCCGGGATCCTGGTCGCGATCAGTTCGACCGGCATGTGTGTGCGGCTGGACTCCCACCTGACCGTGGAGGATGAGCAGTACCTAGCGGGGGCGCGCGCGACATGGTGAAGATGAGCCTCGTGCACCAGTCGGCAGATCTACAGCAGGGGGAGCCCGGTGACCAAACCTGACGAGGCACCTCGGCTGGCCGAATGGCTGACGGCAACCGAGGTTGCAGACCTCTTCGGTGTGTCCCGACAGACCGTAAATCAGATGATCGCGTCCGGAGAGTTCCAGAGTCTCCACGTCATCGGACCCCGGTCGCGACCGCAGTACCTGGTTCGTCGAAGTGAAGCTGAGATTCTGAAAAACCAGCGTGAGTTCCCGCGGGGAAAATTGAGATCTGAATTCTGATTCTCAGAAATTAGAATCGGGATCCGGCTCCGGACCCCGCGCCCGTCTGAGGCGAGCTCGGACAACATGAACCCCGCTCACACCCTTGCGGGAGTTGAAGACGACGACTTGGCGCCCAGATATATCCCGACGGCGATCGTCCCACTCCATCGCAGGTCAGGGATGCGGGCCAGTCGCCTGATCCCGATGGCACCTCTTGGACAAGAACCATCCAACTCCAGCTCCATGGCCGTACGTAGTACATAGGCATCGGCTCGTGAGCGAAGCGAAACGGTTCCTACGGTTGGACATTCTCCAACCGTGTACGTCCGTTTGTACGGTCTTCTATGTATTGATATGGAGTGTGTGATGAGGGTGCTCAAACCTTTCGAACCTGATGGGGAAGCGGGTGACAAGTTCTTTCTGAAGTACTGGGAAGGGCTCGAGGAAGAGATCGACCAAGGCCTGCTCGATCCGACCCAGGACCTGGTCCCGGTTAACCCCGCGCCCGACATCGTCATCAACTCGTTCGTCGTACGGCACTCAAGTGGTCTTACCCGTCCGCCGGGGATCTCGATGCCGAACCTGGTGCTGACCGGCGGCGACGAGATCTACGCGCTGTGGTTCTTTCCCGTGGTCAGGCCGGAAGAAATTTCTGAGAAGTCCGGCAAGCCGAGCGGGCACAACGCGTTCTTGATGGTGCGGCACATGTATGAGGTCGTGCTTGAAGGCGTACTCCTCGATCAACTGCCGTCGCCGTACTTCTATCCCGAGGCCGCGCAGTGGCGGCCTCCGTCGAGCGCTGACTCACTGGCTTCGATGCGTAAGGAACTGCAAGCAGCTGGCCGCTGGGCGCCGATGCCGCCGGAGTTCATGTCGCGCGGGGGATCGTCGACGAGCGAGGCCAAGAAGCGGGCCGCTCGGGACAACGCGGTGATCGCCCGGCGGAAGCGTTCGGATCTTGCGATGGCGCGTTACGAGCGGATTCGAGAGGCTCACGCGTCTGGGCTGAGTCTCGACGAGATCGCCGGGGAGCTGGACTTGAGCAGGGAAGCCGCGAGGAAGCTCTTGGAGCGTTCGCAGCGTGCCAACGTGCAAGGTTGAACACGAACGACGCACCGACTAATCGCGTCGCAGAATTGCCGCCTCCACACTGACGAACCACGCCTCGGCGCGCGAACGACCATCTCAGGCGGTTCGCGGCGTTCAGACGGTCGGTGGGCGGCGAACGGTGGGAGGGCCCAGTCTTCGAGGGCGACATCACTGTCGAGGTTACGTCCCCCGATTGATCCCACGGACTGAATGCGCGAGATCCTTACGCCTGAGTCTTATTGCCGATTTCGACTTTAGTGAGCGGCTACTGACTCCTGCACTGAGCGGAGGAGATCGATCAGAGGTCGAGCGCTCTGCTCGAGTTCAGCTTCAGCGTCGTCGTTGCCCACAGCCCACGTTCGAACGGCCCGCACAAGTTCGCCCTTCATGCGCATCGCCCGCTGTCGATCCCCTTCTGCTCTGATGGCTTCCACTTGGTCGGAGAATCGTGCCGGGTAGAACTCCTCGATGTTGTTCCGGTCGAGCGTCCGAAACCGATCCGGCGGCCAAGCGGAGAATCGCTCCCGTAGTTCCCCGATTGCATCGCGGCCGGCACGATCGCCGTCGGCGATGACCCACGCCAGTGGAGCATCGGTGGACAGGTGGGCGAAGAGCAGCATTGAGTGCAAGCCGTCAAGACGTCTCGCAAGGTTGCCAGCGCCGTTTGCAGAGACCGTACGGAGGATCGCGAGCCGCGGTGCGAAGAGCGGAATGATTACATCGCGAACGAAGGTCTCACCACTGGCTTCCTCCATCAGAAGCCACCCGTACGGCGCGGTCTGCTCGTACCCGAGTTCGCGAAGGGCTTCCTCGCGGTCGAGCGAGTCGGAAATCGGGTGATACGAGCTCAGCGGAAGACCCCTGTCATCGGCGCCGACTTCGACCCGATAGATCCGCGTCCCAAGCTTGGCTCCAAGTTCACGCAACACGATGTCGCTGTGCGTTGTGATCAGGAACTGATGCCCATCGATAGCGGCCTCGCCGAGAACATCCAGCAAGGCGCGCAGCGCCCTCGGGTGTAGGTCGTTCTCGGGCTCCTCGATCAGGAAGAGTCTGCGCCCCGGTGCGGCCAGATCGGTCATCATTGCAACGATGCTGCTGACGCCCTCGCCCATGCGTGTTAGTGCGATCCCGTCCCCCGACGACACCGCTTGGCCGGGGATCTGACCGTCGTCAACGAGATAGGTGGAGACCTCGATGCCCAGCACGCGGTCTACGAGTTCTCGGTACCGCCTGCCCTCCGAGTGCGCTCCGGTCGCCAGGCTTGCAATTCGCGACGTCAAGTTTCGGTCGGTCGTGTCGACCTCTTGTGCGAGGTCGCGTCTAACTGCCGACTCGTATTGGGCACTCTTCCGCCGGGAGAAGAACGGCACCGTCAGATGGTCAGGACGTCGCGACGGAATCTGCACTACCTGTGCCGCCCGCTGAGAGTCTCTCGGCCAGTCCAGTGACACGCCGAACTCGTAAGCGTCCTTGTCAGCCGTCAGAGTCACACCGTCCCCAAGCGGGTATCGCCCGTGACGCAAGATTGTGGAAACCGCCGTGGGCGGCGGATCGCTAATGGCTAGGACGACTTGGGCGCGACCAGTTCCGATACGGATGTCGTCGGGCTCAGCACGTCCGCCACCTTGGACCATGTGCACGGCGCGTAGCAGGGACGACTTCCCTGCGTTGTTCTCGCCGATCAGGAGAGTGATCGGCCCCAGGTCAATCTGCCCACTTTCGCGGATCGAGCGAAAGTTGCGCACCTCGACGGATTCAATCGGCACCCCCGCAGTGTGCCGTGTCCGGTTGCTCAGAGTCGCGTTTCCGCGACGTGCGTTCCTCAATCAAGCGGTTTGGACCGTTCTTGAGGCGTCCCCGGCACGACCTCCGAGCGAATTGGCGGCGCATCCGACCGCGATCTGCAATTGGACCTCGTCGGCGGTCTGAGGTTCTTCGATCAGCGTCATCTCTCTACTTCGGCAGCATGCAGGCGACCTTCACTTGAGCGAGGCACGAGGTTCGCGGCCCGATGGTCGCGGCGCCGGTCGACCTGGTCGTCCGCCTCCGCCGCATCGACGAGCAAGGCGTGCGGCGTATCGACGAGATCGCCGGTATCCCCGGTCGGGTCGAGAACGACGTGATCGAGGTCGAGCCGATCTTCGAGCGGCGTGGCGATGATCTGCAACTGTCCGGCGGGCTCGGGCTCGGGCTCGGCGTCGGCATTGGACTGACGCTCGTGACGAGCGCGTTCTTCCTGCCGCGTCGCGCCCGTGACGACGTACGACGCCGTCACGCCGGAGCTAGCTTGCGTTAGTTCATCCATTCGCAGTCCGACCAATCTGGCGGTTCTGGCGCGCCGGTGATCGGATCGATCCAGGTGACTATCACTCGTGCAGCGGCGGTTGACTTGGTTGGGCGCACCCCTTTCAGGGCCGGCTGCACCTCGATACGAAAGAGCGCTCGAATGATCTCGCGCTTGCTGTTGAGGTCGAGCGAGGCGAATCCATGACGGACTTGGTCCTTGACCTCGGCGGCCAGCTTGAAGGACGCCTTCCCATCTCGAACGATGTTGACCTGGTTTGCCAGCATTGCGGCTAGCGCCATCCGCTGTGTAATGCCCGAGAGACGATCCTCTAGCTGACGTCGCTCGATGTAGAGACCCTCGAGTTGTCGGAGGCGTGACTCCGGAGAGATTTTCGACGTCTCGATCAGCCTCTCGTCCCCAACGATCTGCTCGAGACGAGCCTTGACCCGCTGCGCTTTGTCTCGTTCTCCAGCCGTCAGCTCGAGCATCGATGCACTGGGAAGGGTTAGGCGCGAGTAGAGGGCCTCAGTGATGACGAAGTTCGCAGTTTCATAGTCGACGCCAAGGCGGCAGCCGGCCGCGCCGCACTGGTAGGTGAGGTACTTCCGACCGGCTCTGGAGGTCGTTGAGGCACCGCGCATCGATCCGCCGCACTTGCCACACCGGAGGATGTGCGAGAGCAAGTGCCGGCGGCCCACTTGACCCCGGTGACGGATACGACTCGGGTCCTCTAACTTGATCCGGAGGGCGCGGAAGTCCTCCTCGTTCACAAGCCCTTCCCACGTGCCAGGGGAGTGTTCGATGGCCGTCCGCCGACCCGTCACAGAATCAATGACTGTCCGCTGCCGAATGCCGGCGTTGCTCCAGCGCATGAGTAGGGCGCGCATCGAGGAATAGCCCCACTTGCCCCCTCGAGGCGCCGGAATCTCGCGGTTGTTCCAGTCAGAGATCAGGGAGCCAAGGGACCCGCCGGCCAGGACGTGCTGTACCGCCAGTCCGATTTCGGGTGCCTCCAGATCGTGGGGTGTCATGTCGCGGTTGAACCCGAAAGGTCGTGGCCCACCGGGCTGCGGTCGACCTTCGCGAAGCAACTGCTCGTGAAAGACCTTCTGTCGTTCCTTCTTGTGTTCGATTTCGTACAGCGCGACCTGAGCCGCAATTCCAGCATTGAGTACGCCAGAGGGAGTGGCGAGATCGAGCGGGTATCCCGCCCACTCCTGGTGTACGAGGATCTTGCGCGTGCCGAACACTCGACTGACGCGAAGCTGATCGATGGGATGTCGGTACAGCCGGTCCGCGTGCCGGACGATCACTGCCGAAAAGAGGCCCGCGTCGGCATCACGGAGCAGGCGCTCAAACTCCGGCCTGGGCTTCGCCTCGGGATCCGAGGCCGGTCGCGAGTTGTCGCAGTACACATCGAACACAACGAACTGCATCGCCTCCGCGATCTCGCGGCAGGCACGTTCCTGGTCGGCAACGTTCTCGCCGGTCTTCTTCTTGTCGTCACTGAGTCTGAGGTACAGCGCACACATCTTGGGCTCCATGTACTACGTACGGCCTCCCGCCTGGCTCTGACTAGCTTCATCGCAGTCCGGTCACCCCGACTGGGTGCCGTTGCAGACGCGTCAGTCCGGGCTCGAGGGCACGGGCGAGATCCGTCTGCGCGACCTGGTCAAGGAGAGCCTGCGGATGCGGCCCAGCCGGATCATCGTGGGTGAGGTCCGCGCCGAGGAGTGCCTCGACCTGCTGCTCGCCCTCAACGCAGGACTGCCGGGCATGTGCACGATCCACGCCAACAGCGCCCGCGAGTCGCTGGTCAAGATGTGCACGCTGCCGTTGCTGGCGGGCGAGAACATCTCGTCGCGGTTCGTGGTCCCGACGGTGTCTGCGTCCGTGGACCTCGTCGTCCACCTCGGGATCGACGAGCACGGCGTACGCCGGACGAACGAGATCGTCGGGGTGCCGGGCCGGGTCGAGAACGACGTGATCGAGGTCGAGCCGATCTTCGAGCGGCGCGGCGGCGAGCTCCGTCGGGCCGGCGGGATGCCACCGCACCTCGAGCGCTACGAGCGCCTCGGCATCGACATCCACCGGGTCATCGCCGGAGCCTCGTGATGGGCGCGTTGGTCGGGCTCGGCGTCGGCATCGGGCTGATGCTGGTGTGGAGCGCGTTCTTCCTGCCGCGACGCCCGCGCGACGACACGCCTACGCCGTCGCGCTGGAGCCAGGTCCTGCGGCAAGCGGGTCTCGAACAGGTGTCGGTCACCGGGTTCGTCGTCCTCTCGGTCCTGTGCGGAGCAGTGACGACGTTGGTCGTCGGGCTGATCTCCGGCACCCCGCCCGTCGCGGTCGCCTTCGGGCTGATGGGCGCCTACCTGCCGGTCGGGGTCGTCACCGGTCGCGCCCGGCGACGCCAGCGGGAGCTCGCCGAGGTCTGGCCCGAGGCGGTCGACAACCTGACCTCCGCCGTACGCGCCGGGATGTCGCTGCCCGATGCGCTCGCGGGCCTCGGGGTGCGCGGGCCGGCGCCGCTGCGACCGGCGTTCGACCAGTTCGCGCTCGACTACCAGGTAACCGGTCGGTTCGGGGAGTCGCTCGACCGGCTCAAGGACCGGCTCGCCGACCCCGTGGGCGACCGCGTCGTGGAGGGACTGCGGATCGCCCGTGAGGTGGGCGGCGGCGAGCTCGGCCGGCTGCTGCGCAACCTGTCGACCTACCTGCGCGAGGACGCTCGCACCCGCTCCGAGATGGAGGCCCGGCAGGCCTGGACCGTCAACGGTGCTCGGCTCGCGGTCGCGTCGCCCTGGCTGGTCCTGCTGCTCATGTCGTTCCAGTCCGAGGTGATCCACCGCTACGCCTCGCCCACGGGTGTGTTCGTGCTGATCCTCGGAGCCGTTGCCTGCGTGGTCGCCTACCGGCTGATGATGCGCATCGGCCGGCTCCCGACCGAGAGACGGATCCTCTCGTGACGCCGGCGATGTGGGGCACCGCCCTCGGCGGGCTTTTCGCTGCCGGGTTGTTGCTCGTCGCGGCCCGGGTGCGGACGATCCGGCGTCCCCAGCTCGCGCTGCGCGTGCTGCCCTACGTCCGCGACGTACCCCAGCTCGGCCGCACTCCCAGCGCTCGTACGCCGTCGGCTTCGCCCACGATGGCCGCGGCCGGAGTCTTCGGGCCGGTGCTGCAGTCGGCGGCCGACGTCGTCGAGCGGGTACTCGGTGGGGCGACCTCGGTCCGCCGTCGACTGGAGCGGGCGGACCTGCACAAGACCGTGGCGGAGTTCCGGGTCGAGCAGGTGCAGTGGGGCCTGGTCGGCTTCGCGGGCGCAGCCGCCGTCGGGATCCTGCGGACCGTGACCCATCCCGGCTCTGTCGGGCTCTGGCTGGCGTTCTGCGCCTTCGCCTTCGCCGCCGGGGTGCTCGCGCGCGACACCCACCTCACCAGCCAGGTACGCCGGCGCGAGCGCCGCATCCTCGAGGAGTTCCCGACCGTCGCCGAGCTCCTCGCCCTCGCGGTCGCCGCCGGCGAGAGCCCGGTCTCCGCGCTCGATCGCGTCGTACGCCGCAGTGGCGGTGAGCTCTCCACCGAGCTCGGCCGGGTGCTGGCCGCGATCCGCACCGGCGAGCCGGTCAGCGTGGCCTTCGACGAGCTGGCCGCGAGCACCGGCCTGCCCCTGGTGTCGCGGTTCGCCCAGGGCGTCGCCGTCGCGGTGGAGCGGGGCACCCCGCTGGCCGACGTGCTGCACGCCCAGGCGGCCGACGTCCGCGAGGCCGGGCGCCGCGAGCTGATCGAGGCGGCTGCCCGCAAGGAGGTCCTGATGATGGTGCCCGTCGTCTTCCTGGTCCTCCCGATCACCGTCCTCTTCGCGTTCTGGCCCGGCGTCGTGGGCCTGCACCTCACCACTCCCTGAGGAGGGGAACCATGGAACACATCTCGATGACACTGGCCCGGCTCTGGCTGGTCCTGACCGCACCGCACGAGCGCGACGAGCGCGGCGACGTGCCGGGGTGGGTGATGATCACGGTGATGACTGCAGGCCTGGTCGTCGGCATCACCGCGGTCGCCGGTCCGGCCCTGCAGGACATGGTGACGTCGGCGCTGAACCAGGTGAAGTAGGCAGCCGTGCCATGGCGCCGAGCCGATCAGCGCGGGTCTGCGGTGGTGGACTTCGTGCTGGTGCTCGTCGTCCTGGTGCCGCTCTTCCTCGGCATCCTCCAGGTCGCGCTCGTGCTCCTGGTCCGCAACACCGTCGCGTCTGCGGCGTCCGAGGGTGCGCGATACGCCGCCACGCTGGACCGCGATCCCGCTGATGGCGCCGCACGGACGCGCAGCCAGATCGACGGAGCGGTCTCCGGCGGCTTCGCCCGGGACGTCGACGCCCACGCGGCGATGGTCGACGGGGTCCCGGGAGTCGAGGTCACCGTGCACGTGGTCGTCCCCGCACTGGGCATCGGCGGTCCGGGCATCGAGTTCACCGTCACCGGGCACGCGGTCGAGGAGCAGCCGCCGTGAGGCGTCGCACCCGCGACGAGCGGGGCAGCGCCCTCGTCGAGCTGAGCTGGCTCGGGATCCTGCTCCTGGTCCCGGTGCTCTGGATCGTAGTGTCGGTCTTCGACGTGCAGCGCGGTGCCTTCGCCGTCTCGGGAGCGGCTCGGGCGGCGGGGCGTGCCTACGCCCTCGCACCCGACGACGCCACCGGGCGGGCGCGGGCCTACGCGGCCGCGGCGCAAGCGCTCGACGACCAGGGCGTGCACGGCGTCCCGCTCGACGTCGAGATCACCTGCACGCCGTACCCCCAGGACTGCCACTCCGGCACCTCGGTGATCACCGTCGTCGTGCGCTCGCGGGTCGACCTGCCGCTGATGCCGGCGATCCTCGGTGGCAGTGCGCCGGGCTTCGCGCTGGACGCGACCCACACGGTCCCCATCGGACAGTTCCAGGAGGTCGCCGATGCGACGCCGTGACGAGTCCGGCCAGACCACGGTGCTGATCGTGGGCCTCGCGCTCGTGCTCGCCATGGCGGTTGCCATGGTCGTCGACGTGTCCGCGGCCTATCTCCAGCGCCAGGGGCTCGACACCGTCGCCGACGGCGCCGCACTCCGTGGCGCGGACCTCGGGGCGACCGGACGTGAGGTGTACGCCGGGGGAGTCCCGGAAGGTCGTCTCGACCTGACGGCCGGTGCCGTCCGCTCGTCGGTGCAGGACTACCTCGCGAGCTCGGGCGCCTACGCGAAGTACCCCGGCCTGTCCTTCACCGTCCACGTCGACCCGCGCACCTCCAGCGTCACCGTGCACGTCACCGCGCCGCTCGACCTGCCGCTCACCGTCCCGGGCTCGCCGGCGGTCGCGACGATCGGCGCGACCGGGTCTGCGGTGGTGGTGGCGGAGCGATAGGACGGGACGACGAAGCCCCGGGCCGCTCGCTGCGTGAGGGCGGTCCCGGGGCTCTGTCGTCGCTCAGGCGTTGATGGCGGCCGGCTGCTCCCCGCGCTCGCTGCTCGAGCCGTGGGAGACCTCGATCTTGCGCGGCTTGGCCTTCTCCGCGACCGGGACGGTCAGCCGCAGGACGCCGTCGGCGTAGCCGGCCTCGATGCGGTCCAGGTCGAGGTTGTCGCCGAGCACGAGCTGGCGGCTGAAGACACCGCGCGGACGCTCGGCCGCCAGCGACTCCCAGTCGCCGTTGCGGGCCACGCGCTCGGCCCGGACGGTGAGCACGTTGCGCTCGACGTCGAGGTCGATGCTCTCGCGGGCGACGCCGGGGAGGTCGAACTCGATGACGAAGCGGTCACCCTCGCGCCACGCGTCCATCGGCATGACCGCGGGGCGGTTGGTGGTGCCGAGGACCTGCTGAGCCAGGCGGTCGAGGTCACGGAACGGGTCGGTCGTACGAAGCAGCATCACATGTCCTCCTGGTTCGTCGGTCAGGGACTTGTGGTCCCTAGATCTGTAACAGCGGATACAGGTTTTATATAGTCAATGCATGAGCCGGAGTCAAGCGGAGGATGGTCAGCGCAGTCGTGGCGTGTTCGCCATCTCGGTGGCGGCCGAGATGGTGTCGATGGAGATCCAGAACCTCCGCGTCTACGAGCGCCGCGGGCTGGTCGAGCCCGACCGCACGCCCGGTGGGTCGCGGCTCTACAGCGCCGACGACATCGACCGGCTGCACCGGGTCCGCGAGCTCCTGGCCGACGGGCTCAACCTCGCCGGGATCGCGCACGTCGTCGCCCTCGAGGAGCGGGTGCGCGTCCTCGAGGAGCGGCTGCGCCGCAGCGGCGGGCGGCGATGAGGGAGCGCTGACGGGCTGCGGGGGTTTCGAGACAGGCCCCCAGGGGGCCTTCCTCAACCAACGCTGGGGACAGGCCCCCAGGGGCCTTGCTCGACCAACGCTGGGGACAGGCCCCCAGGGGCCTTGCTCGACCAACGCTGGGGACAGGCCCCCAGGGGCCTTGCTCGACCAACGCTGGGGACAGGCGCCCAGGGGGCCTTCCTCAACCAACGCTGGGGACAGGCCCGCAGGGGGCCTTCCTCAACCAACGGGCTACGGCGTGCCGGTGAAGTACGGCGAGAACTCCCAGGTCTTGAGCAGGCGGGTCGCCATGCCCTTGTCGAACTTCGCGCCACCGGTGCCCTGGTTGGGCAGCCACGGGCGGCTCACCCAGAGGTAGGCGTCGACGTACTTCGCGGCCGTCGCCTCGTCGGCCGCCGAGAGTCCCCAGAGGGGGTTGTCGACGTCGGTGGTCGGCGGGACGCCGAGCGCCGTGCAGGGGTTCTTCTGGTTCTTCTTCGTGCAGGGGTTGATCTCGCCGGGGGCGGTGTAGGGCCCGCTGTGCGGTCCGCGCGGGTTGATCTCGCTGCCGGCGAAGGGCTGGCCGTTGTCGGAGGTGTCGAGCACCGCGTGCTTGCCGGGCAGACCCAGGTCGGCGAGCTGCTGCGAGACCTCCTTGGCGAAGTTGATCTCACGGTCGAGGTAGTTCTTGTGCGACACGTTCATCGAGAAGCCGCGGGCAAACTCCACGCCCGAGAGCTTGAGCCACTTCGCGACCGTGGCGGCGTCGCCGAGCGCCCAGTCCTCCGAGCCCATGTCGACGTAGACCGTCGTGTGCGGCTGCGCGGAGAGCGTCTTCGACGTCCACTTCAGCAGCCGCGCGGGCAGCAGGGCCTGCTTGCGGCCGAGCTTGTCGGCGTACGCCTCGAAGGCCTTTTTCACGAAGTAGCCGTCCGGCTGCAGCACCACCGCGACCGGGTTGTCGTCGATCGCCCGGGCGACACCGCGCACGAAGGTCTTGTACGACGCCTGCTCGGCCTCCGTCGGGAGCCGCTTGTCGATCCGCGCCTCGCCCTCCCACGGGAACATCCGGAAGAGGGTCATGATCGTCAGCCTGGTCGGGTCGCCGTCCTGGGCGTTGTCGATGTACTGCCGGGTCAGGTCGTCGGCCTGGCTGTCGGCGACCCACTTCCCGAAGAACTTCGCCTTGTGGATCATCGCGATCGGCGCGAGCTCGTCCTGCGCCGCCTGCCCGAGCTTGGCCCAGCCGTTGTAGGCGGGGTCCTGCAGCCCGAGGTAGACGCCCCACTCGCGCCCGGCGAGCGGGTTGGACGGGTTGGCGTCCTGCACGGTGGTGACCGGCGCGATGTAGAGGGTCTGCTCGGTCGACGCCGCCTTGCCGGTGGCGATGCCGATCGTGCCGCGCACGGCGACGTCGTAGGTGTGGCCGAGCTCGAGCCCGCTCGTGATCGTGTACGACGTCGTGGTCAGTGGCACGGTCGCGACCACGACACCGTCGAGCATCACGTCGTACAGGAGCGGCGTCGGCAGCCCGGTCGGGGCGGACCAGGTCACCTCGATCGCCTGCCGGCCCGGCACGACGGTCGTGTGCAGCTGCTTCGGCGGCCCGGGCGTGACGCCGGGGCCGGCGGCGGTGGCGTCCGGGCCGGTCGGCAGCGCCATGAGCGCGGCGACCACGCCGAGCGCGAGCAGTCGGATCAGGCGTGTGCGCATGGCGGGACGGCTCCCCGGATGACGTCTCGGATGGTGCTTCGAGCGTAAGACGTTCGGAGCCGCCCCGGGGGCGGTTTGGTCAGCTGGTCTTCGCGATGACCCCCAGCGGGAGGAAGTCCTGCCCGTTGAGGTTCGTGTAGATGTTCGACCCGTAGGCGTAGCCGCCGGGCGCGGTCGTGACAGCGCTCGGGTGGCGCTCGGGCACCGGCGACGGCACGAACTCACCGCTGTCGATGTCGAGGAACCTGCCGCGGTAGGAGTCGAACCACAAGAGGCTGCCGAGCGCGTGGATCCGCGTGCTGTAGCCCGCGCCGTTGAACTTCGACGGCGTGGAGAACTGGTCGTCCCTGGTCGAGCGCGAGCTCATCTTGGTGATGCCCCGGCTGTTGACGGCGGTGGGACCCTCGAAGACCTTCTGGAAGAGCCCGTTGGCGAAGACCGAGGAGCCCTGCACCGCGAGGTCGTAGACCGGCCCGTGGATGTGCGGGTCGAAGTACGGCCGGCGGTCGCCGTTGGTGGCGTCCACGCGGAGCAGTGCGGTGTTGCGCAGGCCGCCGTTCGCGCTCTTGCGCTTGAAGCTGCCGCCGAGCAGCAGGTCGCCGCCGACGCTGCTGAGCGTGCTGACGTAGCCGAGCAGCGGGACCTGGAACGACCGCACCTTCTTGCCCCGGGCGTCGTAGACCGTGATCCGGTTGCGGGGGAACTTGATGTCGTTGTCGAGACGCTGCGCGACGTAGAGCCGGTCGCCGATCGTGGTGATGCCTGACAGGTTGCTCACCTTGAGGGAGAGCTTGGGCAGCGCGGCGCCCGAGTCGGGATCGAAGGCGCGCACCGACGACGTGTAGTTGTAGTAGGGGTGGTTGACGTCGTAGCTGTCGTAGCCCTCGAAGTGGTTGCTCGCCATGTACAACGCGTCGGAGCCGATGGTCAGGTCGCCGTACGGCCGCTCGCTCATGTGGAACCCCCGCAGCGGCTCCAGGGTCGTGGCGTCCAGGGCGGCGATGTTGCGCGTGCGCATCCAGTCGCTCATCGCGAAGGTGCCACCGACGAAGACGGCGCCGCCGGAGAGCTCCACGGCGTTGACCTGCTTGTCGTACTTCGGGGTGCTGACGTCGACGCGGGTGCCCGAGGTCGCGTCGAGGACCGCGAGCCCATCGGTGGCCACGCCGCCCGCCGAGGTGAAGCTGCCGGCGACCCACAGGTGGCTGCCGTCGAGCGCGAGGTCGTAGACGCCGCCCGGTCCACCGAAGGTGCCGTTGCTCCCGGCGAAGTGGGCGTTGAAGGTCGGGTCGACCGCACCGGTCTCGGGGTCGAGCACCTGCAGCCGGTCCGTGCGGTCGGAGCCGACGTAGAGGCCGCCGTCCGTCCAGAGCAGCGAGTGGTAGTAGCGCCCCGACTGGGCCGCACCCGCGTTGAACGTCGCGTCCACGGCGCCGGTGGTCGGGTCGAGGGCGACCAGCTTGTGGGTGCCGACGTACAGGTGGCCACCGCCGAGCGTGAGCGCGTGCACCTCCTCGGCCGAGGTCGACGTGAAGGCGGGCAGCGTGGCGCCGGTCAGGAGGTTGACCGCCGAGAGGTGGTCCTCGGTGCCGACGTAGAGAGCCGTCGGCCCGGCCTCGAGCTCGGTGACGCGCCGGCTCTGCGGTGCGTCGAAGGGCAGGACGGAGCCGTCCGCGACGGAGACGGCCGCGAGCCCGGCCCGGGACGCCGAGCCGACCTTGGTGAAGTCACCGCCGACGTAGAGCGTGCCGCCGACGAGCGCGATCGCGCTCACCAGGCCGTTGGTCTTCGGGAGGAACGCGGGGTCCAGGGAGCCGTCCGCCAGCACGTGCGCCAGGCCGCCGGACGCCTTGCCGCCGATCCCGGAGAAGTCGCCGCCGAGGTACCAGCCGCCGGCGCCGTCGCTGACCTCGACCGAGATCTGGCCGTCGGCGAGCTGCGGGCTGGCGAGCTGGGCGCCGGTGGCGTCGAGGCGGTCGCCCGCGCCCTGGTAGCGGCCGATCCGTCCGAAGGCGCCGACCGCGTAGATCCGGTCCCCGGCGTGCACCAGGTCGAAGATCGACCCGTCCGTGATCAGGGAGCCGGCGGGCAGGTCGCCCGGACGGGGGTCCTCCTGCACCCGGAGGGTCGAGCCGGGGCTCGTCTGCTGCGCCGTGGCGCTCGGCGCGCCCAGCGTGAGGCCCAGGGCCAGCGCAAGCGTGAAGGGAACGGCGACGGAGATCGAGCGGCGGGGGACCATGTCCGGAGGTTAGGTCGCTGGCGCCGGATCGGTGGCGGTTACGATGCGACAGGGGGAACGGTCTAGCCCATGCCTTCGGAGGTTTGCACCATCGCCACCCGACTGATGTCCATCTGTCCGCTGGTCTGCCTGCTCGTGAGCGCGTCGGCCTGGCTGGCGCCGGCCGAGGCGAGCGTCCCTGCCCCGGGCGACTCGAAGACCTACCAACGCGACGCCATCGACGCGACCAACCTCGAGCGACGCCTCCACGACCGGGTCAGGCTCAGGCAGGCGGACTGCGTGCAGCGGTTCGCGGTCAAGCAGGCCGGACGGATGGCGGCCCGGGAGGTGATGTTCCACCAGGAGCTCGGCCCGATCCTGCGCCAGTGCGGGCTCCAGGAGGTGGGTGAGAACGTCGCCTACGGCTATCCCACCGGGACCTCCGTCGTCGTCGTGGGCTGGATGAACTCGCCGCCGCACCGGAAGAACATCATGCGCCCGGGCTACCGCCTGATCGGGCTCGGAGCACGACAGGGCCAGGACGGCTCGTGGTACGTCTCGCAGGTCTTCGGCCGGAAGATGTCCCGCTGAGATGAGCTAGGTTCCTCGGGTGGGCGAGGAGCGCAACCGTCCGACGATCGTGGTCGTCGACGACGCCGCTGAGGTGCGGGCGCTGGTCCGCGCTCGGCTGCGGCTTTCCGACAAGCTCGACGTGGTCGGCGGCGCGGCCAACGGTGCCGAAGCGGTCGAGCTGGTGCGCCAGCTCCGGCCGACGCTGGTCCTCCTCGACGTGTCCATGCCGGTCATGGACGGACTCGAGGCGCTGCCGCTGATCCTCGAGGCCTCCCCGGGGACCCGGGTGGTGATGTACAGCGGCTTCCAGGAGCAGGGCCTCGCGCACCGCGCGATGGCGCTCGGCGCCTCGGCGTTCCTGGAGAAGTCGATGGCGCTCGACGATCTCGCCGAGGACCTGCTCGCCGTCCTCGGCGCGGACGCGCCGGTGGCGCCGACCAGCCCGCTGGAGACCCAGCACCCGGCCGCCGACGACCTCGACCGCAGCATCCTGCGTGAGCACCTCGAGCGTTTCCGGGAGGTCTTCGAGGACGCCGCGATCGGCATGGCCACGGTGACGCTCGCCGGTCAGATCGTCCGCGCCAACCGCACGCTCGCGGCGCTCTTCGAGCTCTCGGTCGACGACCTGGTCGGCGTACCCTTCGCCGACTTCACGGCAGCGAGCGCGACCGCGGTCCGCGCCGCGCTCGCGGACATCCTCGCGGGTCGCCGTCGGGTCGTGAAGATCGAGCACGAGATCGCCGGACCGGCGGTGCCGCTCCAGGTCCGCACCACCCTGGCTCCGGTCCTCGACAGCAACGACCGGCCGCTCTACCTCTTCCTGCAGATGGAGGATGTCACCGCCCAGCGCGGTGCCGAGGAGGAGCTGCGGCGCAGCGAGGACCGCTTCCGGCTGCTGGTCGAGACGGTCGAGGACTACGCGATCTTCATGCTCTCGCCCGAGGGCCTGATCGAGAGCTGGAACGCCGGGGCGCAGCGCACCAAGGGCTACACGGCCGACGAGATCATCGGCCAGCACTTCCGGGTCTTCTACCCGCCGGAGCTGCAGGAGTCCCAGCACCCGGAGCACGAGCTCGTGATGGCCCTGCGCGACGGTCACTACGAGGAGGAGGGCTGGCGGGTCCGCAAGGACGGCACCCAGTTCTGGGCCAACGTCGTCATCACGACGGTCCGCAACGGGGACGGCCGCCACGTGGGCTTCGCGAAGGTCACGCGGGACGTGTCGGAGCGACGCGCGATGCTCCAGGAACGCGAGGCGACCTCCGCGGCGCTGACGGCGGCCAACGCCCGGCTGCAGCAGGTCGCCGAGGACCAGGCGCACTTCCTCGCCGTCACGGCCCACGAGCTGCGCACCCCGGTCGGGGTGCTCGGGGGTACGGCGGACACGCTGGCGGCCCACTGGGCCGACCTCGAGGAGGACGAGCGCGACGAGCTGCTCGCAGGCATGAGCTCCAGCGCCGGGCGGCTGCGGCGGCTGCTCGCCGACCTGCTGACCGCGTCGCGCCTGCAGTCCAGCGCCCTCCAGCTCGACCTCGCCGCGGTCGACGTCGGCGCGGTCGTCGACACCAGCGTCGCCACCGCGCAGCGCACCCACCCGGGGGCCGCGATCATCGCCGACACCGAGCGCGACCTGGTGGTGCAGGGAGACGGCCAGCGCCTGGCCCAGATCGTCGACAACCTGGTCAGCAACGCGCTGGCGCACGGCGTCCCACCCGTGGTCGCCAGTGCCCGCCGGATCGGTGACGAGATCGAGGTCGCCGTGTCGGACGCCGGTCCGGGCGTCCAGCCCGAGATGTCCGAGCGGCTCTTCGAGCGCTTCTCCACGGGCCGCGCCGCCGGTGGCACCGGACTCGGTCTCTACATCGTCCGACAGCTGGCGCGAGCCCACGGCGGCGACGCGACGTACCGCCGCCCGGAGGGGTCGGAACCCGGCGCTTTCGTCGTGCTCCTCCCGCACAGCCCTCCGAACGCCTAGGCTGCCTCCCGTGCCGATCCGCGTCCTCTTGGTGGACGACGTCGTGGAGGTACGCCGGTTGGTCCGCACCTCCCTTCGTTTTCGGGGCGGCTTCGAGGTCGTGGGCGAGGCGGCTGACGGTGCCGAAGCCGTCATGCTCGCTGCTCAACTGCGTCCCGACATCGTCGTTCTCGACCTCGGCCTGCCCGACATCGCCGGCGGGGAGGTGCTCGGTCGCATCCGTCAGGAGTCGCCGGCCTCCAAGGTCGTGGTCTTCTCCGGCCTCGAGACCGTCGACCGGGCCTGGCTCGACTCCCACGCCGAGGGGTTCGTCCTCAAGGACGCCGACCTGGGCTACCTCATGGAGCTCCTCGAGTCGGTCGGTCGGCCGTCGGACACCGAGGCGGTCCTCGATCTCCCCGACGACCTGGCGAGCGTCGCGGTCGCGCGACGGTTCGTCCGCGAGAAGCTCGTCGAGTGGGGCATCGACGAGCCGATGGACGACGCGCTGCTGGTCGTCAGTGAGCTCGCCGCCAACGCGCTGACGCACGCCGAGTCGTCCTACCGCGTCCGCCTCGTCGCCACCGGGACCGCGCTGCGGATCGAGGTCGAGGACGACGGCGCGGGCACCCCGGAGCCGCAGCCGTTGACCGAGACCGAGGAGCACGGTCGCGGCCTGCACCTGGTCGGCGCCCTCGCCGCGTCGTGGGGCATGGAGGCCGGCGGGAGCGGTGGCAAGCGGGTCTGGGCGGACCTGGCCATCCCGGCGCTGGCGCCCGGTGTGGGTCACTGAGTAGGTCCCACTCACCGTCAGCCCGTAACCTTGCTCCTTGTGGCAGGACCGGACTTCGAAGCAGAGATCAAGCAGCTCCAGGCGACCATGCACACGATCGAGCAGGTGCTCGACGTCGACGCCATGCGCCGGGAGATCGCCGACCTGGGTGAACAGGTCGCCGCGCCCGACCTCTGGGACAACGTGGAGAGCGCGACCCGGATCACCGGTCGCCTGTCCGCGCTCCAGGGTGAGCTCGACCGCGTGACTGCGCTCGGTGGTCGCATCGAGGACCTCGCGATCATGGTCGAGCTCGGCCAGGAGGAGGGCGACGCAGGCGCGATCGCCGACGCCGAGCTCGAGCTCGAGCGGGTGAAGAAGGTCGTCGACAACCTGGAGGTCCGCACCCTCCTCAACGGTGAGTACGACGCGCGCGAGGCGCTCGTCTCGATCCGCGCCGGCGCCGGTGGCGTCGATGCGGCCGACTTCGCCGAGACGCTGATGCGGATGTACGTCCGCTGGGCCGAGCAGCACGGCTACCCCGTCGAGGTCTTCGAGACGTCGTACGCCGAGGAGGCCGGCCTCAAGTCCGCCACCTTCGCCATCCACGCGCCGTACACCTACGGCACGCTGTCGGTCGAGGCCGGCACCCACCGTCTGGTCCGGATCAGCCCGTTCGACAACCAGGGCCGCCGGCAGACGTCGTTCGCCGCGGTCGAGGTCGTCCCGGTGCTCGAGCAGACCGACGAGATCGACATCCCCGACGAGGACATCCGCGTCGACGTCTACCGCTCCGGCGGTCCGGGTGGCCAGTCGGTCAACACCACCGACTCCGCCGTACGCCTCACGCACATCCCGACCGGCACGGTCGTCAGCTGCCAGAACGAGAAGTCGCAGCTGCAGAACAAGGCCTCCGCGATGGTCGTGCTCAAGGCCAAGCTGCTCGCGCTGAAGAAGGCCGAGGAGAAGGCACACCTCGACGGGCTGCGCGGCGACGTGCAGGCGAGCTGGGGCGACCAGATGCGCAACTACGTGCTGAACCCCTACCAGATCGTCAAGGACCTCCGGACCGGCTACGAGCAGGGCAACCCGCAGGCCGTGTTCGACGGCGACCTCGACGGGTTCCTCGAGGCCGGCATCCGCTGGCGCCGCGGCGCCGAGAAGGCCGCCGAGAACTAGGCATCCGGAGGTTGAGGAGGTCGCGCAGCGACCGTCTCGAAACCCCCGCAGCCAACGCATGTACGTCGGGTTTCGCGGTTTCGAGACAGGACTTCGTCCTTCCTCAACCAGCGGAGCGTGACACCACCGCACCGATCGCCCGGGCGACAGCGTCAGCGAGGGCGTCGGCGCCCACCGTGCCGGGGGAGACCTGCGCGTCGTCGAAGAGCGCCTGGGAGGCGCCGAGGGCGAAGAGGATCCGCCACGCCGCCTCGGCGTCGGCGGGTGACGCGTCGAAGCGGCTGCGCAGCCAGCCGCAGACGGTGCGGGCCAGCAGGTGCGAGCTGCGCTCGTTGCGCTGCTCGAGGCCGGCGTCGCCCTGCCCCTCGACCAGGAACGCCCGCATCGGGCCGCGGTGCCTCGTGAAGATGTCGAGCGCGGCGTCCGCCAGCAGACGCAGGGCGCGGGTGTCGTCGGGCTCGGCGTCCGCGCGGGCGAAGGCCGCCGCCGTCTCGGTCTCGATCGTCGACAACGCCCGGTCCTGGGCGGCGAGCAGTAGCCCGGCCCGGTCGCCGAAGCGGTGGTAGAGCGATCCGTTGGACGTCTCGGCCAGCTGGGCGACGGCAGCGACCGTGACCGCCTGCAGCCCACCGGCCTCGAGCAGCTCCAGGGTCGCGTCGAGCATCCGGTCGGCCGACGACGAGCTGCGGGTCTGGAGCGGGGTGCGCACGAGCGTCACTGTACAGAACTGGAGTGCCTGCTCTAGTTTGTCGACCATGAGGCGCGACCACTGGAAGCGACGCAACGACGAGCTCGACCCGGCCACCGACTTCGTGGAGATCTACGCGACCGTCGTCGGGCACGAGTTCCCCTGGGACATGAACCAGGCGCTCGGCTTCGCTCTGTTCCGCACGTACGCGGTCCCCGGCATCGGGCGGCTGCTCGACGAGACCGGCGAGTTCACCGGCAACGTGCAGAAGCGCTACGACGACACGGCGCTGCTGCTCGAGCCGCCGACCCGGCTGGGGTTCGACGACCCGGAGGCCAAGGCCGCGATCCGCCGGATCAACGCGATGCACCGGGCCTACGACATCCCCAACCACGAGTTCCGCTACGTGCTCAGCACCTTCGTCGTCGTCCCCAAGCGCTGGCTCGACGACTACGGCAAGCGGCCGCTGACGCCCAACGAGCTCGAGGCGAGCGTGCACTACTACCGCACCCTCGGCCGCCACCTGGGCATCAAGGACATCCCGGAGACGTACGCCGACTTCGAGGAGCTGATGGACTCCTACGAGGCCGAGCACTTCGGCTACGACGAGGGCGGCCGTCGCGTCGCGGACTCGACGCTCGCGCTGATGGTCGACTTCCAGCCGAGGGTGGCGCGACCGGTGATGGGCATCTTCAGCCGCGCGCTGATGGACCCGCCGCTGCGCGCCGCGTTCCGGTACGACGACCCGCCGGCCGCCGTGGTCGCGATCTCGCGCGGCGCACTCAAGGCCCGCGGGTTCCTGCTGCGCGCCTTCCCGGCGCGCAAGGACCCGAAGCTGATCGAGGACCTGCCGCAGATCCGCAGCTATCCCGACGGCTACGACATCGAGCAGCTCGGCACCTTCCCGGTGCCCGGCGTCGCCGGCTGCCCGGTGCGCCACGGAGACGCGGAGCAGCTCAGCAGCTGACCATGACCTCGGCGTCACACACGTCATTGCCGCCGCGGCCGTCGACCGTGTCCTGGCCGCCGGAGCCGAAGAGCCGGTTCGGCCCGTCGTCGCCGTAGATGGTGTCGTCGCCGGGACTGCCGTCCACGTCCTCGATGCCGGCGATGGGGAACGCCCCGACGGTCGCGTTGGTCACGGTCGCGGCCGCCAGGTCGATGGTGGCGCCCTCGTCGTCGTACCAGAGGCCGATGGTGTCGGTGCCCGGACCGCCGTCGACGACCTCCGGGTTCGACGCGCCGACCTGGATCCGATCGTCGCCCGAGCCGGTGTGGATCGCGCCGTAGGCGAAGGACACGGTCACCGTGTCGTCGCCGGCGCCCATGTGGACGACGCTCCGGCCCCTCACGATGTCGACGGCGTCGTTGCCACCTCCGGTGGTGATCTCGTCCGAGCCGCCGTTGTCGTAGTAGTCGTCAGCGCGAGAGGTCCCGACGAACACGTCGTCGCCGAAGGTCCCCATGAACCCCTCGACGCCGGTGAAGGCGTCGCGCTCGTTGCCCACTTCGTGTCCGTCCGCGACGGTCAGGCTGATGGCGGGGCCGGTGAAGGCGAGACGGTCGTGGCCGGGTCCACCGTGGAAGAGATCGGCCGCGCCACGGCGGCCCGCGGGAGCGTCGCGGTCGAGGAAGTCGTCGTCGCCCGGCCCGCCCCAGACCTCCGCCCGGCCCACTCCGACGTCGATGTAGTCCGTGCCCGCTCCGCCGCACACCAGGTCGTGTCCGCCACCGCTCTGCTGGTACGTGTCGTCGCCCGCTCCGAGGACCACCACGTCGTCGCCGCTGGTGCCGAAGACGTAGTCGTCGCCGTCACCGAAGACCATCGTGGCCCGTTTGCCGCCACAGGTGGGCGCCGCGTCGGCCGCCGGTGAGACGGTGAGCAGAGGGAGGACCAGGAGGGTGAGGACGAGCAGGTGGCGCACCGGGTGCTCCCTTTCCGAGATGGTGGCAGTGCTGATCAGCGTGCAGTGACCCGCTTCGAGGCCGGGCTGAACGCCCCGAACCCCTCGGAGTTGCGCGCCTGCACCCGGAAGCTCCACACGCCCCGACCGAGCACGAAGGACGCGGCGTGCGTGCTCGCCTTCAGCACGTTCGAGCTGAGCGTCCGCACCGCGAAGCCGTTCTTCCACCGGGTCGCGCTGACCACGTAGCCGTCGACCGCGGCGCCGCCGTCGTCCAGAGGAGCCGCCCAGCGCGCCGTCGCGGTCACCTGTCCGCCCCGCGCCCCCGGGCTCGCCCGGCCGATGGTCGGTGCGCCCGGGACGTCGACCGTGGGGTCGGGGTCGGGGTCGACGTCGCCGCAGCTGCTGGTCAGCGTGTAGGCGCCGATGCTGGCGTAGTCGTCGTAGCCGTTGGCCGGGGTGCCGTTGCCGACGCCGTCGACGGAGACGACGTAGTCGCCAGGGTCCACCTCGGTGGAGATGCTCGCCGACATGCCGCTGGCCACGAAGTCGCTGACCCGGGTCGACGTCGGGTTGTCGGAGGCGACCAGGTTGCCGTCGCCGTCGTAGAGCCGCAGCTCGATGTCGAGGTCTGGGCTGACGGGAGCCACCTCGGCGTCGATCGTCAGCGCGCCCTCGCACTCGCCGAGGTCGTAGAAGTCCTTGTCCGAGCGGGTCGTGACGTACGCCGTACCGCTGGGAAGCCCCGAGGCCGTGGCGATCGTGCCCCCGGCCTCGTCGGCGCGATAGCTCAGGCCGTGGCTGGCGATCATCGCCAGGTCGTCCTCGTGGTTGTTCGCGCCCGGGTAGTCGCCCTGGCTCCACTGCACGATCGGCTGGTAGTAGCCGGCACCCATGATCGGCGCCCACGAGCCGTGACCCTCGTAGTAGTCCGGGTCCTTCGCCGTGCCGTCGTGCGACAGGGACAGCTGGTGGCCGACCTCGTGGGTGGCCGCCTCGGCGAGGTACTTGGCGTCGCTGGCCTGGAACGTCTCGCTGGTGAGGTACTGCGAGAAGACCCAGGCGGGTTGTTCCTGCTGGTGCGAGAAGGTCTGGTCG
The DNA here is from genome assembly GCF_040045055.1 of Nocardioides pollutisoli. Taxonomy (NCBI): domain Bacteria; kingdom Bacillati; phylum Actinomycetota; class Actinomycetes; order Propionibacteriales; family Nocardioidaceae; genus Nocardioides; species Nocardioides pollutisoli. The sequence continues at coordinate 2,822,706 of NZ_JBDZDU010000001.1, forward strand.
AACGCGCCCAGGATCGCGATGCCGCCGCAGCCGTCGGGGCACAGGATGTCGGCGGCGCTCGGGCTCGGCCCGATCAGGACGTGCGCGCCGTACTGCTGGTCACCGGAGCCGCTCCGGTCGATGACCGCGTCGCCCTGGTCCTCGGTCGTGACGTCGACGTCGAAGGGTGCGTAGTCCTCGCTGACCTGCTGCCAGACGGCCTGGACCGCTGCCTGCTCGGTGGCGTTGAACGTGCTGGCGTTGCCGTCGATCGTCCACGCGGGCTGGTTGTCGGGGACGCCCCATTCGGAGCCCACGTCGTCCGTGCCGTCGAAGTCGAGGAAGATCGTCCGGTTCGAGCCCGGGTTGCTGTGGAGAGCGAAGGTCTGGTCGAGCGGGTACGGCGCGTTGGCCGCGGTGAACCGTCCGCGGTGCTCCAGGCTCGGCGCGACGTCCGTGTAGAACAGCCGACCGCTGTCGGTCAGGGCGGCAGTCGGGTCGGTGCGCAGGATCGTCGACAGCCGAGCCACGGACATGTCGTTGACCGCTGCAGCGTGCTTGATCGAGCTCCCGGCGGGGTCGACCTGCGCGAGCGCGCTCGGCACGGTCATCCCGCTCGTCACCGCCAGCGCGAGCGCGACCGTGAGTGCGCCACGAAGCTTGTTCCCCATCCCCCGACCTCCTGCCGTACGACGCTAGTGGCGCGCCGCGCCGGTGTCCGGGGAATGCGTCAGGAGGTGGCTGCCCCGGCGACCGCCACGCACCAGCGACCGACGCGCTCGACGTCGTTGGCGTCGAGGCTGCAGGAGAGCCAGGCGTCACCGAAGAGCCCGTGGAACGCGGTCTCGTCCCCGCACCTCACCGCGATCGACGGGGAGCCGTAGTCCGGGGCGCCGCGCACCGGGGCGCACCCGTCGGCGTGCGCCGCCGCGCCACGGAGGGCCTGGGCCCGCTCGGCGGTCACCGGCGGCGCGAAGACCCACGCCCGGGCGACCGTTCCGTCGGCCGCGGTCCAGGTGCAGCCGAACTCGTGCACGACGTCGGCCCGAGCGCCGCCGATCCGGACGCGGTCGCCGTTGCCGTAGCTGTCCGAGCTGGTCGGCTCGCCGCCCAGCGCCTCGTCGACCGCAGCCGGCGCGACGCGCGCGCAGAAGTCGGCGCGGGCGACGCTCAGGCCGGTGGTGTCGAAGTCGGCCAGGGGAGTGCTGCTGGCGGAGGGCGGGTCGGCGGGGGCCTCGTCGTCACTGTCGCAGCCGGCCAGCCCGACCCCGAGCAGCGCGAGGACCAGGGCAGCCACGACACGCATGAGGACAACGTACGGCGCCGTCGCAGCGCGCGGAGGACGCGGTCCCCAGGACGTGTGCACCCACCGACTACCCTCGATCCGGTGATCCGCTTCGAGAAGGTCGACAAGCTCTACCCGGGACAGGCCGCCCCGGCGCTCGATCAGGTGTCGGTCGACATCGACAAGGGCGAGTTCGTGTTCCTGGTCGGCGCGTCCGGCTCGGGCAAGTCGACGTTCCTGCGCGTGATCCTCCGTGAGCACCGCACCACGTCGGGCCGGGTCTACGTCGCCGGCAAGGAGATCAACCGGCTGGCGAGCTGGAAGGTGCCGCGGCTGCGCCGCCAGATCGGCACCGTCTTCCAGGACTTCCGGCTGCTCTCCAACAAGACGGTCAACGAGAACGTCGGGTTCGCGCTCCAGGTGATCGGTCGCTCCCGCTCGGAGATCAGCCGGCTGGTGCCCGAGACCCTCGAGCTGGTCGGTCTCGAGGGCAAGGGCGACCGGATGCCCGACGAGCTGTCGGGCGGCGAGCAGCAGCGGGTCGCGATCGCCCGCGCGTTCGTCAACCGGCCGATGATCCTCATCGCCGACGAGCCGACCGGCAACCTCGACCCGACGACGTCGGTCGGGATCATGAAGCTCCTCGACCGGATCAACCGCACCGGCACCACGGTGCTGATGGCGACCCACGACGCCGGCATCGTCGACCAGATGCGCAAGCGCGTCATCGAGCTCGAGGGCGGTCGGGTCATCCGCGACCAGGTCCAGGGCGTCTACGGCTTCCAGCACTGATTCGACAAGGACCTCTCCACCTCATGCAGCTGCGCTACGTCTTCACCGAGCTCCGCCAGAGCCTCCGTCGCAACATCTCGATGCACATCGCGGTGATCCTGACCCTGTTCGTGTCGCTGACCCTGGTCGGCTTCGGGCTCCTGATGAGCGAGCAGTCCGCGAAGGCCCGCGACCAGTGGGGCTCCGAGCTCCAGATCACGGCGTTCCTCTGCAAGGCCCGCGACGACAACCCGGCCTGCACGGGCGAGGTCACCGACGCGCAGAAGGCCGCGATCGCCGACGTCGTCGAGAACAACAACGAGGTCAGCGACTACCACTTCGAGAGCAAGGAAGAGGCGTTCGCGAAGGTCAAGGAGCTCCTCGGCTCCGACAAGTTCGACGGCCCCAACCCGGCGGCGACGGCCGACGACATGCCGGAGTCCGTCTGGATCACGCTCAAGGACCCGGACAAGTACGAGGGGATCACCAGCGCGATCATCGGGCTGGACGGCGTCAGCAGCGTGCGTGACCAGCGCGACGTGGTCGGACCGATCCTCAAGAGCATGCGGCTCATGCAGGTCGGCGCGGCGGTCGTGGCGCTCGTCCTGGTCGCCGCGGCCCTCCTGCTGGTCGGCAACACGATCCGGCTGGCGGTCTTCGCGAGGCGCCGGGAGATCGGGATCATGCGCCTGGTCGGCGCGTCCTCGCTCTACATCCGGCTGCCGTTCCTGCTCGAGGCGCTGGTGACCGCCGCGATCTCCGTGGCCCTCGTCGGCGGCACGCTCTCGGCCGTCATGTACTTCGGCGTCGAGCAGCGGCTCAGCGAGTCCGTGGGCTTCATCCCGTGGATCGACTGGACCAACCTCTGGTACGCCCTGATCCGCGTCGCGATCCTCGCGCCGATCCTGACGCTGGTCCCGACACTCTTGGTGAGCCGCAAATCCCTCAAAGTGTGATCCGCGCGCGTTACGGTCATCGCGTTCACTTCCCCGAACACGAGTAAGGCAGACCGGTGCGTCTCTTCCCCCGTACCGCCAGCCGACGCTGGGCCGCGGCCGTCGCCGCGAGCTCGCTGGCGCTAGGCGCGCTCGCCGTCCCCTTCGCGCATGCGGACCCCCGGGACCTCAAGCACAAGCAGCACCAGGCCCAGCACCAGATCAAGAGCGCCCAGCACGACCTCGACGAGTCGAGCTCGCAGCTGCAGTCGGCGCAGGCAGCGCTGGCCAAGGCGAAGACCGATCTGCACGCGGCGCGCAACGCCTTCCGTGCCGCGAGCGCCAAGCTGGACGCCGCCCAGCTCCGTGACGAGGAGATGCAGCACCAGCTCGCCGCCGCGGAGCAGCGGCTCACCACGGCGCAGCAGGAGCTGACCGACGGGCAGGCCGCGCTCGCCGCCCAGCGGCTCACCGTCACCGACACGGTCACCGACCTCTACGAGCAGGGTGACCCGCAGCTGGTCGCCTTCTCCAACCTCCTCAAGTCGCAGAGCACCACGGACCTCACCCGGCAGGAGGAGTTCAACAACGTCGTCGTCGGCAAGCAGACCCAGGCGTACGACGACCTCCACGCCGCGGAGGTGCTGCTCCAGGTCCGGGAGAACGAGGTCCAGGCCGCCCACGACGACGTCGAGGTCCAGCGCCAGGCCGCCGCCGACCACCTGGTGGTGATGGAGCAGCTGCACCAGCAGACCCGGGACGCCCGCGACTCCGTCGTACGCCTCGTGCAGGACCGCCGCGACGCCACGGAGCGCGCCAGGTCCATCAAGCGCCACGACCTCCGCCAGCTGCAGGCCGCGAAGACGCGCGAGCAGCAGATCCGCCAGCAGATCCTGGCCGCCGCGCGGCGCGCCAAGGGCGGCTACACCGGGTCGACCAACGGCCTGCTGATCAAGCCGGTCGACGGCCCGGTCACCTCCCCGTTCGGCTACCGGATCCACCCGATCTACCACTACTGGGGCCTCCACGACGGCACCGACTTCGGCGTCTCCTGCGGCGAGGGCATGCGTGCCGTCGCCAGCGGCACCGTCATCGAGCGCTACTACTCCGAGGTCTACGGCAACCGCCTCTACCTCAGCCTCGGCATGATCAACGGCAAGAACGTGACCGCGGTCTACAACCACGCCACCGGCTACCGGGTCGACGTCGGCGACCACGTCAACCAGGGCGAGATCGTCGGGTACGTCGGCTCCACGGGCTGGTCGACCGGCTGCCACCTGCACTTCACGATCCTGGTCAACGGCACCGCGGTCGACCCGATGAACTGGCTGTCGTAGGCGTCGTCCGTTGGTTGAGGAGGTTGCGCAGCAACCGTCCTCCTGTTGGTTGAGGAGGTTGCGCAGCAACCGTCCGCCCGTTGGTTGAGGAGGTTGCGCAGCAACCGTCTCGAAACCGTTTTGCCCGTCTCTGAGAGAATGGCCGGATGGCCAAGGAGACCGGGCAGAAGCTCGTCGCGCAGAACAAGAAGGCGCGGCACGACTACCTCATCGAGACGACCTACGAGGCCGGCCTGGTCCTGATGGGCACCGAGGTCAAGTCGCTGCGCCAGGGACGGGCGTCGCTGGTCGACGGCTTCGTCGACATCGACGGCCACGAGGCGTGGCTGCACGGCGTCCACATCCCGGAGTACTCCCAGGGCACCTGGACCAACCACTCCGCGCGACGCAAGCGCAAGCTGCTGCTCAACCGCGAGGAGATCGACAAGATCGAGCGCCGCGTCAACGAGAAGGGCCTGACGGTCATCCCGCTCTCGCTCTATTTCAAGGACGGCCGCGCCAAGGTCGAGATCGCGCTCGCCAAGGGCAAGAAGTCGTGGGACAAGCGGCACGCCCTCGCCGAGCGGCAGGCCACCCGCGAGACCGAGCAGGCGATCGGCCGCCGCGCCAAGGGCATGGGTGACTGACCCGTCGGTGGTCGAGGAGGTTGTGCAGCAACCGTCCCGACACCCCGACACCCCCGCCGTCCGGGACTTCTGGCAGGGGCTGGGTCTTCCGGGCCTCTTCGACGTCCACACCCACTTCCTGCCGCCGAACATCCAGCGTCGGGTGTGGGAGCAGTTCGACCTCGCCGGCCCGAAGATCGGTCGCGAGTGGCCGATCCGCTACCGGCAGTCGACCGAGGAGCGGGTCGAGATCCTGCGCGGCTTCGGCGTACGCCGGTTCTCGACGCTGCCCTACGCCCACCGGCCCGGCATCGCGACCTACCTCAACGACTGGGCGGCGGGCTTCAAGCGCGACGTCCCCGAGTCGCTGTGGTCGGCGACGTTCTACCCCGAGCCCGAGGCGGCGGCGTACGTCGAGCAGCTGGTCGCCGACGGCGTCGAGATCTTCAAGGTGCACGTGCAGGTGGGGGAGTTCGACCTCGACGACTCCCTCCTCGACCCGGTCTGGGGTCTCCTCGCCGACGCCGGGACGCCGATCGTCATCCACGCCGGCGGCGCCCCCGTCGGCAACGCCTTCACCGGTCCGGCCCCGCTCGCCCGCGTCCTCGACCGGCACCCGCGCCTGACGGCGATCGTCGCGCACATGGGCGCGCCCGACCTCGTGGAGTTCCTCGAGCTCGCCGAGGGCTTCGAGCGGGTCCGTCTCGACACGACGATGGTCTTCACCGACTTCTGGCCGCAGCCCTACCCGACCGAGCTGCTGCCGCGCCTGGTCGACCTGCAGGACAAGGTCCTGCTCGGTACCGACTTCCCGACCATCCCCTATCCCTACGCCCACCAGCTCGAGGGTCTGGCCCGTCTGGACCTCGGCGACGACTGGCTGCGGGCGGTCTGTTGGGGCAATGGGTTCGATCTGTTCGGTGCTGCCCCGTAGACTGATCCCACAACTCAAGAGGGGCTGATCGGTTTCGACTTGGGACGTTAGTTCCAGATGAAGCGGGTCGAGAAGCCAACGTCATCTCGTAAACGATCGTTGGAAACCTATAACTGCCAACAACCATCGCAGTTCCTTCGCTCTCGCTGCCTGAGCAGTGATCGAAGCGTCAGACCGGGCATCCGTCTCCGTCCCGGACCCTGGCGTCATCTAGGAGACTTGCTGCTCACTCCGTGTCGCGGAGGGTGAGCGGGACTTTTCCGTGACTGAGCCTGTCGGGGACGTGTCTGTGCGAGCCCCGGGGCTGAGAAAAGCGTCAATACAGACTGCACCCGGAGAAGACCTGGATCGACGCTCGAGGACCGGGGTTCGATTCCCCGCAGCTCCACCAACCGTGACGTCTTCGCAGCAGGAACGCGAAGCCTTCGCAGATCCACCGGTCACCGTGGCGTACGCCGCGGAGCCCAGCCCTCTTGGACGAGAGCCGCCCCGACATCCGTCGGAGCGGCTCTCGCTTTGTGCTGTCCCGGTCGCGCCGGGTCAGGCCGGCAGGTTGCGGATGATCTCCTCGACCTTGTCCTTGGCGTCGCCGAAGAGCATCTGCGAGTTCTCCTTGAAGAACAGCGGGTTCTGGACGCCGGCGTAGCCGGTGGCCATGGAGCGCTTGAAGACGATGACGTCGCGGGCCTTCCAGACCTCCAGGACGGGCATGCCGGCGATCGGGCTGCCGGGCTCGTCGAGGGCGGCGGGGTTGACGGTGTCGTTGGCGCCGATGACCAGCACCACGTCGGTCTCGGCGAGGTCGTCGTTGATCTCGTCCATCTCGAGGACGATGTCGTAGGGGACCTTGGCCTCGGCGAGGAGCACGTTCATGTGCCCGGGCAGCCGCCCGGCGACCGGGTGGATGCCGAACCGGACGTCGATGCCGCGGGCGCGGAGCCGGGCGGTGAGCTCGGCGACGGGGTACTGCGCCTGGGCGACGGCCATGCCGTAGCCGGGCGTGATCACCACCGACGATGCGTTGGCCAGGAGGTCGGCGGCGGCGTCGGCCTGGATCTCGCGGTGCTCGCCGTAGTCGCGCTCCTCGCCGGAGACCGCTCCGTCGGAGCCGAAGCCGCCGGCGATGACGGAGACGAACGAGCGGTTCATCGCCTTGCACATGATGTAGCTGAGGATCGCGCCGGAGGAGCCGACCAGCGAGCCGGTGATGATCAGGAGGTCGTTGTCGAGCAGGAAGCCGGCGGCGGCCGCGGCCCAGCCGGAGTAGCTGTTGAGCATCGAGACCACGACCGGCATGTCGCCGCCGCCGATGGCGGCGACGAGGTGGAAGCCGAGGAACAGCGCCAGCGCGAGCATCACGAGCAGGGGGACCAGCGCGGCGTGGTCGGTCGACCACCCGTCGTACGACATGAACCAGACCAGCAGCGCCAGCGAGGCCAGGATCACCAGCAGGTTGAGCAGGTGGCGGTGCGGGAGCACGAGCGGGGACGACTTCATCCGGCCGCTGAGCTTGAGGTTGGCGACGATCGACCCGGTGAAGGTGACCGCTCCGATGAAGACGCCGAGGAAGACCTCGACGTCGTGGATGGTCGCCTCGGCGCCCACCTGCGGAGCGTGCGGGTCGAGGAAGGAGTTGATGCCGACCAGCACGGCGGCCAGGCCGACGAAGCTGTGCAGGATCGCGACCAGCTCGGGCATGCCGGTCATCTCGACCGTGCGTGCCCGCCAGGCGCCGATCGAGCCGCCGGCCGCCATCGCGAGCACGACGATCAGCAGCGTGATGCCGACGCCGTTGAGGCGGTCGTCGTAGTCGAGCTCGGCGTTCTGCGCGGCCTTCAGCAGGGTGGCCACCAGGGCCAGCGCCATGCCGGTCATCCCGGCGAGGTTGCCGGTCTTCGCGGTCTCGTGCTTGGACAGGCCGGCGAGGGCTCCGATGAAGAGCACGCCGCCGACGATGTAGAGGCCCTGGATCAGGCCGTCGAGGTGGTCCCAGGTCAGGAAGTCGGACATGCGCTCAGTCCTTCCTGAACATCTCGAGCATGCGGAGGGTCACGAGGAACCCGCCGAAGATGTTGATGGACGCGACCAGCACCGCGAGGGTCGCCATGATCGCGATCGCGGGGTTGGTCGACCCGACCTGCAGGATGCCGCCGACCAGGATGATCCCGGAGATCGCGTTGGTCTCGCTCATCAGCGGGGTGTGCAGGGCGTGGGCGACGTTGGAGATCACGTAGTAGCCCACGAACACCGCCAGCGTGAAGACCGTGAAGTGGCCCAGGAAGCTGGGCGGCGAGTACGTCGCGGCCAGGATGAACAGCACGGCCGCGACCCCTCCGACGTACAGCTTGCGACGTGGGTCCGGCGGCGGTTTCGGCGCCACGGGTTCGCGTACGGCGGGGGCGGTGGTCGGCGCCGCGGAGACCTGCACCGGGGGCGGCGGCCACATCGACCCGCCCTCGTGGGCGACCGTGATGCCGCGGACGATGACGTCCTCGAGGTCCAGCACCAGGACGCCGTCCTTCTCGGGGGTCATCAGCTTGAGCAGGTTGACGATGTTGGTGCCGTAGAGCTGCGAGGTCTGCGCCGCGAGCCGTCCGGCGAGGTCGGTGTAGCCGATGATCGTGACGCCGTTGTCGGTGACGACGACCTCGTCGGTGCGGGTGAGCTCGGTGTTGCCGCCGTTGGCAGCGGCCATGTCGACGATGACCGAGCCGGTCCGCATCCCTGCGATGGTCTCGGCGGTGACCAGCTTGGGAGCCGGGCGTCCCGGGATCAGCGCGGTGGTGATGACGATGTCGGCGGCGCGCGCCTCCTCGTCGTACATCGCGGCGGTCGCCGCGACCTGCTCGGCGGTCATCTCCTTGGCGTAGCCGTCGGTCGAGACCTCCGACTCCATGTCGACGGTGACGAACTGGGCGCCCATCGACTCGACCTGCTCGGCCACCTCCGGGCGCACGTCGAACGCGCGCACCATCGCGCCCATGCTGCCCGCGGCGCCGAGCGCCGCCAGTCCCGCGACACCCGCGCCGACCACGAACACCTTCGCCGGCGGGACCTTGCCCGCGGCGGTGACCTGGCCGGTGAACTGCCGCCCGAAGGCGTGCGCGCCCTCGATGACGGCGCGGTAGCCCGCGACGTTCGCCATCGAGCTCAGCACGTCCATCGACTGCGCCCGCGAGATCCGGGGGACCGCGTCCATCGCCAGCGCCGTCACGCCCGCCGCGGCCAGGGCGTCGACCAGCTCCGGGCTGCGGGCCGGTGCCATCATCGAGACGACCACCGTGCCGGGGCGCAGCCGGGCGATCTCCTCGGGCGTCGGTGCGTTGACCTTGACCACGACGTCGCTCGACCAGACCTCGTCGGGGCTGCCGACCGGGACCTCGGCCGCGACGTACGCGTCGTCGGGCTGCGCGGACGCGATGCCCGCGCCGGACTCGACGACCACGTCGTACCCCAGCTTCTGCAGCTGGCCGGCCGTCGCGGGGGTCGCCGCGACCAACGTCTCACCGGGCCTGGACTCGCGGGGAATTCCGATGCGCACAGATGCTCCTTGATCGTGATCGCCGAAGCCTCGCCGAGCTCGGCGAGAAGCGGTGCTGGCGACGAGGTTGTCAGGTGCAGCCGCTTCCCGCAGCCCCTGGACGGCCAGATGCTTGCGTGATCTGCGTTGCGTACGACACACTAGACACATGTCCAGCCACGTGTCTGCCCTGCCTCGTCAGGGTCTCAACGCGCGGCAGGCCGAGACCGTCGAGCGACTGCTCACGGCGGGTCTCGAGGAGCTCCGGGCGGTCGGGCACGACGCGCTGACGGTGCGCACGGTCGCGACCCGGGCCGGAGTGTCGCCGGCGACGGCGTACACCTACTTCGCGTCGAAGAACCACCTCTTCGCCGAGCTGTTCTGGCGCTTCCTCGCCGAGGACGCCGATCGCGAGCCCGCGGGCGCGACCCCTACGGAGCGCCTGCAGCTTGCCATCCGCCACCTCACCCTCCGACTGGCTGGGGCGCCCGAGCTGGCCGCAGCGGTCACACCGGCGCTGCTCGGCACCGACCCGGACGTCGAGCGACTGCGTCTGCGGATCGGCGCGGAGTTCGTCAACCGCTTCCGGGCGGCGCTCGGGGACAAGGCCGAACCGGCGCTCGTCGAGGCCGTGACGCTCGCGTTCTCGGGAGCGCTGCTCCAGGGGGGCATGGGCCTGATGACCTACACCGAGATGGGCGACCGGCTCGACGCCGTGGTCGCCGTGATCATGAAGGGCAACGCATGAGTGTCGTCCAGAGCAGGCCGGTCCTGGACCCGTACGACTACGGGTTCCAGAACGACCCCTATCCCGTCTACGCCTGGCTCCGCGAGCACGAGCCGCTCCACCACAACCCGGACCTCGACCTCTGGGCGCTGACCCAGCACGCGGACATCGCCGAGGCGCTGCGGACGGAGGGCACCTACTCCAACTCGTACGGCGTCGCGATCGAGAAGTCGGCCTGGGGTCCGTCGGCCTACAAGGTGATGTCGATCCTCGGCATGGACCCGCCGCGGCAGAAGCGACTGCGCTCGTTGGTGTCCCGCGGCTTCACGCCGCGCCGGGTGCACGACCTGCTCCCGCGCATCCAGGCACTCACCGACCGCTATCTCGGCGAGTGCCTCGAGATGGGCAGCTTCGACTGGATCTCCGACTTCGCCGGCAAGCTCCCGATGGACGTCATCTCCGAGATGATGGGCGTCCCGGAGGAGGACCGCGCCGAGGTCCGGCGCCAGGCCGACATCGTCGTCCACCGCGAGGACGGCGTGTACGACGTGCCGCAGGCCGGCGCCGAGGCCTCGCTCTGGATGGTCACCTACTTCATCGACATGGTCACGCAGCGCCGGCGCCAGCCGACCGACGACCTCACCAGCGCGCTGATCGAGGCGGAGGTCGACGGCGAGCGGCTCGACGACGACGACGTCATCGCCTTCCTCTTCTTGATGGTGGTCGCCGGCAACGAGACCACGACGAAGCTTCTCGGCCACGCGGCCTTCCACCTGACCCGCCACCCGGACCAGCACGACCTCGTCTTCGGCGGTGCCGGCAACACCGACCTGGTCGCGCCGTGGGTCGAGGAGACGCTCCGGTTCGACACCTCGAGCCAGCTGCTGGCGCGCTACCTGCTGCGCGACGTCGAGCTGCACGGGCGGGTCGCCCCGCAGGGATCCAAGCTGCTGCTGTGCCTGGGCTCGGCCAACCGGGACGACTCGGTGTTCAGTCGGCCCGACGAGTACGACATCACCCGGGATGCCGACGAGCTGGCCAAGATCCTGTCCTTCGGCGGCGGCCGTCACTTCTGCCTGGGCGCCAACCTGGCCCGCCTCGAGGCGAGGGTCGCGCTGACCGCGCTCGTCGAGCGCGCTCGATCCATCGAGGTCGACCACGACGCGTGCCGCCGGGTCCACTCGGTCAACGTCCGCGGCTTCAACCTCGAGCCGATGACGGTGGTTCCGCGATGAACAAGTACGCCCAGCCCGAGCGCCGGCCGGCGGTCGTCACCGGCGCCTCGTCCGGCATCGGCGCGGCCACCGCGCTGGCCCTCGCGGCAGCCGGACACCCGGTGGCGCTCGGTGCGCGGCGTACGGACAGGTGCGAGGAGGTCGCGACCGCGATCCGCGAGGCCGGGGGAGAGGCCTTCGTCCACGCCCTCGACATCACCGACGCCGACTCGGTCGAGTCCTTCGTCAAGGCCGTGAGCGCCGACCTCGGCGACATCGAGGTGCTCGTCAACAACGCCGGCGCGGTCGGCCCGGGCATCATCCACGAGGTCGACAGCGAGCGGTTCGCCCGCGAGCTCGACCTCAACGTGGTCGGCGCCCACCGGATGGTGCACGCGATCGCACCCGGGATGGTCGAGCGGCAGCGCGGCGACATCGTCTTCGTGTCGTCCGACGTCGCCGTGCGGGCCCGGCCCTTCATGTCGTCGTACGCCGCGGGCAAGTGGGGGCTCGAGGGCATGGCGCACGCGATGCAGATGGAGCTCGAGGGCACCGGCGTGCGCGCCTCGATCGTGCGACCCGGTGGCACCTGGAGCGAGATGGGCAGCGACTGGGACCCCGAGGCCGGCGCCGACGTGCTCAACCACTGGGTGCGCTTCGGGTTCGCCCGGCACCCGCACTTCCTGAAGCCCGCTGCGATCGGCGAGGCGATCACGACGATCGTCTCGGCCCCGCGCGGCGTGCACCTCAACCTGGTCGAAGTGACCCCCGAGGCTCCCGTGGAGGACCGATGACTACCGAGCAGATCCCCGAGGTCTCGTACGCCGTGCCGGACGACGGCTACGGCCACCTGGCCGAGATGCGGGTCGACCCGATCGGTCTCTTCGAGCGGTTGCGTGCGGAGTGCGGCGACATCGGCCGCTTCCGGCTGGCCGACAAGGACGTCGTGCTGGTGTCGGGCGCCGAGGCGAACGAGCAGTTCTTCCGGGCGCCGGACTCGACGCTCGACCAGGCGGCGGCCTACCCCTTCATGACGCCGATCTTCGGCAAGGGCGTGGTCTTCGACGCCTCGCCGGAGGAACGCCAGCAGATGCTGAAGAACCAGGCGCTGCGTGGCGACATGATGCGCGGCCACGCCGCGACGATCGAGGCCGAGATCAACCGGATGGTCGGGCAGTGGGGCGACGAGGGTGAGATCGACCTGCTCGACTGGTTCGCCGAGCTGACCATCTACACGACGTCGGCCTGCCTGATCGGCAAGCCGTTCCGTGAGGAGCTCGACGGTCGGTTCGCTGCGGAGTACCACGAGCTCGAGCGCGGCACCGACGCGCTGGCCTACGTCGACCCCTACATGGACATCGAGTCGTTCCGCCGCCGCGACGCGGCGCGCGAGAACCTCGTTGCGCTGGTGCAGGGGATCATCGACAAGCGGATCGCGCGGGGCAAGGTGCCGCGCGAGGACCGCGACCTGCTCGACGTGCTGATCTCGATCGACATGACCGCCGACTACATCACCGGGATCTTCATCTCGATGATGTTCGCCGGGCACCACACCTCGTCGGGCACCGCCGCCTGGGGCCTGATCGAGATGATGCGCAACCCCGAGGTGATGAAAGACGTCGTCGCCGAGCTTGACGACCTCTACGCCGACGGCTCGGAGGTCTCCTTCCAGGCGCTGCGGTCGATCCCGCGGCTCGAGGCCGCTCTCAAGGAGACGCTGCGCCTCCACCCGCCGCTGATCATCCTGCTGCGCGTCGTGCAGGAGGAGATCGAGCTGGCCGGGCACACGATCGCGCCGGGCACCATGGTCGCCGCGTCGCCCCGGGTCTCCAACCGGATCGCCGAGGACTTCCCCGAGCCCGAGCTCTTCGACCCCTCGCGCTACCTGGACCCGCGCCAGGAGGACCTGCAGAACCGCTGGACCTGGATCCCGTTCGGCGCCGGCAAGCACCGGTGCGTCGGCAACGCCTTCGCGATGATGCAGATGAAGGCGATCTTCTCGGTGATCCTGCGCGACTACGAGTTCGAGATGGTCCAGCCGGCGGAGACCTACCGCGACGACACCTCCAAGATGGTGATCCAGCTCGCCAGCCCCGCCACCGTCCGCTACCGCCGGCGGCAGAAGTGAGGGTCGTCGCCGACCTGGGTCTCTGCCAGGGCCACCAGATGTGCACGGGCGAGGCCCCGGACGTCTTCGAGTTCGACGACAGCACCGACCAGGTGGTCGTCACCCAGGAACACCCCGACGAGTCCCTGCGTCCGCAGGTCGAGTCGGCCGTCAGGTACTGCCCAGCCATGGCGCTGGCCATCGAGGAGGAAGCATGACCACCCTGACCCGGGCGGAGATCGAGGAGTTCTGGGCCACCTGGCTCGACATCAACCGGAAGGTCGAGGCCACCGGCGACTGGCGCCCGATGGCCGAGTGGTACGCCGAGGACGCGACGTACGGCTGGATGTACTCCGTCGACGAGCACTTCATGGCGGTCGGTCGCGACCAGATCCGCGACTACGCCATCGGCATCGAGATGGACGGCCTCGACGGCTGGCACTACGACTACCAGGTCACCATGATCGACGAGGCCAAGTCGATGGTGCTGGGCTTCTGGAAGCAGCGGTCCGGGATCATCAACGACGCGACCGGCGAGGAGTACGAGATCCTCGGCATCGGCGGCTCGTGGTTCGGTGTCGAGCGCCAGGTCGGCGGCGCCGACGACGGGCTGATCAAGTTCGCCTGGCAGCGCGACTGGTTCGACATGCCCTCGACCGCGCACACCTTCGTCGAGATCATCAAGGCCGACAAGGCGCCCGACACGCTGCTCAAGCGGATGTCGGTGAGCGGCCTCGACGTGCCCGGCCACTACCGCTACCAGGACCTCCCGTCGAGCGTCTGGCCGCCGCCGGTCGAGCGCGGCGACTACATCGAGCAGAAGCCGCCGGGCGCATGAGCGACTCGATGACCCGGGTGCCCGCCGCCCAGCAGCTGATCGACGGCAAGCTCGTCGGGGCCTCCGACGGCACGACGTACCCGATCCTCAACCCGGCCACGGGTCGGGAGATCGGCCAGGCGCCGGACGGCACCGCGGCGGACGCCGAGGGGGCGATCGCCGCGGCCCGTCGGGCCTTCGACGAGACCGACTGGTCGACGAACACCGAGCTGCGGGTGCGCTGCCTGCGTCAGCTGCACCAGGCACTGCTCGACCACGCCGATGCGTTCCGGGACCTCACGACGGCCGAGGTCGGCATGCCCGGCTTCATGATGGGCGCGGCCGGCTTCGACGTCCCGGTCGAGGGACTCAAGTGGGTCACCGACCTGCTGGAGTCCTACGAGTTCGAGACCGACCTGGGCGTGGCCGCGCCGATGGGGATCAAGAGCCGCCGGACCGTACGCCGCGAGCCGATCGGCGTGGTGGCCGCGATCTCCCCGTGGAACGTCCCGACCCAGATCAACCTCGCCAAGATCGGTCCGGCCCTCGCGGCCGGCTGCACCGTGGTGCTCAAGCCCGCGCCGGACACCCCGTGGGTGGCCGCCGAGCTCGGGCGGCTGGTCGCCGAGCACACCGACATCCCGGCGGGCGTCTTCAACGTGGTGACCCCACGGTCCAACGAGGTGGCGGCGCTGCTGACCACCGACCCGCGGGTCGACATGGTGTCCTTCACCGGCTCGACGGCGGTCGGCAAGGCGATCATGGCCGCGGCCGCCCCGACCCTGAAGCGGGTCTTCCTCGAGCTCGGCGGCAAGTCCGCCGCGATCGTGCTCGACGACGCCGACGTCACCGCGGCGGCGGGCGCCACGGCGTTCACCGCGATGATCCACGCCGGTCAGGGGTGCGCCATCACGACCCGGCTCGTGGTCCCGCGGGAGAAGTACGACGAGGCGGTGCAGGTCGCGGCGGCGACGATGGAGTCCATCGGCGCCAAGGACCCGGCCGACCCGGGCGCGATCTGCGGTCCGGTCATCTCCCAGCTGCAGCGCGACCGGGTGGAGGGCTACCTCAAGCTGGCCGAGGAGGAGGGCGGCACGTTCGCCACCGGCGGCCACGTGATCGACCAGGACGGCTTCTGGATCGAGCCGACCGTCATCTCCGGCCTCGACAACTCCTCGCGCCTGGCGCAGGAGGAGATCTTCGGACCGGTGCTGGTCGTCATCCCGCACGACGGTGACGACGACGCGGTGCGGATCGCCAACGACTCGCCGTACGGCCTGTCCGGCTCGGTGGAGTCGGGCGACCTCGAGCGCGCGAAGGCGGTGGCGGCCCGGATCCGCACCGGCACGATCGCCGTCAACGGAGGCGTCTGGTTCAGCCCGGACGCACCGTTCGGCGGCTACAAGCAGTCCGGCATCGGCCGCGAGATGGGCGTCGCCGGCTTCGAGGAGTACCTCGAGACGAAGACGGTCGCCGAGCCCGCATGACGTTGGTTGAGGAAGGCGCGCTAGCGCCTGTCTCGAAACCTAGTGAGCCAAGAGGAGACAGCAAGTGAACATGCGTTTCGAGAACAAGGTCGTCGTCGTCACGGGGGCGGCCCAGGGCATCGGTGAGGCCTACGCACGTGCCCTCGCGGCGGAGGGTGCATCGGTCGTCGTGGCCGACCTCAACGTCGAGTCGGGCCAGAAGGTGGCGGCCGACATCGGCGGGCTCTTCGTCCGCTGCGACGTCTCGTCGCACGAGGACGCGGCGTCGCTGGTCGAGGCCACCGTCGCGGCGTACGGCGGGATCGACGGGCTGGTCAACAACGCCGCGATCTACGGCGAGATGGCGTTCGACCTGCTGATCAGCGTCGACTGGGACTACTACAAGAAGTTCATGTCGGTGAACATGGACGGCGCGCTGGTGATGACGCGCGCGGTCTACCCGGAGATCCAGAAGCGCGGCGGCGGCTCCATCGTCAACCAGAGCTCGACCGCGGCCTACCTCTACGCGGGCTTCTACGGTCTCGCCAAGGTCGGGGTCAACGGCCTGACCCAGCAGCTCGCGCACGAGCTGGGCGGCCTGAAGATCCGGGTCAACGCGATCGCGCCCGGCCCGACCGACACCCAGGCTACGCGCACCCAGGCGGGCGACGCGGCCAAGGACCTGGTCAAGGGCCTGGCCCTCAAGCGGATGGGTCAGCCGAAGGACATGGTCGGGGCCTGCCTCTTCCTGCTGTCCGAGGAGTCGGCGTGGGTCACCGGCCAGATCATCGCCGTCGACGGCGGACAGACGTTCCGCGCATGAGTCTCGACAAGCTCGACCACCGGAAGAAGGTGGGCTTCATCGGGCTCGGCAACATCGGCAAGCCGATGGCACTGCGGCTCGCGTCGTCCCCGGGCATCGAGCTCACGGTGTACGACGTCGCGCCCGATCCGGTCGCCGAGCTCCAGAAGGCGGGCGCCCGCGCGGCCGACAGCGTCGCCGCCCTCGCCGCGCAGGTCGACGTCATCTGCGTGATGGTGCGCGACGACGACCAGGTCCGCGACGTCCTGGGGGAGATCCTCGGGGTGTCGGGCGACGGGCAGACCGTGGTCATCCACTCGACCGTCGCACCCGGCACGCCCGCCGTACTCGCGGACACCGCGGCCCGGCACGGCGTCGAGGTGCTCGACGCGCCTGTGAGCGGCGGTTCCATGGGGGCCGCCGAGGGCACCCTCGCGATCATGGTGGGCGGCTCCGAGGAGGCGTTCGCAGCAGCACGTCCCGCCCTCGACGCGATGGGGTCGCTGGTGACCCACGCCGGACCGATCGGGGCCGGCACGAGGTTCAAGCTCGCGCGCAACGTGATGCACTTCGTGGCCTTCACCGCCGCGACCGAGGCGCAGCGCCTGGCCGAGGCCGCAGGTCTCGACCTGGTCGAGCTCGGCAAGGTCGTCCGCCACACCGACGCGATCACCGGCGGTCCGGGCGCGATCATGCACCGCGCCACGACCGCGCCGATCGACCCCGAGGACTTCTGGTACGGCGTGTTCACCCACGTCACCGCGCTGGGGGAGAAGGACCTGACGTTCGCGATCGCGCTCGCCGACGAGCTCGGGGTCGACGTACCCCTGGCCCGCCAGGCACTGCCCACACTGGGGAAGGGACTCGGAGTATGAGCAAGTTCGACGATCTGCCGGAGAAGCGCCGGATCGGCCTGGAGAAGATGGAGGACGTCTACGGCTTCGAGATGACCGACGGGGCCGGTGACTTCTTCGGGATCACCGCCGACCACCTCTTCGCCGACATCTGGACCCGGCCCGGCCTCTCCGACCGCGACCGCCGGCTGCTGCTCATCGGCCTCCTCGCCGGCACCGGCGGCCACGACGTGCTGACGATCCAGATCCCCGCGGCGTACAAGAACGGCGAGCTCGACGACGAGCAGCTCCGCGAGATCGTGATCTTCCTCTGCCACTACGCCGGCTGGCCCAACGGCGCCCGGATCAACTCGGTCGTCGAGGACACCATCGCCAAGGCGGCCCGGGCGAAGGCGAAGGCCGCCGACCAGTCCTGACGCTCAGAAGACACCCTCGCCTCGACGCAACCAAACCACGCGTCCGGTGCGTCAGAGGGGCATGAACCTTCGTCTCGGAACTGCCCACCTGCCCCTGCGACTGCTCCTCGGCGCCGCCCTGGCGATCACGCTGTGGTCCGCCGGAGGTGCGCCGGCCCATGCGAGCGCCGGCGACAAGCCCCATCTGATCGTGTACGCCGGGGGCGAGTCGCCCGGCGTCGAGGTGCAGTCGCGGGCCGACGCCAAGAAGCTGCGCGGGGCGCCGAAGGCCTTCAAGCGCTTCATCGGCAACAAGGCCCAGCGGGTCGCCGACCACTCGACCTGCTCCGGCGGCTACGTCGGGGTGACCGTCGAGCGGGTGCGCACCGACGGCTTCGCGGTCGGTGGCGTCAACGACTGCGGAGGCTACGAGGCCCTCTGGGCGGTCGTCGACGGTCACTGGAAGCAGATCGCCGGCACCCAGGAGATCTGGGGCTGCGGCGTCCTGGCGCGGCACGCGGTGCCGAGCAGCATCGCGGGCCACACGTGCTACGACTACCAGGCGAAGAAGACGCGGCACTACCACCAGCGCTGAGCAGCCGGGCTAGCCCAGCCGCCGCCGCGTTGTGCGTTCGGCGGCGGCTGGGTCCGGCGATCCCTAGCGTTGGACGATGGCTACTGACTGCGGGCGCTCACGCCTCGTCGTCGCGATCGCGGCGCTCCTCCTGCTCACCGCTGCGTGCAGCGGAGGCGGCTCCGACACCGACAGCGACGGGGACGCGGCCCCCGCCGGGCACACCGGCCGCGAGGGCGAGGGATGGACGGTCCTCCACTACTCGATGGCCGACACCAACCTCGAGCCGTTCATGGTCGCCGACGTCAACGAGCTCGGCGAGGTCGGCTCGACCGACACCCTCCACGTCCGCGAGTTCATGGACCGGTCGGCGGACTACGGCGACGACGAGCTGCTCGACCAGGGCAGCTGGGTCGGCGGCCGGGTGCTCGACCTCGGCGCACCGGGGACCAGCGAGGTCGTCGAGGACCTGGGCGACGTCGACTCGGCCGACCCGGACGTGCTCGCGGACTTCATCGCCGAGGGCATCAAGGCGCACCGGGCCGCGCACTACGCGCTGATCATCTCCGACCACGGAGCGTCCTGGCCGGGCATCGGACCCGACGAGGGGACCGCGCCGGACTACGACGTCCTCGACCTGGCCGAGATCACCGACGCCATCTCCTCCGGTCTCGACGCAGCAGGCGTCGACAGCCTGGACGTGCTCGGCTTCGACGCGTGCCTGATGGCCAACTACGAGGTGGCCAGCGCCGTCGCGCCGCTCGCCGACCGCCTGGTCGCGTCCCAGGAGCTCGAGCCCGGCCACGGATGGGACTACGGCGCCCTGCAGGTGCTGGCCGACAACCCGGACACGACCGCCGACGAGCTCGGCACGGCGTTGATCGACGGCTTCTCCGGCCAGGCCCAGGAACAGGGCACCGAGGACCAGATCACGCTCTCGATGATCGACCTGACCCAGATGGCCGACGTCGACGAGGCCGTCACCGACTTCGCGACCGCCCTGTCCGACCAGGTCGCCGACGTCGCGCCGGCCGTCGGCCAGTCCGAGGCGACGACCCTGGCGTTCGGCAAGAACCCCGACCAGACGCAGGACAAGCACCTGAGCGACCTCGGGCTGCTGGCGACGGCGATCGGCGAGTCCGCGCCGGAGGTGTCCGAGCAGGCCGACGAGGTGATCGCTGCCCTCGACGAGGTGGTCCTCGACGAGGTCTTCGGCACCGCGACCTCGGGCGCGACCGGTCTGTCGATCTACCTCCCGCCGGTCCGCGACCTCTCGGACGGCGCCTACGTCGACGTCTCGAGCGCCGGGGCCTGGGCGACGTTCCTCGACACCTACTACAGCGCCGGCGACGCGATCCCGCCCGCCGAGCAGCCCGCGTTCACCGAGCCGAGCGACGAGCCCGACGTCAGCTTCGACGAGGACGGGGTGACGCTCACCGGCGCCTTCGATCCCGCGGGCCTCGACAACATCACCCAGGCGACGATCAGCTACGCCCTCCTCAACGACGACGGCTCCATCACCTACTTCGGTGAGGAGGCCGCCGACTACGACGACACGGGTGCCGCGCCGACGGCGACCGGCACCTACGACCTGTCCTACATGGAGATCACCGACGGCGAGGACTCGGCGTACGCCTATGTCGACCTGGACATCAGCGACGACCTCAAGACCGCGTTCTTCGACGTCCCGCTGACCTACTACTCCTCGACCGACCCCGACACGGCGCAGGACGCGCTGCTCTCGCTGGTCCTCGACATCGACAAGCGCAAGTTCGACAGCGAGACGCTCTACGTCTACGACGAGCAGTCCGGCGGGTACGGCGAGCTCGCACCCGACCCCGACGGGATCATCGTCCCCGACGTGCTGACCATCGGTGCGGACGGCGAGCAGGTCTGGGAGCCCACGTCCGACGTCGGTCTCTACGCCGACATCGCCCAGCTGACGTACAGCTTCGTGCCGCTCGACTCCGGCACGCAGATCCAGACCGACCTGACGCTCTACGACTTCGGCGGCAACTCCAGCAGCCTCAGCACGGTCATCGAGGTGCCGTAGGTCGCCTAGGGCAGGAGCACGATCCGCTGGCGTGAGGCGGCGGCGTCGGCCCATGCCTGCTCGGCATCGGCCAGCGGCATGGTCCGAGCGTCCACCGCGAAGGTCCCGTTGCCGATCTCGGCGGCCAGTGCGGGGAGCTCGGCCAGGATGTCGCGGGTCGCGACCGAGCCCTGACCGCTGCCCACGATCGCCAGCCGCGAGGCCCGCAGCGCCGCCGAGGGGATCGCCGCGTCCGGGCCGGCGACCGAGCCGATCTGCACCCAGGTCAGTGGCTGGGCGTCGTCGGCGCGGTTCGGGATGATCGCCCGCAGCGCGTCGACGGTCGGCTCACCCCAGACGTAGTCGATGACGAGGTCGACGTCACGGCCGGTGCTGCCGAGCTCGGCCGGATCGAGGGAGACGGTGCGGTCCGCTCCCAGGGCATCCAGCCCGGCGAGCAGCCCGGCGTTGCGGCCGGCCGCCGTCACGTGGCTCGCCCCGAGTCGACGCGCGACCTGCACGGCCATCCGCCCGGCGTTGCCGGTCGCGCCGAGGACGAGCACGCGCTGGCCGGGCTGGAAGTCGATGCGCCGGCGCAGGGCCACCCAGGACGACATGGCCGGGTTCATCGCGGCGGCGATCGCGACCGGGTCGGCGTCCTCGGGCAGCACGACGCTGCGGCGTACGTCGATCACCGTGCGATCGGCCATCGCGCCCATCGCTGTGTCGGGCAGGACGAAGTAGCGCAGCGCGCCGTCCTGGGTGCGACCGACTCCGTCGATGCCCGGGACCAGCGGCAGCTGGTCGGAGCTCGTGTAGTGAGACCCGGCCGCCTGTGAGCGGACGCGGGGATGGAGCCCGGCCGCGAGCACCTCGATCAGCACGTCGTGCTGGCCGGAGGGAGCCGGGGTCGGGAACTCCTGGTAGCGCGGGCTCTGGTCGAAGGCGGTGACTACTGCCGCGTGCATGACAACCTCACAAGTAGTTGGTGTTACCAATCAAAGTAGTTGGTAAGACCAAGCAGATCAAGTAGGGTTGCGCCATGACCTCCGCCCCTGGGAGCGCTGCTGAGGACCGTGCGTTGACCGATGCGGTCGCTCAGGCCTCGTTCGCGATGACCGCGCTGCTCACCCGGGTCGGTGCGGCTCACGACCTCTCCCTGACGCAGGTGCGAGTCCTCGCGATCCTGCGCAACCACGAGCCGACGATGGCCCAGCTCGCCGACCACCTCGGGCTCGACCGGTCGACCGTGAGCGGCCTGGTCGACCGGGCGGCGAAACGCGGCCTCGTCGAGCGCGTGTCGAACGACGAGGACCGGCGCTCGAGCCGGGTGCGGCTCACCGCAGCCGGCCGGCGGCTGGCCGAGGACGGCGCGGACGAGATCAGCGAGGCGGTCGCCGCCATGGCCGTGGGCCTGGACGTCGACGAGCGGCGTACGTTGCGCGACCTGCTCGCGCGGATGCGCCCCGCCTAGCGGGCGTCGAGGAAGGCGAGCACCCGCTCGACGAGCAGGTCGGTCTGCTCGGGGGAGTAGGACGCGAGCGAGCTGTCGGTGAAGAGGTGCACGTCGCCGGGATAGACGAACAGCTCGGCGTCGGCCGACTCAGCCGCGAACGCCCGGGCGGCGTCGATGTCGCCGTCGCCGGCGAAGAACGGGTCGGCGTCCATCCCGTGGATCTGAGCCGGCACGCCATCTGGCCAGGAGCCGAACTCCGACGGCGGGACGAAGGACTCCAGGAACAGGCCGCCCACGGCGCCTGGTCGGGTCTGGGCGAGCTGCTGGGCGGCCATCACCCCGAGCGAGACGCCTGCGTAGACGATCTCGGACGGCAGTCCATCGGCCGCCTGGACGCCACGCCGGACGACGACGTCGAAGCCGACCTCGCGGGCGTGGGCCAAGCCGTCGTCGAGCGAGTCGAACGTGTGCCCGTCGTAGAGGTCGGGCGTGTGCACGGTGTGGCCCGCCTCGCGGATCCGGTCGGCGAGCGCCGTGATGCCGGGCGTGAGCCCCTGTGCGTGGTGAAAGAGCAGGATCTCCGTCATGGCACGATCCTGCATCATCGCGCCGACACACCGTCAGCCTCGCGATTGGAGTCGTCCCACCTGGGCACACTCGGGCCATGTCGCTCGGGTCCCGACTGCTGGTCGTGCTGTCCTCCATCGCGCTCCTGACCGGTCTCGGCTCGCCGGCGGGAGCTGCCGACGAGACGACGCCGACGACCGTGACGATCACGGCCGCACCGGCGTACGCCGACGCGACGACGACCCTCGTCGTCGACCTCGTCGACCAGTCGGGTGCTCCGGTCGCCGGTGCGTCGGTGCTGCTGGAGCGCAGCTCCGACGGCGCCTGGACCCCGAGCGGCACCGTCACGACGGGTGCGGACGGTCGTGCGACCAGCGACGTGCCGGTCGGTCGTGACCCGGCCGACAACGCCGTGCGCGCGACGTACGCCGGAGACGCGGTCCACTCGCCCTCGACCGCCGAGACCCGGCTGCAGATCCAGCGGCGCTCCAGCACGCTCGCGATCAGCGGCCCCAGGTCGGTCGTCGACGAGCGGCAGGTGACGCTGACCATCCGCTGGCGGACCGGCAGCGGGCAGCCGATCGCGGGCGCCGTCCGGGTCTACCGGGCGCTCGGCCGCGGCGACTTCAAGCCCTACCGCACGGTCCGCACCGGCGCCGACGGCCGCGCCGAGCTCCGCAGCACGCCGCGCAGCGACTCGCGGTGGCGAGCGCGTGCTCCCCAGCTCGCCTGGGTCGACGCCGCCCGGAGCTCCGTGCGCCGGATCGACAACCTCGCGCCCGGCGATCGGGTGACCCTGCCGAAGGGAGCGCCCAGCCCGAGGATCAGGTTGCCCCGGCAGCCGCACGCCACGGGCGACGGTGCCCACGTCGTCGTACGCCGGATCCCCGACGCCGTCTGGCGCCAGATGACCGGCGTGACCTGGCACTCGGGGTGCCCGGTCGGACGCACCCAGCTCCGGCTGGTGCGGGTCAACTACTGGGACTACTCGGGCTACCGCCGCCGAGGCGAGCTCGTGGCCAACGTCGACGCGGCCCGCGCGATGGGTGCCGCGCTGGCCGACCTCTACGACCACGAGCTCCCGATCCGGGCGATGTACCGCGTCGACCGCTTCGGCTGGGGAAGCCGGTCCCGCGGTGGCGACGACTACGCCTCGATGAAGGCCGGCAACACCTCGGCGTTCAACTGCCGCGACGTCACCGGTCGTCCCGGCGTCCGCTCGCCGCACTCCTACGGACGCGCCATCGACATCAACACCTGGGAGAACCCCTACCGCTCCGCGCAGGGCACCGTCCCGAACACCTGGTGGCAGCCGCGGTCCCATCCCCTGGTCGCCTGGCGCACCACGTCCCACCCGGTCGTCGAGCTGATGGCCCGTCACGGCTTCCGCTGGACCTACGGGACGGGCGACACCCAGCACTTCGACTACGTCGGCAGCCGGTCGCGCGCATCTGCCCTTCCGGAGGAATGCGAGCGCTTCTGCGACTAGCCTTCGGGCATGGCCGCCGGCGGGGATTGTGTCTTCTGCGCGATCGTCTCCGGTGAGCAGCCGGCCGACGTCGTGCTGGACGAGCCCGACTTCGTGGCGTTCCTCGACCGCCGCCCCGTCTTCAAGGGCCACGCCCTCCTCGTCCCGCGCGAGCACGTCGTCACGCTGCCCGACCTCCCGGCGGGGCTCCGCGACGGGTTCCTCGAGGCGGCGCAGCGACTCGCGACCGCGGTCGTCACCGGCCTCGGGGCCCAGGGCAGCTTCGTCGCGATGAACAACGTCGTCAGCCAGTCCGTCGCCCACCTGCACCTGCACGTCGTGCCGCGCACCAAGGGTGACGGCCTGCGCGGCTTCTTCTGGCCCCGGACGACCTACGCCGACGGCGAGGCAGCCGACTACGCCGCCCGGCTGCGGGGAGCGCTGTGACGCGTCCGCCGCGCTCGGCACGCGTCATCGTGCGCTGGGTCGCCGTCGCCGTCGCGCTGCTCAGCGTCGTGGTGGGGACCATGCTCGCGGTCACCGCCGTCCAGGTCGCCTCGGCGCAGGACCGGCTCGAGGACCAGCTCAACCCCGCGCGGGTCGAGCTCGGCACCCTCCTGGCCCTGTACGTCGATCAGGAGACCGCCGAGCGCGGCTACATCCTCACCGGGAAGCCCGAGTTCCTCGAGCCGTACGACGCCGCCGCTCCGGAGATCGAGCGCAACGTCGCGCTGCTCCGCAGGCAGGTCTCGCCGGAGGTGCGCGGCGCCCTGGACGCCATGACCGGCGCCCACGAGACCTGGCTGACCGAGTCGGCCGAGCCGGAGCTGGCCGCCGTACGCGACGGGGACCGTGCCGGGGCCGCCCGGCTGGTGGCGACCGGTCGGGGCAAGGAGCTCTTCGACGCCGTACGCGTCGCCCACACGAAGGTCGACGACCAGATCGCCGCCGAGCAGCTCGCCGCGACGCAGCGCGCCGACTCGCTGCTGCAGCGGCTCTCGTGGCTGCTGGCCCTCACGATCGCGGCCTTCCTCGGCACGACGCTGCTCGCGACGGTCGCGTTCAGCCGCACGGTGCTGCGGCCGCTGTCCGTCCTGGGCCGCGACTCGCGAGCCGTCGCCGGCGGCCGGCTCGACCAGTCCGTCGGCGCGCACGGGCCGCGGGAGGTCGCCCAGGTCGGGGAGGACGTCGACACCATGCGGCGGCACCTGCTCGACGAGCTCGACGCCTCCCGTCGCGCCACCGAGGCGCTCGTCCTCGGTGAGCCGGCGGTCGCTGCCCTGCAGGACGCGCTCACCCACCGTCCGCTCCAGCGTTCGGGGCTCGAGGTCGCCGGACAGATCGAGTCGGCGCTCGGGGTGCTCGCCGGTGACTTCCTCGACATCGTCGAGCTCGACGGCGACCGGGTCGGCGTGATCCTCGGCGACGTCTCCGGGCACGGACCGGCCGCCGCCCTGGTCGGCCTGCGTCTCAAGATCGCGATCGGCTCGATGCTCGGGCGGGTGTCGCTCGAGGAGCTGCTGCCGCGGGTGCGCGGCAGCCTGGCCGACCAGCCGGAGATGTTCGCGACCGTCTTCGTCGCGATCGTCGACCTCGCCGGCGACACCCTGTCCTACGTCAACGCGGGCCACCCGCCGCCGCTGCTGGTCCGACCGGCGGGCACCGGCGAGGGGCCGGAGGAGCTCGACCCGACCGGCCCGCTGCTCAGTGCCGTCCTCGCGGACGTCACCTGGGACACCGGGCTGCGCAGCTTCGGGTCGGGCGACTCGCTGATCGCCTTCTCCGACGGCGTCCTCGAGGCGCGCGACGGTGGGGGAGAGGAGTTCGGCGTCGACCGCCTCCTCGACGTGGTGGCCGGCGTCCGGGACCGCACGGCCACCGACGTCGTCGACCGGGTGCGCAGCCGGGTGCGCGACCACGCGGCGCGGCCGCGCGACGACGTGACGATCCTCGTGGTCCGGCGTGGTGTGCCCTCATCGGTGTCGCCCGGGGTGGCAACCTGAACGGTCGGTCGTGCGTCTCTCCTCAGACACCACCGCAGCCGTCCACCACTCGGGAGGAACCATCGTGATCCAGGTCCGTTCGCTCGTCGCAGCAGCAGCAGCCGCGCTCGCCGCCGCCACCACCACCCTCGGGGTGTCACCGGCGACCACCGCGACCGCCGCGCCGCCCACCCCCGGCGAGGGCTGGTACCTGACGACGATCGAGCACGGCAGGCCCGGCCCGTACGGCATCGTGGCGGACCGCCAGCGGCTGGTCCTGGTGTCGCCCGACGGTCATCGCACCCGGCTGCTCGACCAGCCGGCGCGCAAGGCCGGCCGGCTCGTGGACTGGTCGCCCGACGGCTCGGTCGCTCTCCTGGTGTCGCAGGACGAGAAGCACCCGCAGGCGACCCGGGTCGACGTCACGACCGGGGACACCACGGTCCTGCCGCTCCCGACCGACGTCGCCGACGTGGTGCTGGCCCCGGACGGAGACGGCGTGCTGGCCGTCGCCTACCAGGACGAGCACTCCGACCAGGCGCCGCTGTCGGAGATCACCTGGGACGGCACCCGCACCACGATCTCCGACGACGTCGACGGACCGGTGCTGCCGTCGCCGAACGGCGACAGCCTGGTGACCCACGGCGCGAGCTGGCACGCGAAGGTGATCCGCGTGCTCTCGACGAGCGAGGGCACGGTCCTGCAGAAGGTGAGGACGCCCACGCACTGCCTGCCCGTGCGCTGGTGGGACGACCAGCGGGTGCTGGTCGACTGCTCGGCGAAGAAGGGCACCACGACGCTCTCCCTGGTCGACGTCCACGCCGGCACCGTGACCCCGCTGACCGGGCGCACCGACCCCCAGCCCGAGGACCTCGGCCACCTCGACGCGCGCCGCATCGACAGCGGGCTCTACGTCCAGGTCGCCGGCCCGTGCGGCTACGTCTACCTCGGCCGCCAGCACCACGGCCGGGTCACCCAGGTCCGGGTCCCGGGGGCGGTCGGCAACGTGCTGCTGATCGACGGCAGCGGCAGCCGGCTCACGCTGGAGCACGCGATCAGCTGCGACGGCGCGACACCGCGCTCGGCCCTGACCCGGTTCGACCCGGTCACGAAGAAGGAGCGCACCCTCGTGCTGCTCCCGAAGCGCGAGGCCTTCGGCACCGTGCTTCCGTACGGCGAGCGCCGGGCCACCGGCTTCTGATCAGCCGCCCTGTCCTAATGTGTCGGTCGACAGGTAGCGAGAGTCACCGACACGAGGAGCCAGACCGATGGGTCGTTTTGACGGGCGAGTAGCAGTCGTCACCGGAGCAGCACGAGGCATCGGGTTCGGCATCGCCACCCGCTTCGCCGAGGAGGGCGCGTCCGTCGCGATCCTCGACCTCGACGAGGCTTCCGCTGCCGAGGCCGCCGCGAAGCTCCCTCTGGTCGACGGCGCCAAGGCGATCGGCGTCGGCTGCGACGTCAGCAACACCGAGGCCGGCGAGTCCGCCGTGGAGCGGGTCGTCGCCGAGCTCGGCGGGATCCACATCCTGGTCAACAACGCCGGCGTCACCCGCGACAACCTGCTCTTCAAGATGACCGACGACGACTGGGACATGGTCATGAACGTCCACCTGCGTGGCGCGTTCGTGATGACCCGGGCCGCCCAGAAGCACTTCGTCGCGCAGAAGTACGGCAAGATCGTCAACCTCTCGAGCGTCTCCGCGCTCGGCAACCGCGGTCAGGCCAACTACTCGGCCGCCAAGATGGGCATCCAGGGCTTCACCCGGACCCTCGGCATCGAGCTCGGCCGCTACGGCATCAACGCCAACGCGATCGCGCCCGGCTTCATCGCCACCGAGATGACCGACGCCACCGCAGCCCGGCTGGGCGTCGCCGTCGACGACTTCCGTGCGGCCGCTGCCGAGCAGAACCCCGTCAAGCGCGTCGGCTACCCCGAGGACATCGCGGCCGCCGCGGCGTTCCTGTGCAGCGACGAGGCGTCGTACATCACCGGACAGACGCTGTACGTCGACGGCGGAGCCAAGCTCGTCTCCTAGCCGTTCACCCGCTGTCCGGGCGCGCCTCCCCACGGGGTACGGTCGCGCCTGCACACTTGAAGTCGACCATGTCACATGAGTTTCACGAACGGAGCGTTCTCGTGCGCCGTGCCCACCTGACCACTGCCCTTCTCGCGGCGGCGAGCCTGGTTCTCGTCGGCTGTGGCGGATCCGACAAGCCGGCGGACGACGAGTCCCCGGCGGCCCAGCAGGTCGCCGGCTCCGACGAGGTCGCCTCGACCTGGCCACTCACCGGTCTGCCGGTCACCGGCGACGAGAGTGCGTCGACGACCCACCCGGTCCTCGTCACCAAGATGGACAACACCGAGTCGAGCTCGCCGCAGATCGGGCTGGGCTCGGCCGACATGGTCGTCGAGGAGCTGGTCGAGGGCGGGCTGACCCGCCTCGCGGCGTTCTACTACTCCGACCTGCCCACGCGGGTCGGGCCGGTGCGGTCGATGCGCGCGAGCGACGTCGGCATCGTGTCGCCGGTCGACGCCTCGGTCGTGACCAGCGGTGCGGCGTCGAAGACCATCGCGATCATCAAGGGCGCGGGCATCAAGTACTACCCCGAGGGCTCGGCCGGCATCTCGCGCGACACCACGCGCAGCGCGCCGTACAACGTCTTCGCCGACCTCACGACGATCGCGAAGACGGCGGAGACCGACGAGGCGCGACCGGCCGACTACCTGCCGTGGGGCTCCGAGGGCGACTTCCCCGGCGGCCAGGCCGCGAAGACGATCGCTGCGTCCTTCGGTGGCGGCCACACCACCAACTGGACCTACGACGGCAAGGGCTACGTCAACGAGAACACGTACGCCGACCAGGGTGACGAGTTCCCGGCCGACTCGGTGCTGGTGCTGCGGGTCCAGGTCGGCGACGCCGGCTACCTCGACCCCGCCGGCAACCCGGTGCCCGAGACCAAGCTGACCGGAAAGGGCCAGGCGATGCTCTTCCACGACGGCAAGGTCGTCCGGGGGACCTGGACCAAGTCCTCGCTCAGCGCCCCGATCAAGCTCTCGACGGTCGGCGGCGACCTGACGGTCCCCGCTGGTCACACCTGGATCGAGCTGGTGCCGGCCGCCAACGGGAACGTCACCTTCACGAAGTAGGTGCGTCCGGCACGCCGGTGACACCCGGCACCAGGTCGGTGCCGCTCTCGGCGAGCGCCTGGAAGCCGGCGAGGATGAACCCGATCGCGGTCTCGACGTTGGCCGCGGCCACGATCGGGTCCTCGGCACTCGAGACCGACTCGCCGGCCGACGACATCGCGCCGAAGAAGATCCGCGCGAAGGTCTGCTGCAGGGCCTCGTCGAGTTCCCACTGGCCTGCGGCGAGCACGGACCGGACGATGTCGAGGACGTTGGCGAACGTCGAGCGCTCCTCCTGCTCCCGGTAGCGCTCGTAGCCCAGCACCGACGGCCCTTCCTGGATCACGATCCGGCGGTAGCGCGCCTCCTGGACCACGGAGAGGAAGGCGCGGAGCCCGGCGGTGGCCTTCTCCCACGGGTCCTTGTGACCCTTGAGCGCCTTCTGGATGGCGCGCGACGCGTCGTGCTCGACCCGCTCGAAGACCGCCTCGAAGAGCGCCTGCTTGCCGCTGAAGTGGTGGTAGAGCGCACCCTTGGTGACCCGCGCGCCGGCGACGATCGAGTCGAGCGAGGTCGCGGCGTAGCCGTTCTCCGTGAAGAGCTCCTCGGCGACGTCGACCAGCGCCCGCTTGGTGGAGGCGGAGTACTGCTGGCGGCGGCTCGCGCCGGGCACGCCGGGGACCTTGGGCACCAGCTTCGAGACCGAGGACTTGCTCATAGTTCCGGCAGCCTAATACCGACCGTCGGTACGGGTGACTCGGATCACCGCGGGGGCAGTTGCATACCGTCGGTACGGCGGCATACCGTGAGTACGTACTTGCGGTATGCAAGTCCTCCCCGAAGGAGAAAACCATGACCTGGAAGTCCTTCCACAGCCGCGGAGAGATCCTCCGCGACGTGATCACGAGTGCGAACCGCCGCCGCGACGGGCTCCTCCCGATGGACGTCGACGGCGTGGCCGAGACGTTCGGCGACGAGCTCACGCTCCTCGGCGCCCTCCAGCTGCGCTGGCACACCCGACTCGCCGGCCGCATCGAGCGGGAGCTGATGCGCCAGCCGATGGAGCTCGAGGACGCCGTGGTCGCCGCCTGGCACGCCACTGCCGAGGAGCTGCCGGGTGTGCGGGCGATCGTCGACCGCCAGCGCGCCGAGCCGGCCGATGCGGCCATCGCCGAGGCGATGGCCAAGTCCGCCGCCAAGGAGCAGATCCTGCTCGCCATGATGTCCGGTCGCGTCAGCGCGCCGGGCCCGGACGCCGTCCGCGTGGGTGCGGAGATCGAGCGCCGCGCACGGGCGTCGTACGTCGCGACGCCGATCGTCGACGAGCCGACCAGCCGCGACAGCCTGCTCGAGCGGCTCAAGGCGGTCCTCGCCGCCTGACCCGCCCCACCAGACCAGACAGCCCCGGCGTCGACACCTCCCTCCCTCCCACGTCGCCGCCGGGGCTGTCGTCCGTCCCTGGCCACTGGCCGCCGTCGGAGAACGCGGTGGGAGATGATGGAGCCATGAGCGAGGCGCGAGCGGGCATGCTGCTCGTGGCGACGCCTGCGCTGGTGGACCCCAACTTCGCCGACAGCGTCGTGCTCCTCCTCGACGTCGACGCCGAGGGCGCGCTCGGCGTCGTCCTCAACCGGCCGTCCGGGGTGCCGGTGGGCGAGGTCCTCGACGCCTGGTCCCACGTCGTGGACGAGCCGGACGTGCTCTTCCAGGGCGGCCCGGTCGGCGCCGACGGTGCGCTCGCGGTCGCGCTCCTCCGCGATCCCGAGGTCGTCCCGGTCGGGTTCAGGCCGATCGACGGGCGGCTCGGGCTGGTCGACCTCGACGCCCCGGTCGAGCTGCTCGCGGGCAGCCTCTCCGCGCTGCGGATCTTCGCCGGCTACGCCGGCTGGGGAGCCGAGCAGCTCGCGGGCGAGATCGCCGAGGGGAGCTGGTACGTCGTGCCCGGCGCAGCCCCCGACGTGTTCCGGGCCGACACCGCCGAGCTGTGGCGCGATGTGCTGCGCCGCCAGCCCGGGGAGCTCGCCTGGAACTCCACGCGGCCGATGGATCCCGAGCTGAACTAGGGCTGGTGCGCGCTACCCCCGCAGCAGGTGGTCGCGGGTCAGGAAGTCGCGACGTAGGTCGTCGGGCAGTCCGTCGTACGGCGAGGTCTGGGTGCGGTGCAGGGCGATCGCCTGCTCGCGGACGGCGAGGTGGGCCGTGGTGTCCAGGACGATCGCGATCAGGTCGTCGGGTGTGCCGAGATCCGCGTAGGCAAGGTGAGCCATCTCGGGCCGGACGTCGATCATGTGAGCGACCCATCGTGACATCAGGCTGCGTGGCAGTGCCTGGAGGTATGCCGGGACGCTGCGCTCGACGGCGACCGTGACCGCGGCGTCCCGCATCCGGGCGTGGTCGCGGTGGCCGTCCGCGGCGTCCAGGCTGATGACGACGTCGGGGTCGACCTCGGCAGCGACCGCGCGGAGGGCGTCGGTCGCGGCGGCCGGGTCGGCGGCGCAGAGCGAGTTCGGCGGCGGGGTGCCGTCCATGCCGGAGTCGAGGAAGTCGAGGACCACCAGCCGCGACACCCCGAGCAGGTCGGCCGCCTGGCTCAGCTCCTCGGCCCGGGCCTCGCCGAGCGATCGGCCGCCCAGGTCGACGCCGGGGGTGAGCTCGCCGGCTTCTCCGCGGGTCGCGCACACGACCGTCGTCTCCCAGCCCCGGCTCGCAGCCTCCAGCAGCAGCGACCCGCATCCGAAGGTCTCGTCGTCGGGGTGGGCCACCGCGAGGAGGAGGCGGGGCGGTTCGTGTCGGCTGCTCGCGTCCGGGAACATGCGAGGAGTAGATACTGCCAATGACAGTATGTCAAGATGCGCCATGACCACCACCAGCTACGCACTGCTCGGGCTCCTTGCGGTGCGCCCGTGGACGACGTACGAGCTCGCCCAGCAGGTGCGTCGCAGTCTCAACTGGTTCTGGCCCCGCGCGGAGCGCCGGCTCTACGACGAGCCGAAGCGGCTCGTGGCGGAGGGCTACGCGACGGCTCACGAGGAGTTCACCGGACGCCGCAAGCGCACGGTCTACGAGATCACCCCGGCGGGACGCCTGGCGCTCGCGGCCTGGCTCCGTGAGGAGTCGTCGCCGCCGATCTGGGAGTCCGAGGCGATGGTGAAGGTGTTCTTCGCGGACGCGGGCGACCTCGATGCACTGCACGGCACGCTCGACCAGATGGCGGCGGCGGCGCGCTCGAACCTGGCCGAGCTGACCGAGATGGGAGCAGCCGAGCCGCTCTTCCCGGAGCGCCGCCACATCAGCGTGATCACGATGCGACTGCGGGTGCAGCAGGAGCAGATGACGATCGATTGGGTCACCTGGGCGAAGGCGGAGGTGGAGCGGTGGCGGGCCACCGACGACCCTGGCGTGACGTACTCTTGACCCCGTGACCACCATCGGATTCTCGACCGACACCGACGTCCTGGAGGACCGGCGTACCGTCCCGACCGACGAGGGTGACCACGAGCGGTTCTCCCACTACGTGGAGAAGGACAAGCTCACCGAGGCCATGGTGATGGGCACTCCCGTCGTCGCCCTCTGCGGCAAGGTCTGGGTGCCGAGCCGGGCGCCCGAGAAGTTCCCGGTCTGCCCGGAGTGCAAGGAAGTCTGGGAGTCCCTCAACGACGAGTCGGGCGCCGGCGAGTGACGGGTCGGCCCGAGGCCGACCCCCAGCCGAACGCGCTGACGCCTGCCTGGCCGGAGCGCGCCGCCTGGGGTACGGCGCCGTCGCTGCGTGCGTGGCAGACCGCGGCCATGCGGCAGTACTTCGACGGTCTCCCGCGTGACTTCCTCGCGGTCGCGACGCCGGGCGCCGGCAAGACGACCTTCGCGCTGTCGGTCGCGGCCGAGCTGATCGGGCGCCGGCTCGTCGACCGGATCACGATCGTCGCGCCGACCGAGCACCTCAAGCTGCAGTGGGCCGAGGCCGCAGCGCGGGCGGGCATCCCGATCGACCCGACGTACTCCGCGGGCAAGGGCAAGACCTCGCAGGACTTCGTCGGCATCGCCGTCACGTACGCCGGGGTCGCGGTCAACCCGCTCGCCATGCGGATCCGCACCGAGCGCTTCAAGACCCTGGTCATCCTCGACGAGGTGCACCACGCCGGCGACGCCCTGTCGTGGGGCGAGGGCGTCCGCGAGGCCTTCGAGCCGGCGGCCCGCCGGCTGGCGCTGACCGGCACGCCGTTCCGCTCGGACATCAACCCGATCCCGTTCGTCACCTACGCGCCCGGTGGCGACGGGGTGCCGCGGTCGGTGGCCGACTACTCGTACGGCTACTCCCACGCCCTGGCCGACCACGTCGTCCGGCCGGTGCTGTTCATGGCCTACTCCGGCGAGATGCAGTGGCGCACCCGCGCCGGCGACGAGATCGCCGCGCGCCTCGGCGAGCCGCTGACCAAGGACCTGACCAACCAGGCGCTGCGGACGGCGCTGGACCCCAAGGGTTCGTGGATGCCGTCGGTGCTGACCGCGGCGGACATGCGCCTCGACGAGGTGCGCCGACACGTCCCGGACGCCGGCGGGCTGGTCATCGCCACCGACCAGGACTCCGCGCGCGCCTACGCAAAGCTGCTGCGCCAGATCTCGGGCGAGGCCGCGGTCGTCGTGCTGTCGGACGAGAAGGCGGCCTCGAAGAAGATCACGGAGTTCAGCGAGGGCGACCAGCGCTGGATGGTCGCCGTGCGGATGGTCTCGGAGGGGGTCGACGTCCCGCGCCTCGCCGTCGGTGTCTACGCGACCACGACCTCGACGCCGCTCTTCTTCGCCCAGGCCGTGGGTCGCTTCGTGCGCGCCCGCAACCGCGGCGAGACGGCGACCGTCTTCCTGCCGTCGGTGCCGCACCTGCTCGGCCACGCGTCCGAGATGGAGATCGAGCGCGACCACGTGCTCGGCCGCAAGATCAACGACGAGGGCGACATCTTCGCCGCCGAGAACGACCTGCTCGCCCAGGCCAACGCCGGCGAGGGCGCCTCCGACGAGCTCGACATGTCCTTCGAGGCCCTGGGCTCCGAAGCCCGCTTCGACCGGGTGCTCTTCGACGGCGGCGAGTTCGGCCACGCCGGCGAGGTGCACGTCGGGTCGGAGGAGGAGATGGACTTCCTCGGCATCCCCGGGCTGCTCGAACCGTCGCAGATGCGCGAGCTGCTCCAGCAGCGCCAGACCGACCGGGCCAAGAAGCAGAAGGCCGCAGCCGACCCCGAACCCGACTCGGTGGCCGAGGTGTCGACGTACGAGCAGCTGGCCGTGCTGCGCCGCGAGCTCAACGGACTGGTGGCTGCGTGGTACCACCGCACCGGCCAGGCCCACGGCATCACCCACGCCGCGCTGCGCAAGGAGTGCGGGGGGCCGGCGGCCGCGGTCGCGACAGCCGAGCAGCTGCACGCGCGCATCGACCGCGTGCGCGAGTGGGCGACCCGCAAGTCGTCCTAGGGCACGGCTCCCTATCCATCCCTAGACTCGGCTCGTGCCGTCCGAGACCTCGCAGACCCTCGATCGCGGGCTCCGGGTCCTCGACGTGCTGGCCGCGTCTCCCGACGGGCTGACCGTCACCGAGCTCGCGGCCCGGCTCGACGTCAACCGGACGATCGTGCACCGGCTGGTCAGCACCCTCGAGCAGCACGCGCTCGTACGCCGGGACCCGCGTGGCCGCCTGCGCCTCGGGCTCGGCGTCCTGCGGCTCGGCTCCTCGGTCCAGCCGGTGCTGCGCGACGTCGCAGTGCCCGTGCTCCGCGAGCTGGCCGACGAGGTCGGCTGCACCGCGCACCTCACCGTCGCCGAGGGCGACGACGCGCTGGCGCTGGCCGTGGTCGAGCCGACCTGGACCGCCTTCCACGTGAGCTACCGGGTCGGCTCGCGCCACCCGCTCGCCCAGGGAGCCGCCGGCAAGGCGATCCTGATCGGGCGGGCGAACGACCCCACGCCGTACGCCGTGACGGCGGGGGAGCTGCAGGCCGGCGCCCGGGGGCTGGCCGCCCCGGTGCGGGGCGTGCCCGGTCTCGAGGCCAGCGTGGGCATCGTGACCCTGGATCCCGACATCGACCGCGCGACCATCGGGCCGGCCGTCGAGCGCGCCGCCGCCGAGATCGCCGAGCGCCTCGGCTGACCGGACGGCCTAGCCGCAGTCCCCGGTGCAGCCGGGGTCGTCGATCGCGGTGACGACCGCGCGCGCCGCGTCGCCCAGCACCGCCAGCTGAGCGGCGTCGAGCGTGTCGACGACCAGGCGGCGCACCTCGCGGACGTGACTGGGCGCGGCGTCCTCGAGCTTGGCGCGGCCGGCCGGGGTCAGGTGCGCCGCCGTACGCCGTCCGGCCTCGACGCAGGCCCGTCGCTCGACCCAGCCGGCGTTCTCCAGGCGGGAGACCGCGTGGGAGAGCCGGGAGGGGGAGCCCTGGGACATGCCGGCGAGGTCGCTCATCGGCAGCGCCTCGTGCTCGGCCTCGGAGAGGGCGGCGAGCACGTGGTACTCGAACATGTTCAGCCCGGTGTCGCGCTTGAGCTGGGCGTCGAGTGCCGCCGGCAGCGTCATCACCAGTGCGACGACCGACCGCCAGTCACGCAGCTGGTCGTCGTCCAGCCAGAGGTCGTCGGTCACGTCACCAGCGTACTGACTTGAACATTCAAGTCGAGGGGTTTACCGTGGAGTTGAACATTCAAATCCAACTCCGGGAGATTCCAGTGACCCTGCTCCGCATCGACGCCACCATCCAGGGGCCGGCCTCGGCCAGCTCGTCGCTCGCCGACCTCGTGCTCGACGAGTTCCGGATCGTCCGCCCCGACGTGCCCGTCGTCAGCCGCCACCTGGCGGCTGAGCCGTTGCCTGCCGACGCGTGGGCGACGGCGATCAGCGGCTACTTCAGCCCCGAGGACCAGCGCACCCCCGAGCAGGCCGCCGCCCTCGACCTCGCGGCGAGCCTGGCGCAGGAGCTGCGCGACGCCGATGCAGCCGTGCTCGCTCTGCCGCTCTACAACTTCGGTGTCTCGCAGCACGTCAAGACCTGGATCGACCTCGCCTTCGCCGGTGCACCGAACGGGACGCGGCTCCTCGAGGGGACGCCGGTCGTCCTGGTCGTGACCAGGGGTGGGGCGTACGGCGAGGGGACTCCCCGTGAGGGCTGGGACCACGGCACCGACTTCGTGCGCCGGATCCTCGTCGACGTCTGGGGCGCCGATCTCACCGTGATCGAGCGGGAGTTCACGCTCGTCGGCGTCAACCCGGCGCTGGACGAGTTCACCGAGCTCGCCGCGCTGATGAAGAAGGAGGCCGAGGAGGCCGCCGTCGTCGCCGGCCGGGAGCTCGCTAGCCGCTGAGCCCGGCGCGCGCGAGCGGCCGGACCCGGTAGGGGACCTGGGTCGCGAGCGCGATGACCGTCGAGGAGCGCACGATCGCCGGGGTCTCGAGGACTCGGTCGATGACGCGCTGGAGGTCGGTGTTGGAGCGGGCCACGACCCGCGCCCACATGTCGCCGGCCCCGGTGATCGTGTGCACCTCGAGCACCTCGGGGATCTCGGCCAGGTGGGTGCCGACCGTGTCGTGCCCGCCCTGGCTGGTCTCCTGGCGGATCTCGAGGGTCAGGAACGCGGTCACCGGGTAGCCCAGGGCCTCGGGGGAGAGGTCCGGCCCCCAGCCCGTGATCACCCCGGTCGCGGCGAGCTTGTCGAGCCGGGCCTGCGCCGTGCCCCGCGCGATGCCGAGCCGCCGTGACGCCTCCAGCACGCCGATGCGTGGGTCGTCGGCGAAGAGATCGATCAATCTGCCGTCGAGCTCGTCCATGATCGCCTCCGGGAGTGGACAGGTTGTGCAGCGTTTCCGCACACGATTGCACAGTCTGCGCTGTCCCGGCAGGGTTCGCTCCATGACGACGACCCACCACGCCCTCACCGCCGACGAGCTCAAGGCCGACCTCACGCTCGAGCAGCTCCAGCAGCTGGTCGGGCTGGTGGAGTACGACGAGGAGGGCGACGTCTTCCCGGTCACCGGGTGGGACGCGATCGTCTTCGTGGTCGGCAACGCGACCCAGGCCGCTCACTACTACCAGTCCGCGTGGGGCATGGAGCTCGTCGCCTACTCCGGTCCGGAGAACGGCAACCGCGACCACAAGTCCTTCGTGCTGCGGTCCGGCTCCATCAAGTTCGTGCTCAACGGTGCGGTCGACCCCGACAGCCCGCTGGCCGACCACCACCGCCGCCACGGCGACGGGGTCGTCGACATCGCCCTCGAGGTGCCCGACGTCGACAAGTGCATCGCCCAGGCCCGCAAGGCCGGCGCCACGGTCGTCCGCGAGCCCGAGGACGTCACCGACGAGCACGGCACGGTCCGGATCGCCTCGATCGCGACGTACGGCGAGACCGTCCACACGCTCGTCGACCGTGCGCGGTACGACGGTCCCTACCTGCCCGGCTACGTCGCGCAGACGTCGACCATCCAGCACAAGCCCGGCCAGCCGAAGCGGCTCTTCCAGGCCCTCGACCACATCGTCGGCAACGTCGAGCTCGGCCACATGGACGAGTGGGTCGAGTTCTACAACAAGGTCATGGGCTTCACGAACATGGCGGAGTTCATCGGCGACGACATCGCCACCGACTACTCCGCGCTGATGAGCAAGGTCGTCGCGAACGGCAACCACCGGGTGAAGTTCCCGCTCAACGAGCCGGCGATCGCGAAGAAGAAGTCGCAGATCGACGAGTACCTCGAGTTCTACCGCGGCGCCGGCGCCCAGCACCTCGCGGTCGCGACCAACGACATCCTGGCCTCGGTCGACGCGCTGCGCGCCAACGGCGTGGAGTTCCTGGCGACGCCCGACTCCTACTACGAGGACCCCGAGCTGCGCGCCCGCATCGGCAACGTCCGCGTCCCGATCGAGGAGCTGCAGAAGCGCGCGATCCTGGTCGACCGCGACGAGGACGGCTACCTGCTGCAGATCTTCACCAAGCCGCTCGGCGACAGGCCGACCGTCTTCTTCGAGCTGATCGAGCGGCACGGCTCGCTCGGCTTCGGCAAGGGCAACTTCAAGGCGCTCTTCGAGGCGATCGAGCGCGAGCAGGACGCCCGCGGCAATCTCTAGCTTGCGATGAACCGGGCGTCGACGGTCGCGGAGACCGCGATGTCCTCCGGCGTGAAGGCGAGTCCTTCGCCGCCGCCGGCCGAGGCGGCCCGGGCGTACATCGCGGGGCCGCCGCCGGCGCCGTGGGTCTGCTCGCCGAGCATGCCGGGGTCGGCGATCGCGATGCAGCGCAGGCCGGTGAGGTCGAGCGCGTCGGCGTACGCCTCGGCCTTGGCGCGCGCCTCCGCGACGGCCCGGGTGCGGACGGTCGCGATCGCGTCCAGCTTGGTCTGCTCGGTCAGCGCCCACTCGACGCCGTCGATGCGTACGCCGGGGTAGGTGGCCGCCCGCTCGACCCAGCCCGCCAGGTCGTCGAAGTCGCGGAACTTCGCCCGGGTCCGGGTCTGCGCGTGGTGCACCAGCGGCAGCTGCTCACCCTTGTTGTTGAACGGCCGGTTGGCCCACACCTGGATCCGGTCGGTGGCGTACCACGTGACCGGTCCCTGGGCCGGGTCGTGCCGCGCCGCGATCCCGCCCACCAGCGCGGTCGTGCCCTGCGTCGTCCGGGTGACGACCGCCGCCCGGTCGGGACCCTCGAAGCCGACGACGACCGTCACGGTCGCGCGCTCCGCAGGATGGAACTGGTCGTAG
This sequence comes from Nocardioides pollutisoli, assembly GCF_040045055.1. NCBI lineage: Bacteria > Bacillati > Actinomycetota > Actinomycetes > Propionibacteriales > Nocardioidaceae > Nocardioides > Nocardioides pollutisoli. The sequence goes on from NZ_JBDZDU010000001.1 coordinate 2,861,388, forward strand.
GTCCCCTGGACGGTGATCACGGTCTCGGCCATGTCGATGATTGTGCCCACCGGGACCCAGGCGAGCGCTAGCGTGCGAACCATGTCGACACCAGCTGGCTGGTACCCCGACCCGCAGGCGCCGCCGGGCGTGCCGCCCGCGCAGCGCTGGTGGGACGGCAACGCCTGGACCGATCACCTGGCGCCCGCGGCACCGGTCGCGCCGGTCTACCAGGCGCCGCTCCCGGCGACGACTCCCGATGGCGAGCCGCTGGCCAGCTGGGGCGTGCGGCTCGGCGCCTATCTGCTCGACGGGCTGTTCCTGCTGCCGTTCATGGTCCTGGCGAGCGTGCCGTTCTGGGGCCGGATCGGCGACGCCTTCGGCGACTACTGGGACGACCTCCGCGCATCGACCGACGCAGGAGCCGACGCGCCGTCGGCGACCTCGCTCCAGAGCGACCTGGCCGGCACCTTCCTCGCGATCGGGCTGATCTCGATCCTGCTCAGCCTGATCTACCACGTCGGCTTCCTGGTGTGGAAGCAGGCGACGCCCGGCAAGCTCTTGCTCGGACTGCGCGTACGACGTCGCGAGGTCCCCGGTCCGATGCCGCTCGGCACGATCCTGCTGCGCTGGCTGACGCAGTTCGGGCCGAGCGTGCTCGGGTCGATCCCGTTCGTCGGCTACTTCACCGGGATCTACAGCCTGGTCGACGGGTTGTGGCCGTTGTGGGACGACAAGCGACAGGCGCTCCACGACAAGGCCGCGAGGACCAACGTCGTCCGGATCCGTTAGGCGAGGTCGCCCACCAGCTCGGCCTCGGCCTCGGCCGCGCTGTGCGCCGCCGGGGCGTGCGTACCGGCGACGACCTTGCGGCCGGCGGTGAGGATCACGACGCCGACCAGGACGGCGCAGGCGCCGAACCAGAACGGCGCGTGCGGGCCGACGTTCTCGCCGAGCTTGAGCGCGACGTAGGGACCGACCGCGCCGCCGCAGAAGCGGAGGAAGGAGTAGGCCGCCGACGCGACCGGGCGCTCGACCGGGGCCGCACCCATCACGATCTCGGTGATCAGGGTGTTGTTGATGCCGATGAAGGCGCCCGACAGCACGATGCCCGCGATCACGACCGGCGTGTGCTCGGTGAAGACCGCGATCATCGCGAGGTCGAGCGCGAACAGCACGAGCATGGTGATCACGCTCGGCACGGTGCCGATCAGCTTCTGCACCTGCGGCGCGACGAAGACCGACGTGAACGCCAGCAGCAGGCCCCAGCCGAAGAAGATCCAGCCGATGTCGATGATGCTCGCGTCCGGAAGCGCGAACGGGCCCGCGGCCAGGATCGTGAAGAAGCCGATGTTGTAGAAGATCGCGGTCAGGCCGGTCAGCAGCAGCGCGGGGTAGCGCAGCGCGCGGAACGGGTCGGCGAGCGACGTACGACGTCCGGTCGGGGGCGTGCTCGGGAGGAAGACCGACGTCGCGATGAGCGCGATGACCATCAGCACCGAGACACCGAAGAACGGCGCGCGCCACGACTGCTCGCCGAGCAGCCCGCCGACCAGCGGGCCGGAGGCGATGCCGATGCCGAGCGCGGCCTCGAAGAGGATGATCGCGCGAGCAGTCGAGCCGGACGCGGCCGTGACGATCGTCGAGAGCGCGGTGGCGACGAAGAGCGCATTGCCGAGGCCCCAACCGGCACGGAAGCCGACGATCTGGCCGACGGTGCTGGAGGAGCCGGCCAGCGCGGCGAAGACGATGATCAGGACCAGGCCGGTGATCAGGGTGCGCTTCGCACCGATCCGGCTGGAGATCACGCCGGTGACCAGCATCGCGACGCCCATGATCGCCATGTAGCTGGTGAACATCAGCGAGACCTGGCTCGGCGTCGCGTCGAGCTGGGCGGCGATGTCCTTGAGGATCGGGTCGACGAGCCCGATGCCCATGAAGGCGATCACGCAGGCGAAGGCGACCGCCCAGACGGCGCGGGGCTGCTTGAAGAAGGAGCCCTGGTCGGGCTCGGTGGACGTGGCGTGGTGACTCACGAACTTCCTTCCGAAAGGATGCCCCGGAGCACGGCCACGGCCGTCGCGAGGTCATCGGTGGTGAGGTCGGGGTGGGCGGCGACGAGCTCGGCGACCCGCTCGCCGTGGCGGCGGCGGACCCGGTTGAGCTCGTCGCGACCGGCGTCCGACAGCGTGATCACGCTGCTGCGTGCGTCGTCGGGGTTGCGCTCCTTGGTCACCCAGCCCTGCTCGACCAGCTGGCTGACCGCGGCCGACATGGTCGGCTGCGAGCAGCGGTCGAGGTCGGCGAGCTGGGTGATGCCGAGCGGGCCGTACTGGTCCAGGAGCGAGATGACCCGTGTCCCCGCAGGCAGCTCGAGCTCGCGGCGTACGGCGCGCACCAGCCGGGCCGCGTAGACGACCAGGTCGCTGGCGAGCTCGGTGTCGGTCATGGCTCCCACATTACATAGGGAACCTATGTAAATCTAGTCCGGCAGGATGTGACCATGCCGACCTACGTGGCGTTCCTCCGGGCGATCAACCTCGGTGCGACGCGCAAGTTCCCGAAGGACGCGATCAAGGCCGCGGTCGAGGCCGCCGGCGGCACCGACGTCGAGACCTACATCAACACCGGCAACGTCCGCCTGACCACGTCGATGCGATCACGCGCGAAGGTCGAGGCGGCCCTGGAGAAGGCGTTCCTCGCCGACCGCGGGTTCGAGGTCCCGACGATCGTCTTCACGCCGAAGGAGCTGGTCGAGATCGCCGAGGAAGCGGCGTCCTTCGGGCACGGCGGCAAGCACTACGTCTCGCTGCTCAAGGAGGCACCGTCGGCGGCCGCGGTCGAGAAGCTGGGCGAGGTGTCGACCGCCGACGAGGTCGCGAAGGTCGGCGGCCGCGCGATCCACCTGCTGCTGGGCGAGAACTACCACGAGGCCAGGCTGACCAACGCGATCGTGGAGAAGCACTGCGGTGTCGCGACCAACCGCAACCTCACCGTCATCGAGGCGCTCGCGAAGAAGTGGGGTTCGTGAACTTCGCGTGTCGACACGCCTGAGGTCCTTGTCCTCGACGGACGCTCCGGGATAGAACGTCCTGTCAGTTGGTCCGTTCTCGGGAGGAACACCTTGTCTGAAGCCATGCCGTCGCGCCGTGCCGTCCTTGCTGGTGGAGTCACCGGAGGCGCCGCGCTCGCGGCCGCCGGCTACGCCACCCCGTCGTACGGCGATGCCTACGACCGGGCCAAGCCGAAGAAGCGCGTGCGCCTGACCGTGCTCGGGACCACCGACCTGCACGGCAACGTCTACAACTGGGACTACTTCAAGAACGCCGAGTTCGACAACGCCAAGCACGACGACATCGGGCTCGCGAAGGCGACCACGCTGATCAAGGCGATGCGCAAGGAGCGGCGCGGGGAGCCGATCCTCACCCTGGATGCCGGCGACACGATCCAGGGCACGCCGCTGGCCTACTACTACGCCAAGATCGACCCGATCTCGACGACCGTGAAGCACCCGATGGCGCGGGCGATGAACCTGGTCGGCTACGACGCCGCCGCGCTCGGCAACCACGAGTTCAACTACGGCATCGACACCCTGCGGACCTTCGAGGAGCAGCTCGACTTCCCGCTGCTCGGTGCCAACGCGGTCGACCCCGCGACCAAGCGCCCGGCGTTCCAGCCCTACGTGATCAAGACCTTCAAGGTCGGTGGCGGGCGCACCCTCAAGGTCGGAGTCCTCGGGCTCACCAACCCCGGCATCGCCATCTGGGACAAGGCCAACGTCGAGGGGAGGATGGAGTTCCCCGGGCTGGTCGAGCAGGCGAAGAAGTTCGTGCCCGAGATGAAGAAGAAGGGCTGCGACCTCGTCATCGTGTCGGCCCACTCCGGGGCGAGCACCTCCTCGTCGTACGGCGACGCACTGCCCTACCCGGAGAACGCCGCCTCGCTGGTCGCGGCCCAGGTGCCGCACGTCGACGCGATCCTGGTCGGCCACGCGCACCTCGAGGTCCCGCAGTCGTTCGTCCGCAACGAGAAGACCGGCCAGCAGGTGCTGCTGTGCGAGCCCTACTACTGGGGCATGCGGGTCGCGGTCATGGACCTGATCGTGCAGGAGACCTACACGAAGCACGGCAGGTCGAAGTGGCTGCTCGTCGCGTCCGGCTCGCAGCTGCTCAACTCCAACACCGTCGACGCGGACCCGGCCGTCGCGGCTGCGGTGCAGAGCCAGCACGACACCGTCGTCGACTACGTGAACTCGCCGGTCGGCACCTCGACCGAGGAGCTGCTGGCCGCGCGCGCCGTCGTCGAGGACGTGCCGATCATCGACTTCGTCAACTTCGTGCAGGCCGACGCGGTCAAGGCCGGACTGACCGGTGCCGATGCGTCGTTGCCCGTGCTGTCGATCGCGGCGCCGTTCAACCGGGCGGCGTCGTTCCCGTCCGGCCAGGTCACCGTGCGCGACGTCGCGGGGCTCTACATCTACGACAACACGCTGCTCGGCGTGAAGGTGTCCGGGGCCGACGTGAAGGCCTACCTGGAGTACTCCGCGCGCTACTTCAAGCAGGTCTCCGGCACCGGCCCGTTCACGATGGACCAGGTGACCAACGCGGTCACTCCGACCGCCCCCAACGGCACGCCCGACTACAACTACGACGCGGTCGCCGGCCTCGACGCCCCGCTGACCTACGACATCGACATCTCGAAGCCGGTCGACAGCCGGATCCTCGACCTGAAGTACGACGGCGTCGCCGTGACCGACGACCAGCAGTTCGTGATGGCGGTCAACAACTACCGCCAGTCCGGTGGCGGCGGCTTCCCGGCGGTCTCCACCGCCCCGGTCGTCTACAACCGGCAGAACGAGATCCGGCAGCTGCTCATCGACTGGGTCACCGCCAACGAGACCATCGACCCCGCCGACTTCGCCTCCGTCGACTGGCGGCTCGTCTCGGGGGGCGCCGCGATCACCGTCAGCTGAGTCGCGGCGGGCCGGGGTCCGTCGCACCTGACGTAGATGTCGCGGTTCCGGCCGGATCGGAGCACGTACGTCAGGTGCGACGCCGGCTCACTCGCCGCGGAAGACCGGCTTCCGGCCCCCGGTGAAGGCATCGAGCCCCTCGGCGAAGTCGGCCGTGGTGAAGAGGGCGCGCTGGCCGGAGTGCTCGCGGTCGAGGGCGGCCTCGAGGTCGGGGAGGGTGGCGGCGTTGATCGCCTTCTTGATCGCGCTCTGGGCGATCAGGGGACCGCGCGCGAGTCGGCGGGCCAGGCGAGCGACCAGGTCGGCGAACTCCGCGTCGGGTGCGACATGGGTGATCAGGCCCGCAGACAGGGCCTCGGCCGCCGAGAGCGGTTCGGCGAGCAGCGCCATCCGCATCGCGCGCGCCCGGCCGATCGACGCCGCGACGGTGTACGACGACCCGCCGTCGGTCATCAGCCCGAGGCGTGTGAAGGGCAGCAGGAAGGCGGCGGACTCCGCGGCCACGATGATGTCGGAGGCCAGGGCGGCCGAGCAGGCGACCCCGGCCGCGATGCCGTTGACCGCCGCAAGCACCGGGACCGGGCAGGAGACGACGGCCCGGATCACCCGGTTGGCGCCGTCCATCGTCTCGACCGGGTGCTCCGGTGCGAGCCGCAGCGAGGCCATGTCGGCTCCGGCGCTGAAGCCCGCGCCGGTGCCGGTGATGACGACGACCCGCACGTCCTCACGCCCGCGCACGCCCTCGAGCTCCGAGGCCAGCGCCACCATCATGGCGCCGTCGACGGCGTTGAGGATCTCGGGCCGGTTGAAGGTCAGCCACAGGGCGTCGTCCTCGACGCGGACCTCGAGGTCAGACAACGTCGACACCCGCCGCGCGCATCTCCGCGAGAGCGGTCGCGGTCGTGTCCGGAGCGACGCCGGCGGCCAGGTCGACGAGCAACCGGGTCGAGAACCCCGCGGCCACCGCGTCCAGGGCGGTCGCCCGGACGCAGTAGTCGGTGGCGATCCCGCAGACGTCCACCTCGACCACGTCGTGGGCGTGGAGCCAGTCGGCGAGACCGACGCCGTCCGGGTCGACGCCCTCGAAGCCGGAGTACGCCGCCGCGTGCTCGCCCTTGAGGAAGATCGCGTCGAACGGCTGCGGGTCGAGGTTCGGGTGGAACGCCTCCCCGTCCGTGCCGACCTCGCAGTGGACCGGCCACGACGCCGCGAAGTCGGGGTCCGCCGACCAGTGCGAGCCCGGGTCGACGTGGTGGTCCTTGGTCGCCACGACGTGGGAGTACGTCGGCGCCTCGGGTCCGGCCGCCACCCACGACCGCAGCAGCGTCCCGATGTCGGCGGCGACGGCAGCGCCGCCGGCCACCGGGAGCGAGCCGCCCTCGCAGAAGTCGTTCTGGACGTCGGTCACGATCAACGCGCGCGTCATGGTCCGACAGTAACCGTCGGGATGACGGGCTCCCCGCGCGACATCTGCTGGATCTCGACGGGCAGCTCGGCCCGCGCGGCAGCGTGCCGGTCCCGCGCCGCCTCCAGCGACTCGCGCCCGACGACCTCGCCGTCGCGCACGAGGGGGACCAGCAGCGGGCGGTCGTCGCCGTCGTCGACCGGAGGTGAGCCGACCCCGATCACCTCCGCCTCGGCCACCCCGGCGGCGGAGCGGCGGCGCAGGGCGTACTTCCGCCCGCCCGCCGACTCCTTGTCGACGCTGCGCTTGGCGACGGAGATCATCTCGCCCGACTCCGACTCGCGGGCGACGAGCTTGTAGACGAACCCGCAGGTCGGGTGGCCGCTGCCCGTCACGAGCTGGGTCCCGACGCCGTAGCCGTCCACCGGGGCCGCCGCCAGGGCGGCGATGGCGAACTCGTCCAGGTCGCTCGTCACGATCACCCGCGTGCCGGTCGCGCCGAGCGAGTCGAGCTGCTCCCGCACCTGCTGGGCGAGCACGCCGAGGTCGCCGGAGTCGATCCGGACCGCGCCGAGCCCGGGGCCCGCGACCTCGACCGCGAGCCGCACGGCCGCGGCGATGTCGTAGGTGTCGACGAGCAGCGTGGTCCCGACCCCGAGCGCGTCGACCTGCGCGCGGAAGGCCTCGGCCTCGGTGTCGTGCAGGAGCGTGAAGCTGTGCGCGCTGGTGCCGGTCGTCGGCACGCCGTACCGCTGCCGGGCCGCGAGGTTGGAGCTCGCGGTGAAGCCGGCGACGTACGCCGCGCGCGCGGCCGCCACCGCCGCCTCCTCGTGCGTACGACGCGAGCCCATCTCGATGCACGGGCGCCCGCCCGCGGCGAGGGTCATCCGGGACGCCGCGGACGCGATCGCCGAGTCGTGGTTGTAGATCGACAGCAGGACGGTCTCGAGCAGCACGGCCTCCGCGAACGACGACTCCACCATCAGCACGGGGGAGTGCGGGAAGTAGGCGTCGCCCTCGGCGTAGCCCCACACGTCACCGGTGAAGCGGTACGACGCGAGCCAGTCGAGCGTGGGCGCGTCGACCACGCCCTCCAGGGCCGCCAGCGTCGCCGCGTCGAACCGGAACGCCTCGATCGCGTCCAGGGCTCGGCCGACGCCCGCGACCACGCCGTACCGCCGACCCTCCGGCAGTCGGCGCGGGAAGAGCTCGAAGACGGAACGACGGCTCGCGGTGCCCGAGCGCAGGGCAGCCTGGAGCATCGTCAGCTCGTAGTGGTCGGTCAGGAGGGCACTGCTCGGGGCGGTGGAGTGGGCCACGACCGACAGTGTGCCAACATGGTTTCGTGTCTGCCCCCGTCGAGGTCGAGCCGACCCTCACTCCCGACGAGATCACCCTCACTGCCAAGCCGTGGGTGACGATCGTGTGGAACGACCCGGTCAACCTGATGTCCTACGTCACCTATGTCTTCCAGAAGTACTTCGGCTACCCCGAGAAGAAGGCGGAGAAGCTGATGATGGAGGTCCACGAGGACGGCAAGTCCGTGGTCAGCCACGGCACCCGCGAGGCGATGGAGCGTGACGTGCAGGCGATGCATGAGTACGGCCTCTGGGCCACGATGGACCGTCAAGAGTGAGCCGCCGAGGATGACCGGTTTCCACCGTCACCGCCGCAGCAGGCTGATCATCGCGAACTTCGCCGGATTCGAGGCCGACCTGCTGCGCTCGCTGGCCTCCCAGCTGGTCGAGCTGCTCCGCAACGAGGCAGCCGTCCCGCGCGAGGGCGTGGACCCCCTCGAGGCGATGCTCGACTTCTCCGGCCCCACCCAGGAGCCCGAGGACCCGGTGCTCGCCCGGCTCTTCCCGACCGCCTACCCCAGCGACGAGGAGGCGGCATCGGAGTTCCGCCGCTTCACCGAGGGCACGCTGCGCGACGGCAAGGCGGCCGCCGCGGTCGCGATCATCGACGGGCTCGAGGAGGCGGGGCTGCCGCCCGAGCTCAGCGAGGACGGTCTCGTGATCGACGTCGAGCTCGACGAGCCGACGGCCGAGACCTGGATGCGGTCGTTCACCGACCTGCGGCTCGCGCTCGCCACCCGGCTCGAGGTCGAGGAGGGTGACGAGCTGTACTGGCAGAACCTCCCGGACGACGACCCACGCGCCCAGGCGCACGACATCTACGAGTGGGTCGGCTACCTCCAGGAGACCCTCATCGGCGCTCTGACCGACTGACGCTGACCGGTTGGGCACGGTGCCCAGGCGTCTGCTTGACTCGGGCGCATGACCATGACCCGCAACGTCCTGGCCGTGACTGCAATCTGCGCACTTCTCGGCTCCGTGTCCGCCTGCAGTGGAAGTGACAGCGACGGCGACAGCCCGTCAGCAGCGTCGTCGTCCTCGTCCGGATCGGGCGTGAGCGGACGTGAGAAGACCTCGGACTGCACGGCCGACGTCACGCTGACCGGCGACGTGAAGGCGACGTGGTCCGGCGAGGCGACGTCGGCCACGAGCAAGGGCCGCGGGGCGTCGTACAGCACCTCCAGCAAGGACAGTGCCACGACCGTGTCGGTCCTGCCGAAGGAGCAAGACTTCCCGGCGACCGTCACCGTGTCCGCGGACGGTGCGACCTACACCTCGCAGACCGGCGACGGCATCAAGGCGGACAAGAAGGGAACCGGGGCGACTGCTGACGCGGACGCGGTCACCCTGGTCGACGGCAAGCAGAAGACCGTCCACGTCGTCGCCGAGTTCGACTGCTGACATGCCGATCCCGCCGTTCGTCGCCGCGCTCCGGGAGCTGGTCGGCACCCACGAGCTGTGGCTGCCCGCCGTCACGGCGGTCGTTCGCCGCGAGGGTGAGGTGCTGCTCACCCTGCGCGCCGACAACGGTGAGTGGGCGCCGGTCACCGGCATCCTCGACCCGGGGGAGGAGCCCGCGATCGGGGCGGCCCGCGAGGCCCTCGAGGAGACCGGCGTCGTCGTCACCGTCGACCGGCTGGTCTCGGTGAGTGCCAGCCCTCAGGTCGAGCACGGCAACGGCGACCTCGGCGTCTACCTCGACCTGACCTTCGACTGCACCTGGGTGAGCGGTGAGGCCCGGGTCGCCGACGACGAGAACACCGACGTCCGTTGGTGGCCGGTCGACGCGCTGCCCCCGATGGCGGACTGGTTGCGGGAGCGGATCGACGATGCGCTCGCGGGTGAGACCGCGGCGCGCTTCCGGACCTGATCCCCCTAGTCTTGTCGCCGTGCTGACCATCGACCGCGCGACGTACGACGCGATCGTCGCGCACGCCAAGCGCGACCACCCCGACGAGGCCTGCGGCATCGTCGCCGGCCCGGAGGGCAGCGACCGCCCGGAGCGGTTCGTCGAGATGGTCAACGCCGCGGGCAGCCCGACGTTCTACGAGTTCGACTCGACCGACCTGTTCCAGCTCTACAAGGAGATGGACCAGAACGACGAGGAGCCCGTGGTCGTCTACCACTCCCACACCGCCACCGAGGCCTACCCCAGCCGCACCGACATCGGCCTCGCGAGCGAGCCGGGGGCACACTATGTGCTGGTGAGCACCCGTGAGCACGGGAATAACGACGGTCCCGTGGAGTTCAGGTCTTACAGAATCGTCGACGGCGAGGTGACCGAGGAAGACGTCACCGTGGTCGACGATCTCGAGCCACGCAACGAGAGCAGCTGAGGAGCAACCCATGGCCATCGAGGTCCGGATCCCGACCATCCTGCGCACCTACACGGACGGGGAGAAGGCGGTCAACGGCGAGGGCGCCAGCCTGACCGCCCTGATCGACGACCTCGAGGTCAACCACCCCGGCATCAAGGACCGCCTGATCGAGAACGGCGACCTGCGCCGCTTCGTCAACGTCTACATCAACGACGAGGACGTCCGCTTCATCGGCGGCCTCGAGGCCGAGCTCAAGGACGGCGACCAGGTCGTCGTCCTGCCCGCTGTCGCCGGGGGGTAGCGAGGACGCGTCAGCGAACTCGCTGATGGTGGTCGAGCGAGCGGCACGGCTGAGCTTGCGAAGCCGTGACCCGCGTGTCGAGACCCAGTGACTGACAGGATCGAGCAACTATGAGCGAGCGTCGCACCTTCGTCCTCGTCGACGGCGAGAACATCGACGCGACGCTCGGCAACTCCCTGCTCGGCCGGCGTCCTGCTCCCGAGGAACGACCGCGCTGGGAGCGGTTGACGGCGTACGCCGAGCAGGTCCTCGACCAGCCCGCGACCGGACTGTTCTTCCTCAACGCGTCGGGCGGCCACATGCCGCAGGCGTTCGTGCAGGCACTGCTCGCGATGGACTACCGGCCGGTGCCGCTGGCCGGGTCCGGCGACGAGAAGGTCGTCGACATCGGCATCCAGCGCACCCTCGCTGCGCTCGTCGACCACGACGACGCCGACGTGCTGCTGGTCAGCCACGACGCCGACTTCGTGAAGTCGCTCGCGGGCCTGGTCGACGGGCACCGTCGGGTCGGCCTGATCGGCTTCCGCGAGTACATGAGCTCGCAGCTCACGGCGCTCGGCCTTCCCCTCTACGACCTCGAGGACGACGTCCGCGCTTTCACCCAGCCGCTGCCGCGGGTCCGGATCATCCCGCTGGCAGACTTCGACCCGGAGACCTTCCTGAGATGACGCGCTACGACAACCTCCTCGCCTCGGTCGGCGGCACCCCGCTGGTCGGGCTGCCGCGGCTGTCCCCCCACCCCGACGTGCGCCTCTGGGCGAAGCTCGAGGACCGCAACCCGACCGGCTCGATCAAGGACCGCCCGGCGCTGCGGATGATCGAGGAGGCGGAGAAGGACGGCAGCCTCCGCCCCGGCTGCACGATCCTGGAGCCGACGTCCGGCAACACCGGCATCTCGCTGGCGATGGCGGCCAAGCTCAAGGGCTACCGGATCGTCTGCGTGATGCCCGAGAACACCTCGGAGGAGCGGCGTCAGCTGCTGCGGATGTGGGGCGCGGAGATCGTGTCCTCGCCCGCGGCCGGCGGCTCCAACGAGGCGGTCCGGGTCGCCAAGCAGGTGGCGGCGGAGCACCCCGACTGGGTGATGCTCTACCAGTACGGCAACGCCGCCAACGCCCTCGCCCACGAGCAGGGCACCGGGCCCGAGCTGCTCGCCGACCTGCCGTCGATCACCCACTTCGTGGCCGGCCTCGGCACCACCGGAACGCTGATGGGCGTCAGCCGCTTCTTCCGGGCGGCCAAGCCCGAGGTCAGGATCGTCGCCGCCGAGCCGCGGTACGGCGAGCTCGTCTACGGCCTGCGCAACCTGGACGAGGGCTTCGTCCCCGAGCTGTACGACGCGGACCTGATCGACTCGCGCTTCTCGGTCGGTCCCCGCGACGCCGTACGCCGGGTGCGCGAGCTGCTCGAGCTCGAGGGCATCTTCGCCGGCATCTCGACCGGCGCGATCCTCCACGCCGCGCTCGGTCAGGCAGCCAAGGCCGTCCAGGCCGGCGAGAGCGCCGACATCGCCTTCGTGGTCTGCGACGGTGGCTGGAAGTACCTCTCGACCGGCGCCTACGAGGGCACCATCGACCAGGCCGAGGACCGGCTCGAGGGCCAGCTCTGGGCCTGATCCACCCCGGACGGACTATGGGCGGCAGACCCTCCCTCAGGTTACGTTGAACGCACCACGGCCCGGCCCTGCTTCCAGGAGCACCTTTGCGCGAGATCGTCGTCTTCAGCGGCAGCGCTCACCGTCCCCTCGCCACCGCGATCTGTGACGCCCTCGGCGTCGAGCTCTCCTCGGTCGAGATGACCCGGTTCAGCAACGACTGCCTCCAGGCCCAGCTGCAGGCCAACTGCCGCCAGCGCGACGTCTACATCGTCCAGCCGCTGTCACCGCCCACGCAGGAGCACCTCATGGAGCTCCTGCTGATGGTGGACGCAGCACGGGGCGCGTCGGCCGCCCAGATCTCGGTGGTCATCCCGTACTACGCCTACGCGCGCTCCGACAAGAAGGACGCATCGCGGATCTCGATCGGGGGTCGGCTGGTCGCCGACATGCTGGTCGCGGCCGGCGTCGACCGGGTGCTGACGATGACCCTCCACGCTCCACAGGTGCACGGCTTCTTCTCGGTCCCCGTCGACCACCTGACCGCGCTCGGCGTCCTGGCCGACCACTTCCAGGGCCAGGACCTCACCGACGCCGTCGTCGTCTCGCCGGACTTCGGCAACGCCAAGACCGCCACCCAGTTCGCCCGCCTGCTCGGCCTGCCCGTGGCGGCCGGCAGCAAGAAGCGGCTGGCCGACGACCAGGTCGTCATCGACGCGATCGTGGGCGACGTCGCAGGCCGCAGGGCGATCATCCTCGACGACGAGATCGCGACGGGCGGCTCGATCTTCGAGCTGCTCGACCGCCTCGCCGACCAGGGCTGCACCGATGCTGCCGTCGCGTGCACGCACGGCCTCTTCGTCGGCAAGGCGCTCGAAAGGCTCCGCGGGCACCCGATGATCACCGAGGTCATCACGACCGACACGGTGCCGCCACCCACGGACTGGCCCGAGCTCACGGTGCGCTCGGTGGCCGGCCTGTTCGCGCAGGCGATCGAGCGGATCCACGCCGGCGAGTCGGTGAGCAGCCTCTTCGACGGCGTCGACCCGTCGCTGGGACCGCCCCAGCCGCGTCTGTTCGACTAACGGGTCGGCTCGGCCGTCACGACCAGCGACTGGTCGGCGTCCATCTCGCTGCCCGGCACGGCCTCCAGCCCGAGCAGCCCCGCCGCGAGGTCGGCGACGTCGGCGTTGCGGACCGGCTGCCTCTTCGCGGCGTACGTCGGCCGCTTGGTGCCCGGGTCCTTGTAGGCGGGGTTGAGGTCGTAGAGGTCGCCCTGGGTGACGCCGGCACCCCAGACCAGGAACGGGATCCGGTAGTTGGCGAGCGTGGTCCTGCCCGAGTGGTCGAGCAGGCCGGGTGCGAAGCCGTGGTCGGCGGTGAGGACGACCACCAGGTCCTGGCGGAGCCCTGCGTCCTTGCGGATGGTCTTCAGCAGCCTGCCGAGCTGGGCGTCGGTGCGCTGCACGGCGGCGAGGTACTGCGGTGACATCCCGCCGTACTGGTGGCCGAAGCGGTCCGGCAGCGACACGTGCAGGAAGGTGAACGTCCGGTCGGCGCTGACGAGGTCGGCCCGCACGTCCTTCACCAGCTGCGCCTGGTCCTCGTCGACCTCGTAGCGGTCGATGCCGGCACGCCACGACCTCTCGTAGAGGCCGAACTTCTCCTTGGTCGTGAAGAGCGCGGTGGCACCGCCGGCCGCGTGCGCGACGGTGAAGACCGACGACACCGGGTGGCCTGCCGCCTTCTGCACGGTCATCGAGGTCCGGTCGTCGTCCCAGGTGACGCCGTGGCCGCCCCGGGCCGCGTCGACCCGGCGGCCGGTCATCATCCCGGTGTGGTTGGGCAGCGTGACCGTCTGCTCGTGCTCCGTGCGCGCGTTGAGGGTGCCGGCCCCCTCGTCGAGCAGGCGGTGGAACGTGGGTGCGCCCTCGGCGCCGAGCTCGCTGATCGCGTCGGTGTTGAGCCCGTCGACCGAGATCGCCAGCACCCGGGTCGTGCTCGTCGGAGCGGGGCGCTCCACGGGCTGGCTGCACGCCGCGCCTGCGGGCACGACCAGGGCGAGGGCGGCCGTCAGGGCCAGGGCTGCAGGAGTACGACGCACCCGCCCCACGCTACGGGGGAGCGGGGCTCAGCCGTCGATCCCGCGCACCGCGTCGGCGAGCCGGGTGGTCGGACGCCCGATCAACCGGGCGAGGTCGCCGGAGTGGTCCTCGAGCTCGCCCCGGGAGATGCCGTGGTCGGAGTCGGCGAGCACCTGGGCGAACGCCGCGGGCACGCCTGCCGACGTCAGGATCGCGGCGTACTCCTCCACGGGCAGGTCGGTGTAGCCGATCTCGCGCCCGGTCGCGGCGGAGAGTGCAGCGGCGTACTCGGTCATCGTGAAGGCCTCGTCGCCGGCGAGCTCGTAGACGGCCCCGCCGTGCTCACCGCCCGCGAGCACCACCGCGGCGGCCTCGGCGAAGTCCTGGCGGGCGGCGGCGCTGATGCGGCCCTCGCCGGCCGAGCCGATGACCTGACCGGTCGCGAGGGCCGGGGCGGCGTTCTCGGTGTAGTTCTCGAGGTACCAGCCGTTGCGCAGCAGCACGACCGGCAGGCCGCTCTGCTTGAGCAGGTCCTCGGTGGCGACGTGGTCCTCGGCGAGCGCGAGGGCGCTGGTGTCGGCGCGCAGGATGCTCGTGTAGGCGAGGAGGTCGACGTCCGCGCGGGTCGCGGCCTCGATCACGGTGCGGTGCTGGGTCAGGCGACCGCCGACGGCGTTCGAGGAGATCAGCACGGCCCGGTCCACGCCCGCGAAGGCCGCGTCCAGCGAGGCCGCGTCCTCGTAGTCGGCCCTACGGACCTGGACGCCGAGATCGGCGAGGTCCTGGACGGTGGCGAGGTCGCGGGCGGTGGCGACGACCTCAGCCGCGGGGACACCGCGGTCGAGGAGAGCGAGGACGGTGAGTCGGCCGAGGTGGCCGGAGGCGGCGGTGACGAGGACGGTCATGGAGGGATCCTTCGATCGGTGCGGAGCTGTCACCCGGTCCAACTATCCGTCGTGGCCCATACTTCCCTGGAGTTAGTACCCACTTTGAAGTAAGGTACTGGCATGGGAGTGAGTGTGGCGTCGGCGTTCCCCGACCAGGCCTTCACCCGCGGGTGCCCGACCCGCGAGGTCCTCGACCACGTGATGAGCAAGTGGGCGCCGCTCGTGCTCGCCTCGCTCTCCGACGGTGCGCCCCTGAGGTGGAGCGAGCTGCGGCGACGGGCGGAGGGGGTGAGCGAGAAGATGCTCGCCCAGACGCTGCGGACCCTCGAGCAGGACGGGCTGGTGCTGCGCGACGCGCGCCCGGTCGTGCCCCCGCACGTGGAGTACTCCCTCACCCCGCTCGGCCGCGAGCTGACCGACCAGCTGATGCCGCTGATGGTCTGGGTGGCCCACCACGCCGACCAGATCCTCGCGCGACCCGACGCCCAGGGTGACGACGAGCACGCGTGACCTGCGTCGCGACGCGGTGCGCCGGTCGGTGGCAGCCCCTAGCCTTGCCTTCGTGCCTGACCAGACCGCCGCGCTCCGAGACGCTCCGATCGGGATCTTCGACTCCGGGTTCGGTGGGCTGACCGTCGCGCGGTCGGTGATCGACCAGCTGCCGCACGAGTCGATCGTGTACGTCGGCGACACGGCCCGGCAGCCCTACGGACCCAAGCCGATCGGCGAGGTGCGTGAGTACGCCCTCGAGTGCCTCGACCACCTGGTCGAGCGGGGCGTGAAGGCGCTGGTCATCGCGTGCAACTCCGCCAGCGCGGCGATGCTCCGCGACGCCCGTGAGCGCTACGACGTGCCGGTCGTCGAGGTGATCTATCCCGCGACCCGTCGCGCCGTCGCGGCCAGCCGCACCGGACGGATCGGCGTGATCTGCACCCGGGCCACCGCGGAGTCGATGGCCTACGAGGACGCCTTCGCCGCCGCACCCCACGTCTCGCTGTCGGTGCGCGCCTGCCCGACCTTCGTCGACTTCGTCGAGCAGGGCGTGACCTCCGGCGACGAGCTGCTCGGCTACGCCCACGACTACCTCGATCCCCTGATCTCCGAGGGCGTCGACACGCTGATCCTCGGCTGCACCCACTACCCCCTCCTGACCGGCGTGATCTCCTACGTCGTGGGCGACAACGTGACCCTGGTCAGCAGTGCGGAGGAGTGCGCCAAGGACGTCTACAAGATGCTGGTGCACACCGACCTGATCCGGCCCGGCGGCGTGCCGACGTACTCCTTCCTCACCACGGGCTCGCCCGACGAGTTCGAGACGATCGGCCGCCGCTTCCTCGGGCCCGAGATGGTCGCTGCCTCCCAGTTCGTCGGGGGACTGGCATGAAGGTCACCATCGTCGGCTGCTCGGGGAGCTACCCCGGACCGGAGTCGCCGGCCAGCTGCTACCTGGTCGAGGCCGACGCTCCGACGCCCGAGGGCGACGTCCGCACCTGGCGGGTCCTGCTCGACCTCGGCAGCGGTGCGCTCGGTGCCCTGCACAAGTACGCCGACCCGCTGGCGGTCGACGCGGTGCTGCTCAGCCACCTCCACGCCGACCACTGCCTCGACCTCGCGGGCTACTACGTGCTCCGCAAGTACCACCCCGACGGCGCCCAGCCGCGGATACCGGTCTGGGGACCGGTCGGGACCGCCGACCGGATGGCCCGCGCCTACGACCTGCCGCTCGACCCGGGCATGACCGAGGAGTTCGACTTCCGGGAGTGGGAGGGTCCCGTCGAGCTCGGACCCTTCACGATCGAGCCCGTGCCGGTCGCCCATCCGGTGCCCGCGTTCGGCCTCCGGGTCAGCGCCGACGGCGCGACCGTCGCCTACACCGGTGACACCGGTCCGTGCCCGGCCCTCGACGACGTCGCCCGCGACGCCGACCTCCTGCTCGCCGAGGCGTCCTTCCGCTCGGCCGACTCCAACCCACCCGACCTGCACCTGACCGGCACCGACAGCGGCCAGGTCGCCGCCCGTTCCGGCACCAAGCGCCTGGTGCTCACGCACGTCCCGCCCTGGCACGACCCGCAGGACGCGCTCGCCGAGGCGGTCACGGCCTACGCCGGTCCGGTCGAGCTCGCCCGCGCCGGAGCGACGTACGACCTCTGAGGTCAGCTCGCGTCGTGGACCGTGATCGCGATCTGCACCCGGTTGGTGACCGCGAGCTTGTCGAATAGCCGGGAGACGTGCGCCTTCACGGTCGGGACCGAGAGGTAGAGCTCGCCGGCGATCTCCGCGTTGCTGAGCCCGCGTCCGACCGCTCCGGCGACCTCGCGCTCGCGCTCGGTCAGGGTGGCGAGGAGGTCCCGGGCCTGCTCGGCGCGTTCGCGCCCCGCCTCGTCGGCCTCGTCGGAGTCGGTGCGCAGTCGCCGGATCAGGGTCCGGGTCGCCGACGGGGAGAGCATCGGCTCGTCGTCGACGACCTTGCGGATCGCCTCGATGATCTGGGGCGGCGGGGTGTCCTTGAGCAGGAAGCCGTCGGCTCCCGCAGCCAGCGCCTCGACGACGTGCTCGTCGGCGTCGAACGTGGTCAGCACGATCACCCTCGGCGGGTCCGGCCGAGCGTGCAGCTCCCGGGTGGCGCCGAGACCGTCGAGGCGCGGCATCCGGATGTCCATGAGCACGACGTCGGGGTGCAGCTCGCCGGCGAGCCGGACACCCTCCAGCCCGTCGCACGCCTCGCCGGCCACCTCGATGTCGGGCTGGCCGCCGAGCATCAGCCCGAGCGCCGAGCGCACCAGCGGGTCGTCGTCGACGACCAGGACCCGAGTGATCATGCCGCCCACGGTATCCAGCCGTGCAGCACGAACGTCGGGCCCTCACGACCTGCAGTGAGCCGGCCGCCTCGCAGCTCGGCGCGCTCGGCGAGCCCGATCAGCCCCAGGCCCGACCCCGGCGTCCTCGTCGGTCCGAACCCGACGGGGTTGCACAGCAGCACCTCGAGCCCGTCGTCGGGCGTGCCGCTGATCCGGATCGTGAGCAGCGCCCCGGGTGCGTGCTTGCGGGCGTTGGTCATGCCCTCCTGCACGATCCGGTAGATCGTCCGACCCGCCGCCTCCGGCACGGCCTCCTCGACGAGGTCCTCGAACTCGGTCCGGAGCCCGGACTCCTGGGCCTCGGCGAGCAGGCACGAGAGGTCGGCGTACGTCGGCTGCGGGGCCAGCGTCGGCTCGCCGGTCGTGCCGTCGCGCAGCACGCCGAGGACGCCGCGCAGGTCGCTCAGCGCCTCGTGGGCCTTGTCGCGGATCACCTCGGCGCTGTCGCGGACCTCCTCCGGGGTCAGCCCGTCGCGGTAGGCGAGTGCGCCCGCGTGCATCGAGATCTGGGAGATCCGGTGCGCGAGCACGTCGTGCATCTCGCGCGCGATCCGCGCCTGCTCCTGGCTGCGGGCCTGCCGCACCCGCAGCTCCTGCTCGGCCTCGGCCCGCTCGGCCCGGTTGCGCAGGGTGTACATCAGCTCGCGTCGCGACCCGATGTACATGCCCGAGGCGAGGACGGCCGTCGTGGAGATGACGTTGACGGTGAGGGAGACCCACACCGTGTCGTCGCCGGTCGGCAGCACGGTGGCGAAGAACTGGCTGGCCGCGAAGGCGACCGACCCGACCAGGGCGATCTCCCGCCACCGCCGCCGGGTCGCCACGGAGACGACCGCGAGGACGGCCGGTCCCGAGGCGGTGCCCGACACCGCGCTGGCCAGGGTGAGCGCGAGGGCGACCGGGACCGGCCACCGGCGTCGGTAGAAGACCAGCACGACCGACGCCGCGCCGAGCGTGAGGTCGGCCAGCACCCAGAGCTCGGAGATGTGCGCCTGGTCGGTCGAGATCGGGAGCCAGGCCACGGCCGAGATGGCCAGGATGAGCGCGAGCCGCCACGCGTGGCTCCACAGCCGCAGCGGCGGCTGGTACTCCTCGGGTGCGGGGCGGTCCACCCCGCAAGGCTAGGCGTCGTACGACGCGGGCGGAGGCTGCTCCGGTCGCTGCCTGACCCCTACTTTGGTCGCCGCGTGTCGCGCCTCGGGGTCGATGCGCGACGTGGCCGGGTCAGGCAGGCTGGGGTCATGATCACGGTCGAAGGGCTCACCCGTAAGTACGGCACGTTCACAGCGGTCGACGACGTCAGCTTCGTCTGCCAGCCCGGCACGGTGACCGGTTTCCTCGGTCCCAACGGCGCCGGCAAGACGACCACGATGCGCGTCATGGTCGGCCTCACGCCCCCCAGCTCGGGGCGCGTCACCATCGGCGGGCACCTCTACAAGGACATCCCCAACCCGGGTCGCCACGTGGGCGTGCTCCTCGACGCGTCGGCGCAGCACGCCGGCCGCACCGGCCGGGAGATCCTCGAGATCGGCGCCCGGACGATGGGCCTGCCGGAGACGCGGGTCGACGAGATGCTCGCCCTGGTCTCGCTGACCCCGCAGGAGTCGAAGCGTCGGCTGCGCAACTACTCCCTCGGCATGAAGCAGCGGCTCGGGATCGCCCACGCCCTGCTCGGCGACCCGT
Source organism: Nocardioides pollutisoli (assembly GCF_040045055.1). NCBI lineage: Bacteria > Bacillati > Actinomycetota > Actinomycetes > Propionibacteriales > Nocardioidaceae > Nocardioides > Nocardioides pollutisoli. Next base: position 2,880,827 of record NZ_JBDZDU010000001.1, read on the forward strand.
CCGTGCTGATCCTCGACGAGCCGGCCAACGGGCTCGACCCGGCCGGCATCCGGTGGATGCGTGGCCTCCTGCGCGGCTACGCCGAGCGCGGCGGCACGGTGCTGCTCAGCAGCCACCTCCTGCACGAGGTCGAGCAGATCGCCGACGAGATGATCCTGATCGGCAACGGCAAGATCGTCGCCCAGGGTGACAAGAAGTCGCTGCTCGCCGGTGCTGCCAAGGGTGTCGCGACGTCGTTCGTCACCGCGCTCGACAACGCGGCGCTGAGCGCCGCGCTGTCCGCCAAGGGCATCACCGTGGCGAGCGCGGGCGAGGGGCTGCGTGTCGAGGCCGAGACGGTCGAGGTGGGCCGCACCGCCCTCGAGGCGTCCGTGGTCCTCACCGACCTGCGCAGCGCCGAGGGTGGCCTCGAGGACCTCTTCCTCGAGCTCACCGCCGAGACCCAGCGGGAATCGGCATGAGCGCCACCGCTCCCGCCGTCGGCCCGACGATCGACGTCTCGTCGACCGAGCCGACGCCGTTCCTCCGACTGGTCCGGGTCGAGATGCGCAAGGCGTACGACACCCGCGCCGGCATGTGGCTGCTGATCTCCACCGCCGTCCTGTGCGCAGCGGTCATGGTGATCCAGACGATCGTCGGGGTCGTCCAGGACGACGTCTTCCTGAGCTACAACAGCTTCCTGACCTCGACGAACTTCTCGATCGCGCTGCTGCTGCCGGTGATCGGCATCATGCTGCTGACGAGCGAGTGGAGCCAGCGCACCGCGATGGTGTCCTTCTCCCTCGAGCCGCGGCGACCGCGGATCATCCTGGCCAAGCTCGTCGTCGGCCTCGTGCTGGCCGTGGCCGCGGTCGCGATCGCCCTGGTGCTCGCGACGATCTGCAACGTGGTCTACGGGGCGCTGTCGACCGACCCGACCGTGTGGAACGCGAGCGTCGCCCACACCGCCGGCTTCGTCCTGTTCCAGATCGTCGGCATGCTGACCGGGTTCGCGTTCGCCGCGCTGCTCCTCAACACCCCCGCCGCGATCGTGATCTACATGGTCTACTCGTTCGTCCTGCCGGGGCTGTTCGCTCTCGGTGCGGCGCTGATGGACTGGTTCTCCAAGATCCAGCCGTGGATCGACTTCAACGACGCCCAGGGTCCCCTGGTCGACGCGACGATGACCGGCAAGGACTGGGCGCAGTTCGCGGTCTCCGGCTTCATCTGGCTCGTCGTACCGCTCGCCATCGGCTTCTACCGTGTCCTGCGCGCGGAGGTGAAGTGAGATGACGACGGCACAGCTCGGCGTGCTCGACATCTCGCAGACACCGCGCACGCCCTTCCACCGGCTGGTCATGGTGGAGCTGCGCAAGTCCTACGACACCCGGGCCGGCTTCTGGCTCCTCGCCGTGATCGGGCTGCTCGTCGTGGCCACCGAGGGCATCGTGCTCGCGATCACCGTGGTCCAGGACGAGGCCATGGACTACGGCACGTTCGTCGCGGCGGCGGCGTTCGTCACCTCGATCCTGCTGCCCGTCCTGGGGATCATGGTGGTCACCACCGAGTGGAGCCAGCGCACCGCGATGGTCACCTTCGCGCTCGAGCCCCGGCGGCCGCTGGTGATCGCCGCCAAGGCGGTCGTCGGCGTGATCCTCACCTTCGCGACCATCGCGATGGCGCTGGTCGTGGGGCTGATCTGCAACCTGCTGTACGGCGCGCTGCAGGGCAGCTTCGACTGGACCTTCGGGTGGGCCGGCTTCTTCGGCTTCCTGATCACGCAGAACCTCGCGATGCTCGGTGGCTTCGCGCTCGCGGCGATGCTGCTCAACACCCCCGCGGCGATCGTGGTGTTCTTCGTCTACCGCTGGGTCCTGCCCGGGCTGATCGCGCTCGGAGCGGCGCTGATGGCGTGGTTCGACAAGATCGCGCCCTGGATCGACTTCCAGTCCGCGCAGGGACCGCTCTACGACATGTCGCTCGACGGGTCGGAGTGGGGACAGCTCTTCGTCTCCGGCTTCATCTGGCTGGTCATCCCGCTGGCGATCGGCATCCGCCGGGTGCTGCGCGCCGAGGTGAAGTAGTTCATCGAGGGTTGCCCGACACGACACCTCGCGGCAGTGGCCGCGCACCGGGCCGGGCAACGCTGAGGGCATGTACCTGCGGCTGGCAGCCCTCGGTGACAGCACGACGTACGGCATCGGCGACCCGGTCCCGGGCGGGTGGCGCGGCTGGGCCAGGTTGCTCGCCGACGCGCTCGGGACGTCGTACGACGTGTCGTTCTGCAACCTGGCGGTCTCGGGTGCGACGTCCGCCGACGTCCGCCGCGAGCAGCTCGCCGACGCGGTCGCGCACCGGCCGGACGTCGCCTCGCTGATCGTCGGGGTCAACGACACGATGCGGTCGACGTGGGACCCGGAGCGGATCCGGGGCGACCTGATGACGTCGGCCGAGGCGCTGCACGACGCCGGCGCGCTGCTGGTGACCGCGCGGTTCCACGACCACGGTGCGGTCTTCGGCCTGCCGGGGATCCTGCGCCGCCCGCTCGCCGCGAGGATCGAGGCCGTCAACCGTGTCTACGACGAGGTCGTCGCGACGTACGGCGGGGTGCGGCTGGACCTCGCGACCCGGCCCGAGGTGCTCACCCGGCGGTTCTGGTCGGTCGACCGCCTGCACCCCTCCGAGCTGGGGCACCGGGCGCTCGCGCATCTGTACGCCGACCTCCTCCGCGACGAGGGACTGGCCTGCGGGGTGCCGAGCCTGGAGCCCGACGGCGGCTGCGACCCGAGCTGGCGTCGCGACGTCGCCTGGATGGTCGCCGAGGGTGGACCGTGGGTCGGCCGACGGGCCCGCGACCTCGCGCCGTGGGCGGTCCGGATGGCCGTCGCGGACCGGAGGGTGGGGCGCACTAGGGTCGGTGCATGACTGCACGCGAAGACGGCCGCGCCGACGACGAGCTCCGATCCATCACGATCACCCGCCACTGGCTCGACCACGCGGCGGGCTCGGTGCTCGTGGAGTTCGGCAAGACGAAGGTGCTGTGCGCGGCCTCCGCGTCCGAGGGCGTGCCGCGCTGGCGCAAGGGCTCCGGCCTCGGCTGGGTCACCGCCGAGTACGCCATGCTCCCCGCGTCGACGAACACCCGCTCGGACCGCGAGTCGGTCAAGGGCCGGATCGGTGGTCGCACCCACGAGATCAGCCGGCTGATCGGCCGCTCGCTGCGCGCCGTCATCGACTACCAGGCGCTGGGGGAGAACACCATCCAGCTCGACTGCGACGTGCTCCAGGCCGACGGCGGCACCCGCACCGCCGCGATCACCGGGGCGTACGTCGCCCTCGCGGACGCCGTCAGCCACCTGCGCTCGACCGGCGCGCTGAAGGGCGAGCCGCTCACCGGCTCCGTCGCGGCCGTCAGCGTCGGCATCATCGACGGCACACCGCGTCTCGACCTGCCCTACGTCGAGGACGTCCGGGCCGAGACCGACATGAACATCGTGATGACCGGCGAGGGCAAGTTCGTCGAGGTGCAGGGCACCGCCGAGGGGGCGGCCTTCGACCGCGCCGAGCTCGACGCACTGCTCGCCCTGGGCGAGAAGGGCTGCGCAGACCTGACGCGCATGCAGCAGGAGGCGCTGCGGTCATGAGGGGGCAGCTGTGAAGGTCTTCCTCGCCTCGCGCAACGCCAAGAAGATCGAGGAGATGACGCGCATCCTGCGTGAGCACCTCCCCGAGATCGAGGTGCTCGGGCTCGACGACGTCGAGCACTACGACGAGCCGGTCGAGGACGAGGCGACGTTCGAGGGCAACGCGCTGCTCAAGGCCCGCGCCGGCCTCGCTGCCACGGGTCTGCCCTCGCTCGCCGACGACAGCGGGATCTGCGTCGACGCGCTGAACGGCATGCCGGGCGTGCTTTCCGCCCGCTGGTCCGGTCCCCCCAAGAGCGACGACCGCAACAACGAGCTGCTGCTGGCCCAGCTGGCCGACGTACCCGACGAGCGGCGTACTGCTCACTTCAAGTGCGCCGTCGCCTTCGTCCACCCCGACGGCGAGGAGTGCGTCGTCGACGGGGTGATGCCGGGCCGGGTGATCCGCGAGGTCCGGGGGAGCGGCGGGTTCGGCTACGACGTGCTGTTCGAGGCCGAGGACCGGCCCGGGTTCACGACCGCGGAGCTCTCGCGCGAGGACAAGGACGCGATCTCGCACCGCGGCTGGGCGCTTCGTCGGATGGCGCCGATCGTCGCGCGGATGCTGACGTCATGAGGCGCCACTTCTTCGTCCGGCGCAACCTCGCCCGCCTGCTGCTGAAGCTCTCGCGCTGGAAGACCGTCGGGGAGGTCCCGCGCAAGGGCATCCTGGTCGGGGCACCGCACACGTCCAACTGGGACTGGGTGCTCACGATGCTGCTCGCGTGGGACAACAGCGTGCAGATCCGGCTGCTGGTCAAGGACTCGTTCTTCAAGGGGCCGCTCGCCCCGATCATGCGCGCCAGCGGAGCCGTCGAGCTCGACCGCGACAACCCGGGTGCCACGATCCGGGCGCTGCTCGAGGACGCCGAGACCGACGAGACCTTCCTGCTCGGCATCGCCGCCGAGGGCACCCGCAGCAAGGGTGACTACTGGAAGTCCGGCTTCTACCGGATCTCCCAGCAGACCGGCCTCCCCATCACGCTGGCCTTCCTCGACGCCCCGTCGCGCACCGTGGGCTGGGGTCCGACGTTCCCGCCCACCGGCGACGTCTCCGCCGACATGGACCGGATCCGGGAGTTCTTCGCCGACAAGACCGGCTTCAAGCCCGAGCAGACCACGATCCCGCGGCTGCGCGAAGAGGGCTGAGTGCGCCCGGCGAGAGTCGAACTCGCACTGGCCAGGACCTAAACCTGGTGCCTCTGCCAATTGGGCTACGGGCGCGCGGGAGCAGTCTCCCAGAGGCGCTGGTCGTCCGCGCACCTGACGTAGGTGTCGTGGGTCGGGCGATTTCGCGACACGTACGTCAGGTACGACGAGGCGCCCGGGTCAGACGATCGAGATCCCCGCGGTAGAGCGGCCCGTCGCGAGCCGGAGCAGGTCGACTCCCGACCCGGTGAGCACCGCGACCTCGGCCGCGAGCGAAACCGCCTCCGCGAGGGCATCCGGCGGCGGCGTCCACGAAGAGCTGGTGGCGGACGCGATGTCGAGCCCGTGCACGACCAGCTCGAAGGTGCGGGTGGGCAGGTAGTCGCTGAGCCGCATCCCGCCCGCGGCGGTGGTGATCACCGGGTCGCCGTCGACCGCGGCCAGATCGGCGGTCACCCGGTCCAGCAGGCCGTCGACGTACGCCGCCGGGTCGGCGCCCATCGCCTCACCCGCCGCCACGCCACGCGCCGTCACCTCCTCGCCGGCGGTCACCCCGGAGGACCCGAGCAGTGCGAAGTACGCCGCCGCGCTCTCGACCGCGACGTCGTCCACGGGCTGCTGCAGGTAGGTGATGACCGTGACCAGCGAACGGCTCGTGTGGCCGGCGAGCGCGCGCAGGTCCCAGTCGCCGAGCCCCGGACCGGAGAGGTCGTCAGGGAGCGCGCGGACCTGCGCCGCGAAGGCCCGCGCGGCCGACAGGTAGGTCGACATCAGGCGAGGTTGAGCTCGAGGTCCTTGCGGAGCTTGGCGACGTGGCCGGTGGCCTTCACGTTGTACTGCGCGAGGAAGACCTTGCCGTCCTCGTCGACGACGACCGTCGAGCGGATCACGCCGGTGACGGTCTTGCCGTAGAGCTTCTTCTCGCCGAACGCGCCGTACGCCTCGAGGACCTTCTTGTCCGGGTCGGACAGGAGCGTGATGGTCAGGCCATCGCGCTCGCGGAACTTCGCGAGCTTCTCCGGCTTGTCCGGAGAGATGCCGACGACCTCGTAGCCAGCGGCCTGCAGGGAGTCGAGGGAGTCGGTGAAGTCGCAGGCCTGCTTGGTGCAGCCCGGGGTCATCGCAGCCGGGTAGAAGTAGACGATCACCTTGCGACCCAGGAAGTCGCCGAGCGCCACCTCGGCGCCGGTGTCGTCGAGCAGGGTGAACTCGGGGGCGGTGTCACCGGGGGAGAGGCGCTGGCTCACGGTTCAGAACTCCTTGTCGCAAACGATGTGCAATAACGTAGGGTCGGCACCAATACAACCAGCCGTACTCCAGGAGACAGCATGCACGTCCCGGACGGGTTCCTCGACGCCCCCACGTCCGCCGCCACCGGCGCGGCCGCTGCGGTGTGCATCGGCGTGGCGCTCGCCGGCGCCCGCAAGGAGCTCGATGACAAGACCGCGCCGATGGCCGGCCTCGTCGCGGCGTTCATCTTCGCGACCCAGATGCTGAACTTCCCGGTGGCCTCCGGCACCAGCGGTCACCTGCTCGGCGGTGCGCTCGCTGCGGTCCTGGTCGGGCCGTTCACGGCCGTGCTCTGCATGAGCGTCGTCTTCCTCGTGCAGTGCCTGCTCTTCGCCGACGGCGGCATCACCGCTCTCGGCACCAACATCATGCTGATGGGCGTCACGACCGTCGTCGTCGGCTGGCTGGTCTTCAAGCTCGCCCAGATGGTCCTGCCCAAGCGGCTCTCCGTGGTGCCGATCTGCGCCGGCGCGGCCGCGCTGGTCTCGGTGCCCGTCGCGGCCACCTTCTTCGTCGCCCTCTACGTCGTGGGCGGCACCGCCGACATCCCGCTCCACAACTTGGCGACGGCGATGATCGGCGTCCACGTGCTGATCGGCATCGGCGAGGCCGTGATCACCTTCGCGGCGGTCGGGAGCATCATCGCGATCCGCCCCGACCTCGTGTACGGCGCTCGGCCGGTCCTCGCGCGTCGCGAGCTCGAGATCAAGCCGAAGGCCGTCGCATGAAGATGCGCTGGGTCCTCGTCGGGCTGCTGGGAGTCGCCCTCGTCCTCGCGGGCGTGGTGAGCCGCTTCGCCGACAGCGACCCCGACGGGCTCACCAAGGTCTCGCAGGACCACGGGTTCGCCCACACCGAGAAGGCGCACGGCGCGCTCTTCAGCGGCTACGGCAGCCTCACCGGGGTCATCGGCGTGCTCGTCGTCCTCGCCCTCGGGGCCGGGATCGCGTACGCCGTACGCCGCCGCGGGTCCGACTGACGTGGGTGCCGGGCACGGTCACAAGCTGCACTTCCACGGGCACTCGCCCGTGCACCGGGCACCCGCCCACCTGAAGGTCCTGACGCTGCTGACGTTCATGATCGTCGTGGTCGCCACGCCGCGCGACTGGTACGCCGCGTTCGCGGTCTACCTGGCGATGGTCGTCGCCGTCATCGCGGTCTCGCGGGTGCCGGTCACCTACATCCTGAAGCGGTCGGTCGTCGAGGTCCCGTTCCTCTTCTTCGCGCTGCTGCTGCCGTTCGTCGCGACCGGACCGCAGACCGAGGTCCTCGGCGTGAGCGTCAGCCAGCACGGTCTCGAGGCCGGCATCGCGCTTCTGATCAAGGGCACCCTCGGCGTGCTCGCGAGCCTCACCCTGGCCGCGACCACCGAGCCCCAGGCGCTGCTCGCCGGGCTGGAGCGGCTGCACCTGCCGCAACAGCTCGTGCAGATCATGTCCTTCATGGTCCGCTACCTCGACGTCGTCACCGGCGAGATGCAGCGGATGAAGGTGGCCCGCGAGTCCCGCGGCTTCACCGCCCGCAACCCGAAGCACTGGCCCGTCCTGGCCCGCTCGGCCGGCGCGCTCTTCATCCGCTCCTACGAGCGCGGCGAGCGGGTCCACCTGGCGATGCTGTCGCGGGGCTACACCGGGAGGATGCCCAAGTGAGCACTCCCGTCCTCGACGTCCAGGGCCTGGCCTACGCCTACCCCGACGGCCACCAGGCCCTCTTCGGCGTCGACCTGCACGTCCACCAGGGCGAGCGGGTCGCGCTCCTCGGCCCGAACGGCGCCGGCAAGACCACGCTGGTGCTCCACCTCAACGGCATCCTCACTGCCGGCGCGGGCACCGTCTCGGTCAGCGGGCTGCCGGTCGAGAAGGCCAACCTCCAGGAGATCCGGCGCCGGGTCGGCATCGTCTTCCAGGACCCCGACGACCAGCTCTTCATGGGCACCGTCCGCGCCGACGTCGGCTTCGGGCCGGCCAACCTCGGCATCAAGGGCGCCGAGCTCGACCGGCGGGTGATGGCGGCCCTCGACCAGGTCGGGATGGCCGACTTCGTCGACCGTCCGCCCCACCACCTCTCCTTCGGCCAGCGCCGCCGGGTCGCGGTCGCCACGGTGCTGGTGATGGAGCCCGAGATCCTGGTCCTCGACGAACCGTCGTCCAACCTCGATCCCGCCTCGCGCCGCGAGCTCGCCGACATCCTGCGCTCGCTCGACGTCACCGTCCTGATGGTCACCCACGACCTGCCCTACGCGCTCGAGCTGTGCCCGCGGTCGGTGGTGCTCAGCGGCGGCAGCGTGGTCGCCGACGGGACGACGTACGACGTCCTCACCGACGACGCGCTGATGCGCGCGCACCGCCTCGAGCTGCCGTTCGGGTTCGACCCGCGCACGGCAGGACCGCGCGCTGGTTGATAGCCTCCAACCCGGACCTGTCGACAGAGGAGAACCCGTGCCCAAGGACGAATCGCTGTCCGCTCTCGAGGTCGAGATCGAGGAGACCCGGGAGCGCCTGGCGACCACGATCGACGAGCTCATCTACCGGGCGCACCCCAAGACGATCGTCGGCCGCGAGGTGAGCAGCATCAAGGCTCACTTCGTCGACTCGCAGACGGGTCAGCCCCGCACCGACAACATCCTCAAGGCCGTCGGTGGCGTCGTCGGCGTGATCGCGGTCTTCGTGGTCATCCGCAAGGTCGTCCGCTGAGCGGTGACTGACAAGACCCCCATCAAGATGCTCCACGACCGGATCCTCGTGGAGGTCGACCGGGACGCCGGAGAGCGGCGCTCGTCGGGCGGCATCGTGATCCCGGCGACCGCTGCCATGGGCGCGCGCCGGCTGGCCTGGTCGCGCGTGGTCGCGGTCGGCCCGCACGCCCGTGCCGTCGAGGTCGGCGACAAGGTTCTGTTCGATCCCGAGGACAAGTCCGAGGTCGAGGTCCACGGCGACCTCTACGTCGTGATGCGCGAGCGCGACGTGCACGCCGTCGCCGCCGATCGGATCGCCGACGAGTCGACCGGTCTCTATCTCTAGGGATCTCTAGAAGCCGTTCATCGCGTCGACCGCGCCGAACAGGTCACCCTGGTCGTAGAAGTCGACCGCCACGTAGTTCGGCAGCCGGTCGCGCTCGGACGCGCACTCCTGCAGTCGGGGGAGCAGGACGTCGAGCGCGTTGACCTGGGCCGCGTTGGTGACCGTCGCGGTCTTGTCGTCGATCCAGTGGTTGACCAGGAAGACCGGCAGGTCCGGCGTGCCCCGGTTGAGGTCGCAGCTGAACTCCGACGGGTCCTCGAAGAGGTACGGCGTGTCCTGCACCTGCTGGAAGCCGTCGAGCAGCCAGGGGTACGTCGTGCCGCCGCCGTGGTTCTCCATGAGGACCACCAGCCGGTGGCCGGAGTCGATCATCGAGCCCAGCGTCGGCCAGCTGCCGTCGGCGGTCGGCGTGTAGACGTAGGGCAGCAGCCCGGCATCCTCGACGACCTCGGCGGTGTCGGCGGGACTCACCTCGTCCTGCACGAACAGCGTGACGACCTCGCGGGGATGCGCGTCCATCCAGGCCCGGACCTGCTCCATGAGCGGCTCCCACTTGGTCGAGCCGAGCTCGCACAGCGCGTGGCAGAGGTAGGGCTCGACCGGACCGGTCGGCGCGAGCTTCGTCGCGTCCCGTAGCCGCAGAGCGCTGTTGACCGCTGCGTCCCCGAAGGACTCGCGTGCCTCCGCGATCCCCGCAGCCCGGCTGCCCTCGCTCGTGGCGACGACCCCGGGCCGGGACGTCTCCTGGCCGTACCAGCTGTCGATCAGCAGCACCCGCACGCCGTGGTCGAGTTGGCTGATCACCCCGTCCGGCTGCTCGGCGAAGAACCAGCCCGGCTGGTCGGCCGCGGACATCGAGTTGTGGGTGGCCGGGAACGCGACCTCGTCGTACGTCCGGTCGCAGAGCTCGTCGTGGCCGTTGCAGGCGGTCCCGTCGACGGCGACGGCTCCGGCGAGGTCGTCGCTGCCCGGCCACGCGCCGGCCAGCAGCGCGGTCACGAGGGCGAGGACGCCGACGGTCCCGACCAGGATGCGGGGCAGGTGGTGCGTGCGGTCCTCCCGCCCCCGGACCAGGTCGCCGACAGCCGTGACGAGCGCTCCGAGCGCCAGCAGCACCAGGGCCGCGCCCACCACCCTCAGGACGATCTGGACGACCGCGAGCGGTTGGAGGAGGAGCGCGATGCCGAGCAGCAGCAACGTGACCGCGCGGCCGACGCGCGGCCACGGCTCCGGACCGGGGTCGACGATCCAGGTGGTCGCGCCGCGGAGCAGCGACCGTGGTGCGAGGTCGGTCCCCGGCCGGGCTGCGAGGGCGATCGCAGCACCGGCCACGGCCAGCACCCCGACCGCGACCCAGAAGGCGCCGGACAGCTCACCCCAGACGGCCTGGGCCAGTGCTCCGGACAACGTGCCGTCATCGGTGCGGCCGACCAGGAAGCCGACGACGACCAGGGCCAGGGCGAGCACCCCACCGGCGACGACCGACCCCCGCCCGGCGTACCGCGCCGCCCGGCGCACCCGTCCCGGGGCCGGGATGACGGAGCCCGCCGTCACGAGGAGGAGCACGCCGAGGAGCGGGGCCAGCCAGGCCAGGAGGTCGACGACGTGCACCTGGTGCAGGACGCCGTTGGTGTGGTCCTGTCCCGCGAAGTCCGACAGGCGTACGTCGAGGTCGGGCGGGAGCGTCGCGTGGACGGCGGGCGACAGCGTGGTCACCGTCGCGACGACGAGCGCTGCGACGTCGGCGAGCCGGAGGACCATCGCCCCGTCGCCGCCGTCGAGCACGTCGAAGGTCGGCGCCACCGCGAGCCCGACGACCGGCCCGAGCGCCGGACTCGCGACCAGGCTCTGGGCGGTCGACTCGAGCAGCGGGCGCAGCGCCACGAGATCGGGCTCGGCCGCGATGATCTGGTCGGCCACCAGCACACCGAGCTCGCGCGAGACGGCGTCGTCGGTGCGCACGGCCTCGACGTGCGCGGCGAACCGGTCGGCGTCGAGCACCTCCCGGTGGACGACTCCGGAGACCGCGCCGATCACCAGGAGGGCGACGCCCACGACGGCCAGCGCGCGCGACAGGTACCTCACGGGCCGACTATGGCAGGGAGAGGTGGTCCGTCGTCGGCATAACTCCGATGGTGGACGGGCCGTTGTCGAGGCATGCTCCGACGCTTGCTCGCCCTGTCCACGGTCACCGCGCTGCTGCCTGTCGTCGTCGCGGTGGCTCCGACCGGGGGCGCCGACGCCGTCGCAGCCAAGCCCGACCGCTACCGCGCCACGATCGCGATCACCCGGCACGGGATCCCGCACATCACGGCCTCCGACTTCGGCTCGCTCGGCTTCGGCAGCGGGTACGCCGCGGCCGAGGACTCGATCTGCACGCTCGCCGACACCCTGGTCACGGGGCGCGGCGAGCGCTCCCGCTGGTTCGGCCCGAAGGGCCGTTACAACGACCAGGTCACGCTCAATGCCTCCAACCTGCAGGTCGATGCCTTCGTCACCGACCTCCACCAGCGGCACGTGGTCGAGAAGCTGCTGAAGGACCCGGTCGCGGGGCCCGGCGCCCAGGCTCGTCAGATGGTCGACGGCTACGTCGCCGGCGCCAACACGTGGCTGCGCACCCACAAGGTCACCGATCCCGCGTGCAAGGGTGCGGGCTACCTGAAGCCCGACGTGAAGCCGATCGACCTCTGGTACGGCGTCTACCTCGCCAACCTGCTCGCCTCGAGCGGCGTCTTCGTGAAGGAGATCGTCGACGCGTCGCCGCCCAGTGCCGACGACCCGGGCCTGCCCGAGGTGCCGGTCTCCGCGGACGCCGTCGACCGCGACCGGCTGCTCAAGGCCCTCGGTCGCGACCCGGAGTCGCCGTTCGGATCCAACGCGACGGCCGTCGGCGGTGCGTCGTCCACGACCGGCAAGGGGATGCTGCTCGGCAACCCGCACTTCCCGTGGCGCGGTCGCTACCACTTCACCGAGCAGCACCTGACGATCCCGGGGAGGTACGACGTCGCCGGGGCCTCGCTGATCGGGTCGCCCGCGATCAACATCGGCTGGAACAAGGACGTCGCCTGGAGCCACACCGTGTCGACGGCCTACCGGTTCACGCCGTACGAGTACAAGACGGTCGGTCCCGGCACGACGTACCTCACCGACGCCGGTCCGCAGCAGCTGATGCACGACACCGTGAAGGTCACCGTGCGCAAGAAGAACGGCACGCTGGGCACCGCCTCCGAGGACCTCTACCGGACGCCGCAGGGCTTCGTGATCGACGCGCCTGCGCAGCTGATGCCGTGGGGCCCCGCGAGCGTCTGGGCGATCCGGGACGCCAACGCCGAGCACCTGCGCACCATCGACACGTTCCTGAACATGGGCAAGGCGACCGATGTCCGCGACCTGATCCGTCGTCAGGACGCGGGCGGCGGGATGCCCTGGGTCAACACGACGGCCGCCGACCGCAACGGTGACGTCGTGTACGCCGACCACTCGGTCGTCCCGAACGTCCCCGACAGGCTCGCCGCCGCCTGCATGACTCCCACCGGACGCGTCCTCGACGAGGTCGCCGGGCTGCCCGGGCTCGACGGCACCTTCGCCGACTCGACCTGTGCCTGGGGCGCCGACGACGACGCGGAGCGGCCCGGCATCTTCGGTCCGGCCAACCTGCCGATGGAGGTCCGTCGCGACTGGGTGATGAACGCCAACGACTCCTACTGGCTGCCCAACCCCGACCAGCCGCTCGAGGGCTACGCCGGGATCATCGGCTGCGAGCAGTGCGTGCGCACGATGCGGACCCGGATGGTCTCCCACTACGTGATCGACCGTCTTGCGAAGGGCAAGAAGGAGTCACCGGCCAGTCTGCGCGGCCACGAGCACGAGAACCGCGTGATGGCCGCCGAGGTGATGAGCGAGAACGGCGACCTCGACGCCGTCTGCGACGCCACCGGCGAGACGAGGGCCTGCGCCGTGCTGGAGAAGTGGGACCGGACGTCGAACACCGACGCCCGGGGCAACCAGATCTTCGAGGAGTTCATCACCCGGCTGCCGAGCCTGCCGGTGGACGCCGCTGACCCGGTGTGGCTCACGCCGTTCGACCCGAACGATCCGCTGAACACCCCGCGCGACCTCAACGTCTCCAACCCGCAGGTGGTGCAGGCCATGTCCGACGCCATCGCCGCGCTGCGCGAGAAGCACATCGCGTTCAACGCGACCTGGGGCTCGCTCCAGGTCGCGGGCGACCGAGGTGCTCCGCCCATCCCGCTGGGCGGCGGCACCGGCGACGCGGCCGGCAACGCCAACGCGCTCGCGTCGCGGTGGGCGAAGGACAACAAGGACCACTACCGGCCGATCACCTACGGCTCCTCGCACATCCAGGCGATCTCGTTCCTTCCGGGCGGGCGGGTCGATGCGCGCACGATCCTGACCTACGGCCAGTCGGAGAACCCGCGCTCGCCGTACTCCACGGACCAGACCCGGATGTTCTCGAAGAAGCACTGGGTGCACTTCGCCTGGACCGACGCGCAGATCCGCAAGGACCTGCTGCGCCGCTTCACGATCACCGGGTAGGCGCGGAGACTGCTCGACGGGCAGCATGCGACCATCCAGCGGTGGGTGCGCAGGAGATCAGGACCGAACGGCTGCGGTTGACCCGGCCCGTGGCGACCGATGCAGCGGGCGTGCTCGCGATCCTCGGGGACCCCCGCACCGTCGAGCACAACCCGTCCGACCGGCTCGAGGACCTCGCTGCGGCGACCGCCCTCGTGGCGCGGTGGGTAGACCACTGGGACGAGCACGGGTTCGGCTACTGGTGCGTGCGTGCTTCAGGTGCGGACCACGTCATCGGCTACTCGGGCGTGAAGCGAATGACGATCCACGGACGCCCCGTGCTCAACCTGGTCTACCGCTTCGTGCCGGAGGTGTGGGGACAGGGCCTCGCCACCGAGGCCGCCTCGGCCGTCGTGTCGGCCACCGTGGACGAGCTGCCCGCGGAGACGATCGTGGCGCGGGTGCGGCCCGACAACCACGCCAGCCGCACCGTGGCACTCAAGGCCGGACTGCACCGCGATGCCACGATGGACTGCCAGGGCGACGACGGCATCGACTGGGTCTTCACGAGCGCAGACCCGGCGGCACGAGGGTCAGGAGACGCCTGACGGGGTCGACGAGAAGGCCTTGGTGCCCTTCGTCAGTCGGAGTCCCTTGATGCCGGAGTGCTTCTTGGCGAAGGCGAGCTCCTTGGCCAGGTCGCCGATGTTGTTGGACGCCGGCAGCGGGGCGAGGCCGAGCGTGGAGAGCACGCCGATCGCCGTGCCGTCGGCGCTCAGGAAGCCGGAGCCCGAGTCGCCGGGGACGCCGGGGGAGGCGGTGTAGAGCGGGTGCGACCAGCCACCGTCGGCGGGCTGGTCACCGAGGCTGACGCCGGTGTGCGGCGAGAGGACCGTCGCGCCGCCGCGCAGGCTGGAGTTGCCGTAGGTGAAGACCTGGTCGCCGGCGGCCGTGCCGTCGGTGTCGATGCCGGTCGGTCCGCCCCAGACGGGCACCGACGGGTTGACGAGGTCGACGTCCTTCGCCCTCACCCGCACGAGGGCGAGGTCGTTGTAGGCGCAGGTGTTCTCGGCCTTCGTCCCGAGCTTCTGCATCGTCCGCCAGGACGAGTAGGCGAGCCGGCCGGTGGCCAGGAGCGTGCCGTCGTCGGCGACGCTGCCGCCCTCGCGGAAGGCGACCTTGGTGCCCAGCGGCAGGGACTTCGTGCTGCAGCCGTCGGTGTCGGTCGACTCGCCGAGACCGGCGCAGTGAGCGGCGTAGCCGACGAACACGTGACCGACGGCATCGGTGTAGACGAAGTTGGCGGTGCACTGGGCACCCTTCGTGTACATCATCGTGCCGGGGTGGAGCGTGGCCTTGGCGGCCGGCGCCCAGTCGTGGACCCGCCCTCCGTGGGGGTGGTGGCCCGCGGCGTCGGCCGGCGATGGCGCGGTGACGGCGAGCGCGGTGGCGAGCGCGGCGGCTCCGAGTGCGGCGGTGGTGCAGATCGTCCGTGCGGACATGATGCTCCCTCTCCTGTGGATGTCTCCCACCAGGCGAACGAGCCGTCGCCGCCCGGGGTTACGTGACCCCGGGCGGCGACGTGGAGCGTCGGCGTACTGCTCAGTGGACCTTGAAGGTCACCACGCCGCTGCAGCTGGTGCTGCCGTGCGAGGACGGCAGCGAGAGGCGGAAGGCGTAGGTGCCGGCCTTCTTGAGCTTCGGGAAGGTCACGCTGGCGATGCCGTAGTCATCGGCGGACACGACCTTGACCCGCTGCCAGGTGCCGTGGACGCGGCGCTCGAGCACCAGCGAGTCGGCGCCGTCGACGGTGATGATGCGGGCACTCGGCGCGCTGCCGCGGGCCACCGTCACCACGTCGTCGTCGAACCCACTGACCGACGCGGCCGGAGCGGGGTCGGCCGGAGCGGGGTCGGCGGGTGCCGGGTCAGCCGGAGCCGGGTCCGCGGGGGCCGGTGCCGCCGCGCCGCACGCGACGTCGCCCTGCCAGTGGTAGTTGGTGCCGCCGACCTGGGTCCACACGACGTGGTAGCTCGTGACGCCCGCGGGCCAGCTCGGGTGGCTCGTGTAGTCGAAGGAGTGAGCGCCCGACCAGGTGCCCGTGTTGTTGTGGAAGTTCAGGGTGAACTGCCCGACGTTGCTCTCGAAGCGGATGTTGGCGTCGTTCGCCTGGCCGCTCGGGATGTTGGACGGATAGGTCACGCCCAACGAGGTGCAGGTCGGGGTGGGGTACTGCCAGTTCCAGTCGAACGGCGTCTCCGGCGTCGTCGGCGTGGTCGGCGTCGTCGGGGTGGTCGGCGTCGTCGGGGTGGTCGGCGTCGTCGGGGTGGTCGGCGTCGTCGGGGTGGTCGGCGTCGTCGGGGTGGTCGGCGTCGTCGGGGTGGTCGGCGTCGTCGGGGTGGTCGGCGTGGTCGGCGTGGTCGCGCACGGTCCGACCCAGAAGGTCTTGGACTTGCTGTCGTTGCCGTGAGCGGCGCTGCCGTTCGCGCCGGTGGTGTTCGTGGTGACCTTCACGTGGTAGCCCTGGTTCGCCTGCGGCGTGCCCACGAAGCTCAGCGTGTAGATCTGGCGACCGTCGAGGTCGGAGTTGCCGCCCGCCGTGTCGTTGTCGAGCGTCACCTGCGTCGCGCCCGAGGCGACGGTCAGCACCGCGTCGTTGGTCGGCGCCTGGCTCTCGAACGAGACCGTCGAGACGGCCGCGGCGTCGAAGTTGTACCACTCGAGCGCGAAGGTGCAGGCGACGTGCGGGTCGTTGCTCTCGGTGCCGACGGCGTTGACCTCCGCCACCTTGATCGTCCCGTTGTTGCCGGGAGCCGCAGATGCGGGCGCCATGGCGAGCACGGCTGCGAAGGGCAGGACCGCGACGCCGGCGAGGCCGATGACCGCGGTGGAGATGAGACGACTGCGCACGAGGTTCTCCCTGGTGGAATGACGAGACACCCCGAGGGTTTCAGTCGTTCGCGCCGCCGTACATGGATGTTGACGAACCTTGTCCGCTCGCTGGAAGAACCTTGCGGATGCCTTGAGATTCGAGCTCTCAGACGGTCCCGTAGGCGTGTGTCGGGGTGATCCGGACGACCACACGCCGGTCGCGCACCATCGCCGCGCGGTAGTCGTCCCAGTCCTCGTGCTCGCCGCCGAGGGCGCGGTAGAGCTCGACCAGCTCGTCGACGGCGGCGTCGTGCGGATCGGCGGCGACCTCCGAGAGCTCGACGTCGCCCTCGACCACGGCGTAGGACCAGAAGCTCTCGCCGTTGACGTGGATCGCCGCCCACGGCGTACGCCGGAGGTTGGCGTACTTCGCGCGGTCGGCGGTCGTCGACACCCGCAGGACGCCGTCGTCACCGACAGCGACCACCACGTTGGACAGCTGAGGTCGCCCGTCGGACTTGATCGCGGTCAGGACGGCCTGGTTGTTGGCGCGCACGGCGCCGAGGGCAGCTTCGATCTCCATGGGACCAGCATGCCCCTCGTCGGTCAGAGGTGCCGGCGGATCAGGGCGTACGTCGCGCCCGCGACGGCGAGCCCCGCGAGCGCGAGCGCGGGAGCTCCGAGCCTCGGCAGGTCGCCCTGCTCGCGGGCGCCGAGCGCCGCGTCGTGGCTCTGCGACGACAGCACCGAGTGCTTCGACTGGTGCGACAGGACCGACCCGTCGCTCTGGAAGGAGAAGGCCGAGACCCGGCTCATCGACGACCCGAGCGAGAACATCGACGCGAAGGAGCCGACGCTGCCCAGCGACGCGACCGACCCGATCGAGCCGATGCTCAGCACCGAGCCTTCCGACCACAGGGACAGCACGCTGTTGCTCGACCCGATCGACCACCGGTTCGCCATGAGACGCAGCCTAGGCGGTCGCGAGGCTCACCGGGCGATCACGTCGTACGGCTGGGTGATCGCGCCACTGACGTCGGAGCTGCCCTCGACCCGGAGCCGGAAGCTGGTGCGCCCCTTCTCCGTGACCTTCGGGAAGGTCACCTGGGCGGTGCCCCGGTCGGTCGTCGGGACCGTCTTGATCCAGCGCCAGCCGTTGGACGTGAGCTGCTCGAGCTCGAGCGCGCCGTACCCGATCTGCTTGACCTCGACGGCGTCGCCGCCCGGCGCCTGCCCGACCTTGAGCGTGGTGGATCCGGTGCGCCAGCCCGTGATCTGCGTGAGCGCCCGCGACTCCTGCGCGGTCGGCGTGCCAGCACCGCCGCCACCGACGAGGCAGCGGACCGCCCCCTGCCAGTGGTAGTTCGTGCCGGCCACCTGGGTCCACTCGACGGTGTACGACGTGACGCCCTCGGGCCAGCGCGGGTGGGACAGGTAGGCGAAGCTGGTCGTGCCGGACCAGAAGCTCTCGTTGTTGTGGAAGTTGAGGGTCACCTCGCCCACGTTGGTCTGGATGCGGACGTTGATGTCGTTGGACTGCCCGCTCGGGAGATCCTTCGGGTAGGTCACCGTCAGCGCGTCACAGGTCGGCGGGGGGTACTTCCAGTCCCAGTTGAAGGGCTGGTCGGGATCCGTGGGCTCGTCCGGCGTCTCGAGCGACGGCGTCGGCATGGTGGCGGTGTCCTGGTCGGTCACCGTCGAGCCGTTGTAGCTGCCCGAGGCCGTCGCGGTGTTGTCGACCGAGCCGGCTGCGACGTCGTCCGCGGTCACCTGGTGGGTGAGCGAGCCCGACAGCAGCGGGCAGGTGGTGCTCGCCCCGGGGGCCAGGGTGGCGACGCAGGCGGCGCCGTTGAGGTTGAGCCGGGAGTCGGAGATCGTCACGGCCGACAGCGGCACGTTGCCGTTGTTGGTGACCGTGAAGCCGTAGGTCAGCGTCTCGCCGAGCGATCCGAGCACGTCGGGGTCGGCGGAGTCGCTGACCGACTTCGCGAGCGTGATCGCCGGGGCCGACACGTCGGTCGGGATCGAGGCGCTGCCCGAGCTGCCGACCACGCCCGCCGCCGAGGTCGCGCTCGTGGTGGCGGTGTTGTCGACCGACCCCTTGGCCACGTCGCCCGAGTCGACCACGTGGGTGCGGCCGTCGAGACAGGTGGCCGAGGCACCGACCGCGAGGCTGCCCGTGCAGGTCACGGCCTTGATGCCCAGCATCGGGTCGGTGATGGTCACGTTGGTGAGCGGCAGGTTGCCGTTGTTGACGACCTTGAATGCGTAGGTCAACGTCTCGCCGAGCCCAGCCGTCGAGCCGGCGTCGGAGGAGTCGCGCACGGTCTTCTCCAGCGCGACCCCGGGGAGCGCGGCCTCGGTCGGGAGGCTCGCGGAGTCCTGGCCGGTGACGTTGCGGCCCGTGCTCGACGTACCCGTGACCGTGGCGGTGTTCTCCACCGTCCCGCGGGCGAGGTCCTCGGCGGTGACCGTGTGGGTCCGGCTCCCGACGCAGGTCGCGGTCGCCCCCACCGGGAGCGCCGCCACGCAGGAGGCGTGGCTGAGTCCGAGCAGGGTGTCGTCGAGGGTCACGTCGCGGAGCGGCTGGTTGCCGTTGTTGGTGACCTTGAAGGTGTAGGTGAGCTGCTCGCCGAGTGAGCCCACGGAGTCGGCGTCGCTCGAGTCGGCGACGGTCTTGTCGAGCACGATCGACGGCGCGGCCGGGGTGTCGGTGACGACCCGGTCGTCGTCGGTCACGGCCGGTCCGGTCGCGGGCTTGCCGCTGGCGGTCGCGGAGTTGGCGACCGAGCCGGCGTCGATGTCCGAGGCGTCGACGACGTGGGTGTGGCCCGGCTGACAGGTGGTCGTCGCGCCGGGCGCCAGGGTGCTGACGCAGGTGGCAGCGACCATGGCGAGCCTCGGGTCGTCGATGGTGACGTTGGACAGCGCGACGTTGCCGGTGTTGGTCACGCTGAAGGCGTAGGTCAGCGTCTCGCCGAGGGAACCGACCGTGTCGGCGTCGTCGGAGTCGGAGACCGTCTTGTGCAGGATGATCCCGGTCGTCGGCGCCTCCGTCGCGATGGTCGCGCTGCCGCTGCCGGTGACCGATCCGCCGCCGGGTGCCGTGGCGGTGGTGGTGGCGGTGTTGCGCACCGCACCGGCCTCGATGTCAGAACCCGTGACCGTGTGGGTGCGTGCGCTCGGCGTACACGTCGCGCTGGCGCCGACCGCGAGGGTGGCGGTGCAGGAAGCGCCCTGCACACCCAGGCTCGGGTCGGACAGCTTCACGTCGGTGAGCGGCACGTTGCCCGAGTTGGTGACCGAGAAGCTGTAGGTCAGCGTCTCGCCGAGGGAGCCGAGCGCGTCGGCGTCGTTGCTGTCGGCGACCGTCTTGGTCAGGGCCACGGCGGGTACGGCGGGCGTCGCGATCGTCGCGGTGTCCTGGGCCGACACCTTGGTGCCGTTCTTGTTGCTGGCCCCGGCGGCCTTGGCGGTGTTGGTGACCGAGCCCGCCGCGACGTCGTCGGCGCTGACGGTGTGGGTCCTCGCCGGCAGCAGCGGGCAGGTCGTCGTCGCCTTCGCGGCGAGCTTGGCGACGCAGTCAGCGGCAGACAGCCCGAGCAGGCTGTCGGTGATCGTCACATTCTTCAGCGTGACGTTGCCGGTGTTGGTCACCTTGAAGCCGTAGGTCAGCTTCTCGCCGAGCGACCCGATCCCGTCGCCGTCCCCGGAGTCCTTGACCGACTTCACGAGGCCGATCGAGGGTGCGGACGCGTCGGTGATGATCCGGGCGGTGTCGCTGGCGCTGACGCCGGTGCCGGCAGGCGAGTTGGCGCCGGCGGTCGCGGTGTTGACGACCGTCCCGTCCTCGACGTCGTCCGAGGTCGTGGTGTAGGTCGCCGTCGGACAGGTCGCGCTCGCGCCGACCGCCAGGCTGGAGACGCACGCCGCCTTGTCGAGGCCGATCTTCGCGTCGGTGATCGTCACGGTGCTCAGCGGCACGTTGCCGGAGTTGGTGACGACGAACGTGTAGGTGAGCGTCTCGTCCGGAGATGCGACGCTGCCGGCGTCGGGGGAGTCCGCGACGGTCTTCTTCAGGGTGACCGCGGGCGCGGCCGGGGTCGAGATGGTGGCCGTGCTCGAGGAGGTGACGGTCTTGCCGCCCGACGTCGCCGCGGTGGCGGTCGCCGTGTTGTCGACGGATCCCTTCGCGATGTCGGCCGCGGTCACGACGTACATCGGCTTCTGCGGGCAGGTCGCGGTCGCGCCCGGTTCGAGGGACGCCACGCAGGCGGCGTTGGACAGCCCGGTCTTGGCATCGGTGACGGTCACCCCGGTGATCGGCACGTTGCCGGTGTTGGTGACCTTGAAGCCGTAGGTGAGCCTCTCGCCGAGGGAGCCGATCTGGTCGGCGTCGTCGGAGTCGGCGACGGTCTTGGCCAGCATGACTGCGGGCGCCGCTGCCTCGGTCGCGATCGCGGCCGTGCTGCTGCCGGTGACCTTGGTGCCGCTCGGGGCGGTGGCCGAGGTGCTGGCCGTGTTGGTGACCTCGCCGCGACCAATGTCGGCCGTGGTGACGACGTACGTCGGCTTCTGGGTGCAGGTCACGCTCGCGCCCACGTCGAGCGAGCTCGCGCAGGCGACGTTGCTGAGGCCGAGCATGGAGTCGGTGATGGTGACCGCGGACAGCGCCACGTTGCCGGTGTTCTTCACGGTGAAGCCGTAGGTGAGCGTCTCACCGCGCGAGCCGATCGTGTCGGCGTCGTTGGAGTCCTGCACCGACTTGGTCAGCTGCACTGCCGGTGCCGCCGGCGTCGAGATGGTCTCGGTGTCGCTCGCCGTCACGGCCGCCCCGGACGCCGGGGTCGCGGACGCGGACGCCGTGTTGACGACCGATCCCTTGGTGATGTCGGCGGCGACGACCTTCTTGGTGGTGCCCGTGAGCTGCGGGCAGGTCGAGCTGGCGCCCGCGGCCAGCGTCGACACGCAGGCGGCGTTGGTCAGGCCGAGCATCGAGTCGGTGACGGTCACGTTGCTGAGCGGGAGGTTGCCGGTGTTGGTGACCTTGAAGCCGTAGGTGAGCGTCTCGCCGAGGGAGCCGATGGTGTCGGCGTCGTCGGAGTCGGTCACGGTCTTGTCGAGGGCGAGACCGGGCTTGGCGACGTTGGTGGGCTGGAAGTAGGAGTTGTTGTCGGTGTTCGGGTCCTTGGTGTTCGCGGTGACGTAGACCTTGTTGCAGAGGTCCGAGGTCGGGCAGGTGAACCCGACGCCGCCCGGCTGGGCGCCCGACCCGGCGTACGCGTCGCCCGTGGCGTTCGTCGGGGTGCTCACCACGATCGTGATGGTCTTCGACGTCCCGGGAGCGATGGAGCTGATGCTGCAGCCCACGACCGTGCTGCCGAAGGCGGCCGACGAGGCGCAGGTGCTGCCCGTGCCGGTGGCGGACACCAGGCCCGTGGTGGCGTCGAGCACGTCGTAGACCGACACCGACGACGAGGTCACCGTCTGGGAGGTGTTGCGGATCGTCAGGTTGTAGGTGACGTTCTCACCTGCGCGGATCGGGTCGTTGACGTCGGTCTTGGTGATCTCGAGATCCGCGCCGTAGCCGCCCAAGCCCTCCGGGGTGACGGACTTCGTCGAGCTCCACGCGCTGCCCACGCCGACGACGTTCTTGGGCCCGCTCGTCGGGCCGTAGTGCCAACGGACGTCGTAGGACTTCGTCGAGTTGGAGTAGAAGTCGGCGGTGAAGGGACCCATGGTCGCTCCGACGACCATCGTGGTGCCGCCGCAGAAGTCGCCCAGCACGAGCGAGCCCTGGTAGGACGCCGAGTCCTTGGTGTCGTTGGACGGCATCCACGAGCTGGCGTGGTCGGGATACTCCTGGTGCCCGATCGGGATCGTGACCGACGTCTGGGTCGGTGTCCGGCCGTTCTTGCACGACACGGAGAGGACGGCAGACGCGTTGTCGACGACCGTCGAGGCCGCCTGGCCCGCGTTGAAGCCGTAGCCCGCGATCACGGTCATGCCCGGGGTGGCGTCGAACGACTGGTTGCCGGTCTGGGCCGGGATCGTCACGGTGCCGGTGGTGTCGTACGTCGCCTGGGCGGGGGCTGCGAAGCCCACGACCACGAGTCCGGCGGCCAGCACGGCGATGATCGCCAGCAGCGTGAGAGGTCGGCGTGCAGAAGGGCAGGCGGCAGTGAGCCCGGGACGGCTGGTCATGGTGCCTCGATCTTCGGTTGGAGGGAGCGCCCTCACCGTCTCACCCACGAGAGAGGGTGCCAACCCCCGTTGGGGTAAATGCAGCGAGAGCCGGACCTGTCGGACCGGCTCTCGCTGGGTGGTGGTACGGCATCAGGGACTCGAACCCCGAACCCGCTGATTAAGAGTCAGCTGCTCTGCCAATTGAGCTAATGCCGCGCGTGGTGAAGCGACGTGAACGATACCAGCGGGTGCCGCGCGGGAAAAATCGAGGTCCCATCCCGGCCCGACGTCAGATCGAGGCCAGCACGGCCTGAGCCGCGGAGTGCCCGCCTAGCCCGGCGATCGGGCCGCCGCGACGAGATCCGGAACCACAGACGAGGACCGACGCGACGTCGGTCTGGACGCCCCACTGAGCTGCCGGGGTGTCCAGGCGGGCCCGGTTCGAGGCCCACGGCCACTCGAGGTCGCCGTGGTGGACGTGACCGCCCGGCAGCGCCAGGTCGCGCTCGAGGTCGCGCGGGTCGCGCACCTCCACCGGGCCCGCGAGGTGGGGCCCGACCGGTTCGACGAAGAGCGCGTCGATCGCCGCCATCGCGCGCGTGACCGCTGCATCCCGGGCGGCGGGTTCGGCGTCGAGGAGGGAGACCGGCGCGCCCCCGCCGATGTAGGTCAGCGTGTGCTGTCCGTTCGCTCGGTCGAGCTGCGCCCGCGCCAGGCGGCCGTCGGCGTACGCCGAGAGGATGAGCCCCTCGGCGAGCGCGGCCTCCGGGTCGTGACCGGAGCGGAGCTGCGGGAGCCGGTCGAGCGTCAGCGTGACGGTGAGCTGCGACCCCTCGGGCTTGGTCGTGGGGTCCTCGGGCTCGCCGAGCAGGATCGACAACACCCAGGGTGCGACGTCGGAGAGCACGTGGCGCGCGGAGACGGTGTGGGTGGTGGTCCCGTCGTGCCAGGTGACCTCGGCTCCGTCGTCGGAGGCGTCGATCGTGCTCACCCCGGCCGAGGTGACGACCTCGGCGCCGGCCGAGGACGCGGCGCGGGCCAGCGCGTCGACGGTCGCGCGGTGGCCACCCACCGTCGCGCGCCGCCGGCCGGGGCCGTGCCCGAGCAGGTGGTGGAGGAAGGCACGGTTCTGCTGGAGGGACGGGTCGTGCGGCCCTGCGGATGTCGCGAGCAGCGCGTCGGTGACGGCGAGGCCGCGCTCGGTGTCGTCGGCGAGCCGTTCCTCGACCGTCTCGCCCAGCGGGGTCGTCACGAAGTCGCGCCAGAGCCCGGGGTCGACGAGGTCGCGGACCGCCCGCTCGAGGGGGAGCGGCTGGAGCAGCGTCGGCGACACGGCGTGCGCGAGGTCGGCGAGGTCCGCCTGGAGCTCGCGCCAGGCGATCCGAACGCGGTCGTCGAGGACGAGCGGTCGCGACTGCGTCGTGAGGTCCAGGCCGAGGTCGGCGACCACCTGGTCGGGCAGGGGAGCGACGAGCACGGACCCGGGTGCGGAGCGGATCGCGCCGCCGACCTCACCGAGCCGTTCGAGCACCAGGACGCGCAGACCGGCCCTGGCGAGATAGGCCGCGGAGACCAGTCCGTTGTGACCGCCGCCGACGATCACGACGTCGTACCCGCTCCGCGCTGAACCCATCGGGTCAACCTAGTACGCGGGTTGCCCGCCTCCACGACCGGCACGTCGCGTGCCAGAAGTCGTCGCCCACGCCAAGATAGGGGCGTCGGTCGACAGACCACTCGGGGAGGTGAGCGTGGCGACCAGGTCCTGGGTGCCCTCATTCGGGGGGTTGCTTGCGCTCACTGCACTCTTCGGGATGCTCGCCGTCTACGGAGCACCCGACGGGGCGTACGGCATCGGCGTGTGGCCGGTCGCCCTCGCGTCCGCCGTCCTCCTGGTGTCGCCGAAGCCGGGCACCCCGGTCGTGCTCGCCGCGATCTTCGCGATCGCCTACCTGACCATCTGGTCCGGCGACCGCCCCCCGCAGGTCGCTCTCTGCCTCGCGATCGGCATCACGCTCGAGACCTGGGTGGTGTGGCGGATCCTCGCGCAGGGCGTGCGCGCGCGGCCGACGCTCTACACCATCGTCGACCTGGCGCGGTTCATCACCGCGGCTGCTGCCGGTGCTCTGCTGATGGCCGGAGCAGGTGCCCTGACGAGCCTTCTGACCTGCTGGGGCAGCCCCGGGCTACTCGCACTCTCGGTCGGCGCCTCCAGCCTGGCCTCCCAGCTGTCGGTCACGCCGTTCTTCTGCCACCTGCGGGCGCACCGCGGCCAGGCGCCCGTCTATGAGCGCGTGGCGCAGTGGGCGATGATCCTGACCGTCACGCCGATCGTCTTCTGGCTCGACGACTTCCCGGCCATGGTCTTCATGGTCATCCCGCTGCTGGCCTGGGGAGCGCTGCGCAGCGGTGCCTACGAGTCGATCGCCCAGCTGTTCGCCACGCTCGGCATCGCGATCACCTTGACGACCCGGGGACACGGGCCCTTCGCGATGGTCAACCCCCGCTACGACCTGCCGCCCGACGTGCAGGGCATCGTCCTGTCCGTCTTCATCGTCGACTGCGCACTGATCGTGGTGCCGTTCGTGCTCAGCGTCGGCGAGCAGCTCGAGAACGCCAGCCAGGTCGCCGCGGAGCGCGACAAGGTGCAGAACATCGTCAACGGCATGACGGGCGTCGCGGTCATCGTCGCCGACGAGACCGGTCGGATCACGTTGTTCAACCCCGGCGCCGAGCGCCTGCTCGGCTACTCAGCCGACGAGGTCATGGGTCAGCTGACCCGGAGCTTCCACTCCGACGCCGGCGTCAGCGAGAAGGCCGCCGAGCTCGGCGTCGCCGACGACTTCACCGCGGTCGCCCAGGCGCTGATGGGCCGGGGCGCGAGCGACATGAAGTTCGTCCGCAAGGACGGCGTCGAGCGCAGCCACTCGATGTCGCTCAACCGGATCGTCGACGACCGTGGCCAGACCATCGGCTACGTCAGCACCTCCGAGGACATCACCGATCGCGTCGAGGCCGAGAACAAGCTGGTCGAGGCGCTCGAGACCGAGCGCAAGGCCGTCGAGCGGCTCCGCGACGTCGACCAGGTCAAGGACGCCTTCGTCTCCAGCGTCAGCCACGAGCTGCGCACCCCGATCACCAGCATCCTCGGCTACATCGAGATGCTCGAGGAGGGTGCGTACGGCGGTCTCGGGCCCGAGCAGCTCGATGCGGTGCAGCGCGTCGCGGCCAACAGCACCCGGCTGCTGTCCCTCATCGACGACCTCCTCACGCTGTCGCGGATCCAGGAGGACGGTCTCAGCTTCGTCGACCGGGTCGTCGACCTGCGCAAGATCGTGGCGGCCGGGTGCGGGGTCGTCGCCCCGACCCTCGAGCGCCGCGAACTCGAGCTCGACGTGGACCTGCCCGACGAGCCGATCCCGTTCCTCGGGGATCGCGACATGCTCGAGCGGGTCGTGATCAACCTGGTGAGCAACGCCGTGAAGTTCACCCCCGAGGGCGGCCACGTCGCGGTCTCCCTGAGCGTCCGCACCGGCTCGGTCGTGCTCGAGGTCACGGACACCGGCATCGGCATCCCGCTCCAGGAGCAGGACCGCTTGTTCACCCGCTTCTTCCGGTCCTCGCTCGCGCAGGAGCAGGCGATCCCGGGCAGCGGCCTCGGCCTCTCCATCGCCCACGCCATCGTCGAGCAGCACGGCGGGTCGATGTCGGTGGAGTCCGAACCCGGCGAGGGGACGACCTTCCGCGTCACGCTCCCGGTCCTCGCCGCAGCCTGACCCGCATCGGTTAGGGTCCCCTCACATGGCCGAGATCCTGCGCGACGCGTACGGCGTTCCGCACGTCCGGGCGAGCTCCGTCTCCGACCTCGCGGGCGGCCAGGGCGAGGTGACCGCCCGGGACCGGTCGTGGCAGCTCGAGCTCCTGCGCCGTCGGGCGACCGGCACCACGGCCGAGCTCCTCGGCGCGGCGGGCCTGCCCTGGGACCGCTTCGCGCGGCGCACCCGGATCGCCCAGACGGCGCGTCGCGCCCACGCCCGGCTGCGCCCCGAGACGGCCTCCTTCGTCGCGTCGTACGTCGCCGGGGTCAACGAGGGCCTGCACGCCGGGTCGCCCGAGTTCGAGCAGGTCGGCGCCAGGCCGGGGGAGTGGCAGCCGTGGACGCCGCTCGCGGTGTTCCTCGCGCAGCACCTGCTCTTCGCGAGCCTCGGCACCAAGCTCTGGACCGCTCGGGCGACCGAGGTGCTCGGCGAGGACGCACGTCTGCTGTCCCACGAGGGTCCGCACACCAGCGGCAGCAACGCGTGGGCGGTCGGCGGCGACCGCACCGCGTCGGGCTTCCCGCTGATCGGCGGCGACCCGCACCGCGCGCTCGAGTCGCCCGGGGTCTACCAGCAGGTCCGGCTGTCGTGCGACGAGTTCGACGTGCTCGGCTTCGCCTTCCCGGGTGTGCCCGGCGTCCAGCACTTCGCGCACGCCGGCGATGTCGCGTGGGCGATCACCAACGCGATGGCCGACTACCAGGACGTGTACGCCGAGCAGCTCCGCCGTACCCCGGACGGAGCCGAGGCCCTCGGGCCGGAGGGCTGGGCCCCTGCCGACCTCCGGGTCGAGACGATCGGGGTCGCCGACCGTCCCGACGAGGAGGTGGAGGTGGTCGCGACCGACCGCGGCCCGGTCTTCGACGGGTCGGTCGACGCCGGTCGCGGGCTCAGCCTCCGGGCGGCCTCGACGGTCCTCGGTGACCTCGGCTTCGACGCGATCCTCCCGCTCCTGCACGCCCGGTCGGCCGACGACGTGATGACCGCGCTCGACGACTGGGTCGAACCCGTCAACAACGTGGTCGCAGCCGACCGCGACGGCTCGGTCCGCTACCGCGTCGCGGGGCGGATCCCGGCCCGGGCCGACGCCAACCGCCGCGGCGTCGTCGACGCCGCCGACCCGGAAGCCACCTGGACCGGATGGGTCACCGACCTGCCGCACCACGACGTGCCGCCCGGCGGTCAGGTGGTGACCGCCAACGAGCGGCGTGGTCCGGAGAGCGACGCGATCGGTCCGGTCTTCGCCGCTCCCCACCGCGCCGTGCGGATCCACCAGCTCCTCGACGGACGGACCGACCTGACCGGTGCCGACTTCGCGGCCGTCCACGACGACGTCGTGCTCCTGAACGCCCCGCTCTTCCAGGACCTGGTCCGCGACCTCGAGCCGACGCCGGAGGGTGCCCGGGTCCGCGAAGCAATCGTGGAGTGGGACGGCCGGATGGACGCCGACTCCGCGGGGGCTGCTGCGTTCGCCGCCTGGCGGACCGCGTTCACCGTCCGGATCGCTGCCCAACCGGTGCTCGCACCCCTGGCCGAGCCGCTCGTCGACGACCCCGTGCTCGCGCCGGCGCTCGGCCCGACCGATCGGATCGGTCGGGCGCTCGAGTCCCTGGTGGTCGCGGGTACGCCGTACGGCATCGACCTGGTGGCGCTCGCACGGCTGGCGCTCGACGACGCCGCGCACCACCCTCCCACCTGGGGATCGACCCACGTCGTGCGACCGCTGCACGCCTTCGATGCTGCGGGAGTGGACCTCGAGCCGCCGGCGGTCCCTCGGCTGGCGGTGTCGGGTGACAACGACTGCGTGCGGTGCGTCGGCTCGCAGCCGGGGCTCACGGACGTCTCGAGCCGGGGATCGGTCGCCCGCTACGTCTGGGACCTCGCCGACCGGGACGCCGGTGGCTGGGTGGTCCCGCTCGGCGCCGTCGACGACGCACGCCACCCGCACCACCTCGACCAGCTGCCGCTCTGGGTGGCCGGTGACCTCGCCCCGATCACCACCGACTGGGAGCGGCTCACGCCGGAGTGACGTCCTTCGCGAACCAGGCCTGGGCGTACGGGTTGTCGTTGTAGCGCTCGATCGGGGTGTAGCCCGCGCGGCCGTACATCGCGATCGCCTCGGTGAGGGTGCCGTTGGTGTCCAGCACGACCCGCCGGTGTCCGAGCCGCTGGGCGAGCGCCTCGAGCTCGCGGAGGATCCGGGACCCGAGGCCGGCACCACGCCAGTCGTCGTGCACCCACATCCGCTTGATCTCGGCGGTCGCTGCGTCGAGGGGTCGCACTCCGCCGTACGCCACCGGACGGCCGTCGCTGGTCGCGACCACGAACGTGCCCGCGTGGTCCGGCTCGCCGGGGTCGAAGCCGTGGGGGAAGCGTCGGTCGAGCTCGGCGAAGTAGTGGCCGACCGCCTCGAGCGCCACCGGATCGGTCGGCGGCACCTCCCGCAGCTGGACCGTCGCCGCGCGGACCAGGAGGTCGGCCGTCGCGAGGGCCTCGGCGAGGCGGTCGCGCTGTCGCTCGGTCAGCGCTCCGACGAGGGTGCGCGCCAGGTCCTCGGACCTGTCCTCCAGGTCGTGCCAGGTGCGCCGGCCCGCGGCGGTGAGGGTGGCGACCCGGCGCCGACCGTCGACGGGGTCGGCCTGCAGGTCCACCAGTCCCTCGTCGGTGAGGCGGCGCAGCAGGCGGGTGAGGTAGCCCGAGTCCAGGTCGAGGCGCTCACGCAGCTCGCGGACGCCCGCGCCGTCCGGCCCGATCTCGAAGAGCAGCCGCGAGACGGCGAGCGGACGACCGGTGCCGAGGAACGACTCGTCGAGGGCGCCGATCCGCTGGGTGTACGTGCGGTTGAAGCGGCGCAGGGTGTCCGTGTGCAGGTCCGACGACATTCGCTGACCATAGTCAGATAATTCGGTGGGTGTCGACCCTCCGCCGGAAACGCGAGATGGTGAGCACATGCGCGCACACGTGACCGGCCTGGCAGGTTCGATCGTGCTGCTCGCGGCGGTGGTCTCGGGCTGCGGGTCGGACTCCGGAGCCGAGGCCCTCGACCCGAGCCCGTCGGTGCTCGACTCGGTGTCTCCGTCGGTCACCGACTCGCCCACGCCCACGCCGCTGGCCAGCATCACCCCGAACGGCAAGCCGGTGAGCGTCCAGAAGACCTGCGCCGAGCTCTACCACCCGCCCGCGCAGTGGATGCCGCGCGCGAACGAGTTCGTCAACGGCTCGCCCTCCGCCGACCCGGCGGCCGAGGCCGGCGAGATCGTCGAGGGTCTCGCCGACGTCGCCGGCCACGCGCTGGGTCCGCTCGCCGACGACATCACGATCATCCGGATCGCGGTCGACGACCAGCGGGCCAGCCTTGAGTCCGGGTCCGGTGCCGGCCCCGACGTCCGCGCCTTCAACGCGGCGGGGCGTCGTCTCGCGCACCACTGCGAGTTCTACAACGACTGACCCGCCACCGCGGCGTCCGCTGCGCGTCGCAGCATGCGGGTGCCGATCGCCGGGAACAGGCAGACCCCGAGCAGCCCCGCTGTGGTCATGGCGGCGGCGGTCGGCGCATCCAGCCGTCCTTGCGCCACACCGACCTGGGTCGCGGTGACGATGAAGGGCAGCGAGGTGGCGAACAGCAACCCGGACCCCACCGTGGTCTCGAGCGAGCCGAGCCGGAGAAGCACCGTCGGCGCTCCACGGGCGACGAGCAGGGTCAGGGTGAGCAGGGGCACGACCGCGAGCGCGTCGGGCCACCAGCTGAGCGCCGAGAGGTCGAGCCGAGCCCCGCTCACGATGAAGAAGACGGGCACGAGGAACCCGTAGCCGATCCCGTCGAGCCGCCCTCGGAACTCGCGGTCCCGCATCCCGTGGTCGAGCACGTTCAAGATGCCGCCGGCGAAGAACGCGCCCAGCACGACCTCGAGCCCGAGATGCTGCGCGAGCGCGGCGAGCCCGACGACCAGCGCGACGCTCAGGCGCACCCGCAGCTGCGTCGTACCGTCGGAGAGCCGGTCGATCGCGCTGGTGACCGCTCGGGTTGCGCCGAGCCGGCGGGCGGCAAAGGTGACGACGAGGGTGAGGGCGACCAGCAGACCGAGCAGGCTGAGGTTCAGCAGCGGGCTGTGTCCACTGCTGAAACCAAGGGCGAGGACGACGACGGCGGCGAACTCGGCGACGCTGGCCGCCGCCGCGACGGTCTGCCCGATCGGGGTGCCGAGGAGGCGGGCATCCCGCAGCAGCGGCACGACCAGCCCCAGGCCCGTGGCCGACAGTGCGACGGCGACCAGGACGGGAGAGGAGACGAGACCGGCCGCGTGGAGCGCTGTCGTCGCTGCGACTGCGAGGAGCAGACCGACGACGTAGGCGCTCAACGACCGCACGAGCAGCAGGCCCCGGATGACGCCGAGGTCGATCTCCAGACCGGCGAGGAAGAACAGGAAGGCCACCCCGAGAAGGGCAAGCGTGTTGCTCGGGCCGTCGATGCTGATCCAGCCCAGTCCGTGCGGGCCGACGACCAGCCCTGCGAGGAGCTCGACCACGATGCCGGGTAGGAGACCCCTGGGCGCCGCTCGGGCCACCAGCGGCGAGGCCGCGGCCATCGCGACGACGACTGCGACGTTGACCAGGCTCATCTCCGTCTGCGACTCATCCGCCGCTGTGGCGACGGGCCAGGGACAACGGGTAGGCCCGCGTGCGACCGACCAGCAGCGGGTCGTCGGACAGCGTGATGCCGTCGATGAGGCGGACCGGGTCGAAGAAGAGCCCCTGCTCGGCGTACACGCTGTCCGGCACGAGGTGGGTGAGGTGCAGGGTGCCGAGCTCGACGCGCCGCCGGTCGCTCGGCCACTGGGCGTTGGCGTCGTCGGTGACGTCGCCGGGCTCGGCCACCTGCAGCTCCAGCACGAACGAGATGACACCGCGGGTCAGACGGGTGCGCAGCTCGTCGGTCAGGAAGTCGTCGGACATGACGGCGGCTTCGTTCCCTTCGAGGACGTGGTGACCTGCGACGGGAGTCCAGATGTAGCGACCGATGCTCTCTGTGCCGTCGGCGGCCTGGAAGCAGAACGCGTTGACCGGGAAGTAGCTGAGGGTGGCGAAGCTCGCCGGGACACCATGGGTCTGGATGGCGTGCACGAACGCCGCGGCGGCAGGGTGGGTGGCGAGGTACGCCTCCGGCCCGGCTCCCCCGGGAGCGATGGCCGCGAGGAAGTCGACGAAGTCCTCCACGACCCGGCCGGGGAAGCCGTTGATCGAGTGGGCGAGCAGGTCCGTCGTCGAACCGTCGTCAAGACGGAACTGGACCGCGAGTCCGCGCGGGTTGCACTCCGGTGCGGCGTCCGGGTGGGCGAGGCCACCGGGGAAGCTGGAGAAACGCGCCACGACCGGGACCCGACCGGCGTTGAGGTGCGGCGCGCGGGTGACGCTCGCGGCCTCCGGGGAGGCGTGGAAGGTGCCGGTCAGCACGACGCCCTTGGCATGCGCGGCACGTCGGGTCGGGGCCGCCCCGAAGTTGGCGTCGAGGTTGTCGATGACACGCTCGTAGGCGTCGGCGTGGTCGATCTCGGGGGCCGGCTGGCCCAGCGTGGTCGTCATGGTTCCTCCGTCGATTCGGGTGGTGACCGTCGACCAGGACGCTAGGAGCCGGCGCTTCCTCGTTGCTTCGGTCATCTGACGCAATCGGCGGCTGACTCGCCGTACGGACTCAGTCGTGCGACTCAAGCCCCCCGACGCGACTCGGACCTACGTTCCTCGCACGCGATGGGTTGGCCGGGTGTCCTCGAACGTCACCGGCGTCACCACCCGATGAGCTGAGAGCGAGAACTCCCATGTCCCACCACCTCGAGCTGGCACCGGCACACCGGAACCGTCGCCTGGACATCGCGGACCTGTACGTCTTCGACGCGGGTGCGACGACCGTCCTCGTGATGAACGTCAGGACGCTCCTCGCTGACGAGGACCGGGACCCGTTCCACCTCGGAGCCCGCTACGAGTTCAAGGTCCACTTCGACCACCGCGAGCGTGAGGACCTCACCTACCGGATCACCTTCTCCCCGGCCGAGAACGACCAGCAGCCCTTCGTCGTGGA
This sequence comes from Nocardioides pollutisoli, assembly GCF_040045055.1. Taxonomy (NCBI): domain Bacteria; kingdom Bacillati; phylum Actinomycetota; class Actinomycetes; order Propionibacteriales; family Nocardioidaceae; genus Nocardioides; species Nocardioides pollutisoli. The sequence continues at coordinate 2,913,429 of NZ_JBDZDU010000001.1, forward strand.
GCGACTGCTGGACGCCGATGCGGACGACGACGAGGCAACCGGAACCGTGCTCGCCCGAGGGCTCACGAACCAGGACACAGACACCCAGGAGGGTGGGCAGGTCTGGGCGGGGCGGGCAGTCGATCCGTTCTACCTCGACCTCCGGCAGCTGGACGACATCGACGCGCTGGTTCGCGACGGTGCGGATCTCGACAGGTCGCGATGGGTCCGTGGCACTGCCGAGGACAGCTTCGTGGGCTCGCGGGTCCAGTCGATCGTCCTCACCGTGCCCGTGGGATCCGACGGGCTCACCACTGGCCGCCAGATCGGCGCCTGGGCGACGACGAAGGTCGCGACCGATGTGCGCGGCTGGCGGCAGGTCGGACGCAGCGGCCTGCCCTTGATCTGCGAGATCTTCCGTCCTCTCGACAGTGAGGACGCCGCTCCCCACCAGCGGAGCCATCCGGCCGACGACGCCGTGACCTATGGGCCCGAGGTCGCCGACCTCGTCGCGTCCACCGTCGAGCGCCTGGGTACGTCGGACCGCCCCGGTGCGTACGCCGACAGCGTCATGGAGCGGATCATCCCTGACGTGCTCCGCTACGTGGTCGGCTCTCCGGCCGTTTTCGGGTTCGCCCGATTCAACGGTCGCGCGCTCGCCGACAACGCACCGGAGGTCGTGTTCTCCCTTGCGACGAACTCCGCCGTCACGACCGGGCTGAGAGCCACCGACGTGCGACGCAGCAGCGACACGTTTCCGTTCGTGCTGCCCGCCTAGGACACCTCTACTCCTGCCCACCCTCGGCGGGGACGGCGTCGTGCAGCTGGGCGCGCGCCGTGATCTGAAGCACGGGGAAGATCGCGTAGAGGTGGGTGCTGATGGTGCGCGGTGAGAGAAACAGTCGCTCGCCGATCTCGCGGTTCGTCAGGCCCGAGGCCGCCAGCCGCGCGATCCGCTGCTGCTGCGGTGTCAGCTGGCCGAAGAGGTCGGGGCCTCGCTCGGCCTGCCTGATGCCGGAGGCGCGCAGCTCGTCCATCGTGCGCTCGAGCGAGGGAGTGGCGCCCAGCCGCTCGAACGTCTCGCGGGCCGCCTCGAGCAGCGTGCGCGCCTCGATCACCCGCCGACGGCGACGGAGCCACTCGCCGTAGTCGAGCCGGGCCTGCGCGAGCTCGAACGGGACCTGCAGCTCGGCACCGGCGATCGCGCTGCGGAAAAGCTCCTCGGCAACGTCGTCGGACTCCGCCAGGAGAGCGCGCGCCCGGTCGACGTGCAGCTGCACCCGTGGCCGCATCGGGGCGGTGAGGTGGGGCAGAGCCCCCTCGACCAGCGACCTGGCCGCGTCGGTCGCCCCTGACCGGATCCCGGACGCAGCAAGGTCAGCCAGGGCGTACCAGGACAGCTGGTAGTGCGTCGGCGCACCGTTGACGGCGAACAGCTGGGACAGCTCGTGAAACGCATGAGCATGGTCACCGTCTGCGGCAGCAGCGAAAGCGGCCGCTTGCCGCGTCCGCGCCACGATCCCGCCCGTGTCGTACGGGTCGATGGTGGTGAGCACCGAGGAGATGCGACTCCGCGCGAGACGGACGTCGCCACGCAGTGCCGCGACCATGCCTTCGGCGGCGACGGCGTTGAGCAGGTGCATCTCCTGGCGTCCGGCGAGTGCGATCTGATAGCCCTCGCTCGCGATCGCGAGTGCCTCGTCCCACCGCCCGCGCAGGATGCACGACCACGCCAGACCGTTCAGCGTCGCCGCGCTGGCGTACCCGGTGCTGCGGCCCCGGTCCGCCGCCAGGGTGAGGAGGCGCACCGCTGCATCCGTCTCGTCCAGGACCTGTGCGGCCGCGCCCAGTGTCATCGCCACGTCCGGGTCCGTGATCTCGCCGCCCATCAAGGCGTGCAACCGGGCGACGAGCGGCCCCTGCTCGCCGGTGCGGGAGAGGGCAGCGTCGATCCACAGACGGGCTGTCGACACGATGGGGAGGGCCGCGGCCGGGTTGCCCATGAGCACCCGGTCCATCTCGGCCGCGAACTCCACGACCTCCTGCCGAGTGGACTCGTCCCCGGTGAACTGGGTGACGAGAGCCGCGGTCGTGAGGGAGCCCAGTGACGACAGGGGGTCCTCGGCCATGGAGATCCGGATGCTGTGCCGCAATGCCTGGCGTGCCGCGTCGTGGTCGAGAGTGGTGGCGAGCGCGAACGCTTCCATGTGCGCGGTCACCCGGAGGAGCTCGGCGTCCTGGGTCGATTCGCGCACCTGTGCGACGAGCTCTCGCACCCAGGCAGCGTCACCGGCCTGGATCGCTGCATCCACGGCCCGAACCAATCGGTGGGAACGGCTCGAGGCGTCCCCACTGAGCTCGGCCGCACGTTCGAGGGCCCGTGCCGCTGCGGCGTTTGCACCCCGGCGGCTGCTTTGGAGCGCACTCGTCTCGAGTCGCTCCGCGACTGCCTCGTCCGGTGCCACGGAAGTGACAGCGAGGTGCCAGACCTGGCGGTCGGGATAGTCGACAAGCAGGTCGGCGACGGTCCGGTGGGCGTCGCGCCGCTCGGCGGTCGACGCCGCGCGGTAGACCGCCGCGCGCACCATGGGGTGGCGGAACCTGACGACGTCGTCGACCGTGACCAGCCGGGCGTCCTCGGCCGGGCGCCAGTCCTCGGTCGGCACCTGGGCGGTCGCGACCTGCAGGACTGCTCGATCTCCGGCGTCGGCGACCGCGGCCAGCAGCAAGGCCCGGCGCGTGTTCGCCGGCAGCTCGACCAAGCTGTTGCCGTAGATCTCGTAGAGACGATCTGTCAGCGGCAGCGGCGTGAGCGCCCAGCGCAGCGCGGCGCTCGGCTTGGCGGACAGGGCGCGGGCCAGCTCCACCAGCGCCAGTGGGTTGCCGTCCGCCTGCGACAGCACCTCCTGGCGGTCGGAGCTGCGCAGGGGTGCCGACAGGCTGTCCAGGAGGCTGGCGCTGCTCCGTGGTCCGAGCGGCTCCAGCACGAGCCGTGAGAGGGGAGCGAGGGACCGCGGGGGTACGTCTCCACGCGCGCCCGCGAGCAGCACGATCGGCTCCTCCTCGGCGCGGCGTACGACGAACGCCAGCGCGTCGAGCGACGCGGAGTCGACCCACTGGGCATCGTCGACGACGAGGAGCAGCGGCGCCTCCGAGGCCACGGCCGACAGCAGCGACAGCAGGGAGACAGCGACGCGAAGTGGTGTCGGCTCGTCGTCGGACTCGAGGCCGAGCGCGGTGCGGAGAGCCGAGCGCTGGGCCTCGGGGAGCTGGTCACTGCGATCGAGCACTCCGTGCGCCAGCTGATGCAGACCGGCGAACGCGAGCTCTGTCTCGCTGCGCCCGCCACGGGAGTGCAGCACCGTCCAGCCGTTCTGAGCGGCTGCCTCCGCTGCGCTGTCCAGCAGCCTGCTCTTGCCCAGCCCCGCGTCGCCGACGATGACGAGGCTCTCGCCGGTCGTCCTGTCCGGGTCGAGCAGGCGCCGGAGGAGGTCGAGCTCGTCCTCGCGTCCGATGAGGGGAAGGTGTTGGTCAGCACGGTCGTTGCTCACGGCGCTTCGCACCTACCCTCGTTCGAGGCTCCAGGACCGTGCGCGGTCGGGACCGTTGAGTTCATCTTCGCAGATATGTGCTCCCGTCGAGCACGTCTCGGAGCTGCGATCTCGCGGCGACGCCGAGCTTGGGAAAGGCCCTGTAGAGGTGCGAGCCGATGGTCCGGTGCGAGAGGAAGAGCCGCTGTCCGATCTCGCGGTTCGAGAGGCCCTGGGCCGCCATCTGGACGATCTGGAGCTCCTGGGCCGTCAGCGTCTCGGCGTCGCCGAGGTCTCGGCGGACTCGTCGCTCACCGGTCGCGCGCAGCTCCCCGCGCGCCTGGTCGGCCCAGGCCGTCGCGCCGAGCCGCTCGAACGCGACCAGTGCCTCGAGCAGCGGGGCCCGCGAGTCCGAGACCCGGCGTTCGCGACGTAGGCAGACGCCCCAGGCCAGGTTGATCCGGGCTCGGTCGAAGACCCGGTCGACGGGACACGCGTCACGGGCCAGTTCGAACGTCGTGGCCGACGCCGACTCAGCGCCGCAGTGGAGCGCTGCCTCGGCCAGGTAGCTCTCCGCGGCTGACCGGATCCATCCCGATGACGTCGCCACGGTGTCGACGAGCTGACGCAGCTGGGCCCAGGCCTCGTCGTACCGGCCGGCACTGAGTGCCTCGACGCCACGACCGAGCTGCACCAGGTCGAGAAGGCCGCTGACGCCGCGTCGGGTGGCTATGCGCTCGCTCCGGTCCAGCAGGGCGCGAGCGGCGTCCGCGTCGCCCTGCACGGCGGCGACGATCCCGGCTGCTGCCTCGGCTCGTGCGACCGTCTCCGTCCGCCCCGTGGTCTCGGCGACCACCAGGTAGTCCTCAGCCGCCGCGCTGGCACCTGGCCAGTTGCCGACCGCGATCTCCGAGAAGACCGACCGATCGAGCAGCTCGACCTGATCGCCGTCGAACCGACTCGAGGCGGTGACTGGTGGTGTCGTGACGGACATGGTGACCTCCCGGTAGTGCGGCACTGCCACCGTAGGAAGTCGAGCGACTCAGTCGCGTACGTCATCTGACGTATATGTGCGATCTCGGACGACCAGGACGGTCTTGCCGGGCGCGCGCCGGGGACCGGAGCCGCTCTCGAAAGCCGCGCGTCCCTCGATGAGCGGGTATGCCGCCGCGACGGTCACCCGCAGCTGCCCGGAGTCGACCTCGGAAGCCAGCTGACGCAGGCTCTCGCGTTCCGGGGTGACGACGAAGAACGTGGCGGTGACGCCGAGCTCCGCGGCCCGATCCGCGGGTGCCGGCTCCTGGAGCGAGATGTAGGTGCCGCCGGGGCGGGCGAAGGCCATCGCGTCCCGCATGCCCAGACCGCCGACGGTGTCGAGGACGACGTCGTACGACCCGGTCGCCAGCGGCGCGCGGTGCGGTTCGTCCGGGGTGTGGATCCGATGGGCACCGAGCGCGGCGACGTACTCGTGGTCCTTCGCGAACGTGGTCGCGGTGACCCTGGCCCCGAGCCGGAGCGCGAGCTGGACGGCGAAGGCCCCGACGCCCCCGGCAGCTCCGATCACCAGGACGTCGTCCCCGGGACCGACGCCACCGTGGTCGACGAGCGCCTGCTGAGCGGTCAGACCGGCCAGGGGGAGGGCGGCCGCCTCGACGTGGGTGAGGGACACGGGTTTGGGTGCGACCAGCTCGCTGGGCACGACGACGTACTCCGCTGCGGCACCGTCCCGGTCGAAGGCGACCATGCCGAACACCTCGTCGCCCACCGTCAGACCGGACGTGCTGGAAGCGCTGCCGCCGAGGGCGGCGATCACGCCCGACCACTCGTGGGACGGCGTGCTGGGGAGGTGTGACCACGTCTCGTCCCAGCGCAGCTCGTCGAAGGTGATCGCGGCCGCGTGCACAGCGACCAGGACCTCGTCCGGGCCTGGCTCTGGTGCGACGGTCTCCTCCACGACCAACGCTTCGGGTCCTCCGCGTTGGTGCGCGCGGAGCGTGTGCATGGTTCGAGGCAGCTGGGCGCCGGTCATCGGGTCCTCCGTCGTAGGTCGCCGTGGTCGATCGAGTGATGGCCCTGGAGGGGCGTGGCGGCTCTCTCTGCTCGTCCGTTCAGCACGAACGTGACTGCCCAGTGCATCGTCACGGTCGCCCGGTTCCGGTAGCCGTTGAGGGTGACGAGGTGGACGCCGAGCCACAGCAACCAGGCAAGCGTCCCGGAGACCCGCAGCCTCCGAACATGGGCGACAGCCCGAAACCTCGCGATCGTGGCGAGCACACCCTTGTCACGGTAGAGGAAAGTCGTTGGTGGCGTTCGCCCGGCGAGTCTGTCGCGGATCACGGCGGCGGCGAAGCGCCCGCTCTGGATCGCCACCTGTGCCAGGCCAGGCACGCCCGGCACGCTCATCAGGTCGCCGACGACGAAGACCTCCGGATGACCCGGGACCGTGCAGTCCGGCTGCACGACGAGCTGCCCCGAGCGTGTCGGGGTACCGCCAGAGGCGGTGGCGAGCAGCCCTCCCAGGGGTGACGCCGCGACGCCGGCAGCCCACACCTTGGTGGTTGCCTCGATCTCGTGGTCGACCTCGCCGATCAGGTAGCGGACCCGGTGCTCGTCGATGTCGACCACCCGGGCACCGGTGAGGACCTCGACTCCGAGGTCCTCCAGATCAGTGCGTGCCCGGGCCGAGAGGCCCTCGCCGAACGCAGGCAGGATCGCCGCCCCTGCCTCGAGCACCACCACTCGGGCGTCGGCAGGGTCGACTGCCCGGAAGTTGCGACGCAGGCTGTGCTCCGAGAGCTCCGCGATCTGACCCGCGACCTCGACTCCTGTCGGACCACCGCCGACCACCACGAAGGTGAGGTGCCGACACCGCTCTTCGTGGTCCGAGGCGTTCTCGGCGAGCTCGAAGGCCTCGAAGATCCGGGCCCGGATCTCGAGCGCGTCGTCGATCGACTTCAGGCCGGGCGCGTGCTCGACGAAGGCCTCGTTCCCGAAGTGCGAGTGAGTGGCGCCGGCCGCCACCACCAGGCTGTCGTACGGCGTGACCGTCGTGCGCCCGAGCGCCGTCGACGTCACCGTCCGACGGTCCAGGTCGATGGAGTTCACCTGGCCGAGGAGGAACCGTGCGTTGCGCTGTCGGCGCAGGATCTCGCGCAGCGGCCGAGCGATCTCGCCCTGGGACAAGATGCCTGTCGCCACTTGGTAGAGCAGCGGCTGGAAGAGGTGGAAGCCGGTGCGATCGACCAGCACCACCTCGGCTGGTGCTCGGCGCAGTGCCTGGGTTGCGAAGAGTCCGCCGAAGCCGCCGCCGACGACTACGACACGATGTCTGGTCTGGGTCGCGTCACTCACGACGCACTCATCGCCATCTCGGTGCCGGGTGCCGCTCGGTGCTCGAGGCTGAGCAGCACGACGCAGTCGCCGCCGGACCACAACGAGCCACCGGCCGGGCCGACGATCAGGTCGCCCGGGTAGCCGACTGACACGACGCTCCCGTGCTGGACACGGATCCGTCCAGCGAGCACCTGCACGGTCCACGGCTGATCGAGCTGGACCGCCGAGACATCCGGGCGCAGCGCAAGGATGGACAGGCGTGAACGCCCTTCCTCGCCGACCAGCACTCGCTCGCTGCGACCCTGGGGAGCGTGCGCGGCGCGTGTCAGCTCCTGACGCGCGATCGTGAGCAGGCAGCGCTTCGACATCACAGGCTCCCGTTGAGCCCCTGCTTGTCGAGCCAGGCGAGCGACTGGTCTGCGACCTGGCGCCAGCCGCTGTCGATGGTCAGCGAGTGGCCGCGGTCCTCGAACTCCATCAGCTCGGTGAGGGCGTACGAGTGCTTGTACTGCTTGAGCGTCGACTTGGTGATCGCCTCGGGCACGGTGTGGTCCTGGCCTCCCATGACGAGCAGGAGCGGGCCGCGTTGGTCGTTCCTGGTGTCGACCTTGGCGGGGGAGTGCAGCGAGAAGTTCGCTGCCGCGGCCTCGAAGAGCGGCTTGCCCGGTGCTGGGATCGTCCACTTCTCGTAGAGCTCGTTGGACTCCTCCTCGCTGAGGGCGTTGCCGAAGGAGTAGCGGAACTGCTCGGCGGTGAGTGAGACCGCCTTGTTCTTGTTGGCCGGGTTCTTGAAGACGGGCAGCGTGGAGCGCAACGACGAGAGTGGGAGCGGGAGCACGCCCTTGATCTGGGCTGCGTCGATCGCGATCGCCGCGCGGGCGAGGTTCATGCCGAGCAGCTTCTCCGCGATCATCCCGCCGAACGAGTGACCGACCAGGATGGGCAGGGAGCCGAGCCCTTCGATGACCCGTTCGTAGCGCTCCACGACGTCGTCGATGCCGATGCCGCCGATGAGCGACTCGTGCTCACGAGCCTCGTCGACGGTGCCGGGGATGCCCGGCCAGCCGGGGGCGATCGGGTCGTAGCCCTCGCTGGCGAAGAGATCGACCCAGGGTTGCCAGGAGCTGGCGTGCAGCCAGAGCCCGTGGATGAAGATGACCGGGGTCTTGGTCACGTCGGACATGGTGGTCTCGCTTTCTGTGGGTGGAGTGCGTGGTTGAACGGTGTCGAGCAGGTCAGCTCGCGACCGTGGAGGCGCCCGCGACGGTGGTGACCGCGGTGCCGATGACGTCGGCGACGACGTCGGGGTGCGAGAGCATGACGGCGTGTGAGGAGTCGATCGAGCTCATGACAGCGTGGGCGCGCTCCGCCATCCAGGTCTGACCCGAGGCCGGGATCGCCCGGTCGTCGTGGCTGACGAGTGCCCAGCTAGGCAGGTCGCGCCAGGCGGGCCGTCCGGCCACACCGGTGCTCGCACCCACGGCGAGGGGACGCTGGGTGAGGGCCAGCACATGGGTCTGGACGGGATCCACGTCGGCAGCGAAGACGGCGTGGAAGTCCTCGGGGCGGATGAAGATGTCGAGGTCGTGTCCGTCCGGGGATGCGCTGTTGGTGCACGGACGTACGACCGTCGTCGTGGGTCCGAGCAGGGCGCCCGGATGCGCCGCTGGGTTCAGCACCGTCGAGATGCTCTCGCCCTCGTCGAGGATGTAGGCGGCGATGAACACCAGGCCGGCCACGTTGCTGGCCCCGCGCGCTGCCTCCCCGATCACGGCCCCGCCATAGGAGTGCCCGACCAGCACGACGGGACCGTCGATGCTCGACACGATCGAGCGGACGTAGTCGGCGTCAGCGACGAGCCCGCGCAGCTGGTTCGGGACTGCCAGCACCCGATGACCGTGGGCCTCGAGTCGGTTGATGGTGTCGTGCCACGAGGACGAGTCGGCGAAGGCTCCGTGGACGAGTACGACGCTCGGTTCTGGCATGGGTTACTCCTGGTGGTGGGTGACGGGTCAGCGGGGGGTCAGGGCGGCGGTGCTCATCGGACTCCTCCTGTGAGGACCGGCGACGAGGGCGTGATCGTTGTGCCGGCTCGTCCGGCGAGGACGGAAGCGGCCTCCGGAAGTGCCCCGATCGCGGCTCGCGCCACCGCACCGGCGTCGAAACCTGCACCGGCAGGGACGTCGGTCCCGAGGACGACGCGGTAGCGGCGGACGAGCGGCGCGAGTCCGAGCGCGATGTAGGGGAGCCGGGCATGGAGCCTGGTCGTGGACCGTGTGTCGCCCACCAGGGTCGCGCCGTCAGCGGCGATGACGACTGTCGGGCGGTTCCGGTCGCGGCGCCCACCAGTCTCTAGCGGTTCGAGCTCGGGGCGCTCGTCTCCACGGTTCATCGGTTCCTCCGGTCGTCGCTGTCCGATGGCGAAACCGTAGGGACGCCGACCCACCTCGCTCTTGAGTCGAGCGACTGCACTGATCAAGCAGTCGACCGACCGAAGACGACATGGGCGCGGGCTTCCTAGCGTCGAGAAACGCGAGCGGCGATCGCTCGCCTGGCTACCAGGAGGCACCATGACCACGACCACGACCACGACCGCGCCCAGCGCATCCGCCCACGACCTGCTGGCGGGATTCGGTCCGTTCGACTCGATGCCGATCGGAGGGCGATGGCGACCGGGCGGAGGAGAGGGCGTCCTGACCGATCACGACCCGTGGAGCGGCGATCAGCTCGCCGAGCTGCGGCCGGCGTCGGCGGCCGATGTCGAGGAGGCGTACGACGTCGCGCGACGGGCTCAGGTCGGATGGGCGCAGCGCCTCCCGGCAGAGCGCGCTGAGGTGATGCTGCGGGCGGCGGCGGTCATCGAGGAGCGTCACGACGAGGTGGCCGCGTGGGTGACAGCCGAGTCGGGCGGGACGGTGGGCAAGGTCGCTGTCGAGCTGGCGGTCACGCGGGCGGTCTTCCTCGAGGCAGCGGGCATGACCCACCACGCAGAGGGAGCGATCCTGCCCTCGGACATCCCGGGCAAGGAGAACCGTGTCTACCGTCGCCCGGTCGGCGTCGTCTGCCTGATCAGCCCGTGGGACTTCCCGATCTACCTGACCAGTCGAAGCCTTGCTCCCGCGCTCGCGCTCGGGAACGCGGTCGTGCTGAAGCCCTCGTCGGAGACCCCGGTGACGGGTGGTCTGCTCCTGGCTCGGATCCTCGAGCTGGCAGGACTGCCCGAGGGCGTACTCAGCGTCGTGGCCGGACCGTCGTCGGAGATCGGCGACGCGCTCGTCGCGAGCCGGGTGCCGCGGGTCCTGTCGTTCACCGGCTCGACCGAGGCAGGGATCGCGATCTCCCGCACCGCTGGTCTCAAGCGACTGCTCCTGGAGCTCGGCGGAAACGCTCCCCTCGTCGTCCTCGACGACGCCGATCTCCCGTACGCCGTCGAGTCTGCGGTCTTCGGGTCGTTCTACAACTCAGGTCAGATCTGCATGATCGCCAACCGGGTGATCGTCGATCGCACGCTCCACGACGACTTCGTCGAGGCGTTCGTCGAGCGAGCCCGTGGGCTCACGGTCGGTGACCCTTCGGACCCGAGGACCTTCGTCGGTCCGGTGATCAGCCGTCGACAGCTCGACTCGGTCCGCGACAAGGTCGATCGGTCGGTGGCCGCCGGAGCGCGGCTCCTCCTCGGTGGCGACTCGGTCGGGCCGGCGGGGCTCACGCTGCCGCCTCACGTGCTGGTCGGGGACAACACCGTGCCGACCGCCAGCGAGGAGGTGTTCGGGCCTGCGATCACCATCGTGCTGGCGGAGGGCGAGGCGCATGCCCTCGAGCTCGCGAACCAGACGGAGTACGGCCTCTCCTCGGCCGTGCACACCCGTGATCACCGTCGAGGCCTGGCGTTCGCGCTCCGGATCGAGGCGGGAATGACCCACCTCAACGACTCGCCGGTCAACGAGGAGGACAACACGGCGTACGGCGGCGAGAAGCAGTCGGGCCTGGGCCGGTTCGGTGGCCGGTGGTCGCTCGACGAGTTCACGACCCACCAATGGGTCTCGGTGCAGCACGATCCTCGTCCGTACCCCCTCTCGTGAGCGAGAGCAGCCGGGTGACACAAGCCCAGATCGCTCCGGTGAGGTCGGCCTCGAGGGCCGGTCTTCCCCCTGCAGCTCGCCCAGCTGGTGGGCTGGTCCTAGACAGCCTGATGATCCAGGCCGACACCCGAGTCGGCGAGCCGGTCGCTGTCGACCAGGGCCCGGGCCTCGACGAGCGTCCGGATGTCACCCATCGCGTCCCACTCGTTGACGTGCAGCCCGGCCGCCACCCGATCATCGCTCAGCCAGAAGACGGCGAAAGAGTCTGACGAGATGTCGCCTCGGACAACGGTCTCGTAGACCAAGCCGCGATCGAGGTGACCGCACATCTCCATGCCGAGCTCGAACTGGTCGGTGAAGAAGTACGGCGTACGTGCGTACTCCGCAGGCGCGGAGATCAAGTTGGCTGCTGCGAGCTCTCCCTGGTGCAGTCCGTTGTCCCAGTGCTCCAACCGCAGGTGGCGTCCGTAGCCGGGATGGAACGGGTTCGCCACGTCGCCGGCGACGAACACCTCGCTCGACGCGGTCCGGAGGAAGCGATCGGCGTCTATCCCGTCGCTGACCGCCAGCCCCGCGGCAGCCGCGAGCTCGGTGTTGGGCCGCGCGCCGATGCCGACGACGACCAGGTCAGCGACCAGGCGCTCACCTCCGACGAGCTCGACCACTGCTTGGTCGTCGCCGGCCTCGACCGACGAGACCGAGGTGTTGACCCGGACGTCGACCCCGTGAGATCGGTGCAGATCGGTGAAGCGGTGGGCCACCGGCCATCCGAGCGAGCCGAGCAGGGGCAATCGCCCGCGTTCCAGGACCGTGACGTCGCAACCAGCGAGCCGTGCGGCCGCGGCCACCTCCATGGCGATCCAGCCACCGCCGATCATCACGACCTGTGCTCCGGGGGCGAGTCGCTCGCGGATGCTCACGCTCTGGTCGATGGTGCGTAGGTAGATCAGCGCAGCGCCCGACGGTCCGTGGAGGACGCCTGGCGGCAACGGCCGCGGGCGTGCCCCGGTCGCGATGAGCAGTCGGTCGTAGGGGATGACCTCCTTCTCGACCTCGACGACGGATGCGGCCAGGTCGAGTCGGGTCGCTCGCGTCTCGGTCCGCAGGTCGACGTCGTTCTCGGCGTACCAGTCCTCGGATGCGACGAAGGCGCTGCTCGGCTCGCTGACAGGGTGCAGAAGCAGGTCCTTCGACAGCGGGGGCCGTTCGTAGGGCGCGTACCTCTCCTCCGTGACGACGATCAGCGAGCCGTCCCATCCGTGCCTGCGCAGTGCAGTGGTCGCCCGACCGGCGGCGATGCCACCGCCGACGATCACGATCTTCTCGACGTCACCCATGGCCTGACGGTAGAAGGCAGAGCGATGTCCTCGCCTCAGTCGATCGACTGACAGTCGGACGACCGAAGCGAGGAAGGGCCCGTCCGACTCAGCATCGGGGCATGCAACCACTTCCCGAGCCCGCGTCGATCTGGTCCCTGGTCGGCAGGGCGGACCTCGAGCTGGACGTCGTCAGTCGCCTCCTCGGGCACGCGACGACGGCCGCCCGCGGGCTGACCGGGGGCGTCGGGTTCGCCGACGACGGCGCGACGGTCGACCCGCTGATCGCCGCGATCCTCGTACGCGGAGTGACCAGGGCCCTGCAGAACCCGGAGATCCCACTGGCCGCGGTGCAGGACCCGTTCTCCGGACATCCAGGCAGCTTCGCCGACTGGAGTGACGCCGACCTGGTGGTGTTGGAGACCTTTCGGCGTCAACAGGGAAGAGGGGGCCGTGCGGGTCCCGTCGATCGCGGCCTTGAGTCGATCGACTGAATCGTCGGCGTTCGGGCCGACAAGCAGTCGACCGACTCAAGCCCACCCGTGGGTGTGGCTCCTAGCGTCTCGACGCACCAGAAACCGAGACTTGAAAGGCCCTCCCATGCCCCAGAACGCCGTGCTCCGTAGACGCCGACGCACCGCGCCCGTCGTCGCGCTCCTGCTCGTCCTCGGCTCACTGGTCGGCGCCTTCGCGCCGGCCGAGGCCCACCAGCCTGCCGCTGCTCAGTCGGCGACCAAGCCGACGATCGTCCTGGTCCACGGCGCCTTCGCCGACGCCGCTGGGTGGAGCCAGGAGGTCGAGCTGCTCCAGGCGGCCGGCTACCCGGTGATCGCGCCGGCCAACCCGCTGCGTGGACTGACCGCCGACGCCGACTACATACGATCCGTGCTCGCCACCATCGATGGCCCGGTCGTCCTCGTCGGTCACTCCTACGGCGGCGCCGTCATCACCAACGCTGCGCGAGGAGCGGACAACGTCGCGGCGCTCGTCTACCTTGCCGCGTTCATCCCCGACGAGGGCACGAGCGTCGCGACGTCGTACGACCCGGTCACCTACCCGGGATCGCTGCTCGGTCAGGACTCGCTGGTGGTGCGGCCCGTGCCGAACCCGTCGGCGCCCGGTGGGCAGGACGCGGACCTCTACATCCGCTCGGACCTGTTCCGCAAGATCTTCGCGGGGGACCAGACTGCCAAGACGGCCGCGATGATGGCTGCCACCCAGCGTCCGCTGTCGGCCTTCGCCTTCACCGAACCGTCGGGAGAGCCTGCCTGGAAGACCCTCCCCAGCTGGGACCTGGTCACCACCCAGGACCGCGCGATCTCGCCCGGCGGACAGAAGTTCATGGCGTCTCGCGCCGGCGCCCACGTCCGGACGATCGCGTCCGCGCACGACGTTATGGTCTCCCACCCGAAGGCAGTCGTCGCCCTCATCACGAAGGCCGCCGCGAGCGTCCACTGATCGCGAGGACGGGCCGGGCCGGGCGACCGGCCGGCCCTTCCGGCAAGGAACCCGTCATGAATGAGAACAGCAGGATCACGCAAGCCCTTGCCCGGGCCGCCGGTGCGGCATGAGCGCGGGAGCAGTCGTGCTCGTGCTGCTGGCTGCCGGGGCGGTCGTCGCGTTCGTGTGGTTCGCGAGCAAGCTCCTCGTCACGCTGACGAACCCGAACGACCGCAACAGCCGGCCCGGCGCTCACGTGCTGCGCTACCACCTGGTCACGGGCCAGGACTCACCGTCGGTGGCGGATGCCGTGCGTCGCGCCGGCTATCACGCCACCGCGGAGTACGACATGGGACAGGTGGACCTGCTGGTCGAGTGCACCGGCGACATCGAGGTCGAGCGCGAGAAAGTACGTCAGGCGATCGCCGGTGCTCCTGGCAGGGATGGCGGGGTGCGGGACTTCGAGATCCCGCCTGTCCGGTTCGTTGACGAGCTGGGCGCCGACGATCCGGCCTGACGGCGTGTCAGGCCAGGGCTCACCAGGTCTCCACGGCCCACCCCGATCGTCACGTCGACCGCGGCGAGGGCCTCCGTGCACCGCGAACGCATCAAGCCCCTGACCTGTCTGTGCAGGTCAGGGGCTTGATGATCTGGGGTGAGTAACGGGACTCGAACCCGCGACATCCGCCACCACAAGGCGGCGCTCTACCAGCTGAGCTATACCCACCAGGTCGGTCCTGTCGGACCGAGGAGAAAGTGTAGGGGAACTACTCCGCCTTCGCTGAATCGGGCTCGGGTTCGGACGCGGGTGCGTCGGACAGGCCGGTGAGCGCGCCGCCGTGGCGTGCCGCGATGGCCCGGGCGACCTCGGTCTCAGGTCCCGGGGAGGGCACGAAGACGGCCTCGCGGTAGTAGCGCAGCTCCTCGATGCTCTCCTGGATGTCGGCCAGGGCGCGGTGGTTGCCGCGCTTGGCCGGTGCCTGGAAGTAGGCCCGGGGGAACCAGCGGCGGGAGAGCTCCTTGATCGAGGAGACGTCGACGATCCGGTAGTGCAGGAAGGTCTCGAGGTTCGGCATGTCGCGGGCGAGGAAGGACCGGTCGGTCGCGACGGTGTTGCCGGCCAGCGGCGGGCGGCTGCCGTCGGGGCAGTGCTCCCGGATGTAGGCGAGCACGCGCTCCTCGGCCTCCTCGAGGGTGATGCCGGTGTCGAGCTCACGGGTCAGCCCGGACTTCTCGTGCATGTCGCGGACGAAGTCGTTCATCTGGTCGAGCGCCTCGGCGGGCGGCTTGATGATCAGGTCCACCCCCTGGCCGAGCACGTTGAGGTCGAAGTCGGTCACCAGGGCGGCCACTTCGATCAGCGCGTCTGCCTCGAGATCCAGGCCGGTCATCTCGCAGTCGATCCAGACAAGTCGTTCGTTCACGAGAGGTCACCCTACGCCGCCCGCAGCTGCTCTCAGCACTCGTTCAGTCGCCCCCTCTAGGGTCGGACCGTGAAGGAATGGGTGGGCTTCGTGCTGCGGCTCGTCGTCGGCGGCGTCTGGATCTGGGCGTCCGCCCTCAAGATCACCGATCCGGCGCAGAGCGTCGCCGCGGTCCGCGCCTACCAGCTGCTGCCCAGCAGCCTGATCTCCCCGGTGGGGCAGCTGCTCCCCGTGATCGAGATGGTGGTCGGCGTGACCCTCGTCCTCGGACTGCTCACGCGGGGCTCGGCGGTCGTCTCCTCCCTCCTCTTCGTCGCGTTCATCATCGGCATCTCGTCGGTCTGGGCGCGAGGCATCACGATCGACTGCGGCTGCTTCGGCGGCGGTGGCGTCGACCCGGACGCAGCCTCGAAGTACCCGTGGGAGATCGCCCGCGACGTCGCCCTGCTGGGTGCCTCGATCTACCTCGTCTGGCTACGGTCCACGAGACTGGCCCTGGACAACGTGCTCTTCCCCCGCCCCGCCGAGCTCAGTGCCGCTGAACCCGAAGGAACATGATGTCGAAGAAGAACCGCGAGACCGACCGGACCGCGCGCGCCGCCGCCGCGATGGAGGAGCAGCAGCGCGCCGAGCGCCGTCGCCGCAACACGATGATCGGTTCGGTCGTCGTGGGCCTGGTGCTCATCGTGCTCATCGGGTTCCTGATCCAGCGCAACCTCGACACCACCACGGACGTCAATGCCGACGCGGCGAGCTCGAGCAGCGAGTTCGGCGTCACCATCGGGCCCGACGACGCCCCCAACAAGATCGTCGTCTACGAGGACTTCCTCTGCCCCTTCTGCGGGGAGTTCGAGGCGGCGTCGCGCGACGACTTCGCCCAGCTCGCCGCCGACGGCAAGCTCCAGGTCGAGTACCGCCCGTTCGACCTGCTCGGTGGCGGCGACGCATCGAGCTACTCGGTGCGCTCCGCCGGTGCGTTCTCGATTGTCCTCGACAAGTCGGACTCCGCGATCGCCAAGAAGTTCCACGACCTGCTCTACGACAACCAGCCGGACGAGGCGGGCCCCTTCCCGGAGAGCTCCTCGCTCGCCGACCTCGCCGTCCAGGCGGGCGCCAAGGAGTCCGACGTCCGCGCCGCGATCGAGGCGGACCAGGGCACCCCGTGGGTCACGAAGGCGACCAAGGCCGCGACGGACGCCGGTGTCCAGGGCACCCCGACCGTGCTGCTCAACGGCAAGGTCTTCACCGACTACAGCACCATGCAGGACCTGGCCTCCAACCTCGTCGACAAGGTCTCCTGAGATGATCCGTCGGTGACCAACCTCGCCGACTTCATCGCCCGTCTGCCGAAGGCCGAGCTGCACGTCCACCACGTCGGCTCGGCCTCACCGCGGATCGTCTCCGAGCTCGCGGAGCGGCACCCGGGGGTCGTGCCCAGCGACCCCGAGGAGCTGCGCCGCTTCTTCGAGTTCCGCGACTTCGCGCACTTCGTCGAGGTCTACCTCGCGGTTGTCGACCTGGTGCGTACGCCGGAGGACATCCGCTACCTGACCTACGAGATCGCCCGCGAGATGGCGACCGGCCAGGGTCTGCGGTACGCCGAGCTCACGTGTACGCCGTACACGTCGGTCCTGCCCGACACCGAGGGCAAGGGCATGGCGATCGAGGCGTACACCGACGCGATCGAGGACGCGCGGGTCGCCGCCGAGCGCGACTTCGGCCTCGTGCTGCGCTGGATCTACGACATCCCCGGCGAGTCCGGGCTGCCGGCGGCCGACGCGACCCTCGACTTCGCGCTCCACCACCGCACCGACGCGCTGGTCGGCTTCGGTCTCGGTGGCCCGGAGATCGGCGTACCTCGCCCGCAGTTCCAGCCGCACTTCGACGCCGCCCGCGCCGCCGGGCTGCACAGCGTGCCGCACGCCGGCGAGACCACCGGTCCGGAGACCGTCTGGCACGCCCTGCAGCTGCTCGGCGCCGAGCGGATCGGCCACGGCACGTCGTCGGCCCAGGACCCCGAGCTGCTCGCCTACCTGGCCGAGCACGCGATCCCCCTCGAGGTGTGCCCGTCGTCCAACATCGCGACCCGTGCGGTGGCGACCCTCGAGGAACACCCGATCCGGGCCTTCCGGGACGCGGGCGTGACGATCACGGTCAACTCCGACGACCCGCCGATGTTCGGCACCACGCTCAACCGGGAGTACGAGATCGCCGCCGACCTGCTCGGTCTCGACGAGGCCGGCGTCGCCGACCTGGCGCGTACGGCGGTCCGCGCGTCGTTCGCGGAGGACGACGTGAAGACCCGGATCCTCGGCGAGATCGACGACTACGCGACGAGGTGACCCGAAAATGAATTGTGCCCCGCAGGCTCATACCAAGCGGGGCACTTCTTTTCTATCCTGATCAGCAGGCGGATCCCGGCATTGAGGCGCGTGTCGACCGGGTCACAGACGTAGGGTGAGGTTATGGGAGCGGGTCCGATCAGAGTGGCGATCGTCAACGACTACGAGATGGTGGTCGCGGGCGTGGCGGCGATGTTGGCGCCGCACCACGAGCGGGTGCACATCGTCGAGCTCGACTCGGGACTACCGGTCATCTCCGAGGTCGACGTGATCCTCTACGACACCTTCGGTCAGGTCCAGGGCGACGGGGTGGACCTCGAGGACCTCGTGCGCGGCAGCGACGCCCGGGTCGCGATCTTCAGCTGGAACCTGCAGCCCGAGCTGGTGGACAAGGCCATCCAGCGGGGCGCGTCCGGCTACCTCTCGAAGGGCCTGTCCGCCAACGACATCGTCGAGGCGATCGAGGCTGTGCACGCGGGTGAGACCGTCGCGCCGCGCGAGTCTGCGGCGTCGGTCGACCGCGGTGCGTCCGGGGAGTGGCCGGGCCGCGAGTTCGGCCTCACGGCCCGCGAGGCCGAGGTGCTCGCGCTGATCACCCAGGGGCTGAGCAACCAGGAGATCGCGGACCGCAGCTACCTCTCGATCAACTCGGTCAAGACCTACATCCGCACGGCCTACCGCAAGATCGAGGTGACCCGGCGGTCGCAGGCGGTCGCCTGGGGCATGAGGCACGGCTTCGAGCCGGACCGGATGCGCAGCGTCGCACCCGGCGCCGTGCACTGAGGATCAGCGCAGGCGTTCGACGTACGACGCCGCCTGCCGGAGCTCGCGCAGCCGGCTCTCCCAGGTCACGCCGACGACCGTGAGCAGCGTGCCGGCGACCCCGATGAGCGCCCACTGCGGGGTCTGCAGGGCGTACGGCGTGAGCTCGCGCAGCACCAGGAGCGTGCCGACGACCGCACCGACGAGCAGGGGTGCGTTCCAGCGCAGCGCTGAACCGACCAGGACCAGCGTCAGGCACGCGGCGCCGAGCACGACCGAGCGCACCGAGATCGGGTCGACCAGGACCCAGAGCAGCGAGGGCACCGTCGCGAGCAGGAGCCCGGGCGTCAGGGCGCGCCCGGTCGAGGCGTCCGGATCGTTGTGGAGGCGCTGCAACCCCACCAGGAGCAGGGCGATCGCGCTCGGCAGGGTGTAGGCCTCGGGAGCCGAGACCCCGATGTCGGCGAGCCGGACCCAGGTCGCCAGCACCAGCAGCAGACCGCCGAGCCAGCCGAGCTCCCGGCGACCCGGGTGCGCGAGAGCGCTGGCCGTGACCAGGACGCCGGCCAGGGTCAGGTGGAACGCGAGCGAGACCGACGAGCTCGTCCCTGCCGCCGAGACGGCGACGCACGAGCACACCAGTGCAGCGAGTCCGGCCGCGACCTCGATCTCGAGGCGGGGAACGGCGATGGCGAGCACCCCGAGCACCAGGACGACGGGCAGGGCGCGGTAGTCGACCCCGACACCGGCCGCCGCCGCACCGGACCACAGAAGACCGGTGATCGCGAGGGGCAGCAGGGCACCGCCCTCGAGCCGCCCGCGAACAGTGATCACCGCAGTGAGCGCCACCAGCACGGTGGTCGCCACCACGGTGAGGACGTCGCTCGACAGGGCCACTGGGACAGCCAGGGCGACGATCGCGACGCCCGCCGTCGCCCAGACGCCGCGGAGCGCAACGACGAGCACGGAGCCGAGCAGCACGAGTGCGGTCACGACCCCCCAGGCCGGGACGGGGTGGAGGGCGACGGCGCCGATCGCGGCGAGGGCGAGCGCGGTCGGTGCGACCGGTGCCGGGAGGGCGGCGGGCCTCGGCAGCACGGACACGACCGCGAGGAGCAGTCCGGCGACCCCGAGCACCAGCAGTGCGGGGGAGGCGGTCGTCACCGGGTCGCCGAGCCGGACGCCGGCGTCCTGGCTGAAGGCTGCGTGCACGCCGATGGCGTTCACCGTGGCCTGCAGAGCGAGCGTGACGGTCAGCAGGAACACGGGCAGCGCTGCCAGGACCATCGGCGCCCGCGGCACGACCCGCCAGGTCGGCGGGGTCGCGATCGCGACGGCCGTCCACCCGACCAGGGCCGCAAGAGCCACCCAGCCGACGGCGTTCGCTCCCTCGTCGAGGGCAGGCAGGGCTGCAGTCGCCGTGAGCATCGTCGCGGCGCCGGCGGCGAGCCCGCGCGAGACGAGCGTCTGCACCCGGGTGAACGGGACCGGGACGAGCAGCATCAGTGAGGCGATCAGCAGCGCGACCCCGTGGCCGTCGACCCAGAGACTATGCAGCGACAGGTGGTCGCTCGCGGTGCCGACGCCCCACAGGGCGAGGAGGACCCACCACGCAGCGGTGCCGACGCCGGCGGCGATCGGGAGCACCCGCAGCCTCCGGAAGCCGGCCCCGGCCACGAGGCCGGCGTGGGCGAGCACGACCAGCGCGATCACCACGGTGACGGACTCGGTCGCAGCGAGGACGCCGAGACCGACGACGGAGAGCGCAAGTGCGGCGAGCAGCTGAGGCGCCACGAGTAGGGTGCGGTCGCTGAGGGCGAGCGCCGCGACGAGGACGGCTCCGCCGACGGTCGCGACGAGTGCTGCGTTGTCGAGGTCGCCGAGCCAGCCGGCGTTGTCGGCTCCCACCACGTCGAGGGTGAGCAGCCCCAGCGACACCGTGGTCAGCGTCTCGCCCGCGACCCGGAGCCCGCGGCCCGCGAGCCAGACGCCGAGTCCGCCGCTGACCACGGTGAGGCCGACCAGGACCGCCGTACGCCCGCCGATGCCGAGCCACGTCCAGGCGACGGCCAGGAAGATGACGGCCGCGACCAGCAGGCACAGGGCGCCCAGGCCGAGCAGGATCCGCGGGATCGAGAGGGCGGAGAGGCCGCGCCGTTCGGCGGGCCGGCGCGCCGGCGCGGGGTACGACGGCATGGCTGGCGGCGGCGCGACCTGGGCGACCGACTCCGCACGCAGCTGGATGAGCAGGTCGTCGGCGTACCGCAGTGTCTGCAGCAGCTGCGAGGCCAGCGGGCTACGGAGGACCAGGCCGCAGGCCGGGCAGTCCGCGACCTGCACGGGAAGGCGGCTGCCGCAGTCCGGGCACAGGAACGGGTTCGAGTAGCGGGTCGTGCGGGTCGCCGTCTGGGTCATGCTGCCCAGGCTGTCCCACGGGTCGCAGGCAGCGGATGAGTGCGGGTACTCAGACCGCGACGGCGGCCTCGGTCGATCCGAGGAGCGGGCGGACGGTCGATGCGGCCAGCTGGGCGATCGCGTCGGGCAGTCCCTGGCGGGAGCAGATGTAGAGCTGGAGCGGCTCCGGCGTCGGCAGGTCGTCGCGCGGCACCAGGCCCGCCGGGGTCTGCCCCAGGGTCGCCATCAGCGCCACGCCGAGACCAGCGGCGACGGCAGCGTGCACGCCTGCGAGCTGGATCGCCTCGGAGGCGACGACAGCCGGGATCCCCTGGGCAGCCAGGGTCTCGAGCGCGCGGGTGCGCAGAGCGCAGGGGTTGTCGAACGCGACGATCGGGACCGCGGCCGGCGGCCGCGGAAGCGACCACGCGGGGGAGGAGTACCACGTCAGCTCCAGGTCGCCGACGGGGATCGCGGCCGGGTCGCTGGCGTTGAGGAGCAGGGCGAGGTCGATGCTGCCGTTGGCGAGGCCGTCACGCAGACGCGATCCGCGGTCGATACGGACCCGGAACCGGCGCCCCGGCGCTGACGCCTCGAGCGCCGCGGTCAGGGAGGGCAGCAGCTGAGCGGCCGCGTGCTCGGTGCAGCCGATCGTGATCGTCTCGACGGACTCGATCTCGAAGGCGCGCAGCGTCTCGTCGTGCAGGTCCAGGATCTGCCTCGCCCGGGAGACGAGCAGCTCGCCGGCGACGGTGAAGCGGGAGCCGCGGCCGTGGCGCTCGACGAGCGGTCGGCCGACGGCGGCCTCGAGGCGGCGTACGTGCTGGCTCACCGCGCCCTGGCTCAGGTGGAGGGAGGTGGCCGCCCTCTGGAAGCCGCCGCAGTCCGCGACGGCGACCAGGCTGCGCAGCGGTCCAATGTCGAGTACGGCAGTCATGTCCACCAGAGTAGTAGACATACCCATGAGCGGTGGTGATGGGTCGAGATCACGGACTGTCGTTGGATCTCACTGGTGTAAGTCTTGTAAATTACTCGACTAAGAAGGAATCAAGACACCAGGAGCTGATGCATGGCCTCGAAGCGGCAGATCCACCTGGGCGCCGTGCCCTACGGGACCGGCGGTCCGGGGAGCCACACGCTGTGGCTCGATCCCGAGATCCCGGGCGACGCGAGCGTCGACATCGACTGGTTCGTCGAGACGGCCCAGCTCGCCGAGCGGGGCAAGTTCGACCTGGTCTTCATCGTGGACAGCCAGTTCATCACGCCGTACTCGCCGCCTCACTACCTCAACCGGCTCGAGCCGCTGACGCTGCTCAGCGCCCTGGCGACCCAGACCAGTCGCATCGGCCTGGTCGGCACCGCGACCACCAGCTTCAACAGCCCCTTCAACCTGGTCCGCCGGCTCGGCAGCCTCGACCTGATCAGCCGCGGCCGCGCGGGCTGGAACGTCGTGACCACCGGTGACGCCGGCACCGCCGGCAACTACGGCCTCGAGGAGCACTACGACTACGACACCCGCTACGGCCGGGCGCAGGAGTTCGTCGAGCTGGCGCACGCGCTGTGGGACTCGTACGAGGACGACGCGTTCGTGCGCAACCGGGAGACGGGCGTCTTCCTCGACCGCAGCAAGCAGCACGTGCTCGACCACGACGGCACCTACTTCAAGGTGCGCGGCCCGCTCAACCTGGTCCGCTCGGCCCAGGGCCACCCGGTGATCTTCCAGGCCGGCGACTCCGACCAGGGCCGCGACCTCGGGGCGAGCGTCGGCGAGGGCATCTTCACCCACGCGCCGGACATCCCGTCCGGGCAGGCCTTCTACACCGACATCAAGCGCCGGGCCGTGGAGAAGTTCGGCCGCGACGCCGACGACCTGGTGGTCATGCCGGGCGTCAAGATCGTGATCGGCGACACCGACGAGGACGCCCGCGAGATCGAGGCGGCCAACAACGAGCGCGACCACACCTTCCAGGCGGCGCTCGAGGAGTTCGGCCGACCCTTCGGCTGGCACGACTTCACGCAGTACGACCTCGACCGGCCGTTCCCGGCCGAGGCCCTGAAGCACGGCGAGC
Organism: Nocardioides pollutisoli; assembly: GCF_040045055.1. Lineage (NCBI taxonomy): Bacteria > Bacillati > Actinomycetota > Actinomycetes > Propionibacteriales > Nocardioidaceae > Nocardioides > Nocardioides pollutisoli. The sequence continues at coordinate 2,936,100 of NZ_JBDZDU010000001.1, forward strand.
GGTCGTTCTACACGCAGGCGCAGAAGGTGACCCAGCGCGCCGTCGACAACGGCTGGACCCTGCGACAGGCGGTCGAGGCCACCCGCCAGTTCCGCAAGAGCGAGTTCGTCGGGACGGCCGAGACGGTCGCCGACAAGCTCATCGAGTGGTGGGACGCCCGCGCCTGTGACGGCTTCAACGTCGGCGTCGACCACCCGGCCAACTTCCGGCGCGTGGTCGACGAGCTGGTCCCCGTGCTCCAGGAGCGCGGCGTCTTCCGCAGCGACTACGAGCACTCCACCCTCCGCGGGCATCTCGGGATCCCCGTTCCTCCCAACCGGTACGCCACCGCCGGCTGACCGACCACCCCCGTACCCCGAAAAAACGAGACCGAGGTCCTTCATGTCCCGCGCCCTGATCCGCACCCAGAAGTCCGACAGCCCAGCACCCATCGCCCTCAGCAGGCGCCGACTCCTCGGCATCGGGCTGGGCGCCGGAGCGCTGTTCGCCCTCGACGCCTGCGGCGGCACCTCCGGGTCGACCGGGGCCGGCTCCGCCGGCGGCACCGGCACGATCACCTGGGCCTGGCAGCTGCCGACGACCTGGGACCCGGTGACCTCGTCGGCCGGCTCCGACGTCCAGATGCTCGCGCTGACGTACGACGCGCTCACCGCGCTCGACAAGTCCGGCAACGCGGTCGGGTGGCTCGCCGAGAGCTGGAAGTACAACAGCGACGGCACCCAGGTCACGTTCACGCTGCGGCCCGGCCTCAAGTTCTCCGACGGCTCGAAGCTGGACGCCGCCGCCGTGGCGAAGTCCATCAACCGGGCCCGCACCGAGGAGGGATCGCTGGTCGCGCCGCAGATGCTGGACGTCAAGGACGTGACCGCGAAGGGCGCCCTCGACGTGGTCGTGGACCTGACCGCGACGAACTACCAGTACCCGCTGCTGTTCGCCGGCAAGACGGGAATGGTCGTCAACCCGGCCGTCTTCGAGAAGGACGCGAAGTCGTTGGCGACCCAGCCGGCCGGATCCGGCCCGTTCGCGCTGACCTCGTACACGCAGAACGACCACGCCGAGCTGAAGAAGAACCCGAACTTCTACCTCGCCGACGAGATCAAGGTCGACGAGTTCAAGCTCTACCCGCAGCCCGACCCGGCGACGGCGGTGGCCTCGGCGAGCTCGGGCCAGTACAACGTCGTACGGATCCCCGCCTCCGGCATCGACGCCGCGAAAAAGGCCGGGCTCGAGGTGCAGGTCCTCGACTCGATGTTCGTGTCGGTGCTCGACGTCAACACGACCAAGGCGCCCTTCGACAACCCGGCCGTCGTCGAGGCGCTGCACTACGGCATCGACCGCGAGGGCATCAAGAAGACCACGAACTTCGGCGTGGGCGACGTGAACTACCAGCCCTTCCCGCAGGGGTACGTCGGCCACAACGACGACCTCGACGACATCTACGCCTACAACCCCGACAAGGCGAGGCAGATCCTCGCCGACGCCGGCCTGAAGGACGGCGTGAAGGGGACCTTCTCCGTCCCGGCGCCGACGCCGCCGGCCGCCGAGCAGATCCAGGCTCAGCTCAAGGACATCGGGATCGACCTGGAGATCGAGACCATCCCGCTCACGCAGTTCACGCAGCTCGTCTACATCGACCACTCGAAGGCGCTCGTGTACGACGGGTTCGCCGGCCGGGAGTCGCCCGTGCAGGCCTTCCAGGTGCTGTTCAGCGACACCGGCCTGATGAACCCGGCGCGCGGGACCAACGCCGCGCTCCAGAAGCAGCTGGAGAAGGTGCGTGCGACACCGACCGACGACGCGTCGTACCCGGCCCTGCTCCAGGAGGCCACCAAGCTCGCGGTGACCAACTTCCCGAACACGTTCCTCTACGACGCGCCGTCGGTGATCGTCCGGGCGAAGTCCGTCTCCGAGCTGCAGCAGCTCCCGAGCCTTCGCCGCTGGGAGGGCATCACCGCATGACCTCCACCACCCTGACTGCCGTCCCCGTCGCGCCTCGCACCCGGCGCGACGGGGCGGCGCACCACGTGCTCGCGGTCGCCCGGCCGTTCGGGCGCCTGGTGCTGACCACGGTCACGGTGCTCTTCCTCGCCTCCGTCGTGACGTTCGCCCTCGGTGCGCTGAGCAAGAGCAACCCGGCCGCCGCCGTGCTGGGGGAGACCGCGACGCCGGACGACATCGCCCGGATGAACCACCAGTTCGGTCTCGACCAGCCCCTCGTCCCTCGCTACTTCACCTGGCTCGGGAACGCCCTGCACGGAGACCTGGGCCAGTCGTGGTTCACGACCGTGCCGGTGTCCGACTCGATCCGGCAGGCACTGCCCGTCGACCTGTCGATCGCGCTGCTGGCCCTGGTGCTGGCGATCGTGATGGGCGTCGCGGCCGGTGTCGGCGCGGCGCTGCGCGAGGGCGGCCTCGTCGACCGGGCGGTCACGGTGGTCTGCTCGATCGTCGCGACACTCCCGCCGTTCGTGATCGGCATCGCCCTGATCGTGCTGCTCTCGGTGAAGGCCCAGCTGCTCCCGGCCGGTGGCTACGTCGCCTTCGACCAGAGCCCGACCCAGTGGCTGCGGTTCGCGATCATGCCGGCGCTGGCGCTGAGCCTCGAGGTGGCCGCCAACATCGCCCGACAGCTGCGCACCTCGCTCGTCGGCGCGCTCCGGGAGAACTACGCGATCGGCGCCGAGATGCGTGGCTACTCGCGACGCCGGGTGCTCTTCGGTCACGTGCTCCGCAACGCGATCGCGCCGACGCTGGCGGTGATCGGCATGGCGATCCCTCTCATCATCGGCGGCGCCGTGATGACCGAGAAGCTCTTCAACCTCCCGGGCATCGCCCAGCTCGCGCTCCAGTCGGCGCAGCGCGGCGACGTGCCCGTCGTCCTCGGCACCCTCCTGGTGACCGCGGTGATCGTGCTCGCCGGCAGCCTGGTGATCAACGCCCTCCAGGTGCTGCTCAACCCCGCCGCCCGTCGCGGCGGCGCCCACGGAGGTCCCCGATGACAACGGTCCGCAACCTGCTCCGGATCCCGAGCGCCCGCGTGGCGCTGGTGATCCTCGGCGCCGTCGTGTTCCTCGCGATCTTCGGCGAGCGGCTCGCGCCGCACGACCCGCTCCACCAGTTCCCCGACGTGCTCGCCAACCCGAGCGGCCACTACCTGCTCGGCACCGACTACGTCGGCCGCGACGTGCTCAGCCGGCTGATGGCCGGCACCCGGCTCTCGGTCATCGGCGCTCTCGAGGCGGTCGCCGTCGGGCTCGTCCTCGGCGTACCGACCGGACTGGCGTCGGTGTGGATGGGCCGCGCCGGCGAGTGGGTCTCGCTGCGGATCAGCGACACCCTGATGATCCTGCCCTTCACGGTCTTCGCGATCGCGGTGGCCGGCACCCTCGGCAACGGGCTGCACCAGGCGATGATCGCGGTCGGCGTGCTGACCAGCCCCGGCTTCTTCCGGATCACCCGTGCGGTGGCGCTCGGCCTGCGGACGACGCAGTACGTCGAGGCTGCCGAGCTGATGGGCGCCTCGCGCTGGTGGACCCTGCGCACCCACATCTGGACCAAGATCCTGCCCAACGTCGCGGTCGCCGGGGCGCACGCGATGGGCACCGCGCTGCTGATCGTCGCGTCCCTGTCGTTCCTCGGACTCGGCATCGTCCCGCCGACACCGACCTGGGGCGGCATGCTCTCGGCCGACCTCGGCTTCCTGGAGCAGCAGGCCTGGGCACCGATCTTCCCGGGGGTCCTGCTGATGCTCACCGTCGGCGCGCTCAACATCCTGGCCGACTGCATCCGCGAGGCGAGCACGGGCCAGGTCCGCCGCCGACGCAGCCTCTGGACCCGCGCCACCACGCGACGCGACAACACCCCCATCGGCGTACCGGCTCTGGCCGGCGGTGTCGTCGTGACCGAAGAGGAGGACCAGCGTGTCTACGCTGCTTGAGCCCCGCACCGACGCCGCTCCGATGCTCGACGTCGAGCGTCTGCAGGTCAGCGTCGGCGACAACCTGGTCGCCGTCCGCGACGTGTCGTTCGAGATCCGCAAGGGCGAGTCGGTCGGCCTGGTCGGCGAGTCCGGCTCCGGCAAGACGCTCACCTGCCGCGCGGTGCTCGGCCTCCTGCCCGAGAGCGGCGAGGTCGACCACGGCTCGATCGTGCTCGGCAACGGGTCGGACTCGGTCGACCTCACCACGGCACGGCGCGGCACCTGGAACCAGATCCGCGGCACCCGGATCGCCGCGGTCTTCCAGGACCCGGCGTCCTACCTCAACCCCTCGCTCACGGTCGGTCACCAGGTCGACGAGCAGCTGCGGGTCCGCGGGGGGCTCAAGCGCAAGGACGCCCGGGCGCGCACCCTCGAGCTCTTGACCGAGGTCGGCATCCACGACGCGGCGAACGTCTACCACCAGTACCCGTTCGAGCTCTCCGGCGGGATGCTGCAACGCGTCATCATCGCGATCGCGGTGTCGCTCAACCCGGAGCTGCTGATCGCCGACGAGGCGACGACCGCGCTGGACACCGTCGTCCAGGCCGAGATCCTCGAGCTGCTCCGGCGGCTGCGGCGTACCCACCAGCTCAGCCTGCTGCTGGTCACCCACGACCTCGCGGTCGTCGCGGAGACCTGCGAACGGGTGCTGGTGATGTACGGCGGAGAGATCGTCGAGAGCGGGCCCACCGAGCAGGTGCTGGGCGATCCTCAGCACCCCTACACCCAGGCGCTGATGCGCGTCGCCTCCATCGGCGACTGGTCGCGGCGCACTCTCGACACCATCGCCGGACAGCCGCCGGCGGCGGGGGAGGAGCTGCCCGGCTGCCGGTTCGCTCCGCGGTGCCAGTACGCCGCCCCCGCGTGCGTCGAGCGCCCGGTCCCGCTGGTCGACCTGGGTGGCGACCGCGCCGCCCGCTGCGTCCGCGTGGGGGTGACGGCATGAGCGCCCCCCTGCTCCGGGTGACCGACCTGTCGGTCACCTACGCCAAGCCGCGCCGCGGCACCAACGTCGGCACCGGTGCCGCCCTCAACGGTGCGACCCTCGAGGTCCACCGCGGCGAGATCGTCGGCATCGTCGGCGAGACCGGCAGCGGGAAGACGACGCTCGCCCGCGCCACGGTCGGGCTGGTCGCGCCGGCCGCAGGCGAGATCGAGTTCGACGGTCAGGACCTCGGCTCGTTCAAGGGCCGCGCGCTGCGCGACTTCCGACGGGCCGGGCAGGTGCAGCTGGTCTTCCAGGACCCGCTGCGCTCGCTCGACCCCGACCTCACGGTCGCCCGGATCGTCGGTGAACCGCTCGACATCGCCGGTGGCCGCTCCTCGAAGGAGAAGGCGGCACTCGTCGACGAGGCGCTCACGCAGGTCGGGCTCGACGCGGCCTCGGTCCGCGGTCGCAGGCCGCGCCAGCTCTCCGGGGGTCAGCGGCAGCGGGTCTCCCTGGCTCGCGCGATCGTCACGAAGCCAAAGCTGCTCTTCTGCGACGAGCCGGTCAGCGCGCTCGACGTCTCCAACCGCAACCTGGTGCTCAACCTGCTCGACCGGCTGCGCCGCGACCTCGACCTGGCGGTCGTGCTCATCGCGCACGACCTCTCGTCGCTGGCCGGCATCGCCGACCGGGTCGCGGTCTTCTACCGCAGCCGGTTGGTCGAGCACGGTCCGACGCGCGACGTGCTGGAGAACCCGGCACACCCCTACACGGCCCTGCTCACCGCGTCTGCCCCGAGCGTCGAGCGGCACCACGAGATCCGCCCGTCCGACGTACGCCTCGACGACGACAGCCGTGCCGGGTGGGTGGCTGAGGGCGGCTGCGTCTTCGCGGCCCGCTGCCGCTTCGCCCACGACGCCTGCCGCACCCAACCGCCCCTCGAGCGCCTCGACGGCGCCGACCACCGCTCGGCCGCCTGCTACGTCGCCGGCCAGTGGGAGACCCAGCCCGTGTCCCAGAAGGAGTCCGCATGACCGACCTCGAGTTCATCGGCATCACCGCCACCCAGCGCGTCGCCACCGAGGGCGGTGGCAGCGCCGTCACCGCCGGCTTCCACACGCACACCGAGGTGGGCGCTCCGGTCGGCCCGCTGGTCGACAAGGAGTTCGCGGCGGAGCTCGCCCGCACCCACGAGGCCTCGGGCTTCGACCGGGTGCTGATCGCCCACTCCTCGTCGATGCCCGACGGCTTCGTGATCGCCGACCAGACCCTCGAGGCGACCGACACGCTCAAGGTGCTGCTCGCGCACCGGCCCGGCTTCTGGGCGCCGACCATCGCGGCCCGTGCCTACGCCACGCTCGACGCCTTCCACCCCGGCCGGGTGGCGATGCACGTGATCACGGGCGGGGACGACGCCGACCAGCAGCGCGACGGCGACTACCTGACCAAGGAGGAGCGCTACCGGCGCACGGACGACTTCCTCACCGTGGTCCGCAAGGAGTGGGAGTCGACGACGCCGTTCGACCACGAGGGCGAGTTCTACAAGGTCACGGGCGCGTGGTCGTCGATCCGCCCCGAGCCGACCATCCCGATCTACTTCGGCGGGGCGTCCGACGACGCGATCCGGGTCGGTGGCAAGCACGCGGACGCCTACGCCTTCTGGGGCGAGCCGCTCGACGGCATCCGCCAGCGGATCGCGGAGGTCCGGGCCGCGGCGGCGCCGTACGGACGCAACCCGAGGTTCTCGGTGAGCCTGCGCCCGATCGTCGCCGACACGGAGGAGGAGGCCTGGGCCCGCGCCGAGGACATCCTCGCCCGCGCCAAGGCCAAGGCCGACGGCGTGGACCCCGGCCAGGTGCGCGCGATGGGCCAGACCGCGGTCGGCTCTCGGCGCCTGGTCGCGGCCGCGGAGGAGTCCGACGTCCACGACACCCGTCTCTGGACCGCCCTCGCCAAGGTCACCGGCGGCGCCGGCAACTCGACCTCGCTGGTCGGCACCTACGAGCAGGTCGCCGCCGGACTCCTCGACTACGTCGACCTGGGCGTCACGACCCTCCTCATCCGCGGCTTCGACCCGTTCGAGGACGCCAAGAAGTACGCCCGCGTGATCGACCTGGTCCGCGCCGGCGCCCACGACCGCCCGGCTCTGGCCGGCTGACAGGAGACCTGACATGACGTACGACGACGTGGAGATCCTCGGCATGATCGGCACCGCCGACGCCTCCGAGATCCGACCCCCCAGCGGCCCGGTGATCGACCCGGACTACACCGCCCGCTTCGCGAAGGCCCACGAGGACGGCGGCTTCGACCGGGTCCTCATCGGCTACGGCTCCGGCTGGTCCGAGGGCAACCAGGTGGCGGCGTACGTCGCCGGCCACACCGAGCGCCTCGGGCTGCTCATCGCCCACCGTCCCGGCGTCGTGCACCCGACGCTCGCGTCGCGGACGTTCTCGACCTTGGACCAGTTCAGCAAGGGGCGGGTCGCGCTCAACATCGTGACCGGCAGCAGCAACGTCGAGCAGCGCCGCGAGGGCGACTACGTGCCCCACGACGAGCGCTACTCGCGCACCGACGAGTACCTCGGCATCCTGCGCGACGCCTGGGACACCCGCGGTCCGCGCGACCACGAGGGCATCTACTACCGGTTCGAGGGCTTCGACCCGCAGGTCTTCCCCTACCAGGACCGCCACCTCGAGCTCTTCTTCGGCGGCAGCTCGCCGGCGGCGTACGTCGTCGGCTCGAAGCGCGCGGACACCTACATGCTGTGGGGCGAGCCGCTCAAGGAGACGGGCGACCAGATCGCCACGGTCTCCCAGCGGGCCGCCGAGGCCGGTCGCGCGCATCGGCCGCGGATCTCGGTCTCCTTCCGGCCGATCCTCGGGCGCACCGACGCCGAGGCCTGGGAGCGCGCGCACGGCATCCTCGACACGATCAACGGCGCGGTCGGCGCGCAGTTCAAGGAGAAGGTCAGCAAGCTCCACCCCCAGGGTGCGGCGCCGGAGAACGCCGGCTCGCAGCGGCTGCTCGCGGTCGCCGAGAAGGGCGAGCTGCACGACCGCTGCCTGTGGACCCCCACCACGAAGGCGGTCGGTGGTGGCGGCAACTCCACCGCTCTGGTCGGCTCGCCCGAGACCGTCGCGGCGGCGATCCTCGACTACGTCGAGATCGGCGTCGACACCGTGCTCATCCGGGGCTACGACCCGCTCCAGGACGCCATCGACTACGGGCGCGACCTGCTGCCCCTGGTCCGCCAGGAGCTCGCCCACCGAACGTTGACCCGTGCGACCGCTTGACGGAGTGCGGGTCGTCGAGCTCGCCCACGTCGCCGCCGGGCCGTTCGCGGGCATGCTGCTCGCGGACCTCGGCGCCGACGTGGTCAAGATCGAGCCCCCGACCGGTGACCAGATGCGCGGCTGGCCGCCCTTCGCGAGTGACGGCGACGAGCGGTTCAGCCACAACTTCGCATCGGTCAACCGCAACAAGCGCTCGGTGGTCGCCGACCTCAAGGACCCGGCCGACCTCCAGCGCGCTCGCGACCTGATCGCGGCGGCCGACGTCGTGGTCGAGAACTACCGGCCGGGCGTGCTCGACCGGCTCGGACTCGGCTACGACACCGTCAGCGAAGGCCACCCCGGGCTCGTCTACTGCTCGATCTCCGGCTACGGACTCACCAGTCCCTACGTCAACGACGGCGCGTACGACGTCGTGATCCAGGGCATGTCCGGCCTGATGAGCGTGACCGGTCCGGCCGACGGCGGTCCGGCCAAGGCCGGGGTGCCGGTCGGAGACTTCGCGGCCGGCCTCTACGCGGCGTACACGATCGCAGCACTGCTTCCGCAGGTCGGTCGCACCGGCGTCTCGGTGCGCGTCGACTGCCCGATGCTGGACTGCCTGCTGGGCATCTCGGCCCTGCAGACCAGTGAGTACTGGGGATCCGGGCACGAGCCCGGCCGGCTCGGCACGGCGCACCCGCGCAACGCGCCCTACCAGGGCTTCACCGCGGCCGACGGCGACTTCACCGTCGCGGCCGGCAACGACCGGCTCTGGGCGGCGGTCGCGGATGTCGTCGGGCTGCCCGAGCTGGTCGCCGACCCGCGATTCCTGACCCAGCTCGACCGGGTCGCCCACCAGCACCAGCTCGAGGCACTGCTCCAGCAGCGGTTCGCGCTGCGCAAGCGGGAGGAGTGGCTCACCGAGCTGCGCGCCCGGGGGGTGCCGTGCGGTCCGCTCAACACCTTCGGCGAGATCCTCGCCGACCCGCACGTCGAGGCGACCGGTCTGGTCGGTGAGCTCGACGTACCGGTCGCGGGACCGACGCCGACCGTGGTCTTCCCGGTGCGCATCGAGGGTCAGGACGCCCGGCTCGACCGGGCTGCCCCGGTGCTGGGCGCGGATGTGGACGTGTACGACGAGTGGGTGAGCGCATGAGCCTCCTCGTCGACCGCGGTGCGGCGTGGACGGTCACGCTCCACCGGCCCGACCGCGCCAACGCGCTCTCCGCCGAGCTCGTCGAGGACCTCCACGAGGTGCTCGACGAGGCGGACGAGGAGTGTCCCGGGGCGCTGGTGCTCCGGGGCAACCAGCGCCACTTCGCGGCCGGCTTCGACCTCGGCGGGCTGGCCCACGAGTCGGATGCCTCGTTGGCGCTGCGGTTCCTGCGGATCGGCCTGCTCCTCGAGCGGCTGCTCTCCGCGCCGTACGTCACCGTCGCGGTCGCCGAGGGGGCGGCCGTCGGCGCGGGTGCCGATCTGGTGCTCGCCTGCGACCACCGGCTGGTCGACCCGTCCGTGACGCTCCGCTTCCCGGGCAGCGCCTTCGGCGTCGTCCTCGGCGCCCGACGCCGGACCGAGCTCGGCGCGCACCAGGTGACCGGGTCTCCGTCCTCGCTCGACGCCACCCTGCGCGCGGCACCACCCACCCGTCCACCGCACGACGCCGACACCGAGCTCGCCGACCTGGCCCGCTCGGTCGCCGTGCCGGGCCTGCGCGACCGCATCGCGGCCTACGCCGGCCTCACTCTTCAGAAGGAGATCGCATGAGTCACCCCACGAAATCCTCAGCCTCCCCCGCTTCGCTCCTCCGTCCGACGATTCCGCGGGGACCCCGACAGGCGACCCAGCAGATCGTCCCCGTCCGCAGCGAGGTGCCCGAGATCGCGGCCTTCGCGCAGACCGTGCAGGAGCTGGTCCGATCGGGCCTCGACGAGAAGTCGCTGACCGCGGCGATCCAGGCCGAGCTCACCGAGGTGCTCGCAGCCGGCTTCGAGCTGCCGGCCGACAAGGTCCAGCCCGACACCGAGCGCTACGTGATGTATCCGCTGCACGTCGCCGAGGACGGCTCCTTCTCGATCGCGAGCGCGGTCTGGAACGTCGGGCAGGGCACGCCCGTGCACGGCCACGAGACCTGGGGCGTCGTCGGGATCTACAGCGGCGTCGAGGTCGAGACCCGCTACGAGAAGCCGACCGTCCCCGACGTACCTCTCGTTGCCGAGGGCACCGACGAGTGGGGCGCCGGCCAGGTGACCGTCTGCTGCACCACCGACGACGACGTGCACCAGGTCCGCTGCGGCGGCGACGTCCCCGTCGTCGGGATCCACGTCTACGGCGCCGACATCGGCACACTGCCGCGCCGTTCCTACGACCCGGACACCGGTGCCGTGCACTGGTTCACCTCCAGCTGGGCCCACCGATGAGGAGCACTCAGATGACACACACCGAGATCACCGCCTGGGACGAGCCGGTCGGCGGTACGCCGCGTGGCACCGTCGTGGTCCTGCCGGGCCGCGGCGAGACGCCCGCGTCGTACGCCCGCTTCGGCGGGCGGCTCTCCGCCGACGCCTACAAGGTGCGGCTGGTGCCGCTCTCGCTGGACGACGTCGACGATGCCGTCGTCGCGGTGGAGAAGCTGCTCGCCGACGAGTCGCTGCCGTCGCCGAAGGTGCTGCTCGGCACCGATGCCGGAGCGACCCTCGTCGCCACGGTTGCCGAGTCGCTGCCGGTGGACGCCGCCGTGATCGCGGGCATCGTGCTGCCGGAGTCGGCCGAAGTCGACTCGTGGTCCGACGAGGTCGAGGCGCGCTCGGCGTGCCCGGTGCACCGACGGGTGATCGAGGAGGACGAGGACTTCGGTCGAGGGGCGCTCAGCCAGCCGCTGCCGTGGACCTCGGTCGACCTGGTGGCGCCGACGAAGCCGACGCTCGTCCTGCACGGCACCGCCGACGTGGTCACGCCGCCGAGCGTCGTGGAGCCCTACCTCGGTGCCTCGACCGCTCGCGTGCGGCTGGTCGAGGGCGGTCGTCACGACGTGCTCAACGACCTGTCGCACCGGTCGGTGGCGGCCACGATCGTGCTCTTCCTCGAGTCGCTCCGGCTCGGGTCCGACCTTCCCGACGTCGTCACGGCAGCCCGATGAGCGGCATCGCCGTCGTCGTCGGCAACCCGAAGCCGGCCAGCCGCACACTGGCGGCCGCGACGTACGTCGCCCGCGAGCTGGCCGGCGAGCCGGACCTCGTGGTCGACCTCGCCACCCTCGGGCCCGCCATGCTCGACTGGTCCGACCCGACCGTCGCCGACCTCGTCGCGCAGGTCGGTGCCGCCGACCTGGTCGTCGTCGCCAGCCCGACGTACAAGGGCACCTACACGGGGCTGCTCAAGCTCTTCCTCGACCGGTTCGCCGGCGGGACCGGGCTGAGCGGGCTCGCCGTACCTCTGATGCTCGGCGGCGGCCCTGCCCACTCCCTCGCGCCCGAGCTGTCGCTGCGGCCGGTGCTCACCGAGATCGGCGGCACCGTGCCCGGCCGAGGGCTCTACGTCCTCGACGCGCAGCACGACGACCCGGCGGCGTACGCCGACTGGCTCGACCGCACCCGACCGACAGTCACCACCCTCCTGAAAGGACGTGCCGCGTGACCGCCTCGACGCTGTCCACCAACCTGACCACCAACCAGGACCTCGATCCTGCCCGGCTCCGTCAGGCCTTCGGCATCTTCCCGTCGGGGGTCGTCGCCGTGGCCGCCGAGGTCGACGGCAGGCCGGTCGGCCTCGCTGCGAGCTCGTTCGCGTCCGTGAGCCTCGACCCGCCCCTGGTGTCGATCAACCTGGCGGTCTCGTCGAAGACGTGGCCCGTCCTGCGCCGCGCCGACCACCTCGGCGTGACCGTCCTGGCCGACCACCACGACGTGGTCTGCCGCCAGCTCGCCGGTCCGGTCGACGAGCGTTTCGACGAGATCGCCTACACGGTCGCGCCCGGGGGAGCCGTCACCCTCGACGAGGGCCTGGCGCAGTTCGACTGCACGATCTACCAGGAGGTCGAGGCGGGCGACCACGTCCTCGTGCTGCTCGAGCTCCACTCCGTGCGCCACGTCGACCACGCCGACGCCAGCACGCCGCTGGTCTTCCACCGCAGCGCCTTCGGCAAGCTCCAGCAGGGCTGATGCCGACCGCGGTGCCCCCGGCAGGATTCGAACCTGCGACCTAGAGATTAGAAGGCTCTTGCTCTATCCAGCTGAGCTACAGGGGCGGGAGTCCGGAAGCCAGCCCCGCTGTGCTTCCGCCCCGGCAGATTATGCAGCACCGTCCACCTGAGGACATGAACTGAGGGCTTGCGGGGCACTGCTCCCGTACCGCACGCGGCTGGGTGAAGCCTCACGCCACTGCTGCGGGGACTCGAGGTCGAGTTGCATGGCCCGTCGCTCACTCTGCGGCGGGTCATGGCCACGTCCCGGTCCAACCCTTTGGGGTGAAAGGTTTGGGTCGGGCTGCGGCGACGGGAAAGATTCCCGCATGCGTAGCAACGAACCTGTGCGCGTCAGCGTCGTGAGTCCGCAGCCGATCGTCGCGGCCGGTGTCGCTGGCCTGCTGGCTCGGCACCCGGACCGGGTCGAGCTCGTGCCCACGCCACGCCTCGGGCAGCCCGGTGTGTCCGACGCCGAGCTGTCGGTGGAACCGGACGTGGTGCTGTACGACGCCATCGGGATGCTCCGCGGCGATGGCCGCGACCTGGATCACCTGGTCGACCACGCGACGTCGCACGTCCTCGTGATCTCCCACGACCTGCGCCCGGACCTGGCGAGCCGGGCCTTGCAGCGCGGGGCGCAGGGGTACTTCTCGCTGGCGGTCGACACTGACGACCTGCTGGCTGCGATCGACTCGGCGGTGACGGGCTGGGTGGTCGGCGACGCGGGGGAGGACCCGACCGTCGGCTCCGGGGTGAGTGCCGCCGCGGCCCTGCGCAACGGCAACACCGTGGGGCTCTCGGACCGCGAGGCCGAGACGCTGTCACTGATCGCGCAGGGGCGGAGCAACAAGGAGATCGCCGCCCAGCTCTACCTGTCGATCAACTCGGTCAAGACCTACATCCGCACGACCTACCAGAAGATCGGGGTCACCAGTCGCTCGCAGGCGGTGAGCTGGGCCATCCAGAACGGCATCAGCCCCGAGCCCGGCACGACCCGGGGCGACCGCGGGACCGGGGCTACTGCCGGGTCGTGATGATCCGCATCCGCTCCTCCGGCGTGATCAGGTGGTCGCTGTCGTCGGCGTCCTCGCCGAGGTCGATCTGGACGCGGTGGATGCGACCGGTGAACTCGCTGCCACGGGTGTCGTAGTCGTCGCTGACCTGCGTCCCGGTGTCGGAGCCGAGGTCGAGCGTCTCGTCCGTCGAGAAGATGAGCGGGACGGTGTGCTCGATGCGCCCGCCGCCGACCCTGCCGCCGTCGACGTAGAGGTCGACGGTTCCGCCCTTGCCCAGACCTCCGCCGTCGTACGCGAACTCGACCCGGACCTGGTGGTCTCCCGCCGCTACCTGGGTGTCGCCGCGCACGTGGAACCGCTCGAGGCCGAAGAGGTTGTAGCAGTACGTGGGACGACCCTCGAGCAGGTAGAGGCTCCAGCCGCCGAACGCCCCGCCCTGGGCCACGATGACCCCGGATGCGCCCCCGTCGGGGACGTGGATGTCAGCGGTGACGGCGTGCGACTTGTTCTTCACGTTGAGCACGGTGTTCTCGGTCAGTCGCCGCATGCCCCCGAAGAGCAGCTGGCGGGTGCCGCTCACCAGGCTGGGACGGCCGGCGAGGACGGGGTCGAACCGTTCCACGCGGCGGTCGTCGAGGGGGAAGACGTTGTACTTCGCCGCCTCGAGGAGGAACTTGCGCTGCAGGTCGGCGAGTCTGTCGGGGTGCTCGGCGGCGACGTCGTGGGCCTGGGTCCAGTCGTCGGGCGCGTAGAGCTCCCACACGTCGTCGTCCATCGCGCCCGGGGTCGTCGGGTCCCAGGGGATCGAGTGCCGCGTCACGGCGGTCCAGCCCCGGTGGTAGATGCCGCGGTTGACGAACATCTCGAAGTACTGGATGTCGTGCCGGTCGGCGGCACCGGCCTCGTCGAAGGTGTAGGCCATGCTGACGCCCTCGTAGGGCTTCTGCTGCACGCCGTGGACGAACGTGGGCTCGGGGAGCCCGGCGGCTTCGAGCACGGTGGGCGCCACGTCGATGACGTGGTGGAACTGGTTGCGGATCTCTCCGCGGGCGTCGATGCCACCCGGCCAGTGCACGATCGTGCCGTTGCGGGTGCCGCCCCAGTGGGAGGCGACCTGCTTGGTCCACTGGTACGGCGTGTTCATGGCGTGCGCCCAGCCCACGGCGTAGTGGTTGTACGCCGACGGCGTGCCGAAGTCGTCGATGCGCTCCGCCATGAACTCGGTGGTCTGGAGGGCCGTCGCGCCGTTGAGGTTGATCAGCTCGTTGAACGTGCCGTGGAGGTCGCCCTCGGCCGATGCGCCGTTGTCGCCGATGATCACGTAGACGAGGGTGTCGTCGAGGATCTCCAGCTCGGCCAGCGCGTCGATCAGGCGCCCGACGTGGTGGTCGGTGTGCTCGAGGAAGCCGGCGTACACCTCCATCTGGCGGGCGAGCACCGGCTTGAGGTCGTCGGGCATCTCGTCCCAGCCGGGGATTTGCTCGTGGCGCTCGGTCAGGTCGGCGTCCTCCGGCACGACGCCGAGAGCCTTCTGGCGCGCGATGGTCTCCTCGCGCAGCGCGTCCCAGCCCTGGTCGAACCTGCCCTTGTACCTGTCCGACCACTCGACCGGCACGTGGTGGGGAGCGTGGGTGGCCCCGGGGGCGAAGTAGGCGAAGAACGGCTTGTCCGGCATCAGCGCCTTCTGCTGCTGCACCCAGGCGATCGCGTGGTCGGTCATGTCCTCGGTGAAGTGGTAGCCCTCCTCCGGCGTACGGTCCGGCTCGACGGGGGTGGTGTCGCTGTAGATCGCCGGGGCGTACTGGTTGGTCTCGCCGCCGAGGAACCCGTAGAAGTGCTCGAACCCGCCGCCGCCGGACGGCCAGTTGTCGAAGGGCCCCATCGGGCTGGTCTGCCAGACCGGCACCTCGTGGCACTTGCCGAACTGGGCAGTGGAGTAGCCGTTGAGCTTGAGCGTCTCGGCCAGCGGGGCGCAGGTGTTGGGCCGCAGCGAGCTGTAGCCCGGCGCCGAGGTCGCGATCTCGGTGATGCCGCCCATGCCCACCGTGTGGTGGTTGCGGCCCGAGAGCAGCGCCGCCCGGGTCGGCGAGCAGAGCGCCGTCGTGTGGAAGCGGGTGTAGCGCAGGCCCTGTTCGGCGAGCCGGTCGAACGTGGGGGTGTTGATCGGCCCGCCGAAGGCGCTGGAGGCCCCGAACCCGCAGTCGTCGATCAGGACGACCAGGACGTTGGGCGCGCCCTCCGGGGGCAGCAGCGGCACGATCGGCGGGAAGGCCGTGTCCGGGTCCTTGGCGTCGTACGTGACGGGGCCGCGCGCTGCCTGGTCGGGGATGGGAAGCACCTGACGCTGCACGGTCTCGGTCACGACGACTCCTTGTCTGCTCGCCGCCGCTCCACCGCGATCGGCAGCTCATCGTGGCCGTCGATCCAGGGACGTCGCGCCACCCGAACCGGGTGAAGCGGCGGGGTAGTCACGGACGTTGTGGTGGCTCCACGGGCAAATCGACCACCACGACGTCCGTGACTACCCCTGAACGAAGTGGCGCGTCTCACGCCCGCACCGCCCGGTCTCGATTTGAGGTCGGGTGGGGCGGTCTGCCTACCCTCGACGGGTCCCGGCACACCGGGACGGCCACCCGGGCACGCCGAGTCCTGTCCGGTCGGGGGGTCCCGCATCACAGCACGGACAGGAGCGGGGGAACCAGGTTCCTCGGGTCGCGACGCGACCCTCGGGGTGAAGCCACATCGATGGCCGGGCAACTCCAGCCCGAACCCGACAGCTAACTCCGCAGGCGTCGTAGGAGTCCTTCATGCGCATGCGCACCCTGCTGTCCACGGCTGCCCTCGCGGCCACCACCATCACCCCCGTCGTCGCGATGAGCGCCCCGGCGGACGCCACCCCCACCCGGACCTGGGACCGGATCGCTCGCTGCGAGTCGGGCGGCAACTGGCACATCAACACCGGCAACGGCTACTTCGGTGGCCTGCAGATCAGCAGCGGCACCTGGCACGGGTACGGCGGCGGCAAGTTCGCCCGGATCCCGAGCCGCGCCAGCAAGGCCCAGCAGATCCGCGTCGCCGAGCGGATCCAGAACGGTCAGGGCTGGGGCGCGTGGCCGACCTGCTCGCAGCGGGCCGGCGTGCGCTGACCCTGACCCGGGTTCAGTCCTCGGGCGTGGCGAAGGTCAGCAGGTCGCTCGCCGAGGGCACGAAGTAGTAGCCGCCCGTGAGCGGCGTCGAGTAGCGAGTCAGCTCGTCTCGTACGCCGCCACGGCCGGCCATGCTGTCGAGCATGTCGGCGAGCGGCGCCTGCGTGGCGCTGAAGCCGACGAAGACGGTGCCGTGGTCGGTCACGGTGCCGTACGGCGTGTTGCGCCGGAAGATCTGACCGAACTCCTCCTGGTCCGTGCGGGCCACGTGGGAGGTCGCGGGCTTGTCCTCGAGCTCGATGCTGTCCGGCTTGGTCCGGCCGATCACCTGCTCCTGCTGGTCCTGGCTCAACGCGCTCCACGCCGCGGCGTCGTGCGCCCACTTCTGCAGCAGCAGCACCGACCCGCCCTCACCGGGGGAGCCGTCGGGCACCAGCACCTCGGTCGGGGCGAGCAGCAGCGAGTGGTTCTCCGACCCGTCGATGAAGCCGGTCAGGTCGAGGTCGCGGTGGTAGGACCAGCTGACGATCTCCTCGGCCACGACCGCCACGTCGCGCAGCGCCGCGATCATCTCGGTCGCCGCGTCGAAGACCACGTCGTACGACGCCCCCGCGATCCACAGCACCAGGTCGTGCTGGGTCGCGGGCATCGTGAATCCCTCGATCCCGTCGACCGGCTCGTCGAAGCCGTGCAGGTCCTCCGGCGTCCGGTCCGGCGCGACGGCACGCCACACCTCCGGACGGAACCCGGTCACCAGGTTGACCCCGCCCATCGTCGTCCGCGGCTCGGTGAGGTCGGCGACGGCGGACACCAGTGCCGCAGCGTCCGCGCCCGTCAGGTCGAGCTCGAGATAGGTGTGGGCGAGGTTGCCGAGCGCGAAGATCCCGGTCTGGGGGACGGTCACCTCAGCGCCGGTGCTCGCCCATCCACGCCTCGACGTCGGTCGAGGTGCGGGGGAGCGCGGCGGAGAGGTTGCGCGAGCCGTCGGCGGTGACCACGATGTCGTCCTCGATCCGGATGCCGATGCCGCGGAGCTCCTCGGGGACGAGCAGGTCGTCCTCCTGGAAGTAGAGGCCCGGCTCGACGGTCAGCACCATGCCCTCGGCGAGCGTGCCCTCGGCGTACGCCGCCGGCGCGGCCTGGCCGCAGTCGTGGACGTCCATGCCGAGCATGTGGCTGGTGCCGTGGAGCGTCCAGCGCGCGTAGACCCGGCTCTCGGGGTCGAGCGCCTCCTCGGCGCTGACCGGCAGCAGCTGCATCGCCTCGAGTCCGTGCGCCAGCACCTCCATCGCGGCGTTGTGGGCGGCCCGGAAGGGCTCACCGGGCCGGATCGCGTCGATGCCGGCCTGCTGGGCGTTGTAGACGAGGTCGTAGAGCTCGCGCTGCAGGTCGGTGAAGCGGCCGTCGATCGGCAGCGTGCGGGTGACGTCGGCGGTGTAGAGCAAGCGGTTCTCGACACCCATGTCGAGCAGCACCAGCTGGCCGGGGGTGATCGGTCCGGAGTTCTCGATCCAGTGCAGCGTCGTGGCGTGGGAACCGCCCCCGACGATCGAGTCGTAGCCGATGTCGTTGCCCATCGCCCGGGCCCGGCGGAAGAAGGTGCCCTCGATCCAGCGCTCGCCGTACTTCAGGACGTCGTCCCACTCGCGCACGGAGTCCTCGAAGCCGAGCGTGGTGATGTCGCACGCCTCCTGGAGCTGCGCGACCTCCCAGTCGTCCTTGATCAGCCGCAGCTCGGAGGCGACCCGGGTCAGCTCGGGGTCGACGTCCAGCACCCGCGTCTTGCGGTCGCCGTCGTCGTACGACGGGAGCTCGTCGATGTGGCGGACCTCGATGCCGAGGGAGTCCGAGATCTCCTTGAGCGAGGGACGACGGCCGGCCCAGAGCTCGCCGTACTGCCGGTCGCGGAAGAACTCGTCGGTCTCGCGCGAGGAGCGCGGCCGGGCGTAGAGCACGGACTCGCCGTCGTCGACGACCAGCACGGCGTCGCTCGTCTGGTTGCCCGAGAAGTAGGTGTGGGCCGTGTCGGGCCGGAACCGGTAGTCGGTGTCGTAGGCGCGCACCTTGTAGGTGCCGGCCGGCAGCACCAGCCGCTCGCCGGGGAAGGCCTCCGCGAGCTTCGCGCGGCGCTGTGCGGCAGGTCCGGCGACGGGCTCGACCGCGAGGTCGAGGTCGCGGTCACCCCAGCCCTGGCGCATGAAGGCGGCGTAGGCGGCGGGGACGGCCGGGTCGTGCGACTCGGTCTTCGGCTCGGCGGTCTCAGGAGTGGTCTGCTCGCTCACGCACCTCACTCTACGCCGGGAGTCGGGGCTCGAAGAGTGCCCCCGATAGGCTGCGGGCCATGCCCGGAACCCGCCGTGAGAGCGCCGCGTCGTCGGTCGCCTTCACGGTGGTCGTCACGGTGCTGGTCTGCCTCGGCGCCCTCGCGATCCTCGCGATCCTGGCCTTCGCGGGTGCTCCGCGGACGGTCGTCCTGGCCACCGCGCTCGCGGCCGTCCCGGTCGGTCCGCTGGTCGCCTGCTACCTCTGGCTGGACCGTTATGAGCCCGAGCCGCGGAGCATGCTCGCCTCGGGTCTGCTCTGGGGCTCGTTCGTGGCGACCGCCGCCGCGATCGTGCTGCAGGGCCTCGGTGGCCTCATGGGTGGCGTCACCGACCGGCTCTCGCTCGAGCTGGTCGCGCCGCTGACCGAGGAGCTCTGCAAGGGGCTCTTCCTCTTCCTCCTGCTGTGGTGGCGTCGCGGCGAGCTCGACGGCGTCCTCGACGGGATCGTCTACGCCGGCATGGTCGGCATCGGCTTCGCCTTCACCGAGAACATCCTCTACCTGGCCGCGGCGTACAACGGCACCGACGGCATGGGCCCGGGCGGCATCGAGGCCGTCACGACGACGTTCGTGGTGCGCTGCGTCGTCAGCCCCTTCGCGCACCCCCTCTTCACCGCGTTCACCGGCATCGGCGTCGGCCTGGCCGTCAACGCCCGCAGCCGCGGTGCCCGCGCGCTGTGGCCGCTCGCCGGTCTCGCCTGCGCCGTGGTCGCGCACGCCACCTGGAACACCGCGACCGTCTACGGCGCCGACAGCTTCGGGATCGCGTACGTCGTCCTGATGGCGCCCGTCTTCGTCGGCATCGCCTCGCTGGCCATCTGGTCGCGGAGCTCGGAGCGCCGGCTGCTGGCCTCGGCGCTCACCGACGCCGCCAACCGCGGCCTGGTCCCGGCGACCGACATCGGCTGGGTCGTCGACCTCGGTGCGCGCCGCCGCAGCCGCGCCTACGCACGCAGCGTCGGCGGCAAGCCGGGCGAGCGGGCGATGCGCGACTACCAGCAGGCGACCATCGAGCTCGGCTTCCTCCACTACCGTTACCTGCGGGGCACGCCGCCGCCGGACTACGCCGCCCGCGGCCAGCAGTTCCTCCAGCGCATCGACGAGCTCCGCCCGACGATCGCTTTCCCCGGACAGGTGGTACCCACCCGATGACGGTCTCTCCCGACCACGACTCCCGCATGCTCACGGCGCTGGTGCAGCTCCGTGGCGCGCTGCAGGACGCCCGGCTGCCGCTGGACGTCGCCGGGGTGGAGGAGCGTCGTACGTCGCGCCAGCAGCTGGTCGACCAGCTCGAGGACTACGTGCTGCCGCGGCAGATGAGCGTCGAGGCCCCGCTGCTCGCGGTGGTCGGTGGATCGACCGGCGCGGGCAAGTCCACTCTGGTCAACTCGATTGTCGGCCACCGGGTGACCGCCTCGGGGCTGCTGCGCCCGACCACCCGGTCACCGGTCCTCGTGCACCACCCCGACGACGCCCACTGGTTCGGCCAGGACCGCCTCCTGCCCGACCTGGTCCGGGTCGACCACTCGACCGACGACCCCGACTCGCTCCAGCTGGTCGCCTCCGACACCGTGCCCGTCGGCCTGGCGATCCTCGACGCACCCGACGTCGACTCGGTCGAGGAGCGCAACCGGCTGCTCGCCGCCCAGCTGCTCGCCGCCGGCGACCTGTGGCTCTTCGTGACGTCGGCAGCGCGCTACTCCGACCAGGTGCCGTGGGACTACCTCAAGCGGGCCGCCGAGCGCTCGACGTCGGTCGCGATCGTGCTCGACCGCACCCCGGCCGACGCGATCAGCACCGTCGCCGCCCACCTGGCCCGGATGCTCGCGAGCCGCGGTCTCAAGGACTCGCCCCTGTTCACCGTCAACGAGGCGCCGGTCGACGAGGACGGGCTGCTGGCGCCCGCCGAGGTCGCCGACATCCGCACCTGGCTCGTCTCGCTGGCCGGCGACAACGGCGCCCGCGACGCCGTCGTACGCCAGACCCTCGACGGCACCGTGCGCACCCTCGGGCGCCAGGCGCACGTCATCGCCGACGCCGTCACCGAGCAGATCACCGCGCTCGACGAGCTCCGGACGGCTGCCACCGCGGCGTACGCCGAGGCCGAGGCTGCTGCTCTGGCAGCCACGACCGACGGCTCGCTGCTGCGGGGCGAGGTCGCCGCGCGCTGGCGGGAGTTCGTCGGGACCGGCGAGCTGCTCAAGTCGCTCGACAACAAGGTGAGCCGGCTGCGCGAGCGGGTGGTCAGCGCGGTCAAGGGCACCGCCCAGCAGGCCGACCGCGTCAGCGTCGCCGTCGAGGCCGGTCTCGAGCTCATGGTCCTCGACCACGCCGAGAGTGCCGCCGGAGCCGCCCGGGCAGCCTGGGACGAGCTCGGCACGGCCGGTCCCGTGGTCGCCGCGGCCGAGGGCGACCTCGGTCGCGCCTCACGCGACCTGCGTCGCCGGGCGGAGGGCGAGGTCCGCGCCTGGCAGCAGGAGCTGGCCGACCTCGTGAAGACGCACGGCGCCGCGGAGCGCAGCTCCCGCTACCTCGCGTACGGCGCCCGGGGCCTGGCCGTGACGCTGGCCGTGGTCTCGCTGGCCGACGACTCCGACACCAGCGGATCGAGCGTCGCGGTCGGTCACACGCTGCTGGACGCCGTCTTCGGCGCCGACCAGACCCGCACCCTCGTCGCGCAGGCCCGCGCCGGGCTGCAGCGGCGGGTGTCGGCGCTCCTCGAGGGCGAGCGGGGCCGCTATCTCGGCCTCCTCGACGCCGTGGACCTGCCCCCTGACGCGGCGCAGGTGCTGCGCTCCGCGGCCCGTCGGGTCGACGACCGCCGCTTCGAGCAGAGCCGTCCGGGGGGCGACTGAGGCGTGCCCTAGGGTGGGAGCGCACTGTTTTCACGGCAACACCACCGCCCTGCGGGCGGGTCGAGGGAGAAGATGACGTCCTTGCTCGAGGGGACCGGCCGACTGGTCACCCGCGGTACCGACATCGGTGCGCGCATCGAGGGCCTCGACGATGCCAACCGGGCCGCGCGCGGCCGGCTCGACGACGCCCTGGTGGACGAGTCCGCCGAGGTCGTCGAGCGAGCGGCCGGCCGGCTGCGACTGTCGGCGACCCACACCGTGGTCGCCATCGCGGGCGCCACCGGGTCGGGCAAGTCGTCGACCTTCAACGCGTTGACCGGCCTGGAGCTCTCCGCCGTCGGCGTACGCCGTCCCACGACGTCGTGGGCCACCGCCTGCGTGTGGGGCCGCGACGGTGCCGACGAGCTGCTCGACTGGCTCGGGATCCCGCCGCGCCACCAGACCACCCGTGACTCGATGCTCGACCTCGGCCGCGGCGAGAGCCAGGGCGAGCTCGACGGCGTCGTGCTCCTCGACCTCCCCGACCACGACTCGACCGAGGTGGCCCACCACCTCGAGGTCGACCGGCTGGTCGCGCTCGCCGACGTGCTCGTGTGGGTCCTCGACCCGCAGAAGTACGCCGACGCAGCCATCCACGACCGCTACCTCGCGCCCTCGGCCGAGCAGCAGGACGTGATGCTGGTCGTGCTCAACCACATCGACACCGTGCCCGAGGACCGGCGCGAGTCGATGCTCGCCGACATCCGCCGGCTGCTCGACGACGACGGCCTCGACCGGGTGCCCGTCCTCGCGGTGAGCGCTCGGCAGGGTACCGGCATCCCCGAGCTGCGCGCCGAGATCGGGCGCCGCGCCGCCGAGAAGCAGTCCACGCGGGCGCGCCTCGACGGCGACGTGCGTGGCATGGCCGCGAAGGTGGCCGAGGTCTCCGGTGACGGCGCCACCCGCGTCGTCGAGACCACCCGGCTCACCGCCCTCGACGACGCCTTCGCCGAGGCCGCGGGCGTGCCCGTGGTCGTCGAGGCCGTCGAGCGCTCGCTGCGCATGCGCGGCTTCCGGGCCACCGGCTGGCCCGTGCTCGGGTGGCTCGGTGGCATCAAGCAGGACCCCCTCAAGCGTCTCGACCTCGACCTGGGTGAGGACGGTCGGGCGCTGAGCGGTCGCTCCCGGACCGCGCTGCCGGAGGCGACCCAGGTCCAGCGGGCCCGGGTCGACACCGAGGTCCGCACCCTCGCCGACGACGTCAGCGACGGACTCGCCGCCCCGTGGGTCGAGTCCGTACGCCGGGCCTCCGTCTCACGGCTCGACGAGCTCGGTGACCGCCTCGACGCCGGTCTCGCGGCCACCGACCTCGGTGCCGCCAGGCTGCCCGCGTGGTGCGGGCTGGTCCGCGTCGTCCAGTGGCTGCTGCTGCTCGCCGCCGTCGTCGGCCTCGGCTGGACCGGGGTGCTGCTCGGGACCGGCAAGCTCCAGGACTCCGACACCCCGCAGGTGGCCGGGATCGCCGTGGCTCTCGTGCTCCTCGTCGGCGGGGTCGTGGTCGGCCTGCTCCTCGGGCTGCTGTCGCGTCTGCTCGTCGGGCGGATGGCGCGGCGTCGCGCCGAGGAGGCCGACGTACGCCTGCGGCACGCGGTCAACGAGGTCACCCACGAGCTGGTGGTCGAGCCGGTCGAGGCCGAGCTGATGGCCTACACGACTGTCCGCAACGGGCTGGTCAAGGCCCAGTCCTAGGCCACCAACCCTCCACAGGGCGCCCCTCGGGCGGCCTTCTCCACAGGCGTCCCCTCCGGGCGGCCCGGTCGTCGGTGCTGCCGCCCAGTCTCGATCTGTCGCACCGACCGATCGAGGCAAGGAGACCTCATGAACGAAACACAGATCACGCTCCAGGGCTGGCTCGGGGGAGACGTCGTCCTCCGCAAGGCGGGCGAGGTCCCGGTCGCCAACTTCCGGGTCGCGTCCACCCCACGCCGCTTCAACCGACGCACCGAGTCGTGGGGAGACGCGCCGACGCAGTGGTACACCGTCAACGTCTGGCGGGCGCTCGCCGACAACTGCGCGCAGTCGCTGCGCCGCGGCGACCCGGTGGTCGTGCACGGACGGCTCAACGTGCAGGTCTACGTCAACGCCGACAACATCGAGGTGACGACGTTCGAGATCGAGGCCGACCACGTGGGCCACGACCTGAGCCGGGGGACCAGCGCGTTCACCCGCACGCCGCGAGCGGTGCCTACCGGGGACGAGGCAGCGGTCACGGCCGCCTGATCACCCCGATCGGGTCTCCGAGCCTGCGGCCCCGTAGGCTCGGGGACCATGGCGGAATATGTGTTCACCCTGCGCAATGTGCGCAAGGCCCATGGCGACAAGGTCGTCCTCGACAACGTGACCCTCTCGTTCCTCCACGGGGCGAAGATCGGCGTGGTCGGGCCCAACGGAACCGGCAAGTCCTCGCTGTTCAAGATCATGGCCGGGCTCGACAAGGCCAACAACGGCGACGCGATCCTCGACCCCAACGCCACGGTCGGGATGCTGCAGCAGGAGCCGCCGCTGACCGAGGGCAAGACCGTGCTGGAGAACGTCGAGGAGGCGGTCTCCGAGCTCAAGGGCAAGATGGCCCGGCTCGACGAGCTCTACATGATGATGGGCGACCCCGACGCCGACCTCGACAAGGTCAACGCGGAGGCCGGCGACCTCCAGAGCGAGCTCGACGCCGCCAACGTGTGGGACCTCGACAGCCGTCTCGACCAGGCCATGGACGCGCTGCGCTGCCCGCCGCCGGACGCGATCGTCGACAACCTCTCCGGTGGCGAGCGCCGCCGGGTCGCGCTCTGCAAGCTGCTCCTCCAGCAGCCCGACCTGCTGCTGCTCGACGAGCCCACCAACCACCTCGACGCCGAGTCGGTCCAGTGGCTCGAGGGCCACCTCAAGGACTACCCGGGCGCCGTCCTCGCGATCACCCACGACCGTTACTTCCTCGACAACGTCGCCGAGTGGATCCTCGAGCTCGACCGGGGTCAGACCCACCCCTACGAGGGCAACTACACGACCTACCTCGAGACCAAGAAGGAACGCCTCAAGATCGAGGGGCAGAAGGACGCCAAGCGCGCCAAGATGCTGGAGAAGGAGCTCGAGTGGGTCCGCTCCAACGCCAAGGCCCGACAGACCAAGAGCCGCTCGCGTCTCGCGCGCTACGAGGAGATGGCGGCCGACGCCGACCGGATGCGCAAGATCGACACCTCCGAGATCAACATCCCGGCCGGTCCGCGCCTCGGTGACATCGTGCTCGAGGCCCGCGACCTGACCAAGGGCTTCGAAGGTCGCACCCTCATGCACGACCTGTCGTTCACGCTGCCGCGCGCCGGCATCGTCGGCGTCATCGGTCCCAACGGCGTCGGCAAGACCACGCTCTTCCGGATGATCACCGGCTCCGAGCAGCCCGACCAGGGCGAGCTCAAGGTCGGCACGACCGTGAAGCTGTCGTACGTCGACCAGAGCCGCGGCGGCATCGACCCCAACAAGAACGTCTGGGAGGTCGTCTCCGACGGGCTCGACTTCATCAAGGTCGCCAACTTCGAGATGAACTCCCGCGCCTACGTCGCGTCGTTCGGCTTCAAGGGTCCCGACCAGCAGAAGAAGGCCGGCGTCCTCTCCGGTGGTGAGCGCAACCGTCTCAACCTCGCGCTCACCCTGAAGATGGGCGGCAACCTGCTGCTGCTCGACGAGCCCACCAACGACCTCGACGTGGAGACCCTGTCGTCGCTCGAGGACGCGATCCTCGACTTCCCGGGCTGCGCCGTGGTCACCTCCCACGACCGGTGGTTCCTCGACCGCGTCGCGACCCACATCCTCGCCTGGGAGGGCGACGACGAGGACACGGCCAAGTGGTTCTGGTTCGAGGGCAACTTCGCGTCCTACGAGGAGAACAAGATCGAGCGCCTCGGCCTCGAGGCGGCCCGCCCGCACCGGGTCACCCACCGCAAGCTCACGCGCGACTAGCTCGTCGGTTGAGGAGGTTGCGCTAGCAACCGTCTCGAAACCCGGTGAGACGAACGGCGTCGTCGTTCGTCTCACCGGGTGTCGATACGCCCGTCGCTCTCTTCTGATCCGCTTCGCGGATCAGGAGCGACGCATCTCCATTTCTGGGTGCCCGGCGACGAGGTTGTCGGAGACGGCGTTCATCACCCGGCCGACGGCGGCGAAGTCCTCCGGGCTGACCAGGTCGACGAGGTGCTCACGCACGCCGCCGACGTGGACGTGCGCCATCCGTCGGAGCAGGGAGTAGCCCTTGTCGGTCATCGTGGCGACGACGCCGCGGCCGTCCTCAGGGGAGCTACCCCGCTCGACGAGGCCGGCGCGCTCCATCCGGGCGATCGTGTGGGTGACCCGGCTGCGGCTGTGGGCGAGCGCGTCCGCGAGCTGCGCCATGCGCATCTGACGACCCTCGCGCTCGGAGAGGCGGACCAGGATCTCGTACTCGACCAGCGACAGCTCGCAGGCGCGGTGCAGGTCGTCGTCGAGGCGGCCGAGGAGGAGGGTCATCCCCATCAGCAACGCCCGCCAGGAGCGCTGCTCGTCCTCGCTCAGCCAGTTGGTCAGGGGACCCCCGATGTCCGTCACCCGGGCAGTGTAGACATGCCCGCCCCTGGTCCAGACACCCCAAACGGCCCCCGGGATGATCCCAGGGGCCGTTCGGAGGAGCAGGAGGCTAGATGCGACGTCTCGACGCGGCGGTCGCGACCTCGTGCCTCGGTCGCGCGGCCCGCTCGACCACCATCAGCAAATCTCGCGGTCGCTGCGCTCGCGCTAGATCCGCTCGAGGATCAGGGCCATGCCCTGACCGCCGCCGACGCACATCGTGATGAGTCCGGTGGACTTGTCGTGCCAGTCGAGCGAGTTGAGCATCGTGTTCTGCAGGCGAGCACCGGTCATGCCGAAGGGGTGGCCGACCGCGATCGCGCCACCGTTGACGTTGAGGCGGTCGATGTCGATGCCGAGGTCCTGGTAGGACGGCACGACCTGGGCCGCGAACGCCTCGTTGATCTCGACCAGGTCGATGTCGCCGATGCTCATGCCGGCGTACTTCAGCGCGTTCCTGGTCGCCTCGACCGGGCCGAGGCCCATGATCTCGGGGGAGAGGCCGGAAACGCCGGTGGAGACGATCCGGGCGAGCGGGGTCAGCCCGAGCTCGGCGGCCTTGGTGTCGGACATGACGATGACCGCGGCCGCGCCGTCGTTGAGCGCACAGCAGTTGCCCGCGGTGACCACGCCGTCGGGGCGGAAGACCGGCTTGAGGTCCTTGATCCCGTCGTAGGTCACGCCGGCGCGCGGGCCGTCGTCGGTGCTGACCACGGTGCCGGACGGCGTGGTGACGGGCGTGATCTCGCGCGCCCAGAAGCCGTCGTTGATGGCCTTCTCGGCGAGGTTCTGCGAGCGCACGCCGAACTCGTCGAGCTCCTGGCGGCTCAGCCCGCGCAGCTTGGCGACATTCTCGGCCGTCTGGCCCATGGCGATGTAGACGTCGGGGAGCTGGCCGTCCTCGCGAGGGTCGTGCCAGCCCTGACCGCCCTCGGCGGTCTTGTCGGTGCGGGCCTTGGCCTCGTCGAACGCGTGGTTGTGGGTGTCGGGCCAGTGGTCGGAGGTGCCCTTGGCGAAGCGGGACACCGTCTCGACGCCGGCCGAGATGAAGACGTCGCCCTCGCCGGCCTTGATCGCGTGGAACGCCATCCGGGTGGTCTGCACGGAGGACGAGCAGTAGCGGGTGATCGTCGCGCCGGGGACGTCGTCCATGCCGTTGAGCACGTTGACGACGCGCGCCATGTTGTTGCCGGACTCGCCACCCGGGAGCCCGCAGCCGAGGTAGTGGTCGTCGATCGTGCTGGGGTCCAGCGCCGGGATCTTGTCCAGCGCGGTCTTCACGATGAAGGCGGTGAGGTCATCGGGGCGGAACTCGGTCAGCGACCCCTTGTTGGCCCGACCGATAGGGGTGCGGGCTGCGGAAACGATGACTGCCTCGGGCATGGGAACTCCGTTTCAAGGGGATCGGTGCTGCTGCGGGAGCCACAGTAGCCCCGCCCGCTCATCGCGCAGATGAGGCGTACGTCACGCCGGCTCGTGCGCCGCCAGCGAGGTGCCGAGCAGCTCGAGCGAGCGGGTCAGGAAGGTCCGCCGCTGGTCGTCGGGCTTGAGGAGCGCCGCGAGCAGGATGCCGTCGTACGACGCGACCAGGGCCTCGGCCCGCGCGGCACTGTGCTCCTTGCCGGTGGCCTCCATGATCGTTGCAACGATCTCGACCAGGCGTGAGCGGTGGTCGGCGAGGAGCTGGGCGAGGGCGTCGTCCCGGGTGGCGGCCATGGTCAGCTCGAGCCGGGCGACCAGCAGCTCGCGCTGGTCGACCCAGCGCTCGAAGAGCTCCAGAGCTCCCTCGACCCCGGCGGCCTCGCCGCCGTCCTCGAGGGTGCAGCGGAGCTGCTCGGCGAGCGCGTTGACGTCGGCGAGCAGGGCGGCCGCGACGTACTCGGTGAGAGCCGCCTCGAGCGCGGCGCGGGTGCGCAGGTAGGCCGAGCAGCTGCCCTCGGGCAGTCCGGCCCGCCGGTCGACGGCGCGGTGGGTGAGCCCGCGGAGCCCCTCGTCGGTGATGACGTGGAGGGCGGCGTCGAGCAGCTGCCGGCGCCGCGGGCTGAGCGCGGGCGCCTGCTCCTCGGGAGCTTCCGGGTCGGGCATGGACACCTTCCAGCAGGTCTGTGACCGGAGACACTACCCGCCCGGGTTGCGTTCTCCGTTGCGGTCGGCGTACCTTCTACTTACGTAGAAACTCTACATTCGTAGAAAGGAATCGTGATGACCGTCATCACCCCGCTCGGTTCGTTCATGATCATCGCTTTCCTCGTGCTCGGCACCGTCGCCGCCATCGTCTCCGCCGGCGTCCTGGTCCAGTTCGTGGCCTCCAACCGCAAGGTCCGCCTGGCCCGTCACGAGTCGATCCCGACGTACTACCGCGGCCTGGCCGCCACCCACTGATCCTCGCGTCGGACGCCGGCGGGCCCAGCCCGCCGGCGTCTGGCAGCATCAGCGGCGTGCGACACCGCTACTCCTGCCCGATGCGCTGGGCCGACATGGACCAGCTCGGGCACATCAACAACGTCGTCTACGTGGACTACCTCCAAGAGGCCCGCGTCGACATGATGCGTGCGCACGGCCCGACGGCCGCGCCCGGTGAGCTGGCCTTCAGCACCGTCGTGGTGCGCCACGAGGTCACCTACACCGCACCGCTGAACTTCGAGCACCGCCCGGTCACCGTCGAGTGCTGGGTCACCCAGATCCGAGCCGCCTCGTTCACGATGGCCTACGAGGTCTTCCACGAGGATCCCGACGGGGAGCGCCGGGTCTACCTCCGCGCCAAGACCGTGCTCACGCCGTACGTCTTCGAGACGGAGAGCCCGCGGCGGATCGCGGGGAACGAGCGGGAGATGCTGACCCGGTTCCTCGAGCCCGAGGCCGCGACACCGCGGACGCCGTTCCCGGCCCAGCGCCCCGACGTGGCGGTGCACTACCCGGTCAACGTGCGGTTCTCCGACGTCGACGTCTACGGGCACGTCAACAACGTGAAGTACTTCGAGTACTTCCAGGAGGCGCGGATCTCGCTGTTCTCCGGCCTCTGGGACTTCGGCGCCGTCACGGTCGTCGTCGCCCAGACCGATGTGGACTACCGGGTCCCGATCCTCTTCCGCGCCGAGGCGTACGACGCGTGGTCGTGGATCTCCCGCGTCGGGGAGCGGTCGATCACCGTCGAGTCGGTGATCGGCGACGGTGACGCGGTGCTGGCCCGCGCCCGGGTCGTGATCGTCTTCTTCGACCAGGAGACCCAGCGCTCGACGCGGCCGCCCGAGGCCTACCTCGACAAGCTGCGGGCCCTGCTGTCGCCCTGATCCGGCTCCCCGCGCCGTAGCCGCCGCAGGCCGCGGTGATGAGCGACCCGGACCGCGACGGCGCTCATCCCGAGGGCGCGCGCCGTCGCCTCGACGTCGAGGCCGACGACGTCCAGGCAGCCCACGACGTCGCGCTCACGCGGCGGCAGGCTCGCCAGAGCACGCAGGATCCAGTCCCGGCCGACGAACGCCGACTCCGGACCGGCGACGGCCGGAGGGTCGTCGAGCCGGTGCAGGTCGGTGGGATGGGTGTTCCTGCGCTGGCTGCGGCGGTGGACGTTGCCGTCGAGCTTGCGGGCGATGCCGAAGAGCCAGCCCGCGAACTCCGACGAGGTGCCGGTGAAGCCGTGCACCTTGTCCGCGGCGGTCAGCCAGGCCTCGGCGGCCAGGTCCTCGGCCGAGACCGCCGCGTCACCGGTGGAACGGGCGCCGAGCCAGACCACCAAACGTCCACCGTGGGCGCGGTAGAGAGCGCGCCACGCCTCGGCATCGCCTCTCTTGGCGGCCGCCACCACGTCGTCGTCGGTGCTCACGTGCGTCGTCAGTCGTCCGTTCCCAGGCCGGACGGCTCGACGGAGGGCGACGCGTCGTCCGGACCCTCCCCGTCGTCCTCAGCCTGGTTGCCCGGATCCGGGTCGGTCTCGGAGGTGCCGTCGGACTGGTCGTCCGAGCCGTCCGCGGTGCCGTCGGACTGGTTGTCCGACTGGTCGTCGGACCCGTCGTCGCTGTGGTCGCCGCTCTGGTGGCCGCTCGGCTGTCCGGACTGGTCGTCGCCTGCGTGGTCGTCGGCTGCGTGGTCGTCGCCTGCGTGGTCGCTGCCGGCATGGTCGGTGGGCCCGTGGTCGGCACCGGACGACGGTTGGTCCTCGAGCTCGATCCCCGTCGACGTCGTCGTCCGTTCAGTGGCGGGGCTCCGGCTCGCGGACGGGTCGGGCGACGCGTTCGCGTGCTCGCTCGCGCGAGGCGTGGTGCTGGGTCGGCTGTCGGAAGGGGGACGGCTGGCCGGGGGGACGGGTGGCGGCGACGGGTCCGGAGCGTCGCCGCGGCCGAGACCAGCAACCCAGGCGATGCCGACCACGACCGCGGCCACGCTCACCGCGGCCAGGGCGACACGCCATCCGGCGCGCGGTGGTGCCGCGCCGACGGACGCGGGCCCGGCCGCGGCGAGCGAGCTCAGCTGGGCGAGGAACACCTCGTCCGGCTCGAGGACGGGTGCCTCGACCCTGAGGTCAGCCCGGCTGATCGGTTCGGTCATCGATGTGTCCTACCCCGGAGCGGGGTCAGTCGTCCTGGTTGCCGTTGTCGTGGTTCGCCGAGCCCTGCTCGTCGTCCTGACCGTCGTCGTCCGAGCCCTGGTCGTCGTTGTCGTCGCCCTGGTCGTCATCCTGCCCGACCTGGGTCCCGTGGTCGTCGTCCCCGTCGGCGTGATCGCCGTGGTGAGAGTCCTCGGGCGCCTCGGTCTCGGGTGCCTCGGTCTCGGGCGCCTCGGTCTCGGGCGCCTCGGTCTCGGGCGCCTCGGTCTCGGGTGCCTCGGTCTCGGACTCGTCGGCCGGAGCGGGCGTCACCTCGTGCGTCGAGCCGTGCTTGGACCCGTGCTTCGAGCCGTGCTTGGACCCGTGCTTGGACCCGTGCTTAGTGCGGGCCTCGGCCGCGCGGGCCTGCCCGTGCTCGGCGTGGGAGCTCACGGTGTGGCCGTTGCCGTTGACGACCGGAGACGGAGCGTCCGATCCGCCCTGGGTGGCGTACGCCGTACCGAACGCGAGTGCGCCCGAGAGTGCTGCCGCCGCGCCAACGGCGGTGATGGTGGTCCTGCGCATGCGGGGCCTCCTGTGTCAGGGATGGCGGTTGGTCCGCCCTTCACCCCACACCTGTCGCGAGACCGGCCCTGCGTTACACGTGACCCGAGAAATCTTTCGGGATCACTCGAAGGTGTTGACCATGAACTGCGCCGCGTGGGTGACGTAGTCCCAGAACTGCGCGTCCTGCTCGGGCGTGAGCGACACCTCGTCGAGCCCGGCGCGGAAGTGCATCAACCAGTGGTCCTTGGTCTCCGGCGTGACCGCGAACGGCGCGTGCCGCATCCGCAGCCGCGGGTGGCCCCGGGTGTCGGAGTAGGTGGTCGGGCCGCCCCAGTACTGCACCAGGAAGAGCAGGAAGCGCTCCTCCGCGGGCCCGAGGTCCTGCTCCGGGTAGAGCGGCCGCAGCACCGGGTCCTCGGCGACGCCCTCGTAGAACTTCGCCACGATCCGACGGAAGGTCTCGAAGCCGCCGATCTCCTCGTAGAACGTGGTCATGCATCCCATTGTGACGAGGGGGTCACCAGGGCCCGACACCGGCGTGCCAGACTCGCGCCAACCAGTCTTTTCGGCAACGCACGAGGAGTGATCCGCACATGGCTACGACCCGCAACGCCAGCACTCACTGGGAGGGCACCCTCTTCGAGGGCGCCGGCCAGGTCACGCTGGAGTCTTCCGGCACCGGCACGTACGACGTCTCCTGGGCCTCCCGCGCCGAGGACGCGAACGGCAAGACCAGCCCCGAGGAGCTGATCGCTGCTGCCCACTCGTCCTGCTTCTCGATGGCCCTCTCCAACGGCCTGGCCAAGGCCGGTACGCCGGCCACCTCGCTCGACACGAGTGCCGCGGTCGACTTCGTGCCGGGCACCGGCATCACCGAGATCCGCCTGACCGTGAAGGGCGTCGTCCCCGGCATGAGCGAGGAGGACTTCGTCGCCGCCGCCGAGGGCGCCAAGGTCGGCTGCCCGGTGAGCCAGGCGCTGGCCGCCGTACCGATCAAGCTCGAGGCCTCGCTGGGCTGACGCCCGCTCAGGCTCCGGTGACGGGCTCCTCTTCGTCCGAAGAGGGGCCCGTCGGCGTCTCGTCGCGGTGCCACACGACCCGCTGCGGCAGCGGGATCTCGATGCCCTCGTGGTCGAAGCGGGCCTTGATCCTCTGGCGCAGCGCGCGGGCGACGCCCCACTGCTCCATCGGGGCCGTCTTGAGCAGCACCCGCAGGGTGACCGACTCCGGCCCGAAGACCTCCACGCCGGTGACCTCCGGCTCCTCGATGATCACGCCGCTGAAGTCCTCGTCGTCCCACAGGTCGTGGGCGACCTCGCGGAGCACCTGCTGCACGCGGACCAGGTCCTCGCGGTAGGCGACGTTGACGTCGACGACCGCGCGCGACCAGTTCTGGCTCATGTTGCCGACGCGGACGATCGCGCCGTTGGGGACGTACCAGACCGTGCCGCTGAGGTCGCGCAGCCGGGTGACCCGCAGGCTGACCGCCTCGACGGTGCCGCTGGCCTCGCCCACGTCGACCACGTCGCCGACGCCGTACTGGTCCTCGACGATCATGAAGATGCCGGACAGGAAGTCGCGCACCAGCGACTGGGCGCCGAAGCCGAGTGCCAGTCCGAGGATGCCGGCCGAGGCGATGATCGGGGCGATGTTGACCCCGAGCTCGCTCAGGACCATCGTCCCGATGATGGCGACCAGGATGCCGGTGATGATGCTCTTCAGCAGGTCACCCATCGTCTTGGCGCGCTGGACGCGACGGGTCGAGGTCGCCAGGTCCTGGGCCGACGAGGTCGCCGCGGTCCTGCCGCGCAGCCCGAACCGGCTGACGCCGTTGGGCAGCATGCCGTCCTCGGCTCGGGCGACGAGCCGGTCGACGAGCCGGTGCAGGATCCACCGGACGATGAAGAAGAGGACGACCAACCAGGCGATCGCGAGGGGCTTCCCGATGAGGATGTCGGAGGCGTTGGCGAGCTTCTGGTTGTCGGTCCAGCCGAAGACCGCATTGCACAGAGCGTCGGAGCTGTCGCAGGTCACGTCGTCGAAGCCGAACATGGGCCCCATGTCTACAGCACCGGGCAACGGTGTCGAAACACGGAGCCGATACGCTTTGCCCCGTGACCACGAAGCTCGCGCACCTCGCCCGTCGTACCTCTGTCGTCCTCGTTGCGGGGGCGCTCGTCGTTGCTGCCGGCGGTCCGGCCGGGGCGGACGTGCCGGAAGGCTGGAGCGACCCGAAGGCGGTCGACCCCTGGCATGCCGCGCTGCTGCTCGCGGGCGTCCCGCTGCTGATGTTCCTGGTCATCACGCTGCTGGTGGTGATCCCCGGTCTCGTCAAGGGTGAGCGGTTCACGCCGGGCGGCGTCGCGACCCAGGACGAGTGGTTCGGCGGCCCCAGCAAGGGCACCGCCGAGCTGCCCGCGCCGGACACCGAGGAGTCGAAGGCGGGTGGCGCAAGTGCCCGTTGGTGAGTTCAACAGCGCGGAGCGCTACCGCATCGACGAGGCGATCCGCCAGGCCGAGCAGGTCTCGCGCTTCGAGTTCAGCGTCTTCGTCGGCCGCGCCGGTGCCGACCCGCGCGCGTTCGCGACGCAGCTGCACAACTCCCTGGTCGCGCCGTCCCGCAGCATCCTGATCATGCTCGACCCGCCCGCGCGGGCCCTCGAGATCGTCACCGGCGGCACCGTCCGCCGCTCGCTCAGCGACCAGGAGGTCGAGCTGACGACGCTGCAGATGCAGACGTCGTTCGCGAACGGCGACCTCGTGGGCGGCCTGCTCCGCGGCATCCAGATGCTCGCCGACCACGCCCGCGCCCCGGAGACACTGCACGCCGAGCAGCCCTGAGGGCAGCAGCGGCGCGCGAGGAACGAACGCGTCGCGTGGGCTGCACCAGATTGAGCAAGCTCCGCGGCTGAGGGACGAAGCCGCGACGGCGCGTCGAAATCCGGTGAGACGACCCAGGGCGGTGACCACGGAGGTCTCCGCCCTGGATCAGTTCCGGGGTCTCGAGGTTCGACCACCGGTTGGTGTACGTCAGGCCTGGGCGTCGCGCTTCTGGTTGGCCAGGGCGCGGGCCACGTCGGCCCGGCCCTCGCGCACGTAGCGCTTGGCGGCCGGGTTGGCCGGGGAGGACTCGAGCCAGGCGTCGACGCGGTCGAGGAGCTCCTGGCTGGCGAGCTGCTTCGGGAACATGAACTCCAGCGCGGTCGAGGCGCGCTGGGTGCCCTTCTCCTCCCACAGCGTGTCGGCCGCGGCGAGGTACTTCTCGACGTACGGCGTGAGCACCTCGTCCTGCCCGTAGACCTGGAAGGCGAGCACCACGCTGCGCTGGGTCTCGTTGGCCACGTCGTCGCGGACCATCGCGATCTCCCACGCCTCGGCCTTGGCCTCGGCGGTCGGGCGGAGCGCCCGCGCGGCGGCGGCGTGCTCCTGCCCGGAGATCGTGTTGTCGCGCTCCAGCTCCGCGGCGATCCGGTCGGCGTCGGCGCGACCGTTGCGGGCCAGGCCGTTGAGCAGCACCCAGCGCAGGTCGGTGTCGACCGCGAGCCCCTCGAGGACCAGGGACCCGTCGAGCAGCTGCTCGAGGTCGGTCAGCGCGGACTCGCTGTGCGCGGCACCCGCGAACGCGCGGGCGAAGGACAGCTGGTGGTCGCTGCCCGCCTCGGCGTTCTCGAGGAGCTTGCGCAGGCCCTGCTCCCACGTGGCGCGCAGCGCGGTGCGGTTGGCGGGTGCGGAGTACTGCGTCACGGCCAGGGCCGCGTAGACCGGGATCCGGCTCACGCCGGACGGGTCGGTCTCGGTGCCGATCGCGCTGAGCACCAGCGTCACGAAGTCGGTCGCGCTCATCTCGCCGTCGCGGGTCATGTCCCACGCCGCGCCCCAGCAGAGAGCCCGCGCCAGCGAGTCGTCGAGGGTCGCGAGGCCGCTGACGACCGTGGTCAGCGAGCGCTCGTCGAGGCGGATCTTCGCGTAGGCGAGGTCGCCGTCGTTGAGCAGCAGCAGGTCGGGCTGCTTCTGGCCGACCAGCTCGGGGACCTCGGTCAGGTCGCCGTGCACGTCGATCTCGAAGGACGCCCGGCGGACCAGGTGACCGTCCACCTCGTCGTAGGCGCCGATGCCGATCCGGTGGCGGCGCAGGGTCGGCCACTCGTCGGTCGCGGTCTGGCGTACGGCGAACGACGCGTAGCTGCCGTCCGCGTCGAGCTCGAACTCCGGCGAGAGGGTGTTGACGCCCGCGGTCTGCAGCCACTCCTGCGCCCAGGACTCGAGGTCGCGGCCGGAGGACTTCTCCAGGGCGGCCAGCAGGTCCTTGAACTCGGTGTTCGAGAAGGCGTGGTCCTTGAAGTAGGCGCGCACGCCCTCGAGGAAGTTGTCGAGGCCGACCCAGGCCACCAGCTGCTTGAGCACCGAGGCGCCCTTGGCGTAGGTGATGCCGTCGAAGTTGACCTCCACCGCGCGCAGGTCGACGTTGTCGGCCGCGATCGGGTGGGTGCTGGGCAGCTGGTCCTGGCGGTAGGCCCAGTTCTTGCGGACGTTGGTGAAGCCGGTCCAGGCGTCGTCGAACTCGGTGACCTCGACGGCGGCGTGGTAGCAGGCCCACTCGGCGAACGACTCGTTGAGCCAGAGGTCGTCCCACCAGCGCATGGTGACGAGGTCGCCGAACCACATGTGCGCCATCTCGTGGAGGATCACCTCGACGCGGAAGGCGTAGAACATCCGGTCCTGGCGGCTGCGGGGGAGGTACTCGTCGCGCAGCGTCACGCAGCCGGCGTTCTCCATCGCGCCCATGTTGTACTCCGGCACGTAGAGCTGGTCGTACTTGCCGAACGGGTAGGGGAAGTCGAAGGCGTCCTCGAAGTAGGCGAAGCCCTGCTCGGTGACCTTCACGAGCTCGTCGACGTCGAGGTGCTCGACGAGGGACTGGCGGCAGTAGTGGCCGAGCGGGATGTCGCCGTACTTGCCGGCGTACGTGTGCTGGACCTCGTGGTACTCACCGGCGACGATCGCGGTGACGTACGTCGAGAGCGGCTTGGTCGGCGCGAAGCGCCAGACGGCCTTGGCGTCGCCCAGCGCCTCGGGCTCGGGCGACGGGGAGTTGGAGACGACCTTCCAGTGGTCGGGCGCGGTCACGGTGAACGTGAACGGCGCCTTCAGGTCGGGCTGCTCGAAGGTCGTGTAGACGCGACGCGCGTCCGGGACCTCGAACTGCGAGTAGAGGTAGACCCGGTCGTCAGCGGGGTCGACGAAGCGGTGCAGGCCCTCACCCGTGCGCGAGTAGGGGAGGTCGGCGGTGACGACCAGCTCGTTGTCGGCCGCGAGACCGGTCAGTGCGATCCGGCTGTCGGCGTAGGCGGTGGCCGGGTCGATCGACGCTCCGTTGAGGGTGATCGCGTGGATCGTCCCGTCGACCAGGTCCGCGAAGGTCTCTGCACCGGGCTCGGTGCAGGTGAACCTGATCGTGGTGGTCGATCCGAAGGTCTTCTCGCCGGTCGTGAGATCCAGGTCGATGGAGTACGACGTGACGTCCAGGAGAGCAGCGCGGGTGGCCGCCTCGTCCCGGGTGAGGTTGGTTCCAGGCATGCGCAGCATCCTGCCACCCGGCCGGTCGCCGACGAAAAGCAGAAGGACGACATGATGGGCCGGTGACCGAGTCGCAGCGCCACGTCGTACCGCTGCGGGTGGCGTTCCGCGCCTGGTTCCTCATCTCCTGGCAGACGTTCGGCGGCCCGGCGGGTCAGATCGCCGTCATGCACCGCGAGCTGGTCGACGAGCGCCGGTGGATCGGCGAGCGCCGCTTCCTGCACGCCATGAGCTACTGCATGCTGCTGCCCGGCCCGGAGGCGCAACAGCTCGCGATCTACAGCGGCTGGCTGCTCAACGGCTGGGTCGGCGGGGTGATGGCCGGCGTGCTGTTCGTCGTGCCCGGCTTCCTCACCATCCTCGCGCTGTCGTGGGTGTACGTCGCGCACGGTGACTCGACGCTCGTCACCGGGGTGCTCCTCGGGCTGGCCGCTGCGGTGATCCCCATCGTGGTCCAGGCCGTGCACCGGCTCGGCAGCCGCGCCGTGCGCAACCGGGTGCTGCTCCTGCTGGCGCTCGGGGCGTTCGTCGCCCTCGCCGTGCTGGCCGTCCCGTTCCCGCTCGTCGTGCTGGTCGCGGGTCTGGCCGGCTGGCTGCTCGGCCGTCGCCGACCGGACCTGGTCCGGCTGCCCGAGCCGGTGCTCGAGGAGGGCGCCGTACCTCCCCTGATCCCCGACGACGCCCTGCACCGGGCGCCCCGCTCGGTCCGCCGCAACCTCGTCGTGCTGGTCGTCGGGCTGGTCCTCTGGTTCGCCCCGGTCGCCGTCGCCCTCGCGCTGGCCGGCGGTGAGCCGAGCGTCTTCGTCGACCAGGGGCTGTTCTTCGGCGGCATGGCGCTGGTGACCTTCGGTGGCGCGTACGCCGTGCTGGCGTACGTCGCCCAGGCCGCCGTCGAGCACTACGGCTGGCTGACCGCGCAGGAGATGGTCCGCGGACTCGCGCTCGCGGAGACGACGCCCGGCCCGCTGATCATGGTGGTGCAGTTCGTCGCCTTCCTCGGCGCGTTCCGCAACCCGGGGACGCTCGACCCGTGGGTCGCTGCCGTGCTGGCGTCACTGCTCGTGGTGTGGGTGACGTTCGTGCCGGGCTTCCTCTTCATCTTCCTCGGCGCGCCGTACGTCGAGCGGCTGCGCGGCAACGAGGCGCTCTCGGCCGCACTCACCGGGGTCACGGCTGCGGTCGTGGGCGTGATCGGCAACCTGGCGCTCTACTTCGCGGTGCACACCCTCTTCGCCGAGTCCGAGCGAGCCGGGTGGGACCACTTCGGCCTGCTCGTCCCGGTCTGGTCGTCCTTCCAGTGGGAGCCCGCCGCGCTCGGTGCGCTCGGCGCGGTGCTCGTCTTCGGGCTGCGCTGGTCGGTGCTGCGCACGCTCGGCGTCTGCGGGCTCGCCGGCCTGGCGCTGACCTTGCTGACCTGACGGGGAATGCGGACCCGGGTCCGGGTGGTTGCCCCACCATGACGTCGAAGACGAACGCTGACTTCTGGTTCGACCCCGCCTGCCCCTTCGCCTGGATCACCTCGCGGTGGATCCTCGAGGTGGAGAAGGTCCGCGACATCGAGGTGACCTGGCACATCATGAGCCTGGCCTTCCTCAACGAGGACAAGGACATCTCGGAGGAGTACCGCGGCTTCCTCAAGACCGCGTGGCAGCCCGTGCGCGTGGTCCAGGCCGCCAAGGAGAAGTACGGTCAGGAGGCCCTGCTCCCGCTCTACACCGCGCTGGGCACCCGGATCCACATCGAGAAGCAGGACAAGGACCGCGCGATGATCGAGGCGGCCCTCGAGGAGGCCGGCCTCGACGTCTCCCTCGCGGACGCGATGGACGACTCGTCGTACGACGACGCGATCCGCGACTCCCACCGCCGGGGCATGGACCAGGTCGGCAACGAGGTCGGCACCCCGACCATCGCCTTCAACGGCCACGCGTTCTTCGGCCCGGTCATCAGCAAGGCCCCGAAGGGCGAGGACGCCGGCAAGATGTGGGACGCCTTCGTCACCCTCTCGGCCTTCGAGCACTTCTACGAGCTCAAGCGCAGCCGCACCGAGGATCTCGACTTCAGCTGATCCTCCTGCGCCTCCGTCGCAGCAAGATCCCTGCGGAGGACGGCGGCGCGTCGTACTGTTCGCGCGTGGGTGTGAAGGCCCGGGTAGCCCGTGGAGCGGTCGTGTCGGCCGTGGTCGTCGCGGTCGTCGTCGACGCGACGGCGGAGAGATACGCCGTGGCCAATGCCGCCTACCTCGGGGTGATGGTGGGCGCGAGCCTGGCGGCCTGGTTGGGCTTTGCCCGGTCCGTGCTGGAGGACCGGACGGTGCCGCTGCTGATCGCTGCCGGTATCTCGGCATCTGCTCTGGGCGAGGTGCTGTGGGCCTTGGTCGACGCGGCTGGGGGCGACACCGACGTCTCCGTGGCCGACCCCGCGTGGTTCGCCGGGTACATCTTCCTCTGCGGCGCGGTGTGGGTGGTGCTCCGCGAGAGCCGACCCGATGGTCAGGCCACCTTCGAGTACGTGCTCGACGCGTTGACGATCGTGTCCGTCAGCATCCTGGTCTTCTGGCGCATGTCGGTCGGAGAGATCGTCGCCGACCCGACGCAATCTCCGTTCGTCCGGCTCGTCTGGGCGGCGTACCCGATCCTCGACGCGGTGCTGCTGGCCCTCGTGGTCCGTGCCCTGCTCAGTCGGAGCGCCCGTGCCGCCATCGACGGTTGGTTCGCCGTCGGTGTCTGCCTGTGGCTGGCGGCCGACATCGCCTACTTGCAGACGTCGACGAGCGACACCGCCGACACGCTCATGGAGGCCGCATGGATGGTCGCTCCCGTCCTGATCGCGCGCTCCGCCTGGCGGACGAGGCCGGTGGTCCCGACGGCCCCTCGCGCAGGTGCGGTCGGAGGCTGGGTGGTCCCGATGATGATCGCTGTGTGCCCACTGCTCATCCCGCCCGGTCTGGAGCTCGTGGCTGATCTGCGGGGACGTCCCGACCACCCCTTCCAGCTCCTCATCGGGATGGCCGCGGTCATCACGCTCGCCTTCGTGCGGACCGGTCGTCTCATCCGCTCGGAGCAGCGGGCGCAGCGCGAGAGCGAGGTGGCTCGAGACGCAGCGCTCGCGGCGTCCGAGACCAAGTCCGTCTTCCTCGCGAACATGAGCCACGAGATCCGCACCCCGCTGACGTCGATCCTCGCCTCGGGCGAGCTGCTCGACGACACCGACCTGGATCCCGTCCAGCGCAAGCTCCTCG
Organism: Nocardioides pollutisoli; assembly: GCF_040045055.1. Classification (NCBI taxonomy): domain Bacteria; kingdom Bacillati; phylum Actinomycetota; class Actinomycetes; order Propionibacteriales; family Nocardioidaceae; genus Nocardioides; species Nocardioides pollutisoli. Next base: position 2,976,335 of record NZ_JBDZDU010000001.1, read on the forward strand.
AGAGACAGCACCACTCGGGCGTACGCCTGATGTCCCTGGTCGAGCGCATCCTCGACTTCTCCCGGATCGAGGCGGGCGAGGCCGTCCTGGACAGGGTCGACGTCGATGTGCGCGCGCTGGTGGCGGACCTCGCCGACACCTTCCGGCCGCGGGCGACGCAAGCAGGGGTCCGCTTCGACATCGAGATCGATCCTGGGGTGCCGCCCCTTGTCGTGGGTGATCCGATCCGCGTCTTCCAGGTGGTGTCGAACCTGGTCGACAACGCGCTGAAGTTCACCGAGGCCGGCTCCGTACGGCTGAGCGTGCGACCGGGTCACGGTGACCTGGTGGTGTTCCGGGTGACCGACACCGGGATCGGGATCAGCGAGGCGGACCAAGCCTCCGTGTTCGAGTCGTTCCGCCAGGTCGACGGGTCGACCACCCGGCGGTTCGGTGGCAGCGGTCTGGGCCTCGCGATCTGTCGGGAGCTCACCGAGCAGATGGGCGGCACCATCGAGGTCGAGAGCGAGCTGGGCGTCGGCAGCTCGTTCGTCGCGTCGATCCCGCTGCCCTCACCCGTGGCCGTCGGCGGGTGAGACGAGTCACCGTCCGACACCCGGGCGCGACCGGGCGGCGAATGCGGTGGCGGAGCATCCCTAGGATCAACCCATGAGCAAAGTCCTGTCCGCCGTCGCCTGGCCGTACGCAAACGGCCCGCGCCACATCGGCCACGTGGCCGGTTTCGGTGTGCCCTCCGACGTCTTCAGCCGCTACATGCGGATGGCGGGCCACGACGTGCTCATGGTCTCCGGCTCCGACGAGCACGGCACCCCGATCCTGATCGCCGCCGACGAGGCGGGCGTGACGCCGCAGGCCCTGGCCGACCAGAACCACCGGATCATCGCCGAGGACCTGACGTCGCTCGGGCTGACCTACGACCTCTACACGCGCACGACCACGCGCAACCACCACGCGGTCGTGCAGGAGCTGTTCACCGGGGTCTACGACAACGGCTACTTCGTCGAGCAGACGACGTACGGCGCGATCTCGCCGTCCACGGGCCGCACCCTGCCCGACCGCTACATCGAGGGCACCTGCCCGATCTGCGGGTACGACGGCGCGCGGGGCGACCAGTGCGACAACTGCGGCAACCAGCTCGACCCTCACGACCTGATCGACCCGCGCTCGAAGATCAACGGCGAGACGCCGGAGTTCATCGAGACCCAGCACTTCTTCCTGGACCTGCCGGCCCTGGCGGAAGCGCTCACCGAGTGGCTCGACGGGCGCGAGGCGTCCGGCACGTGGCGGCCCAACGTGATCCGCTTCAGCCAGAACATCCTCAAGGAGATCCGGCCGCGGGCGATGACGCGCGACATCGACTGGGGCATCGCCGTCCCGCTCGACGGCTGGCGGGAGAACCCCACCAAGAAGCTCTACGTGTGGTTCGACGCGGTGATCGGCTACCTGTCCGCGTCGATCGAGTGGGCACGGCGCACGGGCGACAACGACGCCTGGCGCCAGTGGTGGAACGACCCCGAGGCCCTGTCCTACTACTTCATGGGCAAGGACAACATCACCTTCCACAGCCAGATCTGGCCGGCCGAGCTGCTGGCCTACTCCGGCAAGGGTGACAAGGGCGGCACGCTCCACGAGCTCGGAGATCTCAACCTGCCCACCGAGGTCGTGTCGTCGGAGTTCCTGACCATGGAGGGCAAGAAGTTCTCCTCGTCGAAGCGGGTCGTGATCTACGTCCGCGACCTGCTCAGCCGCTACCAGCCCGACGCGTTCCGCTACTTCGTCGCGGCGGCCGGCCCGGAGAACCAGGACTCCGACTTCACCTGGTCGGAGTTCGTACGCCGTACCAACGACGAGCTCGTCGCGGGCTGGGGCAACCTGGTCAACCGCACCGCCAACCTGATCGCCAAGAACTTCGGGGAGATCCCGAAGGCCGGCGCGCTGACGGCCGAGGACCAGGCGCTGCTCGACTCCGTCGAGGCCTCCTTCGGCGTCGTCGGTGACCTGATCGCTCGGCACCGCCAGAAGCAGGCGATCGGCGAGGCGATGCGCGTGGTCGCCGAGGTCAACAAGTACGTCTCCGACACCGAGCCGTGGAAGATCAAGGACGACCCCGAGCGGCTCGGCACGGTCCTGCACGTCGTCGCGCAGTGCGTGGTCGATCTCAACCTCGTGCTCTCGCCGTTCCTCCCGTTCTCCGCCAACGCCGTCGACGCGGCCTTCGGCGGCGCCGGTGACCTGGTCCCGATGCCGCACATCGAGGAGGTCGACGACCTCGACGGCGGCGCGCCGTACCCGATCATCACGGGGGACTACTCCGGTTTCCCGGCCTGGGAGCGCACGCCGATCGTCCCGGGCACCGTGGTGGTCAAGCCGACGCCGGTCTTCACGAAGCTCGAGCCGTCGGTGGTCGACGAGGAGCTGGCCCGCCTGGCGGGCGAGTGATGGCGCGGGTCGCGCTGCTCGGCGAGGACCGCGGGCACCGCAGCCACCAGGAGCTCAACGCGCTGAGGCCGATGCTGGACGTCGAGACGGCCTGGGTGGCGTCCGACTCCGGCTTCGCCGTCGAGGACTACGACGGGGTCTGGCTGGTGCCCGGCTCGCCGTACGCCGACGACGATGCGGTGCTGCGTGCGCTGACCGTCGTCCGCGAGCGCGGCATCCCGTTCCTGGGATCGTGCGGCGGCATGCAGTACGCCGTCGTGGAGTTCACCCGCTCGGTGCTGGGCGCCCCCGCGACGCACGCGGAGTCCGACGGGGTCGGCGACGACAACGTGGTCGGTGCCCTGGCGTGCAGCCTGTACGGCGAGGAGCGCGTCGTGACGCCGGTGGGAGGAACCCGCTTCGCGTCCTGGGTGCACGAGCCCTTCGTCGGCATGCACTTCTGCAACTACGCGCCGACCGCGGAGGCCGTCGACCGACTGGTCGGGGCGGGCGTCGTGGTCGGCGCGACCGCGGACGACGCCGGCGCCGAGGTGCTGGAGTTCCCGGACCACCCGTTCTACGTCACCAGCATGTTCCAGCCGCACATCGGCGCGCTCGCCGGTGCGCCGGTGCACCCGCTGGTGCGTGAGTTCGTCCGCGCCGTGCGGCAGAGTGCTCGTCGTGCGTGAGGGAGAGCCGAGCAGGACCGCCTTCGGAGCCGCCGCGCTCCGCGCCGCCCACCAGGAGTCCGACGAGCCGCGGATCTTCACCGACCCGCTCGCCCGCCAGATCCTGGGCGGCGAGGAGCCGCCGGACCCGTCGTGGGACCAGCCCCGGCTGCGCCTCTTCATCGCGGTGCGGCACCGGTTCGCGGAGGACTCCCTCGCGGCGGCCGTCGCGCGCGGCACCCGCCAGGTCGTCGTGCTCGGCGCGGGGCTCGACACCTTCGCCTACCGCAACCCCTTCCCGGACACCCGCGTCTTCGAGGTCGACTTCCCGGCGACCGGAGCGTGGAAGCGCGAGCGCCTCGCCGAGACCGGCATCGCGGTGCCGGACAACGTCGCGTACGTCGGGGTCGACTTCGAGCGCGACTCGCTGGCCGAGCGCCTGGCCGAGGCCGGGTTCGATGCGACCCGGCCTGCCTTCTTCCTCTGGATGGGCGTGGTGCCCTACCTCTCCGACGAGGCGGTGCGGGCCACGCTGGGCGTGATCGCCGCCGTGCCCGACGGCGAGGTCGTCTTCGACTACATCCGACCCGTCGACCGCTCGCCCGAGCGGGCGCGGCCCGACCGCGCGACGCTGATGTCCCACGTCGCCGGTGTCGGTGAACCGCTGCGCGCGGGCGTCGAGAGCGAGGCGCTGCACGCGATGCTGGCCGAGCTCGGCTTCACCGAGGTCGAGGACATCGGCCGTCGCGAGATCCGTGCGCGCTACCTCGGGCTGCCGCCGGGCGACGCGGAGGGCGACGCGCACGTGCTGCGGGCACGCACCTGACGTCGTACGCTCCCGAGCGTGAGCCTGGCCTTCCTCATCACCGCCCTGGTCATCGTCGCCACGCCCGGCACCGGTGCGCTCTACACGATCGCGACCGGCCTGGCCCGCGGGACCCGTGCCAGCATCCTGGCCGCCTTCGCCTGCACGCTCGGGACCCTGCCGCACCTGCTCGCGGCGGTGACCGGTCTGGCCGCGGTGCTGCACGCGAGCGGCGTCGCGTTCGAGGCGATCAAGTACGCCGGTGTCGCCTACCTGCTCTGGATGGCCTGGGCGACCTGGCGCGACACCGGAGCGCTGAGCGTCGACACCGCGGGCGGTCCGGCCTCGAAGCGCCAGGTGATCGCGTCCGGCATCACGCTGAACCTGCTCAACCCCAAGCTGACGATCTTCTTCTTCGCGTTCCTGCCGCAGTTCGTCCCGGCCGGCTCGGCGCACCAGCTCACCCACATGCTGCTGCTGAGCGCGGTGTTCATGGCGATGACGTTCGTGGTCTTCGCGGGGTACGGCGCCGGCGCAGCAGCGCTCCGCGACCGGGTGCTGACCCGCCCCCGGCTGGTGCGCCGGATCCGGCAGGGCTTCGCCGTCTCGTTCGTGGCGCTGAGTGCCCGGCTGGCGGTCGAGAGCCGCTAGCCGTCGGTGACCCGGCCACGCAGCGACTTGGTCTGACCGCGCTGCTTCTTGGCGTCCAGTCGACGCTCCTTGGACCCCCGCGTGGGCTTCGTCGGGCGACGCGGCGGGGGAGGCGGAGCGAGCGCCTCTCGCAGCTGGTCGGCGAGTCGTTCGCGGGCGGCGACCCGGTTGCGGTGCTGCGACCGGTGCTCGGTCGCCACGACGCGCACCACGGGTCCCGGCAGGCGGGAGAGCAGCCGGTCTCGCTGCGCCTCGGTGAGGGTGGTCGACGCAGCGACGTCGTACTCGATCTCGACCCGGCTGTCGGTCGTGTTGACCGACTGCCCGCCCGGTCCGGGCGACCGCGAGAAGCGCTCGACCAGCTCGCCGTCCGGGATGTCCAGCCCCTCGGGCACTCCGGGCCCGGGCGGGACGCGGACGTTCATCCGCGCTTGCGCCACTCGATGGCGGGACAGGTGTCCATCACCATCGGGACGCCGGCGCCGGTCGTCCGCGCGAAGGCGTCCTCGTCGATCACGCCGAGCTGGAACCACACGCCACCGGCGCCGATCGCGACCGCCTGGTCCGCGAACTCGCCGGCCTGCTCCGAGCGGCGGAAGACGTCGACGACGTCGACCGGGAACGGCACGTCGGCGAGGGTCGCGTAGCCCTGCTCGCCGAGCACGGTCGGCGCGCTCGGGTGGATCGGGACGATCCGCCTGCCGCGCTGCTGGAGCAGGGCGGCGATCTCGTACGCCGTACGGCTCGGGTCGCCGGAGAGGCCGACGACCGCCCAGGTCTCGGCGTCGAGCATCGTCTGCACCTGCTCCGGGTCCTGCCAGCTCGTCACGAGATCCAGGGTAGTCACCTGGTGTTACTCCCAAGTTCGCCAATCGCCTGACGGTGCTGGGAGCCCGGTCTAGTGTGCGTGTGACCGTTGCCACTCGTGTGGCCCTCACTTGTTCCAGAGGAGCACAACCTTCATGACCCTTCGTCTTCGCGCCGCCGCCCTGGCCGGCACCGCCACCGTTCTCGCGGCCGGTGCCCTGGTCGGGACCGCGAGCACCGCCGCACAGGCGGCTGACCCGGCTGGTGTCGGCTACAGCTGCGTCACGTCGCTCAGCCCCGACCCGATCCCGGTCACCGTGGGGGTCACCGGCTTCCCGACGGCCGTCACGGCCGGCAAGACCGTGCCCGCCGGCCCCGTACCGGTCAGCTTCACGCTCTCGCGCGCGGTGCTCGACGGCATGGCCTCCAAGGGCATCAACCAGGCGGGCGTCAGCTCCAACGACTTCGCGATGGGCGTCGGCGCCACGAAGGTCGCCCTGACGGGCGTGAGCGTCGCCAAGAGCGCGACCCCCGCGTCGGGTGACATGACGATGACCGCGGACAGCAAGAACGCGCCGTTCGCGGCGCCCGCGGCTGGGTCCTACGACCTCACGCTGCCGACGACCTTCAACGCGACGGTCGACACCAACCTGATCCCGCTGCCCGTGGCCTGCACGATCGTCGACCAGAGCAAGGCGAAGATCGGCACCGTCACCAGCACCGCGCCGGTCGGCCCGCAGGGCTCGGCGTACAGCTGCGCGATCGGCGCCAACCCGCTGACGGTCTACGTCGACGCGACCACGGTCCCGGACTTCTCGCCGGCCACCACCGGCTCGACCATCCCGGCCGTCGCCGAGCAGATCAAGGTCAACTACACGATCCCGGCCGCGAGCGCCGCGCTCCTGGCGCCGGCCACCTCGGCCTCGTTCGGCAGCGGTGACTTCGGCTTCCGGATCGGCGACTCGGGCAGCAGCATCCCGTCCGCCGACCTGACCTCCGCCTCCGGCACGATCTCCGCCGGCGACGACCTGGTCCTGCCGGCCGAGAGCACCAACAACGAGTTCACGGTCCCGGCCGTCGGCACCTACGACCTCAAGCTGCCGTCGACCTTCACGGGCTCGCTCACGACCAGCAGCTCGCCGAACGCCTCCACCGGCACCTGCACGATCGTCGACGACTCGACCTCGACCGTCGGCGCGCCGTTCACGGTGACGAAGCAGAGCTCGTCCACGAAGGCCACCGCCCCGAAGAGCGTGAAGAAGGGCGCGGCCGTCAAGGTCTCCGTCACCGTCACGCCCGGCACGGCGTCCGGCAAGGTCACGGTCAAGGACGGCTCGAAGTCGGTCGGCAGCGCCATGCTGGCCAACGGCAAGGCGACCGTCACGGTCAAGGGCCTCAAGCCCGGCAAGCACACCCTCACCGCGTCGTACGCCGGTGACTCCTCCACCAGCGCCTCGAAGAGCAAGGCGATCACGGTGACGGTCAAGAAGAAGTAGCACCCGCACCACACGCTGACGCCCGGCCGGGTTCTGCCCCGGCCGGGCGTTCGCATGTCGTTACCCGTCGGTAAACTCGGGGCCATGAGCTCCGACTTCCCCCTCTACGCCCTCTCCGAGGAGCACCAGGCGATCCGCGAGGCCGTGCGTGCCCTGTGCGACGCGAAGGTCGCGCCGTACGCCGCCGACGTCGACGAGAACGCCCGCTACCCCCAGGAGGCGGCCGACGCGCTGCTGGCCGCGGACTTCCACGCGCCGCACGTGCCGGAGGAGTACGGCGGCGCCGGGGCCGACGCGCTCGCCACGGTGATCGTGATCGAGGAGGTCGCCCGTGCGTGCGCGTCCTCCAGCCTGATCCCGGCCGTCAACAAGCTCGGCTCGCTGCCCGTGCAGATCTCCGGCTCCGAGGAGCTGAAGGCCACCTACCTCGGCAAGCTCGCCCGCGGTGAGGGCGGCTTCTCCTACTGCCTCTCCGAGCCCGACGCCGGCTCCGACGCGGCCGGCATGAAGGCCCGCGCGGTGCGCGACGGCGACGACTGGGTGCTCAACGGCGTCAAGCGCTGGATCACCAACGCCGGCGTCTCGGAGTACTACACCGTCATGGCCGTCACCGACCCCGACAAGCGCTCGCGCGGCATCTCGGCGTTCGTCGTCGAGAAGTCCGACGAGGGCGTCTCGTTCGGAGCCCCGGAGAAGAAGCTCGGCATCAAGGGCTCGCCCACCCGCGAGGTCTATCTCGACAACGTCCGGATCCCCGGCGACCGGATGATCGGCGCCGAGGGCACCGGCTTCGAGACCGCCATGAAGACCCTCGACCACACCCGCGTCACCATCGCCGCGCAGGCCGTCGGCATCGCCCAGGGTGCGCTCGACTACGCGCTCGGCTACGCCCGGGAGCGCAAGCAGTTCGGCAAGCCGATCGCCGACTTCCAGGGCCTGCAGTTCCTGCTCGCCGACATGGGCATGAAGGTCGAGGCGGCTCGTCAGATGACGTACGCCGCCGCCGGCCGCTCCGAGCGCGGTGACAAGGACCTGACGTTCTTCGGCGCATCGGCGAAGTGCTTCGCGTCCGACGTCGCGATGCAGGTCACCACCGACGCTGTGCAGGTGCTCGGCGGTTACGGCTTCACCCGCGACTACCCCGTCGAGCGGATGATGCGCGACGCCAAGATCACCCAGATCTACGAGGGCACCAACCAGGTCCAGCGCATCGTGATCGGCCGCCAGCTCCTGGCCGGGGTCCAGTCGCAGCTGTAGGTCACACCGCTGCCGGCGGGGCGACCGTGGGGGCCACCAGGGAGCCCGTCGCGTCGCCCCAGGCGGCTCGCGCCCCGGAGTCGCCGACGCGGTAGACCTGGACCCCGCACGCCACCGCGGCGACGACCGCCAGCACGGCGACGACGGTGAGCGTCGCGCCAGCAGGCTCGGTGTCCTGCCGCTCGCGGCGCCACTGCAGGTAGACCAGGGCCGCGGACGTGATCAGCAGCGCGAGCGCGAACCAGACGAGCTGGTCGCCGAGCTCGGCGTGCTCGCCGGGGTCTCCGACCCGCTTCTCCAGCTCCTCGCCGCTCGACGTCGCGATCGGGCAGAGGATGGTGGCGACCAGGGCCGCGCCGACCACCAGGACGCCGTAGGGCACGCGCCACTGCGGTCGGATCGCGATCAGGAGCGTGCCCAGGATCGCGAGGGGAAGCAGCACCACGACGCCGTGGACCACGAGCGGGTGCAGAGGGATCCCGTTGATCGTGTCGAACATCGGCCGGCCACCTTCGGGTCGTCGTCTGCGGGCAGTCCCATGCTAGGGGGGTGGCTGGGTCCGGTCCGGGGGCTCCTGCCCGACCACGCGGGACCTTGGTCACCAGCCGCCGTCTAACGTCGCGTGCATGGGTACGACGATCGAGATCACGACCGCGGACGGCACCGCCGAGGCCTACCTGACCGGTGAGCCCGGCACGCCGGGCGTGCTGTTCTACGTCGACGCGATCGGGCTCCGGCCGCAGATCGAGGAGATGGCCGACCGGATCGCGGCATGGGGCTACGTCGTCCTCGCGCCCAACGTGTTCTACCGCGACGGCAGCGCTGCCGAGCTCGCTCCGCAGGGCGACCTGCGGGAGGCCGGTGCCCGCGAGGCGTTCTTCGCCGGCGGTGTGTCGGAGCGGGTCGGCGGGCTGACTCCCGACAAGTCCGGCCCGGACGCCGACGCCTGGGTCGCGGAGCTCGCGAAGCACGCGGGCGAGGGTCCGATCGGCGTCACCGGCTACTGCATGGGTGCGCGGCTCGCCGTCCGCACCGCCGGGCAGTTCCCGGGTGTCGTCGCCGCCGTCGGTGGCTTCCACGGCGGCGGGCTGGTCACCGATGCCCCCGACAGCCCGCACCTCGCGATCGCGCCGTCGACCGCGGACTACGTGTTCGGTCACGCCGACCAGGACCGATCGATGCCGGTCGAGGCGGTCGCCGCACTGGGCGAGACCCTCGAGGCCGCCGGCCGCCCGCACCTCAACGAGGTCTACGAGGGCGCGCCGCACGGCTACTCGATGGCCGACACGTCGATGTACGACGAGGCCGGGGCCGAGCGGCACTTCCGCGTCCTGCAGGACCTCCTGGCGCGCACGCTCTAACCTGACCGGATGACCGGCGAGGTCCCGTCCATCGGACGCGGCGAGCTCGAGGCGCTCCAGCTGGAGCGCCTGCGCGACGTCGTCCGCCGCGTCCACGAGCACGTGCCCCACTACCGGCACGCGTTCGCCGAGGCGGGCGTCGGGCCCGACGACCTCCGGACCCTGACCGACCTGGCCCGCTTCCCGTTCACGGGGAAGGCCGACCTGCGGGCCAACTACCCCTTCGGGATGTTCGCGGTACCGCGCGAGCAGGTTGCCCGCGTGCACGCGAGCAGCGGCACGACCGGCAAGCCGACCGTCGTCGGCTACACCCAGGACGACATCGACACCTGGGCCGAGCTGATGGCCCGATCGATCCGGGCCGGTGGCGGTCGCCCCGGCGACCTCGTGCACATCGCCTACGGCTACGGGCTCTTCACCGGCGGGCTCGGTGCCCACTACGGCGCCGAGCGGCTCGGCTGCACGGTGGTGCCGGTCAGCGGCGGCATGACCGAGCGCCAGGTGCAGCTGATCCTCGACTTCGAGCCGCGGGTGATCATGGTGACCCCGTCGTACTTCCTGGCGATCCTCGACGAGCTCGACCGCCAGGGCGTCGACCCGCGCAGCACCGCGCTCGAGGTCGGGCTCTTCGGCGCCGAGCCGTGGACCGACGAGATGCGGCGCGCGGTCGAGGAGCGGGCCGGCATCCGGGCGGTCGACATCTACGGGCTGTCCGAGGTGATGGGGCCGGGCGTCGCCCAGGAGGCGGGGGAGACCCAGGACGGCCTGCACGTCTGGGAGGACCACTTCCTCCCGGAGGTCGTCGACCCGGTCACGCTCCAGCCGGTGCCGGACGGCGAGGTCGGCGAGCTGGTCCTCACGACGCTGACCAAGCAGGCGATGCCGGTCATCCGCTACCGCACGCGCGACCTGACCCGGCTGCTGCCGGGCACGGCCTACCCCGCGTTCCGGCGGATGGAGAAGGTCACGGGCCGCACCGACGACATGATGATCGTGCGGGGCGTCAACGTCTTCCCGAGCCAGGTCGAGGAGCAGATCCTCGCCGTCGACGGGCTGTCGCCGCACTACCTCTGCGTGCTCACCCGGCCCGGCAGCCTCGACGAGCTCACCGTGCAGGTCGAGGCCGCGACGGAGTCGTACGCCGCGGACCTGGGCGCTCGCCTCGCGGACCGGATCAAGCAGCGGATCGGCGTGACGGCGCGGGTCGAGGTCGTGGCGCCGTACGGCTTGGAGCGCTCGCTGGGCAAGGCGAAGCGGATCAGCGACCAGCGTCCCCGCTAGTAGATCTCCGGGAGCTCGGACGCCTTGCCGGTGAAGACGGGCGGGCGCTTCTCGAGGAACGCCGCGACGCCCTCCTTGCCGTCGCCGATCGACTGCCAGTACATCGCCAGCGAGTCCGACAGGTGTGCGTCGAGGGGTTCGGCGGCGGCACTGTTGCGGTAGAGCAGCCGCTTGGCCAGGCCGAGCGCGGCGGGGGAGCGGCCGACCACGAACGAGCGCGCCAGGTCGTACGCCGCGGGCAGGAGGTCGTCCGGCTCGTGCACGCTGCGCACGAGTCGGCCGGCCAGCACGGCGTCGGCGTCGAGGATGTCGGCGGAGTAGACCCACTCCAGCGCCTGCTGGATCCCGACGATCCGCGGCAGGAACCACGACGACGCGGCCTCGGGCACGATCCCGAGCCGGCCGAAGACGAAGCCGATCCGGGCCTTGGTCGACGCCATCCGGATGTCCATCGCGAGCGTCATCGTCGCGCCGATGCCGACGGCCGGTCCGTTGATCGCGGCGATGACCGGCTTCGGCAGCGCGTGGATCGCCAGCGTCACCTTGCCGCCCGTGTCGCGCACCCCGTCGTCGTACGGCGCCTGGTCGTACGACGCGCGGAACTCCTCCGGCGTCGGCCGCACCGACTCGTCGAGCCCGAAGACGTTGCCCGAGGCCGACAGGTCCATGCCGGCGCAGAACGCCCGACCGGCGCCGGTCACGACGACCGCGCGGACCTCGTCGGCCCACGCGTCGACCCGGAAGACCCGCTCGAGCTCGCGGGCCATCGTCAGGTCGAAGGCGTTGAGCTGGTCGGGGCGGTTGAGCGTCAGCGTGGCGATGCCGTCGGCATCCACCGCCCAGTCGAGGGTCTCGTAGCTCATCCGGTCACGCTCTTGGGCAGGCCGGTGGGCGTGCAGAGACTCTTGGGGATGTCAGCGGTCTTGTCCTGCTTGATGTAGCCGAACATCTGCTTCGACCGCTGCGGGTCCCAGTGCACCGCCAGGTCGGAGATGGGGACGACGCAGCTGAGGTCGACGTTCCGCATGGCCAGTGCCCACTTGGCCGCACCGACCGGCCCCATGTTGTCGCCGAAGGCGAAGAAGCCGGGGATCGCGTTCGCGAGGCGCCAGTAGCGCACCGGGTTGATGAACGTCCACGGCGAGAACGCCTCGCTGCCGACCGCCGCCACGACCTCGCGCTGGTGCTTCACGCGCGTGATGTCGCCGTAGCGCGGATCGCTGTGACGCGACCGCGCGTAGCCGAGGGCGGTCTTCCCGTCCGCCTCCTGGCAGCCCTTCTTGATGTCCAGGCCCGCCAGCTTGTCCTTCATGTCGAACGTCGGGCAGATCTGGATCCCGCCCACGGCGTCGACGACTCCCGCGAGACCGCCGAGGCCGATCTCGACGTAGTCGTCGATCTTGATCCCGGTGTTGAGCTCGATGGTCTTCGTCAGGAGCTTCGCGCCGCCGTCGGCGCCGCGACCGTTCGCGTAGCCGTAGGCGTAGGCCGCGTTGATCTTCGTGGTGCCGTAGCCGGGGACCTCGACCAGCGAGTCCCGCGGGATCGACATCAGCAGGTTCGGCCCGCTGCCGGTGTGCAGCAGCATGATCGTGTCCGTGCGCTGACCCGAGGCGTCGCCGGTGTGGTACTCCTTCCGCTGCTCCTTCGAGAGGTCGCCGCGGGAGTCGCTGCCCACCATGAGGTAGGTCGTCCCGGGCTGGTCGTCGGGGCGCTTGCCGCTCGGCTCGAAGTCGACCTTGTCGACCTTCGTCCACGCGTAGAGGGGTACGGCGGCCAGGTAGACGGCCCAGGCGAGGACCAGCACCAGCAGGATCGCGAGGTAGAACTTCGGGCCGCGGCTGCGACGGGGACCGCCGGCGCCCGGGGTCGGCGCGACCGGCGGGGGAGTCGGCGGCGTGCCCTGGCGTCCTCCCGGGGCGGTGCTCGGCGGGGGCAGGGGGGCGGCCGGCGGTGGGGTCGGTCGCTGCTGCGACGACTCGGGACGCGGCATCGTGGGCATCACCCTGGTCTCGTCGGGGCGCGGCTCGTGAGGCGGCTCGTCAGCGGCACCGCCGCCGCCGTACAGCCAGTGGTACTCGGGAGTCCCGTCCTCAGGCTCGCCGTCTCCCTGGGGACGATCGTTCATGCGGCGACGGTACCGGGTCGTCCGACACGCATTGGTGACCCCCGGCGCGTCGTACGCGGATGTGACCCATGTGACTGGTGATACTTGGCGGGCACCACCACTTCCCCGTTCCATGTACACCAGAGAGGCGTCTCGATGCCGCCCGTCTCTTCCCCCGGGTCGTTCACCGCCCACGAGCGTGCCGCACGGATCCGCTTCCGCCGTGCCGTGTCGCTGATGCTGATGACCCTCGTGCTGCCGGGTTCGGCGCAGCTGGTCGCCGGCAACCGCAAGGTCGGCCGGATCGCGCTGCTGACCTGGGCGCTGCTCGTGGTGACGGCCGTCCCCGCGCTGCTCGCGGCCGCGATCTGGCACGGTCTCGCCTTCTGGTTCGTCTTCGACACCGGCGCGCTGCTGGTCCTGCGGCTGCTGCTGACCGGGCTCGCGATCGGCTGGGCCTACCTCTTCGTCGACGCCTGGCGGCTCGGCCAGCCGCTCACGCTCAACATGGGCCACCGCCGCGCGGCGATCGGCGTCAACGGCGTGCTCTGCTTCTCCGTCGCTGCCGCCCTGCTCTTCAGCGCGCACCTGGTCGGCGTGCAGCGCGGGCTCGTCCTCGCGCTCTCCGGCGACGGCGTCGTCAGCGGCGCCCACGACGGTCGCTACAACGTGCTGCTCCTCGGTGGCGACTCCGGGGCCGGCCGCTGGGGACTCCGGCCCGACTCGATGACGGTCGCGAGCATCGACGCCGACACCGGTCGGACGGTCCTCATCTCGCTGCCCCGCAACATGAAGAACTTCCCCTTCGTGAAGGGGTCGGTGATGCACCAGCAGTTCCCCGACGGGTTCGACGCCGACTACCTCAACGGGGTGAGCACGTGGGCCGGCGACAACACCGGCCTCTTCCCCAAGTCGGACAACCCGGGCGTCGACGCCACGATCATGGCGATCGAGGGCATCACCGGGCTGAAGATCAACTACTGGGCGATGGTCAACCTCGAGGGCTTCAAGGACCTCGTCGACGCGGTGGGAGGCGTGACGCTCAACGTGCGCCAGCCGATCCCGGTGGGTGGCCTCGGGGACGACGTCACCGGCTACATCCAGCCCGGCGTACGCAAGCTCGACGGCCACGACGCGCTCTGGTTCGCCCGGGCGCGCGACGACTCCGACGACTACTCGCGGATGGCGCGCCAGAAGTGCGTCATGAACGCGATGCTGCAGCAGATCAGCCCGCAGACGGCCGTCACGAACTTCGCGGACATCGCGAGTGCCGGCTCGGCGCTGGTCTCGAGCGACATCCCGTCGAGCGAGTTCTCGAAGTTCGCCCAGCTGGCGCTCAAGGCGCGCGGCCAGAAGATCTCGACCCTCTCGCTGGTGCCGCCGATGATCAACACGGCCGATCCCGACATCAAGCTGATCAAGAGCAAGGTCGCGTCCGCCATCGACCGGGCCGAGGGCACCGCGTCGGCGCCCGGGTCGGGCCCGAAGGTCAAGGACGACACCGTCACCGGTGGCTCGCTCGGCTCGCTCCGCAAGGGGTACGCCGCCAACGAGGCCGACGACCTCGGTTCTGCCTGCTAGCGCAACCTCCTCAACCACCGGGGGTGGCGCATGGCAGGCTCGTCCTGTGTCATCCCGCACGCTGCTCGCCCTCGACGGCAACTCGCTCCTGCACCGGGCGTTCCACGCCTCGATGGGGAGCGGGTTCCACACCGCTGACGGCCGGCCGATGTGGGCGGTCCGCGGGCTGCTGTCCCAGCTCGTGTCGGCGGCCGACCGGGTGTGCGCCGACGCCGTGGTGGTCGGCTTCGACGACCCGTCGGCGAGCGTGCGCCGCGACCGGTGGCCGACGTACAAGGCCCACCGCGCGCCCAAGCCGGCCGCGCTGGAGGTCCAGCTCGAGGCTGCCGTCGACGCCCTGCGCGACCTCGGGGTCCAGGTCGTCGTGCCGACCGGGCTGGAGGCCGACGACGTGCTCGCCAGCGCCGCCGCCTACGCCCCCACGATCGGGGCCCGGACCGTCGTGGTCACCTCCGACCGCGACTCCTTCGCGCTGATCGGTGAACACACACGGATGCTCCGGATCCTCAACGGGGGCGTCGAGGCGTCACCGCTGCTCGACCCCGCGCGGCTGGTCACCCTGACCGGCGTCCGACCCGACCAGTACCTCGACTACGCCGCGCTCCGTGGCGACGCCTCCGACAACCTGCCGGGCGTCCCGGGCTTCGGCCCGAAGACCGCCGCGCGGCTGCTCGCGGTCCTCGGGTCGGCGCGCGCCGCCTTCGACGACGCTGCCGGCGACGGTGCCCGGTGCCGGGCCGTCGTCGGCACCGCCCTCACCCGGACGCTCGCCACGCCGGAGGCTCGCGCCGCCTGGGAGCTCAACTGCGCCGCGATGACGATGGTCGACACCGTCGACCTCGGGCTCGACCTCGAGGGCGGCGTCGGCTCCCTCCCGCTGGACGAGGCGGCGATCCAGGCGACGTACGCACGGTTCGGCCTGCACCTGCCCGCCGCCGTACGCGCGCTCGCGCTCCGCGAGACGGGGCCGCGTGCCGACACGCCCGAGCCTGCATGGGTCGGCGCACCGGCTCCACAGCGCTTTCCCAGGCTCGTCCGGCCCGCTCCGGTCGAGGAGCGCTCGGTCCAGGAGGCGTTGTTCTGATCCGCGTCGGCTGACGACGCGATAGGTTTCCCGGGACCCGGGGGGATCCGCTCTCGAGAGGTATCCCCATGAAGCGCTCCACCCTGCTCCTGCCCGCGCTGGCCCTGGTCCTCGGTGGCCTCGTCGCCGGGTGCGGCGGCTCCGACGGTTCGGACGGCAGCGACGCCGGCTCCGACGCCAGCTCGGCAGCCCCGACGATCACGCACGACGACTTCGTGACGCAGGCCAACGCGATCTGCACGGACGCGGCCGCAGAGCTCCAGACCGCCGGCGCGGAGCTGACCGACACCTCGACCCAGGACGAGGTCGTCGCGTTCATCACCGACACGGCGATCCCGAGCTTCCAGAAGCAGCACGACGACATCGCCGCCCTCGGGGTGCCGGAGGGTGACGAGGACGCCGTCGACACGCTGCTCACCTCGCTGCAGGCCGACATCGACAAGGTCGCCGCCGACCCCGCCGCCTTCACCACCGCCACGGACCCGTTCGCCGAGGCCAACGCCGCGGCCGACGACCTCGGTCTGACCGAGTGCGGCAGCAACAGCTAGCGGCTGCGCGGTGACCGACCTCTAGGGTGGTCGCCGTGAGTGGGAGCGACGGACGACGTGTCATCGCCGTCGTCGTGACCTTCAACCGCCTCGACCTCGTCCAGCGGCTCGTCGAGCGGCTGGGCGAGGTGCCGGAGCTCGCCGAGGTCCTCGTCGTCGACAACGCGTCGACCGACGGCACGGGGGAGTGGCTCGCCGGTCTCGACGGGTCGGTCCACGGCCGCACCCTCGCGGAGAACAGCGGCGGCGCGGGTGGCTTCCACGACGGACTGGCCTGGGCGATCGAGCGCGACGCGGACCTCGTCTGGCTGATGGACGACGACGGCCTGCCCGACCCCGACTGCCTCGCCCTGTTGCTCCAGGAGCCCGGCCTCGACTTCTGGGGGCCGCTGGTCGTCGACCAAGACGACCCGACCCGCCTGGTGTTCCCGATCCGCCTACCCGGCGGGACCCGGGTGGTGCACCGGATCGGGGACGTCGAGCGCGCCGCCACCGATGGCCGGATCGACGGGATCGTGATCCCCTTCAACGGTGTGCTGGTGACCCGCGAGCTGGTCGAACGGATCGGCCTCCCGCGCGCCGAGTACTTCATCTGGGGCGACGACCACGAGTACCGCCTCCGTGCCGAGGCCGCCGGCGCCAGGATCGCGACCGTCGTCGGCGCGCAGGTCAGGCACCCGGCCGTCGGTGAGCTCGGCACACCGATGCTCTTCGGCCGGACGACGTACAACCACACGCCGAGCGACCTCAAGCACTACTGCATGGCGCGCAACAACCTGCTCAACCTCCGCGACTACCGCGGCTGGCCGCACGCGCTCGCGTTCGTCGCGAAGACGATGTGGTTCTACACCTTCACCCGGCCCAGCGCCGGTCGGATCGCGATGAGCTTCCGGGCGATGTACGCCGGCCTCCGCGGCGACTTCACCGGCCACCGGAAGTACCTGCGATGAGCGCCGCGCCGGAGACGGTCGCGGTCGTGGTCGTCACCTACAACCGCGCCGAGCTGCTGGTCGGCATGCTCGACGGCCTGGCCGCGCTCGACCGGCTGCCGGACGCGGTCATCGTGGTCGACAACGCCAGCACCGACCGCACGCCCGAGGTCCTCGCCGCGGCGACCAACCCGGGTCTGCAGGTGGTCCGGTCCGAGGACAACCTCGGCGGCGCGGGTGGCTTCCACCTGGGGGTCCGCACCGCCTACGAGCGCGGCTTCGACCGGATCTGGCTGATGGACGACGACGTCGTCCCCGCGCCCGACTGCCTCGGCGTCCTGCTCGCGCAGGACGAGGCCTGCCTGATGGCCGTCCGTGAGGACACCCACGGCCGGCTTGTCGAGAAGGCCGCCACGCGCTTCGACCTCACCAGCCCGCTGGCGATCCGGCCCAAGACGGGCATGGTCGAGACGACGTACGGCCGCCGGGACGCCATGCCCGAGCGGGTCGAGCTCGAGAACGTCGCCTTCGAGGGCTTCATGGTGCGCCGGGACGTGGTCGACGCGATCGGGCTCCCGGACCCGTCGTACTTCATCTTCTACGATGACGTCGACTACGCCCTGCGGGCGCGTCGGGCCGGCTTCCGGATCTGGGCGGTCCGCGACGCGGTGCTGGTCCGCCAGCTCGACTTCGACCAGCAGCACGACCTGAGCGGCTGGAAGGGCTACTACATGTACCGCAACCTCTTCGCGGTCCACCTGCGGTACGGCGAGAACGCGCTGGTCCGCCTCAAGCCGTGGCTGATCACCGCGGCCGTCGTCGTGCTCAGCCCGTTCCGGGGCGGACGCCGCGAGGCCGGCAATGTGATCCGAGCCATGCGCGACGCGCGGGGAATGCGGGTCGTACCCGCGCGATCCGTAGACTGACCGATCGTGTCAGCACCTGATCTCGTCGTTGTCGGCTCCGGCTTCTTCGGCCTCACCATCGCCGAGCGCTGCGCCTCGGAGCTGGGGCTCAACGTCCTCGTGCTCGAGCGTCGCTCCCACCTCGGCGGCAACGCCTACAGCGAGTTCGACGAGGAGACCGGCATCGAGGTGCACGTCTACGGGACGCACCTCTTCCACACCTCGAACAAGAAGGTGTGGGACTACGTCACCGGCTTCACCGACTTCACGGGCTACCAGCACCGGGTCTTCGCGAAGTACCAGGGGCAGGTCTACTCGTTCCCGATGAACCTGGGCCTGATCAACCAGTTCTTCGGCAAGGCGCACACGCCCGACGAGGCGCGCGCGCTGATCGCCGAGCAGGCCAGTGAGATCGCCACCGAGGACGCGACCAACCTCGAGGAGAAGGCGATCAGCCTGATCGGCCGCCCGCTCTACGAGGCGTTCGTGAAGGGCTACACCGCCAAGCAGTGGCAGACGGACCCGAAGGAGCTTTCGGCCGACATCATCACGCGGCTGCCGGTGCGCTACACCTTCGACAACCGCTACTTCAACGACACCTACGAGGGCCTCCCGGTCGACGGCTACACCGCCTGGCTGGAGCGGATGGCCGACCACCCCAACATCGAGGTGCGTGTCGACACCGACTTCTTCGACGTCGCCGACGAGTTCAAGGGCAAGGTCCCGATCGTCTACACGGGCCCGGTCGACGAGTACTTCGGCAACTCCGAGGGCCGGCTCTCGTGGCGCACCATCGACCTGGAGCGCGAGACCGTCGACGTCGACGACTACCAGGGCACCGGTGTCGTCAACGCCAACGACGAGGACCTTCCTTACACCCGTACGCTGGAGTTCAAGCACCTCCACCCTGAGCGGACGTACCTCCCCGGCAAGACGATCGTCGTGCACGAGTACTCCCGCTTCGCGGAGGAGGGCGACGAGCCCTACTACCCGATCAACACCGCCGATGACCGCGCCAAGCTGCTGAAGTACCGCGAGCTGGCGAAGAAGGAGCCGATGGTGCTCTTCGGCGGTCGGCTCGGCACCTACAAGTACCTCGACATGCACATGGCCATCGGTTCGGCCCTCTCCATGTTCGAGAACAAGCTCCGGCCGCACTTCTCCGAAGGCGAGCCCCTCACGAGCGGAGGCGTCGACGAATGACCACCCGACTCCTGCAGCGCCAGATCCTTCCCCAGGACCGTGACTTCGAGGTCATGGCCCTCTACGTCGACCCCGAAGAGGCCAAGCTCGACGCGGACAAGTACGAGATCGGCGGCAACCGGGCGGCCAAGGACCTCAACAACGCTGCCATCCGGCAGTCCACGTCGACCGGTCTCTCGATCCACCCCGACCAGATCGAGTCGCGCACGGCGCTCCGGGTCCGGTCCGGCGAGCGGCTCTCGTTCGGCACCTACTTCAACGCGTTCCCGGCCAGCTACTGGCGCCGCTGGACGATCGTCAAGGACGTCGAGCTCACCGTGAAGGTGGCCGGCGCCGGCGCCACGGTCATCGTCTACAAGTCGATGGCCCGGGGCCACGCCCAGCGGGTCGCGTCGGCGAGCACCGGGCTCGAGGGCACCGGCACCTTCGTCTTCGAGCTGCCGCTCAAGCCCTTCGTCGACGGTGGTTGGTACTGGTACGACGTGATCGCCGGCGACGACGACGTGGTCGTCGAGTCCGCCGAGTGGACCGCCGAGGTGCCGGACGACCGGGCCGAGCACGGCACCGTCGACATCGCGATCACCACGATGAACCGCCCCGACTTCTGCGCCAAGCTGATCGGCCAGCTCGCTGACGACGAGGTGCTGCGCCCCTACCTCGACACCGTGCTGGTGATGGAGCAGGGCACCGACAAGGTCACGGACTCGCCGTACTTCGCCAAGGCGGAGGGTGCGCTCGGGGAGACCCTGCGCGTCATCGAGCAGGGCAACCTCGGCGGCTCGGGCGGCTACGCCCGCGGCCAGCTCGAGTCGGTCCGCAAGGGCACCGCGACCTACGCGATGATGATGGACGACGACGTCGTCTGCGAGCCCGAGGGCGTCATCCGTGCGATCACCTTCGGCGACCTCGCCCGCCGCCCCACGATCGTGGGCGGCCACATGTTCAACATCTACTCCCGGGCCCGGCTGCACAGCTTCGGCGAGATCATCCAGCCGTGGCGCTTCTGGTGGCAGTCGCCGCTCGACACCTACAGCGACTGGGACCTCTCCTCGCGCAACCTGCGGTCCAGCCGCTGGCTGCACAAGCGGATCGACGTGGACTTCAACGGCTGGTTCATGTGCCTGATCCCGCGCTCGGTGCTCGAGGAGATCGGCCTCTCGCTGCCGCTCTTCATCAAGTGGGACGACTCGGAGTTCGGCCTGCGCGCCAAGGCCGCCGGCTACCCGACCGTGACGTTCCCGGGTGCGGCCGTGTGGCACGTCCCGTGGACGGACAAGAACGACGCGACCGACTGGCAGGCCTACTTCCACCACCGCAACCGGCTCGTGGCGGCGCTCCTGCACTCGCCATACCCCAAGGGCGGCCGGATGGTCCGCGAGAGCCTCAACCACCAGATCGCCCACCTGGTCTCCATGCAGTACTCCACCGCCGAGCTCCGCCTGATGGCGATGGAGGACGTGCTCGCCGGGCCCGAGGGACTGCACGCGCTGCTGCCCACCCGGCTCGCCGAGGTCAACGCCTTCCGCAAGCAGTTCCCCGACGCGCAGCTCGAGGTCGACCCCGACGCCTTCCCGTCGGTGCGGCGCAAGAAGCCGCCGCGCAAGGGCAAGGACAACGCCGAGATCCCGGGTCGGCTCTCGCAGCTGATCAGCGCCGGGCTGCAGCCGATCCGCCAGCTCAAGGCGCCCCGAGAGATGTCTCGCGAGCACCCCGAGGCCGAGGTCCGCGCGATGGACGCCAAGTGGTACCGCCTCGCGAGCTACGACTCGGCGATCGTCTCGATGAACGACGGCTCCTCGGCCGCGTTCTACCGCCGCGACTCGGCCCAGTTCCGCGACCTGATGAAGCGCACCCTCGCCATCCATGAGCGCTACCGCCGCGAGTGGCCGCGGCTGGCCGAGGAGTACCGCGCCAAGCTGGGCGACATCACGTCGCCCGAGGCGTGGGAGGAGACGTTCCGTCCGTGGATGGACGGGGGACTCGATGACTGACCTCTCCGACCCGGTCGCCGCCACGCCGCGACCCGTCCACCACGTCGAGGGCCCGCTCGTCTCGCCGGCGTCGACCACCGGCCTGCTGGAGGTCTTCCGGCGCCGCTACCTGCTCCGCCTGCTCGTGCGCCGCGAGGTCAGCGCCCGCTACCAGGGCTCGTTCCTGGGGCTGCTGTGGTCGTACGTCAACCCGCTGTCGCAGTTCCTCATCTACTACGTCGTGATGGGCGTGCTGTTCCAGCTGCACAAGGATGTGCCGAACTTCGCCATCCACATGTTCTGCGGCATCATCATCGTCCACTTCTTCAACGAGACCTTCAACGCCGGCACCCGCTCGATCGTGCGCAACAAGGCGCTGGTGCAGAAGATGGCGCTGCCCCGCGAGATGTTCCCGGTGGCGTCGATGCTCGTCTCGGGCTACCACGTCATCCCGCAGGTCGTGATCCTCCTCATCGCCTGCCTGCTGCTCGGCTGGACACCTGCGGTCGGGGGGCTCGCCGCGTTCGTGCTCGCCCTCCTGATCATCGGCCTCGTCGGTACGGCGATGGCGTTGCTCTTCAGCGCCGCGAACGTCTTCTTCCGCGACGTCTCCAACGTCGCCCAGATCATGACCAACCTGGTCCGCTTCGGCGTCCCGATGATCTACCCCTACTCGTTGGTCCAGGAGCGGTTCGGCGAGGCAGCTCGCTTCTACCTCTACAACCCGCTCGCGGACGCCGTGCTGCTCTTCCAGAAGGCGTTCTGGGTGGGCACCACCGACGACCCCGCCGCGACGTCGGCCAAGCACATCCCGAGCGACCTCTGGGCCTACTCCTTCCTCGCCCTCGGGGTCGGCATCGTGCTGCTCGTGGTCGGCCAGCTCGTCTTCTCCCGGCTGGACAACAAGATCCCGGAGCGCCTCTGATGTCGGGCAACGAGTCGATCGTCGTCGACCACGCGACGAAGTCCTTCACGCTGCGCTACCACCGCACGTTCAAGCAGATGACCGTGGCCGCGATCCGTCGCCAGGAGATCAGCAACACGTTCCGTGCGGTCGACGACGTCTCGTTCACCGTCAACCAGGGTGAGTCGATCGGACTGATGGGCCTCAACGGCTCCGGCAAGAGCACCCTGCTCAAGCTGATCAACGGCGTGATGCGCCCCGAGGGCGGCCAGGTCCTCACCCGGGGCCGGATCGCCGGCCTGATCGCGACCGGAGCGGGCTTCCACCCCCAGCTGACCGGCCGCGAGAACGTCTACCTGAACGCCGCCGTGCTCGGCATGTCCGAGGCGGAGACCCGGCGGAAGTTCGACGCGATCGCCGACTTCGCCGACCTCGGCAAGTTCCTCGACTCCCCGGTGGGCCACTACTCGTCCGGCATGAACTCGCGACTCGGCTTCGCCGTCGCGATCCACGTCGACTCCGACATCTTCCTCGCCGACGAGGTCCTCGCGGTGGGGGACAAGCCCTTCAAGAAGAAGTGCCTCGAGAAGATGCAGGAGATCCGCGACGGCGGCCGCACCCTGGTCTACGTCAGCCACGCCGCGGGCTCGGTCCGCAAGATGTGCGACCGCGTGATCGTCCTCGAGAAGGGTCGGGTCGGCTTCGACGGCGACGTCGACGAGGGCATCAAGTACGTCAAGTACGACTCCGACGAGGAGAACGAGAACGACCTCGAGCAAGACGAAGACTCGGACTACGGCGCCGAGATCTGAGCTGCCCGAGCCTGAGCCTGCGAAGGCTCGGATGCTGCAGCCAGGTCGAGTAGCCGCGCGAGCGACGCAGGAGCTCGCGACCGGCGTATCGAGACCGCATCAGGGTCTCGATACGCTCGCTGGCGCTCGCTACTCGACCAGCGAGTAGCTGAGGACGCTCGCTACTCGACCAACGAGTAGCTGGGGACGCTCGCTACTCGACCAGCGAGTACGCCTGAGCGATGGCGGAGCCTGCGGCTTCCGTTTCCTCCCTGGCCTGCTCGACGTACGAGGTCGTCGTGGTCTGGACCTGTCCACGCCTGGGGCAGGAATTACACGTCTGAGATTTCTTGACAAATCTCGGATTCATCGGCGTGGCGAGTGGAAATTACACGTTTGTAGTTACTCACGAAACCTTCCGTCACTCCTGTGACGCGTGTGAAAGTTGCGCACTGTGTGAACTTCCCCGCGCACTGGAGTACAGCCGATGCCCCCCAGCAAGATCCGCTTCGTCACCGCCTGCCAGCAGCTGCTGGCCCTCGGTGTCGTGCTCGCCGCGCTCACGCCGGCAGCCAGCGTCGTCAGCCTCGACGTCGTCCGTTCGAGCCCCGACAGTGACGGCCTGACGACCACCACCGACGGGCTCTCGGCCGAGATGAGCGCCTACACCAAGGCAGCCCTGAAGCCGTCGAAGGTCCCGACCGAGGTCGTCGACCCCACCGTGCACGAGGTGGCCCTCACAGCGCCCGCCGGTGCCTCGCAGCGCGAGCGCTCTGCCGTCGAGAAGAACGTCGTCGCGCACGGGTCGGTGGGCCGCACCAAGGCCGACGCCCTGGCCGACGACGAGGTCACCAGCGTCCCGTCGCCGGTCGTCGGGTACGGCGCGGTCGGCGTCACCTGGGCGCACGGCATCGTCCTCCCGGAGGACGGCATCAGCCTGAAGGTGCGCACCCGCACGGACGACACCTGGTCGAAGTGGATGGACCTCGAGTACCACGACGACCACGGTCCCGACCCGGGCAGTGCCGAGGCGCGGCACGCCCGCCCGGGCACCGACGCGCTCCTCGTGGGCGACGTGGACGACGTCCAGGTGCAGATCGACACCACGCGTGGCACGCTGCCCGCCGACCTCAAGCTCGCGGTCATCGACCCGGGCAAGGCGAAGACGAGCGCGGTGGAGAAGCCCGCCCTTGACACGAACGAGATGGACGGTGGCACCGAGTCCGCCGAGGACGTCGTCGCGGACGCCGCGACGCTGCCCGGCTCGATCGAGACGGATGCGGGCGAGGGCACCGACGGTTCCGACCAGATCAGCCTGCAGGCCGCGACGTTCACCCCGAAGCCGGTGATCTACTCGCGGGCCCAGTGGGGCGCCGACGAGAGCATGCGCCAGGCCAGCTCGCTGCACTACTACGAGGTGCATGCCGGCTTCGTCCACCACACGGTCAACGCCAACGACTACAGCCGCGCCGAGGTGCCCGCGATCCTGCGGAGCATCTACGCGTACCACACGAAGTCCCGCGGCTGGTCGGACATCGGCTACAACTTCCTGGTCGACCGGTTCGGTCGGATCTGGGAGGGCCGGTACGGCGGCATCGACCGGCCGGTGGTCGGCGCGCACACGCTCAACTACAACGACTACTCCTTCGCGATGTCCGCGATCGGCAACTACGACATCAAGCAGCCGTCACAGGCGATGGTCGAGGCGTACGGCGCCCTGTTCGCCTGGAAGCTCTCCCTCCACGGGGTCGACGCGTCCTCGACCAAGCAGTGGGTCGGCTCGAAGTACTTCGAGGCGATCAACGGCCACCGCGACGCCGCGGCGACCGCCTGTCCTGGGCGATATCTCTACGCCAAGATCCCCGAGATCAGACAGCTCGCCGCCCAGGCCCAGCGAGGCTGGTCCGGACGTGAGCTCGAGTCCGACCTCGCCTCCTCACAGCATCCCGACCTCATCGTCAGGCGGGCCAGCGACGACCATGCCGTCATCCTCCCGACCGGTGGTCTCACCGCCTTCGGGCCGGCGGCCACCGCTGCCTCGGGCCTGGCAGATAGTGACACGACCGTGGTCTCGCCCGACCTCACCGGCGACGGCATCGACGACCTGCTGGTCAGCGCGGCGGACGGGACCGCCCAGATCCGCCCCGGCACCGGCAGCGGCACCTTCGGGGACGCGCAGAAGAAGGTCCTGACCTCGCTGGCGGGCCACGACCTCGTCACCGCGGTCGGCGACCTCAACGGCGACGGGCGCAACGACCTGGTCGCCCGCGCCGCAGGGACCGGTCGCCTGGATGCCTACCTCGGCCGCAAGAAGACCGGTTTCAAGGTGAAGCACCTCGCGAACGTGTGGGGCGACTACAACCTGCTCGTCGGAGCCGGCGACCTCGACGGTGACGGACGCGCCGACCTGCTGGCTCGCGATCCGAGCGGGACGCTGTGGCTGCACCCGGGCAAGGGCAACGGCACCTTCACCGCTCGCGTCCAGGTGGCCGGGAGCTGGAAGGGCTACTCCACGATCACGGGGTACGGCGACTTCGACGGCGACGGCCACTCCGACCTGTTCGTCCGCTCGGCCGACACGGGCTACGCCGCGGTGATCCCGTCCCACGGCGACGGCACCTTCGGGCACGCCCTCGGTCCGTTGACGGGCTTCGCCAAGGTCGGCAAGGTGGTCGGAGCCGCTCAGGTGGCCGGTGACGCCACCCCGGACGTCGTCGTCCGAGGCAGCGCCGGTCGGGTGGTGGTGCTCACCAACAAGGGCACGACCGAGATGCACAGCCCGATCGACACCGGGGTGACCATCGCGGGCGCCAACGCGGTCTTCAACGCCGGCGACTGGGACCGCGACGGGCACGGTGACATGATCACCCGCAACGCGGCCGACGGCGCCCTCTACCTGCGTCGCGGCGACGGCCAGGGCCACTTCGGGCCAGCGACCAAGATCGGCACCGGCTTCAAGGGCGTCGGACTGCTCGCCGCGGTGGGCGACATGACCGGCGACGGTTGGCCCGACCTGATGGGCCAGCCCAAGGGTGCTGCGATCCGGATCTACCCCGGCAACGGGATGTCCGGCCTGAAGACGAGCTACGTCGCCCATGGCGCGATCGACGCCGGCAAGCAGGTGGCGGTGGGTCGTTGGAACGCCGACGGCGCTCCGGACTCGCTGTTCCGCAAGGGTGCCAAGCTGACCCTCTACCCGGGCAACGGTCCGGGCGGGTTGACCAGCGGCAAGCCGCTGAGCCTCGACCTGTCGCCGTACGACTGGGTCGTCGGCATCAGCGACGAGGGCCTCACCGGCCACCCGGACCTGGTCGTGCGCGAGAAGAAGACCGGCTACCTCTGGCTGGTCCCCGGCACCAACAGCGGTTTCGGTGCCCGACGGTTCCTCGCTGAGGGAATGGGGGGCTACGACCTCGCCGGATGATCGGCGAGAGGACGTGCTGGTCGACCCGTTCTAAGGGAAGCGAGCCGTGGCGCGCTCGGCGACGTAGGTCGTCTCGAGACGTTCCGGTTCGGTGCGGGTGACCAGGACCAGTGAGCCGCCCCGTGTGAGCGGCTCCGTGAAGGTGGCGATCTCCGGTGGGGAAGCCGGGTTCGCCTCCGACAGGAGGCGGCCGCCGTCGGTGAGGAGACTCCCGGCGGCGGCCGCTCTCCACATTTCGCCGTGGCTGGTGACGGCACCGTCGACGGCGTACGCCGGGTCGTCGGCACCGGGCGGGTCCCAGGCCGTGAAGGCGTCGGGCTGCGACCAGACGTCGATGCCGACGTCGTGCACGCCCGGCGGCACGGGGTCGGCGAACCGCACGCCGAGCGGCAGCAGCGCGCAGGCCAGCACCGGGAGGTCGTCGGCGCGCTCGGCCCAGGTGGAGAGGGTCGCGGGTCCGCAGACGACCGCGTCCGGCTCGCCGGGCTCGCCGGGCCCGGTCACGACCAGGCCGATCGACCAGGCGGCGCCGAGGAAGACCGGTCCGAGCCAGTGGGTGGGCAGGTCGACGCACAGCGTCTGCCCGCGCTCGAGGTCGTGCTCCTCGACGAGCAGCGAGGCCGTCTTGGCGACCCAGTTGGCGTAGGTGGTCACCGAGAGCTCGACGCGCTCGCCGGTCGCGCCGTCGTAGAAGGTGATCAGCGGCCGTCCGGAGTCGCCGCGCAGCTGGCGAGTCAGGACCTCGGAGAAGGTGGTCACCCGCCTAGGCTGCCAGCATGTCTCCCATCGACCACTTCTGGGCCGTGATCCCGGCCGGTGGCGCCGGCACGCGGCTCTGGCCGCTGTCCCGCTCCTCCGCGCCGAAGTTCCTCCACGACCTCTCGGGTGGGGGGCGCAGCCTCCTCCAGGAGACGCACGACCGGTTGGTCCCGCTGGCGGCGGACCGGTTCGTGGTGGTGACCGGTCGGGCCCACCGCGATGCCGTGCTCGGCCAGCTGCCCGACCTGGCTCCCGACGCGGTCGTGGCCGAGCCCTCGCCCCGCGACTCGATGGCCGCGATCGGCCTGGCGGCAGCGCTCCTCGAGCGCTCCGACCCGGACGCCGTGATGGGGTCCTTCGCGGCCGACCACGTGATCACCGACCCGGAGAACTTCGCCGAGGCGGTCCGGCTCGCGGCCGAGGTGGCCCGCGACGACTGGCTGGTGACGATCGGCATCGAGCCGCGCTTCCCCTCGTCGGCGTTCGGCTACATCCACGTGGGCGAGCCGCTCTACCGTCAGCCGACGGCGTCGGTGGTCCGTGCGTTCGTCGAGAAGCCGTCGGTGGAGACGGCGGAGGAGTACCTCGCGAGCGGGGACTACCGCTGGAACGCCGGCATGTTCGTCGTACGCCCCACGATCCTGCTCGACCTGCTGGAGCGCTGGCACCCGGAGTTCGCGGCCGACCTGCGCGCCATCGCCGCCGATCCCTCGCAGCTCGAGGAGGTCTGGGACCGGCTCCCGAAGATCGCCCTCGACCACGCCATCGCCGAGCCCGCCGCCGACGCCGGGCGGGTGGCCGTGGTCCCGTCTGCCTTCCACTGGGAGGACATCGGTGACTTCGACGCGCTCGCGACGCTGCTCGACGACGGCACGCCGAAGACCGTGCTGGGTGAGAGCGCCGACGTGCTCACGCTCGACGCCACCGGCCTGGTGGTCCCGGCCTCGGGACGGGTGGTCGCTGTGATCGGGCTCGACGACGTGGTCGTCGTCGACACCGCGGACGCCCTGCTCGTCACCACCCGCGCTCGCGCGCAGGACGTGAAGCAGATCGTGAACGAGCTGAAGGAGCTGGGTCGGACCGACCTGACGTAGTCAGGCTGGTCCGTGCTCACATCGCTGCGGGCTCGGGCGAGTCGGTGTAGGGGTACGTGTCCATGAACTTCTGGAGCGCCTCACCGCTGACGTCGGAGCAGTACTGGAAGGCGCCGACCTGCTTGGTCGCGTCGGTCACGCCGTTGCCACCGGCGGACCAGTGCGTGAAGGCCACGTGGGTGCCGCTGGGGAACTTCTTGCCGTTCTCGTCGCTCGAGGTCCACGGCGCCGCGATGAACTTGTCGCGGAAGTTGGTGT
Source organism: Nocardioides pollutisoli (assembly GCF_040045055.1). Classification (NCBI taxonomy): domain Bacteria; kingdom Bacillati; phylum Actinomycetota; class Actinomycetes; order Propionibacteriales; family Nocardioidaceae; genus Nocardioides; species Nocardioides pollutisoli. The sequence continues at coordinate 3,004,636 of NZ_JBDZDU010000001.1, forward strand.
CGCCGAACTTCTTCGAGATCGCCTCGATCTCGGCCAGCTGGTCGGCGTCGTCCGCGATGGTCTTGTCGTACCAGAGGATCGTGTAGCCGTGCTCGAGGTTGTGCACCAGCGCCTCGAGCGCCGGGCGGTCCTGCTCGGTGTAGAACTTCTTCGCGAACGACGCGGGCGCGAGGCCGGCCACGTTCCAGTGGGCACCGAACGCCGGCGGCGCGGTCGTGTAGTCGACCGTCTGCCCCTCGGGCACGTGCTGCTGGTTGCCGTCGGCCTTCTGGGTGGTGATCTTCTGGCAGGTCGACGCCGGGACGCCGATCTCGTCGAGCGCCTTGCTGGAGTACTTCCGGGCGTCCCACTTGTCCTTGGCGATCGGGATGACGGCCGCGGCGACGATGCCGAGGGCGATGACGACGCAGACGGTCACGATGATGGCTCCGCGGCGGCGCTCGGCGCCCTTCTGCTGCTTGCGCATCTGATCGATGACCGCCTGGCGGTCGGTCTTGGCGGGCTTCTTGGCCACGGTCGGGATCCTCGGTCGTGCGGTGTGGTCGGTCGGACAGCGGCAGAGTCTACGGGGGGTTCATAGGTGTGCGGGCCGCAGTCGGACATCCGCGGGTGTGTCAGTCGCGACGACCTCCCAGCCGTGGGCGAACGCGACCGCCGCGACGGCGCGCGCCAGCGTCCGTGGGTGGGTCACCAGGAGCTCGTCACCGCGAGGCCCCGCGGGCGAGGGGCGCAGGCCGACGGTCGAGGTGATCGCTGCCGACAGCTCGGCGGCGGGCGCCGGGGCGCCGAACGGTCGACGGTCCGCGGGGTCGCCGATGAGCGCTCGGACGACGGCTTCGCGGGCGCCGTACCCGAACAGGTCGGCGCCCTCCGCGCGGATCAGGGATGCCGCGCCCGGTCCGTGCTCCTCGATCGGCAGGACCAGGTCGGCCCGACCGCGGACGACCGCGAACGGACGCCCGCCGAGCTTGCCGGTCACCAGCTCGGCGAGGCCGGCGATCTCGTCGGCGACGGCGGGGAGCGTCACCGCGAGCTCGTTGCCGTGGGTGTCGGTGCGACCCGCATAGTCCTCGGCGACGACGAGTCCGGCGGCACCGATCGCGATATCGGTCTGTCCCTCGCGCCACGCACGCCCTGCGGTGTCCGTGACGATGACGCCGACGTTGACCCCGGCGAGCTCGAAGAGCCGGTCGCGCATGCCGCGAGCCGACTCGTCCGGGTCCACGGGCAGCAGCACGATCGAGCCGGCCTCGACGTTGGAGTTGTCGATCCCGGCAGCGGCCATGGTCAGGCCGAGGTGGTTGCGCACGATCTGGGTCTCGCCGCGACGCGCGACCACCCGCACCGTCTCGCCGGCCAGCGCTGCCTCACGGCTGCCGGACCGGATCCGGCCCTCCGCCTTGCTGACCACCTTGCTCGTCACCACGACGATGTCGCCGTCGACGAGTGCGACCAGCGGGAGCAGCAGCGCGACCAGGTCGTCACCGGGCAGCACCTCGGGCGCGCCGTCGGGCGCGGTGACCTCGATCCGGGTCATCCGCGGACCAGCTCGACGGCCGCGGCGGCCATCGCTGCCGTGGCGTCGTGGTCGGTCATCATCAGAGGTACGGCGCGGCAGGGGATCCCGGCCTCGGTCAGCCGCTCGACCTGGTCCGCGTCGACCTCGTCGACGAGCCAGCCGTCGAGCACGCCGCCCTGCGAGCGGGCGCCGTAGTGGAGCCCGACACCGGCGGCGCTGACCTCCACGCCGATCGAGCTCAGCATCTGCTCGGCCATGCCGCGGACGTGGGTGCCGCCGACGATGGGGGACAGGCCCACCACGGGCGCCGTCGTCGCGGCGAGTGCCTCGCGGACGCCGGGCACGCCGATGATCGTGCCGACCGACACGACCGGGTTGGACGGCGGCAGGAGCACCAGGTCGGCGCCGGTGATCGCCTCGACCACACCGGGCGCCGGGGCGGAGTCCTCGAGCCCGACGAAGAGCACCGTCTCGGCCGGGACCGAGGCGCGCAGGCGCACCCAGTACTCCTGGAAGTGCACGACCCGGCGGCCGCTGGGGGAGTCCGGGTCGGCGATGGCGACATGGGTCTCCACGCGGTCGTCGGTCATCGGCACCAGGTTGACCCGCTCGCCGAGGACGGGGGTGAGCCAGCGGCGGCAGAGCGCAGCGGTGACCTGCGAGAGCGAGTAGCCGGCCTCGAGCATCTGGGTGCGGACGAGGTGGGTCGCGATGTCACGGTCGCCGAGCCCGAACCAGGTCGGCTCCACGCCGTACTCTGCGAGCTCGGTCTTGACGCTCCAGGTCTCGGCCCGGCGTCCCCAACCGCGGTCGAGGTCGATGCCGTCGCCGAGGGTGTACATGACGGTGTCGAGGTCGGGGCAGACCTTGAGGCCGTGGATCCAGAGGTCGTCGGCGGTGTTGGCGATGACGGTGACGGTGACGTCGGCGGGGTCCGCCACGCCGGGCAGTCGGCCCGTCTCGATCGCGCGCAGGAGACCCTGGAGGAAGCGGGCGCCGCCCATTCCCCCCGAGAGCACCGTGATGTTGTGCATGCGGATACCTTGCCGCACGGGTGGGAGCCACCGGTTGTCGGCTGGTCTCAGGTCCACGGGTCGGGCGGGTGCCATAGCAGATCCGGGGTTGACTTCCGGGGTACGACAGGCATGTAATTCCCATAGTGTCGTTCACGGGCTCGGGACGTTTCTCCGGGGCTCGTGGGCGTGGGAGCAACACCGGGTCGAAAGGGCGAGTGCCGTGAGAGAGCTTTTTCTCCTCGACGGGGACGCCGAGGAAGCGGGTTGGCAGGATCGTGCGCTCTGCGCACAGACCGACCCCGAGGCGTTCTTCCCGGAAAAGGGAGGATCCACGAGGGAGGCCAAGAAGGTCTGCCTCACCTGCGAGGTGCGTGACGACTGTCTGGAGTCCGCCCTCATGAACGACGAGCGTTTCGGCATCTGGGGTGGTCTCTCCGAGCGAGAGCGCCGCAAGCTGAAGAAGCGCGCCGTCTGACGCACGTTCCACCAGCGTCGGCGAGGACACCCCGCGCCTGAGGGGTGCCCCCGCCGACGCTGGCTTCTCACGAATCTGCACTTCAGGTCCCGGCCGTTAGGGTTCGGGATCGTGGTTCCCTCGGTCATGGCATTGCTGGTCAGTCACGACGGTGGTCGTTGGCTTCCCGCCGTGATCGACGGGGTGCGCGCACAGCGCGCTCCCCTCGCCGGTGTGGTCGCTGTCGACACCGGCAGCAAGGACGACAGCGCCTCCCTCCTCGACGCCGCGTTCGGCGACGTCGTCGGCGCGCCCGGATCCACCTCGTTCCCCGCTGCGGTCGAGCTCGGCCTGGACCGGATCCGCGAGCGAGACGTCTCCAGCGGCCAGCCCACGGAGTGGATCTGGATCCTGCACGACGACGCCAACCCCGACCCCGGGGCGCTCGAGGCGCTGCTGGCGGCAGCCGATGCGGACCCCACCGCCGACGTGCTCGGTCCCAAGCTGCGCGAGTGGCCCTCGTTGAAACGGCTGCTCGAGCTCGGCATCACCATCTCCGGCACCGGGCGTCGCGAGACCGGCCTGGAACGCGGCGAGTACGACCAGGGCCAGCACGACGAGGTCCGCCAGGTGCTCGCGGTCAACACCGCCGGGATGCTCGTGCGCCGCTCCGTCCTCGAGGAGCTCGGCGGCTTCGACCGCCAGCTGCCGATCTTCGGCAACGACATCGACTTCGGCTGGCGGGCCGCTGCCGCCGGCCACCGGACCCTGATCGTCCCCGACGCGGTCGTGTTCCACGCGGAGGCGGCGCACCGAGGTGCGCGGCGTACGCCGTTGACCGGGCGGCACACGCACTACCAGGAGCGGCGGGCCGCGCTCTACACGCTGCTGGCCAACGCGCGCGGCCGGGCGCTGCCGTGGCTGGTGGTCCGGCTCGCGTTCGGCACCGTGCTCCGGATGATCGGCTTCCTCGTGGTCCGCTCGGTGGGCGAGGCGCTCGACGACCTGGCCGCCCTGCTCAACCTCTACGCGCACCCGCGCGAGATCCGCGCGGCCCGTCGGGCGCGTCGCGATGCCGGCGGTGGCGACGACGAGCACGCCCGCGGACTTCTCGCGCCCTGGTGGGTGCCCTACCGCCACGGCCTCGACTTCGTCGGCGACCTGGCTGCGGCCGCCACCAACCAGGCGCAGGACGTGGCGGAGCGGCGTCGCGCCGCGGCAGCGGAGCGCGCCCCTGCCAGCTACGCGCCCCGACCGCGTGTCGACGACGAGGACCTGATCCTCGAGGACAGCGGCTTCGTGGCCCGCTTCCTGACCAGCCCGATCGCCCTCGCGCTCACGCTGGTCGTCGTGCTGGCCCTGGTCGGAGCCCGGGTGGCGTTCGGGTCCCTCGCCGGAGGCGGCCTCTCACCGGTGCCCTCCAGCGCGGGGGACTGGTGGCGGCTGCAGGTCGAGACCTGGCACCCGCTCGCTCAGGGCACGGCGGTCCCGGCCCCGCCGTACGTCCTCCCGATGGCCCTGCTCGCGACCCTTCTCGGAGGCAGTCCCTCGGCCGCGGTGTCGGTGGTGTTCCTGCTCGCCGTGCCGTTCGGTCTCTGGGGTGCCTGGCGATTCCTGCGGGTCGTCGGCCGGTTGGTGGTCTTCACCGGTGCGTCGCGACTGGTGCTGCTCTGGGGCGCCACGACGTGGTGCCTGGTCCCCGTGGCCGCCGGCGCGTGGGGCGACGGCTGGCTCGGCCTGGTCGCCGTGTCCGCGCTGCTGCCGTGGCTCGCCCACGCGGCCCTGGGGTTCGCCGACCCCGACGCCGAGCGCCGCTGGCGCGCGGCGTGGCGGGTCGGTCTTCTCCTCGCGCTCGCCTGCGCGTTCGCCCCGGTGCTGTGGGTGTTCGCGACGTCGCTCGGGCTGGTCGTCATCGCGGCCGCCGCACTGGTGGTCCGCGGTGCGGTCCGCGACCGCTCCGTGTGGGGGCCGCCGGCCGCAGCGCTCGGGCTGGTCCCGCTGCTGCTGTCACCGTGGTGGATCCCCGCCCTCCAGCGGGGCTCCGCCGAGGGACTCGTGCTCGACATGGGTCGGCTGCCGACCCCGACCGTCGACACGGTCGACCTGGTCACCGGTCGGCTCCACGGCCTCGGTGCGCCGTGGTGGTTCGGGGCCGTCCTGGCGGTCCTCGCGCTGCTCGCGCTGATCCCGCGCGCCACCCGGATCCCGGTCCTGGTCTGCTGGGTCGTCGCTGCGGTGACCGGCGCGGTCGCGGCACTGCTCGGACTCTGCTCCTTCTCGCTCGCGGCGACGACCACCGACGCCGGGCTCGGCGTGCTCGTCGTGGTGCTGCAGGGTGCCTTCATCGTCGCGGCCACCATCGGCGCGGTCGGGATGGGCTCCGGGCTGCGGTCCTGGCGCCGGGCCGGGGCTGCGGTCCTGGCGGTCGTCGCTGCCGCCGTACCCGTCGCGGGCCTGGCCTGGTGGCTCACCTCCGACCCCGTGGTCGACGACGGGATCGACACCGACATCCCCGTCTACATGGTGCAGAGCGCCGAGACCGGCCCCGGTCACGGCATCCTCGTCATCCGCGGCAGCGTCGACGACGGCCTCACCTACACGATCCGCCGCGGCGACGGGGTGACGCTCGGCGAGGACGAGATCATCAACCTCACCGCCGAGGACGCCGACCTCACGGCCGAGCTGCAGGCCCTGGTCTCGCGGCCGACGCCCGAGGTGATCGACGGCCTGGGCGAGAGCGGCATCGAGTACGTCGTGCTCCCGTCGCCGGCCGACGGCGACGTGGCATCGGTCCTCGACGCGGCGACCGGCCTCGTGCAGGCCAGCGCCGAGGACCGCACCACCCGTGCGTGGCAGGTCGACCGGCCGCTGCACACCGCGTGGCTCGACGGCTCCGTCTCGTGGCTGCGCGTCGTGCTGCTCGTCGTGCAGGGCGTCGCGATCGTCGTGCTGATCGTGCTCTGCCTCCCCACCTCGAACCGGAGGCGCGAGAGATGACCCACTCCACGCCGCCGGCCCCGGGCCGCCGTACGGCCAACCGCGCACGCGGGACCGGCATCGACCTCACGACGGTGCTCGCCGTCGTGCTGCCGATCGTCTGTGCGCTGGCGCTGCTCGCCGTGAAGCCGGGCGACGTCCCCGACGAGCAGCACCCGCCGACCCGGACGACGCTCACGAGCTCGACGCTCGTGTGCCCGTCCGCGCTGCCGGACGCTCCGACGATCGGCCTCACGACCACCGCCCGTGACGTCGCGGGGCAGGTGACGGTCGGCCTCGGCAAGGACCCGAAGCCCGCCGACGTCGCGACCGACACGGTCACGACGCTCGACGACCCCGATGCCCTCGCCGTCACCGGTGAGGACGAGACCGCGCCCGGCCTGGCCGCCTCGCGGTTCGGCGGGGACGAGCTCGCCGTCGCCGGCTGCCTGCCGCCCGCGGCGCACGAGTGGTTCACCGGCGTGGGTGCAGGTGCCGGTCACACCTCGGTGCTGGAGCTCACCAACCCCGACGCCGGTACGGCGGTCGCCGACGTGACCGTGCTGAGCGGGGCCGGCGTCGTCGACGCTCCGCAGCTCCGCGGGATCTCGGTGCCGGGCGCCAGCAGCATCCAGCTCGACCTCGGCAAGATCCTCCCGCGCCGGGGCGACCTCGCTCTCGAGGTCGTCACCGCCCGCGGCCGGGTCGGGGCGGACGTGCTCGACCGCGTCGACCGGGTGGGCTCGTCGCCGCTGACCCAGGACTGGCTGCCGAGCCAGGCAGATCCGGCGAGGACCAACCTGCTGATGGGCCTCGCAGACGGCGCGGGGCGGCGATCGGTCGTCATCGCGAACGGCGGTCCCGACGAGGTCCGCGCGGAGATCAAGATCGTCAGCGAGGACTCCGTCTTCAGCCCGAAGGGGCTCGACGAGGTCCGCATCCCGCCCCAGAGCGTGGTGCGGGTGACGGTCTCGTCCGTGATCGCCGAGGCGATCAAGGACGGCGCGCTCGGACTCCAGGTCACCGCGTCCGAGCCGGTCACCGCCACCCTGCGCTCCCAGGTCGGCAAGGACCTGTCGCACGCCGTCTCGGGGGTGCCCGTCACGGGTGCAGCGACCGCGGTGCTGCCCGGTGGCGTCGCGAAGGGGCCCAAGGCGACCAAGGTCTCGGTGGTGCTCGCCGGCGCAACTCGGACCGGCACGGTCACGGTCGTCTCCCGCGCCGCCGACGGCTCCGAGCTCGACCGCACCACCGTCGACGTCACCCCTGGGCGCGGGTTCACGATCCCCGTGCCCGCAGCGGCCGTCCAGCTCACGGTGACTCCCGCCAAGGCAGCGGTCACCGGGTCGGTCCTCGTGACCCGGCAGGGGAGCACGGCGGTGCTGCCGCTCACGGTGCCGGTGACGAGCGGGCTCGTGCCCGACGTACGCCCCGGCCTGTCCTGACCCCGCCTCGGCGTCACATGCGGTTGATCAGTCCTGGTCGTCGTAGCGCGGGTCGACCTGCTGGGCGTCGATGCCGAGCAGCTCGGCGACCTGCTCGACCACGACGGTGAGCACCATGGCCTCGAGGTCGGCGCGACTCTCGCAGCGGTGCTCGATCGGGCGGCGGAAGAGCACCAGCCGGGTCGGGGTGGAGCCGCTGCCGCGCACGAGCGAGGAGAGGGGGACGGTGCTCGACGACCAGTCGTCGGGGATCTGGGGCGTGTCCTCGACGGCGTACTCGACCAGCCCGAGCTGGTCCTGCCAGCGGGCGTCGATCTCGGTGACGATGCTCAGCGCCAGGTCGTCGAAGCGCTCGCGCTTGGTGGGCAGCTCCGGGAAGCCGGGTGTCGCCGGGACCACCGCCGGGCCGCGCATGCCCCGACCACGGCGGTCACGGGTCCGGCGCTGCCTGCCGGGGCCGGTGTCGCCGACCAGCTGGCCTCCCACGTCGTCCACGCCGCGAGCCTAATCGGCGACGGCCGGTGCTGCGGGTAGCGTCTGCGCCGTGAGTCCTGCCCGCCGTTGTTCGCGCACGGCCTGTGGTCGCGCCGCGGTCACCACGCTGACCTATGTCTACGCGGACCAGACAGCGGTGCTCGGCCCCCTCGCGACGTACGCCGAGCCGCACGCCTACGACCTCTGCGAGATCCACAGCGAGCGTCTCTCGGCGCCCCGGGGCTGGGACGTCCTGCGGCTCGCCCGCGACCCGGCAGCGGAGGGGCCGTCCAGCGACGACCTCCTCGCGCTGGCCGACGCCGTCCGTGAGGCCGGGCGACCGGTGGCGCCGATCCGCGTGGCCCCGGTCGAGGAGACCGGCCGCGAGACCACCCGACGCGGGCACCTCCGGGTCCTCAGCACCGACTAGGCTCGCCGGCATGGCCGACACCCTCGACCCGGCGAACGTGCATGCCGTCTTCAAGGCGTACGACGTCCGCGGCACCGTCCCCGACCAGATCGACGAGACGCTGGCGCGCGTCACGGGCCGGGCCTTCGTCCAGGTCGTCGGGGCCTCGACCGTCGTGGTCGGCCAGGACATGCGACCCAGCTCGCCCGGGATGGCTGCCGCCTTCGCCGCCGGAGCCGCCGAGGCAGGCGCCGACGTCGTGATGATCGGCCTGGCGTCCACCGACCAGCTCTACTTCGCCTCGGGCCACCTCGGTCTGCCGGGCGCCATGTTCACCGCGAGCCACAATCCCGCTCAGTACAACGGGATCAAGATGTGCCGCGCTCTCGCGCTGCCAGTCGGCATGGAGACCGGCCTGGCCGAGATCCGCGACCTGGTCTGCGACCCTCAGCCCGTCGCGGACGGCGGTCCGACCGGGTCGATCACCGAGCGCGACGTGCTCGACGACTACGCGACGCACCTCCTCACGCTCGCCCCGGTCGCCGGCCGGCGCCTCAAGGTCGTCGCCGACGCCGGCAACGGGATGGCCGGTCACACCGCCCCGGCCGTCTTCGCGAAGCTCGGCGACCAGGTCGACCTGGTGCCGATGTACTTCGAGCTCGACGGCAGCTTCCCCCACCACGAGGCCAACCCGATCGAGCCCGCCAACCTGGTCGACCTGCAGGAGCGCGTGGTCGCCGAGGGCGCCGACATCGGGCTCGCCTTCGACGGGGACGCCGACCGCTGCTTCATCGTCGACGAGCGCGGCCGAGCGGTCTCGCCGTCCACGCTGACCGCACTCATCGCGTCGCGCGAGCTGGCCAAGGAGCCGGGCGCGACCGTGATCCACAACCTGATCACCAGCCGCTCGGTGCCGGAGATCGTCACCAGGCTGGGCGGCACCCCCGTCCGCACCCGGGTCGGCCACTCCTACATCAAGGCGACGATGGCCGAGACCGACGCCATCTTCGGCGGCGAGCACAGCGGCCACTTCTACTTCCGCGACTTCTGGCGCGCCGACTCCGGGATGCTCGCCGCGCTGCACACCCTGGCCGCGCTCGCCGAGACCGACCGGCCCCTCTCCGAGCTGCTCGCGGAGTTCGAGCTCTACGTGCTCAGCGGCGAGATCAACTCCGAGGTCGCCGACCAGGTCGCCGTCACGGCCGAGATCGAGGCTACGTACGCCGACGTGGACGGTGTCACGACCGACCGGCTCGACGGGCTCACCGTCAGCCACGCCGACTGGACCTTCAACGTCCGACCGTCCAACACCGAGCCGCTGCTGCGGCTCAACGCCGAGGGCCGCGACGAGGCCACCATGGTGGAGGTACGCGACCGCGTGCTCGCCCAGATCAGGAGAGACCGATGACCAGCCCCCAGAACGCCGTGAACATCGACCCGGCGCTGCTCGAGATCATCGTCTGCCCGGCCGACCGTGCCGAGCTGAAGCTGGTCGGCGCCGAGCTCGTCTGCCAGGGCTGCGGGCTGGCGTACCCGATCAGGGACGACATCCCGGTGCTCCTGGTCGACGAGGCCCGCAAGCCCGGCTGAGCGCCGCGATGCCGACCTGGTTCGACGAGTCCCGCCTCGACGACGAAGCCGCCCTCGAGGCGGGCGACGCACGCCTGCGCCACCTGGCCGAGTCAGGTGCCCGCGTCCGGCTCGCCGCCGGCGACGTGGCCGAGGCGACCGCGGAGGCCGTCATCCGGTCCGAGGACCTCAACCGTCCCCGGGCCGTCCTCGCGGCCGGTCCCGACTCACGACTGCTGCGCGCCGTGCTCGAACCCTGGTGCCCGGTCCCGTTCGTCGCGTGGCCGGCGCCCGCCCTCCCCGGGTGGGCGGGCAGCCTCGACCTCGTGGTCGTGCTCGCGCCCGACGGTGCCGACACCGGCGCGGCGTCCGCCGTCGCGGAGGCCGTACGCCGCGGCTGTCAGGTGATCGTCGCGTGCCCGCCGGGCTCGCTCGTCGCGGACCACGCGGCCGGCCGCTGGAGCACCATCTTGCCGACCACCGCGCGCGACCAGCTCGCGACCGCGGTGGTGGTGCTGGAGTACCTCAGCAAGGTCTCGCTGGGGCCGAGCGCCAGCGCCGACGAGGTCGCCGAGGCGCTCGACGCCGTGGCGATCTCGTGCTCGCCGCTGCGCGACCTCGCGGTCAACCCCGCCAAGATGCTGGCCATCGCGCTCGCCGACGCCAACCCGGTCGTCTGGGGTGGCTCGGTGCTCGCCGCCCGCGCCGCGCGCCGTGTCGCCGAGTCGATCCGGCGGGCGACGGGCCGCGCGACCCTTGCCGGCGACGCCGAGCACCTGCTGCCGGTGATCGAGGCGGCCCGCCCGCGCGACGTCTTCGACGACCCGTTCGCCGACGGCCCGGGCGAGCTGCGCCCGATCCTGCTGATGCTCGACGACGGCGCCGAGGAGCACGTCGTCCGCGAGCAGCGCGGCCGCCTCCTCGCGGCAGCCGCCGAGCGCGGCGTACGCGTCGAGACGGTCACCACGGACGCGACGACCGAGGTCGCCCGCTACGCATCGCTGCTGCTCAGCGGCACCTATGCGGCGGAGTACCTCCGGATCGGTTTCGTCGAGGACTGAAATCGCGCGACCCGGGTAGGACGGGTTCGTGGCTCATCGTGATCCGTGGTTCGACAACGCCAAGATGGCGCTGGTCACCCTCGTCGTGGTCGGGCACTCCTGGGTGCTCCTGCCTGACACGGCCGTCATCAACCACTGCTACGACTTCCTCTACGCGTGGCACGTCCCGGCGTTCGTGTTCGTCACCGGCTACCTCTCACAGCGCTTCAGCTACACCCGCGAGCGGATGTGGCAGCTGGTCCGCACGGTGGTGGTCCCGTACGTCGTCTTCGAGTGCGCGCTCGCGCTGTTCCGGATCTACGTCGGCGGCGAGAGCATGGACGACCTGTTCCGCGACCCGCACTGGCCGATGTGGTACCTCTCGGCGCTCTTCTTCTGGCGGCTGCTGACCCCGATCTTCCGCCCGATGTGGGGTGGTCTCGCGGTCGCCGTGGTCGTCAGCCTGGTCGCGGGCATGTACGCCGGCGACACGCTCGACATCGCCCGGGTGCTCGGCCTGCTGCCGTTCTTCGTGATGGGCCTCAAGGCCACTCCCGAGCGTCTCGAGCTGCTCCGCAAGAAGCCGGCCCAGGTCGCGGCGGTCGTCGTGTTCGTGTCGCTGTGGATCCTCACCACCTGGACCGACGTCTGGGCCAGCACCGAGTGGCTCTACTACCGCTCGCGCTACGACGAGATGGGCTACGGCGACGACATCCAGGCGCTGCTCACCCGGGCCTTGGTGCTGGCGATCGGCACCCTCGGCGCCTGGGCGTTCATGGCGCTCGTGCCTCGGCTCCACGGCTGGTTCACGCGGATGGGCGCCTGGACGCTGGTCGTCTACCTCTTCCACGGCTTCTTCGTGAAGTCCGCCGAGTACGCCGGCTACGGCAGCTGGGCCGATGCCCACGCCGTGATCTCGTTCGGCGTGACCTCGGCCTCCGCCGTGCTGCTCGCGCTGTTCCTGGCCTGGGAGCCCGTCGCCGTCCGCCTCAACAACTTCGTGGACCCGATCGGCTACGCCCAGAAGCACCTGCGGCACGCCGTCGACCTGACCGTGGCCAAGGACCAGGTCCAGCCGGAGGTCCAGGCGGAGGTCGAGGCCAAGGTCGAGGCCAAGGTCGAGGCGGAGGTCGAGGCCGGCGCCCGATAGGTTTCCACCCATGGCAGCAGATGGTGGGACCAAGGCGGTCGTCGCGGCCCTGCTCGCGAACACCGGCATCGCGATCACGAAGTTCGCTGCGTTCGCGCTGACCGGCATCAGCTCGATGCTCGCGGAGGCCATCCACTCGGTCGCCGACTCCGGCAACCAGCTCCTGCTGCTGCTCGGCGGCAACCGCGCCAAGCGCGAGGCGACGCCCGAGCACCCGTTCGGCTTCGGTCGGGAGCGCTACATCTACGGCTTCATCGTCGCGATCGTGCTGTTCTCCGTGGGCGGCCTGTTCGCGCTCTACGAGGCCTACCACAAGTTCCACGAGGTCCGGTCAGGTCACTCCCACCTGGAGGAGGGCTGGGTGCGGTGGGTGCCGATCGTGGTGCTGCTCATCGCGATCGCGCTCGAGAGCATGTCGTTCCGCACCGCGATCAAGGAGACCGACAAGCTGCGGGGCGAGGCGTCGTACTGGACCTTCATCCGACGCGCCAAGGCACCCGAGCTGCCGGTGATCCTGCTCGAGGACTTCGCCGCGCTGATCGGTCTGTTCTTCGCCTTCCTGGCGGTCTCGCTGACGATGATCACGCACAACCAGTACTTCGACGTCGCCGGCACCGCGCTGATCGGGGTGCTGCTCGTGTCGGTCGCGGTGACCCTCGCCATCGAGACCAAGAGCCTGCTGCTCGGTGAGTCGGCCGGCCTCGAGGCCCAGCAGCGGATCGAGGACGCCCTGACCGGCACCGCCGGCGTCGAGCGCATCATCCACATCAAGACGCTGCACCTCGGCCCGGAGGAGCTGCTGGTCGCCGCCAAGATCGGGGTCGCGCCCGGCGCCGACGCCGCGGCGATCGCGGCGGCGATCGACGCCGCCGAGGTGGCGATCCGGTCGGCCGAGCCCACCGCCCAGCAGATCTATCTCGAGCCCGACATCTACCGCGCGGACCACGTGCCGGCGGAGCGTCCGGAGCCACCAGCCCCAGCGGGACACTGATCACCTGAATCGGGTGTAGGCGGGCAGTCGTACGCGGCCGTAGACATGTGCCATGGCCACGACCGAGTCGACCACGACCCAACCGAGCCCGGCCAAGCTCTCGCTGCTGGCGCTGACGGCCATGGTCGTCGGCGGCATGGTGGGCGCGGGCGTGTTCTCGTTGCCGGCCCGGTTCGGCGTCGCCACCGGCATCCTCGGCTCCCTGATCGCGTGGGGGATCGCCGGCGCCGGCATGCTGATGCTCGCCTTCGTCTTCCAGAACCTCGCGATCCGCCGGCCCGACCTCGACTCCGGTGTCTTCATCTACGCCAAGGCCGGCTTCGGCGACTACGCGGGCTTCAACTCCGCGATCGGCTTCTGGGCGAGCACGGTGGCCGGCAACACCTTCTACTGGGTCTTCATGACCGCGACCATCGGCGCTTTCTGGGACGGCCTCGGTGACGGAGACACCGTCCTCGCGGTGGCCATCGGCAGCGCAGGGGTCTGGATCTTCCACACGCTGATCGCCCGCGGCGTGCGCGACGCCGCGGTCATCAACCAGATCGTCACGATCTTCAAGATCATCCCGATCCTGCTGTTCATCGTCGTGCTCTTCGTGAACTTCGACGCCGGCGTCTTCTCCGACAACTGGACCGCCACCGGCTACGGCGAGCTCGGCGACCTCAACGAGCAGATCCGCAACACGATGCTGATCACCACGTTCGTCTTCATCGGGATCGAGGGTGCGAGCGTCTACTCCCGCTACGCCAAGAAGCGGGAGGACGTCGGCAAGGCCACGGTCATGGGCTTCCTCAGCGTGCTGTCGATCTTCGCGCTCGTGACGCTCTCGAGCTACTCCGTCGTCCCGCAGCCCGAGCTCGCGGCCACCCGCCAGCCGTCGATGGTCGGCGTCTTCCAGTCGGTGGTGGGGGACTGGGGCGAGGTCTTCATCAGCGTCGCCGTCATCGTCTCGGTGCTCGGCGCTTACCTCGCCTGGACGCTGATGGCGGCCGAGGTCATGTACATCCCGGCCCGCCAGGAGGACTTCCCGGCGTTCCTGGGCCGGGAGAACGAGGCCGGCGCGCCGATCACCGCGCTGGTCGTCACCTCCCTGGCCGTGCAGGGCATGCTCGCGCTGACGCTGTTCGTCACCGACGCCCTCAACTTCATGCTCGACCTCTCGACCTGTCTCGCGCTGGTGCCGTACGTGCTGGCTGCGGCGTACGCCCTCAAGCTCGGCCTGACCGGCGAGACCTACGAGGGCGTCAGCGCGGGCGTCCGACGCAAGGAGACGATCGTCGCCGGGATCGCGACGGCGTACACGATCTTCCTGTTCGACGCGGCCGGCATGAAGTTCGTGCTGCTGATGACGGTCATCCTCGCGCCGGCCTCGCTGCTCTACGTGAAGGCCCGGAGCGAGCACGGCCGCCGGATCTTCTCGCCGGCCGAGATCGGGCTCTTCGCGCTGATCCTGATCGGCGGCGTCGTCGGTGCCGTCGGGCTCTGGACCGGCAGCATCACCCTCTGATGAAAGGTTCCGCATGACCGTGTCCTCGACGTACGGCGTCCACTCCGAGGTCGGCCGGCTCCGCAAGGTGCTGGTCTGCCGCCCCGGGCTGGCGCACAAGCGACTCACTCCCAGCAACAACGACGAGCTGCTGTTCGACGACGTGATGTGGGTGGAGAACGCCCAGCGTGACCACGCCGACTTCGTCAACAAGCTGACGCAGCGCGGCGTCGAGGTCGTCGAGCTCCACGACGTGCTCGCCCAGACGCTCGCCGTGCCGGGTGCCCGCGACTGGCTGTTGGACCGCAAGATCGTCCCCAACCAGGTGGGTCTGGGGCTCGTCGACGACACGCGCAGCTACCTCGAGACGCTGCCCGAGAAGGACCTCGCCGAGTTCCTCATCGGTGGTCTCGCGACCAACGACCTCCCGGACGACTTCCGTACCGACTACGTCAACCTGGCGCGCGAGTCGACCGGTGCGCGGGAGTACCTCATGCCCCCGCTGCCCAACACGCTCTACACCCGCGACACGACGTGCTGGCTGTACGGCGGCCTCACCATGAACCCGCTCTACTGGCCGGCCCGCAAGGAAGAGACCCTGATCTACAAGGGGATCTACCAGTACCACCCCGACTTCGTCGGCTCGACCGTGTGGTGGGGCGACCCCGACCAGGACTGGGGTCAGGCGACCTTCGAGGGCGGCGACGTGATGCCGGTCGGCAACGGCGTCGTGCTCGTGGGCATGAGCGAGCGGACGTCGCGCCAGGCGATCACCCAGGTCGCGAAGGCGCTCTTCGAGCAGGGGGCGGCCACCCGGGTGATCGTGGCCGGGATGCCCAAGCTGCGGGCCGCCATGCACCTGGACACGGTCTTTACGTTCGTCGACCGCGACATCGTCACGCTCTACCCGACGATCATGGACGCGGTGCACACCTTCACGCTGACGCCGTCGGACACCGCGCCCGGTGTCGAGGTGCGCGACGAGGGCTCGGCGAGGTTCGTCGACGTGGTCGCCCGCGAGCTGGGGCTGCCGTCGATCCAGGTGATCGACACCGGCGGAGACGTCTACCAGTCCGAGCGGCAGCAGTGGGACAGCGGCAACAACGCGGTCGCCCTCGAGCCCGGTGTGGTCTTCACCTACGACCGCAACACGCTCACCAACACGCTCCTGCGCAAGGCGGGCGTCGAGGTGATCACCATCGTCGGCGCCGAGCTCGGCCGCGGGCGCGGAGGCGGTCACTGCATGACCTGCCCGATCATCCGGGAGCCCGTTGACTACTGACGTCGCACCCCCGCTGGCGCGAGCGGGGCGTCGCGCGTGGGTGTCGCGCGTGGTCCTGCTGGTCGTCGCGGCCCTGGTGCTCTGGACCGCTGTCCAGCTGGTCGGTCGGGTCGACTGGCACGCGGTCGGGAGCGCGCTCGGCGAGCTCGCCTGGTGGCAGTTCACGGTCCTGGTGGTCGTCCTCGTCGCCCGTCAGGTCTTCAACGGGCTGCCACTCGCCTTCTACATCGAGGGCCTGTCCGTCCTCCGGGCCACCCTCAACGACCTCGCGTCGGTGCTCATGGCCCTGGTCGCGCCACCGCCGAGCGACCTCGCGATCCGGCTGGCGATGTTCAGCTCGTGGGGGATCCCGGTGTCGCGCGGCGCCGGGGGAGCGGTGATGAACACCGTGACGTTCTACGTCGCGCGGTTCTCCGCGCCGCTGATCGGCCTGCTGCTGCTCGCGATCGGCTGGCACGACATCGGCCCGGTCTGGTACGCCGCCGTCAGCACGCTCATCGCGGCGGCGATCCTCGTGGTCCTGGTCCTCGTCCTGCGCGGCCAGTCCTTCGCGGCCCGCGCCGGCGCGACCGCGGCCCGGATCGTCGGCCGGTTCCGCAAGGGCACCGACCCGGAGGCGTGGTCCGACGCGTGCCTGCGGTTCCGCGCCGAGATGTCGTCGACCTTCCGACGCGGGTTCCCACGCTCGATCCTGGCGATGCTGGCCCTGCTCCTCACCGACGGCACCATGCTGCTGCTCTGCCTGCGCTTCGTCGGGGTCGGACCTGGTGACCTGCCGGCCGTCGTCGTCTACGGCGCCTTCCTCTACGCCTACCCGCTGACGATCTTCCCGATCGCCGGGATCGGGGTCGTCGACGCCGCGCTCCTGGCCGCGTTCGTCGAGGTCGGCGGCCTCGACATCGAGGCCGGTGTCGTCGCCGCTCTGCTCGTCTGGCGGGTCCTCACCGTGCTCGGCCCCGCCGCGATGGGGGCGGGTGTCGTGGGGTGGTGGCGCACCACGGCGCGGCAGCCCTGACGGATCCCGCAGCCGCCGACGTCGTGCGAGGTGCGTCGAGGATTCTTCGGTTCGACAGAACCAGTTCTAACGTTGGAATCCAGGCCCTCCCGACGTTCTCGACACCGCAGGAGCAGACATGGACTTCAAGGTCGCAGACCTCACCCTGGCCGACTTCGGTCGCACCGAGATCAAGCTCGCCGAGCACGAGATGCCCGGCCTGATGGCGATGCGTGAGCGCTACGGGGCCGAGAAGCCCCTGGCCGGCGCGAAGATCGCCGGCTCGCTGCACATGACGATCCAGACCGCGGTGCTCATCGAGACCCTCGTCGCTCTCGGCGCCGACGTCCGCTGGGCGTCCTGCAACATCTTCTCGACCCAGGACCACGCGGCCGCCGCGATCGCGGTCGGCCCTAATGGCACTCCCGAGGACCCGCAGGGCGTCCCGGTCTTCGCCTGGAAGGGCGAGACGCTGGAGGAGTACTGGTGGTGCACCCAGCAGATCCTCGCGTGGCCCGGCGACGAGCTGCCGAACATGATCCTCGACGACGGTGGCGACGCCACGATGCTCGTCCACCTCGGCGTCCAGGCCGAGAAGACCGGCCAGGCGCCCGACCCGGCGTCCGCCGGCAGCACCGAGCAGCGGATCGTGTTCGAGGTCCTCAACGCCGTGCTGGCCGAGAACCCGAACCACTGGACCCCGATCGCCAACTCGATCAAGGGCGTCACCGAGGAGACCACGACCGGTGTCCACCGTCTCTACGAGATGATGAACGAGGGCACGCTGCTCTTCCCGGCCATCAACGTCAACGACTCGGTGACCAAGTCGAAGTTCGACAACAAGTACGGCTGCCGCCACTCGCTCATCGACGGCATCAACCGTGCGACCGACGTCCTCATCGGCGGCAAGGTCGCCGTCGTCTGCGGGTACGGCGACGTCGGCAAGGGCTGCGCCGAGTCCCTCAAGGGTCAGGGCGCCCGGGTCATCGTCACGGAGATCGACCCGATCTGCGCGCTGCAGGCCTCGATGGACGGCTACCAGGTCACCACGCTCGAGGAAGCCCTCCCGTTCGCCGACATCATCATCACGGCGACCGGCAACAAGGACGTCGTCACCATCGACCACATGAAGTCGATGAAGCACAACGCGATCGTCGGCAACATCGGTCACTTCGACAACGAGATCGACATGGCCGGCCTGGAGGCCGACGGTGTCGCCGAGCGCAAGACCGTGAAGCCGCAGGTCGACCTGTGGACCTTCCCGGGCGGCAAGGCGATCATCGTGCTCTCCGAGGGTCGCCTGATGAACCTCGGCAACGCGACCGGCCACCCGTCGTTCGTCATGTCGAACTCCTTCACCAACCAGGTGCTGGCGCAGATCGAGATCTTCACGAAGACCGAGGACTACCCGACCGGGGTCTACGTGCTGCCCAAGCACCTCGACGAGGAGGTCGCCCGCCTCCACCTCGACGCCCTCGGCGTCAAGCTCACGACCCTGAGCGACGCGCAGGCGTCGTACCTCGGCGTGGACGTGGCTGGTCCGTACAAGACCGAGCAGTACCGCTACTGAGCGACAACGACGCCGCCGGGTTCCGGCGGGCTGGCACTATGGACACCATGAGTGAGCCCGCCGGAACCTCGTCCGGTCAGCCGAGCGAGATGGCGGCCAAGGGGAGGATCCTCGTCGTCGACGACGACGCCGCCCTGGCCGAGATGCTCACCATCGTGCTGCGCCAGGAGGGCTTCGAGAGCCGGATGGTCACCCGCGGTGACCTGGCCCTCGACGAGTTCCGCGCCTACCGCCCCGACGTCGTCCTGCTCGACCTGATGCTGCCCGGCAAGGACGGCATCGACGTCTGCAAGGAGATCCGGGCCGAGTCCGGCGTCCCGATCGTGATGCTGACCGCCAAGGGCGACACGGTCGACGTCGTGGTGGGGCTCGAGTCGGGTGCCGACGACTACGTCGTGAAGCCGTTCAAGCCCAAGGAGCTCGTCGCGCGGATCAGGGCTCGGGTACGCCGCTTCGACTCGCCGACGCAGGAGAACCTCGTCATCGGCGACCTCTCCATCGACGTCGCCGGTCACTCGGTGACCCGCGCGGGGGAGCAGATCGGGCTGACCCCGCTCGAGTTCGACCTGCTCGTCTGCCTGGCCCGCAAGCCGTGGCAGGTCTTCACCCGCGAGGTCCTCCTCGAGCAGGTCTGGGGCTACCGGCACGCCGCCGACACCCGCCTGGTCAACGTGCACGTGCAGCGCCTGCGCTCCAAGGTCGAGCACGACCCGGAGAACCCCGAGATCGTCGTCACGGTCCGCGGTGTGGGGTACAAAGCCGGAACGGCCTGAGCGACCCGATGCTGCACGTCCGCAACCCCGGCTCGCACTGGCTCCCCGAGCCGGTACGCCGGGGGCTGACCTTCTGGCGTCGCTCGATCCAGGCGCGCGTGGTCGCCAGCACGTTGCTGCTCTCGGCCGCGGTCATCAGCGTGGTCGGCTGGTTCCTGCTGCAGCAGACCCGCGACGGTCTGCTCGACCACCGGGTCGACGCCGTCGTCGCCCAGTCGAACGACGAGACCGAGGCGGCGCGCAAGCTGCTGAGCACCGCACCCGGCACGGACAGCGACGTCGTCAGCCAGCAGCAGGCGCTCGCGGCGACGATCATCCAGCGCGGGGAGACCCGTGGCTTCTCCGCGGTCCTCTTCGGGCCGGCCGACAGTGGCGGCCGGATCGACGACGGTGGTGCGACCTTCACCCCGCGCCTCGACACCTCCAGCGTCCCGGAGTCGCTCGAGGAGCACTTCGACGACAGCTCCGAGACCGCGTGGACCTACACGACGATCAGGACCACCTCCGCGGACGGCGTGCCCTCCGAGGAGCCGGGGATCGCGGTCGGCTCGCAGGTGCAGCTCCCCGCCGACTCCCAGACGTACACGCTCTACTACCTCTTCCCGCTCAGTGAGCAGGACGAGACGCTCGACCTCGTCAGCCGGGCACTGCTCACCGCAGGTGCGCTCCTGCTGGTGCTGGTCGCCGGGATCACCTGGCTGGTGACCCGTCAGGTGGTCACCCCGATCCGGATGGCCCGGCGGGTGGCCGAGCGACTCGCCGCCGGCCAGCTGCAGGAGCGGCTCAAGGTGTCCGGCGAGGACGACCTGGCCCGGCTCGCGACCTCGTTCAACCAGATGGCCAGCAACCTGCAGCGTCAGATCCGTCAGCTCGAGGAGCTCAGCCGGGTGCAGCGACGCTTCGTGTCCGACGTGTCCCACGAGCTGCGCACCCCGCTGACGACGGTCCGGATGGCGGCCGACGTCCTCCACGACGCCCGCAAGGACTTCGACCCGACCACCGCGCGCGCTGCCGAGCTGCTCCAGATGGAGCTGGACCGGTTCGAGACGCTGCTCGTCGACCTGCTCGAGATCAGCCGGTTCGACGCGGGCGCGGCCGTCCTCGAGCTGGACGACGTCAACCTGGTCGACGTGGCCCACCGCATCGTCGACGCGACCCGGCCGCTCGCCGAGCAGCGCCACGTCACCGTGGTGGTGAGCGCCCCGGACCACCCGTGCCTGGCCGAGGCCGACGTACGCCGCGTCGAGCGGATCGTGCGCAACCTGGTGACGAACGCGATCGACCACGCGGCGACCGACCGGCTCGAGGCCGGGATCGTCGTGCACGTCGGCGGCGACGAGAACGCCGCGGCGATCGCCGTCCGCGACTACGGCGTCGGTCTCGCGCCCGGCGAGGCCTCGATGGTCTTCAACCGCTTCTGGCGTGCCGACCCGGCTCGCGCGCGCACCAGCGGCGGCACGGGTCTGGGCCTGTCGATCTCGCTCGAGGACACCCACCTCCACGGTGGCTGGCTGCAGGCGTGGGGACGTCCCGGGGAGGGTGCGCAGTTCCGCCTGACGCTGCCCCGCCGTGCCGGTGGGGTGCTGCGGCACAGCCCGCTCCCGCTGGTGCCGGCCGACGTGACGGAGCCCGTCGGATGAGGCGGCCCGCCCTGGCCGGCGTCGCCGCCGTGGCCGCCCTGCTGCTCACCGGCTGCGTCCAGATGCCCGACAGCGGACCGGTGACCGAGAGCCACTCCGACACCCGCGTGTCGGCCGGCTCCGGCGTCTACATCAACCCGAGGCCGCCGCAGCAGGGCGCCAGCACCACCGACATCGTGCGCGGCTTCCTGGCCGCGATGCAGGCGACGCCGATCCAGACCAAGACGGCGCGCGAGTTCCTCAGCGACGAAGCCGCCGCCAGCTGGGATCCGCAGCAGCAGACGGTGACGTACGCCGTCCCGCCGACGCCGCGCGAGACCCAGGACGGCGTCGCGGTCACGCTCGACGAACCGGACCGGCTCGACAGCCGCGGCGCGTGGCAGGGCGAGCTCCCGGTGGGCCAGCGGACGATCAGGTTCCCGATGGTGCTGGTCGACGGGGAGTGGCGCATCGACGCCGCCCCGAACGCCCTGATCGTCCCGGAGGGCTGGTTCGAGGACAACTACCAGCCCGTGTCGCTCTACTTCTTCGACCCCACCGCCAGCATCCTGGCTCCCGAGCCGGTCTACGTGCCGCGCGGCCAGACCCTGGCCTCGACGCTGACGCGCAGCCTCCTGCTCGGGCCGGGCGACGGCATGGACCGGGTGATCCAGAGCTTCATCCCGTCCGGCCTGAAGATCGCCGTCGGGGTCGCGGTCTCCGACGACGGCATCGCCAACATCTCGCTCACGGGAGATGCCGGCACCCTCACCTCCGACGCGGTCGGGCTGATGATGGCGCAGTTCGCCTGGACGCTGCGGCAGGACCCGTCCGTCACGGGGATCAAGGTCTCCATCGACGGTGAGCCCCTGCCCCTGCCCGGCGGGATGAGCTCCTACCGGATCGACGGCGGCGCGGAGTACGACCCGGCCGGCTTCCGGGCCAGCCCCCTCCTGTACGGACTCCGCGACGGTGTGCTCGCCTCCGCCACGACCGGCGCCCTGACCGCGGTCAGCGGGCCGATGGGCACCGACGCCCTCGGCCTGCGCAGCGTCGGGGTCGACGTCGACGCGACGACCGCCGCGGGGGTGACCGACGACGGCCGCTCGGTGATCGAGGCCCCGGTCAGCAGCTCGGACGACGGCCGCCCCCGCACCGTCTTCAACGGCACCGACCTGCTGGCCCCGCGCTGGGACTTCGCCGACCGGATGTGGCTGGTCGACCAGACCGCCGACGGAGCCGAGGTGTCGTGGGTCCGCGACGGGCGCTCGGCGACGGTCGACGTGCCGGGCGTCACCGGCGAGCAGGTCCGCGCGTTCCTGGTCTCGCGCGACGGGACCCGGTTCGTGGCCGTCGTACGACGCCCGAGCGGTGACTCGCTGATGATCAGCCGGATCGCGCACAGCCGCTCGGGACGGGTCCTGTGGGCGACGTCGGCCCGCCGGATCTCGACCGACTCGGACACCCAGCTCCCCGTGCGCGCCATCGCGTGGCGCACCAGCTCGAGCATCGCCCTGCTGAACCCGTTCACCACGGCCACGTCCCAGGTCCGCAGCGCGTCGGTCGACGGCTCGCCGGCGGGCTCGGACACCCCCGCGGCCACGGTCCAGGGGCGGCTGCGCTACCTCGCCGGGTCTCCCGTCCTCGACGAGCGGCTCTTCGGGATCACGTCGGGCAGCCTGATCGACCTCACCTCGCCGGACCACCGGTCGGTGCCGCTGTCGGACGGCGTCGACGCCGTCACCTACGCGGGGTGATCCACAGGCCGCTCGCGCGGCCTTGAGACCGGCCGGCCGCACTGGTGGCATCGACGCATGCCCACATCGCGAGGTCAGCTGGTGGACGGCTGGCTGGACCTCCTGCTCGGCGGTCGGTGCGTCGGCTGCGAGCGCCCGGGCCGGTTGGTCTGCGACGCCTGCGCCGCGGGGCTCCCGAGCGGAGGGCGACCCGCCTGGCCGCAACCGGTGCCCGCCGGGCTGGTCGCGCCCTGGACCGCGGCGGAGTACGCCGGGGTACCGCGGGCGATGGTGATCGGCCACAAGGAGCACCGCCTGCTCGGCCTGCGGGCACCGCTGGGACGACTGCTGGCCGGGGCGGTCGCCGCGGGGGTGGCCGACCGGACCGGACCGGTCGTCCTGGTCCCGGTCCCGTCCCGGCCCGGCGCGGCGCGCGGCCGGGGCCACGACCCGACCGGTGCCATGACCGCGCGCGCGGCACGCGAGCTGCGGTCCGTGGGCGCCGACGCCGTGGCGCTGCCGCTGCTGCGCAGCCGGCGCGGGGTCGCCGACCAGGCGGGCCTCGGGGCAGAGGCACGCGCGGCCAACCTGGCGGGCTCGATGCACTGCCCGACCGAGCTCCTCCGTCGCCTCGCCGTACGCCGCCCCCGGGCGCGCCTGGTCGTCTGCGACGACGTCCTCACGACCGGTGCGACGGCTCGCGAGGCACAACGGGCGCTCGAGGGCGTCGGGCTCCACGTCGTCGCGATCGCCACCGTCGCCGCGACACGCCGTCGGATCGGCGGGGCGTCCCGATCCGCGGACCCCTAGACCTGTTGCTGGGTTGGTCGACGGACTAACGTCTCTGTATGGAGTCCGTCCGGGTCCGTGGTTGCGTCGTCCAGACGCCCAGGTTCGCCCGGGTGGAAGGTCGGCTAGCCGATGCCAGTCGCAGGCGAAACGGTCCACGTAACCACGCCCTCGCCGGCGTGGGATCACGGTGCGGCTTAGTCGTAAGTCCTGCCTCGGCCCCGTCGTCAGATGCGACGACGGTCGGGAGAAGGTCAGTAGTGGCATCCAAGCTGCGAGAGCCTCAGCAGGCGATTGTGGGGTCGAAGACCAGGTCGGCCGGACGGACTCCTCTCCCTGGACGCCCGGGGCTCGTCACGAGCGCTCGGTGCTTCCGCATGCCCGAAAGAGGGTGCGTCCGGGGCTAGTACCGCCGAACACCAGATGTGCAATCGGGAGGTTCACATGGAAGTTGTGGTCACAGGTCGACACTGCGAGCTGACGGATCGATTCCGCAGTCACGTGGAGGAGAAGCTGTCGAAGCTCGAGAAGCACGATCACCGGATCATCCGGGTCAACTGCGAGGTCGAGTGCGAGAAGAACCCGCGCCAGGCAGACCGCGCCGTACGCCTCCAGCTCACCGCGTTCTCGAAGGGGCCCGTGATCCGGGCCGAGGCGTGTGCGGCCGACAAGATGGCTGCGCTGGACCTGGCCCTCGACAAGATGGCATCCCAGATGCGCCGGGCCTCCGACCGTCGGCGCGTCCACCACGGGCGCCACAACCCGGTCTCGGTCGGTGAGGCCCTGGCCGGCGTCGACGACGCGCCGGAGACCGACATCGTCACCCACGACCGCGAGGTCGGACCGATCTCGGTGACCGGTGACGGACCGCTCGTGGTCCGGGAGAAGACCCACCCGGCGGCACCGATGACCCTCGACCAGGCGCTCTACGAGATGGAGCTCGTGGGGCACGACTTCTACCTGTACGTCGACAAGGAGAGCGAGCGTCCGGCGGTCGTCTACCGGCGACGTGGCTACGACTACGGCGTCATCTCGCTGGACGTCGAGGCGACCGTCTGAGCGCGCTCGCCAGCTGAACCACAGGACGGGATGGCCCAGACGGGCCATCCCGTTCCGCCGTTCTGACCACCTCACTGCGCGCGTGGAGGGGCCCGCTCGTGCCATGATGCCTCCGTGGCCCCGCCGACGACCGAGCCGACGACCGACGCCGAAGGCGAGTCGATCCGCGTCCTCGTGGTCGACGATCAGGAGCTCTTCCGCCGTGGGTTGGTCATGCTGCTGGCCGCCGAGCCCGGCGTCGAGGTGATCGGCGAGGCCGGTGACGGCATCGAGGGCACGCTCCTCGCGGAGCGCACCGCACCCGACGTGGTGCTCCTCGACGTCCGGATGCCGAAGCGCACCGGCATCGAGGCGTGCCTGGCGATCAAGGAGGCCGTCCCGTCCGCCAAGATCGTGATGCTCACCGTCTCCGACGAGGAGGCCGACCTCTACGAGGCCGTCAAGAGCGGGGCCGCCGGCTACCTGCTCAAGGACTCCTCGATCGAGGAGGTCGCCCAGGCGATCCGCGTGGTCGCCGACGGGCAGTCGCTGATCAGCCCGTCGATGGCGGTGAAGCTGATCGACGAGTTCAAGCAGATGTCGCGCCCCGAGCGCGACCACGTCTCCGGCCTCCGGCTGACCGACCGCGAGCTCGAGGTGCTGCGCCTGGTCGCCAAGGGCATGAACAACCGCGAGATCGCCAAAGAGCTCTACATCAGCGACAACACGGTCAAGAACCACGTGCGCAACATCCTCGAGAAGCTCCAGTTGCACTCGCGGATGGAGGCGGTCATGTACGCCGTCAAGGAAAAGCTGCTTGACCTGCCCTAGTGCCGGCTTGCCGGCGCTAGGAATCTGCAGGCAGGTCGAGTAGCCGCGCGACCGAGGAACGAGGTCGCGACCGGCGTATCGAGACAGCGGTGGGCTGAGAAGCAGGCTGGAATCTGAGATCTGGTCTCGATTCGCTCGCTGGCGCTCGCTGCTCGACCGACGACGGGCCTTGTCGGCGGGTTCCTCTAGCCTCACCGCATGGAGTCGATGAGCGTCGCCCAGGCGCGGCGTACGGCGCTGGCGGGCCAGGGCTTCCTCGACAAGCCGCACGCCGAGCCGACGATGCGCACCTTCCAGCGCACGCTCGAGCGCACCGGCGTGCTGCAGGTCGACTCCGTCAACGTGCTGCAGCGCGCGCACTACATGCCGCTCTACTCCCGGATGGGTCCCTACGACGTCGACCTGCTCCGCCGTGCCGCCGAGCAGCGGCCGCGCCGCATCGTGGAGTACTGGGCCCACGTCCAGGCGTTCATGCCGGTCGAGCTCTGGCCGGTGATGCAGCACCGGATGGACGACCAGCGGGCCAAGCGAGGCAAGTGGGGCTTCGTCGCCACGAACGACGATCTCGAGCGCACCCTGCTCGCCGAGATCGCCGACCGCGGCGCCTCGACCGCCCGCGACCTCGACGACGGACTTCCGCGGCAGAAGGACAACTGGGGCTGGAACTGGTCCGAGACCCGCCAGGTGCTCGACTTCCTCTTCGCGTCGGGACAGGTCGCGATCGCCGGCCGCAACAGCCAGTTCGAGATCCGCTACGACCTCCCCGAGCGGGTGATCCCGGCGGCCGTGCTCGCGCAGCCGACGCCGACCCGCGAGGAGGCTGCCCGCGAGCTCGTCGTACGTGCGGCCCGGTCCCACGGCGTCGCGACGGTGCAGGACCTCCGTGACTACTACCGGATGGGGGTCGCCGACGCCGCGACCGCCGTGGCCGCGCTCGTCGAGGACGGCGAGCTGGTCCCGGTGAGCGTCGAGGGGTGGAAGCGACCGGCCTACCTCCACCGCGACGCCCGGGTCCCGCGCTGGATCAGGGCGCGGGCCCTGCTGAGCCCCTTCGACCCGGTCGTCTGGGAGCGGGCACGCACCGAGGCGCTCTTCGACTTCCACTACCGGATCGAGATCTACGTCCCCGCCGAGCTGCGGGTCCACGGCTACTACGTGCTGCCCTTCCTGCTCGGCGACCGGATCGTCGGCAGGGTCGACCTCAAGGCCGACCGGCAGTTCGCCGGAGGTGCCGGCCGGCTCGTCGTGAAGGCGGCGTACGCCGAGCCCGGCGCACCTGCCGACACCGCCGAGGAGCTGGCGATCGAGCTCGACCGGCTCCGCGGCTGGCTGGGCCTGGCGACCACGACGGTCGAGCCCCGGGGCGACCTCGCTCCCGCGCTGCTGACGCTGGTGTCCTGACGCGGCAGCGCGGGTTAGGGACCGCTTCGCGCGCTGGGTAGAGTGGCGCCGCCCCTGCTTTCGGCAACTTTTGGCAATCTCAGGAAGTTGGACCACACGTGCCCGTCATTCTCGACAAGATCCTCCGCATCGGCGAAGGCAAGATCCTGCGCCAGCTCGAGGCGGTCGCGAAGGCCGTCAACGCGATCGAGGACGACTTCGTCGCCATGACCGACGAAGAGCTCCGGGGGATGACCGAGGAGCTCCGCGAGCGCTACGCCAACGGCGAGCCGCTCGACAACCTGATGCCCGAGGCCTTCGCCACCGTGCGCGAGGCGTCGAAGCGGGTCACGGGCATGCGTCCGTTCGACGTGCAGATCATGGGTGGCGCGGCGCTCAACCTCGGCAACATCGCCGAGATGAAGACCGGTGAGGGCAAGACGCTCGTCGCGGTCGCCCCGGCCTACCTCAACGCGCTCACGGGCAAGGGCGTCCACGTCGTCACGGTCAACGACTACCTCGCCAAGTTCCAGTCCGAGCAGATGGGCCGCATCCACCACTTCCTCGGCCTCACCGTCGGCGTGATCCTCCCGGAGATGCGCCCGGACGAGCGTCGCGAGGCCTACAACTGCGACAT
Organism: Nocardioides pollutisoli; assembly: GCF_040045055.1. Lineage (NCBI taxonomy): Bacteria > Bacillati > Actinomycetota > Actinomycetes > Propionibacteriales > Nocardioidaceae > Nocardioides > Nocardioides pollutisoli. The sequence continues at coordinate 3,031,814 of NZ_JBDZDU010000001.1, forward strand.
CACCTACGGCACCAACAACGAGCTCGGCTTCGACTACCTGCGCGACAACATGGCGGGCTCGATCGAGGAGTGCGTCCAGCGCGGTCACCACTTCGCGATCGTCGACGAGGTCGACTCGATCCTGATCGACGAGGCGCGGACCCCGCTCATCATCAGCGGTCCGACCCAGGACGAGGTGCACTGGTACGCCGAGTTCGCCAAGATCGCCAAGACCCTGGTCAAGGACGAGGACTACGAGGTCGACGAGAAGAAGCGCACCATCTCGGTCCTCGAGCCCGGCATCACCAAGGTCGAGGACCACCTCGGCATCGACAACCTCTACGACTCGGTCAACACGCCGCTCATCTCCTTCATGCACAACTCGATCAAGGCGAAGGAGCTGTTCCGCAACGACAAGGAGTACGTCGTCATCGAGGGCGAGGTCCTCATCGTCGACGAGCACACCGGTCGCATGCTCGCGGGTCGCCGCTACAACGACGGCCTGCACCAGGCGATCGAGGCCAAGGAGGGTGTCGAGGTCCGTGAGGAGTACCAGACCCTCGCGACCGTCACCCTGCAGAACTACTTCCGTCTCTACGAGAAGCTCTCCGGCATGACCGGTACGGCCATGACCGAGGCCTCCGAGTTCGACAAGACCTACAACCTCGGCGTGGTCCCGATCCCGACCAACAAGCCGATGGCCCGCGTCGACCAGGCCGACCTCGTCTACCGCACCGAGGAGGCGAAGTACGACGCCGTCGCCCTCGACATCGCGGAGCGGCACGAGAAGGGCCAGCCGGTCCTGGTCGGCACCGTCTCGGTCGAGAAGTCCGAGTACCTCTCCACGATCCTCCGCAAGCGCGGGATCCCCCACAGCGTCCTGAACGCCAAGGTCCACGCCGACGAGGCCAAGATCGTCGCGCTGGCCGGTCACAAGGGCGCGGTCACGGTCGCGACCAACATGGCCGGTCGAGGCACCGACATCATGCTCGGTGGTTCGATCGAGTTCCTCGCCGACGCGGCGCTGCGCAAGAAGGGCCTCGAGCCTGCCGGCGAGACCGCCGAGCAGTACGAGTCCGAGTGGCCGGGCATGGTCGAGCGGATCAAGGCCCAGGTGTCCGACGAGCACGAGGAGGTCCGCGCGCTCGGCGGCCTCTACGTCGTCGGCACCGAGCGCCACGAGTCGCGACGCATCGACAACCAGCTGCGCGGTCGGTCCGGCCGTCAGGGTGACCCGGGCGAGTCCCGGTTCTACCTGTCGCTGCAGGACGAGCTGATGCGGCTCTTCAAGTCCGAGTGGGTCGACCGGGTCCTCCAGGTCCTCAAGATCCCGGACGACGTCCCGATCGAGAACAAGCGCGTCACCAGCGCCATCGCCAACGCGCAGGGCCAGGTCGAGTCGCAGAACTTCGAGTCGCGCAAGAACGTCCTCAAGTACGACGACGTGATGGATCGCCAGCGCAAGGTGATCTACACCGAGCGTCGCGAGGTCCTCGAGGGCAAGGACCTGCAGGAGCAGATCCGCGGCTTCCTCGACGACACCATCACCGGCTACGTCACCGGCGCGACCGCGGAGTTCCCGGAGGAGTGGGACCTCGAGGCGCTCTGGAGCGCGCTGCGCCAGATCTACCCCGTCAGCGTCGAGCTCAAGACGCTCGAGGAGGCGGCCGGCGGCCAGGCCAACATCGACCGCGACGAGCTCATCGAGGTGCTCAAGGCCGACGCGCACGCGGCGTACGACGTCCGCGAGGAGACCATCGGCGAGGAGGTCATGCGTGAGCTCGAGCGACGGGTGATCCTCTCGGTCCTCGACCGCAAGTGGCGCGAGCACCTCTACGAGATGGACTACCTGCGCGAGGGCATCTACCTGCGTGCCTACTCCCAGCGCGACCCGCTGGTCGAGTACCAGCGCGAGGGCTTCGAGATGTTCGCCGCCATGATGGACGGCATCAAGGAGGAGGCCGTGGGCTACCTCTTCAACCTCGAGGTCCAGGTCGAGGCCAACGAGGACGAGGTCGAGGACGAGGAAGAGGTCTTCGAGCCGATGCGTCAGGCGGTGCCCTCGGGCGCTCCTGCCGAGGCCCCGCAGATCCGGGCCAAGGGCCTGGAGCGGTCGCCCACCCCGCAGAACCTCTCCTACTCGGCACCCTCCGAGGACGGTGAGGTCGAGGTCAAGGGCGTCACGGCGTCCAGCGAGGACGACGAGTTCGCTGGTATCGGCCGCAACGACAAGTGCCCGTGCGGGTCCGGCAAGAAGTTCAAGCAGTGCCACGGCCGCCCCGGCGGTCCGACGGGACTCACGGCCCGCATCTCGTAACAGTTCTTCGGTCGAGTAGCGAGCGCCAGCGAGCGTATCGAGACCCGGCCGTGCAAGGCGGCGATCCTGAGGGGTCGCCGCCTTTGCTCGTCTCACCGGGTCTCGGTACACCGCGTCGCGGCCTCGCAAGCTCGGCCGCGGCGGCACTCGACCTGGTAGGCCACGCGCGACGAGCTCCGCTCGCCGACGCTGCCTACGCAAACTCGAGCGCGACGCAGCACCAGCGCTTGTCGGTCCGCTCGAAGCGGGCCGCCACGGCGCGGGAGCGCTCGCCGTACCTCACGTGCACGCTGACCTCGACCGCCTCGCGGGACAGGAAGCAGGTGTGGACGCCCTGCACGCGTGGCCGGACCGGCTGCACCCGTCCCTGACCGGGCTGGTGCCGTCCGGCCCGGGCGACGAGCTGGGCGCGGCGCTCGAGGTCGTCGTAGACCTCCCGGGAGGTCCAGCGCAGCAGCTGGGTGACCGGACGGTCACCGCCGACGATCTCCACGGCGGCCTGGGCGTAGCGGCGTGCCCACTCCTCGATGCTGCGGCGGGTGGGTGCCTCGATCGAGATCACGTCCGCCGAGGTGCCTCCGGCCCGCCAGTCCGGTCGCGGCGGGTCGTGCCGCGGCTGCAGGTCCAGGGCCAGCGTGCCCTGCACGCTCGCCAGGGGCGTCGCCGGCGTCAGGGGTACGACGTTCTCGGTCATGGCTTCCTCCTGGTTCAGTGGAGACGGAGTCGGGTGGCGGGCTGGATGAGATCGGGGTCGGGTCCGATCTGCGCGAGGTTGAGGCGGTACAGCTCGTGGGTGCGGCCAGCGACCTGCGCGTCGCTCGCCCCTGGACCGAGGTCCCGGCTGGCGATCGCCCACAGGCTGTCGCCCGGGGCGACCACCACCTCGGCCGTGCGGTCGCGCGAGCGGACCGGGCCGGTGTGCACGTGCGCGCCGCCGGGGAGGGCCGTCGACACCGCGCGGTCGGGCAGCGGCAGCCCGGCCAGCGAGACCGAGCCGCGAGCCTCGTGCGGATCGCCGGGCGTGGCGATCGCGGGGGTCGCCAGCCCGCCGACCAGTGCGACCCCGCAGGCAGCGAGGACGACCCGGCGGACCGAGGCGGGGACTCCAGGCGTGGCGTCGGTGCGTCCGGTCAGTGCCTCGAGGGCGACGAGGCCGGTGACGAGCCACAGCCAGGAGGCGACGGCGACTGCGGCGACCGCGCAGACCCACACGAGCGCCCGGTCGAGCCGGACCTCTTCGGGCCCGGCCGCGATCGTCGGCAGCAGACAGGCGACCAGGGCTCCTGCGACGACCGTGCTGCCCAGCCAGACCGCCCCGCAGCGGGGGAGCGACGCCGTACGCGAAGTGTCCATGCCCGAGAGTTCCAATGCTTGCGTTTGCTTCTGTTTGATTAAGAAAACGCCTTTTTACCTACGGAGTCAACGGTCTCTCCACAGCTGCCCGGGCGCGCAGCGTCGACTCACGGCCCTGCGCCGCGAGCACCGGAGGCTCAGTGGTCGAGGGGCTCCATCGACACCGTCGCGGACCCGACGATCCGGCCGTCGCCGTCCGTGCCGTTGACGTAGGTGACCGAGACGTCGCCGTAGTAGTGGTAGCGCGAGTCCTGGGAGTTCAGGTTCTGCCCGTAGACGGTGAACCCGTCGCGCGGTTGCTCGTCGGACCCGAGGAAGAAGGCATGGCAGGAGCCGAGAATCTCGTCGCGGTCGTACTGATCACGATCGGCGGACGGGAGCCGGTCGAACGCCTTCTCCATCCAGTTCGCCGCCTCGACGCACGTCTGCTCGCCGTCGGCGAGGTCGACCTCGGACTCCCAGGCTGCGACGTGCGATCCGTGCGCCATGCCCGCGAGGTCGTCGCTGGTGTCGACGGCTTCCCAGCCCTGCCCCGGCGTGGAGATGCTCGTGAAGGCCGCCATGCCGTGTGCGCGATCGTCGTGGTGGACGGTCGTCCAGGCGAACCACGCGGCGACCGCCAGCGCCGCGAGGAGGAACGTCACCACGACCGTCCGGTTCGGCATGGGTCGAGCGTGTCATCCGAGCCCGGTCCGTGCGGTCAGACGCGCGGCAGATCTGTCAGGCTTGGCCCATGGCGTGGGAGGAAGAGCTCTTCGCGGTGCTCGACGACCTCGAGCAGCAGGCCGAGGCGCTCTACGACGCCGAGCGCGAGGTGGACCTCGCCGACCGCAGCCGGGCGGAGTACCAGCAGGTCACGCTCGCCAGCCGGCTGATGGCCACGGCGGGGAGCGAGATCGGCCTCGACGTCCGCGGCGTCGGCGCTGTCACCGGCACGCTGGAGCGGGTCGCGAGCGGCTGGTGCCTGGTGCGCGGGAACGCCCAGGACTGGGTGGTCGCCCTCCCAGCCGTGACGGGCGTGCGTGGTGCCTCGGGGCGCTCGGTCCCGGAGGTCGCGTGGTCGCCGGTGGCGCGTCTCGGGCTCGGCTCGGCGCTGCGCCGGGTCGCCGACGCGGGGGAGCGGTGCGTGCTCCACCTTCTCGACGCGACGTCGTACGACGCGGTGCTCCGGCGGGTCGGAGCGGACTTCGTGGAGGCGACGGTCGGCGACGGCCGCACCGTCCTCGTGCCGTTCGCCAGCCTCGCGGCCGTGCAGAGCCGGGAGTAGGTCTACGTCGCGTCGGCGTCGTACGGCGGGATCTCGCCGTCGCCGAGAGGCCGCAGGCCGCGGCGAGGCGGGCGTACCGGCTCGTCGTCGTCCTCGAGCGCCTCGGCGATGTGCTTGCGGACGATGGTCCTCGGGTCGAGGTCGCGCAGCTCGAGGTCGGCGTACTCCGGGCCGAGCTCGGCGCGCAGCTCGTCCCGGGCGGTGTTGGCCAGGACCCGGGCCTTGCGGACGAGCTGACCGAGCTGACGGGCCATCTCCGGGAGCTTGTCGGGGCCGAACACGAGCACGGCGATCACCGCAAGCACCGTGAACTCCGGCAGGCCGACTCCGAACACGGTCCAGAACCTACTGGGTCAGAACTTGCTGGTGGGGGTGAGGCCGAGCTGCATGCCGGCGAGTCCGCGACCGCGCCCGGACAGCGCAGCGGCGATCGCGGTCAGCACCACGGCACCAGGGGCGGTCGGGTCGGAGTCGACGATCGGCTTGCCGGCGTCGCCGCCCTCGCGCAGCGAGACGTCGATCGGGATCTCACCGAGCACCGGCACGTCGTAGCCGAACCGCTCGGAGAGCGTCGCGGCGACGCGGGCGCCGCCGCCCGACCCGAAGATCTCGAGCCGGTGGTCCGTGCCCTCGGCGGTGCAGTGCGGGCAGGGGAGGAAGCTCATGTTCTCGACGACCCCGACGACACGCTGGTGCATCATCGAGGCCATCGTGCCGGCCCGCTCGGCGACCTCGGCGGCCGCCTCCTGCGGGGTGGTCACGACGACGACCTCGGCCCCCGGTAGGTGCTGGCCGAGCGAGATGGCCACGTCACCGGTGCCCGGGGGCAGGTCGAGCAGGAGCACGTCGAGGTCGCCCCAGTAGACGTCGGCGAGCATCTGCACGAGGGCGCGGTCGAGCATCGGCCCGCGCCAGGCGACCACCTGGTCGCGCCGCGGCTTCAGCATCCCGATCGAGATCACCGAGACGCCGCTGGACGTCGGCACCGGCATGATCAGGTCGTCGACCTGCGTGGGCCGGTGGTCGGCCACGCCGAGCATGGCGGGGACCGAGTGGCCGTAGATGTCGGCGTCGACCACGCCGACCTTGAGGCCCTGCTTGGCCATCGCCAGCGCGAGGTTGACGGTGACCGACGACTTGCCGACCCCGCCCTTGCCGCTGGCGATCGCGAAGACCTTGGTGAGCGAGCCCGGCTGGGCGAAGGGGATCTCGCGCTGGGCCTGGCCGCCGCTCAGGACCTCCTTGAGACCGGCGCGCTGCTCGGCGGTCATCACGCCCAGCGTGAGGTCGACGTCGGTGATCCCGTCGATGCGGGCGACCGCGCCGGTGACGTCGCGGGTGATGGTGTCCTTGAGCGGGCAGCCGGCCACCGTGAGGAGGACGGTCACGTGCACCACGCCGGCGTCGTCGATCTCGACGGACTCGACCATCCCGAGCTCGGTGATCGGACGCTTGATCTCGGGGTCGTTGACGGTCGCGAGAGCGGCGTTGACCTGCTCGAGAAGGGGGGTGCTCATGATCCCCGAGTCTACGTGGAGGACCCGGAGGCCTCGTCGTCGCCCACGTGACTCTGCGCACGCTCGTCGGCGCGTTCCTCGATGTCCTGCAGCAGCGAGCGCAGCTCGGAGCGGAGGAAGTCGCGGGTCGCGACCTCGCCGACCGCCATCCGCAGCGACGCCATCTCGCGCGCCAGGAACTCCATGTCGGCGTGCGCCCGGGCGTTGACCTGGCGGTCCTGCTCGGCGATCACCTTGTCGCGCTGCTCCTGGCGGTTCTGCGCGAGCAGGATCAGGGGCGCGGCGTACGACGCCTGCAGGCTGAGGATCAGCGTCAGGAAGATGAACGGGTAGTCGTCCCACTTCATCTGCTCCGGCGCGAGGGTGTTCCAGCCGATCCAGATGACGACCACGGCGGTCATCCACATCAGGAACCGGGCGGTGCCCATGTAGCGGGCGAACTGCTCCGCGAAGACGCCGAAGGCGTCGGAGTCGTACGACGGCCGCCGGACCAGCGTCCGTCGGGTCTCCTTCGGGGTGTCAAGCCGCGAGCGCGGCGGACGGGACTCAGCCACGGCGCACCCCCTGCGAGCGGTCCGACGAGCGGATCGCCTGGTCGCGCCAGTTCTCAGGGAGCATGTGGTCGAGCAGGTCGTCGACGCTGACCGCGCCGAGCAGGTGCCCGTTGTCGTCGACGACCGGCGCCGCGACGAGGTTGTAGGTGGCCAGGTGGGCGGCCACCTGGTCGATGGTCGCCTCGGGCCGCAGCGGGTCCATCGAGTCGTCGAGGACGCCGGCGACCAGGGTCGACGGGGGCTCGCGGAGCAGCCGCTGGATGTGGGCGACCCCGAGGAAGCGTCCCGTCGGCGTCTCGAGCGGCTGCCGGCAGATGTAGACCAGCGCGGCCAGGGCCGGGGTGAGCTCGGGGTTGCGCACGTGGGCGAGCGCGTCGGCGATCGTGGCGTCCGGCCCGAGGATGACCGGCTCGGAGGTCATCATGCCGCCGGCGGTGTTCTCGACGTACGACATGAGCCGCTTGACGTCGTCGGCCTCCTCGGGCTCCATCAGCGCGAGCAGCGCCGCCGCCGTCTCCGGCGGCAGGTCGGCCATCAGGTCGGCGGCGTCGTCGGGCGACATCTCCTCGAGGACGTCGGCCGCGCGCTCGGAGTCGAGGTGCTCGAGGATCTCGACCTGGTCCTCCTCGGGCATCTCCTCGAGGACGTCGGCGAGTCGCTCGTCGTCGAGGGCGGCCACGACCGCCCGTCGGCGCTCGGGCGGCAGGTCGTGGATCATGTTGGCCGCGTCGGCCGCCCGCATCTCGTTGAGGGACGCGATCAGGTGGGTGGCGCCCTGGGTCTCGTCGCGCTGGGTGAGCCCCTCGACGTCGCGCCACTCGCAGACGTAGGTCTGGCCGCGGCGGCGCAGCGCCTTGGCCGGCTCCTGGAGCGCGACCCGGCTCAGCACCCAGTCCCGGTTGCGTGCCTGCTCCATCGCGACGTCGTACACCGTGCCGGTGACCCCGGTGCTGGGGACCGTGACGGTCTTGTCGAGCATCTGCCCCACCACGAGCGTCTCGGTCGGGCGCTGCTCGAAGCGCCGCATGTTCAGCAGCCCGGTCGTGTAGACGTGCCCGCTGTCGATGTTCGTGACCCGGGTCATCGGCACGAAGATCCGGCGCCGGCCGAAGACCTCGACCACCAGACCGAGGACGCGGGGCTGCTGGACCTCCGAGCGGACCGCCACGACGAGGTCGCGGACCTTGCCGACCTGGTCCCCCTGGGGGTCGAAGATCGGCAGCCCGACGAGCCGGGCTGCGTAGACGCGCGCGGGGGTGGTGCTCACGGAGCCACACGCTACCGGTCAGGGTGGCCCGCCCAGCGCACGGAGGGGCATGTCCGGAGAGACGGTTTTCCGGCGGGTTTCCTACGATTCCGGGCCGTTCGGCCGATGGGTTGAGTGCAGTCATGCCCGGGTAGAGTTCGGGCAGTCTCGTCGGGCACCAGCCCGGCCACCAGGGTGCGGTCACGCAGTGGTCGCGGAAGGATCGCGAGGCCATGTCCAAGCACGCCGATCCTCGTCAGCGCGAGGAGCGGAACGGCGCTGCTGTGGCGACCGTCGTCGTGGTCGGGCTGCTCGGTCTCGTGGTGGCCCTCCTGGCGATCTTCCGGCCCCACACCGACCCCTCGGACGCGGCCCGCGAAGCGGCCCAGAACATCGGGATCGCGACCCCCGGCGGAGGAGGCGCGGCGCCGCCTGCCGGCGAGCAGAAGGTCCTCCAGGCAGCGACCCTCCAGCTCTCGAAGGCCGGCAAGCTCGGCAAGCTGGGCTCCGTCGGCAAGCTCGGCCACCGCCTGCGCAGCAAGACCGAGCGCGTCGCCTCGGCGGAGCCGACCACGTTCCGGGTGGCGACCTTCAACGTCCTCGGCGCCTCCCACACCAATGCCGGCGGCAACAAGCGCGGCTGGCTCCCGGCCTCGGTGCGGATGGGCTACGCCGTCTCCACGCTCGACACGTACGACGTCGACGTCGTCGGGCTGCAGGAGTTCGAGTCGTCGCAGTACCAGACCTTCGCGTCGCGGACCGGGGGCGCCTGGGGCGTCTACCCCGGGCTCAGCGGTGACCCGCGCGCGGTCCGCAACTCGATCGCCTGGCGCAACGACACGTGGGAGCTCGTGCAGGGCTCGACGTTCTCGATCCCCTACTTCCACGGGTCGCAGGTCCCGACGCCGGTGGTCCTGCTGAAGAACATCGCGTCCGGCCGCGAGGTCTACTTCATCAACGTGCACAACCCGGCCACCACGGGCCGCTGGGGCAACAACGAGCGCTGGCGCGACGCCGCCACCGCGATCGAGGTCTCGCTGATCACCCAGCTGCACACGGCCGGCTACCCGGTCGTGCTGACCGGCGACTTCAACGAGCGCGAGGAGGTGTTCTGCCGGGTCACCGGCAGCACCACCATGCACGCCGCCAACGGCGGCTCCGTCGGGACGCCCTGCCTCCCGCCGGGCAACCTCAACGTCGACTGGGTCTTCGGCTCCCCGGAGATCGAGTTCACCGACTTCCTCGCGACCAAGGCGGGCGTGATCCCGCGCGCGACCGACCACCCGCTCGTGGTCGCCGACGCGAGCCTGCTGCCGGACCTGTCCTAGGGCCGCGGCGGAGGTACTACGACCTCCGTACGGGTGGCAATCTGAGTGACAGATGTGACACTAGTGACGACATGCCCCCGGCAAGGAGCTCGCTCGTGACCGTCCGCCCTGCCCGTCCGTCCCTCGTCGCCCTGGTCCTGGGCGCCGTCCTGCTGACCTTCCTGGTCCCGGCCTCGGCGCCCGCCGTCACCCGGTCCGCGCGGGACACCTGGAAGCCGCACGCCGGGCCGGTGTTCAACCGGCCGATCGGCGACTCCGTCCAGCAGCGCCGGCTGCTCGACCGGGTCATCAGCGCCACCGACCACGCGACGCCCGGATCGACCATCCGGATGGCGGTCTTCTCCTTCGGTGACCCGGAGACCGCCGACGCGCTGCTCGCGGCGTACCGCCGGGGGGTGAAGGTCAAGCTCGTCTTCTCCGGCAGCAACGACTACCCCGCGATGAAGCGGCTCCAGGCCGGGATCGGCGACGACATCACGAAGTCGTCCTTCGTCGTCTTCTGCGAGCGCAGCTGCCGGGGCACGCGCGGCGAGATGCACGCCAAGTACTTCGCCTTCTCCCACACCGGCGCGGCCCGGTGGGTGACCATGGTCGGCTCGGTCAACCTCACCCAGTACAACGCCCAGAAGCAGTGGGCCGACCTGTACGTCAAGGTCGACGACCGGCCCTACTGGAAGGCGTACCGCCACTGGTTCGCCCAGCTCAAGCGCGACGAGCCGGTCGACCCGACGTTCGTGCGCCACCACGTCGGCGACACCGAGATCGAGATGACGCCGACCGACACCGGCATCGAGACCGACCCGGTCGCCGACGCGCTGGGCAAGATCCGGTGCGAGGTGCCGATGGGCGAGATCGACCCCGACTCCGAGACGCCGGACGACGTGGTCAGGACCCGCCTCGACATCAGTGCGCACGCCTGGAACGAGGACCGCGGCAAGACGCTCGCCTGGCAGGTCGTCCGCCTCGACCAGGCCGGCTGCCAGGTCCGGGTCTTCTACGGCGTCGGCATGGGTGCCGCCGTGAAGTCCATCCTCGCCAACAACGGCGTCGAGATCAGCAACGGCACCCACAAGGGCATCTACACCCACCAGAAGATGATGATCGTCAGCGGCGGGTACGACGGGCTGCCGAGCACCGTCCGTGCGTGGACGGGGTCCCACAACTGGAGCAACCTGGCGCTGGGCCGCGACGACCTGATCGTCACGGTCGAGGACCAGGCGGACGCCCAGGAGTACGCCGACCGGTTCAACTGGATGTGGAACCACGCCTGACCGATCGTCGGTGGGGGACCGGCAGGGGCATCGGGATAGGCTGACCTGCCGATGTGCGCACCACCCTCTCGACCCGTCCCTCGACCAGCAGGAGTCCCGACGCCGTGATCTCCGCTGCCACGGTCGACGACGCGGGGATCTCCGCCCGGTCGCCGCGCGAGGTCGTCCTCGACGTCTCCTTCGACGGTCGCCGCATCCACTCCTTCTGGCTGCACCGCGACGGGTCCCGCACGGGTCCGCCGGTGCTCGGCACCTGGCAGGTGCCGTGGCCCCCGAGCCTGCGGCGCTTCCTGTCCGGCACCACCCGGGTCACGCTGACCGTCCACGAGACCGGCAAGGTGGTCTTCGACCAGGACGTCACCCTCGGCACCGGCGGCGGCCGGATCGCCGTGGTCAACGCCTCCGGCCAGCCGCTGAGCCTCGACAAGTCGCTGCGCCTGGTGCAGACCTTCGACACCCGCAGCGAGCAGAACGTCCGCCCGCTGCTCGACGCGATCGACGAGGTCCTGACCGCGCTCAAGTCCACCGGTCTCTCGCCGTTCCTCGCCTACGGGACCATGCTCGGTGCGGTCCGCGACGGCCGCCTGATCGGTCACGACAGCGACGCCGACCTCGGCTACGTCAGCGAGCTCGAGCACCCGGTCGACGTGATCCGCGAGTCCTACCGCGTCCAGCGCGAGCTGGCCCTGGCCGGCTACACGATCACCCGCTACTCCGCGCTCGCCTTCAAGGTCGACGTCGTCGAGGGGGACGGGGTCGTCCGCGGCCTCGACGTCTTCGGCGGCTTCATGCGCGACGGCCACCTGCACCTGATGGGCGAGATCCGGACGCCGTTCGAGCGCTCGTGGGTCACCCCGCTCGGCACCGCCCAGCTCGAGGGCCGCGAGTTCCCGGTGCCCGCCGACACCGACCGGTTCCTCGCCGCGACGTACGGCCGGTCCTGGCGCGTGCCGGACCCTGCCTTCCACTTCGAGACACCGCGCGCCACCAACCGCCGCTTCGACGGCTGGTTCCGCGGCATCCGCGTGCACCGCCCGCTGTGGGACCGGGCCTACTCCCGCAAGGTCACCCCGCGTCCGCGCGCCAGCGGCTTCGCCCGCTGGGTCGCCGGTCAGGAGGACGGCGCCGTCCCGGTCGTCGACCTCGGCTGCGGCACCGGCGGCGACGCACTCTGGTTCGCCCGGCGGGGCCACCCGACCACGGGGATCGACTTCGTCCGAAGGGCCTTCGAGCCGGCCGAGCAGCAAGCGGTCGACGAGGGCCTGCCGGCACGCTTCCTGGTCTGCAACTTCCTCGAGCTGCGCCCAACGCTGGCCACCGCTGCGCTCGTGGCCGTCGAGCCAGGCCGCCGGGTCGTCGTCGCGCGGCACCTGGCCGACAACCTCAACCTGCAGGCCCGGCTCAACGCCTGGGCCGCCGCGAAGGTGATGCTCCACGACGGCGGCCGCCTCTACGTCGAGTTCCTCGCCGACGCCGGTGACGGCACCTACGCCCAGCGGCACCGTGCGCACCAGCGCCGCCCCAAGCAGGTGGCCCGCGAGCTGCGCGCGCTGGGTGCCACAATCGTCGAGCGCGAAGTCGTGCGTGTGTCCGACGCCGGTCCCGAAGGACCGAGCGCGAAGATCTGTCGAATGGTGGCGACATGGGAGTGAAGAACGTGGCTCGACGTCTGCGGACGCCGAACGCCGACCTGCGACGCCGGGTCGCCGAGCTCGAGGTCGAGGTCCAGGAGTGCCGCCAGCTCAACCAGCGGCTCGCCGAGCTCACCGACATCGTCACGGACCTGCTCGTGCCGCTCGCCCGCGGCGACCGAGCCGGTCTGGACGAGACCCTGGCCAAGTACCACGAGAGTCTCTGAGCCCGACGTGGTCGAGCGGGTCTACCTGCACATCGGGCTCCCGAAGACAGGGACGACGTACCTCCAGGGTGTCCTGTGGGACAACCGCGACCGCGTACGCCGTGAAGGTGTCCTGCTGCCGGGCGCCGGGCACCACGAGCACCTGTGGGCGGCCCTGGACCTGCAGGAGCGCAAGGGCATCGACCGGCGCGGACCGCGTGCGCGCGGGTCGTGGGGCCGGCTGGTCAAGGAGCTCGCCGGTGCGTCCGGGACCGGGCTGATCACCCACGAGTTCTTCTGCGGCGCCTCCCGTCGCCAGGCCGCCCGTGCGGTCGCCGACCTCGCGCCCGCCGAGGTCCACCTCGTCATCACGGCCCGCCACACCGCGGGCATGCTCGCCGCCGGGTGGCAGGAGATGGTCAAGAACGGCGGCACCGAGCGCCTCGACGAGATCCCGCACCGCAAGGGCGCCGGGTCGGAGTTCAGCTGGCGCACCTGGGACCTGCACGGCGTCCTCGAGCGGTGGGGCGACGTCGTCCCGCCCGAGCGCGTCCACATCGTGCCGATGCCGCGCAAGGGCGAGCCGGCAGACCGTCACTGGCGCAACGTCGCCGGGGTCGTCGGCCTGCAGGGCGACTACCCGTTGCCCGACCGGGCGGCGAACCAGTCGCTCGGCGTGGTCCAGGTCGAGCTGCTCCGACGGGTCAACGGGCACCTCTCGGGCTTCAACGGGCCGGCCAACCGCGGCCGCTGGATCCGCGGGTACCTCGCGGAGGGACAGCTCGCCACCCAGGACGGCGAGCCCTTCGGCCTGAGCGACGACCTCGTGGCCGACTGCCGAGCACGCAGCGAGCGTGCGGTGGCCCTGATCCGCGAGCGTGCGTACGACGTCGTCGGCGACGTCGACAGCCTCCTGGTGCCTGCCGATCTGCCCCCGCAACGGGCCGTCGAGTCGGTGACTGACGCCGAGCTCGTCGATGCTGCCGGCGATCTCATCGCTGCTATGCTCACCGACGTTCGTGAGTTGTCCGTGGGCACGGCCAAACGCCGTGTGCGTCGCCCGGCGAAGACGGCACCCTCTCATTGACCAGTGTCGCGCTCGCGTGACCGGTCGTCTCTGGGGGTGGGCCGGAGCGGCGTGGGGAGACGCTGCCTCCTGCGGCGCGAAGGTGTCGTCGAGGGGTGTGGGCGTGAGATCGAAGTTCCTGGCTCTGGTGGGAGCGGTGGCGTTGAGCGCCACGCTGCTCGCCGTACCCGCCCATGCCGGCGACGGCGGGAGCAGCGGCGGGTCCGGTGGCTCCGGGTCGGCCACGACTCGCTGGACGCCGCCGACGGGCGGGTTCTTCAACAACCCGTGGGGCACCACCGAGGCCAAGTTCAACAACGAGCGCCAGATCGTCGCCGCCATCCAGCACGCGCGCAAGGGCTCCTACATCCGGATCGCGGTCTACTCCTTCGACCGCGTCAACGTCGCCAGCGCCCTCATCGCCGCCCACAACCGCGGGGTCCACGTGCAGGTCCTGCACAACGACCACCAGGTCACCAAGGCGATGATGATGCTGAAGCACGCCTTCGGGGTCAACCGGAGCAAGAAGAGCTTCGACTACACCTGCAAGACCGGCTGCCGCAGCAACCAGGGTGTCCTGCACGACAAGATCTACCTCTTCGAGCACACCGGTGGCGCCCACGACACCGTGATGACCGGCTCGAGCAACCTGACCGGCAACGCCGCGCTGCACCAGTTCAACGACCTGCTGGTCAAGAACGACGTGCCCAACCTCTACAACGCGCTGACCGACCTCTTCAACGAGCTCAAGAAGGACAAGCTCGCGAAGCCGCTCTTCATCTACAAGGAGCTCCGCGACTACCGGCTGTGGATCATGCCGCACCCGAGGACGACCTCCGCGAATGATCCGATCATGGACATCCTGCGACCGGTCGAGTGCCGGGGCGCGACCGACGGCACCGGGACCAACGGGCGCACCAAGATCCGGGTCTCGATGCACGCCTGGAACGGCGACCGCGGCACCTACATCGCGCGCCGCCTGCGCCACCTCTACGCCCAGGGCTGCGACGTCAAGGTGCTGTGGGCGCTCGGCGGCTCCGGGATGGCGCACGTCATCGGGCTGAAGACGCCGCGCGGCCAGGTCCCGCGCCACTCCGACGGCTACGACACCGACTGCGACGAGCTGCACGAGGTCGACATGTACAGCCACCAGAAGTACATGACGATCTCGGGCCACTACGGCGACGAGACCGGGGCGTCGTACGTCATCACGGGCTCCAGCAACTGGACCCACTCCGGCATGGTCGGTGACGAGATCATCCTGCGGGCCAAGGGGCCCCACCTGGTCAACCAGTGGAACGCCAACTTCGACATGATCTGGAACAACTGGTCGCGGGTCGTCGGAGGTCCCGGCGGCTTCCACCCCGAGGTCACGTGCGACGACGATCCCTCCACGACCACGACGTTCGCCCGCGGACGGACGGCCGCCCAGCCGGCACTCCGCTTCTCGGGCGCTCACTGGGAGAGCGACTGATCTCGTGGCCGAGCGGGTGGTCCTGCACGTCGGGACGATGAAGTCCGGGACGACGTTCCTCCAGAACGTCGTGTCGAACAACCGCGACGTGCTGCGCGAGCAGGGGGTCAGCTTCGTCGGCCGCAAGTGGCGCCAGCAGATCAAGGCGGCCCAGGACGTCATCGAGCGCGGCGGCGACAAGCAGCCGCCGCTCGGCCCCGACGGCCCGTGGGCACGGATCCTCCGCGAGATGGAGGAGTGGCCGGGGACGGCGCTCTTCTCGGTCGAGTTCCTCGGCGCCCGCAAGCCCGCCAAGATCGCTCAGATCGCCGCCGCCTTCGGCGACACCCCGCTGACCATCGTGATCACCGCGCGCGACCTCGCCCGCCAGATCCCGAGCATGTGGCAGGAGTCGATCCAGAACGGTGGCCGCGAGACCTGGGACGACTACCTCCGCGCGGTGCGGGAGGAGGCCCCCGGCGACCCGTTCTGGCGGCACCAGGCCGTCGCGAGCTGGGCGAAGCGCTGGTCGGCCGGCGTCGGTGCCGACAACGTCGTGCTCATCACGGCACCGCCGAAGGGCGCACCGGCCGACCTGCTCTGGGAGAGGTACGCCGGGGTGGTGGGCATCGATCCTGGTTCCTGCAGCCTCGAGGTGCCGGCCAACCCGTCCCTGGGCCTCGCGTCGTCGCTCGTGCTCCGCGAGCTGAACGAGGCCCTCGCGAAGGACCCGCTCCCGCGCAACCACTACCACCAGCGCGTGAAGCGGGTGCTCGCCAAGGACGGTCTCGCCCGGCACCGCCGCGACGAGCCCGCGCTCGGTCTCGACGAGCCCTGGGTCTACACCCGCTCGGAGCAGGAGATCGCGGCCCTGCGCAAGGTCGGCTGCCGGGTCGTCGGTGACCTGGCCGAGCTGACGTCGTACCCCGTCCCCGGCGTGCAGCCCTCGGACGTCTCCGTCGAGCAGCAGCTCACCGCCGCGATCCAGGGGCTGGAGCAGACCGTGCGCCATCTCACGTGGGCCAAGGACGGCATCAGCGAGTAAGTTACTGGCGAGTTTTCAACTCTGCCGTGAGTGAAGCCGAACGGAAGGACGTCATGGGCCGCCTGTGCGAGACCGAGGGACTGACCGAGGACCAGAGCGAGATCCTCAAGGCGGTGCGGACCTTCGTCGACGAGAAGATCCTCCCGGTCGCGACCGAGCTGGAGCACGCCGACGAGTACCCCACCGAGATCGTCGAGGGGCTCAAGGAGCTCGGCATCTTCGGCCTGATGATCCCCGAGGAGTACGACGGCCTCGGTGAGTCGCTGCTGACCTACGCGCTGTGCGTCGAGGAGATCGCGCGCGGCTGGATGAGCGTCTCCGGCGTCATCAACACCCACTTCATCGTCGCCTACATGCTCATGAAGCACGGCACCGACGAGCAGAAGCAGAAGTACCTCCCGCGGATGGCGACCGGCGAGGTCCGGGGCGCGTTCTCGATGTCGGAGCCGTCGCTCGGCTCGGACGTCGCGGCGATCAAGACCAAGGCCACCAAGACCGACGACGGCGGCTACTCGATCACCGGTCAGAAGATGTGGCTGACCAACGGTGGCAGCTCCAACCTGGTCGCGGTGCTCGTGAAGACCGACGAGGGCGAGGACTCGGTCTACAAGAACATGACGACGTTCCTGGTCGAGAAGGAGCCGGGCTTCGGCGAGACCGCCCAGGGTGTCACCGTGCCCGGCAAGATCGACAAGATGGGCTACAAGGGCATCGACACCACCGAGATGGTGTTCGAGGGTCACGAGATCTCGGCCGACCAGATCCTCGGCGGCGAGCCCGGCAAGGGCTTCTACCAGATGATGGACGGCGTCGAGGTCGGCCGCGTCAACGTCGCCGCGCGCGCGGTCGGCATCGCCAACCGCGCCTTCGAGCTCGGCGTCACCTACGCCCAGACCCGGGAGACCTTCGGCAAGCCGATCGCCGAGCACCAGGCGATCCTCTTCCGCCTCGCGGAGATGGCGACCAAGGTCGAGACCTCCCACGCGATGATGGTCCGCGCCGCCCGCAAGAAGGATCGCGGCGAGCGCAACGACGTCGAGGCCGGCATGGCCAAGATGGTCGCCTCGGAGTACTGCAACGAGGTCGTCCAGGACTCCTTCCGGATCCACGGCGGCTACGGCTACTCCAAGGAGTACGAGATCGAGCGGCTCTACCGGGAGGCGGCGTTCATGCTCATCGGCGAGGGCACCTCGGACATCCAGAAGATGATCATCGGCCGCAGCCTGCTCAAGGACTACAAGCTGCGCTGAGCGTGACGCCCGTGTGCTAATGAGGCGTATGTGACGGATGGGGCGGTACAGTGCTGCCGTCCCCTGGTGGTGGTCGGGTGCCATCGCCACCTTCCCTGGAGGATCCGATGCACGCCCTTGCCGACCCGCGCGCCCGCCTGCGCCTGCTCTCCGTCGCGACCCTGTTGCTGGGCATGGTGCTCGGCATGGTGGTGCTGCGCGTCGCCGGTGGCACCGGCGGGGATGACGACGCGTCCGCTCAGCTCGCCGAGGGCAAGGCCACGACCAGCCCGACGACGACGCCGACGACGACACCCACGCCGGGGATCGCGACCAGCTTCAAGATGAGCTCGCTCAACGCGCTCGGCGCCATCCACACCAAGCCCGGCGGCAACAAGCACGGGTGGGCGAGCGGCGAGCAGCGGATGACCTGGCTGACCCAGGTGATCCGGAAGAAGAACATCGACGTCATGGGCCTCCAGGAGTTCGAGCTCCCGCAGTACAACGCCTTCATGGCCCAGCTCGGCACCGAGTACGCCACCTTCCCCGGGCTCCTGTGGGGCAACAAGGCGATGCGCAACTCCGTGGCCTGGCGGCTCGACACCTGGGAGCTGGTGAGCACGAGCTGGATCAAGGTGCCCTACTTCCACGGCACGATCCTGCGGGCACCGGTGGTCCTGCTGCGCAACATCCAGACCGGGCAGCAGGCGTACTTCTCGTCCTTCCACAACCCGGCGGACACCCGCGGCAACGCCCAGAAGTGGCGCAACCAGGCCACCGACCTCGAGATCGCGATGGTCAACCGGCTGCGGGCCCAGTCCGGGCTCCCCGTCTACGTCACCGGGGACATGAACGAGCGGGACCAGTACTTCTGCAAGATGACGTCGGGCACCGACATGGTGTCGGCCTCCGGCGGCTACAACGACTCCTCCGGCTGCGGGCCGACCCGCCCGACGTACATCGACTGGATCTTCGGGTCGGCGGAGACGTCGTTCTCCGGCTTCCAGGCGTTCCGCAGCAAGAAGGTCCAGAAGTCGACGGACCACCCGATGATCATCACCAAGGCCGAGCTGCCCCCGGTGATCGTGCCGCCGGACTGCCCGACCACGACCCCCACGCCGACCCCCACGCCCACACCCACGCCCACGCCGACGCCCACCGGTCCGCGCCAGCCGTAGCGCCGGATCTCGGTCGACGCCGGTTGGTCGACCGTGCGAAGGTGGACACGGATCTGCACTGCTACCTCGCGGAGGAAACGATGACTGGTTCGAACGGCAACGAAGACCTGAAGGCCAAGATGCGCGAGGCGCTGGACCGCAAGAACTCGAAGGAGAAGGGCGTCCACCAGGACGGCCCGACCCCGGAGAAGGCCCACGGGTCCGAGGTGGTCGGCGGAGCGCCGAAGATGCACCGACGCAAGGCCGGCGGCGGGGGCTCCTGAACGGTCTCGTGACATTACCCACGCGTAGCGACGGGTGCGCGATCGCGCTCTGACGGGCAGCATGTGCGCATGCAGTTCGGACGCAGCTACGAAGAGTTCGAGGTCGGCGCGACCTACAAGCACTGGCCCGGCAAGACGGTCACCGAGTACGACGACCACTTGTTCTGCCTGCTCACGATGAACCACCACCCGCTGCACCTCGACGTCAACTACGCGACGGAGACGACGCAGTTCGGCAAAAACGTCGTGGTCGGCAACTACGTCTACTCGATCCTGCTCGGGATGAGCGTGCCGGACATCTCCGGCAAGGCGATCGCCAACCTCGAGGTCGAGTCATTGCGTCACGTCGCTCCGACGTTCCACGGCGACACGATCTACGGCGAGACGACCGTCCTCGACAAGACCGAGTCGACGTCGAAGGACGACCGTGGCGTGGTCTACGTCGAGACCATCGGCTACAACCAGGACGGCAAGGTCGTGTGCATCTTCCGCCGCAAGGTGATGGTGCCGAAGAACAACTACCTCGAGGCCCGTGGCGGCGAGCAGCCCGGTCGCCCGGTGCCGCAGGCGGACAAGAACTGGAGCGGTCCTCAGGCCGACGCCTGATCTTGTTTGGCACGCCCTCCTAGGGGCACGGTGCTCGGGTGAGCAATCCGACCTTGGAGGCGGAGCCTCCCGCACACGAGCTCGACCGCGGCTTCTTCGGACAGCCTCGCCCGCTGGCGAACCTGTTCGGCGTGGAGATGTGGGAGCGGTTCAGCTTCTACGGCATGCAGGGCATCCTGCTGATCTACCTCTACTACTCGGCCGCCGAGGGCGGCCTCGGGATCGACAAGGCCACCGCCACCGGCATCGTCGGGGCGTACGGCGGGGCGGTCTACCTCGCGACGATCCTCGGGGCCTGGCTCGCCGACCGGGTGATCGGCGCCGAGCGGACGCTCTTCTACGCCGCGTCGATCGTGATGCTCGGCCACATCGCCCTGGCCGTCGTGCCCGACGTCGCCGGCGTCGCCATCGGTCTGCCGCTGATTGCCCTCGGCAGCGGTGGGGTGAAGGCCAACGCGACCTCCCTGGTCGGCTCG
This sequence comes from Nocardioides pollutisoli, assembly GCF_040045055.1. NCBI lineage: Bacteria > Bacillati > Actinomycetota > Actinomycetes > Propionibacteriales > Nocardioidaceae > Nocardioides > Nocardioides pollutisoli. The sequence goes on from NZ_JBDZDU010000001.1 coordinate 3,051,799, forward strand.
CTCTATGGCGAGAAGGACGAGCGGCGTGACGCCGGCTTCTCGCTCTTCTACATGGGCATCAACATCGGTGCGTTCATCGGGCCGCTGCTCACCGGCTGGCTCCAGGAGAACAAGGGCTTCCACTGGGGCTTCGGCATCGCCGCCGTCGGCATGTTCCTCGGCCTGGTGCAGTACACGATCGGCCGCAAGCGGCTGCCGGACGAGAGCCGCGTCGTCCCCAACCCGCTGGAGCCCTCCGAGCGGATCAGGTACGCCGGTGCGCTCGCCGCCTTCGTCGTCGCACTGGTGCTGCTGGTGGCGGTCGGCTGGATGGACGCCGGCAACCTGTCCGACTGGGTCATCGGCATCACCGTCGTCGCCGCGCTCGCCTACTTCCTGCTGATGCTCACGAGCTCGCAGGTCTCCGCGCTGGAGCGCAGCCGGGTGTGGTCGTTCGTCCCGATGTTCATCACCAATGCCGTCTTCTGGTCGCTCTACCAGCAGCAGTTCACGGTCGTGACGATCTACTCCGACGAGCGCGTCGACCGCGACTTCTTCGGGTGGACGATGCCGGTGTCGTGGGTGCAGTCGATCAACCCCGTCTTCATCATCGCCCTGGCTCCGGTCTTCGCCGCGGCGTGGACGCGGCTCGGCCCGCGCCAGCCGTCGACGCCGGTGAAGTTCGGCGTCGGCACCGTCTTGATGGGCGTCGCGTTCCTGCTGTTCCTGCCGATGCCGACCGGTGAGAACACGGTCAACCTCTGGGCGCTCGCCGGGGTGCTGCTGGTCTTCACGTTGGCCGAGCTGTTCATCTCACCGCCGGGACTGTCGCTGTCCACCAAGCTGGCTCCCGCGAAGTACCACACCCAGATGGTGGCTCTGTACTTCCTGTCCATCGCGCTGGGCACGGCGATGTCGGGCCGGCTGGCGGCGTACTACGACCCGGACGACGAGACCGGCTACTTCCTGATCATCGGCCTGGTCGCGATCGCGGTGGGCGTCGCGCTGCTGCTGTTGGTCAAGCCGATCAGGAAGCTGATGGCCGGCGTGCACTGACGACGGCGGCAACGGTCGGAGCGAACGCAGGGGCCAGCGGGATGATGCCGAGCACCAGGATCATCGGGACCGCGAAGCCGACCCGCAGGGAGTCCTGGCCGACGAGGCCGGTCATCACCGAGCCGAGCAGCGCCCCGACGTAGTTGAACTGGTTGAACCGCGCGATCACGGCGTCGACGCGGGCCTGTCGCACGGCCGGTTCGAAGGGGACGCCGTTCTCCGAGGCGCCGGCGATCCGGGCCGCGGCGGAGAAGCTGAGCGGAGCGACCACGGCGACTCCGGCGCCCAGGATCGCGAAGCCGACCACGGCGACCTGCCAGGTGGGGGAGAAGACGACCACGGCGAGCCCGCCCGCGCCGATCAGCGCACCGACCCGGAGGATGGGGACGGCGCCGAACCGGGCCACGAGCCGGTCGCCGGCGATCCGGACCGATCCGCTGGCGAGCAGGTAGGCGAGCGCCGAGAGCGCGACGTAGCGTCCGGGCGTGGTGAAGGTGTGGTCGAGGAAGAGCGGTCCCCAGGTCTGCACCCCGGTGTCGACCATGTAGAAGAGCACCATCGCGATGCCGACCAGGATGATCGGTCGCCAGGGGACGGCGACCTTGGTCGCGAGCTCCGTCGGGCCGTGGTCGCGGGGCAGGAACTGGCCGAACGAGACGATCAGCGGCGCCAGCCCGACGAGCGCGATCCACGCGACCGACACGTCGGCGGTCGCCAGGCCGATGACGGCACCCAGCACGCCGCCGAGGGTCCAGGCGCCGTGGAAGGACGGCAGGATCGGGCGGTTGTAGCGGTGCTCGAGAGCGACGGCCTGCATGTTCGTGCTCGCGTCGACGACGCCGAGGCCGACGCCGTACCCGGCGATGCCGATGACGTAGACGGTGAGGGACGGTGCCAGGCAGAGCAGGGGTACGGCGATCGCGATCAGGATCAGCCCGGAGCGCAGGAGCAGTGCGCTGTCGCGGCGCTTCGCGAGCGTCTCGGCGACCACCGAGCCGACACCCGCGAGCAGGATCATCATCAGCAGGATCAGCGACAGGGTGACGTCGGAGATGCCCCACTTGTCCTGGAAGTCGGGCAGCCGGGTGGTCAGGCTGAGCAGGATCATGCCCTGCGTCAGGAAGCCTGCGGCGACGGCCACGCGGGCACGCGAGAGGTCCATGGGCGGAATCGTGACACGGGGGCGCACCGTTGCGGGCCCGGGTCCTCCAAAAGTCGTGTCGGGGTCGCCGTCCTGCGGGAGCATTGCTCCTCTAGCGCGAAGCCCGCGCAGGGGAGGAACAGATGGCACGGACCGGTCAACAGCTGCGACAGCGGACGGCGAAGGCGATGGCCGCGCCCCGGAGCGCAGGATCGTCGCCGAACCGGACGGCGACGACGTCGAAGTCGGGTCTCGGCGACCGGTTGCGCTACCGCTTCGACAACAGCATGTCGCGCGGAACGCCCGCGCTGATCGCGTGGCTGTGCGTGACCACCGTGGTGCTGATCGTGGCGTTCACGATCATCGTCGCGATCTTCCGGCTCCGGCCGGACGGCGACCCGTCCAAGCCGTTCTTCCGCGACCTGATGCAGAACCTCTTCCACGCGCTCGACCCGGGCACGGTCGCCGGCGACGGCGGGGCCTCGTGGCAGTTCCTGCTGACGATGCTGGTGCTCACCATCGCCGGGCTGTTCATCGTCAGCGCGCTGATCGGTGTGATCGCCACCGGCATCGACGCCAAGCTCGCCGACCTGCGCCGCGGCCGCTCGCTCGTGCTGGAGAGCGACCACACCGTGATCCTCGGCTGGTCGGACTCGATCTTCACGATCGTGCGCGAGCTGACCATCGCCAACGAGAGCCGCCGCAAGCCCGTGATCGTCGTGCTCGCCGACCGCGACAAGGTCGAGATGGAGGAGGACCTCCGCGCCAAGGTCGACGACTTCCGCGGCACCCGGGTGATCTGCCGGTCGGGCTCGCCGATGGACATCGACGACCTCGCGCTGAGCAGCCACCCGACGGCGCGCTCGGTGATCCTGCTGGCGCCGGAGGGGTCGGAGGACCCCGACAGCGAGGTCATCAAGACCCTGCTGGCGCTGACCCACGCGGAACCCGACGGTCCCCAGATCGTCGCCGAGATCCGCAACCCCACCAACCTCGAGGCGGCCCGGCTCGTCGGTGCCAACCGCACCGTGCTGCTCGACATCCGCGAGACGGTCGCCAAGCTCGTCGTACAGACCTCGCGTCAGTCGGGCGCTGCGGCCGTCTACACGGAGCTCTTCGACTACGACGGCGACGAGATCTACTTCCTCGAGGAGCACTCGCTGGCGGGCAAGACGTACGCCGAGGCACAGCTCGCCTTCGAGAAGGCGAGCGTGATCGGGGTGATCTCCGCGGACGGCCCGAAGCTCAACCCGGTGCCCGGCACCGTGATCGGCGACCACACGCTGATCGTGGTGGCCGAGGACGACTCGACGCTGGGGGGCGACCCGGACGCCCTCGGCACGCCGGACCTCACCAGCCTGGGCACGGCCGCCGGTACCGACGAGCACCCGACGCAGGCGCTGGTGATCGGCTGGAACGAGCGCGCTCCGATCGTGCTGCGCGAGCTCGACCACTACGCACCGGCCGGCTCCAAGCTGACCGTGCTGACGTCGTTCGGTGTGCCCGCCGTCCCCGGCCTCGAGAACCTCGAGGTCACGATCGCGCCCGGCGCGACCACCGACCGGGCCACGCTCGAGAAGCACGTCGTCGACGGCCTCGACCAGGTGATCGTGCTCTGCTACTCCGACGACCTGCAGCCGCAGGCGGCCGACGCGCGCACGCTGGTCACGCTCCTGCACGTGCGTGACATCCTCGCGCGGCGCGAGTCGGCGACGCCGGTCGTCAGCGAGATGCTCGACGACCGCAACCGGGTGCTCGCCCAGGTCGCCCACGTCGACGACGTCGTCGTCAGTGGCGAGATCGTCAGCCTGCTGGTGACCCAGCTGTCCGAGGACCAGCGGCTCGAGGCCGTCTTCGGCCAGCTGCTCGGCAACGAGGGCAGCGAGATCTACCTGCGCCCCGCCGAGTGGTACGTCGAGCCCGGCGCAGCGGTCAGCTTCGCCACGATCGTCGCCGGCGCGAGTCGTCGCAACGAGACGGCGCTCGGCTACAAGTCGGAGGCGCTGGCGGCCGACGGAGCGTCGTTCGGCGTACGAGTCAACCCGGCGAAGTCGGAGACCTTCCAGGTGCTGCCCGGCGACCGGGTGGTCGTGCTCGCCGACGACTAGGTGTCGGCTGTTTGAATGTCGGGGTGAACGAGCTCTGGCTGGTCCGGCACGGCAAGACCGAGTGGAGCGTCGCGGGTCGGCACACGTCGACGACCGACCTCCCGCTGCTGGCGGAGGGTGAGGACGTCGCGCGCGCCCTGGCGTCTCGGCTCGCCGAGGTCGCCTTCGCGCAGGTCCTGACCAGCCCGCGGCTCCGCGCCCGGCGCACGGCAGAGCTCGCGGGCTTCCCCGACGCCGTCGTCGACGAGGACCTCGCCGAGTGGGCGTACGGCGACTACGAGGGCACCACCACCGAGGAGATCCGCGAGCGCGACCCGGGCTGGACGATCTGGACCCACCCGACGCCCGGGGGAGAGACCCCCGAGCAGGTCCGCACCCGGCTCGACCGGGTGGTCGCGCGGGTCCGCGCCACCGAGGGTGCGACGCTCGTCTTCGGCCACGGTCACGCGCTGCGCGCCCTCGCCGCGCGGTGGCTCGGCGTCGACGTCGATGCCGGCCGGTTCTTCCAGCTCGACACCGCCACCCTGTCCGTCCTCGCCTACGAGCGCGAGGCGCCCGTCCTCCGGAACTGGAACTCCTGACGTGTCCGACTACCCGCGGCTGCTCCACACCGCCATCGACACCACCGACTGCCGCGGCCTCGCGGAGTTCTACCGCTCGCTGCTGGGTCTGTCCTACCGGCCGGGTGACGAGCCCCCTGATGACGGCTCGGTCGACGATGCCGACTGGCTGGTCCTCGTCGACGGCGACGGCAACCGTCAGCTCGCCTTCCAGCAGGTCGACTCGCTGACCCCTACGACCTGGCCGTCCCACGACGTACCCATGCAGCTGCACATCGACTTCACGGTCACCTCGGCCGAGGAGCTGGAGCGGCATCGATCCCGCGCAGAAGCGCTCGGCGCCCGGGTGCTGCTCGATCGCGCCGACGACGAGGACGAGCCGCTCTACGTCCTGGCGGACCCCGCCGGGCACCCGTTCTGCATCTTCGTGGCCTGAGTCAGCAGAACGTCGTCAGCAGAGCATCGACGGCGGCTCGGGCTGTTGTCCCCGAGGCGGAACCCAGGAACGGCTCGCTCGATCCGAGGCAGCCAAGGTCTGCGAGCGTGGTCGCACGCCAGTAGTGATCCGGGTCGGCGACCGTGAGCTCAGCGACGTCCGAGGACCCTGGGTCCGCACCTCTCGGCTGGCAGGCGACCGAGAACGTGCCGGGTGCGACCGAGAAGATGCGGGTCTCCGGTGTCTTCGGCAGTGGGTCGCCTCCTCCGAAACCGTCCGGGCTGGACACCGTCAGGTAGGCCTCGGACGGCATCGTGCTCGAGACGGTCAGCCGAACCCCGGGAGCCGTGGCGGTCACCGTGTCGTCCGAGACTGAGATGCCGCTCGGGGCGCAGGACACCGTCACGATCGATGGCGCATCGTCGGCGTTGGCGACCGAGCCGTCTCCGGACAACGCGAGAATCAGGACGACGGCTGCAGTTCCCACGCCCGCGACCAGGGTGACAACGCCTCCCACCGTCCGAGATCTCATGGCGTGATTATGGCCCCGCCGGCGGCGGGGTGTGGGGCGTCAGGTTCTTCGGTAGGTGATGCCGTGGGGGCTGAGCCAGTCGAAGGTCCGGTGGCCGGTGCGTTGGTAGGTCCAGCCGCCGTGGGTCTTCAACCGGTGGTGGCCTCGGCAGAGCGGGACCAGGTTGACGCTGTCGGTGGGGCCGAGCGGCCATTCGACGGTGTGGTCGAGGTCGCAGCGCCTCGATGGTCGTTCGCACCGTGGGAAGACGCAGGTGGGGTGGGTCTGGATCACCTGCTCCCGCAACCTCTCGGTGGGTTGATACCTGTCGGTGTGCAGGTGCTCGTTGAGGTCCAGCACCGGTCGGATCGTGACCCGGGTGTGCTCCTGCTGGCACCACTCGCCGAGCTGCTCGACGGTGATCCAGGACCCCGTGTTGTCGACCCGGACCAGTCCGTCGGTGCTCGAGGTGTCGTGGTGGGTGTGGATCACCAGCTCCCGGGCGATCCCGTCGCCGAGGTGTCCCAGCGCCATGGACCGGCGGACGTCCAGGGACAGGTGCGGGTGGTGTCCGAGGAGGTCGTGGGCCTTCGCGGCGACCTGGGCTTCGAAGGCCAATGCGTCGGCGAGGTCGGTGGTGGCTTCGATGTAGACGAGCCCGTCGGTGGTGACGTCACCGAGCCGGATGTCGACGTGGCGGTGCTCTGCCTGTTCGGCGCGGCGTGCTTCGGCTTCGTCGGGGTCGTAGAGGTCGCGGGCGTGGTCGTCGGCCCGGTCGATCTGGGCGTAGGAGCATCGGTGGGCCACGGGGGCGACGTGTTGGTCGACGAACCCGGCGGCATCCTCGGGGAGCCCGATGGTGCGGGTCGCGATCTGGCGGGCTTTCCAGACCGGCACCTCGCCCCGCATGACCCGCGACCAGAGGCGCGGGAGTCGGTAGCGGGTCTCGACGGCGTCGCCGAGGTACCGCTTCCCGGCATCGGTCGACATGCCCAGCGCGAGGGCGAGCTCGGCGACGCAGAACTCAGCGACCAACGGTGCGCCGGGGCCGGCGATCGCGAGCTCGTCCTCGGTCCCGTCGACCATCGCGGCGTGCACCACGGACTCGGCGGGGTGCATGACCGCCCACTCGACCGCGAGGCGGAACTTCTCGATGGATGCGGTGGACTCGATCTGGTGTTGCTCGCGGACAGCGTCGAGCACCCCGGCCGGGGAGTCGAGGTCTGCTGTCGTGGTCATGGTTCAACCCAAGCACTGACCACCGACAGTCAGGTGCTCAGAACCCAGTGTTTGACCGGGATGTGGACACTTTTGCGAAATTGTTTTCGGTCATTCTCGCTGCTTGGGTGCGGGGGTTTCGAGACGGTCGCTGCGCGACCTCCTCAACCACCGGAAAGCCGGGAAGCAACCTCAACCCGAAGCCGCCGTACCCCGTAAAGGCCATGTCGGTCTGCCACCACAGACCGCCCGCAGCCTGCGGGGGTCTCGACAAGCTCGACCACCGGCGAACCTTGACGGACGGAGCAGCGTTCTCCACCGTTGTCGCATGTCGCTCGCGGCAAGCTGTGTGCGCTGCTCGGCGCCGGTGCTGGAGGAGGCCGGCGGGCACTGGTCGTGCCCGGACCACGGCGTCACTGGGGCGTTGTGGCGGGCCGAGGAGGCGTCGTACGACGCGTTCGTGGAGCACCTGGGGCGGGCGAGCGCGTTCCCGAGCTACGTGCCGTGGCCGATGAGCCCGGGGTGGAGCGTGACGGACTTCGCGGCGGTCGGCGACCGACCGGGTCGCGTCACGGCGACGCTGACCTGCACCTCCGGCACCAGCGAGCTCGACGGCCCGGTCGACGTGCTCGTCGTGGCGGAGGAGGCCGGTGTCGGGCTGGGGGCGCGCTGCGCGGGCACCCGGTACGTCGACCCCGGGGCCGAGATCGCCGACCGGCCGCCGACCGCGCGGGTGCGGATCGGCAGCCAGGGCGTGAACCTCTGGGACGTGTCGACGAGCCTCTCGGACGGCGAGTTCGATCGCTCGGTTTTGGCCGGTGAGGCCTCCGGTCGGTGGCTCTGGATCGTGCTGCGGCCGGCGTCGGCGCTGCTGCTGCTCCGCGACGACTGGATCCTGCGCGACATCTCCGACGCGGGACCGCAGCTGGTCGAGCTGCCCTTCGGCGGACACCGCCCCGGCTGGTGACATCCGCGCCGCCTAGGCTGCACGGGTGCGCATCGACCTCCACACGCACTCCCGCGCCAGCGACGGGACCGACACCCCGGCCGGGTTGGTGCGGGCGGCCGTCGCCGCGGGCCTGGACGTCGTGGCGATCACCGACCACGACACCGCCGCAGGCTGGGCGGAGGCGCGCGCCGAGGCCGAGCAGCAGCCGATCACCCTGGTGACCGGCATGGAGATCAGCACGCTCCACCAGCACCGCAGCGTCCACCTGCTCGCCTACGCGCCGGACCCGACGTACCCACCGCTCGCCGCCGAGCTGCAGAAGGTGCTGGACGGTCGCGAGTCACGCGTCCCCGCGATGCTCGACCGGCTGCGGGGGATGGGCGTCGAGATCACCGCGGACGACGTGAGCGAGGCGTCCCACGGCGCCGCGGCCACCGGTCGCCCGCACGTCGCCGACGCCCTGGTCACGCTCGGCCACGTCGGTGACCGCACGGAGGCCTTCGACCGCTACCTCGGCGCCGGCCGGCCGGCGTACGTCAACCGCTACGCCGTGCCGCTCGAGCTCGCCGTACGCCTGGTCGGCGAGGCCGGCGGTGTCTCCGTGATCGCCCACCCGTGGGGTCGCGGGGGACTGGGTCGCCCCGACGAGGCGACCCTCGCCGCCCTCCAGGCGATCGGTCTCTCCGGCATCGAGGTCGACCACCAGGACCACGACGCCGCCACGCGCGACCGGCTACGGGCGATCGCGCGCAACCTCGACCTCGTCGCGACCGGGTCGAGCGACTACCACGGGGCCGGCAAGACCGATCACGACCTCGGCTGCAACACCACGGCGCCGGAGGAGTACGAGCGGCTCATTTCCGCCCCATCGACTGGAAGCGCTGCAGCACCCCGTTAGGGACGACGCGGGCCGCCGCGACGATCGCCTTGTACTGCGCCCCCGGGACCGAGTACACCTTGCCCTTGGCGTGGTCCTTGAGTGCCTGCGCCACGAGCTCGTCGGCGTCGAGCCACATGAAGCTCGCGGCCGAGTCGCGGCCGACGTCCATCCGGGCGTGGAACTCGGTCTTCGTGAACCCCGGGCACAGGCAGGTGACGGTGACGCCCTGGGGGCGGTACTCGGTGGCGGCCCACTCCGAGAAGCTGTTGACCCACGACTTCGCCGCGCTGTAGCTGCCCCGCGGCAGGAAGGACGCCACGCTCGAGACGTTGATGATGCCGCCGCTGCCGCGTTCCGCCATCGGGCCGAGCGCCGCGTGCGACAGCCGCATCACGGCGGTCACCAGCACGTCGAGCATCGCCTGCTCCTCGTCGACGGAGTTGTCGAGGAAGCGCTTCTTGAGGCCGAAGCCGGCGTTGTTGACCAGGAGGTCGACCGGCCGGTCGCGGTCCGCGAGCCGGGCCTCGACGACGGCCAGCTGCTCGCGGTCGACGAGGTCGGCGGGCAGGACCTCCACCGTCACGCCGTACGACGTCCGCAGCTCGGCGGCCTCGGACTCCAACCGGACCTGGTCGCGGGCCACCAGGACCAGGTCGTGGCCGCTCTCGGCGAGCTGGTGGGCGAAGGACCGGCCGATGCCGGCGGTGGGGCCGGTGACGAGTGCTGTCGACATGAGCGCAAGTGAAACAGGTGCCTGCACGATCTGCGCAGGGGTGTCCGGCATGATGGACCACGATGACCACCACACTCGCGATCGCCAACCAGAAGGGCGGGGTCGCCAAGACGACCACGGTCGCCTCGGTCGGCGCTGCGCTCGCGGAGCTCGGCCACTCCGTGCTGCTGGTCGACCTCGACCCCCAGGCGTGCCTGACCTTCTCCCTCGGCATCGACCCCGAGGACCTCGAGCTGTCGGTCCACCACGTGCTGACCAAGGGTCTCGACCCGACCGAGGTCATCCTCGAGACCGACGACGGCGTCCACCTGATGCCGGCCACGATCGAGCTCGCCCGTGCCGAGGCCGACCTGCTCACCCGCACCGGGCGCGAGCACGTCATCAAGACCATGATCGAGGCGCTCGAGGAGGACGGCAGCGACTACGACTGGGTTCTGCTCGACTGCCCGCCGTCGCTCGGCGTGCTCACCGTCGCCGCCCTCACCGCTGCGGACGGCGTCCTCATCCCGCTGCAGTGCGAGACCCTCTCCCACCGCGGTGTCGGTCAGCTGCTCGACACCGTCCACGACGTACGCCGCTTCACCAACCGCAAGCTCGAGGTGTGGGGCGTGCTGCCGACGCTCTACGACGGCCGCACCAACCACTCCCGCACGGTGCTGGAGACGATCTCCGAGACCTACGACCTCGAGGTCGTCGAGCCGCCGATCCCGAAGACGATCAAGTTCGCCGAGGCCCCGGCCGCCGGCCGCTCGATTCTCGCGACGAGCCGCAGCAGCAAGGGCGCGCAGGCCTACCGTGAGGTGGCCGCCAACCTGGTCACCCGGTCGCAGCGGCCCAAGCAGCGGAAGAAGAAGGGCAAGTGAGCGCGCACCGCGGGGCTCCGGTGCGGCCGCGCTACGGCCGGCTCGGCGCGCTCGGTGCGTCCCTCGCGGTCACCGTGATCGCGGTCCTCGGTGGCGCCGGCGCGCTGCCGACCGCCTCCGGAGGGGCGGTCGACCACGAGGCGCCGTCCAGCGCCGCGATCGGCGCCGCCGCCGACGACACGACCGTCACCTCGGACAGCAAGGCGACCTCCGAGCTGACGTCGGGCACGTCGTCGGCGGACCGCACCGAGGCCGAGAGCGACCCGAAGCTCGACACCACGCTGCCCGCCGACTCCGGCACCGGCAAGCGGATCGTCTTCAGCCAGAGCCGGCAGCGGGTGTGGCTGGTCACCGGCGGCAAGCACGTGCAGCGCACCTACCTCGCGTCCGGCAGCCTCACCGACAACCTCGACCCCGGCACCTACTCGGTCTACTCGAGGTCGGAGCAGGCCTACGGGATCGACGACTCCGGCACGATGAAGTACTTCGTGCGTTTCACCCAGGGCGACACCGGCGCGGCCATCGGCTTCCACGACATCCCGATCGACGACGGACACCTCGTGCAGACCAGAGCACAGCTGGGCACGCCCCAGTCGCACGGCTGCATCCGGCAGTTCCGCCCGGACGCCATCGCGCTCTGGAACTTCGCGCCTCTCGGCACCACGGTCGTCGTCACCGCCTGACGGCGGCCGACGACGACCTAGCTACCGACTACTCGGCGGCGGTGGCCTTCGGCGCCTCGCCGGCGCCGCCGGAACGACGACGACGGTTGCGGCTGCGGTTGCGGCTCCCGGCGGGCTTGGACTCGCCGTCGGCGGCCGGAGCGGACCCGGCCGGTGCGCCCTGACCGGTGCTCTCGCCCGAGCGGGTGCGGGTGCGCGACCGGTTGCGGTCGCGGCTGCCCGACGAGCGCTCGCCACCCCGGTCGCTGCCGCGGTCGCTGCCCCGGTCGCCACGGTCCTCGCGGGGCTTGCGCTCCACGGGGGCGGCGTCGACGATCCGACCCTTGGTCCCGGGGGCGATGCCCTGGTCGTGGTAGAGGTGCTCCGAGGTGGAGTAGGTCTCCTGCGGCTCGTCGAACGGCAGGTCGAGGGTCTTGTTGATCATCTTCCAGCGGGCCACGTCGGGCCAGTCGACGAAGGTGATCGCGATGCCCGAGGCGCCGGCGCGGCCGGTGCGGCCGATCCGGTGGACGTAGGTCTTGTCGTCCTCGGGGCAGGTGTAGTTGATGACGTGCGAGACACCGGCGACGTCGATGCCGCGCGCGGCGACGTCGGTCGCGACCAGGACCCGGATCTTGTCCTCGCGGAACTTCGCGAGGGCCTTCTCCCGGGCGACCTGAGCCATGTCGCCGTGCAGCGGGCTGGTGCTGAAACCGCGCTCCGCCAGGTCGTCGGCCACCCGCTGCGCCTGACGCTTGGTGCGGGTGAAGACGATGATCTTGCCGGCGTCCTCGGCCTGCAGGACGCGGCCGATGATCTCGGGCTTGTCGAGGTCGTGGGCCAGGTAGATGAACTGCGCGGTCGCCGGCACGGTGGCGTTCTCGTACGACGACTCGGCGCGGATGTTCATCGGGTGGCGCATGTGGGTGCGGGCGAGCGAGACGATCGCGGCCGGCATCGTGGCCGAGAACAGCATCGTCTGCCGGGTCTCGGGCGTCATCGACAGCAGTCGCTCGACGTCGGGCAGGAAGCCCAGGTCGAGCATCTCGTCGGCCTCGTCGAGGACGAGCGCGTGCACGTGGGACAGGTCCAGCGCGCGGCGGTTGGCCAGGTCGATCAGTCGGCCCGGGGTGCCGACGACGATGTCGACGCCGGACTCCAGCGCGTCGAGCTGGGTGTCGTAGCCGACGCCGCCGTAGACCGTGAGGACCCGGAGGCCGAGGTCCTTGCTGGCGAGGTGGAGGTCGTTGGAGACCTGGAGCGCGAGCTCGCGGGTCGGAGCGACGATCAGCGCCTGCGGCTTGCCCTGCGGCAGGTCGGCGTACGCCGGGTCGGTCATCGTGACGCTGCGCTGCAGCACCGGGATGCCGAACGCGAGCGTCTTGCCGGTGCCGGTGCGGGCCTGACCGATCAGGTCGGTGCCCAGCAGCGCGACGGAGAGGGTCATCTCCTGGATGGCGAAGGGGGTGGTGATGCCGGCGCGCTCGAGCGCGTCGCAGATCTCGGGCAGAACGCCGAGCTCTCGGAACGTGGTCGTCAGTGTCTTCTGCTTTCGTGAGTCAGCCGGGTCTCAACCGAGTGAACGTCGGATGCGGCGGACTCAGGAAGGTCTGCCGCGCACATGCGGCGAGGTCGCGAACGCAACCTCTGTCCCCTCCACTGTATCTGTAGGGTGCGCACGTGCCCCCATCGACGCCGGACGACACCCCGGTCGCCTTCCAGGATCCGGAGTACCGGGAGGCGGTCGTCGACCTGCTCGGTGCGATCGCCTACGGCGAGATCTCCGCCTTCGAGCGCCTCGCCGAGGACTCCAAGCTCGCGCCGACACTCGAGGACAAGGTCGCGATCGCGACCATGGCGACGGCAGAGTTCGGTCACGTCGCTCCGCTGCGCACCCGGCTCGCGGACCTCGGCGCCGACCCCTTCGAGGCGATGGCGCCGTTCGTGGCCGCGATCGACCGGTTCCACGAGCACACGGCTCCCGCGGACTGGTACGAAGGCCTGATCAAGGCCTACGTCGGGGACGGTATGGCCAACGACTTCTACCGCGAGATCGCGGCGTACCTCGACGCGGACACCCGGGACCTCATCGTCGCGTCCCTCGAGGACGGCGGGCACTCCGCGTTCGTCATCGACCGGGTCCGTACGGCGATCGCCGCCGACCCCCGCCTCGGCGGCCGGCTCGCCCTGTGGGGACGGCGGCTGATGGGGGAGGCGCTGACCCAGGCGCAGCGCGTCGCGGCCGACCGCGACGCCCTGTCGGCGTTGCTCGCCGGCGGTGTCGACCGTCCCGGTCTCGACCTGGCCGCGATCGGCCGGATGTTCACCCGGATCACCGAGCGGCACACCGAGCGGATGGCCGAGCTCGGCCTCGACAGCTGACTTCGGTGGTCGAGTAGCGAGCGCCAGCGAGCGTGCCGAGACTTAGACGCGCTTGCGGCCGGTGGCACCGGCCGCGAAGCCGACCAGGAGCGCGGCGACGGCGATCTGCCACGCGTGCCGCCACCAGTCGACGCCGAACGTGTAGGGGTTGAAGAACAGCCCGTACAGGAAGTTGCCGATCATGCCGCCGGCGATGCCGCAGATGATCGTCAACCACAGCGGGACGTGGTCACTGTCGCCCGGCGCGACCAGCTTGCCGAGGAGACCGATCACGGTCCCGCCAATGAGGGCCCACAGCAGGGCGGAGATCATGGTTAGTGGTCACCACCAGACGTCCGTCGGTCGGCCCGCACCTCGGGCACGCACCTCGCGGCGTTGCCGTCGCTCGCGGGACGACTCAGTACGGCTTCGCTCCGGCGCCTTGCGATGCACGCACCCGAAGCACGGGCCGCGTCCAACGAACGTCCGGCGGCAACCACTAGCCGCGGAACCCGACCTGGCCGGCCACGCCGTGCCCGATCTCGACGTACGCGAGCTTGGCGGCCGGGACGATGACCCGGCGGCCCTTGGCGTCGGTCAGGGCGAGCACGCCCTCGCCCGAGACCGCGTCGGCCACGAGCTTCTCGATGGCCTCCGTGCTGTCCTCGACCTCGACGGTGAGCTCACGGGCTGCGTTCTGGACGCCGATCTTGACCTCCACGAGGTCCTCCTTCTGCTGGGGTGGTGCAGGTGCAATCAGTGGTCGTCGGTGAGGGGGTAGCCGCGGATGCCCCGCCAGGCCAGCCCCGCCACCAGGGCAGCGGCGTCGCTCTTGGTGATGCCGCCGGTCTCCGTGAGCCAGAACCGGGCGCTGACCTGCGCCATTCCCACCAGTGAGACCGCGAGCAGCCGCGAGGCGTCGATCGGCAGGCCGGTGTCGTCCTGGATGACGTGGGCGATCATCGCCGCGCACTCGGTGGTGACCCGGTCGACGTGCTCGCGCACGGCGGGCTCGTTGGTCAGGTCGGACTCGAAGACGAGGCGGAACGCGCCGGTGTCGCTGGCGACGTACTCGAAGAAGACGTCCATCGTCGCCGCGACGCGCATCTTGTTGTCGTGGGTCGACTCCAGCGCGACACGGGTGTTGTCGATGATCGTGTCGCAGGAGGCGTCGAGCAGCGCGAGGTAGAGGTCGAGCTTGCCGGGGAAGTGCTGGTAGAGCACCGGCTTGGACACACCCGCACGCTCGGCGATGTCGTCCATCGCGGCCGCGTGGTAGCCCTGGGCGACGAAGACCTCGAGCGCGGACTCCATCAGCTGCGCTCGACGCTCGCGTCGCGGCATCCGGGCGCCGCGGGGGCGCGCGGTCGGGGTGTCGTACTGCTCTGCCGTCACGCGGCGAAGACTACCGGGCGGTTACTCGCGTCCGGATGACGGGACGCGGTGCGGCGCGACGGGCTCGTCCGGGGAACATGGCAGGAGCCGAGGTTGTTCGACCTGACGTCCAACCAGACTGAGGAGTGTGTCGTGTCCTATCCCGCGCTCGTGGAGCCCGCTGACGAGCTGACCATCGACGAGGTACGCCGCTACAGCCGGCACCTGATCATCCCCGACGTCGGGATGACGGGCCAGAAGCGCCTCAAGAACGCCAAGGTGCTGGTCATCGGCGCCGGCGGTCTCGGCAGCCCGGCCCTGCTCTACCTGGCCGCCGCCGGCGTGCACACGCTCGGCATCGCGGAGTTCGACGAGGTCGACGAGTCGAACCTGCAGCGCCAGATCATCCACGGCCAGTCCGACATCGGGAAGTCGAAGGCGATCTCCGCCAAGGAGTCGATCGCCGAGACCAACCCCTACGTCAACGTCATCGTCCACGAGGTCCGCCTCGACAACGACAACGTGATGGACATCTTCAAGGGCTACGACCTGATCGTCGACGGCACCGACAACTTCGCGACCCGCTACATGGTCAACGACGCGGCGTACTTCCTGGGGATCCCGTACGTCTGGGGCTCGATCTACCGCTTCGACGGCCAGGCCTCGGTCTTCGCGCCGTCGATGTCGGACGACGCCCCGTGCTACCGCTGCCTCTACCCCGAGCCGCCGCCGCCGGGAATGGTCCCGAGCTGCGCCGAGGGCGGCGTGCTCGGCGTGCTCTGCGCGTCCATCGGCTCGATCCAGGTCAACGAGGCGATCAAGCTGCTGACCGGCATCGGTGAGCCACTGATCGGCAAGCTGATGATCTACGACGCCCTGGAGATGGAGTACCGCAAGCTGAAGGTCCGCAAGGACCCCAACTGCGCGCTCTGCGGCGAGAACCCGACCGTCACCGGCCTGATCGACTACGAGGCCTTCTGCGGCGCGATCTCCGACGAGGCGGCCGACGCGGCCGCCGGTTCGACGATCTCGGTCACGACCCTCGAGCACATGCTCAAAGAGCGTTCCGAGGGCACCCGTGACTTCGTGCTGATCGACGTCCGCGAGCCCAACGAGTACGAGATCAACAAGATCCCCGGCTCGGTGCTGATCCCCAAGGGCGACTTCCTCAACGGCTCCGCCCTCGAGAAGCTGCCCTCGGACAAGCAGATCGTCATGCACTGCAAGTCCGGCGTCCGGTCCGCCGAGACGCTCGCCATCGTGAAGGGTGCCGGCTACGCCGACGCCGTCCACGTCGGTGGCGGCGTGGTCGCCTGGGTCAACCAGATCGACCCCTCGCAGCCGACGTACTGAGCTGCCTTCGTCCCCCGAGCGTGCTCGGGGGACGAAGACGCAGCAGCCAGATCGAGTAGCCCCGCGGCTGAGGAACGAAGCCGCGACGGGCGTATCGAGATCTCGACCAGTGGTCTCGATACGCTCGCTGGCGCTCGCTACTCGACCAACGAGGCCCCCTGCCCTGGCCCGAAGTGACTACTTCTCCGTAACCCGGATGGGCTAGTGGTCGTTGTCACTTCCGTCCGTGCAACTGAGGCCGGCAACCGGCCGGCTCGCACCCAGGGAGGGTCTCCACCCATGCGTCTCAGCCCCACGTCCCGCCGCCTCGCCGGCGCCACCGCCGTCCTCGCGACCGGCATCCTGACCGTAGCGTTCGCGACCGCAGCACCTGCCACCGCCGGCCCCACCTGGGCGCCCGCCGACTCGGCTGCGATCCACCCCGGCACGATGATGTACACCGAGGGTGCGCAGTGCACCGCAAACTTCGTCTACACCGACGCCAGCAGCAACGTGTACGTCGGCTACGCCGCCCACTGCGCCGGCACCGGCTCGTCGACCGACACCGACGGCTGCCAGACCACCTCGCTGCCGCTCGGCACCAAGGTGACCTTCAACGACGGCGGCAGCCTGGTCGACGAGGGCACCCAGGTCGGCTCCGGCACGCTCGTCTACTCGTCCTGGTTGACCGAGAAGCAGCTCGGCACGACCGACGCCAACACCTGCGCCTACAACGACCTCGCCCTGGTGAAGGTCGACGCCGCGGACGCCGGCAAGGTCAACCCGTCGGTCCCGTTCTGGGGTGGTCCGACCGGCATCGACACCGACGGCACCGCCGCCGGCGACCGCGTCTACACCTACGGCAACTCCAGCCTGCGCGCCGGCATCTCGGCGCTCTCGCCGCACACCGGCATCAGCCTGGGCGACCAGGCCGCCGACGGTGGCTGGTCGCACCCGCTCTACACCGTGTCGCCCGGCATCCCCGGTGACTCGGGCTCGGGCTTCCTGAGCGCCGACGGCAAGGCGATCGGCGTGCTCTCCACGCTCGGCCTGGCGCCGCTGCCGCTGTCCAACAACATCGGCGACCTCGCCAAGGAGCTCGCCTTCGCGCAGCAGCACTCCGGCATCTCCGGTCTGACGCTGGTCAACGGCACCGAGCCGTTCTCGCCGATCCTCTGATCACCAGGTCCAGCACCAGCTGAGCCAGGTCGTGCCCGGCAACCTCCCCGCGACATCGGGGTAGGTTGCCGGGCATGACCGCTCGGCGAGCCAGCACCCTGGCCGTGGCGACGGCCTCGGCGGCCGTGCTGCTCGCGGCCCTGCTGGTGACCTGGGCCGCCTCGATCGGCCCCAACGAGGTCTTCCACGGCACGGGCCCGGTGCCCGAGACCGCCGCGCCCACCGCCCAGCCGACCGACCCCCCGGCGGAACCGCGGCCGGACACCGACCTCACGTTGCCCCGGCGAGACGGAGACTCGTTCTCGCTGCTGTGGCTGATGGCCGTGGTCCTCAACGTCGCGACCGCGGTGCTCGCCCTGTACCTGCTCTACCGTCTCGGGCGCTGGGCACTCCGGCTGCGTCTGGAGCGGCGCCGACTCCGGGCGCAGCAGGCCGCCCTTGCGCAGGCCGGTGAGTTCGAGGTCCTTGAACCGATCGTGGCGCTCGCGCGCGAGATGACCGCCGACGCGCAGGCGCAGCGCGAGGCCCTCGCCAGCGGGAGCCCGCGCAACGCGGTCGTCGCGTGCTGGCACCGCTTCGAGACCCAGGCGGCGGACGCCGGGATCGAACGGCGGGCCTGGGAGACGTCGTCGGAGTACATGATCCGGGTGCTCGACCTGGCCGACGCCGACCCGCACGCCGTCGCCACCCTCGGCACCCTCTACCGCGAGGCCCGCTTCTCCCAGCACGAGCTGACCGAGACCGACCGCGCCGTGGCCGTCGAGGCCCTCGACGCCATCCACGCGACGATCGGGGTCCGCGCGTGAGGAACCACTGGGTGCTCCGGCTCGTCGGCGCCGTGGTCGCGTTCGTCGGTCTCTACGTGCCGCTCGCCCTGCTCGGCTCCGACCCCGACGCGATCCGGCTCGCCCTGCTGATCGGGACCTGCGTGGCCCTGCTCGGGCTGATGTACGACGCCCTCGGCGGCGGTGAGCCGTCGTGGGAGGTCCAGGTCGACCGGCCCTCGGCGCGCGAGACCGGTGACCCGCGGCTGGTGCGCAACGTCGCCCTGCTCGAGTCGCACCGGTCGGCGCGGCTGCCCGACCACGCGCTGCGCGACCGGCTCGTCGTGCTGACCGACGAGGTGCTGCGCCAGCGCTACGGTCTTCGTCGCGACGACCCGGCTGTCGCCGAGATGCTCGGCCCGGAGCTGGCCGGTGTGCTCACCGGGCCGGCCCGGCGGCTGGAGCCGGCCGAGATCGAACGCTGTCTGACCAGGATCGAGGAGCTGTGAGCGAGATGAACGAGCGAGCGATGTCGGTGGGGGACGCCGCGGACCTGGCCGGCCGGGTGGTCGCCGAGGTCGAGAAGGCCGTCGTCGGCAAGCGCGACGCGCTGATGCAGGTCCTGGCCGCGATCCTCGCCCAGGGCCACGTGCTCATCGAGGACTACCCGGGGCTCGGCAAGACCTTGGCGGCGCGCTCGTTCGCGCGGGCGCTCGGCCTCGACTTCCGGCGCGCGCAGTTCACCCCGGACCTGCTGCCCGCGGACCTGACCGGCTCCTTCATCTACGACCAGCGCGAGTCGCGCTTCGAGTTCCGGCCCGGCCCGATCTTCGCCGGCCTGCTGCTCGCCGACGAGATCAACCGGACGCCGCCCAAGACCCAGGCGGCGCTGCTCGAGGCGATGCAGGAGCGCCAGGTCACCGTCGAGGGCGAGACGTTCCCGCTGCCGGCGCCGTTCCACGTCCTCGCGACCGCCAACCCGATCGAGTACGAAGGCACCTTCCCGCTCCCCGAGGCGCAGCTCGACCGCTTCCTGCTGCGGGTGAGCTTCGGCTACCCGTCGCCCGGTGAGGAGTACGACGTCCTCGCGCGGCGGATCGCGCGGCGTCAGGAGGAGGTCGACCTGGTGGCGGTCACCGACAGCGACGGCCTGCTCGCGATGCAGCAGGCGGTCGAGACCGTGACGGTGGACGAGAGCGTCGGTCGCTACTGCGTCGACCTCGCCACCGCCACCCGGACCCACGCCGACGTCCTGACCGGCGCCTCGCCCCGCGGGTCGCTCGGCCTGGTGCTCGCGGCACGCGCATTCGCCCTGATGCGGCACCGCGACTACGTGATCCCCGAGGACGTGAAGGCGGTCGCCCGCTCGGTGCTGTCCCACCGGGTCACCGTCCGGCCCGAGCTCTGGATGACCGACGCCAGCGGACGCGGCATCGTCGACGCCGTCCTCGCCAAGGTCCCGACGCCGGCGACGCTCGACCGTCGATGAGCAGCCAGCCGTCGTCGGCGCTCCCGGAGGCGCACTGGCGCCCGACGGGCGCGCTGTCGCGGGCGCTGGTGATCGCCGCGATCGCGGTGGCCGTTGCCCTGCTGGCGGGGGACCCGTCGCTGGTCGTGGTCGCGGTGCCGTTCGTGCTGCTCTCGACCCTGGGCCTCGTGCACCGGCCGTCGGGGACGCCCCGGCTGGTGTCGCAGGTCGACCACCAGTCGCTGCACGAAGGCCAGGGCACGACGTCGCGGCTCACGGTCGAGGGCGCCGAGGACGCGGAGTGGCTCACCCGGGCGTCCGGCCAGCCGCCGTACGTCGTGATGCGACCGTCGTCAGGCTACGTCGGCGCGCTGCTGCCCGGACCGGTCCCCGACATCGAGGTGAGCCCGCGCCGCTGGGGCCGCCGGATGCTCGGCGAGGAGAAGGTCGCGCTGTTCACGCCGTGGGGCGGCTACCGGTTCGGTCCGGTGCAGCTCGGCGGTCAGCTGGTGCGCGTGCTGCCGCAGACCGCGCCGTACGACTCCCGCGCGGAGGCGCCGCAACCGCTCGGCCTGGTCGGCGCGCACCGGTCCCGGCGCGGCGGCAGCGGCACCGAGCTCGCGGGGATCCTGCCGTTCGCGCCCGGGGACCGGCTGCGCCGGATCAACTGGCGGGTGTCGCTGCGCACCGACACGCTCCACGTCGTCAGCACCCGCGCCGAGGAGGACACGGGCGTGCTGATCGTCGTCGACGCGCTCGCCGACCACGGTGCCTCGGACGGCATCGACGGGTCCGCCAGCAGCCTGGACCTCGCCGTCCGCGCCGGCGCCGCGATCGCCGAGCACCACATCCGCGCCGGCGACCGGATGGCGCTGCGCGTCATCGGCCGCGGGGGCGAGCAGGTGGGGTACGGCGCCGGCCGCCGCCACCTGCGCCGGCTCCAGAGCACGCTCGCCAGCGTGCGTCCCGGCGAGATCCGTGACGCCGACGACGGCGTCCTGCAGCTCCGGGTCACCGGCGGCACGGTCGTCATCGTCCTCACGCCGATGCTCGCCGAGTCGGTCGGCACCGTCGCCGCGACCCTCACCCGTCGCGGGGTCCCGACGATCGTCGTCGACACCCTGCCCGCCGACGCCCGGCCGGGGGTGCCGAACGGCACCGACCTGCTGCTGGCCGGCCTGGCCTGGCGGATGCGTCTCGTCGAGCGCGCCACGGTGCTCGGCCGGCTCGCCGGCCTCGGCTGCCCGGTCGTGCCGTGGCGTGGACCCGGCACCGTCGACGACGTCCTGCGGCGGCTGTCCCGGCGCGCCCAGCTGCCGCGGGTGGTCTCGCGATGACCCGCCGACTGGGCGACCTCTCGACGAGCCAGATCGTGCTGCGCGCCCTGATCATCGTGGGTCCGGTCGTGGCCGTGCTCGCGACCGGTCCGGCCGGGCACTGGCCACCGTGGTGGATGGTCGCTGCCGTGCTCGCGCTGGCGTCGGGCTTCGCCGCGCTGCCGGAGTCCCCGGTCGGCGTCGTCACGTTCCTGGTCGTGCTGGCCTGGTGGCTGCTGGCGCTCGACGACGGTCTGCACACGTCCGTGCTGGTGGTCGCGGCCGCGCTCGTGGTCACCCACATCGCCGCGCAGCTCGCGTCCTACGGACCGGCCGCGATGCCGGTCGACGCCGCCCTCACCCGGGTCTGGGTGCAGCGCGGCATCGTGGTGCTGCTCGCCGTCCCGGTGGTGTGGGGGCTCGCCCGGTTGCTCCGCGGTGACCCCGACCAGCCCGGCATCTGGGTCATCGGCGTGGCCGCCACCCTGGCCGCGACGGTCGCCGCCGGGATCGTGCTGACGACCGGTCCCGCCCCGGTCGAGAGGAGGTGAGCGTCGTGGCCATGGACGTGGAGGAGTACGTCGAGCGCGTGCTGCAGTGCGTCGAGTCGGTGCCGCGCGGCCGCGTCACGACGTACGGCGCGATCGCCGAGGTGGTCGGTGCGGTGATGGGTGGCGGCGGACCGCGCCAGGTCGGGTCGATCATGGCGTCGCACGGGGGAGCGGTGACCTGGTGGCGGGTCGTGCGTGCCGACGGGTCGCTGCCGCCGAGCCACCAGGGCGAGGCGCGGCAGGCCTACCTCGAGGAGGGCACCCCGCTGCGCCCGAGCGGCAACGTCGACATCAAGAAGGCCTTCTGGCGACCGCCCGACATCTCCGGGCGGGTTGTGTCGGCGACCTGACAGAAGCGACTCGCCGTCGTACCTACGCTCCCGGTATGACGAAGATCGGGTTCCTCCTCCTCGGCCTGCTCCTGCCGATCGCACTGCTGACTCCCGTCCCGGCCGGCGGCGCGAGCGCGGAGGCGCAGCAGGCCCCGCGCGCCAGCTGGCGCCACGTGCACTTCCACATGAACGCCTACCCCGAGGCCGGGAGCGGCCCGCACGGCGCTCCGCTCGGCTGCAGCGGGACCTGGGACGACCCGCACGGCACCTGCTACGGGCGGGGTGAGTCGCACCACTCCTACCCGTTCGACCACTACGTGGCCTGGCGATGGAACCAGCAACCGACCCGCTGCCCTGCACTCGCGCACCGCGACCACCAGGTCTGGACGCACGAACTGCATCTCCAGTCGAACGTCCCGGGCTGGGGCACCAGCACGCTGTGCGGTTGGGTCGACCGTCACTGGGGGACGCTCGTTGTCACGGGAGGTCATGTCTACACCAACGGAGGCATCCACCAGATCCACCCGTCGAGCACCGTGGTCGCCGACCGGGAGACCCGGGGAGGACCGCTCTTCGTCCACCTCAGCCACCGCGAGGGCGGCTACGTCCTCGGCTTGCGGGGCTACCTCGACTACTGAGCGCGTGAGCGGGTCAGCTCCGCCAGCCGCGCCAGTGCCTTCGGGAAGATCTCGGCGGGCGGGTTGACCAGCCCGGCGCCGACCTGACCCACGCCCGCCTTGGCGCCCGCCATACCGGTGTTGATCTGCGGCAGGATGCCGGTCCGGCAGACACGCGTGACGTCGATGCCGGACGGCACGCCCTGGAACTCCAGGACCGGGACCGTCCAGCGCGGGTTCTCGCCGAGGGTGATCTCGTGCATCCGCCGGGTGGTCGCCAGCGCGTCGGGGACCGAACCACCGACCAGCCGCACGATCGCGGGCGCGGTCGCCATCGCGAACCCGCCGATGCCGGCGGTCTCCGTGATGGCCGAGTCGCCGATGTCGGGGTTGGCGTCGTCCGGACCGTAGTCGCCGAGGTAGAGCCCGTCGGCCACCTGGGCCGGGCCGGTGAACCACTCGTCGCCGGTGCCGGCGGTCTGGATGCCGAAGTCGGTGCCGTTGCGGGCCATCGCCACCACCATCGTGGAGCCCTCGATGCCCCGGGCCGCGTCGAGCGCGAGCTTGCAGGCCGGCATCGCGAGGTTGAGGAAGAAGTGGTCGTTGCCGCCGATGAACCGCAGACCTTCCGCGACGTCCGCGCTGTCCATGCCACTGGTGACCATTGCGGGGGAGAGGTCGCGCAGCAGCATCAACGTGCCGGCCCGGTTGCGGTTGTGGGCCTCGTCGCCCATCTGCAGCATCTGGGTGAGGATGCCGGTGACGTCGACCGGACCACTGGCCCGGACCGCCGTCTGCAGCAGCGGGCCGAGCACGTCGCGCATCCAGCGCAGCCGGGTCAGCACCTCGGGCCCGTAGGCGCCGTAGCGCAGCACCTTGCCGAGGCCCTCGTTGAGCGAGCAGTACGTACGCCGGCCGGTGGCCGCGTCCTCGAGCACGAACATCCACATGCTCGGCGTGACCACGCCCGCCATCGGCCCGACCGCGGACCGGTGGTGGCACGGCTCGAGCGACACGTTCGCGCCGGACTCGAAGAGCGCGACGGCGTCCTCGGGGTCGTCGACCAGGCCCTCGAGCGCGGCACCGCCCATCAGCGCGCCGCGCAGCGGTCCGGAGGCGCGGGACCACTCGATCGGGGGACCCGCGTGCAGGAACTGACCGGGCTCGAGCCCGAGCAGCTCGCTCGCCGGGGCGACGTCGACCAGGGTCGCGGTGACGCCCAGCATCGCGGCCAGGGCGCGCTCGTTCGCCGTACGCCGCAGCGGGTCGGCTGCGACGGTGGCGAGGTCGGCCTCGGTGCCGGTCATCGGCGGGCGCCAGTCGACGCGGGTCACCGCGACCGCCTGGTCGGCGACGGCGTCGGCGAGCAGGTCGGCCCCGACGTTGACGACTGCCTCGGGGGTGCTCACGCGTGTGCTCCGATCAGCTCGAGCGCCCGGCGGGTGGCGCCGGCGTTGGACAGGTGGACCTCGGCGCCGGCCTCGACCAGCGCGCGGACCTGGCGGTCGCGGTCCTGCGGGTCGCCGTCGGTGCCGACCACGGCGATCACCACCGGCTGCGACACCGCGGCCACGGCCGGGGCGAGCAGTGCGGCCGGGTCCGGTTCGGCGCCGTGACCGAGCACGACGTCGAGCAGCAGCACCCCGGTCGCGAGGTCGGCCGCCGCCCGGGCGAGGTGCTCGAGCCGCAGGGCCGGGTCGATCATCGGGTGGGCGCGTCCGGTCGTGTAGGCGTCGTCGCCGAAGTCGACGAACGTGTGCCCGGCGTCGGTGCCCGCGATCAGCTGGGCCTCGCTCTTCAGCGTGCCGCCGACGAACAGCCCGCGGATGAGCCCGCTGCCTGACGTCGTCCCGCCCGCCACCGGCCAGGCCGGGAGGTCGCGGCCGAGCCGGCGGAGCACCGCCTCGGCGCCGGCGGTGAGGTCGGGTTCGCCGGCGCCGAGGAGCACCAGCTCGACCGGGGTGGCGAGGCTGTCGGCGTACGCCGTGATCTCGGCCGCCACGTCGTCGGCCGGGGGCTTGGAGACGACCACGATCAGCTCGATCGCCGGGTCCTCGTCGAGCCGGCGCATCGCCTCGCGGGTCGAGACCCCGCGGACCTCCGCCGACAGGTCGCGACCGCCGACGCCGAGGGCGGAGGTGACGCCGACGCCGGCATGGTCGAGCAGGGCGAGCAGCTGCTGGCAGCCGGTGCCGGACGCGGCCACGATCCCGACCGGTCCGGGGGAGACCACGTTGGCGAAGCCGAGACCGAGCCCGCCGACGACGGCGGTCCCGCAGTCGGGACCCATCACGAGCAGGCCGCGGTCGGCGGCGGTGCGCTTGAGCGCGACCTCCTGCTCGACCGGGACGTTGTCGCTGAAGATCATCACGTCGCTGCCGGCGTCGAGGGCGTCCATGGCCTCGACCAGGGCGCTGGACCCGGGCACCGAGACCACCACGACCGCGCCGGGCGCGCCCCGCAGGGCGCTCGCCGTCGTGCGCGAGGGTGCGACCTCGGTCGACCCCTCGACCCGCCGGTTGGCGTCGCGCAGCGCCTGGTCGACACCGGAGAGCGCCGCGGCGAGCGCGTCGGCGTCGGTCAGCCGGAGCGCGACCACCATGTCGTTGGTCGTCGCCTCGGCGGGCACCTCGAAGCCCATCTCGGTGAGCACCTCGATGTTGAGGGCGGTCGCCATCGCGACCTGCGCGGCGAGCACGCCGTCGAGGCCCTGCACGGCCCGGCTGACCTGGAGCAGCGTGACGGAGTCGGCGTACGCGCCGGGGCGGAGCTCGACGTGGCTCACAGGTGGGGTGGTCATGCGGCGACTCCTTGGAGTGCGGTGAGGGCGAGCCGGGCGCCGTGCAGCAGCCCGGATCCCGAGGTGTGGCCGACCGCCGCGAGCCGGGCGGCCGTGGCGCTCTCGTCGGGGGTGCCCAGCGAGAGGACGTACGCCGCGAACTCCGGCAGCACCTCGCCGTGCAGGGCGCAGTCGAGCAGCGTGGCCGACAGCAGCGTCGTGCGGTCGGCGTGGGCCCGGACCGCGGCGTCGACGTCCGCCGTGGCGATCCCGGCGGCGCGGTGGATCGCGAGCCAGCCGCAGAGCACGTCGTCGCCGAGGGGCGTGAGCCCGTCGCCGCGACCGATGATCCGGGCGACGTCGTCCGGCGTGATCGCGGCCGGCACCGGACCGACGAGCCCGGCCACCGCGGCCGGGGGGACGGGCGATGCGGCGACCGAGCTCGCCGTGCTCGGAAGGGACGGCACCGTGACGTCGACCAACCTGCCGATCCGGATGTGTCGTTCGTCCAGGTGGATGTCTCCGTCTCGAAGGTACGCCTCCGCGCCGGGCAACCCGCCGTCCGGCGTGCAGAGGTCATCGAATCGTGACCGGAGCGCGCACGGCACCGCGGTCGCCCGGGCGCCGACGACCCCCACGCAGCTGCCCGCCACCTCGACGTACACCGCGTCGCGACCGCGGTGCAGGACGCGCAGGGGGCCGGAGGGTGCCGAGCGGAGCAGATCCCGGAGCCGAGGAGAGGCGCTGACGGGGATCACCTCACCGACGTTATCGGGCGCCGATTACCGTTCGCGATGTGAGGTTGTGCCAACACGGTGGGTAGGGGAGTGCAGAAGTTGATAGCCGATCGCGAAGAGCTGGCGAGCGCGGCGCTGGCCCGCGTCGACGCCCTGCACACGGGACTGACCCAGATCGTGCTCGAGGGCGGCAACCTGGTCGGCATCGCCGCCGAGGTCGCCCGGGTGCTCGGCGTCGGGGTCGCCTTCACGTCCACCGACGGCCGGGAGCGCGCCGGTGCCATGTCCGACGGGGTCCGGGCCGCGCTCGTCGACGCCGACCTGGTGGACCCGACCGGGCGGCTGCGCGTGGAGCGGATGGACGGCCCGGGCAACGCCCGGGCGTTGCGCGTGGCGGCCGGAGGCGCGGACCTCGCCCGGCTCGTGTGCGTGCGTCCGGACCAGCCGCTCACCGAGGACGACGTCCACGCGCTGGAGCGCGCCGCCGCGGTCGCCGCGCTGCTGATCACCCGCGAGGAGGCCGTCACCGCTGTCGAGAACAAGTACCAAGGCGACTTCCTGCGCGACCTCCTGCTGCGACGGGCCGCCGACTCGGCGTACGTCGCGGAGCACGCCGAGACCTTCGGCTGGATGCTCGACCGCCCGATCGTGGTGGTCACCGCCGAGATCGACCCGGCCGAGGAGCCGGAGTCGAGCGCGCAGCGCCGGCAGTGGCAGGAGCGGTTCTCGGCCGCGTGGCGCCAGGTCAGCAACACGGTCGCGCCCGGCATCCCGGCCGTCGATTTCTCCTCAGAGGTGGTCGCCCTGCTCCCCGTCGGGGACGACGACTCCCTCGGCCACGACGTCGTACGCCGGGTGGTCACCGCGGTCGCCGGCGACAAGGGCGGCGGCCGTCGGCCGTTCTCCGTGGGCGTCAGCAGGGTCTCCGGCTCGCTCGAGGAGCTGCCCGCTGCCTACGCCCAGGCCCGACGTGCCGTCGAGGTCGGTCGCCGGGTCAGCGGTGGCGGGTCCACGACCTTCTTCGACCAGCTGGGCCTCCACCGGCTGATCGCGCTGATCCCCGAGGGACCACAGGGCGACGCCGAGCTGCGCTCCTTCGTCCGCGACGTGCTCGGGCCGCTGGCCGAGGACTCGACGGATGCGGCCGACCTGCGCGAGACGCTGCAGGTGCTGCTGGACACCAACTTCAACGTCGCCGAAGCGGCGCGCGTGCAGTTCTTCCACTACAACACGATGCGCTACCGGGTCTCCAAGCTCGAGCGGCTGCTCGGTCCGCTCTCGTCGGACCCGCACCTGCGTCTGGACGTGGCCGTCGCGCTCCGGGTGCTCGAGATCGCGACCTGAGACCGGACGGGACGGCGCCGCCACGCGACAAGAGGTGCCAGTCGATTCGGCGTTCCTTCGGCATCTGTCGCCGTCGTGGGTGTGTCATGGAGATCACTAGTTTGTGCAGGAACTCGGGCCTGTCCTGACACCGAAAGGGTGCGCATCATGTCGATGTTCAAGTGGGAAGTGGTCGATCCCGCGCCTGGCGAGGCCGTAGCCCCCCACCAGCGATTGGTCTGGGGCAAGACGGTCGGTCTCGGCGCCCAGCACGTGGTGGCGATGTTCGGAGCCACCTTCGTCTTCCCGATCGTGATGGGGCTCAACGCCAACCTCGCGATCATGATGAGCGGTATCGCCACGATCTGCTTCCTGCTGATCGTGAAGGGCAAGGTCCCGAGCTACCTCGGGACGTCGGCGTCCTTCGTTGGCGGTGCGACCGCGATCTACACCTACACGGGCAGCGGCGGACCGGGTGGCCCGGCGGACGTCACGGGCGCGATCCTGATCTCCGGCATCGTGCTCGCGATCGTGGGCGTGATCATCCACTACCTCGGCGCCGGCGCCGTCAACGCGGTGCTGCCGCCGATCGTGACCGGTGCGGTCGTCATGCTGATCGGCTTCAACCTGGCCCCGGTGGCGACGCAGACCTACATGCCGTCCGACCCCTGGGTCGCGATCATCACCATGACGGCCGTCATCGTGATGGCGGTCGGCTTCCGTGGCTTCCTTGGCCGGATCGCGATCTTCCTCGGCCTGATCTTCGGCTACGTCCTGTCCTGGATCTTCGACCTGATCTTCGGCAAGACCTCGCTCCCGCTGCCGAGCAGCGCCGACCCCGGCCCCCACGACCGTGTCGACTGGACCGGCGTCAAGAACGCCGACTGGTTCGGCTTCCCCAAGCACACGGTGGACGGCCTCGTGGGCAACCAGACGCTCGCGGGCAACCTCGACGCCGTCGGGTGGCACGGTCCCGCCTTCTCGTTCACCTTCGCGCTGCTGGTCCTCCCGGCCGTGATCGCGCTGGTCGCGGAGAACGTCGGCCACGTCAAGGCCGTCTCGGAGATGACCAACACGGACCTCGACCCCTACATGGGACGCGCCGTGGCCGCCGACGGCATCGGCACCGTCATCGCCAGCTCCGTGGGTGGTTCGCCGACCACGACGTACGCCGAGAACATCGGCGTCATGGCGGCGACCCGGGTCTACTCGACAGCGGCCTACTTCGTCGCCGCGATCGTCGCGATCCTGCTCGGCCTGGTGCCCAAGTTCGGCGCGATCGTCAACGCGACGCCGCCCGCCGTCCTCGGCGGCATCACGCTCGTGCTCTACGGCATGATCGGCCTGCTCGGTGCCAAGATCTGGAAGGAGAACGGGGTCAACTTCGCCAACCCCGTCAACCTGGTCCCGATCGGAGCCGGCATCATCTTGGCCATCGGCAACGCCGACCTGAAGTTCACCGACGACTTCCACCTCACGGGCATCGCCCTCGGCACCCTGGTGGTCGTGCTCGGCTACCACCTGGCCCGGCTGGTGGCACCCAACGGCGGCGACGACGGCGCGGTCATCGCGGTCGGACAGACGGGCGCGCACGTGGAGGACCACGCTCCGCCGCACACCCACGGCGACCACAAGCACTGAGGACCTGAGTGAAGCCAGCACCGTTCGACTACTGCCGGCCAGGGACGCTCGCCGAGGCGGTGGCAGCCCTGGCCGGTCAGCCGAACGCAAAGGTGCTGGCCGGAGGACAGAGCCTGGTCCCGTTGCTGTCGATGCGACTCGCAGCCCCCGCGCTGCTGGTCGACATCAACCGCATCCCCGGGCTCGACGAGATCACGATCGAGGACGGCGGTGTGCGGGTGGGTGCGCTCGCCCGCCACGCCGCCGTCCTCGCCTCGCCCGACGTACGCCGCGTGCAGCCGCTCGTCCCGCTCGCGCTCGCCAACGTCGCCCACGCCACGATCCGCAACCGCGGCACCACCGTCGGCTCGCTCGTCCACGCGGACGCCGCCGCGGAGATGCCGGTGGTGCTCACGCTGCTCGGCGGCTCGCTCGACGTCGAAGGCCCCAGCGGGCGGCGCACGATCCCGGCCGACGAGCTCTTCGTCGGGCCGCTCGAGTCATCGGTCGGTCACGACGAGATCGCCGTGTCGGCGTACTTCCCCGGGCTCGCTCCGGGTGCCGGCGTCGCCTTCGAGGAGATCGCCCGGCGGCACGGCGACTACGCCCTGGTCGGCGCTGCCGCGCTCGTCGACGGCGACTCGGTCAAGGTCGGCTACCTCTCGGTGAGCGACGTCCCGACCGTGGTCGACCTGTCCGGGGTCGCCGACGCGGACCTCGGTGACGCCGCCCTCGCCCAGCTCGAGCCGGCCGACGACATCCATGCCAGCGCCGCCTACCGCGCGCAGCTGGTCCGCGTGCTCACCGGGCGCGTGGTTCG
Source organism: Nocardioides pollutisoli (assembly GCF_040045055.1). Taxonomy (NCBI): domain Bacteria; kingdom Bacillati; phylum Actinomycetota; class Actinomycetes; order Propionibacteriales; family Nocardioidaceae; genus Nocardioides; species Nocardioides pollutisoli. The sequence continues at coordinate 3,081,468 of NZ_JBDZDU010000001.1, forward strand.
ATCTGCACGGGAGGGGGCGCGATGACCGAGGAGCTGCTCGACGTACGACTGAGCGTCAACGGGCACACCCACGAGATCCGGGTGCCCGCGCGCCGCCTGCTGTCCGACGCGCTGCGCCACGACCTCAAGCTCACCGGCACCCACGTCGGCTGCGAGCACGGCGTGTGCGGCGCCTGCACCATCCTGGTTGACGGTGCTCCGATGCGCTCCTGCCTGATGTTCGCGGTCTCGGCCGAGGGCAGCGAGATCACCACCGTCGAGGGGCTCGCCAACCCGGACGGGTCGCTCGGCCACGTGCAGCAGGCGTTCGTCGAGTGCCACGGGCTGCAGTGCGGCTTCTGCACCCCCGGCTTCCTGACCACGATCACGGCCGGACTGCGGGACAACCCGACGCCCACGCACGAGGAGGCCCGCGACATGATCGCCGGCAACCTCTGCCGGTGCACGGGCTACCAGAACATCGTCAAGGCCGTGGAGCGAGCAGCAGAGCTGGGCGCCTCGTGACCACCAAGCTGATGGGCCAGAAGGTCCAGCGCGTCGAGGACCAGCGTTTCCTACGCGGTCTCGGGCGCTACGTCGACGACGTGGCCGTCGAGCAGGACGTGCTGCACGCCGCAGTGCTGCGGTCCCCGCACGCGCACGCGCGCATCATCGACATCGACGTCGACGAGGTCCTCGACCTCGAGGGCGTGCACGCGGTCTACACCTACGACGACCTGGTCGGCCCGATGGCCGAGCCGCTCCCGTTGTTGATCCCGCACCCGGCGCTCACCCACGGGCGCACGCAGTGGGCGCTCGCGAAGGACGAGGTCAACTACGTCGGCGAGGCGATCGCCTTCGTCGTCGCCGACGACCGCTACATCGCCGAGGACGCCGTCGGCCGGATCCGGGTCTCCTACGAGTTCCTGCCGCCCGTCGTCGGGGTCGACGCCGCCCGAGCGGCGAAGCACCTCGTCCACGACGACGTGCCCGGCAACGTCGGCGCCCGCCTGGAGCAGAACGTCGGCGACGCGATCACCGCGATCGCCCAGGCGCCGCACCGGCTCGAGCTCGACCTCACCATCGAGCGCAGCGCCTGCATGCCGATGGAGGGCCGCGGCACCGTCGCCCGCTGGGACCCCGACCTCAACCGGCTCCAGCTGTGGACCTCGACGCAGAGCTCGACCGGCGTACGCGCCGCCGTCGCCGTGAAGATGGAGCTCGACCTCGGCCAGGTCGACGTGATCACGCCCGACGTCGGCGGCGGCTTCGGCGTGAAGATCAACCACCCGTGGCCGGAGGAGCTCCTGGTCCCGCTGGCGGCCCGGGCACTCGGCCGGACGGTGAAGTTCACCGAGGACCGGCGCGAGCACTTCATCTCGTCGGCCCACGAGCGCGGCCAGGTGCAGCACATCGAGGTCGGCTTCGACGACGACGGCCGGCTCCAGGGGCTCAACGTCGAGTTCTGGCACGACCACGGCGCGTTCACGCCGTACGGCCTGATCGTCCCGATCATCACCTCGACCCAGCTGCTCGGCCCCTACAAGCCGCAGAACTACCGGGTCGTCTTCGAGTCGCTCTACACCAACACCGTGATGGTCACGCCCTACCGCGGCGCCGGGCGGCCGCAGGGCTGCTACGCGATGGAGCGGACCATGGACGCGATCGCGAAGTACCTCGGCAAGGATCGCGCCGACGTGCGCGCGGTCAACTTCATCCAGCCCGACGAGTTCCCCTACGACCAGGGGCTGATCTTCCAGGACGGCCGCGAGCTCGAGTACGACTCCGGCGACTACCCGACCTCGCTCGAGAAGATCAAGGCGCTGGTCGGCTGGGACGAGTTCCCGGCCTTCAAGGCGGAGATGGCGGCGGAGGGACGGCAGGTCGGCATCGGCCTCGCCTGCTACGTCGAGGGCACCGGCGTCGGCCCCTACGAGGGCGCCCACGTGCACATCGAGACCTCCGGCAAGGTCAAGGTCGCGACCGGCCTGACCACCCAGGGGCAGGGCCACGCCACGGTCTTCGCGCAGCTGGTCGCCGACGAGCTCGGCGTGAAGTTCGAGGACGTCGAGGTCGTCACCGGTGACACCCGGCGGATGCCGTACGCCGTCGGCACCTTCGCCTCGCGCGCCGCCGTGATGAGCGGCTCCGCGATCCACCTCGCCGCCAAGCGCGCCAAGGAGAAGGCGCTCAAGATCGCCGCCGAGGCGCTCGAGGCCGACGAGAAGGACCTGCAGATCGTCGACGGCGTCGTGTCGGTGAAGGGCTCGCCCGGCACCTCGATCGACCTCGGCACGGTCTCGGTGCTCTCCAACCCGCTGCGCTACGCGTTCGACGAGGCGTCCAAGGCCGCGACGCAGTTCTCCGTCGGTGACCCGGGCAAGCCGCCGGTGGCCGAGGACGAGGAGCCTGGTCTCGAGGGTCGCGACTTCTACTCGCCCGAGCGCGCGACCTTCGCCTCCGGCATGCACGCCGTGATCGTCGAGACCGACCCCGAGACGGCGGAGATCACGATCCTCAAGTACGCCGTCGTCCACGACTGCGGCCACCTGATCAACCCGATGATCGTCGAGGGCCAGATCCACGGCGGCGTCGCGCAGGGCGTCGGGGGAGCGCTCTACGAGCGGATGGCCTACGACGAGTCGGGGCAGCTGCTCAACGCGTCGTTCATGGACTTCCTGATGCCCTACGTCACGGAGATCCCCGACGGCATCGACATCGACCACCTCGAGACCCCGTCGCCGCTCAACCCGCTCGGCATCAAGGGTGCGGGTGAGGCCGGCGTCATCCCGTCCGCGGCCGTCTTCGCGGCCGCCATCGAGGACGCCGAGGGGATCGCGATCACGGCGATGCCGATCTCGCCGTCCGAGCTGTTCACCCTGCGACTGGAGAACTCATGAAGATCAGTGGATCCAACGTCGTCCCCTTCCCGGTCGAGCAGGTCTGGGACGCGCTGCTCGACCCGCGGGTCCTGGTCGCCACCATCCCGGGCTGCGAGCGGCTGGTCGCGACCGGTGACAACGCCTACGACATGACGGTCACCGCCGGCGTCGCCGCGATCAAGGGCACCTACCAGGGCTCGTGCACCCTCTCGGACCTCAAGGACCGCGAGGCGCTCGTCATGAGGCTGACCGGCGCCGGCGCCCCCGGCACCATCGACGCCACCGTGCAGGTCTACTTCGGCGAGGCCGAGCCCGGTGTCACCAAGATCGACTTCGAGGCCGACGCGGTCGTCGGTGGCATGGTCGGCGGCGTCGGCCAGCGGATGCTCACGAGCGTGTCCAAGCGGATGGCCGGCGAGTTCTTCGGCAACGTCGGACAGGCGATCGGCCAGGGCCCGGCTCCGGCCGTGACCGACCCGGTCGCGACCCCGGCCGGCCAGGCGGCGCCGGCGGCAGCCGTCTTCACCGCACCGGCCAGGACCGGGATCTCGACAGGCTCGATCACCGAGGGTGGAGACTTCCTCAAGGGCATCGCGGTCGGTGCCGGGCTGGTCGTGCTCGGCGTCGTCGTCGGCGGGCTCTTCGGCCGCCGTCGCCGATGACGCTCTCCGTCGACTCGACGGCGCGCGACCAGGCGGACGCCGTACGCCGTCGCGAGATCTCCGCGCGCGAGCTGCTCGACCTGCACCTCGCCCGGATCTCGGAACGCAACCCCGAGCTCAACGCGATCGTCTCGCTCGACGAGGAGCGGGCCCGTGACGGCGCTGCCGCTGCCGACGCCGCGCTGGCGTCCGGCGCGGAGGTGGGTCCGCTGCACGGGCTGCCGTTCGCGTTCAAGGACACCCACGCCGTGGCCGGCTGGCGCACGACGTACGGCTCACCCCTCTTCGCCGACCACGTCCCGGAAGCCGACGAGCTGATCGTCGAGCGCGTACGCCGTGCCGGCGTGGTCGTGATCGGGAAGACCAACGTGCCCGAGTTCGCTGCCGGGTCGCACACGTTCAACAAGGTCTTCGGCACCACCCTCAACCCGGTCGACCCGACGCGGTCCGCCGGCGGCTCGTCCGGGGGAGCGGCGTGTGCGCTCGCGTCCGGGATGGTGCCGCTCGCCGACGGCTCCGACATGGGCGGCTCGCTGCGCAACCCCGCGTCGTTCTGCGGTGTCGTGGGCCTGCGACCGTCACTCGGCCGGGTGCCCGAGTGGCCCCACTCCAACCAGTGGGAGACCACCTCCGTCGGCGGCCCGATGGCCCGCAACGTGGGAGATCTGGCTCTGCTGCTGTCCGTGATGGCCGGCCCCGACCCGCGTGCGCCGCAGGCGCTGGGTGACCCGGGCCGGTCGTTCCGTTCCCTGCTGCCGCTGACGCTCGCGGGGCTCCGGGTCGCGGTCAGCCCCGACCTGGGTGGCGCGTTCGAGGTGGACGACGAGGTCGCGCGTGTCGTGCGGGACGCAGGCGGCACCTTCGCGCTCGCCGGAGCATCGGTCTCCGCCGACCACCCGGCCCTGACCGAGGCCGACGACACCTTCCGCACCCTGCGCGCCTGGCACTTCCAGGCCCGGTTCGGCGCGCTGCTCGCCGAGCACCCCGACGACTTCAAGCAGTCGCTCGCCGACAACATCCGGCTCGGCGAGCACCTCACCGGCGCCGACGTCGCGCGGGCCTACGCCCAGCGCACGGCCCTCTCGGAGCGGATGCGCGAGTTCTTCACTGCGTACGACGTGCTGGTGCTGCCCGTCTCGCAGGTCCCTCCGTTCCCGGCCGACCAGGAGTTCCCGACCGAGATCAACGGTCGCCCGATGGAGACCTACCTCGACTGGATGCGCGCGGCGTACTTCATCACCGTCACCGGCTGTCCCGCGATTTCCGTGCCCTTCGGCCACACCGCGGCCGGCCTGCCCGTCGGCATCCAGATCGTCGCGCCGCACGGCCGCGACCGCTTCCTGCTCGAGGTGGCCGCCGCGTTCGAGGCAGCCGTCGCCTGACGATGCGCCCACCCGACCCGGTCTTCGCCGACCCGCGCCTCGCAGCCATGTACGACTTCTTCGACGCCGACCGCAGCGACCTGGATGCCTACGCAGCGATCGTCGAGGAGGACGGTGCGGACCTGGTCGTCGACGTGGGCTGTGGCACCGGCTGCCTCGCCGTGCTCCTCGCGGAGCGCGGCCGCTCCGTCGTCGGGCTCGACCCGGCCCGCGCGTCGCTCGACGTCGCCCGGGCGAAGCCGTACGCCGACCGCGTCACCTGGCTGCACGGCGACGCCACCGTCCTCGCCGGGCGCGGGCTGGCCGCCGACCTGGCCGTGATGACCGGCAACGTCGCCCAGGTCTTCGTCTCCGACGACGACTGGTCGACGACACTCACCGCGCTGCACGCCGCTCTGCGTCCTGGCGGCTTCTTCGTCTTCGAGACCCGGCGCCCCGAGGTCCGCGACTGGGAGACCTGGGACGTCCCACCCACCGACGTACGGCTGCCCGACGGTCGTGTGGTGGGTGTGAGCCGGACGGTCACCGAGGTGGCGCTCCCCCTGATCACCTTCGTGTCGACAACGGCCCTCGACGGCGAGGTGGTGCCCTCCGAGTCCACGTTGCGCTTCCGGTCACGCGACGAGCTCGAGGACTCGCTCCTGGCTCACGGCTTCACGGTCGAGGACGTCCGCGAGGCCCCGGACCGGCCCGGCAAGGAGATGGTGTTCGTGGCGCGCCGGGCCCTCAGTCGCGTCGTCCTCATGTGCGGCCCGGCCGGGTCCGGGAAGTCGACGTACGCCCGCCGCCTCGAGCGGGCCGGGATGGTCCGTCTCTCCTTCGACGCCGTCATGTGGGAGCGCGGGATCACCGAGGTCCCGCTCCCGCCCGACCTTCGCGCCGACATCGAGGCCGGCCTCCGCGCCCGCCTGCTCGAGCTGGTCGCCGCCGGTCGCGACGTGGTGCTCGACTTCTCCTTCTGGTCACGCGCCATGCGCGACGACTATCGCGCGCTTCTCGCGCCGTACGGCGTCGTGCCGGAGACCGTCTACCTCGCCACCGACCGCGACACCGTCCTGCAGCGGATCGCGGCCCGACGTGGCGCTGACGCCGACGACCACGTGCTCACACCCGAGCTGGCTGCGGAGTACTTCGACCACTTCGAGCCACCGAGCGTCGACGAGGGCCCGCTCACGGTGGTCTGATGGCTCACCGCAATGTCTGCGACAGGAGCACCTCCGATGGAGTTCGATGAGATCCGTGCGGTCGTCTTCGACGTCCTCGGGACCGTCGTCGACGAGGACGCGACGGTGCACCGTGCAACGCGCGAGATGTTCGTGACCTCCGGTCTGCCGCCTGCCGAGCTGTCGTCGTTCCTCGACGAGTGGGAGCAGGAGCAGGGTTCGCGCATGGATGCCATCCGTGCCGGCGATGCGCCCTGGACCGACAGCGACACGATCCGCGGCGCAGCTCTGCGCGCCCGGATCCGCTCCCGCGGCTGGGAGGTCCCTGAACAAGCCGTCTCGCGTCTCGCGACCGTCGGGCATCGTCTCGATCCGTGGCCGGACTCGGTGGCGGCCCTCGCGAAGCTCGCGGAGCGGCGCGCCGTTGTCGCCCTCACCAACGGCAGCGTCTCGCAGATGGCCGACACCTTCGTGCACGCCGGATTGCGCTGGACCTTGGTCCTCAGCGCCGACGTAGCCCAGACCTTCAAGCCCGCCCCAGCGATGTACCGCCTCCCGCCCAACCAGTTGAAGATCCCTCCAGAGCAGATGCTTTTCGCCGCGGCACATCCGTGGGACCTCGATGCGGCAGCGGCTGAGGGTTACCGGACTGCCCTCATCCGCCGTCCGGGCACGGACACCGCGAACGACGACCGGTTCGACCTGAGCGTGACGACCATCGGCGACCTCGCGGTCGAGCTGGACTCATAGCGGCGTCTTGGCATGCCGATGGCCCCGCCGGCGGCGGGGTGTGGGGCGTCAGGTTCTTCGGAGGTAGGTCTGCCCGAGGGGACTGGTCCAGAGGAAGGCTGTGGGTCCGAGGCGTTCGTAGGTCCAGCCGCCGTGGGTCTTCAACCGGTGGTGGCCTCGGCAGAGCGGGACCAGGTTGATCGAGTCGGTGGGGCCTTCAGGCCACTCGACGGTGTGGTCGAGGTCGCAGCGCCTCGATGGTCGGGTGCAGCGTGGGAAGACGCAGGTGGGGTGGGTCTGGATCACCTGCTCGCGCAGCTGGTCGGTGGGTTGGTACCTGTCGGTGTGGAGGTGCTCGTTCAGATCCAGGACCGGTCGGATGGTGACCCGGGTGTGTTCCTGCTGGCACCACTCGCCGAGCTGCTCGACGGTGATCCACGACTTGGTGTTGTCGACCCGGACCAGTCCGTCGGTGCTCGAGACGTCGTGGTGGGCGTGGATCACCAGCTCGCGCCCAACGCTGTCGCCGAGGTGTCCCAACGCCATGGACCGGCGTACGTCCAATGACAGCTGCGGGTGGGTGTCGAGCAGGTCGTGGGCCTTGGCTGCGACTTGGGCTTCGAAGGCGAGGGCGTCGGCGAGGTCGGTGGTGGCCTCGATGTAGACGAGCCCGTCGGTGGTGACGTCACCGAGCCTGATGTCGACGTGTCGGTGCTCTGCCTGTTCGGCGCGGCGTGCTTCGGCTTCGTCGGGGTCGTACAGGTCGCGGGCGTGGTCGACGGCGCGGTCGATCTGGGCGTAGGAGCATCGGTGGGCGACGGGTGCGACGTGGGTGTCGACGAATCTGGCGGCGTCCTCGGACAGTCCGATGGTTCGCGTGGCGACCTGGCGGGCTTTCCAGACCGGCACCTCACCGCGCATCACCCGTGACCAGAGGCGGGGGAGGCGGTAGCGGGTCTCGACGGCGTCGCCGAGGTAGCGCTTTCCCGAATCGGTGGACATGCCGAGCGCGAGGGCTAGTTCGGCGACGCAGAACTCCGCGACTAGGGGTGCGCCGGGGCCGGCGATCGCGAGCTCGTCCTCGGTCCCGTCGACCATCGCGGCGTGGAGCACGGACTCGGCGGGGTGCATGACTGCCCACTCGACAGCGAGGCGGAACTTGTCGATCTCCAGCTCACTGATCGACGACTGGACGTCGCGGACAGCGTCGAGGACCCCGGTCGGGGAGTCGAGGTCTGCTGTCGTGGTCATGGTTCAACCCAAGCACTGACCACCGACAGTCGGGTGCTCAGAACCCTGTGTTTGACCGGGATGTGGACACTTTCAGAAGTTGTTTTCGGTCGTTGTCACCTGTTGGCTGCGGGGGTTTCGAGACGGTCGCTGCGCGACCTCCTCAACCACCGGGAAGCCGAGAAGCAAGCTCAACCGCAGCGCGCCGTACCCCGTAAAAGCCATGTCGGTCTGCACCACCGGCGCCCGCAGGCCGCGGGGGTTTCGAGACGGTCGCAGAGCGACCTCCTCAACCACCGGAGACCGCCGGGTCAGCCAGCGTCCGCGTCGACCGCGTGGCACCCACGGACGCGATCACGACACAGACGAGCGCAACCCACTGCTCGAGGGTCAGGAACTCACCGAGCACGAGCATGCCGGCCAGGGCAGCGGCGCCGGGTTCGAGGCTCATCAGGATCGAGAAGACCGACGGGGCGATGGTGCGCAGGGCGACCATCTCGCAGCTGTAGGGGACCACGGAGCTCAGCAGCCCGACGGCGGCGCCGAGCAGGAGGATCCGCGGGTCGGTGAGGGCCGAGCCGCCGATGCCGATGGCGAACGGTGTGAGCAGCAGCACCGCGACCAGGCTGGCGAGGGCGAGGCCGTCGAAGCCGGAGAAGCGGCGTCCGGTCGAGGAGGCGAGCAGGATGTACGCCGCCCACATCGCGCCGGCGAGCAGGGCGAAGAGCACGCCCGCCACGTTGAGCGTCGCGCCACCCTCGAAGCCCAGCATCGCCACCCCGAGCCCGGCGAGCAGCACCCACAGCAGGTCGCGCACGCGTCGCGACCCGATCACGGCGAGCGTCAACGGCCCGACGAACTCCAGGGTCACCGCGACGCCGAGCGGGATCCGGGCGAACGCCTGGTAGATCGACCAGTTCATGATCCCGAGGCTCGCGCCGAAGGCGATCACGACCAGCCAGTCCGAGCGGGTGAGGCCGCGGAAGGACGGCCGCGCGATCGCCAGGAGCACGATCGCGCTGGTCGCCAGCCGCATCCACACCAGCGTCGTCGGTGCGACCTCGTCGAACAGCCCCTTGGCGATGCCCGCGCCGAACTGCACGGACAGGATGCCGATCAGCACCAGCCACACGGGGGAGACCAGACGGAGCGATGAGTCTCTGTCGGTCACCGGGTCAATCTAGAAGAATGCACGGAGGACCGAGGAGGCGGCATGGCCAAGAGCACGCTGTTGATGGTGGGCACCCGCAAGGGGCTCTGGATCGGTACGTCGGACGTGGACCGAGTCGCGTGGGAGTTCACCGGCCCCCACTTCGACATGGAGGAGGTCTACTCCTGCCTGGTCGACGTCCGCAGCGACCCACCGCGGCTGCTGGCCGGAGCGTCGTCGAGCTGGCTCGGCCCGCAGGTCTGGCGCTCCGACGACCTCGGCGCGAGCTGGCAGGAGACGCCCAACGGCGCCGTCCGCTTCCCGGCCGACACCGGCGCCACCGTCGAGCGGGTCTGGCAGCTGGTGGTGGGCAGCGAGCCCGACGTCGTGTACGCCGGCTCCGAGCCGGCCGCCGTCTGGCGCTCGGCCGACCGCGGTGAGACCTTCACGCTCGAGCGTGCGCTCTGGGACCACCCCCACCGGCCGCAGTGGGCCGCAGGCTTCGGTGGTCAGGCGTTCCACACGGTGCTGCCGCACCCGACCGACCCGCAGAGCGTCACGGCCGCGCTGTCGACCGGCGGGGTCTACCAGACCGGCGACGGCGGTCGGACCTGGGAGCCGCGCAACCAGGGGATCCGCGCCGAGTTCCTGCCCGAGGGGCAGCAGTACCCCGAGTTCGGGCAGTGCGTCCACAAGGTCACGCGCCACCCGAGCCGCCCGGAGCGGCTCTACCTCCAGAACCACGGCGGGGTCTACCGCTCCGACGACCAGGGCCTGATCTGGAAGTCGATCGCCGACGGCCTGCCCGCCGACTTCGGGTTCCCGATCGTGGTCCACCCCCACGAGCCGGACACGATCTTCGTGTTCCCGATCAACGGCGGCGACCGGCGCTACCCGCCGGACGCCAAGGCCCGCGTCTGGCGCTCGCGCGACGCCGGCGAGACCTGGGAGGAGCTCGACCGGGGCCTCCCGGACACCTTCTACGTCGCGGTGATGCGCGACGCGATGGTCGCCGACGACCACGACCGGACAGGTCTGTACGTCGGCGCGCGCAACGGCGCGGTCTGGTGCTCGGCCGACGAGGGAGACAGCTGGCGCGAGATCGTCAGCGACCTCCCCGACGTGATGGTCGTGCGGGCCGCCGCGATCTGAGCGTCAGAAGACCGGCGGCTCCGCGTAGACCGGGATCTCGCCGGTCCCGTCCATGTCGTCGGGCGGCTGGATCGGGTCCGGTACGCCGGCGGTGATGGTGCTGCCGTCGGCGCGCGTGCCACCGATCACCGGGTGGTCGCCGAGCAGCCCGTCGATGCGAGCGCCCTGGTCGGGCAGCTCGACGTCGAGCGGCGCCGTCGCGGTCACGACGTACGCCGTCCCGCGCACCGTCACCGGGACCTCGCCGTCGGCGACGGTGAAGCGGATCCGCTCCTGGGTCAGGTCGACCAGCAGCTGCGAGCCCTGCCAGCAGAGCCGGAACCGGAGCCCCGGCCAGCTCGCCGGCAGCCGCGGGTCGAACGACAGCTCGCCGCCGTGGTCGCGCATCCCTCCGAAGCCGGAGACCAGCGCGTTCCAGACGCCGCCGGTCGACGCGACGTGGAGCCCGTCGACCGTGTTGCCGTGCACGTCCGCGAGGTCGACGTACAACGCCTCGTGGAAGTAGTGCAGCGCCGCGTCGTGATAGCCGACCTCGGCGGCGATCACGGACTGCACGACCGCGGAGAGCGTGGAGTCGCCGGTGGTGATCGGGTCGTAGTACTCGAAGTCCGCGCGCTTCTCCTCGGGCGTGAACCGGTCGCCCTGCAGGAAGAGGGCGAGCACCACGTCGGCCTGCTTGAGCACCTGGAACCGGTAGATCACCAGGGGGTGGTAGTGCAGCAGCAGCGGCCGCAGCTCGGCGGGCGTCTGCGAGAGGTCCCAGACCTCGCGGTCGAGGAAGAAGTCGTCCTGCGGGTGGATGCCGAGGCCGGTGTCGAACGGGATCGTCATGCCGTCGGCGCAGGCCTGCCACTCGGCGACCTCGTCGTCGCTCAGGCCGAGCCGCGCGACCACCCGGACGTACTCCTCGGGATGGTCGTTGCGGATCCGCTCGACGGCGTGCGCCGCCTGCTCGAGGTTGAAGCGCGCCATCACGTTGGTGAAGAGGTTGTTGTTGACGACGGTCGTGTACTCGTCCGGCCCGGTGACGCCGTGGATGTGGAACGACTCGTCGCCGTTGCTGCGCCAGAAGCCGAGGTCGGCCCACATCCGTGCGGTCTCGACCAGGATGTCGATGCCCTCGCGCGCCAGGAAGCCGTGGTCGCCGGTGGCCCGGACGTACTTCATCACGGCGTACGCGACGTCGGCGTTGATGTGCATCTGCGCCGAACCCGCGGCGTAGTAGGCCGACGCCTCCTCGCCGTTGATCGTGCGCCAGGGGAAGAGTGCCCCGCTCTGCGCCATCTCGCGGGCGCGCTCGCGCGCGGCCGGCAGCATCACCGAGCGGAAGTGCAGCGCGTTGCGGGCGACCTCGGGCTGCGTGTAGGTGAGGAACGGGATCACGTAGACCTCGGTGTCCCAGAAGTAGTGGCCCTCGTAGCCCGAGCCCGTCACCCCCTTCGCCGGTACGCCGATGCCGTCGGTGCGTGCGCTCGCCTGGGCCAGTGAGAAGAGGTTGAACCGGATCGCCTGCTGCACCGCCAGCTGCTCGGGCGTCGACGACTCGTCGCTGACCTCGACGTCCGCGGACTCCCAGAACTTCGCGTACCAGCCCTGCTGGTCGGCGACGTAGTGCTTCAGCCCGTGCCGTGCGGCCCGGTCGAGGGTCCGGTCGCAGCGGTCGGCGAGCTCGCGCACCGGCACGCCGCGCGAGGAGTGGTAGGCGACCGTCTTCTGCAGCCGCATCGTGCTGCCGCGCGTCGCGTCGACGCGGAAGACCAGCTTGGCGAGGTCGTCCTCGGCCCGGGCCACGACCTCGTACTCGTCGGCCGTCTCCAGCAGGTGGTCCGCGGCGACCGCGATCGTCATCCCGGAGTTGGCGCACTGGTAGCCCAGCAGCATCCGGTCCTCGGTCGAGTAGCTCATCCGGGGGAGCAGCACCCGCTCGCCGAACGCCGCGGCCTTGCGCGGGTCGGCGATCCCGAGGTGCTCGTGGCCGACGGTCCGCTGCTGGGCGTGGTACTCGTCGCGGCCGTCCTGCCGGTTGAGGATCTGCGACGACACGACGATCGGGGCGTCACCGTCGAGCACCTCGACCTCGAGGGTCATGATCGCCAGGTGGCGCTGGGTCATCGACACCATGCGCGTCGAGTCGATCCGCACCCGCTTGCCCGACGGCGTACGCCACACGAGGTTGCGCCGCAGCACGCCGTCGCGGAAGTCGAGGCAGCGCTCGTAGTGCTCGAGGTCGGCGGTGCCGAAGGTCAGCGGCTCGTCCTCGACGTAGATCTTGAGGACCTTGGTGTCGGGCACGTTGACCAGCGTCTGGCCGGTGCGCGCGAAGCCGAATGCAGCCTCCGCGTGCCGGATCTCCCAGGTCTCGTGGAAGCCGTTGAGGAACGTGCCGTGGGCGTACGCCGGCCGTCCCTCCTCGGGGTTGCCGCGCATGCCGAGGTAGCCGTTGGCGACCGAGAAGAGCGTCTCGGTCAGGCCGAGGTCGCCGGGCTGGTAGCTCGTCTCGACCAGCGCCCACGGCTCGACCGGGAAGCGGCCGCGGTCGAGCGGGTCCGCCCCGATCCCGTAGGGACTCATGCCGCTGCTCCGGCCGGGACCAGCTGCGCCAGGTCGGGTACGACGAGGTCGGCACCCGCCGCGGTGAGCGCGTCCGGTCCGACGCCGCGGTCGACGCCGACCACCAGCGCGAAGTCGCCGGCCGCACCCGCACGCACCCCGGACACGGCGTCCTCGAGGACGACGGCCGAGGCGGCGGTCGCGCCGAGCTCCTTCGCGGCGTGCAGGAACGTGTCGGGCGCCGGCTTGCCGGGCAGGTCGAGCTCGGTCGCGAGCGCACCGCTGACCACGATGCCGAAGCGGTCGGCCAGTCCGGCGGCCGCCAGCACCGCGGGGGCGTTGACCGACGAGGACACGACGGCCAGCGGCATGCCGAGGTCGCGCAGGTGGTCGAGCAGCAGCACCGACCCCGGATAGGCCTCCACGCCGTCACGCGCGAGCACCTCGTTGAAGGCGTCGTTCTTGCGGTCCCCGAGCTCGACGACCAGCTCCTGGGGCGCCGGGATGCCGCGCGAGGTCAGGAAGTCGCGCACCCCGTCGTAGCGCGGCTTGCCGTCGACGTGGGCGAAGTAGTCGCTGTCGGCGTACGCCGAGAGGTCGGTCGCCGGCCCGTCGTACGACGTCAGGAAGGCGTTGAACATCTCCGCCCAGGCGACCATGTGGACCTCTGCGGTCGGCGTGATCACCCCATCGAGGTCGAACAGGACAGCGTCGTAGTCGGACCAGCTCACGGGGCTCACGTGCCCAGGCTAGGGGTCGGAGGTGTCCTGGAGGTTTCTCGCCGGTCGGGCCTGTCAAGACCACCCGGGGTCGGGCGAATACGCTGAGGGCATGACCGAGCCCGACCTGAAGCCCCGTTCCCGCGATGTCACCGATGGTCTCGAGAAGACCGCCGCGCGAGGGATGCTCCGGGCTGTAGGCATGGGCGACGACGACTGGGAGAAGCCGCAGATCGGCGTGGCCTCGAGCTGGAACGAGATCACCCCCTGCAACCTGTCGCTCGACCGGCTCGCCAAGGCGGTCAAGAACGGCGTGCACGCGGCCGGCGGCTACCCGCTCGAGTTCGGCACCATCTCCGTCTCGGACGGCATCGCGATGGGCCACGAGGGCATGCACTTCTCACTGGTCTCCCGCGAGGTCATCGCCGACTCGGTCGAGACCGTGATGATGGCCGAGCGCCTCGACGGCTCCGTGCTGCTGGCCGGCTGCGACAAGTCGCTGCCCGGCATGATGATGGCCGCCGCGCGCCTCGACCTGTCCAGCGTCTTCCTCTACGCCGGCTCGATCATGCCCGGCCAGGTCGACGGCAACGACGTGACGATCATCGACGCCTTCGAGGCCGTCGGTGCCTGCCTCGCCGGCAAGATCACCCGCGAGGAGGTCGACCGCATCGAGCGGGCGATCTGCCCGGGTGAGGGTGCCTGCGGCGGCATGTACACCGCCAACACGATGGCCGCCGTCGGCGAGGCGATCGGCATGTCGCTGCCCGGCTCGGCTGCGCCGCCGGCCGTCGACCGTCGCCGCGACGGCTTCGCCCACCGCTCCGGCGAGGCCGTGGTCAACCTGCTCCGCAAGGGCATCACCGCGCGCCAGATCATGACCAAGGAGGCGTTCGAGAACGCCATCACCGTCGTGATGGCCCTCGGCGGCTCGACCAACGCCGTGCTCCACCTCCTCGCCATGGCCCGCGAGGCCGAGGTCGACCTGACCATCGACGACTTCAACCGGGTCGGCGACAAGGTCCCGCACCTCGCCGACCTGAAGCCGTTCGGCCGCTACGTGATGAACGACGTCGACAAGATCGGCGGCATCCCGGTGGTCATGAAGGCGCTGCTCGACGCCGGCCTGATGCACGGCGACGTGCTCACCGTGACCGGCAAGACGATGGCGGAGAACCTCGCCGAGCTCGCCCCGCCGGCGCTCGACGACGACGTGATCCGCAAGCTCGACCGCCCGATCCACGCGACCGGTGGCCTGACCATCCTCAAGGGCTCGCTGGCCCCCGAGGGCGCGGTCGTGAAGACGGCCGGCTTCGACGACTCGGTCTTCACCGGCACCGCCCGCGTCTTCGACGGCGAGCGCGCCGCGATGGACGCGCTCGAGCGCGGCGAGATCAAGGCCAAGGACGTCGTCGTCATCCGCTACGAGGGCCCCAAGGGCGGACCCGGCATGCGCGAGATGCTCGCCATCACCGGCGCGATCAAGGGCGCCGGCCTCGGCAAGGACGTCCTGCTGATCACCGACGGCCGCTTCTCCGGCGGTACGACGGGTCTCTGCGTCGGTCACATCGCGCCGGAGGCCGTCGACGCCGGACCGATCGCGTTCGTCCGCGACGGCGACACCATCACGCTCGACGTGGCCAACCGGCTGCTCGAGGTCGAGATCGCCGACGAGGCCGAGTGGGAGAGCCGCAAGGACGGCTGGGAGCCGCTGCCCCCGAAGTACACCCGAGGTGTGCTCGGCAAGTACGCCAAGATGGTGCAGTCCGCCGCGCACGGCGCCATCACCGGCTGACGGTGCCTGACCAGCAGCCCGACCAGCGAGGACCGATCCTGTTCCTCGTCCTCCTCGTGATGGTCGGGCTCATCGTCGTGGCTTGGGGCGTGAACCATCCCGGGGTCCTCGACGAGCGAGGAGCGCCAGCGCCGAGCGCCGTCGACCCATCGGTGGTCGAGCCT
The DNA here is from genome assembly GCF_040045055.1 of Nocardioides pollutisoli. Taxonomy (NCBI): domain Bacteria; kingdom Bacillati; phylum Actinomycetota; class Actinomycetes; order Propionibacteriales; family Nocardioidaceae; genus Nocardioides; species Nocardioides pollutisoli. The sequence goes on from NZ_JBDZDU010000001.1 coordinate 3,097,025, forward strand.
GTCGAGACCCCCGCAGCCCAGCCGCAGCCTGAACCCACCCGCTCCGCGACTCGGGAGACCGAGCTCCCCGGAGGCGGCCGCACGGTCTTCGGCGGCCACCACTTCCTGGTCGCCTACTACGGCACCGCCCAGACGGCCTCGCTCGGCGTGCTGGGGGAGAGCGACCCGGACACCATGGACCGCCGGCTGCACCGCGCGGCCGCGCCGTTCGCCCGACCGGGCCAGCCGCTGCGCCACGTCTACGAGCTGATCGTCACCGTCGCCGACGGCAGCGCCGGGCCGGACGGCAGCTACAGCCACGACATCCCGCGCGCCGAGGTCGAGCGCTACGTCCGGGCCGCCCACCGCAACGACGCCCTGCTGCTGCTCGACCTCCAGCCCGGCCGCTCCGGCTTCCTCCAGACCGCGAAGCGCTGGGCCTGGGCGCTGCGCGATCCCTGGGTCGGCCTCGCCCTCGACCCCGAGTGGCGGATGGGCCCGCGCCAGGTGCCCGCCCACACGGTCGGCCAGGTCACCGCGGCCGAGGTCAACCGCACGTCCGCCTGGCTCTCGCGGCTGACCCGCGACGCCGGCCTGCCGCAGAAGCTCTTCGTGCTCCACCAGTTCCGCACCGACATGGTGCTCGGCATCGACCGGGTGCGCGACCGGCCGGACCTGGCGATGGTGCAGCACGTCGACGGCTACGGCACGCCCCGGCAGAAGCGCGCGACGTACCACGCCGTCGCGAGGCCGCAGCAGTTCACGATGGGCTTCAAGCTCTTCTACGACGAGGACGTACGCCGGATGGGCCCGCGCGACGTGCGCGGCATCCGGCCGACGGTGCGGTTTGTCAGCTTCCAGTGATCGTGAACGACGCCCGGTGCGATGCGCCGGGCTCGAGGACCACGAGGTCCGTGCCGGAGTTGAACGCACCCGGTGGAGCGGTCACCGGTTCGATCGCCAGCGCCTCGCGCTCGCGGCCCTTGATGGTGTCGCCGGTGAAGACGTGCAGCCAGCCGATGCCCTCGTGCACGGTCACGCTGGCCGAGCGCCCGGAGTCGGGGTCGGTGAGCGACGCGGTGGCGCCGTCGGCGACGCCGCCGAACGGGTGGTCGAGGACCAGGTCGCCAACCGGACGCGCCGCGCGGAAGTCGTACGGCGTACCCGCCACCGGCTCGGCAGGCGAGGCGTGCCCGCGCTCGCTCATTGCGCACCAGGTCTGCGCCGGGAGCGACAGCACGCACTCGTCGACCTGGCGGCCGACGGTCAGGTAGGGGTGCAGCCCGGTGCCGTACGGCGCGGGCCGGCTGCCGACGTTGGTCGCCGACAGCGTGGTCGTCAGGCCGTCGTCGCCGAGCCGGTAGTCGACCTCGAGGTCCAGTGCGAACGGGTAGCCGGACTGGGGCGGCAGCTCGTAGCGCAGCACGACCCGGTCGGCGGCACGCTCGGCGACCGTCCAGTGCACCCAGTGGACCAGGCCGTGCAGGGCGTTGTGCTTCGCGGGCTCGGTGAGCGGCAGCTGGAAGTGCTCGTCGTCGAAGTCGTAGGCGCCGTCGGTGACCCGGTTGGGCCACGGCATCAGCACCGCGCCGCGCGAGCTCGGGCACATCTGGCCGGCCGGCCAGCCGGCGACCAGGTCGTGGCCGTCGGCAGTGAGGGTGCGCAGGCACGCGCCCACCGTGACGATCTCGGCCGTGAAGCGGCCATGGACGAGGGGGATCGACTCACCGGAAGCATCGCGCACGGAGCACACCCTGACAGAGGATCGCTAAGGTCTGCACGTGCCACTCGTTGCCGGGGTCGACTCCTCGACCCAGTCCTGCAAGGTCGTCGTCTGTGATGCCAAGACGGGAGCGCTCGTCCGCAGCGGTCACGCTCCCCACCCGGAAGGCACCGAGGTGCACCCCGATGCCTGGTGGGACGCGCTCCAACAGGCGATCGAGGCCGCGGGCGGGCTCGACGACGTCGACGCGGTGGCCGTCGGTGGCCAGCAGCACGGCATGGTCTGCCTCGACGCCGACGGGGCCGTCGTACGCCCGGCCCTGCTGTGGAACGACACCCGCTCCGCCCAGGCCGCGCTCGACCTCATCGACGAGCTCGGCGGACCGGACGCCTGGGTCGACGCGGTGGGTCTCGTGCCGGTCGCGTCGTTCACGGTCACGAAGCTGCGGTGGCTGCGCGACCACGAGCCCGACAACGCGGCCCGCACCGCCGCCGTCTGCCTCCCGCACGACTGGCTGACCTGGAAGCTCTCGGGGGCCGCCTCCCTCGACACCCTGGTGACCGACCGCGGCGACGCGAGCGGCACCGGCTACTGGTCGCCCGCGAGCGGTGACTACCGGCGCGACCTCCTCGAGCTCGGCCTGGGCCACGACGCGGTGCTGCCGCGGGTCCTCGGTCCGGCCGAGTCCGGTCTCGCGATGCCCTCGGGCGCCCTGCTCGGACCCGGCACCGGTGACAACGCCGCGGCCGCTCTCGGCCTCGGTGCCGTCGTCGGTGACGTGGTCGTCTCGATCGGTACGTCCGGCGTCGCGTGCGCCGTCGCCGACGCGCCCGTGGGTGACCCGTCGGGTGCCGTGGCCGGGTTCGCCGACGCGACCGGCCGGTTCCTGCCGCTGGTCGCGACCCTCAACGCCGCCCGGGTCCTCGACGCCGCCACCCGGATGCTCGGTGTCTCGCACGAGGAGCTGTCCGACCTGGCTCTGTCGGCTCCCGCCGGTGCCGGCGGGATGGCCCTGGTGCCCTACCTCGAGGGTGAGCGCACGCCCAACAAGCCGGACGCCACCGGCGCGATCCACGGACTGCGCCTCGAGACCGCCAACCCGTCGTACCTCGCCCGCGCCGCCGTCGAGGGCATGCTCTGCGGCCTGGCCGACGCGGTCGACGCCGTCCGCGCCCTCGGAGCCCCGATCGAGCGGATCATCATGGTCGGCGGTGCCGCCCGGTCCGAGGCCGTCCGTGAGATCGCGTCTGCCGTGCTCGGACTGCCGGTGACGGTGCCGCAGCCGGGGGAGTACGTCGCGCGCGGGGCCGCCCGCCAGGCGGCCTGGGTGCTCGCGGGCGGTGCCGAGCCGCCGGAGTGGCCGCTGTCCGACGTGATGTCGACCGAGGCCGAGCCGACGCCGCAGGTGCGCGAGCGCTATGCCTCGGTGCGCGACCTGACCGCAGCCCGCCTCTGACTTCTCATTGTCCTGCGCGGCGGGCGGGTGCCGTGAGACGTTCGGGTCTCGCCCCTTCTGCCCCGAGGACCTCATGCGCGCGTTGCTCTCCACCGCCGTCACCGCCGTCGTGATCGGGGGCCTGCTCGTCGGCAGCACCGCCACCCCGACGTCCGCCGCGAACGTCAACCACCGGCCCGGCCCGGTCAGCATCACCTCGGCCACCGTCCCCGAGGATGCGGCGCCGGGCACCCTGGTCGGCACCATGTCCGCCCCCGACCAGGACCCGAGGCACGTCCACGCTTTCCGGTTGGTCAGCGGCAAGGGCGACCGTGACAACGGACTGTTCAGCATCGAGGACAACCGTCTGTCCACGGCGGCCGTCCTCGACTTCGAGACTCGGCCCGTGCTCCAGGTGCGCGTCCGGGTCACCGACAAGCGTGGTGCCACCCGTGCGAGCCGGTTGCAGATCGCCGTCGGCAACGTCAACGAGGCGCCCACCGACATCACGCTCGCTCCGGCCTCGGTGCCCGAGGGCCTGGTCTACGCGCTGGCCGGCACGCTGACCGCGTCCGACCCGGACACCGACGACACGCACTCCTTCGTGCTGGTGCCCGGCGCGGGCGACGCCGACAACGCGCGCTTCCGGATCGAGGGCGACCAGGTGCGCACCGTCAGCGGGCTCGACTACGAGACGCAGTCGACCTACACCGTGCGGGTGCGAGTCACCGACACCGCGGGCGCGACGTACGAGAAGGCGCTGACGATCACCGCCACGGACACCGACGAGACGCCGGCGCCGACACCACTCTCGAACCTGACGCTGAGCAACGACTCCGTCGACGAGGAGCAGCCGGCCGGCGCCCTCGTCGGTCAGGCCCACGCCGATGGTGACGGGGTCACCTACTCGTTGGTCGCGGGACGGTGCGCGGCGACGCCCGGGCGACGCACCTGCCGGATCCCGGCCAGCCGGTTCACGGTCTCTCCCGCTGGGGAGGTGCGCACCGGCATCAGGTTCGACTTCGAGGACTCCGACTCCTGGGACCTCACGGTCCGCGCCACCGACCGCCACGGCGCCACCCTCCAGGAGACGTTCACGATCTCGATCAACGACGTCAACGAGGCCCCGACGGACATCATGCTGAGCGGCAGCTCGGTCGTGGACGACGAGAACTACGACTCCGTCGGCACCCTGTCGGCGACCGACCAGGACGCCGGCGACACGGCGACCTACTCACTTGTCGGTGCCGTCGACCAGAGCTCCGGCGACGTGAGCTCCGCGTTCGTCGTCTACAACAACTGCGGTGGTCCGAGGCTCGTGGCCAACACAGGAATGCTCACGCCGGGTACCTACACCGTGACGATCCGGGTGACCGACGGCGGCGGCCTCTCCTACGCGAAGGCATTCACCGTGACGGTGGTGGGCGCAGCCCGCGTGGGTGCGACACTGCGTCGGTGCTGACCGACCCCCTCTCGTCGTACCGTGACCGCTTCGTCGGCGCGGAGTCGCCGCTCGTCTACTTCGACGGCAACTCCCTGGGGCGGCCGCTGAGGGCGACCGGCCCGCGGCTCGCGGCCTTCGTCGAGGAGGAGTGGGGTGGCCGGCTGATCCGTGGGTGGGACGAGCGCTGGATGGCGCTGCCGCAGACGATCGGCGACGACCTCGGTCGGATCGTGCTCGGCGCCGCACCCGGGCAGACGACCGTCGGCGACTCGACCACGGTGCTGCTCTACAAGCTGATGCGCGCGGCCGTGGCCGCCCGGCCCGGCCGGACCGAGATCGTCATCGACGACGACAACTTCCCGACCGACCGTTACCTCGCCGCCGGCGTCGCGGAGGAGTGCGGGCTGACCCTGCGGTGGATCGAGGTCGACCGGACGTCGGGCATCACCGCCGACCAGCTCGCCGGTGCGGTCGGGCCGGCCACCGCTCTCGTGGTCGTCTCGCACGTCGCCTACCGCTCCGCCTGGCTCGCCGACCTGGCCACGCTGACCGCGATCGCCCACGACGCGGGGGCCCTCGTGCTCGCCGACCTGAGCCACTCGGCCGGTGCGGTCGAGGTCGAGCTCGACGCGTGGGGGGTCGACCTCGCGGTCGGTTGCACCTACAAGTACCTCAACGGCGGTCCGGGATCACCGGCCTTCGCCTACGTCGCCGAGCGTCACCTCGACCAGCTCACCCAGCCCATCCAGGGCTGGCTCGGCTCGGCCGACCCGTTCCTGATGGGGCCGTCCTACGCACCCGCGCCCGGCATCCGACGCTTCATCTCCGGCACCCCGCCGGTCCTCGGCATGCTCGCGATGCAGGACATGCTCGACCTGGTCGACGAGGTCGGGATCGCGGCCGTCCGGGAGAAGTCGGTCGGGCTCACGTCGTACGCCATCGAGATCGCCGACGCGGTCCTCGCGCCGCTCGGCGTCGTCGTCGCCTCCCCGCGCGACCCCGCCCTCCGCGGCGGACACGTGACGCTCCACCACCCGCTGATGCGCGAGGCCACCGCACGGCTCTGGGAGCAGGACGTCATCCCCGACTACCGCGACCCCGGCGGCCTCCGGATCGGCCTCTCGCCACTGTCGACGTCGTACGACGAGGTCGAGCGGGGTCTCTCCCTGGTCCGCACGACCCTCTCCTCGTTGGTCGAGTAGCGAGCGCCAGCGAGCGTATCGAGACCCCTCTCGGCCATGGTCTCGATACACCGCCTCGTTCCTCGGCGGCACTCGACCAGCGAGGTGCGCCCACCTGTCGGCAACGATGGGGTCGTGAACCCTGACGCGATCTCGCCCGACGACTTCGACGAGCTGGTGCGCGACGCGCTCGACCAGCTGCCGGACGAGGCTGCTGCGCTGGTGGCCGAGATCGCGGTCGTCGTGCGCGAGGAGCCCGAGCCCGACCAGGTCCAGCCCGGTCAGCTCCTGCTCGGCACCTTCCACGGCATCGCCCACACGAGGACCGGTGGTCGCGTGCCGGGCAGCCTGCCCGACGTGATCACGCTCTACCGCCTCCCGATCCTGGCCGTCTGCCGCACCCGCGAGGAGGTCGCGCCGCGGGTGCTCAAGGTGCTCGGCCACGAGGTCGGTCATGCCCTGGGCATCAGCGAGGAGCAGCTGCGGGCCCTCGGCTGGTTCTGACTAGGGTTCGGGGGTGCCCGAGACCAACGAGTTCGGCCAGCAGGTCGGCGACCCGGTGCCTGGCTGGACCACACGACCGCGCCCCGAGCCGGTCGTGCTGACCGGGCGCTACGTGCGCCTCGAGCCGCTGCGCGTCGACCATGCCGAGGCGTTGCACGCTGCGCTCTGCAACCCGGGCGACGAGGAGCTGTGGACCTACCGGCCGACGGACCCGCCCGCCGACGTGCCGGCGATGGCCGAGCTCATCGAGCAGCACCTCGGTGCCGACGAGCTGATGACCTTCGCGCTCGTGCCGGACGGCGAGCGGGCGCAGGGGACGGCGTCGTACACCCGCATCGACCCGGCGACCGGGCAGGTCGAGGTCGCCGGCGTCCTCTACGCCAGGACGCTCCAGCGCACCCGCGCGGCGACCGAGGCGATCCACCTCAGCATGCGCCACGCCTTCGACGACCTCGGCTACCGCCGCTTCGAGTGGAAGTGCGACAGCCTCAACGAGCCGTCCCGGCGCGCAGCGAAGCGCCTCGGGTTCCAGTACGAGGGCCGCTTCCGCAACCACATGATCACGAAGGGGCGCAACCGCGACACCGACTGGTTCTCGGTGACCGACGCCGAGTGGCCGGCGGTCAAGGCGGCGCACGAGCAGTGGCTCGACCCGGCGAACTTCGACGACGCCGGAACTCAGTTGACGTCGCTCAGCGACCTGACAGCCTGAGGACATGCGCTTCTCCCGGCCCCTCCAGCCCGGCGACCGGATCGGCGTGACCGCGCCGTCGTCGGGGATCCAGCCCGGCATGCTCGCGCGGCTCGACGTCGCCGTGAAGTCGCTCGAGGCGCGCGGGTACGACGTCGTGCTGGGGGAGTGCCTCGGCACCCCGAGCGTCGTGTCCGCGCCGAAGGAGCAGCGCGCCGCCGAGCTCACCGCGATGCTGGCCGACCCCGCGATCCGCGCGGTCGTGCCGCCCTGGGGCGGCGAGCTGGCGATCGACCTGCTCGACCGGATCGGCTGGGAGGCGCTCGCCGACGCCGAGCCGACCTGGCTGGTCGGCTTCAGCGACATCTCGACGCTGCTGGTGCCGGTCACCCTGCGGCTCGGCTGGGCGACGCTCCACGGCGCCAACCTGATGGACAGTCCGTACGCCGCCCCCGACGGCCTGCTGCACTGGACCGAGGTCGCGTCCGCGACCGAGCCGCTGACCCAGACGAGCCCCGGTCGCTACCGGTCGACGGGCTGGGACGACTACGTCGCCCAGCCCGAGGTCGACCGCTTCACGCTCGACGCCGAGGGCACCTGGTCGGTGCTCGGTGGTGGCTCGGTCGACGTGACCGGGCGGCTGATCGGTGGCTGCCTCGAGACCGTCGGACCGCTGGCGGCCACGCCGTACGGCGACGTGGCGGCGTACGGCCGCGACCACGCCGACGAGGGGATCGTCGTCTACCTCGAGGCCTGCGAGGACGGCGCCTACACGATCGCCCGGACCCTGCACTCGCTGCGCTACGCGGGTTGGTTCGAGCACGCCACCGCCGTCCTGATCGGGCGGACCAACGCACTCGCCGCGGGCGACCTGAGCCAGGCGGACGCGGTCGCCGACGCCCTGGGCGGGCTCGGCATCCCGGTCGTCCTCGACGTCGAGTGCGGCCACGTCGCGCCGTACCTGCCGCTCGTCAACGGCGCCCTGGCGCACGTGGTCGTCGACGACGACCGGCGCGAGATCACGCAGACGCTGGCCTGACGACTACTCGTGGATGTGGTCGCGCCAGTCGTCCGGCACCCGGCCGGCCGGACCCGGCACGGGTTGGTCGTCAGGGCGAGCGGTGGCGGGACACATGGTCGGCCCGAGGAAGCCGGACTCGGTCGTGAAGTCCCAGAACCAGTCCTCACCCGGCTCGAAGCTGGTGATCACCGGGTGCCCGCTCTCGCGGAAGTGGGCGGTGGCGTGCTGCGAGGGCGAGGTGTCGCAGCAACCGATGTGGCCGCACTGCGTGCACCGTCGCAGGTGTACCCACCAGCCGCGGGCCTCCTCGCACTCCACGCAGCCGGTCCCGCTGGGCGGCACGGTCGGGTCGACGCCTGGGCGATCGGTCATGGGTCGAGCGTAGTCGGCGCGGTGTGCCAAGGTGGAGCGATGGACCAGCGGATCAGCTTCGTGAGCCTGGCGGTGAGAGACCTCGACGCCACGCGTGCCTTCTACGTCGACGGCCTCGGCTGGGAGGCCTCCATGGACGTCCCCGGCGAGGTGCTGATGATCCAGGTGGGCGAACACGTCGTGCTCTCGCTGTGGATCGACCACGAGTTCGAGGCCGAGGTCGGCTCGATCAACCGGGGTTCCGGCGTTGCGCCGATCACCCTCGCCCACAACGTGGCGCGTCGCGAGGAGGTCGACACCGTCCTCGAGACCGCCCGGTCCGCCGGCGCCGATCCCGTGCAGGAGGCGGTCGAGCGCGACTGGGGCGGCTACACCGGCTACTTCGGCGATCCCGACGGCTACCGCTGGGAGATCGCCTACAACCCAGGACCGATCGGACAGGTGGTGCTCCCATGAGTGATCCCAAGGAACGACTTCGCTACCCCGCCGTCGTCGCGGAGGGGCTCGACGACTGGCGGTTCTTCCTGATGCGGCTGCACGGCCGCTTCGCGACGGGCAGCTTCGTGAAGGGTCTCGAGCTGGTCACCCGGGTGACCGAGGCGGCCGAGGAGGCCAACCACCACCCGGACGTCACGCTGACCTACCCCCACGTCGACATCGACCTCCACAGCCACGACGTCGACGGCGTCACCAGTCGCGACATCGACCTCGCTCGCCGGATCTCCGAGATCGCGAAGGAGCTCGGCATCGAGTCCGCTCCCCGCGACGTCTCCACCCTCGAGCTGGCGCTGGACGTGCCCGACGCGGCCGAGGTGCAGCCGTTCTGGGCGGCGGTGCTCGGCTACGACGACCACGGCGAGTGGCCGGAGGTCATGGACCCGGGCGGGCGCAACAACACGCTGTGGTTCCAGGAGGCCCCCGGCGCGACAGGGGAGGTGCAGCAGCGCTTCCACCTCGACATCGTGGTGCCGCGAGACGTCGCCGAGGAGCGGGTCCAGGCAGCCGTCGCCGCGGGCGGGACGCTCGTGAGCGAGGACGCCGTCCCGGCGTTCTGGGTGCTCGCCGACGCCCACGGCAACAAGGTCTGCGTGTGCACGGCCGACGGCCGCGAGCCAACCGAAGACTGAGACTGCCGTCCCGCATGCTGGGACGCCTGTCACACTGAGATGACGGGCGCGCGAGCGTGCGGCTACCGTGGTGCCATGCACCAGGGCCTTCTTGTACGCACGCGACGTGTGAGCTGAGTCGACAGACTCCAGCACGCACGTCACCCCTCGTTGCCCACCGGGCCCGAGGGGTTTTTTGTTGGGAGAAGGCAGCCGGAGGAACGACGGCTACCTTCGACGAGGACACCGAGAACAGGATGAGCATGAGCGAGCAGATGACAGGCGCACAGAGCCTGATCAGATCGCTGGAGGCAGCCGGCACCGAGCACATCTTCGGGATCCCGGGCGGCGCGATCCTTCCGGCGTACGACCCGTTGATGGACTCCTCGATCCGCCACATCCTCGTACGCCACGAGCAGGGCGCCGGCCACGCCGCCCAGGGGTACGCCGCCGCCACCGGTCGGGTCGGCGTCTGCATGGCGACGTCCGGTCCGGGTGCGACCAACCTGGTCACCCCGATCGCCGACGCCCACATGGACTCCGTCCCGCTCGTCGCGATCACGGGTCAGGTCGGCGCCGCGCAGATCGGCACCGACGCCTTCCAGGAGGCGGACATCCGCGGCATCACGATGCCGATCACCAAGCACAACTTCCTGGTGACCGACCCCGCCGAGATCCCGCGCACCGTCGCCGAGGCCTTCCACATCGCCTCGACCGGTCGTCCGGGCCCGGTGCTCGTCGACGTCGCGAAGTCGGCGCTCCAGGCGATGACCGACTACCAGTGGCCCACCGAGCTCAACCTGCCCGGCTACCGCCCGGTGACGCGGCCGCACTCCAAGCAGATCCGCGAGGCGGCCAAGCTCATCCTCGAGGCCCGTCGTCCGGTCCTGTACGTCGGCGGCGGCACCATCCGCGCGCGGGCGTCCCAGGAGCTGCGCGTGCTCGCGGAGCTCACCGGCATGCCGGTCGTCACCACGCTGATGGCCCGGGGCGCGTTCCCCGACAGCCACGCGCAGCACCTCGGCATGCCCGGCATGCACGGCACCGTGGCCGCGGTGGCCGGCCTGCAGCGCAGCGACCTGATCATCAGCCTCGGTGCGCGCTTCGACGACCGGGTGACCGGCAACCTCGACTCGTTCGCGCCGGGCGCGAAGGTCATCCATGCCGACATCGACCCGGCCGAGATCGGCAAGAACCGCTACACCGACGTCCCGATCGTCGGCGACTGCCGCGAGGTCATCAGCGACCTGATCGTCGCGCTCAAGGCGGAGGCCGACGCCGGCAACACCGGCGACTACGAGGCCTGGGTCGAGTTCCTGGCGGGCGTGAAGAAGAAGTACGCCCTCGGGTACGACGCCCCCGCCGACGGCGGCCTCGCTCCGCAGTACGTCCTCGAGCGTCTCGGCGCGATCGCCGGGCCGGACACGATCTTCACCGCGGGCGTCGGCCAGCACCAGATGTGGGCCGCGCAGTTCATCGGCTACGAGCACCCCAACACCTGGCTCAACTCGGGTGGCCTCGGCACCATGGGCTACTCCGTGCCCGCCGCGATGGGCGCGAAGGTCGGCATGCCGGACTCGACCGTCTGGGCGATCGACGGTGACGGCTGCTTCCAGATGACCAACCAGGAGCTCGCCACCTGTACGATCAACGACATCCCGATCAAGGTCGCGATCATCAACAACGAGTCGCTCGGCATGGTCCGCCAGTGGCAGACGCTCTTCTACAACGAGCGCTACTCCAACACCGACCTGCACACGGGACCCGCCCGCCGGATCCCCGACTTCGTGAAGCTGGCCGACGCCTACGGCTGCGTGGGTCTGTCCTGCGACAACCCCGCCGACGTCGACGCCACCATCACCAAGGCCATGGAGATCAACGACGTCCCGGTGGTCGTCGACTTCCGGGTCCACCGCGACGCCATGGTGTGGCCGATGGTCGCCGCCGGCACGAGCAATGACGACATCAAGTACGCCCGCGACCTCGCGCCCAACTTCGAGGACGACGCCGACATCGAGGTGCGACCGTGACCGCTCTTCCCATCACCAAGCACACGCTGTCGGTCCTGGTCGAGAACAAGCCCGGCGTGCTCGCTCGCATCGCGGGCCTGTTCAGCCGGCGCGGGTTCAACATCGACTCGCTGGCGGTCGGCCCGACCGAGCACCCCGAGGTCTCGCGGATGACGATCGTGGTCAACGTCGAGGACTCGCCGCTCGAGCAGGTCACCAAGCAGCTCAACAAGCTGGTCGAGGTGATCAAGATCGTCGAGCTCGACGGCGGCGCCTCGGTCAACCGCGAGCTGATCCTGGTCAAGGTCAAGGCCGACGCGGAGTCGCGCGGTCAGGTCCTCGACGCCGTTCAGCTCTTCCGCGCCAAGGTCGTCGACATCGCACCCGACGCGGTCACGATCCAGGCGGTCGGCAACGCCGACAAGCTCGCCGACCTGATGCGCGTCCTGGAGCCGTTCGGCATCCGTGAGCTCGTGCAGTCCGGCATGGTCGCGATCGGTCGCGGCTCCCGTTCCATCTCCGAGCGCAACCTGCGCCCGGTCACCATTCCCGCCCCGCCAGCAATCGGTGGTTGAGGAAGGCGTTCTGCGCCTGTCTCGAAGCCAAGTAGCACCACAACAGAAGGAGAAGCCCCAGTGGCTGAGATGTTCTACGACGACGACGCCGACCTGTCCCTGATCCAGGGCAAGAACGTCGCGGTCATCGGTTACGGCAGCCAGGGCCACGCCCACGCGCTGTCCCTGCGTGACTCGGGCGTCGACGTCCGGATCGGCCTGCAGCCGGGCTCGAAGAGCCGCGCGAAGGCGGAGGCGGAGGGCCTGCGCGTCCTCACCCCGGCCGAGGCCGCGGAGGAGGCCGACGTCATCGTCATCCTCGCTCCCGACCAGCACCAGCGGAAGCTGTACGCCGAGGAGATCGCGCCGCAGCTCACCGAGGGCGACACCCTCGTCTTCGGCCACGGCTTCAACATCCGCTTCGGCTACATCACCCCGCCCGACGGCGTCGACGTGTTCATGGTCGCCCCCAAGGGCCCCGGCCACCTGGTCCGCCGCGAGTACGTCGACGGTCGCGGCGTCCCGGTCCTCGTGGCCGTCGAGAAGGACGCGTCCGGCAACGCCTGGCCGCTGGCTCTCTCCTACGCCAAGGCGATCGGCGGCCTGCGCGCCGGCGGCATCAAGACCACCTTCACCGAGGAGACCGAGACCGACCTGTTCGGCGAGCAGGCCGTCCTCTGCGGTGGCGCCTCGCAGCTCGTCATGTACGGCTTCGAGGTCCTCACCGAGGCGGGCTACCAGCCCGAGGTCGCCTACTTCGAGTGCCTCCACGAGCTCAAGCTGATCGTCGACCTCATGTACGAGGGCGGCATCGCCAAGCAGCGCTGGTCGGTCTCCGACACCGCCGAGTTCGGTGACTACGTCTCCGGCCCGCGGGTCATCACGCCCGACGTGAAGAAGAACATGGAGGACGTGCTCGCCGACATCAAGAACGGCACGTTCGCCGAGCGCTTCATCACCGACATGGACAACGGCTCGCCGGAGTTCACCGAGTTCCGCAAGAAGGGTGAGTCCCACCCGATCGAGCAGACCGGTCGCGAGCTCCGCAAGCTGATGGCCTGGGTGAAGAGCCACGACTCGGACTACACCGAGGGCACCGCCACCCGCTGAACCAACGCCGAGTCGGCGCAGTGTCAGATGACACTGCGCCGACTCGGCCCATTTTCGTCACGTACAGTGCCAGCGGTATGAGACGACTTCTCGGGACAGTCGGCGTGATCACGCTCATCGGAGCGGGCTTGTCGAGCGCGCCGGCGTACGCCGCGGCCCCCACGTGCCAGGGACGGACTGCGACCATCGTCGCCACAGCCGACGCCGAGGATCTCCAGGGCAGCGAGGACGCCGACGTCATCGTCGTCGGTGCGTTCAACCAGGTCCACGTCAACGGCCGGGGCGGTGACGACGTCATCTGCGCGACAGCCGGACATCAGGCCGTCCTCGACGGCGGCCCTGGCGACGACACCCTCGAGGACCAGCAGGTCGACCACCAGGTGAGGGACGACCTCGAGACGGTCCTCCTCGGCGGCGACACGGGCGACGACCGGTTGATCGGGGGGCCCGCGACCCAGATCTCCTACGAGACGTCGGAGGTCGGCGTGACGATCGACCTCGCAGCCGGCACTGTCGTCCACGCCGGCGGGACCGACACGGTCGTCGGGATCCATCAGGTCACCGGGAGCGATCAGGCCGACATCTTCCGAGGTTCGCCGGGCGACGACAGATACATCGGCGAGATCGGCAACCCCGGCGGCGACCAGGTCGCGGCCGGAGCGGGCAACGACTACGTGCAGGCCGCGCAGGCGACGGTGGACCTCGGTCCAGGCGACGACACCGGGGCCGTCTTCGGCGGCACCATCTCAGGCGGCGAGGGCGACGACTCGCTCGGTGTGAGCCAGTCCGGGACCGCGCTCGGTGGCCCCGGCCGTGACCGCCTGGACGCGTACTTGGACGACGACTACCCGTACGAGTTCGGCCCGGTCCGGCTGGACGGTGGTCCGGGGAACGACACGCTGGTGATGCCGTTCGCCCGCGCCGAACACAGGGCCGGCGGCTGTCCGGGCCTGTGCGCACGAGGAACGTTGGACGGCGGCTCCGGCAGCGACGTCCTCGAGCTCGGAGAGGCCCGGCGCGCCGTGGTCGACCTCGGCGCCGGCGAGGCCCGCGTCTACAGCGGCCGGTCGAGCATCGCAGCGATCGAGAACGTCACCGGCAGCCGCCACGCGGACGTGATCCGCGGCGATCGGCACGCCAACCGGCTCGAGGGAAACGACGGCGACGACGTCCTCGTCGGCCGCAGTGGTGCGGACCGGCTCATCGGCGGAAGTGGTCGTGACCGAGCCTCCGGGGGTCCGGGCCGGGACCGCTGCACCGCGGAACTGAGGTCGTCGTGCTGAGCCGCGGGGTGACGGCGGTCATCGCCGCCGCCGGGATGCTGGTCGCGTCCGGCGGTGTGATCGCTGCGCCGGCCGGCGCGGCGACCCGCTACTGCCAGGGCAAGCTGGTCACCATCGAGGCGACCTCGAGCGGCACGACCGTCAACGGCACGGAGGGCCCCGACGTGATCGACGGCGTCGGACGGGTCCGGCTCACGATCAACGGCCTCGGCGGCGATGACGTGATCTGCACCGGGCCCGGCTACCAGGTCGTCGTCCATGGTGGCGAGGGGAACGACTCACTCATGACCCAGCCCGGCGGTGCTCAGCTGGGCGAGCGGACCACGCTGTACGGCGAGGCCGGTGACGACGTGCTGCGGCTCGGCCCGGCCTCGGCGGGCGAGAGGGCTGGGAGCTCGCCTGTCGCGGACGGTGGCGAGGGCGACGACGAGATCGTCGTCGACTCGGTCTCGGCCAGCGTGTTTCCTGGCCCTGGCGACGATGCCATCGTCGGCGCGGGCAGCACCACCGTGATCTTCGGCGGCACGGCCGGCGTCCGCATCGACGTGGCGGCCGGCGTCGCCGACGGCGAGGGCCATGACACCTTCAGCGGTGCCGACCGCTTCGTCGGAACCCCCGGTCCGGACCACTTCATCGGCTCCGAGCGCGATGAGGAGTTCTACTCGGGTGGCGGCGAGGATGTCGTCGAAGGTGGTGGCGGCAACGACACCCTGCAGGTCCAACGAGGCACCGTCGACGGGGGTGCTGGTGACGACCGCCTGTACCTCGACGCCGGAACCCTCTCCGGCGGCGAGGGAGACGACCGCCTCTCCCTCGAGGGCGCGGGTACGGCGAGCGGGGGCGCGGGGGACGACAGCCTGAGAGTGACTCGCCACCAGGCTCAGTCACAGGACGTCGTCGATGCTCGCGGCGATGCCGGCGACGACCAGATCCGTCTCGAGTACGACGGCACCGGGTGGGCCGCGGTGTGTCGGGCCGCAGCATGTCGGACCGACGTCGACGGCGGCACCGGTCGCGACCTGCTCTCGTTCTTCCGGACCAGCACGGGCGTGTCGGTCGACCTCCGCGCGGGTCGGGCGACCTACACGAGCGCGCGCATGCTGGTCCGCGCGATCGAGGACGTCGACGGCACGAAGCACGACGACACGCTGCGCGGCGACGCGCGCTCCAACCAGTTGCAGGGGCGTGCTGGCGACGACGTGCTCAGCGGTCGAGCGGGTGCCGACCGACTCATCGGCGACGCCGGGCGTGACCGGGTCGACGGCGGATCTGGTGCCGACCGCTGCGAGGGAGAGGTGCTCCGCTCCTGCTGATCGCTGACCGTCACGACGGGAAGCTGCCGGCGCGACCGAGCATGGCCGGGGCCTGGGGATAGCCGACCAGGTCGCTGATCCAGGTGCCGGTGGCGGCCATGGCCTTGAGGTCGATGCCGTGGTCGATCCCGGAGCGGTTCAGCAGGTAGGCGAGGTCCTCGGTGGCGATGTTGCCGGTGGCGCCGGGTGCGAAGGGGCAGCCGCCGATGCCGCCGGCGGACGCGTCGAGCACGCTCACGCCCGCCTCGATCGCCGCGATCGCGTTGGCGTAGCCCGTGTTCCGCGTGTTGTGGAAGTGGGCGCGCAGCGGGATGTCGGGGTCGAGCTCGCGCAGACCAGCGACGATCGACCGCACCTGAGCAGGTACGCCGACCCCGATGGTGTCGGCGATCGCCAGCTCGTCCGGCGGCGACTCGAGCACCGCGCGCGCGACCTCGAGCACCCGCGACGTCGGCACCTCGCCGTCGAAGGGGCAGCCGAACGACGCGGCCAGGATCACCGTCGTCGCGAGTCCGGCAGCCCGTGCATCCGCCGCCATCGCCTGCCAGGCAGCGACCTGGGCGGCGGTGTCGACACCCTGGTTCTTGAGCGCCAGCCCGTCGGACACCACGACCACGACGGTGACCTCGTCGCAGCCGGCCGCGATCGCGCGGTCGAGACCGCGCCGGTTGAGCACCAGCCCGATCGAGGTGAGCCGCGGGTCGTCGCGCACCTCGGCCATCACCGCCTCGGCATCGGCCATCTGGGGGACCCGCTCGGGGTGGGCGAACGCGGTCACCTCGACCCGGCGCGCGCCGGCGTCGAGCGCTCGGCGTACGAGCGTCACCTTGTCGGCGGTCGACACCAGCCGCGACTCGTTCTGCAACCCGTCACGAGGGGACACCTCGACGATCTCGACGTCGGTCACGCCTGAAAACCTATCCGACGTACGATCCGCCGCATGACCGCCAGCACGGGACCCTTGGCCGGCGTACGCGTCATCGAGGCCGGCCAGCTGCTCGCCGGACCCTTCGCCGGCACGCTGATGGCCGACCAGGGCGCAGACGTGATCAAGGTCGAGGCGCCCGGCGCGGGTGACCCGATGCGACAGTGGGACGCACCGACGGTGCGTCGCTCTGGTGGCCGGTCGTCGGCCGCAACAAGCGCTCCGCCACCCTCGACCTCCGGCAGGAGGCTGGCCAGGAGCTGTTCCTCCAGCTGGTCGCGAAGTCGGACATCGTCGTGGAGAACTTCCGCGCCGGCACCTTCGAGAGGTGGAACCTCTCCTACGAGCGCCTGCGCGAGGTCAATCCCGGCATCATCCTGGTCCGCGTGACCGGCTTCGGCCAGACCGGGCCGTACGCCTCGCGCGCCGGCTACGGCTCGATCGGCGAGGCGATGGGCGGCCTGCGCTACATCCTGGGCGACCCCGACCGCCAGCCCTCGCGCGCCGGCATCTCGATCGGCGACTCGCTCGCCGCGATGCACGCCACCGTGGGTGCCCTCTCGGCCCTGCAGCACCGCAACCGCACGGGGGAGGGCCAGGTCGTGGACGCCTCGATCTACGAGTCGGTGCTGGCGATGATGGAGTCGCTCGTGACCGAGTGGGACCAGGCCGGCTACCAGCGCGAGCGCACCGGAGCGATCCTGCCCAACGTCGCGCCCAGCAACGTCTACCCGACCAAGGACGGCCAGCTGATCCTGATCGCGGCCAACCAGGACTCCGTCTCGTCGCGCCTGTTCACGATGATGGGCCACCCGGAGTGGTCCGAGCCCGGCCACCCGTACTCCACCCACGTCGGCCGCGGCAACGACCAGGCGCACCTCGACGAGCTGATCTCCGCGTGGACCGCCACCCTCGTCGCCGAGGACCTCCTGGACCTGATGGACACGGGCGGGGTGCCGGCCGGCCGGATCTACCGGGCCGCCGACATGCTCGAGGACCCGCAGTTCCAGGCGCGCGACTCGATCGTCGAGGTCCCCGACCAGACCTTCGGCACCCTGAAGATGCAGAACGTCGTCCCCAAGCTGTCCGCGACTCCGGGCAGCATCCGCTGGACCGGTCCCGACCTCGGCCAGCACAACGACGAGGTGTACGGCGACCTGCTCGGTCTCGACGACGCCCGCCGGGCCGAGCTCGCCGCCGCAGGGACCATCTGAGGCCCGTCAGGAGCCCAGCTTGCTCCGGAGCCCGGCGATCAGGGTGTCGACCCCGAACGCCCAGACGTACTCGTAGTCGCCGACGTTCGCCGCGATCGACCGCACCAGCGGGAACGACTCCTCCGGCAGCTCCTCGAGGTGGGTCTCGAGCACCTCGCCCCGCGCGACCATGCTGCGCTCCATCCCGATCATCAGCGCGAGGTACGACGCCGCCTTGATCGCGGCGAACGCGTCGGTCGCGCTGAAGCCCGCCTCCGTCAGCGCCGTCATCGCGACCTCGAAGGACGCCGTGGCGCGCGCACCCTGGACCGGCCCCTGCTGCAGGGCGTGGAACGCGCCCGGGTGGGTTGCCGCGATGCCGGTCACGCCGTCGACGAACTGGCGGATCCAGTCGTCCCACGCGACCGCGGTGATCGGCAGCTTGGCCTCGTCGAGCAGCAGCTCGACGATCCCGTCGGTGACCGCGTCGCGGGTGGGGACGTGGTTGTAGAGCGAGGTCACGTGGACGCCGAGCTCGGCCGCGATCTTGCGCAGCGTGACGGCGTCCGGGCCGTCGCGGTCGGCCAGCCGCACCGCGGTCTCGAGGATCCGCTCGCGCGTCAGTCCCGCCATCGTCCCTCCACCTCCTTGACAAACCTACGCTGTAGGTTAACACTCACCTACACTGTAGGTACGCCGAAGGAGGACCCGTGTCGCACACCCAGGTCGAGCTCGAGAAGAAGCTCGCGGAGCTCATCGACAAGCACCACGTCCCGGGAGCGCAGCTCGCTGTGCTCGACGGGGACACGATCACCGAGGTCGCGGCCGGTGTGCTGAGCATCCGCACCGGCAGCCCGGTGACGACGGACGCGCTCTTCCTGCCGGGCTCGATCGGCAAGGTCTACACCGCCACGCTGGTGCTGATGCTCGCGGACGAGGGCAAGATCGACCTCGACCAGCCGGTGAAGACCTACCTCCCCGACTTCGAGGTCCGCGACGCCCACGCCCGCGACACCGTCACCGTCCGCGACCTGCTGCGCCACACCAGCGGCTTCGACGGCGACGTCTTCATCGACACCGGCCGCGGCGACGACGCGCTGCCGCGCTACCTGGACGAGATCCGCGACCTGCCGCAGATCGCCCCGCCCGGCTCGATCTGGAGCTACAGCAACAGCGGCTTCTCGATCCTCGGCCGGCTCGTCGAGGTCGTCAGCGGCACGGTCTTCGAGACCGCCCTGCGCGAGCGGCTGTTCGAGCCGCTGGGCCTGCAGAGCACGGTGGCCTTCGCCGAGGAGGTCATCGTGCACCCGAACTCCGTCGGCCACGTGCCGAACCCGGAGGACCCGCAGTCGCTGATGGTCAGCCCGCAGTGGGGTCTCTACCGCTCGTGCGGTCCGATGGGAGCGGCTGTCGTCGCCAGTGCCGGCGACGTCTTGCGGTTCGTGAAGCTGCACCTCGACGGCGGCGTCGCCGCTGACGGCACCCGCCTGCTCTCGACCGACATCGTGGCCGCGGCGCAGGAGCCGCAGATCGACCTCGTCGACGACACCGTGCTGGGGGAGTCGTGGGGCCTGGGCTGGATCCTCGACCACTTCGGCGAGGTCAAGGTCATCGGCCACGACGGCAACTCGATCGGGCAGAACGCGTTCATGCGGGTCGCGCCCGAGCAGGGCTTCGGCTTCTGCCTGCAGACGAACGTCGAGAGCGCGATGCTGATGTACCGCGAGCTCGCGGACTGGCTGTTCGAGGACCGGCTCGGCGTGACGCTGCGACAGGACCCGGCGCCGCTCGACTCGCAGGTCGTCGCCGACGCGAGCCGGTACGTCGGCACCTACTCCCGCGAGGGCGTGTCCCTCGAGGTCGCGGGGGCCGAGGACGGCTCCCTGGTCGCGAGCTTCGCCATCACGCGCGAGGAAATGCAGGACATGCCGCCGATGAACGACCTTCCGCTGGTCGCCGTCGAGCGCGACGACTCGTTCCTGCTGGAGCTGCCGATCGCCGACGCCGCGCTGCTGGCGGTCTTCTTCAACCCCGACGACGAGTCCGGAGCCCCGACGTACCTCCACTTCGGCGGTCGGGCCCACAAGCGGGTCTAGCTGGTCTCCTCGACGGTCGTCCGCTGGCTCAGGGCGGCGCGCAGGCGCGCCTCGTCGCTCTCGAGGTGGGAGACCCAGGCGTCGCGCAGCTCCTCGGCCTGGCCCGCCCGAGCAAGGTCGAGCAGGTGTCGGTGCGCCTCGACGCGGTCCGCGCGGGTCCTCGCGAGGTCCGCGATCAGGATGTGGAAGTAGCGGTCGGCCGCGCGCCACAGCACGTCGAGGATCCGTCGGTCGGTCGGGCCGAGCACGTTCTCGAGCATCACGGTGTGGAAGGCGTGGTCGGCGACGGCCGGTACTGCGAGCTCGTCCTCGGCGCGGGCGAGCTGGCCGGGTCCCAGCTCCGCCACGGCGCGGACGACCAGGTCGCCCTCGACGAGCTTCCGCAGCCGGTAGATGTCCGTCAGGTCCTCGACACTCAGCGAGGCGACGACCGCAGACCGGCTCGGGCGTAGGCTGATCAGCCCCTCGCTCTCGAGGCGACGCAGCGCCTCCCGCACCGGGATGTGGCTCACGTCGAACCGCTCGCACAGCTCGACGATCGACACCGTGGCGCCGGGCGCGATGTCACCGTGGAGGATCGCTCGGTGGAGCTCGTCGGTCACGCGGTCGACGAGCGAGAGGTGCGCGATCGGACGTGCCCCGACCCCGGCGAGCGGCTGTCGAGCCATCGATGTCGTCTCTCTCCTCGGTGGAGAAGCGATCATATATATCTGGCGACTCCCGGCCCGACGACGAGGCAGGATGGCCGACGTGTCCATGCCGACTCCCACGCTGCACACCCACCGACTGAGGCTGCGCCCCTTCGGTGACGGGGACGTCGACGCGCTCTTCGCGTTGCACAGCAACGCCCGGGTGCTGCGCTACTGGGACTCGCCGCCGTGGACCGAGCGCGCGCAGGCCGACCGGTTCCTCGCGACCTGCGAACGGCTGGCCGAGGAGGGCAGCGGGGTCCGGCTGGCCATCGACCGCGCGTCCGACGGGTCGTTCCTCGGCTGGTGCACCCTGAGTCGGTGGAACCCCGCCTTCCGCAGCGCGGGGACGGGCTACGTCCTCACCGAGGCGGCGTGGGGCAACGGCTACGCGACCGAGGCGGAGACCGCCTTGCTCGCCTGGGCGTACGGCGCTCTCGACCTCAACCGCGTGCAGGCCGAGGTCGACACCCGCAACCTGGCTTCGGCGCGGGTGCTGGAGAAGCTCGGGTTCGTCCGGGAGGGCACGATGCGTGAGGACTGCGTGGTCAACGGCGACGTGTCCGACTCCTGGGTCTACGGACTGCTGCGCCGGGAGTGGGAGTCGACCCAGCGGTCGCGCGTGCTCAGCTGAGGCCGGCAACCACCGGCGAGGCAGGATCGGGACATGGACACACGGACACTGGGCAAGAGCGGACTCGAGGTCTCGGCGATCGGGCTCGGCTGCATGGGGATCAGCCAGTCGTTCGGACCGTCGCCGGACCGTCCGCTGATGGTCGACTTCCTCCGCGAGTCCGTCGAGCACGGCGTGACGTTCTTCGACACCGCCGAGGTCTACGGCCCCTACGACAACGAGGAGGTCGTCGGCGAGGCGCTCGAGCCGCTCCGCGACCAGGTCGTGATCGCGACCAAGTTCGGCTTCTCCCTCGACGACAGCGACCGCAAGCTCGACAGCCGGCCCGAGCACATCCGCGAGGCGCTCGAGGGCTCGTTGCGGCGGCTGCGCACCGACCACGTCGACCTCTACTACCAGCACCGCGTCGACCCGGACGTGCCGATCGAGGACGTCGCCGGCACGCTCAAGGAGCTGATCGAGGAGGGCAAGGTCCGCCACTTCGGACTCTCGGAGGCGGGCGTCGACGTGATCCGCCGCGCCCACGCCGTGCAGCCGGTGACCGCGCTGCAGAGCGAGTACTCCCTCTTCTGGCGCGAGCCCGAGGGCGCCATCCTCGACACCCTCGACGAGCTCGGCATCGGCTTCGTGCCGTTCAGCCCGCTGGGCCGGGGCTTCCTGACCGGCACCGTCGACGCGTCGACCGAGTTCTCCGACGGCGACATCCGCTCGACGCTGCCGCGCTTCACCGTCGAGGCGCGCGAGGCCAACCTCGCGCTGGTCGACCACGTGCGCGCGGTCGCCGAGCGCAAGGGCGCCAGCGTCGGTCAGGTCGCGCTGGCCTGGCTGCTCGCGCAGGGGCCGTCGATCGTGCCGATCCCCGGCACCCGCAGGATCTCGCGCCTCGACGAGAACCTCGGCGCCGCCGACGTCGAGCTGACCGCGGAGGACCTGGCCGAGCTGGACACGGCGTCGACCGCGGTCAAGATCGTCGGCGAGCGCTATCCCGAGGCCATGGCGCGGATGATCAACCGCTAGTCCAGGATGGGTCCATGACCGCCTACTGGATCAGCATCTACCAGGAGATCTCCGACGAGGCCAAGCTGCAGGCGTACGCCGAGCTGGCCGGGCCGGCGCTCGTCGACGCCGGCGGCACCTTCATCGCGCGCGGCGTTGCCGCGGCGGCGTACGAAGCGGGCGAGCTGACGCGCACCGTCGTCATCGAGTTCGACTCGGTGGACGCGGCGACGGCCGCGCACGACAGCCCGGCGTACCAGGAGGCCCTGGCCGCGCTCGACGGCGGCGCGGTCCGCGACCTGCGGATCGTCCCGGGGGTCTGATCAGACGTAGGGCAGCAGCGCGTCGACGGACTTGGTCGGGACCGTCACCGCGATGCCCTCGCCGATCGCGCGCAGCGTCCAGCCGTCGCCGGTCCGGACGAGCTTCGCCATCACGGCGCCGGTCTCGGGGACTCCCGCCGTCAGGGTCAGCCGCGCGAGCTCGACGTCCTGGTCGTCGACCAGGCGGCAGTAAGCCTTGTTGACCCACTCCAGGCTGTGGCCCTGGTAGCTGCTGACCAGGAAGACGATCGTGTCGACCTTCGCGTAGACCTTGGCCAGGTCGACGGCGATGACCTCGTCGTCGCCCTCACCGGAGCCGGTCTTGTTGTCGCCCTGGTGGACGACCGAGCCGTCGCGCGTGGCGAGGTTGTTGTAGAACGCGAAGTCGAACGCCGTCCGGCCGGTGAACTGCACCGCCGTGGCGTCCAGGTCGACCTCGGGGTTGCCCGTGCCGAGGAACCCGGCGTTGCGCTCCTTGTCCCACCCGACCGCCATCCGCACCCGGCCGACGGTGGTGAGGGGGAGCTCCTGGCCCTTGGTCAGCTCGATCATGCGCCCGAACCTATCTCGGTGCCGGTCGAGAGGCCGGTCAGCTGTAGCGGTGGTTCTTGGCCGCGTGGCCGTGCTCGCGCGTGCAGGTGCGACCGTTCATCGACCGGTGGCCGCAGAGGCCGTCGTCGGCTCCTGCGGTCGTCTTGGCGGCAGGAGCCACCGGCGCCTTCGCGGGCATCGTCGGCTTGCCGGTCGCAGCCTTCGGCTTGCTCGCCTGCGCCTCGGCGTAGCGGGCCTCGCGCATCGCCCGCAGGGCGTCCATCTTGCTCATCGTCGCTTCACGCGACGACCCTATGCGTCGCCGCCGACACCGCAGTCACGAGGTCGGCGCCCGGCCGGTTCTGCGGTTCAACCGGGTGGCGGCCCGCACGGCAGATAGGTTCCTCCCGTGGCGTTCGACGATGCAGGACCGAGCGGCTCCGACCACACGGGCTGGTCAGACTCCTCTGCCCGGGCCGTCCTCCAGCTGATGGTGGAGTCGGTGGCCGAGCTGGTCGGCTTCGAGATCGCCACGCTCTCGGTCGTCCTCGACGGCGACGTCGTGACCGTGGCTTACACCGGTCCGGAGGAGCACCGCGACTACCTGATGAACGCCGTCGACCCGATCGAGATCCTCGACCCGATCCTGGAGAAGGCCGAGAGCTGGGGGCGCTTCAAGTTCCTCGACGCCGATGTCCACCAGGTCGAGCTCGAGGGCCACTGGGTGATGTTCCCGCGCGAGCGGGACGACGACCCCGAGTCCTGGCACCCCGCCAACGTCCTGCTCGGCGTGCTCTCCGACGACGACGGCCAGATGGTGGGTGTCCTGTCGGTCGACCGGCCGGTGTCCGGTCGTCGTCCCGACGCTGCGCAGCGCAGCCTGATGGAGAAGTTCGCCGCCCAGGCCGAACGGGCCGTGCTCACGGCGTTCGAGCGCGAGGCGCTGGTGCAGCAGGTCGCGTACGCCGAGTCCGCCCGTCAGCTCATCCGCTCCGCGTCGATGCCCGCCCACGCCTCCCTGCAGGCCGTCCTCCAGCACACCCACGTCCCGCTGGTGAAGGGGTTCGGTGCCGGCGGCTCGTGGATCCAGGTGCTCGACCCGGTCGGCGTCGGCTACGCCCGCAAGGGCAGCGGCGACATGCTCGACCTGTCCGACGACCTGATCCAGGTCGCGCACGAGCTCGCGCCAGCGCTCTGGGCGGCGCAGGAGGCCCTCATCGTCACGGTGGGGGAATCGCCCGAGGTGCCGGAGGAGGTCCACCGCGAGCTCGCTGACATGGGCGTGACGTCGGCGCTTGCCGTGGCGCTCGGTGCCGGTACCGAGTGCGTCGGGTTCCTGGCGCTCTCGCGCTTCGAGGAGCACCCGCCCTGGTCGCCGGTCGAGATCCGCTCCGCGCTCGAGATCGGTCACGACCTCGGCGCAGCGCTCAAGACCGCCCAGGCGCTCGAGCGGGAGCGCCAGCTGGTGCGCGAGCTCCAGCAGCTCGACGACTACCGCAGCCAGCTGATCGCGACCCTCTCCCACGAGCTGCGCACCCCGCTCGCGGTGATCGCCGGCAACCTCGAGATGCTCGGCGGCCTCGACCTCGAGCCGCTGGCGGTGCGCTACCAGGAGGCGATGGAGCGCGGCTCGCGGCGGATGACCAAGGTCGTCGAGGACCTGCTCCTGCTCGCCCGGGTCAGCGACCCCCAGCACCCGTTGGAGCGCAAGCCCGTCGACGTACGCCGCGTCGTCGGCGACGTGCTCGCCCTCGTCGACTCGACCGCCCGGACCAAGGGTCTGACGATGCGCGTCGACCTCGGCGACGACCTGGTCGTCCCAGGTGACCCGACCGAGCTGGACCGGCTGGTCGGCAACCTGGTGAGCAACGCCGTGAAGTACACCCAGACCGGCGGCACGGTCACCGTCTCGGCCGAGCGTCGCGCCGAGACCGTCGTCCTGGAGGTCGCCGACGACGGCCTCGGCATCTCCGAGGACGACCAGGTGGGCCTCTTCAAGGCCTTCTTCCGCACCACCAACCCCGACGCCCTCCGCGAGCCCGGCACCGGGCTCGGGCTGCGGATCGTGGCGACCGTGGCCGAACGCCACGAGGGCAAGGTCGACATCCGCTCCGCTCTCGGGGTCGGTACGACGTTCACGGTGACCCTGCCCGCCTGGCCGGTCTGACCGGGGCTCCAACCTTTTGGCCGGTCGCCGCGTTCTGGAAGTGTGGCGGCGATGGAGGCACTCGGGCAGCGCGAGGAGTTCACGCGCTGGGCGCAGGCGGCGCAGCCGCAGCTGCTGCGCGGCGCCGTGCTGCTCACCGGTGACCGGCAGCGGGCGGAGGACCTCGTCCAGGAGGCGCTGACCAA
The DNA here is from genome assembly GCF_040045055.1 of Nocardioides pollutisoli. Lineage (NCBI taxonomy): Bacteria > Bacillati > Actinomycetota > Actinomycetes > Propionibacteriales > Nocardioidaceae > Nocardioides > Nocardioides pollutisoli. The sequence goes on from NZ_JBDZDU010000001.1 coordinate 3,122,489, forward strand.
GGTCGCGATGAGGTGGAGCCGGTTGCGCGGCACCAGCCCCGATGCCTACGCGCGCACGGTGATCCACCACGACCACGTCTCCTCGTGGCGCAAGCGCCGCCACGAGGTGCTGACCGCGATCGAGGTGGACGGGGCCCAGGCGCGACCGGAGCCCGAACGCCGGATCCTGGTGCTCGAGGCGCTGCGGACGCTCACCCCACGGCAGCGCGCCGTGATCGTGCTGCGCTACTTCGACGACCTCACCGAGCGCGAGACGGCCGACGTCCTCGGGGTGTCCGTCGGCACCGTCAAGAGCCAGACCCACCTGTCCCTGCGGCGACTGCGCGAGGCAGCGCCCGAGCTCGCCGAGTTCCTCCACGAGGAGTCGCGATGACCGACCAGCGCCTGCACGACCTGCTGCACGAGACCGTCGCCGACGTGACCGCCCCGGACCTCGCCGACACGGCGTGGCGCGCCGGTCTGCGGGGGCGTCGGCGTCGTACGACGACCCTGGTGGCGGCGGCAGCAGTCGCAGTGATCGCGGTCGCAGGGACCGTGGCGCTCGTCGAGGGTGACCCGGGCGACGACCCGGCGCCGACCCGGAAGCCGACGGTCGCTCCCACGCAGACGCCGACCCCGTCGAACCGTTCGACCCTGCGGTCCACCTACGAGCCCGAGATCTCGTCGCACGACGCGACCTACAGCGGCGTCCCGGTGTGGTGGGCGCCGACGGTCGCCGACGAACAGCGACTGCCGGCCTACCCGGACAGCCCGCTGCCGAGCGTCGTCGACCTCTCGCAGGTGAGCGGCAGCATCGACGACGACCCGCTCGACCGCGCGCTCGCGGCGTACGGCGTCTACGGCCCCGACGGCGGCGTCGAGGCGGTCGACGTGCTCGGTGCCGACGGCCGGCTGCGGTCGGTCGACGTGTCGCGCGTGGAGCCGATGACCGATCCCGAGGGCATCCAGCGGGTGCGGCTCGGGCCGTCGCTGCTCTCGAGGGGCGGCGACTACCTGATGTTCCCCCAGGAGCACTCGATCCTGCTCTACACCCTCCGCACGGGACGCTGGTCCAGCTTCGACACCGGGACGTCACCTACGTGGGACGCCACCTGGATCGCCGCTGACCGGATCGTGCTGGCCGACCCCTCCCGGCCGCTCGCGCAGGCGCCGGAGTACTCCGTCGACGGTGTCACCGACGGGTCCAGCAACGTCATCGGCGGGGCGGTCCCCGAGCTCCCGCTCGGGTCGTCCCAGCTCAACGGGCGGGCCCGGACCGGAGGGACCCGGATGGCGCAGGCGTTCACCGCCGGCGCGACGATCCCGGAGCCGCCGGGCGGCGCGAGCCCGGAGGGCACGTCGGACTGGATCTCCGTCACCTGGACTCCCGGCGAGATCCTGCTGATCCCGTCCGAGACGGGTCGGCAGAAGTCCTGCTGCCAGGTGTCGGGGTGGATCGACGCGTCGACCGTGCTCTACGACTCGCGGACATCTACCGGCACCGACCTGCTCGCGTGGCGGGTCGGCACCGGACGTTTCTGGGTGGTGACGCGCCTGACCGGCGTCACGCTCGGGCAGCAGACGGTGGTGACGTCGTACGCCCAGCTCACCCCGCCGTGGTGATTGCCGCTGCTCGACGATAGGTCGCCGCGAACTTTGGGTAGAGGACCCTTCGGCCCGCTCGCTCCTCCATCCGGGAGGGGGTCGAAGTGGGCGCACAGGAGGTGCGACCCGGGATGACGACCACGCAGGAATCACCGCAGGAATCACCACAGGCGCGGCAGCGCAGCACCAAGCTGCTCCGTGAGGTGGGCCTGGTCGGGCTGATGTGGGCCTCGATGGGCTCGATCATCGGATCGGGATGGCTGTTCGGGCCCCAGAAGGCCCTGATCGAGGCCGGCCCGGCCGCGATCATCTCCTGGGTGATCGGCGGCGTCGCCATCGTCATCCTCGCGCTGCCGCACGCCGAGCTCGGCGGCATGTACCCCGTCTCCGGCGGGACGGCGCGCTTCCCGCACTACGCCTTCGGCGGTGTCGCCGGGGCGTCGTTCGGCTGGTTCGCCTGGCTCAACGCCGCCACGGTCGCACCGATCGAGGTCTCGGCGATGCTGACGTACGCCGGCCACTACGGCTTCGCGAAGGACTGGATCGACCCGGAGACCTCCGTGCTCAGCCCGACCGGCATCGTCGTGGCGATCATCCTGATGGCCGTCCTGACCGCCATCAACTTCCTCGGCGTCAAGAAGCTCGCGGCGACCAACAGCGCCGCGACCTGGTGGAAGATCGCGATCCCGCTCCTCACGATCCTGGTCCTCGCGATCGCCAACTTCGACACCGGCAACCTGACCGCGGCCAACGGCTTCAACCCCGGCGGGCTGCACGCGATCTTCGCGGCCGTGTCCTCCGCCGGCATCATCTTCAGCTACCTCGGCTTCGAGCAGGCCGACCAGCTCGCCGGTGAGTCGGCCAACCCCAAGCGGGACGTGCCGTTCGCGATCATCGGCTCGGTCGTCTTCGGCACGATCATCTACATCCTGCTCCAGCTGGTCTTCCTGTTCGCGCTGCCCCAGAGCGCGATCGGCGACACCTGGGACCAGACCGGCAAGGGCCTCTACACGACGTTCACGGGTCCGTTCGCGGAGGTGGCGACGCTGCTCTCGATCGGCTGGCTGGCCGCGATCATCTACATCGACGCGATCATCAGCCCTGCCGGCACCGGCCTGATCTACACGACCGGCTCGTCCCGACTGGCCTACGGCCTGGCCCGCAACGGCTACGTGCCCGCGTGCTTCGAGTGGACCAACAAGCGCAGCGTCCCGTGGGCCGGCCTGATCGCTGCCTTCGTCACCGGCTGCATCTGCTTCCTGCCGTTCCCGAGCTGGCAGTCGCTGGTCGGGCTGATCACGAGTGCGTCCGTCCTCATGTACGGCGGGGCGCCGCTGTCACTCGGTGCCTTCCGGCGCCGGCTGCCCGACGCGGACCGTCCCTACCGGCTGCCCGTCGCGAGCGTCTTCTCGCCGCTCGCCTTCATCGTCGCCAACCTGATCATCCTGTGGACCGGCTGGGACACCATCTGGAAGCTCGGCGTCACGATCCTGGTCGGCTACGCCATCCTCGTCGCCAACCGCGTCTTCAAGCTCAACCCGCACAAGCCGACGCTCGACTGGCGTGCGTCGTCCTGGCTGATCCCCTACCTGCTCGGCATGGGCGTGATCGTCTACGTCAGCACGTTCGGCCCGAAGGGCGAGGACGCGCTGATCCCGTTCGGCTGGGACGCCGTGGTCGTCGGGATCTGGAGCCTGGTCATCTACTACTGGGCGATGGCGGTCGCGATGTCGACCGAGCAGATCGAGGAGATGATCGGCGAGGTCGAGCTCCCCGAGGACGGCATGGAGCCCGTCACACACTGATCCGGGAAGACACGCGGGACGGACGGCGTTGCTCCAGCATGCGCATCGAGATCTGGAGTGACGTCGTCTGCCCGTGGTGCTTCGTGGGCAAGCGTCGTCTGGAGACGGCCCTGTCGACCTTCGAGCACGCCGACGAGGTGGAGGTCGTCTACCGGTCCTTCGAGCTCGACCCGACCGCGCCCCACCACGGCCACGAGCTGTCGACCGGCGTGATCGCCCGCAAGTACGGCCGACCCGAGGCCGAGATGCGGCAGATGCAGCAGCAGCTCATGGACACCGCCGCCGAGGAGGGCCTCGCTATGCGGCTCTTCGACACCGTGCACACCAACACGATCGACGCCCACCGCCTGCTCCACCTCGCCCTCGAGACCGGCGGCCCGGCCCTCCAGCGCGAGCTGAAGGAGGCGCTGCTCTCGGCGTACTTCGAGAAGGCCGCCGACGTCGGCGACCACGACGTGCTCGCGGCGACCGCCATCGGCGTCGGCCTCGACGAGGCCCGCGTCCGCGCGGTGCTGGCGAGCGACGAGTACGCCGACGCCGTGCAGGCCGACATCGCCCAGGCGCGGGCGTACGGCGCCACCGGCGTCCCGTTCTTCGTCGTCGACCAGGCGTACGGCGTCTTCGGCGCCCAGCCGGCCGAGGTCTTCAGCCAGGTGCTCGACCAGGCGTGGAGCGCGTCCCACCCGGTGCTGCAGATGGCCGGCGGCGCCGACGCCGAGGCGTGCGGGCCGGACGGCTGCGCGATCTGATCGGGTGATGAACCCCACCTTTGGTTAGGCATACCTAACGGGTAGGCGTAACATCCCGGTCTGTGCTTGCGAACTACCTGATCGGCCTGCGCGAGGGCCTCGAGGCGGCCCTCGTGGTCAGCATCCTGGTCGCCTACCTCGTGAAGATCGACAAGCGCGAGCTGCTGCCGCGGATCTGGACCGGCGTCGCGATCGCCGTCCTCGTCTCGCTCGGGTTCGGCTTCGCCCTCTTCTACGGCCCGCGCGGCCTGACCTTCGAGGCGCAGGAGACCATCGGCGGCACCCTGTCGATCGTCGCGGTCGTGTTCGTGACCTGGATGATCTTCTGGATGGCGCGCGCCGCGCGGTCGCTCAGCGGTGAGCTGCGCGGCCAGATCGACGACGCCGTCGAGGGCCCGTGGTGGGGCCTGGTGCTGGTGGCGATGTTCGCCGTCGGCCGAGAGGGCCTCGAGACCGCGCTCTTCCTCTGGTCGGCGACCGAGGCGGTCTCGCGCGACACCGACTCGACGTGGCAGCCGCTGGTCGGCGCCGCCCTCGGCATCGCCACCGCCGTGGTCCTGGCCTACCTGCTCTACCGCGGCGCGATCTCGATCAACCTGAGCACCTTCTTCACCTGGACCGGCGGCTTCCTGATCCTGGTCGCCGGCGGCGTCCTGTCGTACGGCGTCCACGACCTCCAGGAGGCCGGCGTCCTGCCCGGGCTCAACAACCTGGCCTGGGACGTCTCGGACACGATCGACCCGTCGACCTGGTACGCCACCTTGCTCAAGGGCATCTTCAACTTCTCCCCGCAGACCACCGTGCTCGAGGCGACCGTCTGGGTCCTCTACGTGGTGCCGGTGATGTTCCTCTTCGTCCGCGGTGCGCGCCGGCGTACCGCTCCGCGCACCCCTGCCCCCGTCAGCAACTGACCCTCCCGAAGGAACCGACACCTGATGCGCAAGCCCTTCCTCGTGGCCGCCCTGCTGGTCGCGACGCCGTTCTTCGCCGCGTGCACCGAGAACGCCAAGGACTCCGGTGGCGACTCGAGTGACCCCCGGGCCGTGACGGTCACGTCGACCGACGACAGCTGCGACGTCTCCACGACCGAGGTGCCGGCCGGCACGCTGAAGTTCAACGTCACCAACGAGGGCTCGAAGGTCACCGAGTTCTACCTCCTCGGCGCGGACGGGCTCCGGATCGTGGCCGAGGTCGAGAACGTCGGGCCGCAGCTCTCCCGCCAGCTCGTGGTCAACGCCCCCGCCGGCACCTACACGACCGCGTGCAAGCCGGGCATGAAGGGTGACGGCATCCGCGCCGACTTCACCGTCACGAAGTCCGGCGACCAGCCGGCTGTGTCCTCCGACGACCAGCAGCTGGTCGACACCGCGCTGGCCAACTACTCGGCCTACGTCCAGGACCAGTCCGACCAGCTCGTGAGCAAGACGCGTGAGTTCATCGCCGACTACAAGGCCGGCAACGACGACGCGGCGCGCGCCCTCTACCCCGAGGCCCGCACCCACTGGGAGCGGATCGAGACCGTGGCGGAATCCTTCGGCGACCTCGACCCCAAGACCGATGCGCGTGAGGCCGACCTCGAGCCCGGCCAGAAGTGGACCGGCTGGCACCGGATCGAGAAGGACCTGTGGCCGCAGCTGGCCGTGGACTACACGCCGCTCACCCCGAAGCAGCGCGCCTTCTACGCCGACGACCTGATGAAGAACATCACCACCCTGGACGACCGGGTGCAGACGCTCGACTACACGGTCGACCAGATCGCGAACGGCTCGCGCGGCCTGCTCGAGGAGGTCGCGGCCGGCAAGGTCACCGGCGAGGAGGAGTACTGGTCGCACACCGACCTGTGGGACTTCCAGGCCAACGTCGACGGCGCCCGGGTCGGCTTCGAGGGTCTCAAGCCGATCGTCGAGCAGAAGGACCCCGAGCTCGCGAAGACCCTGACCGCGCGCTTCGCCGCGTTGCAGAAGCTGCTCGACGCCCAGAAGACCGCGACGGGCTTCACGTTCTACGACGACCTGACCCAGGAGCAGATCAAGGACCTCGCCAACGCCGTCAACGCGTTGTCCGAGCCCCTCTCGCAGCTCACCGCGGCGGTGCTGTCCTGACCGGGGTCTCTCGACGCGGCGTGGTCGGTGGCGGTATCGCCGCCGGCCTGGCTGCTGGCGCCTTCGTGGCCGGCCGGGCGACCGCTGACGAGCCCGCAACCGCGGCGGTCGAGGCGGACACCTACGCCTTCCGGGGCGAGCACCAGGCCGGCATCGTCACCCCGGCCCAGGACCGGCTGCACTTCGCGGCCTTCGACGTCACCACTGCGTCGCGGGCCCAGCTGATCGCGCTCCTCAAGGCCTGGACCGAGGCGGCCGACCGGATGACCCGCGGCCTGCCGGCCGGCGAGATCGGCCCCACCGAGGGCTCGGTCAACCTGCCGCCGGACGACACCGGCGAGGCGATCGGGCTCACGGCCGGCGGGCTGACCATCACCTTCGGCTTCGGGCCCTCGCTCTTCCGCGACGCGGACGGCAAGGACCGCTTCGGCATCGCCGACCGGCAGCCGAAGGCCCTGCGCACCCTGCCGCACTTCCCGGGCGACGTCCTCGACCCCGAGAAGTCGTACGGCGACCTCTGCGTCCAGGCCTGCGCCGACGACCCGCAGGTCGCGGTCCACGCGATCCGCAACCTGGCCCGGATCGGCTTCGGCACCGTCGCGGTGCGGTGGTCGCAGCTCGGCTTCGGCCGCACGTCGACCACCTCGACGCAGCAGTCCACGCCGCGCAACCTCTTCGGCTTCAAGGACGGCACCGCCAACATCAAGTCGCAGGAGACGGCCGACGTCGAGAAGCACGTCTGGGTCGCTCCCGGTGCTGACGCCGGTGCCGAGTGGCTGGCCGGTGGCTCCTACCTCGTCGCGCGCCGGTTCAACATGAACATCGAGATCTGGGACCGGCAGACCCTGGGCGACCAGGAGGACTTCGTCGGTCGCACCAAGGACACCGGCGCCCCGCTCTCGGGCGGCACGGAGTTCACCGAGCCCGACTTCTCGATGCCCGGCAGCAACGGCCCGGTCATCGCCAAGGACGCGCACGTCCGCCTCGTGCACCCGGACTTCAACAACGGCGTCCGGATGCTGCGCCGCGGCTACAACTTCGTCGACGGCTCCAACCCGATCGGCGGCCTCGACGCGGGGCTCTTCTTCATCGCCTACGTCACCGATCCCGACACCCACTTCATCCCGGTCCAGAACGCCATGGCGAAGTCGGACGCGATGATGGAGTACCTCAAGGTCACCGGCTCGGCGCTCTTCGCCGTCCCGCCCGGCGTCGCCGCGGGGGAGTACGTCGGTCAGTCGCTCTTCACTTCGTAGGTTGAGGAAGGCGCGCTAGCGCCTGTCTTGAAACCACTCCTCGGCCGTGATCCCGAAGAGCTCGGACGGCTCGTCGTACCACTGGTGCGTGACGCCGCGCCCCGGCAGCCCGATCCGGCCCATCACCGCCTGCGACCTCTCGTTGCCCAGGTGGGTGACGGCGAGGATCTCGGGCAGCCCCGCCTCGAACCCGTGCCGCAGGATCGCGCGGGCGGCCTCGCTGGCGTAGCCGTGGCCCCACGAGTCGGGGTGGAGGTGCCAGCCGATCTCGACCTCGCCGTGCTTGTCGTTCGGCAGCGTCACCAGCAGCACGGTGCCGGCGACGACTCCGTCGGCCTTGCGCTCGATGGCCCAGATGCCGCGCGGCGGCACGGCGCTGATGTCGGCGTAGCGGTCGATCCGCGCGTGCGCCTCGCCGACCGTCTTCATCAGGACCGGCGGGCCGTCGCCGAGCCACTTCGCGACCTCGACCCGGCCCAGGATGTCGAGCAGGCGCGCTGCCTCCTCGTGGCGCCAGGGCCGGATGACCAGGCGCTCGGTCTCGATCTCCATGAGGTCAGCCTGTCAGGTCGACGACGCGGTCGACCCCGATGTCGTCGAGGAAGTCGAGGTCGTGGCTGACGACCACCAGCGCGCCGCGGTAGGCCTCGAGCGCCGAGACGAGGGCGTCGTACGACGCGAAGTCGAGGTTGTTGGTCGGCTCGTCGAGCAGCAGCAGCTGGGGCGGTGGTTCGGCGAGCAGCAGCGCCGCGAGCGTCGCGCGGAAGCGCTCCCCGCCGGACAGGTCGCCGACCCGTCGGTCCGCGGCCCCGCCGCGGAAGAGGAAGCGGGCCAGCCGGGCGCGCACGGCGTTGGGGTCGGCGTCGGGCGCGCGGTGGGCGACGTTCTCGTAGACCGTGCGGTCGTCGTCGAGCACGTCGAGCCGCTGGGGGAGCAGGGCCGCCGGCACCTGCGCCTGGTCGACCAGCCGGTGCAGCAGCGTGGTCTTGCCGGAGCCGTTCGGGCCGACGACGCCGATCCGGTCGGGGCCGCTGATCGGGAGGTCGGCCTCGAGCACGACGCGGCCGCGCGGCACCTCGGTGCCGGGCAGGTCGATCCGGATCTCGCGGTCCTCGCGCAGCCGTGACTCGGCGGCGTCGAGCCGCTCGCGAGCCTTCTCGAGCCGGTCGTCGTGGACGTTGCGGTACTTCGCCGCGGACTTCTCGGCCTGGTTGCGCTTCGCGTGGATCGCGGCCTTGCCGAGCCCGGTGGTCGCCTCCGCCTTCTTGGCCTGCCGACGACGGCCGGCGAGCAGCCGTTCGGCGTCCGCACGCTCGTTGCGCTGTCGGCGTACGTCGGAGCGCGCGGTCGTCACGGCCTGCTCGGCCGCCTCCTGCTCGGCCGCGACCTGGGCGGCGTACGACGAGTAGCCACCGCCGTACCACCGGACCGAGCCGCCGCGGAGGTCGCCGATGCGGTCCATCCGCTCGAGCAGCTGCCGGTCGTGGCTGACGACGAGCAGGGATCGGGTCCAGCCGTCGACGACGTCGTAGAGGCGGGCGCGGGCGTCGGCGTCGAGGTTGTTGGTGGGCTCGTCCAGGACCAGCACGTCGGGTCGCCGGAGCAGCAGCCCGGCCAGGCCGAGCTGGGTGACCTCGCCGCCGGACAGCTCCCCGAGACGTCGGTCGAGCGCGCCGTCGGGCAGGCCGATGCGGCCCAGCTCGGCGACCGCGCGGTCCTCGACGTCCCAGTCGTCGTCGATGAGGTCGAAGAGGTGCTGGTCGACGGCGCCGCCCTCGACGGCCAGCACGGCCCGCCGTACCTCTCCGATGCCGAGGAAGTCGTCGACGCGCTGGCCGGCGTCGAGCGTGAGGTCCTGGGGGAGGTAGCCGACCTCGCCGGCGACGGTCAGGTGGCCGGTGGTGGGCCGCAGGTCGCCGGCGACGAGCCGGAGGAGGGTGGACTTCCCGGCGCCGTTGACGCCGACGAGCCCGGAGCGGCCGGGGCCGACCAGGAGGTCGAGGCCGTCGAGGACCGCGGTGCCGTCCGGCCAGGTGAAACCGAGCGCGGACGCGGTGATGACAGAGGTGGTTGCAGGCATGACAGAGCTCCATGAGAAGTGGCGGTGAGGGCACGTCTCAGAGCTTCAATGTGGCCTGCCTGACGGAGGGGATACGACCGGTCGAGGGTAGGTGCCGACGGGCCGTGGACGCCACCGATTAACTCGCACAGGTCGGGTACAGTTTCGGCGAAGCACAGCGTCGTGCACTCATCCGCACCACCCGTCAGGACAGACCGCTGTGACCACCCCTGTCGTACTCATCGCCGAAGAGCTGAGCCCCGCCACCGTCGACGCGCTGGGGCCGGACTTCGAGATCCGCCACTGCAACGGCGCCGACCGCGCCGAGCTGCTTGCGGCCATCGGTGCGGCCGACGCGCTGCTGGTCCGCTCGGCCACCAAGGTCGACGCCGAGGCGCTGGCCGCCGCCACGCGTCTCAAGGTCGTCGCGCGTGCGGGCGTGGGCCTCGACAACGTCGACGTACGCGCTGCGACCCAGGCCGGCGTGATGGTCGTCAACGCGCCGACCTCCAACATCGTCTCCGCCGCCGAGCTCGCCGTCGCGCTGATGCTCGCGGCCGCCCGCCACGTCTCGCCCGCCCACGCGGCGCTCAAGAACGGCGAGTGGAAGCGCTCGCGCTACAGCGGCGTCGAGCTCTACGAGAAGACCGTCGGCATCGTCGGCCTCGGCCGGATCGGCGTGCTCGTCGCGCAGCGCCTCTCGGCGTTCGGCATGAAGGTCATCGCCTACGACCCCTACGTGCAGGCCGGTCGCGCGGCCCAGATGGGCGTGCGGCTCGTCGACCTCGACACCCTGCTTGCCGAGGCGGACTTCATGTCCGTCCACCTGCCCAAGACCCCCGAGACCGTCGGCCTGATCGGCGCCGACGAGCTGCACCGGGTCAAGCCGTCGCTGGTGCTCGTCAACGCCGCGCGCGGCGGGATCGTCGACGAGGTCGCTCTGTACGCCGCGCTCAAGGAGGGCCGGGTCGCGGCCGCCGGTCTCGACGTCTTCGCCCAGGAGCCCTGCACCGACAGCCCGCTCTTCGAGCTGGAGAACGTCGTCGCGACGCCGCACCTCGGCGCCTCGACCGAGGAGGCCCAGGAGAAGGCCGGCATCGCCGTCGCCAAGTCCGTGCGCCTCGCGCTCTCCGGCGAGCTCGTCCCCGACGCGGTCAACGTCCAGGGCGGCGTGATCGCCGAGGAGGTCCGGCCCGGCATCCCGCTCACCGAGAAGCTCGGCCGCGTCTTCACGGCGCTGGCCGGCGAGGTCGCGGTCCAGGTCGACGTCGAGGTGCGGGGCGAGATCACCGACTACGACGTCAAGGTGCTCGAGCTGGCCGCCCTCAAGGGTATCTTCGCCGACATCGTGGGGGAGCAGGTCTCCTACGTCAACGCACCGCTCCTCGCGGCCGAGCGCGGGACCGCCGTACGCCTCGTCGCCGACCCGGAGAGCCCCGACCACCGCAACCTGATCACGATCCGCGGCACCCTCGCCGACGGCTCCCAGGTGTCGGTGAGCGGCACGCTCGTCGGCATCGCCTTCAAGGAGCGGCTGGTCGACGTCAACGGCTTCGACGTCGACATCGAGCCCACCGAGCACCTCGCCTTCTTCACCTACGCGGACCGCCCCGGCATGGTCGGCACCGTCGGCGGCATCCTCGGCGACGCCGGCATCAACATCGCCGGCATGCAGGTCTCCCGCCAGACCCCCGGCGGCCAGGCCCTCGTCGCGCTCTCGGTCGACACTGCCATCCCGGTCGACGTCCTCGCCGAGATCGAGCACGCCATGGACGCCGCCTCGGTGCGGGCCGTCAACCTCGTCTGACGAGGTCCGCTCAGGTCAGGACGAGCCTGGCCGTGAGCTCTCGGCGGCTCCGGACGCCCACCTTCGCGAAGATCACCTTGAGGTGGTCCTGCACGGTGTGCGGCGAGAGGTGCAGGGCGGACGAGATGCCCTCGGTGTTGACGCCCTGGAGCACGAGCAGAGCCACCTCCTCCTCGCGCGCCGTGAGCCCGTGGGCGGCGAGAGCGAGCCGGCTGAGGGTCGCGCGCGGGGTGGCCTCGACGCTGACGACCACGTCGTACCCACCGCCGGCCCCGGTCAGCCGCGCCGCGCGCAGGCTCATCCAGGTCCCGGACTCGGCGAGCGTCCGCGACGTCAGCGGGTCACCGCTGCTGCGAGAGCTCGCCACCACGGCGAGGAGGCTGGCCGGGAGCGCGCCGTGGTCCCACCCGCCGAGCTGCTCGATGGCGACCCGGGCCGCCGGCGTCAGGTGGGTCACCTGGTCGGACGCGTCGACGATGAGGACCGCGGGACCGTCGCTCTCGACCTGAGCCGGCTGGGTGCGCTGGTCGGGCGGGAGCGAGAAGAGGCTGCGTTGGATCGCAGCGGCGACCGTCTCGAGCGAGCCTGCGACCTGGGCGGCATCGTCGGCGGTGAACGGCGGATCGCCCGCGGCCCGGTAGAGGGCCAGAGCGCCCCAGGTCGCACCTCGACTGACGAAGGCGGCGCGCAGCTCGTCGGTGAACCCGAAGCGGGGTCGCATGTAGTCGCGGTGGCGGCGGCAGGAGTCGGGGTCGCCGTCCGTGTCCAGGTGCAGGGCCCCGACCGGCGGGCTGCGGCGCGCGATGTCCTCGAACTTGTTGACGTCGGGCGGTCCGTACTCCGTCGCCGCGAACTCCTCGTCGCCGACGCCGAGCGACCGCGTCTTGGAGGCCCAGGTGATGACCCCGGAGGCGGGGTCCGTGGTCGCGAAGCACGCGAAGTCGTAGGGGACGTAGCGCGCGACCTCGGCGTAGACCACCTCGGCCAGCGCGGCGCGGTCGAGGTCCGGGGCGATCGCCTCGCGCAACCGCGCGTCCAGGTCGCGCCACCTCGATGTGCTCACCCACCCATCTTCATCCGGGACCCGCGCCCGCGGGCGGGGATCCGCAAATACCCCAGGTTCCTGGGATGGGAACGCGTGGGCGCCGGCCCGAGGGTTGTCGCATGAACACGACTCCTGCCCCGCAGCCCCAGCACCGCCCCGACCAGGGCGTGGACATCCGCGACATGATCGTGGTCCACACGGCCCTCCTGCGTGAGTTCCGCCTGGCGCCCGACGCCGTACGCCGGGCGACCCCCGGCTCTCGGGCCCTGGTCCGTGACGTCACCGCGCACCTCAGGTTGCTCTGCGCGCTGATGCACCACCACCACACCGGCGAGGACGAGCTGCTCTGGCCCGTGCTCGGGCCGCGCCTGACCGACGCGGAACGGACGCTCCTCGAGGTCGCGGAGGCGCAGCACGCCGGGATCGACCAGAGTCTGCACCGGGTCGACCAGGCCCTCACGGCGTGGACCGCCGGGCCCGCCGAGGCGGAGGCCGCCGAGCTCGTCGACGCGCTGGGGCAGCTCCACGTCCTGCTGCGCGAGCACCTCGAGGCGGAGGAGCGCCACCTGCTGCCGCTGGCAGCAGCGCACCTCACCGAGGAGGAGTGGCACCGGATCGGCGAGGCGGGCGCTGCCGGGGTGCCGAAGCGTGACCTCCTGCTCGTCTTCGGCATGTTCGCCTACGAGGGCGACCCGGAGGTGCTCGCCCAGATGCTGCAGGCCGCCCCGCCGCCCGCACGGGTCCTCGTGCCACGGCTGGCGCCACGCGTCTACGCGCGCCACGCGGCCCGGATCCACGGGAACCGCCGACCCTGATCGCCGCGGACGTCATACGGATGGTGTGTCCCCTTGCTCCCTCCGCATGACGTCCCGGGTCAGAGGCGGCCCGCCGTGCGCACCAGCCCGGCCACGCCGGGCGAGGTGCTGTGCGGTGGCCACGCGATGACGGTCGTGACCTGCGGGGCATCGGTGAGAGGTACGACGGCCAGCCCATCGCGCAGGTTGGCGCGGGCCGACTCGGGGAGCACGATCGCGGTGCGGCCGAGCCGGATCAGCTGGAGGATCTGGGTGAGGTCGCGGAGCTCGGGACCGGGCCCGTCGGGGTAGGTGCCGTCGAGGTCGGGCCAGCGCGGCATCGGCAGGAGCGAGGTCGCCTCGGCGAGGGTCATCGAGCTGCGGGTGCTCTCCGGGTGGCCGGCCGGCAGGATCAGCACCTGGTCCTCGACGGTCAGGATGTCGGTGTCGAAGCCGCTCAGGTCGTCGAACGGCCGGTGCAGGATCGCCACGTCGGCCCGCCCGTCGCGCAGCATCAGCGCCTGGTGGCCCGGCGCGCTCAGCACCACCTCGACCTCGACGGCGTCGGGCTCGGCGGCGTAGGCGTCGAGCAGCTTGGCCATCAGCTCGCTGGTCGCCCCGGCCTTGGCGGTGAGCACCACCGGGGCGCGGCCACCCGCCTGGGCGGTCCGGCGCGTACGCCGTTCGGCCGCCTCGACCGCGGCCAGGGCTGCCCGGCCCTCGCGGAGCAGGGTCTCGCCGGCGCTCGTGAGCGTCACGCCCCGCGGCGTACGCACGAAGAGGTCGGCGCCCAGCCGTCGCTCCAGCTGGGCGATCGCTCGCGACAGGGGAGGCTGGGCCATCCCGAGGCGCTCGGCCGCGCGGCCGACGTGCGACTCCTCGGCGACGGCGACGAAGTAGCGCAGCTCGCGGGTCTCCACGGCACCGAGCGTACGTCGCTCACCTGGGGTCATACCGCTGCGGTATCAGGACCGACCCGATCGGTCTTGGAACGCAGCGGGGTCGCCTGCCCACCATCGGGGCATGACAGAGAACAAGAAGACAGCACTGGTCACCGGCGCCAACAAGGGCATCGGCTACGAGATCGCCGCGGGCCTGTCGCGGCTCGGCTTCCGCGTCGGCGTGGGCGCCCGCCACGCGGGTCGGCGCGACGAGGCGGTCGCCAAGCTCCAGGCCGACGGGCACGACGTCTTCGGCGTACCCCTCGACGTGACCGACGACGCGAGCGTCGCCGCCGCGGCCGCGCAGCTCGAGGCGGAGGGTGGGCTCGACGTGCTCGTCAACAACGCCGCCATCACCGGCGGGATGCCGCAGGAGCCGACCCAGGTCAGCGCCGCGCAGGTCCTCGAGGTCGTCGACACCAACGTCATCGGCGTCATCCGGGTCACCAACGCGATGCTGCCGCTGCTGCGTCGCGCCGAGTCTCCGCGCGTCGTCAACGTGTCGAGCACGGTCGGCTCCCTGGCCCTGCAGACCGCGCAGGCCGAGGCGGTCGGGCCGATCTCGGCGGCGTACTCCCCGACGAAGACCTACCTCAACGCGATCACGATCCAGTACGCCAAGGAGCTCGCCGACACCAACGTCCTGGTCAACGCGGGCTGCCCCGGCTACGTCGCGACCGACCTCAACGGCCACCGAGGGACGCGTACGCCGGAGCAGGGCGCCGCGATCTTCCTCGAGCTGGCGACGCTGCCCGACGGCGGGCCGAGCGGGACCTTCCGCGACGAGACGGGCATCCAGCCCTGGTGAGGGATCAGTAGCCGGCGAGCCAGTTCTTCAGCTCGACGATCAGGGTCGCGATCACGAGGATCGCGAAGGCGAACGACGCGGCCTTGGTCCGGCCGGCGCCGCTCCACCGCATGGAGAGGTAGCCGACGACCGCGACGAACAGCGTCAGCACCAGCTCGGTGCCGTTGAGCTCCACCTTGCGCGGGAAGACGAGCATCGCGATCGACGCCAGCGTCGCCACGGCGACCGCGCCGCCGAGCTGGGACACCGCGACCCGGGCGTCGTGCCGGTCGAACTCCCCGGCGCTGACCCAGAACGAGAACCAGTGGGCCAGCGCGAGCCCCAGGGTGATGCCCCAGACGACGCCGAGCCCGTGGGCGTGCAGCGGCTTGCTGTCGGGCAGCGCCGTCAGGGCGGCGAGCAGGCTGATCCCGATGTAGAGGGCCATCGTGTTGGCCTCACGACGCCGCTCGGCGCGGTGGTGCTCAGCGCGGTCCTGCTCGTGCGCGGTCTCGACATCGGCCATGGGGAGCATCATTCCCGGGCTCGACCGACCTGGTGGCGGATTCGCAGGTGTCGTATCGCTCCCGCTCTGTTCGTGGTCCTGGTGAGAGGCTGCCCACCGAGGGCGCCGTACGACTCCAGGAGACGCAGATGCCGCACCCCGAGCCCGTGGCCCGCCGGATGTTCGACCTCACCGAACCCATCTCGCTGGTCAACTTCTTCTCCGACGAGCCCAACGAGGCGATGGCGGCGCTCGGCTTCACGAACTACTGGGACGGCTACTTCGCCGGGCGTTCCGCCCCACTCGGCCGGGTGCCCGCCGAGGTGGTCGACGCGGCGTTCTACAACTTCGCCCCCGGCGAGGTCGCCCGCCACGTCCCGAAGGTCTGGGAGACCACCACGCCCGAGGCCGCGCACGCCGCGCGCCAGCAGGGCTGCGTCGCCGCGCTGCGCCGGATCCTCGTCGACCACGTCGCGACACCGGGTCTCGCTCGGGCCGCCGAGCTGCTGGCGCGGGCGTCGGTGAGCGCGCCGGTCGAGGGCCGGGTCATGTACGCCGGCCTGCGCTCGCTCCCGATGCCCGAGGAGCCGGTCGCGCGGCTCTGGTACGCCGCCAACATGCTCCGCGAGCACCGCGGCGACGGCCACATCGTGGCCCTGATGGCCGAGCAGATCGGCGGCCTGGAGGCCCACGTGCTCTGCGCCCTCGACGCGGGTGTCTACCCGGCGGAGACGTTCGGCCGGATCCACCACCTGCCCAAGCAACTGCTCGCGGACCTCATGGACGGGATGCGCGGTCGCGGCCTCCTCGATGCCTCGGGCCGCTTCACCGAGGCAGGCCGCGCCACCAAGGACCGGATCGAGTCGCTGACCGACGCGCTCGCCGAGGCGCCGTACGACGCGCTCTCGTCGGACGAGCGCTCCGAGCTCATCTCGGTGCTCGAACCGATCACCGCGCGGCTGCAGGAGACCGGCTCGCAGTAGGTTCTGGGGCGTGTTCCACGTGATGTTCCTCGAGCCCCGGATCGCGGGCAACACCGGCAACGCGATCCGGATGGTCGCCGGCACCGGGGCGCACCTCCACCTGGTCGAGCCGCTCGGCTTCGACCTGTCGGAGCCCAAGCTCAAGCGCGCGGGCCTCGACTACCACGACCTCGCGTCGGTGACGGTGCACCCGGACCTCGACGCCGCGCTCGCCAGTGAGGACCTGGCGTCCTCACGGGTCTTCGCCTTCACCGCCCACGCCACCCGTTGGTACACCGATGTCGAGTTCCAGCCCGGCGACGTGCTCCTCTTCGGGCCGGAGCCGACCGGCTTGTCGGACGTGGTCCTGGACCACGACCGCGTCACCGACCGGCTCCGCATCCCGATGGTGGCCGGCCCGAGATCGCTCAACCTCTCGAACTCGGCGGCTGTCGTGATGTACGAGGCGTGGCGGCAGAACGGCTTTCCCGGCGCCACATAGGCGGTACGTTGCGCGGGGCCGCACTGCGGTCCCGCGCCCCGATAGGAGACCTCATGGCCGTCCGGCCCTTCACCCGCCAATCGACCGTGCAAGACCTGGCCTCGACGCTGCCCGGGCGCGCGTTCAAGTGGATCATCGTGCGCCAGCTCCCGCCGACCTCGACCGAGGAGGAGCGTCAGGGGCTGGAGGACCTCACCCTGGGTCTCCCGGTGGAGACCTTGGTCGAGCTCTCCGAGGGCAAGCTCACCTGGGGGATCGCTGACTCCGTCATCGATCTGGCGAACCGCCAGCCGCAGCGTCTGATCCCCCGTGGTGTCGAGGCCGGCAAGGGAGTCCTGAAGAAGGTCAGCGGCGCGGTTCGCCGCTGACCTCAGGCGACGCTTCAGGCGCTGGCCGCGAGAGCCTTGACCTCGTCGCGGGCAGCGACGATCGCGGTGTGCTGACGGGTCACGACGTCGCGGAAGCCGGCGCTCAGGTCCTGCTGGAGCGCCTTCTCGTACTCCGACACGGCGTGGTCCTCGCCGGTCAGCGCAGCCTTGAGCACACCCTCGGGGGAGTCCCCGGTGAGGGCGTCCTTCAGCGAGATCCACCCGCGGTGCATGGTCGCGGCGATCGATCCGCTCTCGTCGACGTCGTCGCCGTAGTCCTCACCCATCGCGACGATCTCGCGGTGGAAGTCCCGGCGCTGCTCCGACAGGCGCGTCAGCGTCGCGGCCCACTGCGAGTGGTCGTCGCCGTGCAGCTTGTGGGCCGAGTCAGCGAAACCCTTCTCGCCGTCCTTGAGCGTCTCGACCAGTTCCTTGGCGACCTGCTTGTCGTCCGACACGATTGCTCCTTTGCAACGATGGCTGTGAGACGGGGCAGTACCCGTCGCGGTCGCACCTAACCCTTCGCGGCTGCCGGATCCCCGGCACGGGCGTACGACGTACGGCGACGGGGAACACCTGCGAGGTGACCGTGTACGCCGCCTGGACCTCGGCCGATCTGCTCGAGCTGGACGTCGCGCGCGATCTCGCCGGGCCGTGGCGCGAGGTCGTGGTCGCCGCCGGCGGACTCGCCTTCGTGGACAGCGACCACACGCTGTCGCAGGTCTACCACGCTCTCAAGTGGTCGCTCGCCGACGGCGTCTCCCTCGCGGTCATCCCCGTCGGCGACCTCCCGAAGGCCAAGGGCCTGGCGGCTGGGACGAACAGCTGGCTCCGGTCGCGGCTGGGATCGAGCAGCTAGGGCGCGTCGTACTCAGTGCGGCTTGCGCCACTCGACGAGGTAGCGCCACATCGGCAGCCGCCGATAGGTGCTGCCGGGAAGCGCCCGGGCCACCGTCGCCCGCACCGTCGCCCACGTGTCGGGCGGGTCCGCCTTGACCGTCGGTGGGTCCCACGCCTGCATCCGTCGGGAGACCACCTGGTGGGTCAGGACGTCCCGGACCTCGTGCAGCAGGTCCCTCGGACCCCCTCGGCGTCCGAACCCGAGCACCAGGAGGACGCCGCCCGGGGCGAGCACCCGGACCGCCTCGGACAGGGCGCGCTCGGGGTGGACGTGGTGGAGCACCATCGTCATCGTCACCGCGTCGAAGGAGCCGTCCCCGAACGGCAACGCGACCGCCGAGGCCGCGGCACAGCTGACGCCCGGCGACGAGATGGGCAGCACCGACGGGTCCGAGTCGACTCCGACCACGGACCTCCGGTCGGTCGCCACGTAGCGGCAGAACGTGCCCTCGCCGCACCCGACGTCCAGCACCCGGCTCGCCGAGGCCGGGACGCGTGAGGCGAGGAGCGGGAAGTAGTGCGTGTTGTGGTTCCAGCGCGCGGCGAAGGGATGCCCGCCACCGTTGCGCATCCTCCGAACCTACTGGCTCTCACGCCCTGCTGGGTCAGACACCCAGCGCTGCTGCCAGGCCCTCGGGGTCGGCGACAGCGAGGGTTGCGCCGGGATGCCGGATGAGGCCCGTGGTGTCGATGGCCGTCACGGGCTCGGCGAACTCCAGGCACAGGGCCCGGTCGCCGTTGCTCATCATCGACACCCCGCGATCACTCAGCGACAGATGAGCGGGACCGGCGGTCTTGACGAAGCTGAAGCCGCCGGTGAGCTGCGCGGCGACGACGTTCGCACGCGGTGTCAGCAGCTTCCACGGCCCGTAGCGGACGTAGAGCCAGTGCGGACCCACCTCCACCGACGTCGTCGCCGGAGTGATCCCGAACGGTCGAGCGGCCGCGGCGTACGCCGGGGTGAAGGCGAACTCGAACTCGCGGACGACCTCGGACGGCCGGGCGTGCTCGACCCCCGGCGAGGGCATGGCAACCAGTCGGCGTAGCGCTGCACCTGCCATCGGCCGGTAGGCCTGCGCGGGGACCGCCGCCGGACCGTGCACCTGCAGGAGCGCCCGACTGCCGCCCTGCGCGGTCGGCAGCACGTAGTGGCGCATCTGCACCCGTGCCGGCCCGACCGCCACGTCCCACGACCAGGCCCGCAGGTCGGCATCGACCTCGACGATCTCGTAGTCGACGCTGAGCGGACCAGGTCCGGACACCCGGCCGGTGCCTCCCACCCGCAGCTCGGAGTCAGCCGATGTCACGTCGCGGATCTGCGGAGCCCACGTCGGCCACTGCGACGGGGTGGTGAACCGCCACCAGACTGACTCGGGATGCGCCGCCCCCACCGCCTCGACCAACATGACCTCGAGACTGGCACACAGGCCCTGGGCGCTCTGCCCTGTACGTCCTCTATCCGCGCGCAGGGAGCTGGTGCAGGACGACGTCGCTGAGCCCGCCGTCGACTGCCGTCGCAGTCATGTAGGTGCAGTGCGGCTGCCTGCGCCGGTCGGTGGGCGAGCCAGGGTTGAGCAGCCGCAGGCCGGTCGACGTCACGGTGTCCCACGGGATGTGGCTGTGGCCGAAGACGAGCACGTCGAGGTCGGCGTACTCAACGCTCATGCGCTGCTCGCGCCCCTGGGCCTGCCCGGTCTCGTGGACCACGCCCACGCGGACGCCCTCCACCTCGACCCGCGCGACCTCGGGCAGTCGCTCGCGCAACTCGCCGTGGTCGTTGTTGCCCCAGCACGCGACGAGCCTCGTGGATCGCGCCTCGAGCTCGTCGAGGAGGCGTACGTCAACCCAGTCGCCGGCGTGGATCACGACATCGGCGTCCTCCGCCGCCCGCCACACCTCCGCCGGCAGGTCGCGGGCCCGCTTGGGCACATGGGTGTCCGCCAGGAGCAGGAGTCGGGCAGCCATGGGTTCAGTCAACTCCATAGGGTCCGAAGCATCAGAGGTGCAGCGCGTTAGCGATGGCTAGCCCCTTCATTCGCGGCGGAATGATCCAGCGGAAACTGCTCGAATTTCGGCGGCTCATCAATCGACCAGGTTGGGCCCATCCGGGAAATGATCAGTTTTAGCGGCACTCGTCCGTGCCTCTTGAAGGAGTCTTCGGGCAACGACTTCGTTGCGCTTGAGGCGCGCTGCGATCAGTGCGGACAGGCCGAGGACGATCACCGCGGTGAAGATCAGCCAATCGTGGCCCGGCGTCTCCTCGCGATGAGGAAGCACCTTGTCGCAGACGATCGCGACGACGACGGTGTAGAGGTATACGGCGACGATTGACGCCCCACGGCGAGCGACGATGGGGGACAGGAGCGGCAACGCCAGGAGAATCTGCCCTGCGGGACTGTCAAACGGTCCACCCGAGTACATCGTGATCCAAGCGCTGAAGATCACTGCGCTCACACCCATGAGCTGCACGCGGAACGCGTGCGACCTCGGCCAGGGTGACGCAGGTATGACTAGCTGCATCCCCGTGTCATCGATCGCTTTCGGCTGTTGCACAGCATCGAGCTCGTCCTGGCCGGGGTTGCCGAACAGAAGGACATCGATGTGCCGCATCCACGCTCCGACGAACGCGAAACGCCGCCGCAGAAAATCCGTAAACCGCTTGAACCGAAAGCTCGCCCACACACCGAAGCAACTGAGGATCGTAATCGGGAGGTAGTACCACGGCGGGGCCGCCTCCGGAGCCAGGAAGTACGTCGCTCCGGCGAATAACGTCAGTGAAAAGCACGTGAAGCTCGCGACTGTCGCGACCTGTCCCTGAGGAATGAGTTCGAGGTCTCGAACTGCAGGCTCTCGCGGCTGCGTTGACATCTCAGACCTCCGCAGCCAGATGTTTGCTGTAGTAGCCCGCTGCCGCAGTGGCGCTACGGCAGTAGTCCACGAGAACAATCACGCTTGCCAGGAGGACAACCCACCCGATTGCTGCACTCGCCGGCGACGCTGTCACCACTAGAGACACATACACGGCGATGAACAGACCATAAATCGAATGCCACTTCGCCCCGACGACGACAACGTCCCGGCCGCGCAGCAAGTGCAAGCTGAAGGCGCCGTGCGCCAAGTCGCGCACGACAAGAGCGACGAATAGGGCCCAGCCGCTATCGAACACAAGGCAGCACGTCAAAAGAAAGACGTGGATTGAGACCCTGTCGATGACGACGTCAAGAGTACGACGCAGCGCGTCGTCGTACCCGAAGACTCGAGCGACCTTGCCATCGACAATGTCGAGCGCAACGTAGGCGACGATCAGAACGAGACTCGAGAGTGCCGCCTCCATGATCAACGCCCAGGTAAGTACGCCCGCGACTGGGATCCGAACCAGGGTTGGTGCAGCGACGAGCCAATATCGTATTGACCGGTCTGCAGCCCTCTGCCGCGCGCCAGGGGAACGCAATGTGAGCGCTGTCGGGCCATCATGAAGCCTCGGCAAGATCGCAGACGACATAGTCCCCACTTTGGTAGTCGAGTCCGCCGGTGAGCGTATTGGAAGCGGCGATTCGAGCACATCGCTTTCCTAAAAATTCTAGATCCGGCCTTTCCGGCATCTATGGGCCGCACGCTCCTACAACGAAGGACACGCGAGCAACACCGCACCAACCGTCGCGCCACGCGCAGCCCCTACCCGTCTGTCCGTCCACGTCGAACCCCTAGTCCCCTGATCTGTTGTGACTCCGAACCGGGTGCTCGCATCCCCTGCCGGGCGACGCGCTCACGAGAGCCGCGCTCGTGTCTTGCCGAGTCGTGACGCCGGCGATCGCCCGAGCGTCCACCAGTATCTGTCTGGGAGCGTCATCGTCATGGCGGGATTGTTGGTGCCCGCATCTGGGTGGCGCGCCCGACAGGCGGTGGAATGACGAGCCTGCATCGGCGTCTACCGCTTCCGCTTCTTGGACTTCCCGGCGCGCCGCGCCTTCCTCGGGTCGGGTGGCGTAACAACGCGATGACTCAAATCTGAATGCGTCGCGGCGTCGCCCAGAGTCTTGTGGAAGTAGAACGCCGGCTTCTCGGCAAGAAGCGGTGGCGCCCAATCCTTACCGAGCAACCGAGGGAGAGGCGCCCCCCGCTCGCCAACGGTGAAGCCGTGTCGGCCATAAAATGACTCAAGTCGGTCCACGTCCAGGCCTGGAGTGACGTTGCCGAACCACACCCGCACCCCAGCAGCCACGAGCCCTTCTTCCAAGAACTCGATCAAGGCCGAGCCGACGCCCTTCGATCGCGAATCTGGGCGTACCGCAATCAGGTCGAGCTCACTGTGCTGCTCCAGTACTGGGCGAAAACCCAGGGGATCTCCCATCAGAACCGACATGACAGCGGCTTGAGCTCGGCAGGTCAACGCGGCTCCGAACAGTTCGCCATCATCGCCGCGGAACTGGGCGACCGTCACGTCGTAGTTCCTCTGACCCCAGGACGTCATCGGCACCGCGTCGGGTGCGATCCCCGGAATCGCTTCCTCGAACAGAGCCTGAGCTGCGGCAAGTTCGGCGATCGTAGAGGCGATCGTGACGGGCATGACGCGAAACATATCTGCTCCGGAGGATGGGAGTAGGTGCCTTGGCGGTGACACCGACCGCTCGCCGACTCCGACGACGCCCAATCTGGCGGAATCGACGCGGAAAGAGCAACGTTTGTCGGTACCGGCTGACAAATTAGGAGCGTGGCCGGAACTGTAGTTGTCGACGCTCCTGCGCACGTCGGTGGTCCTGCGATTGTCGGCGCCGCATCGGGGCTGATGCTGTTGCCAACCAACGCGTCGCGTTTAGTGCGCCTGCACCGCTTAGCAGCACTCGGCATGGCGATCGCGGACGACTCCCGCAATCCGCTGAGTTCGAGCATGGTGCGGACCCTGCTCAAGCGCGACGACATCGGAGGTAGCCGAATCACGCGCGAGGAGGACCCGTACTCCGAGATCCTCATTCAAAGCGTTTCCTTCTTCGGCGGCGAGTATCTCGTCTCGCCCGGCTCCGGTGAGAACACCGTCTCCGATGTGGAGAACCTTGCCGACGCGGCATTCCGTGAGGACTGGATGCCAACGGAGGTTCGCGTTCTCATGCGGCA
Source organism: Nocardioides pollutisoli (assembly GCF_040045055.1). Lineage (NCBI taxonomy): Bacteria > Bacillati > Actinomycetota > Actinomycetes > Propionibacteriales > Nocardioidaceae > Nocardioides > Nocardioides pollutisoli. Next base: position 3,145,767 of record NZ_JBDZDU010000001.1, read on the forward strand.
ACTCATTCAAGGTCTTCTCACAGTGAGCAACCTTGTGCTGACACGGGCCGGACTCACCAGGGGAACACGACCGGGTAGGTCGCCAAGGACGCCGGTCGATGTACCGAGCGCGTCGCGCCTTGAAGAGTTGGCGCGGGCTGCGTTCGTCAGCCATGAGGATCTAGAAGCACACGGCTCTTGGCTGCATATGGTCGTCGACACCTTCGCGCTCGACCCCGGCGAACTCGTTGAACCGTGCGACGACGATGTCTTGGAGGACCGGCTCCTGGAGATGCCCTTCCTCCGGTTGCAGGACGGGTATCAGGTAGCGGTGCCCGTTGACCTGCTGCTAACCATCCGCCACCACTTGCTTCGTTTCGCGTATCAGGAGGGGCAACTCGACGAACTCGGCAAGCGCTACCGCAATGCTGCTGTCCGACGAGTCGAGCGGTTGCTGCCTCGCGACGCCGAACGAAGGGTTCTGTCGGAGGACGAGTCGATGAACCGGTTCCTGTTCGCTCTTGACCCGGCAACGGACCTGCATGTCATCGCAGCGACCGATCCCCTGGCCGACTGGACTCCAGAGAAGGTTTGGGGGATGTACGACACCCATGCAGTTCTCAACCGCATCGGTCGCCTCCTCGAACCAGGCGAGCGATCCGCGTACTCATCGGCGGAAACGGTGTTGCACCTGGTCATCACGGACAGTCCGGGCCGCTCCTCGTTTTGGGGTGTCCCGAACGTGGACGGCGCGGACCCGGTCCTGATGTCCAGGGCCGATGACTTAGAGGTCATGCTTCACCGCGAGCCGGACGGTGCTCTCGGGTTGCTGTACTTCGCCGAAGCCGTCGACCGTCGGCCCGGCGACTCGATGTCGACCAACATCCTCGACGAGTACACGACGTACGAGGACAACGAGAAGTCGTTCTACTTCTCCGACGACGGTCCGCCCAACTTCGTTCTCTTCCAGACGGGCGACGGATACTTCGAACGGGAAAAATTCTTTGAGGAGACGGACCGCCACGGCGTTGAAGCGCCTGTCCCGGGCCGACCCATGGTCCAAGCCAAGCGGCGGTACAACCGAGACACTCCCGAGATCTTCGTCATCGAGTCGTCAGCTTCGTACATCGGGTACGTCGTTGAAGTTGGAACCGTCGCGGTCTTCGTCAGCCCAGACATGAATGACGAACCGTCGCCAGATGTGGCCGCTCTACTCCTCGAATGCGTGTCCTTCTGGGTCCGTGAATGCATGGTCGTCGGCGCGATGACACCCAGGTCACGCAGGAGCCACCTAGTGGTGTCGCCTGGCCCAGCATCCGCATGGCGCCGCAATGTGGGCGCTTCGGCCGAGCATCCAATCGTCGCGACACGAGGTGAAGGGACACTGACGCTGCGGTTTACCGACCAGTTCACCGCCCAACTCCAAGAGGAATCGAACATCGCGGAGCGGCACCTCGTGACGGCACTACTCACCGGCCTGTTCGAAGTTGACGCCAGCGCAGCCCCGTCGCTTGTTGACCTAGTCGCGCCGCTTGGCCCGAAGAGAATGCTCAACGCGTTCAACGAAGACAACGCTCCCGACATGCGCGCCGAGCGCCTCCCAGCACCCCTTACTGGGCACGAACAGGTCACTGCTCAGATTCTTGACGAGCTCGGCGAATGGCTCCGCCATCCGAACGGTGCCGGTCTCGTGGTGGGGCCGCTAACAGGTGATGACAGGTCTGAAGCGTTAAACAAGGCGGTTAGTCACCTGTTCAAGCTCCTTGAGATAGACGTCGCCCGTTACGACCAACAGGCCCTGCTTGACTACCTCGTCGCACAGAACGAGGCACTCGTCTACTTCGTGAACTACAACGCACGGATGCTTCGGTCGCGACTGGCTTGTTTCGGGGCCGACGCTGAGACAACCAAGGAACTGGTCAAGCACCGAAGTGAGAGCGCGACTGCTCACCGAGCCAACCGGTTCCTCATCGAATATGTCGCCGCCCAACCACCGGACGGTGATCGAGTGCCCACGACGCGCGACTACTACCAACTCCTAGGTGTGGCTCGGGAGATCATTGACCGCGGAACAGCGTCAGACTTCCTGCACTACAAACTCGCGGATTTCGACGTCTCCATCCTCGAATCGGGTCGCCTCGGCATGAACCGTGACGAACCAGTCGACCACGCCATTAAGGCTTACGCGGAGGCGGCCGGAGTGCGCGCAATCCGAACTGCGATCGCGCCATCGACAGACGGCTCCACCACCGCATCCGGACCGGACATCGTGAGCGAGAGCGCAGGCGCGATGCGCAGTGAGTACGGCTTTACGCTGGCCGACCTGCGCGAGGTGTGCGGTGGATTGCTCGACCTTGGTACCGCAGACCAAGTCACTCGCATTGCCCGCCCGGACGCACTGAGCGACGTGGCGACCAATCGCAGTCTCGACCCGGAGGTGGTCGAGACCGTGCTGCACGCCATCACGCTGACCCCGCGCGAGGACTTCATGAGCATCGGCCCCGACGCTGTCCCGTGGCGTTTCAACCGCAACATGTCCTACGTACGGAGGCCGCTCGTCCTGCAGGGTGAGCATTTGGTCTTCGGCTTCAGGAGCGTTCTCAACACCGGACCCTATTGGTACACCAGTCTCACCTCCGGACGGTTGCAAGCGAGCGCTAAGACCCAAGCAATGAAGGCGTACGTCTCCGAAGCGCGGGGCCGCATCAACGACGCATATGCCGCAGACGTCGCACAACGGCTGCGCGACCTCGGCGTCACAGCCGAGCTCGCAGTGGACAAGATCGGCGGAACGCGCATCGCAGATGCGGATGGACTCGACCTTGGTGATATCGACGTCCTCGCATGGCACCCGGACACCCGCACCGTTGTCGCCATTGAAGCGAAGGACTTTGAGATCGCCAGGACCCCTGCGGAGATGTCACATGAAGTCGTGAAGCTCTTCGCCGGCAAGCAAGGGAAGAAACCAGAACGATCAACCGTGGAGAAACATCGGCGACGCATCGAATGGCTCGGAGCCAACCTCGCTCGTGTGCTGACTCATTTCGGCGTCGACGGAAACGCTGACGACTGCTCCGTCGTAGGGGTAGTTGTCACGAGTGACCCACTCGTGAGTCCCCTCATTGAAACGAGCCCGGTCCCGGTTCTGGCATTCGCGGACTTGGACCTGGACGTCCTAGGACTCCGGCGGAGGCGCGAAAGAAGGAAGGAGCGCGGCCGGCGGTAGCCGAGCTCAGCATGCCCGCTCGCGACAACGTCGTGCGGACGTCGAGGGTGCGGCATTCTGGGCGGAATGACGCGACCGGGCGGACCTCTCAGGCCACCATCACTCGGCCCGAGACGGCGGTGGCACGACCGGGCTGATCCCGCACGACCGACCACGCGTCCGCGATGCGTCGTACGGCGTCGGTGAGCTGGTCGGCGGGCTTGGTCCACGGGATCCGGACGAAGGTGTCGAGGCCGCCCTCGGCGGCGAAGACCGGGCCGGGGGCGATGATGACGCCGCGGCGCTCGGCCTCGGCGGTGATGGCGGTGCCGTGAGGGCCGGGGAGTCGGCACCAGAGGGCGAGGCCTCCGGTGGGGACGACGAAGGTCCACTCGGGGAGGTGCTCGCGGACGGCGGCGACGAGGGCGTCGCGCTGCTCGCGCAGGCGGAGGCGGTTCTCCGCAAGGATCGCGTCGGCGTCGGCGAGGAGCCGGACGAGCACGAGCTGCTCCATGACGGGGGCGCCGAGGTCCATGCTGATCCGGGCCTGGGTGAGCTGCTCCATGAGGGAGTGCGGCGCGCGGATCCAGCCGAGACGCAGCCCGCCCCAGAAGCTCTTGCTCGCGCTGCCGAGGGTGATCGTGTCGGGCGAGTACGCCGCGAACGGGCGTGGCATCTCCTGACCGTCGAGCGGCAGCGCCTGGTGGGCCTCGTCGACGATCGCGGTGGTGTGGGCGCGGCGGAGGTGGGCGGCGTACTCCTCGCGCTGGGCGTCGGTCATCAGGTGGCCGGTGGGGTTCTGGAAGTCCGGGATCAAGTAGGCGAGCTTGGGTGAGGTCTGCCGGAGCACGGCGGCGACGGCGTCGAGGTCCCAGCCCTCGGGGTCGACCGGCGACGGCGTGAGCCGGGCGCCGCCGTGGCGCAGCGCGTCGGTGGCGTTGGGGTAGACGGGCGACTCGACGAGCACGCGGTCGCCGGGTCGGGTGAGCGCCTGCGCGACGATCGACGCAGCGGTGAGCGCACCCGGCGTCACCATGATCTGGTCGGGACTCGTCGGCAGGCCGCGTTCGTCGTACGACGCCGCGATCGCCTGCTGGAGCTGGGGGAGACCGGCGGGGAAGTAGCCGTGCCCGCCGAGGTACGCCGGGAGGTCGCCTGCCGCGTCGGCGTACGCCTTCGCGAGGGCGGGCGGCGCGGAGGGTGCCGCGCAGTTGAGGTCGATCGCGTCGCTGTCGCCGGCGCGGGGGAGCAGTGCGCGGTCGTGGGCCCGGGTGCGTCCTCCGGGGACGCGGGTGAACGTCCCCGCGCCGCGCCGGGCCTCGGCGTAGCCCGCCTCGCTGAGGGCGGCGTACGCGCGGGTGACAGTCGTCCGCGAGACACCGAGCGCGTCGGTGAGCTCGCGCTCGCTGGGCAGACGGGTGTCGAGCGCAATCCGGCCGTCGCCGATGAGCAGGGTGAGCGCGTCAGCCAGCCCGGCGTAGGCGGGGGAGCGGTCGAAGTCGCCGACCAGAGTGGCCACGCGCGAGGCGCCGATGGTGCGGGTCATGCAGGCCACTGTTTCACGATTGGCTATTTGGCAACAGGCCAATTCGCACCAGACTGCTCTCGTGACCCAGATCGCCCACGCCCCGACCGGCCTCGGCCTGACCGACCTCGGCCCGATCGCCCAGCTGCGCGCCGGGCGGCTCGGCCGCCGGCTCGTGCAGCTGTACGTCGGCCTCGTGCTCTACGGCGTCTCGCTGGCGATGATGGTCCGCGGTGACGTCGGCCTGGCGCCGTGGGACGTGCTCCACTCCGGGCTCACCCAGCACCTGCCGATCACCTTCGGCGAGGCCGTCGTGGTGATGAGCTTCGTGGTGCTGCTGCTCTGGATCCCGCTGCGCGAGATGCCCGGCCTGGGCACCATCTCCAACGCGTTCGTCGTCGGGTTCGCGGCCGACGGGACGCTGGCCCTGCTCGGCAGCCCGGACAACATGGTGCTCCGGGTCGCGCTGATGCTCGGCGGGATCGCGGTGTGCGGTCTGGCGAGCGCGATGTACATCGGAGCCCAGTTCGGCCGTGGTCCGCGCGACGGCCTGATGACCGGCCTGTCGCGGCGTACCGGCTACTCCCTGCGGCTGGTCCGCACCTGCCTCGAGGTGACCGTGGTCGTGATCGGCCTCTTCCTCGGCGGCGCGATCGGGGTCGGGACCGTCCTCTACGCGCTGGCGATCGGCCCGCTCACCCAGCGGTGGCTGCCGGCGTGGATCGTCGAGCCTGACTGAGGGTGGGTCTCGGGGTGGGTCTCGATACGCTCGCTGGCGCTCGCTACTCGACCAACGAATGATGAGCGGAACTCGCTACTCGACCAACGATGGGCGGGGTCAGCGCTTGGTGGCGATCAGGGCGCTCGCGTCCGGGGCGACCATCACCTCGACGGCGGTGAACCGCTCGTCGGTCAGCCACTGCTCGCGGAGGGTGTCGACCCGGCCGTAGCTGATCGGCGGCCACATCTCGCACGGCGTGAAGTCGTCGAGCACGACGATGCCACCGGCCTCGACCAGGTCGGCGACCGCGTCGACGTTGACCTCGGTCGGCTCGCCGGAGTCGAGGAAGAGCAGCGAGAAGGGGCCCTTGTCGAGCAGCGTCGACCAGTCGGCCGAGAGCACCTCGACCTGGGGGTCGTCGACGAAGATCTCGGCGGCCGCGTCGGCCAGCTTGGCGTTGAGCTCGGCCGTCACGATCTTGGTGTCGGTGCCGCGTACGCCGGAGCGCAGCCACGCCGTGCCGACGCCGCAGCCGGTGCCGAACTCGGCCATCGTGCCGCCGCGCGTCGCGGCCAGGGCGGCCAGCAGGCGCCCGGTCTCGTTGCGGCAGAAGGAGGCGTACCCGGCCTTGCGGGACACCGCGAACGCCCGGGTGACGACGTCGGGCAGGTCGGGTGGGTGACTCATGGTGCGAGTCTTTCATTGCGGGACGGTCGTCTCGCATGTCGAACACTCCGTGGAATGTCGTCGCCCGACGGGCCGCCCTCACGTACGGTGTCATCACCATGCGGAACGTCTTCGTACTTATTGACCGCCACGGCGAGGCTCTTTAGAGGAGCCACCTCGCCGTGGTGTTCGGCGTTGACGGCTTCTCGATACATCTCGATCGAAGACGTCTTCGCGGTGTGGTCGCCCATCAGTTCAGCGCGATCCGCAATCTGCATGGTTCTTGTCTCGTGTGATCCACGAGCCGCTCCGGTCATTCCCCGGGGAAGTCTTCGTTCCAGGTGTATCGAGCCGAATGGACACCTGATGAAAACGAAACCTTCCACGAGAGAGAGCAGACCGATGTACGACATGTACCCCGAGTGGGGACCTGCCCAGCACCACCCCGACAACCCGCGCAGCCAGGAGAACATCAGCGCCGCCATCCAGGCCTCGCTCGACCTGCGGGACAACGGCGGCCAGCGCCCGGACGACAACTAACCTTCGGCGCATGACGACCACTGACTCGAACCCCAGCTCCGGCACGATCCGCCTCGCCGTCATCCCCGGCGACGGCATCGGCCAGGAGGTGACCGCCGAGGCCCTCAAGGTCCTCGAGGTCGCGTCACCCACGGGCGTGAAGTTCGAGCAGACCCGTTACGACCTCGGCGCCGAGCGCTACCTCGCTACCGGCGAGGTGCTGCCCGACTCCGTGCTCCGTGAGATCCGCGAGCACGACGCCATCCTTCTCGGTGCGGTCGGTGGCAAGCCCAACGACCCGAACCTGCCGCCCGGCATCCTCGAGCGCGGCCTCCTGCTCAAGCTCCGCTTCGAGCTCGACCACTACGTCAACCTGCGACCGTCCCGGATCTACCCCGGTGCCGCGTCGCCCCTGGCCAACCCAGGTGAGGTCGACTTCATCGTGGTCCGCGAGGGCACCGAGGGCCCCTACACCGGCAACGGCGGCGCCCTGCGCGTCGGTACGCCGGCCGAGGTGGCCACCGAGGTCTCGGTCAACACCGCCTTCGGCGTCGAGCGCGTCGTCCGCGACGCCTTCGCCCGTGCGCAGCGGCGCCCGCGCAAGAAGCTCACCCTGGTCCACAAGACCAACGTGCTCGTGAACGCCGGCTCCGTGTGGTGGCGGCTGTTCCAGGAGGTCGCGGCCGAGTATCCCGAGGTCACGACCGACTACATGCACATCGACGCGGCGATGATCTTCATGACCACCGACCCCGCGCGCTTCGACGTGATCGTCACCGACAACCTCTTCGGCGACATCATCACCGACCTCGCCGCTGCCATCACCGGCGGCATCGGCCTGGCGGCCTCCGGCAACGTCAACCCCGACCGGACGGCTCCCTCCATGTTCGAGCCCGTCCACGGCTCGGCGCCCGACATCGCGGGCCAGCAGAAGGCCGACCCCACTGCCGCGATCCTGTCCACCTCGCTGCTGCTCGACCACCTCGGGTACGCCGACGCCGCCGCGGCCATCGAGACCGCGGCCATCGAGGACCTCGCCGCCCGCACCCCGGGCGCCACGCGCCGTACCTCCGAGGTCGGCGACGCGATCGCCGCGCGAGTAGGCGGCTGACGCCCGTCGTACATCCGCACAGACGGCCGGGCACACGTTGGTGTGCCCGGCCGTCTGCATTTACCTGAAGGGCCTACTAAGTTGTCATCCATGGAGATCAGCACCACCGCGTCGACCACGCCCGTCGACGACGCCCGCCTCGCGGAGATCCTCGAGAACCCCGGCTTCGGCAACCACTTCACCGACCACATGTTCCGGGTCGAGTGGACGCCCGAGGCCGGCTGGCACGACGCCCGGATCGAGCCCTACGGTCCGCTCAGCCTCGACCCCGCGACGGCGGTCCTGCACTACGCGCAGGAGACCTTCGAGGGGATGAAGGCCTACCGGCACCCTGACGGGTCGATCTGGTCCTTCCGCCCCGAGGAGAACGCCGCCCGCATGGTGCGCTCGAGCCACCGGCTCGCGCTGCCCGTGCTCGAGGTCGACGACTTCGTCCAGGCCGTCGACGCCCTCGTGACCGCCGACCAGCGCTGGGTGCCCGACGCCACGGCGGCCGGCTCGGGGGAGAAGAGCCTCTACATCCGGCCGTTCATGTTCGGGTCCGAGACGTTCCTCGGCGTCCGTCCGTCCCAGCACGTCACGTTCATGGTGATCGCCAGCCCGGCCGGTGCCTACTTCAAGGGCGGCGTGAAGCCGATCAGCCTCTGGCTCACGGAGGAGTACACCCGCGCCGGCCGCGGCGGCATGGGCGCGGCCAAGACCGGCGGCAACTACGCCAGCTCGCTCGTCGCGCAGCAGGAGGCCACCAGCCACGGCTGCGACCAGGTCGTCTTCCTCGACGGCCAGGAGGGCAAGTACGTCGAGGAGCTCGGCGGCATGAACATGTACTTCGTCTACGCCGACGGCCACATCGTCACCCCGGCGACCGGCACCATCCTCGAGGGCATCACCCGCGCCAGCATCATCGAGCTCGCGGGCAAGATGGGTCACCAGGTCGAGGAGCGGAAGTTCTCCATCGACGAGTGGCGCGACGGCGTCACCAGCGGCGAGATCACCGAGATCTTCGCCTGCGGCACGGCCGCGGTCGTGACCCCGGTCGGCGAGCTCAAGTGGGACGGCGGCTCGGTCCCGACCCCCGAGGGCGGCGCCGGTCTCTGGTCGCAGATCCGCGAGCAGCTGGTCGACGTCCAGTTCGGCCGCGCCGAGGACACCTTCGGCTGGATGCACAAGATCGTGGGTTGAGGAGGGACGAAGTCCCGTCTCGAAACCACGCCCCGCTGCTGCACACCCTGACCCGATATGGATAAGGTAAGGCTCACCTAACAAGGAGAGCCTGATCGTGCGTGCCAGAACCCTGCTCGTCGCCGCCGCGCTGGTGGTGCCGTTCGCGCTCGCCGGCTGTGGCAGCGACGCAGCCGAGCCCGAGCCCACGGCCTCGGCGAGCACCGGTGACGGCACCTTCCCGGCGACCGTCGAGCACCGCTACGGCACCACCGTGGTGCCCGAGGCGCCCGAGCGTGTGGTCACCGTCGGCGTCACCGAGCAGGACATCGTGCTGCAGCTCGGGGTGGTGCCGGTCGGCGTGACCGAGTGGTACGGCGAGCAGCCGGACGCCACCTGGCCCTGGGCCCACGACCTGCTCGGCGGCGCGCACCCGGAGGTGCTCAGCGTCAGCGACGGCTTCGAGTTCGAGAAGATCGCGGCGCTCGAGCCGGACCTGATCATCGGCACCAACTCGGGGATGAGCGAGAAGGACTACGAGCTCCTCTCCGCGATCGCGCCGACCGTGACCAACGTGGCCGGCGGCGACAAGTACTTCTCGCCGTGGCGCGACCAGGTGCTGCAGATCGCCGCGGCCCTCGGTCGCACCGCCGACGGCCAGGCGATCATCGACGAGACCGACGCGGCGTACGCCGAAGCCGCCGCCGCGCACCCGGAGTGGGCCGGCCAGACCGCGACCTTCTCCCAGGGCGGGCCGTACGACGGGCTGATCTACGTCTACCCCGACGGGCTCAACACCGACTTCCTCACCGACCTGGGCTTCTCGATGACCCAGGGGCTCGAGGGCTACGCCCCGGAGGCCGGCTCGCAGGCCGAGATCTCCGCCGAGAACACGCCGCTGCTCGAGGCCGACGTCGTCGTCTTCGCCACCGAGAGCGCGAAGCAGTTCGACGGGCTCCAGGACTTCGGCACCATCGGCACGCTGCCGGCGGTCACCGAGGGCCGGGCCGTCTACACCGACGAGATCCTCGCCGGTGCCCTCTACTTCCTCACCCCGCTCAGCCTCGACTACACCCTCGACCACCTCACTCCGATGCTCGAAGCAGCATCCGTTGGAAAGGCACCCCGTGCATACCCGTCCTAGCCCCGCATCCACCGACCGCCGACGTTTCCTCGCCGGCCTCTCGGTCCTCGCCCTCGCACCCGTCCTCGCCGCCTGCGGCAGTGACAGCGACAGCGGCAGCGCCGCCGACCCCTCGACGGGTGGCTCGAGCGCAGCTCCCGAGGAGGCGGCGTTCCCCGTCACCATCAAGCACAAGTACGGCGAGACGACGATCGAGAAGGCGCCGGAGCGCGTGGTCTGCGTCGGCCTGACCGACCAGGACACGCTGATGGCCCTGGGCGTCGTACCGGTCGGTGTGACCTACTGGTTCGGCGACGAGAGCGGCATCAACTCCTGGGCGCGGGACTACCTCGGCGACGCCGAGCTCCCGACCGTCCTCAAGGACACCAACGGGGTCGAGATCGAGAAGGTCGCCGCACTCGCGCCGGACCTGATCATCGGCGCCTACAGCGGGCTCACCGAGCAGGACTACAAGAAGCTGTCCGCCATGGGGGTCCCGGTCGTCGCGCAGAACGGCGACTACGCCGACTACGGCACCCCGTGGGAGGAGGCCGCGCTGATGCTCGGCACCGCGATCGGGAAGCCGAAGGCGGCTCAGGAGCTCATCGACAAGGCCACGAAGCAGATCGCCGACGGAGCCGCGGCGCACCCGGAGTTCGGGGGACAGACGGCCGCCGTCGTCACGCCGTACGAAGGGCTCTTCCTCTACGGCCCGGAGGACCCGCGCTCCCGACTGCTGACCGACCTGGGCTTCGACCTGCACTCGCTGATCACCGACGCCGACGACAGCGAGTTCGGTGTCTCGGTCAGCGCCGAGCGCACCTCCGACCTCGGCGACATCGGGGTCGCTGTGTGGTTCGACCTGGCGAAGGCCAAGGACGTCGACTCGATCTTCCAGTCCACCGACGCCGGCAAGGAAGGCCGGTGGATGGACATCTCCGAGAGCGACGGCGACTTCTACGTCGCCCAGAGCTTCGTGACGCCGATCAGCATCCCCTACAACCTGGAGCGGTTCCTGCCGATGCTCGCCGCCGCGGCCGACGGTGACCCGAAGACCGAGGTGCCGGTCGTCAGCGGCTAGCGTTCCGGCATGCGCCTCAAGCTGGGTCGGCCCGACATCGCGACGTACGCCGACCGCTTCGACGTCCCGCCCGCCGACGGACCGCTGAGCGCGACCTTCCTCGGCGTCGCCAGCCTGCTGGTCGACGACGGCGAGACCGCGATCCTGACCGACGGGTTCTTCTCCCGACCGCCGCTCGCGAAGGTGCTGCTCGGGAAGGTCGCTCCCGACGCCGCCCGCATCGACGCCGGGCTCTCCCGCGCGGGCATCGACCGGGTGGCGGCCGTGCTCCCGGTGCACAGCCACTTCGACCACGCGATGGACTCGGCGGTGGTCGCCGACCGGACCGGCGCCGTGCTGGTCGGGGGTGAGTCGACGGCGAACGTCGGTCGCGGCCACGGTCTGCCCGCCGACCGGATCCGGGTGGCGACGCCCGGCGAGCCGATGGCGTACGGCGCCTTCACCCTCACGCTGGTCGAGTCCCACCACTGCCCGCCGGACCGCTTCCCCGGCGAGATCACCGAGCCGGTCGTCCCGCCGGTGAAGGTGGCGGCGTACAAGTGCGGCGAGGCCTGGTCGATCCTGGTCGAGCACGCGAGTGGCGCGAGCGCGCTGCTCCAGGGGAGCGCCGGCTTCGTGACCGGCTCGCTCGCCGGGCGCACGGCCGACGTGGCCTACCTCGGCGTCGGCCAGCTCGGTGTCCAGAGCGAGGACTACATCCGCACCTACTGGGCCGAGACGGTCGACGCGGTCGGCGCGCGTCGCGTGGTGCTGACGCACTGGGACGACTTCTTCCGACCGCTCGACCAGCCGCTGCGGGCGCTGCCCTACCTCGGTGACGACCTCGACGTCACCATGCGGGTCTTCGACGAGCTCGCCGCCGCGTCCGGCGTCTCCGTCCACTTCCCGACCGTGCGGCGGCGCGAGGACCCCTGGGCCTGATAGGTCGGCCGACCGGTGTGCCAAGATCGCCAGTCATGACCTCCTGGCGCAGCACCGCATCGGCCCAAGCGCAGAAGGACCTGGACGGTCTGCTCAACCTCGTGCTGCCGCTGGCCCAGGAGCTCCTCGGCAAGAACGGGCAGTTCTACCCCTTCGGCGCCTCGGTCGCGACCGGCGGTGAGGCGTCGCTGACCGCTGCGGACCCGACCCTGGGGGAGCACCCGCAGCCCGAGCAGGTCCTGGCCAGCGTCTACGACGGAGCACGTGCCGCCGCGGCCGAGACCCGGGCGGCGGCCTTCGTCTCCGACGTCCTCATCGAGAGCGGCGACGCCGTCCAGGTCGAGCTCGAGCACCGCGACGGCATCGCCCTCGTCGTCCTCGTGCCCTACAAGCCCGCCACGCTCAAGCGGGTCCCGACCTTCCGGGACATGAGCGTCGTGCCCGGTGAGTCTCGGGTCTGGACCGCCGGCTAGGGGTTCCATCCCGACGACGATGCCTGGCCGCACCCATCTGCCGATGAGCGGTTGCTCCGGGACGTCATACGAGTTGGCTGCCGGGGCGACCAGGTCGTATGACGCCCTGGCCAGTTGCCGCACTCATCTGCCCCGATCAGCGCGCCCATGGCTCGAGAGGCGACCTCTAGGAGGCGACGTCCTGGTCGGTGCTCAGCCAGCCGGCGAGGTCCTCCATGTACGCCGTCTGTGACGGGTAGTCCATCGACGACGAGTCCCAGTCGTGGATCTGGCCGCTCTGGTACGCCGTGGTCCGGGCGAAGGTCGGCTGCTCGCCGAGCTGCTCGGTGGAGTAGGAGTTGCGGGTGGCGTTGATGAACAGGTCCGGGTCGTAGCGGTCGGCGTTCTCCCAGCTGAGGATCTCCCAGTAGTAGTCCTTGCCGCCGATCTTGGTGAAGTTCACGCCGAGGTCCTGGTAGTAGAGCAGGGCCGGGTCGTCGGGCGCCTTCGCGATGTAGAGACCGTCGGCGTCGGCGTAGATCGGCACCACGGAGAGACCGGTCTCGGCGGCCTCGCTGAGCTTCGCGGACGCCGCCTCGAAGGCCGCGCGGTCCTGACCGACCGGGCTGTCGTCGCTGGTGTCGACGCCGAGCGAGGCGGCGAGCTCCTCGTTCGTCTCGATGACGTCCTTCATCGACCCGACCTGGGCGACCGCGATGACCGGCGCGATCGCCTTGACCTTGGCCAGCTGGGCCTTGTCCTTGAAGCCGTACATCTCGTCGGGGGTGTCGCCGGTGTACGACGTCGCCACGATGATGTCGGGCTGCGCAGCGGCGAGCTGCTCGAGGTTGATCTCGCCGTACGTCGAGCCCACGACCTCGGTGTCGTCGAGGTCGAGCCCGTCGAACATCACGTCCTCGGCCGGGTCGCTCCAGGTGAAGATCGCCACCGGCGTGATGCCGAAGTGCCACAGGGCCGCCGCAGCATCGCCGTACGCCGCGACCCGCACGGGCGCCTGGTCGAGCTCGACCTCCTGGCCGAGGTCGTCGGTCCAGGACCAGGGTCCGGCGCTCGGGGTCGCACTGTCCTCGGGGCTGGCGGTCGTCGAGGAGCCGTCGCTGCCGCACGCGGCGAGCGTCGCGGCGAGGACGACGGCGACGGACGCGCCGATGAGGTCACGCAGTCGGGGCATGGGTCAGGTCCTTCTGGTGGGTGGAGGGGGTGGGGACGACGATCGGGAGACCGGTCCGCGGGTCCTCGAGGACGTCCGCGTCGAGACCGAAGGTGGAGGCGAGCAGGTCGGGCGTGAACACCTCGGCGGGCGTGCCGTCGGTGGCGACCACGCCGTCCTTCATCGCGACGATCCGGTCGCTGTAGCGGGCCGCGAGGTTGAGGTCGTGCAGCACCATCACGATGGTGCGACCCCGCTCGCGGTTGAGACGGGTGACCAGGTCGAGGACCTCGACCTGGTGGGCGAGGTCGAGGTACGTCGTGGGCTCGTCGAGCAGCATCAGGTCGGTGTCCTGGGCCAGGGTCATCGCGATCCAGGCGCGCTGGCGCTGGCCGCCCGAGAGCTGGTCGAGCGGTCGCTCGCGCAGCGCGGCGGTGCCGGTCATCTCGAGCGCGGACTCGACGATCCGCTCGTCCTCGGGCGACCACTGGCTGAACCAGCGCTGGTGCGGGTGCCGCCCGCGGCCGACCAGGTCGCGCACGACGAGGCCGTCGGGGGCGACCGGGCTCTGCGGCAGCAGCGCCATGCGACGGGCGATGTCCTTGGTGGGCAGGTCGTGCACCGGCTGACCGTCGAGCAGGACCTGCCCGTGGGTGGGCTTGAGCAGCCGCGCCATCGTCCGCAGGAGCGTCGACTTCCCGCAGCCGTTGGGGCCGACGATGGTCGTCACCTGGCCGTCGGGGATCGCCAGGGACAGGTCGCGGACGACCGGCTCGGCGCCGTACCCGACGGTGACGGACTCGGCGCGCAGACGGTGGGCGGTCATACCGACACCTTTCGGTTGGAGCGGAGCAGGAGCCAGATGAGGTACGGCGCGCCGATCGCGGCGGTGACGATGCCGGCGGGGACCGAGAAGGGCAGGACGACCCGGGTCACGACGTCGGCCGCCACGACCAGGCACGCGCCGACCATCATCGACGCGAGCATCGGGGGACGGGGGCCGGCGGTCAGGCGCAGGGCGATCTGGGGGACCACGAGGGCCACGAAGCTGAGCGGGCCGACCGCGCTCACGGCGACCGAGGCGAGCCCGACCGCTGCCACCAGGGTGAGCAGCTGGGTGACCTGGAGCCGGACGCCGAGCCCGCGCGCCGGGTCGTCGCCGAGCTGCATGGCGTTGAGCGAACGGGCGAGCAGGAGGGCGACCGGGACGAGCACGGCCAGGGTCCAGACCAACGGCCAGGCCTGGTCCCAGCCGCGGGAGTTGAGCGACCCGTTGAGCCAGACCTGGGCGCTGGCGGCGTCCTGGATCCGGGCGTTGACCAGGAGGTAGGACGTGAGGGCGGTCAGCGCGAAGCTCATCCCGATGCCGATCAGGATCAGCCGCTGGCCGTCGATGCCGCGGCGCCAGGACAGCACGTAGAGCAGGACGGCAGCCGTGAGACCACCGATGAACGCCGCGATCGGTACGCCGACCTGTTGCAGCGTGCCGCTGACCAGGCCCCCGCCGTAGCCGGAGACGCCGGTCAGCACGATCACGGCGACCGCGCCGAGCGCCGCCCCCTGGTCGACGCCGAGGATGTCGGGGCTGGCGAGCGGGTTGCGGGCGAAGGTCTGGGTCAGCGCGCCGGCCAGGCCGAGCGCGAGGCCGACCAGGATCGCGACCAGGGTCTGCGGGAGCCGCAGCTCCATCACGATGAACCGCTGGCCGGGGTCGCCGCCGCCGAGCAGCGTCCTGACGACGTCGGTCACCGGGATCTCGAAGTCCCCCTTCGCGAGGTCGACCGCGACGAGCGCGGCCAGGACGACGAGGCCGAGGACGGTGACGATGCCGGCGCGGACCGGTAGCAGCCACGAGACGGGGCCGACGCGCAGCGGGCGGGCGAGGGCCGTGCTCATATCCGCACCATCCGGCTGCGGCGGACGAGCACGATGAACGCCGGGCCGCCGACCAGCGCCATCACGATGCCGACCTGCAGCTCGGCCGGCCGGACGACGACCCGTCCGATGACGTCGGCCGCCACGAGGAAGATCCCGCCGATCAGCGCGGAGTAGGGGATCACCCAGCGGTAGTCGACGCCGGCGAAGAAGCGGGCGACGTGGGGCACGACAAGTCCGACGAAGCCGACGGGTCCGCAGGCGGCGGTGGCCGCGCCGGTCAGCATCATCACGGCGAGGACGCCGATGACCTTGTGCCGCATCGGGTGCAGTCCGAGGGAGACCGCCACGTCGTCGCCGAGCTGGATCAGGTTGAGCTTCGCGGCGCTGATCGCCGCGAGGAGCACACCCACCACCAGGAAGGGGAGCACCTCCCAGAAGACGTCCATGTCGCGACCGGCCACCGAGCCCACGGACCAGTAGCGGTAGTCGTCGAGCGTGTCGATGTCGCGGAGCAGGATCGTCTGGGTGAGCGCGTAGAGCAGGGCGCTGACCGCCGTACCGGCCAGCACGAGCGAGACCGGATCGGGACCGCCGCGCGTGGACCCGATGGCGAAGACCGCGACCGACGCGAGCCCGGCGCCGAGCAGGGCGAACCAGGCGTAGCCGGTCAGCTCGGTGACCCCGAAGACGTAGATGCCGATCACCACGGCGAACGATGCGCCGGCCTCGACGCCGAGCAGGCCCGGGTCGGCGAGCGGGTTGCGGGTGTGGCCCTGCATCAGTGCGCCGGCGACCCCGAGGGCCAGGCCGACCGCGATCGCGACGACGGTCCGCGGGATGCGGAGGTCGTGCACGATCGTCGACGCGTCGGATCCGTCCGGGTGGAGGAGCACGTCGACGACCGTGCCGAGCGGGATCGTGCGGCTGCCGATCGCCAGGCTCAGCAGGCCGGCCACGACCAGGAGGGCGGCCAGCACGAGGAGCCCGCGGACGCTGCCCCGGCGCACGCGGGGGAGCGTGCGCAGTGGAGCGCCGACCGGGGTCGGAGCGATCGTGGTCATGGGCGTCCTTCGCGGCATCAGCAAGGCAGGTAAGGCTAACCTTAGTAGTACGGTCGCCCGGCGCGGCAAGGGGTGCCCACCTCCCGGGCTGCGGGGTCGCTCACAGGTAGCCTCGCTCCGTGACGAAGAGCGGGGGCCAGGTCGGCGGCAACGTCGGCGGCTACACGCTCCTGGCGAAGCTCGGTGAGGGCGGCATGGGCGTCGTCCACCTCGCCCGCCGCGACCAGGGCGACCGCGTCGCGCTCAAGGTCCTGCGGCCGCACATCGTCGGCGACGACGAGGCGCGGCGACGCCTGGAGCGCGAGGTCGGGTCGCTGCGTCGGGTGCACAGCCGGTGGGTCGCCGAGATCGTCGACGCCGACCCGTGGGCCGACATCCCGTACGTCGCGACCCGCTACGTCCCCGGTCTCTCGCTGCACGACCAGATCGTCGAGCACGGCCCGATCACGGGCTCCGACCTCTACTGGCTCGCGGCCTGCCTCGCGGAGGGGGTCGCCTCGGTGCACGCCGCGGGCGTGCTGCACCGCGACGTCAAGCCCTCGAACGTCCTGATGGAGGGTCGCACCCCGATCCTCATCGACTTCGGACTGGCCCGCGTCGCCGACGACCCCAGGCTCACGCACACCGGCTGGCTGCTCGGCACCCCGGGCTACCTCGCGCCGGAGATCCTCTACGGCGAGGACGCGACCGCGGCCTCCGACGTGCACTCCTGGGCGGCCACGGTCGCGTACGCCGGCCTCGGTCATCCGCCGTTCGGGCGGGGACCGTCGATGGCGATCATGGACCGGGTCCGCCGCGGGCAGTTCGACCTGTCCGGCCTGCCGCAGGACCTCAGCCAGGTCGTCGCCGCCGCGCTCGACCCCGAGCCCCGCAACCGCCCGACCTTCGACCAGCTGCTCGCGTGGCTGCGGCCGCTCACGACCCACCGCGGTCAGGCGCCCACCGCCCCGCCGGCGGCTGTCGCGCACGACCCCTACACGGTCCCGCTGGCGCTCGCCTCGCAGGCTGCGGCAGACGACGAGACCGACGTGTGGCCCGGCCACGACGCCGCCGAGCCGCACACGCTCGCGCTCACGTCGTACGGCGAACCCACGACCTACGAGCCCGCCGCTCCCAAGGTGTCGTTCGGTGAACGGTTCCGCCGGGGCACGCTGCTGGTCGCGGCCGCCGTCGCGGCGGGGGCCGGGTGCGCGGCGTACCCCTGGGTCACGACGGGTCTCTTGCTGGTCGTCGTGTGGCTGCTGCGCAGCGGCTCGCTCGCGGCGTCGGCGCACGACCAGCGCCGGCAGTTCCGCGGGCGCAAGTGGTACGACGGCGCGCAGCTGCTGATCGCGGCGCCCTGGCACCTCGTCCAGTCGATCCCGGGGACCGTCCTGCTCGCACTCTGGAGCCTCGGCCTGGCCGCGGCCGCCGCGCTGGTCTGCTACTCGATCGCGACCGGCATCTCGCTCGCGCTCTTCGTCTGCGGGGTCGTGCTGACCGGCTCGCTGTGGTTCGGGCCCGGCGGCTCCCGCGTGCGGGGGCCGGTCGGTCGGGTCGTGAACCCGCTCGCCGCGGACCCCCGGCGGTGGGCGATCGCGACGCTCGTCGTGGTCGCCGCGATCGTCGTCCTCGGCTTCCGGGCGGACCTGTCCGGCGCGAGCTGGACGCCCGGGCAGGACCGTCCGTTGGCCGGAATCGGTCGCCACGACACGGGGGCGCGTGGCAGCATGGCTGTCATGTCACCCCGCGTGATCATCATTCGCTAGCGCGTCGAGCCCCGCCCGACGCGCCACCTCTCGTACCCCGAGAGGTTTTTTTATGTCCGCACGACGAAGAGAGCTGCACACGATGGACCTGCACGGCGCCTTCCACGTCTACGACACCACGCTGCGCGACGGCGCGCAGCAGGAGGGGCTCAGCCTCTCGGTCGCGGACAAGCTCTCCATCGCGCGCCAGCTCGACGACCTCGGGGTCGGCTACATCGAGGGCGGCTGGCCGGGGGCCAACCCCAAGGACACCGAGTTCTTCCGCCGGGCCGTCGACGAGCTCGACCTGCGCAACGCCAGGCTCGCGGCGTTCGGCGCGACCCGTCGGGCCGGGGTGAAGGCGGCGGACGACCCGCTCGTGGCCGCCCTGCGCGACAGCGGCGCGAGCGTCGTGACGCTGGTCGCGAAGTCGCACGACCGCCACGTGGAGCTCGCGCTGCGCACCACGCTCGAGGAGAACCTCGAGATGATCCGCGACACCGTGAGCCACCTGCGGCAGAACGGGCAGACCGTCTTCCTCGACGCCGAGCACTTCTTCGACGGCTACCGCGCCAACCGCGACTACGCCCTCGAGGTGCTGCGCACGGCGTACGGCGCGGGTGCCGAGGTGATCGCGCTCTGCGACACCAACGGCGGCATGCTGCCGGGCTGGGTGGCTGACGTCGTCCACGACGTGCGCGAGAACGCCCAGGTGCGCGTCGGCATCCACTGCCACAACGACACCGGCTGCGCGGTCGCCAACACGCTCGCCGCGGTCGACGCCGGCGCGACCCACGTGCAGGGCACGATCAACGGCTACGGCGAGCGCACCGGCAACGCCGACCTCGTCGCCGTCGTCGCCAACCTCGAGCTCAAGCTCGACAAGCAGGTGCTGCCGGCCGGCCTGCTCGGCGAGGCCACCCGGATCGCGCACGCGGTCGCCGAGGTCACCAACTTCCCGCCGGCGTCGCGCCAGCCGTACGTCGGCAGCTCGGCCTTCACCCACAAGGCCGGCCTGCACGCGAGCGCGATCAAGGTCGACCCGGACCTCTACCAGCACATGGACCCGGCCGGCGTCGGCAACGACATGAGGCTGCTGGTCTCCGACATGGCCGGCCGCGCGTCGATCGAGCTCAAGGGTCGTGAGCTCGGCTTCGACCTCTCGGGCGACCGTGAGCTGGTCACCCGGATCACCGAGCGGGTCAAGCGGCTGGAGAACGGCGGCTTCACGTTCGAGGCCGCCGACGCGTCGTTCGAGCTGCTGCTCATCGAGGAGGTCGAGGGCACGCGACCGTCGTACTTCGACGTCGAGTCGTGGCGGGTGATCACCGAGACCACGCCGCACGGCGATGCCGTCACCGAGGCGACCGTCAAGCTGAGGGCCGAGGGGGTGCGCTACGTCGTGACCGGCGAGGGCAACGGCCCGGTCAACGCGCTCGACCACGCGCTGCGCGAGGCGATCGGTCAGGCCTACCCGGAGGTCGCGAAGTTCGAGCTCATCGACTACAAGGTGCGGATCCTGGACCAGGGCCACGGCACCGACGCGATCACGCGCGTGCTGATCGAGACCAGCGACGGTGCGACGTCGTGGGTGACCGTCGGCGTCGGCGCCAACGTCATCGAGGCGTCGTGGGGCGCACTGGTCGACGGCGTCACGTTCGGTCTGCTGCGCCACCAGGGCTGACGATCCGGCGGACGAGGTCGACCCAGCCGTCGTAGAAGCGGTCGATGGGGAAGCCGTCGAGCGACACCTGCTCGAGGATCGGCAGCTCCAGCGGGGCGAGGATCGCGACCGCGAGCAGGGGCACGTCGCCGTCGACGTGGAGCTGGGTCAGCAGGTAGCGCACGTGCGTCGCCGTGAACGAGTAGGCACCCGACGCCCGAGCACCGGACCGGCCCGCCTCGCGGATCAGCTCGGCGTGCAGCAGCGTCGTCTCCAGCCGGGTGCGGCCGAACGCGAGCATCCGCTCCCAGGGGTCGGCCCCCGGTCCGAGCGGCGGCTCGCCGGACATGACCTGCGCCTGCCACTCGGTCTCGGAGTGGTCGAGCACCGCCGCCATCAGGCCCTCGCGGGACTCGAACCGGCGGAAGAGCGTCCCCTTGCCGACGCCTGCCGCGTGCGCGACGGCGTCCATCGTCACGGCCGGGGCGCCGTCGCGCTCGACCAGCTCCTTGGCCGCGTCGAGCAGGCGCTCCCGGTTGCGCGCGGCATCGCGGCGCTCCGGCGGGGGAGCACCCAGGAGGGGGAGGAGGTGGTGGTCGGACATGTCGGCGCGAGCCTAGTGACCGAGCCCACGCGCTGCCTCGGAATAGAAACCGGACCGCGGTCCGTTTAGCCTCACATGACCAACCAGACCCGCGTCGCTGTCCTCGTCGGCAGCCTCCGCTCCGACTCCGTCAACCGCAAGCTCGCCGAGATCCTCGCCGCGCAGGCTCCGACGGGCGTCACCGTCGACATCGTCGACGGCCTCGGCGAGATCCCGTTCTACAACGAGGACCTCGACCACCCGACCACCATCCCCGCTGCGGCCGCCGCGCTGCGCGAGCAGGTCTCGGGCGCCGACCGCGTCCTGGCCGTCACGCCGGAGTACAACGGCACCATGCCGGCCGTCCTCAACAACGCGATCGACTGGCTGTCGCGCCCGTACGGCGCCGGTGCCCTGGTCGGCAAGCCGTTCGGCGTCGTCGGGACCACCCCCACGCCGTACGGCGGCAAGTGGGCGCACGCCGACACGGCCCGCTCCGCCGGCATTGCCGGTGCGGTCGTCGTCGAGGACGTCACCGTCTCGCAGTCGGCCCTCGAGGTAGACGTGCTGACCGATCCCGAGGTGCTGGCCCGCCTCACGAACGCGGTCCAGCTGCTCGTCGACCACGACGTGGACGCCGCCGCGGCCTGACCCTCCCGCCCTGGTCCCGGGGACTACCGTCGGGTCGTGGCCGCACTCCATGACCTGACCGCCCTGGAGCAGGGCGAGCTCGTCCGACGCCGCGAGGTGTCGCCGCTCGAGCTCACCGAGCACTACCTCGAACGCGCCGACCGCCTCGACTCGGTCGGCGCGTTCGTCACGCTCACCCCCGAGCTGTCGCGCGAGCGCGCCGCCGGGCTCGGGTCGCGGCCCGACGACGCCGGTCCGCTCTGGGGCGTGCCGACCGCGATCAAGGACCTCAACGCGACCGCCGGCGTCCGCACGACCTTCGGCTCGGCCGCCTTCGCGGACTACGTGCCCGAGGACTCCGACGGCGTCACCCTGTCGATCGAGGCCGCCGGGCTGGTGAGCCTCGGCAAGACCAACGCACCGGAGTTCGGCTCGCCCTGCTACACCGAGCCGGACGTCGCGCCCCCGGCCGTTACGCCCTGGGACCGGACCCGCACCGCGGGCGGCTCCTCGGGTGGTGCGGCGGCCGCCGTCGCCGCGGGGCTGGTGCCCGTCGCCCAGGGCTCCGACGGAGGAGGCTCGATCCGGATCCCGGCCTCCTGCTGCGGTCTGGTCGGCCTCAAGCCGACCCGAGGGCGGATCAGTGGTCACCCCATGTACGGCGACCCGGTGGGTTTGGCGACGGCCGGGCCGATCGCCCGGACCGTGGCCGACGCGGCGGCGATGCTCGACGTGCTCGCCGGTCGTCGGGTGGGAGATCCGTCCTGGGCGCCACCTCCTTCCGAGACGTTCGTGTCGGCCTGCGGCCGTGATCCGGGGCGGCTCCGGATCGGTCGCTTCATCACACCAGTCATCACCGACACTCCCGTCGACCCCGAGTGCGTGCAGGCCTACGAGGACGCGTCGCGCCTGCTGGAGTCGCTCGGTCACGAGGTCGTCGACGTCCCCGTGCCGCTGCCGCGGGAGGCGGTGCCGGTCTTCGAGACCTGCTGGGCCGTGCTGACCGCACTCTCCGTCGTACCTCCCGAGAAGCAGCACCTCCTCCGCCCCCTCACCCGCTGGCTCGCCGACCAGGGTCGGGCCGTGACGGCTCCGGAGTTCGGGCTCGCGGTCGGTGCGATGCGGCGCTACGCCGCCGGTGCGCTGACCGCGCTGGCGCCGTACGACGCCGTGCTCACGCCGACCCTGGCCGTGCCGCCCGTGAAGGTCGGCGCGGTGCGCAACGACGACGATCCGGCCGCCGACTTCGCGGCCCAGAAGGCCTTCACGCCGTGGACGTCCGCGTGGAACGTCACGGGCATGCCGGCGATCTCGCTGCCGACGCACTGGACGCCCGACGGTCTGCCCGTCGGCGTGATGCTGGCCGCCCGGCCCGCCGAGGAGGAGCTGCTGCTGTCGCTCTCCGCCCAGGTCGAGACGGCCGCGTCGTGGCTGGACCGCCGCCCGCCGGGATGGTGAGGTGAGCACATGAGCCGTCCTGTGATCGTCGTCGTCGGAGCCGGCCCCGGCGTGAGTGGCTCGGTGGCGCGTCGCTTCGCGCGCGAGGGGTACGACGTCGGCCTGCTCGGCGTCGACGAGGAGCAGCTCGTCACACTGGCCGGTGAGCTGGAGGCGCTGGGCGCCGCTGTGGGCCACACGGTCGTGGACGTCACCGACGTCGAGGAGGCGACCGCGGCGATCGGGCGGTTCGGCGGGTTCGCCGACCGGATCGACGTGCTCCACTTCAATCCGAGCGCCTTCCGCGAGAAGGACCCGCTCGAGCTCACCGTCGACGACCTGCTCACCGACGTCGCCCTCGGCGTCGGTGCGCTGCTGACCGCGGTGCAGGCCGCGCGCCCGTTCATGTCGGCCGGTGCCCGGGTGACGGTGACGGGCAGCATGGCGGCCGACAAGCCGTGGCACAAGGCCGCCTCGCTCGGCATCCAGAAGGCCGGCGTACGCAACCTGGTGCGCAGCCTCGACACGACGCTCGCGCCCGACGGCATCCGCGTCGTCACGGTCACCGTGCGCGGCACGCTCGCGCGGGAGGGCGCGTTCACCCCCGACAACGTGGCCGAGGCCATCTGGGACGCCGCCAACCAGGACGAGGAGTTCTGGCAGGTCGAGGTGCCCTACGAGGGATGAGCCCGCGGTCGAGGAAGGCGCGCGCCGAGGACGTCCACGAGACCGCTCTCGGTGCTGCTCCGTGCCAGCCGGATCGGTGAGCTCACCCGCGACGAGATCGTCGAGGTCGTGCAGGACGCCTGGCTCGCCCGGGCCTCGAAGCGGCGAGCTGCCGACTGGCTCGCCGAACATCCGCCGCACTGACGTGCGCTGTGGATGACCTCGGCGGGGATCCGTTGATCGGTGCAGCCTGACGTCATGGAGGTCGCGCAGACATTGGTCGCGCTCGGCGGCGTTGCCACCCGGGCAGCGCTGATCTCGGCGACGTCGCGCGCTGCCGTCGACGCCGCACTCCGCACGGGTGAGGTGGTGCGTCTGGCGCACGGCCGCTACGCGCTGCCGCAGCTCGATGAGGCCCGTGGTCGAGCGCACGCGCTCTCGGGTGTGCTGAGCCGCACCAGCGCAGCGCTCCATCACGGCTGGGCGGTGAAGGTCGTGCCCGTGCACCCGCACGTCACCGTGCCACGTCGACGATCGGTCTCGGTCGATCGCCGTCGTGGCGTGCAGCTCCACTACCAGGACCTCGCTCCCGACGAGGTCATCGACGGCGTCGCAACCGATGCGGTCACGACGTTGCGCGACTGCCTGCGGCACCTACCGTTCGACGAGGCCCTGGCCGTCGCTGACTCGGCGCTGAGGGCGGGCGAACAGACGGCACTCGCCCTCGCAGCTGCCTCGGTGCACGGTCCGGGTAGCCCGCAGGCGCGGCGCGTCGCCGAGCTCGCCACTCCGGAGGCCGCCAACCCGTTCGAGAGCGCGTTACGTGCCATTGCCGTCGACGTGCCGGGCCTCCACGTCGAGCCGCAACGGCTGATCACCTCGACGACGCCGTGGTGCCGTCCGGACCTGGTCGACGAGGACCTCGGCATCGTCCTGGAGGCCGACTCGTTCGCATGGCACGGCGATCGTCAGGCGTTGCGGAGAGACGCTCGTCGCTACAACCTGCTGATCGCGGACGGTTGGCTGGTGCTCCGATTCGCGTGGGAGGACGTGATGTCCGACCCGGAGTACGTGAGGCGGATGCTGGTCGGCGTCGTCGCTGTCGTAGATCGACGGGCACAAGTCGGTTGGTCGAGGTGTCGTTGCGCCTAGCGTCTTCGCGCCGGGGCGACTTGTGCCCGTCCGGATACGAGTCCCGGCCGATCAGTCGTCCCCGATGCCCCGCGCGTGCAGGGCGTCGCCGGTCTCGTGGGCGCGCGCGACGACCCGGATGACGAACGGCGTGAGGTAGGCGCGCGGGTGCCGGCCGAGCCCACGGGCGCGGGCAGCGTCGCGGGTCTCGACGGCCAGGGCGATGGTGCCCGGCAGGGCCTGGATGGCGAGACCGATGGTGAGGGCGACGCGCTCGGGGTCGACGCCGACGTGGCGCAGCGGGCCGATCCAGCGGATGAAGGCGTCGAGCATCGCGTTGACCGGCGTGGTCGCACTGACCACCATCGCGGCGAGCGCGAGCGTGAGCAGGTCGACGAGCGTCTCGGTCGCCTTCGCCGGCCCGTAGAGCAGCCACTGCAGCGCGGCGAAGATCGCGGCGAAGAGCAGCACCGACCGCAGCGACCGCGCGACCAGGCGCAGGTCCGTGCGCGCCACCAGGGCCGCGAGCACGGCGACCGCCAGGAAGACGAAGGCGTACGGCGCGCTGCGCACCACCACGACCACGATGCTGAAGACCGCGAGCGCACCGAGCTTCACGCCCACCGGCAGCCGGTGGAGGATCGTGGTGCCGGGTTGGTAGACCCCGACGAGGTACGGCGAGCTCACGACGGCACCGTCGACAGGTAGTGGTCGACCGCCGCGTCGGCCGGGCCGTCGAACCGCACGCCGGCGTCCGCGATCACCAGCACCCGGTCGCACCGGCGAGCCAGGTCCAGGTCGTGGGTCACCAGCACCAGCTGCTGCTCGAGCGCGAAGAGCGCGTCGCCGACGCGTCGGGTGTTGGCCAGGTCGAGCAGCGTGGTCGGCTCGTCGGCGACCACGATCGCGGGCTCGGTCGCGAGCACCCCGGCGAGCGCGAGCAGCTGCCGCTGGCCGCCGGAGAGCGTGTGCACGCTGGAGTCCGCGTGCGCGGCGAGGCCGTAGCGGTCGAGCACCTCGACGGCACGGGCTCGGCGTTCGGACGCCTTCTTGACCGTCCGCCGCAGCGACAGCTCGACGTCCTCGACGCAGGTCGGCATCACCAGCTGGGCCGCCGGGTCGGTGAAGCAGAAGCCGACCTTGCGGCGTACGGCGGAACCCTCGCGCGCGACGTCGAGCCCGTCGACCACGACCCGACCCGAGCTCGCCGTCACCAGGCCGTTGAGCAGCCGGGCCAGCGTGGACTTGCCGGAGCCGTTGGCGCCGACCAGCCCGATCCGCTGTTCGGTCAGGTGCAGGGTGGTCGGCTCGAGGATGACCAGGTCGTGGTCACGGTCCGGTCCGGGGACGGCGACCGACGCCTGGTCCAGCTCGATGACCGACACTCAGCGGCGACCCAGCAGGCGAGGGAAGGCGCGGTGGACCTCGGCGGCGACCACGGCGACGAACAGCGACTTGACGACGTCGCCGACCCAGAAGGGGGCGTCGTACACGAACGCGGTGTGCCAGCTGACGTCGAAGTAGATCTTCATGCCGACGACGCCGCACAGGTGGTTGAGCACGGTGCCGGCGGCCGCACCGATGAAGACGTACGCCGCGCGCGTCTTGAGCGGGCCGCCGAGGTAGACGATCAGGCCGGCGAGCGCGGCCGCGAAGGGGAACGAGATCAGGTAGCCGGCCGAGGCGCCGGTGAAGGGCGCGAGCCCGCCGGTGTGACCGGCGAAGACCGGCAGCCCGACCGCGCCGAGACCGAGGTAGAGGGAGACGGACAGGAAGCCGCGGACCGGTCCGAGGACGCAGCCCGCGAGCAGGACGCCGAAGGTCTGGAGCGTGATGTCGACGCCGGCGCCGCCGACCGGGATGCCGCCGACGACGGCGCACGCAGCGATCAGGGCGGCGAAGGCCGCGATCAGCGCGACGTCGGTCGCGGGGGAGCGGCGCGAGGCCGGCGGGGTGTCGGTGGTGGGCGTCTCGGTCATGGCCATGCTCGGTTCCTTCTGCTGGACCTGAACGGTGGTCAGGTGAACGGCGTTCAGGTTAGGGTTCAGGCTCCCGATGGGTCAACGGTGACTGGACAGCAGGAGGGGTGTGACGTGCGTTACCGCCGCGTCGACGTCGTCGAGCAGGCGCTCCGCGTCCTCGACACCTACGGGCTCGCCGACCTCACCATGCGCCGGCTCGGCACCGAGCTCGGTGTCCAGCCCAGCGCGCTCTACCACCACTTCGCCAACAAGCAGGCGCTGCTCGCAGCCGTCGCCGACGAGATCCTGGCACGCGGCGTCCGCGCCCCGCGGCCCGGCGCGTGGGACGACCGCGTCGTCGCCGAGTGCGGGCGACTGCGCGACGCGATGCTCGCCTACCGCGACGGCGCCGAGCTGGTCGCGACCGTCCACTCCTTCGGGCTCGGTGCCGCGGCGCCGTACGACGAGATCGCGGCGGCCCTCACCGACGGCGGCCTCGACGCCGCGCTCGTGCCGACGGCCGCACGCACCCTGCTCCACTTCGTCTTCGGTCACGTGTCCGACGAGCAGACCCACCTGCAGGCCGGTTCGGTCGGCGCCATCGACGGCGAGCCGCGGGAGTCGTCCGACTTCGGCGTCGGCCTCGCGATCGTGATGGACGGGATCCGCCAACGGTCGAGCGACTGGTCAGGAATCGAGAAGCACGGGTCCTCGCGCGGTCGCTAGCGTCGGGGCACACCCAGTCGCTCTTCCAGGAGGTTCCCATGTCGTACGTCGTCGACTTCGTGGACGTGTCCACCGTCGGACTCGAGTCGTCGCCGGTCGCGGACGCGCTCGCGGGGCTCCGGGCCAACGAGGCCCGCTACTTCAGGAACAAGTACGACCACGCCTTCACCCTCGAGCCCGCCGACGAGGCGCAGGACACCATCGCCTGGATCCACACGATCCTGAAGGACGAGCGCGACCTGGTCATCGAGTCGAAGCCGCTGGAGGCCACGGAGTTCGAGGTCGCGGGCATCAAGATGGCCTACGTCTTCTACGAGTCCGGCCTCTCGATCAACGTGATGTACACGCTCGAGGACGGCGGCAAGCGCGCCGTCGGCTTCAAGCTCTCCGACGGGATGGAGGTCCCCGCCGAGCTGGCCGACCGCTTCAAGTTCGCCCGGCAGAAGTCGAAGCTGGCGGGCACGATCCGCGGGTCCTTCTTCGTCATCAAGGGCACCTACTGAACCTAGGGTGGTCCGCGTGTACTTCGAGAACCTCGTCTTCGACGCCGTCGATCCCCAGCTGGTGGGCCGCTTCTGGGAGGCGGTCGTCGGCGGCGAACAGCTGACCGACGAGCACGCCGGCTACGAGACCCGGCTCGCCATCGAGGGCGGACCGGAGCTCGACCTCTGCTTCCAGCGGGTGCCGGACGCACCCACCGATCCGGTGCGGCTGCACCTCGACCTCCTGGGTGGCGATCGCCAGGACGAGGTCGTCGAGCGACTGCTCGGTCTGGGTGCGCGGCACCTCGACATCGGCCAGCGCGACGTGCCGTGGGTGGTGCTCGCCGACCCCGAGGGCAACCCGCTGTGCGTGATGGAGGAGCGGTCGGCGTACGCCGACACCGGCCCGATCGCGGCGGTCCCGCTCGACTCGGCGGATCCCGACCGGGACGTGGAGTTCTGGTCCTGGCTGACCGGCTGGACCGAGGTGGCCGGCGTCGCGCCGCGCTCCCTGCGTCACCCGTCGCGACGCGGCCTGCTGCTCGAGCTCTGCCCGGAGCGGGCGCCGAAGGGTGCGGTCAAGAACCGGCTGCACCTCGACATCCGTCTCGAGACGGGCGACGACGCCGACCAGGTCGAGGCCGGCATCATCGAGCGCGGTGGTGCTCCGCTCCGCACCGACTGGGGCGACCTGCCGTGGCGGTCCTACACGGACCCGTCCGGCAACGAGTTCTGCGTGCTGCCGGTCAGCTCGGGGTCCTAGACCTCGACGACCGCGCCGTTGAGCTCGGCGAGCAGCACCGCGCCGGCGAGGTCGAACCGCGTGTCCTTGAGCACGGCGGCCGACAGGTCGACCCCGTCGAGGTTCGCGCCACGCAGGTCGGCCGAGGTCAGGTCGGTCTGGCGCAGGGTCGCGCCGGACAGCTGGGCGCCGCGTAGCGACGAACCCGTGAGGTCGGAGAGGGACAGGTCGGAGTCGCGCAGGTCGACGTCGGCGAGGTCGAGCCTGGTCAGGTTGGTGCCGCGGATCGTGACGCTGCGCCACTGCCCACCCCGCAGGTCGATCGGGCGCAGGACGCACTCGGTGAAGACCGAGCCGGTCAGCTTGCAGCCGTCGAACATCGCGTCGAAGAAGTTGGTGCGCCGGAAGTCGCAGCCCACGAACGCCGACGCG
Organism: Nocardioides pollutisoli; assembly: GCF_040045055.1. Taxonomy (NCBI): domain Bacteria; kingdom Bacillati; phylum Actinomycetota; class Actinomycetes; order Propionibacteriales; family Nocardioidaceae; genus Nocardioides; species Nocardioides pollutisoli. The sequence continues at coordinate 3,174,521 of NZ_JBDZDU010000001.1, forward strand.
ACGTGGGTCGAGGAGTTGAAGCGGCAGCCGTGGAAGACGCAGCGGTCGAAGGTCGCGCCCTTCGTGATGGTCTCGCTGAGGTCGACGTTGGTGAAGGTCACCTCGGTGTACGACGCGGCGCCCAGGTCCTCGCCGTACCAGTCGAGGTCGCGGAGGTGCTCCCCGGCGATCGACCCGGAGGTCGGTTGGGTCACGGCTTCTCCCGCGGCGTCAGCTGGAGCAGCGCGCGCGGCGACACAGCCGTCGACAGGCCTCCTCCGACGGCGCGCTTCTCGAAGTGCAGGTGGCAGCCGTCGGGTGCGCCGCGGTCGTTGGCCCGCGCGAACATCGTGCCCTTCGTGACCGTGTCGCCCTCGCTCACGTAGACGCGCCGGGTGTGTCCGATCACCAGGTCCCAGCCCTGCTTGGCGTTGCGGAGCAGCACGGGGTTGTCGCCGTACGCCGGACCGAGGCTCGCGTGGGAGACGACCTTGGCCCGGAAGGCGGCGTAGAGCGGGGTGCCGCACGGCATCGCGACGTCGATCCCGTGGTGGAAGCCGTGGTCGTTCCTGCAGCGCGGGTCGGGGGAGTAGTAGGGCGCCGACGTGCAGCCGAACGGCACCATGATCCGGTGGGCGCCGTAGAACCACGGCGACGTGTAGTAGGTCTTGTCCTTCGAGTAGAAGACCCATCGCGGGTCGGACGCCCGCGCCGAGGTCGCCAGCGAGGCGACGAGTCCGAGGGCGATCAGGATCGCGGCGAGTCGTCCGAGGCGCATGCCTTCACGGTAAGGCAAACTCACCCGGCGCCAGGCTCCGCAGCACGCAGAACTCGTTGTCCTCCGGGTCCGCCATCACGACCCAGCTCTCGTCGCCCTGGCCGACGTCGACCTGTCGCGCGCCGAGGGCCTCGAGCCGCGCGACCTCCTCGGCCTGGGTGCAGTCGATGGGGGAGATGTCGAGGTGGACGCGGTTCTTCACGGTCTTGCCCTCGGGCACGACGCCGAAGGTCAGCGACGGCACGATCGGCCCGCGGCGTACGGCGTCGAGGATGTCGGCGTCGGTCCGCCCCGCCGGGCCGATCTCGATGAAGTCGGGCTCGGTGAGGGTCACGACGTAGCCGAGCGCGGCGCACCAGAAGTCGGCCAGCCGCACCGGGTCGGCGCAGTCGATGTTGGTCTCGGTGAGGCGAGAGGTCATGCGCCCAGTCTGGCCGGGATCAGAGACGGATGCCGAACGTCGTGAAGACGGCTGCGGCGAAGAGCGTCAGCGGCAGGCAGAGCGCCACGGCACCCACCGCCACCCACGGCCGCCGGAGGGACACGGCGAGGACGAGCAGGCCGAGGACGGCCAGGATCCGCGCCTCGTGCTGCACCTCGCCCGCGAAGGACGCCGTGTGGAGGTGCAGCGCGTCGCCCAGGAGCAGCGCGGCCCCGGCCGCGACGCCGACGACCGCCAGCACTGCCGAGCGACCGGCCGCCCAGGACCCGGCCGCGCCGAAGACCGACCCGACGATCACGCTGAGCACGAGCCACTCCTGGGCGACCGTCGAGGTCACGGTGCTCGGGTCGTCGCCGAGCCAGCGCACGCCGGCCACGTAGTAGGCCTCGACCGCGACGGTCAGCAGCACCACCGCGGCCACGGCCGCTCGGACCGCGCCGATCCGCAGCGTCGCGGTCAGCAGGGCGCCGATCACGAACGCGGCCGCCGCCCAGCCGGCACACGAGTTGGCGACCGTCGACCACGGCGACGGCCGGTGGGCGTTCCAGAGCAGGTCGACCACGCCGAGGGCGAGCCCGGCGGCGACGGCCACGCCCAGTGCGGTCGCAGAGGTGATCACGTCGCGGCGGAGAGCGGGGGTCGTCGGCAGATCGACGGCGTTCATCGTCATGCCGGCGAGTCTGGTTCGAGGGCCGTCCGCGTTCCTCCACCTCAGGTGCCGACCGGCGCTCCTCAGGTACCGATAATCGACCGTGCGAGCCGGTTGTCACGGTGTCAACGGTTAGGAGGTACTTGCGACCACCGAACGCCGTGCCGTTCCTGACGTCATGCGGCGGGTCGAATAGTGCAACTCGTTCGAGGACCACCGAAGGAGCGACTCCGTTACGGGATCACCTTCAAGTGGAAGCTTCGGTCGGGCATCTTGCAGGCCGGCACGTACGCAAAGCAGTTGGCGCACGCTGTCACGAGGACCCCAATCCTCGTCCTCCCAATGAGCCAGTAAGTCTGGATTCTCCTCGACAGCGCATGCGCACATGACGGCGAGCCCGACTGTCTGTTGATCTGACAAAACGACGTACGACTCGTCAGGATTTTGTTCTGACCGGAACGGGTGAACGCTGGGCCTCATGCGAGTGACGAGCCCCGCCGTAGACGATCCTCGGGCCAGCACATACTGATAAACGGAATCCAAACACTCGCCGTAAAGCGGCGACATCTGAGACGCTTCCGCTGATGTCCGCGTCGCGATTCGAATTACTTCGGACGCCAAACTCATGAAAAGGATACGTCCGACTGCTGTTGGCGCTTGGTCGAACAGCGGGTCGAGTCCGCGATCCGCCCGCCGGAGCACCTCCGCGACGGTTACCCAACCGGCACGGAGGGCGTACCGAGTGGTTTCGGTGTCGATTCCAACGGTCTCGGTTATGGCAGAACGATGTGCCCTGGCTACTTCGTTAAACCACTCACTCCAGAACTCGCGAGTCTGAGGAGATAGTGTCGCAGAACCAGACGCGAAATAGAACAGAAACGAGCTTGAGGTGATGACTGAGATCGTGGCGCGCTTCGTCCACGGATCGGCGGAGGCGATGCCGACCTCGATTTGCGTTCTAAGTTCATCTTCTACGACCTTGCGGTCTACGTAGGTCGAGTTCGCTAACAATAGGGCGAGCGTTTCGACAGCCGAGTGCGCCACCGTCGAGTCGTCCCACCTCTGCGTTGCTTTGAGGAAGACCTCGCTCGTCAGTTGTCTGAGAACCTTTGGAGAAAGCTGCACGAACGTGAGACAGCGACACAGGAATGCCAAGATGTTCAGTCGTTTGCTTGATGCGCGCCGCCGCCGCTCGTCCAGCAGATATTCAAATATGCGAATAGCGCCGAGATCGCTATGCTTATCCGTGATCTGAACGGCAAGTTGTGCAACAACATCCCATTCGGCGTTGGCGACCTTTGGAGCGATGGCCTTCGCAAGCGCCTCTGGGGTGTCTGTCGTTCGCGACAGGTGGTATCCGGCGAAGTATTCGAGGAACGTGCGGTGCGTGAACTTGTAGAGCCTTTCCCCGTCGGGGGTGGTGCCTACATCACTGAAGACCCACGCGCGGCCCCGACAGAATTCAACGAATTCGGTCGCGGCCGCCGTGGCTTCTTCGAGATCCTCAAATGATCTACGGTGTAAATAAGTCGTAGTTTCCTTGATGAGTGACTGTTCGGTCACGCCATCGGAACTGTCCTGAACGAATAGCCAATACGCTAGGTGCTTCATGGCGGGGTCGACGAGCTGGCCCACTCGTAGATCGGAGTGTATTCCCCGACTGCTGTCCCACTTGTCAAAGAGCATCGTGGCGCAGCGTTCGTAGACCGCCGGACGATTCCTCGGAATCGATCTCTCGCCCCGATAAATGATGCACATCAGCGCCAATAAAAGTGGAGTTGCAGTAAGATCGGCAACCGACTCGCTTTCGGTCATGAACGACCTTGTCCACGAGGTGACTTGATCTGAACTTAGATCTTCCTGACTGAACCACTTTTCGACATATTCTTCTACTTGCTCACGATCAAAGCCGCTAAGTTCGAGAACGGCGAATTGATCTCGATCCATAGGCGCCTGCCAGTAACCTACCTTGCGTGACGTGACGAGGGCCTTGGTTAATGGATATCGATTACAGAAGAGTCCGACGACGTCAGTCACCTGTCGTCTATGAGTGGTGTCGAGAAGTTCATCGAGCCCATCAAAGAATACGATTGCCTGCCCGGTATCTAAGAGATGCTCGATCATGCCTTGAGGCGGTGGGCACTGGTAGACGCTAGCGAGTCGATCCTCGAGATACGAGACGATGGATTTATCTACTCCTGCGCCTGCGAACTCTCGAAGAACTACTAGAAACGGCAATGGCAAGTGTGGGATTTTGGCCATTCGGAATAACATAACGTGCGCAGCTGTCGACTTGCCATTGCCCGGATCTCCGAGCAGGACGGTGCGGTCGATCGCAGAGAGAACGTCGTCCACCTGGTCGCCATCTGCCGTTGCCTTCGAAGATGCAGTCCGAATTGAGGGCGTGACGTAGAGATCGTCGATCGGCACGTCCCGACGACGGTCGAAGTCAGGGGGTGTGATGTATTTGTGTGCAGCTTTGACTTGTCGCCGATACGTGGCTTTGAAGCGATCGATATCGGCCTGTTTGGGCGTGCCTGCCGACGCAGGATCCAATCGCGTCTCGATGGCTTCCAAGACGCATGCTATTCGGCGGTGGTGGTTGTCTTCAACTAGCCGTTCGAATGCTTTCGGGTAGACATCGCGAACAACGCCAGACGCGATCTCGAAGTGAGAAACTAGCGTTTCAAATATTTCTCGCGCGAGTTGCTCTTGGTTTGGGAGCCTCGCACTTATTGCTCGATTCCATCGTGCCTGAACTCTAGGGAGAGCAATTTCTTGGTCGCCCGCAAGCACAACCGTTAGGAGCTCGAACGCAACGGCTTGAGCCTCTGATGAACGTAAAAACGCCTCTAGCTCCGACGCCTTTACTGTCGGAGGAACGGAGAAGTTCGCGCGCAGCGCTGACCGATCCAGATCGAGTTCGCCTAGGAATGCGGCCGCCCGACGTTCCTCGACAGCAGCCCTGTCGCGGCGCCGCCGCGCGGCCGTCTCCACTTGGCGCGCCAAGCGCAGCGTTGCGGCTGCTGCCAACTCCGCAAAGACGGCATCAAGCATTTGGGACCTCCAGGCAGTGCAATCGCAGCCAACGTGCACTCCATCGAACACCACATCATGTGGGGATCTGTAGATCCACCGTCGCGGGTCGTGGGAGAACTAGGCCACCTCCTCGGGGTCAGTCATCTGAACAGCAGGCGCTCGCACTCCTCGATCAGCCGGGCCCGCAGCGGGGCGCCGCGCTCGGCGAAGACGCGCTGCGCCTCGGCGTACTCCGCCTTGCCGGCGGCGGTCTCGATCGGGACCGGGTCGAAGCCGAGGTCGACCAGGTCGTACGGCGCCGCCCGCATGTCGAGCTCACGGATGTCGCGGGCGAGCTCGAAGCAGTCGGCGACCAGGTCGGAGCTGATCATCGGGGTGAGCCGGAAGGCGTGCTTGTAGAGGTCCATCCCGGCGTGGAGGCAGGCCGGCTGCTCGAAGTCGGGCCGGTCGGCCGACGTGGGGGAGAGCGTGTTGAGCGGTCGTGCCGGGTCGGTGAAGAAGCGGTAGGCGTCGAAGTGCGAGCAGGCGATCCGGTGCGACTCGACGACGGCGTCGGTCCCGGACGGGCCGAGGCGCAGCGGCCAGTCGGCGTGACGGGTCTCGTCCTCGGCGAGGCGGTAGACCATCGCCCACTCGTGCATGCCGAAGCAGCCGAAGTTGGCGGGCCGACCCGCGGTCGCCCGCAGGAGGTTGCGGAGCCCGGAGAGCAGCTGCCGCTGGGAGGCGACGTACGCCGACGACACCTCGTTGGCCGAGCCTGTCGAGACCCCGTAGCCCTTCAGCCCGTCGTACTCCGGAGCGTCGGCGAGCGCGACGCCGTAGCCGGGGTGCCAGCGGCGCAGCTGGGCGGGCCGCTGGGAGTAGTAGGTGAAGAGGAAGTCGTGCACGGGGTGCTTGACCGCCGATCCGCGGCGCGCGAGGTGCGGCGCGACGAACGCGTCCACCCGCGCCGCGTGCGCCTCTGCTCGCGGCAGCCACTCGGCGCGCTCCATCACCTCCACGGGACCAGGGTAGAAGAGATTTCCAGGGGGTTAATGTCCGATAACTGCTTCCGGCACATGTGACGACCGCTACATTGCGGAGGTGAATCTCAACCTGCGCACCGCGGTGACGTCGCTCGTCGCCCTCGCCCTCCTCGTCCCCGCGGCCGCGGCCGTCGGCGGCTCGGGAGCCGCCGCTGCGGCGGACCCGACGTACGACGCCACGATCCGGATCACCGAGCACGGCATCCCGCACATCGAGGCCGACAGCTTCCCGAACCTCGCGTACGGCGCGGGCTGGGCGACCGCCGCCGAGAGCACCTGCACGCTCATGGACACGCTGCTCACGGGTCGCGGCCTGCGCTCGGAGTACCTCGGTGCGGACGCGACGCTCAACGACCGCGTCGGCGGCAGCGGCACCAACCTCCAGTGGGACACGCTCGTCACCGACCTGCACGACCGCGGTGTCGTCGAGGCCCTGCTCGCGGACCCCGTCGCCGGACCGAGCGACACCGCGAAGGCGATGATCACCGCCGAGGCGGCCGGCATCAACAAGTGGCTGAGCACGCACGAGATCACCGACCCGGCCTGCGCCGACCAGACCTGGATCCAGCCGGACGTGACGAGCACGGACGTCTGGTACGCCATCTACCTGGCCCAGCTGATCGGCTCGACGACACGCTTCCTCAACGAGATCACCACCGCGACCCCGCCCGCTGCCGGCGCGAAGCCGGCGAAGGTCGACCTCTCGCGCGTCAACGGCGACGAGCTCCGCAAGAGCCTCGGCAACGACAACGGCGAGTCCTTCGGCTCCAACGCCACCGCCGTCGGCGGCAGCTCGACCTCCACCTCGCAGGGCATGCTGCTCGGCAACCCGCACTTCCCGTGGATCGGTCGCTACCGGTTCACCGAGATGCACCTGACGATCCCCGGCCAGTTCGACGCGGCCGGCGGTGCGCTGACCGGCTTCCCGACGATCAACATCGGCTTCAACGACGACGTCGCGTGGAGCCACACCGTCTCGACCGGCTACCGCTTCACGCCGTACCAGTACATGACGGCCGGTACGCCCACCAGCTACAAGACCTCCGACGGCACCGTGCGCCAGCTCGAGGAGCGCCACGTCTCGGTGCCGGTGAAGACCGACGCCGGCGTCGAGACCGTGACCCGCACGCTCTACCGGACCGACCAGGGCTACGTGTTCAACTCGCCGTCGCAGTTCATGGGCTGGAACGCCAACAGCTTCTGGGCGATGCGCGACGCCAACGCCGAGCACCTGCGCACCCTCGACACGTTCCTGTCGATGGCCCAGGCCTCCTCCGTGCGCGACCTGCTCAGCCGCCAGGACGCGGGCGGCGGCATGCCGTGGGTCAACACGATCGCGGCCGACCGCGCGGGCGACGTGCTCTACGCCGACCACTCGGTCATTCCCAACGTCACCAAGGCGCTGACCGACGAGTGCCTGACCAGCGTCGGCAAGCTGATCTACGCCAAGGCCGGCCTGCCGGCCCTCGACGGCAACCGCGCCGACGGCGTCTGCGCCTGGGGCACCGACGCGGACGCCGAGCGCCCGGGCATCCTCGGGCCGGACCACCTGCCCGACGTCGTACGACGCGACTGGGTGATCAACGCCAACGACTCCTACTGGCTGCCCAACGACCACGTGAAGCTGACCGGCTACCCCCGGATCATCGGCTGCGAGGCCTGCGAGCGCTCGATGCGGACCAAGGTCGTCATGTCCTACGTGCGCGACCGCCTCGCCAAGGGCAAGGAGACACCCGCGACGCTGCGCTCGCACGAGTACGCCAACCGCGTCTACGCCGGTGAGGTCGCCCGCGTCGGCGGCCGGCTCGACCAGGTCTGCAAGGCGACCGGGCAGAAGAAGGCCTGCAAGGTCCTGAAGAAGTGGGACGGGCACTCCGACACCACGTCGCGCGGCACCGCGATCTTCGAGGAGTTCGTCCGGATGGCCTCGATCGACGGGGTCAACCTGTGGAAGGTGCCGTTCGACCCGAAGCACCCCCTGACCACGCCGCGCACGCTGTCGACCTCGAAGGACGTCGTCGGTGCGATGCGGGAGGCGATCGCGACGCTCAAGGACGCCGGCATCAAGCTCGGCGCGACGTACGGCTCCATGCACCAGTCCGGTGACCGCGGCGACGAGGCCGGCATCCCGATCAGCGGCGGCCTCGGCAACCTGTCCGGCGACGCCAACGCGACCAACGGCTCAGGCGACGGGGTCATCGGCCCGGTCCAGCAGGGCTCGTCGTACATCCAGGCGATCGCGTTCGAGGGCGAGACCGGGGTCGACGCCCACACGGTGCTGACCTACAGCCAGTACGAGGACCCCGCGTCCCCGTGGGCCAACGACCAGACCCAGCTCTTCTCGAAGGAGCAGTGGGTCACGTTCCCGTGGACCGAGGACCAGATCGCCCAGCAGCTCGTGGAGACGGTGCACCTGACCAGCTGACGGTCATCCGACGCCGTGCTGGGCGCCTGGACCGACGTGCACGCTGGCCGTGAAGGCGAGCATGGTGTCCTCCGTCCAGCCGGTGTCGTCGGGGTACTGGATCCGCACCGCCCCGTCGGGCTCGCCGGGGAGCGTCCGCGTCGAGATCGTCGTGTAGCCGGAGTCACCGGTGATCCAGAAGCGCCGCCCGTCCAGGTCGACCGGCCGGCCGCCGGGCGGGCGCGGGTCGAACATGATCACGAGCTTGCCCTCGAAGTCGTAGGGGGAGTCCGAGACCGATCCGTCCGTGGGCGCGATGGTGACGCCGAACTCGTCCTGACCCTGGACCGCCCAGCCCTTCGGCGTCAGGTCGAAGGTGTACGGCGTCGCGTCGAGCCGCTTCGACACGAGCTCGATGCCGTGGCCGGTGCCGGTGCCGGTGCCATGCCCGGTGCCGTGGTCGGCGCCCTGCGCCTGGCCGGGAGCGGCGGGCTGGTCACGGTCCGTCACGACGACCGCGCCGACCGCGAGGACGGCGACCGTCGCCACGCCGGCCAGTCCGGCACGGAAGCGCCGTCGCGTGCGCGCCCGGGCCGCCGTCTGCGCGCGGGCCAGGTCGTCGGCCGGGTCGACGGCGGGCCGGTGGGTCTCCGCAGCGGACTGCAGGACCCGCTTGAGGTCATGAGCGGGAGCCATCAGGACACCTCCAGGATCAGGTCGTGGTCGGCGGCGCCGAGGACGTCGCGCAGGTGGGCGAGTGCCCGGGCGTTCTGCGACTTCACGGTGCCGGGGGAGCAGCCGAGGGCCTTGGCGGTCTCGGCGACGTCGAGGTCGTGCCAGTGGCGCAGCACGACGACGGCCCGTTGGCGCGGGCCGAGGGAGGCGAGAGCGGAGAGCACGATCTCGCGGAGCTCGGGGTCGGAGCCGGGCGTCGCCGGTTCGACCGCGAGCGCGTTGGCCGGGTCGGCGAGGGTCGTCTCCCGGCGGCGGTGGGCCCGACGAGCCTCGTCGATGAAGGCGTGGGTGAGGCTCCGACGGGCGTAGGCCAGGGCGCTGTCCGCCCGGCGTACGCGCGACCACGACAGGTAGAGCCGGGTCAGCGTGGTCTGCACGACGTCCTCCGCGAATGCCTCGTCACCCGCGCACAGCAGGGTCGCCGTGCGCACCAGGTCGGTCCGGTGGGCGCGCGTGAACGCCACGAACTCCGTGGACCGCTCGTCGTCGCGCACACCAACTCCTTCCACCTGGTTGACGGGTGCGAGCACCCGCAGGGTTGCATGCAACCCTGCGCGGCTCCGGACCCGTCAACGGGCTGTGAGGACGACAACCGCGCTCAGCATCCTGGTCGTCTCCCTGGCGACCGCCTGCTCGTCCCCGGTCGCGCAACCGTCGGCGGACCCCGTGGCCGTCGCGCAGGGTCCGGCAGCGACGACGGTCGAGTCGACCGCGCGCCCTCGCCACGCCCTCGACCGGACGCAGCACTCGACCAGTGACCCCGCGAGCATCTGGGTGGTCGTCAACAAGCGGCACCCGGTCAGCCCCGACTACGCGCCCGACATCACGCTGGTGCGCGGCTACCAGGTCGCGAGCCCGGCCGCGGGACCGCTGACAGACCTGCTCGCCGACAGCGACGCGCAGGGTCTGGGCTTCAAGATCGCGAGCGCCTACCGGTCCTACGGCTACCAGGAGGGCGTCTACGGCAACGTCGTCGCCGCGAGCGGACAGGCCGCCGCCGACCGGGTGTCCGCCCGCCCCGGCTACAGCGAGCACCAGACCGGGCTGGCCGTCGACCTGGTCACCCCGGCGAGCCCGGTCTGCGACTTCGACGCCTGCTTCGCGGGTACGCCGGGAGGCCGCTGGCTCGCCCACCACGCCTGGCGCTATGGCTTCGTGGTGCGCTACCAGCCCGGCACCGAGGCGGTCACCGGCTACTCGCCCGAGCCCTGGCACCTGCGTTACGTCGGCCGGCCGCTGGCCGCCGAGCTGCGGCGTACGCACGTCGACACCCTCGAGGAGTTCTTCGACATCACCGGCGGCGACTACCGCTAGCACCGGGGTCGATAGGCTCGGTGGGTGCGCATCGCGAGATTCACCACCGGCGAGGACCCGCTCTACGGCGTGGTCACGGGCGAGGTCGACGAGTTCGGCCAGCCCGACCCTGACAGCGTGGTCGTGGCCCTGGCCGGCGACCCGCTCTACGTGGGGGTCAAGCTGCTCGACCAGCAGTACCGCCTCGAGGACGTGCGCCTCCTCGCGCCCGTCCTGCCCCGCAGCAAGGTGGTCGCGATCGGCAAGAACTACGCCGCGCACGCCGCCGAGATGGGTGGCGAGCCGCCGACCGAGCCGCTGATGTTCCTCAAGCCGAACACCAGCGTCGTCGGCCCCGGCGACCCGATCTTCTACCCGCCGCAGACGCAGAACCTCCACTTCGAGGGCGAGCTCGCGGTCGTGATCGGCCGGATCTGCCGCGACGTGCCGCCGGAGCAGGCGACCGACGTGATCCACGGCTACACGATCGCCAACGACGTCACCGCCCGTGACCTGCAGAAGAGCGACGGGCAGTGGACCCGGGCCAAGGGCTTCGACTCGTTCTGCCCGCTCGGCCCCTGGATCGAGACCGACCTCGACCCCCACGACTTCGCGGAGGGCCGCACGGTCCAGACGCACCTCAACGGTGAGCTGATGCAGAACGGGTCCACCAAGGACCTGATCTTCGACATCCCGACGCTGATCTCCTACGTCAGCAGCGTGATGACGCTGCTCCCCGGTGACGTGATCCTCACCGGCACCCCCGAGGGTGTCGGTCCCATGGAGGTCGGTGACGAGGTCGAGATCTCGATCGCCGGTCTCGGAACCCTGACGAACAAGGTGGCACGACGATGAGCACGCCCGTCCGCGTACGCATGGCGCCCAGCCCGACCGGGAGCCCGCACGTCGGCCTGGTCCGCACGGCGCTCTTCAACTGGGCCTTCGCGCGCCACCACGGTGGCACCTTCGTCTTCCGGATCGAGGACACCGACAAGGAGCGCTCCACCCAGGAGTCGTACGACGCGATCCTCGACCTGATGCGCTGGCTCGGCCTCGACTGGGACGAGGGCCCGGAGGTCGGCGGCCCCCACGCGCCGTACCGCCAGAGCGAGCGCAGCGACCTCTACACCGATGCCCTGGCCAAGCTCGCCGCGTCGTCGTACACCTACGACTGCTTCTGCACCACCGAGGAGGTCGACGCGCGCCGCAAGGCGTCCGGCTCCAAGGTGATGGGCTACGACGGCTTCTGCCGCGACCTCGACCCCGCCCAGCGCGCGGCGTGGGAGGCCGAGGGCCGCAAGCCCGTCGTGCGCTTCCGGATGCCCGACGGCTCGGTCACCTGGCAGGACCTGGTCCGCGGCGAGGTGACCTTCGAGACGCAGTACGTCCCCGACTTCGCGCTCTGCCGCGCCAACGGTGACCCGCTCTACACGCTGGTCAACCCGGTCGACGACGCGCTGATGGAGATCACCCACGTGCTGCGTGGCGAGGACCTGCTCTCCAGCACCCCGCGCCAGATCCCGCTGCACGCCGCGCTGATCGAGCTCGGGATCGGCAAGGTCATGCCGGAGTTCGGGCACCTGCCGTTCGTGATGGGCGAGGGCAACAAGAAGCTCTCCAAGCGCGACCCGGAGGCACACGCGCTGGCCTACCGCGACCAGGGCTTCCTGCCCGAGGGCCTGCTCAACTACCTCGCCCTGCTGGGCTGGGCGATCTCGGGCGACCGCGACATCTTCTCGCTCGAGGAGATGGTCGAGGCGTTCGAGATCGGCGACGTCAACCCCAACCCCGCGCGCTTCGACATCAAGAAGGCCGACGCGATCAACGCCAGCCACATGCGGCTGCTCTCGGTCGAGGAGATCACCCACCGGGTGCTGCCCTTCCTCCAGGACGCCGGCGTGGTCTCGGACCCGGTCAGCGACGCCGACGCGCAGCTCCTGGAGCTCGCGATGCCGCTGGTCGCCGAGCGGATTAACAAGCTCACCGAGGCCGTCGACATGCTCGCCTTCCTCTTCGTCGACGAGGCATCCTTCACGCGCGACGAGGCCGACGTCGAGAAGCTGCTGAACGCCGACGGCCTGGCGGTCGTGCAGGCGTCGTACGACGCCCTGTCGGGCCTCGACGAGTGGTCGACCGCAGCCATCCAGGCGGCCCTGCAGCAGAAGCTCGTCGAGGAGCTCGGCCTCAAGCCGCGCAATGCCTTCGGCCCGGTGCGCGTCGCCGTGACCGGTCGTCGGGTGTCCCCGCCGCTCTTCGAGTCACTCGAGCTGCTGGGCCGCGAGCGCGGTCTCGGCCGGCTCCAGAGCGCCCTGGCCTGACATGACCGGTCTGCCCTACCACCTCGTCCAGCGAGGCGGACGGCCCGGCGTCTGGCGGGTGTTCGTGGGCATCTTCGCGCTGGCCGTGTCGTTCGTCGTGATCGTGCCGCTGCTCCTGCAGGTGCCGTTCGCGCTCGGGTTCGCCCTGGCCGGCGACGACGTGAGCGCAGGCCTGACACGGATCGCCGACTTCGACCACCCCACGCCGCTGGGCCTCGCCTACCTCAACCTCGCGCTGGCCGGCGCGATCCCGGTCGCCTGGCTGCTGATGCGCGTGCTGCACGGGCTGCGACCGGGCTGGCTCGCCTCGGTGGCGCCGCGCATCCGGTGGCGCTGGCTGCTCGTCTGCTTCGGGCTGGCGTTCGTGGCGCTCTTCGCGACGCTGGTCGTCTCCTCGCTGGTGCCCTCGTCGCCGGACGACCCGCAGCTGAGCGGTCACCTCAACGACTTCACCAGCACCACGCGTGACTACCTGCTGGTCATCCTGCTGCTGACGCCACTCCAGGCGGCGGGGGAGGAGTACGCCTTCCGCGGCTACCTCACCCAGGCCTTCGGCAACCTGTTCGGTCGCTCCTGGGCTGCGGTGCTGTTCCCCGCACTGCTCTTCGCCCTCGCCCACGGCAGCCAGAGTGCTCCGGTCTTCTTCGACCGCTTCGCGTTCGGGATCGTCGCGGGGCTGGCCGTGGTGCTCACCGGAGGGCTCGAGGCCGGCATCGCGATGCACGTCCTCAACAACTGGCTCGCGTTCGGCCTGGCGCTGGCGTTCAGCGACATGGCGTCGACGTTGAACCCCACGGGGGACAGCTGGTGGACGATCCCGGTGACGCTGACGCAGTCGCTCGTCTACCTCGGACTGGTGCTCCTGGTGGCCCGTCGGCACGGCATCCGGACGACCACCGACACGTCCGCGGAGCCGGGCGTTTTGGTCGCCTCCAGACCTCGCGTGTAAGGTTTCTTCTCGGCTCGGAGACGAGCCGGAGCGGCCCTCCAGAGGGGCCCATTGGGATATGGTGTAATTGGCAACACGACTGGTTCTGGTCCAGTTATTCTAGGTTCGAGTCCTAGTATCCCAGCGAGAATCGCGGTTCCTCCGCTTGCCGGAGAGCCGCGGTTTTGTTCGAGACAAGGCCATCGGCTAGAGTTTCGATCGCTGTTCGAGGCCCCTCCGGGGCGCCGAGATCAGCAATGCCCCCGTTGTGTAGCGGCCTAGCACGGCGCCCTCTCACGGCGTTAGCGCCGGTTCAAATCCGGTCGGGGGTACACCCCAGAAGACCCTCCGATCCGCGGCGACGCGGACCGGGGGGTCTTGTGCATGGTGCAGTCGCCCGTGAAATTCAGGGGACGCAGGCAACCATTCGGCCCGTCAGGGCATCTAAGACTGTGATGCCACCTCACACCACGTCCCCCGCGCTCGTGGCCCTCTCGGGCAGTCTGTCGAACGGTATGCACCGCGCTCAACATGTCGTCCGGTGACGTCCGCCGTGCGCTCCGGGAGAGGTCTGCTACCTGGCCTGTCGTCCTGGTCGCCGGGGTCTTCGTCGTGATGGCGGTCGCGGGTCAGTCGTTCGGACGGGCCGAGCCGACGGGCAGCTACCGACCGCCGTTGGTCGCGGACACCCTCCGCCTCGGGTGCTATCCACTTCCCGACGGCGTGACCCTCGACTTCCCCTACGTCGTACGCAGTGACAGCGACGCGGTCACCGCCGCCGGCGAGCGCCGGCTGTTGGTGCTCCACTGGTCGCTCCTCGACCTCGATCAGGTCCGTGAGCGGCTCCGCGAAGCCTTCACCCGGAGCGGATTCGAGGTGACCGGGCGATCCGCGAGTGGAACCGAGCTCGTCATGACCCGATCGGAACCGGGTGGTGGGTCCACCCGTGCCGCCGCTCGGTTCACGATGCTGGACAACCGGTCGCCCGACCCGATCGTGCGCGGGGTCGTGGAGCTCGACCTGCCTGTCGTGGCCCTGTCATCGGGGAATGCTGACTGCGCGAACCCGTTCGTCACCAAGCGATTCGCGCAGGACCGGTGACGGGCGCGGCGCGCCCCGCCGGGACCTGGGTGCGGGACCTGTCCCGCGCCGACAGGTTCCTCCTGGTGCTGGTCGGAGCCCATGTGGCGATCACGGTGGCGGTGTTCCTCCAGATCTCCCACGGTCCACTGGTGGGCGACGAGACCGCCTACGTGAACGGCGGCAAGGCGCTGTCGAACCTCGTGCGTGACTGGGGTTCTCTCCGCGCTCCCGATGGGGCGGAGGTTGCGCAGAACGTCGTCGGGAGCGGGTGGTTCATGCCTGGGATGTCCGTCCTGCTGACACCGCTCTACCTCGTCGCCCCGCACGCGGATGGAGCCGTCCTGCGCGGCTACATCGGCGTCACGACCACCCTGGTCTTTCTCCTGACCGTGCTGCGGGTCCGTCGCAGCTGGGGCGCCTTGTACGCCGGCGCGCTGCTCGTCGTGCCGGGACTCGTCCCCGTCTGGGCGGCGTTCTCGCTGGCGGCGTGGGGCGACCTGCTGGCCGGCATCCTGATCGTGCTGCTCCTAGTCGAGCTGGTCGAGCTCAGCCGGTCTCTGCGCAGCGGCCAGGCACCCTCGCTCGGGGACGGCGTGCGGCTCGGCCTGCTGGCCATCGCCGTCGTCTACCTCCGGTCCAGTACCTCGCTCCTCGTGGCAGGCCTCGGGCTGGTCAGCGTCGTTGCGGCGCTTGCTCTCCTCCGTGGAGTCGAGCGCCGGCGTGCGGCTCTGTCTGCGACGGTTGCAGCGTTGGCGTTCGTGGCGTTGCTGCTGCCGTGGTCCGTGGGTGCCTCGATGACGTTGGACGGACGGGTAGTGACGACCACGTCGGTGCCGACGGTGCTCGCCAACACCTTCGGCGATCGAGATCAGGTCTGCTTCGGGCCGTGCGACCCGGGTTCGACCACCTGGTTCAGTCCGCTCCGCTACTCCCGCGAGACGGCACGAGTGACCGGCCACTCGGAGATGGACGTAGCCGAGCAGATGTCGGCCTACGCCCGACAGGGGGTGACGTCCAGGAGCTACTCGCACGACGTCCTCGTCGACCTCCGATCGTATGTCCGCGAGCCCGAGCGCTTCTACGGCTACCTCCGGGCCGACCCTGACCAGGACCGGGCGCAGGACGTCGTCATCGAACGATCCACGCGGGTCCTGGTGTGGGCAGCCTTCGCCGTCGGTGTCGGCCTGCTGATCTGTGTCGTCCGGCGCCCTCGTGAGGACCAGGTGATCAGCATCCTTCTCAAGCTGTCGCTCGGCGCGCTTCTCACCCAGCCGTTCGTGCACATCGCAGGCCCCCGCTACTGGACGACGGCGGCGCCGGTCCTAGGTCTCGCCGCGGCCCTGCTGATCAGGCAGGCAGCGCTCCGATTCGCGCCCGGCCTGACCGGTCCTGGGTCGCAGGACGCCATCACGGGAGCCGAGATCGCCCTCGGCCGATGGCTCACCCTCTTCCAAGCCCTGCTGAGCGCGGGGGTGATTCTCGTGGCAACCGTCGTTGTCGTCCTCGCCACCACCCCATGAGTGCACGTCCCTCAACAACGGAAGGTGATCGCATGCCGTTCGGTCTGCCCCGTCAGGTGGCCTATGTGCTCCCGGTCTTCGAGGAAGAGGAGAACGTCGACTTCTTCCACGCGACCCTGGTCAACGCGACCCGGTCGCGACCGGACCTCGACTTCGAGTTCGTCTACGTGGACGACGGGAGCCGCGACTCCTCCTTGGACCGCCTGCTCGCGCTGCGCGATCGCGACGACCGGGTGACGGTCGTGAGCTTCTCCCGCAACTTCGGTCACCAGATCGCGGTCACCGCCGGACTCGACATGGTCGAAGGGGCGGACGCCGTCATCGTCATGGACACCGACCTCCAGGATCCACCACGTGTGAGCATGGAGATGCTCTCGATGTGGGAGAACGGCGTGGACGTGGTCTACGCCCAAAGGCGAACCAGGCAGGACACGCGCACCAAGCGGCTCACCGCCTACGTCTACTACTGGTTGCTCGGTCGGCTGGCGTCGATCGACATTCCTCGCAACACCGGGGACTTCCGGTTGATGGATCGACGTGTGGTCGCCGAGGTCAACCGCTACCGCGAGCAGGACCGCTTCTTGCGCGGCATCGTCGCCCACGTCGGCTTCCGGCAGGAGGCTCTTCTCTTCGACCGGGAGTCTCGGCATGCCGGCAAGTCCGGCTACCCGTGGAGGAGGATGATGAAGTTCGCGGCGAGCGGGATCTTCGGGTTCTCGACCTTCCCGCTCCGGATGATCTCGCGCCTCGGTGTGCTGATCTCGGTCATCAGCGTGCTGCTCGCCGCGTATGTGTTCGCGGTGCGTGTCTTCACCCCGGAGAACTCCGTCCCGGGGTGGGCCTTCCTGGGCGTCGGCATGTTCCTGCTCAGTGGTCTGCAGCTGATCATGATGGGTGTGATCGGCTCGTATCTCGGCCGGGTCTACGTCGAGGCCCAGGGCAGGCCGTTGTACGCGGTTGCACTCCAGGCTCGAGGTGCCCGCGGCGCCGCGGCTGCTCCTCCGCTGACCGGGACGAAGCGGGTGGGTCTCCACTGAGACCCTCGGGCGAATCCGCTCACGCCTCTGTTCTCAGGTTCGCTGCGGTCGGGGTCGCCAACACGACCGTCGACGTCGGGCTGTTCTGGTTGCTGCACGCCCCGCTGGGAATCACCGTGGCCAACGTCGTCTCGACGAGTGCCGGAATGGCCTTCAGCTTCATGGCGAACGGGGCTTTCGTCTTCGACGGTGCGCGGATGGGCTGGCGTCAAGCCATGCGGTTCGCGACAACGACGTGCGCCACCATGTGGATCCTCCAACCGGTGCTGATCCATGTCCTGCTGTTCGTGGGGTCGGCGACCGGCGCGAAGCTCGCCGCCACCGCCGTTACCGCTGTGGTGAACTTCCTCGTCTACCGGTTCTTCGTCTGGCGCACCCCTCAGACGGGCCGTGCGGATGTCCTGGATCGCGCCGAGTCCTGCTGACCAGCAGAGTGGCCGGCCGCCATGTCGCGCAGTCAGCGCATCTCGCCGCGGACCGCGCGGCCCGGGTAGGCGGCCACGTCGAGCTCGCCGTCGCGGATCACCCAGGCGCCGCCGACCATCAGGTGGCGTACGCCGGCAGACGGCCGGACCGGGTCGGTCGCGGTCGCGTGGTCGGTCACGGCGCCCGGGTCGAGGACGACCAGGTCGGCGTCCGCCCCGGCCTCGAGCCGGCCCTTGGTGCGCATCGCGGGAGCGACGTCGTCGAGCACCCGGGCGGGGAGGTAGGAGCAGCGTCGGAACGCCTCGGGCCAGGTCCAGAGCGCGTGCTCGAGCACCATCAGCCGCAGGCTGCGGGCGAAGGTGCCGGCCGTGCGCGGGTGGGTGGACGCGCCCGGCGGCAGCGGCCACTCGCGGGTGTCCGGGCGGTGGTCGGGCCACTCCAGTGGCATCGCGTCGCTGGCGACGATCGCGTCGGGGAAGGCCAGGGCCCGGCGGAGCAGCTCGCGGTCCGACTCCTGGCGCTCGTCCAGGAACTCGACGATGCAGGTCGCACCCGGGTCGGTGGCCCGGACCTCCTCGAGGCGGCGTACGTCGGCGATCCGCTCGCCACTGCCGACCATGACGATGCTCGACGGCGTCAGGCCCCAGGCGGACAGGCGCTCGGGGGCGAGGAAGAAGGCTCCGACGCTGGTGCTGCCCATGCCGTAGGGGTAGGCCTCGACGGTGACCCTCGACCCGGCGGCGCGGGCGTCCTCGAGGGTCCCGAGCACGCGGTCGACGTGGCGCCGCGACGTGCTGTTGACGTGGCAGTGGTGCATCGCCGCGCCGGTCTCCGCCGCCGCGATGGCCACTTCGCTGGAGCCGTCGATCGGCGTGGTCGGGTCGGCCTCGACGAGCTCACGCACGTGGGTGAACGTCGGTGCCCCCGCGGTGGCCGCGAGGCGGGCGACGGCGAGGTACTCCGCCGGGTCGGACCGCGGCGCGTAGCCCATCAGCACGCCGATGCCGAGTGCTCCGGCGGTCAGCTCGCGCTCCAGGAGGTCGAGCCAGGCGGCGAGCTCGGTTGGCGAGGAGGTGCGCTGCCAGTCGACGTTGCCGAGCAGGGCGGCCGAGCGCTCGAAGTCGGCGCTCGGCACGATCCCGGCCAGCACCTGGCCGCGGGCGTCGGCCCACGACGCCGAGAAGCCGTAGTTGAGGACCCGGCCGGCGGCCGCTGCCTCGGCGTACGCGCGCTCGATCGGCATCAGGCCGGCCTCGAGGTCGAGGTTGGTGGTCACGCCGTCGAAGGCCTGGAGGCGCTGGCCCGCGATGGAGTGCACGTGGCTGTGCAGGTCGACGAAGCCCGGACCGACCACGAGCCCGCTGACGTCGACGACGGTCGCGTCGGCGTCCAGGACCGGGACCGTCGAGACCTCGGCGACGGTGCCGTCGCGCACGACGACGTCGGCGACGGTCTCCGTCCCGGCTGCAGGATCGATGACGCGGCCGCCGCGCAGGATCGTCGTAGTCATGCCGCGATTGTGCTGGCTGGGAAGCGGTCGCGGTTTGGTGGGGCCGACAACGCGGTGGTGGGTGCCTCGTCACGCCTCACAGGCGCGTCCAGGCTCAGGCGCAGATCCCGGCGGCGGCCGCGTCCGCCTTCTGGGCCTCGGTCGGGTTCTTCTTCGGGCCGTTGGCCGTCAGCACGCCGCCGAACCTGCCGAGCGGGTCGTCGTTGACGATCTGGTTGACCAGCCGCTGGTGGATCGGGAGCAGGCCGACGTGCGGGTAGCCCGCGGTGCCCTCGGCGTAGAGGAAGTTCGGCATCGTGACGAACTTGATGTGGGTGAGGTCGACGTCCTTGAGCTCGCCGGCGAGCTTGACGAGGGCGCCGGCGCTGGCCAGGTCGGGGCTGGCCTGCAGCGAGTTGGTGAGGGCGCCGGCGAAGCGGAGGAGCTTGTCGGGGCGGCTGAGCGTGTCGGCCGAGACGACCTTGTTGACCATGGCGGCGATGAACGCCTGCTGGCGCTTCATCCGTCCGATGTCGGTGCCGCTCAGCACGTGGCGGAGCCGGACGTAGGCGAGCGCCTCGGTCCCGTCGAGGTGCACCGAGTTGCCGGCGTCGAAGTGGGTGTGGGTGTACTTCGGGTCGTCGAGGGGCTGGGGGATGCAGATGTTCACCCCGCCGATCGCGTCGACCATGTCCTTGAAGCCGCCGAAGTCGATGGTCAGGTAGTCGTCGACGTAGATCGGCTTGAAGACCGACTCCACCTGCTGCGCGGTGCAGGACGGACCGCCGACGAGGAACGCCTCGTTCCACAGGACGTCGTCCGCACCGGGGTAGGTCTTGCCGTCGACCACGCAGTCGGGTCGGTCGACGATGAGGTCGCGGGGGATCGAGACGCCGTACGCCGACTTCCGGTCCGCTGCGACGTGCAGCAGGATCGTGGTGTCGGAGACGCCACCGCCGGCCTCGCCGTCGACGCGACAGCCCGCGCAGTCACGGGTGTCGGTGCCCATGAGCAGGATGTTGAGCGGCTCGTGCGGCTCGTCGGACTTCTGGGGCTGCTTGGGCGTCGGGTGGATGATCGCCGGCCCGGCCTCGATGTTGCCGTCGAGGTGGTTGAACGCGAAGACGACGGTCGCGCCGGTCACGAGCGCGACGACCAGCTCCGCGACGATGATGACGCGAAGTGCCGTGCGACGGTGGCTCTTCTCGGCCACGCGGGCTCCCTCCCCAGGACTCCCGAGATCCGACGAAGTCGCAAGCGTACGTGGGCATCATGACGGAGTCGTCTCGGCGGCCCACGGCGGTGTCCGATTCCCGCCAGTGATGGTCGGCGCCATCGGTCATGATTGCCGCATGACCACAGCCGAGCGGAGCGACCTGCGACTCGATCCCGAGTCGTGCTACCGGGCCGTGAAGTCGCGGGATCGTCGCTTCGACGGCGTCTTCTACACCGCCGTCCGGACCACCGGGATCTACTGCCGGCCCTCGTGCCCCGCACGCACCCCGGGTTTCCAGAACGTCACCTTCCACCCGAGCGCCGCGTCCGCCCAGGCCGCGGGCTACCGCGCCTGCAAGCGCTGCCTCCCCGACGCGACGCCCGGCAGTCCCGACTGGGACGTCGCGGCGACCGCCGCCGGCCGGGCGATGCGACTGATCGCCGACGGGGTCGTCGACCGGGAGGGCGTCGCCGGCCTCGCCGCGCGGGTCGGCTACACGCCGCGTCACCTGACCCGGATCCTCACCGCAGAGCTGGGCGCCGGTCCGCTCGCGCTGGCGCGGGCCAAGCGTGCGCAGACCGCCCGGGTGCTGATCGAGACGACCGAGCTCACCTACGCCGACATCGCGTTCGCGTCCGGCTTCTCCAGCGTGCGGCAGTTCAACGACACGATCCGCGAGGTCTACGCGTCGTCGCCGACCGACCTGCGCGGGCGCCGCGGTGGTCGGCCGGCCACCGGGACGATCACGATCCGGCTGGCCGTGCGCACGCCGTACGCCGGCAACGCGCTGCTCGCCTTCCTCGCCACCCGTGCCGTGCCCGGGGTGGAGCTCGCGGGGGAGGGCTGGTACGCCCGCACCCTGTCCCTGCCGCACGGCACGGGCACCGTCCGCCTCGAGATCCCCGACGTCACCGAGGCCGGTCAGACCGCGTTCGTGATCGCGACGTTCGCGCTCGACGACCTGCGCGACACCGCGGCCGCGACCGAGCGGGTGCGTCGGATGCTCGACGCCGACTGCGACCCCGTCGCGGTCGCCGACGCCTTCGCCGGCGACCCGGTCATCGGCCCGCTCGTGCGGGCGTTGCCGGGGCTCCGGGTGCCCGGCCACGTCGACGGCCACGAGATCGCGGTCCGAGCGGTGCTCGGTCAGCAGGTCAGCGTCGCCGGCGCCCGCACGGTGGCGGCCCGGCTCGTCGAACGACACGGTCGGCCGCTGGCCCGCCCGGTCGACGGTCTGACCCACCTGTTCCCGGACGCCGCCACCCTGGCGGCCCTGACCCCCGAGGACCTGCCCATGCCGCGCTCGCGCGGCCGGGCGCTGATCGCGCTGTGCGCGGCGCTGGCCTCCGGCGACCTCGCACTCGACCGGGGCCCCGACCGCGACGACGTACGCCGGGCCTTGCTCGACATCCCGGGCATCGGGCCGTGGACCGCCGACTACATCGCGCTACGGGCGCTCGGCCACCCCGACATCTTCCTGCCGACCGACATCGGCATCCGCGACGCCCTCACCGGCCTCGGCCGCGATCCGTCGACGGCGACGGAGCTCGCCGGCACGTGGACCCCGTGGCGGTCCTACGCACAGCTCCACCTCTGGCAGACACTGAGCCCCACGCCGGGCCCGACGAAGGAGCAATGACATGTGGACCGTGATGGAGTCGCCGATCGGCGACCTGCGGATCGTCGAGCAGCACGGTGCGATCACCGCGATCGAGTTCTCGCCGTTCCGCTCCGAGGGTCGGCCGCTCGGGGCGCGCTCGGACGACGACCCGGTGCTGGCCGAGACGGTGCGCCAGCTGCGCGCCTACTTCGACCGCGACCTCAAGGAGTTCGACCTGCCCCTGGCTCCGGTCGGCACCGACTTCCAGCAGCGGGTCTGGACCCAGCTGGTCGGGGTCGGCTGGGGCGAGACCGCGTCGTACGGCGAGATCGCGCACCGGCTCGGCATGACCAACGCGGCGTCCCGCGCGGTCGGCCTCGCCAACGGCCGCAACCCGATCCCGATCGTGATCCCGTGCCACCGTGTCATCGGCGCCAACGGCACGCTCACCGGCTACGCCGGCGGCCTCGAGCGCAAGCAGCTGCTCCTCGAGCTCGAACAAGATGCACTCTTCTAGCCCCGGTGGTTGAGGAAGGCGCGCAGCGCCTGTCTCGAAACCCGGCGAGTTGAGAGTCGGCCTTCATCGGCACAGCGGGTTTCGAGACGGTTGCTAGCGCAACCTCCTCAACCACCGTGCGTGTCGCCTACTCGGCCGCAGCGCGGCGGAGCGACTCGCTGAGCCGCTCGGCTGCCGCGAGCACCGCGGGGGCGTGCATCCGGCCGGGCTGGCGCGAGAGCCGCTCGAGCGGCCCCGAGACGGAGACCGCGGCGATGATCTTGCCGCCGGGGGAGCGCACCGGTGCGGAGACCGAGGCCACGCCCTGCTCGCGCTCGCCGACCGACTGGGCCCAGCCGCGACGGCGGATCCCGGACAGGGCAGCGGCGGAGAAGGCGGCGTTCTGGAGGCCCCGGTGCATCCGCTCCGGGTCCTCCCAGGCGAGCAGCACCTGCGCTGCCGAACCCGCCCGCATGGTCAGCTGCGAGCCGACCGGGATGGTGTCGCGCAGGCCGCTCGGCCGCTCGGCGGCGGCGACGCAGACGCGGTGCTCACCCTGACGGCGCCAGAGCTGGGCGGACTCCCCGGTGATGTCGCGCAGCCGCGCGAGGACCGGACCGGCGGTGGCGAGCAGACGGTCCTCGCCGGCAGCGGCCGACAGCTCGGCGAGCCGCGGGCCGAGGACGAAGCGGCCCTGCATGTCGCGGGCGACGAGACGGTGGTGCTCGAGCGCGACCGCCAGCCGGTGAGCCGTCGGACGGGCCAGGCCGGTGCCGGCGACCAGGCCGGCGAGGGTGGCCGGTCCGGACTCGAGGGCGGTGAGCACGAGGGCGGCCTTGTCGAGGACGCCGACGCCACTAGAGTTGTCCATATGGCAATACTGGCGTCTCAGATCATGGGATGCAAGTAGTACGCTGCGCGTGTATCAGGGATCACGAGGACGTGGTCCGCGAGCTGAGGGAGAGAGTTCCATGGGCAAGACCCTGTCGGAGAAGGTGTGGGACGAGCACGTCGTCCGGTCGGTCGACGGGGAGCCGGATCTCCTCTTCATCGACCTCCACCTCATCCACGAGGTGACCTCGCCACAGGCCTTCGACGGGCTCCGGCTCGCAGGCCGGAAGGTGCGCCGTCCTGACCTCACCCTCGCGACCGAGGACCACAACGTCCCGACGATCGACTGGGACAAGCCGATCGCCGACCCGGTCTCGCGCACGCAGGTCGAGACCATGCGCCGCAACGCCGAGGAGTTCGGGGTCCGGCTGCACCCGCTCGGCGACATCGAGCAGGGCATCGTCCACGTCGTCGGCCCGCAGCTCGGCCTGACCCAGCCCGGCATGACCATCGTCTGCGGCGACAGCCACACCAGCACCCACGGCGCGTTCGGCGCGATCGCCTTCGGCATCGGCACGTCCGAGGTCGAGCACGTGCTCGCCACGCAGACGCTCATGCAGGCCAAGCCGAAGACCATGTCGGTGACGATCAACGGCAGCCTCCCGCCGGGCGTGACGAGCAAGGACATGGTCCTCGCGCTGATCACCCACACCGGGACCGGCGGTGGCCAGGGCTACATCGTCGAGTACCGCGGCCAGGCCATCGAGGAGCTCTCGATGGAGGGCCGGATGACGGTCTGCAACATGTCCATCGAGTGGGGAGCCAAGGCCGGTCTGATCGCTCCCGACCAGACGACGTTCGACTACATCGAGGGTCGTCCCGAGGCGCCGAAGGGCGCCGACTGGGATGCCGCGGTCGCGCACTGGAAGACGCTGCGCACCGACGACGACGCGGTCTTCGACAAGGAGATCGTGCTCGACGCGGCCGACATGACGCCGTTCGTCACCTGGGGCACCAACCCCGGCCAGGGCGTGCAGCTCGGCGGGACGGTCCCGAACCCCGAGGACTTCGAGGACGAGCAGGACAAGGTCGCAGCCGAGAACGCGCTGCGCTACATGGGCCTCGAGGCCGGCACCCCGATGCGCGAGGTCAAGGTCGACACGGTCTTCGTCGGCTCCTGCACCAACGGCCGGATCGAGGACCTGCGGCTCGCGGCGAGCATCATGGAGGGCCACAAGGTCGCCGCGGACACCCGCATGCTCGTCGTTCCCGGCTCCGCTCGCGTCCGCCTGCAGGCGGAGGACGAGGGCCTCGACCTGATCTTCAAAGAGGCGGGCGCCGAGTGGCGTGGCGCCGGTTGCTCGATGTGTCTCGGCATGAACCCCGACACCATCGCCCCGGGCGAGCGCAGTGCCTCGACCTCCAACCGCAACTTCGAGGGCCGGCAGGGCAAGGGTGGTCGCACCCACCTGGTCTCGGTCCCGGTCGCTGCCGCCACGGCGATCCGCGGCACGCTCTCCTCGCCCGCCGACCTCGAGACCGTTGGGAGCAACTGACATGGACAAGTTCACGACCCACACCGGCATCGGCGTCCCGCTGCGTCGCAGCAACGTCGACACCGACCAGATCATCCCGGCGGAGTACCTCAAGCGGGTCACCCGCACCGGCTTCGAGGACGGCCTCTTCGCGGCCTGGCGCAACGACCCGACCTTCGTGCTCAACGACGAGGCGTACGCCGGAGGCTCGGTGCTCGTCGCCGGACCCGACTTCGGCACCGGCTCGTCGCGCGAGCACGCCGTCTGGGCGTTGCAGAACTACGGCTTCAAGGCCGTCATCTCGCCGCGCTTCGGCGACATCTTCCGTGGCAACTCCGGCAAGGCCGGACTGGTCGCGGCGCAGGTCGACGAGAAGGTCGTGCAGAAGCTCTGGGACCTCCTCGCCGAGCAGCCCGGCAGCTCGGTCACCGTCGACCTCGAGACGCGCACGGTGCGCGCCGGCGAGGGTGTCGACGCGGTCGAGGACTCCTTCGACATCGACGACTACACGCGCTGGCGGCTGCTCGAGGGGCTCGACGACGTCGGCATCACGCTCAGTCACGCCGACGACATCGCGTCGTACGAGCAAACTCGTCCGAGCTGGAAACCGGTCACGATCCACGCCGTGTGACACCTGCATTGTCGTGGCGAAAGGCCGAGAATCCCCTGTGCTGACTGGGGATTCTCGGCCTTTTGGTTGTCGCGTCCGTGCGTCCATAACCCCGAAAAGCCCATTGCTGAGCGGATCCACGCATTTCGGCCTCACGAAAAAGAGTGGCGAAAACACCGCTTGGTGATTGTGAGTGCGGCCACGTTTACCTAGCGTGCGTTGAAGAAAGTCGAGCACGGGCTCGACCCCATGCGTTCATTGGAAGGGAAGACAGTGAACAAGTCACAGTTCATCGACGCGCTCGCCGCGCGTTACGAGGGGAACCGCAAGGCCGCGGCCCACGCTCTCGACTCCGTGCTGGACACGATCACGCGCGAGGTTGCGAAGGGCGAGAAGGTCGCCATCACCGGCTTCGGGTCCTTCGAGAAGCGCGTGCGAGAGGCGCGTTGGGTACGCAACCCGCAGACGGGTGCGCGGATCAAGGCGAAGAAGACGGCGGTGCCGAAGTTCACGGCCGGCGCCGACCTGAAGAACGTCGTCTCGGGTGCCAAGAAGCTGCCGAAGCTGACGCTCGCTGCAGCGGCTCCGGCTGCCAAGAAGGCCTCTGCTCCCGCCAAGAAGGCGGCCGCTGCTGCCAAGAAGTCGGCACCGGCGAAGAAGGCCACGGCTGCCGCGAAGAAGGCGGCGCCGGCCAAGAAGGCGGCTCCGGCCAAGAAGGCGGCTCCCGCCAAGAAGGCGGCACCGGCCAAGAAGGCGGCTCCCGCGAAGAAGGCTCCGGCCAAGAAGGCTCCGGCCAAGAAGGCGGCTCCGGCGAAGAAGGCTCCTGCCAAGAAGGCGGCTCCCGCGAAGAAGGCGGCACCGGCCAAGAAGGCGGCTCCCGCCAAGAAGGCGGCACCGGCCAAGAAGGCGCCCGCGAAGAAGGCTCCGGCCAAGAAGACGGCCAAGAAGGCCTGACCCGACCCAGTCAGGTCGACGGGCCGTCACCCCTCCGGGGTGGCGGCCCGTTCGTCGTCTCGCGGCGCTGCGGCAGCGGTCCGCGGACCGACACCGAGGGCCAGCGCCTCGCGCAGGTCCTCGAGATCGTCGACGTCGCGTCGCACCGACGGTGCCGCGTCGCGCACCTCACGCGCGCCGCTGTCCCAGTGCGCGTCGCGCGACCCCGGTCCGAAGTGCGGGTCGAACTGGTCGTACGCCGCGGCGTACAACGTGGTCCCCACGCCGGCCGCGTCCGGGACGAACCACGAGTCCGCGCTGGACGGTCGTCCGAGCACGTCGTCGAGGTCGGCCGGACGCAGCGCCGGCAGGTCCGCACAGAGGGCGACCGGGACCAGGTCGGGCCAGCGACGGTGCGCCTCGGCAGCGGCCTGGCGCAGGGTGCCGTTGAGATCACCGGTGACGCCGTCGGGGATCGCGGTGGCGCCGAGTGCGGACAGGTGCGCAGAGAACATGACGTCGTCCGTGACGACGAGGACCTCGACGACCAGGTCAGCGGCGAGGCACGCGGCGACCGTGTCCAGGGCGAACGCCTCCGCCAGGGCGCGACGGCCGTCGTCGGGCAGTCCCCGCAGTCGTGACTTGCCGACGGCCGGGGGCTTCACGGGGACCAGGGCGGCGTACCGCAGCTGGGACGGGGACATGGGCATCGAGTCGATCCTGTCAGGTCGCTGACCGAGTAACCTGCGCAGGTGGTCGTTCGGAAGATGCAGAAGAGACGCGGGTGGGCCTGGAGCTTCGCCGTACCCATCGTCAAGCCATTGTTGCTCGCCACCACCAAGCAGGACTGGACGGGCGGGGAGCGCATCCCGGAGTCCGGCGGCTTCATCCTCGCCCTCAACCACGTCTCCCACGTCGACCCGCTGACGGCGGCGCACATCGTCTACGACCACGGTCGGCTGCCGCGCTACCTCGCGAAGTCGGGCCTCTTCAAGAACAAGGCCTTCGGATTCTTCCTGCGCGCGGCCGGCCAGATCCCCGTCGAGCGGATGAGCAAGAACGCCGTCGGTGCGTACGACGCCGCGGTGGCCGCCGTGCGTGCCGGCGAGTGCGTCGTGGTCTACCCGGAGGGCACCATCACCCGCGACCCGGACGGCTGGCCGATGACCGGCAAGTCCGGGGCCGCGCGGATCGCGCTCGAGACCGGCTGCCCGGTGATCCCGGTCGGGCAGTGGGGAGCGCAGCAGCTGCTTCCGCCGTACTCCAAGAAGCCGGACCTCTTCCCGCGCAAGACGATCACGATGCGTGTCGGCACCCCCGTCGACCTCTCCGACCTGGCCGCGCGACCGACCTCCGCGGAGGTCACGCAGCAGGCGACGGACCGGATCATGGAGGCGATCACCGAGCTCGTGGAGGAGATCCGTGGTGAGCAGGCACCGGCCGAGCGCTTCGACATGAAGAAGGCCGGCGTGCGCGAGACCGGCAACCCCAACCAGAGGGAGGCGTCGTGACCGGCAAGGTTGCGGTCTTCAGTGCCGGCTCGTGGGGCACGGCGTTCTCGCTCGTGCTCGCCGACGCCGGCAACGACGTGACGCTGTGGGCCCGCCGCGAGGAGGTCGCCTCGGCGATCAACGACCAGCGGGAGAACCCGGAGTACCTCCCCGGCGTGGAGCTTCCGCCGACCGTCCAGGCGACCCACGACGTGGAGAAGGCCCTGCACGGCGCCGACCTGGTCGTCCTCGCGACGCCGTCCCAGTCGCTGCGCGAGAACCTCACCGAGTGGGCGCCGTACGTCGAGCCCGGCGCGACGTTCGTCTCCCTCATGAAGGGCGTCGAGCTCGGCACGCTCGAGCGGATGAGCCAGGTGATCGGCGAGGTGACCGGTGCCGGCCCCGAGCGGATCGCGGTGATCAGCGGCCCCAACCTGGCCAAGGAGATCGCGCGGCGTGAGCCCGCGGCCTCGGTCGTGGCGTGCGAGGACGAGCGGGTCGCCAAGCTGCTGCAGGCGCGCTGCCACTCGCCGGCGTTCCGGCCCTACACGAGCGTCGATGTCCTCGGCTGCGAGCTCGGCGGCGCCTACAAGAACGTCGTGGCCCTGTCGGTCGGCATGGCCGTCGGGCTCGGGTTCGGCGACAACACCACGGCGTCGGTCATCACCCGCGGTCTCGCGGAGACGGCCCGGCTCGCGATGGCGCTCGACGCCAACCCGCTGACCCTGATGGGCCTGGCTGGCCTCGGTGACCTGGTCGCGACGTGCTCCTCACCGCTCTCGCGCAACCGCACCTTCGGCGAGAAGCTCGGCCAGGGGATGACCACCGACGAGATCTACGCGTCGACCCGACAGGTCGCCGAGGGCGCCAAGTCCTGTGCGTCGCTGCTCGCGCTCGCCCAGCGCACCGGCGTCGACGCGCCCATCGCGCAGGCTGTCGACGCCGTCGTCGAGGGAAAGATGACCGCCCACCAGATGATGGACGCGTTCATCGCCCGCGACACCAAGGCGGAAACTGATTGACCGAGGAACGAGGTCGAATCAGTTTGATGGTGGTCGAGTAGCGAACGCGGCTGAGGGACGAAGCCGCGATGCAGCGTATCGAGACCCGGTGAGACGAAGTCGGCCTCAAGTGGTCTCGATACGCTCGCTGGCGCTCGCTACTCGACCAACGATCTGACGGCTACTCGACCAACGAAGCCAAGGCCCGCTCGAGGTCGGCCCAGAGGTCCTCGACGTCCTCGATGCCGACGGAGAGCCGGACCAGGCCGTCAGGGATGGTGGCCGGCTCGGCCTTCCAGCGCCGACGTCGCTCGAGCGTCGACTCGACCCCGCCGAGCGAGGTCGCGTGGATCCAGAGCCTGGTCTTGTGGGTGAGCAGGTCGGCCGCGAGCGCGCCCTCGGCCAGCACGATCGAGACGATGCCGCCGAAGCCGGGGTAGCGGACCTCGCTGATCGCCGGATGGGACCGCAGCCGACCGACCAGCTCGGTCGCGTTCTGCTGCGCGCGCTCCACCCGCAGGTGCAGGGTGCGCACGCCGCGGAGCGCGAGCCACGCCTCGAACGGCCCCGGCGTCGAGCCAATCAGGTCCCGGCGGCCCTTGAGCACGCCGTACAGCTGCTCGTCAGCGGTGACGATCGCGCCCATCTGCACGTCGCTGTGGCCGGCGATGAACTTGGTGGCCGAGTGCACGACGATGTCGGCGCCGAGCTCCAGCGGCTGCTGGAGCAGGGGAGTGGCGAAGGTGTTGTCGACGACGACGTACGCCCCGGCCTCGTGCGCGGCGGCCGCGATCGCCGGGATGTCGGCGAGCTCGAGCGCCGGGTTGGTCGGCGACTCGAACCACACCAGGGCGGCGTCCAGGCAGGCCTCGGCCACGGCCGCGGTGTCGGTGATGTCGACGAGCACGGTCTTGATCCGGCCGCGGGACTCGAGGTCCGCGAGCTGTAGCAGCGTGCCGGTGTAGGAGTGGACCGGCGCGACCACCGTCGCACCGAGACCGACCAGGTCGAGCACCGTCGCGGTCGCTGCCTGGCCGGAGGCGAAGCTCAGGCAGCGCCCGCCCTCGAGGGCACCGAGCGCGTCCTCGAAGGCCGTCCAGGTCGGGTTGCCGTAGCGCCCGTACTCGAGGTCACCTCCGGCGACGTACGTCGCCGCCATCGTGATCGGCACGTTGAGCGGCTGGTCGGGCTCGTGCCCCGGCCGGCCGGCGGTGACGGCGATGGTGGCGGGCCGCAGGTCGTCGGTCATGCGTCAAGGCTAGGCGGATAGGGTCGTGCGCGATGAACTCGCCCAGCGATGCCCCCCGCAAGCCCCGCGTCGCCGTCGTCTTCGGCGGCCGCTCGAGCGAGCACGCGATCTCCTGCGTGACCGCCGGCAGCGTCCTCGCCGCGATCGACACGGAGGCGTACGACGTGGTGCCGATCGGCATCGCCGTCGACGGACGCTGGGTGCTCGAGTCCGGCGACCCGGAGCGCCTGCGGATCGAGAGCCCCGACCGGCTCCCGCAGGTCGACGGTGACCGCGCGACCATCGCGCTCTCACCGGACCGGGCCTCGACCGACCTGGTCGTCACCGAGCCGTCCCAGCCGCCGCGCACCCTGGGCGAGGTCGACGTCGTCTTCCCGCTCCTGCACGGCCCGTGGGGCGAGGACGGCACCATCCAGGGCATGTTCGAGATGGCCGGCGTGCGCTACGTCGGAGCCGGCGTGCTGGCCTCGGCCGTGAGCATGGACAAGGCCTACATGAAGGTCGTCCTCGCAGCCGCCGGGCTGCCGGTGATGCCGTCGGTCACGGTCACCGCCCGCGAGTGGGCCGCCGACCAGGTCGGCTGCCGGGCCCGGGTCGACGCTCTCGGCTACCCCCTCTTCGCGAAGCCGGCCCGCGGCGGCTCCAGCATCGGGATCTCCAAGGTGCACGACGGCTCCGAGCTCGACGACGCCCTCGCCGAGGCGTTCCGCGAGGACCCGAAGGTGCTGCTCGAGGTGTCGGCCGAGGGGGCCCGCGAGGTCGAGTGCGGGGTGCTCCAGGCGCTCGACGGCACGCCGGAGACCAGCCTGCCCGCCGAGCTGCGGGTCGGTGGTGACCACGAGTTCTACGACTTCGCCGCGAAGTACCTCCCCGGTGAGCACACCGAGATCGACATCCCGGCCGACCTCCGCGACGAGACGGCCGCACGGCTGCGCGCGATGGCCGCGACGGCCTTCGAGGCGGTCGGCTGCGAGGGCCTCGCACGGGTCGACTTCTTCCTGCTGCCCGACGGCAACCTCGTCGTCAACGAGATCAACACGATGCCCGGGTTCACCCCGACGTCGATGTACCCGCAGATGTGGGCCGCGAGCGGCGTCGACTACCCGGCGCTCGTCGACCGGCTGATCCAGCTCGCGCTCGCCCGCGACACGGGTCTGCGCTGACGCTCAGACGCAGCTCTCGACCTTCCTCAGGTGGGGCTTGAGCGGACCCGCGAGCTCGGCGAGCGCGGCCGCTCCGCCCTCCGGGAGGTAGTCCTGCGGCACCAGCAGCTGCACGCGCGGCCGGTAGCCGTCGGCCGTGAACGTCGCGTCCACGTCTCCGGACGTCTCGTCCGGGGGCACCAGCCAGCCGATGCCGTCGACCACCGAGCAACCGGGTGAGTCCGTGAGGTCGAGGGCGGGGACCCCGCAGGTGAGCACGATCGCCGGGTCACCCCAGGCGGCGCCGTACGCCGTGTCCCCGGAGACCTCGACCGACGACTGGCCCGCCACGGTGTCCGGCAGGTCGGCGACCAGCGCCCGGCAGGCCGCGGCGTCGGTGTCCGACAGGTCAGAGGAGGAACGGATCTCGGGCGGGTCGGCACTGCAGCCGGCGACACTCAGCGCGAGAGCACACGCGACGACGCCCCGGATCCAGCGGGACCCGGGGCGTCGTCGACGTCGTGGTTCAGGCACTCAGATGTGCACGACCGGGCAGGTCAGCGTGCGGGTGATGCCGTCGAGGTTCTGCACCTTGGAGACGACCAGCTTGCCGAGCTCGTCGACGTTGCGGGCCTCCGCGCGCACGATCACGTCGTACGGGCCGGTCACGTCCTCGGCGAGCGTCACGCCCTTGACCTGCGCGATGGCGGTTGCGACCTCGGCGGCCTTGCCGACATCGGTCTGGATCAGGATGTACGCCTGGACGACCATCGAGCTCTCCCTGGGGTCTGGTGGTGCGGGCTTGAAGACTTTCGCCAACCTACCGTGAGGTAGTCGTCGAGTCATCTGGTGGGATGGGCGCATGCCGGACCCCCAGCCGTTCCCGCCCGACGCCACGCTCGCCGACGCCGGCGAGTTCGGCCTGATCTCGGCCCTGGTCGACCTCTTCCCGCAGGGGGAGCAGGTGCTGATCGGCCCGGGTGACGATGCCGCCGTGCTCCGGGTGAAGACCGGGCACGTCGTGGTCTCGACGGACCTGATGGTCGAGGGGCGTCACTTCCGGCGTGACTGGGCCTCGGCGGCCGACGTCGGCCACCGGGCCGCCGCGCAGAACCTGTCCGACATCAACGCGATGGGCGGCCGGGCCACCGCCCTGACCGTCGGCCTGGCCGCTCCGGCCGACCTGCCCGTCGCCTGGGCGCTCGACTTCGCCCGCGGCTTCGCGGAGGAGTGCGCCCTGGTCGGCGCGAGCGTCGTCGGCGGGGACCTCACCCGCGCCGACGAGATCGTGATCGCCGTGACCGTGCTCGGCGCGTGCACGCAGGCGCCCGTGGTGCGCTCCGGCGCCCGCCCGGGCGACGTGCTGGCGATCTGCGGTCGGCAGGGCTGGGCAGCCGGCGGTCTCGCGGTGCTCACCCGCGGCTTCCGCTCCCCGCGGGTGCTGGTCGAGGCCTACCGCCGCCCGGAACCGCCGTACGACGCGGGCCAGGCGGCCGCCGACGCGGGCGCCACCGCCATGATCGACATCTCCGACGGGCTGCTCGCGGAGGCCCGCCACCTCGCGGAGGACTCCGGCGTCGCGATCGACGTCCACGCCGCTGCGTTCGACGTGCCCGAGCCACTGGTCGCGGTCGGCGCCGCGCTCAACGCCGACCCGGTGCAGTTCATCCTGGGCGGGGGAGACGACCACGCCCTGCTCGCGACCTACCCCGACGTCGCCTCGGTGCCGTCCGGCTGGGCCGTGATCGGCGCCGTGGCCGAGGGCGAGGGCGTCACGGTCGACGGGGCGGCGTACGACGGCCCCACCGGCTGGACGCACTTTTAGGTGCCGTCGTCACCCGAGCTTGCTCGGGCGACGGCGACCCAGCACCAAGGTCGAGTAGCCGCACGACCGACGAAGGAGGTCGTGACCGGCGTATCGAGACCAGAGGACCAAGGGTCTCGATACGCTCGCTGCTCGACCGACGACGACGGACGGACACGCGAAAAGGCCCCGACCGCGGAACGGTCGGGGCCTCTCGGAAGAGCTGGGTCAGCGAGTGACCTTGCCGGCCTTGAGGCAGCCGGTGCAGACGTTGAGACGCTTCGGGGTGCCGTTGACGGTGGCCCGGACGCGCTGGATGTTGGGGTCGAAGCGACGCTTCGTGATCTTGCGCGACCACGGCCGGTTGTTGCCGAAGCCGGGCTTCTTGGCGCAGATGTCGCAGACGGCAGCCACCGTGTACTCCTGAACGATCGATGATGTGAACTGAGCAAAACCAGGGGCCCGACCAGCGGGCAACCGCACAAGAGTATCCGACCACCCCGGCGAGGAGAAAATCGTGCGGGTGGCACTAGCCTGTGGCACTCATCTCCCCGAGCACGTCTCCACCCACAGTCTGCACAGCGAGGACGGCGATGGAAACTCCCGGCAGCGGTGCGATCACGCTCGGGGTCGTGCTGCGGTTCGTCGACGTCGCCACGGATGCGCTCGCCGAGGCCCGCGAGGAGATCGACGCGCTCAACGTCTACCCGGTGCCCGACGGCGACACCGGCACGAACATGTTCCTCACCGTCTCGGCCGCCCGTGACGCCGTGCGCGCCGTGGTCGAGGCCGACCCGGACGCCGAGCTCGGCCCCGCGCTCGCGGCGTTCGGGCGGGGTGCGCTGCTCGGCGCCCGCGGCAACTCCGGAGTCATCCTCAGCGAGATGCTCGGTGCGCTCGGTCGCCGGATCCTCCAGTCGGAGCCGGGGGAGCGCAACGCCCAGATCATGGCCGACGCGATGCGCTGCGCCACCGACGCGAGCTACGCCGCGGTCGGCACCCCGGTCGAGGGCACCATCCTCACCGTCTCCCGGGCGGCCTCCGACGCGGCGCTCGCTG
Source organism: Nocardioides pollutisoli (assembly GCF_040045055.1). Classification (NCBI taxonomy): domain Bacteria; kingdom Bacillati; phylum Actinomycetota; class Actinomycetes; order Propionibacteriales; family Nocardioidaceae; genus Nocardioides; species Nocardioides pollutisoli. Next base: position 3,208,632 of record NZ_JBDZDU010000001.1, read on the forward strand.
CCGCCGAGGACCCGAAGGCCCGCGCGCGCGACGTCTTCGCCGCGGCGGCCGCCGCGGCCCGCGAGGCCCTCGGTCGTACGCCGGAGCAGCTGCAGGCGCTCGCGGACGCCGGTGTCGTCGACGCTGGCGGCCGCGGCCTGAGCGTGGTCCTCGACGCCGCCGAGACCGTGCTGACCGGACGGCGGCCGACCCCCGTCACCAGTCCGTCGCGCGGACCGCACATCCCGATCCCGCACACCGCTCCCGCCGGGGACCTCACCCCCGAAGGACCTTCGTACGAGGTGATGTACCTCCTCGACGCGGACGACGACGCGGTGACGACCCTCAAGGAGACGCTGGCACCGCTCGGCGACTCGCTCGTCGTGGTCGGCGGCGAGGGACTGTGGAACGTCCACGTCCACGTCGACGACGTCGGTGCCGCCATCGAGGCGGGCATCGCGGCCGGTCGCCCCCACCGCGTGCGCGTGACCCACTTCGCCGACCAGATCGCCGAGGGCCGGGCCGGGGTCTCGACCCGCTCCGGGCGCCGGGTGATCGCGGTCGCCGCCGGCGCCGGGCTCGCCGCCCTCTTCGAGGAGGCGGGCGCGGTGGTCGTGCTCGGCGGGCCCGGCCGACGCCCGTCGACCGGCCAGATCCTCGACGCGATCAACGAGTGCAGCGCCGCCGAGGTGATCGTGCTCCCGAACGACGGCGACTCGGTCCGGGTCGCGCAGATCGCGGCGCGCACCGCCGAGGCCGACAGCGACGGGGCGGTGCGGGTGGCCGTGATCCCGACCCAGGCCCAGGTGAGCGGACTGGCCGCGATCGCCGTGCACGAGCCCGGTCGCACCTTCGACCAGGACGTGCTCGAGATGACCGCGACCGCCCGGCACGCCCGCCAGGGTGCGGTCACGATCGCGGCCAAGCAGGCGATGACGATGGCCGGTCCGTGCGAGCCCGGTGACGTCCTCGGCGTGATCGCGGGCGACTTCGCGGTCGTCGGGGAGGACCTCTACGCCGTCGCGACCGAGGTGCTCGACCGGCTGCTCGGCAGCGGTGGCGAGCTCGTCACGATCGTCGCGGGCGGTGAGGACGCCGAGGGATCCCTCGCCACCCGCTGCGCGGGCTACGTCGAGGAGCACCACCCCGCTGTCGACGTCGTGGTGTACGACGGGGGTCAGGAGCGCTACCCGCTCCTGATGTCCGCCGAGTAGAGGCCCGCCATGATCAACCTGGACTCGTCGATCGCGACGGTGCTCGGCGACCACAAGAAGAAGCGCGACGCGATCGTCGACAAGCTCGACCTGCAGACGGTCGGCGACCTGCTGCGCCACTTCCCGCGGCGCTACGTGAAGACCGCCGAGCTGACCAAGATCGACGAGCTCAACGACGGCGACATGCTCACCGTGGTCGGTCTGATCGCCCGGAGCTCGCTCAACACCTACAAGGACCGCCGCACCGGTCAGCAGGCCTACCGCCTCGACGTCACGGTGCGCACCGACGGGCCGTCCTTCAAGATGTCCTTCTTCGCCAAGAACAAGTACATGGGCGAATGGCACGCCCGCCGGATGCCGGAGGGTCGCCGCGGCATCTTCGTCGGCAAGGTCGGCTCGTTCCGGGGCGACTGGCAGCTGACCAACCCGCAGCTCGTGCTCTTCGGCGACCCGGACGAGGACTCCGCCCAGCTCTCGCTCGAGACGTTGCACGCGTTCTACCCGATCTACCCGCTCACCAAGGGCGTGGACTCGTGGGACCTCCAGCGCGCGGTCGCCTTCGCGCTGACCGTCATCGACGACGTCCCCGACGTGATCCCCGACGCCGTGCGCGAGGACTACGACCTCCTCGACGTACGCCGTGCGTTCGAGCTCATCCACGCCCCCGACGACTACGGCCAGATCACGAGCGCCCAGCGCCGGTTCCGCTTCGAGGAGGCGCTGGTCACCCAGCTCGTGCTCGCCCGGCGTCGTCGGGCCGTGCGGGCGCAGGGAGCCCAGGCCCGCACCGGCGACGAGGGCGGGCTGCTCGCGGCGTTCGACGCCCGGCTCCCGTTCGAGCTGACCGCGGGCCAGCGCGAGATCGGCGCCGAGATCGAGCACGACCTGGCCCAGCCCCACCCGATGCACCGGCTGCTCCAGGGCGAGGTCGGCTCCGGCAAGACGTTGGTCGCCCTGCGCGCGATGCTCCGGGTCGTCGACTCCGGGGGCCAGGCCGCCCTGCTCGCCCCGACCGAGGTGCTCGCCCAGCAGCACCATCGCTCGATCAGCGCCCTCCTCGGCGACCTCGCCGCCGGCGGCATGCTCGGTGGCGACCCCGACGCCACCAACGTCGAGCTGCTGACCGGCTCGATGACCAAGGCCCAGCGGACCGCGCCGATGTCGCGGCTCGCCACCGGCGAGGCCGGCATCGTCATCGGCACCCACGCGCTGCTGGAGGAGAAGGTGATCTTCGCCGACCTCGGGCTGGTCGTCGTCGACGAGCAGCACCGCTTCGGCGTCGAGCAGCGGGCCGCGCTGACCGACAAGGCCGGCACTCCGCCCCACGTGCTCGTGATGACCGCGACCCCGATCCCGCGCACGGTCGCGATGACGGTCTTCGGCGACCTCGAGACCTCCACCCTCACCGAGCTGCCCGCGGGCCGCGCGCCGATCCAGACGAACGTCGTGCCGCTCGTCGACCAGCCGCAGTGGATCTCCCGCGTCTGGGAGCGGGTGCGCGAGGAGGTCGGCAAGGGCCACCAGGTCTACGTCGTCTGCCCCCGCATCTCCGGCGACGAGCCCGAGCAGGGCGAGAGCGACCAGCTCGACCTCGACGAGGACGGCGACGCCGTCGCCCCGACCCGTCCCGCCCAGGGCCTCAGCGCCGTCGAGGACGTGGCCGCCGAGCTCGCCGAGGGTGCGCTGCACGGCCTGCGCGTCGAGCGGCTCCACGGCAAGCTCCCGCCCGACGAGAAGGACCGCGTGATGCGGGCCTTCGCCGCCGGAGACATCGACGTGCTCGTGTCGACGACCGTCATCGAGGTCGGCGTCGACGTCGCCAACGCCACTGCGATGGTGCTGCTCGACGCCGACCGCTTCGGGGTGTCCCAGCTCCACCAGCTGCGCGGCCGGGTCGGCCGGGGCGGTTTCCCCGGCCTGTGCCTGCTCGTCTCGCACGCCGAGGCCGGCACCCCCGCGCGCGAGCGGCTGGATGCCGTGGCCGCCACGACCGACGGCTTCGAGCTCAGCCGGGTCGACCTCGAGCAGCGTCGCGAAGGTGACGTTCTCGGAAAGTCCCAGTCGGGATACCGCTCGGGGTTGCAGAATCTGCGCGTGCTCCGCGACGAGAAGACGATCGTGCAGGCGCGAGAGGCCGCGGCCGGCCTGCTCGACGCCGATCCCGACCTGGCCCGCGCCCCGGGACTGGCCGACCAGGTGGCCCGCCTCGAACGATCCGTGCAGTCTGACTACATGGAGAAGAGTTGACTCGCATCATCGGCGGGTCAGCGGGGGGTCGCCGGATCAACACGCCACGGGGCGCGACCACCCGCCCGACCAGCGACCGCGTCCGCGAGGCGCTGTTCTCCGCCGTCGAGGCGTGGTGCGGCTCGCTCCACGGCCTCCGGTTCCTCGACCTGTACGCCGGCTCCGGGGCCGTGGGCCTCGAGGCCTGGTCGCGCGGGGCCGGGGTGGTCACGCTCGTCGAGCAGGACCGCCGCACGGCCGCGCTGATCTCCGAGAACGCCCGGGGCCTCGGCTTCGCGAAGGCCAACGTCATGGCGGCATCGGTCGCCACGACCCTGCGCCGCGCCCCGAGCGCGCCGTACGACGTGACGTTCCTCGACCCGCCGTACCCCCTTGGCGAGGACGCCCTCGCCGACGACCTCGGCTCGCTGCAGGGGCACGGCTGGTTGGTGCCCGGCGCGCTGGTGATCGCCGAGCGGTCTTCCCGCAGCCCCGAGCCGACCTGGCCCGACGGCTTCACCGACACCCGTTCGAAGCGCTACGGCGAGACCACGCTCTGGTACGCCGAGTTCAGCGCGACGAAGCGGTAGCCTCCACGCCATGACCCGCGCGGTGTGCCCCGGTTCCTTCGACCCGGTGACGAATGGTCACGCGGACATCTTCCGGCGCTCCGCCGCGATCTTCGACGAGCTGGTCGTCGCGACGGGCACCAATCCCTCGAAGTCGCGTCTCTTCGACCCCGAGGCCCGGATGGAGATGCTGCGCGAGGTGTGCGCAGACCTCCCCAACGTGACCGTGATGGGCTTCGACGGGCTGATCGTCGACTTCTGCCGCGAGATCGGCGCGCAGGCGATCGTGAAGGGCCTCCGAGGCGGCAACGACTACGAGTTCGAGCTGCCGATGGCGCAGATGAACTCCCACCTGACGGGGGTCGAGACGGTCTTCGTGGCGGCCGACGCCTCGCTCGGCTACGTGTCGTCGAGCCTGGTCAAGGAGGTCGCGCTGCTCGGGGGAGACGTGTCCGGTCTGGTCCCCGAGGGCGTGCTCGCCCGGCTCCAGCAGAAGGTCGCCGAGCGGCGGGCCTAGCGTTTTGCTCGCCCGCGTGCCGGACAGGTACGCTTCTCGCTGATCTGTTTGTGCCAAAGACCGGAAGTAGAACCCTGAGCAGCCTGGACCCGAGAGCGCCGCTCGTGCTCGATACCCGCGAGCTCGGCCGCCGCCCGGGGTCCCAGCGTCAGGTGAAGCGGACGGTTCCGGCACCGGCAGATCTAGGCATCGAAGTCCTCGGTGTCCCGGAAGGCTCGGAGGTCGAACTCGACCTGCGGCTGGAAGCGGTCATGGAGGGAGTGCTGGTCACGGGCACGGCAACCGCCGAGCTCGAGGGTGAGTGCGCGCGGTGCCTGGAGCCGATCTCCGACGAGATCGAAGCGCGGTTCCAGGAGCTGTTCGTCTATCCCGAGCACCAGACCTCCCACGACGAGGACGACGAGGTCAGCAAGCTCGAGGACGACCTGGTCGATCTCGAGCCCCTGCTGCGGGACGCGGTGGTGCTCGCACTACCGTTCCAGCCGTTGTGTGAGGACGACTGTCCCGGCCTGTGCACCGAGTGCGGTGCGCGCCTGGCCGACGACCCGGACCACACGCACGAAGCACCGATCGACCCCCGCTGGGCCAGCTTGACCGAGCTCCAGCAGGACCCCGAAGCAACAGACTGAACCGAGCACCACCCCGAACGGCCGGACATCCCGGTCCTGGTAGAGGAGAAAACAGTGGCTGTCCCGAAGCGGAAGATGTCGCGCAGCAACACGCGTCACCGTCGTTCGGCCTGGAAGGCCGTGGCCCCGACCCTGGTGACCTGCGCGAACCCCGCCTGCGGCAAGAAGCACCTGCCGCACCGCGCGTGCGGTGAGTGCGGCCAGTACGGCGCGCGCGCCGAGCGTCGTCAGGTCCTCTGACCCATCACGGTCCGCTGACCAACTACGCCGAGCTGCGAGCAGCGCTCGGGGACCCCGTCCTGGACCCCGAGCTGCTCGAGCGAGCCCTCACGCACCGTTCGTTCGCCTACGAGAACGGTGGGCTGCCGACCAACGAACGCCTCGAGTTCCTCGGTGACTCGGTCCTCGGCGTGGTCGTCACCGAGACGCTCTACCTGACCCACCCGACCCTCTCCGAGGGCCGGCTGGCCAAGCTGCGCGCCGCCGTCGTCAACGCCCGTGCGCTGGCCGAGGTCGGTCGCGGCATCCGCGTCGGCCACCACGTCAAGCTCGGTCGCGGCGAGGAGTCGACGGGTGGTCGTGAGAAGGCCTCGATCCTCTCCGACACCGTCGAGGCCGTGATCGGTGCCGTCCACCTCAGCGGCGGCTTCGAGACCTCCGCGGTGGTCGTCCACCGCCTGTTCGACCCGCTGATCGAGGCCGCCTCCGCGATGGGCGCCGGCCTCGACTGGAAGACCTCCCTGCAGGAGCTGTCCGCCGAGCACAACCTCGGTGTCCCGGAGTACGTCATCGAGGACGACGGCCCCGACCACATGAAGACCTTCACCGCGCAGGTGCGTGTCGGCGACGGCCTCTACGGCAACGGCGTCGGCCGATCGAAGAAGGAAGCCGAGCAGGCGGCCGCCGAGACGGCGTACGGCGACATCGCCAGCGAGCTGGGCGTCAGCGACCCCGACGTCGCCGCGGCTCCCTCTGCAGCCCACAAGGCCTGACCACCGCCGGTGCCCGAGCTCCCCGAGGTCGAGGTCGTCCGAGCGGGCCTCGAGCGCCACGTCCTCGGCGCCACGATCACGCGCGTAGACGTCCTGCACCCGCGCCCGGTCCGTCGTGACCCCGGCGGGCCTGCCGGCTTCGCGGCAGCGCTGACCGGACGCCGGATCAAGGCGGCCCGCCGGCGCGGCAAGTACCTCTGGCTCCCGCTCGACAACGGCGACGCGATCCTCGGCCACCTCGGCATGAGCGGCCAGATCCTCGTGCAGCCGCCCGGCTCGCCCGACGAGCGGCACCTGCGGGTCCGGTTCGCCCTGGAGGGCGCCGCCGAGGGCCGCGAGATGCGGTTCGTCGACCAGCGGATGTTCGGCGGCCTCTCGGTCTCGGGCGGGGGAGCCGACCTGCCGCCCGAGATCGCCCACATCGCCCGCGACCCGCTCGACCCGGAGTTCGACGACGACGAGTTCGTACGCCGGGTCCGCAAGCGCAGCTCGGGCGTCAAGCGACAGCTGCTCGACCAGGGCCTGATCTCCGGCGTCGGCAACATCTACGCCGACGAGGCGCTCTGGCGGGCCCAGATCCACGGCGACCGACCGGGGGAGCGGCTCGCCGCCGCCCAGGTGCGCGACCTCCTCGGCCACGCCCGCGAGGTGATGATCGCGGCGCTCGGCGAGGGCGGGACGTCGTTCGACGCGCTGTACGTCAACGTCAACGGCGAGTCGGGCTACTTCGACCGCTCGCTGCACGCCTACGGACGCGAGGGGGAGGCGTGCGACCGCTGCGGGGCGCCGATCCGCCGCATCGCGTTCATGAACCGCTCGTCGTACTTCTGCCCCGTCTGCCAGCCGGTTCCGCGCCGACGCCGAGTGGCCACGCAGCCTTTGCCGGCCGCAGATTGACCCGTGGCCCGACGGGTGGGACTCTTATAGGCGGTCGCGATCGCGACCGATTCCCCCTGAACGTCTCTCGAGACCCGGAAGGTTCCTTCATGGCCAAGGCGCTGATCGGATACATGAACAGCGACCTGCGAACCCCCCGCCTGGCGGCCGAGAACGACCGGCTCCGCTCGCGTGTGGGTGAGCTCGAGGCACTCATCGGGCGCCTCAGCGACGAGAACGACCGGCTCACCGCGGCGCACGCTGCCGCGCTGCTCGAGCTGGAGACCGCCTCGATGCAGCAGGAGATGCAGCCGGTCTGACCGGTTCAGCTCCCCGGGTCCTCAGACCCGGTGGGCGGTCATGTGGCCCTCGTCGCCCGTCTGGGGCTCCCGCCACACGACCTTGAGCTTGCCGTCGACCCGCTTGGCCTTCGCGGCCACGGGCGTCACGCAGCGCGACGCGTGCTTCGTGATCACCTCGCGGAACGTGAACCAGCCGTGCTTCTTGCCGCGGTACTTCCACACGCCCGAGCAGATGCCGGGGTAGGTGATCTTCCCGTGGAGCTCGCCGTTCTCCTTCGAGATCTTCACCTTCGCCGGGTAGCCGGCCGGGCCGCCCTGGTCGCCGTACACACCGCCCTTCCAGGTGCCGGTGATCCCGGACGACGCGCGAGCGTGGTCGGGGACCCCAGCCTCCGCGACAGCGGCCGGGGCGAGCAGGGCGAGGGTTGCGGTGGCAGCCACCAAGGTCTGTCGAAGCATGACCGGTCTCTGCCCTCCTGGTCCGACCGGTAAACGGGAGGACGGGCCGGACGGGCGCGGCTAGGGTCAGCGACTTGTGAGCCGCCTTCTCGAGACCGTCGCGCCGAGCCGCTTCGGCACCGGCTTCCGGTGGTTGGTCGGCTCGTCCTGGGTCAGCAACCTGGGCGACGGCATCGCTCTCGCGGCCGGTCCTCTGCTCGTCGCCTCGATGACGCACGACGCGTTCGTGGTGGCGCTCGGAGCGCTTCTCCAGTGGCTGCCGCCGCTGGTGTTCGGCGTCCCCGCCGGGGTGATCGCCGACCGGCTGGACCGGCGTCTGATCGTCGTCACGGTCGACCTGCTGCGCGCGGTCGTGCTCGTGCTGCTCACGCTCGCGATCGCCACCGACCTGGCGTCGATCGGGCTGGTGCTCGTGGCGATGTTCCTGCTCGGCACCGCCGAGGTGTTCGCCGACAACACCTCGGCGACGCTGATGCCGATGCTGGTCGACCGCGACGACCTACCGATCGCCAACGCGCGCCTCGCGACCGGCTTCATCACCGTCAACCAGCTCGCGGGGCCGCCCATCGGGGCGACGCTCTTCGCGGTCGGCCACGCCGTGCCGTTCGCCGCGCAGACCATCGTCGTCGCGCTGGGCGCCGTGCTGATCTCGCGGGTCGTGCTGCCGCCGCACCGCCGCGAGCGGACGCCGGACACGCACGCCGGCCACGAGGTCGCCGAGGCCTTCCGGTGGGTGCTGCACAACGCGGCGGTCCGCACCCTGGTGCTCACGATCTTCGTCTTCAACATCACGTACGGCGCCGCCTGGTCGATCCTGGTCCTCTACGTCACCCAGCGGCTCGACATGGGCGCGATCGGCTTCGGCCTGGTCACCACCGTGTCGGCGGTCGGTGGCCTGGTCGGCACCCTGTCCTACGGGTGGATCACCCGCCGGGTCAGCCTTGGCAACATCATGCGGATCGGGCTGGTCTTCGAGACCTTCACGCACCTGGCGCTGGCGCTGACCACCACGCCCTGGGTCGCGCTGTGCATCTTCTTCGTCTTCGGCGCCCACGCCCTGATCTGGGGCACGACCTCGATCACGGTCCGCCAGCGTGCGGTCCCGACCGAGCTGCAGGGCCGGGTCGGCAGCGTCAACCTGGTCGGCATGTACGGCGGACTGGTGATCGGCGCGGGCCTCGGGGGCGTGCTCGCCCAGCACTGGGGCGTCACCGCACCGTTCTGGTTCGCCTTCGTCGGCTCCGCGGTCTTCGTGGTGCTGATCTGGGGTCAGCTGACCCACATCGCCCACGCCGACGAAGCGGCCTGAGTCAGCCGAGCACGTCCTCGCGGGCCTTCTTCGGCAGCAGGAACGCGACGCCGAAGGCGACGGCGCTGAGCGCGACCGAGACCCAGAGGACCGCCCGGGTCGCGACGTTCCAGCCGTCGTCGGGGATCCACTGGAAGAAGAGCGTGCCGATCACGGCGACGCCGAGCGCGCCGGCGAACTGCTGCACGGCGTTGAGCACGCCGGACCCGGTGCCGACCTCGCGGTCGTCGAGGTCGGACAGGATGATGTCGAAGAGCGGGGCGAAGATGACGCCCGAGCCGAGGCCGATCACCAGGAACATCGGGGCCAGGTCCCACCCGGACAGCACGCCGTCGGCCGCGCCGACCGTCCACGCCAGCCAGGCCGTGCCGGCTGCGCCGACCGCGAGCCCGCCGTGCAGGACGTGGCGGCCGAGCTTCGGACCGAGCAGGGCGCCGGAGAGCCCGGCGCCGATCGCCATGCCGAGCGCCCACGGCGTCATCGCGAGACCGGTGTGCAGCGGCTCGAAGCCCTGGCCGAGCTGGAGGAAGAGGTTGACGACGAGCATCACGCCGTTCATCGAGACGAAGAAGACGCCGATGAACAGCACGCCGGCGACGTACCCGCGGTGCTTGAAGAGCGACGGCTCGATCACCGGGTGGGTGCTGCGGCGCTCGTTCCAGACGAAGAGCGCGAACACCACGGCCGCAGCGGCCATCATCGCGAAGCACCACCGCGGCCAGTCGTGCTCGCGACCCTGGACGAGGGGGTAGATCAGCAGCGCCGAGGCCGCCGTGAGCAGGAGCGCGCCCCACGGGTCGAGGCGGGCCTCGGGGTCGCGCGGGACGTCGGGGAGGTAGCGCCAGGCGAGCACGGCGCCGACGAGACCGACGGGCACGTTGATCAGGAAGATCATCCGCCAGCCGGTGCCGAACAGGTCGGCGTCGAGCAGCACGCCGGCCAGGATCGGGCCGAGCACGGCGGACAGCCCCATGATCGGGCCGAACGGGATGAACGCCTTCTGCAGGTCGTCGGGGACGAACGACTGCTTCACCATCGCCAGGCCCTGGGGGATCATCGCCGCGCCGAACAGGCCCTGGACGACCCGGGCGGCGATGAGGAAGCCGGCGCTCGGCGCGAGACCGCAGAGCAACGACGCGAGCGTGAAGCCGACCATGCCGATGATGAACATCCGCCGCCGCCCGACCAGGTCGCCGAGCCGGGCGGAGACGATCAGGCCGATCGCGAAGGACATCGTGTACGCCGCGAGCACCCACTGCAGCGTGCTCGCGCTGGCCCCGAGGTCCTCGCGGATCGACGGGCCGGCCAGGTTGGCGATGGTGGCGTCGAGCAGGTCCATCACGTCGGCGACGATGACGACCGCCATCACCATCCAGCGGAAGCGGTAGCCGCGCTCGCCGTACAACGCGGGAGGGGAGGTGGTGGTCGCTGTGCTCATCGGAGGTCCTCGGGACGAACGGTGTTCGATATGACGAACACTGTTCTAACGACGAACACTGTTCGTGTCAAGTACAGTGGGCGGCATGGTCGACGGCAAGCGCGAGAAGTCCTGGCAGGCCGGACCCCTCCGGATCCGGGTGACGCTGCCCGACGACGCGCCCGCGCCCAAGGAGCGGCTGACCGTCGAGCGGATCGTCGACGCGGCCATGGACCTGATGGCCCGGGAGGGGTACGACGCCGTGTCGATGCGGTCGCTGGCCCGCGCGCTCGACACCGGGCCGGCGTCGCTCTACGCCCACGTCGCCAACAAGGAGCAGCTCGACCAGCTGGTCCTCGATCGGATCAGCGCCGAGCTGGTCGTGCCGGCCCCGGACGTCGAGCACTGGGACGAGCAGCTCCGGCAGGTGATGCGCGACATGCTCGAGCTCTACCGACGCCACCCGGGCTCGGCCCGGGCGGCCGTGGGCATGATCCCCGCCGGGACCGGCGCTCTGCGCACGGTCGAGGGGTTGCTGGCGATCTGTGACGCCGGCGGGATCGCGCCGCAGGCGAGCGCCTGGTTCTGCGACCTCGCGGCGGCGTATGTCACCGCGATCGCGGTCGAGGAGACGATCTGGATCCAGCGCCAGAACACCACGCCGTCGGGGGAGCAGCCCGACCACGAGGCGCTCGACGTCCAGCTGCGCACGCTGATGGAGTCGCTGCCCGCCGCCGAGTTCCCGCTGGTCACGAGCCTGGCCGGCGTGATGACGGCCGGCGACGGGGACGATCGGTTCGAGTTCGGCATCTCGGTCCTCGTCGCCGGGCTGGCCGCGGTGTCCGACAACTACCGGTGACGCGGCCCTGATGCCACCAACCGGGGGTGCGGCCGGGTATCGTGAGCGGCGCTGAGCTTCCCCCTAGGCCGGCTGTGCACGTGCCACGTCATAGCCTTCGTCCTCAGTCCTGAGTTGACGTACCTACCGCTGGGAGCCCGCGTTGTACCTGAAGAGCCTGACCCTCAAGGGGTTCAAGTCCTTCGCCTCCTCGACCACGCTCCAGCTCGAGCCCGGGATCACGTGCATCGTGGGTCCCAACGGTTCGGGCAAGTCGAACGTCGTCGACGCGCTCGCCTGGGTCATGGGCGAGCAGGGCGCCAAGTCGCTGCGCGGCGGCAAGATGGAGGACGTCATCTTCGCCGGCACCTCCGGCCGGCCCCCGCTGGGCCGCGCCGAGGTGGTCCTCACCATCGACAACGCCGACGGCGCGCTGCCGATCGAGTACGCCGAGGTCACGATCAGCCGCACGATGTTCCGCAGCGGCGGGTCGGAGTACGCCATCAACGGCAGCTCCTGCCGGTTGCTCGACGTCCAGGAGCTGCTCAGCGACTCCGGCATCGGCCGCGAGATGCACGTCATCGTCGGCCAGGGACAGCTCGACACGATCCTGCACGCGACCCCCGAGGACCGCCGCGGCTTCATCGAGGAGGCGGCCGGCGTCCTCAAGCACCGCAAGCGCAAGGAGAAGGCGCTCCGCAAGCTCGACTCCACCGAGGGCAACCTGACCCGGCTCAACGACCTGCTGACCGAGATCCGCCGTCAGCTCAAGCCGCTCGGCCGTCAGGCCGAGGTGGCCCGTCAGGCCCAGAGCGTCCAGGCCGACGTGCGCGACGCCCGGGCCCGGCTGCTCGCCGACGACCTCGTCACCGCCCGGACCGCCTTCGAGCAGGAGATGGCCGACGAGTCGATCCTGGTCGCGCGCCGCGAGCAGGTGGAGGCCGACGTCGCGATCGCCCGCGAGCAGGAGGCCGCCCTCGAGGCCGCGCTCCGCGAGGACCTGCCGGCCCTGGCCGCGGCGCAGGAGACCTGGTTCGCGCTGTCCGGCCTGCGCGAGCGGCTGCGCGGCACCCAGACCCTGGCCGCCGAGCGGGTGCGCAACGCCGCCGGCACCGCCGAGGTCGAGGAGCAGACGGGTCGCGACCCCGAGCAGCTCGAGGCCGAGGCCGCCGAGGTGGGCGAGCAGGAGCAGCGGATCGCTGCCGAGGTCGACACGCACCGGGTGGCCCTCGAGCAGGCGGTCACCGCCCGTCGTACGGCCGAAGATGCGGCCGCCGAGGAGGAGCGCCGCGTCGTCGGGCTCCAGCGCGCTGCGGCCGACCGTCGCGAGGGACTGGCCCGGTTGCACGGCCAGGTCAACGCGCTCAAGTCCCGCGCCGCTGCCGCCGACGAGGAGGTCGGCCGGCTCGGCCTGGCCCGCGAGGAGGCCGTGGCCCGCGCCGAGCGCGCCCAGCGCGACTTCACCTCGCTCGAGACGAAGGTCGCTGGCCTGGACGCCGGCGAGGAGGGCCTCGACGCCGAGCACGAGGCCGCCGTCAGCGCCCTCGACGACATCGAGGAGCGGCTGGCCAAGGCGCGCGACGAGGCCCTGCAGGCCGACCGCGACCGGGGTGCGCTCGCCGCACGCAAGGACGCCCTCGAGATGGGCCTCAACCGCAAGGACGGCGCGGGCGCGCTGCTCGCCGCCACCGACTCGGTCTCCGGTCTGCTCGGCTCGGTCGCCGCGCTGCTCTCGGTGCGCAGCGGCTTCGAGACCGCCGTCGCCAACGCCCTCGGGTCGGCTGCCGACGCGGTCGCCGTGGTCGACGCCGACGCCGCGGTCCGCGCGATCAGCCACCTCAAGGACGACGACCTCGGCCGGGCCGGGATGCTGCTCGGTGGGGGACCGGACTCCGTCCGCGACTGGCCCGGGCTGCCCGCGTCGGCGACGTACGCCGTCGACGTCATCGACTGCCCCGACACGCTGCGCCCGGCGCTGGCCCGGCTGCTGACCAAGGTGGCCGTGGTCGACGACCTCGACGCCGCCCGCGCCCTGGTCGCAGAGCTGCCCGACCTCACCGCCGTGACCCGCGACGGCGACGTTCTCGGTGCCCACTTCGCGGCCGGCGGCTCGTCGAGCCAGCCGAGCCTGATCGAGGTCCAGGCCGCCGTCGACGAGGCCACCGAGCAGCTCGCCGAGGCGGTCGCGGCCGCCGAACGGCTGGGCTTCGACATGTCCCGCCTCGAGAGCGAGCGCCTCGAGGCCCAGAAGCGTGCCGACGTCGCGCTGGCCAAGCTGCACGAGTCCGACGCGACCCTGGCCGCCGTGGCCGAGGAGCTCGGTCAGTACGGCTCCCAGGCTCGCGCCGCTCGCGGCGAGGCCGACCGGCTGACGGCCGCGATCGAGAAGGCCAAGGAGTCGCAGGTCCAGGCCATGGCCGGCCTCGCCGAGCTGGAGGCCCGGCTCGCCAGCGCCGAGGACGCCACCGACGAGGAGCCCGACACCTCGGTGCGCGAGCAGCTCGTCGAGGCCGCCCGCACCGCCCGCCAGGGCGAGATGGACGCCCGGCTCGCACTGCGCACCTCCGAGGAGCGCGCCCGCGCCCTCCACGGACGTGCCGACGCCCTGATCCGCGCCGCGGCCAAGGAGCGCGAGGCCCGCGCCCGGGCCGCCGAGCGCCGCGAGCGACTGATCCGCGAGGGCCGGGCCGCCGAGGCCGTCGGCGTCGCGGTCGGCTACGTGCTCGCCCGCCTCGAGGTCTCGATCCACCGCGCGACCGAGGCCCGTGCGGCCGTCGAGCAGGCGCGCAGCGGGCGTGAGCAGTCGCTGCTCGCCGTACGCACCACCCTGCGGGAGCTCGGCAAGGAGCACGACGACCTGGTCAACTCGGTCCACCGCGACGAGATGGCCCGCACCCAGCAGCGGATGCGCATCGACCAGCTCGAGGAGCGCGCGCTCGAGGAGCTCGGTCTCGACGCCGAGGGGCTCGTCTCCGACTACGGCCCCGAGCAGCTCGTCCCCGCGACCGCCGAGAACGAGGACGGCACGCTGCCCGAGCCGGTGCCGTATGTGCGCGAGGAGCAGCAGAAGCGGCTCCGCACGGCCGAGCGCTCGCTCGCGATGCTCGGCCGGGTCAACCCGCTCGCCCTCGAGGAGTTCTCGGCGATGGAGGAGCGGCACAAGTTCCTCAGCGAGCAGCTCGAGGACCTCCGCAAGACCCGTAAGGACCTGCTCGACATCGTCCGCGAGGTCGACTCGCGCGTGGAGCAGGTGTTCACCGAGGCCTACGCCGACGTGAGCAAGGCCTTCGACGCGACCTTCGCCCGGCTCTTCCCCGGTGGTGAGGGCCGCCTGGTGCTGACCCAGCCCGACGACATGCTCAACACCGGCATCGAGGTCGAGGCCCGCCCGGCCGGCAAGAAGGTCAAGCGGCTCTCGCTGCTGTCGGGTGGTGAGCGGTCGCTGGTGGCGGTCTGCTTCCTGGTCGCGCTCTTCAAGGCCCGTCCCTCGCCGTTCTACATCCTCGACGAGGTCGAGGCCGCCCTCGACGACACCAACCTGGGCCGCCTGCTGGAGATCTACGAGGAGCTCCGGGAGAACTCCCAGCTCCTCGTGATCACCCACCAGAAGCGGACGATGGAGGTCGGCGACGCTCTGTACGGCGTGACCATGCGCGGCGACGGCGTCTCCGCGGTGATCAGCCAGCGGCTGCGCGAGTCGGAGTCCGCGTAGTGGCCGACCGCCCCACGCGCGACGACTACGTCGCGTGGCGGACCGTCACCACCCGGTGGCGCGACGACGACGCCTACGGGCACCTCAACAACGCGACGTACTACGAGCTCTTCGACACGGCCGTCAACGCCCACCTGTACGAGGCGACCGGCGTCGACGTGCGTGCGCTGCCGCAGATCGGTGTGGTCGCCGAGACGTCCTGCCGCTACTTCCGCGAGCTCGGCTTCCCGGCACCGATCGAGACCGGTCTCGTGGTCGACAAGGTCGGCACGTCGTCGATCGTCTACCGGATCGGGCTCTTCCAGGGCGACGACCCGACGGCCGCGGCGGAGGGGCGCTTCGTCCACGTCTACGTCGACAACACCGACGCAGCGCGACCGGTCACCCCGATGCCGGACGTGATCCGCGCCGCGGTCACCCCGCTCCTGCGCGTCTGAAGCGGTCCGTCACGGGGTATGTGACACGGTGACAGCAGGCTCCGCACCTGCAGAGCCGATCCTCGGGAGGTAGTCCGTGCTCTTCGTCGTCATCTCCATGCTGGTGGTCCTGGTGATCGCCGGCCTGGTCGTCGTCTACGTCGCCTATCCGCACCGCGGGGAGGAGATCCCCGCCGCGCCCTGGCTCGGCGAGGCCATGAGCCGTGCGGCCGACGCAGCGCCCGTGGTCCAGGAGGAGACGTACGCCGCAGAGCGCAAGCACTGATACGAGGGTGACGACCCCCCTCTGGTTGGATTGAGCCATGGGTGACTGGCTCTATCTGATCATCGCGATCCTCGTGGTCGCGGCGGGACTGCTCGGCGGACTCCTCGTCCAGCGCGGCCGCGGCCGCGCCGTACCGCCGACCGACTTCACGCCTCCTCTCGAGGCACCGGTCGAGGCCCCGACCGACGAGGCGCCACCGGCTGCTGAACCGGTCGAGGCCCCGGCTCCGACGCTCGAGAAGCCCGAGGGCACCGCCTCCCGTCTTGTCCGGCTCCGCCAGCGGCTCGCCGGATCACAGGGTGGGCTCGGCCGCGGCCTGCTCGCCCTGCTGTCGCGCGACCGGCTCGACGAGGACACCTGGGAGTCGATCGAGGACACCCTGCTCACGGCCGACGTCGGCGTCGCGCCGACCCAGGAGCTGGTCGAGAAGCTGCGCACCCGCCTGCGCGTCGAAGGCAGCGGAGATGTCCGTACCGTGCTCCGCGAGGAGCTGCTCGCACTGGTCGACCCCGACATGGACCGCCGCCTCCAGGTGAGCGGCGCCGACGGGAACCCCGGCATCGTCCTCGTGGTCGGCGTCAACGGCTCCGGCAAGACGACCACCGTCGGCAAGATCTCGCGGATCCTGGTCGCCGAGGACCGCAAGGTCGTGCTCGGCGCGGCCGACACGTTCCGCGCCGCCGCCGTCGAGCAGCTGGCCACCTGGGCCGAGCGGGTCGGTGTCGACGTGGTCCGCGGCGCCGAGGGCACCGACCCGGCCAGCGTCGCCTTCGAGGCGGTCAAGGAGGGTGTCGACACGAGTGCCGACACCGTCATCATCGACACCGCCGGCCGGCTCCAGAACAAGCAGGGCCTGATGGACGAGCTCGGCAAGGTCAAGCGCGTCATCGAGAAGCAGGCCCCGGTCACCGAGGTGCTGCTCGTCCTGGACGCGACGACCGGTCAGAACGGCCTGATCCAGGCCCGTGTCTTCAGCGAGGTCGTCAACGTCACCGGCATCGTGCTGACCAAGCTCGACGGCTCCGCCAAGGGCGGCATCGTGGTGCAGGTCCAGCGCGAGCTCGGCGTACCCGTCAAGCTGGTCGGGCTCGGCGAGGGTGCCGACGACCTCGCTCCGTTCGACGCGGGCGCCTTCGTCGACGCGCTGCTGGGCTGACCTGCTCGAGCACGCTGTAACACCGAGGTAACAAATCCTCGGATCTCGTTTCCTAACCGCAACACGCGACAACGCAGGTCGAAACCTCCGGCTCGGAAAGTGTCTGCCAATGGGGCGGACCCCCGGAGCAGACAGTGCGGTCGCTGCCGAACCCGCCCTCCCGAGATTGATCCCTGGAGGTTCTGTGGACGGCTATTACGCCTTCATGCTGGTGGCGACAGCCCTCGTCCTGATGATGACCGTTCCGGCGCTGGCGCTGTTCTACGGCGGTATGACGCGCGCCAAGTCGGTCCTGAACATGATGATGATGTCGTACGTCGCGTTCGCCGTCGCGGCGATCGTCTTCGTGCTGTGGGGCTGGTCCGAGGGTTGGGGCGGCGACGGCGCCGGCAACGCCAACGGCAAGCTGATCGCCAACCCGTTCGACATGTTCGGGCTCGACGGCGTCTCGCACATCAACTTCATCTACGTCGTCTTCCAGCTCACGTTCGCCGCCATCACGGTCGCGCTCATCTCGGGAGCCATCGCCGACCGTGTGAAGCTCTCGTCCTGGATCGTGTTCGTCCCGATCTGGCTGACCGCGTGCTACTTCCCGATCGCCCACAACGTGTGGGGCGGCGGCTGGCTGGCCGGCCAGCTGGCCAAGGGCTCGACGTTCGCGCAGGACTACGCAGGTGGGACGGTCGTCCACATCAACGCCGGTGTCGCCGGCCTGGTGCTCTGCCTCGTGATCGGCAAGCGCGTCGGCTTCATGAAGGAGCCGATGAAGCCGCACAACCTGACGCTCACCATGATCGGTGCCGGCCTCCTGTGGTTCGGCTGGTACGGCTTCAACGTCGGCTCGATCGTCTTCACCTCCGACTCGCTGGCCGACCCGGCCAAGTTCTCCGAGCAGTTCCAGGGTGAGACCGGTGTGACGTTCCTGAACACCACGATCGCGACCTGCGCCGCCATGCTCGCCTGGCTGGTCATCGAGCGGATCCTGCACGGCAAGGCCACCTCGCTCGGTGCCGCGTCGGGCATCGTGGCCGGTCTCGTCGCCATCACGCCCGCCTGTGGCGCGGTCGACCTGACCGGTGCCATCGTGGTCGGTGCGGTCGCCGGTGGCGCCTGTGCCGCGGCCGTCGGCCTCAAGTTCAAGTTCGGCATGGACGATTCGCTCGACGTCGTCGGCGTCCACCTCGTCGGTGGTCTCGTCGGCACGCTGCTGATCGGTCTCGTCTCCACCTCGTCGGCGCCCGGTGGCATCGACGGTCTGTTCTACGGCGGCGGGTTCGCGTCGCTCGGGGACCAGGCCCTCGCGGCCCTCTTCACGATCGTGTGGACCGGTGTCCTCACCACCGTCATCGCCCTCGCGATCAAGTACACGATCGGGTGGCGCGTCAGCACCGAGGCCGAGGTCGAGGGCATCGACAGCGACCAGCACGGTGAGTCGGCGTACGACCTGAGCACCAGCATCAGCGGCGGCCTGCCGTCGTCCGGTGTGCTCGCCAGCTCGACCGTGACGGAAGGAGTCAACGCATGAAGCTCGTGACGGCGGTCATCAAGCCGCACAAGTGGGAGGACGTCCGCGAGGCTCTCGAGACCTTCGGCGTGACCGGCATGACGGTCAGCGAGGTCAGCGGCTACGGCCGCCAGAAGGGCCACACGGAGGTCTACCGCGGCGCGGAGTACGACATCGCCCTGGTCCCGAAGATCCGGATCGAGATCGTGGTCGGCGACGACGACGCCGAGGACGTGGTCGGCATCGTGGTGAAGACCGCGCAGACCGGCCGGATCGGCGACGGCAAGGTCTGGGTCAGCCCGGTCGACACCGTCGTGCGGGTCCGCACGGGTGACCGCGACGCGGCCGCCCTCTGACCGGTTCCACCACCCAGCACCATCCACCGGCCCGGCTCTCCCCAGCGGGGAGCCGGGCCGTGTGCTGCCCATCGGGCATGATCTGATCCGTCCCGCCCCGCCAACGGCCGATCGTCGAGGAGATCCACATGAAGCTCGTGACCGCGGTGATCAAGCCGCACAAGTGGGAAGACACCCGCGCCGCCCTCGAGGCCGCCGGTGTCAACGGCATGACCGTGAGCGAGGTCAGCGGCTACGGGCGGCAGAAGGGCCACACCGAGGTCTACCGGGGCGCGGAGTACGACGTCACGCTGGTGCCGAAGATCCGGATCGAGGTCCTCGTCGCCGACGAGGACGCCGCCGCGATCGTCGAGGTGATCTCCTCGACCTCCCGCACCGGCAAGATCGGTGACGGCAAGGTCTGGGTCGCCCCGGTCGACTCGGTCGTGCGGGTCCGCACCGGCGACACCGACGAGGCAGCCCTCTGAGCGCGTCCGACCGAGCACGACGCACCGCCGAGGCGGACGCGCTCTGCGCCCAGGCCTACCGCGACAGCGGCGGCCCGGAGGAGGGCGCGGCGCTGGTGGCGGTGGGCGGCTACGGCCGCTCGGAGATGGCGCCGTCGTCGGACCTCGACGTCGTGCTCGTCTCCGAGGAGGGCGTCGACGTCCGCAAGGTCGCCGAGCAGGTCTGGTACCCGCTCTGGGACTCCGGCACCAAGCTCGACCACTCCGTGCGGACCTTCCCCGAGATGCTCGCGGCGGCCGACAACGACCTCAAGGTCGCGCTCGGACTGCTCGACGTCCGCCACCTCGCGGGTGATCCGAACCTGACCCTGCGGCTGCGCACCACGATGCTCGCGCACTGGCGCAAGAGCTCGCGCGACCGGCTGCCTGCCCTGCACAGGATGGTCACCGGCCGCCACGAGCTCGTGGGCGAGCTGGCCCACCTCTCGGTGCCCGACATCAAGGAGGCCGAGGGCGGGATCCGGGACGCGACCGTCCTCAAGGCCCTGGTCGCGACCTGGCTGGTCGACGTCCCGCACGTCGAGCTGGAGCGCAGCCGGCTGGCGCTGCTCGACGTCCGCGACGTGCTCCAGGAGACCGCCGGGCGCGCCACCGACCGGATCGCCCCGGAGATGTGGAGCGACCTCGCCCATGGCCTGGGCCTCGCCGACGCGCGTGCCGGGCAGGCCCACGTGCGCGAGCTGGGCCGCCGGATCACGCACCTGTCGCACCTGACCTGGCGCCGGGTCGAGGACGTGCTGGCCCGCCCGGCGTCGTACGCGAAGGCCCGCCGGCCCGACCTCACCCCGATCGCGCCGGGCGTCGCGCTGGCGGCGGGCGAGGTCGTGCTCGACCGCGGTGCTCGCCCGGCCGAGGATCCGATGCTGCTGCTGCGGGCCGCTGCCGAGGCCGCCGAGCGCGACATCGTGCTCTCCCCGGCCACGGCGGCCCGCCTCGCGCGTGAAGGCGTGCCGATCGAGGCCCCGTGGCCGTCCGAGGCGCGGCGGCTGCTGGTGCGCCTGCTCGCATCCGGGCGCGGCCTGCTCGGTGTGTGGGAGACCCTCGAGGAGACCGGTGCCCTGCTGCGAGCGCTGCCCGAGTGGGAGCGGATCCGGCTGCTGCCGCACGCGTCGGCGATCCACCGCTTCACGGTCGACCGGCACGTCGTCGAGACCTGCATCGAGGCGTCCGCGCTGATCCGGCACGTGGGGCGGCCCGACGTGCTGATGGTCGCCGCGCTGCTGCACGACATCGGCAAGGGCAGCCTGACCGAGCACAGCGTCGCGGGGGAGCCGATCGCCCGCTCGATCGCCGAGCGGATGGGCTTCGAGGCGGAGTCGGTCGACCTGATCGCCCGGCTCGTCCGCTGGCACCTCCTGCTCTCGGAGACGGCGACCACCCGCGACCCCGACGACCCCGCGACCGTCGAGCTGATCACGAGCAAGGTCGAGACCACCGAGACGCTCGACCTGCTGCTGGCGCTGACCGAGGCCGACGCCAAGGCCGCGTCACCGAAGGCGTGGTCGTCCTGGCGGTCCGGGCTGATCCGCGACCTGGCCCGCCGGGCGCGGACGGTCCTCGACTCCGGGGTCGCGCTCTCGCCGATCGTCACCGACGACATCGAGATCCCTCGGGACGTGCGCAGCGGCTCGGCCTCGATCACCGTCGAGAAGGCTGTCGACGGCACCCGGGTCACCGTGATCGCCCCCGACCGCGTCGGCCTGCTCGCCGACTTCGCGGCGATGTTCGCCCTCCAGCGGATCCCGGTGCGGGCCGCGCGGGCGTGGGCCCAGGAGCAGTACGGCGTCTCCGTGTGGGAGGTCGGCGAGGAGGACCTCGACCCTGCGGTGCTGCGGCAGCGCTACGAAGCCGTGGTCGGCGGACGCGTGGAGGCGGCGCGCAAGCTGCGCCAGGCCAGCAGCGTTGTCGAGCTCGACCCGGCGGTCGTCGTACGCCCCGAGGCGTCCGACCTGGCCACGGTGCTCGAGGTGCGGGCCGCCGACCGGCCCGGGGTCGTGTTCGTCGTGTGCTCGACCCTCGCGGACATGGACATCGCGGTGCGTTCGGCACACGTCGACACCCTCGGCCCGCAGGCGGTCGACGTGTTCTACCTGCAGGAGGCGTCGGCCGGTGCGCTGAGCGACACGCGCGCGGCGGAGGCCGCGCACGCCGTACGCGCGGCCCTCACCAGCGTCGGCGACGGCTGATCGCGCAGCGGCGGTTAGGCTGGGGTTCTGCAACTGGCCGTTCCACCAGGTAGGACCACCGACTTGTTCGCCACACTCTCCGACCGGCTCGCCGACACCTTCAAGAACCTCCGGGGGAAGGGGCGGCTCTCCGAGGCCGACATCGACGCCACCGCGCGCGAGATCCGGATCGCGCTGCTCGAGGCCGACGTCGCGCTGCCCGTCGTCAAGGAGTTCGTCGGCGCGGTCAAGGAGCGGGCGCGCGGCGAGGAGGTCAGCGGTGCGCTGAACCCCGCCCAGCAGGTCGTCAAGATCGTCAACGAGGAGCTCGTCAACATCCTCGGTGGCGAGACCCGTCGCCTGCGCTACGCCAAGACCGGCCCGACCGTCATCATGCTCGCCGGCCTCCAGGGCGCCGGCAAGACGACCTTGGCCGCCAAGCTCGCGCTGTGGCTCAAGGAGCAGGGCAAGAGTCCGCTGCTCGTGGCCGCGGACCTCCAGCGTCCCAACGCCGTCAACCAGCTCCAGGTCAACGGCGAGCGCGTCGGCGTCAAGGTCTTCGCGCCCGAGCCCGGCAACGGCGTCGGCGACCCGGTGCGGGTGGCCCGCGACGCGGTCGAGGAGGCCAAGCGGACCCTGCACGACGTGGTCATCGTCGACACGGCGGGTCGCCTCGGCGTCGACGCCGAGCTGATGAAGCAGGCCGCCGACATCCGCGACGCCGTGCAGCCAGACGAGGTGCTCTTCGTCGTCGACGCGATGATCGGCCAGGACGCCGTGATCACGGCCCAGGCCTTCCTCGACGGGGTCGGGTACGACGGCGTCGTCCTCACCAAGCTCGACGGTGACGCCCGTGGTGGCGCCGCGCTCTCGATCGCCTCGCTCACCGGCAAGCCGGTCATGTTCGCCTCCAACGGCGAGAAGATGACCGACTTCGACCTCTTCCACCCCGACCGCATGGCCTCGCGCATCCTCGACATGGGTGACGTGATGACCCTGATCGAGCAGGCCGAGAAGGCCTTCGACAGCGAGCAGGCCGCGAAGGCCGCGGCCAAGCTGACCGGTCAGGGCGGCGAGTTCACCCTCGACGACTTCCTCGAGCAGATGCAGCAGGTCCGCAAGCTCGGCTCGATGTCGAAGATCATGGGGATGCTGCCCGGGATGGGCCAGTTCCGCGACCAGCTCGAGAACTTCGACGAGCGCGAGATCGACCGGATCCAGGCCGTTATCCAGTCGATGACCCCGGCCGAGCGGGCCAACCCGAAGATGATCGACGGCTCGCGCCGGGCGCGCATCGCCAAGGGCTCCGGACGCCAGGTCTCCGACGTCAACCAGCTCGTCGACCGGTTCTTCGAGGCCCGGAAGATGATGATGCAGATGGCCCGCGGTGGCGGCATGCCCGGGATGCCCGGCATCCCCGGCATGGGCGGTGGCCGCGGTGGCAAGCAGAAGGCGCAGCCCAAGAAGGGCAAGGGCGCGAAGCGGTCCGGCAACCCCGCCAAGGCGGCCCAGCAGGCCGCAGCCGAGAAGGAGAAGGCTGCCGCGGCGCCGAGCAACCCCTTCGGCAACCCGAACGCCGACGGCCCGATCGACTACGAGAAGGCCGCCGCCGCGCTGGACCTGCCGAAGGACTTCTCCAAGTACCTGAAATGAGACGCCCAGACGTGCACGAGCGAAGCGAGTGCACGGCGTGGGGGCGGCCAGATTGAGCAAGCGACGCGACTGAGGAACGAAGTCGCGCGAGCGCGTCGAAATCCGGTGAGACGAAAGGCGACGTCGATGGCAACAGTGCTTGTCATCGACGGCGCCAACGTCGTCGGCAGTCGCCCCGACGGCTGGTGGAAGGACCGCGCCGGTGCGGCCCGTCGGCTGCACGAGCAGCTGATGACGGCCGACGTGCCTCAGCAGGTGGTGGTCCTCGTCCTCGAGGGAGCGGCCAAGGGCGGGGTGCGCGCCGGCAAGGACGCCCACGTCCGCACCGTGCACGCTCCGAAGGCCGGCGACGACACGATCGTCGCCGAGACGAAGGCCGCCTCCGAGCGCGGCGACCGGGTCAGCGTGGTCACCGCCGACCGGATCCTGATGGGCCGCGTCGAGAGGTACGGCGCGATGGTGATGACCCCGTCGTGGCTGCTCGACCACCTCTGACCTGACGCCCTGGAGCGTCGCGATCTACCCCCTTGCGCGACCACTACTCAGTGCTACTATCTACCAGTAGTCAATGTCACTGAGTAGTTGGAAGGAGGTGGTGACGATGGGCACCAAGCAGGTGACCGAGATGCTCAAGGGGACCCTTGAGGGCATCGTGCTCGCGATCCTCGCGGGCCGGCCGGCGTACGGCTACGAGATCACCGCCTGGCTGCGCGACCAGGGCTTCACCGACATCGCCGAGGGCACCGTCTACGCGCTGCTGGTCAGGATCGAGCAGCGCGGCCTCGTCGACGTGGAGAAGGTCCCGTCCGAGAAGGGCCCGCCGCGCAAGGTCTACTCCCTCAACGCGCAGGGACAGGACCACCTCAACGAGTTCTGGAGGACCTGGAGCTTCCTGTCAGAACGTCTCGAACAGCTCCGCGAAGGAGGCAGCTAGCCATGGCGACGTGGATCGACCAGAAGAAGCGCTACCGGGAGTACCAGGCCCGCAAGGAGCAGCTCCCGACGAGCTACCGCACCGCGATCGACGCGCTGGAGCGCTACCTGAACTACTTCGGCGCGATCTCGAAGGGCGACGTGCTGGTCTCGATGCTCGAGGACCTCGCCGACCTCTTCGAGCAGGGCGCGGCCGACGGGACGCCGATCCGGGCGATCGTCGGGGACGACCCCGTGGAGTTCGCCGAGACGTTCCTGGAGAACTACGCGCAGGGCCAGTGGATCAACAAGGAGCGGGTCCGGCTGACCGAGGCCATCGCGGACGCCGAGAAGGCAGAGCAGTCATGAGCACCGACACCGCCATCCGCGTGCAGGGCATCGAGAGGTCGTACGGCGACCTGCACGTGCTCCGCGGAGTCGACCTCGAGGTCGCGCGGGGCAGCATCTTCGCCCTCCTCGGCTCCAACGGCGCGGGCAAGACGACCCTGGTGAAGATCCTGTCCACGCTCCTCAAGCCCGACGCGGGCTCCGCCAGCGTCCATGGCTTCGACGTGCTGACCCACCCGGCCGACGTGCGCGAGTCGATCAGCCTCACCGGGCAGTTCGCGGCCGTCGACGAGACCCTCACCGGTCGCGAGAACCTCGTGCTGGTGGCTCGCCTGCGACACCTGAAGCACGCGCGCCGGATCGCCGACGACCTGCTGACCCGCTTCCAGCTCGCCGACTCGGGGGAGCGGCGCGTGGCGACCTACTCCGGCGGCATGCGTCGCCGCCTCGACATCGCGATGAGCCTGATCGGCGACCCGCCGGTCATCTTCCTGGACGAGCCGACCACCGGTCTCGACCCGCAGTCGCGCGCCGAGGTGTGGAGCTGCGTCCGCGAGCTCGCCGGCAACGGCACGACGGTGCTGCTCACCACGCAGTACCTCGACGAGGCCGAGCAGCTCGCCGACCGGATCGCGATCCTCCACGAGGGTCGGATCATCGCCGACGGCACGCTCGCCGAGCTGAGGCGGCTGCTGCCGCCGGCCACCGTCGAGTACGTCGAGAAGCAGCCGACCCTCGAGGACGTGTTTCTCGCGGTCGTCGGCGCCCACTGACCACACCACCGAGGGAGCACCCATGAGCGCCACCCACTTCGTCGACGACACCACCGTGCTGGTGGGTCGCTCGATGCGTCACATCACCCGCAGCCTGGACACGATCCTGTCGGTCACGATCATGCCGATCGCGATGATGCTGCTGTTCGTCTACGTCTTCGGTGGCGCGATCGACACCGGCACGGCGTCGTACGTCGACTACCTGCTGCCCGGGATCCTGGTCCTGACCGTCGTCATGGGCGTCTCCTACACGGCGTTCCGGCTCTTCACCGACCTGAAGAGCGGCATCTTGGAGAGGTTCCAGTCGATGCCGATCGCACGGTCCAGCGTGCTCTGGGCGCACGTGCTGACCTCGCTGGTCTCCAACGCGATCTCGGTCGCCGTGGTCGTGGTGGTCGCGCTCGCCATCGGCTTCCGCTCCTCGGCCGGCGTGGTCGCCTGGGCCGGCGTCGCCGCGGTGCTGGTCCTCTTCACGCTGGCCGTGACCTGGATCGCCGTCATCGCCGGGCTGTCCGCGAAGTCGGTCGACGGCGTCGGCGCCTTCTCGTACCCGCTGATCTTCCTGCCCTACATCAGCTCGGCCTTCGTGCCCACCGACTCGATGCCCGGCCCGGTCCGCGCGTTCGCCGAGCACCAGCCGGTGACGCCGATCATCAACACCATCCGCGACCTCTTCGCGCAGCAGCCGGTCGGCGGCGAGCTGTGGGTCGCCGTCGCGTGGTGCGTGGGCATCGCCGCCGTCGCGCACGCCGCCGCCATGGCGACCTACCGCCGCAAGACGGCCTGACTCAGGTGGCGATGCGGGCGATCGCCAGCGAGATCGCACCGACCACCTCGGCGCGGTCACCGAGCTCGCCGGAGACGACCCGGAGTGCTGCGGCCGTGTCCGGCTGGGCGTAGCGGTCGACGGAGTCTCGGATCGCCTGGGTGAGCGAGGCCGAGGCCCCGAGGGAGCCACCGACGACGAGCACCCCGGGGTTGAGGTTGTTGCAGAGGTCTGCCAGGGCTCGCCCGACCGCCCGGCCGGCGTCGCTGAGGACCCGGCGGACGCCGGCATCACCCTCGGCCTCCAGCTCGAGGATCCGCTCGACGGAGAGGTCCTCGTCGTACGCCGGCTGCAGCAGGGCGAGCAGCCGAGGAGCCGCGACCAGCGTCTCGAGGCAACCGCGGTTACCGCAGCGGCAGACCTGGCCGTCCTCGCCGACCTGGACGTGGCCGAGCTCGCCGGCGATCCCGGTCGTGCCGCGGTGCAACCGACCTCCGAGCACGATGCCGGCGCCCAGCCCGCTGGCGACCTTCACGTAGACCAGGTCGAGTGCTCCACGGGCGGCGCCGTGGTGGAGCTCGGCGAGCGCGCCCAGGTTGGCGTCGTTGTCCGCGAAGACCGGGACCTCGAGGCGCCGGTGCAGCTCGTCGCCGGGGGAGAGGTCGCGCCAGCCCGGGAGGATGCCGGCGCGGACCCGGGCGGAGCGTCGGTCCAGGGGAGCGGGCACGCAGACTCCGACGGCGTGCAACGCGTCGGCACGCAGTCCGGCCGCCCGGACCCCTCGCCGCACCAGGTCGGCCGCCCGCTCGATGGCGTCCGCGCCGTCCTCGTCGACGTCGACGACGACGGTCTCCTCGGTGAGCACCGTCCCGGCGCGGTCGGCGACCGCGACCCGCACGTGGCGGTGGCCGATGTCGACCCCGGCCACACCTCCGGTCGGCGTGGTCAGCCTGACCAGCAGCGGCGGACGCCCGCTGCCGCCCTTGTGGGGGCGGCCACGATCGGCGGTCTCGACGACCTGACCGGCTGCGATCAGCTCGCCGACCAGGCTGGAGACCGTCGTGCGGGACAGACCGGTGCCGCGGGCGAGGTCGGCCCGGCTGGTCGGGCCGTCGGCCGCGAGCAGACCGGTGATGGCGCGGCGGTTCGCGTCGCGGAGCCGCTCGAGAGAGCTGGAGCTCGCCATGAAGAGACCGTACGGCGGTCCGGGGATTAGTGCGAGAGTCGTACAAACAAAGAGTCTCTCAGCGGTCTTTGCTCATTGACCCGGACGAATCGGGTTCTTAGCGTGACGGGCATCACACCCCTTGATCTCGGCAAGGAGAGTCATGTCCAGCGACCCCTCAACTCCCCCACGGCGGCGCCGCGCCGCCCTCGCGCTCCTCGCAGCAGGAGCACTCACGGCGGCCCTGGTCCAGGTCGTCGCCGGCCCGTCGTCCCCGGCGGCAGGAGACGACACCCCGCCCTACCGAGACCCGTCGCTGCCGACCGCGCAGCGCGCGGCGGACCTTCTCGGACGGATGTCGTTGGCCGAGAAGATCGGTCAGATGACCCAGGCCGAGCGGATCGACGTCGACGCCGATCCCTCCCTCATCACCACCAACCTGCTCGGCAGCGTGCTGTCCGGCGGCGGCTCGGTGCCCGACCCGAACACGCCGACGGCGTGGGCGGACATGGTGGACCGCTACCAGCAGGCTGCGCTCGACACCCCGCTCGGCATCCCGCTTCTGTACGGCGTCGACTCCGTCCACGGCCACGGCAACCTCCAGGGCGCGACGATCTTCCCGCACAACATCGGCCTCGGCGCGACCCGTGACCCCAAGCTCGTCGAGCGGATCGGTCACATCACCGCGGAAGAGACCCGTGCGTCCGGCCCGCAGTGGGCCTTCGCGCCGTGCGTCTGCGTCGCCCGCGACGACCGCTGGGGCCGTACCTACGAGAGCTTCGGTGAGAAGCCGTCGCTGGTGACCTCGATGGAGACCGTGATCGACGGGCTCCAGGGCAAGCCGGGACAGCTCGATGACGCGGACCGGGTGCTCGCCACGGCCAAGCACTTCGCCGGCGACGGCCTCACGTCGTACGACGCCGCCGCGGCCGGCACCGGCGCCTACCCGATCGATCAAGGCATCGACAAGGTCTCGCGCAGGGACTTCGACAAGCTCGCGCTCGCGCCGTACAAGCCGGCGATCAAGCAGCACCACGTCGGCTCCGTCATGCCGTCCTTCTCCAGCGTCGACTGGACGGAGGACGGACTCGGCAACCCGGTGAAGATGCACGCCAACCAGGAGCTGATCACCGGCTGGCTCAAGGACCAGCAGCACTTCCAGGGCTTCGTGATCTCCGACTGGAGGGCGATCCGGCAGCTGCCCGGCGACTACCGTGACCAGGTGGAGGCCTCGGTGAACGCCGGCGTCGACATGTTCATGGAGCCGATCCAGGCGCCGAACAACCCGACCGGCTGGGACGAGTTCATCCCGACCCTGACCTCGCTGGTCGACGACGGAGACGTCTCGATGGACCGCATCGACGACGCGGTGTCTCGGATCCTGACCGCCAAGTTCGACCTCGGGCTCTTCGAGCACCCGATGACCGACCGCACCAACCTCGACCAGATCGGCAGCGCGGCGCACCACGCCGTGGCCAGGCAGGCCGCGGCCGAGAGCCAGGTCCTGCTCCGCAACCACCAGCACACGCTCCCGATCAAGAAGAACGCCGACGTGTACGTCGCCGGCAGCAACGCCGACAACATCGGCAACCAGGCCGGGGGTTGGACGCTCACCTGGCAGGGTGGGTCGACCAACGTGATCCCGGGGACCACCATCCTCGACGGGATCGAGAAGTCGGCCCGCGGCCACGTCACCTACAGCGAGGACGCGTCCGCGCGGATCAAGCGCGGTTCCGTCGGAGTCGTCGTGGTCGGTGAGACGCCGTACGCCGAGGGCTTCGGTGACGTCGGAGGCCCGCAGTGGGCCTACGACCCCGGCGACAACGGCGTGCCGCGCCCCAAGCAGACGATGGAGCTGAGCACGGCCGACAGCCAGGCGATCCGCACGGTCTGTGCCCGGACCACGTCCTGCACGGTCCTCGTGGTCTCCGGTCGGCCCATGATCATCCCGCCGGCGCTGCTCAACCAGACAGATGCGCTCGTCGCCTCGTGGTTGCCGGGCAGCGAGGGTGCCGGCGTCGCCGACGTGCTCTTCGGCAGGCGCCCGTTCACCGGCAAGCTCCCGGTCTCCTGGCCGCGCTCCGTGGCGCAGGAGCCGATCAACATCGGCGACAAGCACTACAACCCGCTGTACCGGTACGGCTTCGGGCTGCACGCCCGGTAGCGTCCGGAGGCATGCGTGCGCTGAGGTTCTCCGGTCCGGTCCTGCCTGACGGGGAGCCGCGCACGCTCTACGTCGTCGACGGACACGTCACCCTCGACCCCGTTCCCGGGGCCGAGGGTGGCGTGGACGGGTGGATCGTCCCGGGACTGGTCGACGCCCACTGCCACCTCGGGCTCGACGACGACGGCGCGATCTCGGACGAGGCGACCGAGCAGCAGGCGATCGAGGACCGTGACGCCGGTGCGTTGCTGATCCGCGACTGCGGCTCGGCGGCCGACACCGCGTGGATCCACGAGCGCGAGGACCTGCCCCGGTTGATCCGGGCCGGTCGCCACATCGCCCGCACCAAGCGCTACATCCGCAACTACGCCCACGAGGTCGAGCCCGAGGAGCTGGCGGCGTACGTCGCCCAGGAGGCGCAGCGCGGAGACGGCTGGGTCAAGCTGGTCGGCGACTGGATCTCCCGTGACGACGGCGACCTGCGGCCGTCGTTCCCGCCGGAGGCGTTCGCCGAGGCGATCAAGGTCGCGCACGCGCACGGCGCGCGGGTGACCGCCCACTGCTTCGGCCACGAGGTGCTCGCCGGGCTGATCGACGCCGGCATCGACTGCATCGAGCACGGCACCGGCCTCCAGCTCGAGCAGGTCGAGAAGATGGCAGACCGGAGCGTCGCCCTGGTGCCGACCGTGATGCAGCTCGACAAGTTCCCGGGCTACGCCGCCGCCGGTCGCGAGAAGTTCCCGGCGTACACCTCGACGATGACCGATCTCTACGTCCGGCGCCGCGACACGATCATGGCGGCCTACGAGTCCGGGGTGTCCTTGTACGCCGGCTCCGACGGCGGCGGGATCAGCCGGCACGGCAACCTCGCCGGCGAGGTGATCGCGATGGTGTCGCTCGGCATCCCCGCCGACTACGCCCTCGGCGCCGCCTCGTGGCGGGCTCGTGAGTGGCTCGGCTGGAACGCCGGCCTCGACGAGGGCGCGCCGGCCGACTTCGTCGTCTACGACTCCAACCCGCTCGACGACCTCTCCGTGCTGCTGCGGCCGGCGTGCGTCGTGCTCCGGGGTCGGGTCGTCTAGGACTCGACCAGCGCCGGCTGCACCAGGCGATAGCGGTCGCGGGGGAGCGCCTCGATCCACCGGGCCTCGGGCTCGTCGTCGCGGAGGCCGAGCCGCAGGCCGGTCATCAGCGAGTCGATCCACCGCTCGTCCTGGCGGTGGGTGGTGGTCGCGGTCTGCTCGGTCTGCCCCCGCAGTCGTAGGGCGAGCTGACGCGCGGTGAGGGTGCGGCTGCCGATGTACATCAGGATCTCGAGCAGGTCGATGTGCTCCTGGGGCAGGTCGGCGAGCCGGTCGTCGACCACGACGATGCCGCGGGACGGGTTGATCCGCAGCCCGCGGAACTCGATCCAGCCGCCGACGAAGCGCATGCCGATCTCGAGCATGCCGTCGCGGCCCTCCTGGCCGGCGTCTGCGTCGTCCTGCTCGGCAGGGGGCTCGAAGGACTCGCCGGCGGCGATCCGGCGCAGGTGCTCGGAGCGGACCAGGTCCGCGTCGGCCGGGGCCCACGCGAGCTCGATCGCGCTGTCCGCGAGGGGGCGGCGGGCGGCGGCCGCGAGGCGCGCGCGCAGCTCGAGCGGGCGGATCGGCTTCGGGACGTAGTCGTCCGCGCCGGCGTCGAAGCCCGCGAGGATGTCGCGCTCCTCGGAGCGGGTGCTGATGATGACGATGTAGGCGTCGCTGAACTCCCGGATCCGGCGGGTCGCCTCGAGCCCGTCCATCTTGGGCATGCCGATGTCGATGGTCGCGAGCACGGGCTTGTGCTCCTGGGCGAGCGCGATCCCCTCGACGCCGTTGACCGCGTGCATGACCGCGAACCCGACCTGCGACAGCACGACCTCGAGCAGGTCGGCGATGTCCGGATCGTCCTCGATGACGAGAGCGACAGGTCGATCGATGAGCTCCTCCACGCTAACTCTTTCGGCGGGGAGGACGCGTTGCGTAGAAAATTCCGGTGACGATCAGGACCGCGACGCCCGTGAGGCCCAGCAGGCCCGGGACGAGCATCGAGAGGAGGATGCCGCCGGCGAGGCCGCCGAAGCTGGGCGACGGGCCGATCTCGACGTACGACGTGGCCGTGCCGTCACCCACGCAGGTCACCTCCAGGTGACCCGAGCCCGGGTCGAACCGGTAGGCGCCCACCCAGTCACCGCTGGTGCCGTTGTTGCGCCGGAACTCGCCGCTCACGTGGCGCAGCGGGACCTGGTCGCCGGTCGCGTGGTCGACGACCGTGCAGTCGGTCGGGAACAGCGACTCCGGCGCCTCGACCCAGATCATCCGGTCGCGGTCGGTGTCGACGGTGACCTGGTGGGCCTGACCGTCGGCCGCGACCCGCGCGTCGGTGTGGAAGAAGCTGGAGAACGTCCAGAGGAAGAGCCCGATGGCCGCGGCGATCGCGAGCACGATCAGCCCGACCCCGACGACGAACCACCACCCGCTGGGGCGCGGCTTCGGGGCGGGTACCGACGCGGGAAAGGGCTGGCTCATAGGCCGACTCTGCCCGATTTTCGCGTCGGCCACCGGGTCTGGCAGACTTGGCCGCTGAGTCCTGCGCGCCCGAACCCTCTAACTCGGACGTCGCAGTGCCCATCGAAGGTCCCGACCCGGTGCTTTCCCCACCTGGTGGCGGTGCCTTCACCCACACACATATTCCTGAGGAGACACCACAAACGTGGCCGTCAAGATCCGTTTGAAGCGCCTGGGCAAGGTCCGGGTTCCGCAGTACCGCATCGTCGTCGTCGACTCGCGCAAGAAGCGCGACGGTCGAGTGATCGAGGAGATCGGCAAGTACCACCCCAAGGAGGACCCGTCGTACATCGACGTCGTCTCCGAGCGGGCGCAGTACTGGCTGGGCGTCGGCGCGCAGCCGAGCGAGGCCGTCGCGAAGATCCTCACGATCACCGGCGACTGGCAGAAGTTCAAGGGCATGACCGGCACCGAGGGCACCCTCAAGGTCAAGGAGCCCAAGCGCGACAAGCTCGAGATCTTCAACGAGGCCCTCAAGGACGCCGCGAACGAGCCCAAGGGCGACGCGGTGACCAAGAAGGCGGCGTCGAAGAAGAAGGCTGAGCCGAAGGCCGAGGAGAAGGTCGACGAGGCGCCCGCCGCCGAGACCCCCGCCGAGGAGACCCCGGCCGAGGCGCCCGCCGCCGAGGAGACCCCGGCTGAGGCGCCTGCCGCCGAGGCCGACGCCGAGAAGACCGAGGCCTGAGCACGATGCTCGCCGATGCTCTCGAGCACCTGGTGCGCGGTGTCGTCGACAACCCTGACGACGTGAGCGTGCGTGACAAGCAGCTGCGTCAGGGGTCGATCCTCGAGGTCCGGGTCCACCCCGACGACCTCGGCAAGGTCATCGGCCGGGGCGGTCGCACCGCCACGGCCTTCCGCACCGTCATCTCCGCCCTGGCGGGACGGGGCGGGGCCCGGGTCGACTTCGTCGACGTCGACCGTCGTCGTTGATCCGAGACGCGTCAGCGGATCGGATGATGGTGGTCGAGCGAGCGGCACGACTGAGCTTGCGAAGTCGTGACCCGCGTGTCGAGACCCAGTCGCTCGCCGATTGAGAACCGCTTGAATGGGTGTCGCCCCCTCGGGGGGCGGCACCTGTTCTGCATTTGAGAGAGAGAAAAGCGTGGAGACCATCGACGTCGTCGTGGGCCGGATCGGCAAGGCCCACGGCCTGCGCGGTGACGTGACGATCAACGTCCGCACCGACGAGCCCGAGCGGCGTTTCGCTCCCGGGTCGGTGCTGGGCGTGGAGGCTCCTCCGGGATCGGCCTCGACGCTGCGGACCGTCACGGTGGCGAGCACCCGGTGGCACTCGTCGGTGCTGCTGGCCCGCTTCGAGGAGATCCCGGACCGCACGGCGGCCGAGGCGGCGCGCGGGATCACGCTGTTCGCGACGGTCCCCGTCGACGCGTCGCCCGACGACCCCGACGAGTTCTACGACCACCAGCTGGTCGGGCTGGCGGCGTACGACGTCTCCGGCGCCGAGCTCGGCACCGTGACCGGGCTCGTCCACGGCGGCGCCCAGGACCTGCTCGCCGTCCGCACGCCCGACGGCCGCGACACCCTCGTGCCGTTCGTGAAGGCGCTCGTCCCCGAGGTCGACGTCGCCGGCGGCCGGGTCGTCATCGCCGACCGCCCCGGCCTCGTGACACCGCTGCCCGAGGACGACTGAGCCGTGCGCATCGACGTCCTCACGATCTTCCCCGACTACCTCGCCCCGCTGGAGCTCTCGCTCGCGGGCAAGGCGCGCGACAAGGGGCTGATCGACGTGCGGGTCCACGACCTGCGCGACTGGGCGCACGACCGGCACCGCACGGTCGACGACACGCCGTACGGCGGCGGCGCCGGCATGGTGATGAAGCCCGAGCCGTGGGGCGAGGCGTTCGACGCGCTCCTCGAGGACGGCCCGGCGACCGTGGTCTTCACGACGCCCTCGGGTCAGCCGTTCACCCAGGCGGTGGCGCGCGAGCTGGCCACCCGGGAGCGGATCGTCTTCGCGTGCGGACGCTACGAGGGCATCGACCAGCGGGTGCTCGACGAGGTGTCGACCCGGGCCGAGGTCCGCGAGATCTCGCTCGGCGACTACGTGCTCAACGGGGGAGAGGTGGCCGCGCTCGCGATCACCGAGGCCGTCGTCCGCCTGGTCCCGGGCTTCATGGGCAACGCCGAGTCGCTGCTCGAGGAGTCGCACGAGGACGGGCTCCTCGAGTACCCCGTCTTCACCAAGCCCGCGACGTGGCGTGGCCACGACGTGCCGCCGGTGCTGCTGTCCGGTGACCACGGGGCCATCGCCGCGTGGCGTCGCGACCAGGCCGTACGCCGGACCGCCGAGCGGCGTCCCGACCTGGTCCCGGCCGCGGCACTGCTCGACGACGTCGAGATCCGTCCGGCCCAGCCCGCGGATGCCGGCGAGCTCTACGTGCTCCAGCTGGCCTGCTGGGTGCAGGAGCAGCACGACAACCCCGGGGTGCGCATCCCCGCCCTGCACGAGACCCTCGACGACGTGCGCGACTGGCTGAGCCGCGACACGGTCCTGGTGGCGCGCTCGGAAGGACGCCTGGTCGGGGCGGTGCGCGGCTCGCTCGACGGCGAGACCTGGGGGATCGGGCGGCTGATGGTGGCTCCCGACAGCGCCGGCCGTGGGCTCGGCCGGACGCTGCTGGAGCGGGTCGAGGCGCTCGCGCCCGCCGCGGCCACGACGTACGCCCTCTTCACAGGAGCCGGGAGCGTCCGCAACCAGCGGATCTACAAGAAGGCGGGCTACCGGCTGCACCCGGGCGAGCCCTTCCCGGGCGCCGTACGCCTCACGAAGCGGATTCGCCGCTCCTGAAGCCGCTGTGGCAGACTTCCTCCTTGGTCCAACCGGCCAAACAAGGATCGCCTGGGAGAACTCTCCTGCAGGGGTCCGCACCAGTTCCTGCCACAGGGGGGACATGGCGCCGCCGGCCACACGTGGTTGGACCTGACAACTGAAGCATTTCCCGTACCGCGGCTGACCTGTGGCATTCGCGAGGAGAAAAATGACCAACCTCATTGCCGAGCTCGGCAACGCCAGCAAGCGCACCGACATCCCCGCCTTCCGCGCGGGTGACACCGTCAAGGTCCACGTCAAGGTCGTCGAGGGCAACCGCTCCCGCGTCCAGGTGTTCCAGGGCGTCGTGATCCGGATCCACGGTGCCGGCATCGGCCGCACCTTCACGGTCCGCAAGGTCTCCTTCGGCATCGGCGTCGAGCGCACCTTCCCGCTGAACTCCCCGATCTTCGAGCAGATCGAGATCGTGACCCGCGGTGACGTCCGCCGCGCCAAGCTCTACTACCTGCGCAACCTGCGGGGCAAGAAGGCCAAGATCAAGGAGCGCCGCGAGGCCTGAGAGTTTTCTCAGGCATCGAAAGTACGCTCTGCGCGTGACTTCAGAAGACCGCGACCCATCTCCCGTCGACACACCTGACGATGATGGGTCGCGGTCTTCGCTTTCCACCGACGACACCGATGAGAACGGCGAGCCCGGCGACGCGATGAGCACCACCGCAGAGTCCGCCACCGCGGGGCCGCCCGCCGATGGCAGGAAGACCAAGAAGAAGAAGCACCTGCCGGTCTGGCAGGAGACGATCCTGCTGCTCGGGATCGCGCTCGTCCTCGCGATCGTGATCAAGGCGCTGTTCGTCCAGGCCTTCTACATCCCGTCGGAGTCGATGGAGCCGGGCCTGGTCAAGAACGACCGGATCCTCGTCGAGAAGCCGTCGTACTGGTTCGGCGACGGTCCCCAGCGCGGCGACGTCGTGGTCTTCAAGGACCCGGGCGGCTGGCTTAACGAGGAGGAGTCGGCCGGCCCCACCAGCGGTGTCGGCAAGATCCTCTCGAAGATCGGCCTCTACCCGACCGGCGGCCATCTCGTGAAGCGCGTCATCGGCGTCGCCGGCGACACGATCAAGTGCTGCGACGACAAGGGCCGGATCTCGGTCAACGGCCAGCCGCTCAACGAGAAGGAGTACGCCCGTCTCGGCGGCGCGGACTGCTACGGGCCGATGGTCGGCAACTGCAACTGGTCGGTCGGACCGGTGCCCGACGGGCACATCTTCGTGATGGGCGACAACCGCAACAACTCGGCGGACTCGACCGTCCACATGTGCCTGAAGACCGACACCGACTGCACCAAGAACCCCTACATCCCGACCGACGACGTCGTCGGCAAGGTGTTCGTGCTGCTCTGGCCCAGCGACCGGTTCAACTTCCTGCACCGTCCCGACACGTTCGCGGACGTCCCCGACGCCTCGTAGGGTCGTGGCGTGAGCGCGCTGCCCCGGGGGTCCACCGTCCGCAAGGACGCTGGGTTGTACGGCTACGAGCGCGCCCTGCGCCGCCACGGCATCGAGCCGATCGCGGGTGTCGACGAGGCCGGCCGGGGAGCGTGTGCCGGCCCGCTCGTCGCGGGCGCGGCGATCCTGCCCGCCGGCAAGGCCGGCATCATCCCGGGTCTCGCCGACTCCAAGCTGCTGACCGAGAAGGCGCGGGAGCGCTGCTACGACCAGGTCGTGAAGCGGGCGCTGTCGTGGTCGGTCGTCGTGGTCTCCCACGAGGAGTGCGACCGGCTCGGCATGCACGTCGCCAACGTCGAGGCGCTGCGGCGGGCGGTCGCGCTGCTGGACCTGCCGGCGTCGTACGTGCTGACGGACGGGTTCCCGGTCGACGGGCTGGGCGTGCCCGGGCTGGCGGTCTGGAAGGGTGACCGGGTGGCGGCCTGCATCGCCGCTGCGTCCGTGCTGGCGAAGGTCACGCGCGACCGGATCATGGTCGAGATGGACGCCGACTGGCCGGCGTACGACTTCAAGACCCACAAGGGCTACATCACCGACGTGCACACGGCGGCGCTGACCGAGCACGGTCCGTCGCCGGTCCACCGGATGCGGTTCGTCAACGTCCGGCGCGCTGCGGGCCTCGAGCCGCTGTCAGATCCGCTGGGGCAGCCCGAAGGTGGTCCGCACGCCGCTCGAGAAGAGCACCGACTCGGGCGGTGAGTCGGTCAGGCCGGGGAGCCCGGCCGCGGCCACGAGGCTGTCCTCGACGACGACGGCGCGGGCGGACCGCAGCGGCCACGGGCCGTGCGTGTTCGGCACCCAGAGGGTGCGGCCCGCCACGGTCGTGTGCAGTCCGAAGCGGGCGGTGAGGAAGAGCGCGAGCGGGTCGGGCTCGGCGATCAGGTCGCCGACCTCGATGTCGATCCGGCCACCGGCACCGTCGCGGCTGCGCCGCCGCGAGCGGTAGGAGATCGTCCTCCCCTCAGGAGCAGGGCCGAGATCCGTGGGCTCCACGGACAGCCGGGCCCACTGGTAGGGCACCCCGAAGCCGAGCCGGGCCGCCGCCACGACGGGCAGGCGGTCGGCCTCCAGGGATCGGAAGACCACCCCGTGCCGTCCCGCGTCGTCGACGGAGTAGACGCGCACGTTGGTCTCGTAGAAGGTGCCGAGCCGGGGCACCGGACCGCGCTTGCCGAGGCCAGCGTCGACCATCCGGAAGGGGATCAGCCCGACCCAGCTGCTGCCGTCGTGGACGTCGGGGTGCACGCCGCGGGGCAGCAGCGGCGCCACGACGTCGGGGTCGACGCGCCAGTGCAGGAACGAGATGTCGCGCCACCACTGGCTCATCACCTGGCGGGTGGGCAGCGGCGGGCCCTGCGGGTTCACGGGGTGTGGCCGAACGAGCTCGCGACGGCCCGCGCCGTACGTTCTCCGGAGACCAGGGCGCCCTGGATGGAGCCGGTGTCGCGGTGGTCGCCGGCGACGTAGAGCCCGCCGCCGAGGTCGACCGGCCGGCGTACGGCCAGGGGTGGCGGCTGGGCGGGCAACGCCCCCGGGACGTCGTGGACCGTCACCAGCTCCCAGGACGTGGTGTCGACGGCCCACAGCTCAGCGAGATGGCGCCGTACGTCGGGCTCGGTGCCGTCGCTCGGCAGCAGGGTCGTCGCCTGGACCAGGTGCCGCCCGGCCGGGGCGTACGACGGTGCGACGGCCGAGACGTCTGCGGTGTTGAGCACCGGGCCCGCCTGGCGCCCGCGGCCCTCGACGTGCAGGAAGGTCGGGTGGCCGAGGCGGTCCTCGGTCGCGAACCACCAGGTCCGCAGACCCTTCATGGCCGGTGTCGCGACCGACGTCAACGCCCCGGCGCTGACGGGGTCCGTGGCGACGACGACCGCCCGGGCGTGGAAGGACCCACCGTCGGTCGCGACCACGCCGGCACCGACCTCCGTGACCCGGGTGTCGAGCCGGACGTCGAGCCCGTCGGCGAGCTGGTCCGGCAGCTCCTGCATCCCGAGCGCCGGCACGCCCGGCGTCGCGCGCACGAAGCTGCGCAGCACCAGGCGCGCGAAGGTCGCCGACGACGAGCCGTCGTCCTCGGCGAGGACGCCGGCGAGGAAGGGGTCCAGCACCTCGTGGCGCAGTCGACCGGTGACCCCGGCTCTCCCGAGCGCCTCCGCCCGACTCTCGTCGGGACCGCTCAGCAGTCGCGGCACCGAGCGCAGGGCCGGCACCAGCCAGGCGCCGAGCCGGGCTAGCTCGCCGGGTCGCGCATAGCCGCTGCGCAGGGTGGCCCCGAGCAGGCCGGGGTGCCTCAAGGGGTCGGCGACGACCGCCGTACCCCGGTCGCGCACGACCACGACGCCGCGGCCGAAGGTCTTGAGGTCGAGCGCAGCGACGTCGACGTGCCGGCCCACCGCCGGGTAGGCCGGGTTGAGCAGCTGGAAGCCGCGGTCGCACCGGAAGCCGTCCACGAGATCGGTGCGGACCCGCCCACCGGGACGGTCGGCCGCCTCGATGACGACGACGGCGATCCCGCGCTGGCGCAGGCTGCGCGCGCACTGCAGACCGGCCAGTCCCGCACCCACGACGACCACGTCCGTCTCGTCCGCCACGCCCCCACCATGACAGTGAGTGCCAATGCCGGGTTCATCGGCGTGCCGCGGGGCGTCGAGCCTGTGGAGGTCGAGCCTGCAGGGATAGAGTCGGCGCCGTGAGCGCCGAGGACCTCGAGAAGTACGAGACCGAGATGGAGCTGACGCTCTATCGCGAGTACCGCGACGTGGTCGGCATCTTCAAGTACGTCGTCGAGACGGACCGGCGCTTCTACCTCTGCAACCAGGTGGACGTGAAGGCGCGCACCGAGGCCGGGGACGTCTTCTTCGAGGTCTCGATGAGCGATGCCTGGGTGTGGGACATGTACCGCCCGGCCCGCTTCGCCAAGAACGTCAAGGTGCTGACCTTCAAGGACGTCAACGTCGAGGAGCTCAGCCCCTCGGAGATCGACCTCCCCAAGTCCTGATCCCGGGCTGATCGGCCCACCTGGCGTCCACAGGACACCCCTCGACGGGGCTCTCCACAGCCGCTCCGTCCTGCGCTCCTGATCGTCCTCGCGTCCGGCGAGGGTGGGCGCATGACGAGTTCGACAGCGGCAGCGATCAAGCAGGCGCTCGGGGCGTACGGCGAGACCCTGGCCGCCCGGCACCTGGTCGAGCAGGGGATGGTCCTGCTCGAGCGCAACTGGCGGTGCGAGGCCGGTGAGATCGACCTCGTCCTCCGCGACGGCGACGTCCTGGTCGTCTGCGAGGTCAAGACCCGCAGCAGCCTGCGCTACGGCACGCCCCACGAGGCGGTCACCGACATCAAGGTCGCCCGCCTGCGTCGCCTCGCCACCCGGTGGCTCGAGGAGCGCGGGGTCGCCGTACGCGACATCCGCATCGACATGGTCGGCATCGTCCGGCCGCGCCGGGGGGCCTCGATCCTCGACCACGTCAGGGGGATCGGCTGATGCCCTTCGCCACCGCCCACACCGTCTCGCTGCACGGCGCCGTCGGCCACCTGATCGACGTGCAGACCGACGTCTCGCCCGGGCAGGTCGGCGTGACCATGGTCGGCCGCGCCGACACCACGATCAACGAGGCCCGCGACCGCTGCCGGATGGCGATCATCAACAGCGGTCTCGACTGGCCGGCGACCCGGCGGATCACGATCCTGCTGTCGCCCGCAGACCTGCTGAAGAGCGGCACCCACTTCGACCTCGCCGTGGCGGT
The DNA here is from genome assembly GCF_040045055.1 of Nocardioides pollutisoli. NCBI lineage: Bacteria > Bacillati > Actinomycetota > Actinomycetes > Propionibacteriales > Nocardioidaceae > Nocardioides > Nocardioides pollutisoli. The sequence continues at coordinate 3,248,474 of NZ_JBDZDU010000001.1, forward strand.
CTCCGTGCTGGCCGCGGCGGGCAGCGTGCCCGCGTCGTCCCTCGCCCAGACCGTGTTCATCGGTGAGCTGACCCTCGACGGCAACCTGCGCGCGTCGGCCGGGGTGCTGCCGATGGTGATGGCCGCGGCGGAGCGAGGGGTCCGCGCGGTCTTCGTGCCGGAGCCGCAGGCCGGCGAGGCGTCGATGGTGCCCGACATGAGCGTGGTCGGGGTCCGCTCGCTGAGCCAGGTGGTGGCCGTGCTCCGCCAGGAGGAGATCCCCGAGGCACCGCCCGTCGCCCCGATGTCGGGCGCCCGGCTGCTCGCGTGGCGCGGCCAGGAGCGGCTCGACGAGCTCGACCTCGCCGATCTCCTCGGCATCGCCGACGCCCGCTTCGCCGTCGAGGTCGCCGCCGCGGGCGGTCACCACCTGCTGCTGTCCGGCCCGAAGGGGTGCGGCAAGACCAGCCTCGTGGAGCGGATCCAGGGGATCCTGCCCGACCTCACCCGGGACGAGTCGCTCGAGGTGAGCGCCATCCGCTCCCTCGCCGGGACGCTCGACCCGGGGGAGGGCTTCCCGACCAGGCCGCCCTTCTCGGCGCCCCACCACGACGCCAGCAAGGCCAGCCTGATCGGTGGAGGCTTCGGGGTGGTGCGCCCGGGCGAGGTCAGCAAGGCGCACACGGGTGTGCTCTTCCTCGACGAGTTCCCGCTCTTCCGAGCCGACGTCATCGAGGCGCTCCGGCAGCCGCTCGAGAACGGCGACGTCACGATCGCGAGGCGCGACGAATCGGTGACTCTGCCGGCCCGGGGCATGGTCGTGCTGGCGGCCAATCCGTGCCCCTGCGGCGACTACTCGGGCGACGTCACGAACAACCGGTGCACGTGCCGGGAGACGCAGCGGCGCGACTACCGCAACAAGGTGACCGGGCCGGTGACCGACCGGGTCGACATCGTGCGCAACCTCCGGCCCCTGCGCACCCACGACCTCGTCACCGATCTCGAACCTGCCGAGTCGTCCGCGGTGGTCCGCCGACGGGTCGAGGCCGCCCGAGACCGCCAGGCCGAGCGCTACGCGGAGGAGAGCTGGCGCCTCAACGGGCACGCGCCCGGCCCGGTCCTGCGGGAGCGCTGGCCCCTCACCAAGGCGGGGCAGCAGGCCGTCGACAAGCGGGTCTACGACGGCAAGCTCAGTCGGCGGGGTGCGACCCGCGTCCACCGGCTCGCCTGGACGGTCGCCGACCTGCGCGGGCTCGAACACCCCGGGCTCGACGAGGTCGACACCGCGCTCCGGCTGCGCACCGGCGACCCGCTGCTCGTCAGCATGATCGAGCGCGCGTCGTGATGGCCGACCGGCTCGCGCGGGTCGCGCTGGCGAAGGTCGCGGAGCCCGGCAACCCGCGCCTGCTCGACCTGGTGACCGACCTCGGCGCCGAGGTCGTCCACGCGCGGCTCCTCCAGCACGATGAGCTCGGGCAGCGGCTGGCCGAGATCGAGCCGGAGCGCGAGCTGGACGCGGCCGCCCGCCAGGGCGTCCGGTTCGTCGTGCCCGGCGACGAGGAGTGGCCGTCCGGTCTCGACGACCTGCGATCCGCCGACCCGGTCCAGGAGCGCGGGGGAGTGCCGATCGGGCTGTGGGTCCGCGGACCGCTGCGGCTGTCCCGGCTCGAGGGGTCGCTCGCGGTGGTCGGGTCACGCTCGTCGACGACGGACGGCGCCGACCTGGCCGCGGACCTCGCCGCCACCGTCGGCCGGGCCGGACGGGCCATCGTGTCGGGGGCGGCGTACGGCATCGACCACGCCGCCCATCGCGGCGCGATCACCGTCGGTGCCCCCACGGTCGCGGTGCTCGCGTGCGGCGCCGACCGGGTCTACCCGGCGAAGCACCAGCAGCTGATCGACCACCTCGCCGCGCAAGGAGCCGTCGTCTCGGAGACGGTGCCGGGCGGCGCCCCGATGCGCGTGCGGTTCCTGTCCCGCAACCGGCTCATCGCGGCGCTGTCCGTCGGGACGGTCGTGGTCGAGGCGGCGCTGCGCAGCGGCGCGCTCAACACGGCCAACTGGGCGACCCGGCTCAACCGCCAGCTGATGGGCGTGCCCGGTCCGGTCACCAGCGCCCAGTCGGCCGGCGTGCACCAGGTGATCCGCAGCGGAGCTGCGACGCTCGTGACGTCGGGGGAGGAGGTGCTCGAGCTGCTGGGCGCGGTGGGCGAGCACGTCCTCGACCAGCCTCGCGGCAAGGACCGGCCGCGCGACGCCCTGAGCCACGTCCAACGACGGGTGCTCGACGCCGTGCCGGTCTCCCGCAGCGCCACCTCGCGGTCGATCGCTCGCGTCGTCGGCCTGGCCGTCGACGAGGTCCACACGACGCTCCAGGCGCTCGAGCGCAGCGGCATGGTCGAGTGCGACGAGGACGGATGGCGCCTCGCCGCACTCGCTCACGACTGATCGGCACCGAAGTTCCTAGACTCGAACGGTGAGCGAGAGCGAGGTCGACACCAGCGCTGACGACGCGCTGCCCGAGCCGATGGCTCGGGTGCTCGGCGACTACGAGCGGCACCTCGCCGTCGAGCGCGACCTGACGCCGCACACCGTCCGGGCGTACGTCGCCGATGTCGGCGGGCTGCTCGACCACGCGGCTCGGCTCGGGCACACCGACGTCACGGACCTCGACCTGCGCACGCTGCGGAGCTGGTTGGCCAAGCAGCAGACGATGGGTCGCTCGCGCACCACGATCGCCCGCCGGGCCACGGCCGCCCGGGTCTTCACCGCCTGGCTCGTCCGCACCGGTCGTGCGCCGACCGACGCCGGGGCGAGTCTCGGGTCGCCGAAGGCGCACAAGTCGCTGCCGCCGGTGCTGCGCGCCGACGAGGCGAGCGACCTGATCCGCGCCGCGACCGAGCACGCCGACGACGGCAGCGCCACCGGCCTCCGCGACATCGCCATGCTCGAGCTGCTCTACGCGACCGGCATCCGGGTCGGCGAGCTGGTCGGCCTCGATGTCGACGACGTCGACCGGGAGCGCAACGTCGTACGCGTCTTCGGCAAGGGTCGCAAGGAGCGGATGGTGCCCTTCGGGCGGCCCGCGGCCCGCGCGCTGGACTTCTGGGTCCGGCACGGCCGGCCCGCCCTGGCGATCGAGGGGTCGGGCGCGGCGCTCTTCCTCGGGACCCGCGGCAAGCGGATCGACCAGCGCGCCGTGCGCACGATGGTGCACCGCCGGGTCGCCGAGGTGCCGGGCGCACCCGACATCGGCCCGCACGGGCTGCGGCACACGGCGGCGACCCACCTGCTGGAGGGCGGCGCCGACCTGCGCTCGGTGCAGGAGCTGCTCGGCCACGCGTCGCTGGCGACGACGCAGCTCTACACGCACGTCACCACAGACCGGCTGCGCCGGGCCTACCAACAGGCGCATCCCAGAGCGTGATCTGAGGCCGCCACCGCTCGTACGGCGTGGTGGTGACCGGCGCAGGATCGTCGCGCCAGAGCGGTAGCAGCCGCACCGGTCCGGCGCCGACCAGACGGAGCGGGTCGAGGTAGGTCTCGCCCTCGACCCAGCCCCAGTGGAGGCACGCGCGCGGGAAGCAGTGCGACCCGGCCAGCTCGAGCACACCGATGCGGTCGCCGGCGGCCACCTGGTCGCCGACCTCGGCGGTCGCGGCCACCGGCTCGTACGTCGTCCGGGTCGCTCCGTGGTCGACGACGACCACGCCGCGACCCGCTAGCACGCCGGCCCAGCTCACCCGTCCGGGCAGGCTCGAGCGCACCGGCTGGCCGACCGTGCCGAGGAGGTCCACGCCGCGGTGACCGGCGCCCCACGGGTCGTCGGGCGGGTCGAAGCCCTGCACGACCTCGGGCTCCGGAACGAGAGGCCAGACACCGACGGGATCGGTGTCCGCAGCCAGCGCCGCCGACGGCCAGCAGAGCGCGATCAGGACGGCGAGCAGGAGCGTCAGTCGGGTGGTCATGCCGTGACCCTGCCGAGGCGCGGCCACGGGCGCGACCGCGCTGCGCGAGCCTGGGGAGAACGGCGCGGGAAGCACGCCTGTGGAGGCGGGCCGGCCGATTCGCCCGGACCGCCCGATGCGACTACTCTGGTCGGAGCAATCCTTGCGGATTGACTTCGCACGCCTGCAGACCGCGACGGGCCTCCTCTCCGGAGACCCGGCCACCCGTGGGCGCCGGCCTCGAGGTCTGCCTGGGAAACCGGGCGGTGAGGTCGCGCGCAGGCGTCAGGGCCACCGGCACCCGCCGGGGGCAGCAACTCAACACAACAGGAGCTCGTCCCGGTTCGTCCTGCTTCAAGGATGGACGCCAACGGTGACGCGCTCCGCACCCAAGGAGACACATTTCATGGCAGTCGTGACCATGCGCCAGCTTCTCGAGAGCGGCGTCCACTTCGGGCACCAGACCCGTCGCTGGAACCCCAAGATGAAGCGCTTCATCATGACCGAGCGCAACGGCATCTACATCATCGACCTGCAGCAGTCGCTCGCCTACATCGACCGCTCCTACGCCTTCATCAAGGAGACGGTCGCCAAGGGCGGCACGATCATGTTCGTCGGCACCAAGAAGCAGGCCCAGGAGGCGATCGCCGAGCAGGCGACCCGCGTCGGGATGCCCTACGTCAACCAGCGTTGGCTCGGCGGCATGCTCACCAACTTCCAGACGGTGCACCAGCGGATCAACCGCCTCAAGGAGCTCGACGAGATCGACTTCGACGACGTCGCCGGCAGCAGCCGCACCAAGAAGGAGCTGCTGCAGATGCGCCGCGAGCGCGACAAGCTGAACAAGTCGCTCGGCGGTATCCGCGAGATGACGCGTACGCCGTCCGCCGTGTGGATCGTCGACACCAACAAGGAGCACCTCGCCGTCGAGGAGGCGCGCAAGCTGCGCATCCCGATCGTCGGCATCCTGGACTCCAACTGCGACCCCGACCTGGTCGACTTCCCGATCCCGGGCAACGACGACGCGATCCGCGCCGTCGGCCTGCTGACCCGCGTGGTCGCCGACGCCGTCGCCGAGGGCCTCATCGCCCGCTCCGGTGCGAAGGCGTCCGAGGGCACCGAGGCCGTGGGCGCCGAGGAGCCGCTGGCCGAGTGGGAGCGCGAGCTGCTCGGCGGCGACGCCGAGAAGGCCGCCGTCGAGGCGACCGGTGGCGACGCTGCCGCCGAGGAGACCCCGGCCGCTGAGGCGACCGGTGCTGCGAGCGAGGCCGCTGAGGCGACCGAGGCCGCTGCTGAGGTCACCGAGGTTGCTGCCGAGGAGACCCCGGCCGCTGCCGAGGAGACCCCGGCTGCCGCCGAGGCGACCGACGCTCCCGCCTGAGCTCCCCACCCGCACCGAAACTTCGAGGAAGAGACACATGGCTAACTTCTCCGCTGCCGACGTCAAGAAGCTCCGTGAGCTGACCGGCGCCGGCATGATGGACTGCAAGAAGGCGCTCGACGAGTCCGACGGCGACTTCGACAAGGCCGTCGAGCTGCTGCGCGTCAAGGGTGCCGCCAAGGCAGCCAACCGCGCCGCCGAGCGCGAGGCCTCCGCGGGCCTCGTCGCGCACGCCCCCGGCGTGCTCGTCGAGCTCAAGTGCGAGACCGACTTCGTCGCCAAGGGCGAGGACTTCGTCTCCGCCGCTCAGAAGATCGCGGACGCCGCGTCGGAGGCCAAGCCGGCCGACGTCGAGGCCCTGCGCTCGGTCTCGATCGGTGACCAGACGGTCGGCGAGGTCGTCGACGGCCTCGCGGTCTCGATCGGCGAGAAGATCGAGCTGGGCCAGTACGCCCAGTTCGACGGCTCGGTCGTGGCCTACATGCACAAGCGTGCGGCCGACCTGCCGCCCGCCGTCGGTGTCCTCGTCGAGTACACCGGCGACGCCGACGCGGCCCGCGCCGCGGCGATGCAGGTCGCTGCGATGCGTCCGCAGTACCTCACCCGGGAGGAGGTCCCGGCCGACGTCGTCGCTCACGAGCGCGACATCGCCGAGAAGACCTCCCGCGAGGAGGGCAAGCCCGAGCAGGCGATCGCCAAGATCACCGAGGGCCGGCTCAACGGCTTCTTCAAGGACGTCGTCCTGCTGGAGCAGCCGTCGGTCACCGAGAACAAGAAGACCGTGAAGGCTGTCCTCGACGAGGCCGGCACCACCCTCACGCGCTTCGTGCGCTTCGAGGTCGGCGCCTGATCGGCTAGGTTCTAGCCAGACCACACGAGGAGGCCGGTCCATGACAGTCACGCTGATCATCGGACCGGCCTTCTCGCACGTCCAGACCGTGCACGACGTACGAAGGAGCCGCCCGTGACGGGTTACAAGCGAGTCCTGCTCAAGCTCTCCGGAGAGGTCTTCGGAGGCGGCAAGGTGGGGGTGGACCCCGATGTCGTGCAGAAGGTGGCGCACGAGATCGCGGCCGTCGTCGAGGCGGGCGTCCAGATCGCGGTCGTGACCGGTGGCGGCAACTTCTTCCGCGGTGCAGAGCTCCAGCAGCGCGGCATGGACCGGGTCCGTGCCGACTACATGGGCATGCTCGGCATCGTCATGAACTGCCTGGCGCTCCAGGACTTCCTCGAGAAGATGGGCGTCGAGACCCGGGTCCAGACCGCGATCACCATGGGCCAGGTCGCCGAGCCCTACATCCCGCGCCGGGCGATCCGCCACATGGAGAAGGGCCGCGTCGTGATCTTCGGCGCCGGCATGGGCATGCCCTTCTTCTCCACCGACACGGTCGCCGTGCAGCGTGCGCTCGAGAGCAAGTGCGACGTCGTCCTGGTCGCCAAGAGCGGCGTCGACGGCGTCTACAGCGCCGACCCCAAGCTCGACCCGACCGCCACGAAGTACGACGAGCTGACCTACGGCGAGGCGATCGCCCAGGGCCTGCGGATCATGGACCAGACCGCCTTCGCCCTGTGTGGCGAGAACAAGCTCCCCATGGTGGTCTTCGGGATGGAGCCCGAGGGCAACATCCTGCGCGTCGTCCAGGGTGAGAAGATTGGCACGCTCGTCAGCGCCGGCTGACCCAAGCACTCGACATCAGCAGCACCACCTGCACTGAAGGAGCACCCGTGATCAACGACATCCTCAACGAGGCCGACGGCAAGATGGACAAGTCGGTCGGGGCCACGCGCGAGGAGTTCTCGGCGATCCGGGCCGGCCGCGCGCAGCCGAGCATGTTCAGCAAGATCACCGTCGACTACTACGGCACGCCGACGCCGCTCCAGCAGCTGGCGTCGTTCACCGCCCCCGAGGCGCGGATCATCCTGATCCAGCCCTACGACATCGGCGCGATGGGCAACATCGAGCGCGCGATCCGCGACTCCGACCTCGGCGTGAACCCGTCCAACGACGGCAAGACGCTCCGGTGCGTGTTCCCCGAGCTGACCGAGGAGCGCCGCAAGGAGTACATCAAGGTCGCTCGGACCAAGGCCGAGGACGGCAAGATCGCCGTCCGCAACCTGCGCCGTACGGCCAAGCAGGGCCTCGAGAAGCTCGAGAAGGACGGCGAGGTCGGCAAGGACGACGTCACCGGCGCCGAGAAGCGTCTCGACGGCATCACCAAGAAGCACACTGACGCCATCGACGAGATGCTCAAGAACAAGGAGTCCGAGCTGCTCGAGGTCTGAGCAGACAGAGACCCCATGAGCGAAACCATCCTGCCGGCGAAGGACCACGGCCGCGCCGGCCGCGACCTCCCGGCTGCCATCACGTCGGCTCTCGTGCTGGTCGCGGCCATCCTCCTGTCGCTGTTGTTCTGGAAGACAGCGTTCATGATCATCGTCGCGATCGCGGTGGTGGTCGCGATCTGGGAGCTCCACAAGGGCTTCCTCGCCAAGGCCATCGACCTGCCCGAGCAGCCGCTGATGCTCGGCGGCGTCGTGATGGTCGTGGTGGCCTACTTCTGGGGCGCTCCCGCCCTGGTGACCGCGACGGCGGTGGCTGCGCTCGCGACCATGCTGTGGCTGCTCCAGCGCGGCATCGACGGCTACGTCCAGAACGCGACGGCCTCGGTCTTCAGCCTGATCTACGTGCCGTTCCTCGGCTCGTTCGTCGCGCTCCTGCTCGCCGAGGGCGGGGGAGTCAACGCCCACGGCATCCACGACGCCGGCGTGCAGGGCATCATCACGTTCATCGCGATCACCGTCGCCTCCGACACGGGCGGCTACATCGCGGGCGTGCTCTTCGGCAAGCACCCGATGGCGCCGGTCATCTCCCCGAAGAAGTCGTGGGAGGGCTTCGCCGGCTCCACGATCGCCTGCCTCGCTGCGGGGTGGGCCCTGGTCGTCTACTTCCTCGACGGCGACTGGTGGGTCGGGCTGCTGCTCGGCGTGATCGCCGTGGTGATGGCGACGCTCGGCGACCTGTGCGAGTCCGTCATCAAGCGGGACCTGGGCATCAAGGACATGAGCCAGGTCATCCCCGGCCACGGTGGCCTGATGGACCGGCTCGACTCGCTGCTCGCGACCGTGGCGCCGATCTGGCTGGTCCTGCACTACCTCGTCTTCACCTGACAGACCGTGCGCTCCTCGGCATGCCGGGCGCGATCGCGCCCCAGATCGACGTAGAGTCGTGGAGATGTCGACCGACCAGGAGCACGCCAGCGACGCGGCGCCGACCACCGAGCGGCAGCCGGACTGGTGGCACCGCGACCACCCGACGTTCACGTCCCTGACCGGCTTCTTCACGGGCCTGGCGTTCGTGATCCTCGTGCCGAGCCTGTTCATCGCACTGCTCAACCTGATCTTCGACGACGACACCGCCGAGGGCCTGTTCCCCTTGGTGCTCGTCGGGCTCGCCGTCCCGCTGGTCCTGGTGATCATCGGCAAGACCCGGCGGTTCGGCCTCTACATGCTGGTCGGCATGGTCGTCACGGCGCTCGTGGTGGGCGGGGTGGCCGGTCTCGTGCTCTGGTACATGGTCACCTACCAGAGCTGACCCGGGCCGCAAATCGCCTCCGCACCCGCCCGAGTGGGAGGATCGAGGTCTCATGTCCGAAGAACGCACCTCTCTGCCCCTCGTGTTCGACGAGCCGCGCGGCCGCAAGAAGCCGCCGCCCCACCTCGCCGACCTCACTCCCGACGAGCGCAAGGCGCGCCTGGAAGAGCTCGGCCTGCCGGGCTTCCGGGCCAAGCAGCTCTCGACGCACTACTTCTCGCGGCTGGTGGACGACCCCGCCGAGATGACCGACCTGCCGGCCAGCCAGCGCGACGAGCTGGTCGCCGGGCTGCTGCCGACGCTGATGACCCCGCTGCGCGCGATGGAGGCCGACCGCGGCACCACGCGCAAGACGCTGTGGAAGCTCTTCGACAACGCCCTCGTCGAGTCGGTGCTGATGCGCTACCCCGACCGTGCCACCGTGTGCGTCTCCAGCCAGGCCGGGTGCGGCATGGCGTGTCCCTTCTGCGCCACCGGCCAGGGGGGTCTGCAGCGCAACATGTCGACCGCCGAGATCGTCGAGCAGGTCGTGGCCGCCGCGCGCTCGCTCGCGCGCGACGAGGTGCCGGGCGGCCCGGGGCGGGTCTCCAACGTGGTCTTCATGGGCATGGGCGAGCCGATGGCCAACTACAAGGCCGTCATGGGCACCGTCCGCAGGCTGACCGACCCGACCCCTGACGGCCTGGGTATGAGTGCCCGGGGCATCACGGTCTCGACCGTCGGCCTCGTCCCGCGGATGCTCCAGCTCGCCGAGGAGGGCATCCCGGTGACCCTCGCCCTGAGCCTGCACGCCCCCGACGACGAGCTGCGCAACGAGCTGGTCCCGATCAACACCCGCTACTCGGTCGACGAGACCGTCGACGCCGCCTGGAACTACGCCAAGGTCACCAAGCGCCGGGTCTCTATCGAGTACGCCATGATGCGCGGCATCAACGACCAGGCCTGGCGTGCCGACCTGCTCGGCGACGTGCTCCAGGCACGCGGCGACTGGGGCTGGGTGCACGTCAACCTGATCCCGCTGAACCCGACGCCGGGCTCCAAGTGGACCGCGTCCGACCCGGCCGACGAGCGGGAGTTCGTACGCCGGCTCGAGGCCAAGGGCATCCCGACCACGGTCCGCGACACCCGCGGCCGTGAGATCGACGGTGCATGCGGCCAGCTGGCCGCCACCGAGGCGTAGCAGCCGGGGCCGAGCCCCGGCTTCCTCAGGCGAGGAAGCTCGGGGCCTTCACGATGAGCTCGACGTTGCGGGCGTTGACGTCGCCCCGGCGGTCGTGGCTCTGCTCCTGCCAGTCGTTGGCAGCGAGCTCGCGGCCGAGGGCTGCCAGCTGCATCGGGTCGGTGAGGTCGCCGCTGAACTCCAGCGGGGCGCCGTGGTCGAGCATCGTCGCGAAGATCGACAGCGTGCCGTCGCCGTTGTCGACGATCTCGACGATCCGCGACTGCTGCGGCCAGTCGATGTGGGAGGCGGTGTTGACCTCCCAGAAGCCGCGGCCGGTGGGCTTGCCGTTCTTGGTCGCCGGGTGCGGCCAGATGTGGTTGGTGTGCGTGTGCCCGTTGACCCAGAGGATGACGTTCTGGTGCTTGATGAGCTCCTTGCGCACCGTCTGGCCGAAGACGCGGTCCTTGATGCCCTGCGACGGGGCGTCCTTCTTGCGCATCGTGCTGATCGTGTGGTGGCTCGCGAGCACGACGAGCTTCTTGTCGGTCGTGGCCTTCTTCAGCTGTGCCTGCAGCCAGGCGAACTGCGCCTTGTCGAGCGACCCGTGCTGCAGACCGTTGGGGTTGGTCGTGTCGAGGACGATGAAGCGCACCGCGCCACCCTGGTCGTCGTCGAACGTGTAGTAGGCCGTGCCCTTCGCCTTGTTCTGGGCGGTGAAGCCGTGACCGGCCGGCTCCTTGGTGGTGGTGAAGTGCTCGTCCACCCACTCCTTGTGGCTGATCATCTTGCGGTTCGGGTCGGCCGTCACCGTGTGGCCGGCCTTCTTGGTGCCGGTGGCGATGGCGTTGAACGACGGGGACTTCGGGAAGTTGCCCTGCACGAGCGGGTCGTGGTTGCCCATCGCGGTGTACCACTTCATGGCCAGCCCGGTGGCCTGGAAGGGCTGGCGCGCGGCGTCCAGCAGGCCGGGGACGGCCGGGAAGGTGGCGTACTTGCTGTCCGCGGCGGCCGCGATCTCGGGGTGCCAGAAGTTGGGGTACGTCGACTTGTCCGGGTCCCAGTCGACGTTCATGACGCCCTCGTACTTGGTGAGGTCGCCGGAGTCGGGCCGGATCTCACCGCCGTCGAGGATGTCGATGTTCCAGCGGATCTCGTTGTACTGACCGTTGTCGGAGTTGTCGCCGGTCTGCACGGCGTGGGCCAGCGGGAGGCCGGTCACCGGACCGGCCGCGACGGCGTTGATCTCGCGGACCATCGACTCGGCGATGTGGGCGGTGAGCATCTCCTGCGGCCGGTACGCCGAGCTGCTGATGTTCGGGTCCTGCGACTCGAAGCGCATCGGGGACTGGTGGTCGCAGATGTGCACGTCGCTGAGCTGGACGAACGCGAGCAGCCCCTGACGGGTCGCCTCGCGTCCCGCGAGGGCCTTGGTGCCCAGGCCGGGCCGCACGAGGTGCGGCTCGCCGGGTCCGGTGACGATCGGGCGCCAGCCCGACTCGTTCGCGTCCCCGCGCAGCAGCACGGTGTCGAACGACGTGGCCGCGAGCGCGCGGCTGCCGGTGACGGCTGCCTCGGCGATGCCGGGGCTCAGGATTCCGCGGAAGGCGAGGGCGCCGCCTACGACCGCGCCGGTCTTGAAGAGGTCACGACGAGAGATCTGCACCGCGTCAATCTACGTGTCGACGGCTGTTCACGTCCCCGAAACAAGCAGGTTCGCGGCCTCGTCCACCGAGTCGACGAGATGCACGTGCGGCTCCATCGCCGTACCACGGGCGAGCGAGCGCAGCAGCGGCCAGCCGGGGAGCTCCTCGGTCCAGTACGTCCTCCCGACCAGGACCATCGGCGCGAGCGCCGACTCGTCGGCGTAGTAGTTCTCGCAGGCGTCCTGGAAGACCTCCTGCACGGTGCCGGCGAGGCCCGGGAGGAAGACGATGCCCGCGTCGCAGACCTGGAGCAGCGTGGCCTCGCGGGTGGAGTTGCGGAAGTACTTCGCGATCGCGCTCGCGAAGACGTTGGGCGGCTCGTGGCCGTAGTGCCAGGTCGGGATGCCCAGGCTGTCGCGGAGGGTGTCGCGGTCGCCGGGGAAGCGGTCGAGCACCTCGAACGCGCGCTGGGCCCAGGCGCCGGTGTCGGAGTGGTACGACGGCACACCGGCCAGCAGCTGCAGCGCCGCGCCGAGGTCCTCGGGGTGACCGGCGAGCCGCCCGCCCAGGTTGGCCGCCTCCATCGCACCCGGCCCGCCGCCGGTCGCGACCACGTGGTCGCGACCGAGCAGGGCGCCGAGCCGGGCGGCGTCGGTGTAGCCGCTGCTGCCGCGCTCCAGGCGGTGACCACCCATCACGCCGACGAGCCGGCGACCCTCCACCCACGACTCGAGCGCCAGGTCGACGGAGTGGTCGTGCAGCGCGCGGGCCAGCGTCGCGGCTCGAGTGCGGGGTTGCAGCGACCACGCGTAGGCGCAGGCGTCGAGCGAGTCGGCGTACGCGCCGTGGCCGTAGAGCTCGGCAGCGGTGTAGAGCGCGGTGCGCGCGATGTCGACCGGGACGTCCGGCTCGTCGGCCATCCACAGCTCCAGCTGGGTGACGGCCTCGACCGGCTCACCCCGGACGACTCCCGGTCTGTTCACGCCGCCGAGCCTAGAACGCGTGCGCGATCAGCTCGCCGAAGAGCTCGCCGGGATCCACCTCCAGCCCCCGCGCCGTGAACCAGGTGCAGACGTTGGTGCAGTCGCGCAGCAGGAAGTCCATGCCGGTCGGGTTGCCGACCAGGTCGACGATCTGCGGCAGGTCGATGATCACCAGCCGGTCACCCGCGGCGAGGATGTTGTACGGCGACAGGTCGCCGTGCACGATCCCGTGCTGCACCAGGACCGCCATCGCGTCGCGCAGCTGGTCGAAGTACGACGCGAGCAGCTCCGGCTCCGGTCGGGTCTGCGCCAGCCGCGGGGCGGTCTCGCCGTCCGGCCCGGTGATCCACTCCATCAGGATCTCCGTGCCGTCGATCTGCACGGGGTAGGGGACCGGGAGACCGAGCTCCCAGCAGCGCTTGAGGGCGTTCCACTCGGAGATCGCCCACTCGCTGGCGGCGACGACCTTGCCCCACGTGCTCTTGCGCTTGAGCGCGCGCTCGTCGCGGGACCGCTTCATGCTGCGGCCCTCGGTGTAGGACGCGGCGCGGTGGAAGTTGCGGTGGTCCGTGCCGCGGTAGCGCTTGGCGACCATCACGACGGACTCGCCGAGGAGGTCGGAGTCGGGGACGGCGCGCTCCAGCAGGAACGCGTCGGCCTCCTTGCCGGTCTTGAGGATGCCGAGGTCGGTGTCGACGGCCGCCTGGGAGGTCACCACCCAGTCGGGGCGGGGCTCCGGGCCGCGGCTGAGCGGCTCGACGCTCAGCCAGGTCGACCAGCGCTGGCCGTCGGCGAGGTCGTCGTACGCCTCGAAGTCGAAGACGAAGGCGGGGTCGAGGTCAGGTTCGAGAGAGGGTTCGTGCTGCATCGGTGCGGGTGCTCCAGGGGTGAGAAGAGATGTGGTCTGCGGGCAGGCCAGCGACAGTCATGGACATGTCACGCTCCTCTCGATCGGGCACCCGGCACGCGCCGGACGACTGGGGCAAGTGTGGGAGCCCCGGCGTTTGGCCGCAACGGATTAAATGACGAGGACCCGTCCCGGGGGTGCGCCGGGGCGGGTCCTCGCGTCTGGCGGGTCTCGATACGCCGGTCGCGAGCTCGTGCCTCGCTCGCGCGGCTACTCGACCAGGCTGCAGGATCTCGGCCCTCGCAAGCTCGGGCCGAGGCAGCGCTTAGCAGACCGAGTCGGTCGGCTTCGGGTTGGTGAGACCGAGCAGCGGTCGGAAGAGCAGCCCGACGAAGGTGCCGACGAGCGCCATCACGCCCCACAGCCAGCCGTGCAGGCTGAACGAGGCGATGCCGCCGAAGTAGGCACCGATGTTGCAGCCGAAGGCGATCCGGGCGCCGTAGCCCATCAGCACACCGCCGACGACCGCGCCCACGCCGAGCCGGAGCGGGACCTTGCGGTGCAGGATGAACGCGCCGGCGGCCGCCGACGCGATGAGCGCGCCGATGATGATGCCGAAGTCCATCACCGACGTCTTCTCGACGAAGATGCCGGCGTCGTACTTCGCGAGGTTGGCCGGGTCCTGCCAGAAGCCCCACGACTGCACGTCCACCCCGATCGCGTCGAGGATCTTCGAGCCCCAGAGCGCGAACGCGAAGGTCACTCCCCACGCGCCGCCCGAGACCCACAGGGTCGCGGCGTTGAGGCCGGCGAGCAGCAGCGCGCCGACCCAGAGCGGCCAGGAGCCACGCACGATGCGCGCCGGTCCCTCGGCGACCGGAGCCGGCTCGATGGCCGGGACCTCGCGGTTGCGGGCGAGGAGGTACGTCGCGCCGACGACCAGGCCCATCAGGACCAGCGACGCGGCCCAGGCGCCGGCGTACCCGCCGAACCACTGGGTCAGCGAGACGGGCTCGTGACTGGGCAGGCTCATCCACCACGGGAACTGGTAGGCGCCGAGGGTCGCGCCACCGATGAACCCGCCGAGCGTCAGCAGGATGGCGGTCTGCCCGCTGCCGATCGCGAAGAGGGTGCCGGACGCGCACGAGCCGCCCAGCTGCATCCCGACGCCGAACATGAACGAGCCGACGAACAGGCCGAAGCCGATCGGCGCGACCGTCGGCAGCGTCGGCACGTCCTTGAAGCCGAGTCCGTTGGCCAGGATCGGCGCGAAGAGCGTGCAGGCGACCGCCAGCATCAGCATGTGGGCGCGCAGGGCCTTGCCCTGCCTTGCGGCGACCAGCTGTCGCCACGCGGACGTGAAGCCGAACCTGCTGTGGAAGAGCACGAACCCGAGGGCGAGCCCCAGGCCGAACAGGATCGCCGGGACCTGGCCGGAGGCACTGTAGATGTAGCCGCCGAGGACGAGGCCGGCCAGCACGCCGATGACGACGACGCGGGCTTGTGGAGGCGGCTCGGTGGCCGCGACGGGCGCGACCCGGTGCTGGGAGGTGCGATCGGTGATGGACATGTCGTTCTCCTTCTTCAGCTCGCCGAGAGCGAGCCGACGGGTGTGACCGTGCCGCCGGGGAACCAGGCAACGGAGGTCTCGTGGTTCTCGTGCCCGCGCATCGCGGGCATGTAGGCCGCGCGGGACGCGGCGTAGAGGGACAGCGGGTCGGGAGCGCCACCGCGGGCGGCACGCCAGGCCTCGTACGCCGAACCGGTCGGCAGCTGTCCGGGCAGGTAGCGCGCGAGGGTCTGGCTGAACTCCTGGGCCGCCTCGTCGCGGATGTCGAAGTCCAGTGCGAGCATCGCGCCGGCCGTCGAGTCGACCACCCCGGGTGTCAGCAGCCAGGGCGCCAGCCAGGTCCCGTCGGACCGGATCGGCTGTTCGTGCAGCGGCTTCGAGCTCACCGCTGCGAGGTCGCGGGCCGCCGTGCCCCAACCGCCCAGCACGACCAGTGCGTTGCGGTCGCCGGGCGGGTCGGCCGGGGAGACGACGGCGACGCCGGCGTCGGACGCGAGGCCTCGGACCAGGTCGTACGCCGCGAGGCTGCGCGCCGAGTCGTCGTGCTGGATGGCGAGCTCCTCGATCCCGCGGTCGATCAGGGTGCCGACCATCGCGCGCAGCCCGTCGGCGTCTCCGGAGTGGAGTGCCGACGACGGGCAGCTGGTCGGTGCCGATCCGCCGGCGAGCACGGCCGCGGTGGCGGTCGTGAGGCACTCCGGTCCGTCGGGCCCGACCCACGGTCCGCTGTCGACCTGCTCGGTGCCCGTGTCGACGGCGAACGGCAGCCGGTGGGTCTTCCCGTGCGTCACCAGCACCGTCCCGGACCCCTCGGGGAGGTCGACCACCGCCCACAGCCCGTCGGTGCCCGGCCGGGGCTCCGCGCGGACCAGGTCGTCCTCGTCGGTCCCGACCAGGACGGGCGGGCCGCCCTTGCCGTGGACGTGCGAGCTGTCGACGCGGACCAGGTTGGGCCCGGGCCGAGCCGGAGCGACGGTGATCGTGAAGGTCACCTTGCCGTGGGGCAGACGCTGCACGCTGGGCACGCCCGGCGTACGGACCCCGCCCAGGACCTGCTGACCACCCGTGCGCGCCGACCACTCCCGCACCAGCGCGTTGCCGCTCCGGTGCTGGCCGCCGTCACCGTGCGACGAGGCGAAGACCGCCCCGCCGACGAGGGCGGCACCGACGACGCTGGCGGTGCCGACCCCGATCAGTGCCCTCAGGGTGCGTCGGTCGGATCCGTCGCCTGCTACGCGCCGCCCACCACGCACGCTGGCTGCGTTGTCGTCAGTCGTCGGGACGCCGTCCCGCCTCCCTCCTCCGCCTTGCCAGCGCACGCGCTGGACGACGCTCGCGACGGCGCGGACCCGACCTCCCCACCCAGGGCGGGACCGCGCTGCTCGGTCCCGCCCTGGACGTTTTTCACTTGATGTCGTCATCTGCGGTGACGAACAACATGGAGTGCGGCTTGGCCGGACCCCAGTCGCCGTGCGGCCACGACGTCCGGTCGAAGTCGAGGCAGGCGTCGCCGGTGTACTCGTCGACGAACTTGTCGTCCAGCGACAGGGTCTCGTCGTCGTTGACGTCGGCGATGCAGACCCGGTGGTCGCCGTTGAGACCGGTGCGAGCGACGAAGTAGTTGGAGTACGCCAACCGCTTCACGTCCGTCGTCTCGTGGTAGTAGCCGTCGCTGCCCACCGCGAGGTGGTCGAACGTGCCCCAGTGGGGTCCGCCCGGCGCCGGCAGGGTGTCGACGATCGTCGGGCAGTCGGCCTCGCGGCCGCCCTCCTCGATCTCCGCGGTGGCGTCGATGACGCACTGCGGAGTGGTGCCCGAGGCGAGCAGCTTCTGGATGTCCAGCTTGAGGATGTACGGCGGTGAGCCCTTGTCCGTCGCCGTGGCCGAGCGGCCCACGATCGCGACGTAGAGGTACTTGTCGTCGAGGCTGGTCTGCGTCCACCCGGCGTTCGAGCCACCGCCGTAGTAGTTGCTCTCCGGGTCGGTGTACTTGTTGGACGTCGTCAGATCGAAGACCTCGTGCCACTGCGGCTTCTCCGCCGTGATGTCGGGGGCGTAGTAGATCGCACCGCCCTGCATCGTGCTGGCGAAGGCGCCCTTGTGCCCGGGCAGGTTGGTGACCGTGGTCTCCATCGCCGCCCGCGGCTCCTCCTGGTGCGGCACCTTGCCGGCTCGCGGACCGTCGGGCAGGAACGACACCGACTTGAGCGTCGGGTGGTCGCGGTCGGAGATGTCCCAGGTGCGGACCGTCGGCCGGCGGAGGTACGACGAGGGCGCGGCCACCGGGTTGAGGATGATGTTGCGCGGCTCGTTGTAGTCGCTGGTGACCAGGGTGTCGAGGTCCTCGCGAGCCTGGATGCCGTGCGGGTTGGCGCAGGTGGCCGCGGCCAGCTGCGGGATGTTGTCGCAGCGCTGCTCGGTCTCCGCGGTCTCCGGGGTCGCCGGGGCCTCGTAGACGGTCTTGCCCTCGGAGTCGAGCCGGACGACCTCACCCGGCGAGCCGGCGAAGCCGTTGCCGATCCGGGTGGTGCCGTCGGAGTAGGTGCACGGGCCGGGCACGTCCGGGCCACCCATGTAGGTGCCGTACGCGCTGCCGTCCTTGGTCACCCAGTAGGCGTCCGGCACCGAGCCGCAGAGCGTGTCGGTCGGCAGGTTGACGTGCTTGAGGGTCAGGGCGGGCAGCTTGCTGGTGTCGAGGACGTAGGTCACGTCGGTGAAGAGGCCGCCGGCGAAGATGTTGTTGCCCTTGTGCCAGATGTACTGCATGTGGTGCGGCTCGTTCTCGACGAGCGGGCCGACGGTCGCGGTGTTGACGACCTTGCCGTACGTCGGCGACCCCTCGGTCGCGTCGACGACCGCGAAGAAGTCGGGACCGATCTGGTCGCCCTTGCCGAGCAGGTCGGGGGTGACCACGTCGGGCAGGCTGGTGAGCTGCTTGCCGCTGCGGTCGAGGATGTTGTTGTCGCCCGCCCACACCACGAGGTACTCGCGGCGCAGGCCGTCGTCGGGGACGGTGCCGCCGCTGTCGCCACCGCCGAGCGGGGTGCCCGGGATGACGCTGCCGAGGCCGAGGCCCTGCAGGACGGTGGTGGGGATGAGGTCGGAGCGCAGGTGGTTGGTGAGCCAGTAGGTCTCGCCGTCGCCGCCGAGGACCTTCGAGGTCTGGCCGACGATGTCGCTGTTGAAGAGGCCGTTCAGCATCGCGTTGAGCGCGGCGATGGCGGAGCCGGCCACGTCGACCGGCTGGCCGGGGTCGTCCTGGGCCTCGCCGGTGAGAGCAGGCGCGGCGGGAGCAGTGAGTCCCAGGATGAGGAGTGCGGCGCTGACCGCACCGAGGATCCGGAACCTTCGCGGCCTCCGGGCAGGGGAGAGTGCTTGCTTGTCCAAGGTGATTCCTCCGAGATCGGGGCCCCATGTAGCCCTTTACCAAACAATCACGATGAACTTAGTAGACATTCAGGATGGTGGTCTAGACCCGGTCTCAGCATGCGGCCCCGAGGTCAGGCAGCCACGCCCCCGGGGCGCACGGCGAGGTCCGCGATCTGCTCCCACGCGTCGTCGACGTGGACGACGTCGCGGCCCATCCGGTGGAGCACGCTGGCGGCGATCCCGGCCCGGTAGCCCGACTTGCAGTGCACCCAGAGCTCGCCTGCGGGCAGCTCGTGGCCACGGCGGTCGACGTCGTGCACCGGCAGGTTGACGGCGCCGGGCAGGTGGCCCTCGTCGTACTCGTCGCGCTGGCGTACGTCGACCACGACCCGCGAGCCGGTGTGCGCCCGGAAGTCGGCCCAGCCGGTGCGGCGGTAGGTCGCGGTCAGGTCGGCCGCGGGCTCGAGGACGTGGGTGCTGGGGCCGTCGATCCCGATGCCGGCCAGGTCGTGGAGCGCGGAGTCGAGGTCCGACGGCTCGTCGCAGAGCAGCACCAGGTCGTCGTGCCACGGCACCAGCCAGCCGACGTACGTCGCGAACTGGTCGGAGTACTCCACGCTGACCGTCCCCGGCAGGTGCGCCCGCGCGAACGCGTCGCGGCGGCGCAGGTCGACGACCCAGTGACCGGCGAGGATCGCGTCGGTGACCTGCTCGGCCGTGACCTGGCGTGGCGGACGCGGCAGGGCGCGGCCGGCCCCGGCGCGGTTGAGCGGCGCCATGTGGCCGTAGTAGGCCGGGATCGGCCCGAAGCCCTCGACCAGCTCCGTGACGAACGCGTCGCGCTCGACGCGCAGCGCGGGGTTGGTGAGGAGCTGGCCGCCGATGGTCGCGTCGCCCTCGTCGGTCGCCGTCGTGCTCGCGCAGAAGCTCCCGAACCCGTGGGTCGGGTGGAGCCGAGTGCGCGGGTCGAGCGCACCGAGGGTGCGGGCGCTCGACCACTGGGCCTCGGCGAGGTCGTAGGTCAGGCGCTGGTCGACCAGGTCGGTGCGGCCGACGGTGCCGTGCAGCAGGCTGCCGCCGCTGAAGAGGGCGCCCGCCTCGCGGCGGTCCCGGTCGACTGCGAGGAAGGCCTGGTGGTGGCGGGTGTGGCCGGGGGTGGCCAGGACGCTGACGTCGAGCCGGCCCACGGGGACGACGTCGCCGTCGCGCACGCCGACCCGCTCGAAGTCGACCGGCTCGTCGGCGGAGAGGAGGTAGTCGGCGCCGTGCCGCCGGGCCAGGCCGAGCGCCCCCGAGACGTAGTCGTTGTGGATGTGGGTGTCGGCGACCGCGGTGATCGCGACCCCGGCCTCCTCGGCGGCCCGCTCGATCGGCGTCAGGTCCCGGGGCGGGTCGACCACGAGCGCGTGGTGGCCGTCGTGGACCAGATGGGTGCGGTTGCCGAGCTGCGGGACCTCCACGGTGACGACCTGCATGGACCCTCCTGTTTAAGTAGAGTGAATTACTACAAATTAACAGATCGCGTAGGTTTCTCGGGTGCTCCGTCAACGCGTCCTCGCTCTCGGTCTGACCTCCCTGCTCGCCGTCGCCCTCCTCGGCCCCGGCCAGTCCGCCCTCGGTCAGGCGCACCGGCCGCACGGCGCCGCCGGCATCGGCGACTCCTACTTCCCGCTCGACGGCAACGGCGGCATCGACGTGCTGCGCTACGACGTCCACGACCGCTACGACCTGGCGTCCGGCCGGCTCTCGGGCTGGACCGACGTACGCCTGCGGGGGACCGCCTCGCTGTCGGGCTTCGACCTCGACTTCCTGCTCCCCGTGAGCCGGGTGACGGTCGACGGCAAGAAGGCGTCGTTCAACCAGAAGCGCTACCACGAGCTCTCCATCCAGCACCGGCTCGACCAGGGCGAGACCGTCGTCGTGCGGGTGAAGTACGCCGGCACGCCGGGCGACTACCGCTACGCCGGCGAGAGCAACTGGCTCGCCGACCAGAACGAGGTCGTCGCGATGAACCAGCCGCACATGGCGCCGTGGTGGTTCCCGGCCAACGACCACCCGCTCGACAAGGCCATGGTCGACGTCCACATCACCGTGCCGAAGGGCCTCGACGTCATCTCCAACGGCGTCGAGCGCGGTCGCACCGTGCACGGTGCGACGGCCACGACGCACTGGTCCGCCGACGAGCCGATGGTGCCGTACCTCGCGTTCTTCGCGGCAGGACGGTTCAAGATCGCGAAGGGTGTCGACCACGGCCGGCCCTGGTTGGTCGCGGTGTCGGAGTCCAAGAAGCTGAACCGGTCCGCGCAGGACACCAGCATGCGGCTGATGAAGATGACGCCGGAGCTCGTGGACTGGGAGGAGTCAGCACTCGGCCTCGACTACCCGTTCTCGGTGACCGGCGGGCTGACCACCAGCCTCAACGTCGGGTTCGCGCTCGAGAACCAGACGCGTCCGACGTACCCCTACATGGGTGGCGGCGAGGAAGCCGTCCTGACGGTCGTGCACGAGCTCGCGCACCAGTGGTTCGGCGACTCCGTCGCGGTGCACCATTGGAAGGACATCTGGCTCAACGAGGGCTTCGCGACCTTCATGGAGAACTACTACACGGAGACCCACGACGGTCCGTCTGCGAACGCCGAGCTGCGCGACTACTACGACCGCACGCCCGCGGGCAACGACTTCTGGAAGCACGAGGTCGCCGACCCGTGCGCCGACGGCGTCGAGTGCGTCAACAGCATCTTCGCGACGTTCGTCTACCAGCGCGGGGAGCTGGCGCTGCAGGCGCTGCGCAACGTGGTCGGCGACGCCGCCTTCTTCGACATCCTGCGCACCTGGGCCACCGACCACGCCGGCGGCAACGGCGCCACCGAGCAGTTCGAGGCGCTCGCCGAGGAGATCAGCGGGCAGGACCTCGACGCGTTCTTCTCGGCGTGGCTGCACTCGACGGCCAAGCCGGCCGACACGGAGGCCAACGGTCTCGGCGCTCTATCCCCGGAGCCGAACTGACAGGCAGGTCACGCAGCCCTCGAGCTTCTCGAACTCGGTGATGTCGACGGCGACCACGCGCAGCCCGCGCTCCTCGTAGAGAGCCCGGGTGAGCGGCGCGCTGGCCGCCATCAGCACGGTGTCGGCGTCGAGGACCACGACGTGCGACCCCGGCTCCTCCGGCACGGGCAGGAACGCTTCCCAGACCTCGGGGTCGTCGACCAACGGCGCGAAGCCGACGACGGTGCCGTCCGGCAGGGCGGTCACCGCGGACTTCAGGTGCAGCACGAGCGAGGTGGGTACGCCGACGACGCGGGCGCCGAGCGGCGCGAGGTGCGCCGCGAGCTGCTCGAGGCCGGACGCGTTGGTGCGACCGCCGAGGCCGACCCAGACCTCGGTGCCGTGCTTGAGGACGTCGCCGCCGTCGAGGGTGCCGGGCGCCTCGATGTGGACGATCCGGTAGCCGAGCCCGGCCAGCGCCGCCTCGGTCCCGTTGGTCTCCGGCTTGCGCTCGTCGGCACCGGGCCGCGAGATGACCGCGAGGTCCCGGTAGACGACCACGGTGTCCTCGACGAAGACGGCGTCAGGACAGTCGTCGGCCGGCTCGACCTCGATCGTCTCCCAGCCCTCGGCCTGCAGCGCCTCGACGTACGCCGCCCACTGGCGCTCCGCGAGCGCCTCGTCGACCGTGACTCGGTCGATGTGGGTGAGCAGGCCGTCGGCGAGGCGGGGGCCGGGTCGGCGGACGAGGGCGCGCTTGGTCATGGCCTCATCCCAGCAGAGGACTGACGGCCTTAGCGACCACGCTCTGCATCCTGGTCACGGATTCCTCCGCGTCGGCGATCGTCATGGCGCGCAGGCCGACGTTGACGCCGAGCCAGCGCAGCGGCTCGGGCTCCCAGGCGGGGGAGCGGTGGCCGACCCACGGCAACCGGGTCAGCTCGGTGTCGCGGCCCAGGACCAGGTCGCGCAGCGTGCGGCCGGCCAGGTTCGTCGTGCTCACCCCGTCGCCGACGTAGCCGCCGGCCCAGCCGAGCCCCGTCGCCGGGTCGAGCCCGACCGAGGCGCACCAGTCGCGCGGGATGCCGAGGGCGCCGCCCCAGGCATGGGTGACGCGGGTGCCCTGCAGCGGCGGGAACATCTCGACCAGGGTCGCGTAGAGGCGCGCGAAGACCTTCTCGTCGCGGTCGTACTCCGGCTTGATCCGCGAGCCGAAGTGGTACGGCGCACCGCGGCCGCCGAACACCAGCCGGTCGTCGGCGGTGCGCTGGCCGTAGATGATCAGGTGGCGGTGGTCGCTGAAGGTCTCGCGGCGGGCCAGTCCGATCTCGTCCCAGACCGCCGCGGGCAGCGGCTCGGTGGCGATGATCAGCGAGTAGACCGGGATCGTCGTACGCGCCTCGCCCTGGAGCGTGGAGGTGTAGCCCTCGGTGGCGCGGAGCACGGTCCGTGCCCGGACCGAGCCGCGCTCGGTGACCGCGCGGCCCGGCTCGATCGACCGCACCCGGGTGCGCTCGTGGATCGTGACCCCGCGCCGCTCGACGGCGTCGGCCAGCCCGCGCACCAGGCGCGCGGGATGGATCGCCGCACAGTCGGGGGTGTACGTCGCGCCGCGGGTGCGGGTGGCACGCAGCACGGCATCGGCCTCGGACCTGTCGAGCAGCCGGAGGTCGTCGTCGCCGCGACCCCACGCGCGCGCGTCGTCGACCTCGGCCCGGGCTCGCTTCCACTGCGCCCTGCTGCGGGCCAGGACGATGGTGCCGCCCTTCGCGGCCTGGGCGTCGATGCCCTCGGCGGCGGCCACCCGGACCACCTCGTCGACGGTCTCGCGCATCGCCCGGTGCTGGGCGATCGCGCCGTCGCGGTCGGACAGGTCGGCGAGGCTGGAGTGCGAGGCCGGGAAGAGCGCCGAGCACCACCCGCCGTTGCGGCCGGAGGCGCCGTAGCCTGCCGTCTCGGCCTCGAGCACCACGATCCCCAGCTCGGGGTCGGCCTCGGCGAGGTAGTACGCCGCCCAGAGCCCGGTGAGGCCGGCGCCGACGATCGCGACGTCCGCCTCGGTGTCGCCGTCCAGCGCGGGCCGCGGTGTCCAGTCCGTCTCGACGGAGTCGTGCCAGAGGGACAGCCGCTCCCAGTGCGGGTCGGCCGACGACTTCAGTGCACGCCCCACGAGTAGGTCTGCTTGCGCAGCTCGAGGTACATGAAGGTCTCGGTCGTGGCCACGGTCGGGATCGTCCGGATCCGGCCGGAGATCAGCTCGAGCAGGTGCTCGTCGCTCTCGCAGACGACCTCGACGAGCAGGTCGTAGGAGCCGGCGGTGATGACGACGTAGTCGACCTCGTCGAGCTCGGCGAGCGCGTCGGCGACCGGCTCGAGCGGACCCGAGACGCGGATGCCGACCATGGCCTGGCGGGCGAAGCCGAGCTCGAGCGGGTCGGTCACGGCCACCACCTGCATGACCCCGGACTCGATCAGCCGCTGGACCCGCTGGCGTACGGCGGCCTCGGACAGGCCGACCACCTTGCCGATGGCGGCGTACGAGCGACGTCCGTCCTGCTGCAGCTGCTCGATGATCGCCTTGGAGACGTCGTCGAGCGTGAACGCGGGACGATCCGGCTTCCGGGTCCGCGGCGAGGTCATGAGCCGCATGTTTCCTCACGCGCGGTCCTGGGTCAAAGGTTTCTCGGGGCGGTTTGCAAGCGATTTCGTTGCGAGGATGTTTCATCTCAACCGGATCGCTTGTCGACCCGCCCTCCGCATGGCACGATCCGAGGCGTTGGCGGTTGCGGCGAGAGGGAGTCCGGATGGCGGCGGGGCCCGAGTGGGGTGGACGAGGCGGACTGTCCCGTCGGGGGCTGCTCAAGGGCGCGGGAGCGGTCGGCTTCGCCGGCGTCAGCCTGGCCGCGCTCAAGCTGCCGTTCTTCGGGGTCGACCCCGCGATCGTCGATCCGGCCGACTGCGTCGCCACCGACGTGTCGGCGAGCGACATGCGGCTGATCATCTCCAACTGGCCGGCGTACATCGACCCCAAGAAGAAGGACGGGTCGACGCTCAACGTCTTCCAGGAGCGCACTGGCATCACGGTCGACTACACCGACGACGTCAACGACAACAACGAGTTCTACGCGAAGGTCAAGAACCAGCTCGGCTCCTGCCAGCCGATCGACCGCGACATGATCGTGCTGACCGACTGGATGGCCGCGAGGATGATCTCGCTCGGCTGGATCCAGCCGCTCGACAAGTCGAAGGTCCCCAACCTCCACGCCAACCTGATCGAGCCGTTGCGCAAGCGGCAGTGGGACCCGGACCTGACCTACCACGCCCCGTGGCAGAGCGGCCTGACCGGCATCGCCTACAACGCCGCCAAGACCGGTGAGGTGAAGAGCTTCGAGGACCTGATCACCCGGCCCGAGCTCAACGGCAAGATCACCCTGCTCAGCGAGATGCGCGACACGATGGGCTTCATGCTCAAGGTCGTCGGCGCCGACCCGAGCGACTTCTCAGACGACGACTGGGCCAACGCGATCGACAAGCTCCGCGAGGTCGTCTCGGCCGGGCAGGTCCGCGCGTTCACGGGCAACGAGTACATCCAGGACCTCGCGGCCGGCAACATCGTCGCCTGCGAGGCCTGGTCCGGCGATGTCATCCAGGCCCAGTTCGACAACCCCGACATCAAGTTCGTCACGCCGGAGGAGGGGCTGTCGCTCTGGAGCGACAACATGATGGTCCCGAACCTCGCGACCCACCAGGCCAACGCCGAGAAGTGGATCGACTACTACTACGAGCCCGAGGTCGCCGCGAAGCTCGCCGCCTGGGTCAACTACATCTGCCCCGTCAAGGGTGCCCAGGAAGCGATGGAGAAGGTCGACCCGTCGCTGGTCGACAACAAGCTGATCTTCCCCGACGACGAGACCTTGTCGGTCACCTTCGACTTCATGCCGCTGACCGAGAAGCAGATCACCGCCTACCAAGGAGAGTTCGACGATGTCACAGGTGGCTGACCAGGCGCCGTCCACGCCCGACAGCGCGGACTCCGAGTCGTACGACGGACTCCGGCTCCGCAACGTCACGAAGTCGTTCGGCGCCTTCACCGCGGTCAACGACCTCGACCTCGACGTGCCCCGCGGCTCGTTCATCGCGCTGCTCGGCCCGTCCGGGTGCGGCAAGACCACGACGCTGCGCATGGTCGCCGGCCTCGAGACCCCGACCGCCGGCTCGATCAAGCTCGCCGACCAGGACATCACCTACGCGAAGCCCTACCAGCGCCCGGTCAACACGGTCTTCCAGAGCTACGCGCTCTTCCCGCACCTCGACATCTTCGAGAACGTCGCCTTCGGGCTCCGGCGCCGCAAGTCGAAGGAGGTCGACACCGCCGTCCGCGAGATGCTCGAGCTCGTCGAGCTGACCTCGCAGGCGCGCAAGAAGCCGGCCCAGCTCTCCGGCGGCCAGCAGCAGCGGGTCGCGCTGGCGCGGGCGCTGATCAACAAGCCCGAGGTGCTGCTCCTCGACGAGCCGCTCGGTGCCCTCGACCTCAAGCTGCGCCGGTCGATGCAGCTGGAGATCAAGCGGATCCAGATCGACGTCGGCCTCACCTTCGTGCACGTCACCCACGACCAGGAGGAGGCCATGACGATGGCCGACACGGTCGCGGTGATGAACGCGGGCGTGATCGAGCAGATGGGCGCACCGTCCGACCTCTACGAGAACCCGAAGTCGACGTTCGTCGCCAACTTCCTCGGGCAGTCCAACCTGATCGAGGGCACGATCACCCACCGCGCCGCCGACCTGGTCACCGTCGACATGCACGGCATCGCGGTGTCGATCCCGACCGACCGCTGCCACGCCGACGGCGACAAGGGCTGGGTCGGCATCCGTCCGGAGAAGGTCCTCATCGGGGAGCCCGGCGAGGCGCTCGACGCGCCCGGCAACACGATCCCCGGCGGCGTGGTCGTCGACGCCAGCTTCGTCGGTGTCAGCACGCAGTACCTCGTCCGGATGCCGTGGGGACAGGAGCTGTCGGTCTTCGAGCAGAACACCGGCCGGCGCCGGATGTTCCGCAACGGCGAGTCCGTCGAGCTCTCCTGGCGGCCTGAGTACGCCTTCCTCCTCGACTTCAGCCAGGACGCCTCGGCCGGTGCGCAGAAGGCCGACGACGAATGAGCGAGACCGTCCGCAAGCACGGGAGGACCGGCTACATCCTGCTGATCCCCGGCGTCTTGTGGCTTGCCGTCTTCTTCGTCATCCCGCTCTACTCCCTGGTCGCGACCAGCCTCTTCGACCCCAGCGGGTCGGACTCGACCGGCTACGAGATGACCTACCACTGGGCGAACTACTCGAACGCCCTGAGCGACTACTGGCAGCCGCTGGTGCGCTCCCTCGCGTACGGCGCGCTGGCGACGTTCTTCTGCCTGATCCTCGGCTACGTGCTGGCCTACGCCATCGCGTTCAAGGCCGGCCGGTGGAAGAACCTGATGCTGGTCCTGGTGATCGCGCCGTTCTTCACGAGCTTCCTGATCCGTACGCTGTCGTGGAAGCTGCTGCTCGCCGACGACGGGTTCATCGTCAACAGCCTGCAGTGGCTGCACATCCTCGGCGCCGACGGCCGGCTGCTGGCGACGCCGGTCGCGGTCATCGCGGGCCTGACGTACAACTTCCTGCCGTTCATGGTGCTGCCGCTCTACGCGAGCATCGACAAGATCGACCAGCGCCTGATCGAGGCGTCCAGTGACCTCTACGCCAACCCGTTCGTCGGCTTCTTCAAGGTCACCTGGCCGCTGTCGCTGCCGGGCGTCGTGTCCGGCACGCTGCTCACCTTCATCCCCGCGGTCGGCGACTACATCAACGCCGAGCTGCTCGGCAGCCCCAACCAGCGGATGATCGGTAGCGTCATCCAGAGCCTCTTCACCAACGCCAACGACTACCCGGCGGCGGCTGCGCTCTCGGTGACGCTGATGGCGCTGATCGTGGTGATGGTCCTGTTCTACGTCCGCCGCGCGGGGACGGAGGACCTGCTGTGAGCACCACGACCCACCCGAAGATGAAGACCTACAAGGCCGGCAGTGCCTTCGGTCGCTGGTTCCGTTCTCACATCGTGCTGATCCTCGGGCTGCTGGTGCTGCTCTACACGTTCATCCCGATCTTCGTGGTCGTGCTGATGAGCTTCAACGATCCGGCCAGCCGGCTGATCTACCGCTTCGACGGCTTCACGCTGCACAACTGGCTCAACCCCTGCGAGGCCGAGGGGATGTGCGGCGCGCTGAAGACGAGCATCGAGATCGGCTTCTGCGCCACCCTGGGCTCGACCATCCTCGGCACCCTGATCGCCTTCGCGCTGGTGCGGCACGAGTTCGCGGGCCGGTCGGCCATGAACCTGCTGATCTTCCTGCCGATGGCGTCGCCCGAGATCGTGATGGGATCCTCGCTGCTCGCACTCTTCGTGGCCGCGGGGTTCGGTGGCCAGCTGGGCTTCTGGACGATCCTGATCGCCCACATCATGTTCTGCATCTCGTTCGTGGTCGTCACGGTGCGAGCGCGACTGGCCGGCCTCGACGACAACCTCGAGCAAGCGGCGATGGATCTCTACGCCACGCCACAACAGACGTTCTGGCGGGTGACCTTCCCGCTGGTCTTCCCGGGCATCCTGGGTGCGGCGCTGCTCAGCTTCTCGCTGTCCTTCGACGACTTCATCGTCACCAACCTCAACGCCGGCAACACCACGACGTTCCCCATGTACGTCTGGGGTGTCGCGCAGCGCGGCGTCCCCATGCAGGTCAACGTGGTCGGCACCGTGATGTTCCTGATCTCGGTCCTGATCGTCGTCGGTGGCGAGGTCAACAGCCGCCGCCGTGCCGCCAAGCTGGTCTGACGCCGACCCGGCGCAGTGTCATCTGACACTGCGCCGAGTCGGCGACATGTCAGCTGACACTGCGCCGGGTCGGCGGGCTAACGCAGCCGCGTATCCGTCGCGCAGGATCCGTTCGGCGTCCTGCTGCTGACCGAACACCTGGGACCGGCGCAGCGCCACGATCACCCAGCCCTGGCGACGGAGCCAGTCACGCCGCTCGTCGTCATGGATCTGCCGGTCCGGGCCGTGCCATTCCTCGCCGTCGTACTCGGCAGCGAAGCGCAGGTCCTCGAGTCCCAGGTCCAGGTAGTAGTGGACCCGTCCCTCGATCTCGATGGGGATCTGGGTGCGTGGTGGGGGAAGGCCAGCGTCGTACCACCGCAAGCGCAGCGCGGACTCGCCGAAGGACGCGGCGCCGGCGTCGGCGAGCGGCGCGAGCACTCGGAGCAAGACGACGCCACGGCGTCGGTTGAAGCGCGGCACCTGCGTCAGCAGCCGCTGGTGGGTGAACTGCCCGAGGTGGAGCATCGTGTCCATCCCGTGCAACCGCAGGTCGCGGGTCTTCTGGAGACGTCCGAGGTCGACGGCTGTCCGCAGCGGGGTGGTGACCGGTATGCCGTTGACCGTCGTGAGGTCACCCGCGCGGATCTCGCGCTCACCGCTGTCGGCAAGTGCGTTGCGGAGCCGGCCCGAGGCGCTCGGTCGGAAGCACGAGATGGCTGGTATCGACAGGTGCTCGTTGGGTGCGAGAGCCCGATCGCCGGCATGGAGCCAGGCCGCGGTTCGATCGCAGACGAAGCAGTCGTCAGGCAGGACGAGAGCGAGCATCCGGCAGCGCAACTCAAGAGAGTCAGGCGTGTCCGCCTCGACGTACACGCTTTCGAGCGGCCGACGGAGGGCTCCGCCGAAGGTCAGCTTGCTCAGCGCCTCGCGGCTCAGGCCGACCTCGCTGGCCATCCCGGTGGTGAACGGCTCACGCGCTGGTAGCTGCGCGAGTCGCTCGCGCCAGGGGACAGGATTCATGCTGCTGCACTGCCCGGAGCGCCGACCCCGCCACCCTCCGATCGGCGGACCTGTGGATACCTGCCTGATTCCACGCCGAGTCGGCGCAGTGTCAGCCTGACACTGCGCCGGGTCGGGTCAGAGGAGCGTGGCGGCCTTGTCGAGCACGGTGCGGAGGATCTGCTCCATCTCGTCGAAGTGCGTCTGGTCGCAGATCAGCGGGGGAGAGAGCTGGATGACCGGGTCGCCGCGGTCGTCGGCGCGGCAGTAGAGGCCTTCGTCGTACAGCGCCTTGGAGAGGAAGCCCCGGAGCAGCTTCTCCGACTCCTCCTCGTTGAAGGTCGCCTTGGTGTCCTTGTCCTTGACGAGCTCGATCCCGTAGAAGTAGCCGTCGCCGCGGACATCGCCGACGATCGGCAGGTCGAGCAGACGCTCGAGGGTCGAGCGGAAGGCACCCTCGTTGTCGCGGACGTGCTCGAGGATGTGCTCCTCCTCGAAGACGTCGAAGTTCGCCATCGCGACCGCGGTGGAGACCGGGTGGCCGCCGAAGGTGAAGCCGTGGGCGAAGGACTCGTGGCCGTGCAGGAACGGCTCCATCAGCCGGTCGGACGCGATCATCGCGCCGAGCGGTGCGTAGCCGGAGGTGATGCCCTTGGCCGAGGTGATGATGTCCGGCTGGTAGCCGTAGCGCTCCGCGCCGAACATGTAGCCCAGCCGGCCGTAGGCGCAGATGACCTCGTCGGAGACCAGCAGGACGTCGTACTCGTCGCAGATCTCGCGGACCCGCTCGAAGTAGCCGGGCGGGGGCGGGAAGCAGCCGCCGGCGTTCTGCACGGGCTCGAGGAAGACGGCGGCGACGGTGTCGGGGCCCTCGTTCTCGATCTGGACGGCGATCTGGTCGGCCGCCCAGCGGCCGAAGGCCTCCGGGTCGGAGCCGTCGAGCAGGCCGCCCGTGGTCTCGGAGGCCCGGTAGATGTTGGTGTTGGGGACCCGGAAGGTCGAGGGGACCAGCGGCTCGAACTGCTGCTTGAGTGGCGGCAGGCCGGTGATCGACAGGGCGCCCTGGGTGGTGCCGTGGTAGGCGATGCTCCGGCTGAGAACCTTGTGCTTCATCGGCTTGCCGGTGAGCTTGAAGAAGTTCTTCGCGAGCTTCCACGCGGACTCGACGGCCTCGCCGCCACCGGTGGTGAAGAAGACCCGGTTGAGGTCGCCCGGCGCGTAGTTGGCGATGCGCTCCGCCAGCAGGATCGCGTTGGGGTGGGCGTAGGACCACAGCGGGTGGAAGGCCAGCTCCTTGGCCTGCGCGGCGGCGGCGTCCGCCAGCTCGGTGCGGCCGTGGCCCAGCTGCGAGACGAAGAGCCCGCCCAGACCGTCGAGGTAGCGCTTGCCCTGGGCGTCGTAGATGTAGGCGCCCTCACCGCGCACGATGATCGGCACGTCCGAGGTGTCGTACGTCGAGTGCCGCGTGAAGTGCATCCAGAGGTGGTCCTTGGCGGCACGCTGAAGGTGGTCGTAGTCGAGCTCCATACCTCCATGGTGCGCGGTCCGCATGACGAGAAGCAAGTGAATCCGTCGCTCAAGCGTGTGATTTCTCCGGAATCCGTTGTAGAAATGGGTTCATGACTCGGTACGGCGCACAGTTCGGTCCGGACATCACGTTCCTCGGCGTCGACCCGGTCGACCTCGACGACGCGGCCGCCCTCGCGGCCGCGGACGTGGTGATCGTCGGAGCGCCCTTCGACGGCGGCACGTCGCACCGGCCGGGGACCCGCTTCGGCCCGCAGGCGATCCGGCAGACCGACTACCTCCCGCACGACGGCTCGAGGCCGCACCTCGCGCTCCGGGTCGACGCGCTGCAGGACATCACGGTCGTCGACGCCGGCGACGTCGAGATGCCGCCCGGCGAGATCGAGCGGGCGCTCGGCGCGCTCGAGCAGGCGGTCTACCAGGTCGCCAGCGCGGGCGCCATACCTCTCGTCCTCGGCGGCGACCACTCCATCGCGCTGCCCGACGCGACGGGCGTCGCCCGGCACCTCGGCTACGGCAAGGTGTCGATGATCCACTTCGACGCGCACGCCGACACCGGCGACATCGAGTTCGGCTCGCTCTACGGCCACGGCCAGCCGATGCGCCGGCTGATCGAGTCGGGAGCCCTGCGCGGCGACCGCTTCCTGCAGATGGGGCTGCGCGGCTACTGGCCCGGTCCCGAGACGCTGGGCTGGATGGCCGAGCAGAACATGCGGTCCTACGAGATGACTGAGATCGGCAAGCGCGGCCTGGAGGAGTGCCTCGACGAGGCCTTCGAGATCGCGCTCGACGAGTGCGACGCGGTCTTCCTCTCCGTCGACATCGACGTCTGCGACCCCGGGCACGCGCCCGGCACCGGCACGCCCGAGCCCGGTGGGCTGTCGTCGCGCCAGCTCCTCGACGCCGTACGCCGCATCTGCCGCGAGCTGCCGGTCGCGGGCATCGACGTGGTGGAGGTGTCACCGCCCTACGACCACGCGGAGATCACGGCGTTCCTGGCCAACCGGGTCTGCCTCGAGGCGCTCTCCGGCCTGGCCGCCCGCAAGGTCGGCATCACGCACGACCCGGCCGGTCCGTTGCTGGAGGGCAGGTGATTCTGCGCGCTGCGGCCGCTTTCGACGGCCACCGCCACCTCGGCCCGACCGAGGTCGAGGTCGAGGACGGCCGGATCACGGCGGTCCGCCCGGCGAGCGGTCCCGCTGACGTCGCCTTCGTCGCGCCCGGCTTCACCGACGCGCACGTGCACCCGATCCAGGGCGGGCTCGAGCGGCTGCGCTGCGACCTGAGCGAGCACTCGACCCGCGACGACTACCTCGCCGCCGTCAAGGCGTACGCCGACAGCCGCCCCGACGTGGAGTGGATCCTCGGCGGGGGCTGGGGGATGCCGGCCTTCCCGGGCGGTACGCCGACCGCGGCCGACCTCGACACGGTGACGGGCAGTCGCCCGGCGTACCTGCCCAACCGCGACCACCACAGCGTGTGGGTCAACAGCCGGGCCCTGGAGCTGGCCGGGATCGACGAGCACACCCCCGACCCCGACGACGGCCGGATCGAGCGCGACGCCGACGGTCGCCCGAGCGGCACCCTCCACGAGGGCGCGACGGCCCTGGTGGCGCCGTACCTCCCGCACACGACGGCCGAGGACTACTACGCGGCGTTGATGGCGGGCCAGGCCTACCTGCACTCGGTCGGTGTCACCTCGTGGCAGGACGCGATCGTCGGCGCCTACTCCGGCATGGACGACCCGGCCTCGACGTACACGACCGCGGACGCCAACGGCGACCTGCGTTCGTACGTCGTCGGCGCGCTGTGGTGGGAGCGCAAGCTCGGCATCGAGCAGGTCGGTGAGCTCGTGGCCCGTCGGGCCGCGATGGCGGGCGGTCGGTTCCGGGCGACCAGCGTCAAGATCATGCAGGACGGCGTCGCCGAGAACGGCACGGCCGCGATGCTCGCGCCCTACCTCGACAAGTGCGGCCACGCGACCACCAACAGCGGTCACTCGTTCGTCGAGGCCGGCGTGCTGCGCGAGGCCGTGCGAGCGCTCGACGCCGAGGGCTTCCAGGTGCACGTGCACGCGATCGGCGACCGCGGCGCCCGCGAGGCGCTCGACGCCTTCGAGGGCACCGACCCCGCCCGGCGGCACCACATCGCCCACCTGCAGCTGGTGCACCCCGACGACGTACGCCGCTTCGCCGGGCTCGGCGTTGCCGCCAACATGCAGATGCTCTGGGCCTGCGAGGACGACCAGATGGCCGAGCTGACGATCCCGTTCCTCGGGGAGGAGCGGAGTCGCTGGCAGTACCCCTTCGGCGACCTCGAGCGCACCGGAGCCCGGCTGGTCGCCGGCAGCGACTGGCCCGTCAGCACGCCCGACCCGCTCCAGGCGATGCAGGTCGCGGTGACCCGGGTCGACCCCGACAGCGGTCGCGCGGCGTTCCTGCCGGAGCAGGCGCTGACCCTGGAGACCGCGTTCGCGGCGTACACCTCCGGCTCGGCGTGGATCAACCACCGTGACGACGCGGGCGTGCTGCAGCCCGGCACGGTCGCCGACCTGGTCGCGCTCGACCGCGACCCGTTCGCCGGGCCGGCCGAGGAGATCGGCGAGGCACGGGTGACGACGACCTGGATCGACGGAATCCCTGTCTTCTCCGCCTGATTCGACGGATTCCGTGCCCATCGGCGGTCAACCCCTACAGATTTCGTTGTCGGATCACTAGGGTTTGCCGCATGGCCGATCAGACCTTCAAGAACGTGATCAACGGCGAGCTCGTCGAGAGCGTGTCGGGGGAGACCTACGACGTCATCGACCCGACCACCGGTGAGGTGTACGCCCAGGCTCCGCGCTCGGGCGACGAGGACATCGACCGGGCGTACGCCGCAGCCGACGCGGCCTTCGAGGGGTGGGGCTACGCGACGCCGCAGGACCGCTCCAACGCGCTGCTGAAGATCGCCCAGGCGATCGAGGACCGCGTCGACGAGATCAACGCGGTCGAGTGCAAGGACACCGGCAAGCCGCTCGGGCTGACCATGTCCGAGGAGATGCCCTACGCGTCGGACCACTTCAAGTTCTTCGCCGGCGCGGCCCGGATGCTCGAGGGCAAGGCCGCGGGGGAGTACATGGCCGACCACACCTCGTGGGTACGCCGGGAGCCGGTCGGTGTGGTCGGTCAGGTGACGCCCTGGAACTATCCGCTGTTGATGATGATCTGGAAGATCGCCCCGGCCCTCGCTGCCGGCAACACGATCGTCCTCAAGCCCAGCGACACCACGCCCGCGAGCTCGACGCTGCTCGCCGAGCTCTGCCAGGAGTTCCTGCCGCCCGGCGTGCTCAACGTCGTCTGCGGCGACCGCGACACCGGCCGTGCGCTGGTCGCGCACAAGACCCCGCAGATGGTCGCGATCACCGGCTCCGTGCGGGCCGGCATGCAGGTCGCGGAGGCCGCCTCGCACGACCTCAAGCGGGTGCACCTCGAGCTCGGTGGCAAGGCGCCGTGCATCGTCTTCGACGACGCCGACATCGCCAAGGCCGCCGAGGGGATCGCCGGCGCCGGCCTCTTCAACGCCGGCCAGGACTGCACCGCGGCCACCCGGGTGCTCGTGCAGGCGGGCATCCACGACGAGTTCGTCGCGGCGCTGGCCGAGGCCGCCCAGGGCATGCCGACCGGCATGCCGGACGACGAGGCGACGTACTTCGGTCCGCTCAACAACGCGAACCAGCTCGCCCACGTCTCCGGCATGGTCGACCGACTGCCGGACCACGCGAGCATCGCGACCGGCGGCGCCCGCAAGTTCGACAAGGGCTACTTCTACGAGCCCACCGTGCTCTCGGGCCTGCAGCAGACCGACGAGCAGATCCAGACCGAGATCTTCGGCCCGGTGATGACCGTGCAGGAGTTCACCGACGAGGCGCAGGCGCTGACCTGGGCCAACGACGTCGAGTACGCGCTGTCCTCCAGCGTCTGGACCAAGGACCACGCCCGCGCCATGCGGATGTCGCGTCGGCTCGACTTCGGTGCGGTCTGGATCAACACGCACATCCCCTTCGTATCCGAGATGCCGCACGGCGGTTTCAAGCACTCGGGCTACGGCAAGGACCTGTCCGGCTACGGGTTCGAGGACTACACCCGTATCAAGCACGTCATGTCCTTCATCGGATCGTGACTGCTGAGATGTGTATCTGGACTCGTCGCTGCGCTCCTCGCACGCCCCGCTCCTCGGCACGACGGTCGAGCGCCCATGACGTCGCACGTAGAAGTCGTTGCATCACCGTGAACGGGAAGGTTTCGGAGTGAAGATCCTGCTGATCGGCACCGGGGGCGTGGGTGGCGCGTTCGCGGCCATCGCCGCCCGCCGCGACTTCTTCGAGGCGATCGTGGTCGCCGACTACAACCTGGCGAGCGCGGAGCGCGCGGCCGCGACCGACGAGAGGTACGTCGCGGCGCAGATCGACGCGTCCTCGGCGGAGGCGGTCGAGGCGCTGTGCCGCGAGCACGGCATCACCCACGTGATGAACGCGGTCGACCCCGTCTTCAACATGTCGATCTTCCACGGGGCGTACGCCGCCGGCGCGGACTACCTCGACATGGCGATGTCGCTGTCGAAGCCGCACCCGGAGTCGCCGCACGAGCAGACCGGCGTGAAGCTCGGCGACGAGCAGTTCGCGGTCGAGCAGGACTGGAAGGACGCGGGCCGGCTGGCGCTGGTCGGGATCGGCGTCGAGCCGGGCCTGTCCGACGTGTTCGCGCGCTACGCCGCCGACCACCTCTTCAGCGAGATCGACGAGCTCGGCACCCGTGACGGCGCCAACCTGGTCGTGACCGACGACGACGGCAACGAGATCTTCGCTCCGTCGTTCTCGATGTGGACCACGATCGAGGAGTGCCTCAACCCGCCCGTCATCTGGGAGAAGGACCGCGGCTGGTTCACGACCGCGCCGTTCTCCGAGCCGGAGGTCTTCGACTTCCCCGAGGGCATCGGTCCGGTCGAGTGCGTCAACGTCGAGCACGAGGAGGTGCTCCTCATGCCGCGCTGGGTCGACTGCAAGCGGGCGACCTTCAAGTACGGCCTGGGCGACGAGTTCATCAACATCCTCAAGGTGCTGCACACGCTCGGCCTCGACTCGACCGAGAAGGTCCGCGTCAAGGGCGTCGAGGTGAGTCCGCGCGACGTGGTCGCGGCCGTGCTGCCGGACCCCGCGACGGTCGGCCCCCGGATGAAGGGCAAGACCTGCGCCGGCCTGTGGGTGACCGGGAAGGGCAAGGACGGCGAGCCACGCTCGACGTACCTCTACCACGTGGTCGACAACGAGTGGACGATGCGCGAGTACGGCCACCAGTGCGTGGTCTGGCAGACCGCGATCAACCCGGTGGTCGCCCTCGAGCTGCTGTCCCGCGGCACCTGGTCGGGCGCGGGTGTGCTCGGTCCCGAGGCCTTCGACGCGGTGCCCTTCCTCGACATGCTCACCGAGTACGGCAGCCCGTGGGGGATGAAGGAGCTGTAAAGTACGCACATGCCTACTACTTCGGCCGCCGTCCTGCGGCGGTCCGTGACAGCCCTGGCGACGCGAGCGCGCGCCGAGCGCGGTGGTGACCTCAGCCTCGGCCTCGTGGCGGTGCTCGGGCGGGTGCTGGTCGAGGGCTCGTTGACACCGGGCGAGATCGGGGCGCAGCTGGCGATGACACCCCAGTCGCTGACCCGGCCGCTCGCGAGCCTGGAGAGCAAGGGCCTGGTGCGTCGTACGCCGGACCCGACCGACGGCCGAGGGTCGCTGATCGCTGCCACGGACGCCGGTCGACGGGCGATGCGCGCGGAGATGGCGCCGCGCGACCGGTGGTTGGCCGAGGCCGTCACCGCCGTCTGCACCGACGAGGAGCAGGAGCTCCTGGCCCGGGCGGCCGACGTGATGCTGCGCGTCGCGGCGTACGGCGACCGCGTCGTTCCCGTCGAGCCGTGAGCCAGGCGGTCCGCAGCGCGGCGGTCACCATGGCCGCCGTCCTGGGTGCTCTCGCCACCACGGTGCTCCTCGGCGACCTCATCGACGTGCCGGTGCAGGCGAGCGTGCTCGCGGTCGTGCTCAGCCTGATGCTGGGACAGGCCGCCGAGCGCGGGGTCCACGTCGGGCTGGAGACCGCCGCGGAGATGGTCGTCGTCTCGGCCGCGGCGGCCGGGGTGGCGTGGCTGCTGGTCCACGTGCGGACGCTCGGGCAGGTCCTGCTGGTCATCGGCCTGAGCGTCGGCATCGCCGCCCGGCGCTACGACGGGCCGGTACGGCGCGCCGCCCGGATCGTCGCCCTGCCCTTCCTGGCCCTGCTCGTCACCCCGGTCCCGGCGGCGGCCCGGACCTCGGGCACGGTCGAGCTGGTCGTCTGGTCGGCCGTGGCCGCGGTGGTCGCCGTCGCCTGGACCGCTGCCGTCGGGCGGCTGCGCCTGCCGCCGGTCGTGGTGGACCGCCCGTCGCGCCGCTCGAGCCGCCGTCTCGACGTACCCACCCGGATGGCCCTGCAGATGCTCGTCGGCCTGACCGTCGCCCTCGTCGTCGGTCGGGCGCTCTTCGACGATCGCTGGGCGTGGTGCGTGCTGTCCGCCTTCCTCGTCGCGTCGGGCAACCGCGGCCGCGGCGACGTCGCCCACAAGGCGGGGCTGCGGGTCGTCGGCGCCCTGGTCGGCACCGTCGTCGCGACGCTCGCCGCTCTCCACGTCCCGCCCGGTCAGCGCTCGACGCTGGTCGTGCTCTTCGTGGTGATGGCGCTGGCGCTCGTCCTGCGGCACTGGAGCTATGCCTACTGGGCGGCCGGGATGACCGCGATGCTGTCCCTGCTGCACGCCTACTACGGCAGCTTCGGCCAGACCGGTGCCGAGCAGCTGCGCGAGCGCCTGGTCGGCGTCGCGCTCGGCTCGGCGATCGGGCTGGCCGCGGCCTGGTGGGTGCTGCCGGTCCGCACGCGCGACGTCTTCCGGGCCCGCGTCGCCGACTGCCTGCGGGCGATCAACGAGCAGGACGGCAGCCTGCCGGACGCGCTCGCCGCCCTCGACCAGCTCGTCCCCACGCTCCGGGCCGGTGCTCGCACGCACCCCGGTGCCCGGCGGCAGCTCGCGGCGGTCGGCGCGCTGCACGACTTGGAGGAGCCGTCGAGCGGCGCCGTACGCCGTGACGTGGGCCGGATCCGTCGCTCCCTGGTGGGCCGCGACGACCCCGACCCCGACGAGCTGTTGCCGGAGCTGCGGCCGGTCTACGTCGCGCTGCGGTCCTGACCCTCCGCCGGCTCGGCGTGGACCCTAAACCAGGCGACGACCGTCGGCGCGACCACGTAGCGTCGTCCCCGATGTCCACGACTCTCGGCCGCGACCGGACAGCCGCTCCGGTGCGCCTCGACCCGCCCACCCCTGCGCGCACCGTCGACTGGCGACGGCTCCGCGGGCCGGTCGCGGCCTGGGCGCTCGTGGCCTGCGCGATCGCCGCCGTCGGCACCTCCCTCGGCACCCTCATCGCCGGTCACCTGGCCGAGTCCGCCACGGCCGCGCTGGTCTGGCTGCTGGCGCTGTGCGTCGTCGGGGCGGCCACGCTCGACACGGCCGCCCGCACGCTCTGGGCCGGGGTGATCGACCGCGCCGAGGGCCAGCTGCGCGCCGACCTCCTCGACGCCGCGATGCACCAGCCGCTGGAGGCGCTGACCGAGCAGGCCGTCGGCGAGGTGCTCGACCGGATCGACGACGACACCCACGAGGTCGGCACCCTCCTGCGCCAGAGTGCGTGGCAGGCGATCCGCACCGTGCTCGCCTCCGGGCCGCTGTGGATCGTCGCGGGCGTGACCTGGTGGCCGGCGTTCGTGCTCTTCCCGCTCGCCGGGGTGGCCGCGTTCCTCGCCGTACGCCCCCTGCTGCCGGAGGTCTCGGCCCGCAAGGTGGTCGAGGAGGCCGCCTGGACCGACCACGCCGCCGCGCTCGAGGAGGGCATCGCCGGTCGCGACGACCTGCGCGCCAGCGGGGGACAGGCCCACGTGCTGCGCCGGTGCACCGAGCTCGCAGCCCGCGTGCACCACCTCTTCTCGGTCGTGCTCGACCTCGAGGCGCGTATCGCCCGCCGCACCGGCACCCTGCTCCACGCCGTGCTGGCCGCCACCGCGCTCGTGGGTGTCGTGCTCGTCGTCGGCGACCACCTCGACACGTCCGCGCTCGTCACGCTCTTCCTCGTCACGACCATGTTCGTCGGCCAGGTCGACCAGCTCGCGCGCCACCTGCCCGACCTGCAGGCCGGCTTCGGTGCGGTGCTCCGCCTGCGCGACCTGCTCGGCGCCGAGCGCGAGCCCGTGGGCGGCGACGAGCTGCCCGAGGGACCGCTGCAGGTCGAGTTCCGCGACCTCCACTTCGCGTACGCCGAGGGGCGGTTCGCCCTGCAGCACGTCGACCTCCACGTGCCGGCCGGCACCACCTGCGCCCTGGTCGGTCGCACCGGCTCGGGCAAGTCGACGTTGGCCTCGCTGCTCTCGCGCGCGGTCCGGCCCGAGCCCGGCACGGTGCTGCTGGGCGGCGTCGACGTGCTCGACCTCGACGTCCAACTTCTGCGCGGCGCGGTCGGTGTCGTCACCCAGCGCACCGAGATCCTGGCCGGCACGCTGGCGGACAACGTCACGCTCTTCGAGCCCGTCCCGCGCGCCGCCGTCGAGGCCGCGATCGTGGAGCTCGGGTTGGAGGACTGGGTCGCCGGCCTGTCCGCCGGGCTCGACACCCTGCTCGGGCCGGGCGGCACGACCCTGTCGGCCGGCGAGGAGCAGCTGGTCGCCTTCGCACGGCTGCTGGTCCGCGACGTGCGCGTCGTGGTCCTCGACGAGGCCACCGCCCGGATGGACCCGGTCACCGAGGCCCATGTCGTCCGGGCCGCCGACCGTCTGCTCTCCGGCCGCACCGGCCTGCTCGTGGCCCACCGGCTCTCGACGACCGAGCGCGCCGAGCAGGTCGCGGTCCTCGACGGCGGCCGCGTCGTCCAGCGTGGTCTGCGCTCGCACCTCGCCGTCGAGCCCGGGCCGTTCCGTGCGCTGCTCGAAGCGTCCGCCGAGGAGCAGGACCCCGAGACCCTCGCCGACACCACCCGGGTCGGCACCGCCCGCCGTACGGGCGAGCCCCCTGCCCGTCCCGAGGTCGCGCCGGTCCCCGGGCTGGCCCGGGCCACCCTCTCCGCGCTCTGCGTCGAGCCCCAGTGGGGGTTCGTGAGCCTCGTGCTCTTCCTGGCCTCCGCCGTCACCGGAGCCTTCGGTGCGGTGACCGGCTGGATCTGGGGCCACCTGGTCGTCACGCTCCAGCGCGGCGACAGCCCGACGGCGCTGACGGCGGCGCTGGTGGTGTCGCTGCTGGTCTCGCCGTTCCTGCTGTCGTCCGCCTTCCGGCGCTACCCGCGCTGGTGGATCGCCGTGATGCTGCGCGTCCGGACGTCGGTGCTGGCCGGCCAGACGAAGCAGCACCGCCTCCAGCGCACGCCGCCCGGAGAGGTTGTCGCGCGCACCATGGACGCCGACCGGCTGGCGAGGTACGCCGACCGCTGGGTCGACTTCATCAACGGCCTCGCCATCGCCGCGCTGACCGCGATCCTCGCCCAGAGCCTCCTCGCCGGTGGCGTCCTGCTGGCCGTGATGGTGTCGTCCGCGCTCGCGTCCTCGCTCGGCCGCAAGGTCGCCGGGCGTTCGGCGGCAGCGTCCGCAGCGGCCCGCGCGCGCTTCGGTCGCACGCTGGTCTCTGCGCTCGACTCGGTCCGCACCGTCAAGCTCGCCGCCTCGACCCCGAGCGTGCACGCCCACCTGCGCGAGGTCGACGGCGGCCGCGTCGACGCCGCGGTGCGCGAGCACCGCGTGCAGGCGATGCTCGACGGCGTCCCGATCGTGATGGTCCAGTGCGGCGTGGTCGCCGCCTGGGCGCTGCTGGTCGCCGACGTGTGGGGGCTGGCGACCGCCCTGCTGGTCGCCGGCGCGGTCATCGGCTTCGACTGGTTCGGCCGGGTCGCCGGCTCGGTCATCACCGAGGCGCCCGGCACCCGCATCTGGATGCAGACCACCAGCCGGCTCGCAGGTGGGGGCGACCTGATGCACCTGCCCGAGGGTGTCGACCTGGTCGCCGGTGCCGCGCCGGCTCCGGTCCCCGGTCCACGCGACCCCCTGCGCACCCTCGAGCTGCGCGGCGTGAGCGCGATCCACGACGACGGCACCATCGGGGTCAGCGACGTCGACCTGACCATCGGCGCGCAGGAGCTGGTGCTCCTGCTCGGCCAGGTCGGGTCCGGCAAGTCCAGCCTGCTGTCCGCGCTCGCCGGCCTGGTGACCAGCACGGGCGAGATCCGCTGGAACGACGAGCGGGTCACCGACACCGAGACCTACCTCCGGCCGGGCCGGGTCGCCCACGTCGCGCAGGTGCCCCGGGTCCTGTCCGGCACGTTCACCGACAACGTCCGGCTCGACCACGCCGACCGCCAGGTGCTGCCCGCGCTCGAGTCCGCGCGGCTGATGCCCGACGTCGAGGAAGCCGGCGGTCCCGACTCGCTGGTCGGCCATCGCGGGGTCCGGCTCTCGGGCGGTCAGGTCCAGCGCCTGGCGCTGGCCCGCGGTCTGGCGTGTGACGCCGAGCTGCTGCTGGCGGACGACGTGTCGTCCGCCCTCGACGCCGCCACCGAGATCGAGCTCTGGTCGGCGCTGCGCGAGCGGGGCGCGACCGTCGTCGGTGCGACGTCGAAGCGGGCCGCGCTGGTCCAGGCCGACCGGGTCGTGGTGCTGGTCGAGGGTCGGGTCGCCGCGGTCGGGCCGTGGGCCGACCTGGCTCCGACCTGGCGGCACCTGGCTGGTTAGAAGAGCGAGCCGACCACCGGTCGCGGCCAGTCGACGCGGCCGAAGAGGTCGTGCATCGCCTCGGCGTACGTCTGCTTCGGCGGTCGGACGGTCAGGGTCGCGGTCGCGCCGTCGGCCCGCAGGGCGACGTGGCGCACCCGGTCACGGGGGCTCCCCACCGGCACGGTCACGGACCCGACCGCCCGGGTCGCGTGGGCGGGCACCACGACCTGGATCCGCCCTGCGCCGGTGTGCACGACCACGGGCATCGGGCGGTCGCGCTGACGGTCGAGGCGCACGTCGAACGATGCCGACACCGGCAGCAGCGGCGACGCGGTGACGGTCGCGTCGCGGAGGCCGACCACCGGTCGCGGGTCGTCGTCGACCACGTGGACGACGGTGTGGTCGTAGACCGTGACGTCCTCGACCTTCTCGTCGGTCCGGTCCTGCGGTGCGCGGAACCAGAGATGCGTGACCCGTTCCCCGGCCGGGATCCGGACCGTCCCCGCAGCCGTGTGCACCGTGGTCCGCCGGGTGGTCGGCTGGTCGAGCCGCACCGTCAGCCGGACCCGCTCACCCTCGTGGATCCGAGAGCGGTCCGGGTGCACGGTGACGGTCGGCGTCGGCGGTGTCGGGTCGCCCTGCGCGTCGAGCTCCGCGAAGCAGTAGCCGCGCGAGCGCAGGGTGGCGATCTCGCCCGGCAGCGCCCTGAGGGTCGCGGGTGAGTTGGTGACGCCGTCGTGCTGGAGCACGACGTTGGTGCGGTGCGGGTGGACGGCGCCGAGCACGCCCCGGTCGATCTGCCGCGGCGACAGCCCGGTCCAGTCGCGCGAGTCGATGGTCCACAGCACGGTCGTGTAGCCGAGGCCGTCGAGCACCCGGCGGACGCGGTCGTCGACGGCGCCGTACGGCGGCCGGACGAAGTCGGTCGGGTGGAGACCGGCGTCCACCATTGCCCGGTGCGTCGACCGGATCGCGTGCTTGATCTGGGCGTTCGTCTGGGTGGTCAGGTCAGTGTGGAGCCAGGTGTGGT
Organism: Nocardioides pollutisoli; assembly: GCF_040045055.1. Lineage (NCBI taxonomy): Bacteria > Bacillati > Actinomycetota > Actinomycetes > Propionibacteriales > Nocardioidaceae > Nocardioides > Nocardioides pollutisoli. Next base: position 3,291,143 of record NZ_JBDZDU010000001.1, read on the forward strand.
TGCCGATCGCGAAGCCGGACCGCTCGACCAGCCGCGCGGTGTCTGGTGCGCTCGCGACCCGGCTGCCGACCATGAAGAACGTCGCCGGCACGTCGAGCCGCTTCAACAACCGGACCAACCGGGGCGTGACCGTGGCCGAGGGACCGTCGTCGAACGTCAGCGCGACCAGACCCCGCGAGCAGGGGACGACGTGGCCGCCCGGTGCGGCACCCGTCGGCGCCGGAACCAGGAGCCCGACGGCAGCGACCAGCGCCACGAGCAGGATGCGCACCCTCACGAGGCTATGACGCGCCCCCGGGGCGTCCGGTTGTCAGGCGCCCCCGAGCACCCGGAACGGCAGCCCGGGCAGCGGCTGCACCGTGGCGTACGACGCGGGGTCGATCTTCTGGCCCGAGCGCAGCAGCGGGTCGGCGGCGACCACGCACCGGTCGTGGCCGTTGATGAGGACGACGTCGCCTCCGCCGCGCAGCGGCTCGCGCATCAGCTGCTCGAAGGTCTCGAGCGGCGTGTCCGCCCCGGCCACGCCAGCCATCTGGCCGTCGACCAGCACCGGCACCGTGGCGGTGAGGACGTACTCGTCGGTGCAGACGTAGTCGACGTACGGCCCGGTGACGTGCCGCTCGCCGGTCGCCAGCGGGGTCTGGAACCACTCGTGCCGGGTGTAGTCGAAGACGTGGTGGCCGATCGGCACCCCCCGCTCGGCGAGGAGGGTCTGCTCCTCGCCCTGCCACCAGGCGAGGAAGAGGTCGCGGTCGGCGAGCCACCCCGGTGTCGCGACGAAGCCGGCACCGACCACGGGGTGGGCGGCGAGCGTGGTGGTGGCCAGGGGGTGGACGATCTCGCTGAGCGTCGTGGCGTTCATCGGGTGCTGCGTCCCGAAGGCCTCGCCGACCCGCTCGCCGATGCTCTCCAGCGACGCGAAGAGGGCGCCGAAGTACGCCGTGACGGCGATCGCGCAGCGCGCCAGCGAGTCGCTGAGCGTGCTGGTCTGGGTCGGGCTCATGAGGCGCTCCTCGGGATCCGGTGGCGGTCGTGGACCTCGGCCTGGGTTCGAGCAACCAGGTCCAGTGTCTCCTGCAGGTGGCGTCGCGCGCAGCGTCGTGCGGATTCTGCGTCACCGGCCTCGATGGCGTCGATGAGCTCCTGGTGCCCGGCGATCGTCCGGGCCCGGACGTCCGGGTCGCTGAGCGGGATGCGGGCGACCATCCCGAAGTCGGCCTCGAGGCGGACGACGTCGCGGGTGATCCGGGCCGACTGGGTGAGCGCGGCGATCGACAGCCACAGCTCGGCGTCCGCGTGCCGCCACGCCCCGACGCTCTGCGCCTCGACGGGCAGGTCCTCGGCCGGCAGCAGGCTGCGCAGCGACTCGGCCTCCGCCGCGTCGGCGCGCTCGGCCGCCACCTCGGCGCAGCCGGCGAGCACCAGCACGTACTGCGTCGCGCGGTCCTGCAGCTCCGCGCGCGACATCGAGCCGAGTCGCTCGGCGAGCGCGGCCTCGTCGGCGGCCGCGCCGGCCGCCACGACGGTGCCGCCGCCCCGACCCCGGCTGGTGGTGACCAGGCCCTGGGCGCGCAGCCCGGTCAGCGCCTCGCGCACGGTCACGACCGCGACCCCGAGCATCCCGGCGAGCTCCGGCTCGCTCGGCAGCCGTTCGCCCTCGACGAGCACGCCGGACCGGATCGCCTCGGTCAGCCGCTGCTCCACCTGACCCGCGCGACCCACCTCGCTGAGCGGCGCGAAGATCGCGCTGCGAGCACGGCTGCCGTGCCGGCGTACCTCGCTCATCGCGCGCTCCCTGCCTGTGGCCGTTCGCAACAAAGTTGTTACCGCTGGAGGTCTGTTCATCTAATGTCTGGTTCCATATCTTATGTGCCAGCGGCACCCACGGAACAGAGGAGTTCGATGACGGCCACGGCCATCTCCCTGCGCGGCCTGAGCAAGCACTTCGACCAGGTCCGTGCGGTGGACGAGCTGGACCTGGACATCGCCGACGGTGAGTTCTTCTCGATGCTCGGGCCGTCGGGCTCGGGCAAGACCACCGTGCTGCGCCTGATCGCCGGCTTCGAGGAGCCGACCGCCGGCACCATCGTGCTCGGCGACGAGGACGTCACGACCAGGCCGGCGTTCGCGCGCGACGTCAACACGGTCTTCCAGGACTACGCGATCTTCCCGCACATGAGCGTGCGCGAGAACGTCGAGTACGGCCTCCGGGTCAAGAAGGTCGGCAAGGCCGAGCGCCGCACGCGCGCCGAGGAGGCCCTCGCGACCGTCCGGCTCGAGGGGTACGCCGAGCGCCGGCCGCACCAGCTCTCCGGCGGCCAGCGCCAGCGGGTCGCGCTGGCCCGCGCGCTCGTCAACCGGCCCAAGGTGCTCCTCCTCGACGAGCCGCTCGGCGCCCTCGACCTCAAGCTGCGCCGGGAGATGCAGATCGAGCTCAAGGCGATCCAGCGCGAGGTCGGCATCACGTTCGTCTTCGTCACCCACGACCAGGAGGAGGCGCTCACGATGAGCGACCGGGTCGCGGTGTTCAACGAGGGCCGCATCGAGCAGCTGGCGACCCCGGTCGAGCTCTACGAGCGGCCGGTCAGCCCGTTCGTCGCCGGCTTCGTGGGGTCCTCCAACATGTTCCAGGGCCAGACGGCCCGCGACCTGATCGGTGAGGACGGCACGTTCGTCATCCGTCCCGAGAAGATGCTGCTCGCGGCGGAGGCCAGCAGCGACTCCGGTGTCTGCTCGGCGCCCGGCGTCGTCACCGAGGTCGTCTACCTCGGCTCGACCACGGTGTCCGTCGTCGACCTCGACGCCGGCGTGACCGTGACCGTCGCCCACCAGAACGCCGACACCTCCATCGACGCCGCTCTCGAGCGGCGCGACCAGCGCGTCGTCGTGACCTGGCGTCGTGCCCACCTGGTTTCCCTGCACCACAACCCACCGCGCTCTCCCGACCCGGTGGCGTCCCCTGAGGAGGCATCATGAAGAAGACCCACACCCGACGACTGCTCGCTGTCGCGAGCATCGCCGCGCTGGCCCTCGCCAGCGGCTGTGGCACGAGCTCGGGCGACAACGAGAGCAGCGGCGGCTCGACGCCCGGCTCGCAGGGCTTCACGGCTCCCGACATCCCGATGCAGGACTCGATCGGTGACATGGAGGGTCAGGTCAACATCCTCGCGTGGCCCGGCTACGCCGAGGACGGCTCGACGGACAAGTCGGTCGACTGGGTGACGCCGTTCGAGCAGCAGACCGGCTGCAAGGCCAACGTGAAGTACTTCGGCACCTCCGACGAGGCCGTCCAGCTCATGAAGACCGGCGAGTACGACGTCGTCTCCGCCTCGGGCGACGCGACCCTGCGGCTCATCGCAGCCGGCGACGTCGCGCCGGTCAACACCGACCTGCTGAAGAACTACCCGGACATCGCTCCCTTCCTCAAGGACCAGGCGTTCAACTCCGTCGACGGCCAGATGTACGGCGTCCCGCACGGCTGGGGCGCCAACCTGCTGATGTACAACACCGCCGACGTCAGCCCGGCACCCACCAGCTGGAGCGCGGTCTTCGACGACGCCTCGACGTACGCCGGCAAGGTCACGGCCTACGACTCGCCGATCTACATCGCCGACGCGGCGCTCTACCTGATGAACACCCAGCCCGACCTGGGCATCAAGGACCCGTACGCCCTCGACCAGGACCAGCTCGCGGCCGCGGTCGACCTGCTGAAGAAGCAGAAGGAGAACGTGTCGGAGTACTGGTCCGACTACCTCAAGGAGGTGCAGGCCTTCAAGACCGGCGACTCGGTCATCGGCACCACCTGGCAGGTGATCGCCTCGGTCGCCCAGGGTGAGGGCGCCAAGGTCGACGCGATCCTCCCGGACGAGGGCTCCACCGGCTGGTCGGACACGTGGATGATCAGCTCGGAGGCGAAGAACCCCAACTGTGGCTACGCCTGGATGGACTACATCACCAGCCCGCCGGCGCAGGCAGCCGTCGCGGAGTACTTCGGTGAGGCGCCGGCCAACACCAAGGCGTGCACGCTGACCTCGGACAAGAGCTTCTGCGACACCTACCACGCCGAGGACGCCGACTACGCCGCGAAGATCCACTACTGGACCACCCCGATCTCGCAGTGCCTCGACGGTCGCACGGACGTGAAGTGCACCGACTACGGCGACTGGACGACGGCGTGGACCGAGATCAAGGGCTGACCCTTTGTCACTGATCGACCGTCGCCCGGGCCTCCGGGTGGGCCTGCTCCTGACGCCACCGATGCTGTGGCTGGGAGTGGCCTACCTGGGGGCGCTGGGCGCCCTCCTCATCACCTCGCTCTGGACCCAGAACGACTTCACCGGGACCATCGAGCGCGCCTGGACGCTCGACAACTTCCGGCAGCTCTTCACGGTCGACGTCTATCGCACGATCACGCTGCGCACGATCTGGGTCGCGGCGCTGGTGACCGTGATCGACGCGATCATCGCCTTCCCGATCGCGCTCTACATGGCCAAGGTCGCATCACCGCGCGTGCAGCGGCTGATGGTGATCGCGGTGCTGATGCCCCTCTGGGCGTCGTACCTCGTCAAGGCCTACGCCTGGCGCGGCATGCTCTCGGCGGACGGCCCGATCGCGTGGATCGCCGCGCCGTTCGGGCTGCACACACCGGGCTACGGGCTGCCGGCGGTGATCATCACGCTGTCCTACCTGTGGCTGCCCTACATGATCCTGCCGGTGTACGCCGGGCTCGAGCGCGTCCCCGACTCGCTCTTCGAGGCGTCGGCCGACCTGGGCGGTGGGTCGTGGACCACGATCCGCCGGATCGTGCTGCCGCTGGCGTTCCCCGCACTGGTCGCGGGCTCGATCTTCACCTTCTCGCTGTCGCTCGGTGACTACATCGCGGTCAAGATCGTCGGTGGCACCAGCCAGCTGCTCGGCAACGTCGTCTACGACAACCAGGGCGCGGCGAACAACCTGCCGTTCGCCGCCGCGGTCGCCACCGTGCCGATCGTGATCATGGTCGTCTACCTCGCGCTGGCCCGTCGTACGGGCGCACTGGAGAACGTCTGATGGCCCAGTCGAAGACCCTCTCGCGCGGCCTGCGCGGCTCGCTGGGTGTGTTCACCGGCATCGTGCTGGTGTTCATCTACGTGCCGCTCGCGCTGGTGCTGCTCAACTCGTTCAACACCGACAACACCTTCGGCTGGCCCCCGGCCGGCCTGACGCTGCACTGGTGGGACGTCGCGTGGCAGAGCCAGGGCGCGCGCGATGCGCTTTGGACCAGCGTCCGCGTCGCCATCGCGGCGACGGTCGTCGCGCTGCTGCTCGGCACCCTGGCGGCGATGGCGCTGCGGCGTACCCGCTTCTTCGGGCGCAACGTCGTGTCGCTGCTGATCATCCTGCCGATCGCGCTGCCCGGCATCGTCACGGGTCTGGCCTTCCAGAACGAGTTCAAGACGATCCTCGGGATCGGGCTGAGCCTGTGGACCGTGATCATCGCGCACGCGACCTTCTGCATCGTCACGGTCTTCAACAACGTGCAGGCCCGCTTCCAGCGGCTCGGCACCAACTTCGAGCAGGCCTCGATGGACCTCGGTGCAGCGCGCTTCACGACCTTCCGGCTGGTGACCTTCCCGATGCTGCGCTCGGCGCTGCTCGCCGGCGCGCTGCTGTCCTTCGGGCTGTCCTTCGACGAGATCGTCGTGACCACCTTCACCGCGAGCTCGCAGGACGAGACGCTGCCGCTCTGGATCCTCAACAACCTGTTCCGCCCCAACCAGGCGCCGATCGTCAACGTCGTCGCCGCGGTGCTGGTCGTCTTCTCCGCGATCCCGATCTACTTCGCGCAGCGGTTGTCCGGCTCCTCGTCGGAGGGGCTCACCGGCGCGCGCTGATCAGCTGCACTCGCCGGTGCTGGAGGCCGTGACGAGCACGGCCCTCAGGCCCTTCTGGTCGGCCAACGGACCGGCAACCATATAGGCGTCGTCGCCCTGGTAGCGGTAGTCGACGAAGCGGGTCCCGCCGCCGTGAGGCGTCCACCGGTAGCGGAGCTCTCCGTAGGCGCGCTCGCCTCGTCCGCGCCCGTGGGCCGCGAGGACGTGCAGGCCCGGCGTACCCCGGAGTGCTGCGAGCTTGCTCCGCAGCTGCGGTCGCAGGGCTCCCTCTCCGCGGTAGCCCATGGTGAGCACGTCGGGACGTGAGCCCGCGTTGAAGCGGGCCTGGCCCTCGGGGGTCAGCACGAACGACCAGCCGCGCGGCGCCATGATGCTCATGTCTGCGCCCTGCGACGTCCAGGTGGTGGTGCGGTACTTCAAGCTGGTGCCGAGGGCCGACGTCTCGCCCTGATGACCCGCCGCGAGGGCGGGTGCGGCGGTGGCGAGGCTGATCAGCAGGGCGGCAACGGCGGGGAGTGCGTGTCGACGGTTCATGGCGGTCCTTCAGGGCGGGTGGGTGCTCGCCAGGTGTGACGTCGCCCGCCACTCGTTGGTTGCGTGGCAGCATCGGGTCATGGCGGATGAACCGACGCTCTACGACTGGGCCGGGGGAGCGGCGGCACTGCGCCGCCTGATCGACTGCTTCTACGACCGGGTCGAGCGCGACGAGCTGCTGAGCCCGTTCTTCCCGGGCGGTGTCTCGGAGGAGCACCGCGCGCACGTCGCCGACTGGTGGTCCGAGGTCTTCGGTGGCCCGGACGTCTACACCCGCGAGCACGGTGGCTACGAGACCATGCTCGCCCACCACCGCGGGCTCGGGATCACGGCCGAGCAGCGGCACCGCTTCGCCTCGACCATGAGCCTCGCTGCCGACGACGCCGGCCTGCCCGACGACCCGGAGTTCCGCGCTGCGCTGGTCGGCTACGTCGAGTGGGGCACGCGGCTCGCCCTCCAGAACTCGCAGCCGGATGCCGCTGTCGTCGAGCACGCGCCGGTCCCGCGCTGGGGCTGGGGTGTCGCTCCGCCGTACCAGCCCTGAGTCCGATGAATCCCCGACGCCTGGCGGGTCATCGGGGACATGGACACCAAGAACCTGGCCGACCTCTACGACCTGCCCACCCTGCAGTGGGGCGCGAGCGCGTCGCGCCTCGAGCGTGGCTTCTCGCAGGCTCCGGGTGAGGGCGGCCCGGACCGTCACTCCACCTGGCTGACCACGCCGAACGCCGACGGCAGCCCGCACGTGACCGGCATCGGCGCGGTGTGGGCGGACGGCGCCTTCTGGTTCGAGACCGGCGCGAGCTCCCGCAAGGGCCGCAACCTCGCCCACGAGCCTCGCTGCGCGCTCAGCCTCGCCACCCACGAGTTCGACCTCGTGGTCGAGGGCACGGCGTCGATCGTGACCGACCCCGACGTCGTGTCAGCGCGCGCGGCCCAGGGGGCGTCCGGCGGGTGGCCGTGCCCCTTGTCGGACGGGCAGCGCGATCGACCTCAGCTGGTGCTGTCGAGGATCAGTCGGGTCGCCTCATGCGGTGCGTCCCATTGTGGAAAGTGGCCACACCGCTCGAACCAGTGCAGCACCGCGTCCGGAAACAGTTCCGTGGCACGTGCGGCCTGCCTCGGCACGGTCACCAGGTCACGACGACCCCAACCGATCGTGACCCGGCCGGGCACAGTGCCGGCAGGCGCACCCTGCTGCTTCGGCCCCTTGGTCAGGGCGTCCAAGGCCGCGCCAGTCGACGGGGACTCAGCCAGCCCGCGCACATCTGGCAGCACGGTCTCGCGCGAGAGCGCCCAGGGCCGCGCAGACAACTGCGCCAACAGCAGCGTCCTTCCCGCGGGATTGCCCAGCAGTGCTGGCAGCGTGCCTCGCAGCGCCCGGACCAGAGCGATCGATGGCCGAAGCGTGGCCCCGAAGACGGCGACCTCGCGGTCGGTCCAGAAACCACCCGGGTCCAACGCCACGGTGTCGCCGCCGACGCCTCGCCGTGCGAGCTCAAGCACCATTCGGCCGCCCATCGACTGACCGACCGTCGACACCCCGTCCAGACCCTGTTCGCGGATGAATTCTGCGACGGAGTCGGTCAGGGTGGCGATCGAGACCTCGCCGGTCAGAGGAGGTGACTCGCCGAAACCCGGCAGGTCGACGGCGATGACCTCACGGCTCTCGGCCAGCTCGTCGATGATCGGGGACCAGGATCGCCATCCAGCGCCCAGACCGTGCACGAGCAGCAACGGCCTGCCGCTTCCGCGGCGCGCATGGTTCAACGTCATTTCTTGAACGCTAGCCCACGCGGAAATCTGTGCATCGCCACCGCAAGCCGATCCGGGACGACACACTCATCCGCCGACAGGCGGCGGAATGCCAGTGGTTCAGACCTCGCCGGTGGCGTCGTACAACCAGCTCGTGTCAGCAGAGGCGAGCCCCTCGACCCACGACGCCGGCGCGTTGTTCATGATCGCGCCGTAGTCCCAGTAGTCCTTCCAGAGACAGACCTTGCCGTCGCGGACCTTGTGGACCGTGGCGAAGGGGAGCGTGAAGACCTCGCCGGTCTTGAACGTCCAGGTCTCGGAGTGCTCGTACATCACGTCGTCACCGTCGGCGACCAGCACGCCGTCGTGGTTCTCGTAGCCGGCCAGCTCGCCCCAGCCGACCAGGAGCCGCTTGGCGATGTCGGCCGGGCCGCGCGCCGAGAAGGCCGGGCCGATCGGCATGTCCATGTAGAGGCAGTCGTCGGTGACCCAGTCGGCGATGCCGTCGTAGTCGCGCAGCGACAGGGTCTGCCAGAGGCCGAGGACGGCCTCCTTCGGGGACCGGGTCACGAAGCGACGTCCACCCGCGTAGGAGCCGGTACGGCGACCGAGGGCTGGTCCGCGCGCAGGAACTGGCCGGTGCGCTCCTGACCGAGCAGCGGGGTCGGCTCGCCCTCGGTGACGACCCGGCGGCCGGCGATGAAGACGGCCGGGACCGCGGCGTCGTTGCGGTTGACCATCCGCGAGAGTCCGCCGTACTGCTCGACCGGGCTCTCGTGATAGCTCTCGACCGAGTCGTCGAGCTTGGCCGGGTCGATGACGACGATGTCGGCGCGGTCGCCGACGCGGAGGGTGCCGGCGTCGATGCGGTACCACTCGCCGAGCTCGCCGGTGAGCCGGTGCACGGCGTGCTCGGTGGTCATGAACGGCTTGCCGGCCTGCTCGGCGTCGTGCACGTGCTTGAGCAGCCGCAGCCCGAAGTTGTAGAAGGCCATGTTGCGCAGGTGGGCACCGGCGTCGGAGAAGCCGATCTGGACGCCGGAGTCGGCGGCCAGCTTCTGGAGCACGGCGGGCCGGTGGTTGCTGATCGTCGTCCGCCAGCGGATGTCGGTGCCGTGCTCGAGGACCAGGTCGAGGAACGCGTCGACGGGGTGCTTGCCGCCGCGCTCGTCGCCGACCTGGCCGAAGGACTTGCCGATCACCGAGGCGTCCGGGCACTCGACGATCTCGGCGTCGTAGAAGTCGCGGTGCCAGACACGCGGGCCGTACTTGCTCTCGTAGTCCTTGCGGAACTTCTCGCGGTACGCCGGGTCACGCATCAGCTCGTCGCGGGCGAGCTTCTCCTGCAGGTGCAGGGCCATCGCACCGGAGCCGAACTCCTCGAAGATCACCAGGTCGATGCCGTCGGCGTAGACCTCGAACGGCACCGGCAGGTGCTGCCACTTGAAGTCGGCGCCGAGCTTGTTGACGATCTTGGCGATCGGGCGCATCAGGTGGATGACGAACGGGATCGCCTTGATGTCGGCGGCCGACAGCAGGCTGGTGCGCAGCGCCGGGCGGCCGAACCACCCGATCGATCCGAGGGCCTGGATGCCGATCGTGTGCGGGTGGCTGGCGTCGGGACCGGCCTGCAGCGCGCGACGCCGACGACGCAGGATGTTGCGCAGCCCGCGCATCTCCTTGCCCTTGGCGTACGTCGAGGGGAGGGTGCGCGACCGGCACAGGTCGCCGTCGATCTTGTCGAAGAGCAGTTGCTGGGCGGACATGCCGACGAACCCGGCGTCGAGCGCCTCGTCGAGCATCCGCTCCATCCGCTTCTGCTCGGCGCGGGTCGGCCGGATCTCCTTGCGGGTCGCGCGGTCGAGCCCCATGGTCGCGGTGCGCATGTCGGAGTGGCCGATGAACGCCGCCAGGTTGGGGCCGAGGGGCAGCGACTCGAGGGCGTCGACGTACTCACTGGCGCTCGACCAGGTCTTCGCCGCGTCGACCTCGCTGATGACGTACTTCCGCGGGATCGCCTCGACCCGACCGAACAGGTCACCGGCGTCGACCCCGCCCACGTGGATCGTCGAGAGCGAGCACGAGCCGAGCAGGAGGGTGGTCACGCCGTGGCGCACGGACTCCGGCAGGCCGGGTCCGTTGAGGACCTCGATGTCGTAGTGGGTGTGGATGTCGACCAGGCCCGGGATCACCCACTGGCCGGCGGCGTCGACGACCTCGGGGCAGCCGGTCTCGTCGAGCGCGTCGGGCGAGATCGTGACGACCCGCCCGTCGCGTACGCCGAGGTTGCGGATGGCGGAGGCCGCCCCCGTGCCGTCGAACCAGCGGCCGTTCTTGATGATCGCGTCAAACGTCATGAGGGCATGGAACCGGTTCTAGTTGACACGCGTCAAGGATTTCGGGTGATCGGCGTCACTCGACGCTTGATCCGCCCTGACACCGTGAGGAGATGAGCTCTCACGCATCGTCGTCGCCGGTCGTGGTCGTGACCGGGGCCAACGGCCTGGTCGGCAGCCGGGTCTGCGCAACCCTCGTCGAGCGCGGGGCGACGGTGCGGGCCGTCGTACGCCGCTCCGGTGCCGCTCCCGACCTGCCCGGGGTGGAGGAGTGGGTCGGTGACTTCGCCGACCCGGAGCTCGCCGCCACCGTGGTCGCGGGCGCGGACGCCCTGGTGACGACCGTCCACCCGCTGGGTGGCGACGGGGAGAGCCAGCGGCGGGTCGGGTACGACGGCACCCTGGTCGTCGCGAAGGCGGCGGTCGCCGCCGGGGTCGGCCGCCTGGTCCACGTGTCGACGGCCGGCGTCTACGACCGTCGGCCCGGTGTCGGGGACGTCGACGAGCATGCGGACCTGGTCGCCGACGACGCCGGCGACTACCCCGTGATCAAGCGCGACCTCGACCTCGCGCTGGCCGAGCTCAGTGGTCCCACCACGGTCCTGCTGCGCCCGCCGGCGATCCTCGGCGCCGGAGAGACGTCGGTGTGGAACACCGTGCGACCGGCGGAGGTGCGGGACGACGAGACCGCACGGCGTGCCGTCCCGGGGCAGACCTTCGCCTGGGTGCACGTCGACGACCTCGCGACCTTGGCGGCGGACGTGGCAGCCGGGCTGGTGCCGACGTCGGAGGACCCCGAGGTGGGGCCGGTCGCCGGTGGGTGCACAGCGGTCAACGTGGCGAGCGGCCCGGCGACGCAGCGCGACTACCTCGGCACCGTGGCCGCGGCCCTGGGGGTCGAGCCGGTGTGGGGGGACCAGCCGGCGTGGACCGGGCAGATCCTCGCCGACCGCGCCCGGCGCTGGGGATGGCGGCCGGCGGTCGACCTCGACCGGGCCCTGGCCGAGGTCGCCGCGGGTCTTCAGTCGAAGTAGTGCTTCGCCATGTCCTCCAGCAGACCGATCCCGGAGGGCTCCCAGCCGAACCGCTCGCGGGTGATCGCGCTCGACGCCGGCACGTCCGCCGACAGGAAGCCGCCGAGGAAGCCGAAGTGCTCCATCGCGGCCTCCGGGGCGACTGACTCGACCGGGACGCCGAGCCGCTCGCCGATCAGCTCGGCGACCTGACGCAGCGGCACGCCCTCCTCGCCGACCGCGTGCAGGGAGGTCCCGGCGGGCACCTCCTCGATCGCCAGCCGGAAGAGCCGGGCGGCATCGAGCCGGTGGACGGCCGGCCAGCGCTGCGAGCCGTCGCCGACGTACGCCGAGACGCGCTTGTCGCGGGCGATGGCGATGGTCGTGGGGATGAAGCCGTTGTCTCCCGCGTCGTGCACGGTCGGGGTCAGACGGACGACCGAGGAGCGCACGCCCCGCTCGGCGAGCGCGAGGGTCAGGGTCGCGTTGGCCGCGCGGCCCCCCGCGTGCTCGGACTCGCCGGCCGGGGTCTCCTCGGTGGCGAGCCGGCCGGGGGAGAGCAGGGCGGTGCCCGACGCGATCGTCAGCGCCTTGTCGGTGCCGGCGAGCACCTCGCCGAACGCCTCGATGGCGGCCCGGTCGGAGGCGGTGGCGCCCTCGAAGTCGCCGGTGAAGGCGATGTCGTGGCGGAAGGCGAGGTGGACGACCGCGTCGGCAGCGGCCGCCCCGGCCCGCAGGACGTCGAGGTCGTCGACCGACCCGCGCTGCACCTCGGCGCCGAGGGCGGTGATGGTGGCGGCCGCGTCGTCGGAGCGGGCCAGGCCGACGACCTGGTGGCCGGCGGAGAGGAGCTCGGGGACGACGGCGGAGCCGATGAAGCCGGACGCACCGGTGACGAAGACACGCATGGGAGACCTCCAGGAGAGTTGATGTCAGGAACTGTCATCACCGTAGCACGGTCATGTCAGAGACTGTCATCACGTAGGATCGCCGCATGGGTCGATGGGAGCCGGACGCGCGTGGACGCCTGGAGATGGCGGCGCTCGAGCTCTATGCCGAGCACGGCTACGACCAGACGACCGTCGCGGCCATCGCCGAGCGGGCCGGCCTGACCGAGCGGACCTTCTTCCGGCACTTCTCCGACAAGCGCGAGGTGCTCTTCAGCCGCGGGACGGTCCTCGAGGACCTGCTCACCGCCTCGGTCGCCGACGCGCCGGCCGACGCGACGGCGTACGACGTCGTCGCGGCTGCGCTCGAGGCGACCGCCACCCTCCTGGAAGGGCGCCGGGAGATCGCGCCCCGGCGCCAGGCCGTCATCGACGCGCACCCCGAGCTGCGCGAGCGCGAGCTCGGGAAGATGACGTCCTGGGCCGCTGCGCTCACGGCGGCGCTGGGCGAGCGCGGCGTCGAGCCGCGGCTGGCCGGCCTGGTCGCCCAGACCGGCATCGCGGTCTTCCGCGTCTCCTTCGAGACGTGGGCGCGCGGCGGCGCGACCGACGACCTCGCCGAGATCCTGCGCGACTCCTTCGCCGAGCTCCGGAGCGCGACCGCCGGCGGGTGACCCCTAGCGAGTGACGAGGAACGTCGCCATCATCCCGTGGTCCTCGTGGTCGAGCATGTGGCAGTGGATCATGAACCGGCCGGTGTCGTCGGTGAACCTCGCCGCCACCACGACGCGCTCGCCCGGGTCGACCTTCCAGGTGTCCTCGAGCCCGCGCTCCCACGGCGGTGGGCGCTTGCCGTTGCGGCTCACCGTGCGCCACTGCTCCTGGTGGATGTGCACGTAGTGGGTCATGTCGCTGGTGTTGCGCAGCACCCACGTCTCCCGGCTGCCGAGCCTCACCCGGTGGTCGATCCGGTCCGCGGAGTAGGCCTTGCCGTTGATCGCCCAGAAGGTCCCGGACTTCTTGTTGCCCTCCAGTGAGAACGTCCAGGTCTTCGAGACCTTCTTCGGGGCGCGGACCAGGGTCGGCGTCGGCAGGTCCTGCGGCACGCGGCTGTCGTCGTGCGCGTTACGCCGTACCTGGAACTGCATGAGCGGGCCGACCGACGTGCCGGTGCCCGTGCCGCGGTCGGTGCGCTTGATGGTCCGCAGCACCACCTTCTTGCCCACCTCGCCGTGGAAGTCGACGATGACGTCGGCGCGCTGCGACGGCCCGAGCAGGATGTGCTTGCGCGTCACCGGGTGGGGGAGCAGTCCGTCACCCGTGCCGATCTGCACGAACGACCGGCCGTCGGACAGCGCGAGGTTGTACGCCGAGAAGGCCGAGCTGTTCAGCACCCGCAGCCGGTAGCGCACGGCCGCCGTCCGCAGGTAGGGCCGGAGCCGACCGTTGACCAGGATGTCGGTGCCGACGGTGGCGTCGTTGGGCGGCGCGTGCATGCCGGTGAACGCCATCCCACCGTCGCTCCCGCCGTGGTCCATGCCGCCCATGTCCATGCCGCCCATGTCCATGCCCGGCATCGTCGGTTCCATCACCGGCTTGAGCTGGTTGTGCTTCGTGAAGCTGCGGTCCGAGACCATCAGCGGGATGTCCCGTCGCCCGTGCGGCAGCCCGATCCGGTCCTGCTCGGGATCGTCGACGATGAACATGCCCTGGAGGCCCATCCAGTTGTTGCGGCTCGTGTGGTCCATCCGGTGGTCGTGGTACCAGAAGAACGACCCGGGCTCCGGCTTGCCGCCCGCGCTGAGGTCGTAGCGGTAGGTGCGGGACTGTCCGCGCCGCACCAGGAAGCTCGACGGCTGCCCGTCGTAGCGCGCCGCGTGGTGGTCGCCGTGCAGGTGCATGGACATTGACCCCGCCTTGCGGGGCAGGTCGTTGACGACCGTGACGCGGGTGGGGTCGCCCGCCGTACGCCGGATGGTCGGCCCGGGCCAGGTGCCGCCGTACGTCCACGCCTTCGTGCGCGGCCCGGCCGGCAGCATCCGCACGGCCGCCTTGCGCATGTCGAGCGTGACGTGGTCGCGGCGGATCGTCCGCGGCACGACGAGCGGCTGGTCGAAGGTCGGCTTGGTCCCGTGCTCGCCGTCGTCGTCACCGGTGATCGTCAGGGTGCCGCGCATGTTGGGGTGCGGGCGGCAGTAGAACGCGTAGTCACCGGCGGCGATGCCGGCCACCGTGAGCGTGCGGGTCTCGCCCGGCGGGATGGTGACGTCGAAGAGGGGCGTGCCGTCGGCGTGGTGGGCCGTCGACGTCAGGGTATGGAGCGCCGAGTGGTCGTTGACGATCGTGAGCGTGCCGTCCTGCGACATGGTCGCCTGGCTCGGCACGAACGCCGCGAGGAAGCCGCGACTCGTGATGTGGATGGTCGCGTCCGTCGGTGGGGTCGGCTCGACGGTGGGCTCGGCGCCCGCAGCGCTGGCGAGGTGGTCGCCGCGCAGCGGCGACACCCCGAGCGTGACCGCAGCGGCGACCACGACGATGACGGCGACCAGCACGCCCGCGGCGGTCCGTAGGTGGAGACGGCTCACCCCGGCATCCTGCACCCGCGAGCCGGGTGCTCGCGGGCAGAACGCCCGATCTCGTCACATCGTGGCGGTGAGCGCCTCCGCGACCACGTCGAAGGCCTCGTCGAGCAGCTCGTCGCTGATCGAGAGCGGCGGCAGGAAGCGGAAGACGTTGCCCCAGGTGCCGCAGGTCAGCACGACCACGCCGTTCTTGTGGCAGTACGCCGCGACCGCGGCCGTGCGTGCCGCGTCGGGCTCGGTGGTGCCGGGCTTGCAGAGCTCGATCGCCATCATCGCGCCCCGACCGCGGACGTCCGCGATCACGTCGTGCACTGCGCGCAGCTCGCTGAGGCGGCGCTCCATGATCGCGCCGATCTCACGGGCCCGCTCGGTGAGCCGACCGCCCTCCATCTCCTCGATGGCGCCGAGCGCCGCGGCGCAGGCGATCGGGTTGCCGCCGTAGGTGCCGCCGAGGCCGCCGACGTGGACCGAGTCCATCAGGTCGGCGCGTCCGGTGACGGCGGCCAGCGGCAGGCCGCCGGCGATGCCCTTCGCGGCGGTGACCAGGTCGGGCACGACGCCCTCGTGGTCGGAGGCGAACCAGTCACCGGTGCGGCAGAAGCCGGACTGGATCTCGTCGGCGACGAAGACGATGCCGTTGTCCTTCGCCCACGCGGCGAGCGCCGGGAGGAAGCCCGGAGCCGGGACGACGAAGCCGCCCTCGCCGAGGATCGGCTCGATCACGATGCAGGCGAGGTTCTGGGCGCCGACCTGCTTGTCGAGCACGTCGATCGCGCGGGCCGCCGCCTGCCCGCCGGTGAGGCCGTCGCGGAGCGGGTAGGACATGGGCGCGCGGTAGATCTCGCCGGCGAACGGGCCGAAGCCGTTCTTGTACGGCATGTTCTTCGCGGTCATCGCCATCGTCAGGTTGGTGCGCCCGTGGTAGGCGTGGTCGAAGACGGCCACCGCGTCACGCCCGGTCGCCACGCGGGCGATCTTCACGGCGTTCTCGACGGCCTCGGCGCCGGAGTTGAAGAGGGCGGTCTTCTTGGCGTGGTCGCCGGGCGTCAGCTGGGCGAGCTTCTCGCAGACGTCGACGTAGCCGTCGTACGGCGTGACCATGAAGCAGGTGTGGGTGAAGGCGTCGACCTGGGCGTGCACGTTGCGCGCCACGGCCGGGGCCGCGTTGCCGACCGTGGTGACCGCGATGCCGGAGCCGAGGTCGATCAGCGAGTTGCCGTCGACGTCGACGAGCACGCCACCGCCGGCGGCGACGACGAAGACCGGGAGCGTCGTACCGACGCCGTCCGCGACGAAGGCCTTCTTGCGGTCCAGCCGCTCCAGCGAGGCGGGTCCGGGGATCTCGGTGACGAGGCGGCGCTCCTGGGGGAGCGAGGGGCCTCCGGCAACAGAATCGGTCATGGACGTCAGCCTAATCCGACGGGTTCCGTAGAAGCGAGGCCGGGATGCGGCCGAAATCGGCAGGGGAACGACGGATTCAGTCATGCGACCCGGATGCGGGACACTGGATCCGTGACCGGCCCCGTCAGAGACATCGTCATCCTGGGCAGCACCGGCTCGATCGGCACCCAGGCGCTCGAGATCGTCCGGGCCAACCCGGACCGGTTCCGCGTCGTCGGGCTGACCGCCGGCGGCAGCAACCGCGAGCTGTTCGACGCCCAGGTGGCCGAGTTCGCCCCGGCGTTCCACGGACTGGGCGAGGAGGCCTCGACCGACGCCGCCGGACAGCAGTGCGACGTGGTGCTCAACGGCATCACCGGCGCCGTCGGCCTGCGCCCGACCCTGGCCGCGCTCGATGCCGGCAACACGCTCGCGCTGGCCAACAAGGAGTCGCTGATCATGGGCGGCTCGCTCGTGCTCGACCGGGCCAAGCCGGGCCAGATCGTGCCGGTCGACTCCGAGCACAGCGCCCTCGCGCAGTGCCTGCGGGGCGGCGCCCCCGCAGAGGTACGACGCCTCGTGCTGACCGCGAGCGGCGGGCCCTTCCGCGGCCGCACCCGCGACCAGCTCGAGGACGTCACGGTCGAGGAGGCTCTCGACCACCCGACCTGGGCGATGGGCCCGGTCGTCACCATCAACTCGGCGACCCTGGTCAACAAGGGCCTCGAGGTGATCGAGGCCCACCTCCTCTTCGGGATCCCCTTCGACCGGATCGAGGTCGTCGTCCACCCGACGAGCGTCGTGCACTCGATGGTCGAGTTCGTCGACGGCTCGACGCTCGTGCAGGCCAGTCCGCCCACCATGCTGATCCCGATCGCCCTCGGCCTGGCCTGGCCCGACCGGGTGCCCGACGCGGCGCCGTCGGTCGACTGGACGAAGCCGGAGACGTGGGAGTTCTTCCCGCTCGACGACGACGCCTTCCCGGCGGTCGCGCTGGCGCGGTCGGCAGGGGAGCGCGGTGGCACCGCGCCGGCGGTCTACAACGCCGCCAACGAGGTGTGCGTCGACGCCTTCCGTCGAGGACTCATCAAGTTCACAGCCATCGTGCCCACGGTTCAGGCGGTTCTCAGCACCCACGACGTACCCTCGACGGAGCAGGCGATGACCGTCGACGACGTCCTCGCGGCTGACTCCTGGGCACGCGAGACGGCCCGCACCTACGTGACTACCGCAACCACTACGAGGACCGAGTAACCCCTTGGAACCTGTTTTCTACCTGCTGGGTGTGGTGCTCTTCGTGGGCGCCATCTTGGCGTCGATCGGGCTGCACGAGCTCGGCCACATGATCCCCGCCAAGAAGTTCGGCGGGAAGGTCACGCAGTACTTCATCGGCTTCGGCCCCACGGTGTGGAGCACGCAGAAGGGCGAGACCGAGTACGGCGTCAAGGCGATCCCGCTCGGCGGCTACGTCAAGATCGTCGGGATGCTGCCGCCGGGTGCGGTCGACCTCGCCGACGAGGTGACGTACGACGAGGCCGGCCACCAGGTCGTCAAGGTCCGCAAGTCCAACACCGGCATGTTCACCCAGCTCATCTCGGACGCACGCGCGGCCGAGTGGGAGACGATCACGCCCGAGGACTCCGACCGGCTCTTCTACAAGATGACGTGGTGGAAGAAGGTCATCGTGATGGCCGGCGGGCCGACGGTGAACATCCTCATCGCGTTCTTCATCTTCTGGGGCATCTTCGGCCTCTACGGCACCCGCACCCTGGAGCCCGACGCCGGCGCGCCCGTGATCGACCAGGTCTCGATGTGCGTGCTGCCGTACGCCGAGGAGGGGCGCGCCTGCAAGGCGACCGACCCCAGGAGCCCCGCAGCCGAGGCCGGCCTGAAGCCCGGTGACGTCGTCACGACCTTCAACGGCACCCCGGTCACCAGCTGGGACCAGCTGCGCACCCTCATCCGTGACAACTCGGACGGCACCGCGACCATCGGCTACGAGCGCGACGGCCAGCAGCTGACCGGCACCACCAGCACCACCGTTGAGGCGCGGCCGACGTCTCAGACCGACGAGACCCTGCGCCAGGTCGGCTTCCTCGGCGTCACGCCGACCAGCCACACCGTGATCACCACGGGCGGCCCGGTCTACACCGTCCAGCAGATGGGCCACATGGCCGTCGCGACCGTCCAGGCGCTCGGCACCCTGCCGGTCAAGGTCTGGGGCGTCGCCGAGGCGATCGTCGGCGTCAAGGACCGCGCGGCCGACAGCCCCGTCAGCATCGTCGGCGGCGGCCGGATGGCCGGCGAGGCCGTCTCCGAGAAGGGCTTCCCGTTCGCCGAGAAGGCGGTCTTCCTGCTCAGCCTGATCGCCGGCTTCAACTTCTTCATCGGCATGTTCAACTTCATCCCGCTGCTGCCGCTCGACGGCGGCCACATCGCGGGCGCCCTGTGGGAGGCACTGCGGCGGGCCTTCGCGCGACTGCGCGGCCGACCCGATCCGGGCTACGTCGACGTCGCGCGCCTGCTGCCCATCGCCTACTGCGTGGCCGCCGCGCTCCTGGTCATGGGCGTCGTCCTGATCGTCGGGGACCTCGTCGTCCCCATCCACCTCGAGTCCTAGGATCCATCTCATGACCGCCATCAGCCTCGGCATGCCCGAAGCGCCCCCGCCGGTGCTCGCACCGCGCCGCAAGACCCGTCAGATCAAGGTCGGCAAGGTGGGCGTCGGCAGCGAGTCGCCGGTCTCCGTGCAGTCCATGACGACGACGCTGACCTCCGACGTCAACGCCACGCTCCAGCAGATCGCCGAGCTCACCGCGACCGGTTGCGACATCGTCCGGATCGCCTGCCCCAGCCAGGACGACGCCGACGCGCTCGCCGAGATCGCGACCCACTCGCAGATCCCGGTGATCGCCGACATCCACTTCCAGCCGAAGTACGTCTTCGCGGCGATCGATGCCGGTTGCGCCGCCGTACGCGTCAACCCGGGCAACATCCGCCAGTTCGACGACCAGGTCAAGGAGATCGCCCGGGCCGCCAAGGACCGCGGCACCTCGATCCGGATCGGCGTCAACGCCGGCTCGCTCGACAAGCGGCTGCTGGAGAAGTACGGCAAGGCCACGCCCGAGGCGCTGGTGGAGTCCGCGGTCTGGGAGGCGAGCCTCTTCGAGGAGCACGACTTCCACGACTTCAAGATCTCGGTCAAGCACAACGACCCCGTCGTCATGGTGCGCGCCTACGAGCTGCTGGCCGAGGCCGGCGACTGGCCGCTGCACCTCGGCGTGACCGAGGCCGGGCCGGCGTTCCAGGGCACCATCAAGTCCGCCACCGCCTTCGGAGCGCTGCTGAGCCAGGGCATCGGTGACACGATCCGCGTCTCCTTGTCGGCCCCGCCGGTCGAGGAGGTCAAGGTCGGCATCCAGATCCTCCAGTCGCTCAACCTGCGCCCGCGCAAGCTCGAGATCGTGTCCTGCCCGTCGTGCGGGCGGGCCCAGGTCGACGTCTACACGCTGGCCGAGCAGGTGACCGCCGGCCTGGAGGGCATGGAGGTGCCGCTGCGGGTCGCGGTCATGGGCTGCGTCGTCAACGGCCCGGGTGAGGCCCGCGAGGCCGACCTCGGCGTCGCGTCCGGCAACGGCAAGGGCCAGATCTTCGTCAAGGGCGAGGTCATCAAGACCGTGCCCGAGTCGCAGATCGTCGAGACGCTCATCGAAGAGGCGATGCGGATCGCCGAGGGCATGGAGGCCGTCGACGGCGCAGCCGCGTCCGTCACCGTCTCCTGAACGGCAGGAGAACTCCTCGTCGGACCAGGTGACGGGAGGCGCCGCGAGGCGCAGACTGCGTCCGTGACGATCTCCCGCAGACAGCTGCTCGGTGCCACCTCGGTCGCCGGGCTCGCCGCCGCCACCGGGGCGGCCCGGTTGTTGCCCGCCTCGGCTGCGCCGGTCCTGCCGGCTCCCGCGGACTCCGGCATCGAGCACGTCGTGCTCGTGATGATGGAGAACCGCTCCTTCGACCACTACCTCGGCTGGCTGCCCGGAGCGGACGGCAAGCAGGCCGGGCTGAGCTACGTCGACCGGCGCGGCGTACGCCACGAGACCCATCGCCTGCTGGCGCCGGACGGCTGCGGGTTCGAGGACCCTGACCACTCCTACGAGGGCGGGCGGATCCAGCTCAACAACGGCAAGCTCGACGGCTTCCTGCGCTCGGGCAACAACGACCTGCTCGCGATCGGCTACTACACCGACGAGGACCTGGACTTCTACTCCGGCGCCGCCCGCGACTGGACCGTCTTCGACCGCTACTTCTCGGCGGTGATGGCGGAGACCTACCCCAACCGCTTCTACCAGCACGCCGCGCAGACAGACCGGCTCCACAACAGCACGGACCTGTGCACGCTGCCGACGATCTGGGACCGGCTGGCGGCCAAGGGCGTCAGCGGCTCCTACTACTACAGCGACATCCCCTTCATCGCCCTCTGGGGCACCAAGCACATCGGCATCGCGAAGCACTACGCGCAGTTCCTGCTCGACGCGGCCGCCGGCACGCTGCCCGCGGTGTCGTTCGTCGACCCGCGGTTCCTCAACGAGGAGAGCGGCCTCTCCAACGACGACCACCCGCTCGCCGACATCCGGGCCGGTCAGATGTTCCTCAACGAGGTCTACGACGCGGTGCGCAACGGCCCGGGCTGGGAGAAGACGGTCCTGGTCATCAACTACGACGAGTGGGGTGGCTTCTACGACCACGTCCGGCCGCGCCGTGCACCCGACGTCTCGAAGAAGACGGCGCTGCGCGGGTTCCGCACCCCGGCGCTGATGATCTCGCCGCTGGCCCGACGCGGACACATCTCGCACAACGTCTACGACCACACCTCGGTGCTCAAGATGATCGAGTGGCGCTGGGGCCTCAAGGCGCTGACGCCTCGGGACAAGGCGGCCCGCAACATGGCGGAGGTGCTCGACTTCGAGAGCGGCCCGGACCTGTCGTCCCCGACGTACGACGTCCCCGACGTCACGCCGACGGCCTGCGAGCCCGACGAGGTGAAGTCCGCCGACTGGACCGAGCTGAAGCGGCTCTCGCGCAGCCTCGGGATCGAGATGCCGCGATGATCGTCCGCCCGCTCTGCGTCCTCGCCCTCCTGATCGGTGGGTTGGCCCTGTCGCCCGCGAGCGCCCGGCTCGCGCCCGCACCGGCCGACCCGGCGGCGTACGTCCCGCCGATCCGCCACGTCTTCGTGATCAACATCGAGAACAAGGGCTACGACGAGACCTGGGGCGACGACTCGGCCGCGCCGTACCTCGCGAAGACGCTGCGCAAGCAGGGCGTGCTGCTCGACGACTACTACGGCACCGCCCACAACTCGCAGCCCAACTACGTCGCCCAGATCTCCGGGCAGGGGCCGAACCCGCAGATGCAGGCCGACTGCCAGCTCTTCTCGAAGTTCGCCCGCACCACCACGCAGGCGCCCGACCAGGCGGTCGGCACAGGATGTGTCTTCCCGGCCGACGTGCCGACGCTGCCGCGTCAGCTGACCGATGCCGGGCTCACGTGGAAGGGCTACATGCAGGACATGGTCCGGCCGTGCCAGCACCCCGACCTCGGCGCCCCGGACCCGACGCAGCACGCCACGGCCAAGGACAACTACGCGGCGCGGCACAACCCCTTCATCTACTTCCGCTCGATCATCGACCACCGCGGCTACTGCAAGCGGCACGTCGTCCCGCTCGGGCAGCTGCGCCACGACCTGAAGCACGTCGGGACCACGCCCCACCTCAGCTACATCACGCCCGACCTGTGCAACGACGGCCACGACGCACCGTGTGCGAACGGCGCGGCCGGCGGGCTCAAGGCGGTCAACACGTGGATGAAGGAGTGGGTGCCGCGGATCCTGCGGTCGCCGGCGTTCAAGAAGGACGGCGTCCTGGTGATCACGGCCGACGAGTCGGACGGGCCGCAGGAGGACGCGACGGCGTGCTGCGGACCGGCCATGTCGGCGAACTCGCCGCTGCCGGGCATCGTCGGACCGGGTGGCGGCAAGATCGGTGCGCTGCTGATCTCGCGGTTCATCACGCCGGGCTCGTGGAGCACCTCGCCGTACAACCACTACTCGCTGCTCGGCTCGATGGAGGAGATCTTCGGCGTCCGCAAGCTCGGCTACGCCCGCGACCCGGGTGTCGAGACCTTCGGGCTGGACGTCTACAACTCCGGGTGGCAGAACTAGCCGCGACTCCCTGACCGGGACGTAGGCTGCCCTCGTGCTCTCGACCCGCCATGGCGTCCGTCCCCTCGGGAACGCGGACCTGGACGCGTTCTTGGCACTCGCGCGCCGCGACCCGGTGGTCAACGTCTTCGCCGACTACCGGGCGGCGACCACCAACCTCGAGCCGCGGTGGCTCGGCGGCGAGATGTGGGGCCGGTTCGAGGACGGGGACCTGGCCGCCGCCTGCCACGTCGGGGCCAACCTGGTGCCAGTCGGCGCCACGCCCGACGACGCGGCCGTCTTCGCCGAGCGGGCGCTGGCTCGCGGGCGGACGGTCTCGACGATCGTCGGTCCGCAGGAGGCGGTCCGGGTCTTCTGGAACGCCGTCGCCGGGAGCTGGGGCCGCCCGCGCGAGAGCCGCTGGGAGCAGCCGCACCTCGAGATCGCCTCGGCGCCGCTCGTCGCCGCCGACCCGTTCGTCCGGCGCACCACGCGCAGCGACCTGAACCTCGTCTACCCAGCCTGTGTGGCGATGTACACCGAGGAGGTCGGCATCTCGCCGGAGTACGGCGGGGGAGCGGACCTCTACCGCGCGCGGGTCACCCAGCTGATCAACCGGGGCTGGTCGTTCGCCCGCTTCGACCAGGGCCGGGTGGTGTTCAAGGCGGAGGTCGCCTGCGCCACGCCGTACGCCGCCCAGATCCAGGGTGTCTACGTCCCGCCCGACCGCCGCGGCGAGGGCCTCGCCACCGCCGGCATGGCCGCGGTCGTCAACCTGGTCCGGCGCGAGATCGCGCCGGTCGTGTCCCTCTACGTCAACGACTGGAACACCTCCGCGCGGGCGGCGTACGCGAAGGTCGGTTTCCGCGAGACGGCCCGCTTCGCCACGGTGATGTTCTGAGCGCCCCAGCCTGAGCCTGCTCGCGACCGGCGTATCGAAATCCATCTGTCGTGCGGATCGTCTAGCGTCTGCCCATGGCCCTCCCTCGCAGCGTGAAGTTCCTCGCCCTCGGCTTCGCGGCCAGCGGCACCGTCCACCTGGTCAAGCCGGAGGTCTACCTCCCGCTGATGCCGTCGTGGGTGCCCGCGCACCGCGAGGTCATCCTCGGCAGCGGGGTCGCCGAGCTCGCCTGCGCGGCCGGCCTCGCCGTCCCCGCCACCCGCAAGGCCGCCGGCTGGGCCAGCGTCCTGCTGCTCCTCGGCGTCTATCCGGGCAACATCAAGATGGCCACGGACTCGCTGAAGACCAAGAACACCGGCTTCAAGGTCGTCTCGTTCGCCCGCCTGCCCATGCAGCTGCCGATGATCCGCGCCGCGCTGCGCGCCGCCCGCGGCTGACGGACCTCAGTACGCCGGCGTCGACCGCAGGCGCGTCGCCCGGTCGCAGGTCGCCCGGTCGCAGCGGATCGTCGCCCACTGCTTCTTGCCGTAGGTGTCGAGCAGCAGCGAGGTGTCCGACTCCCAGCGGAGCTGTCCGAACCACCCCTTCACGTCGTACGACGCCAGCTTCTTGCCGCCGTCGGTCCTGCTCACGGTGACCCGTCCGGGCCCGATCCCGTCGGAGAGGATGTAGACGGTCGCGACCCGGCTGCCGTCCGGCGAGAACTCGTCGACCCGCTCGTCGCAGGAGCGCCAGAGGGTCGAGGGGTGGGCGCCGAGGTCCGTGACGACCGAGCAGCCGTCGTCGTAGGGATCGCCGGTGTACGACGCCACCCGGTCGGCGGCGATGTCGGCGGCATAGCCCGCCCGCTTGCTGATCCGCTTCGTCTCGTCGGTCGTGTAGTCCCACCACAGGGTCCGGTCGGGGCCCCAGCTGCCGATGACGGCGCGACCGGTGTCGGCAGCCAGCACGGTCGCCGACCCGCGGAAGGTGTGCTTGCGGACCAGGTCGCCGGTGCGGGCGTCGATGGCCTTGACGGTCGTGTGCTTCCGCGACGCCCAGGGTGCGCTCAGCAGCTCGTCGCCGTCGGCGCTCAGGAGCACGTTCGAGGCGTCGCGCCCGGTGACGACCGTGGTGGTGTGTCCCGAAGGGCTCATCCGGAGGACCTTCGCGTGCGAGCCGTCCGTGTCGCTGACGGCGACGACGTACGCCGTTCCCGACGTGCCGAGCAGGCTCACGTTCGGCCAGTCCAGCCGGACCCGTACGTCGCCGTCTCGGAGCGTCGAGCCCACGACCCGCGGCCCGGTCGCGTCGGCGCCGCGCTCGATCGACGCCGGTCTCAGGGAGATGGTCGGTGCGGCAGCCGAGGCAGGGGCGGCGACCAGCGCGGCGATGGCCAGGGCGGTCATGGTGACGAGGGAGCGCTTCATACCCAGCAGACGCGATAACCGGGGAGAAGGTTGCCGTCGTCGGCCAGTAGCCTTGCGCGCATGATCATGCGGATGTCGACCCTGTTCGTGCGGACCCTGCGAGAGGATCCCGCGGACGCCGAGGTGCCGAGCCACCGCCTGCTCGTGCGCGCGGGCTACATCCGGCGCGCTGCGCCCGGCATCTACACCTGGCTGCCGCTGGGCCTCAAGGTGCTCCGCAAGATCGAGGGCATCATCCGCGAGGAGATGGACTCCATCGGCGCCCAGGAGCTCAGCTTCCCCGCGCTGCTGCCGCGCGAGCCCTACGAGGCGACCGGCCGGTGGACGGAGTACGGCCCCAACATCTTCCGGCTGCAGGACCGCAAGGGCAACGACTACCTCCTCGGTCCCACCCACGAGGAGATGTTCACCCTCGTGGTGAAGGACCTCTACAGCTCCTACAAGGACCTGCCCCTCTCGATCTACCAGATCCAGACGAAGTACCGCGACGAGGCACGCCCCCGTGCGGGGCTGCTGCGCGGTCGTGAGTTCGTCATGAAGGACTCCTACTCCTTCGACATCGACGACGCCGGCCTGGAGTCGAGCTACCAGAAGCACCGCGACGCCTACATCCGGATCTTCGACCGGCTCGGGTTCGAGTACGTCATCGTCTCGGCGATGTCGGGTGCGATGGGCGGGTCGATGTCCGAGGAGTTCCTGGCGGCCGCCGAGAACGGCGAGGACACCTACGTCCGCTGCAGCAGCTGCGACTACTCCGCCAACGTCGAGGCCGTCCGCGTGCCCACACCCGCGCCGGTGGCGTACGACGACGTGCCCGCCGCGCACGCGGAGCAGACGCCCGACACCCCGACCATCCAGACGCTGGTCGACCACCTCAACGCGGCCTTCCCTCGCGACGACCGAGCGTGGGAAGCCGCCGACACGCTGAAGAACGTCATCGTCGTGCTGCGCCACCCCGACGGGGTGCGCGAGCCCCTCGCGATCGGCGTGCCCGGCGACCGCGAGGTCGACCTCAAGCGGCTCGACGCCCAGGTCTACCCGGCCGAGATCGAGGCGTTCGACGAGAAGGACTTCGCCGCCCACCCCATGCTCGCCAAGGGCTACATCGGCCCCGGCGTGCTGGGGGAGAAGAACGCCTCCGGCATCCGCTACCTCACCGATCCGCGCGTGGTCGAGGGCACCCGCTGGGTCACCGGTGCGGACGTCGACGGAAGCCACGTCATCGACCTGGTCGCCGGCCGCGACTTCACGGCGGACGGCACCATCGAGGCCGCCGAGGTCCGTGAGGGCGATCCCTGCCCCAACGGCGACGGCACGCTCCACACGGCACGCGGCATCGAGATGGGCCACATCTTCGCGCTGGGCAGGAAGTTCGCCGACGCGCTCGACCTCAAGGTGCTCGACGAGAACGGCAAGCTCGTCACGGTCACCATGGGCTCCTACGGCATCGGTGCGTCGCGCGCGGTCGCGGCGATCGCCGAGGGCACCCACGACGAGGTCGGGCTGGCCTGGCCCCGCGAGGTCGCTCCGGCGGACGTCCACCTGGTCGCCGCGGGCAAGGACGAGCACGTGCTCGCGACCGCCGAGCGGATCGCGCACGAGCTCGGGTCGCAGGGCATCGACGTGCTCTTCGACGACCGCCGCGGCAAGATCAGCCCCGGCGTGAAGCTCAAGGACGCCGAGCTGCTCGGCGTACCCACGATCGTCGTGGTCGGCAAGGACCTCGCCGTCGACGGCACGATCGAGATCAAGGACCGGGCATCGGGCGCCAGCGAGCAGGTCGCGGCCGACCACCTGGTCGACCACGTCGTGAGGCTCGTGCGTGCCTGAGGGCGGCATCGACGCCGTCATCTTCGACTGGGGCGGCACCCTCACCCGGTGGCACGACATCGACTTCCACGCGGAGTCGCTCGCGCTCGCCCAGGCGGTCGTCAACGCCGACCACGACGTCGAGGTCTCGCGCGCCCGGCTGCACCAGGCCGGTGACACGGTCTGGGGACGGTCCCGCGACCACCAGCAGAGCGCGACCGTCGCGGACCTGTTCGTCGAGGCCGGTCTCGAGCACGACCCCGAGCTGCTCACGGGCTACTACGAGTTCTGGGAGCCGCACACCCTGACCGACCCCGAGGTCGCACCGCTCTGGGAGTGGCTCCGCAGCGAGGGGATCAAGGTGGGCGTCCTCTCCAACACCATCTGGCCCCGCGCCTGGCACGAGGGCTTCTTCCGCCGCGACGGCGTCGACCACCTCATCGACGGCGACGTCTACACGAGCGAGATCCCGTGGACGAAGCCGTCACCCCACGCGTTCCAGGCCGCGATGGCGGCGGTGGGCGCGAGCGACCCCGGCCGGTGCGTCTACGTCGGCGACCGGCTCTTCGACGACGTGTGGGGTGCGCACAACGCCGGACTCCGCGCGATCCACATCCCGCTCAGCAGCATCCCGACCAACCAGGTCGGCCACACCGAGGGGGAGCCGGACGCCGTCGCGCACCGGTTGTCGGAGATCCCGGGCATCGTCCGTACCTGGCTCTGACCTCGCCTTTTGCACCTTTCTGCAATGCAGAAACGTGAGGATTCGTTCGTATCGCACACGCGCTGGCCGTGTTGCATGCTTTTGCAAGAGCAGAAACCGCCAGTCCCCCCACATCCCGGCGGCATCTGCTCAGCGGCCTCAGTCCAGGCCTCAGCGGTCCGCGTACTCACCTACTCCGGGGAACGTCTCGGGAGTTCCCCGGAGGGTGAGTACGCGGACCGCTGTTTCATTGAGAGCCTGGATCGCCCAGTGACGCAGGTCGGCCGTCGTCTCGGCCACCAGCCAGGAGTACGTCGCCGCGCACGACTCCTCGACCGCCCGCGCGGCACGGGTGATCTGGTCGACGGTCACGATCGGCCCGGCCACCTCGTAGGCCGCCTCGGCCGCGACCGGGTCAGCGCCTGCGTCGCGCAGGTCCCCGGCGAGCTGGTCGCGCCGGGCGCGATGGGCGTCGTACGCCGAGGAGATCGCGTCGTAGGTCGCCCGCTCCGCCGACCTGGAAGTGCGACCGCCGAGCACGCCGTACACGTAGACGGCCGCGTGCTCCGCGGCGAGCGTCGTCTGGAGAGCATCGGTCTCGCTCACAGTGTCACCAGCCGTTGCGACACCGCGGCCGACATCGACGCCAGGAGCCGGGCCAGCTCGCCGCTCTGCGCGGCCATCGACGCGTTGGCGAGGCCGGCCTGCAGCACCTTCTCGCGCTCGCGCAGCGAGACCCGCGGCACCCGAGCGTCGGCGCCGTGGCGCGCCGAGCCGTCCAGGGCTCGCAGGTGGGCGCGGTGGAGCTGGACGAGGTCGGCGTTCCCGGCGCGGGTCGCCGCCCGGAGGGCCACCGAGAGCTGGGCGACGACACCGTCGACGAGAGCGACGTCGGGGTCCGGGCTCGGCGTCGCGGCGGGGTCCTTGTCGTCGTTGTCACACCCCGTCAGCAGCGCCACGCCCGCGACGCCGAGGGCGAGCGCGGCGCGGCGGGGAAGGAGCGGACCGACGGGCACGGCGCCGACCCTATCGACTGGCTCCCGAGCCGCTATCGTGGACGACCAACAACAGCACAAGGAGGTCGCCCGCCCGTGAGCAGCGCCAACCAGGACACCACCCGGGACCGGATCGAGGCTGAGCTCGTCGACCCCCTGCGTGCCCTGGGCCTCGATGTCGAGGCCGTCGAGATCACCCCCGCCGGCAAGCGCCGGATCCTCCGCGTCGCCGTCGACAAGGACGGCGGAGTGACCCTGGACGAGGTCGCCGAGGCGACCCGCGAGGTCAACCGGGTGCTCGACGAGTCCGACGTGATGGGCGAGCAGCCCTACACGCTCGAGGTCACGTCACGGGGAGTCGACCGACCGCTGACGCTGCCGCGCCACTGGCGCCGCAACGCGACCCGACTGGTCAAGGTGACGTTCGCCGACGGCTCGTCGGCGACCGGGCGGATCGGCGACTCGACCGACGAGCAGGTCACGTTGGAGATCGACGGTGCCGACCGCCAGGTCGCGTACGCCGAGGTGAAGAAGGCGCTCGTGCAGGTGGAGTTCAACCGCACTGCCGCTGCGACAGAGAACGACGAGGAGGCCTGATGGACATCGACATGAGCATCTTGCGCATGCTCGAGCGGGAGAAAGAGATCTCGTTCGAAGTGCTCGTGGAGGCCATCGAGCAGGCCCTGCTCACGGCGTACACGAAGTCGCCCGGCGCGCACGAGTCGGCGCGCGTGGTGCTGGACCGCAAGTCCGGCCACGTGACCGTGCTGGCCGACGAGCTCGACGACGACGGCAACAAGGTCGGCGAGTTCGAGGACACGCCCGACGGCTTCGGCCGGATCGCCGCGACGACCGCGAAGCAGATCATGCTGCAGCGGCTGCGCGACGCGGAGGACGACATCCGCTTCGGCGAGTTCTCCGGCAAGGAGGGCGACATCATCTCGGGGATCATCCAGCAGGGTCGCAACCCCGACGACGTGCTGGTCGACCTCGGCAAGCTCGAGGCGCTGCTGCCCGTCGGCGAGCGCGTCCCGGGCGAGGTCTACGCCCACGGCACCCGCATCAAGTGCCTGGTGGTGTCGGTGCGCAAGGGCATGCGTGGTCCGCAGATCACGCTGTCGCGCTCCCACCCCAACCTGGTCAAGAAGCTCTTCGCCCTCGAGGTGCCCGAGATCGCCGACGGCACCGTCGAGATCGCGGCGATCGCCCGGGAGGCCGGCCACCGCACCAAGCTCGCGGTCACGACGAGCGCCCCCGGCGTCAACGCCAAGGGTGCCTGCATCGGCCCGATGGGCCAGCGGGTCCGGTCGGTGATGTCCGAGCTGCACGGCGAGAAGATCGACATCGTCGACTGGTCCGAGGACCCGGCCGAGCTCGTCGCGCACGCACTCTCGCCGGCTCGGGTCACCTCGGTCGAGATCATCGACCTGGAGGCCCGCTCGGCTCGCGTGGTCGTCCCCGACTTCCAGCTGTCGCTGGCGATCGGCAAGGAGGGCCAGAACGCCCGCCTGGCCGCGCGTCTGACCGGCTGGCGGATCGACATCCGCTCGGACGAGGCA
The DNA here is from genome assembly GCF_040045055.1 of Nocardioides pollutisoli. NCBI lineage: Bacteria > Bacillati > Actinomycetota > Actinomycetes > Propionibacteriales > Nocardioidaceae > Nocardioides > Nocardioides pollutisoli. The sequence continues at coordinate 3,321,078 of NZ_JBDZDU010000001.1, forward strand.
CCGGCCACCGACGACTGATGTTCCTCGTAGGTGACGGCCCCACCGGCGTCCTCGTCCTGGCCGGCTCCAGCGGCCGGGTCGAGGAGGACCGCTGCCGGGTCCTCGCCGCGGCCGGCGCCACCGCGGCGTCGTACCGCTGGTTCGGGGAGGCCGTCGACCTGGTGGCGCTCGAGTCCTTCGACGACCCGCTCGCCACGCTCCACGAGCGGTGCGAGCGGTTGGTCGTCATGGGGACCTCCCGCGGCGCGGAGGCGGCACTGCTGCTCGGTGCGATGCACCCCGAGATCGACGCGGTCGTCGCGATCTCCCCGAGCGACGTGGTGTGGGCGTCGCTGAGCCCCGAGCGCCCGCAGCGCTCGTCGTGGACGCGCGGGGGAGAGCCACTGCCGTTCGTGCCGTACGACGACTCGTGGGAGCCGGAGACCGACCCGCCGGAGTTCATCGGCCAGTACGAGCAGGCCCTGGAGAAGTACGCCGACCGGGTGCCTGCCTCGCGGATCCCGGTCGAGCGGATCGCCGGCGAGGTGCTGCTGACGGCCGGTGGCGACGACCGGGTCTGGCCTGCCGTGGACTTCGCCGACCAGGTCGCGGCCCGCCGCGAGGCCGCCGGTCTGGCCACGACGGTGCTCGTGCTCGACCACGCCGGACACCGGCTGGTCCTGCCCGGGGAGCCGCCCGCTCCACCGCCTCGCTTCGCCCACGGCGGGACGTTCGAGGCCGACTCGGAGCTCGGTCTCGCGCTGTGGCCGCACCTGCTGCGGCTGCTCGGCGCGTGAGCGACCTGCGCCGGTTCGAATCGCTGGCCCGATAGCGGTAAGGTTGTCAGCAGTGGCGCGTGAACACTTTTCCTCAGCATGCCCCGAACCCTCAGCCCCTACCGGCCCGGTTCGGACCTGCGTGGGATGCCGGACGCGGGCCGCGAAGAGCGAGCTGTTGCGGGTGACCGTCGGCTCGGATGCGTTCGGCCAGCCGGCCGCCGTACCCGATCCGCAGGGCACCGCAGCCGGCCGCGGGGCGCACCTGCATCCCACGACCGAGTGTTTCGAACTCGCCGTGCGCCGGAAGGCTCTCGGCCGTGCCCTTCGGGTCGCGGCGGGTCTCTCCAGCGCACCGGTGAGGGACTACCTCGACTCGCGCACACCCATGACCGACCAATCGACCGACAGAGACTGGAGCAGCAGCTCATGAGCACTCGATGAGTACTTTCCGATGAGTTTGCACAACCACTAACGGTCTGAATCACCCCCCAGCACAGAACTGGACCCGGGTCTCAGGCCAGAAGGAGAAGCGTGGCTAAGACCCGAGTTCACGAACTCGCCAAAGAGTTCGGTGTCGAGAGCAAGTTCGTTCTCGAGAAGTTCAAGGAGATGGGGGAGTTCGTCAAGTCGGCGAGCTCGACCGTCGAGCTGCCTGCGGAGATGCGTTTCCGCAAGGAGTACGGCGACAAGCTGAAGGCGGAGGCGCCCGCCGCCGCACCTGAGGCGCCCGCCAAGCCGGCCCCCAAGGCGCCGGCCAAGAAGGCTGCCCCGGCTCCCGCCGCGGCCGAGCCCGAGGCCGCCCCCGAGGCGCCCGCGGCTGCTGAGCCCGCCGCCGCCCCGGTGGCCGAGCCCGTGGCCGAGACGGCCGCCCCCGAGGCCCCCGCCGCACCGCGGCCGGGTCCGAAGAAGGCTGCTGCCGCCGAGCCGGAGGCCCCCGCGGCCACCGAGCCGCCGGCCGAGCCCGAGGCGCCTGCCGCCTCGGCCACCCCCAAGGCTCCCGCTCCCCGTCCGGTCGGCAAGCCTGGTGGCACCCGTCCGGGCAACAACCCGTTCGCCTCCAGCCAGGGCATGGGCCGCAAGCCCGCGCCCTCCCCGGCTCGCGAGGGCACTCCGCCCGCCGCCGGTGCCGGTGCTGGTGACAACCGTCCGCCGCGCCCCCCGGGTGCTCGCGACGGTGGCGCGCCCGGCCGTCCCGGCATGCCGCGCCCCAACCCGGCGATGATGCCCAAGTCTCCCGCCGCCTTCGGTGGTGGCCCCGGTGGCCGTGGCCCCGGTGGTCCCGGCGGCGCCCGCGGTGGCCCCGGCGGCGCCCGTGGTGGCCCCGGCGGTGCTCCGGGTCGCGGTGGCGCTCCGGGCCGTGGTGCCCCGGCTGGTGCCGGTGCCCCGGGTCGTCCCGGTGGCTTCGGCCCGAGCGGTGGCGGTCGCCCCGGTGGCGGTCGTCCCGGCCAGCGTGGCCAGACCCAGGGTGCGTTCGGTCGCGCCGGCGGTCCGTCGCGGCGTGGACGGAAGTCGAAGCGCGCCCGTCGGATGGAGTTCGAGGCCATGGAGGCCCCGACCATCGGCGGCATCCGCGTCCGCAAGGGCAACGGCGAGACCGTCAAGCTGCCGCGTGGCGCGTCACTGACCGACTTCGCCGAGCGCATCAACGTCGACGTCTCGTCGCTCGTGCAGATGCTGTTCAGCCTCGGCGAGATGGTGACCGCGACCGAGTCCGTCAACGACGAGACGTTCGAGCTGCTCGGGGAGGAGCTCAACTACGTCGTGCTCGTCATCTCCCCGGAGGACGAGGACCGCGAGCTGCTCGAGTCGTTCGACCTCGAGTTCGGTGAGGACGAGGGTGACGAGGCCGACCTGGCCATCCGTCCGCCGGTCGTCACCGTCATGGGTCACGTCGACCACGGAAAGACCAAGCTCCTCGACGCGCTGCGCAACGCCAACGTCGTCGACAAGGAGGCCGGTGGCATCACCCAGCACATCGGTGCCTACCAGGTCACGGCCGAGGTCGACGGCAACGATCGTCGGATCACCTTCATCGACACCCCGGGTCACGAGGCGTTCACCGCCATGCGTGCTCGTGGTGCGCAGGCGACCGACATCGCGATCCTCGTGGTCGCCGCTGACGACGGCGTGATGCCGCAGACGGTCGAGGCGCTCAACCACGCCCGGGCCGCTGGCGTCCCGATCGTGGTCGCGGTCAACAAGATCGACAAGCCGGACGCCGACCCGACCAAGGTCCGCGGCCAGCTGACCGAGTACGGCCTGGTGCCCGAGGAGTACGGCGGCGACTCGATGTTCGTCGACGTCTCCGCGAAGTCCGAGCTCAACCTCGACAAGCTGCTCGAGGCGGTCATCCTGACGGCTGACGCGTCCCTGGACCTCCGGGCCAACCCGGACCAGGACGCCCAGGGCCTCGTCGTCGAGGCGCACCTGGACCGCGGTCGCGGTCCGGTCGCCACGGTGCTGGTCCAGCGCGGCACGCTGCGCGTCGGCGACTCGATCGTCGCGGGAGCCGGCTACGGCCGCGTCCGCGCGATGCTCGACGAGCACGGCGACAACATCGAGGAAGCCGACCCGTCGCGTCCCGCGATGGTGCTCGGTCTCACCGCGGTGCCCGGTGCCGGTCAGACGTTCATCGTGGTCGAGGACGACCGCACGGCGCGCCAGATCGCTGAGAAGCGTGAGGCCCGTGAGCGTGCGGCCATGCAGGCCAAGCGCCGCGTCCGCCGTACCCTCGAGGACTTCATGGCCTCCATGGAGAAGGGCGAGAGCCAGGAGCTCAACCTCATCCTCAAGGGCGACGTGTCCGGTTCGGTCGAGGCCCTCGAGGACGCCCTGTCCGCGATCGACGTCGGCGACGAGGTCAGCCTCCGGGTCATCGACCGCGGCGTCGGTGCGATCACCGAGACCAACGTCGACCTCGCGGCAGCCTCCGACGCCATCATCATCGGCTTCAACGTCCGGCCCCAGGGCAAGGCGGCGCAGATGGCCGACAAGGAAGGTGTCGAGATCCGCTACTACTCGGTCATCTACCAGGCGATCGAGGAGATCGAGGCGGCCCTCAAGGGCATGCTCAAGCCGGAGTACGAGGAGTCGGTGCTCGGCCAGGCGGAGATTCGTGCGATCTTCCGCTCGTCCAAGCTCGGCAACATCGCCGGCTGCATGGTCACCGCTGGCCTGATCCGCCGCAACGCCAAGGTCCGGGTGATCCGCGACGGCAACGTCGTCGCCGACAACCTCGACCTGGCGTCGCTCAAGCGCGAGAAGGACGACGCGTCCGAGGTCCGTGAGGGCTTCGAGTGTGGTCTGGTGCTGCGGAACTTCCAGGACATCAAGGAGGGCGACATCATCGAGGCCTTCGAGATGAAGGAAATCCCGCGCGGCTGATCCCCTGCCGAGTCGGCGCAGTGTCAGCTGACACTGCGCCGACTCGGCGTTTCCACCGACTGACACTGCGCCGACTCGGCGTAAAGGAGTAAGAAGGAACATGGCCAGCCCACGCGTCCGCAAGATCGCGGACCGGATCCAGGTGATCGTCGCGGAGATGCTGGAACGTCGGATCAAGGACCCGAGGCTCGGGTTCGTGACGATCACCGACGTCCGACTCACCGGTGACTCCCAGCAGGCGACGATCTTCTACACCGTGCTCGACGCGACCGGTGACGACGAGGCCGCCCTCGCCAGCACCGCCGCCGCGCTGGAGTCGGCCAAGGGCCTGCTCCGCTCGGAGGTCGCCAAGCAGCTCGGCATGCGCACCGCGCCGACCCTGACCTTCATCGCCGACGCGTTGCCCGAGAGCGCCCGCCACCTCGACGAGGTGCTGGCCCGGGCCAAGGCGCTCGACGACGAGGTCGCGGCCCGCCGCGTCGAGCAGTACGCCGGCGAGCAGGACCCGTACAAGAAGCCGCGCGAGGTCACCGACGAGGACGACCTCGACGAGGACGACGACCTCGACGACGACGACGCGTGACGGCTGAGCCCGGTCCGGTGTCCGGCCTGGTCGTCGTCGACAAGCCCGGGGGCATGACGTCGCACGACGTGGTGTCCCGGGTGCGCCGGCTCGCCGGCACCCGCAAGGTCGGCCACGCCGGCACGCTCGACCCCATGGCGACCGGCGTGCTGGTGCTCGGCATCAACCGGGCGACCCGTCTGCTCGGCCACCTGATGCTGACCGAGAAGGGCTACGACGCGACGATCCGGCTCGGCGTCGCGACCACGACCGACGACGCCGAGGGCGAGGTCACCGCGACCGTCGCCGCCGACGGCCTCGACGAGGCAACGGTCCGGGCCGCCGCCGCCGAGCTCGTCGGCGACATCCTTCAGGTGCCGACCGCGGTCTCCGCGATCAAGGTCGACGGCAAGCGCGCCTACCAGCGCGTGCGTGACGGCGAGGAGGTCGAGCTCAAGGCCCGCCCGGTGACCGTCCACGAGCTCACGGTCCACGAGGTGCGGGGGGTCTCGACGAGCTCGACCACCGAGCTGGACATCTCCGTGCGCTGCTCGAGCGGCACCTACATCCGGGCGATCGCCCGCGACCTCGGCGCCCGGCTCGGCGTCGGTGGTCACCTGACCGCGCTGCGGCGTACGGCCGTCGGTCCCTACGACCTCGCGTCCGCCCACACCCTGGACGAGCTGGCGGAGGAGTTCACGCCGATGCCGATCGCCGAGGCCGCCCGCGCCGCCTTCGCCGCGGTCGAGCTCGACAACGCGCAGGCCGCCGACGTCCGCGTCGGACGGGCCCTCGCGATCGACCTCGAGGGCCTCACCGCGGTGTTCGCCCCCGACGGCGAGTTCCTCGCGCTCTACGAGCCACGGGGCGACGCGGCCAAGGCCGTCGCCGTCTTCGTATGACGCGCCGATAGAGTCCTGCCCGTGCAGATCTGGCGATCCCTGGACGACGTCCCGGCCGACCTGGGGCCGACGGCCGTCGTCATCGGCAACTTCGACGGGGTGCACCTCGGCCACCGCCACGTGGTGGCGCGAGCGCGGGAGATCGCCGACCAGCGCGGTCTCACCGTCGTGGCGGTCACCTTCGACCCGCACCCGATGGCGGTGCTGCGCCCCGAGCACGCCCCGACGACGCTGACCTCCCTCGAGGTGCGCGCGCAGCTGCTCGGCGAGGTCGGTGCCGACGCGATGCTGGCGGTGCCCTTCGACCGCGACGTCGCCGCCTGGACCCCGGAGCAGTTCGTCGAGCGCGTCCTGGTCGACACCCTCCACGCCGGCGCGGTCGTGGTCGGTGCCAACTTCCGCTTCGGCAACCGTGCCGCCGGCGACGTCGGCACCCTGCGTGAGACCGGCGAACGCTTCGGCTTCACCGCCGAGGGCATCCCGCTCGACGGCGGCCCGCAGGTGTGGTCGTCGACGTACGTCCGGATGAGCCTGGCCGCCGGTGACGTCGCCGGCGCGGCCGAGGCGCTGGGCCGCCCGTACGCCGTGCGCGGCGTGGTCGTCCAGGGCGACAGGCGCGGGCGCGAGCTCGGCTACCCGACCGCCAACGTGCCCACCAGCGAGATGGTCGCGGCTCCGCCCGACGGCGTGTACGCCGGCCGGCTGCGCCGGCTCGACACGGGGGAGACCTACCCCGCGGCGATCAGCGTCGGCACCAACCCGACCTTCGCCGGCGAGCGCGAGCGGCGCGTCGAGAGCTACGTGCTCGACCGCGACGACCTCGAGCTCTACGGCGTCGAGGTCGAGGTCAGCTTCGTCGAGCGGCTGCGCGGCATGGTCGCCTTCGAGGGCGTCGAGAAGCTCATCGAGCAGATGAAGGACGACGTCGACCAAGCGCGCACGCTGCTCGAGGCGCGGTGAGCGTCCTCGAGGACACCGATGCGTGGTTCCTCCAGCACGGACTGTCCTACTTCGTCCCCGAGAAGCGGGCCGACGTACGCAACGCGCTCCGGCTCAAGCGCACGGTGCCGCTGGTGCTCGTGGTCGCCCTGGTCGCGGCGGCTGCGGGTGTCCTGCTTGCGTGGTTCCTCGACGAGTTCAGCGCCGGCCCGGCGCTGCTGGTGTCGCTCGGACTGATCGCCGCGACCTGGTACGCCCTCACCGCGCTGCACGCCCGGCAGATCGTGACCTGGGCGCTGGCCCGGACCTTCGGCAGCCTGCGCACGCTGCTGCCGATGACGACGCGTGCGCTCCCGCTGCTGCTGCTCGCGATCACCTTCCTCTTCATCAACACCGAGATGTGGCAGGTCGGCGGCAACCTCTCGGTCGGCACGCTCTGGCTGGTGGTGCTGCTCTTCGCCCTGCTCGCGGTCGGCTTCCTCTTCGTCCGGCTGCCCGAGGAGGTGGACCGCGCCGACGACCACGTCGACGACGCGTTCCTGCTCCGCACCTGTGCGCGGACGCCGCTCGCCGAGGTCTGCCGCGAGCTGGTCGACGACCCGGACGCCGACCCGGCGTCGTACGCCGAGGTGACCGGCTTCGAGCGCTGGAACCTGATCCTGGTGCTGATGATCGTCCAGGTCACCCAGGTCCTGCTGCTGTCGTTGAGCGTGTTCGGGTTCCTGATGCTCTTCGGCTGGCTGATCATGTCCGACCCGGTGATGAGCGCCTGGCAGACCGACCCGGAGTTCACCTCGTCGCGGGCGCTGGTCCAGGTGTCGACCTTCCTCGCGGCGTTCTCCGGTCTCTACCTGACCGTCTCGACGGTGACCGACGAGACCTACCGGGAGCAGTTCTTCGGCAGCGTCATGCGCGAGCTCGAGCGGGCCGTCGGCGTGCGCGCGGTCTACCTCGCCTACCGGGCGTCCGGGGCGACCAGCGGCGAGTAGTCGTGGTCGGCCAGCAGCCGGGCGACCATCTCGGCGCGGCTGGAGACGGCGAGCTTGGCGAAGATCCGCCGCAGGTGGGTCGAGACCGTCCACACGCTGATCTCGAGCGACGTCGCGATCGCCTGGTTCGTGCGACCGTGCGCCACCATCAGGGCGATCTGTCGCTCGCGCGGCGAGAGCGTCACCCGCAGCGGCGGCTCCTGCTCGACGATGACGCAGCGCACCCGGCCCAGCGTCACGTCGAGGAGCACGCCCTCGCGCTCGTCGGTGTCGTAGGTGCCCTGATCGACCAGCTCGGCGACCTGCCCGAGCAGCTCGCCGAGCCGGTCGGGGTCGGATGCCGGCCCGGACGGGGGCGGGTCGAGGTGGTCGTGCTCGCCGAGCCGCGGCCGGACCGCGAGGGTGCGGCGACGCTCGCTTCCTGGTGGCGCGGTCATGTCACTCCCGAGAGTTGCAGTGCACTTTCCGATCCCCATGACGCGGCAGGCCTTTGGACCGTAACAGAGGTCGACGGCCCGGATCGCTGGCCCGATCGGGGGGTTCTGGTGGCCGCAAGCCGGGCCAGCAGGATGGTGTGCACGTCCACCTGGGCGGGCCACTCGCGCAGGTCGAGGTACTCATCGGGGCCGTGGGCGCCGTCGTCCGCCGGACCCAGTCCGAGCAGCACCGGCGCCTGGCCGAAGACGTCGCGGAGCACCTCGGCGGCGCGGATCGAGCCGCCCGATGCCGCGCTCACCGCCGCCCGGCCGTACGCCGCGCGGCAGGCCTCGTCGACGGCGCCGCGGACGCGACCGGGTGGAGCGAGGACCATCCCCGCGCCACCGGGGCCTGCCGCGAGGGTGAGCGTCACGCCCGGCGGCAGTCCGCGGCGGAGCTCGCGCCGCAGGCGTCGTACGACGTGCGCGGGGTCGAGGCCGGGTGGCACCCGGACGTCGGTCCAGGCGTCCGCTCGGGTGGGGACGGCGCCGGCCGCCGCACGGGCGGCCAGACGGTTGACGGTGATCGCGCCGGCCCGGGTCGCGCCGCGCACGGGATCGGCGAGGACCGCTCGCCGGCCGGCCGCGGCACGCATGGCGCCGAGCGTCGGCTCGGTGGGGTGGGGAGGCGGGGGAGTCGGGAGCGTGACGAGCCAGCGCGAGGCGCGGTCGAGGATCGCGGCGAGGACCAGCGACGGGTCCACGACCGCACCGCCGAGGCGGCCGGCGTGCACGGGCCGCCCACCGACGTCGACGGTGAGGTGGACCGGGACGGCCCCGCGCTGGGTCAGCGTGACGGTCGGGCGCCCAGGTCCCGCGGCGCGGGTGTCGACCACGACGACCGCCGAGACCGGCCCGGAGAGCCGGGCCCGCTGCAGGGCCGCAGGCAGGCCGGGACTGCCGACCTCCTCGGCGCCGTCGACGATCGTGATGACGTCACCGGGCGGGCCACCTGCGCGCGCCCAGGCCTCCAGCGCGACCAGGTGCGACATCAGCTGGCCCTTGTCGTCGCTCGCGCCCCGGGCGACCAGCCGGTGCCCACGCCGGGTCGGCCGGAACGGCGGCGAGGTCCACCCGGGACCGGGCGGCTTCACGTCGAGGTGGCCGTAGACGACGGTGGTCGCGCCACCCTGGCCAGGGGTTCGGGCGACCACGACCGGACCGGGCAGGCGGCGTACGTCGGCACCGCTCCGGCTCAGCCGGGACGACACCCACGCCACCGCCCGTCCCACCTCCGGCGACCCGCTCACCGACGGGATCCGGAGCCACGACTCCAGGTCGTCGAGCGCGGCCGGGGCGGCCCGCGCAGCGGCGCGACGGACCGCCCCGAGCCGGTTGTCCATGGCGGCTCAGCGCGGCCGACGCCGCGGCACGCCGCCCCTGCCGCCGCGGTAGGTGCCACGGCCCCCTCGTCGGGGGTAGACCGGCGCCGGCATCCGTCGGGGCTGGGTGATCCCGGTCGGCGGCACCGTCAGCGGGCTCCGCTCGTTGACCGGCACGGCGACGCCGGACTGGCCGAGGGTCTCCCAGGGGAGCACCCGGTCGGAGCCCGTACGCCGGGCCAGGGTCATCGCCTGGGCCGAGGTCAGCCACTCCTCGGCCGGTTCGGCGATGTCCATCAGCATCGTCTCGAACTCGCCCCGACCGGTCTCGAGGATGTGCGGGCCGGACAGCCAGCGCAGCACCTCGCGGCCGGTGACGGCCATCCGCTGGCGCGGCGAGCTCTGCAGCCGCTCGTCGAAGTAGCGGATCAGCACCTCGTCGACGACGTCCCAGGCGTTGTCGGCCCCGAACAGGTCCTTGACGTCCTCCGAGCCGAGGATCCGGAAGCACTCCTCGAGCACCTGCATGACCTCGATGCGCAGGACGTTCAGGTGACCGAACGACGTGAACTTCAGGTTGTTGCGCAGGTCGAGCCCGGCCCGGCGTACGACCGCGATGGAGCCGAAGCTCGGGTCGAGCGCCCGCTCGCGGATCACGTCCGAGATGCGCTTGTCACGCCAGAAGAGCGTGACCTGGTTGACGAAGTGCCCGAAGAGCAGGTGGAAGTCGGTGTTCGGCCGGCTCTGCGCCGAGCCGAGACCGCGTCCGTAGCCGAGCACCCGCCGGTAGGCGTCGTGCCGGTCCTTGCGGGTGTAGCGGAGCACGTCGCGGCGGTCGAACTGGTAGAGCCGGTAGGCGCCCGGACCCGACGACAGCCGGACCGCGCCGCTCTCGAACAGCTCCTTGAGCTTCTGCACGACCTTGAACACCCCGATGGCCTCGTGCTGGTAGAGGTAGTAGAGGTCGCCGACGGCGACGATGCGCTCGGAGTTGACGTTGTCGTCGTACGGCGTGACGCCCTGGGTGGTCAGCGTCTCGCCGAACTCCTGCGCGGCGTCCGGGCCGATGCCGACCAGGGCGGCGAGCCCGCGGTCGGGCGGCGCACCCGCCGCCTCGTCGGCACGGACCGCGGCGTCGACGAGGTCGTCGATCTGGCCGTTCAGCTCCTCGGCCAGGGCGGGGTTGGAGACCAGGCTCCCCGAGAGCCGGTCGGCGACCTGCTCGCGGAGCGCGTGGATCCGGTCGATCCGCTCCTGGTAGTCCTTCTCGGTCAACATCTCACTGGCCTCCCTGCTTCTTGGCCGGAGCCTTCTTGGCGGGCGTCTTCTTGGCCGGAGCCTTCTTGGCGGCGGGCGTCGGGACGGGGGTCTGGACGGGGGTCTTGACGGCGGTCCTCGGCCCGACCTGGAAGCGCTGCTCCCGGTCGAGGCGGGCGACCAGCTGCTCGACGAGGTGGTCGACCAGGCTCGACACGTCGGACGCCACTCCGTCGGGGCGCGCCGACTCGTCGGGGTCGTTGATCGATTCGATCGACCGGCCGACCGGGTCGCGGAACCGGTAGTCCTCGACCACGGGTGCCCGCAGGCCGTCGACCCGCGCGATCCGGACCTCCTTGTCGATGTCGCCCTTCGGCGGGTTCGGGTGGTCGGCGCGCACCAGTCGTGGCCACGACCTGGGCCAGGGTGCGTGGACCACCTGCGCGGTCTCGGAGTCGATCAGCGCGACGGGCACGTCGGACGCCGGGAACACCAGTCCCTCGTCCGGGATCTCGAAGATCTGGGCCTCGCTGAGGATCGGACGCAGCTCGTTGACGGCGAAGAGCGCCGAGACGCTCTCGCCGTCGGCGGTGGCCGAGAGCTCCAGGGGCCGGACCAGGTCACGCAGGTCGAGCTCCTCGGCGCGGCAGTGCTCCTCGCCCTGCTCGCGCGCCCGCCTCCCGACGAACGCCGGGATGAAGTGGCGGCGCAGGTTGAGACCGCGCACCTCGACGTTGACGACCCCGCCCAGCGGCGGGTTCTTCGCGTCGATGTTGTGCCGCACGTGCGAGATCGCGACGTCGATGACCACGACGCCGGCCCAGCGACCGATGCGCTGCGCCCGCCGGGCCAGCTCCATGAGCAGCCGGCACAGGCTGGACACCGCGATCGCGACCCGTGCGGACCGCATCCCGGGTGGCCAGCTGCGGCAGCACCCGGCCCGCAGGTAGCGGACCGGCACCAGGCCCTCGATGGCGTTGCCCGGCACGATCGGGTCGGCGAGCGCGTGCTGGAAGGTCTCGGCCAGGGCGACCGCGGTCGGGGCGAGCGCCGAGACGATGCCGTCACGGCCCGCGTCCTGGGCGAGGTGGCGGCCCTCCTCGGCGAGGAAGGTGCGCAGCCAGCTCAGCAGCCCGTCGAGGGTCAGGTTGGACTCGTCGTGCAGCATGATCGTCTGCCGCTCGGACTGCGAGATCAGCACCGAGTCGAGCACCAGCTCCAGCTCGTCGACCTGGTCCGCGGCAGCCTCCATCAGGCGGCTGATCAGGATCAGCTCGGTGCCGAGGAAGCCGGCGCCCGAGCCGCCGGTGAAGTGGTCACGCTGGGAGCCCCACGAGACCTTGAGGTCGCGGACCATGTCGACGAGGGTCCAGTACGCCGTACGCAGACCTTCCTCCTCGATGGTGTTGACGTTGTCGTCGACGAGGCCGAAGCGGTCGCGCAGCGCCCCGAGCTGGCCGCCGATGGTGTCGGGGTCGCGGTCGGGGGACGTGCCGAGGAGGCCGGCGAGGTAGGAGTCGACCATGGTCACCCGGGGTCCGCCGGGGGCACCGAGCTCGTCGACCAGGTTCTGCACGGCGTTGCGGACGATGGTGCGGTAGGCGTCCATGTCCTGGAGGTCGCCGTCGACGCGCAGAGGCGTGAGGCCGTCGAGGATCCGGAGGATCTCGGTGCGTGCCAGCGTCGCGCGCCGGTAGAGCGAGGCCTGACCCCCCGTGACGGCGCCGAGGTCGGCCTGGACGGCGTACCCACGCGGCACGAACTCCGAGGTGATGTGGCCCTCGAAGCGGGAGAGCCGGAACGCCGCCGTGAGGGCGTCGGTGAACGCCTTGGGGTCCTGCACCCGGCTGCGCATGCCGAGAACGTCTCGGATCGCGGCACGGACGGTCGGCCCCTGGTCGAACGGTGCGACGGCCGTCGATCCGCTCGTCGCGCCGACCATGGTGGGAAATGCCTGGTCGACGTCGACGACGGGGATGGCTGACTTCGAGCTCATGTGCTCCTCCTGGTGTTCTCCGATGCCGGTCCGCCGGCGTCGATCGTGATGGGTCCGTGCGCGAGCCAGAGCGAGACCAGCTCGGCGAGCTCGAGCCAGACGGCACGGGCGCGCGTCACGGCCTCGAGCAACGGCTGCTCGCAGCGCTCCTGGGACTGCTCGATGCTCACCTGCCAGGCCCGCCAGTCCGCCCGGCCGCGACGCGCCGCCTGGCGCATCGCCGCGGTCGCGTCGTACGAGCGCAGGTCACGCCAGTAGCGCAGGGCGGCGGACGCGATGGCCGCGTCGACGTCGGCCATCCGGCGCGCGAGCTGGTCCGTGCCGTCGACGGCGGCGAGGACGCGGCCGGCCGTGACGACGGCCGACTGGAGCTCGGACACCTGCTCGGCGAAGCTGTCGACGGCGGCGACCTCGCTGCCGTCGGGTCGGTCCTCGTGGGCGATCATGACCAGCTCGGTGACGGCCTCGGAGAGCCGGGCGGTCGCGTCGCGGAGCTCGTGGAGGGCGAGGGAGATCGTCATGGCTCAGCTCCCCGAGAGGGCCTGGTAGAAGTTCCGCATCGCGACCTCGGGCGTGGCCAGCCCGCGGTCGACGGCGATCCGCACGGCGCCGATGAGGAAGCGCTCCGGCACGACGCCGGGGTCGATGCCCTTCGCCAGCCGGCCGGCAGCCTCCTCGATCATCGCCTGCTGCCGCGGCTCGAAGGTGATCACCTGGCGCAGCGACTTGTTCCCGAGCGACGGGAACTTCGTGTAGCAGATCGCGTCCACCACGACCCGTGCCGTCTCCTCGCGGTGCGTGAGCATGACGCGCGGGATCGTGGTGCCGGCCGTGCTCGGGAAGAGCCGCAGCCAGACCTTCTCGTAGTCGGCGGCGATGTGGTCGAAGCCCATCCGGCGCAGCAGGTGCGTCGACAAGAACGTCCGCAGGTACGGCGTCGGGTGCACGCCGTGGGGCGAGAAGGCCAGCACCTGCTCGGGGCTGCGACCGATCACGTCCATCAGCGACGCGACGAACGCCTCGCCCCCGAGCATGCAGCCGACCAGGTCGGCGAAGATCTCCCGGTTCCACCGGGCGTAGGTCCGGGCCACCGACACCGGCTGCCCGGCGGCGCGGAGCGATCGGTAGACCGCGCGCGGGATCTCGTCCTCGAGGGCCAGCTCGTTCTGCAGGTTGTGGCAGACCTCGTGGAGGATCGCGCCCATGGTCCAGGGGTTGACCATTCGGTGGTAGGGCAGCTGCACCAGCGGGAAGGGGTTGAGCTGCCGGCCCAGCTTGCGCAGCGGGATGTTGCGCCGGTACGTCGCCGGCGAGAAGCCGGTGCGCATGTAGGCGAACGGTGCCGGGCTGGGGATCGACCGTGGCTTCCCGAGGTGCATGTGGATGTGCTGGTAGCAGTCGAGCGCGATCTTGTCGCAGGCGTAGAGCCACTCACCGAAGGCCCCCTGGCGCTGGCCGAAGAGCTCGAAGTAGAAGTCCCACACCCGCTCGGTCGCACGGACCCAGTCGTGGGCCTTGCTCTTGAGCCGGAGCAGCTCGCCGAGGTCGACCGACCCCGGGTGGCGGGCGGCGGCCTGGCCGGTCCGCTCGACCTCGACCACGGCCTGCTCCAGCGGGCGGCGCAGCCGGGCGAGCAGCTCGTTGACGGCCTGGACGTGCCCCTCGGACGGCCGCGCGATCGACGTACCGAACTCGGTGCGGTGGAAGTCGCGCAGCGCCTCGAGGTGCCGGCGGACGTTGACGCCCTGCCCGGTGGCGAAGGACGCCAGCGGGGTGCGCCCGGGTGCGGGGACGGCCCTCCGCACCCGGGTGACAGGCACGGGTGTGCGAGGACCGACCCGCTCAGCGACGGCGGACACGGCGGGTCACCCGCCGGTTGACCGGGCGGCGCATCGGAGCGCGGTAGCCCGGGCGGCGTACGCCGCGGCCGTGGATCCGGTAGGGGCGGTGACCGTGGCGGCGCTGCCAGTGCGCCCGCCGCTGCCAGCGGCGGTCCCAGTGGTTGACCGCGCGCAGCGCCCTGCGGCGACGGCGCGGGCCGAGCACCCGCCCGGTCATGGTGCCGAGCGTGCGCACGACGGTGTCCGCGTCGATGTCGCGGCCGTTGGCGGCCTGGTCGGCGAGGCTCTGCGCGGTGCGCTGCAGCACCACCGGAAGCCCGCGCACGAGGCGGCGGCCCTGCGGGGAGCGGCGCAGCTGCCGCACGATCCGGCTCGCTCCCTTGACCAGGGTCGGCGCGTTGCGGGAGATCAGCTTCGCGGCGCGGGGGATGAGCTTTGCAGCGAGGGGCACCAGGGCGCCGATGAAGGCCTCGGCCTCCGACTCGCTCTGAGCCCGCTCAGCGCGTACGGCGAGGTGCGCCATCGACTCGGCGTCGCGGTAGATGCGCCGGACCGGGTTGACGAAGCCCTCGGCCTCCTCCTCGGCCTCCTCCTCGAACTCGTCCTCGAACTCGAGCTCCGACTCCATCTCGGCTTCCGCCTCGGCCTCGAACTCGAACTCGTACTCGCCCTCCTCCTCGAGCTCGTACTCGTCCTCGAACTCGCCTTCGCCGAGGAGGGAGCCGGCGATCTTGGCGAGCCCGCCGAAGAAGGCCTCGTCCTCGTACTCATCCTCGAGCTCGCCTTCGTACTCGTCCTCGTACTCCTCCTCGCCGAGGAGGGAGCCGGCGATCTTGGCGAGCCCGCCGAAGAAGGCCTCGTCCTCGTACTCGTCCTCGTACTCGTCTTCGAACTCGTCCTCGTACTCGCCCTGGATGGCGGGGTAGCGGTGGTTCAACGTGGTCATGTCCACTCCTGTGTCGGTCGGTTCTCGGGCTCGGTGGTCAGCGACGCTTCTTGGCGGTCAGCCCGACCGGTCGTCCGGTGGGCACGGCGCCGCGGGGGACCTTGACGTCGCTGACGACCTTGATCGTGCGAGCCGGCCTGCCGTTGCGGGCGGGCACGCGGACGGGGGTGACGACCCGGACGACGCCCGGGCGGGGCCGCTGCACGCGGGTCCCGGCGCGCTGGGTGTGCACGTGGCTGGGCCGGCGCTGCACGGTGACGGCACGACGGGTGGTGCGGACCGGTCCGCGGGTGACCCGGCGCGGGCCGGTGCGGTAGCCGCCGCGGTAGCCACTGCGGTAGCCGCGACCTCGGCGTACGCCGCCACGGCGCCGACGGTGGACGTGGGCCAGGCCGCGGGCGTGACGACGCGCGACGGCGCGCTGCCAGCGGGGATCGGTCATCACGCGGTCGGCGCTGGCGCCGAGCACCGTGCCGACGTCGGCCGGGGTGAGCCGGTGGCCGGAGCGCTGCAGCTGGGCCAGCGTGCCGGCCGTCGAGCCGACGATGCCGGGCAGGAGACGCAGGCCCTGACGAGAGCCCGGGCTGCGGTGCAGCACCTGGGTCAGCACCGACGCGCCGCGCAGCAGGCTCGGCAGCAGGTGCTGCAGCTCCTGGCGCTCCCGCGGGGTGATCGTCAGCGAGATCGCCGACCCGACGAAGCTCTCCGCCTCCGACTCGGACTCGGTCGCGGTGGCGCGGGCGGCGAGGTACTCCGCCTCGGCCTGCGACGCACTGACCGGCGCGGTGGCCATCTCCTCCAGCTCGCCCTCGAGCTCGTCCTCGAACTCGCCCTCGAGCTGCGACGTCACGGCCTTCGCGATCATCCCGCCGACGGGGCCGCCGAAGACGGTCGCGAGCTTCGGGGCGGCGAACTTGATGACCTTGCGCCAGGGCACCTTGCGCAGGGCCCGGCCGATCCGCTTGAAGAAGTACTCCTCCTCGGACTCCGCCTCGAACTCGTACTCCTCCTCGCCGAGCAGGGAGCCGGCGATCTTGGCGAGCCCACCGAAGAAGGCCTCGTCCTCGTACTCGTCCTCGTACTCGTCCTCCGCCTCGTACTCGTCCTCGTACTCCGACTCGTACTCGTCTTCGTACTCGTCCTCGTACTCCGACTCGAACTCGCCCTCGAGCTCCATCTCGAACTCGTCCTCGAACTCGCCCTCCAGCTCGTCCTCGAACTCGTACTCCTCCTCGCCGAGCAGGGAGCCGGCGATCTTGGCGAGCCCGCCGAGGAATGCCTCGTCCTCGTACTCGTCTTCCATCTCGAGCTCGTCCTCGAACTCGGTTGACGCCTGCGTCATCGCCATGTCCTCTCTGCCGCGAAGCCGTGTGGTGGCGACCAGTGAACGGCGCGCGACGAGGTCGCCAGTAGTCCCACGAGCGGGGTCACGGACGCGTGGTCACCGGCCCGGGGTCGACGGCTCGTGGTCGCCTCGTCGGGGTGGTCCAGAGATGTCTCGCGCGCGTCAGTTCACTCGGACGTGCGACTCCGCCCGGGTCATGGCGCGGCGGCTCCCGGTGGTTGAGGAAGGCGCGCAGCGCCTGTCTCGAAACCCCCGCAGCCCGACTGTCTACGTCGTCCTCCCGATAGCGCCAGGGTGCGGCCTCCACCGGCGCCGTCAAGGGTTCGCTTCGCCGCTTCGCGCCCTTGACCGCGCCGCCTCCGGCCGAGTTTGGCTGGCTATCGGGACGACGCCGACCTGTGGTCGGGGATCTACCGGCCGGCGGTGGGTGATCCACCGTTTCGCGGGATCGGAACGGTGGATGACGCACCGCCGGCCCGGATCGGCGGGTGATCCACCGTTTCGCGGGATCGGAACGGTGGATGACGCACCGCCGCCCGGATCGGCGACTAACCCACCCCCCGGCGGAGATCAGACGCGCAGCCAGGCGAGCACGGCCCGCACCCGACGGTGGTCGTCCTCGTCGATCGGCAGGTCGAGCTTCGTGAAGATGCTGTTGATGTGCTTGGCGACGGCCTTCTCGGTGACGCTCAGGTGCATCGCGATCGCGGCGTTCGACCGGCCCTCGGCCATCAGCCCGAGCACCTCCTGCTCACGCGGCGTCAGCCGCTCCACCGGTTCCTCGCGCTGTCGCGCCATCACGGTCGCGACGACCTCCGGGTCGAGGACGGTGCCGCCCGCGGCGACCCGTCGTACGCCGTCGACGAACTCCGCGACGTCGGCGACCCGGTCCTTGAGCAGGTAGCCCACAGCACCCACGCCGCTGGCCAGCAGCTCGCGGGCGTAGAGCTGCTCGACGTACTGCGAGAGCACCATCACCGGGAACCCCGGCCGTGCTTCCCGTACGGCGATGGCGGCGCGCAGTCCCTCGTCGGTCTGCGTCGGAGGCAGACGTACGTCGAGCACGGCGGCCTCGGCCTCCGGGTCGAGCAGCGCCTGCTCGAGCTCGGGTGCGTTGTCGACCGCGTGCAGGATCGTGAAGCCGTTGCCCTCGAGGAGCTGGATCAGGCCGGCCCGGAGGAGGGCGTGGTCCTCGGCGAGGACAAGACGCACGGGACCTCCAGGGTGACGATCGTCGGGCCGCCGGCCGGGCTCGAGACGCTGAGCGTGCCGTCGAACGCGGCCAGTCGCCGCATCACCCCCAGCATGCCGGTTCCGGCGCCGGGATCGGCGCCGCCACGGCCGTCGTCGCCCACGATCGCTCGCAGGACGCCGTCCTCGTGGCGGAGGTGGACCCAGCCGTTGCGGGCGCCGGAGTGCTTGCCGACGTTGGCGAGGCACTCGGCGACCGCGAAGTAGACCGCCGACTCGACCGGGGCCGGCGGTCGGCCCGGCAGCTGGGCGTCGACCGGCACCGGGATCGCCATGTCGAGGGCGAGCGCCGCGACCGCGCCGGCCAGTCCGCGGTCTGCCAGCACGGGCGGGTGGATGCCGCGGACGACGGAGCGCAGGTCGCCGATCGCGGCGGTCGTGGTCGAGCGGGCGTCCTTGATGAGCTGCCGCGCCTGCTCGGGGTCCTCGCTCTCGAACGCCGCGTCGGCCATGCCGAGACTCATCGACAGCGCCACCAACCGGGCCTGCGCGCCGTCGTGGAGGTCGCGCTCGAGTCGGCGCAGCTCCGCAGCCGAGTGGTCGACCAGGTCGGCCCGCGTCTCGGCGAGCACCTGCACCCGCTGCTCGAGGGTCTCGGTGCGGCTGTAGGCGAGGAACCACCGGTCGACCGCGGCCCGTGCCCGCATCAGCCACGGCGTCGCGAACCACCAGATGAACCAGGTCACCACGCCCAGCGCCAGGATGATCACGGTCAGGTTGATCGTGAAGGACACGACGAAGGCGGCCGGCATCCAGGCCAGGTCCCGCCAGGTCATCGCAACCACACGGCGACGCCGGTCGTCGACGCCTCGACGTACCAGCTGAAGATCTTCGGCGACGGCCTGAAGAAGGCGCGCACCGCTGAGAGGCCCGTGGTCCTGACGCTGCGCGACCTGAAGAAGCTGCCGACCACCACGCTGGTCGCGACCCACGAGTGCACCGGCAACGGCCGGAGCTTCTTCAACACCCAGCAGCACACCCCCGCAGCAGGGACGGCGTGGACGCTCGGTGCGGTCGGGACGGTCCAGTGGGAAGGCGTCCGGCTGCGCGACGTCTTGAAGAAGGTCGGGCTGAACCCCGACGCCGTGTCGATCCAGGCGACCGGCCTCGACGACAACTACGTCACCGGTGGCGTCGACTACGGCCCCGTGCGACGACCGTTCCCGGTGGCGAAGGCGCTCGACGACGCCCTGCTCGTGTGGAACATGAACGGCAAGCCGCTCCTGCCGGACCACGGGTTCCCCCTGCGGCTGGTGCTGCCCGGTTGGGTCGGCATCGGCAGCATCAAGTGGCTCGGGTCGCTGGAGGTCTCGCTGACCGAGCTGACGTCACCGTGGAACACGAAGTGGTACCGCATGACCGGTGGCGACTACCCGGTCGACTCGCCGCCGCTGACGGTCAACCCGGTGCGCTCGGCGTGGGAGCTGCCCTGGGCCGCCACGCTCCAGAAGCGGCCGGCCATCGAGCTGACCGGTCGTTCGTGGAGCGGTGCGGGTCCGATCCGGGAGGTCGTCGTCAGCGCCGACGGCGGATCGACCTGGTCGAAGGCGAGGATCGAGCGGTCCAAGCAGCGGGGCTGGGCCCAGTGGACCTGGTCGTGGCCGGCTCCCGAGGCCGGCGAACACGTCCTGATGGCGCGGGCGACCGACGTCGCCGGACGCGTGCAGCCGCTCGAGACCCCGTTCAACGACAACGGCTACTTCTTCGACGCCGTCGTCCGGCACCCGGTCACGGTCGCCTGACGGTCGGCGGTCGTCAGCGGTTCTGCACCACGCGCGGCTTCGCCTCCGGGCGCAGCCACGTGAGCAACCAGCGCATCTGCCGGGGGTTGCCGACCTCGGTGCAGCCGGCGGTCGGTGACCACCGATCGCCGGGCTTCGACGTGTGGTAGAAGATCCCGCTGCCCTTCCCGGGCACCGGACGAGGTCCGACGCCGGGCCGGATCCGCACGTTGTTGTAGTCGAGGACCCAGCCGGACCGCATCGCCGGGCGGTTGCCGCTGGTGACGCCGCGCACCTCGAGCCAGGTGTTGTAGTTGGGCCCGGGCGTGCTGGAGACGATCGACGTGGCGCGGCGGCGCTTCCACGGCATCTCGCCGGGGTTCTGGGCGCCGGTGGTGAAGGTGACCGCGATCGTGAAGACGCCGCCGGGGGAGCGGTAGTCGCCCTCGTGGCGCTTGCCCCAGCCGCGGCTCCCGATCATCGAGCGGAACTCCCGGATCTTGGTCCAGGTGCCCTCGGCGTCCTTCTCCCAGGCCTGGGTGACCGTGCACCAGACCTGGCGGCAGAACTCGTGGCTCGACACCGTGCGGACGACCTGGGTGGTCCCGGCCGGCACGAGGGCGGCCCAGGCGGGTTCGCGCGCCCGGGCGGTCGCGGGAGAGGATGTGAGCAGCGTCAGGCTCAGCGCGACCGCGCTGGCGAGGGCTCCGAGACGTCGTACCACCCCCTGATGATCACATGCGGATTCGGTGGGCGGAGCGCCTGCGCGCTAGAGTTCTCAGGTTGCCTCCGACGAGGCGACATGCCGTCAGAACGGCCGCGGAACCAGAGTGCCCGGGTGAACAGGCCCCGGCGCGCCGCGCAGCTAACCGAGAGGAGCCCGCATGTCGATCGGAACCGACGCGGAGACCAAGAAGAAGATCATCGCCGACTACGCCACGACGCCGGGCGACACCGGTTCGCCGGAGGTGCAGATCGCGCTGCTGAGCCACCGCATCAGCCACCTCACGGACCACCTCAAGACGCACAAGCACGACCACCACAGCCGTCGTGGTCTGCTGCTGCTCGTCGGCCAGCGCCGTCGCCTGCTGAACTACCTCCAGAAGACGGAGATCGAGCGCTACCGCTCGATCGTCGAGCGCCTCGGCCTTCGCCGTTGATCTTGGCCTTCTCGTGACGCGCTGGACACCGCTCTCTTGCGGTGTCCAGCGCGTTTCCGCATCTCGGTGCGGCTCGATAGGCTCGAACGGCTGTACAACTCAACACATCAGGTAACCAGGAGCGACCGCCACGTTATGGCTCGGTCCTCGGTAGTGGCCTTCGGGATCTCGACAAGCTCGACCAACGACATCCTGCGGGCCTCGATCGAAGACCGGCCCACCGCGCGAGATCGCTCCGCGAACAGAACAGGGACGACCCTTGACTGAATCCACGTCCACCGACCCGGTCATCACCGCGGTCGAGACGGTCATCGACAACGGCAAGTTCGGCCAGCGGACGCTGAAGTTCGAGACCGGACTCCTGGCCCGCCAGGCCGCCGGCGCCGTCACCGCCTACATCGACGACGAGACCATGCTGCTCTCGGCCACGACGGCCGGCAAGCACCCGAAGGACCACTTCGACTTCTTCCCCCTGACGATCGACGTCGAGGAGCGGATGTACGCCGTGGGCCAGATCCCCGGCTCCTTCTTCCGCAGCGAAGGCCGCCCGGGCGAGGACGCGATCCTCACCTGCCGCCTCATCGACCGCCCGCTGCGCCCGACCTTCAAGAAGGGTCTGCGCAACGAGGTCCAGGTCGTCATCACCGTGATGGCCCTCGACCCCGACATGCCCTACGACGTGCTCGCGATCAACGCCGCGTCGCTCTCCACCCAGATCTCCGGCCTGCCGTTCTCCGGCCCGGTCGGCGGCGTCCGCGTCGCCCTGATCGAGGGCCAGTGGGTCGGCTTCCCGACGCACAGCCAGCTCGAGAACGCCGTGTTCGACATGGTGGTCGCGGGTCGCGTCACCGAGACCGGTGACGTCGCGATCATGATGGTCGAGGCCGAGGCCACCGAGCAGACCTGGAACCTCGTCGAGTCGGGCGTCCAGGCGCCGACCGAGGCCGTCGTGGCCAGCGGCCTCGACGCCGCCAAGCCGTTCATCAAGCAGCTCTGCGAGGCGCAGGCCGAGCTCGCCAAGGAGGCGGCCAAGCCGATCGTCGAGTTCCCGATCTTCCTCGACTACGAGGACGACGTGTACGCCGCCGTCGAGGCCGCCGCGAAGGCTGACCTCAGCGCCGCGATGACCATCGGTGACAAGCAGGAGCGCGAGGCCAAGACCGACGAGCTCAAGGCGTCGGTCCTCGACTCGCTCGCCGAGCAGTTCGAGGGTCGCGAGAAGGAGATCGGCGCGGCGTTCCGCTCGGTCAACAAGCAGGTCGTGCGTGAGCGCGTCCTGCGCGACAAGGTCCGCATCGACGGTCGCGGCCTCGCCGACATCCGTCCGCTGCACGCCGAGGTCGCCGTGATCCCGCGGGTCCACGGCTCGGCGCTCTTCGAGCGCGGCGAGACCCAGATCCTGGGCGTCACCACGCTGAACATGCTGACCCTCGAGCAGAAGCTCGACACGCTGTCGCCGGAGAAGACCCGGCGCTACATGCACAAGTACATCTTCCCGCCGTTCTCCACCGGTGAGACCGGCCGCGTCGGCTCGCCCAAGCGTCGCGAGGTCGGCCACGGTGCGCTCGCCCGCCGCGCGCTCCTGCCGGTGCTGCCCACGCGCGAGGAGTTCCCCTACGCCATCCGTCAGCTGTCGGAGGCCATGGGCTCCAACGGCTCGACCTCGATGGGTTCCGTCTGCGCCTCGACCCTGTCGCTGCTGCAGGCCGGTGTCCCGCTGAAGGCGCCCGTGGCCGGTATCGCCATGGGCCTCATCTCCGGTGAGATCGACGGCAAGCTCGAGTACGTCGCGCTGACCGACATCCTCGGTGCCGAGGACGCGTTCGGCGACATGGACTTCAAGGTCGCCGGTACCCCCGAGTTCGTGACCGCGCTCCAGCTCGACACCAAGCTCGACGGCATCCCCGCCGAGGTCCTGGCTGCCGCGCTGACCCAGGCCAAGGACGCCCGCATGGCGATCCTCGAGGTCATGGGCGAGGCCATCGACACCCCGGAGGAGATGTCGGTGCACGCGCCGCGCATCATCACCATCCGGATCCCGGTGGACAAGATCGGCGAGGTGATCGGGCCGAAGGGCAAGATCATCAACCAGATCCAGGACGACACGGGCGCTCAGCTCACGATCGAGGACGACGGCACCATCTACATCGGTGCGACGAACGGCGAGGCGGCCGAGGCGGCCAAGAACGCTGTCAACCAGATCGCCAACCCGACCATGCCCGAGATCGGTGAGCGCTACCTCGGCACCGTCGTGAAGACCACCAACTTCGGTGCCTTCATCTCGCTGATGCCCGGCAAGGACGGCCTGCTGCACATCAGCAAGCTGCGTGGCCTCGCCGGCGGCAAGCGGGTCGACGCGGTCGAGGACGTCGTCTCGGTCGGCCAGAAGATCCAGGTCCAGATCGCCGAGATCGACGACCGCGGCAAGCTGTCGCTGATCCCGGTCGTCGAGGGTGACGAGGCTGCGTCGGACTCCGCTGCTGACGAAGGCGCGGACGACTCCGAGTGACCACTGCTTCATCGTCGACCCGCCCGAAGGCAACTTCGGGCGGGTCGACGCCTTCCCGGGCCCGACAGCAGACCCGCACCCTGCACACCGAGCGTGACGCCGGCGGGCAGGTGACCTCGCAGGTCCGTCGTACGACGCTGCCCAGCGGGCTCCGGATCATCAGCGAGCAGCAGGCCGGCGTCCGGTCGGCCACGATCGGCGTCTGGGTCGGTGTCGGCTCGCGCGACGAGTCCCCGACCCTGCACGGCTGCTCGCACTTCCTCGAGCACCTGCTCTTCAAGGGCACCGACGAGCGCTCGGCTCTCGACATCTCGGTGGCGCTCGACGCGGTCGGTGGCGAGTTCAACGCCTTCACCGCGAAGGAGTACACCTGCTTCCACGCGCGGGTGCTCGACGAGGACCTGCCGCTGGCCGTCGACGTGCTCGGCGACATGATCACCGCCTCCACCCTCCTCGCGGAGGACGTCGAGGCGGAGCGCGACGTGATCCTCGACGAGATCGCGATGCACGACGACGACCCCGACGACGTCGTCCACAACCTCTTCGCGGAGCAGGCCTGGGGCGACAGCCCGCTGGGTCGCGGGATCGCCGGCACCGACGCCTCGATCTCGGCCCTGACCCGCGCGCAGATCCTGCGGTTCTACCGCCGCCACTACCGGCCCGCGAACATCGTCGTCGCGGCCGCCGGCAACGTCGACCACCCCGCCCTCGTGCGGCAGGTCGTGGCCGCCTTCGGCCGCAACAGCTGGCTCGACGTGGAGGAGGCGCCGGTTCGCCCTCGGCACGGCTCGCGCAAGCGCGTCGCCCCGGGCGCGGCGCATGCCACGCGTCCCTTCGAGCAGGTCAACGTGGTGCTCGGCATGGAGGGGCTGGTCCGCGACGACGAGCGCCGCTTCGCGCTCGGCGTCCTCAACACCGCGCTCGGTGGCGGCACGTCGAGCCGTCTCTTCCAGGAGGTGCGCGAGCGCCGTGGCCTGGCCTACTCGGTCTTCTCCTTCTCCTCCAGCCACGCAGACTCGGGCCTGGTCGGGGTGTCGGTCGGGTGCCTGCCGAGCAAGCTCGACGAGGTCCTGGCCGTCGTCCGCGACGAGCTCGCCAAGGTCGCCCGCGACGGCATCTCCGCCGAGGAGCTGGCCCGTGGCAAGGGCCAGCTGCGCGGCGGCCTGGTGCTAGGTCTCGAGGACTCCGCGTCCCGGATGTCGCGCATCGGCAAGGCCGAGCTGGTCCACGACGAGCTGCTCAGCATCGACGAGGTGATGGCCCGGATCGAGGGCGTCACCCTCGAGGAGGTCCGCTCCATCGCGGCCGAGGTCTTCACGCGGCCCGAGATCCTCGCGGTCGTCGGCCCCAGCTAGCGCGTCACCGGGTAGCGCAGGTGGAGGACCCGGTCGCCCTGGATGACCAGGCTCGGGTCCTCGAGCAGGTGCTGCGAGTCGAGCGACCCGAAGTAGCGCTTGCCGCTGCCGAAGACCACGGGCACGACGTCCATCGCGACCTCGTCCACGAGCCCGAGCGCCAGCGCCTGGGCTCCGACGTCCCCCGCGCAAAGAGCGACGACCCGGTCACCGGCTCGTCGCTTCGCCTCCGTGACGGCGGCCGCGACGTCGTCGAAGAACGGGACGTCGGCCTCGGGGTGCCAGCCCTCCGGCTTGGGCCGGTGCGAGACCACGACCAGGTGGTCGCCCGCGGGCGGCTCCGCCTCCCACCCGTTGGTCAGGTCGAAGAGGTGCCGCCCCTGGACGGTCGCGCCGATCGTGCGCCAGAAGGAGCTGACGTAGTCGTGTGACCTGGGTCCGAGACGGAAGGGCGACTGACGCGCCTCCGCTGCGTCGGTCGCGATCGGCAGGTCACCGTTGAAGTACCAGTCGAAGAGCGGTCCGACCTCGTCGTTCTCGTCCGCGATGAAGCCGTCGACGGACACCACTGCGTGCATGATCACGGTTGCCATGCCTCATCAGACCGGATCCGGGGCGTGGACTCATCGAAGCGGGCTAGCGAGCCTCGCAGTGGATCCTGTGCGGGGCCCGGCAGGTGTCGTGACCGGGTCCGCCGTCGGCCGTGTCGTGCGGCCCCCCGAGAAGCGTGTCCGGACCGCCGAGACCGCGGAGCACGGTGCGTGGCCCGCGAAGGCGGTAGTCAGGTGGACCGTCGAGCACGTTGGCGCCCGCCGTGCCGACCATGATCGTCGGCTTGTGGAGCTGGTTGCCACCCTGGAGCAGGCGGGCGTTCTCGATCGTGTCGACGACGACCCGGCGCTTGCCGCCCTTCCACAGCCCGCTGCGCAGGTCGGTCACCGAGTAGGCGGGCCGATCGATCACGAGCCAGTCGGAGCCGTCTCCGCCGAAGATGCGGGAGCCGTCGGTGGTCGCTCGTGACGCGCTCGTGAGCGTGACGCGGTCAACTCCCGATCCGCCGTGCACCGTGTAGGTCCCGGCGATCGTGACCAGGTCGCTCCCGTCGCCGCCCCGGATCGTGCCGCCCGCGACGGAGTCGCCGACCAGGGTGTCGTCGCCGCCGCGCCCGTCGATCAGGGCGTGGCCGCAGCGGTTGGAGCGGAGGTCGTCGGCTCCGTCGCTCCCGATGAGGGTCTGGTCGTAGTCACCGCCGACGTAGGTCTCGAAGCCGTCGAACGTGTCGCTGCCCAGCCCGGTGACGGTGCCCGTTGCGACGTCGAGCACGGGCGTGGGGTCGTTGTCCAGGTAGCAGTGCTCGTCGACGGGGTCGTCGGAGAAGTTGCTGAGGTAGAACGTGTCGTGCCCGTCACCGCCGTGAAACTCGTCGTCGGCGACGTCGTCGTAGACCGTGTCGTCGCCCGGGCCAGCGTCGACCGAGTCGTGGTCGGGATCGGCAGCCAGGTCGGACCGGTTGCCGTCCCCTCCTGCGAGCTCGTCGTTGCCGGCGCCGCCGCTCAGCACGTCGTCGCCGGGACCGCCGGTCATGTCGTCGCGTCCCGGGCCGCCGTAGAGCTGATCGTTGCCGAAACCGCCGTAGAGCCCGTTGCTGCTGATGCCGGTGTCCGTGCTCCCACCCCAGACGACGTCGTCGCCCGCGCCCGCGTCGGTGTAGGTGTTCGCACCGTTGCAGACGAGATCGTTGCCACCCAGGGCGAACACGTGGAGGTAGTCCGACGTAGCCACCACGATCACGTCATCGCCCTCGGTGCCATCGGCGCCGAGAGAGCCTGGGCTCACGCCGGTGACGACGATCGTCGCGGGCACGCCGTGACAGGTCTCGTCGGCAGCACCGGCCGGAGCGGCGGGCGTCCACGCGAGGGCCGCCGCCGTCGCGGTCGCCACCGCAAGGATGAATCCGGTCCGCTTGCTCCCCGAGTGCATCCCGCGACCATACGCTGACGCCATGGAACGAGTGCTCGGCATCGGCGGCTACTTCCTCCGTGCGAACGACCCCGACGCCTTGAGCGCCTGGTACCGCGACTGCCTCGGGCTGGACTCCGACGAGCACGGCCTCTGGCAGCCGCAGGCCGGCCCGACCGTGTTCGCGGCGTTCGAGACGGAGACCGACTACTTCGGTGCGCGCACCCAGCAGACGATGCTCAACTTCCGGGTCCGGGACCTCGACGCGATGCTCGCCCAGCTGCGATCGGCGGGCGCGGACGTGGCGGAGGAGGTCCAGGACATGGACGGCGTGGGTCGCTTCGGCTGGGTCACGGACCCCGAGGGCAACCGGGTCGAGCTCTGGCAGCCCGCCTGACGGGCTCGCAAACTGCTGAAAACCCTCCCAACCGGCGCGGGCACCCCTAGCGTCGTGGTCGGAGGTGCGTCATGTCTGCTCGGCCCGCTCGGACCCGGATGCTCGTCGTCGGTCTCTCGCTCGCGATGGCCGCGACCTTCGGCCCGCCCGCCGCTACCGCGGTGAAGCCGGGGCACACCACCCCGCCGACACCGTCGTACGACGCCCAGGTGCGGGCGCTGATGAAGCACATGTCACTGCGGCAGAAGATCGGCCAGCTCTTCGTCATCGAGGTGGCCGGTCGCGACGCCTACACGGTGAGCGACACCGCGATGGCCACCAACCAGATGCTGTACGGCGTCGACGCCCCGGCCGAGGCGATCGCGAAGTACATGCCCGGCGGGGTCATCTACTACACGACTCGCAACAACGACGACAACGTCGGGACGCCGTCGCAGGTGGCCACCCTGTCCAACGGGCTGCAGTTCGCCGCGCAGGCGCTGCCGAACAGGATCCCGCTGCAGATCTCGGTCGACCAGGAGGGCGGCTCCTTGGTCGCCCGCTTCGGCGCGCCCGCGACCCAGATGCCCGGCAACATGGCGCTCGGCGCCGGCCGGTCGGCAGCGGACGCCCGGCAGTCGGCGACCATCATCGGCAGCGAGCTCGCCGCGGTCGGGGTCACCCAGGACTACGCGCCGGTCTCCGACGTCAACATCAACCCGAGCAACCCGGTCATCGGGATCCGCTCGGTCGGGTCCGACCCGACGCTCGTGTCGAAGCTCGTCGTCGCCCAGGTCCGCGGCTACCACGCCGGCGGCGTCTCGGCCGTGTCGAAGCACTTCCCGGGCCACGGTGACACCGGCGTCGACAGCCACTTCGGCCTGCCGATCGTGACCCACACGCTGGCGCAGATGAACACGATCGACCTGCCGCCGTTCCGCGCCGCGATCGCCGCCGGGGTGGACACGATCATGACGGCCCACGTGGTGCTCCCCGCGGTCGACCCGAGCGGCGTACCGGCCACGATGTCGCACAAGATCCTCACGGGGCTGCTGCGCAAGCAGCTCGGCTTCAATGGGCTGATCGTCACCGACGCCCTCGACATGGGCGGCGCGACCGAGACGTTCCCGCCCGACGTGGCCCCGGTCCGGGCGTTGCTCGCCGGCGCCGACCAGCTGCTCGTCCCACCGCAGATGGACACGGCGTACGCCGCGGTGCTGGCGGCGGTCAAGAGCGGCGTGATCACCAAGGATCGGTTGAAGGCGTCGGTCTACCGGGTCCTGATGCACAAGTTCGAGCGCGGTCTCTTCGACGACGCCCTGGTCAACCCGACCACGGCGTCCCAGGTGATGGGCGCGCCGGACCACCTCGCCGCCGCGGCGGCGATCACCGACCGCACCACCACGCTCGTCAAGAACGACGACGACCTGCTGCCGCTGACCGCCGGGCCGCGCAAGGTGCTCGTCACCGGCTGGGGCGTGACCACGACCGCGCTCCTGGGCACCTCGCTCAGCGAGCGCGGCGCGACGACGCAGGTCCTGCAGACCGGCACGACGCCTGCCCAGACCGACATCGACAACGCGGTCGCCGCCGCGCAGATGTCCGACCTGGTCGTCGTGTCGACCAACAAGGCGTTCGCCGTCGACCCGTCCGGGGCGCCGCTGGCGAGCGCCGCAGCGCAGACCAAGCTCGTGAAGGCCCTGCTCGCGACCGGGACGCCGGTCGTGGTCGCCGCCATGAGCAACCCCTACGACGTGGCGTCGTTCCCCGACGCCCCGACCGTGATCGACACCTACGGCTACACGGCCCAGCAGGTCGACTCGCTGGTGGCGGTGATGTTCGGGGAGTTCGACCCGACCGGCAAGCTGCCGGTCTCGATCCCGCACGCCGACGGCACGGCCGGCGACCTCTACCCGTTCGGCTACGGCCTGTCCTATTGACGAACCGGGCGGCCCCGTCGTCGGCGCGGGTCCACGGTGGTGAACCGGTCCTCCCGCACAATTGGCGGCTGGCTCGCGAGCAGCGACGTCCAGGGATGAGACAGAAGGGAGTCGATCGTTGCGGGTGATTCTGGTCAGCGGCGCGCTGGCGCTGATCTGCTCCCTGCTCGGGACGCGCCTGGCCATCGGCTGGTTCACCGCGCGCGGGTTCGGCCAGCCGATCAGGGACGACGGACCGACCACCCACCACACCAAGCGGGGCACCCCGACCATGGGCGGTCTGCTGATCGTGTTGTGCTCGACGGCCGCCTATCTCGTCGCGACGGTCCTCACCGGCGGGTGGCCCAGCGCCAGCGCCTGGCTCCTCATGCTGCTCTTCCTGGGCTGCGGAGTCGTCGGGTTCCTGGACGACTTCATCAAGGTCTACACCCAGCACAACCAGGGGTTGAGCAGTCGGGCGAAGATGGCGGGCCAGACGGTGGTGGCCCTCGGCTTCGGCATCCTGGCGACGCAGTTCTTCCCGGACGACCGGGGCGTCACCCCCGCGTCGCAGCACATCTCCACCACGCACGACTGGGGCGTCAAGCTGCCTCTGGTCGTGGTCCTGCTCCTGATCTGGTTCATCGTGACCGCGACCTCCAACGGTGCCAACCTGACCGACGGAGCCGACGGGCTGCTCGCTGGGACGTCGGCGATGGTCTTCGGCGCCTACACGATCCTCAACATCTGGCAGAACAACCAGCGGTGCGGATCCGCCCGACCCGACGTGGTCGAGTCCCAGTGCTACCAGGTGCGTGACCCGCTCGACCTCGCGGTCTTCTCGGCTGCGATCGCGGCCGCCTGCATCGGCTTCCTGTGGTGGAACGCCAAACCCGCGCGGATCATCATGGGCGACGTCGGCTCACTGGCCATCGGAGGCGCCGTTGCCGGGCTCGCGATCATGTCGCGGACCGAGCTGCTGATGGCCGTGATCGCCGGACTGTTCGTGATCGAGACGCTGTCGGTGCTCCTGCAGATGAGCTACTTCAAGATCACCCGACGGCTCACCGGCACCGGACGTCGCATCTTCCGGATCGCCCCCATCCACCACCACTTCGAGCACCTGGGGTGGGAAGAGGCGACCGTGGTCATCCGCTTCTGGGTGATCGCCGGCGTCTGCGTCGCGACCGGCCTCGGGATCTTCTACGCCGAGTGGCTCAGGTGATCGCCTACCGGGGCGGCGGCACCTAGGCTCCCGGCATGCGCCGACTCCTTGCCGGAACGATCGCCGCCACCCTCGTCGTCCTCTCGCTGGGTGACGTGGCGACAGCACGTCCCGCGAGCGCGCCACCCAGCGCTCGCGAGGGATGCGACCCGACGACGACCACCCCCGTGCTCGGCGGCACGGTGCCGACGCCGGAGGACGTGCTCGGCTTCCCGCTGGGCTCGCGGCAGGCGACCAACCAGGAGATCGGCCGCTACTGGCGGGCCGCCGACGAGGCCAGCGACCGAGTGGTGACCGGGGTCTACGCGCACTCCTGGCAGGGCCGCCCGTTGCGCTACGCGCTGGTCTCCACGCCGGGCACCCTGGAGGCGCTGCCGACGATCCGTCAGGACCTCGACCGGCTGCGCGACCCGGCCACCCCGGACGACGAGGCCGCGGAGATCATCGGTCGTACGCCGACGATCCTGTGGATCGCCGCGAACGTGCACGGCAACGAGCCGTCCGGCGGCGACGCCGTGGTCCGGCTGCTGCACGAGCTGGCCGACCGCACGGACTGCGTGGCGAGCGAGATCCTCGACCACGCGGTCGTCGGCCTGATCCCGGTGCAGAACCCGGACGGGCGGGAGCACGACACGCGCTACAACTCCTACGCGTTCGACATGAACCGCGACGGCCTGGTGGGCACCCAGCCCGAGGTCTCGGGCCGGCTCCGGCTGCTGTGGAAGTACCCGCCGCAGCTGTTCGTCGACGAGCACGAGAACAGCGGGCGGAAGTACTTCTTCCCGCCCGTCGCGGACCCGATATACCACGAGACCCCGGACGGGCTCTACCGCCAGGTCGAGCAGATCTACGGCCCGGCGAACGCCGAGGCGTTCAAGGCGCACGGCTGGCGCTACGAGACCTGGCGGTCCGGCTACGACTTCTTCGCCCAGGTCTACGGCGACACTGTCCCGACGACGCAGATGGGCGCGGTCGGGATGACCTTCGAGCAGGGGGACGAGTCGCCCTACCCGGTGCGCGTGCGGCACCAGTACACCTCCGCGATCACCACGCTGTACGCCGGCGCGACCCACCACGACAGCGTCCTGCGCACGTGGCGCAACACCTTCGTGCAGGCGCAGTCGGAGGGCGAGCGCTGTCGGCTGGAGCCGAACAAGATCTTCAACCCGGGCCACCAGCTGCAGCGTCGCGTCCCGAAGCGACCGGTCTGCGGCTACTTCCTGCTCGGGGACTCGCGGGCGACGCGGCGGGTCGTGAGCCGGCTCCAGACCGCCCACGTCGTCGTGGACCGGCTCGACCACCGGACCGTGGTCCGCGACTTCCGCCCGTACGGCGAAGCCCCCCGGCGTACGTCGCTCCCCGCCGGCACGTACTGGGTCAGCCTCGCTCAGCCGCAGAAGCACTGGGTGCAGGCCGCCCTCAACGAGGACACCTACGTGCCGTTCCCCTACTTCTACGACGTGAGCGGCTGGAGCCTTCCGCTGCTCGCCGGCATCCGGGGCGGCGCCACTGGCCGGCCGGTCACCGCTCCGGTGAGCCGGGTCCCCACGCTGCACGTGCCTGCCGCGCCTCGGCCGGCTGGTCGGCTGCCGCGGATCGCCGTGCTCGACCAGTTCACGAAGACCTTCAACGACTACCAGTACTCCGGGTGGCTCAAGTGGCGGCTGGCCGAGGACTGGCGGCTGCCGTACGACGTGCTCCAGCCGGAGGACGTCACCGCCGCGGCGCTGCGCAAGGTCGACGTCCTGGTCGTCGGCAACGTCGACTCGGGGCCCGTCTTCCGTCGCCTGGGCGACCAGGGCCGGGCTGCCCTCAGGTCCTGGGTCGCCCGCGGCGGCCGCTACGTGGGGTGGCAGGAAGGTGCCCTGCTGGCCTCGAGCATCGGGCTCTCCGAGGTGGGCATGGCCACGCCGACGACGAAGTCGCCGGGGGCGATGATGCGGATCAGGACGCCCGGCGGACCCAACTACATCGAGTGGGACAGCGACTACAACCTCGTGCTGGCGCCGGGAGACGCCCGCGTGGTCGGTGCCTTCCCGCGCGACATGTTCGTGTCCGGCTTCGCCGCCAAGGCGCGGGCTCTCGCGGGCACGGCGCTCGAGACCGTCGAGAAGCACGGCCGCGGGAGCGTGACCGTGTTCGGCTACGAGCCCAACTTCCGCGCCGTCGCCGACGGCTCCGCACGCCTGCTCAGGAAGGCGATCCTCGGGACGCCGACCGGCTCCGTGCCCGCGCCGGCGAACTAGCCCAGCATCACCACGACGCCCGCGCAGCCGCACGCCCAGAGCACGCTGGCGAAGGTGCCGATGATGAAGCGCTCGGCGGCGCCGGTGCGTACGCCGTCCTCGGCGGCGCGGAGCTCGGGGTAGCGGCCGAGCCCCTTGACGGCCAGGACGACGGCGAGGCCCTCGGGCCAGCCGGCGACCAGGGTCGCGAAGATCGCGGCGCGCTCGAGGGCGCCGATCCAGGCGCCGCCGCGGAGCACGTGGCCGGCGCGGTCGAGCGAGTCGGCAGCTGCCTCGCGGCGGTCGACGAGGTCGAAGATCAGGGCGGTGAGCGGACCGCCGCCGGCGATGGCGAGGAGACCGCCGAGAGAGACGATGAGGATCCACTGCCCGTCCCCGATGGCGACCTCGGGCCCGACGGTCGCGGCGACTGCCCCGCTGGCGAGCAGCAGCGCCAGGGCGGCGGGCGCCCAGATCCGGCGAGCGAGCGGTGACGTCCACGCCACGACGGCAGCGACCACGGCGAAGGTCGTCAGCGCCATCACGAGGAACGTGCGGTCGGACGGGCTCATGCCGTCTCCTTCCCGAGGAGGTGGGTGGCGAGGTCGACGACCAGCTCGCGGGCGCGCCGGCTCTCGACGATCCCGGCCGCCTGCGCGCGCTGGCTGACGGCCGACTGGCTGATGCCGAGCCGGGCCCCGGCCTCGGCGTACGACAGGCCCTCGGCGACGAGGTCGGCGACCTCCCAGCCCCGCGACGTACGACGGGCGAGCACGGCCGCCCAGAGCCACAGCGTGGTCTCGAGCGCGCGGGCCGCGGGGTCGTCGGCACAGACCCGCAGGTGCCACGGGCTGCTCTTGGCGGCGGTCACCGCGCTGCGCGCCTGGACGTACGCCGGACCGCGACCGGCCCGGGTGTGGTCGGGGAGCGGCTCCTCGATGACGCCGACGCCGAGACCGATGTTCCAGGCGTCGGCGCGGAGCAGCAGCTCGACCGCGTCGGGCAGCGCCTCGGGCCGGTCGAGCACCCCCTGGAACTCGTCGCCCACGGTGCGCTCGAAGGGCAGCAGCGTGGGGACCGCCGCGAGGGCGGTCAGGGTGTCCGGGATCAGGTCGGGGGAGCTGCGGCTGCCCCGCTGGTCGACGGTGAGCACGAGGGCGGTCATCGCGACCAGCCTAAGATCGGAAATAACCTAATGCAAGAGCAATGTAGGAAATTGTCTTATCTGCGGCCGATGATGCCGACGACCGGCGGTGCCTTCTGGTCGACGACCGAGACCCGGAAGCCGCCCTCGGCGAGCGCCGCCGACGCCTTGCGGACGATGTTGGGCACCAGCTCGGGACGGTTGGCCTCGTAGAAGAGGTAGACCGCACCGCCGGGGACGACGCGCTCGTGCAGCAGCGCCACCTCGTCGGCGCAGGCGCGCACCCAGAACAGGTTGACGTTGAAGGCGAAGACCTTGTTGAGCCGCTTCACCGGGACCCGCAGCGTGGCGAGGTCGATCTGGCGGACCGTGAGCCGTCCGGCGTCCACGTGCTTCTGGCAGCGGCGCTTGGTGCGGTCGACGCCCGACTCGGAGCGGTCGATGGCGAAGAGCTTGCCGGTGTCCAGGCGCTCGCAGATCAGCTCGGCCGCCGCGCCCGGCCCGCAGCCGATCTCGAGGACATGGTCGGACGGTTGGACGTCCATCAGGTCCACTGCCCACCGGATCCGAGGCGGGATCGTCTGCAACGCCATGGGGGCAAGACTGCCAGAAGTGTCCACGACCCGGCACCAGTGACGCTCGGGCGACCACTAGTAGGTTGTCGCCGTGATCAAGGTGGGCGTGCTGGGAGCACGCGGCAAGGTCGGTTCCGAGGTGTGCCGCGCGGTCGAGGCAGCCGACGATCTGGAGCTGGTGGCCTCGATCGACGCCGGTGACCCGATCGACGCGCTGGTGTCCGGGGGAGCCGAGGCGGTCGTGGACTTCACCCACCCCGACGTGGTGATGGACAACCTCGAGTTCTGCATCGAGCACGGCATCCATGCCGTCGTCGGCACGACCGGCTTCGACGACGGCCGGCTCCAGACCCTCAACGGCTGGCTCGGCGACAGCCCGCGGACCGGCGTCCTGATCGCCCCGAACTTCTCGATCGGAGCGATCTTGATGATGCGCTTCGCTGCCGTGGCCGCGCCGTTCTTCGAGTCCGTCGAGGTCATCGAGCTCCACCACCCGACCAAGGCGGATGCGCCGTCGGGCACCGCACGGCGTACGGCGGAGCTGATCGCCGCCGCGCGGCGGGACGCCGGCGTCGGTCCGGTGCCGGACGCGACGTCCACCGGGCTCGAGGGGGCCCGCGGTGCGGTCGTCGACGGCATCCACGTCCACGGCCTGCGGGTGCGTGGCATGGTCGCCCACCAGGAGGTCGTCCTCGGTGGGGTGGGGGAGACCCTGACCATCCGGCACGACTCGATGGACCGGGCGTCGTTCACGCCCGGCGTGCTGACCGGGCTGCGCGCGATAGCGGCGCACCCGGGCCTCACCGTCGGCCTGGAGCACTTCCTCGAGCTGGACTGAGCCCGGACCCGGACAGAGTCCCTCAGGTTCACGCATTGCAGGAACCGGAGGGTAGCCCGCGCTGTCGGGCGTCGTTGAGAGCGACAAGGCTTCGACACCGGAGCCGCTCAACGACGAGAGGGACCCTCCATGCGCACCATCTCGGGCATCGCCACTGCGGCGGTCCTCGCTCTCACCGCGGTCGGCGTCCAGGCCGGCAGCGGTCAAGCAGCCTCCCCGGACGCGACCACCACCCCGGCAGCCCACGCCGGCAGTGCCGTCCACGCACTCCTCAGCCATCCCGCAGCGGCACTCGCGACCACGGGCACGTCCTACCAGGTGGTCGGCAAGATCACCGACGCCGACGGCTCCACCCACGTGCGCCTTGACCGCGTCTACCGCGGCCTGGAGGTCGTCGGCGGCGACCTCGTCGTGCACCGCGGCCCCACCGCGGGCTGGCGCGGCGTGAGCCAGACGCTGGACACGCCCGTGAAGCTGAGCACCACCCCGGCCCTCAGTGCGGCCGGTGCGACCGTCTCCGCGCTCGCCAAGACGCCCGTCACCCGCTCGATCACCGGCGCGAAGCGGGAGTCCGCGTCGCTCGTCGTCGATGCCACCTCCGGCACGCCGCGCCTCGCCTGGGAGATCGTCACCGGCGGCACCCAGGCCGACGGCACGCCCAGCCGCCTCGCGTCGTACGTCGACGCCACGTCGGGCAAGGTCCTGTGGCGCGAGCAGCAGATCGAGACCGTCGACGGCTCCGGCCAGTCGCTCTACTCGGGCACCGTGCCGCTCCAGCTGACGCAGTCGGGCTCGACGTACACGCTCAAGGACCCGACCCGCGGCGGCACCTACACGACCGACCTCAAGAACAAGGAGGACTCGCTCTTCTGCCAGGTCTTCGGGTCGGGCTGCCAGACGGGCACGACCTTCACCAGCCCGGACTCCTCGTTCGGCACCGGCTCGACGAGCAGCCGTGAGTCGGCGGCGGTCGACGCGCAGTACGGCACCAACGAGACCTGGGACTACTACAACCAGGTCCACGGCCGGAACGGGATCTTCGGCACCGGCGCCGGCTCCTACAACCGCACCCACTACGGCAACGGCTACGTCAACGCCTTCTGGGACGGCACCAAGATGACGTACGGCGACGGCGACGGCACGTCGTACGGCCCGCTGGTCTCGCTCGACGTGGCCGGTCACGAGATGTCGCACGGCGTCACCGAGAACTCCGCCAACCTCAGCTACGACGGTGAGTCCGGCGGCCTCAACGAGGCGACCTCGGACATCTTCGGCACGATGGTCGAGTTCTTCGCCAACAACCCGAACGACCCGGGCGACTACCTGATCGGTGAGGAGTTCGACCTCAAGAACCACACCGGGCTGCGCCGCATGGACAACCCGATCTCGGACGGCAGCTCGCCGAACTGCTACAGCTCCAACACCAAGAACCTCGACGTGCACTACTCGTCGGGGGTGGGCAACCACTTCTTCTACCTGCTCGCCGAGGGCTCGGGTCCGAAGACCATCAACGGCATCGCCCACAACTCTCCGACCTGCAACGGCTCGACGGTGACCGGTATCGGTCGGGACGCCGCGCAGAAGATCTGGTACCGCGCCCTGACGGTCTACATGACGTCGAGCACCAACTACGCGGGCGCGCGTACGGCGACCCTGAACGCCGCCAAGGACCTCTACGGTGCGGGCAGCGCTCAGTACAACGCGGTCGCCACGGCCTGGAGTGCTGTCAGCGTGAGCTGACCCCTCCAGGAGACCGCTGAGGGAAGACCCGCGCCCCCACGGGATCGGCGCGGGTCTTCCTGCGTCCTAGAGGAGCCGCACCACGGCGGCGACGACCGCGGCGCCGAAGACCACGACGAGGAACGGCGCGCGCAGCACCAGCAGCACGACGGCCACGCCCAGTCCGACGGCTCGTGCGTCGATCGTCAGGCTGTGGCCGTGGCTGAAGACCTGGACGGCGATCAGGGCCGCGAGCAGGGCGACCGGGATGAAGTCGGCGACGCGCTCCACGAGGGGCCGCTCGAGCACGCGCGGCGGCACGGACAGGCCGGCCAGCTTGAGCAGGTAGCAGCCGATCGCGGTGATCCCGACGGCGACCCAGATCATCGGGTCTCGTCCTTCGTGAGCACGCCGGCGAGCAGCGCGACCGCCGCAGCGGCGAGGACCGGTACGCCCGCAGGCACGAGCGGCACGGTCCCGAGGGCGACCGCGGCGGCGGCGACGGCGACCAGCTGGTTGCGACGCGTCGTGAGCCGTGGCCAGAGCAGGGCCAGGAAGGCCGCACCCACGGCGGCGTCCAGACCGTAGGTGCGCGGGTCACCGATCGCGTTGCCGGCGACCGCGCCCGCGAGGGTGGCGGCGTTCCAGAGCACGAAGACCGAGATCCCGGTCGTGAGGAAGCCGAGCCGGGCGGCCGGGGTCGACTCCCGGGTCACCGACATCGCCGTGGACTCGTCGATGAGGACCTGGGCGGCCAGCGCGCGGCGCCACCCCCGCCAGGCGAGCAGCGGGGCGAGGCGCAGGCCGTACAACGTGTTGCGGGTGCCGAGCAGCATGGCGGTCAGTGCCCCGGAGATCGGTGCGCCGCCGGCGGCGATCACCCCGACCAGCGCGAACTGGCTCGCACCGGTGAAGACCAGCAGCGACAGCGCACAGGTCTGTGCGACCGAGAGTCCCGACGCGACCGACACCGCGCCGAAGCCCACGCCGTACGCCCCGGTGGCGATGCCGACGCCGAGGCTGTCGCGGATGATCGAGGACCGCTCCTCGGGCTCGAGCGGTGGGTCGGTCACCCCGGAAGATTAGTGGTGTCGCACCCGGACCGCGCGAGGCCGCCGGTGGAAGTCGTGCAGGAGCACGTAGGTCAGCAGCAGGCCCGCGAGCAGGCCCCAGCCGATGCCGGCAGCGATCAGGGCGGGTACGGCGGTCACGTGGACCATCCAGACCCCGGATGCGATGCCCACGGTGAGCGCGGTGAGCACGACCAGCGTGCGGTGGAGCGGAGGCAACGGACCGAACACGTGCGTTCTCCAAATCTGGAGGGGGATCTCCATCGTGCTCCCAAAATCCGGGAAATCAAGATGGAGAACCTACGAAAGAGCTGTGTGGAGCCGGACCTGCTTGACGAGGGTGGTGCCCTCCCCGTCGAGGTCGAGCTCGCGGTGTGCACCGTCCGGTGCCCAGCCCGCGCTCGTCAGAAACGTGCGGAGTGCGTCGTCGGTCGCGATCGACCACAGCACGGCGCGGCGGAACCGGTCGGCCGCGAGGGTGTCGGCTGCGGCCTGCAGCAGGCGGGAGCCGTGGCCGCGGCCGCGCTCGCCGGGGTCGACCGTGAACTCGCTCAGCTCGCCGTCGGCGACGGGGTCCGAGTCGGGGTCGCTGGACGGCGAGGTGATCGCGAAGCCGACCACCCGGTTGCGCTCGAGCGCCACCAGGACCCGGTTGCGGGCGTCGCGGGGCGAGGAGAGGGACGCGCGCCAGGCGGCGGCGGCCTCGTCGACGTCTCCCGGGAGCGCGGTCGCGGGGAGGAGGTCGGCGTAGACCTCGCGCCAGGTGCGCAGCTGCAGCTCGGCGATCGCCGGGGCGTCGTCGGCCCACGCGATGCGCACGGACACGTCGGCGGTGGGACTCATGGCGCCATCCTGTCAGTCGGGGCGCGTGTTACACAGACCCGCTCGACACGCGCGATCCTGTAACAGGAGTGGTAGCGTCGCACTATGTCATTCGAGGAGCAGCTCGCCGACGACGGGCGGATCGAGCCGCGCGACTCGATGCCCGACGCCTACCGACGCACGCTGGTGCGCCAGATCGCCCAGCACGCCCACTCCGAGATCATCGGGATGCAGCCGGAGGGCAACTGGATCAGCCGGGCGCCGAGCCTGCGTCGCAAGGCGATCCTGATGGCCAAGGTGCAGGACGAAGCGGGTCACGGCCTCTACCTCTACGCCGCCGCCGAGACGCTCGGCGTGGACCGGTCCGACCTGCTCGACCAGCTGCACACCGGCCGCCAGAAGTACTCCTCGATCTTCAACTACCCGACCCTCACCTGGGCCGACGTCGGCGCGATCGGCTGGCTCGTCGACGGCGCCGCGATCGTCAACCAGGTGCCGCTCTGCCGCTGCTCCTACGGGCCTTACGCCCGCGCCATGGTCCGGGTCTGCAAGGAGGAGTCCTTCCACCAGCGCCAGGGCTTCGAGATCCTCCACACGCTCGCGCACGGCACCGAGGCTCAGCACGCGATGGCTCAGGACGCGGTCGACCGCTACTGGTGGCCGTCGTTGATGATGTTCGGCCCGCCGGACGACGACTCGCCCAACTCCGCGCAGTCGATGGCGTGGGGGATCAAGCGGCACTCCAACGACGACCTTCGTCAGCGCTTCGTCGACATGACCGTGCCGCAGGCCGAGGTCCTCGGCCTGACCCTGCCCGACCCCGAGATCCGGTGGAACGAGGAACGCGGCCACTACGACTTCGGCGCGGTCGACTTCACCGAGCTGTTCGAGGTGATCAAGGGCAACGGCCCCTGCAACGCCGAGCGACTTGCCCACCGGGTGCGCGCCCACGAGGACGGTGCGTGGGTCCGCGAGGCTGCCTCGGCGTACGCCGCGAAGCAGGCCGCGGAGGAGGTCGCGTGAACACCTGGCCCCTCTGGGAGGTCTTCGTGCGCTCGCGCCGCGGTCTCTCGCACGTCCACGTCGGCTCGCTGCACGCGCCGGACGCCGAGATGGCGCTGCGCAACGCACGCGACGTCTACACGCGCCGGCAGGAGGGCGTCTCGCTGTGGGTGGTCCCGTCCGTCGAGATCGTCGCGTCGGACCCGGGGGAGCGCGGCTCCTTCTTCAGCCCCGCCGAGGACAAGGTCTACCGGCACCCGACGTTCTACGACGTCCCCGACGGTGTGGAGCACCTGTGAGCCTGTTCGACTACACCCTCGGCCTCGCCGACGACGCGCTCGTCTCCGCGCAGCGGCTCGGCTGGTGGATCAGCCGCGCGCCCGAGCTCGAGGAGGACCTCGCGCTCGCCAACATCGGGCTCGACCAGCTGGGCCAGGCGCGGACGCTCCTGTCGTACGCCGGTGCCGTCGAGGGACTCGGTCGCACCGACGACGACCTGGCCTACCTGCGCGACGACCGCGACTTCCGCAACGTGTGGCTGGTCGAGCGCCCGCAGACCGACTTCGGCGTCGCGATGGCGCGGCTGCTGGTGTTCTCGGCCTGGCAGTCCGAGCTGTACGCCGCGCTCGCGACCTCGTCCGACGCGACGCTCAGTGCGATCGCCGGCAAGGCGGTCAAGGAGGTGGCCTACCACCTCGACCACGCGCGGCTCTGGGTGTTGCGGCTCGGTGACGGCACCGAGGAGTCCCACCTGCGGATGCAGGCAGCGCTCGACGCCGAGTGGCCCTACGTCGACGAGCTGTTCCGGCCGGTCGACGGTGCACTCGTCGACCCGGCCTCGCTCCGGGGTGCCGTGCTCACGACGGTGGAGGACGTGCTCGCGGAGGCGACCCTGACCGTGCCGCAGGTCGCGCCGGCGGTCGGTGGCGGTCGTCAGGGCCTGCACACCGAGGAGCTCGGCTACCTGCTCGCCGAGATGCAGCACCTCCACCGCTCGCACCCAGGGGCCACGTGGTGACGCTGTCGATGGGTGGGGGTGCCTGGAAGATCGCGGCCGACGTGCTCGACCCGGAGCTGCCGGTGGTCACGATCGCCGACCTCGGGATCCTGCGCGACGTCACCGAGGACGACCAGGGCCGCGTCCACGTGCAGATCACGCCGACCTACTCCGGCTGCCCGGCGATGGAGACGATCACCGACGACCTCGTCTCCGCGCTGACCGCGGCCGGCTACCAGCACGTCGACGTCGAGTTCGTGCTGTCGCCGGCGTGGACCACCGACTGGATGACCGAGGAGGCGAAGGCCAAGCTCGCGGCGTACGGCGTGGCGCCGCCCGGACCTGTCGCCCTCGCTCTCTCG
Organism: Nocardioides pollutisoli; assembly: GCF_040045055.1. NCBI lineage: Bacteria > Bacillati > Actinomycetota > Actinomycetes > Propionibacteriales > Nocardioidaceae > Nocardioides > Nocardioides pollutisoli. The sequence continues at coordinate 3,362,024 of NZ_JBDZDU010000001.1, forward strand.
GTGCGCTGCCCGCAGTGCGGCTCGCTCGACACCCGGGAGTCGAGCCGCTTCGGCTCGACGGCCTGCAAGTCGTTGTGGGTCTGCCGCAGCTGCCGGGAGCCGTTCGACCACTTCAAGGCGCTCTAGTGGTGGCCGCCTTCCACTCGCTGCGGGTCGCAGCGATCGACGAGCTCACCGACGACTCGGTGGCCCTCACCTTCGAGGTCCCTCCGGACCTCGCGCAGGAGTTCGCCTTCGGCGCGGGACAGCACCTCAGCATCCGGGGCGGCGACGACGTGCGCCGGTCCTACTCGATCTGCACGTCGCCCTCATCGGGGGTGCTGCGGATCGGGGTGAAGCGGCTCCCCGGGGGCGCCTTCAGCTCGGGCGTCGTCGGCGCCCTGAAGGTCGGCGACGCGCTCGACGTGATGACGCCCGCGGGGCGGTTCACGACCCGCATCGACCCCGCGTCCCGGCGTACGTGCGTGGCGATCGCTGCGGGCTCGGGCATCACTCCGGTGCTCTCGATCGTGGCCGCGATCCTCGAGGGCGAACCCAGGTCGACGGTCACGCTCGTCTACGCCAACCGCACCCACCAGTCCGTGATGTTCCTCGACGAGGTGCACGACCTCAAGGACCGCTGGCCGGCCCGGCTCCAGATCCTGCACGTCCTCTCCCGGGAGACGCAGGACGTCGACCTGCTCTCCGGCCGGCTCGACGGCGACCGCCTGAGCCGGATCCTCGACGCGCTGCTGCCCGCGGACGACGTGGACGACTGGTTCGTGTGCGGTCCGCAGCAGATGGTCGTCGACCTGCGCGCCACCCTGTCCGCGCTCGGCGTCGACAGCGCGCACGTGCACAGCGAGCTCTTCCACGCCGATCCGGTCCCGCGCGCGCCGGTCGCCGAGCTCGCCGGCGCGGTCGACGGGGCCGCCCGGGTCACCATCCGGCTCGACGGCCGCAGCTCCGACCTGGACCTGCGCCCCGACGACGTACCCGTCCTCGAGGCCGCCCTCCGCGTCCGGGCCGACCTGCCCTTCGCCTGCAAGGGCGGCGTCTGCGGGACCTGCCGCGCCCGGCTGGTCGAGGGCACCGTCGCGATGGACGCAAACTACGCCCTCGAGCCCGAGGAGATCGAGCGCGGCTACGTGCTCACCTGCCAGTCGCACCCGACCTCCGAGAAGGTCGTGCTCGACTTCGACGGCTGACCGCGGTCAGCCTCGAGATGCTCCAGCGAGCCAGGAGCTGAAGGTTGTCACGAACCGCTCGTGACTGGCGACCATCGCCGCCGGGTCGTCGCCCACGCGCAGGATGTGGTCGCCGGGCACGAGCTGGGTCTCGCCCGGGAGCCGGTCGAGGACGTCGCGGTCGAGGTAGGGGTCCGCGTCGCCGATCACGACGTACTGCTCCGCCGGGTAGCCCAGCAACACCTCGGCCATGTCGGGCTCGGTGAGCAGCGGGGTCAGCCACGCCGCCTGGTAGCCACGCTCGGCCGCGAGCGGCGCCGCGAGGGTCCCCAGGGACTTGGCGACAACCAGGACCCGGCCGTCGTAGCCGTCGACTGCTGCCGCCAGCTGGTCGCAGACCCAGGTCACCTCGTCGTCGTCGTTGTCGAAGGCGGGCGCCTCCCACCAGACCTGGCGGACGTCCCAGCCCCGGGCCAGCGCGGTCTGGGCGGCGAAGAAGAGCATCGGCCCGTCGGGCGTGTAGCGCCGGCCGGGGAGCACGACGACCCGGCCGACGGGCGTGCCGTCGGTGTCGTGGTCGACGTACCGGATCAAGACTCGCGGGGGGTGGCGCTGCGCGGCGTCGCCGGTGCAGCCTCGTCGGAGCCGTTGAGCTCCTCCTTGAAGATGCGCAGCGCACGGCCGGAGCCACGGGCCAGCTCGGGCAGCTTCTTCGCGCCGAAGAGCAACGTGACGACAACGAGGAGGATCAACGCCTCGGGTGCACCGACATCCATGCCGCCGATCGTACGTCGGTCCGGCCATGGGTACGTCGACCCGAGAGGCGCGCTTTTCGGTTGTTCACACGTTCGTACGTAGATCGCGTACGAACGTGCGAACAACCCACAAACCCATGCTGTTGTCGAACCGTCTGAGGTGGATGCGAGGCTCGCTTCGCCCGCACCTCCCCAGGCCTGCCCGCAGCCAACGCCGATTAACCTGTCGCCGTGCTTCCGGACGACTACCAGCTCAGGCCGCTGACGATCGAGGACGTGCCGGCGATGGCGGCGGCGTACACGCGCAACAGGGAGCACCTGGCGCGGTGGGACCCGGCTCGGCCGGACCACTTCTACACCGAGGCCGGCCAGGCGGAGCAGGTGGCGATCCAGGTCGCCGAGCGGGAGACCGGGAAGCAGCACCCGTACGTCCTGTGGCACGGACACCAAGCGGTCGGGCGGGTGACGATCAACAACATCGTGCGCGGGGTGCTGCAGAGCGGGACGGTCGGCTACTGGCTCGACCACGGGCACCTCGGCAGGGGCCTGGCGACGGGGATGGTGGAGCACATGGTCGAGGAGGCCGATCAGCGACTCGGGCTGCACCGGCTCGAGGCCGGGACGATGCTGCGCAACGAGCCGTCGCAGGCCGTGCTGCGGCGGGCCGGGTTCACGTTCTTCGGGATGGCCGAGCGCTTCCTCCACATCAACGGCACGTGGGAGGACCACGTCCTCTTCCAGCGCATCCTCAACGACCGACCTGCTGGGAATCTCGCGCCCTGACGTGATGTTGTGGAGCCGTGAACGACGACATCGAGCTCACCGCTCCAGCGGTCGTCTTCCCGGGTCAGTCAGCACCCGAGTCGGCGTACCGCACCGCATTCGACCTGCTCAGCCGCCGCGCCCCGCGCGAGGCGCACGAGGTCATCGACCCCGCGCTGGAGGCCGAGCCCGGCAACACGGGGCTGCGTACGCTGCGCGCGTGGGCCTTCCTGATCGAGGCCCGGTTGGGCCGCGCCGAGACCGAGCTGACGGCCCTCGTCGAGGAGAACCCCACCGACGAGTGGTCGCAGCACGCGCTCGGTCGCTGCCTGGAGCGTCAGTCGCGGTACGCCGAGGCGCTGCCGCACCTGCGGCTGGCCGCCGCGATGAGCGGCGACCCCGAGCACGAGCTGGCGGTTCTCCGCGTGGAGCGGATGCTGCTCATCCCAGACGAGTGACGGTCACCTCGACCGCCATCGACGAGGTCTTCGCGCCGGAGTAGATGCCGCTGAGCGGTTTCACGTCGCCGTAGTCGCGCCCGAGGGCCACGGCGACGTAGCGGTCGCCGGGCTCGGTGTCGTTGGTCGGGTCGAAGGCGTGCCAGCCCTCGTCCCACCACTCGATCCACGCGTGCGACTCGCCGCTGACGGTCTCGCCGATGACCGGGTCCTGCTGCGGGTGGAAGTAGCCGGACACGTAGCGGGCCGGGATGCCGAGCGAGCGCAGCCCGCCGATCACCAGGTGCGCCATGTCCTGGCAGACGCCGGCGCGCTGGCGCCACGCCTCCGCAGCCTGGGTGTGCACGTCGGTGGCGCCCGGTTGGTACTCGACCTCACGGTTGACGAGTGCGCAGATCTCGCGCGCCGCCTCACCGGGCAGCGCCGCGGACTGCCGCAGCCGGGCGATCCGAGCGGCCAGGTCGTCCGGCGGGGCGACCGACGGCGACACGACGAGGTACTCGGTCCAGGTGTCGGCCACCTCGCGGCTCTCGAGGTCGTCCCACCCGATCGATGGTGGAGCACCAGGAGTGCGCGAGGTGTGGACGGTCGACGTCCCCGACACCGACATCGACTCGTGCGGGTCGAGCACCTCGAAGGCGGTGACGGTGGTGCCGAAGTAGTCGCGGTACTCGTAGAGCCACGGCGACGGGTGCACCTCGACCCGGCTGTGCGAGACGATCTGGCCCGGCGTCGTCTGGGGCGTGAGCCGCGCCTGGTTGTAGGACGCGACGGCCTTGCCGTCGTACTCGAAGGTCGTCGTGTGGACGACGCGCAGCGTCATGCTCATGCGCGTGCTCGCTTCGCTCCGTGCGCGCATGAGGCTCCTAGAAATGCGCTGTGTTGGATGATTCGCTCGCTGCGCTCGCTCATGCGAGGACCCCCTGCCAGGTCAGCGGTTCGGCACCGGCGAAGTAGCGCCGGGTCACCGCCTCGGTCGCCAGCGCACACGTGCGCTGCAGCCGTTCCATCTCGTTGGGGAGATCGGCCATCACGTCGCTGAGGGAGCGGTACTCGAGCTCGGCGCGCATCCGGCCGAGCAGCCGCTGCGCCTCGCTCTGGAAGCCGGCTCTCTGACCTCCGGACTCGAGGTTGTCGACGCACTGCTCGGCCCGGTTGAGCGAGAAGACCACCGACCGCGGGAAGAGCCGGTCGAGCAGCAGGAACTCGACGGCGCCGCGCTCGGACTCGATGCCGCGGTAGGTGCGCAGGAAGGCCTCGTAGCCACCGCAGGCGCGCAGCGTGCTCGTCCACGGCGACCCGATGGCGGTGGCGATGGAGGCGGTGGCGACCAGGCGCGACGTCATGTCCGCGCGCTCGATGCAGCGCCCCAGCATCAGGAACTGCCAGCCCTCGTCGCGGGTCATCGTCGCGTCGGCGGTGCCGTTGACCAGCGCAGCGCGCTCGCGCACCCACTGGAAGACGCCCGGTGGACGCATGTTGGCGAACTGGCCCGACGGGATCGCGCGGTACGTCGTGTTGATGACCTCCCACATCGGCACCGACAGCGTCTCGCGAGCCCGGCGAGCGGACTCACGGGCGGCGCCGAGGGCGGCCGTGATCGACACGGGGGAGTCGGGGTCGTAGGCGAGCTCGGACAGCACCCGGCTGATGTCGACCCGGGTCTCCTCGACCTCCTCGACGCCCATGATCGAGAGCAGCGTGCGACAGGTGTCCTCCTCGTCGAGACCGCCCTCCTCCACGAGGAGCTGGGTCTGGACGTCGAGGATGCGCGCGGTGTCCTCGGCGCGCTCGACGTAGCGCCCGATCCAGAACATCGACTCCGCGATCCGGCTCAGCACGGTGCGTCCTCCGATCGGCCCTGCTGCTGTTGCTGCTGTTGCTGCTCGACCTGGTGGTCGGTCTGGTCGCTCAACGCGGGCCCGACGCTCTGCGGGGCCACGGGAGTCGCGTGCTCGACCGGGGCGGGGTGCTCGGGCGGGCGCTGCGGCGCGGGGCCGGACCCGGCGAGCACCCAGGTGTCCTTGGAGCCACCGCCGCGCGACGAGTTGACGATCAGCTCGCCCTCGGCGAGCGCGACCCGGGTCAGGCCGCCCGGGAGCACCCAGACCCGGCTGCCGTCGTTGACCGCGAACGGTCGCAGGTCGACGTGGCGCGGCCCGAACTTCCCGTCCACGAACGTCGGCACCGTCGACAGCTGCACGACCGGCTGGGCGATCCACGCGCGCGGGTCCTCGAGCACCTTGACCCGGAGCTCGTCGAGCTCGGCCTTGGAGGCGCGCGGCCCGATCACGATGCCCTTGCCGCCCGAGCCGTCGACCGGCTTGAGCACCAGCTCGTCGAGCCGGTCGAGGACCTCCTCGCGGGCGTCGGCGTCGCCGATCCGCCAGGTGTCCACGTTGCGCAGGATCGGCTCCTCGTTGAGGTAGTAGCGGATCAGGTCGGGCAGGTAGGTGTAGACGAGCTTGTCGTCGGCGACCCCGTTCCCGACCGCGTTGGCGATCGTCACGTTGCCGGCCCGCGAGGCGTCGATCAGGCCGGGGCAGCCGAGCATCGAGTCGGCGCGGAAGTGCACCGGGTCGAGGAACTCGTCGTCGACGCGGCGGTAGATCACGTGCACCGGCTCGAGGCCCTTGGTGGTGCGCATCATGACGCGGCCGCGGCGGCACTGGAGGTCGCGGCCCTCGACCAGCTCGACGCCCATGGTGCGTGCGAGCAGGGCGTGCTCGAAGTAGGCGCCGTTGTAGACGCCGGGGGTGAGCACGACGACGGTCGGGTCAGCGACACCGGCCGGCGCAGCGGCCCGGAGCGCGGCGAGCAGCCGCTGCGGGTAGCCGGCGACCGAGCGGATCCGGTGCTCGGCGAAGGGCTCGGGCAGCGCGGCCGAGATCGCCCGCCGGTTGGTGATGACGTAGGAGACCCCCGACGGCACCCGGACGTTGTCCTCGAGCACCCGGAACTCGCCCGTGTTGTCGCGGATCAGGTCGATGCCGGACACGTTGACGCGCACGCCGTTCGGCGGCCGGACACCGGCCGCCTGACGGTGGTAGTGCGACGAGGTGGCCACGACCCCGCGCGGGATGACGCCGTCGTCGAAGGCGTTGCCGGCGTCGTACACGTCGGCGAGGAAGGCCTCGAGGGTGCGCACCCGCTGCTGCACGCCGCGCTCGATGCGCGACCAGGTCTCCATCTCGATCATCCGCGGCAGGATGTCGAGCGGGAAGGCGCGTTCCTCACCGCCGATGTCGAAGGTGACGCCCTGGTCGAGATAGCTGGCCTGCAGGGCCTCGACGCGCCCGGCGAGCTCGGGGATGGTCAGGTGGTGGAGGGAGTTGCGCAGGCGTTCGTACGGCGCGCGGAGGCTGTCCGCGTCGAACATCTCGTCGTACGCCGGCCCCCGGGCTGCATAGTCCTCGAACATGGCCGTCATGGCCGGACCTTACCCAGATGCGCGTTACGGGAACGTTGCGCCGAGGGGTGGACAGGACCGCGTGTAGTTTCGCCGTATGAGCGACTTCTGGTTCTGCGTCAAGCACCACCGGGTCGAGCAGGGGCCGGACATGTGTCCCCCCATCGACCGGCTCGGGCCCTTCGACACCCGCGAGGCCGCGGAGGGCGCGCTCGCCAACGCCGAGCGGCGCAACCAGGAGTGGGATGCCCAGGACGACGAATAACCAGGTCTCACCCTGGCCCTTCGTCGGGATGGCGGGGATGGCCTGCGCGTTCTTCCTGTACGCCGCGAGCGTCCTGGTCGCCCCGTGGTGGGCCGTCGCGGTCCTGCTCGTGATCTGGGCGTTCCTGCTGCTGGTCGCCTGCGCCTGGTGGACCCTGCACCCGAGGTGGGTGCCGGGCGTGGCGGTCTTCGCGGTCGTCTTCTGGTTCCTGGCGATCGTCGCCGGCGCCGCCTGGCTCGGCTGGAGCTAGCGCTTCGGGTGCACGGCCAGGACCATGTCGTGGCCGTCGCCGTTGTCGGTGGTGACGTAGAAGGTCGAGCCCGGGCCGTCGACGACGGTGCGGATCCGGCCGTACTTCTCCAGGACCGCGGGGGTGCGCACCGTGACGAGGTGGCCCTTCGCGTCGAGGTGGAGGAAGAGCACGCGCTCCGCCTTGAGGGCGGCGACGGCGAGGCTGCCGTCGTACACCCCGAGCTTCTTGCCGTAGACGAAGCCGCCGCCGGAGGTCGCGAGCGTCGGGTTGCCGGAGTGCCAGACCGCGTTGCGCTGCTTGCCGGGCAGCGACTGGTCGGTCATCGGCACCTCCTCGTTGTAGCCGGGCACCGGGTTGTAGCCGTAGTCACCACCGTTGACGAGCCGGTTGACCTCGTCGTCGCGGTAGGTGCCCTGCTCGATGGAGTAGACGGCGCCGTTCTTGCGCAGGGTCAGGCCCTGGACGTTGCGGTGGCCGTAGGTCTGCACGTAGCGCTTGGCGTGGTTGGCCGACCCGATGAACGGGTTGCGCGGCCACGGCTTGCCGGTCGACGCATCGAGGCGGAGGGTCTTGCCGCCGAGGGACTTCTTGTTCTCCGGGTTGGTGCCGGTCGCTGCGTCGCCGGTGCCGACGTAGAGCGAGCCGTCGTCGAGAGCGAGCAGCCGGCAGCCGCCGTGACGCCCGCTGGTGGTCGGGAACCCGCCGACCAGGCGCCTGCTGCTGGTGATCGCGGTGAGCGCGTCGTTGAGCGTCCACGACATCACCTTGACCTCGTGGCCGCCGCCACCGGTGAAGCCGCCCTGGCAGGTGTAGAAGCGGTGGTTGGTCGCGAAGTCGGGGTCGGTCTCGAGACCCATCAGACCGGTCTCGCCGGACACCCACACCGAGTCGGTCGGGAAGTTGCGGATCACCCGCTTGTGGCCGTGGTCCCAGATGGAGACCGTCGCGCGGTCGCGCTGGGTGAAGATCAGCCGGCCCTTGCCGATCGGCCGCACGTCCCAGGGATGGTCGAGGCTCACCACCTTCGCCTTCACCACCAGCTTGGGGGTGTGCGCCCGCGCGGCGTGGTGGGCGGCGCTGTCGGGGACGGCCGCCTGCGAGGCCGGAGTGGCCACGGCGAGCGTGAGTCCGAGGGCGGCGGTCAGTCCGAGGACGAGGGGGCGCATGGTCGCGACCGTACCCACTGGACGTGAGATCACAACCAGCCGTTGCCCTCGGCGGTGATGACGGCCTCGGCCCGGTTGGTGGCGCCGGTCTTGCCGATCGCCGAGGACAGGTGGTTGCGGACGGTGCCCTCGGAGAGGAAGAGCTTCCCCGCGATCGCGGCGACCGACGAGCCGTCGCGCGCTGCCTGGAGGACGTCGGTCTCCCGGGCGGTCAGCGGCGACTCACCGGCGACGAGCGAGTCGGTCGCGAGGGCGGGATCGACCACGCGGAGGCCCGCGTGCACGCGTCGTACGGCGTCCGCGAGCTGCGCCGCAGGGGTGTCCTTGACGACGAAGCCCGATGCCCCGGCCTGGAGTGCGCGGCGCAGGTAGCCCGGCCGGCCGAAGGTCGTCACGATCAGCACGCGGGTGTCGGGAGCGGCCTCGCGCACCGCAGCGGTCGCGGTGATGCCGTCCATCCCGGGCATCTCGACGTCGAGCAGCGCCACGTCGGGTCGGTGCTCGAGGGTCGCGGCGACCACCTCGTCGCCGGACCCGACCTCGGCGACCACCTCGAGGTCCGGCTCGAGGCTGAGCAGGGCCGAGAGCGCACCACGCACCAGCGCCTGGTCGTCCGCGAGGAGCAGCCGGATCATCCTCGGACTACCTGGAGCGAGAAGCCGGGGGAGAGGTGCCGGACGACCACGGTCGCGCCGACGGCACCGGCGCGTTCGCGCAGACCGGCGAGGCCGTTGCCGGCGCCGGCCGTCTCCGGGCCGCTGCCGTCGTCGACGACCTCGGCGCAGGTCGGGCTGAGCCGCACCTCGCAGGTCCGGGCGCCGGAGTGCCGGATCACGTTGGTGACGCCCTCACGGACGGTCCAGGCGAAGAGCTCGCGCAGCTCGGTCGGGACCTCCTCGACGGAGTTGGGCAGGGTCGCCTCGATCTCGGCCGCAGCCAGCGCCGTGCGGGCCCGGGCCAGCTCGCCGGGCAGGGTCAGCTCGCGATAGCCCTCCACCGCGCGTCGTACGTCGGCCAGGGCGTCGCGGCTGAGCCGTTCGAGGTCGGCGATCTCGGAGCGCGCCCGCTCGGGGTCGATGTCGAAGAGCCGCTGGGCGAGCTCCGCCTTCACGGTGATGACGGTCAGGGAGTGGCCGAGGATGTCGTGCAGGTCGCGGGCGAAGCGGGTGCGCTCGTTCTCGACGGCGAGGTTGGCGTTCTCCTGCTGGGCGCTCAGCAGCTCGATGTTGCGGCTCATCACCATCCGGAGGCCGAAGACGGCGAACGACGCGGCGATCACCCCGAACACCAGACCGGTCGAGCTGCCCCAGTCGTTCACCGCGAAGAGCACGATGTCGACGACCACGAGGGCGAGCACGGCCGGCGCGGCCACGCGGAACGGGAAGACCATCACGCAGGCGACGCCGATGTACGGCGTGCTCGCCAGGCCGTAGCCGCCGAGCAGGATCGTCATGAGGGCACCGAGGACGACCAGCGAGCCGACGTACAGCACGGCGTCGCGCGACGCGGGCTGCGTCATCAGCCGCTGCCGGTCGGCACGGCTGCGCAGCCACAACCCCATGTAGACGGCGGCGAAGGCGATCGTGCAGACGATGCCGAGGACGCCGCTCAGCTGGTCGCGGGTGCGCCAGCCCTCGCCGAGCGGTTCGAGCAGGAAGAAGAGCCAGATCGCGGAGAAGAGCGGCGCGATCCGGGCCATCCGCACCGGCGCCCCCGCCGGGGGCGCGTCGCAGTCGTCCTGGCTCATGGCGCTGAGGGTAGTCACACGCGGGCCGTGTCCTTGCCCATCCGCCAGGCCGCGCCCCCGACGAAGATCGCGAGCCACAGGGCGGCGTTGACGGCGGCGTACCAGGGCAGCTCGTGGGTCAGGGGGGCTCGCGCGACCTCGGCGACGCCGTACATCGGGGTGAAGACCGCGACGTGCCACACCGCGCTGCCCTCGGTCAGCGGCCAGAAGACACCACCGAGGAAGGACAGGAGGGCCAGGCCGGGACCGAGGATCTGCATGGCGTTCTCGCCCGGGACGACGTAGCCGACGAAGACGCCGAGCGCGGCGAAGGTCAGGGTGCAGAAGAGCGTGACGACCCCGGAGATGATCCAGACGTCGGTGGGCATCTCGGCGCGTCCCTGGAAGAGGCCGCACGCGTTGACGACCGCGATCGCGAACGCGCCCATGGTCAGGGCGACGATCGCCTTGACCAGGATGTAGGCGACCGGGTTGAGCGGGGTCAGCCGGAGCTGGCGCGACCAGCCGAGAGCACGCTCCAGCGCGACCATCGAGCCGCACGAGGCGGCGGTCAGCGCGGCGCCGTACAGGGCCATCGAGATGAGGATGTACGCCGCCTCGTTGCCCGACCCGACCGGGGCGTCCCAGGTCTTGTCGCTGCCGGTGATCGCGAAGTAGAGCGCGGCCGGGAGCACCAGGGTGAAGATCACCGTGCGACGGTTGCGCAGCATCCGGGCGAGCTCGATGCGGAGCACCGTGAGGTTGAAGCCGCCGAGCGGCGGGACCTTGCGGACCGTGGGGTCGATGGTGCTCGTCGTCATGATGCGTCTCCGGTCAGGCTGATGAAGGCGTCCTCGAGTCCCTTGGCGTTGATCTCGAGGTCGCGGGCGTCGGTGGTGGTCAGCAGGTGCCGCGCGACGGCGTCGCTGTCGCTGGCGTGGAGGATCACGGAGTCGCCGCGGACCTCGACGCCGTCGACGCCGGCGATCCGGGCGTAGGCGTCCGGGTCCGGGTCGGCGGTCGTGAAGCGGACGGTCCGCCCGGACGCCAGCGCCTTGATCTCGGCGCCGGTGCCGTCGGCGACGATCCGGCCGTGGCTGATCAGCACGATCCGGTCGGCGTACTGGTCCGCCTCCTCGAGGTAGTGCGTCGCGAAGAGGACGGTGCGGCCCTGCTCGGCGTCGCGCCGGATGGCGGACCAGAAGGCGCGGCGGCCCTCGACGTCCATGCCGGTGGTCGGCTCGTCGAGGAGCAGGAGAGCGGGGTCGGAGAGCAGCGCCATCGCGAAGCGGAGCCGCTGCTGCTCGCCGCCGGAGCACTTCTGCACCCGGCGGTCGGCGATCTCGGTGATGCCGGCGTCGGCGATCACCTCGTCGACCGGGCGGGTGTCGGCGAAGAGGCTGGCGGTGTACTGTACCGTCTCGCGGACCGACAGGTCCTTGAGCAGCCCGCCGGTCTGCATCACCGCGGAGACGAGCCCGCGGGCGATCGCCTGGCGCGGCTCGAGGCCGAGGACCGACGCCGTCCCGGTCGTGGGCTTCGAGAGCCCGAGGATCATGTCGATGGTCGTGGTCTTGCCGGCGCCGTTGGGGCCGAGGAACGCGACGATCTCGCCCCGCTGGAGGGTCAGGTCGATCCCGCGCACGGCGTGCACGCTCTGCCCTCCACTGGCGAAGTCCTTCGTCACGCCGGAGAGCTCGACGGCTGCGGCCCGGGTGAGGGTGCTGGTGGTCATGGCCCCAGCCTGCCGCCGGAGGGCGGCCCCGCCCTCACACGAGCGTCACGGACTCCCCGTGACAGGTGTCATGGCCACGGTGGTTGAGGAGGTCGCGCAGCGACCGTCTCGAAACCCCCGCAGCTGACGTACGCGCGTCGGCTGCGGGGGTTTCGAGACAGGACTTCGTCCTTCCTCAACCACCGAGCTCGCTCAGAACGTGTGCTCGGGCCCCGGGAAGGTGCCGGCCTTGACGTCGGCGGCGTAGTCCTGCGCGGCCTTGAGGAGGACGCCGTGCACGTCGGCGTACTGCTTGACGAAGCGCGCCATCTTGCCGGTGCGGAAGCCGAAGGCGTCGCCCCAGACGAGGACCTGCCCGTCGCAGCCGGCGCCGGCGCCGATGCCGATGGTCGGGATCGAGACCGACGCGGTGACCTCGGTGGCGACCTCGCCGGGCACCATCTCCATGACGACCGCAAAGGCGCCGGCCTCCTCCATCGCCTGGGCCTCCTCGACGACCTGCTTGGCGGCGTCGCCGCGGCCCTGCACGCGGTAGCCGCCGAGGTTGTGCTCCGACTGCGGGGTGAAGCCGATGTGGGCCATCACCGGGATGCCGCCCTCGGTGAGCTTGCGGACCTGGGGCGCCATCTCGACGCCGCCCTCCAGCTTCACGGCGTGGGCGTTGGCCTCCTTCATGAACCGCACCGCGGTCAGGTAGGCCTGCTCGGGCGAGGCCTGGTAGGAGCCGAACGGCAGGTCGGCGACCACGAGCGCGCGGTGCGCCGACCGGGTGACGGCGCGGACCAGCGGGATCAGCTCGTCGACGGTCACGGGCAGCGAGGTCTCGTTGGCGAAGACGTTGTTGGAGGCGCTGTCCCCGACCAGGAGCACCTCGATGCCGGCCTCGTCGAAGGTCTGCGCGGCGTACTGCTCATAGGCGGTGAGCATCGCGAACTTCTCACCGCGCTGCTTCATCTCGCGCAGGTGGTGGGTGCGGATCCGCTTGATCTGCGTCGCGCCCTGCTTCGCCGGACCGGTGCCGTACGGCGCGGTCTCCTCAGTCATGTTCTCTCCCTGCAACGTCATCTCGCAGCTCCCTGATGGAGTCCACGGACCGTTGTTCAGGCTAGCCCCGCAGCGCCGTGTCGGACCCTGTGTGCCTGGTCACGCAGTCGCTGCGTCGGCCGCTGCCTCGAGGTCGGCGACCACGATCTTCTGCATCTGCATCATCGCCCCCATGGCCGCCTGCGCCCGGGCCTCGTCGGGGTCCGACAGCAGCTCGTAGAGCCGGACCGGCACGATCTGCCAGGACAGGCCGAACCGGTCCTTGAGCCACGCGCACTCGTCCGGCTGCCCGCCGGCGACGAGCGTGTCCCAGTAGTAGTCGACCTCGGACTGGTCGGCACAGCTCACGCTGAGCGAGATGGTCTCGGTGAAGCCGGCGTGCACCGGCCCGCCGTTGATCCCGCGGAACGGCTGGCCGTCGAGGGTCCACTCGGCCGCGAGCACGCGGCCGTCGGGGTAGTGGGAGACCCCGCGGATCTCGGAGTTCGGGAAGACGTTCGTGTAGAACTCGACCGCCTCCATCAGGTCGTCGTCGAACCACAGGCAGGTGCTGATCTGGGGCATCTCGTCCTCCTTCGCGCGGGTGTCATCCGGTCAGACCGCGCGGCTGTCCAGGACTCATCGGACGGCCTACAGTCGAGCATGACCTTCGACGTGGTCGCCGACGCGTACGCCCGCTTCATGGGCCGCTACTCCGAGCCGCTCGCGGACCAGCTCGTCGAGCTCGCCGGCGTACGCGCGGGGATGCGGGCGATCGATGTCGGATGCGGTCCCGGGGTGCTGACCGCGCGGCTCGTCGAGCGTCTGGGCGCCGACCACGTGGCCGCGCTGGATCCCTCGGCGCCGTTCGTCGCGGCGGCCCGTGAGCGCTGCCCGGGCGCGGACATCCGGCAGGGGACCGCCGAGGCGCTGCCGTACGACGACGACGCGTTCGACGTCGCGCTCGCCAACCTGGTCGTGCACTTCATGTCCGACCCGGCCGGCGGCCTGCGCGAGATGGGCCGGGTCGGTGGTGCGGTGGCGGCGACCGTCTGGAACCACACGTCCGGGACCGGGCCGCTGTCGACCTTCTGGCGGGCGGTGAAGGACCTCGACCCCGACGCCGCCGACGAGTCGGTGCTCCCGGGCACGGGCGAGGGCGACCTCGGCGGGATCGCCCGTGCCGCCGGGCTGCGTGACGTCAGCGAGGGCACGCTCACGGTGACCGTGCCGTACTCCTCGTTCGACGAGTGGTGGGAGCCCTACACGCTCGGGGTCGGTCCGGCCGGCGACTACGTGGCCGGTCTCGACGAGGCGGGTCGCGAGACGCTGCGCCGCCACTGCGCGGAGCTGCTTCCCGACGGGCCGTTCGAGGTCGAGGCGACGGCGTGGACGGTCGTCGCGCGTCGTTGAGCGCCCGCGCGTGGAACACTTGAGGCGTGGACTTCTACTCCGCCTACGCCCAGGGCTTCGCCCGGGTGGCCGCGTGCACGCTGCCGGTCGCGATCGCCGACCCGGCAGCCAACGCGCGGGCGGTGCTCGAGCAGGCGCGGGCCTGCCATGACGACGGTGTCGCGGTCGCGGTCTTCCCCGAGCTGACGATGACCGGCTACTCGGTCGACGACCTCTTCCTCCAGGACACGCTCCTCGAGGCCGTCGAGGTCGCGATCGCCGACCTGGTGGCCGGCACGGCGGACCTGCTCCCGGTCCTGGTCGTCGGCGCCCCGCTGGTCCACGGCACCCGCGTCCTCAACTGCGCGCTGGTGATCCACCGCGGCCGGATCCTCGGTGTCGCCCCGAAGTCCTACCTGCCGACCTACCGCGAGTTCTACGAGCGCCGGTGGTTCGCGCCCGGCGACGACCACCGCGACGAGACGATCCGGGTGGCCGGCGTCGACGTACCTCTCGGGCCCGACCTGGTCTTCGAGGCGACCGACGTGCGCGGGCTGCGGCTGCACGCCGAGGTCTGCGAGGACATGTGGGTGCCGGTCCCGCCGAGTGCCGAGGCCGCCCTCGCGGGTGCGACGGTGCTGGCGAACCTCTCCGGCAGCCCGATCACGGTCGCCCGCGCCGAGGACCGGCGGCTGCTGGTCCGCAGCGCGAGCGCGCGCTGCTCCGCGGCGTACGTCTTCGCGGCGGCCGGCCAGGGCGAGTCCACGACCGACCTGTCGTGGGACGGCCAGACGATGGTCTACGAGTGCGGCGACCTGCTGGGGGAGTCGGAGCGGTTCCCCGACGGCCCGCGACGCACCGTCGTCGACGTCGACCTCGACCGGCTCCGTCAGGAGCGGCTGCGCCAGGGCACGTTCGACGACAACCGGCGCACGCACGACGCGCGGGTCCGTGCCTTCCGGACCGTCCGCTTCGAGCTGCAGCCGCCGACCGGGGACATCGGCCTGCGGCGCAAGGTCGACCGCTTCCCGTTCGTGCCCGACGAGGCCGAGCGGCTCGCGCTCGACTGCTACGAGGCCTACAACATCCAGGTCTCGGGACTCGAGCAGCGACTCCACGCGATGACCACCGACACCTGGCAGCCCAAGGTCGTGATCGGGGTCAGCGGCGGCCTCGACTCCACCCACGCGCTGATCGTCGCGGCCAAGGCGATGGACCGGCTGGGCCGTCCCCGCGAGGACATCCACGCCTTCACGCTCCCGGGCTTCGCGACCGGTGACGTCACCAAGGGCTACGCCACCCGGCTGGCCAAGGCGCTCGGTGTGACCTTCGAGGAGATCGACATCACCGGCGCCGCGCGCACGCTGCTCGCCGACCTCGACCACCCGTACGCCGACGGCAAGCCGGTCTACGACGTCACCTTCGAGAACGTCCAGGCCGGTCTGCGCACCGACTACCTCTTCCGGCTCGCCAACCACCGCGGCGGCATCGTGCTCGGCACCGGCGACCTCTCCGAGCTGGCGCTCGGCTGGTGCACGTACGGCGTCGGCGACCAGATGTCGCACTACAACGTCAACGCCGGAGTGCCGAAGACCCTGATCCAGCACCTGATCCGCTGGGTCGCCACCACCGGCCAGGTCGACGAGGACGCCAACGAGCTGCTGCTGGAGATCGTCGAGCAGGAGATCACGCCCGAGCTGATCCCCGGGAGCGTGCAGTCCACCGAGGCGTCGGTCGGCCCCTACTCGCTGCAGGACTTCACGCTCTTCCACGTGCTGCGCCGCGGCGCCCGGCCGAGCCGGATCGCCTTCCTCGCCTGGCACGCCTGGAAGGACGCGTCGGCCGGGGAGTGGCCGCCCAACTTCCCGGAGCAGCGGCGTACGTCGTACGACCTGGCGGTCGTCCGGCAGTGGCTGGTGGTCTTCACGACCCGCTTCTTCGCCAGCCAGTTCAAGCGCTCCGCGCTGCCCAACGGCCCCAAGGTCAGCGCCGGCGGCACCATGTCGCCCCGCGGCGACTGGCGGATGCCCTCCGACGCCGCGCCCACCGCGTGGCTCGCCGAGATCGAGGCCCACGTCCCGCTCGGCTGACGGCTTTGCCGGGCCTTAGGGAAGCGATGGAGCGCGCTTAGCGCGCCCGCTGCGAACGTCGACACCGTCCGAACGAGAGACGGAGGAAGACGTGATGAGGAAGGCACTCCTCGCAGTGGCTGCGGTCGTCGTGGTGCTCGTGGTCGCCGGTGGCGCCTGGTGGGTGCTCGGCGACGACGACGAGACGGAGGTCCGTGGGACCTGCGGCACCGCGACCTACGAGATGTCCGCCGAGAACGACGACGCGGGGCTCGAGGTGACCTTCGAGCTGCAGTCGGCCGGTGCCGGCGAACGCTGGCAGGTCGTCGTCGAGCAGGACGGCACGCCCGTCCTCGAGGGCGAGCGCCTGACCGACGAGGACGCCGAGCTCGATGTCGACGTGACCGTCGACGAGAGCGACGGCACGTCGTTCACCGTCACCGCCACCCCCGAGAACGGCGAGGCCTGCACGGCCTCGCTGACCAGCTGACAACCCAGGAGAACACCATGCTGAAGCGCACGATCGCCCTGACCACCGCCGGCACGATGCTTGCCGGGACCGCCGCTGCCCTCGTCGCCGCACCGGCGCACGCGGACGGCCCCGAGAAGAACGCCTACGGCTCCGTGGGCTCGGCCCGCTACGAGATCTCGGTCGAGAAGGAGCGCCGCTTCGAGATCAACGCCGACCTGGACGGCGTACCTGCCGGCTCGTCCTGGAAGGTCGTGGTCCGCCACGACGGCAAGCGGGTGGGGAGCCAGACCGCCGACGCCGTGCGCGACGACGGCCGCTACGAGGTCGACTTCCACGACTTCCACAGCGCCGACACCGCGGGCAAGGACACCTTCAAGGTCACCATCAAGCGCACCGACGGCGCGGGCAAGGTGACCCGCACGCTGACCTTCCGCAGCTGACGGTCAGGCCGACGGGCCGAGGTGCACGACCACACGGCCGCCGCCCAGCGCGGAGGCCTCCAGCGACAGACCGCCACCGGACTCGGTGGCGGTCTTGTCGACGATGGAGAGGCCCAGGCCCGTCGAGCCGGCGCCGGACGCGCCCCGGTCGGTCACGGCGAGGCCGGCGGGGAAGCCCGGGCCCCCGTCGTCGACGGTGAGCACCAGCCCGCCGCCGGCGCGGTCCGCCAGGGTCACCAGCACCGGTGCGTCGTCGGGGGTGTGGGTGAAGACGTTGTCGAGCAGCACGTCGACGAGGGCCTGCAGGTCCTCCTCCGACGCCCGGGTCGGCACCGGACCGGTGGTGGTCGACACGACCTCGAACGGACGGCCCTGGTCCTCGGCCAGGGGTGCCCAGAACCGGGCCCTGGTGGCGACCACGGCGGCGGCGTCGGCCTCCGGCGCCACCCCCTCGCGCTCGGACCGGCGGGCCTCGCGGACCACGTGGTCGACCGTCGCCTGCAGCTCGTCGAGGTCGCCGGACAGCCGGGCGCGGTCGTCGGGGTCGCTCAGGGTCTCGATCCTCAGCCGCAGCGCCGTCATGGGGGTGCGCAGCCGGTGCGAGACGTCGGCGATCCCGGCGCGCTCCCGGGCGAGCAGGGCCTCGATCCGCTGGACCAGGCGGTTCATCGCGATCGTCAGCTCGCGCACCTCCGGCGGACCCGACGGGGCGACCGGCTCGGGACGACGGCTGTCACCGAGCGTCGCGGCGTACGACGCGAGCCTGCGGATGGGCTGGACGAAGGACCGCCCGAGGCGGTCCGCCAGCAGCAACGCCCCGCCGAGCAGGGCGATCCCGAGGACGAGGAGGACCAGCCAGCTCCGCACGATGTCCGACTCGAGCCCGGGCGGACGGACCTCGACCCGGATCACGGGGGTGTCCGCCGGCGCTGCGCTGCTGCCGCCCAGCGACACGGGGACCAGGATCTCGGCGCCGCCGCCCTCGTCGCGCACGCTCGCCTGCCCGGTCAGCCGGGCCTGGACGACGTCCGCGTCCTCGCCGGGGGAGGGCCCGACCGCCTCGCCGTCCGGGTGCAGCTCGGAGGGCGGGTAGAGCACGGTCGTGGTGACGTCGTCGCCGCGGTTGATCCGGTCGAGGTACGTCGAGACCGCGCCGCGGTCCTGGCCGGAGACGACGGTCTCGGTCGCCTGCACCTCGAGCGCGGCCCGCGAGAGCCGGTCCTCGAGCGCATAGCTGCGCAGCAGCACCGCCATCGGCACCAGCATCGCGAGCAGCACCATCGTGACCGCGGCCGCGACGGTGAGGATCAGGCTCCGGCGCATCGGCTCAGTCCGCCGGGGGAGCGGAGAGCCTGACCCCGACGCCGCGGACGGTGTGCAGGTAGCGCGGCTCCGCAGCCGACTCCCCGAGCTTGCGGCGCAGCCAGGACAGGTGGACGTCGACGGTCTTGTCGGAGCCGCCCCAGGCCTGGTGCCACACGTCGGTCAGCAGCTCGCGCTTGGTGACGACGTCGTCCTGCCGCTCGGCGAGGTGCCGCAGCAGGTCGAACTCCCGCGGGCTCAGGTCGAGCGGGACGCCGTCGAGCGCCACCTGGCGCGATCCCGGCGAGATCTCCAGGCCGCCGACGACGAGGCTGCGTCGCTCGTCGCGGCCACCGGCCGTACGCCGCATCACCGCGCGGATCCGTGCCTCCAGCTGGTCGGTCGTGAACGGCTTGACCACGTAGTCGTCGGCGCCGGCGTCGAGGCAGCCGATCAGGGACGGGTCGTCGTCGCGGGCGCTGGCGACGATGACGGGGACGTCGCTCACGGCGCGCAGCATGGAGAGCACCTGGGTCCCATCGATGTCGGGGAGACCGAGGTCGAGGATCACCAGGTCGGGGCGGGACTCGACGGCCATCGAGAGGCCCTGCATGCCGGTCGACGCCGACGAGACGGCATGGCCCCGCTCGTCGAGGGCGCGCATGACGAGCGGGCGGATGCGCGCGTCATCCTCGATGATCAGGACCTGGGCCACCTCGCGAACCTAGCCGGTGGGTGCACGCCCCGACGTACCTCTTAGCCGGGCCTTAACCGTCCCCTAGCCGGCGCACGAGGTCCGGGCCGTCAGGATGACGACCATGGACCGTCGGTGGATCGGCTTCGCGGCCGCCTGGCTGGTGGCCGCTGCCGTGGCGGTGACCGTCGGGGTCGTCGCCGTCTCCTCGGTCGGCGCCAGCATCCGCGGCCGCGGTCCGCTCGGCAACGAGGTGCTGCGCAGCGCCGAGCAGGTGGAGGGGAGCAGTCGTCCCGAGCCCGGCGCGACCCGGGTCCGCCGCGACATCTCGGACGAGTTCGGCACCTTCACCGTGGAGTGCCGCGGGGTGGTCGCCTACGGCCTCGGCACGGACACGCGACCGGGCTGGCGCACCGTCAGCTACGAGCCCGGTCCCGACGACGACGTGGACGCGGTGTTCGCGAAGCGGAGCCGCTCGATCGAGCTGGAGGTCTACTGCAACCGCGGCCGGCCCACGATCGGCGACCGCGAGTACAAGACCCTGCCCGACGAGGACTGAGCAGGACGCGTGTCGACCGATGTTCGGCGTCCTCCGGGCGCTTGGTTGTCTTGACCCGCCCGGCGGTGAGCCAGCAACCATTTCGGGAGGCCGAACGGCGAGAAACGGTTGCTGGCTCACCGCTGGCCGGCCAAACACCGGCCCCAGGTCGGCAGGGTTTCGACACCGGACTTCGTCCTTCCTCAACCACCGGGGCGGACGTGCGTGAGGCACCACGACTCCCGCCGATAGGCTGCCGCCATGGGCAAGCAGGAAGACTTCGTTCTCCGCGCACTCGAAGAGCGCGACGTCCGGTTCGTGCGTCTCTGGTTCACCGACGTGCTCGGGTTCCTGAAGTCGGTCGCGGTCGCGCCCGCCGAGCTGGAGCAGGCGTTCTCGGAGGGCATCGGCTTCGACGGCTCCTCGATCGAGGGCTTCGCCCGGGTCTACGAGTCGGACATGCTCGCGAAGCCCGACCCGTCGACCTTCCAGATCCTGCCCTGGCGCGGTGAGGGCCCGGCGACGGCGCGGATGTTCTGCGACATCTCGATGCCCGACGGCTCCCCGTCGTACGCCGATCCTCGCTACGTGCTCAAGCGCACCCTCGGGACGGCTGCGGAGAAGGGCTTCACCTTCTACACGCACCCCGAGATCGAGTTCTACCTGTTCAAGGACACCCCGGTCGCGGGTGCGGAGCCGGTCCCGGTCGACCGCAGCGGCTACTTCGACCACACCGCACAGTCGATGGGCGCCGACTTCCGCCGCGAGGCGATCTCGATGCTCGAGGCGATGGGGATCTCGGTCGAGTTCAGCCACCACGAGGGCGGCCCGGGCCAGCAGGAGATCGACCTGCGCTACGCCGACGCGCTCAGCACCGCCGACAACATCATGACCTTCCGCACCGTGATCCGGGAGGTCGCGCTGAGCCAGGGGATCTGGGCGTCCTTCATGCCCAAGCCCTTCACCGACCACCCCGGCTCCGGCATGCACACCCACGTCTCGCTCTTCGAGGGCGACAACAACGCGTTCTTCGAGGCCGGCGCGGAGTACCAGCTGTCCACGACCGGTCGCCAGTTCATCGCGGGCATCCTCAAGCACGCGCCGGAGATCAGCGTCGTCACCAACCAGTGGGTCAACAGCTACAAGCGGATGATGTGGGGCGCCGAGGCGCCGTCGTACGTCTGCTGGGGCCACAACAACCGCTCGGCGATGATCCGGGTCCCGATGTACAAGCCGCTCAAGGGCCAGTCGACCCGCATCGAGCTGCGCAGCCTCGACGCCGCCTGCAACCCCTACCTCGCGTACGCCGTCGTGCTCGCCGCGGGCATGAAGGGCATCGAGGAGGGCTACGAGCTGCCGCGCGAGGCCGAGGACGACGTCTGGTCGCTGTCCGAGCGCGAGCGCAAGAGCCTCGGCATCGAGCCGCTGCCGCGGAGCCTGTACGACGCGATCGGCATCGCCGAGAGCTCCGAGCTGCTGGCCGACACCCTGGGGGAGCACGTCTTCGAGTTCTTCCTGCGCAACAAGCGCGCGGAGTGGGACGAGTACCGCGGCCAGGTCTCCGCCTTCGAGCGCGACCGCATGCTGCCGATCATCTGATGGGTGAGCCCGTCCTCAGCGAGGCCCGGGTCACGGGTCTGCGCCGACTGCTGCTCGCGGTGTGCGGGATGGTCGGCGTGCTCGTCATCCTCGCGGCGATCATCGCGGGCAACGGCTACGGGCGGTTCTCCATCGTCGTGCTGGTGTGCGCGGCCCTGCTCGCGTTCAGCGCCGGGCTGACCCTGCGTGCCCTGCCGCGCCGTGACGACACGGCCAAGCGGCTCTGCATCCTCACCGCGGTGACGCTGATCCTGGTGTCGCTGCCGCTGGTCTCGATCCTGGTCGGGACGATCACCGTGATCGGCGGCGTGGGGCTGCTGGTCGTGCTGCTCGCGCCCGAGAAGGACGACGCGTGACCCGCCCGTCGGTGCTCGTCGTCGAGCACGACCGCGAGTGCCCGCCGGCGCTGTTCGGCGACTGGCTCGACGCGGCCGGCTGCGACCTCGACGTACGACGTCCCCATGCCGGCGACGACCTGCCGGGCCTCGCGGCGTACGACGCGCTGCTGATCCTCGGCGGTCCGATGGGCGCCGACGACGACGCCAAGCACGCCTGGATCGGGCCGGTGAAGGAGCTCGTTCGCGACGCTCTGGCCGCCTCGCTGCCGACCCTCGGGATCTGCCTGGGCCACCAGCTGATCGCCAGCGCGCTGGGTGGGACCGTCGACCGCAACCCGCGCGGCCAGCAGGTGGGGCTGCTCGGCGTCGGCTGGACCGACGCTGCCGCGACCGACCGCTTGCTCGGCCCGCTGTCCACCCCCCGACGCGGCGTGCAGTGGAACGACGACATCGTCACCGTGCTCCCCGCCGACGCGACCCTGCTCGCCGAGACCGAGCACGGCGAGGTGCAGGCGGCCCGCTACGCGCCGTCGATGTGGGGGGTCCAGCTGCACCCGGAGGTCGACGCCGAGACGTTGCGGCCGTGGGCCGACGAGGACCGTGGATCCCACGAGACCCGGGGCATCGACACCGACGCCCTGCTGCGTGACATCGGGGCGGCTCGCGACGAGCTCGACGACGCCTGGCAGCCGCTCGCGGCCGGGTTCGCCGAGCTCGCCCAGGAGCACGCCCGACGATGACGCGGTCGGCGACCAGCACGGGCAACCTGCTGCGCCTGGGCTTCTTGGACCCGGACGCCGCGCTGGCCGCGCTCGGTCTCCTGGGCGACGCCGCGGAGCCGTTGCTGGCGCTGCTCGCCCGCACCGCCGACCCCGACGCCGCGATCGACGGGCTCGTCCGGCTGACCGAGGCGGTCGACGACCCGACCGTCCTGCTGCAGGCCCTGACCGACGACGAGGGCACCGCGATGCGGCTGCTGAGCGTGCTGGGTGCGAGCGAGGCGCTCTGCGACCACCTGGTCCGCCACCACGAGCAGTGGCGCGAGCTCACCGACCCCGAGCTCGGCTCGACCCGTCCCGCGGCGTGGGCGATGCGCGAGTCGCTGCTGGCCGCCGTGAGCGGGCGGCCCGACGCCGAGGCCGTCGACGCGCTCCGCGTGGAGTACCGCCGCCAGCTGCTCCGGCTCGCCGCCCGCGACCTGACCCACCACCTGGCGGTAGACGACGCCGCGGCCGAGCTCTCCGACCTGGCCGCGGGCACCCTCGACGCCGCCCTGGAGATCGCCCGCCAGCGCGTCGGACCCGATGCCGCACTCGCGCGCCTTGCGGTGCTGGCGATGGGCAAGTGCGGGGGACACGAGCTCAACTACGTCTCCGACGTCGACGTCATCTTCGCCTACGCCCCGGTCGAGGGCGCGGACGAGAACGCCGCGATGCGGGCCGCGACCCAGCTCGCCAGCAACCTGATCCGGATCTGCTCCGACCACACCGGCGAGGGCACGATCTGGCCGGTCGACGCGGCCCTGCGCCCGGAGGGCAAGTCCGGGCCGCTGGTGCGCACCATCGCCAGCCACCGTGGCTACTACGAGCGCTGGGCGAAGACCTGGGAGTTCCAGGCGCTGCTCAAGGCGCGGCCGGTGGCCGGGGACCTCGAGCTCGGTCGTGAGTTCGTGGACATGACCCGCCCGATGGTGTGGTCGGCCGCGGAGCGTGAGGGCTTCGTGGCGGACACCCAGGCGATGCGCCGCCGGGTGCTCGACCACATCCCGGCCCGCGAGGCCGAGCGCCAGCTCAAGCTCGGTGCCGGCGGGCTGCGCGACGTGGAGTTCGCGGTCCAGCTCCTCCAGCTCGTGCACGGCCGTGCCGACGAGTCGATCCGGCCGCCGACGACGCTGAGCGCCCTCGCCGAGCTCACCAACGGCGGGTACGTCGGTCGCGAGGACGGCGAGGCCCTGCACGAGGCCTACGCGTTCCTCCGGACCCTCGAGCACCGGATCCAGCTGCACCGGCTGCGTCGTACGCACGTCGTCCCCGAGGACGAGGCCTCGCTGCGCCGTCTCGGCCGGAGCATGAACTTCCTCAAGGACCCGGTCCGCATCCTCGACAAGACCTGGCAGCACCACCGGCGCGAGGTGCGCCGGCTGCACGAGAAGCTCTTCTACCGCCCGCTGCTCACCGCGGTCGCCCGGATCCCCGGCAACGAGGTGCGCCTGACCCCCGAGGCGGCCGAGGACCGGCTGTCGGCGCTGGGCTTCGCCGACTCGCGCGCGGCGCTCCGCCACCTCGAGGCGCTCACCGCCGGCGTGACCCGCACCGCGCAGATCCAGCGGGCGCTGCTGCCGGCGATGCTGGCCTGGTTCGCCGACGCGCCCGACCCCGACGCGGGCCTCTTCGGCTTCCGCCGGATCAGCGAGTCGCTCGGCGCGACCCCGTGGTACCTCTCCACCCTGCGCGACGAGGGCCAGGTCGCCGAGCGACTGGCCCGGATCCTGGCCACCTCCCGCTACGCCACCGACCTGCTCGAGCGCGAGCCGCAGGGCGTCCGGATGCTCGCGGGGGACCTGCAGCCGCTGCCGGCGGAGGCACTGACCGACGAGATGCTCGCCATCTCCGGCAGGCAGAGCGAGCCCGAGGCGGGGGCGCGCGCGATCCGCGGCATCCGTCGGCGCGAGCTGCTCCGGATCGCGGCCGGTGACCTGCTCGGCCTGATCGACGTCGCCGACGTCGGTGCCGGGCTGTCCCGCCTGACCGACGCGACGCTCGAGGCGACCCTCGACGTCGCCGGCCGCGCCGTACGCCGCCAGCGCGAGCTCGACGCGGCGCCCACCCTGATGGCGATCGTCGCGATGGGGAGGTACGGCGGCTTCGAGCTGTCCTACGGCAGCGACGCCGACGTGATGTTCGTGCACGAGCCGCTGCCCGACGCCGACCCGCAGGTCGCCTCGTCGTACGCCCAGGCGGTGGCCAACGAGGTGCGCCGCCTCCTCGCGCTGCCCGGCCCGGACCCCGCGCTCGAGGTCGACGCCGACCTGCGGCCCGAGGGCAAGCAGGGGGCGCTGGTGCGCACGCTCGACTCCTACGCCTCCTACTACGCGAAGTGGTCGAAGGTCTGGGAGGCGCAGGCGCTGCTGCGCGCCGACGCGGTCGTGGGCGACCGCGACCTCCGCGAGCGGTTCGAGGCGATGATCGCGCCGCTGCGCTACCCGCCGGACGGCATCAGCGACGACGACGTCGTCGAGGTGCTCCGGATCAAGGCCCGCATCGACGACGAGCGGCTGCCCCGCGGCGCCGACCCGCACACCCACCTCAAGCTGGGCCGCGGCGGCCTGGCCGACATCGAGTGGACCGTCCAGCTCCTGCAGATGCGATACGCCGGACGCGTGCCCGAGCTGCGCACCTCCCGCACCCTCGAGGCGCTGACGGCGGCCCGCGAGGCCGGCCTGATCGACGAGGACGACGCCGCCGTGCTGCAGCAGAGCTGGCGTCGGGTCAGCCGGGTCCGCAACGCGGTGACCCTGGTGCGCGGCCGGCCCGGTGACGAGCTGCCCCGGGACATCCGGGAGCGGGCCGCGGTCGCCGCGGTGCTCGGCTACCCGGCGGGTTCCTCCGACGCGATGGTCAACGACCAGCTGCGCTACACCCGCCTCGCCCGGGGTGTCGTCGACCGGGTCTTCTGGGGGTAGACCGGCGTCGGCACCTGACATTGCGGATGCCTTGAGGAAACGTCAGGTCTAGCGCCCGGGTCGCTTGAACTGCGCCGTACAGAGTTCTGGTCATCAAGCAACTCGACCGGCGCCCGCTGGTCACCGACCAAAGGAACCAGCAATGCGTCTCGGAACCAGCTCCACCGCCGTCAAGATCTTCGCGTCCGTCGTCCTCGTCGGTGGCGCCGCCTCGGTCGCCGGCCTCGGCACCTTCGGCTCGTTCACCTCGACCACGTCGTCCAGCCAGTCGGTCGGCGACGGCAAGGTCGTCCTCAGCTCCGCCGGTGGCGCCCAGGGCATGACCCTCGCCGCCAGCAACCTGGTCCCCGGCGACACCGTGCAGCGCTCGGTCGTCCTGACCCGCTCGACCGACACGGAGTCGTTCGGCTCGGTCAAGCTCACCACCGCCGGCACGACCTCCAACCTGCTCACCACCGACACCACCAACGGCCTGCGGCTCGCCGTCGACCAGTGCTCGGTCCCGTGGACCGTCGTCGGCAGCACCAAGGCGCTGTCCTGCTCGGGCACCACGACCTCGGTCATCGGCGACCGCGCCGTCGTCGGCACCAACCTGGACCTCGGTGCGGCCACCACGACGCTCAACAGCGCCGCCGCCGCGTCCAACCTGCGCGTCACGCTGTCGCTCCCGGCCGCTGCCGACAACACCTTCCAGGGTCTGTCGAACACGATCTCCTTCACCTTCGACGCCACGCAGCGCGCCGCCGAGGCTCGCTGATCCTCACCCCTGTCCGAGACCGCACCCCACCTCCAGGAGGCACGATGAGCACCGTCATCGCGACCGGCCGGCACCGGCTGGACGTCACGCCGGCCCCGGCCGTCGTACGACGCTCGCTCGGTCGTCGCCTCCTGAGGGTGTCGGGCAAGGTCCTGGGCAACCTGCTGATGCTGGTCTGCCTCGCGGTCTTCCTGCTCATCGCGGTCGGCCCGCACGTGTTCGGCTACCGCACGGCGACGATGCTCACCGGCAGCATGGACCCGGGCATCACGCCCGGCGACGTCGTGGTCACGATGCCGAAGCCGGCGTCCGAGGTGAAGGTCGGTGACGTCGTCAGCTACCAGATCCCGGTCGAGGACCACCGCGTCGAGACCCACCGGGTCGTCAAGGTCATCCACCGGGCCGACGGCGCCATCGCGATCCAGACCAAGGGCGACGCCAACGAGGCGCGCGACCCCTGGACCGCCACGATCGAGGGCGACACCGTCTGGCAGATGAAGGCGGTCGTGCCGCAGCTCGGCAACGTCATCCACCTGCTCCGCTCGCCCGCCATCCAGCACGGTGGCTTCTGGGTCGCACTCGCCGGCCTGATCCTGCTCGGCCTGAGCAGCATCTGGCGCAAGCCGCCGCCCGACGGGTCGTCCCCGAAGCAGTCGGCATGAG
Source organism: Nocardioides pollutisoli (assembly GCF_040045055.1). Taxonomy (NCBI): domain Bacteria; kingdom Bacillati; phylum Actinomycetota; class Actinomycetes; order Propionibacteriales; family Nocardioidaceae; genus Nocardioides; species Nocardioides pollutisoli. The sequence goes on from NZ_JBDZDU010000001.1 coordinate 3,388,688, forward strand.
CACGCTCGTCTGCTTCGACCCCGACGCCGTGCGTCGGCTGGTGGACGACGACGAGGACCTGGCCTTCGCCCGGTCCTTCGTCGCGTGCTACCTCAAGCTCCTGCCCCAACGCGTACGACGCGTCGCCCAGGCTCTCGACGGGGACGACCTCGACGACACCCGCGACGCCGTCCTCAGCCTCACCGTGTCGGCCGCGACCGTCGGCGCCCTCGAGCTCGCGGAGCTCGGGCGCGACCTCGACCGCCTCGTGTGCGAGGGAGACCGGGTCAGGGCGATCACCGCTGCGATCGCCCTGACCGAGGTCGCCGATCGCGTGGCCAGCTCCCTCGAGGAGTTCCTCGCGAGCTGGAGCTAGGTCGCGAGCTCCATCCGGTAGCCGATGCCGCGCACGGTCCGGATGTAGCGCATGTCGGTGCCGCTGCTGAGCTTGCGGCGCAGGTTGCCGATGTGCACCTCGACGAGGTGCGTGTCGGAGGCCCACTCGGTGCCCCAGACCGAGCGCAGCAGCGCCTCCCGGCTCCACACGCGTGCGGGGGTGCGCATCAGCTCGGTCAGCAGGTCGAACTCGGTGCGGGTCAGCAACAGCTCGTCGCCGTCGCGGAAGGCCCGCCGGCCGTCGACGTCGACCCGGAGCCCGGCGTGCTCCAGCACCTCGTGGTCATCGGCCGGAGCCGGCGCGTCGCCGTTCGCACCGACCGTCGGCGCGGTGCCGTTGGCGTTGCGCGGGCGCCGGAACATCGCGTTGACGCGCGCCTTGAGCTCGCGGGCGCTGAAGGGCTTCGCGATGAAGTCGTCGGCGCCGGTCTCGAGGCCCAGGAGCCGGTCGATCTCGTCGTCGCGCGCCGTGATCATCACGATGTAGGCGTCACTGAACTCGCGGATCCGGCGACAGGCCTCGATGCCGTCGATGCCGGGAAGCCCCAGGTCGAGGGTGATCAGGTCGGGGTCGGTGGCGCGGGCCGCCTCCACGCCGGACAGCCCCGAGTCGGCCGTCGCGACCTCGAATCCCTGCGTCGTGAGGGTGAACTCGATGAGCGCACGGATGTCCTCGTCGTCCTCGACGACGAGCGCCCTGCGGTCAGAGCCAGAGCCCGCGTCGGTCACCATGACCCCGATGATGCCATTCCTTGTGCGCTTCTTGAGGAATGCTCCCGCGGCACTTGAGACCGCGTCGGCATTGTTGTCCCCAGCACAACTGCTCACCCACGCTTTGGCTACGTCTCGGAGACACGATGAACCGGCTCGACCTGCTACGCCGTTCGGCGTCGGTCGTCCTCGTCGCGCTCCTGCTCGTGGCGGTCCCTGCGATCGCCCAGGCGAAGTTCGCGTCGAGCAAGAGCTCCACCCTCGCGGCCAGCACCGACCGGATGGAGACGCCGACCGGCATCACCGGCAGCTACCGCTGCACCCGCTCGGGCTCCACCGAGTCGGTCTCGGTGACGGTCTCGACGTTCACCGACACCGGGCCGGCCGGGTCGTCGTACGGCTTCGGCCTGGCGCTCGGCTCGACGGTCAAGGACACGGCGTACACCTCCTCGAAGACGCAGACGCTCACCGGTTCGCGGAGCTACGACGGGTCGAGCACCACGTGGACGATCGGGATCCAGGGCTACCTCAGCCGGTGGACCAGCGACATCGGGACCACGACCGTTGTGTGCCCGGCCAGCGCGTCCAAGACCGGCACCTTCTAGGACACCCGCTCGTCGGCACCGCCTGACATCCTGGGTCCGTGCCCGTCGACCTGAGCCGCGCGCTGCGGCACCCGGTCCTCGTGGCGTGCCTCCTCGTCGTCGCCGTCCAGGCCGTGGTGCTGGGCATGGCCGTGCGTGGCGACGGCACCCCGCACCGCGTACCTGTGACGATCGCAGCGCCGGCCATGGTGGCCGGCTCCCTCGCCGACCTCGCGGACAAGATGCCCGGCGAGCCGTTCGACGCGACCCCGACCGACGACGACGCCGCGGCGCGCCGGTCGGTCGAGGACGGGACGGCGGTCGCCGCGCTCGTCGTCGACCTGCGGGGCACGACGGACCAGGTCTACCTCTTCTCCGCGCGGGACGCCGACCTCAACGCGGCCGTGCTCGACCGGCTCCGCGCCGTCGAGCAGACCTACGACCGCACCGTCGAGGTCCAGCACCTCGGTCCGGCCGGCGGGGACCGCTCCGGGAGGCTCGCGAACGTCGTCCTGCTCTGCTCCCTCGTGGGCTTCGCCACGGTCCTGGTCATCTCGCTGGTCCGCGGACCGGTCGCCCAGACCTTCGGGCGCGGGCTGCTCCGGGTCGCGATCCTGGCCGGCACGTCGCTGGCGGCTGCGCTCCTCGTCGCGTTCCTTCCCGTCGTCGACCTCGGCGACGCCCCGCTGCGCCTGACCGCGCTCGCCTTCGCGACCTCGTTCGTCGCCGGCGTACTGACCCTGGCGTGCGAGTCGCTCGCGGGCCTGGCGGGCCTGGCGGTCGCGGCTGCGAGCTTCTTCGTGCTGGCGACCCCGTTGCTGACCCACTCCAGCCGCTACCTGCTGCCGCGGCCGTGGCCCCGGGTGGCGGCCTGGACCCCCACCGGGGCCGCCCAGGACGCCGCCGCCAGCGTGCTCTGGTTCGACTCCCACCACGTCCTGCGCCCGGTCCTCGTGATCAGCGCGTGGGGCATCACCGCGGTGCTCGTCCTGCTGTTCGCCCGGTCCGCGCGCGAGGAGGCCACGCCGGTGCGGATGGCTCACTGGCGGGTGCGGGTCGTCGGGGCGGTGGTGCCGCTGGTCGCACTGATGGTGGTCACGATCGTCGTGCTCCCGAGCGACGCCGCCAAGGCGCGAGCGCTGCCCAGCCGGGCCTCCGAGACCGAGTGCACCCGGGCGAAGGTGCCCACGAGCGTGGCCGACCTCAACGCCTTCAGCGCGACCACCGACGGCTCGCCGGCCTTCCAAGGCGCCGACGTCGGTGCCGACGTGCTGCTGCAGGACGGTCGGCGGCTCTGGGTCTTCGGCGACACGTTGCGCAGCGCTGACTTCGACGGGCCTGAGTTCGTCCGCAACTCGATGCTGGTCGAGACCGGCAGCTGCGTGGCGGTCGTGCTCCCGCACGACCACGGTGCGCTGATCCCGGACCGGTACGACGACGTCGGCTACTGGCCGATGTCGATCGGGAGGATCGAGCGGCCCGGCTACGACCTGGTCGCCGTCGCCTCCCAGCGCGTCGAGTCGACCGGCTCCGGCACCTTCGCCTTCGAGAACCTCGGACCGGCGGTCGCGGTGTTCGTCGTCCAGCGGGGCGAGACGCCCCAGCTGATCGCCCAGCAGGACCTCGGCCGGGACAGCGACGACAAGTCGCGGCCGATGTGGGGAGCGGCGATGGCGGTGGACGACCAGGGCTGGCTCTACCTGTACGGCACGTCGAACCCCGAGCAGGAGGGCGTGTTCGGCTTCTCGCTGTCGGTCGCCCGGGTCCACCCGGACGACGTGCTCGACCAGTCGAGGTGGCGCTACTGGGACGGCGGGGGCTGGGCGCGGTCCGAGGGCGACGCGACCCAGCTGATCCCGGCGCAGGGCGGGGTCTCGCAGACGCTGAGCGTCTTCCACCGGGGCGGGCGGTGGTACGCCCTGAGCAAGCGTGACGACTTCCTCGGCAGCGACCTGATGTTCTGGACCGCGCCAGGACCGACCGGCCCCTTCACCCCGACCGACCCGGTCGCCGAGATCCCGTCGGACGCCGACTCGGGGGAGCTGCGCTACATGCCGCTCGCGCACCCGACCCTCCTGCCGAGGAAGCACACGATGGTCGTCTCCTACAGCCGCAACCGGACCGACTTCGACGCGGTGAAGAAGGACCCGTCGCTCTACCGGCCGCGGTTCCTGCGGGTGCCGCTCCCGGACTGACGGTGCCGCAGCTCGGTCATGCCGGATCCTCGGGGACTGCCCACTTCGGGATGATGAAGACGCCTTCGGCCTCGACCGTCGGCCCGTCCGCATCGCCGATCGAGGCGACCACCCAGACCTTGCGGCCCTCCTCGCGGTCGATGCGCGCGTCGAGGCGCAGGGGGCCGAGCGGCGTCCCGCGGCGGTAGACCATCGTCAGCGTGCCCGTGAACGTCACCCGCGTGAAGTTGGCCGCAGCGGTCTCGCCCATCAGGTGGTCGAGCAGCAGTGCCGTCACGCCCCCGTGGACCAGCCCCGGAGGTCCTTCGTACGCCGCGCCGAGGTGGACGGTCCCGTAGGACAGGCCGGACTCCACGTGGGTGATCTCCAGGGGCGGCGCGATCGCGTTGCGCAGGCCGACGGCCGCGTTGCCCCAGTTCCACGCCCGCGCGTGGGAGTTGAAGCGCACGCCGGCCGGTCCCGGGAGCTGCTGGGTGCGCAGGCGCGCGACGATCGCGTCGATCTCGGCCCGCGCGGCCTCGGCCTCCGCGCGCGGCACCGTCGTCCGGATCGTCACGTCGACCAGCTCGCGGACCGAGGCGGCCAGCGGGCCGAAGGCCGCCTCCATCTCGTCCAGCTCCTCGTTGGAGATCTCCTCGTGGGTGAACCCGCCGATGCTCAAGTCCTGCTCCTGTCGGGGTGGAGGTAGTGGGTCAGCACGTCGACGAGCAGGGCGCGCTCGCGACGGGAGTCGATCTCGCGCACCAGCATCATCTGGTTGAGCGCGAGCCCGCGCAGCGCGGAGAACATCAGGTCGCCGACGTCGGGCCGCTCGGGGGAGAGCAGGGCGCCGAGGCGGTGGAACTGGCGGCCGACCTCGGCCAGCCGGGCGTCGTCGGCGGGGTCGCGGTGCGGGCGGGTGGCGACCAGGATCTCGAAGCCTGCGCGGGTCAGCGGGCTCGAGAACGCGGCCCACGCGGCGTCGACCACCCCCTGCACGCGTTCGCGCACCGACTCACCCGCCACGGTGACGGCCTCGAGACGCGCGACGGTGTCGTCGTACCCCGCCTGGACGACCGCCTCGAACATGCCGGCCGGCCCGCCGAAGTGGTACTGCACCACGCCCCAGGTCACCCCGGCCCGCTCCGCGACGTGCTTGGCGCTGGCCGCGGGGAACCCCTCGTCCAGCACGCACTGGACGGTCTCGTCGATGATCGCGGCCCGGGTCCGGTCGCCGCGCGTCTGGCTGCCGGTGAGGGGCCTGGTGGGAGTGGGCACGGCACCTCCTCGGGGCTCGGCGAAAGCATAGAGGACTCTAGGTTTTGCGGACGGTGACGCCGCGACGCGACGGACCAGACCACTTGCGGTCGGTCGGCATCTGACACCCGCCCGAAACAGATCCGACACGTGCCTCACCTACGTTCGCGGGACCAGCCGTGGGGAGCGGCGTACGTGGGCAAAGGGAGCGGCTACACATGAGTGCGAACAAGGTCCGTCTGCAGGCGATCACGGACGTCGAGGCCTACGTGCCTCCGGCGATCAGCTTCGACCCGGGTGAAGAGCCCGGTGAGATCTTCGGGCAGAACGTCTTCAGCCTCAACGTCATGCAGAAGCGACTGCCGAAGTCGGTCTACAAGTCGATGCTCGCGACGATCGGGAAGTCGACCCCGCTCGACCCCGACGTGGCCGACGCCGTCGCCTCCGCGATGAAGGACTGGGCGCTCGAGAAGGGCGCCACCCACTACGCGCACGTGTTCTACCCGCTCACCGGCCTGACGGCCGAGAAGCACGACAGCTTCCTCGACCCGGTCGGCGACGGCACGGCGCTCGCGTCGTTCTCCGGCAAGACCCTGGTCCAGGGCGAGCCCGACGCCTCGAGCTTCCCGAACGGCGGCCTGCGCAACACCTTCGAGGCGCGCGGCTACACCGGCTGGGACGTGATGAGCCCGGCGTACGTGCTCGAGAACCCCAACGGCAACACGCTGTGCATCCCGACCGTCTTCATCTCGATGACCGGTGAGGCGCTCGACCACAAGACGCCGGTGCTGCGCTCGCAGCAGGCCATGGCCGTGCACGCGGAGCGCGTGCTGCGCCTCTTCGGGCACACCGACCCCGAGCACGTCGTCGCCTACTGCGGCCCCGAGCAGGAGTACTTCCTGGTCGACAGTCACTTCTTCCTGTCGCGGCCCGACCTGCTGAACGCCGGCCGCACCCTCTTCGGCGCGAAGCCGCCGAAGGGGCAGGAGTTCGACGACCACTACTTCGGTGCCATCCCCGAGCGCGTGCTCGGCTTCATGATGGACACCGAGCGAGAGCTCTTCAAGCTCGGCATCCCGGCCAAGACCCGCCACAACGAGGTCGCTCCGGGCCAGTTCGAGATCGCGCCGATGTTCGAGCGCGCCAACGAGGCCTCCGACCACCAGCAGCTGCTGATGACGACCTTCAAGTCCGTCGCCAAGAAGCACGGGATGGAGTGCCTCTTCCACGAGAAGCCCTTCGCCGGTGTCAACGGCTCGGGCAAGCACGTGAACTTCTCGGTCGGCAACTCCGAGCTCGGCAGCCTGCTCGTCCCGGGCGACACCCCGCACGACAACGCGCAGTTCCTGGTCTTCTGCGCCGCCGTCATCCGGGCGGTCCACCTGTACGGCGGGCTGTTGCGCGTCTCGGTGGCCTCGGCGTCCAACGACCACCGGCTCGGCGCCAACGAGGCCCCGCCGGCGATCATCTCGATCTTCCTCGGCGACCAGCTGGCCGACGTGTTCGACCAGATCGCCAAGGGCGGCGCGACGCACTCCAAGGAGCGCGGCACCCTCACCATCGGCGTCGACACCCTGCCGAACCTGACGAAGGACCCGGGTGACCGCAACCGCACCAGCCCGTTCGCCTTCACCGGCAACCGCTTCGAGTTCCGGGCGCCGGGCTCGCTGCAGACCGTCGCCGCGCCCATGGTCGTGATCAACACGATCATGGCCGAGGCGCTCGACCACTGCGCGACGGCGCTGGAGACCGCCGTCGCCGACGGCACCGACTTCAACGAGGCGGTCCAGTCGCTGCTGACCTCGATCATCAGCGACCACGGCGCGGTGATCTTCAACGGCAACGGCTACTCCGACGAGTGGCCGATCGAGGCCGAGCAGCGGGGTCTGAAGAACCTGCGTACGACGGTCGACGCGTTGCCCGAGCTGATCTCCGCCGAGGCGGTCGAGCTCTTCTCGAAGTACGCCGTGTTCAGCGAGCGCGAGATGCACAGCCGCTACGAGGTCGGCATCGAGCAGTACTGCCTGACCGTCGGTGTGGAGGCCAACCTCACGCTCGAGATGGGCACGACGATCATCCTGCCGGCGGCCCTGCGCTACCAGACCGAGCTGGCGTCGAACGTCGCTGCGCTCAAGGCCGCCGGGGTCGAGGCGGACCTCTCGTCGCTCGAGCAGGTCTCCGCTCCGATCGCCGACCTCCGGGCCGGGCTGGCCGACCTCACGGCGGCGATCCACGCGATGCACGAGCTCGGCGGCATGGAGGAGGCCACCTTCGCCCGCGACAACGTGCTGCCCGCGATGTCGGCGGTGCGCGAGGCGGCGGACACCCTCGAGGGCCTGGTCGCCGACGACCTGTGGTCGCTGCCGACCTACCAGGAGATGCTCTACATCCTCTGACCGGCATTCCGGACGGTTTGTGACCGAGATCGCCCGGCCCGCGGGAAGCGTGACCCGCGGGCCGGCGTTCTGGTCATGTGATGCAATCTTCAAGCACTCAGGTCGTCGACTCGAAGACCGCCAGCTCGGCGGTCCCGCTGCACCCGCTGCTGGCCGAGCGCTGGAGCCCGCGCTCCTTCAACGCTGACCACCGCTTGAGCGAGGCGCAGGTCACGGCGCTGCTCGAGGCCGCCCGTTGGGCGCCGAGCGCGTCCAACACCCAGCCCTGGCGGTTCCTGGTCGCGCACCGCGGCACGCCCGCGCACGCGGCCGTCCTGAACGCGCTCGCGCCCGGCAACCAGGCGTGGGCGCACGCCGCCTCCGCCCTCGTCGTCGTCGCCGCCGAGACCTACGGCGTCGACGGTGCGCCGCGCCCCTGGGCGGCGTACGACACCGGCCAGGCCGTCGCCCACCTCTCGATCCAGGCCGAGCACGAGGGCCTCGCGGTCCACCAGCTCGGCGGCTTCGACCCGGTCCGGGTCGCCAACCTCCTGGCCAGTCCCGGAACCGTCGCGCAGGTGGTGCTCGCCGTCGGGGCCCGCGGGGACTTCGGCCAGCTGGCCGAGCCGTTCGCGAGCCGCGAGACCGCCGCACGCGACCGGCTCCCGGTCGCCGACCTGCTGATCACCCCGCACGTCCCCGCGGCCGCGCTCGCGAGCTGAACCCGGTCAGCCCGCGAAGACGGTCTCCCAGTCGTCGGCCATGCTGACGACCGTCCACCCGAGGCGGGCGCCGACCTCGGTGATCGGCTCCGGGTCGGCGAAGGTCGCCGCACTGCTGACGTAGGCGGCCTCGCGCTCGGCGTCGTCGTGGTCGACCAGCACCGCGAGCGTCGGTCCGTCCCCGCCCGCTGCCCACTCGAGCATCTCCCGGTCGCCCCCGGAGTTGCCCGCCGCGAAGATCGGCCGGCGGCCGAGCTGCATCTGGATGTTGTTGACCTTGATCGCGCCCTCGTTGGCGCCCGAGACCAGCTCGCTCGTACGCCGCAGCCCCGGGCCGCCGTCGGCCGTGGGCACGAACTCGTAGGCGATCAGGCTGCCCACGACGCTCTCGGGAGGTACGCCGTACAGCTCCTGACTGACGGCACGGACGAACTCGGTCCCGCCGCCGGTCACCACGCAGACCGTGAACGCGCGCCGGCGCAGCTCCTCGACGAGCTCGAGCATCGGGACGTAGGTCGGCGCCGTCGTCCGGCTCATGAACTCGCGCACCCGAGCCGTGAACTCCTCCGGCGAGATGCCCGCGAAGAGCCCGGTCAGCGCGTGGGCGATCCGCTCGAGCCCCAGCTCGCCGATGGCCGCCTGGTCGCCGCTGATCAGGGCGGCGAACTCGGGCCGCTCGGCAGCGCTCGGGTCGTCGTGCACGGCCTGCTTCATGGCGTCGACGAAGAAGTCGAGCTGCACGTAGCTGGGCTTCTCGGACCACAGGGTGCCGTCGTTGTCGAAGCACGCGACCCGGTGCTCGACGGGCACGGCTGCCGACGCCTCGAGGAAGGCCAGGACCGCGTCGCGGGTCGCGCCCGGACGCCAGGACGGGAGCAGGTCGTCAGTCATCGACGGTCCCTCCTGTGGTCCGTCGTACGCACCGGAAGCCCTGGTGGCTCGTGCCGGTGTCGATCATCTGCGGCCGGCGCGCGGCCGGGCGGTAGCGCAGGCAGTAGGAGTCGGCGCACAGGTGCGACCCGCCCTTGACCACCTTGCGCGGGATCGCGAACTGCGGCTGGGCGGGGTCGTAGCTCTGCTCACGGACGCCGGGGCGCGGGTTGCTCGGGATGCAGCAGGGCTTGTCGGCGTCCTCGGGGTGGCTCTCGGTCCACCAGTCGTCGGTCCACTCCCAGACGTTGCCGGCCATGTCGAAGAGGCCGTAGCCGTTGGGCGGGAAGCTGCCGACCGGCGCGGTGCGCAGGAAGCCGCTCTCGCCGCTGCTGCGCCACGGGAAGTCGGGGCCGTCCCAGGTGTTGGCCATGATCCTGCCGCCCGGGCGCGCCTCGTCGCCCCAGGTGTACGCCGCGCCCTCGAGCCCGCCCCGGGCGGCGTACTCCCACTCGGCCTCGGTCGGGAGCGCGGCGCCGACCCATGCGGCGTACGCCGCCGCGTCCTCGTGGGCGACGTGCACGACGGGGTGGTCGAGCCGCTTGTCGATGTCGCTCCTCGGACCGTGGGGGTGCTTCCAGCAGGCGCCGGGCTTCCACCGCCACCACTGGCTGAGGTGGCGCAGGTCGACCGGACCCTGGGTCGGGACGAACACCATCGAGCCGGGCTGCAGGTTCTCCGCGGGAGCGTCCGGGAAGTCCGCCGGGTCGAGCTCGCGCTCGGCGACCGTCACGTAGCCGGTCGCGTCGACGAACGCCGCGAACTCGGCGTTGGTCACCGCGGTCGCGTCGATCGAGAAGGCGTCGACGCGCACGCGGTGCGTCGGTGCCTCCTCGGGGTAGTGGTCGTCGGAGCCCATCGTGAACGTGCCACCAGGGAGGGCGACTGGCATCTAGCTGCTCCCGATGCCTGCCTTGAGCTTCGCCATCACCTGGTCGACGTTGAAGCTGGCGGGCTCCTGACGGGGAGGGAACTCGATCAAGGTCTGGAGCATCTGCGCGACGTAGGTCTGCGCCGGGATGAAGAGCCAGATGTGGTCGAGCACCCAGTCGTAGTAGGTGTTCGACGTGATGTCGGCACGCTCGTAGGGATCGGTCTTCAGGTTGAAGAGCTTCGGGAAGCGCAGCTCGGTGAACGGCTCCTGCCAGATCTGCAGGGTTCCCGTTGCGCGCTGCTCCAGGAAGACGAACTTCCAGTTGTCGTAGCGCATCGCCGTCAGGTCACCGTCGTCGGACACGTAGAAGAAGTGCTGGCGCGGACTCTTCTCGGCCGCCCCCGTGATGTATTCGAGCTGGTTGTGGCCGTCGAGGTGCACCTTGTACGACGTACCGGCCAGCTCGGTGCCGCCCCTGAGCCGCTCCGCCACGTCGGTGTCGCCGGCAGCGGCGAGCAGCGTGATGAACCAGTCGTTGTGGCTGACGATCCCGTTGCGGACCTCGCCGGCGGGGATGTGCCCGGGCCAGCGGACCATGACCGGCACCCGGTAGGCGCCCTCCCAGTTGGAGTTCTTCTCGCTGCGGAACGGCGTCATGCCGGCGTCAGGCCAGCTGTTCATGTGTGGACCGTTGTCGGTGGAGTACATGACGATCGTGGAGTCGGCCAAGCCGTTCTCGTCGAGGTAGTCCAGCACCGAGCCCACCAGCTCGTCGTGGTCGCACATCACGTCGTGGTACTCCGACTGCCAGCGCCCCGCCTTGCCGCGGCTGCCGTCCTTGATGTGGGTGCGGAAGTGCATGTGCGTCGTGTTGAGCCACACGAAGAAGGGCGTACCGCTCTGCTGGGCGTCGGTCATGAAGCGCAGCGCCTCGGGGACGACCTCGTCGTCGATGGTCTTCATCCGCTCCTTGGTGAGCGGGCCGGTGTCCTCGATGCGCTGGGTGCCGTCCGCGTTGGCCCACGAGTGGATGACGCCGCGCGGTCCGAAGTTCTTCTTGAAGTTCGGGAACTCCTCCTCCGAGGGGTAGTCGTAGAGCTCCGGCTCCTCCTCCGCGTTGAGGTGGTAGAGGTTGCCGAAGAACTCGTCGAACCCGTGCGCGGTCGGCAGGAACTCGTCGCGGTCGCCGAAGTGGTTCTTGCCGAACTGGCCGGTCGTGTAGCCGAGGTTCTTCAGTGCTGTCGCGATCGTCGGGTCCTCGGCTCGCAGCCCGATGTCCGCACCCGGCATGCCGACCTTGGTCAGACCGGTGCGGTAGGGGTTCTGCCCGGTGATGAACGCGGCGCGGCCCGCCGTGCAGCTCTGTTCTCCGTAGTAGTCGGTGAACTTCACGCCCTCGGCGGCGACCCGGTCGATGTTGGGGGTGCGGTAGCCCATCAGGCCGTCGGAGTAGCAGCTCAGGTTGCTGATCCCGATGTCGTCGCCCCAGATGATCAAGATGTTCGGCTGATCGCTCATGGATCGACGCTAGACCGGCCGCTGCGCGCGGCGCCTCACCCGAGGCGGGGGATAGGAGGTCGGAGCTCAGGCCACGGCGATGGCGCCGACGGCGTACGTCGTCGCGCTGGTGGCGGCGAACCCGAGCGCGAAGAACGCGGCCACGACCACCGTGCCGGCGGCTCGGCGCAGCCGGGAGGCGTCGTGGGGGAAGAGGACCCGTCGTACGGCGGCGCCCTGGACCCGGGCGACGTGCAGGACCTTGAGCGCCCACGGCCACTCGGTGGCGAGGACGCCCACCCCGATGCCCATCACGACCAGACCCGGTCCGGGCAGCACCAGCATCGCGATGCCCGCGACGATGACGACGACCCCTGCGATCGTCGCGCCGATCTTCATCACCAGGGACCGCACCGGGCCTCGGTGCGACCAGGTGTGCAGGCGACGCAGCTGCCCGAGCGTACGGGCGATGTGATCGGACAAGACGGCCTCCAGGTGTCGCTCGACGGTAGCGTCGGACGACCACCCGAGGACAATCCGGTCAGGGTCCTCTCAGGAAGAGTCCTAGGTCACGTCCATCCCACCCCGCGGGGTGGGATTGGCTCCCCGGCGCCGGGATACCGTGAGTACGTCGGGAACACAGTCCCGACTTCACCGCGTGCGGACTATCTGCTCGTTCTGAGCCCGTCGTCGCACGCATCAGTCTCTGGGGGGAGACAACCTATGCTCAAGCCTTCTCGAATCCTTGCTGCCCTGGCCCTGATGGCCGTCGCGGTCCTCGGTCTCGCCACGCCAGCCCAGGCCCATGACGCAGCGGGTACGGCGTCGTGTTCCGGCGCCGTCCTCGACGCCGGCAGCTACGACGGCTCGCTGGCCAACACCTACACGCTCAGCGTCGACCAGGACACCCGCACCGGGACGTTCGGTGCATCGGTGCACGTCACCGTCCCCGTGCCCCAGGACGGTGCTGTCCACAGCTGGTCCTTCACGGTTGCGGCCGCTGACGGCTCCTACCACTTCGCCGACTCGGGACAGGTCGGGCCGTGCGGCACGCCGCCGCCCACTGACGTCTGCACCGGACTGCCGGGCGACCAGCCGACCGGCACCACCTGCACCCCGCCCCCCAACCAGGTCACCTCGACCCACGTGACCGAGCTGGACTGCGCGAGCACCGAGCAGGTCACCACGACGACCACCACGACGACTGCGTTCGTCTTCGACCAGCCCACCCAGACCTGGGTCCCCGGAACTCCGGTGGAGACGCAGGCCGTGACGACCCAGGCCGTGAAGCCGGGCGACTGCAGCACCACCCCTCCGGTCGATCACTGCCCGGGTGTCAAGGGCGGCACGAACGGTCACCCGTGCGTCGCCAGCCACCACGAGACCCGCCCGCCGGTCGCCGTGAAGGCCGTTCCGAAGCAGGTCGCCTACCACGCGCCGGCGCTCGTGCTCCCCGAGACGGGTGCCCCGGCAGCGTCCGGCACCTCGGACTCCGCTCCGCGCCTTGCCGGCGCGGGTGCCCTGACCGGCGGCGTGCTGCTGCTGGCCGGCCTGATGTGGTTCAGGCGCCGAGCACTGTCGGTCTGACCCATCGAGCTCGCGCTGCGCCGAACAGCACCCCTGTTCGGCGCAGCGCGGCAACCACGCGACCCGTGAACGGAACACCATGACCACGCCCCGGGGCGTCCGCGCCCTGACCGCATGCCTGACCGCCGGCCTGGCGGTCGCACTCATCGTCACCGGAGCCGTCCTGCTGCTCGACGGCCCGGACGAGTCGGCCACCGCCGGTCCGGACGTCGCCGCCCAGCAGGCGCAGGCCGCTCTTGTCCAGGGCATCGAGCGCGATCTCGCTGACCCTGCGCCGTCGCCGACGTCGTTCGCCAGGACCCGGGCGCAGCTGCCGAAGCGTCGACCGCTCGCCTCCGGCGTGTGGAGCCTGGTCACCGTTCCTCGGCTCGGGCTGCGCGTCCCGGTGCGCGGGGGCACCGATGCGCAGGTCCTCGCCACCGGTCTGGGCCACTGGCAGAACGGGGTCGGGGTGGGACGGCGGGGCAACTTCGTGCTCGCCGGGCACCGGGTGACCCACACCGAACCGTTCGCAGCGTTCCCGACGCTCCGGTCGGGTGACCGCGTCCTGGTCCGGACCAGCAACGCCGTCTACACCTATGTCCTCGACACGCCGGGCACGGACCTCCGCGTCGACCAGCACGCGCTCTGGGTCACCGGTCCGCATCCGGCCGGGAGCCGGACCCGCCACGTCATCACCCTCATCACCTGCGCGGAGACCTTCCACACCGACGACCGCTCCGTCGTCTTCGGGCACCTCGTCAAGGTCCAGCCCACGAGGTGACGCCGGGGGCCGGTCACGGTCAGCGGGCTCGGCGTACCGCCGGCGCTGGTCGCACGAGGAGGGCCGGATCGATGGTGCGCAGGGTGTCGGGCTTGAACCCGTTCTCGACGCCCCAGACCGCCGCCTGAGCGCGGGTGGTGACCCCGATCTTGCGGTAGGCGGAGCGGATGTAGGTCTTCACGGTGTTGGCACTGAGGAAGGCGCGGGCCGCGATGTCCCCGTTGCTGAGCCCCTGGGTGATCAACGCCAGGATCTCGGCCTCGCGCGACGACAGGCCCACCGAGCTCCCCGGCCAGTCCCCGGCGCCGCCCACGCTGGTCTCGTGGTCACCGGTCAGGACGACGATCTCTCCCCGCATCACACGCTCGAGAGCAGCGACGATCTCGGGTCCGGTCAGCACCTTGGACAGGTAGCCCCGCGCGCCGGCCGTGACGGCTTCGTTGATCAGGCGCGGCTCGAGGTTCCAGCTGTAGATCACGACCTTGGCGCCGCTGTCACGGACGAAGTCCTCGATATCGAGGCCTTCGCCCTGGATCTGACCGAAGGTGTCGTAGAGCACGATGTCGACGTCGCTGACGACGGACGTCGAGGCCCCGGTCTCGACCAGGTCGATGTCATGGTCGGCGAGGAACGAGGCGACACCGGCGACGACGACGGCGTAGTCGTCGACGATCGCCAGCCGCAGGGGCCGTGTCATCCGAGTTCCATGGACCGACTCTAGGCGCTCGTTGCTCGAACGGTCAGCGGTAGTCGACGGCTCCGCAGGTGCAGCCGAGCTCCCGCACGTCGACGCCGTCCTCGAGAAGCACGGCCTGCAGCTGCCAGATGTGCTCGTGAGCACCGGCGATCATGATCGTCACCGAGCGGGTGTACCCAGCGTCGTCCGGGCGCATTCCTGTCGACCGAGCGTTTGGATTCCGGCCGGTGCGGGCACCGACTGATCTCGTACGTCAATCGGAGGGAATCTCATCATGCTGTGGACGATCCTGATCATTCTGGCCATCGTTGCTCTCGTGCTCTTCATCCTGGGCCGGGTCCGTGGGGGCCGCGGGGTCTGAGCACCGCACCAGGAACATCCCTGTCGGGAACCGACCCGGCGGGCAGCCTCAGCAGCCCAGCCACCACCTCAGGCTGGTCGAGCTGCACGTAGTGGTTGCCCGCGGGCACCCGCCAGTACGCCGCCGGCGTCGGCCGATCACGGAGCTGGGTCTCCCACACGTGGTCGGCCACGCGGGTCGGCGCGATCGTGTCGAGCCCGCCCCAGATCAGCGTGGTCGGCACGGTGCTTCTCCCCAGCGCCGCGAGCCACGCGCTCTCATGTGCCTTGCGCTCGTCGAGGTACTGGATCAGCCGGTGCTGCACCCGCATACCGCCCTGGTGGGCGAGCATGCCCTCGAGCGCCGCGACCTCGGCGGCATCGGGCATCGGCGTGCACGTCTTGCGCGCCAACCCCCGGGCGAAGACCCGGGCGGGCAGGAGCCGTGACACCACCGGCCCCGTCACCGGGTTGAGCAAGGCCTTCTGGATCCCGGTGAGCTGCGCGAGCGGTAGCCAGACGTTGCCGTTGAGGACCACCAGCCCGGTGACGGCGTACGGCGCTTCGTGCCGCTGGAGGTGGTCGAGCAGGGCCAGGCCGACGCTGTCGCCCCGGTCGTGGGTGACCAGCGTGAGCTCGTCGAGCGCGAACGTCGTCCGGACCAGCTCGTCGACGAGGCGCACGTCGTCGGCGATCGTGTAGCGGTGGTCGCGAGGCTTGTCGGACAGGCCGTAGCCGGGCAGGTCCACCAGGCAGAGGAAGAACTCGTCCTCCAGCAGGTCAGCCACACGGTGGAAGTCGTAGCTGCTGGTCGGGTAGCCGTGCACGAAGAGCAGCGCCGGCCTGCCGCGGTGGCCGCGTGTCTGCGTGTAGACCTCGAGCCCCTCCCACGTCGTACGACGTCCGCGCTCGGCCCACGCTCGCGTCAGCTCTGAGGACGTCACGGGGGACATCGTGGCGGGGATGCGGGTCGCGAGGAAGGGGTACCGGCCGGACATGACCACCAGAACCGTTGCCGAGCTGCTCGTGGACGCCCTCGCCGAGCACGGGGTCACCCAGGTCTGGGGCGTGGTGGGCGACGCGCTCAACCCGGTGACCGACGCCATCCACCACAGCGACCAGGTGACCTGGATGGGCGTGCGCCACGAGGAAGCAGGGGCGTTCGCCGCCGGTGCGCAGGCCCAGCTGACCGGACGCCTCGGCGTCTGCATGGGCACCGTCGGACCCGGCGCGATCCACCTGCTCAACGGCCTGTACGACGCGAAGAAGTCGCACGCGCCGGTGCTCGCGATCTGCGGCCAGGTGCCGCGCCCCGAGATCGGCAGCGACTTCTTCCAAGAGGTCGACAACGACGTGCTCTTCGCCGACGTGGCCGTCTTCAGCGCCACGGTGAGCAGTCCCGAGCAGCTGCCCGCGCTGATCGAGCAGGCGGGCAACGCCGCGCTCCAGCAGCGCGGCGTCGCCGTGATCACGCTGCCGGGTGACGTCGGCGACCTGGACCTGCCGAAGGACACCCCGGTCCCGCGCTTCGTCACTGACCACCCGCCGGTGCCGCCCCTTGCCGCGTCGGTCTCGGAGGCAGCGGCCGCGATCAACGCGGCCGGCCGGGTCACGATGCTGGTCGGGGCGGGCGCACGCGACGCCCGGGCCGAGGTGCTCGCCGTCGCCGACCGGTTGTCGGCCCCGATGATCCTCACCCTCAAGGGCAAGGAGGGGCTGGAGGACGACAACCCCTTCGAGGTCGGGCAGTCCGGCCTGCTGGGCAACCACGCGAGCGCGGTCGCCTTCGACGGCTGCGAGCTGCTGCTGATGGTCGGGACGGACTTCCCCTACAAGGAGTTCTACCCGTCCGGGAAGGTCGTCGTGCAGATCGACGCCGTGGGCGAGCACATCGGCCGGCGGCACCCGGTCGACCACGCCGTCGTCGGCGACGCCCGGGTGACGCTCGAGGCGCTGCTCCCGGTCCTCGAGGCGAAGACCGACACCTCGCTGCTCGACAAGGCGCGCTCGTCGTACGACGCCTGGCGCGAGCGCCAGCAGCACCTCACCGACCCCGACTACGAGCGCAAGCCGGTCGGCCTGCTCCGGCGCAAGGTCGACAACCCCGACGACCGGATCCGCCCGGAGCTGCTGGCGTCGGTCCTGGACCGCCAGGCCTCCGACGACGCGATCTTCACGACGGACACCGGGATGGCGACCACCTGGCTGGCGCGGTTCGTGCGGATGCGCGGCCGCCGACAGCTGCTCGGATCGTTCAACCTCGGTTCGATGGCCAACGCCATGCCGCAGGCGCTCGGCGCCCAGGCGCTCGACCGCGACCGCCAGGTGATCGCGTTCTGCGGTGACGGCGGCATCTCGATGCTGCTCGGGGACCTGATCACGGCGGTCACCCACGACCTGCCGGTCAAGCTCGTCGTCTTCGACAACGGCAGCCTCGGCATGGTGAAGCTCGAGATGGAGCAGGCCGGGCTGTCGCCCTACGGCACCCAGCTCGACAACCCGGACTTCGCCGCCGTCGCCGAGGCGATCGGGATGAAGGGGATCCGGGTCGAGGACCCGCACGACGTCGAGGACGCGGTGCTCCGGGCGTTGACGCACGACGGGCCGGTGCTGCTGGACGTGCTCACCAACCCGGACGAGATTGCGATCCCGCCGAAACCCACGCTGGAGCAGGGCTGGGGCTTCGCGATCGCGAAGTCCAAGGAGTTCCTGGAGTCGTCGCAGTGACGTCCGAGCTCATCGACTTCGGCAGCCTACGGATCGAGTTCGACGACCGGGTGCTGCGGCCCCGGGCGTGGACGGCCGACCAGTCACGGTGGGCGGCCGAGCTGCTCGCGACCGCTCCGACCGGTCCGGTGCTCGAGCTGTGCTCGGGAGCGGGTCAGATCGGCCTCCTCGCGGTCGCCGAGTCGGAACGGTCGTTGGTCTGCGTCGACCTGTCCCCGGTCGCCTGCGACTACGCCCGCCGCAACGCGGCCGCCGCCGGGATGGCAGACCGGGTCGAGGTCCGGGAGGGGTCGATGGACGCAGTCCTGCACGAGGACGAGCAGTTCGCGCTGGTCGTCGCGGACCCGCCGTGGGTACGCCGTGCCGAGGTCGGCCGCTTCCCCGAGGACCCGCTGCTCGCCATCGACGGTGGCGACGACGGGCTGGACGTGGCCCGGCTGTGCCTCGAGGTCGCGCGGGCGCACCTGCGTCCGGGCGGGACGGTCGTGCTGCAGATCGGCACGCTCGAGCAGGTCGAGGCCCTGGGCTCCGAGGCCGACGGCTTCACCGTCGCCGAGGTTCGCCAGGGCGAGCGTGGCGTGCTGGTCCGGCTGGACCTCAGCTAGGCCGCAGATGCGCGGGCAGCACCTTGTGGGTGCCGTCGCACCAGGGGAGCGACGCCGACTTGTCGCAGCGGCACACGGCGGTGACCGGCCGGGTCGTCTCGTGGCCGACGCCGTCGGCGTCCTCGACGACGTGCTTGCCGCGCAGCAGCAACGGCCCACCTGGGCAGGTGATCTGATCGGCGTGCTCGAACGCGCTCACGCGACGTCCCGCTCGTCGTCGGCCCAGCCCGCGAGCATCCGGCTCGCGGCGCGGTCCTCCAGGTCCAGGCAGGTGAACGCGCCGAACCACGCGTCCGCCTCGAGCTCCGGCTCGTCGTCGAGCAGCGCGCCGAGCACCGTGCGGACGGCGAGCTGCTCGTGGACGGCATCGGCCTCGACATGCTCGGCGTAGTACCCGACCAGCTCGTCGGGGAAGCCGAGGCGCTCCAGTCCCTGCACCATGCGCCTCGACGGCAGTGAGCTGGTGGCCTCGAAGGCCGCCAGGTGGCCGAGCGCCGCGGACCGGAGCCGGCGGTGCAGGCCGAAGAGCGTCATCGCGTTGTTCTGCTCGAGGATCTCCGTCGAGGCGTCGTCGACGTAGGCGCCGTACGCCGGGTCGAGACCGCTGGCCTCCATCCCGAGGGCGAAGAGGTGGTGGTGCAGCCGGTTGGGGTCGCCAGCGCCGTACTCGTCGTACTGGAGCTCCATCAGCGCCGCCTTGGCGCGGACGCCGAGCCGCGGCACCAGCCAGGCGGTCGGGTCGGACTCCATCAGGTGGTAGAGCGAGCGCTCCCGGAGCATCCCGAGCACCTGCTCGCGGGTCGCGTCGCGGTGGACGTGCGTCGCGAGCGACGCGCCGTCGTGCTCGGCGACCCAGTCGAAGAAGTCGTCGACCAGGGTGAGGCCGGTCGGCGGAGTGAACCGCTCCCGGAGACGTCGCTCGAGGTCCTGCTCCAGCTCCACGCGCAGTCGGAGCAGCTGCGGGTCCCACTCGAGCTCGTCGGCCACGCCGTCGAACCCGCGGTAGTGCAGCTGGTGCAGGATCCACAACGACAGGGTGCGGTCGTCCCAGGAGGCGCTGGCCGGACCCACCGGCACCGGTACGTCGCTCGACCGCAGGCAGGCGCTCAACGTCTCGCTCAGGGGTCCGCGAGGGGTGGGCAGCTTCATGGGTGTCACGTACCCGCGGGGCGCGAACCCACCCTCACCCTTCCGGGGGACCCGGGACCCAGTCGAGTGCGAGCAGGTCGCTGGGGAGCTCCGCGACCCGGAGCGCACCGGCATCGACGAGCTCGGCGCGGCCGAAGCCGCCCGAGCGCAGGGCGACGCAACCGAGGTCTGCGCGGAGGGCAGCCTCCACGTCGTAGACCGTGTCGCCCACGAAGATCGCGGCCTCGGCCCCGTCGAGGCGTCGGAGCGTCTCCTCGATGAGATCCGGTTCTGGCTTGGAACCCTCGACGTCGTCACTCGTGACGAGGGCGGAGACGTCCTCGCCGATGCCGAGCAGGTCGATCGCCTCCTGGGCGAACTGCGGGTCGCCGGAGGATGCGAGCGCGACCACGAAGCCTTCGCGAGCGAGCCGGTGCACCAGGTCCGCGGCTCCGGGCAGCGCCCGCACCTCTGCCCGCAGGTCGAGGTACTCCTCGCGCCACGCGTCGCGCAGGTCGTCGCCGTGCCGCTCCTCGGTCTCGTCGTCGGCGACCTCGGCGACCAACCGGTCGCCGCCCATCCCGATCGTCCGGTGGATGCGCCACAGCGGCGGCGCCTCGGTGATCCGGGCGAAGGCGCGGTGCCAGGCGACGGCGTGGTGGTAGGTCGAGTCGACCAAGGTCCCGTCGATGTCGAAGAGGACGGCGGACGTCACGGCGCAGCGGCCCGCAGCTTCTCGAGCAGCGGCTCGGCCGCCTCGGCGAGGAAGCGGTCCTGGCCGTCGTCGCCGATCTGCACGAGTGCGACGTCGGTGAAGCCGGCCTCCCAGTACGCCGAGACCGCCTCGACGACGGCGTCCAGGTCGGGTCCGCACGGGATGGACTCGGCCACGTCCTCGGGCCGGACGAACTGGGTTGCGCCCGCGAAGCCGGCCGGGGTCGGCAGGTCGGCGTTGACGGACCAGCCGCCACCGAACCAGCGGAACTGCTCGTGCGCCTTCTTCACGGCCGTGTCGCGGTCGGGGTCCCAGCAGATCGGGATCTGGCCGATGGCGCGCGCCTCCTTGCCGATCTGCGGCGCGCCGTCGACGGCGTTCCACTCCTCGACCAACGACGACTTCGGCTCGACCCCGACCAGGTGGTCTGCGAGGGCGGCGAAGGTCGCGATGGCGCGCTCGCCCGCTACCGCGATCGCGAGGTCGACGCCCTCGTCCGGGAGGTCCCAGATCCGCGCCGAGTCGACCTGGAAGAACTCACCGCGGTGGTCGACGAGCTCACCGGTGTGCAGCGCGCGGATGATCTCGACGGCCTCGGCGAGCATGTCCTGCCGGTCCTGGATGGCCGGCCAGCCCTCGCCGACGACGTGCTCGTTGAGGTTCTCGCCGCTGCCGAGGCCGAGGGTGAAGCGGCCCTCGGCGAGGATCTGGAGGGTCGCAGCCTGCTGAGCCACGATCGCCGGGTGGTAGCGCAGCGTCGGGCAGGTCACGTAGGTCATCAGCCCGACCCGCTCGGTCGCCTGGGCGACTGCGCCCAGCGTCGTCCAGGCGTGCGGCGCGTGGCCCTGCTCGGTCAGCCAGGGCGAGTAGTGGTCGCTCATGACCTCGAAGTCGAAGCCGTGGTCCTCGGCGGCCACGGCGTACTCGACCAGCTCGCGCGGGCCGCTCTGCTCGGTCATCAAGGTGTAGCCGAATCGCGTCATGCGGGAGACGTACCCACGCGCGGCGATCGCATCCGCGGTTCGGGTGGAGCTAGGCGCCGAGCCGGTTGAGCACCGCGACCATGGTGTCCTCGGTGTCGCTGCCGACCTTCTCGAACACGAGCTTCACGAACGGGGCGGCCAGCTTCGCGGCGCCGTTCATCTCGATGACGGCCTCGTAGGTGACCTCGCTGCCGTCGGCATGCGGCTCGACGGTGATCGTGTCGGTCGACGTGGCGGTCTTGTTGGTGCCGACGAAGACGACGCGTCGGTCGGTCAGCTCGACGAGCTCGTAGGTGAGCTCGGTCGAGATGCCGGCGATCTTGGACTCGTTGTGCCAACGGCTGCCCACGTGGATCGGGCCGTCGTCGATGCGGGTGCACTTCTCGGTGCCGGGGTCCCACTCCTCGGTGCGGCTGAAGTCCTGGAGGTAGTCGAGGACGACTGCGGGAGGCGGTGAGACGACGAAGGTCCTGCTGACGGTGGTCATGCCTCCACAGTGCCCCGCACCCCAAGGGGTGAGACCGGCTGCATCGGTCACCGTTGTGTCAGCACGGCGACAGAAGTCGTCCGGCCGGGACCGTACTGTCAGGACCCGAAGGGGTGAAAGCACCGAACTCCGCAGTGCCGCGGAGCCACTTCACCTAGCGTGTCAGTGCGCAAACTCGGGGGCCGTGGGGGCTGTCGGGCATCCGTCCGTTCGTGAGAAGAGCTTGCCGTGCCCGGTCCGTCGTTCCGCTCCTTCCTGCCTGCCGTCGTCGTGGGCAGCCTCCTGACGCTGACCCCGGTCGCGCTCGCTGCTCCGGCGCACGCCGCCGGCTACACGCAGTACCGGCCGACCTGCGACACGTCGACGTACGGCGTGCCCGCGGGTGTCACCCTCCTCAACGTCACGGTGTACGGCGAGCCGGGCAACGCCGGGACCCCCGGCGCCTACTCGGCCGGTGCCGGCGGGCGCGGCGGCAAGGTCGAGGTGACGCTCCCGGTGACGCCGGGCCAGGTGCTGTGGGCGGCGCCGAACTCCAAGATCATGCGCGGCGGCGGCGAGTACAGCTACGGCATCGGCGGCAACGGCTCGCTGGTCACGAACATCGACCCTGCTCCCTACTGTGCGACCGGCACGACGCTGCCGAAGGACGCGATCCTGGTCGCTGCCGGTGGTGGTGGCGGTGGCGCGGACGGTGACACCGGCACCGGAGGCAGCGGCGGCGACGCCGGCGCCTACGGCGGCAACGGCGGTCACAACGACAAGAAGGACGGCGCCGGCGGTGCGCCCGGCTCGCAGACCGCGGGCGGGGGTGGCGGCAACAACGGCTCCTACCCCTTCGCCAGGTCGGGCCAGGTCGGTCAGCAGGGCAGCTACCTCCTCGGCGGCCACGGCGGCTACGACGGCGGCTTCGACAGCGCCTACCCGGGGGCGGCGCCCGTCACCCAGATGAACGCCGGAGGCGGGGGCGGCGGCTTCTACGGCGGCGGTGGTGGCGGTGGCGCGGCCGCAGGTGCTGCGGCCGGTGGCGGTGGCGGTGGCTCCAACT
This sequence comes from Nocardioides pollutisoli, assembly GCF_040045055.1. Lineage (NCBI taxonomy): Bacteria > Bacillati > Actinomycetota > Actinomycetes > Propionibacteriales > Nocardioidaceae > Nocardioides > Nocardioides pollutisoli. The sequence continues at coordinate 3,411,263 of NZ_JBDZDU010000001.1, forward strand.
ACGTGTCGTCGATCGTGCCGACCACCGCGCCGACCGAGATCGCCCAGGCCGGCGTGCGCTTCAACGGCGCGGCGTCCGACCGGGTCGAGCCCCGCGTCGACTTCGTCCCTGTCTACACCAGCAGGACCTCGGCGATCAGGACTCCGCTCAACCCGATCCACGAGGGCAACCCGGTGAGCCTCAGCGTCACGGTCACCAGGAACGACGGCGGCTTCCCGCAGGGGGGCACGGTCGAGTTCCTCGACGGCGACAAGGCCATCGCCACCGGTCAGGTCGACGCCAGCACCGGTGTCGCGTCCGTGAGCGTCTCGAACCTGTCCGCGGGCACCCACCTGATCCAGGCCCGCTTCCTCGGCGCCAAGCTGTGGATGCAGCAGGTCGAGACGAGCTGGGCCGAGAACCCGAACAACCAGCCGCTCCGGTTGGTGATCGACCCGGCCTTCCGGCCGGTCGCCCCGGTGGTGACGAAGGACCCGGTGGGGTCGCCCAAGCTCTACAGCTCCAGCGGTCACTTCGACGCCGAGGCGACCGGCAACCCGACGCCGGCGGCGCAGTGGCAGCAGTCGCCGAACGCCGGACGCAACTGGGTCGACATCCCGGGCGCGACCGACCGCCAGCTGGTCACTCCCGGCGCCGTCGCGAAGAACGGCTACCTCTACCGCGCGGTCTTCACCAACGGGACCGGCATCGCTATCACGAAGCCGGCCATGATGACCGTCCTCAAGGAGCCGATGCCCGTCGTCCCGGTCGACGCGTCGATGTACCCGGGTTCCGAGGTGCCGGCGCTCACCGCGACGTATCCCTTCACGCACCCGCCGTTCGGGCGCTCGGTCAGGGAAGAGGTCACGAAGGCGCCGAAGTGCACCACCACCGCGACGTCGCAGAGCCCGGTCGGCACCTACCCGATCACCTGCTCCGGCGGGGTGATGCCCAACTACGACCCCGACTACCGCACCGGCACCCTCACGATCGCCGCCCACAGCCACGCGACGTCGTTCACCGTCCCGCATGCCGCCCACGGGTGGTACCGCGGCGACTGGATCCACCTGACGGCGCGCGGCGGGGAGGCCGACAACCCGGTCGAGTTCTCCATCGACCACGGCACGCCGGCCGGACTGTGCGAGGTGCACGGCTCGATGCTGGTGCTGACGGCCAACCTGACCCACACGGACGACTGCCTGGTCACCGCCAAGCAGCCGGGTGTCTCCCACGCGCCCCCGGTCACCCGCGCCGTCCGCATCAACGTGCCGCACCGCAACGCGATGCTCCTGGCCCCGGCCACCGGCGCGGTCGGGGAGACCGCGGCGCTGACCGCTCACGGCTACCGCCTGGTCGGCGAGACGTCCACGCAGACCGCGGACGTCGAGGTCACGCGCCGTCACCACGACAGTGCGGTCTGCACCGTGTCGAAGGTCGACGGGGTCGTGCTCGTGCACTACCTGGCCGTGGGCCACTGCACGGTGCACGCCCAGCAGCCGCACCAGGACGGACGGGCCGGAGGCACGTCGGAGACCATCGCTGTCCACCTCCCGAAGGAGCAGACCATCACCTTCGGCACGGCGTTCCCGAGCGCTCCCCAGGCGGGCACGACCCTGACGGTCACCGCCACCGGCACGGGTTCGGCGACGCCGGTGGTCGTCGGCTCGGAGACCACGGACATCTGCTCGTTCAAGGGGAGCACGCTCTACCTCCTCAAGCGCGGCACCTGTGTCGTCGCCGCGACGAAGGCCGGGGGAGGCGGCTACGCCGCCACCGTCCTGCGACAGACCATCACGGTCGCCGTCAACGACCGGATCGTGTTCTTCCCGCCGGAGTCGGGACGGGCGGGCCAGGTGATCACGCTGACAGCGACGAAGGTGCCCTTTGGTCGCCCGCCGGTGAGCTTCTCCTCCAAGACCACCGGGATCTGCACCGTGTCCGGGGCGGCGTTGACGCTCCGCACGGCGGGCGCGTGCATCGTCGTCGCGACCCAGCCCTACGCGGGGGAGTTCCCCGGCTCGCGGGTGGAGCGGACGATCACGGTCACTCCCTGACCCGATCCGGTGTGGGTTGGGCCCACCGGGGCAGAGTGTCCGGGTGAGCGACGATCCGAGTGAATGGCTGCTGACCAAGGCGCAGCGGGGCAACCACAGCACCCGCCTCGACGACGGCCACCCGGGGGACCACGCCTGGTCGGACGGCAACCTGGTGCGGCCACTGGTCCACGGCGCGACCTACTTCGCCGAGCTCTACGAGCGGATCGAGGCGACCCGGGCCGGCGACCTGGTGTTCTTCACCGACTGGCAGGGCGACGCCGACGAGCAGCTGATCGGCGAGCCGGGCAGCGAGGTGTCCGAGGTGCTCGGCCGCGCGGACGAACGCGGGGTCGACGTACGCGGTCTCGTCTGGCGGTCCCACACCAGCGCGATCGGCTTCACGGCGGACGAGAACCTCCGGCTCGGGCGGGCGCTCCAGAAGCGTGGGGTCGAGGCGATCCTCGACATGCGGGTGCGCACCGGTGGCTCCCACCACCAGAAGATGGTCGTGATCCGGCACCGCGACGACCCGACCCGCGACATCGCCTACGTCGGCGGCATCGACCTCTGCCACGCGCGCCGCGACGACGCCGACCACGGCGGGGACCCTCAGGCGCAGCTGCTGACCGAGGAGTACGGCGACAACCCGCCGTGGCACGACATCCAGGCCGCCATCAGCGGCCCGGCCGTCCACGACGTCGAGACCGTCTTCCGCGAGCGCTGGGAGGACCCGACCACGCTCAGCCAGAGCCCGGTCATCCTGCTCCGCGACCGGCTTCGCGGGCTGGACACGACGCCGGACCCGTTGCCCGAGCAGGCACCGCCTCCGCCACCCGTCGACGGTGGCACCCATCACGTCCAGCTCCTGCGCACCTATCCCGACCTGCGCCGGGGCCGCGACTACGCCTTCGCCCAGGGAGGCGAGCGCAGCGTGGCGCGCGGCTACACGAAGGCTGTCGAGAGGGCGCGGCACCTGGTCTACGTCGAGGACCAGTACCTCTGGGGAGCCCACGTCGGCAGCGTGTTCGCCGAGGCGCTGCGGACCCATCCCGACCTGCACGTCATCGCCGTCGTGCCGCTGCACCCCGATGTCCCGGGCTTCAGCCGGACCGCCGAGCTCGTCGGTCGGCGCCGCGCCATGATCGAGCTGGCCCGGACCGCTCCGGACCGGGTCGCCGTCTACGGGATCGAGAACCACGAGGGCACCCCGGTCTACGTGCACGCCAAGACCTGCATGGTCGACGACACGTGGGCGACGATCGGCTCGGACAACTTCAACCGCCGCTCGTGGACCCACGACTCCGAGCTCTCCGCGGTCGTCGTCGACAGCGCCGGCGACTACGCGCGCACGCTCCGGTTGCGGCTCGCGGCCGAGCACCTCGACCGCGACGCTGACGACCCGATGACCGACTGCATCGACGCCGCCGGGATGTTCGCGGCGTACGCCGACGCGGCGGCGGGCCTGGACGGTTGGTACGCCGGAGGCCAGGTGGGTCCTCGTCCGCCCGGCCGCCTGCGGCGGCTCGCCCCGCCCGAGGTCGGGCGCTTCGCGCGTGCGCTGGCCACCCCGGCGTACCTCTTCCTGCACGACCCGGACGGCCGGCCACGATCACTCCGCAAGCGCGACGCGTTCTGACCGGCTGGGGTCAGCCTGTCGTCTCCACGTCGTCCTTGCCGGGGTGGCGGTCCTGACGCTCCTCGTTGGTGACGGCGTTCGGACCGGTGGGACCTTCGTCGGTCTTCCCGCTCTCGCCCTCGGGCGCACCCGCGACCGAGTCCTCGGGGGAGATCTCCTCGCCCGGCTTCTTGAAGCTCGCCACCTCGGAGACCTGTCCGTCGGTGTCTGATCCGGGCTTCGGCTGGGACGTGCTGGGAGAGGTCATGAGCCAGCGGTACCCACGTCGCCGTCGTTCAGCCGCAGGCGGCGCGCGAGGTACGGCGCGGTCGCGCTGCCCTCGGCCGACGCCACGGTGGCGGGCGTGCCGGTCGCGACCACCTGGCCACCCGCGTCGCCGCCGCCGGGGCCGAGGTCGATGACCCAGTCGGCGGTGGCGATCGCGTCGAGGTCGTGCTCGACCAGCACGACGGTGTTGCCGGCGTCGACCAAGCGGTGCAGCTGGCGCAGGAGCAAGGCCGTGTCGGCCGGGTGCAGGCCGGAGGTCGGCTCGTCCAGGAGGTAGAGGGTGTGGCCGCGGCGGGCGCGCTGGAGCTCGGTCGCGAGCTTGATGCGCTGCGCCTCCCCGCCGCTGAGCTCGGTCGCCGGCTGGCCCAGCCGCAGGTAGCCGAGTCCGACGTCGCGCAGGGTCTCGAGGCTGCGGGACGCGGACGGCGCGTCCGCGAGGAACGTCGCGGCGTCGTCGACCGACATCGCGAGCACCTCGGCGACGTTCTTGCCGCGGTAGGTGACCTCGAGGGTCTCGGCGTTGTAGCGCGAGCCGTGGCAGGTCGGGCACGGCGCGTAGGTGCCGGGCAGGAAGAGCAGCTCGACGGCCACGAAGCCCTCGCCCTGGCAGGTCTCGCAGCGACCCTCCGCGACGTTGAAGGAGAAGCGCCCGGCGTCGTAGCCGCGGGCCATCGCCTCGTCGGTGGCGGCGTACAGCTTGCGGACGGCGTCGAACATCCCGGTGTACGTCGCGAGGTTGGAGCGCGGCGTCCGCCCGATCGGCCGCTGGTCGACGAGCACCAGCCGGTCGAAGGACTCCAGGGCGGTCGGGTCCTCGGCGAGCACCTGGCTGACCAGGGTCGACTTGCCGGAGCCGGACACCCCGGTGACCGCGGTCAGGACGCAGAGCGGGATGTCGACCGACACGTCCTGCAGGTTGTGGCGGGACACCCCGCGCAGCTCGACCCAGCCCTGCGGGGTGCGCACGTCGTGCTCCAGCCGCTCCGCGCGGCCGAAGAGGTAGGCGCTGGTGGCCGACTCGGTGACCTCCTCGAGGCCCGCGACGGGGCCGCTGTAGAGGACGCGGCCACCGGCCTCGCCGGCGCCCGGACCGATGTCGACGACCCAGTCCGCGCGTCGTACGACGTCGAGGTCGTGCTCGACCACGAACAGCGAGTTGCCGGACGCCTTCAGACGGTCCAGCACGTCGAGCAGCGGCTCGGCGTCGGCCGGGTGCAGGCCCGCCGACGGCTCGTCGAGCACGTAGGCCACCCCGAAGAGGCCGGAGCGCAGCTGGGTCGCGATGCGCAGCCGCTGCGCCTCGCCGGGTGAGAGCGTGGTCGAGCTCCGACCGAGGCTGAGGTAGCCCAGGCCCAGGTCGAGGAGGACCTCGACCCGCGCGACCAGGTCGGCGCAGATCCGCACCGCGACCTCGTTGGTCTCCTCGGGCAGCTCCGCGACCGGTCGCAGCACCGTGACGACCTCGGTGAAGGGCAGGGCGTTGATCTCGGCGATCGAGTGACCGGCGACGGTGACCGCGAGGGCCTCCGGTCGCAGACCGCTGCCGTGGCACTCGGGGCACGGCGCGTCCTCGACGAACCGCAGGGCCCGCTCGCGCATCCGCTCGCTCTTGGAGTCCGACAGGACGTGCATGACGTGCTTGCGCGCGCTCCAGAACTTCCCGTAGTAGCCGTAGTCGATGCGGTCGCGCTCCGGCTTGATGAGCACGGACGGCTGCTCGTCGGTGAAGAGCAGCCAGTCACGGTCCTTCTTCTTGAGCTTGCTCCAGGGCTTCTCGATGTCGATCCCGAGCCCCGTGACGATGCTGCGCAGGTTGGCGCCCTGCCACGCCCCGGGCCACGCCGCGATCGCGCCGTCGCGGATGCTCAGCGAGCGGTCGGGGACCAGCAGCTCCTCGGTGACGTCGTGGACCACGCCCAGGCCGTGACACCGCGGGCACGCGCCGGCGACGGTGTTGGGGGAGAATGCCTCGGCGGCCAGGTGCTCCGCGCCCGCCGGGTAGTCACCGGCCCGCGAGTAGAGGATCCGCAGCAGGTTGGACAGCGTGGTGATCGTGCCGACCGACGAGCGCGAGGTCGGCGCTCCTCGGCGCTGCTGGAGGGCCACCGCAGGCGGCAGCCCGGTGATCTCCCGGACGTGCGGCGCACCGACCTGCTGGAGGAGTCGACGTGCGTACGGCGCGACCGACTCGAAGTAGCGGCGCTGCGCCTCGGCGTACAACGTGCCGAAGGCGAGGGACGACTTCCCGGACCCGGACACCCCGGTGAACGCGACCATCGCGTCGCGGGGGATGTCGACGTCGACGTTGCGGAGATTGTGCTCACTGGCGCCGCGCACGTGCACGAAGTGGTCGGTCGGGTCGATGGTCACTGCCTCCCTGTACCCGTTCGGACCGCCGGGCACCGACGGTGTGACTCAACGCTCCCAGTGGATCGCCGCGTGGGCGAGCGCCGGCTTCTCCAGCACCGAGACCAGGCGCTCGAAGATCGCGGCCGCCGCCGGTCCGCTCCAGTCCTTGTCGAGCAGCTCCGTGGGCAGCCCGGGGTCGCGGAACGGGAGCTTGCGCCAGTGGTCGACGACGCCGAGGTACATCGCGAAGGCCTCGGCCGGCTCGGGCGTCTGCTTCTCCACCCGACGGACCCGCGCCTTGTAGGCGGCGGAGAAGTCGCGGTAGCTCTGGTCGATCGCGGCGAGGTCCCAGCTCCCGTAGAGCAGCGCCGTCAGGTCCTGCGGCCCGACGTAGTCGCCGACGAAGATGGTCGCGTAGTCGCTGAGCTCGAGCTCCTGGACGGCGGTCTCGACGGCGGCGCGCATGCGGGCCGGCGCGATCCACATCGCGGTGCCGATGTTGCCGAAGCCCAGGTGGGCGAGGTGCGAGCGCAGCTGGTAGCGCTTGGAGCGGATCGACTCCGGCACGCTGAAGTTGACCACGCACCAGCCCTCGGAGAGGTCGGCGGGCTGGCGGGAGTGCCAGATGACCTCGTCGCCCGCGGCCAGGGTCGCTGTGGCCTGGTCGGTCAACGCATAGCCGCGTACGCCGTGCCGCGCCTCGGACTGCAGCCAGCCGTTCGCCTTGAGGCGTGACACGGCCGTGCGCACGCTGGCCGAGTCGAGGCCGATCTGCGAGAGCAGGTCGACGGTGCCGGAGATCGGCATCCACGCGCCCATGGGCCGCACGATCGCGCCGAGGAAGCTCACGACGACCGTCCGTGAGCGTTGCGCGGTGGGCGCACGCCTGCCCTCTGCTGACTCAACCATCGCGCGACATTGTGCCCGAACCCACAGTCGGCTCCCAGGTGTTCGTACCGGGCCGCCGACCGTGGTTCAGACCGGTTGCGGCTTCCACCGCAGGTGCACCTGCTCCGCGTTGCCGTCGCGCAACAGCTGGAGGCGTGGGGGGACCTTGTCGGTGCGTGCCGTCGGAGGCTTGCGACGACCGGCCTCCCACGGCACCGGCCAGGCTGCCCCGTCGCCCACGTAGTCCTGCTCGGCGGCCGCGTGGAGCGTCCAGCTCGGGTCGTAGAGGTGCGTGCGGCCGAGCGCGCAGAGGTCGGCGCGGCCGGCCAGCAGGATCGAGTTCACGTCGTCATAGCTGGAGATCGCGCCCACCGCGATCACCTTGACGCCTGCGGGTCCGGCGACCTCGTGCCGGATCCGGTCGGCGAACGGTGTCTGGTAGGACCGGCCGAAGGCCGGCTTCTCCTCCTGCGAGACCTGGCCCGACGACACGTCGATGGCGGCCGCGCCGTGCTCGATGAACGCGCGCGCGATCTCGACCGCGTCGTCCTCGGTGTTGCCGTCGGGCATCCAGTCGGTCGCGGAGATCCGCACGGTGACGGGCATCGAGGACGGGACGGCGTCGCGGACGGCGTCGAAGACCTCCAGGGGGAAGCGGAGGCGGTTCTCCAGCGAGCCGCCGTACTCGTCCGTGCGGCGGTTGGCCACGGGACTGAGGAAGGAGCTGAGCAGGTAGCCGTGCGCCGCGTGCACCTCGACCAGGTCGAACCCCGCCTCGGCCGCACGCCGCGCTGCCGCCGCGAAGTCGGCGACGACCGTGTCGAGGTCGGCGCGCGTCGCCTCCCGCGGGACGTGGCAGCCGGACCCGTAGGGGAGCGGTGAGGGGCCGATGACCTCCCAGTTGCCCTCGTCGAGGGGTTCGTCCATCCCGTCCCACATCAGCTTGGTGGAGCCCTTGCGGCCACTGTGGCCGAGCTGCACGCCGATGTGGGCGGTCGACCGGGCGTGCACGAAGTCGGTGATCCCGCGCCACGCGTCGCGCTGCTCGTCGGTCCACAGGCCGGGGCAGCCGAGCGTGATACGGCCCTCGGGTGACACGCAGGTCATCTCGGTCATCACCAGGCCCGCGCCGCCGAGCGCCTTCGAGCCGAGGTGGACCAGGTGGAAGTCGCCCGGCATGCCGTCGTGGGCGACGTACATGTCCATCGGCGACAGGACCACGCGGTTCTTCAGCTCGAGCTCGCCGATCTGCACCGGCTGGAACATCGCAGGCGCCACCTCCTTGGCGTCCTGGTGGCGCGCGAACTCCGCCTCCATGCGGTCGGCGAAGTCGAGGTCGCGGTCCTTGAGGTTCTCGAAGGTGATCCGGCGCGAGCGCGTGAGCAGGTTGAAGACGAACTGCGCCGGGTCCTGGTCGGCGTACATGCCGATGTTCTCGAACCACTCCAGCGAGGCCTGCGCGGCGCGCTGGGTCGACTCGACGACCGGCTTCCGCTCGGTCTCGTAGGCCTGCAGGGCGTGCTCGACGGCGTCGTGCTCGTGCAGGCACGCGGCCAGCGCGAGGGCGTCCTCCATCGCGAGCTTGGTGCCCGACCCGATCGAGAAGTGCGCGGTGTGCGCCGCGTCGCCCAGCAGGACGACGTTGCCGTCGTGCCACCGCTCGTTGCGGACGGTCTGGAAGCTGAGCCAGCGGGAGTTGTTGGTGAGGACCTCGTGGCCGCCGAGCTCGTCGGCGAAGATCTCGCGGATCCGCTCCACGGCGTACTCGTCGGAGGCGCCGGGCGGGAACGCCTCCGCCTCGGTCCGGTCGAACCCGGCGCGGCGCCAGACGTCCTCGTGCATCTCGACGATGAACGTCGACCCCTGGTCCGAGTAGGGGTAGCCGTGGATCTGCATCGTTCCCCACGTCGTGTGCTTGACGAAGAACTGGAACGCCTCGAAGACCAGGTCCGTGCCCAGCCAGATGTACTTGTTCTTGCGCCGGTCCAGCGTGGGGCAGAAGGCATCGGCGTACCTGCTGCGGATCGTGGAGTTGAGGCCGTCGGCCGCGAGCACGAGGTCGTACGACGCGCGCAGCTCGTCCGGGTCCGGGGCCTCGGACCGGTAGTGGACGGTGACGCCCAGCTCGACGACGCGCTCCTGCAGGATCTGCAGGAGCTCCTGGCGGTTCATCGCCGCGAAGCCCTGCCCGCCGACGGTGAAGGAGGTCCCGTCGACGTCCACGTCGATGTCGGTCCACCGGGCGAAGCGGCTCTCCATCCGCTCGTGGACGACCCGGTCGGCGCCCTCGATGCTGCCGAGCGTCTCGTCGGAGAAGACGACGCCGAAGCCGAAGGTGTCGTCGGGGGCGTTGCGCTCCCACACGGTGATCTCGTGGCTGGGGTCCAGCGACTTCATCAGGACGGCGAAGTAGAGACCGCCCGGTCCGCCGCCTGCGATCGCGATCTTCATGCGTGTGTCCTCGGCTCGAAGCCCTCGCGGAGCTTGTAGTGCTGCAGCTTCCCGCTGGTGTTGCGCGGCAGCGAGCTCACGAACACGACGTCGCGCGGGTACTTGTACGGCGCGACGCGGGCCTTGACGTGGTCCTGGAGATCCCGGGCCATCTGCTCGCCGCCGACTGCGCCCTCGCGCAGCACGACGAACGCGCAGACGATCGCGCCCCGGTCCGGGTCGGGCTTGCCGACGACCGCCGACTCGACGACGTCGGGGTGGGTGTCCAGGACCGCCTCGATCTCCGGCCCGCCGATGTTGTAGCCGGAGGAGACGATGATGTTGTCGGTGCGGGAGCGGTACCAGAAGTAGCCGTCCTCGTCCTTCACGAACGTGTCGCCCGTGACGTTCCAGCCGTTGACGACGTAGTCACGCTGACGCTCGTCGTCGAGGTAGCGGCAGCCGACCGGGCCGATGACCCCGAGCCGGCCCGCGACGCCCGGACCGACCTCGTTGCCGTCAATGTCGAGGATGGTGGCCCGGTAGCCGGGCACGGGTCGACCCGTCGCGCCGGGCTGGATGTCGTCGCCGGCCGCCGAGATGAAGATGTGCAGCATCTCGGTCGCGCCGATGCCGTCGATCACCCGAAGACCGAGCAGGCGCTCGAGCTCGGACCAGGTCTCCATCGGCAGGTGCTCGCCTGCGCTCACGGCACGCCGCAGCCCGGCCAGCTGACCGGCCTTGCCCGCCTTGAGCACCTGCTTGTACGCCGTGGGCGCGGTCGCGAGCACGGTGACGCCGTGCTCCTCGACGAGGTCGGCGAGCTGGGTCGGTGACGCGGCCTCGGTGAGCAGGGAGCAGGCGCCCGCGCGCAGCGCGAAGACCACGAGCATGCCCAGCCCGAAGGTGAAGGCCAGGGGAGCGGTGCACGCGACGACGTCCTCGGACTCGAGCGCCAGCACGGCGCGGCCGAAGGTGTCGTCGATCGCGAGCAGGTCGCGGTGGAAGTGCGTGGTGATCTTCGGGACGCCCGTGCTGCCGGACGTCGGTCCGAAGAGGGCGACGTCGTCCGCCGCACTGTCGACGGCGGTGAACTCGGTGGGCTTGCCGGCGGCCAGCGCGACGAGGTCGTCGGCTGCGTCGCCGCCGAAGGTGACGACCGTCAGGTCGGGCCCGGCCGCGCCCGCGGCCTCGAGCAGGTCATCGGCGAACCGGTGGTCCACGAGCGCGACCGACGGACGGGTCTTGTCGATGATCGGCACCAGCTCGGTCCGGCGCAGCGCGGCCATCGTCGTGACGACGACCCCGCCCGCCTTGAGGATCCCGAGCCAGGCGGCGACGGTCCACGGGTTGTTGGGCGAGCGGAGCAGCACCCGGTTGCCGCTCACGAGGCCGAGGTCGTCGACGAGGACGTGTGCGACCTGGTTGGCCCGGGCCAGCAGCTCGCCGTACGTCCACACGGCACCGTCGGGTGTCCGGAGGGCCGGCCGGTCCGCGCCGTACCGCTGCGTGGGCACGTCGATGAGCTCGGTGCCGGCGTTGAGGCGGGCGGGGTACTGCAGCGACTCGGTGGTGAACTCCAGCGTCGGCCACTGGTCGGCCGGCGGCAGGTGGTCGCGGGCGAACGTGTCGGCGTAGCCGGTCGGTTCCAGCGCGGTCATCGTCCGGCTCCTTCGCGGATCATGCCCTCCTGGGCGACCGTCGCCACGAGGACACCGTCCGTGGTGAAGAACCGTCCGGTGGCCAGCGCGCGCCCGTGGGCGACCGAGACCGCCTCCTGCGCGTAGAGCAGCCAGTCGTCCATCGGGACCGGCCGGTGGAACCACATGGCGTGGTCGAGGCTGGCGGTGACCAGGCCCGGGTCGGCCCAGGCGGCGCCGATCACGCGGAGCGCGGGCTCCAGGATCGTGTAGTCGCAGACGTAGGCGAGGGCGGCCGCGTCGCGCTGGGCCGACGTGAGGCCGTCGACCTCCCGGAGCGCGTCGAAGGGGCGGACCCAGACCGCCTGGCGCGGAGCCCGCTCGCCGTCGACCGTGAGGTAGACCGGGCCGGGCACGTGCCGCATGTCGAAGCTGCGGCCGTAGGACCAGTACTCCTTGGACTCCTCGGTCATCGTGCCGCCGTCGAGGTCGCGCAGGTAGTCCGCGCTGCTCGGCAGCGAATCCGGTGCAGGCAGGCCGGTCACGGCGGCCGACTGGAAGTCCGCGCCCGCCTCGCCGGCGGCGAAGTTGGCCAGGCAGGTGTAGACGGCCTTGCCGTTCTGGAAGGCGCGCACCTGGCGGGTGCTGTAGCCGCGCCCGTCCCGGAGCACCTCGACCTCGTAGCGGACGTCCGCACCGATGTCGACGGGTCGCATGAAGTAGGAGTGCATGGAGTGCAGCGACTTGCCGTCGTCGACGCTGCGGACTGCGGCCACCAGCGCCGGTGCGACCAGGTCGCCGCCGTACGCCTTGGGCCACGGGCAGGGCTGGGTGGTGGCGGTGAACGCGAGGTCGTAGACCTCGGCGTCGACCGGGGTCAGGGCGATGGCGTCGGTGAAGATCCGGGACGTGCCGCTCACGGGCGCACCGTCCAGTCCGGCAGCGAGGCGTCGTCGACCTGCGGGAGGTTGACCACGATGTTCTCGGGGGTGCGCGTCGTCATCCAGGTCAGGGGCTTGTTGCGGTCCAGGTTGCACTCGACGTGGGGGAGGAACGGCGGCACGAAGACCCAGTCGCCTTCGGACATGTCGAGGTAGTCCTCGAACTTTGCGCCGAAGTAGATCCGCGCCCGACCGGACAGGACGTAGCCGCCGGTCTCCGCCTCGCCGTGGTGGTGCGGCACCGAGCGGTAGCCCGCGAGGTTGTGCACCTTGCCGAACCACAGCTTCGTCGCCGGGGTGTGCTGGATGCTCACGCCGCTGATCCGGGTGGCCCCGTCGCTCTGACCGGTCATGCCGGGCTCGTCACCGGCCCGGGTCACGACCGGCACCACGAGACCGCTGGCGTTCGCGTAGGCGGAGGCGTCGCCCTCCAGGACGTAGTTGCTCAGATCTGGGTCCATCGTGGATGTCCTTCCCGTCGGGTGTCCGGTGCCGGGCCTGCGCTCAGGGCGCGAGCCGGACGGTGTTGGTGAGCGTTCCGATGCCCTCGACCTCGGTCTCGACGACGTCGCCGTCGCGGAGGTAGACGGGCGGGTCCATGGCCATGCCGACGCCGCCGGGGGTGCCGGTGAGCACGACGTCCCCGGGGCGCAGCACGGTGAACGTCGAGATGTAGGAGAGCAGCGCCGCGCAGTCGAAGACGAGCGTGTTCGTGTTGCCGCGCTGGTGCTCGACGCCGTTGACGCGGCAGCTCACCTCGAGCCCTGCGAACGGGTCGACCTCGTCGGGCGTGACCACCACGGGACCGAGCGGCGTCGTCGCGTCCCAGGCCTTGCCCTGGAACCACTGCAGCGTGCGCCGCTGCCAGTCGCGGACCGAGATGTCGTTGGCGACGGTGTAGCCGGCGATCGCGTCGCGGGCCTCGTCGGCATCGGCGTGGCGCAGGGTCGAGCCCACCACGACCGCGAGCTCAGCCTCCCAGTCGACCTCCAGGCCCGCGGGCAGCTCGATCGCGTCGCCCGGGCCGAGGAGCGTGTCGGCGTACTTCGCGAAGAGCGTGGGGTACGACGGGCGCTCCCGACCGGTCTCGGCGATGTGGTCGCCGTAGTTGAGACCGCAGCAGATCACCTTCCCGGGACGGGGGAGGGGCAGCAGCGCGGTGGCCTCGGGGAGCACGTCGCCCGGCTCCAGGTCGGCCAGCGCCCGGTCCGCACCGGCGAGCAGCGCGGAGAGGTCGGCGGCCGGGAGCCGGTGCCACCGGCCGTCGACGAGCATGCCGGCCGTGGTGCCTGCGGGCGTGGCCAACGTGGCCAGGTGCATCGGTGACTCGCTCTCACGACGTATGGCAGTTTCAGAACGATCGTTGCATACGTGTCAATACCGGGGCTACGGTGGGAGCTCGCCCCAGACAGGAGATCCGGATGCCCGACCTCGCCCCCATCGCGGTCAACCCCGCGGCCTTGCCGACCCCCAGCGGCTACTCCCACGGGACGCTGAGCGGCAACACGCTCTACCTCGGTGGGCAGACCGCGCTCGACGCCGACATGCGGATCGTGCCGGGCGGGATCGTCGAGCAGTTCCGCCAGGCGTTCGGCAACGTGCTGACCACCCTGCGCGAGGCCGGCGGCGTCCCCGAGGACCTGGTCAGCATCACGATCTACCTCACCGACATCCCGGACTACCAGGCCCACGGGCGCGAGATCGGTCGCGCCTGGCGCGACCTGGCCGGCGCCGTCTACCCCGCCATGGCGGGCATCGGTACGACGGCGCTGTGGCAGCCCGAGGCGCTCATCGAGATCGTCGGCGTCGCCGTGATCCCCGACGAGCGGCTGGTGCGCCCCGCCGGCTGATGCTGGCTCAGGTGCTGGCTCAGGTGCTGGCGAGGGTCCGGCTCGTCACGGCCCGCACGTGGCGGGCCGCCGGGCCGGCCAGGACCGACTCGAGCCGCAGGAACAGCTCGATCCCGCGGTGGCCGGGCCAGCCCGGGGGAGAGATCTCGGGCGGCAGGCCGGGGTCGAGGTAGGGGATCGCCCGCCAGTCGTCGACCAGTCGCAGGTGCTCGTCGAACGCCATCGCGTCGCTGCCGTCCCAGGCCTGCTCGGTCGCGCTGTGGTCCGCGATGAAGGCGAGGTAGCGGCTCTCGAGGTCGTCGAGGTCCCACCACTGGGCCACGGCGTCGGCCAGGTCTCCGGGCGGCTGCAGGTCGACGGCCCGCAGGATCGTCGTGTAGGCGTGCAGGTCGCGCTGGCTGAGCACCTCGCTCGCCTCGTCGAAGAGGTGACCGGGGCCGATCCAGGTGCCGGGCGCGATCATCCCGCAGCCCAGCCAGAGCAGCTGGTGGCGGAGCTGGTGGCGCAGGTGGCGCTCCGAGTCGGGCACCGAGAAGACCACGACCATCCAGCCGTCCTGGTCGGGGCGCAGCTCGCGGTGGGCGAAGATCCGGCGGTCGCCTCGCTCGAGCATCGGGATCGCGGACGGGGCGAGCCGGTAGCCCGCCTGCCCGTCGCGCAGCTCGGGCTCGACCAGCCCCTTGCTCTTCAGCCTCGACAGCGCCGAGCGGGTGCCGCCCTGGTCGCGGCCCTGCGAGCAGAGCTCGACCAGGTCGGCGACGGCGATCCAGCCGCCGAGGTCACGCAGGTGCACGCCGATGAAGGTGCGCAGCACCGAGCTCGCGCTGTGGGGTCGGACGTTGAAGTCGTCCAGCTCCTCGGGTGGCATCGGCGCTCAGCTGCCGATCTCCGTACGCACGGCGTACAGCTCGGGGAAGAACGTCAGGTCCAGCGCGCGGCGCAGGAACGGCACCCCGCTGGAACCGCCGGTGCCCCGCTTGAACCCGATGATGCGCTCGACGGTCTTGAGGTGGCGGAAGCGCCACAGCTGGAAGTTCTCCTCGACGTCGACGAGCTCCTCGCAGGCCTCGTACGCCGACCAGTCCTCGGTCGGGTTGTCGTAGATCTGCTTGAAGACCTGCACCAGCTCCGCGTTGAAGACGTGCGCCTTGGTCACGTCGCGCTCCAGCACGTCGGCGGGGACGGCGTAGCCGCGGCGCGCCAGGTAGCGGAGGAACTCGTCGTAGATGCTGGGTGCCTCGAGCAGCTCGCTCAGCACCTGCTGGGCCGCCGGGTCGTGGGCGAAGACCTTGAGCATCGCGGCGTTCTTGTTGCCCAGGGCGAACTCGATGGCGCGGTACTGCGCGGACTGGAAGCCCGACGAGTTGCCCAGGACGTCACGGAACTCGGCGTACTCGCTGGGGGTGAGGGTCGCCAGCACCGACCACTGCTGGGTGAGCTGCTGCTGGATGTGCTTGACCCGCGCGAGCTGCTTGAGGGCGGGCTGGAGGTCGTCGGCCGCCAGGCACTGCTGGGCCGACCGCAGCTCGTGGAGCGCCAGCTTCATCCAGAGCTCCGACGTCTGGTGCTGGATGATGAAGAGCAGCTCGTCGTGGTGCTCCGGCGAGCTCACCGGTCGCTGCGCGGACAGCAGCGTGTCTAGCTGCAGGTAGCCGCTGTAGGTGAGCTGGTCGGCCAGGTCGGTGACGATCGTCTGCTCGACATCCCGAGTGTTGTCGGCGGTCATGGGGGTCTCCTCCTGCTCAGGCACGCAGCTGCGCCAGCACGGTGCTGCCCAGCGTCTGGACGGCGGCCCGGGGGTCGGGACCGAGCGGTGGGCCGAAGGACAGGTGCCGGACGCCGAGAGTCATCAGCGACTGGCAGCGTGCCACGACCTCGTCGGGGGTGCCAGCGATGCCGAGCTGCAGCATCTCCGGGGTGATCAGGCGGGTGGCCGCCTCGATCCCGTCCGACTCCAGGGCCGCCTGCACCGGGTGGAAGTCGGCCTGGCTGAGCCCGGCCCGCTCCAGGAGGTACGGCGCGAAGGACGCCCCGTAGTAGGCGATCTTCTCCGCCATCGCCCACCGGGCGGCGTCGCCGTCCTCGTCGACCGAGACCCAGATGCAGGCGGCCAGGTCGATCTCGTCGGCGCTGCGGCCGGCGGCTGCTGCGCCGTCGAGGATCTGCGCGGCCGCGACCGGGTAGTGCTCCGGCGGGTAGAGCAGGGGGAGTCCTCCGTCGGCGAGCTCCCCGGTGAGCGCGAGCATCTTGGGACTCATCGCGCCGAGGTAGATCGGGACGTCGTGCGGCTCGAACCGGAGGTAGGCCAGCGAGTCGGGTCCGCCGTCGCGCTCACCGCGGAGCAGGGCGCGGATGGTCTGCAGCGCCTCGCGGGTGCGGGTCAGCGGCTTGGTCTGGGTGATGCCGGCCCAGCCGAGGAACTCGGCGGCGCCGGCGCCGAGGCCGAGGGCGAAGCGGCCGCCGGAGTACTCCTGCAGGCTCGCGGCCATCATGGCGATCTCGGACGGGTCCATCGAGTAGGGGTTCATGATCCCGACGCCCAGACCCACTCGGGAGGTCGCGGCTGCGGCGGCGGTCAGCATCACGCTCGCCGAGCGGAGGTAGAGGTCGTTGGAGACCCAGACCTGGTCGAAGCCCAGCTCCTCGGCCGTGACGCACAGGTCCACGAACTCGCTGACGGTCAGGTCGTTGTTGAGCCGCAGGCTGGTGCGGATCGCGTCGGTCATGCCGGGGTCCCGCCGTCCAGCACCAGGGCCTCCAGCTCGACCTCGACCAGGAGACCGTCGCCGATCATGCCGGCCACGTGCAGCATGGTGTTCGCCGGCGCGACGGCCGCGAACGCGTCGCGGTGGGCCTGTGCCGCACCGTGCCAGTCGGCCTCGGGAGCGAGGTAGACCCGGGTCCGGACGACGTCCTCGACGGTGCCGCCGAGCGCACGCACCGCGCGCAGGCAGCGGTCGATGGCGTCGGCGGTCTGGGCCTGCGTGTCCCCGAGCAGCTCGGCCCGGCCGTCCGGCGCGGACGCGGTGGTCCCGCTGACCGCGATGAAGCCGCCACGGCGCGCGGCCCGGGAGTAGCCCGCCTCCTCCTGCCACAGTGCGTCATCGGTGAAGCGGTCGGGCCGGCTGGTCGCCGAGGTTGGATTCACGGGGCTCCCCTAGAGCGGTAGTCTCATTGCAAATCTCTTACTATCGTCAAGATAACAGCATAGTCCCGCTCTGCCGACCCGAAGGACGACGATGCCGACCGCCATTGACCACGATGATCTGATGCTCTTCTCGGACCTGGGGGAGGTACGCATCTCGCCCGACGGGTCACGGGTCGCGGCCGTCGAGGTCCGGCTGGACCCGGTGGCGAACACCTACCGCTCCGACGTCGTCCTCGGCCCGCTCGCCGGGCCGCTGGTCACGCTCGACGCGGGTGCCCCGGGCGCCACCTCGTCGCCGACCTGGGTGGGCGACGGTGACCGGCTCGCGGTCGTGGTGCGCCAGTCCGGCGGCTGGGCGATCAAGGTCGGCACCGGGGACGGCGACTGGACGACGGTGGCGGCGGACATCCCCGACCCCGTGCAGGAGCTGACGGTCGCGCCGGACGGGAGCCGCCTGCTGTACGTCGTGCGCGAGCCCGTCGACCGCACGTGGTTCGAGACGCCGGAGGACCGCCGGCCGCCGCTGCGCCTGACCTCGCTGCGCTACCGCGAGGACGGCATCGGCTGGACGGTGAACACCCGTCGGCAGGCCTACCTCGTGCCGCTCGACGGCGGTCCCGCCCAGCGGCTGACCGACGGTGAGCACGACGACAGCCAGTTCAGCTGGGACCCGACGGGCTCGTCCGTCTTCTTCGTCTCGCAGCGGCACCCGGAGTGGGACCGCTCGCCGATCAACGACGTCTTCCGGATGACCGTGGCCGCCGACGGCACGGCCGGGGAGCCCGAGCGGCTGACGGCGACCGACGGCGAGTTCGCCTGGCCGAAGTCCTCGCCCGACGGTCGGCTGGTCTCCTACGGCTCCGTCGACGTCCTCCGCTACCCGCAGGCGGTGCAGCTCGCGGTGCTGGACCTGACGTCCGGCACGAGCAGGCTGGCGACGGAGTCCGTCGACCGTGACACCCACGCCGACGCCGTCGTGTGGACCGGTCCGAGCACCCTGGTCACCCTCGTCGACCGGTCCGGCCGGATCGAGCTGCTCGAGTTCGACGCGACCACCGGCGAGACCCGCTCGCGGGTCGGCGGTGACTTCCGCGTCACGGCGTTCGACCTGCGCGGCGACGCGGTCGCCTACGTCCGGTCGGGCACGGTCGAGCCGCCGCGGCTGCTGTCGGGAGAGTCCGACCCGGCGGAGGTCCACGCACCGAACGCCGACCTCGTGGCCGCTCGCACCCTGGTCGACGCGGAGTACCGCCCGGTCGAGGTCGAGGCCGGCGTCACGGTCGACTCCTGGCTGGTCCGGCCGACGTCGGACGCCGACTCGTGGCCGATGGTCGTGTGGCTGCAGGGCGGTGGCTCGCAGTTCGGCTACCAGTGGTCGCACGAGGTGCAGCTGCTGGCGGCCCAGGGTTTCGCGGTCCTC
The DNA here is from genome assembly GCF_040045055.1 of Nocardioides pollutisoli. Taxonomy (NCBI): domain Bacteria; kingdom Bacillati; phylum Actinomycetota; class Actinomycetes; order Propionibacteriales; family Nocardioidaceae; genus Nocardioides; species Nocardioides pollutisoli. The sequence goes on from NZ_JBDZDU010000001.1 coordinate 3,429,847, forward strand.
TACCTCAACGCCCGTGGCTCGGCCGGCTACGGCACCGACTGGATGCGCACCGTCAACGGTGCGCGCGCGGAGATCCCGGGCCAGGGCTGGGGTGCGGTCGACATCGCCGACGTCTCGGCCGTCGTCGAGCGCACGCTCGCCGACGTGGCGGAGCTCGATGCCGCCCGGGTCGGCGTCATGGGCGGCTCGTACGGCGGGCTCGTGACGACGCACCTCCTCGGCCAGACCGACCTGTTCCGCGCCGGATGGGCGGAGCGCGGGCCCTACAACCTGCTCAGCGACGCCGGCACCAAGGACGAGGCGCCGTGGTTCTTCGAGGCCTACCTCGGCAGCGACCACCTGCAGGACCCGGACTCCTACTGGACCGCCTCGCCGCTCCGCGTGGTCGAGGGCATCACGGCGCCACTCGCGATCGTCCACTCGGAGAACGACTACCGCTGCACGATCGGGCAGGCGGAGGAGCTCTTCATGGCGCTCAAGCTGCTCGGCCGCGAGGTGGAGCTCGTCCGGTTCCCGGGCGAGGGCCACGGACTCACGCGCAACGGCACCCCGGTGCACCGCCTGCAGCGCTCGCACATCCTCACCGAGTGGTTCGGCAAGCACCTGACGCCGTCGAGCTGAGCGAGGCAGCGGCCCGGCTCGGCCGGGCCGCTGCTCCTCGTCACCGCGCGTCGAGTGCGTCCAGCTCGCTCGCGTCGTCGAGCAGCTCCCAGCGCTGGAGGGCCAGCGGCACGTTGCCCTCCAGCCACAGCCGGTCGTGGAAGGCCTGCAGGTCGAAGTCCGGGCCAGCGCTCGCCTTGGCGTCGGCCAGCAGGCGCAGGATCTGCGTCTTACCGACCTGGTAGGTCATGGCCTGACCCGGGGTCGACGCGAAGAACGCCGCCTCGTGCGCAGCCGTCGCGGCGTCCATCGGGACCTCGCGCTCCAGGAAGGCGGCGGCCGCCGGGATGTCGAACTCCCCGGTCGCGAGCCGCACGTCGACCACCACCCGCAGCGCCCGCAGCCGCATGAAGTTGCAGATGATCTCGCGGGACTGCGGGTCGTCGTCGAAGAGTCCGGCGGCGAGCATCATCTCCTCGTTGTAGAAGGCGATGCCCTCGTTGGGGCAGGAGTCGTAGTACCAGCGCCGGGCCGGGCGCTCGTGCCGCCAGGAGATCGTCAGCTGCTGGTAGTGCACACCCTCGTGGACGACGCCGGCCCGCGGGTCGTGCGCGTTCGCGGCGTAGAAGTAGGGCAGCGCGTCCGACGGTGCGGGGAAGTACGCCGCGCCGTCCTGGTCGAGCCGGCTAGGGCCGGTGAGGTCGTCGGCCGTGCCCGCCCACGCGATCGGCGCGAGGAAGTCCGGGATGAGGTGCGTGTGGTACGGCCGCAGGTAGTCGGGCTGGCTCAGCAGTCCCTTCCGCACGTAGAACTCGCGGACCTCGGTCTCGGCCTCGACCTCGGCCGCGGACTGCGCCGCGGCGTCGGCGAACCGCACCTCGGGAGCCCCGCCCGCCGGGCTGTCGTTGCGTCGTCGCTCGAGCATCTCGAGGAAGACCGCGCGGTCCGCCTCCATCCGCCCGATCGTGGCGAGGTCGGACGCCGAGTAGGGGAGGAGCGCCACGGTGCGCAGGAACCACTCGAAGTCCTCGCGGCCCACGGGCTCGGCGGGAGGCAGCGAGCTGCCCACCTCCGCGAGCCAGGACCGGAACTCGACCAGCGCCCGGCCGGCTGTGCGGGCCGCGGCGGTCAGCGCCTCCCGGTCGGCGTCGGTCCAGCCGGCGACGTCCAGCAGGGCCAGGGCCTCGGCGGTGGCGGCGAGGTCGGCGTCCACCGTGCCGAGCTGAGCGACGGCGAGCTCGGCGAACTCGCGGTAGCCGGTCGTGGCGAGGTTGGCGCGACCGTCGGCCAGGATCCGGGGGGCCGCCTCGAGGGCGATCCGGACGTCGTCGAGGCGGGCGGCGTCGAGGGCCGGCACGGTGAGCAGGTCGAACACGACGCCCACGGTCTGGTCGACGTAGAACGCGGGGTCCCGCTCCCAGGTGCGGAGCACGTCGAGCTCCCAGCGGACCCGCGCGATGGCCGAGCCGATCAGCCGGTGGTCGACGGCGTCCGCCCGGTCGGAGTCGTCGGGCCGCGCGGCGGCCCAGCGGCGCTCGAAATCGTCGAGCTCGCGGCGGTAGCGGGCGACGGCCGCAGCGGAGAGGTCGGGGGTCCAGCCGGCGGGCCGCTCGACCCGGGGAATGTCGTCGCTGGTCCTCGGTTGCTGGACGACGCGCCAGCTCCAGAAGTCCTCGATCAGCTCGCGCACGTCAGATCCCTTTCCCTGTAGGCGTCTCGCGATCTGAGAGATGGTCACGGAACGACCTCAATGTCATCTCAAATCCTTGACGGTAGTCACAAAGACAGTATATTCAACCGGACGACAGCGCCAACGGTCCGACCGATGAAGCAAGGTCCGGAGGCAGCCATACATAAGGAGTCCTGTTGTGACTAGCCTCCGTCCGCAAGGCCGCCCCCGGGGTCGCCGGAAGAGCCTTGCATTCATCGCGTTGGGGCTGACCTCGGCCCTCGCGCTCACTGCCTGTTCCTCCAGCGGGAGCGACTCGGGAGGCAGTTCATCCGGGGGTGCTGGCACCCTCGTCGTCGACACGTCGTTCGTGATGACGTCGTTCGACCCGGACCGCGCTCTGACGCCGACGCTGTCGGTGGCGACCCGCGGGATGTACGACACCCTGCTCAAGACGAGCGCCGACGACAGCACGCCGCAGCCGTCGGTCGCCAAGTCGTTCGACGCGTCCGAGGACGCTAAGACCTACACCTTCCACCTGCGTGACGACGTCACGTTCTCCGACGGCACCAAGCTGACGTCGGCCGACGTGCTCTTCTCGTTCCAGCGCCTGGCGAACCTCAAGCTCGGTGGCTCCTACCTCATGGACGGGCTGACCGTCAGCGCCCCGGACGCCAGCACCTTCGTGGTGAAGTCCGCGGACCCGAAGCCCGCCATCCCGGCCATGGTCTCGACCCCGGCGTTCGTGATCCTCAACTCGGCCCAGGTCAAGGCCGCCGGGGGAACCGACGCCGCCGACGCGCCCAAGACCGACAAGGCCGACACGTGGTTCAACTCGAACTCCGCCGGCAGTGGTCCCTACGTCCTCGAGTCCTACAAGGCCGATGACTCGATCACCCTGGTCCGCAACGACAAGTACTGGGGCGAGGCGCCCAAGTTCGACAAGGTCGTCATCCGGAACATGCCAGCCGCGACCCAGCTGCTGAACGTCCAGCGCGGCAGCAACGAGATCGCGCTCGACCTGTCCGCGACCCAGAGCAAGACCCTGGCGACCAACAAGTCCGTGACCGTGCTGACCGACCCGTCCTCGGCGGTGTTCCGGCTGCAGCTCAACATGGACCCCTCGGCGTCCGCGGTGTCCTCGAACCCCGACTTCCAGGCGGCGGTCCGCGACGGCATCAACTACGACGCCATGGTCCAGCTCGCCGGCGACGGCGCGATCCAGGCTCCCGGCCTGATCCCGAGCACCGTCCCCGGTGCGCTCTCGGACTCGGACGCCGTGCAGCAGGACCTCGACAAGGCCAAGCAGGAGCTCGCCGACTCGGGCATCTCGGACCCGAGCGTGACCCTGAGCTACCCGAGCGGCATCAACGTCAACGGTCTCGACTTCGCGACCCTGGCGGCGCGGGTCCAGGCAGACCTCCAGGCGATGGGCGTCACGGTCAAGCTCCAGGGGCTCCAGGTCTCGAACTACCTGTCCGAGTGGGCCAAGGGCAAGATGGAGATGACCGTCACCTACAACCTGCCGGACTACCTCGACCCGTCCTACTACTCGTCCTTCGTGCCGGGCTCGACGTCCGACGCGGTGCGAGCGGGCTGGTCGCAGGTCACCCCGGAGAACCAGGACCTGGCTGACCTGGGCGCGCAGATCAACTCCACGGTCGACGACGACGAGCGGGCCTCGCTGGCCCAGGAGCTCCAGCGCGACCTCAACGAGTCGAGCCCGTACGTCCCGCTCATGCAGACGGCTCAGACCGTCGTGAGCAGTGCCAACCTCAGCGGCGTCAAGCTCGACCCGCTCTGGACGCTCGATGTCGCTGCAATCGGCACCAACTAGCGCCGACGCGGTGACCGCTGGGCCGGGACCTTCTGAGTCCCGGCCCAGCTGGTACCGCCGGCCGCTGCCCCGGTTCGTGGCCGGGCGATTCGTCGCCTCGCTCGTGATCCTGTTCGGCATCACCCTCATCTCGTTCCTGTTGACGCGGGCCGTGCCCGCCGATCCCGCCGTGGCCGCCCTCGGGCAGCAGGCGACGCCGGAGCAGCTCGCGAACTACCGCGACCTGCACGGGTTGGACGACCCGCTCGTGGTGCAGTACGTCCACTACATGCAGAACCTCCTGCACGGTGACCTCGGCGTCTCGCAGCAGACGCACAACCCGGTCATGGACGACCTGCGGGACTTCGTGCCGGCCACGATCGAGCTCGCGCTCCTGGCGATGGTCATGGCCACCGTCGTGGGTGTCGGCTTCGGTGTGCTGGCCGCGCTCTACCGCGACCGGTGGCCCGACCACGCGCTGCGCGTCATCTCCCTGTCCGGGATCTCGGTCCCGGTCTTCTGGCTGGCGCTGGTGCTGCTCTACCTCTTCTTCTACGTGTGGGGCCTGCTGCCCGGAGGCGGCCGGCTCGATCCGAGCGTGATCCCGCCCGACCAGATCACCGGCATGTACACCCTCGACGCGCTCCTCCAGGGCCAGTGGTCGGTGTTCGTCGATGCGTTCAAGCACATCATCCTGCCGTCGGCGGTGCTCGCCGCGGCGAGCATCGGCCTGCTGACCCGCTACACCCGGTCGGCGGTGCTCGACGTCGTCGACCAGGACTACGTGCGCGCTGCGCGCGCCCAGGGTCTGTCCGAGCGGACGATCGTGTGGAGCTACGTCATGCGCGCCGCGATGCCGTCGGTGATCACCGTCATCGGGCTGCTGTTCGCCAGCGTCCTGACCGGAGCCGTCCTGGTGGAGAACATCTTCGCCTGGCCGGGCATCGGCCGGTACGGCTACCAGGCCGCGACCACGCTCGACCTGCCCGCGATCATGGGCGTCAGCATCTTCGTGGCGCTCGTCTACCTGGTCGTCAACTTCGTCGTCGACCTGCTCTACGGAGTACTGGATCCAAGGATTCGCGTGACATGACCGACCTCGAGACCACTCCTGCCGCCGCACCTCAGGCGGCGCTGCCGATGCGCCTGCGCCGGCGACGCTTCCCGGCGTCGCTGCGCCGGCCGCTGGCGCTCACCGGCCTGACGATCGTGCTCTTCTGGGTGGTCGTGATGATCGCGGCGCCCTGGATCGCTTCGCAGGACCCGATCATCCCGAGCTCCGACCTCCTGCAGGGTCCGTCGGGTGCGCACTGGTTCGGCACCGACCAACTCGGCCGCGACGTCTTCAGCCGGGTCGTGCACGCCTCGCGCGTCTCCCTGCCGCTGGGCTTCATCCTGGTGGTGATCGCGGTCAGCATCGGCTGCGTCGTCGGCGCCGTGTCGGGCTTCTTCGGGGGCTGGGTCGACTCGATCCTCATGCGCATCGTGGACATCGTGTTCGCCTTCCCGGCGATCATCCTGGCCATGGTCGTGACGGCCGTGCTCGGGCCGAGCCTCCAGAACGCCGTCTTCGCGCTGGCCCTGGTCACCTGGCCGACGTACGCACGCGTCGTCCGCGGGCTGGTGATGTCGGCAGGCAAGGCGGAGTACGTGCAGTCCGTGCGCCTGCTCGGCGCCTCCTCGACCCGGGCGCTGCGCAAGGACGTCGCGCCCAACGTGGTCGGGCCGGTGCTCGTGCTCGCGACCCTCGACATCGGCAACGCGGTGCTGCTGCTCGCCGGGCTGTCCTTCCTCGGCCTGGGTGCTCAGCCGCCCGACCCGGAGTGGGGCGCGATGGTGTCGGAGGGCACCGCCAACTTCCAGGCGTGGTGGATCGGCACCTTCCCGGGTCTCGCAATCTTCACCGTCGTCCTGGCGTTCAACTTCATCGGAGACAGCCTGCGGGACGCGATCGACCCGCGCAGCTCGTGGGGAAGCGGGGAGCGTTCGTGAGTGCACTGGTCGAGGTCGAGGGGCTGCGCGTCAGCCTGCCCGGCCCGAACGGGCCCGTGACCATCGTCGACGGACTCGACTTCACCGTCGAGGAGGGCGAGATCTTCGGCATCGCCGGGGAGAGCGGCAGCGGCAAGACCATGAGCGCGCTCGCCATGCTGCGGCTGCTGCCGCCGCGGGCGATCGTCGAAGGTCGCATCGCCTACCAGGGCCGCGAGCTGCTCGCGCTCGACAACAAGTCGATGCGAGCGGTGCGGGGCAACGAGATCTCGATGGTCTTCCAGGACCCGATGACCTCGCTGCACCCGATGCTGACGATCGGCAAGTCGCTCACCACGCAGGTGCGCCAACACTTCGGGATGAGCCGCGCCGAGGCCCGCAAGCGCGCGATCGAGATGCTCGCCGAGGTCCGGATCCCGGACCCTGAGGGCGCGCTCGCCAGCTATCCGCACCAGTTCTCGGGCGGCATGCGGCAGCGGATCGCGATCGCCTCCGCCCTCATGTGCAAGCCACGCCTGCTGATCGCCGACGAGCCCACGACGGCGCTCGACGTGACCGTCCAGGCCGGCGTGATCCGGCTGCTCGAGCGGCTCCAGCGCGAGAACGGTCTCTCCGTCATCCTCATCACCCACGACCTCGGCGTGATGAGCACAGCCGCGGACCGCCTCACGGTGATGTACGCCGGGCGCATCGTCGAGTCCGGGACGACCCGCCGGGTCCTCCAGGACCCGTGGCACCCCTACACGCAGGGTCTCCTCGCCGCGCTGCCGCGGCCGGACCGCTCCGACGACGAGCTCGTCCCGATCCCGGGCAGCCCGCCGACCCCGGCGCTGCTGCCGGCCGGGTGCGCGTTCCACCCCCGGTGCCCGAAGGTCGTCGACGCGTGCCGGACGGCCGTCCCGCCGCTGGAGCGGATCGCGGGGGACCGGATCGCCTGCGTGGTGGCCGCACCTATCGTCACCGCAGAACCCACCGTCGACATGAAGGAGGGGCGCTCGTGAGCAGCTCCGGAGCGCCCGCGCTCGAGCTGACCGACGTCGAGGTCGTCTACCAGCGCCGCCACCGGTCGTCCGTCCGGGCGGTCGCGGGGGCGAGCATCTCGGTCAAGCCCGGCCAGATCGTCGGGCTGGTGGGGGAGAGCGGCTGCGGCAAGTCGACGCTGGCCCGCGCCGCCGTGGGCCTGGTCGCGCCGAGCGCCGGCACCGTGCGCTTCCACGGGGAGCCGGTGAAGCCCCTCGGGCTGCGCTCGCGCTCGGAGTCGCTGACCGGGCTGCAGATGGTCTTCCAGGACCCGCAGTCGTCGCTCAACCCGCGGCGCACGGTCGGCTCGCAGCTCGCCGACGCGCTCGAGATCGTCCGTCGTACGCCGCGCCAGGGCCACCCGTCCCGGGTCGACGAGCTGCTCGAGCAGGTCGGTCTCCCGGCCTCCGCGAGCAACCGCTACCCGCACCAGTTCAGCGGCGGGCAGCGGCAGCGCATCGCCATCGCCCGCGCGCTGGCCGCGGACCCGACGGTCATGGTGCTCGACGAGCCGCTCTCGGCGCTCGACGCGTCGGCGCAGGCGCAGGTCGCCAACCTTCTGGTCCGGCTCTGTCGGGACCTCGAGATCGGGATGCTGCTGATCTCTCACGACCTCGCGATCGTCAACCAGGTCGCCGACGAGGTCGCGGTGATGTACCTCGGGCTCATCGTCGAGCAGGCGCCGACCGGCGAGCTCTGGCGTACGCCCCGGCACCCCTACACCGAGGCGCTGATCGGCGCGATCCCGCAGGCCGACGGCGAGCGTTCGCAGCCCACCGTGCTGCCCGGCGAGGTGCCCAACCCGGCCGCCCCGCCGCCGGGCTGCCGGTTCCACCCCCGGTGCCCGCTGGCGTTCGACAAGTGCCGCACCGAGGCGCCGCCGCTGCTGACGGTCGAGACGGGTCGCACCCAGGCCTGCTGGCTCCAGCGTTCGGACGAGCCCGCGTGAGCGCCGGGACGCCGTACGCCAACCCGACCCCGCAGGACATCGTCGAGTGGCTGCCGCGCCGCCTGCCGGACCACCGCCTGCGGTACGGCGACGACGCGCAGCAGTTCGGTGACCTCCGCCTGCCGGCGCACGACCCCGCCACCTCGGCCGGGCACCCGGTCGTCGTGGTGGTGCACGGTGGCGGCTACTCGCCGAACTGGTCGCTCGACCACATCGCCCCGCTCGCCGAGCGGCTGACCGAGGCCGCCGGCGTCGCGACGTGGAACCTCGAGTACCGCAAGCCGGGCCAGCGCGGCGGCGGGTGGCCGGGCACCTGGCTCGACATCGCTGCAGGCATCGACCACCTCGGCACCATCGCGGAGCAGTTCCGCCTCGACCTCGACCGCGTCGTGCTCGTCGGTCACTCGGCGGGCGGGACCTTCGTGTCCTGGGCCGCCGGTCGCTCGGCCGTCGCCGCGGACAGCGACGTGCACACGGCCGCGCCGCTCGCGGTCCGGGGCGTGCTGCCGCTGGCCGGCATGCTCGACCTCGAGGCCTTCATGACCGAGGGCCCCGAGCCGCCGGAGTTCCTCAGCATCCTGCTCGGCGCCCACGTGCCGCTGCCGGAGGACGAGCTCCGGGCGCGCATCGAGCAGGTGTCGCCGATGGTCCGGTGGCAGCACGTGACCGCCGGCCAGGCGCTGATCGTCGGGAGCTCGGACGCCTCCAGCCTGATCGAGCAGTCGCACGCGTACGTCGGGCTCGGCGACGCCCCGCTCGACCTCGACTACCTCGAGGGCGCCAACCACTTCGACCTGGTCGACCCGGACGGGCTGGCTTGGCCGGTCGTCCTCGGCCGGGTGCTGTCGCTCGCCGGCCTCGAGCCGTCGGACCCCACCGGAGAGGACCAGTGATGATCGGGCACGCCGGCACACCCGTCACCCGCGCCGACTGCCTGGCGTGGGACCGCGAGGACGAGCTCGCGGCGTACCGGGAGAGGTTCGTCCTCCCCGAGGGCGTGATCTACCTCGACGGAAACTCGCTGGGCGCCCTGCCGGTGCAGACCGCACCGTCGGTGGAGTCGGTGATCCGCCGCGAGTGGGGCCAGGGCCTCGTGCGGAGCTGGAACGACGCCGGCTGGTTCGCCAAGCCGGAGGTTCTCGGAGACCTGGTCGCGCCGCTGATCGGTGCCGGGCCCGGCGAGGTGGTGATCGGTGAGTCGACGTCGGTCAGCCTCTTCCAGATGCTGACGGCCGCGGTGCGGATGCGCCCGGGCCGCCGGGTCGTCGTCGCCGAGGAGCGCTCCTTCCCGACCGACCTCTACCTCCTCGCCTCCGTGCAGGAGATCGCCGGCGGTCTCGAGCGTCGGCTCCTGGGCCCCGACAGCACGCTCGACGACGTGCTCGACGACGACGTGGCCGTGGTGCTGCTCTCGCACGTCGACTACCGCACCGGCACGATGCACGACCTCGAGACGGTCACCCGCCGGATCCACGACGCCGGCGCGCTGGTCGTCTGGGACCTCTGCCACAGCGCCGGAGCTGTCCCGATCGACCTGACCGGGGCCGAGGTCGACTTCGCGGTGGGTTGCAGCTACAAGTACCTCAACGGCGGGCCGGGCGCGCCGTCGTTCATCTACGTCGCCGCACGTCACCACGAGGCCGCCGCGCCCCCGCTCACGGGCTGGCACGGCCACGTCGACCCGTTCTCCTTCACGCCCGGCTACGAGCCCGCGCCCGGCATCTCACGCTTCCGGATCGGCACCCCGCCGATGATCTCGCTCGCCGCCCTCGAGTCGACGCTGCTCATGTGGCAGGAGATCGACCTCGACCAGGTGCGCGCCAAGAGCCTCGCCCTGACCGACCTGTTCATCGACCTCGTCGAGACCAGGCTCGGTGCGTGGGTCAGCGAGGTCGTCGTACCCCGCGACCACGCGGCGCGCGGCAGCCAGGTCTCGGTCCGCGTGGACAACGGCTACGCCGTCATGCAGGCGCTGATCGACCGCGGCGTGATCGGCGACTTCCGGGCGCCCGACCTGATGCGCTTCGGGTTCGCGCCGCTCTACCTGTCCGCGACCGACGTCTGGGATGCCGTGGCCGTGCTCGCCGAGATCCTCGAGACGAACGCCTGGCAGGCGCCGCAGTACGCCGTACGCCAGAGCGTGACCTGAGCGGCTGGCTCAGGCCGCGCTGACGGCGAACCGCTCGCCGAGGCCGGCGACCTCGCTCACCCAGAGGAACTTCGGGCTGGCCGCGACGAACGACACGGAACCGCCGACCGCCGTGGCGGCCATGCTCATCTGCACCAGGGTGCCGAGGCCGCTCGCGTCCGCGAAGGTCACGCCGGAGAAGTCGAGGGTGAACGAGACGCAGCCGCGGTCGATCGCGTCGCTGATTCGTCCGCGCAGACGGACGCCCGAGAAGGCGTCCAGCTCGCCCTTGGCGACGAGGTGGGCTGTCGGCGGATGGAGCGAGATGTTCGAGAAGAAATCCATGGGACGTGTCCGATCGGGTTGAAGCCGAGAACGGAAGTGCCTTGGATGGCGGGTCGCGAGATGCTCTTGACTAACGGCAACGGTACGGATAATGACGTCATCGTTGCTCACCCCAATGGGGGTGCTCCGGGTGCGGCTCCCTTTTGGGCAAAAGCCGTCGGATCGACCTCGGTCTCGACCAGACTGTCCGCCGACAGCCCGGCCAGAGGAGAAGACTCGTGCGTCGCACACTCGGAACGTTCGTCGCCTGCCTGATGGTCGTGGCCGGGCTCGCCGCGTCGGGCTCGTCCGCCGCCGTCGCGCGGGGCGTGACCGCACCGCACCACGGCGTCTACTCCGGGCACGACGACATCGGACGCAGGGTCGCGTTCACCTTCGGTGGTCAGGACAGCGACACGATCACCCACGTGATGGTCGAGCAGACGCCTCTCGGCGCGGCGGTGGTGACCGACGGGGTGGTCGAGGAGACCTGCGTCCGACGGATCTGCTTCCGCGGGCGCTGGGTGGACGACACCACGATGCGCTTCGAGTACCGCATCGACGACGGGCGTTGGTACGTCGTGGGCGTGGTGTTCCGCCCGCCGCACTTCATCCAGGAGGGTCACTACGTCGACCGTGGCCGCGGCCCCGACCGACGGGTCACCCTCACCTACCGCGACGGTCACGTCCTCGGGGTGGCCGTCGGCGGCGGCCTCGCCGGCGACGGGGTCGTCAGCAGCCACCACTTCGACGTCTGCAACCGCCACACGCAGGTCTGCGTGCGCGGCCACTGGCAGAGCGAGGCAGTCCTTGTCGGGACCGTCTACCAGAACGGCGGCTTCTCGCGGTTCGGCTTCGAGGCCTACCCGACCAGCTGACCGTCCCGGCGCGTCACTCGTTGCGGAACGGCACGTAGTCGCGGCACGGCTCGTTGCGCAGGCTCGGGCAGGCCGGCGCGGGGGAGTCGATGCTGAGGCCCGGCACGACGGGCAGCACCAGGCGCGACGGATGCTTGCGCGACGACACGACATGGACGGTCGAGGTGCCCTTCTCGGGGCGTGAGTGCGCGAAGGACCAGATCGGCTGCTCGCCGCCGGGCGCCGAGATCGTGACCCGGATCCGGGAGCCCGCGCGGTAGGCGTGGCCCTGGAAGTAGAGGGGGATCACGACCTTGGTGTAGTGGTCGCTCGGCATCGGCCGGGCGTCGCTCGCGCGCAGGGTCGGGATCGGCTCGAGCAGGGTCGGCCGCTGCTTCATGAAGTTGTCGGACGTCGTCGCGAGCTTCCGCTCGCTGCCGCGCATCCAGCCGCTCTGGACGAAGGTCTCGTGGCCGTCGCGGACCTCGCTCACCGTGGCCTGGAAGTCCAGGTCGGGCGTCGACGAGCGCACCCAGAGCTGCACCGCTCCGGCTCCGACCGTCGTCACGTCCTTGGCCAGCGGGGCGGACACGTAGGAGACGGCACTGCCGGCCTTGCGCTGCTTCCAGTCCCAGCTCCACTGGGAGGCGTTGCCCCACAGCCCGCCGGTGGCGGTGCCGGTCCCGGTGTCCACGGTGTAGTCGGTGCCGGACATGCGGCTCGGGTCGGAGCGGTAGCGGTCGACGTGCTGCTTCGCGGGAGCCTTGCTGTGCAGGGCGCTCCCGGCGCCGAGGTACCACGACTCGGCCTTCGTGCCCGGCACGGGCAGCGAGGAGAAGGAGTGCTCGTAGCCCGGGTAGGGATCGCCGGCCTGGTTGGTGCCGAGAGGACCGGACCCGGCGCCGTTGTCGAAGAGCACCCGCACCTGCTTGAGCTGCTCGAACGCCGACTTGGCTCCGGCGTACGTCGGCTGCAGCTGGATCGGGTCGCTCGGCAGCGTGAGCGGGTCGCTGGTGCCCATCGCCTCCTGGTAGATCAGGGGAGCGGCCGCCTTGACGATGGCGGAGTTGAGAGCGGGAGCCTGGTCGGCGACGTACAGCTCGAGGAAGTCGTACCACCGGTTGAGGGTCTCGGGATCGATCGAGTCGATGTGGGCGCCGTTGGTGAAGGTGAACCACTTCTTCTTGGTGCCGGTGAAGTGCCGCACGAGCGCCGGGCAGTGGCCGCCGGTCTGCTCGTCCTCGAACTGGCACGCCATGAAGGTCGGCACGTCGATCTTGTGCACGAAGGACACCGGGTCGAGGGGGTCGGCGACCTTCGGGCGGTAGTGCGCGTTGGCACGGATCTTGCCCATCAGCGACGCAGCTTCACCGTGCATCACCTGGTTGGCCTGGCACGTGGTGTCGCCGTCGGCGACCCGCTGCTCGGCGTACGGCTGGGTGCCCTTGGCGCCGGTGCCGGCCGGCTGTGCCTCCTGCTGGCGCTCCTTGGCCCACTCGACGGCGAACCCCGTGTTGAGGTTGCCGCCCGGGTAGAGCGTGGTCGCGGTGGCGTCGAGCACCGACAGCGGCGAGATGGCCGCGAGGTGCGGGGGTCGGGTCTGCGCGGTGAAGAGCTGGCTGATCCCGCCGTACGAGATGCCCATCATGCCGACCTTGCCGCCCTTGACCCAGGACTGCCGGGCGACGGTTTCGACGATGTCGTAGCCGTCGATCGACTGCAGCGGCTCGAAGAAGTCGAACGCCCCACCCGAGCAGCCCGTGCCGCGCATCTGGATGTCGACCACCGCGAAGCCCATGATGTTGGCGATCGCCGCGATGCCGTTCGTCGGGCTGTCCGGGTTTGCGTAGCCGTAGCCGGAGTACTCGATCAGCGTCGGGTACGGCGGTGTGTAGTCCGCGCCGACCGGCAGCGGGATCGCCGCCCCGCCGATCCCGGCCGGCTTGGTCGGCGCGTGCACCGTGTAGGCCAGCTTCGTCCCGTCGCGCGTCGTCAGGTAGCCGTAGCCGTCCGACGGCATCGTCTGGTCGTAGATGCTCTTGTTCCACTGCTTCGGGCTGTTGCTGTGCACGGTCACCGGACCCGACGTGTGGCCGTCCGCGCGCACCCGGTAGCCGCCACCCGGCTTCACGTTGCGGAAGAGCGCCCCGCCCAACGAGTCGGCCCGCTGCTTCTTCACGACGTCCCCATGAGAGTCGAGCAGGCTGACCTGTGCACCCTTCGACACCCCCACGGCGTACACCTGCCGCGCGCTGCCGTGCGCACTGAACCCGCCGGCCGCCAGCGCCGCCGGTGGCCCGGTCACCGTGGCCATACCGACCAGCACGAGCGAGACGACGGAGACGACGGCGGCGAGGACGCGGGTTCTGAGGGCAGGCACGGGACGTCAACGAGCCTGGAGTGGGGGAGGTCACGACGTCTCACCGCCGGAGCTAGCGAACGCTGACCGTCCGGATGACGTTGCGTCCGCGCTGAGTCGGGAGCGGTAGCGCGCGGGGTTGAGCGCGAGGAGTGCAGTGAGTTTGAGGCCGGTTGCGGCGACCTGGGTCCGACCTTTTCAGTCTTCGACCGGCTCCAGTTCTTTGCCCGGCACCCGTATCCAGCGAACGCCAGCAACGTCGCGGAACGACCAGCCGAGCGAAATGGTCGGGGCAAAGCCGCCCTCTGTCGGCTCGGGTGGTGGGTCCTTCTCGAGCACCGCAATCATCTGCTCCACGAGCTCGGGGGTCACGATGTTCTCGATTTCGACCTCCCCGCGAGCAACGCGGCCCTGCTCAGGGTGAGCTCGTGCGAGCCGTACGAAGCCATCACTCTCGCGATCGGGGATGTAGACGTCGATCGCCACGTTGAACACGGGGAGCGATGAGGCGTTTCCAATGGTGACGGGGATGGTCTCGGGAAACATCGGACCGGGTGCCTGGGTGATGACGTTGGGGCCGTGCGCTGGCATCTCGACGGTGACCAGCGGTCCACGCCACATCGGGCGCGAGGTGGGCCACACCGCGACCTGTGCCGCCTGCTGTCGCAGGTTCTCCTCGTCTCGCTTCCGGTCTCGATCCCGTTCGAGCCGGTAACTGCGGCTGGTCTGAATCGCGGCGTACGTCGCGGCCAACAGTGCGGAGAGCGTTGCGACCGCAGCGAGCCAGTCAGCAAGGGAACCGGGCTTAGCGTCTAGCCACCACCCGATGGCTAGTGCGAGACCAAGGAGGCCCAGGCCGACGAGGGCGAGCCCGATGATCAGGTGCCGATCGCCGTCCTGCTTGTTCACGGCGTCGCGCCGCTGGTCGGGCCCCCGCGGTCAACGGGGTCGTCGTCGAGCGCGCCCATGTACTTGAACGCGTACCAGCCTTCGTCCCAACGTCCAGTCAGCCCATAGACTTGCCAGTCGGAGGTCTCTGCCTCCTCGCCGCCGATGCAGACCGTGAGGCGCATTCCGCGCATGGGGAGGCCTGGGGTGCACTCGATGTCGATTTCGTTTCCGTCGAGCGGGCCGCCGTCTGCGTTACCGCGCCACCACGATCGCTTGCTCGGCCCGATGTCTATGTCGATGACGTCATTTCCCATGCCTCGATGGTGATGGGCTGCGTCGTTGTGCCGGGCGCGACACGCCAGAACGCGGGGGTGGCCTGACCTGGCGTGGGGCGGTTCTAAGGTGCGGCCATGGCTACCAGCCGAGGTCCGCAACCTGAGCGCATCCTCGCTAAGGCTGCGACGGTCGAGAATCTGATCACGTGGGTCATCGCGGCTTCGATCTGCCGTGACCAGCGTGGTTTCAGCCTGTTCATGCGGTACGCGGCGGACCGGATCCCGATCGCCGAGAAGATCAAGCTGGTGGGCGAGGTCGTTTCCTCCTTGCCCGACCCGACTGTGGTCTACGACGGCTTCCTCGACGACTTGAGGTTTATCAATCAGGTTCGAGTCAGGGTCGCCCACGCGGTTGTGCTCCCGAAGAATCATCCGCTCGGCCAGCACTACATCACTTTCCGCAAGGGAAAGCCCGAGCACATCACCAACGACGAGATGCGTGCGCAGGTTGCAGATGCGCTGAAGCGGGTGACGCAGGTCGGCCGTGCGCTTCGCGTAATCCAGTCGGAAGCCCCGTTGCCGTTCCCTCCGCCATCGGTTGCGCCGCTGAAGGCGACCAGCACGAAGTAGCGACTCCGTGGGGCTCCCAACTGCCGCTGGGGTCTCCCCAGCCTTCGTGTCCCACGCTGGTCCCACGGATGTCCCACGTATGCCGAAAAACGGCCCCAAACGCTGCGATGCTCCCGGAGGCGCTTTCGCAGGCCAGAGGCCGTTTTCCGGCACAGTTCAGCAGGTCGGCGGCCCGCCCGGATCAGATGTCGTAGTAGAGCTCGAACTCGTGCGGGTGCGGGCGCATCTGCACGGGCAGGATCTCGTTCTGGCGCTTGTACTCGATCCAGGTCTCGATCAGGTCGGGCGTGAAGACGTTGCCGGCCGTCAGGAACTCGTGGTCCGACTCGAGCGAGTCGAGCACGGCGTTCAGCGAGGTCGGGACCTGGTCGATGTCGGCCATCTCGTCCGGCGGGAGCTCGTAGATGTCCTTGTCGATCGGGGCCGAGGGCTCGATCTTGTTCTTGATGCCGTCGAGGCCGGCCAGCAGCAGCGCCGAGAAGGCGAGGTAGGGGTTGGCCGACGGGTCGGGGCAGCGGAACTCGATGCGCTTGGCCTTCGGGTTGGAGCCCGTGATCGGGATCCGGACGCAGGCCGAGCGGTTGCGCTGCGAGTAGACCAGCGAGATCGGGGCCTCGAAGCCGGGGACCAGGCGGTGGTAGGAGTTCACCGTCGGGTTGGTGAAGGCCAGCAGCGACGGGGCGTGCTTCAGGATGCCGCCGATGTAGTAGCGGGCCATGTCGGAGAGCCCGCCATAGCCGGTCTCGTCGTAGAAGAGGGGCGAGCCGTCGTTCCAGATCGACTGGTGCACGTGCATGCCCGAGCCGTTGTCACCGAAGATCGGCTTCGGCATGAAGGTCGCGGTCTTGCCGTTGCGCCAGGCCGTGTTCTTGATGATGTACTTGAACTTCATCACGTCGTCGGCCGCCTTGAGCAGCTCGTCGAAGCGGTAGTTGATCTCGGCCTGGCCGGCGGTGCCCACCTCGTGGTGGGCGCGCTCGACCTGGAGGCCCGACTTCTCGAGCTCGATGACCATCTCGTCGCGGAGCTCGCCGAAGTGGTCGGTCGGGGCGACCGGGAAGTAGCCACCCTTGTACTTCACCTTGTAGCCGCGGTTGTCGTTCTCGAACGAGTCACCGGTGTTCCAGGCGCCGGCCGACGAGTTGATCTCGTAGTAGCCGGCGTTCTGCTTGGTCTCGAAGCGCACGTTGTCGAAGACGTAGAACTCGGCCTCCGGCGCGAAGTACGCCGTGTCGCCGATGCCGGTCGTCGAGAGGTAGGCCATCGCCTTGCGGGCGATGTTGCGCGGGTCGCGGGAGTAGGCCTCACCGGTCAGCGGGTCGTGGATGAAGAAGTTGACGACCAGCGTCTTCGCGCTGCGGAAGGGGTCGATGTACGCCGTGGTCGGGTCCGGGAACAGCGACATGTCGGACTCGTGGATGGCCTGGAAGCCGCGGATCGAGGAGCCGTCGAAGTTCAGGCCGTCGTCGAAGACCGACTGGTCGAACGACGACACCGGGACCGTGAAGTGCTGCATGACGCCGGGCAGGTCGCAGAAGCGGACGTCGACCATCTCGACGCCTTCGTCCTTGACGTACTTGAGCAGCTCGTCGCTGTTCTGGAACATTCGTCCTCCTTGGCTGCGCGAGACCGCGCCAGCCCACATTCTGAGCGAGTGGAGGCCCGGTGCGGCGCTGCGCCGGACCAGCCCGAAACTACGTACGGGCCGTTTCTGGACCGTATCGGCTTTGTTTCTCCGATGTAACAGGTGTCCCGCCAGCGGACCTCCCACGCACGCGTCCTAGGCTGGCGCGGTGAGTGGATTCGCGGGGGACACCGGCTGGGAGACCGCCTCGTGGGGGCGGCGCGTCATCGCCCTGCTGGTCGACTGGTTCGCCTGCCTGCTGGTGGTGAGCATCTTCTACCCCGTGTTCGGTACGACGGGGGGCCCGGGCAGCTTCTACACGCTCGCCGTCTTCGTCCTGGAGTCCGCGATCCTCACCAGCACGGTCGGCGGCTCCTTCGGCAAGATGGCCACCCGCCTGCGCGTGGTCCGGGTGGCCGACGGCGGACGGATCGACCTGCTGCCCTCGCTCGCCCGGGCGATCCTGGTCGCGCTCGTCATCCCGCCCCTGGTCTTCCGCCCCGACCGGCGCGGCCTGCACGACATCGCGGCCGGTTCGGCGACCGTCACCCTTCAGGTCGCGACTCAACGCTCGTAGCAGCGCAATGGCCCCACCGGGTGGGTGTGAGGCAACCACCCCCGGGACATGCTGGGGACACCATCGATCTCGGAAAGGCACTCCCGTGACCACCTTGAACATCCGCCGCTCGCTCGCCGCCGCCGCACTCTCCTCGCTGGCGATGACCGGGCTCGTCGCCTGCGGTGACTCGGGCAGCGACACGGCTGCAGACCCCGCCGGCGCCTCGAGCTCGACCCCCAGCAGCAGCCCGAGCGAGACCGCGTCCGACGTCCAGGCGGGCGACTCCGTCACGCCGGCCGACTTCACCGCCCTCATGGCCTCGGGCTTCGAGAACATCACGACCGCCCACGTCACCCTCGAGAGCAAGGCCGGCATGACCGGCGGGATGACGGGGGAGGGCGACGTCGACTACACGGGCGACAGCCCGGCCACGTCGATGACGCTCAGCTCCGACAGCCTCGGCGGCGACCTCAAGGCCGTGCTGGTCGACGGGGTGATGTACATGAACCTCGGCCAGCTCAGTGACGACAAGTTCTGGAAGCTCGACCTCAACGCCAAGGACAGCCCCTTCGGCGCCCTCGGCTCCCAGCTCGACCCGAAGTCGTCGATGGACCTCCTCGAGAAGGGCCTCGACTCCGTCACGTACGTCGGGCAGGAGGACGTCGACGGGCAGTCGCTCGACCACTACAAGGCGACCGTCGACCCGGCGTCGCTGCTGAAGGAGCTCGGCTCCACCGGGGCGGGCGGTGCCGCGGGCCTGCCGAAGAGCTTCGCCTACGACATCTGGCTCGACGACCAGCACCGGCTCACCAAGCTGACCCTCGACATGGGCTCGATCGGCTCGACGACCACCGAGCTCTCCGACTGGGACAAGGACGTCTCGATCGAGGCGCCGCCGGCCGACCAGGTCACGAAGATGCCCGACATGCCGGGCATGACCGACTCGGGCGGGTCCGCCTCGGGCGTGTGAGCCGAGGCGGGTGGCATGCGGGGCCTAGCGGCCCCGCATGTTCTGCCGCATGCCCTTCATGCTGGTCGGCACCGGGCCCTTCGGCATCGGGACGGCAGACCGGTTGGCGTCGAGCGCCTTGAGCCGGTTGAGGATGTCGGTCATCTCCGCGGGCTTGACCTTGCGGCCGAGCTTCTGGACGTGGCGGACCAGCTTGGGCAGCGGCACCTGACCCGCGTCGTTGCCGCACAGCACCTCGTGGATCGGCACGTCGGCGACGACGCGCTCGTGCTTGCGGCGCTCGCCCGACATCAGCTGGCGCAGCCGGTTGGGGTTGCCCTCGCCGACCAGCACGATGCCGGGGGGTCCGACGACCCGGTGGACGACGTCCTGCTGCTTGGTGAAGGCGATCACCGGGTCGGTCTTCCACTGGCGGCCGCGGAGCATCCGCAGCGCAGCGGCGGCCGAGCCGATCTGGCCCTCCATCTGCGTGTACGCCGCCTTCTGCGCGCGACGGCCGAAGACGATCATCGTCAGCAGCGTGCCGACCAGCAACCCGCCGACGACGGCGATGATGGTGCCGATCGGGCCGGAGCCCGGCAGCACCCAGAAGACCGTGAAGCCGACGCCGGCAGCGAGCACGAACGTGCCGAGCAGCCACAGGGGCAGCAGGGGATCGGACTTGCGGGCCATCCGGAAGGTCTCGACGAACTGGCTCCGGCGACTCATCTCGGCCGGGTCGACGGGCTTGGGGTCCTTCGCCATCTTCTGTGCTGCCTCGTTCGTTCTCGGTGGTTCGCTGGTGGGGGTCAGACGGTCGCGTCCGCGCGCGCGTCCATCGCCTGACGGTACAACCGACCGGCGCGGTAGGACGAACGCACGAGCGGACCGGAGAGTACCCCGGAGAAGCCGATCTCCTCGGCCTCGGCGGCCATCTCGACGAACTCCTCGGGCTTCACCCAGCGCTCGACGGGGTGGTGCCGCGCGGAGGGGCGGAGGTACTGCGTGATCGTGATCAGCTCGCAGCCGGCCGCGTGCAGGTCGACGAGCGCCTGGTGGATCTCCTCGCGGGTCTCACCCATGCCCAGGATCAGGTTGGACTTGGTCACCAGGCCGAAGTCGCGGGCCTGGGTGATCACGTCGAGGGAGCGCTCGTAGCGGAACGCCGGGCGGATCCGCTTGAAGATCCGCGGCACCGTCTCGACGTTGTGCGCGAGCACCTCGGGCCGCGACTCGAAGACCTCGCGCAGCAGGTCGGGCTTGCCGTTGAAGTCGGGGATCAGGTTCTCGACCCCGGTGCCGGGGTTGAGCTCGTGGATGGCGCGCACGGTCTCGGCGTACAGCCAGGCGCCGCCGTCCTCGAGGTCGTCGCGCGCGACGCCGGTGATGGTCGCGTAGCGCAGCTCCATCTTCTGGACCGACTCGGCGACCCGGCGCGGCTCGTCGCGGTCGAGCGGCTGCGGCTTGCCGGTGTCGATCTGGCAGAAGTCGCACCGGCGGGTGCACTGGTCACCGCCGATGAGGAAGGTCGCCTCGCGGTCCTCCCAGCACTCGAAGATGTTGGGACAACCAGCCTCCTGGCACACCGTGTGGAGTCCCTCGGACTTCACCAGGCTCTGGAGGTGCTGGTATTCGGGGCCCATCTTGGCCCGGGTCTTGATCCACTCCGGCTTGCGCTCGATCGGGGTCTCCGCGTTGCGCACTTCGAGTCGGAGCAGCTTGCGTCCTTCTGGGGCGGGAGCTTGCGTCACGTGGCCCAACTGTACGCCGGTCGCCCAGCGCGGATCAGGGCACGTCTCGCCGCCGGAACGACACCACCGACACGGCTCCCACGAGCACCAGCGCGATGCCCCAGTAGCCGGCCGCAGGGGCGAGGTCGAGGTGCCGCTCGCCGCTGCAGTCGACGCCCTCCGGCGGCGCCCCGTTGAAGCACGACTGGGGCGGGTCGACGTAATAGGTCGCGCCGTTCTCGACCACGGCCGACAGGTTGACCTGCGGCTGCCACCGCTCGCCGATCCCGAGCGCGGCGATCACGATGCCGCCGGCCAGTGCGACCGCGAGGAGCACGCCGAGGGTGGCGACCGTGCTGCGGAAGAGCATCGTCATCGCGTAGCCACCGAGGGCGGCGCACGCGGCGAAGGCAGCACCCCGCCAGCCGAGCTGGAGGCAGTCGAGGAGCTCGGCGTGGCTCGCCGGCAGGCCGCGGGAGTCGGCGACGGCCCAGAGCGCCAGCCAGTACGCCGAGAACACGATCGCGCCGAGCACGGCCGAGACCCCGGTGACCACGATCGCCTTCGCCGCCCAGATCCGGCCGCGCCGTGGCTCGAAGAGCAGCTGGTTGCTCATCGAGCCGGTGTTCCAGTCGTGGCCGACGAAGGTGGTGCCGACCAGGAGCAGCAGCGCCGCGAGGATCGTCGCGACGCCGAGCCCGGTGTTCTCGTGGCGCTGTTCCTGGAGGCTGAGCGGCTGGCGGCCGACGTACCAGCCGACGATCTGGGCCTGGCAGCCGTCGGCGTCCTCGAGGCCGTAGCGGTGCGGCTTCTTCTCGCAGCGGGCGATCTCGCTGGCGTTGTCGCGGGCGACGCCGGCGATCTCGGCGTCGGAGACCTGCCGGGTGTTCCAGAGGGTCACGGCCGCGACGACCGCCGGGATGACGACGGCGGCGATCAGCAGGAGCATGACTGCTCGGCGCCAGCGCAGGCGGGTCAGCTCGACCCGGACGAGTCGCAACATCACTGACCACCGCCCATCTGGTCGCCGGCGGTCAGCTGGAGGAAGACGCTCTCGAGGTCGGCCCGCACGGGAGTCAGCTCGGTGAGCCAGATGCCGGCGGCGCCGAGCGCCTGGGTGACGTCGGCCGGCCGGTCGGTCTCGACGAGCAGGTCGTGCTCGGCGACCGTGAAGCCGGCGTCGGTCAGCACGCGGCGTACGGCGTCGGGGTCGGCCGCCGCCACACGGTAGGACGTGCTCGTGCCGATCAGGTCGTCGACCCGCCCGGAGGCGAGCATCCGGCCGTTGCCGATGATCGTGGCGGACGTGCAGACCTGCTGGACCTCCGCGAGGATGTGCGAGCTGAGCAGCACCGTCACGCCGGACTCGCCGAGGTCGCGGATCGTGTCGCGGATCTCGCGGATGCCGGCAGGGTCGAGCCCGTTGGTCGGCTCGTCGAGGATCAGCAGGTCGGGCTCCTTGAGCAGCGTGGCCGCGATCGCGAGCCGCTGCTTCATGCCGAGCGAGTAGGACTTGTAGCGGTCCTTGTCGCGGTCGGTCAGGCCCACGGTCTCGACCGCCGCGGCGACGCGCGTGGTGGGTACGCCGATGGAGCGGGCCAGCAGCGTGAGGTTCTGCCGCCCGCTGAAGCTGGGCGAGAACTTCGGGCTTTCGACCACGGCGCCGATCCGGTCGATCACCGACGGCAGCTGGTGGGGGACGGGTTGGCCGAAGAGCCGCATCGTCCCCTCGCTGGCGCGGGCGAGGCCGAGCAGCATCCGGATCGTGGTGGTCTTGCCGGAGCCGTTCGGCCCGAGGAAGCCGTGCACCCCGCCGGCCGGGACCGCGAGGTCCAGTCCGTCGACGGCGACCCGCACCCCCCGTCTGGTGCGGAACTCCTTGCGCAAGCTGGCGGTCTCGATCACGAGATCGGTCATGCACGTCCTCCCCGGGTCGGTACGTGTCTGACGACCCAAGCACCCAAAAGGTTGGGGGCTCGGCAGAACTCGCCCGGGATCAGGGATAGATCAGGGTCGACTCGGGGTGAGCAGCTCGATCCGGGGGCGCTTCGCCGGGTCGGGCCGCGCGTCGTAGTCCGGCGTGGCGTCGTACGGCGCCCAGGCGAGGTAGTCGCTCAGGTGGCGTTCGACAGTCGGGATGACCTCGGCGACCCTCACGTCGCGGCCGAGCTCGCGGCTCAGGGAGGTGACGCCGGCGTCGGCGATGCTGCAGGGCACGAACCGGTCGAACCAGCCGAGGTCGACGTCGCAGTTGAGCGAGAAGCCGTGCATCGTGACGCCGCGGCTGACGCGGATGCCGAGCGCGGCGATCTTGCGCTCCGGGCCGCGGTCGTCGGCGCGCAGCCAGACGCCGCTGCGGCCGGGCACGCGGGCGGTCGTGACGCCGAGGTCGGCGCAGACCTGGATCAGGGCCTCCTCGACGCGGCGCACGTAGTCGACGACCAGGACGTGCTCGGGCAGCGCGACGATCGGGTAGCCCACCAGCTGGCCGGGGCCGTGGAAGGTGATCGTGCCGCCGCGGTCGACGTCGATCACGGGCGCGCCCGCCGGGTCGGCCGGCCGGTCCTCCGGCTGCGTGCGCTTGCCGGCGGTGAAGACCGCGGGGTGCTCGAGCAGGAGCACCGTGTCGGGCTGGTCGCCGTCGGCGACGCGCTGGTGCACCTCGCGCTGGAGGTCCCACGCGGCGAGGTAGTCGACGGTCCCGACGTGCTCGTACTTCACGCGGTCGAGCGTACGCCGGGCCTGTGGACAACCGCCGACGTGCCCGCCCCGGCGGGTAGGAGGCTCCTGTGCCGATCCGCCTCCTGCTCGTCGCCGCGACCGTGACCGCCGTCGTGGTCGGCGCTGCGCTCCTGCTCCTGCCTAGCCGCGCGCAGGCGCCGCACCGCACCGACGTGGCGGCCGTCGCGCTGCTGCGCGCGTGGGACGACCGGCGGGCCGAGGCCTGGGCGAGCGGCGAGCCGAGCCGGCTGCGGGAGCTCTACGGCACCGGGTCGGCCGCGGGTCGCGCGGACCGGGCGATGCTGCGGGCGTGGTCGGCGCGCGGGCTGCGGGTCGAGGACCTGGAGATGCAGCTGGTCGCGGTGCGGGTGCGGGTCTGGACCGCCGACCGGGTGGTGCTCGTCGTGACCGACCGGCTGGCGAGAGGGGTCGCGGTCGGGGGCGGCGTACGGCGTCCGCTGCCGGAGGACCATGTCTCGACCCGCGTCGTCGCGCTGGCGCGGGTGGCGGGGGAGTGGCGGGTCGACGCGGTCAGCCCAGTGAGCTGATCCCGGTGCGCACGACCTCGTGGACGGTGCGGTCCGCGAACTCGAAGCCCGACTCCTCGAGCACGGTCGGCCGCAGGTTGATCGAGCCGAGCACCTCGGGCGCCATCGGGCCCGCGCCGGCCTTGATCGCGAACGACGGCGCCACCAGGAAGGCCTTGCGGTCGACCGCGCGGGCGAGCGCGTCGGTGAACTCGCCGTTCGTCGGGGTCTCCGGGCAGCAGAGGTTGACCGGTCCGGAGACCGAGTCGTGCTCGGCGAGGTGCACGGCGGCGCCGACCCAGTCGCGCAGCGAGATCATCGCCATCCGCTGGCGGCCGTCGCCGAGGCGGGTCGCCAGCCCGAGCTTGGTGAGCAGGGTCAGCTGCTTCAGCGGGGCGGACCGGCGGTCCATGACCGGAGCGGTCCGCAGGAAGCAGACCCGGGCGCCCGCGTCGACGGCCGGCTGCGCGGCGTCCTGCCAGTCCCGGGTGACCTCGGTGAGCAGGCTGTCGCCGGAGCTCCCCGACTGCTCGGTGACGACCTCCTGGCCGTGGTCGCCGTACCACGCGATGGCGTTGCCCGCGAGGTACGCCGGCGTGCGCTCGCTGTCGGCGATCGCCTGGGCCAGCACGCGGGTGGTCGTCACCCGGCTCTCGCGCAGCTCGCGCGCCCAGCGCTTCGAGTGCGGGTTGCCGATCGTGGGCGTGCCCGCGAGGTTGACGACGACGTCGGCGCGCGCGATGACGTCGCGGTCGTAGACCCCGGCGTACGGGTCCCAGGTCGACTCGTCGGGCGCGGACGTCGGCCGCCTGGTCAGCGCCACGACGGCGTGGCCTCGGGCGGTGAGCTGCGTCGTGAGATGGCTGCCGAGGAACCCGGACGCACCAGCCATCACGATCTGGAGACCTGTCATGTCCCCACACAACCACGCCACGCCAACCCGTGTCGTAGGCGCGTGGTCGTTGACCCACGGCCCAGATGGAGGACCATCAGTGCATGGTTCCGGGCCCAGGCGACGCAGCAAGCGTCGGTTCGCCGTCAGACTGGATCCTCCAGGCGGCCCCGGACGGGCTCTGGGTGCTCGACGACGCGGGCATCACGACGTGGGCCAACCGGCGGCTCGCCGACCTGCTCGGGCTCGCCGAGGACGAGGTCGTGGGATTCCCGGCCGTCGAGGCGCTCGACGAGGACGGGCGCACGCAGTTCCTGGCTCACCTCGAGCGGTTGCGGACCGCGAGGGAGGCCGGTGCAGACCTCGAGTGCTTGCTGGTCCGACGCGACGGCAGCCAGTTCTGGGCGTTGGTCAGCCACGCCCCGATCGTCGACGGCGCCGGCGAGCACCGCGGCTGGCTGCACCGGGTCCGTGACCACAGCGAGCAGCGGGCCGAGCTCCTGGCGCTCGAGCGCCGCGAGCGCGAGCTCGCGGAGGCGCAGTCGATCTCGCACATCGGCAGCTGGGAGCGGCTGATGTCCGAAGACGTCCTGCACTGGTCCGACGAGCTCTACGAGGTCCTCGGGGTCGATCCCGGGTCGATCCCGCCGACCGTCGAGTCCTTTGCGGGTCTGCTCCACCCGGACGACCGCCAGGCGGTGCGCACGGCGTACGTCGAGATGGTCGCGGCCGGCAAGCCGGTCGACGTGGACGCGCGCCTCGACCGTCCGGTCGGCGAACCGACCCGGTGGGTGCGGATCCAGGGTCGGGTGGCCTTCGACGACGACGGAGAGCTCGTCCGGCTCAGCGGCACGGTGCAGGACGTCACCGAGACCAAGGAGGCCGAGCAGGGGCTCGCCTTCCTGAGCGCGATGGCCGGTGCCGCCAACGAGGCCCGCACGCTCCAGGACGCGCTGCTCGCGTCCGACACGATCGTGCGTCCCTACACCCAGTGGCCGGCGATCGTCGTGTCCGCGCCGGACCGCGACAACGACGGGGCGCTGGTCCACTTCGACGCCGGTTGGCGCGAGTACGCCGAGCCCGAGCTCGCCTTCGCCCGGCGGCTGGCCGAGGAGGTCGCTGCCGACCACCTCACCGTCCAGCGGCTCCGCGACGACGGCATCTACGTCGTCGCTGGCCCGGCCCTGGTCGGCGACCGGCTCGCCTGCGTGATCGTCTCGGACACGAGGTCCGCCATGCCGCCCCGCGCGTACGAGCTCGCGATCTTCCACCAGATGCTCAACCTGCTCGCGAGCGTCGCCGAGCGCGAGGAGGCCGACCGCGAGCTGGCGACGGCCCGCGACGAGGCGCTCGCGGCGTCCCGGGCGAAGTCGGACTTCCTCGCCACGATGAGCCACGAGATCCGCACTCCGCTCAACGGCGTGATCGGGCTCAGCGAGCTGCTCAACCGCACGGAGCTCTCGCCCCACCAGCGGCGGCTCTCCCAGGGCGTCGACCAGGCGGGCCGGTCGCTGCTCTCCCTGGTCAACGACATCCTCGACCTCTCGAAGGTCGAGGCTGGGCGCCTCGACCTGGAGGAGATCGAGTTCGACCCGCGGACCATCGTGGAGCAGAGCGTCAGCCTGGTCTCCGAGCGCGCGGTCGCGAAGGACCTCGAGCTGCTCGTCTCGAGCGTCGACAACCTCCCGCCGATGGTCACCGGCGACCCCGTGCGCTTCGGCCAGGTCGTCACCAACCTGCTCTCCAACGCCGTCAAGTTCACCCAGGCCGGCGAGGTCGTCGTCCGGGCGAGCGGGGCCGGGTCGACCGTGCGGATCGAGGTCAGCGACACCGGGATCGGGATCACCCCCGACGTCCAGCGCCGGCTGTTCTCGGCCTTCACGCAGGGCGACAGCTCGACCACGCGCGAGTACGGCGGCACCGGGCTCGGCCTGGCGATCAGCAAGAGGATCGTCGAGGCGATGGGCGGCACGATCGGCGTGAGGAGCGAGGAGGGCAGCGGCAGCACGTTCTGGTTCACGGTGCCGTTCGGGACCGCCACCGGACCGCAACCGCAGACGGCCCGGCGGGACTCGGTCGCAGGGCTCCGGGTGCTGGTCGTCGACGACAACGCCACCAACCGCTTCATCCTCGACGAGCAGCTCACCGCCTGGTCGGTCGACGTGACGACCGTCGAGTCGGCGTACGACGCCCTGATCGAGCTCGACGCCTCGGTGCGCCACGGTCACCGCTACGACGTCGCACTGCTCGACTACATGATGCCGACGACCGACGGCGAGGAGCTGGCTCGCCTGATCCGCGCCGAGTCGCGCCACCGCGGCACCCGGCTGGCCCTGCTGTCCTCCGGGCTGGAGCCGAGCCCGGAGTGGCTCGAGGCCGCCGGGATCGACGGGTTCATCGCCAAGCCGGTGCTCGCCTCGTCGCTGCTCGACGAGCTCGCCGTGCTGGGTGGTCGGTACGCCGACGAGGACCCGGCCTCGACGGTGGTCGACGCGCCGCCGACCGGGGAGATCCGCGGCCGCCTGCTCGTCGTCGAGGACAACGCGGTCAACCAGCTGGTCGCGACCGGCATCCTGCGCGGGCTGGGGTTCGACCTCGTCCTGGCGGAGAACGGCGCGGTGGCGATCGCCATGCTCGCCGACGAGCCCGAGGGGTTCGACGCGGTCCTGATGGATTGCCAGATGCCCGTCATGGACGGCTTCGACGCGACCCGCGCGATCCGGGCGATGGGTGGCTCACCCGCCACGGTCCCGATCATCGCGATGACGGCGTCCGCGACCGCCGACGAGCGGCAACGCTGCCGCGACGCCGGGATGGACGACTTCGTGTCCAAGCCGGTCGTGCCGGCGGTGCTGGAGTCGACGCTCGACCGGTGGCTGCCGTCGGGTCGCAGCGCACCGACGGCGTCGGCGGACGCTGCGGCTCCCGTCTCGGCCTCGGAGAAGCGGCTGCGCGAGCTGGTCGAGGACGGCTTCGACGCGGAGCTGGTGCTGAAGATCATCGGGCGGTTCGGCGACGGCGCGGACCGCACGCTGGCCGAGCTGCGGGACGCCGTCACGGCCGGAGACGCGCCGGTCGCCGCCGAGCGCGCTCACCGTCTGCGGGGGAGTGCCCTCAACGTCGGCCTGGTCGACCTCGCCGTGCTCTGCCAGAAGATCGAAGAGCGCGCCCGGGTCGGGGAGCTCCCCGACCCGGACGCGCTCGCGTCGCTGGGTGTCGCCGTCACCGCCGCCGTCGCCGAGCTCGACCGAGCCCGCGCCTGGCTGGAGTGATGGTTGCCGTGCCCGCTCACCGGGTTTCGAGACACCCGGTGGGCAGCCCCTCACTTCGTTCGGGACTGCCCCAGGCCCTCAACCTCTTCGCGCAGCGTCCCCGCTCCTTCGTCGCGGTGACGGCGCTCAGACCTCGAACTGACCAGCCTCCAGGCGCTGCTTGACCTCCGCGAGGAACCGACCTGCGTCGGCACCGTCGACCAGCTGGTGGTCGTAGGTCAGCGCGAGATAGACCATGTGGCGCACGGCGATCGTCTCGCCCAGGTTGGGGTCGTCGATCACGACAGCGCGCTTGACGATCGTGCCCGGGCCGAGGATCGCGACCTGCGGCTTGTTGATGATCGGGGTGTCCCACAACGCGCCGACGCTGCCCAGGTTGGTGATCGTGAAGGTGCCGCCCGAGAGCTCGTCCGGACCGATCTTGTTGGTGCGGGTGCGCTGCGCGACGTCGGCGATCTTCTTGGCCAGGCCCGCGATCGAGAGGTCGCCCGCGTCCTTGACGACCGGCGTCAGCAGGCCGCGCTCGGTGTCGACGGCGAAGGCGACGTTCTCCCGGTCGTAGTAGGTGACCTCGCCGGCCTCGGTGTCGATCGTGGCGTTGAGCGACGGGTGCTGCTTGAGCGAGTCGATCGCCGCCTTCGCGAAGAACGGCAGGTAGGACAGCTTCACGCCCTCGCGGGCCAGGAAGTCGTCCTTCACCGACGCGCGGAGCCGGGCGATGTTGGTCATGTCGACCTCGACCACCTGGGTGAGCTGGGCGCTGGTCTGCAGCGACTCCACCATCCGCGACGCGATGATCTTGCGCAGCCGCGACATCTTCTCCGTGGTCCCGCGCAGCGGCGACGGGGTGATCGGCACGGGTCCCGCGCCACCCGAGGCGGCCGGAGCGGCCGCCGCCGGGGCAGCCGCAGCGGGCTGCTGCTGGGCCTTGGCGGCGTCGAGGACGTCCTGCTTGCGGATCCGACCACCGACGCCGGTGCCGGTCACGCCGGCCAGGTCGACGCCGTGCTGGGCGGCCATCTTGCGGACCAGGGGAGTGACGTAGCCGGGACCGTCGCCACCACCGACCGGCTCGGCCGGGGCTGCGGGAGCCGGGGCGGGCTCGGGCTTCTTCTCCTCGGCCTTCGGGGCGGGCTCGGGGTCCTTGGCGGGCTCGGGCTCCGGCTCGGGCTCCGGCTCGGGCTCCGGCTCGGGCTCGGGCTCCGGCTCGGGCTCCGGCTCGGGCTCCGGCTCGGGGGCCTTCTCCTCGGCCTTCGGCGCGGGCGCGGCGTCGGCGGAGCCGATCACGGCCAGCTCGGCGCCGACCTCGACGGTCTCGTCCTCCTCGGCCTTGATCTCGAGCAGGGTGCCGGCCACCGGGGACGGGATCTCGGTGTCGACCTTGTCGGTGGAGACCTCGAGCAGGGGCTCGTCGACGGCGACCTCGTCGCCGACGGACTTCAGCCAGCGGGTGACGGTGCCCTCGGTCACCGACTCGCCGAGCGCGGGCAGCGTGACCGACGTACCGGACCCACCGGACGGCTTCGTTTCGGCGACAGGCTTCTCGACCTCCTCGCCAGCAGGGGAGGGCTCCTCGACGGCCTCGGGCTCGGTGGCCTTCTCCTCCTCCGGCTCAGGCTCGGGCTCCGGCTCGGGCTCCGGCTCAGCGGCCGCCTCGGACCCACCGGACGACTCGCCGCTCGACTCACCCTCGTCACCGATCACCGCGAGGATCGCGCCGACCTCGACGGTGTCGTCCTCCTGCGCCTTGATCTCGAGCAGGGTGCCGGCCACCGGGGACGGGATCTCGGTGTCGACCTTGTCGGTGGAGACCTCCAGCAACGGCTCGTCGACCGCCACCGAGTCGCCGACCTGCTTGAGCCAGCGGGTGACGGTGCCTTCGGTGACGGACTCGCCGAGTGCCGGCAGGGTGACTTCGGTGGCCATGGACTTCCTTCGCTTCGGATCTGCTGTGTCTGCTGAGTGTCTGGTTACTGGATATCAGGAGTGCGCGTGCAGTGGCTTCCCGGCGAGCGCCAGGTGCGCCTCGCCGAGAGCCTCGTTCTGGGTCGGGTGGGCGTGCACCAAGGGAGCGACGTCCTCCGGGTGGCCCTCCCAGTTGTAGATCAGCTGGGCCTCGCCGATGAGCTCGCCGACGCGGTCGCCGACCATGTGGACGCCGACCACCGGGCCGTCCTTGCGACGGACCAGCTTGACGAAGCCCTGGGTCTTGAGGATCTGGCTCTTGCCGTTGCCGCCGAGGTCGTAGGTGAGCGTCTCGATGCCGTCGGCGCCGTAGACCTCCGTGGCCTTGGCCTCGTCGAGCCCGACCGAGGCCAGCTCGGGGTGGGAGTAGGTCACGCGGGGGATGCCGGCCTCGTCGATCGGCTGCGGGGCCAGCCCGGCGATGTCCTCGGCGACGAAGATGCCCTGCTGGAAGCCGCGGTGGGCGAGCTGGAGACCCGGGACGATGTCGCCGACGGCGTAGACGCCCTCGAGGTTGGTGCGCAGGCGCTCGTCGGTGAGGACGAACCCGCGGTCCATCGTGACGCCCTGCTCGTCGTAGCCGAGCCCGTCGGTCGTCGGGCCGCGACCGACGGCGACGAGCAGCAGCTCGGCCTCGATGATGTCGCCGCCCTCGACGGTGACCGCGACGCCGGTGTCGGTGTGCTTGACGCTCTGGAAGGGCGTGGCGGTGCGGAAGGTGATCTTGCGCTTGCGGAAGGCGCGCTCGAGAGCCTTGGACGACGCCTCGTCCTCGGCCGCCATCAGCCGCGGGAGCGCCTCGACGATCGTCACCTCGGCGCCGAAGCTGCGCCACACGCTGGCGAACTCGCAGCCGATGACGCCGCCGCCGAGCACCACGACCGACGCGGGCACCCGGTCGAGCTTGAGCGCCTGCTCCGAGGTGATCACCCGCTCGCCGTCGATCTCGAGGCCGGGCAGCGTGCGGGAGTAGGAGCCCGAGGCGAGGACGACGTGCTTGCCGGCGTACGTCGTGTCGCCGACCGTGACCTGCTTCGGCCCGGTCAGTCGGCCGCTGCCCTCGATCACGGTGATGCCGCGGCTCTTGATCAGGCCGGTGAGGCCCTTGAAGAGCCGGCTGACGACCCCGTCCTTGTAGGCGTTGACGCCGGCCATGTCGATGCCGTCGAGGCTCGCCCGCACCCCGAAGGTCTCGGACTCACGCGTCTGGTCGGCGATCTCCGCCGCGTGCAGCAACGCCTTGGTCGGGATGCACCCGACGTGGAGGCAGGTGCCGCCGAGCGGGCCCTTCTCGACCAGCCCGACCGTCAGGCCCAGCTGGGCGGCGCGGAGCGCACAGGCGTAACCGCCAGATCCAGCACCGAGGATGAGTACGTCGAAGTCGGTGTCGGCCACGCGACCATCTTTGCACTTCTCCATGACGTGTCCACACCGACCTCCGACGTACTGAACAGTCACTTGGCACACTGGTACCCATGGCATTCCTGGACCGGTTCCGCCGCGGCTCCTCGCCGAAGATGCGAGCCCCCGCGCGCGACGCTGCCCGCACCGGTTCCACCCGGGTGCGAGCGTCGGACTCGGTCGACCTCGAGCACCTGCAGACGTGGGTCACCGCACGTCGGGGCGTCGAGGGCTTCGTGGAGCCGCGCACCGCGGTCAGCGACGTCACGCTGCTCCTCGTCGCCCACGACGGCGAGTGGACCCGGCGCCGGGTCCCGTCCGTGAAGTGGGCGCACGAGTTCTGCAACCAGCACCAGATCCCGTCGTACGACGCCGCCGTCGTCGGCATCCCGCAGCGGATGCGTGACTACAACCGCCGCAAGAAGCAGCAGGGCCTGTAGGAATCTCGACCCGCGAGGACTGACTCACCGAAGTGTGGTTGATCCGATGCACCTGGTGCATCGGATCAACCACACTTCGACATCCGGTGTCCTGCCGGCGCAGATGTTTTGAGGTCGCGATGTCACAACCGGCTCGGTGCGGATATTTCTAGGTCTGGCTGACAGCACCGAGGCGTTCACGCAGTGCTGGCGGCGGAGACGTTCGCCCGGCTCTCGTAGCTGCCCCGACTAGGGACAGACCTTGATGGTCGTCGGCCAGCCGCCACCCAGATCGAGGGCGATCTCGAAGCACGGCCTCGGGGAGGCGGCTCCCTCTCCGGCCGCCTTCTCTCCGGCCTTGAAGGTGGACGGGACCAGTGGGGTGACCGACGCCGTCACCGGGATGGCGCCGCCTGCGATCGACTCCTGCGCCGATGCCTGGATGATCGACTGGACGACCGCGCGGCCGAAGGACTCGAAGGTGTGGACCGATCCCGCGAGAGCGAGCAGATCGGTCGTGGAGGTGCCGACAGCAGCCTCGTCGGTGTGAGCGGACATCAGATCTCCCAAGAGGTCGGTGACGTCAGCTCCGTCCGGATGACGATGCGCGTCACTGACGGCCACCATGTCGCCGCGGGCCGGCGCCGCGCATGATCCAGATGGGCCGCTCGAGGCGTCAGCTCTCGGCGAGCTTCCGCGCGTAGTCGACGAGCGTGCCGACCGCGACCCCGGTGCCGCCCGAGGTGGTGTGGCCCCAGGCCGCGCCGGAGTTGAACGACGGGCCGGCGATGTCGAGGTGCGCCCAGGGCAGTCCGGCGGTGAACTCGCGGAGGAACGCGGCGGCGAAGAGGCCGCCGCCCCAGCGGACCCAGTCGTGCTGCGAGAGGTCGGCGATCTTGCTGCTGTGGATCCGGTCGGTCATCGCCTCGGGGATCGGCATCGGCCACATCTCCTCGCCGGCGACGGCGGCCGCGGCGAGGACGTCGTCGACGACCTCCGGCGAGCCCATCACGCCGGAGACCCGGTCGCCGAGCGCGACGACCATGTGGCCGGTCAGGGTGGCGACGTCGAGGATCACGTCGGGCTTCTGCTCCGTGGCCCGCACGAGCGCGTCGCCGAGCACGAGGCGGCCCTCGGCGTCGGTGTTGCTGATCTCGACGGTCGTGCCGCCGTACATCGAGAGCACGTCGCCGGGGCGGGTCGCCGAGCCGGAGACCATGTTCTCGGCCATCGGCGCGAACGTGCTGACCTTGATCGGCAGCCCGAGCGAGGCGATCACGAACGTCGCCTGGACGACCGCGGCGGCGCCGGCCATGTCGGACTTCATCTCGTTCATGCTCTGCGCAGGCTTGATGGTCAGGCCGCCGGAGTCGAAGGTGATGCCCTTGCCGACCAGCGCGAGGTGGACCTTGGCGTCCTTGGGCGCGTAGGTCAGCTCGACCAGCCGCGGGGGAGCGGACGACCCGGCGCCGACGCCGAGGATGCCGCCGCAGCCGAGCTCGGCGAGCTGGACCTCGTCGTAGACCTTGATCGCCACCTTGGGGGCGCCGCGGCCCTTGGTGAGCTCCTTGGTCGCAGCGACGACGGCGTCTGCGAACGCCGGCGGGGTGAGGTCACCGGGAGGCGTGTTGACCCAGTCGCGGGTGGTCGCGACGGCGCGGGCGACCAGCTGCGCCTCCTCGAACGCCGCGACCGTCTCCTTGCGGCGCGCGACCGACGAGAGCACGACGACCTCACCAGGACGCTTCGGGCCGCTGTCCTTCTTGTACGCCGTGTACGTGTAGCCGCCCAGCAGGTGGCCCTCGGTCACGGCCCGGACCAGGTCGGGGGAGTCAGCGGGCAGCGCGAGCGCGACCGACGCGGCGTTGGTGACCGCGCGGGAGGCGACGCCGGCGGCGCGGCGTACGGCGGAGGCATCGGGCTTCTTGCCCAGGCCGACCAGCACCAGCAGGGGAGTGGACAGGGCGCCCGACGTCGGGACCTTGAGCAGCTCGCCGGTCTTGCCGGTCACGCCCAGGGACGACAGCAGCGGGCGCAGCTTGCGGCCGTACGCCGCGGCGACATCACCGCCCCCGTCGGCGATCTCGGGTCCCTTGGCGGTCTGGACGACCCCGACGACCACCGCATCGCATCGGGTCTTCGCGGGGTTGGCGCTGCGCAAGGTGTAGGTCGTCACCCGCGAAGGATAGTCCGGGGTCTCGGCACGCCAGTCGCGTCCTCGCGAGCTCGGCCGCGCGGCTCGCTCGACCACCATCACCGAATCCGCTGTCGCGTCTCCGGTAAGTTCGCCGCCATGTCGGACCTCCTGCGCTCACCGTTGCACGACCGGCACGAGGCGCTCGGCGCCAAGTTCGCCGCCTTCGGTGGCTGGTCGATGCCGCTGGAGTACCCCTCCGGCGTGGTGAAGGAGCACACCGCGGTCCGCGAGTCCGTCGGCATCTTCGACGTGAGCCACCTCGGCAAGGCGGTCGTGGCCGGGCCCGGCGCTGCCGACTTCGTCAACCGCACGCTGTCCAACGACCTGGGCCGGATCGCTCCCGGCCAGGCGCAGTACACGCTCTGCTGCGACGACGAGACCGGCGGCATCGTCGACGACCTGATCGCCTACCTCCACTCCGACGAGCGGGTGCTGCTGGTCCCCAACGCCGCCAACACCGCCGAGGTCGTACGCCGGCTCCAGGCCGCCGCCCCGGACGGCGTCACCGTCACCGACGAGCACCGCGACCACGCGGTGCTGGCCGTCCAGGGCACGAAGTCCGACGAGGTGCTCGCTAAGCTCGGCCTTCCGGTCGGGCACGACTACATGTCCTTCGCGGTCGCTCCCTTCGAGGGCGCCGACGTCGTCGTCTGCCGCACCGGCTACACCGGCGAGCGCGGCTACGAGCTGATCGCGCCGAACGCCGTCGCGGTCGCCCTCTGGGACGCGCTGCTCGAGGCCGGCGCGGAGTTCGACATGCTGCCCTGCGGGCTCGGCGCGCGCGACACCCTGCGCACCGAGATGGGCTACCCGCTCCACGGCCAGGACATCTCCCTCGACGTCACGCCCAGCGAGGGCCGGGTCGGCTGGGCGGTCGGCTGGAAGAAGGACGACTTCTGGGGCCGCGAGGTGCTGCTCGCGGAGCGCGAGGCCGGCCCGAAGCGGATCCTGCGCGGGCTGGTCGCGACCGGCCGGGGCATCCCGCGACCGCACATGAGCGTCAGCCTGACCCCCGACGTGCTCCTCGGCGAGGTCACCTCCGGCACGTTCTCGCCGACCCTGCGCAAGGGCATCGGCCTCGCGCTGGTGCCGTCGTTCGTCAACCCCGAGGCCGAGGTCGGGGTCGACATCCGCGGGCGCCGCGAGATCTTCCAGCTCGTGAAGCCGCCGTTCCTCGACCCGTCCGTGCGAGAGGCCTGAGCATGAACCTCCCCGAGCAGCCCCCGACCTTCCGTCCGCCGACCCCGGCCGAGCGGCCCTGGTGGTGGCGGCTGGAGAACTCCGCCGGCATCGAGGTGACCGTCACCGGCGACCTCGCCGACCAGCGGTTCGCGAGCCAGGCCGACGCCGAGTCGTGGGTCGGTGAGACCTGGTCGGACCTCGCGGCGGAGGGCGTCGACGCGGTCACGCTCTTCGAGCACGACCGGCAGGTCTACGGACCGATGTCGCTGCACGCCTGACCGTCACGGAGCGGACGGAACCTTTCTCGGGGTCTCGGGGGTCTGGTCGGTGAAGGCCTCCGCGAGAAGGATGACCCCATGGCCAGGAACGACGCCGACTTCGCCGCCTACATGGCGGCGCGCTGGCCCTTCCTGGTGCGCTCGCTGGTCCTGCTCGGCTGCCCCCGGCACGAGGCCGAGGACGTCGTCCAGACCGGGCTCGCCCGCTGCTACGCGTCGTGGGACCGGGTCCGCAAGGCCGACGACGTGGACGCCTACGTCTACCGCACCGTGCTCAACTGCTGGCACAAGAGCCGTCGGCGGCGGTGGTGGGGCGAGCAGCCGAGGGGGGAGCTGCCCGAGCGGATCGAGCCCGACCAGGTCACCGACCTGGTGCTCCTGCGCCACGCGCTGGAGGCCGAGCTGCGGAGGCTGTCGGCCGAGCACCGCGAGGTGCTGGTGCTGCGGTTCGTCGCGGACCTCTCCGAGGCCCAGGTCGCCGAGGTGCTCGACGTACCCGTCGGCACCGTGAAGAGCCGGGTCTCACGGGCGCTGTCCAGCGTCGACCTGGCCGCGCTCCGGGAGGTGATCGGGTGATGTCCGAGCTGCTGGCCGAGGAGATCTTCCGCAAGGCGAGCGAGTCGATCGACGTGCTGGCCCCGCCGCTGCAAGGTGTGGTCGACGAGGCGCGCGCCCAGCGCCGGCGCCGCCGTCGGGTGGTCGCCGCGAGCGTCGCGGCCGCGGTCGTCGTGGTCGCCGGGCTGACCTGGATCGGCACCCGCCCTCCGGCCGAGCCCGACGGCATCGGGCCGGCCAAGGTCACGCGCGCGACCAACCCCGTCGACGTCGGGTGGTACGCCGCCGGCAAGCTGCACCTCGACAAGGTGACGGTCACGGTGCCCGACCTCACCGACTTCGGCGAGGTCAACGGCGGTGCGGTCTACGGCGACCGCGCCGGCCACGTCGCCTTCGTCGACGCCCAGGGCGAGCAGCGGCTGATCGGGACGAAGGCGGCCGGCGTACCCGTCGTGGTGTCCGTCGGCACGGGCTGGGCCGCCTGGATCGAACCCGTCGGCAACGGCGGACGCATCGTCGTCTGGGACGCGGTCGCGGGTGCCACGCTCGCCGAGCTGCCGGTCGGGCGCGGGGTGCGACTCATCGCCATCGACCAGGACCACGTCTTCTACGAGACGCCCGCGGGCGACTACGGCTGGACGCCGCCGAACGGCGAGCCCGTGCTGCTCGACCGCTCCGGCCTGATCGAGGTC
Organism: Nocardioides pollutisoli; assembly: GCF_040045055.1. Lineage (NCBI taxonomy): Bacteria > Bacillati > Actinomycetota > Actinomycetes > Propionibacteriales > Nocardioidaceae > Nocardioides > Nocardioides pollutisoli. Next base: position 3,466,320 of record NZ_JBDZDU010000001.1, read on the forward strand.
GAGTCCGCGACGAAGGTCTACCAGGAGGGCAAGTCCATCGACATGGTCCAGCCGTTCTTCAGCGTCGACTACAAACGGCCGGGGATCGACGCGATCCTCTCGCCGGGTGGCTACTACGCCGTGTCGTCGTCGCCCGCGAACGACGGCACCCCGCCCTTCAAGCCGCTCCTGTACGACGTCCGCTCGGGCAAGTCGCTCCCGACCGGCTTCGCGGCGGACGACTTCGCGATCGACGCGACCTTCGGCGACAACCACTCGGTGGTCTACCTGGTCATCTACTCGGGCGACATCGTCGCGCCCCACCCTCTGGTGGTGCTGCGCACCTGCGAGCTCGGCGCGGCGCGCTGCTCCGACGTCGTACCCCTGTCGACCAACGAGGGAATGCCGATTCTCGGGAGCTGACGAGCAGACTGGTGCCATGCGCTTCAGCCAGGTCGACGTCTTCTCCAGCGAGCCCCTGCTCGGCAACCCGGTCGCGGTCGTCCACGACGCCGATGGCGTGACGGACGAGCAGATGGCGTCCTTCGCCCGGTGGACCAACCTCTCCGAGACGACGTTCCTGCTCAGCCCGACCGACCCGGCGGCCGACTACCGGCTGCGGATCTGGACCCCGGGGGGTGAGCTGCCGTTCGCCGGTCACCCGACCCTCGGCAGCGCGCACGCCTGGCTCGAGGCCGGGGGAGTGCCCGCCGGCGACGAGCTCGTGCAGGAGTGCGGCGCCGGCCTGGTCACGATCCGTCGGGGCGAGACGCTCGCGTTCGCCGCTCCGCCCCTCACGCGCTCCGGTCCGGTCGACGCCGACGACGTGGCCGGCATCTGCCGCGCGCTGCGGATCCCCGGGGCGGCGATCGTCGAGACCACCTGGATCGACAACGGCCCGGGCTGGGTCGGCGTCCTGCTCGAGGACGCTGCTGCCGTGCTCGCCCTCGACCCCGACTGGGCGGCCTTCGGCGACCTGAAGATCGGCGTCGTGGGGGAGTACGCCGAGGGTCCGGTCGCCGTCGAGGTGCGCGCGTTCTGCCCGGGCTACGGCATGCCCGAGGACCCGGTGACCGGTTCGCTCAACGCCGGCATCGGCCAGTGGCTGGCGGGCGAGCGCCTGCCCGCGTCGTACGTCGCGAGCCAGGGGACGGCACTCCAACGCGCCGGTCGGGTGCGGGTGAGTCGCGTGGGTCAGGAGGTGTGGGTGGGGGGCGACACCCGCACGACCATCACCGGAACCGTGGACCTCTGAGATCTAGGCTGGTGCCGTGCAGACCTACCTCGACCTCCTCCAACGCATCCTCGACGAAGGCGTGGAGAAGAGCGACCGCACCGGCACCGGCACCCGCTCGGTCTTCGGCCACCAGATGCGCTTCGACCTGAGCGCCGGCTTCCCGCTCGTGACGACCAAGAAGATCCACACCCGGTCGGTCTTCGGCGAACTGCTGTGGTTCCTGCGCGGCGACACCAACGTGAAGTGGCTGCAGGACCGCGACATCACCATCTGGGACGAGTGGGCCGACGACAACGGCGACCTCGGGCCGGTCTACGGCTACCAGTGGCGCTCCTGGCCGACCCCGGACGGCCGCCACGTCGACCAGATCGCGCAGGTCGTCGAGCAGATCCGCAGCAACCCCGACTCCCGGCGCCACATCGTGTCGGCCTGGAACGTCGCGGACATCCCCGACATGGCGCTCGCGCCCTGCCACACGATGTTCCAGTTCTACGTCGCGGACGGCCGCCTGAGCTGCCAGCTCTACCAGCGCTCGGCGGACGTCTTCCTGGGCGTGCCGTTCAACATCGCGTCGTACGCCCTGCTCACGCACATGGTCGCCCAGGTGACCGGGCTCGAGGTCGGCGACTTCGTGCACACGCTGGGTGACGCCCACCTCTACTCCAACCACCTCGACCAGGCGCGCCTGCAGCTCACCCGCGAGCCGCGGCCGCTGCCGACGCTGTGGCTCGACCCGTCGGTCACCGCGCTCGACGCGTTCGACCTCGAGCACATCGCCGTCGAGGGCTACGACCCGCACCCGGGGATCAAGGCGCCCATCGCCGTATGAGCGCACGGGTGGTGATGGTGGCCGCCGTCGCCCGCAACGGCGTCATCGGCAACGGCCCCGACATCCCCTGGCGGATCCCGGGGGAGCAGCGGCTCTTCAAGGAGCTGACGATGGGCCACGTCCTGGTGATGGGTCGGACGACGTACGAGTCGATCGGCCGCCCGCTGCCCGGACGCACCACGATCGTGCTGACCCGCGACCCGGCCTGGTCGGCCGAGGGCGCGCTCGTCGCGAGGTCGTTCGACGACGCGCTCGCGCAGGCAGCGACGCTGCCCGGTGACGTGATGGTCGTCGGCGGTGCGCAGGTCTACGCGGCGGCGCTCCCCGTCGCCACCGAGCAGGTCATCAGCGAGATCCCGCTGTCCCCGGACGGCGACGTGCTCTACCCGGCGTACGACCTCGCCGACTGGGTCGAGACCGCCCGCGAGCAGCACGACGGCTACGAGCGGGTGTTCCTGGCGCGGGCCGGTGTTGGGGAGCATCTGACAGGCTGAGCCCCATGGAGCTCAGAGTCTTCACCGAACCCCAGCAAGGCGCGACGTACGACGACCTCGTGGTGGTCGCGCAGGAGGCGGAGCGGCTCGGGTTCGGGGCGTTCTTCCGCTCCGACCACTACCTGTCGATGGGCGGCGACCCGATGCCCGGGCCGAGCGACGCGTGGATCACGCTCGCCGGCATCGCCCGCGAGACCAGCACCATCCGGCTCGGCACGATGATGACGAGCGCGACCTTCCGGTACCCCGGTCCGCTCGCGATCAGCGTCGCGAACGTCGACCAGATGAGTGGGGGTCGGGTCGAGCTCGGCATCGGTGCGGGCTGGTTCGAGGCCGAGCACACGAAGTACGGCATCCCCTTCCCGAGCACGCGCGAGCGCTTCGACCGGTTCGAGGAGCAGCTCGCGATCATCACCGGGCTGTGGGCCACCGACGGCGGCTTCAGCTTCGACGGCGAGCACTACCAGCTGACGGACTCGCCCGGCCTGCCGAAGCCGACCCAGCCCAAGCCGCCCGTCCTGATCGGCGGCCACGGCGCGAAGCGGACCCCCGCGCTCTCCGCGACGTACGCCGACGAGTTCAACGTGCCGTTCGCGGACCTCGACACCACGAAGACCCAGTTCGCCCGCGTCGCCCGGGCGTGCGAGGCCCAGGAGCGCGACCCCGCGACGATGACCTGGTCCAACGCACTGGTGCTCTGCGTCGGTGAGAACGAGGCCGACCTGGACCGCCGCGCGGCCGTGATCGGGCGCGAGAAGGCCGAGCTCCGCGAGAACGGCCTGGCCGGCACGGTGCCCGAGGTCCTGGACAAGATCTCGGCGTACGCCGAGGCCGGCAGCGAGCGCCTCTACCTGCAGATGCTGGACCTCTCCGACCTCGACCACCTCCGACTCGTGGCGCGCGACGTCATGCCGCACGTCGGCTGAGCGGACAGAGCGATAACCTGAGACCTATGACCTCTGCTGCACCTGCTGCGCCGTTCGGCCGCATGCTCACCGCGATGGCGACCCCGTTCGGTCCCGACGGGAGCCTGGACCTCGACGGTGTGCAGCGGGTGGCCAAGCACCTGATCGCCAACGGCCACGACGGCCTGGTCGTCTCCGGCACCACCGGAGAGTCGCCGACCACCACCAAGGAGGAGGACGGCGAGGTCCTCGCCGCGGTGCGCGCCGCGGTCGGTCCCGACATCAAGCTGGTCGCCGGGGTCGGCACCAACGACACCGCCACCTCGACGTACCTCGCCCGCCAGGCCCGCGAGCGCGGCGCCGACGGCGTGCTCCTGGTCTCGCCCTACTACAACAAGCCCGGCCAGCGGGGCATCCTCCACCACTTCCGCCAGGTCGTCGACGCCGCCGAGATCCCCGTGATGCTCTACGACGTCCCCGGCCGCACCGGGAGCCAGATCGCCCTCGAGTCCTTCGAGGAGATGGCCTCGTGGGAGTCGGTGGTCGCGGTCAAGGACGCGGTCGGCGACATGCCGCGCGCGGCCAAGCTCGCCCGGCTCGGCTACGCCGTCTACTCCGGCGACGACATCAACACCCTCGGCTTCCTGGCCCACGGCGCCTGCGGACTCGTGTCCGTGGTCGGCCACGCGGCCGGGAACGATCTCGCGTCGATGATCGACGCGTTCCTCTCCGGCGACCACGCCGGTGCCCTGACGATCTACCAGCGGCTGCTGCCCGCGTTCGAGGCTGTGATGGGCGTGCCCAACTACGGCGCGACCACGGCCAAGGCGTCCCTGGAGCTGTTGGGCGTGCTCGACAACCGACACGTCCGGTCCCCGCTGGTCCCTCTCGACGACGACGAGGTCGCGGCGCTCCGCGCCGGCCTCGCAGAAGCAGGTCTCTTGTGAGTCATCCCCACCCCGAGCTCTCCGAACCGGCCGCACTGGCGAAGGGGGGCCTCCGGGTCACCGCCTTCGGCGGTCTCGGCGAGGTCGGTCGCAACATGACCGCCTTCGAGTACGACGGTCGCCTGCTGCTCGTCGACTGCGGCGTCCTCTTCCCCGAGGACCACCAGCCCGGCATCGACCTGATCCTTCCCGACTGGTCCTCGATCCGCGACCGCCTCGACACCGTCGAGGCGCTCGTGCTCACGCACGGCCACGAGGACCACATCGGCGCGACGCCGTACCTCCTGCGCGAACGCGGCGACATCCCGCTCGTCGGCTCCGAGCTCACGCTGGCCCTGCTCGGCAGCAAGCTGCGCGAGCACCGGCTCAAGGAGACCATCCACCACGTGGTGAAGGAGGGCGAGCGGCTGACGTTCGGACCCTTCGAGCTCGAGTTCGTCGCGGTCAACCACTCCATCCCCGACGCGCTCGCCATCGCGATCCGCACGCCGGCCGGGATGGTGCTCCACACCGGCGACTTCAAGATGGACCAGCTTCCGCTCGACGGCCGGATCACCGACCTGCGCGCATTCGGGCGGCTGGGGGAGGAGGGTGTCGACCTCTTCCTCACCGACTCGACCAACGCCGAGACCCCCGGTTTCACGCCGTCCGAGAAGACGATCACCCCGGTCATCAACCAGGTCTTCCGCGAGTCGCAGCAGCGGATCATCGTCGCCTGCTTCGCCTCCCACGTGCACCGCGTCCAGCAGGTGCTCGACGCGGCAGTCGCCAACAACCGCAAGGTCGCGTACGTCGGCCGCTCGATGGTCCGCAACATGGCGATCGCCCGCGACCTCGGCTACCTCACGGTGCCGCCGGGCGTGCTGGTCGACGCGAAGGAGCTCGCGGACCTCGCACCCGAGCGCCAGGTGCTGATCTCGACCGGGTCGCAGGGCGAGCCGATGAGCGCGCTGTCGCGGATCGCCCAGCGCAACCACAACTTCGTGCACATCGAGGAGGGCGACACCGTCCTGCTCGCCTCGAGCCTGATCCCCGGCAACGAGAACGCCGTCTACCGGGTCATCAACGGCCTGGCCCGCTGGGGCGCCAACGTCGTGCACAAGGGCAACGCCCACGTGCACGTCTCCGGCCACGCCAGCGCCGGCGAGCTCCTCTACTGCTACAACATCGTCAAGCCGCGCAACGTGCTGCCGGTCCACGGCGAGATCCGCCACCTGCTCGCCAACGCGGCTCTGGCGCGGGCGACCGGCGTCGAGAACGTCGTCATCGCCGAGGACGGCGTCGTCGTCGACCTCGTCGACGGCGTGGCCTCGGTGGTCGGCAAGGTCGACTGCGGCTACGTCTTCGTCGACGGCGCCTCGGTCGGCGACATCACCGAGTCCGACCTCAAGGACCGCCTGATCCTGGGCGAGGAGGGCTTCATCTCGGTGATCGTGGTCGTCGACTCCGTCAGCGGGAAGGTCTCCGGCGGTCCCGAGATCCACGCCAAGGGCAACGCGCTCGACGGCTCGAACTTCGACGAGCTGCGCCAGCCGATCATCGACGCGCTCGACCGGGCCATCGCCGAGGGCAACACCGACTCCTACCAGCTGCAGCAGACCGTGCGCCGCGTCGTCGGCCGCTGGGTGAGCAACACCCACCGCCGCCGGCCCATGATCATCCCGGTGGTCATCGAGGCCTGAGCCAGCCGCCTCCGAGGAACGAGGTCGCAAGGGCGTGTCGAGACACCGGTGAGCTGACCATCAACCTCGATCGAGGTCGCCGGCCGGTTGCGGGGGGTCTCGACGAGCTCGACCAACGGCGGCAGACACACCCGCGTGTGATGCGTGTGACTGGAGTGACCGCTGCGTAGTGTGGGTTCCATGGCGACCCGTACGTCTTCCCCGCCGGGTTCGCGGAGCAAGAGCACGTCTTCCTCGTCCTCGACCTCGCGATCCCGGAGTACCAGTCCAAGGCGCAAGCCTGCCCCCAAGAAGCCGGTCAAGAGGACAGCGAGCAAGCGCAAGCCTGCTCCGAAGCGTCCCGCCCCGCGCGCCGTACGCAACGGCCCGGGTCCGATCGCGCGCTTCTTCACGGTGCTCTTCCGCGGGGTCGCTGCCGTCTGGCTGGCGATCGCCCACGGCGTGGGTGCCGTCGCCCGCAGCATCGGGCACACCGCCCGTGACCTCGAGCCCGAGCACCGCCGCGACGGCGTCGGGCTGATGCTCTTCGGTGGCGCGGTCATCGTCGCCGCCGCCGTCTGGTGGCAGCTGCCGGGCTCGATCATGGATGCCGCGCGCACCGTGGTGGAGGGGTCGGTCGGCAAGGTCGGCTTCCTCGTCCCGCTCGCCCTCCTCTTCGTCGGCTGGCGCACCATGCGCGACCCCGAGCAGACCGGCCCGGTCGGTCGTCAGGTCGTCGGCTGGGCCTGCCTGGCCTTCGGCCTCCTCGGCATCGTGCAGATCGCCAGCGACAACCCGCAGCCGGTCATGGGTGACACCAGCGACCTGCGCACCGCCGGCGGTGCGATCGGGTACGTCGTCGCGAGCCTGCTCCTCGACCTGCTCCGCTCGGAGTACGTCGTGGTGCCGCTGCTCGCGCTCATCGCCTTCTTCGGCGTCCTCATCATCACCAGCACGCCGCTCTACCAGGTGCCGACCAAGCTCGCGGCCACCCGCGACCGGCTGCTCGGCCACGAGCCGGCTCCCGAGGTCGACCCCGACGCCACCCAGGCGATGCCGGCCGTCCGCGGCCGCAAGCGCAAGGTCCTCGACGAGACCGGCGAGATCGACCCGGACATGGGCGACCCGGCGTACGACAGCCCGGTCCTCTCGGACCGTGAGCTCCGCAAGCGCAAGAAGCGCCTCGAGACCACCGACGACGGCCTCGACATCTTCGCGCCGGACGCGCCCACCGAGGCGGCCGCGCCGGTCGTGGAGGAGAAGGTCGAGCTCGAGCCGCCGCCGCACACCCCGCTCCCGCCGCGCGTCGAGCAGCTCGCGCTGTCCGGCGACATCGCCTACTCGCTGCCGGCCAACGAGGTGCTCAAGCCCGGGTCGGTCCACAAGGCCCGGTCCAAGGCGAGCGACGCCGTCGTCGACCGCCTCACCCAGGTGATGGAGGAGTTCAACATCGACGCGCAGGTCACGGGCTACACCCGTGGCCCGACGGTCACGCGCTACGAGGTCGAGCTCGGTCCTGCGGTCAAGGTCGAGAAGGTCACCGCGCTCTCCAAGAACATCGCGTACGCCGTGGCCTCGGCCGACGTCCGCATCCTCAGCCCGATCCCCGGCAAGTCGGCGATCGGCATCGAGATCCCCAACCTGGACAAGGAGATCGTCTCCCTCGGCGACGTGCTCCGCTCCAACACGGCGCGCTCCGACCACCACCCGATGGTGGCCGGTCTCGGCAAGGACGTGGAGGGCGGCTTCGTCGTCGCCAACCTCGCGAAGATGCCGCACCTCCTGGTCGCCGGTGCCACCGGCTCGGGCAAGTCGTCGTTCATCAACTCGATGATCACCTCGATCCTGATGCGCTCCACGCCCGACGAGGTCCGGATGATCATGGTCGACCCCAAGCGGGTCGAGCTGAACGCCTACGAGGGCGTCCCGCACCTGATCACGCCGATCATCACCAACCCCAAGAAGGCCGCCGAGGCGCTGCAGTGGGTCGTCCGCGAGATGGACATGCGGTACGACGACCTCGCGAACTTCGGCTTCCGGCACATCGACGACTTCAACAAGGCGGTGCGCGCGGGCAAGGTCACGGTGCCTCCGGGCAGCGAGCGCGAGCTCACGCCGTACCCCTACCTGCTGGTGATCGTCGACGAGCTCGCCGACCTGATGATGGTCGCCCCGCGCGACGTCGAGGACTCGGTCGTCCGGATCACCCAGCTCGCCCGTGCGGCCGGCATCCACCTGGTGCTCGCCACGCAGCGTCCGTCGGTCGACGTCGTCACCGGTCTGATCAAGGCCAACGTGCCGTCGCGGCTCGCGTTCGCAACCTCCAGCCTCGCCGACAGCCGGGTCATCCTCGACCAGCCGGGCGCCGAGAAGCTGGTCGGACAGGGTGACGGCCTCTTCCTGCCGATGGGCTCCTCGAAGGCCGTGCGCGTCCAGGGCTCCTGGGTCACCGAGGCCGAGATCGCCCAGGTCGTGAAGCACTGCAAGGCGCAGCTCGAGCCCAACTACCGCGACGACGTCACGGCCCCGGCCGCGGCCAAGCGCGAGATCGACGACGACATCGGCGACGACATGGACCTCGTGGTCCAGGCGATCGAGCTGGTCGTCTCCACCCAGTTCGGGTCGACCTCGATGCTGCAGCGCAAGCTCCGCGTCGGCTTCGCCAAGGCCGGCCGGCTGATGGACATCATGGAGAGCCGTGGCGTGGTCGGGCCCAGCGAGGGCTCGAAGGCCAGAGACGTGCTCGTGAAGCCCGACGAGATCGATGCCGTGATCGCGACTCTCCAGGGGGAGATGTGAGCAACCTCAGCGCAGACCTGCAGGAGCAGACCGGGACCACCCAGAGCTCGGTCGAGGTCCGCACCGACGCCCGCCTCGCAGCGGCGGTGGGCGGTGTCGCCTCGATCGTCGCGTTCGCCTACCTGGCGCGCGCGCTCGGCGACGGCGGGTGGCTGGACTGGGTGGTGGTGCTCGTCACGAGCGCCATCGCGGCCGCCCACCTCCAGTCACTCGCCGACGCCCGGGTCCCGCTGCTCGTCGTCGACGAGCAGGGCGTCCGGATGCGGAGTGCAGGACTTCGGGGAGGCCGGGTCTGGCAGGGCCTGCCGTGGGCCGACATCGAGGTCCTCGAGCACGAGCCGCGACGCGGTCTCTTCGGCGACGGCCGGATCACGCTCGTCCCCCGCGACGAGGACGACGTGCACCGCTCGGTGCCGCTGTCGATCTCGACGCGGGTCAGCGGCGCCGACGACGACCTGACCGCGGCCCTCCTGCTGCTCGCCCCCGACGCCGACCAGGTGGTCGAGACCGAGCACGTCGGCCACGACCTGCGTCCGACCCTGGCCCGCGCCATCGACCTCGTCTCCGAGCGGCTGCGCCCGCAGCACGACGACTACGACGAGTACGACGACGAGTACGACGAGTACGACGAGTACGACGAGCACGAGCACGAGGACGCCGACCTCGACGAGGTCGACGGCGACGACGAGCCCGAGCACACCGTGCCGCTGTCACCGATCGTCGCGAGCGCGACGCCGATCCCGCTGCGCGACCCGGTCGGCGGATCGCGCGCCGAGGTCCGCTTCGACGGCGCCGCCGCGCTGGCCTCCGACCCGTCCGAGACCGACGATGAGACCCGTCCCGGTCTCCCGGAGTCGCGCGAGCTGCGCCGGCCCGGCAGCGTCGACCTGGTCGAGGACACCGTGGTCTGGAGCGACCGCGTCCAGCCGATCGCCCGTGAGGGCGAGGCCGTCGCGCCGCTGGTCATCGACGACTTCTCGGTCGAGCCGGCCGAGGACCCGGTCATCGGTCCCGAGCTGGTCGCAGCCCGCACCCGGCTCGGACTGACGGTCGACCAGCTCGCCGAGCGCACCCGGATCCGCCCCCACGTCATCGAGTCGATCGAGGTCGACGACTTCGCACCGTGCGGCGGCGACTTCTACGCCCGCGGCCACCTGCGCACGCTCGCCCGGATCCTCGGTGTCGACGCGGGGCCGCTGCTGGCGTCGTACGACGAGCGCTACGCCGACGCCCCGATCAACGCCCGCCGGGTCTTCGAGGCCGAGCTGGCCACCGGGGCCGACGGCCCGATCCGCAGCACCCGCGGTGGCCCGAACTGGTCGGTGCTCGTCGCGGCCGTGATGGCGCTCGTGCTGTGCTGGTCGATCGCCCGGCTGATCATGGACAGCCCCGTCGAGCTCCACCACAAGCCGGTGCTCAACGGTTCGCCGTCCTCGCAGACCAAGCTCGGTCCCGCCGTACCCGTCGTCCTCGACGCCGCCAACGGGGGCACCCACGTGGTGGTCCGCGACGGCGCCGGGGACGTGGCCTTCAGCGGCGACCTGGCCTACGGCGACACCAAGACGGTCAAGGCCGCTCCGCCGGTCCGCATCCAGTCCTCCGACGGCTCGCTCAAGGTCACCATCGACGGTCAGGACCGCGGTCCGCTCGGCGCCGAGGGCCAGCCCGCCCAGAACACCTTCGCCGCCAGCTCCTGATCGGCGTTTCGACGCCGTACGGGGTCGGTTGACATACTCGACAGGCGATGACGACTGAGACCACACCTGCCCCCGCCCGCGAGCTGCTGTCGGTGGCGATGGTGACCCTCGGCTGTGCCCGCAACGAGGTCGACTCCGAGGAGCTGGCCGGGCGTCTCGAGGCGGGCGGGTTCCTGCTCGTCGACGACCCGGAGGACGCCGACACCGTCGTCGTCAACACCTGCGGCTTCGTCGAGTCGGCCAAGAAGGACTCCGTCGACACGCTGCTCGAGGCCGCGGAGCTCAAGGAGACCGGCCGGACCCAGGCGGTCGTCGCCGTCGGCTGCCTCGCGGAGCGCTACGGCAAGGACCTCGCCGAGTCGCTGCCCGAGGCCGACGCCGTGCTCGGCTTCGACGACTACCCCGACATCGCCGAGCGGCTCCGCTCGATCGTCGCGGGGGAGGTCCACCACGCCCACACGCCCCAGGACCGGCGCCGGCTGCTGCCGATCTCGCCGGTCGAGCGCACGCTCTCCACGACGCCCGTGCCCGGTCACGCCTCCGGCCCGGCGTCCGTACGCCGCCGGCTCGACTCGGGGCCGACCGCCTCGCTCAAGCTGGCCAGCGGCTGCGACCGCCGCTGCTCCTTCTGCGCGATCCCGGCCTTCCGAGGCTCGTTCGTGAGCCGCCGCCCCAGTGACGTGCTGCAGGAGGCCCGCTGGCTCGCCGAGCAGGGCGCCCACGAGCTGTTCCTGGTCAGCGAGAACTCCACGTCCTACGGCAAGGACCTCGGCGACCTGCGGCTCCTCGAGACGCTGCTGCCCGAGCTGGCCGCCGTCGACGGTGTCGAGCGGGTGCGGGTGTCCTACCTGCAGCCCGCCGAGACCCGCCCCGGGCTGATCCAGGCGATCGCGAGCACGCCCGGCGTCGCGCCGTACTTCGACCTGTCCTTCCAGCACGCCAGCGCGGACGTGCTGCGCCGGATGCGCCGCTTCGGCGACCCGGAGAGCTTCCTCGGCCTGCTCGAGCAGGTCCGTGCGCTCGCGCCGACCGCGGGGGTGCGCAGCAACGTGATCGTCGGGTTCCCCGGCGAGACCGAGGCCGACCTCGAGACCCTGTGCGACTTCCTGGTCGCCGCGCGCCTCGACGTGACCGGTGTCTTCGGCTACTCCGACGAGGACGGCACCGAGGCTGCGTCCTACGACGCCAAGCTCGACGACGACGAGATCCTCGCCCGCGTCGAGCACGTGTCGACCCTGGTCGAGGAGCTCACCTCCCAGCGCGCGATCGAGCGGATCGGCGAGACCGTCGACGTGCTCGTGGAGCGCGTCGACGACGACGAGACCGAGGGCCGGGCCGCCCACCAGGGTCCTGAGGTCGACGGTGCGACGTACCTCGTCGACAGCGAGGCCCGGGTCGGTGACCTGGTGCGCGCGGTGGTCGTCGAGTCGGACGGCGCCGACCTCTACGCTCGGGCACTGTGATGACCGACGTCCAGGCGCAGCCCAGCAACTGGAACGTGCCCAACGTCCTCACGACCCTCCGCATCGTGTCGGTGCCGTTCTTCGCCTGGGCGCTGCTGGTCGACGGCGGCGACTCGATCACCTGGCGGTGCGTCTCGTTCGTGATCTTCGCCGTCGCGATGATCACCGACAAGATCGACGGCGACCTGGCGCGCAAGCACAACCTGGTCACCAACTTCGGCAAGATCGCCGACCCGATCGCCGACAAGGCGCTCACCGGCATGGCCTTCATCGGGCTCTCGATCGTCGGCGACATCTGGTGGTGGGTCACGATCATCGTGCTCGTCCGCGAGTGGAGCGTGACGCTCCTGCGGCTCTCGATCCTCCAGAAGGTCGTGATCGCGGCCGCCGACCTCGGCAAGATCAAGACCACCTTCCAGGCGATCGCGCTGGCGACGCTCTGCCTCCCGCTGCGCGACCCCGACCTGGCGAGCTGGCTCGAGGTGCCCGGCGACGTGATCTTCTACCTCGCCCAGGTCTGCCTGGCGATCGCGGTCGCACTGACGATGTGGTCCGGCTACGAGTTCTTCCGCGACGTCTGGAAGCAGCGGGCAAGTCTGCGCAAGGCCTGACGCTCACGTTTGGCGGGTTCTGCTCTTGCCACGGTGAGGCAGGCGGGCGGTCTTGCGGCCGATTGCGGTGCACGGGCAAAAGGTTGCCTGTTGTTAACCGATGGGTCTGGATTTCCTGCGGGTCGGTGAGGTTAGGTGGCGCAGTCATCGACCTTCACTCGGAAAGGTTCCACAGTGCCCCCCAGTTCTCGGGCGCGCAGGGGCATGCGTGCTCTTGTCGCCGTATCCGGACTCGCCCTCGGCGCGAGCTCCCTGGTCCTCGTCTCGACTCCCGCCCACGCGGCTGGCGCCGTCGACATCAACATCCTGGCCACCAACGACTTCCACGGCCGGATCAAGTCCAACGGCGTCGAGGCCGGGGCTGCCGTGCTGGCCGGGGCGGTCAAGCAGATCCGTGGGGAGCACCCCAACACCGTCTTCGCCGCGGCGGGCGACCTGATCGGCGCCTCGACCTTCGAGTCCTTCATCAACAACGACAAGCCCACGATCGACGCGCTCAACGAGGCGGGTCTCGAGGTCTCGGCGGTGGGCAACCACGAGTTCGACAAGGGCTACGACGACCTCGTCGACCGGGTGATGGCGCCTGAGTCGGCCACCAACCCCGACGGTGGCGCGAGCTGGAAGTACATCGGCGCCAACGTGGTGATGAAGGACTCCGGCGACCCGGCGCTCGACCCGACGTTCGTCAAGGACATGGGCGGCGTCCAGGTCGGCTTCGTCGGGGCCGTGACCGAGCACCTGCCCGAGCTGGTCTCGCCGGGCGGCATCGCCGACATCAAGGTCACCGACATCCCGACGGCCGTCAACACGGAGGCCGACGCGCTCAAGGCCGAGGGCGTCGACGTGATCGTGCTCCTGGTCCACGAGGGCGCAGCGAGCACCGACTGCGCGACGATGGACGACGACCCGACCTCCGACTTCGGGAGCATCATCTCCGGCGTCGACGACAACGTCGACGCGATCGTCTCCGGCCACACCCACCTGGCCTACAACTGCAAGTTCCCGGTCGCCGGCTGGGCGGGTCGCCCGGTCACGGAGCGGCCGGTCGTCTCGGCCGGTCAGTACGGCTACAACCTCAACCAGCTCGACCTCAGCGTCGACCCCACCTCCGGGCAGATCCAGAGCGTCGACCAGAGCATCCTGTCGCTCACGACCGCGTCGACGACGGGCACCCCGCCGGTCACGACGTACACGCCCAACTACCCGGCCGACCCGGCGACCAAGTCGATCGTCGACGCCGCGGTGGCCGAGGCCGACGTCAAGGGCGCCGTGCCGCTCGGCGACATCGACGGCGCCTTCAAGCGCGCGGCCCGGCCGAAGGCGGCCGACCCGACGACCACCGAGGAGAACCGCGGTGGCGAGTCGACCCTGGGCAACCTCGTGGCCGAGGTGCAGCGGTGGGCGACCGAGTCGGAGACCACCGGCTCGGCCCAGATCGCCTTCATGAACCCTGGCGGTCTGCGCGCCGACATGGTGGGCAACACCCCGGGTTCCTACCCGACCACGCTGACCTACAAGCAGGCCGCCAACGTGCAGCCGTTCGCCAACACGTTGGTCAACATGGACCTGACCGGAGCCCAGCTGAAGACGGTCCTGGAGCAGCAGTGGCAGCCCGCGGGCTCGTCGCGCCCGTTCCTGCGCCTCGGCGTCTCGAAGGGCTTCACCTACACCTACGACCCGACCACCAAGACGGTGACGGGGATGTGGCTCAACGGCGACCCGATCAAGCCGGGCGCCAGCTACTCGGTGACGGTGAACTCCTTCCTGTCGACCGGCGGTGACAACTTCTTCGCCTTCGCCGACGGGACGCACAAGCAGGACACCGGCAAGACCGACCTGCAGGGCATGGTCGACTACCTGGCGGAGTTCGCCGCCGACAAGCCGCTCCCGGTCGACTACAGCCAGCGCGCGGTCGGCGTGACCTTCCCGTCCGGAGCGCCCGCGTCGTACGCCGCCGGCGACACCGTCGCGTTCGAGCTCTCCTCGCTCGCCATGTCCGGTGCCGGTGACGTGCAGGACAGCGAGGTGACCGTGTCTCTCGGTGCCACGAAGCTGGGCACCTTCCCGGTCGACAACGCCGTGGCCGCGGGTGCGACCGACGACGAGGCAGGGACGGCCTCGGTCAGCTTCACGCTGCCCTCCGGCATCGCCGGTGGCAGCCGGGACCTCACGGTGACGGGCGCCGACACCGGCACCGAGGTCGCCGTGCCGCTGCAGGTCGCCCAGGCCGGCTCCACGGTCTCCGCGAAGGTGACGCCGAAGCGGATCGTGGTCGACAAGACACGCGCCAAGGTCAAGATCTCCGTCACCTCCGCCGGCACGGCGTCCGGCAAGGTCGAGGTCAAGGTCGGTGGCAGGACCTACTCGGCCAAGCTCCACGACGGCAAGGCCACGGTGACGCTGAAGAAGTTCGGCAGCACGGGCACGAAGAAGGTCAAGGTCACCTACCTCGGCAACGCCGCCACGAAGTCGTCGCACGACTCCGTGACGATCAAGGTCGTCAAGAAGTAGCAGTGCCGTCGGGGTCCACCGCGTGCGGTGGATCCCGACGTGCTCCTCTCCCCACAACAGAACCCTCTCGGAAGGCTCCACCATGTTCTCGACGTCTCGGGCGTCGCGGCGTGCACTGGCCGGCTTCGCCGGTCTTGCCGTCGCTGTCTCCGGTCTGGCCATCGCCACGACCGGCCCTGCCAGCGCTGCCAGCAGCGGCCTGGTCATCAGCGAGGTGTACGGCGGTGGCGGCAACGCCGGCGCCACCCTCACCAACGACTTCATCGAGCTCTACAACCCGACGTCCGCACCGATCAGCGTCGCCGGGATGTCGGTCCAGTACCGCAGCTCCGCGAGCACGGCTGCCGCGACCGGTGTGACCACGCTGTCCGGCACCGTGCCGGCCGGTGGTCACTACCTGGTCCAGGAGGCCGCCGGCACGGGCGGTACGACGGCCTTGCCGACGCCCGACGCGACCGGCACCATCGCGATGTCCGGTACGGCGTTCACCGTCTGGCTGGCAGCCGGAACCACCGCGCTCAACCCGGCTGCCGACGGGTCCACCGCCCGGGCCGGGATCGTCGACCTGGTCGGCGTCAACAGCAACACCTTCGAGACGGCCAAGACCGGGGCGACCGCCAACGCGACGTCCGCGAGCCGCACCGCCGGCGACACCGACAACAACGCGACCGACTTCGCGGTCGGTGCCCCGAGCCCGCAGAACGCCGGCACGGTCACCCCGCCGACCGACCCCGATCCGACCGAGGCCACGATCGCGGAGATCCAGGGCACCGGCGACACCTCGCCGCTCGCCGGTGACACCGTCACGACCGAGGGGGTCGTCACCGCGGCGTACCCCACCGGCGGTTTCAACGGGTTCTACCTCGAGACGCCCGGCACCCCCGACACACCTGGCGCGTCTGACGGCATCTTCGTCTACGGGTCCGCTGCGACCGCGAAGGTCGCGATCGGCGACAGCGTCGAGGTGACCGGTGACGTCAGCGAGTTCCAGGGCACGACCGAGATCTCCGGCGTCGCTGCTGACGACGTCACGGTGCTGGCCGACTCGCTCGGCACGGTGACCCCGCTCGCCGTCCCGTGGAGCGACCTCGACACCCCGGCGGAGAAGGAGGCCCACGAGGGCGAGCTCGTCCAGCCGCAGGGTGACTTCACGGTGACCGACAACTACGACACCAACTACTACGCGTCGTTCACGCTCGCGTCCGGCGACAAGCCGCTCGTGCAGCCCACGGACGTCGCCGACGCGCAGGACACCGCGGCGATCGCGGCGATCAACGCTCAGAACGCTGCCAGGTCGGTCACCCTCGACGACGGCGCGAGCACCAACTTCAACAGCGCCGCCAACAAGTCGGTCCCGCTCCCGTGGCTCTCGAAGACCAACCCGGTGCGGGTCGGCTCGGCCGTCACCTTCCACGAGCCGGTCGTCCTGGAGTACCGCAACAGCCTCTGGAACCTCCAGCCCACCAGCCAGGTGACCGGTGACGGCGCCGATGTCGCGACCTTCACCAACACCCGCACCGCGGCGCCGGAGAACGTCGGTGGCGACATCCGTCTGGCGACGTTCAACGTGCTGAACTACTTCCCGACCACCGGCGAGGAGTACGTCGCGTCCGGCCAGGGCAGCTGCACGTACTACAACGACCGCGACGGCAACCACATCACCGACAACGTGTGCGGCACCGATGCCTCACCCGGACCGCGTGGTGCGGCCACCGAGGAGAGCCTCGCTCGTCAGCAGGCCAAGATCGTCGCCGCGATCAACAAGCTCGGTGCCAGCATCGTGTCGCTGGAGGAGATCGAGAACTCCGTGAAGCTCGGCCAGGACCGCGACGCCGGCGTCTCGACGCTCGTCGACGCGCTCAACGCGGCCGCGGGTGCCGGCACCTGGGCGTTCGCCCCGTCGCCGGCCGCCGCGGACCTCCCGCCGACCGCCGAGCAGGACGTCATCCGGACCGCCTTCATCTACAAGCCGGCCGACGTCTCGCTGGTCGGTGGCTCCAAGGTGCTCACCGGCTCGGCGGCCTTCGCGGACGCCCGGGAGCCGCTGGCCCAGGGCTTCAAGGCGACGGGTGCCCCCGACTCCGACGCCTTCGCCGTGATCGTCAACCACTTCAAGTCCAAGGGCTCGGGCGTGGACGACGGCACCGGCCAGGGCAACGCCAACCCGGACCGGGTCGCGCAGGCGCACGACCTGAGCGCCTTCGCGAGCAGCTTCGCGTCGTCGCTCGGCACCGACAAGATCTTCCTCACCGGTGACTTCAACTCCTACACCCAGGAGGACCCGCTCCAGGTGCTGTACGGCGACGGCTACGTCGACCTGCAGACCCAGTTCAACGGCGGCGAGACGACGTACAACTTCGACGGGCTCGCCGGCTCGCTCGACCACGTGCTCGCCAACGCCGCTGCCGAGGAGATGGTGACGGGCACGGACGTGTGGCAGATCAACGCGGAGGAGTCGATCGCGTTCGAGTACAGCCGCTACAACTACAACGCGACCGACTTCTACGAGGCCAACCCCTACCGGGCCTCCGACCACGACCCGGAGGTCGTCGGGCTGGACCTGCCGGCGCTGCCGGTGCCGAAGACGGCGTCGACCACGTCGGTCACCGCGGTGCCGGGTGTTGCGATCGCGAAGCTCACGCCGGTCGCGCTGATCATCCAGGTCAAGGCCACCGGCGCGACGCCGACGGGCTCGGTCACGGTCAGCTGGGACGGTCAGTCGAAGGACGTCAAGCTGGTCCGGGGATATGCCGCCACCGCGATCGGTCCGTTCAAGACCGCCGGGACGCACCACGTCACGGTGACCTACAGCGGGACGGACACGATCGAGGGCTCCACCGCCTCGACCGACGTGAAGGTCTACAAGATCTTCTGAGCTGCCTTGGTCGCCCCAGCGCAGCTCGGGCGACCAAGTCGCAGCAGCCAGATCGAGTAGCCCCGTGACCGACGAACGAGGTCGCGACGGGCGTATCGAGATCTCAGCCGATGTCTCGATACGCTCGCTCGCGCTCGGGTCAACGTTCGATCGACTCCGCGAGGGCGAAGGCGGACCGGACCAGCGCGAGGTGGCTGAACGCCTGCGGGAAGTTGCCGACCATCCGGTCGTTGCCGACGTCGTACTCCTCGGAGAGCAGCCCGACGTCGTTCGTCAGCCCGCAGAGCCGGTCGAAGAGGGCGCGCGCGTCGTCGACACGGCCGGCTCCGGCGTACGCCGCGACCAGCCAGAACGAGCACGCCAGGAACGGGTGCTCGTCACCGGCGAGACCGTCGACGCCGCTCTGGGTGCGGTAGCGCAGCACCAGCCCGTCGCGCATCAGGTCCTGCTCGATCGCCTCGATGGTGCCGAGCATGCGCGGGTCGTCCCCGGCGATGAAGCCGATCTCGGGCAGCACCAGGAGCGACGCGTCGACCTCGGTCGTGCCGTAGTGCTGCACGAACGTGTTGCGGTCGGCGTCGAAGCCCTTGTCCAGCACCTGCGCGTGCACGCGGTCGCGGAGCTCGCGCCACTCGTCGACGGGACCCTCGAGGTCGAACTCCTCGATGGCCCGGACACCGCGGTCGAAGGCGGCCCAGACCATCGCCTGGGAGTGGGTGAAGTGCTGCTGCGGCCCGCGGATCTCCCAGAGCCCGTGGTCCTTCTTCTGCCACGTCTTCGCGAGGTTCTCGACCAGGGAGCGCTGCAACGCCCACGCGTTGGCATCGGCGTGGCCGGTGACCTGACGGGTCCGCTCCAGCGCGATCATCACCTCGCCGACCACGTCGAGCTGGCGCTGCAGGGCGGCCCCGTTGCCGATGCGCACCGGCGTCGAGCCCTCGTAGCCGGGGAGGTGGTCGAGGGTGAGCTCGGTCAACCGACGGCTGCCGTCGGTGCCGTAGAGGATCTGCAGGTCCTGCGGGTCACCGGCGACCGCGCGCAGCAGCCAGCCGCGCCACAGCTGCGCCTCCTCGGTGTAGCCGGCCTGGACGAGCGCGCCGATCGTCAGGGCGGCATCGCGCAGCCAGCAGTAGCGGTAGTCCCAGTTGCGCTCCCCGCCCGGGTCCTCGGGCAGCGACGTGGTCGGGGCGGCGACGATCCCGCCGGTCTCCTCGTCGGTGAGCATCCGAAGCGTCAGCAGCGACCGCCGCACGATCCCCGGGTGCGGCATCACGTCGGGGCACCGGCCCGACCAGTCCTCGTCGTCGGTGATCGACGCGTTGATCCGGTCCTCGTGCGTGCCGAGGTCGTCGACCTCGAGGTGCGAGGGGAACCAGGTGGTCGAGAACGTGAGCTCGTCGCCCTCCGCGACGTCGAACTCGTCGGAGTGCCGGTGGTCGGTCGCCCGCGGCAGCCGCGGGCCGCGCAGGACCAGCCGGTCCGGGCCGCCGACCGCGACGATCACCTCCTCGCCGCCGATGGTCTCGCGGCGCACCCACGGCAGCACCGCGCCGTAGTCGAGCCGGACCATCCACTCGTGGCGCATCCGGACCGTGCCGCTGCAGCCGGTGACGCGTCGTACGACGTCGGCGCGGCTGTCGCCGCGGGGCATCACGTCGGTGAGCGTCACGACCCCCGTCGCCGTGGTGAACGTCGTCTCGAGCGCTCCGGACGCGCCGATGTAGCGACGGCTGACGTCGTACTCGGCGACCGGGCAGAGCTGCCAGTGGCCGTGGTCGTCGGTGCCGAGCAGACCCGCGAAGCAGGCGGGCGAGCCGAAGCTGGGCAGGCACAGCCAGTCGATCGAGCCGTTGCGGCCGACCAGCGCGCTGGTCCGCCGGTCACCGATGAGCGCGTAGTCCGCGATGGGGAGAGCCACACAGCGAGGCTAGCCTTGCCGCCATGGCTGACCTGCTCGAACGCGTGCACCGGCTGCTGCGCGACACCGGCAGCACGATCGCGACCGCGGAGTCGTTGACGGGCGGTCGGCTCGGCGTGGCGCTGACCGACGTCCCCGGTGCGTCCGAGACGTACGTCGGGGGAGTGGTCACCTACGCGACCGAGCTCAAGGCGTCGCTGCTCGGCGTCGACGAGCGGCTGATCGCCGAGCACGGGGTCGTCTCGCCCGAGTGCGCGCGGGCGATGGCCGACGGGGTGCGGTCGCTCTCGGGCGCGACGTACGGACTTTCGACTACAGGAGTGGCCGGACCTGCCGATCAGGAAGGCAAGCCGCCGGGCACCGTGTTCGTCGGCATCACCGGTCCGGGTGTGTCGGAGGCCGTGGCGCTCGAGCTGCACGGCAAGCGGCACCAGATCCAGGACCGGGCCACGAAGGAGGCGTTCACGGCGTTCGCGGCGGTCCTGCTCCGGGAAGAAACAACCCTCGGGTAGCGTTGGGACCACAGACTTCGGAAAGGGTGACGCGCATGGTGCTGTTTCGACGGCTTCTCGGCGACGTGCTCCGCGATCAGCGGATGCAGCGCGGCCTGACCCTGCGTGAGGTCTCCGCGGAGGCCCGGGTCAGCCTGGGCTACATCTCCGAGATCGAGCGCGGCCAGAAGGAAGCCTCGTCGGAGCTGCTCGCCTCGCTCTGCGGCGCCCTCGACATCCCGCTCTCGGACGTCCTCCGTGAGGTGTCCGACGCGGTCGCCCTCGAAGAGGCCGCCGCCGGTCTGACCCGGATCCCGGTCGCTCCGCGCGCCGAGGTTGTCACCTCCGCTGCCTGAGCCTCATCTCGGCGGCTGGCACCGCGGGCACCAGTAGGCGACGCGCGCGCGAGGCTGCGCACCGAGCTCGGCCTGCTCGATCGGGGTGCCGCAGCGCAGGCAGCGCTGGTGGGAGCGCCCGTAGACCCACAGGCTGTGACCGCGACGCTTGTCGCCGGTGGTGCAGATCTGCGGCAGGTTGCGGTTCTGGTCGAGCATCGACCGCGCCAGCCGGACCATCCGCAGCGGGTCGGTGACGGCGCCGACCGGTGTGCGGGGGTCGTAGCCGGTGAGGAAGCACAGCTCGGTGCGGTAGATCGTGCCGATCCCGGCCAGGTTGCGCTGGTCGAGCAGCGCCTCGCCGAGCGGCCGCTCCGGGTCGGCGGTCAGGCGCCGGACCGCCTCGGCCTCGTCCCAGTCGGGGCCGAGCAGGTCGGGCCCCAGGTGTCCGACCACGTCGTCCTCCCGGTCGCTGCGGACCAGCTCGACGAGGCCGAGCTGGAAGCCGACCGCCGTGCGCTCCGCGGTGCCGAGCACGACGCGCACCACGTGGTCGGGCTTGCCCCACCGCTCGTCGGGCCGGAAGAGCCGCCACGAACCCTCCATCTTCAGGTGGGTGTGCAGCGTCCAGGCGCCGGTCGGTCCGTCGATCCGGGTCAGCAGGTGCTTGCCTCGCGAGACGGTCTCGACGACGCTGCTGCCGCTCAGGTCGACCGTCGCGATGGCGGGCACGCGGAAGTCGGTGCGGGTCAGCTGCTTGCCGGACAGACCCCGGTGCAGGCGCTGGGCCGTGCGCCAGACGGCATCGCCCTCAGGCACCGGTCGACCTCAGCCGGAGTCCCTTCGGCGTCGCCACGAACCCGGCCGCCTGCAGCGCCTCGCGCAGTGGGGTCGAGCCGGACCCGAGGAGCTGCTCGCCGTCGGCCTTCTCGACCGTGAGCCGGCCGAGGGAGCCGCGTCGGACCGCCTCGGCCAGGGATGCGGTCGCCGGGCCGAGGAGGTCGGGCTCGTCGGTCCAGGTGAGCAGGGTGCGACCGCCGCGCTCGACGTAGAGCGTGAGGACGCCGTCGACGAGAACCACGATCGCGCCGGCCTTGCGGCCGGGGCGGTGGGAGCCGCCCTCCGGCCAGGGGAGTGCGGCACCGTAGGGGTTGGCCGGGTCGGTCGCGGCCAGGGCGACGGCCGTCGGCTTCGCGTCGGGCGCCACCTCGCTGAAGGTGCGCAGCCGGTCGACGGCCCCGGCGGTGCCGAACTGCGCGGCACCGAGGCCGGCGACGAAGTAGCCGCGCCGGCAGCGCCCGGAGTCCTCGAAGGCGGAGAGCACCTTGTAGACGGCCGCGAAGCCACCCGGCACGCGCTCGCTGACGACCGCGCCCCGCGTGACGACGCCGTGCCGGTCGAGGAGCCGCTCGGCGGTCGCGTGGGCGCGCCGGGTCGGGTCGGCGTCGAGCTCGGGCAGCAGCGCCCAGCGGCCGGCGGTCTCGGGCGGGCCGGTGCGGGTGGGTCGGCCCGGACGGTTGGTGCGCGGGGGTGGGCGCCTGCTGCGGTGGGAGGGGGTGCCGGACCGGGTGAGCGCCCGCAGCGGGGTGAGGGTGTCGTTGCTGATCCGGCCGGCCCAGACGAGATCCCAGAGCGCTGCCGACAGGGCGCGGTCGTCCGTGGAGCGGACCGAGTCGGACAGCTGGCGGAAGAACCACGCGCCACCGGGCGACAGGGCGTCGAGGACGGCCTGGTGCAGCTCGCTGTGCTCGAAGGCGGCGTGCTCGGGGAGGGTGAGCGGCGCCTGGTCGGCGAGGTGGAGCGACACCCAGCCGTCGGCTCCGGGCAGCGCCGCGTGGCCAGCCCAGATGACCTCGCCCGACGCGGTCAGCTCGTCGAGGTAGGACGGCTCGTAGTCGCGCACGCGGGAGCCGAGCACCAGGGGTTCGAGCGCGGACGCGGGCACCGGGCAGCCGGCGAGCTGGTCGATCGCGCTGAGCACGCCGTCGACGCCGCGCAGCTTGCCGCCGACGTGCTGCCACGCTGCGACGAACCGCCCCAGCGTCTCGGGCTCGACCGGCTCGATCTCCTGGCGCAGCTTGGCGAGCGAGCGACGGCGTAGCCGGCGCAGCACCTCGGCGTCGCACCACTCCTGGCCGGACCCGGACGGGCGGAACTCGCCGTCGAGCACCCGCCCCTGGGCGGCGAGCCGCTGGAGCGTGTGGCGCACGACGGCGGCGCCGAGGCCGAGCCGCTCGGCGACGTCGGCGGTGGTGAACGGACCGTGGGTGCGGGCGAACCTCGCGACCAGGTCGGCCAGCGGGTCGTCGACCGGGTCGGTGAAGGCGTCGGGTGTCCCGGGCGGGACGGGGACGCCGAGGCCGTCGCGCAGTCGTCCGATGTCCTCGATCGCGGCCCAGCGCTCCTCGCCGGCCATCCGCAGCTCGACGGCTCGACGGGTCAGCGCGAGCGAGGCCAGGGCATCGGGCACGTCGAAGTCGGCGGTGCGCTCCTCCACCTCGGCGGTGGTGAGCGGTCCGAGCAGGCGCAGCAGGTCGGCGATCCCCTCGGAGTCGCGCGCACGTCGGTCGGCGGGCAGGCGCTGCAGCTCGGCCTCGAGCTCGGTGAGCACCTCGGGGTCGAGCAGTTCACGCAGCTCGGCGCGGCCGAGCAGCTCGGCGAGCAGGCCCTGGTCGAGCGCGAGCGCGGCGGCCCGGCGCTCGGCGATCGGGGAGTCGCCTTCGTACATGAACTGCGCGACGTAGCCGAAGAGCAGGCTGCGCGCGAACGGCGACGGCTGGTTGGTGGCGACGTCGACGACCTGCACCTCGCGCCGGTCGACGCCCCGGAGCAGCGCCACCAGGCTGGGCAGGTCGTAGACGTCCTGCAGGCACTCGCGCACGGCCTCGAGCACGATCGGGAAGGACGGGTAGCGCGACGCGACCTCGAGGAGCGCGGCGGAGCGCTGGCGCTGCTGCCAGAGCGGCGACCGTCGTCCGGGGTCGCGCCGGGGGAGCAGCAGGGCGCGGGCGGCGCACTCGCGGAAGCGGGAGGCGAAGAGCGCGGACCCGCCGACCTCCTGGGTGACCAGGGCCTCGATCTCGTCGGGCTCGAAGACGATGATGTCGCCCCCGGGCGGATCCGCGTCGGTGTCGGGGATCCGGATCACGATGCCGTCGTCGGAGGCGACCGCCTGCCCGTCGACGCCGTACCTCTCGCGCAGCCGGGCGTTGATGGCGAGCGCCCAGGGTGCGTGCACCGGGACGCCGTACGGCGAGTGCACGACCAGCCGCCAGTCGCCGAGCTCGTCGCGGAACCGCTCGACGAGCAGGGTGCGGTCGGTCGGCAGCTGGTTGGTGGCCTCGAGTTGCTCGTGGAGGTAGTTGACCAGGTTGGCGGCTGCGTAGTCGTCGAGCCCGTCGTCGCGGGCCCGCTGCTCCGCCTTGGCCTTCGGCAGCGCGGAGAGCTCGCGGGTGAAGGCGCCGATCGCGGCGCCGAGCTCGGCCGGACGTCCGAGGGTGTCACCCTTCCAGAAGGGCAGCCGGCCCGGGATGCCGGGCGCGGGGGTCACCAGCACGCGGTCGTGGGTGATGTCCTCGATCCGCCAGCTGGTCGCGCCGAGCGCGAAGACGTCGCCGACCCGGGACTCGTAGACCATCTCCTCGTCGAGCTCGCCGACGCGTCGCCCGGGTCCTTCCCCGCCGACCAGGAAGACGGCGAAGAGCCCCCGGTCAGGGATGGTGCCGCCGCTGGTGACCGCGAGCCGCTGGGCTCCGGGCCGGCCGGTGAGGGTGCCCGTGACCCGGTCCCACACCACCCGCGGACGCAGCTCGGCGAACTCGTCGGAGGGGTAGCGCCCGCTGAGCAGGTCGAGCGTGGCGTCGTAGGCACTGCGCGGCAGCTGCGTAAACGGCGCGCTCTGCTTGACGAGGGCGTAGAGCTCGTCGACCGACCAGGCGTCGAGGGCGGTGGCGGCGACGACCTGCTGAGCGAGCACGTCGAGGGGGTTGGCCGGCACGCGCAGCGACTCGATCGCGCCCGACCGCATCCGCTCGACGGCCACCGCGGTCTGGGCGAGGTCGCCCCGGTGCTTGGGGAAGAGCACGCCGCGCGAGATCTCGCCGACCTGGTGGCCGGCCCGGCCGACGCGCTGGAGCGCGCTCGCGACGCTCGGCGGCGACTCGATCTGGACGACCAGGTCGACCGCGCCCATGTCGATGCCGAGCTCGAGGCTGCTGGTCGCGACCACGCAGGGCAGTCGGCCGCGCTTGAGGTCGTCCTCGATCAGCGCCCGTTGCTCCTTGGACACCGAGCCGTGGTGGGCCTTCGCGATGACCTGCTCCGCGCCCTCGCTCCGGCCGGACTGGGCCATCACCTGGGCGGGGACGCTCGCGTCCTCGAGGTCGACGCCCGCGCGATCGGTCGCGATCTCGTTGAAGCGTGCCGTCAGCCGCTCGGCGAGCCGGCGCGAGTTGGCGAACACGATCGTGGACCGGTGGGTCTCGATCAGGTCGACGACCCGCTCCTCGACGTGCGGCCAGATGCTCTGCGCGCGTTGCGGGTCGTCGGAGTCCTCGTCGTAGTCGTCCGGCGCCGTCATGTCCTCGACCGGGACGACGACCTTCAGGTCCCACTCCTTCTCGGAGGGTGGCGCGACGATCTCGACCGCGGCGTGGCCGCCGAGGAAGCGGGCCACCTCCTCGAGCGGGCGGACTGTCGCGGACAGCCCGATGCGCTGGGCGGGGCGTGCGAGCAGGGCGTCGAGGCGCTCCAGGCTGACCGCGAGGTGCGCGCCGCGCTTGGTGCCGGCGACGGCGTGCACCTCGTCGATGATCACGGTCTCGACACCGCGCAGCGACTCGCGTGCCTGGCTGGTCAGCATCAGGAAGAGCGACTCGGGCGTGGTGATCAGGATGTCCGGGGGAGCGGTGACGAGCTTGCGTCGGTCGGCCGCCGGGGTGTCGCCGGAGCGCACGCCGACGGTGACCTCGGGGACCTTCACCCCGAGCCGGTCTGCCGTGTGCCGGATGCCGGTCAGAGGTGCGCGCAGGTTGCGCTCGACGTCGACGCCCAGCGCCTTGAGCGGGGAGATGTAGAGGACCCGGCAGCGGTGCTGCTTGTCGTCGGGCGGCGGACTGGTCATCAGCCGGTCGAGGGACCAGAGGAAGGCGCTCAGGGTCTTGCCGGACCCGGTCGGCGCGACGACGAGGGCGTGGCGGCCGGCGCCGATCGCGTCCCACGCACCCGCCTGCGCAGGGGTCGGCTCGGCGAACGCCGCACCGAACCAGGTGCGCGTCGGTTCGCTGAACCTCTCGAGTGCCTCGACTGCCACGCCACCATCCTTGCTCACGGCACCGACAGTGCCCCGGAGCCGGCTACTGGCGGTAGCTGCTGTCCGGATACATCTCGGGGCACTGGCCGCCCGGGGTGGTCGCGAGCTCGAAGTGCCAGATCTCGTTGGCGAAGACCTGGCACAGCCCGTACGCCGCCCCGTGCCGACCCAGCCAGTCGTCGGCCTCGGTCGGGCCGATGTCGACCGCGTCGCCGGTGACGTGCGCGGACGCGTCAGGCGTGGAGACGAAGCGCCGGGCCGCCTCCTCGCTGCCGTACTTGGCGACGGCGGCGTCCAGGAGCTCCTGCTGGTGGGCACGGCTGCGCCAGCCGCTGGTGATCTGCAGCGCCACCCCGTCCTTCCGGGCGTCGTCCGCCGCGTCCTCGACGGCCGCGAGCAGGTCCGGGTCGAGGTTGCCGATCATCGGGTTGCTCGTGTCGAACCGGTCCCCGGGGCGGTGGTGCCCGGCCGGGTGCAGGTCGTGGTCCGGATCGGACGCGGCCGGGTGCGTCGTACGCCACCCGGCGGCCACGACGGCGACGGTCAGCAGGCAGGCGGCGGAGGTGGCGGTGATGCGGTGCTTGGTCACGCCAGCAACGCTCACAGCCGGACCGGTCCGAGACCTCCGTCGCAGGTGCCGAGCTGCAGCACCCAGGGCCAGTTGGTCCGGTGCCGTGGTACCGCCCTGAGCCAGCCGGCAAGCCGGACCGCACCTCGGTCACCCGGTGACGACGAGCGCCACTCCGGCGGTCACGACGGCGGCACCGAGCAGGGTGCGGGCGCGCAGGGGTTCCTGACCGGTGGCGGCCAGGAGCAGCACGGCGATCACGACGCTCGTCTCGCGGACAGCGGCGACGAGTCCGGCGGGCGCCGTACGCAGGGCGACGAGCACCAGGCCGTAGGCGAGGAAGAAGCCGAGCCCGGCGAGGATGGTGCGCCACCACTCGTCCCGGCTGAACGCTGCCCTCGTCAGGTCCCGGACGCCGCGGCCGCGGGCGGCGATCGCGACCTGCGTGACGGCCGTGAGGCCGAGGACCGCGAGGAGGTACGCCGCCACGCTGGCGTGGTCGACGCCGTGCGCGTCGACGAGGGTGTAGCC
This sequence comes from Nocardioides pollutisoli, assembly GCF_040045055.1. Lineage (NCBI taxonomy): Bacteria > Bacillati > Actinomycetota > Actinomycetes > Propionibacteriales > Nocardioidaceae > Nocardioides > Nocardioides pollutisoli. The sequence goes on from NZ_JBDZDU010000001.1 coordinate 3,493,482, forward strand.
GGCGATGCAGGCGCCGACGGCGAGCGCCATCAGCACCCCGGACGTCGACGCGTGCTCCGGGCTGCGGGCCAGCAGGATGCCCCCGACCACGAGCGCGGCGCCGAGCGCGGGCAGCCAGCCGACCTGCGTGCCGAGCAGCACCCCGACCACGAGCACGAGCACCGGGGCGCTGCCGCGGGCGACCGGGTAGACCGTGGACATCGGGGCGACCCGGTAGGCCGCCGCGAGGAGGACGACGTACGCGAGCTCGAACGCCACCGACGCCGCGATGTACGGCCAGACCGCTGCGTCCCAGTGGAAGCCGACGAGCGCGAACGGCAGTGTGGCGACCGCGCCGACGAGCATCGCGACGCCGACGCGGGCCTGCGGGTCGGGAGAGCCGGCGAGCAGCTGGTTCCAGCCGGCGTGGACGAGCGCCGCGAGCAGGGTGAGGACGAGGGCGGTGGTGTCCACCGCTCAGCCGACGACGGCGTCCAGCTCGATCTCGACCTTCCAGCGCGGGTCGAGGAGGCCCGCCACGACGACCATCGTCGAGGCCGGCTGCACGTCGCGGAAGAACTCACCGTGGACGGCGCCGATCGCGTCTCCGTCGGCCGCGTCCACGACGTACTGCCGGGTCCGGACCACGTCCGCCGGCGTCCCGCCCAGCTCGGCCAGGGCGGCCAGCATGATCTCGAAGCAGCGACGCGCCTGGACCGCGGGGTCCGGGTCGACGGAACCGTCCGGCCAGACCGGCGCCGTACCGCTCACGGCGACGACCGACCCCACCCTGACGGCCCGGCTGAACCCGATCGACTTCTCGTACGGCGAGCCCGAACGGGCGTGTGTGCGCTCCATGACCCGAAGGCTACGGACAAACGGGGTGAGGAATGTCGGCGTCCGCGCATAGGGTCTCTCCTCGTGGCTGACACCGACTCGATGATCCTGGCGCGCGGCCTGCGCAAGTCCTTCGGCGAGTTCGAGGCGGTCCGGGGGATCGACGTCGACGTACGCCGCGGCGAGGCGTTCGGCTTCCTCGGCCCCAACGGCGCCGGCAAGTCGAGCACGATGCGGATGATCGCGGCGGTGTCGCCGGTGAGCGGCGGCGAGCTGCGCATCCTGGGTCGCGACCCCGCGAGCGACGGACCCGAGATCCGCGCGCGGATCGGCGTCTGCCCGCAGGAGGACACCCTCGACACCGAGCTGACGGTGCGCGACAACCTCTTCGTCTACGGCCGCTACTTCGGGCTGCCGCGCAGGGAGGTCCGCGAGCGGGTCGACGAGCTGCTCGAGTTCGTCCAGCTCACCGAGAAGGCCGGCGCCATGGTCGAGGACCTCTCGGGCGGCATGAAGCGTCGGCTCACGATCGCGCGCAGCCTGATCAACCGGCCCGAGCTGCTGCTGCTCGACGAGCCCACGACGGGTCTCGACCCGCAGGCGCGCCACGTCGTCTGGGACCGGCTGTTCCGGCTCAAGCAGCAGGGCGTGACGCTGGTCCTCACCACCCACTACATGGACGAGGCCGAGCAGCTGACCGACCGGCTCGTGGTCATGGACAAGGGACTCATCGTCGCCGAGGGCTCACCGCTGACGCTGATCGCCGAGCACTCCACCCGCGAGGTCGCCGAGCTGCGGTTCGGGGTCGCCGAGGAGGGCAACAGCCACGAGGCGCTGGCCGAGAAGGTCGCCGACCTCGCCGAGCGGGTCGAGGTCCTGCCCGACCGGTTGCTGCTCTACACCGCCGACGGCGAGGAGACGGTGGCCAAGGTCCACGAGCGCGGACTCGAGCCGGTCGCGACGCTGGTCCGACGGTCCACCCTCGAGGACGTCTTCCTGCGGCTCACCGGCCGGACGCTGGTCGACTGATGAGCGAGTCCACCGCTCCCACCAGCCTGCTCGGCGGCACCGCGCGGCTGGTCGACTACTGGGCGATCGCCTACCGACGCACCTGGAAGGGCAGCGTCATCACGTCGTTCGTGTCCCCGCTGCTCTACGTGCTCGCGATGGGCGTGCTGCTCGGCGGGTTCATCGAGGGCGACCCGAGCCAGCTCGAGGGCGCGACGTCCTACCTCGACTTCGTCGCACCCGGTCTGCTCGCGTCGCAGGCGATGACGATCGTCTTCGGTGAGGTGACCTACCCCGTGATGGGGATGGTCAAGTGGCACAAGACCTACTTCGGGATGACGGCGACGCCGCTCGGCATCCCCGAGGTGATCCTCGCCCACATCGGCTTCACGACCTTCCGGGTCGCCACCTCGTGCGCGGTGTTCGTCCTGGTGATGGCGCCGTTCGGCGTCTTCGACTCGGTCGGCGGCGCGGTGGGCGCGTTCTTGGCCTCGCTGCTCGTCGGGCTGGCCTTCGCGACGCCGATCTACGCCTTCTCGGCCGGCCTCAAGGACGAGAGCCCGTTCGCGCTCGTCTTCCGGCTCGGCATGATGCCGCTCTTCCTCTTCTCGGGTGCGTTCTTCCCGATCAGCAACCTCGCCCCGTGGCTCGAGGCGCTCGCCAAGCTCACGCCCCTGTGGCACGGCGTCGACCTGACCCGGATGCTCACCCTCGGCACCATGGACTGGTCGATGGCCGCGGTCCACGTCGTCTACCTCGTCGCGCTGGCGGTGGTCGGCTGGTTCTGGGCGGTCCGCCGGCTCACGAAGCGGATGGTGAGCTGAGATGGCGATCGTGACCAGCGCCGCGGCCAGGGCCGCCGCCCGCCCGCCGAGCGGCGGCGAGGCGACCCGGTTGCTGCTCTACCGCAACTACCTCGCCTACCGCCGTGCCTGGTACATCTTCGCGAGCGGCTTCCTCGAGCCCGTCCTCTACCTGTTCTCGATCGGCGTCGGCGTCGGGGCGCTGATCACCGGGTTCGAGTTCAACGGCGAGACCATCCCGTACGCCGAGTTCGTCGCTCCCGGCATGCTCGCCGCGTCCGCGATGAACGGCACCCTGATGGACTCGACCTTCAACTTCTTCTTCAAGCTGAAATACAACAAGCTCTTCGACCAGATGCTGGCCACGCCGCTGACCACGATGGACATCGCGCGCGGCGAGCTGAGCTGGTCGCTGCTGCGGGGCGGGATCTACTCCGCCGGCTTCCTCGTGATCATGGTCGCGATGGACCTCGTCTCGTCCTGGTGGGCGGTCCTGGTCGTGCCGGCCGCGCTGCTCATCGGCCTCGCCTTCGGCGGCATCTGCATGGCACTGACGACCTGGATGCGCAGCTGGCAGGACTTCGAGTACATCACCCTCGCCACGATGCCGATGTTCCTCTTCTCGGCGACCTTCTTCCCGATCACCGCCTTCCCCGAGTGGCTGCGCTGGGTCGTCGAGATCACCCCGCTCTACCGCGGGGTGGTCCTGTGCCGCGAGCTCACCACCGGCGCGCTGTCGTGGGGGAGCGCGGTCTCGGTCGTCTACCTGGTCGCGATGGGACTGATCGGCCTGGCCGTCGTACGCCGTCGTCTCGACAAGCTGCTGCTGACCTGAGCCGTGCCGGTTGTTGAGGAAGGACCAAGTCCTGTCTCGAAACGCCGGAAACCAAGGCAGCCACGTCGGCTGCGGGGGTTTCGAGACGGTCGCTGCGCGACCTCCTCAACCACCGGACAAGCGTAGCTGCCAGATCCCGGTGTCGATCCAGCGACCGAACTTGTGGCCGACCTCCGACAGCACGCCGACCCGCGTGAAGCCGCACGCCCGGTGCAGCGCCTCGCTGCCCGGGTTGGGCAGGGCGACCACGGCGACGACGAGGTGCATGTCGTCGGCGCGGAGCCGCGCCAGCAGCTCGTCGTACATCCCCCGGCCGATGCCCCGGCCGCGGGCCGAGGCGGCGAGGTAGACCGACGTCTCGCGGGTGCGGGCGTACGCCGCGCGCGGGCGGTAGTCGCCGGAGTAGACGTAGCCCAGCACCTCGTCGCCGGCGGCAGCCACGAGCAGGTGGTCGCCCGGACGCGTGAGGTCGAGCCGGGGGCGCCAGTAGTCGACGCCGGGCGGCTCGGTCGCGAACGTCGAGATCCCGTGCCGGACCTCCTCGTCGTAGATGGCGGCGATCCCGGGCAGGTCGGGCTCGGCCGCGCGTCGGATCTCCACGGGTGCAGCAGACATGGCGCCATCTTCCCGGACGGTGTCGGTATCTCGCGCGCGCCGTGTCCGACCCGGCTGGGAGGATGACGCCATGACGATCACTCCGGACACCAAGGACTGGACCTGGGTGCTCGGCCGCCCGTGCCCCGAGTGCGGCTTCGCGGCCGACGCCGTGACCGTCGACCAGCTCGGCCCGGTCATCCGCGACAACGCGACGAGCTGGGAGGCCGTGCTCACCCTGGACGACGTCGCCGTCCGCCCGGAGCCCACGACGTGGTCGCCCCTCGAGTACGCCTGCCACGTCCGCGACGTGCACCGCATCTTCGACCTCCGGGTCGGCATGATGCTCGAGGAGGTCGACCCGCAGTTCCCCAACTGGGACCAGGACGAGTCCGCCATCACGGAGAGGTACGCCGAGCAGGACCCGGCCGTCGTCTCCGTCGAGCTGATGGACGCCGCCGTGGCGGTCGCCGACCGCTACGAGTCCGTCCCGCCCGACGCGTGGAGCCGGCGCGGCTACCGCAGCAACGGCAGCGAGTTCACCGTCGAGAGCATCGGGCTCTACCACCTGCACGACATCGTCCACCACGTCCACGACGTCCGCGCCGCCGTCGCGCGGGCGACCGTCGACGCCTACAACGCGTCCGCGACGGCCTACCGCGACGGCAGCCCGCCGATGACGGCCTCGGTCCATGCCGACCTGCGCGTGTTCGCGACCGCCGTCGGGGAGGGAGGGCGCGTCCTCGAGATCGGCAGCGGTCCGGGCCGCGACGCCCGCCTCCTGGAGGAGCTCGGGCTCGACGTACGCCGCACCGACATCTCCACCGGTTTCGTCGAGCTCCTCCGTGCCGAGGGCCACGAGGCCGACCGACTCGACCCGCTCACCGACGACCTCGACGACCCGGCCCGCCCCGGCACGCCGTACGACGGGGTCTGGGCCGCCGCGTGCCTGCTGCACGTCCCGCGGGTAGACCTGCCGACCGTGCTGGCCCGGCTCGCCGAGGCCACCCGGCCCGGCGGGGTGCTCGGACTCGCGCTCAAGGAGGGCGACGGCGAGGGCTGGTCCCGCCACGGGCACGTGAGCGCGCCGCGGCACTTCGTCTACTGGCGGGCCGAGCCGTTGCGCGCAGCCCTCGAGGGGGCCGGGTGGCAGGTCGACCACCTCAACGTCCGGCTCGGCACCGAGTCCGGTCAGCCGTGGCTCGAGGTCCGGGCGAGCCGCAGATGAGGCAGCCATGAGGCACACGGAGTTCTGGGCGCGCATGGACGACGCCCTCGGCCCGGCGTACGCACGCTCCTGGGCCGACATGTTCGTGATCACCGAGCTCGGCGGCCGGACCGCCTCGGAGGCGCTGGCGGCGGGGGAGTCGCCCAAGCGGGTCTGGGCCGCGGTCTGGCGCGTGCTCGAGCTCCCGGCCACCAAGCAGTGACCACCTCGCAGCGCACGCTCGCCGATCTCGCGGTCGTCCAGCGCCGGACGGTGCGCACGCTCGTCATCACGCAGGCGGTCGGCGCGCTCGGCATGACGATCGGCATCGCCACCGCGTCGCTGCTGGCCCGCGACATCTCGGGCTCGGAGAGCCAGGCCGGCCTCGCCCAGACCTTCCAGGTGCTCGGTACGGCGGTCGCGGCCTACCTCCTCGCCCGGCTGATGTCCCAGCGCGGCCGCCGGATCGGTCTGGTGACCGGCTACGTGCTCGGCGCGTCCGGGGCCGTGCTCGCAGTTGTCGCCGGAGTGATCGGGTCGATGGTGCTGCTGCTCGTCGGCGCGCTCCTGCTGGGCGCGACATCAGCAGCCAACAACAGCGCGCGGTACGCCGCCACCGACCTCGCCGAGGACGCCCACAAGGGCCGGGCCCTGTCGACCGTGGTCTGGGCGACGACGATCGGCGCCGTCCTCGGCCCCAACCTGACCGGTCCTGCCGGAGCGCTGGCCGACCTGCTCGGCATCCCGGAGCTCACCGGGCCGTTCGCGCTCGGCGCGATCGGGATGGTCGTCGCCGCGGTCCTGGTCGGGGTGCTGCTGCGTCCCGACCCGCTGCTGCTCGCGCGCGAGGTCGCCGGCGTCGCCGAGACGCCGCCCACCGGCACCGCCTGGGCACGCGCGATCGCCGCCGGCCGCGAGCGCCCCGTGCTCTTCTTCGCGATGCTCGGCATGGCCTGCGCGCACGCGGCGATGGTCGGGATCATGATCATGACCCCGCTCCACATGGAGCACGGTCACGCCGAGCTCGAGGTGATCGGGCTGGTGATCAGCCTGCACGTGCTCGGGATGTTCGCGTTCTCGCCGGTGGTCGGCATCCTCGCCGACCGCTACGGGCGCCCGTCGATGCTCGTCGTCGGCGCCGCGCTCCTCCTGGTCGCAGCCGCGCTCTGCGCCCGCTCGCCCGAGGGCAGCTCGTGGGAGATCTTCACGGGCCTGTTCCTGCTCGGCCTCGGCTGGTCGTTCGCGACCGTCGCCGCCTCCACGTTGATCGCGCAGCACGCCCCGCTCGAGGCCCGAACCGATGTGCAGGGCGCCACCGACCTGGTGATGGGACTGACCGCCGCCACGGCTGGTGGGCTCGCCGGTCTCGTCGTCGACATCTGGGGCTACCCCGAGCTCTCGGTCTGCGCGATCGGGCTGGTCGCCCTGGTCGCGATCGCGGGTCTGGGGGCGCGGGCGACCACCCGACTGGCAGGGTGAGGCCATGAGCATCGCTGACGTCGCCGTGATCGGCGGCACCGGGTTCTACTCCTTCCTGGACGATCCGGAGGAGCACGTCGTCGAGACGCCGTACGGCGCACCCTCGGCCCCGATCGCCGTCGGCACCGTCGCCGGCCGCACGGTCGCCTTCCTGCCCCGGCACGGTCCGCACCACGAGTTCCCGCCCCACGCGATTCCCTACCGCGCCAACCTCTGGGCGCTGCGCTCCCTCGGCGTGCGCCAGGTGCTCGCGCCCTGCGCGGTCGGCGGTCTGCGACCCGAGGTCGCCCCGGGCGACATCGTCGTGCCCGACCAGCTGGTCGACCGGACCTACCGCCGGATCCCGTCGTACGTCGAGACCGGCGCGGTGCACCTGCCCTTCGGGGATCCCTACTGCGACCGGTTGTCGGCGACCGTCGCCGCTGCCGACCCGGTGATCAAGTCCGGGGGAGCGATGGTCGTCATCGAGGGTCCACGCTTCTCCACCCGCGCCGAGTCGCGCAGCTACGCCGACGAGGGCTGGACGCTGATCAACATGACCGGCCACCCCGAGGCGGCGCTGGCCCGCGAGATGCGGCAGTGCTACTCCGCGGTCGCGCTGGTCACCGACATGGATGCCGGTGCCGAGAGCGGTGAGGGCGTCGGCCAGGAGGAGGTCTTCGCACTCTTCAAGGCCAACCTCGAGCGGTTGACCGGGATCCTGTCGCGCACCATCGAGACCCTGCCCGACCCCGACGGGTGCTCCTGCTCCACCTGGGCCGACGGCATCGACCTGACCTACGAGGTGCCCGGACAGTGAGGGTCCTGCTGACCGGCTCCGCCGGCTTCATCGGTACGGCGATCGGGACCGCGCTCGAGGCGGGCGGCCACGAGGTCGTGCGGGTCGACCTGATGCTGCCGATGGCGCACGGCTCGTCCTTCGCGCCGGAGGGCACCCACCAGCTCGACGTCGGCCGCGCGGACCACTGGCCGCACCTGCTCGACGGCGTCGACGCCGTCTGCCACCAGGCCGCCGTCGTCGGTGCGGGCGTCAAGGTCGGCGACCTGCCCGACTACGCCGCCCACAACGACCTCGGGACCGCCGTCCTGCTCGCCGCGATGCACGAGGCGAAGGTCGACCGGCTGGTGCTCGCCTCCTCGATGGTCGTCTACGGCGAGGGCCGCTACACCTGTCCCGAGCACGGCGACCAGGTGCCACCGCCCCGTGGCCGCGAGGCCCTCGACGGCGGCGACTTCGACAACCACTGCCCGGTCTGTGGCGAGGTCCTGGGCTGGGCGCTGGTCGACGAGACCGCCCGGCTCGACCCGCGCTCGTCGTACGCCGCCAGCAAGGTCGCCCAGGAGCACTACACCTACGCATGGGTCCGTCAGGCCGATGCCTCGGCGGTCGCGCTGAGGTACCACAACGTCTACGGCCCGGGGATGCCGCGTGACACGCCGTACTCCGGCGTGGCCGCGATGTTCCGCTCCTCGCTCGAGCGCGGCGAACGGCCGCAGGTCTACGAGGACGGCGGCCAGATGCGCGACTTCGTGCACGTCGCTGACGTCGCGCGCGCCAACGTCGCCGCCCTGGAGTCGGTCGTCGCCTCGGGCAACGGCCGCTACGACGCCTACAACGTCTCGTCCGGTGAGCCGATCCCGATCCTCGATGTCGCGCGGATGGTCGGTGCCGGCACCGGCGCCGGGATCGAGCCCGAGGTCACGGGCGGCTACCGGCTCGGCGACGTCCGCCACATCGTCGCCTCGCCCGAGCGCGCCGCGGCCGACCTGGGCTTCCGCGCCGAGATCCGTCCGGCCGACGGGCTGCGCGAGTTCGCGACGGCTCCGCTGCGGGCGTGACCGTTCCGAGGACCCGAGCGGCGCGGCAGGCCAGGGCGCGTTGATCCGCACCCGGTCTAAGGTCGCGGGTGCCCGTGCCCCGTCCCGGAGAGGCTGAGTCGTGCCCGAGCGTCCTGAGATCGTCTGCATCTGCGCAAGATCGACCTCTCCGACCGGGTCTTGATCGTCAACCCCGGCGGGTACGTCGGCGAGTCGACGCGCAGGGAGATCGACTACGCCGAGGCCGTCGGCAAGCCGATCACGTTCACCGATCCCGTGTCGTGAAGCTGGCAGGACGCTTTCAGTCGTCCTCGACGCCACATGACCGAAGCGCTTGCTGGCGGTGGGCTCGGGGAACGGTGGGGCCATGTCCGACTCGTTCCGGCTCGTGCTGGCGTGGAGCATTCCCGTCGTTCTCATCGTGGGCGGCATCGCCCTGAACGTCTGAGTCGTCCGTCGCAGCCGTCGGCGTGCCCGTGAGCACCTGGAGCAAATTCCGCGCGGCAAGTGGCTCATCGCTCGCGTCTCACCCTTCGCGGCCCTTGCGCTCGTGCTCGGTGCGTATGCCATCGCCATCCAGGAGTGGACGATGGTGTTCTTCGCGGCGGCCGCGCTGGCCGCGTTCGGCAGGCTGATCTACAAGGCTGCACGGCACCCGAGCTACCGCCCGCCCGCGAGCACTGACCTGTCCCGGTCATCGGCAGGTGCGAGCGCCTCGCGGCAGATGAGTGCGGCAACTGGCCAGGGCGTCATACGACCTGGTCGCCCCGGCAGCCAACTCGTATGACGTCCCGGAGCAACCGCTCATCGGCATGGGCGAGCGGAATCCACCTTCGTCGGGACCGGTGCTGACGTCAGGCCACGCCGTACCCGGTGATGCGCCACTGCCCGTCGATGCGGTCGAGATAGAAACCGAACACCTGGTCATCGCCGCCAGCGAACCCGCCGAGTCCGTGAGGGGTGAACGAGAAGATGACGTGGGCGTCGTGACCGTCGTGAGGGGTGAGCTGCATGTCGTGGACGTCGCCCCAGCTTCCCGGGCGGCTCCACAGGTGGTTGTGATCGTGGGGAAGCGGGATCTTGTTGGACGTCGCGAAGTCGCGGGCGTTGAGGGCCTCGAGATAGGTCGCCACGACCTGGATCGGCGTCGCGTCAGGTCGGGGTGCTGCGACGTCGTGGCGGGGTCGCGCCCATAGGAACGGGACGACGGCCAGGATGCCGAGAGTCAGCACGAGGACGAGCGTGGTCCGCAGCGCTCTGAACGCCAACCGTCGAGGTCGCGAAGCATGCGTCCGGGCCTCCGTTGTTGCACTCACATCCAGCTCCGTCTCACTGCCCTGCGACGTACGCCGTCCGCGATTGGTTGCGGGCATCGACGCCGATGATCGCCGAGATGATGTCCTACCAGCTCGTGTAGAGCAGCTGCTGCACGAGCAGCGCGCTGACCAGCTGGAGCGCCAGTCCCCACTTCCGCCACCGCTTCGGCAGCAGGGCCGTCGAGAGCATCAGCCACGGCACGAACGGCAGCCAGATCCGCTCGACCTCGGCCTTGCTCATCCGCGACACGTCCGCGAGCACGATCGCGGCCGCCGCGGCTGACACCAGCCACAGCACCACCCGGTCCGCGCGTCGGCCCAGGGCGACCAGCTGCGCGAGACCTGCGCCGAGCAGCGGACCGGCGCAGACGAGGAGCGCGGCGAGGTTGCCCCACATCCAGTACGACGCCGGGCGGTCGGCCGCGATGCCGTCCCAGTAGCGGTCGTTGAGCACCGGGTAGGCCTCCCACCAGGAGAAGCCGCCGACCGCAAAGGCGAGCACGACGGCCAGCGCAGCGACGGCAGCGATCGGGAGTGGCAGCCAGGACCGCGCGAGCACGAGTACGGCGAGTGCCAGCAACCCGGCCAGCGGCAGGCCGTAGGACATCATCACGGCGGAACCGAAGAGCAGTCCGGACAGCGCCGACCACGCGACCATCCGGCCGCGCGAGACCGAGGTGGCGCCGATCGCGAGGCAGGCCAGCGCCCACGCGACCACCGCCCCGAAGAGCGCGTCGCCCGACACCGCCATGAAGACCGCAGCCGGCGCGAAGACCAGGAAGGGGACCGCGCGACGCGCGATCGCCTCCGCGTCCAGCGCCCGCAACGTCACCAGCACCGCCACCACCGTCGTCGCCGCGAGCACGGTCACGACCAGCCCCGCGACGAAGTCGCCGCCGAGGCCGACCTTCACCAGTCCGACGAAGAAGAGCAGCGCGCCCGGCGGGTGGCCGGCCGGGTGCGTCGGCCAGTTGTCGGGGGCCGACATCGGGATCCGGTCGACGTACGTCGACAGCAGCGTGTGCACCGAGGTGACCTCGCGCGCGCTGCGCAGGTACTCGTAGGGATCGCCCAGCACCCGCGAGATCCCGGACGTCCCGTCGACGAACGCCAGCGCCAGCATCCAGGCGAGCGCGACGGCGTACGACGTGAGGAGCAGGCGCCGCCAAGGCAGCCGTTCGGCGTACGCGAGCGCGAAGCGCCAGCCGAGCAGCGCGAGCACGATCGCCGCCAGCGTGCCGAGGTCGGCGAGCTTGGGGTCCCAGTAGCCGTGCAGCGGCGGCAGCTCGCCCGTGTCGAGGCTGCGCGGTGCGCGGGCCCAGACCTCCCACCCGAGGAGCGGCGGCACCGCGAACGCCGCCAGCACCAGCACCAGCGCGACGACCAGACCGATCCAGGGCGCACGCGCTCGCGTCGTCGGCATGCGACAGACAGTAGGGCAGAGGTCTAGCCGTCACGGCTTCGTAAGAGTTGGCGCCGTTAGAGAACCGGAGGTTCGGGCACGGTAGGTGGAACATGGAAATCATCTGCGACCTCGTGCTCCCGTGCCGGGACGAAGCGGCAGCGCTGGAGCTGCTCCTGCCGACGGTCCCGCCCCAGCTCGCGGTCGTGGTCGCCGACAACGGCTCGACCGACGGCACCGCCGACGTCGCACGCCGGCTGGGCGCGACGGTCGTGACCGAGGACCGGCCGGGGTACGGCGCCGCGGTGCACGCGGGACTGCTGGCCTCGACCAGCGAGTACGTCGCGTTCATGGACGGCGACGGGTCCTTCGACCCGGCCGAGCTGCTGCCGATGCTCGACGACGTCCGTTCCGGGCGCGCCGACCTCGCCGTCGGCCGCCGCCGCCCGGTCAGCAGCCGCGTGTGGCCCTGGCACGCCCGGGCCGGCAACAGCCTGATCGTCTGGTGGCTGCGCCGCAGGATCGGGATGCAGGCCCACGACATCGCACCCATCCGCGTGTGCCGCCGCGACGAACTCCTAGGTCTCGACGTCCTCGACCGAAGGTTCGGCTATCCCGTGGAGCTCCTGCAGAAGGCCACGTCCGCCGGCTGGCGGCTGTCCGAGCACGACGTGACCTACCACCCGCGCACTGTCGGCACGCGCTCGAAGGTGTCCGGCTCGGTGAAGGGCACGTTCCGCACCGCCCGTGACTTCTGGCGGGTGCTGTCATGAGTGCCGCCGGGACGAACGCGCGCGTCCTCGTCGTCGCCAAGGCCCCCGTCGCCGGCCGGGTGAAGACCCGCCTCGGGGCGGACGTCGGCATGGCCACGGCCGCCGACCTCGCCGCCGCCGCGTTGCTGGACACCATCGCCGCCTGCAACGAGGGCTTCGGCCCCGACGCATGCCTGCTCGCCCTCTCCGGCCACCTCGACGACGCCGTCCGAGGGGACGAGATCTCCCGCGCCGTCGAGGGCTGGTCGATCGCCCGCCAACGGGGGAGCACCTTCGCCGAGCGGCTCGCCAACGCCTACGTCGACCTGCCGCCCGGCGGACCGGTGGTCCAGGTCGGCATGGACACGCCCCAGGTCACGCCCGAGCTGCTCCACGACGCCGTCGCCGGACTGGCCGACCACGCCGCGGTGCTCGGGCCGGCCGAGGACGGCGGCTGGTGGGTGCTGGCGCTGCGCGCGCCGAACGACGCCCGCGCCCTGCACGGCGTACCCATGTCCACGCCGACGACGTACGACGACACCCGGCGCGCCCTGCTCGACCTCGGCCTCGAGGTCGGCTCCACGGCCACCCTGCGCGACGTCGACACCATCGCGGACGCCGACGTCGTGGCGCAGGACGTGCCCGACGGCGAGTTCGCCCGGGTCTGGCGGGAGCGGCCGCGATGAGCATCGACTCGCCGGTCACCCGGCTGCGCCTCGACGAGTGGGACCGCCCCGTCGACGACCACGAGTGCACGGTCCTCGCGCTCTGCGTGGGCCCGACCCTCGACGTCGGCTGCGGCCCCGGGCGGCTGACCGCCGCCCTCGCCGAGCGCGGCCACGTCGCCCTCGGCATCGACGTCGTCGGCTCCGCCGTCGGCCAGACCCGGCAACGGGGTGCGTCGGCGCTCCGTCGCGACGTCTTCGACGAGGTCCCCGGCGAGGGACGCTGGCAGACCGCGCTGCTCGCCGACGGCAACGTCGGCATCGGCGGCGACCCCGTGGCCCTGCTCCAGCGGCTGCGCGAGGTGCTCGACCCGCGTGGTCGGGTCGTGGTCGAGCTGGCGCCGCCCGGCACCGAGTGCACCGACGACTGGGCCCGGCTGGAGTACGGCGACGGCCGCGCCCGCGTGCTGCCCTGGTCGGTCGTCAGCGTCGACGACATCGAGCCGATCGCCGGACGCGCCGGTCTCTCGGTCGTCGAGCGCCTCGAGGCCGACCGCCGCTGGTGGGTCGTGCTCGAGGAGACCGAGGGGCAGGACACGTGAAGCTCGTCCCCGCTGAGGAGGACTTCAGCTCCCGGCTGCGCAGCGCGTCGGTCACCGCCCGCGTCGGGCTCTGGCTCGGCGTCTGCTTCGGCATCTGCTTCGTCACCGGGCTGATCAGCCACTACGCACAGAACCACAGCCAGCCGATCCCGTTCCCCACCAGCCCGTCGTGGGGCTACCGGGTCACCCAGGGTCTGCACGTCATCACCGGCACGGCGGCCGTGCCGCTGCTGCTGGTCAAGCTCTGGTCGGTCTACCCCAAGCTCTTCAAGCGGCCCGAGAAGGAGGCCCGCAAGCTCGTCCTCGACGTGCTCGAGCGCGGGTCGATCGCGGTCCTGGTCGCCTCGGCGATCTTCCAGCTCGCGTCGGGGCTCGCCAACGCAGCGCAGTGGTACCCGTGGAGCTTCTCCTTCCGCAGCACCCACTTCGCCATGGGCTGGATCGCGATCGGCGCCCTGCTGGTGCACATCGCGGTCAAGCTGCCGATCATCCGGGGCGCGCTCGGCGCCGACCTCGAGGACACGACGTACGACCGGCCGTCGGCGACCGAGCCCGGGGTCCTCACCCGTCGCGGTCTGCTCCGCACCACCTGGGTCGCCGCCGGTGTCGCGGTCCTCGCGACCGCCGGCAGCACCGTGCCGATCCTGCGGAAGGTGTCGGTGCTCGGCGTCCGCTCCGGCGACGGACCGCAGGACATCCCGATCAACAAGTCGGCGTACGCCGCGCAGGTCACCGGCTCGGCGACCGCTGCCGACTACCGCTTCACCGTCGCGTACGGAGACCACGAGGTCTCGATGACCCGCGACGACCTGCTCGCCATGCCGCCGTCGACCGAGACCCTGCCGATCGCCTGCGTCGAGGGGTGGAGCGCGAGCGGCGAGTGGACCGGCGTACGCCTGCGCGACCTGCTCGACCTGGTCGAGATCCCGGGCGGCTCGGACATCCTGGTCACCTCGCTGCAGGAGTCGGGTCCCTACAAGGCCACGATCCTGCAGGGCAACTTCGCCGACGACGACCGCACGCTGCTGGCCCTGGCGCTCAACGGCGAACCGCTCGCGATCGACCACGGCTACCCCGCCCGGCTGATCGCCCCGAACCGCCCCGGCGTGCTGCAGACCAAGTGGGTCCGTCGGCTCGAGGTGGCGACATGAGGTGGCTGATCGGCGCTGTCGGCGTCGTGATCGGGGCCTTCGGTGCGTGGTTCCTCTTCAGCCGCCAGGACCTCGACCAGCTGTTCAGTGCGGCGGAGTGGCTCGTCGCCGGCGTCATCCTCCACGACGGGGTGATCGCGATGATCACCGTCGCGCTCGGCGCCCTCGCGGTGCGCCTCGTGCCGGCGCCGGCGCGTGCACCGCTCGTCGTCGCCTTCGTGGTGCTCGGCTCGGTCACCCTGCTCGCCGTACCCGTCCTCGGCCGGTTCGGCGCCCGCTCCGACAACCCCACGCTCCTCGACCGCGACTACACGACCGGCTGGCTGGTGCTCGCCGGGATCACGCTCGTCGCCGTCGTGGTCGCCACCCTCGTACGCTCTCGGGCAACCCGAGGAGGTGGGCATGGCCCGAGTGCTGGTCGTCGATGACGACCACACGGTGCGTGAGGTGGTGGTGTCCTACCTACGCGCCCACCAGCACGACGTGGTCGAGGCCGTCGACGGGGAGTCCGCGCTGAGCGCCATGCGCGAGGAGCCGGCCGACCTGGTCGTGCTCGACCTGATGCTTCCCGGCATCGACGGGATCGAGGTGTGCCGCCGGCTGCGCACCATCAGCGACGTCCCGGTCATCATGCTCACCGCCCTCGGCGAGGAGACCGACCGGGTGGCGGGTCTCGAGGTCGGCGCCGACGACTACGTGACCAAGCCGTTCAGCCCGCGGGAGCTGGCCCTCCGGGTCGACTCCGTGCTGCGGCGCACCGTGACCCCGCCCGCGCCGCGGCGCCTGGTCGACGGCGACCTGGTCGTCGACGAGGCCGCGCACACGGCGCACCGCGGTGGTGTAGCGCTCGCCCTGACCGCCCGGGAGTTCGACCTGCTCCGTTTCCTGCTGGCCAACCCGGGTACGGCGTACTCGCGCGACGACCTGCTGCGCCAGGTGTGGGGCTGGTCGGTCGGAGACCACTCGACCGTCACCGTGCACGTACGGCGCCTTCGGGAGAAGATCGAGCGAGACCCGACCCGGCCGACGCGGCTGAGCACGGTGTGGGGCGTGGGTTACCGCTGGGAGGCGACGGATGAGTGACCGGATGCAGATCGTGCTGGTCGCAGCCGCCTGTGCGGTGGCGGTCGGCCTGGTCGGGCTGCTGCTCGCCTGGCTGCTCCGGCACCGGTCGATCCGCTGGCAGCTCGGCCTGATCGTGGTCATCGCGATCGGGTCGGTGCTGGCCGGCGTGGTCGTGGTGTCGCGGCTGATGTTCCTCTCGACCCACGACTGGGGCGTCGTGAGCATGGTGGCGGGCGTGGCCGGTCTGGTCTCGCTGGTCGTCGCGCTCGCGGTCGGAACCGCCATCTCGCGCTGGTCCGAGACGCTGCGCGAGGGCGCGCGGCTGCTCGACACCCAGGGCTCCTACGTCGCGGACCCCCGCGGCCCCAGCGAGCTCCAGGCCCTCTCGACCGAGCTGGCGCGCACGAGCCAGCGGCTCGAGGAGTCGCGGCTGCGTGAGGCGCGGCTCGAGGAGTCACGCCGCGAGCTGGTGTCGTGGGTGTCCCACGACCTCCGCACGCCGTTGGCCGGCATGCGCGCGATGACCGAGGCGCTCGAGGACGGCATGGCGGCCGACCCGGACCGCTACCACCGGCAGATCCGGGCCGAGGTGGACCGGATGGTGCGGATGGTCGACGACCTCTTCGAGCTCTCGCGGATCCATGCGGGCGTGCTGACGATCAGGCCGGAGCCCGTGATGCTCGGCGACCTGGTCAGCGAGGCGATCGCCGGGGCGGACCCGGTCGCCCGGGCGCGCAACGTCCGTCTCGGTGGCAGCGTCGACGAGGGCATCGAGATCACCGCGGACGCCGCCGGCCTCACCCGGGTGATGACCAACCTGATCATGAACGCGATCCGGCACACCCCCTCCGACGGCTCGGTCGAGATCCGCGGCCGGGTCGTGCCCGACGGGGTCGAGCTGAGCGTCAGCGACCAGTGCGGTGGGCTGTCCGCCGAGGACATGGGGCGCGTCTTCGACCTCGCGTGGCGGGGCGAGGCGGCCCGCACCCCCGAGCCGGACACCCGGGCCGGGCTGGGCCTGGCCATCGTCAAGGGCATCGTCGAGGCGCACCGCGGGGCGGTCAGGGTCGAGAACGTCGGCGCCCCCGGACCGACCGGGTGTCGGTTCCTGGTGCTGCTCCCGTCCTGATCCCGATCTGATCCCGGCCGATCTCGCGACACGCCGGTCGGGGTGTGTGGATCGAACAGGTGTTCGGGCTAGTTTCTCTCCACAGGTACGACGCGGGGCGAGGTTCTCCACAAGCACGACGGCGCTGATCAGGCGATGTCGGTGGCTCGCTCTAGCGTCGCCGACGTACCTGGAACCCGACGAGAGACGAGGACTCAGCACATGGCTGGAGCAGACCGCGAGAAGGCCCTGGACGCCGCGCTCGCCAACATCGAGAAGCAGTTCGGCAAGGGCTCCGTGATGCGCCTCGGCGACGAGGTGCGTGCGCCGCTGGAGATCATCCCCAGCGGCTCCATCGCGCTCGACGTCGCGCTCGGCCTCGGCGGGTTCCCGCGTGGTCGCGTCGTGGAGATCTACGGCCCGGAGTCCTCCGGCAAGACGACCGTCGCCCTGCACGCCGTGGCCAATGCCCAGGCGGCCGGCGGCATCGTGGCCTTCATCGACGCCGAGCACGCGCTCGACCCCGACTACGCCAAGGCGCTCGGTGTCGACACCGACGCGCTGCTGGTCTCGCAGCCCGACTCCGGTGAGCAGGCGCTCGAGATCGCCGACATGCTGATCCGCTCGGGTGCGCTCGACCTGATCGTCATCGACTCGGTCGCGGCGCTGGTGCCCCGCGCCGAGATCGAGGGCGAGATGGGCGACAGCCACGTCGGTCTCCAGGCCCGTTTGATGAGCCAGGCGCTGCGCAAGATGACCGGTGCGCTCAACAACTCCAAGACCACGATGATCTTCATCAACCAGCTGCGCGAGAAGATCGGCGTGATGTTCGGCTCGCCCGAGACCACCACCGGTGGCAAGGCGCTGAAGTTCTACGCCTCCGTGCGCCTCGACGTCCGCCGCATCGAGACGCTCAAGGACGGCACCGACATGGTCGGCAACCGCACCCGCGTCAAGGTCGTCAAGAACAAGGTCGCCCCGCCGTTCAAGCAGGCGGAGTTCGACATCATGTACGGCAAGGGCATCAGCCGCGAGGGCGGCCTGATCGACGTCGGTGTCGAGGCGGGCCTGGTCCGCAAGGCCGGCGCTTGGTACACCTACGAGGGCGACCAGCTCGGTCAGGGCAAGGAGAACTCCCGCAAGTTCCTCAAGGACAACCCCGACCTCGCCAACGAGCTCGAGAAGAAGATCCTCGAGAAGCTCGGGGTCGGCCCGCAGGTCGACGCCCCCGATGACCTCGCTGACCTCAACGAGCCGATCGGCGTCGACTCCTTCTGACGGCCGGTGGTTGAGGAAGGCGCGCTAGCGCCTGTCTCGAAACCCCCGCAGTGCTGAGGAGACACGTCATGACTCTCCACGAGGACCGACCCGCCCCCGACTGGCTCGGTGACGTCGCGGCCGGCGTGGACGCCTGGACCCAGGGCGTCCGCCCTGCCCCGGTCGCACCCCCGCCCGAGGACACCGCGGTCCAGGTGCCCGAGGCCGATGCGGAAGCGGTCGCCCGCAAGATCCTGCTCGACCAGCTCACGGGTCAGGCGCGCAGCCGCAAGGAGCTCAGCGACAAGCTGGCCAAGAAGCTCGTGCCCGATGACGTCGCCACTCGCCTCCTCGACCGGTTCGAGGAGGTCGGGCTGATCGACGACGAGGCCTTCGCCCGGCTGTGGGTCCAGTCCCGCCAGCCGGGCAAGGGCCTGGCCCGGCGTGCGCTGGCCCAGGAGCTGCGACGCAAGGGCATCGACGACGACACGGCTCGCGAGGTGCTCGACGAGGTCGATCCTGCCGACGAGGAGGAGGCTGCCCGGGTGCTGGTCCGCAAGAAGCTGCGCACCCTGTCCCGGGTCGACGACACCACCGCCACCCGTCGGCTGGTCGGGCTGCTGGCCCGCAAGGGCTACGGCTCAGGCATGGCGTTCGCGATCGTGCGTGAGGAGATGGCAGCCGCAGACCGCGACTGACTGGCACAATCCGTCTCGTGGTGACTGAGCGCGAGATCCTGACCTACGAGCTGTTCGGCACCGCGGTGCAGGAGCTCGCCCAGCAGGTCGTCGACAGCGGCTACGAGCCCGACCTGATCCTGTCCATCGCCCGCGGTGGCCTGGGTCTGGGCATGGGACTCGGCTACGCCCTCGACGTCAAGAACCTGTCGGCGGTCAACGTCGAGTTCTACACCGGCGTCGACCAGCGCCTCGACGTCCCGATCATGCTGCCGCCCACCCCCGCGGCGGTCGACCTGGCCGGGCTCAAGGTGCTGATCGCCGACGACGTCGCCGACACCGGCAAGACCCTCGAGATCGTGCGCGAGTTCTGCGCCGACCAGGTCGCCGAGGCGCGGATGGCCGTCATCTACGAGAAGCCGTGGACGGTCGTGCGACCCGACTACGTCTGGCGGCACACCGAGTCCTGGATCGACTTCCCGTGGTCTGCTGCGCCGCCGCTGGTGCAGCGCAAGCGGTGACCGAGACGCCGGTCCGGCTCGTGGTCCACGACCGCGGCCGCGACCTCGAGGGCGTCGTGCACGACGGCGAGTCGTGGTCGGCGGCTGCGCGGCGTACGGCCGGGAGCGTGCACGGCGACCCGGTGCCGGTCGACCTGTCCGGCGAGGTGAAGCAGTTTCTCGTCGACCACGACAACCGCTACACGATCCGGGCGATGACGCGCGGCGACCTGCCCGACGTCACGCGCTGGCGGCAGACCGAGCACCTCCACCGCTGGTGGGCCTCCGACGGGGACCCGACGGCCGAGCGGGTCGCGGAGCAGTACGGTCCGAGCATCGACGGGATGAGCCCGACCCGGATGTGGGTGGCGGAGGTCAACGGCCGCTCGGTGGGGTTCCTGCAGGACTACCGGATCGGCGACTACCCCGACTTCGCCGTCCTGGGGCCCGACCCGGAGGCGATCGGCGTCGACTACGCCCTGGCGGAGGAGTGGTCGGGTCGTGGGCTGGGCGCTCGGGTGCTGTGGGCCTGGATGGCGCGCACCCGGCACCGGTTCCCGGACGCCAGGGCCTACTTCGCCGCGCCCGACCACCGCAACGCGGCCTCCCTGCGGATGCTCGCCAAGGCCGGGTTCACCCAGGGGCTCTGGTTCGACGAGCCGCAGGGCGACGGCTCCACGACCACGGTCGTCGGTTGCTCGCTCGACGTGGGCCGCGTGCTGGGCTAGTGCTGCGATAGTGCGGGGATGACCCCTCACCCCCTGCAGCTGCCGTCCGGTCCGGTCGACCTGGCCGCGCTCCCCACCCGCGCCAAGCTCGGCTACGACGGATCGAAGAAGGACGGCAAGCAGCTGCTCTTCTCCCTGGGCGACGAGCTGTCCGACCTGCAGGAACGGCTCTTCGCCCAAGGGGTCGCCGGCTCGTCGCGCCGGGTGCTGCTCGTGCTCCAGGGCATGGACACGTCCGGCAAGGGCGGCGTGCTCCGGCACACCGTCGGCCTGGTCGACCCGCAGGGCGTGCGGATCACGTCCTTCAAGGCGCCGACCGAGGAGGAGCGGGAGCACGACTTCCTCTGGCGGGTCGAGCGCGCACTGCCCGGACCGGGGTACGTCGGGGTCTTCGACCGCTCCCACTACGAGGACGTGCTCATCGCACGCGTCCACCAGCTGGCGCCGGCCGAGGAGATCGAGCGTCGCTACGACGCGATCAACACCTTCGAGCAGCGGCTGGTCGAGGAGGGGACCGTCGTGCTGAAGTGCATGCTCCACATCTCCGCCGCGACCCAGAAGGAGCGGCTGCTCGCACGGCTGGACGACCCCACGAAGTACTGGAAGTTCCACCCGTCCGACATCGACGAGCGGGCGCACTGGGCCGACTACCAGCGTGCCTACGAGATCGCCCTCGAGCGCACCAACACCGAGCACGCGCCCTGGTTCGTGGTCCCGAGCGACCGCAAGTGGTTCCGCAACCTGGCGGTCGGTCAGCTGCTGCTGCGCGCGCTGCGCGGGATGGAGCTCGACTGGCCGCCGAGCGACTTCGACATCGAGGCCGAGCGGGCCAGGCTCATCGGCGAGGTGCCGATCGCCTGACCCGCTGGCCCGCGAGTCAGAGCCGGTAGGTCGTGTAGATGTAGTTCGACGGGGACTTCTGGAAGCCGCCCGACTTCGGGGTGAAGGCGCGGAAGTACCAGTCACCGCGCCGCGGGGCGGGGAGCTGGACGGACCACTGGCTCTTCTTGTTGGTCCGGATCTTCTTGAACTTCTTCCACTTCCCGTGCTTGCTGGTGCGGCGCTCGACGATGATCGCCTTCTTGCTGTACTTCGGCGACACCTTGCCCTTGAGCACGATCCGGTTGCCGGGCCGGGTGAGCTTGTCGTTCAGGTCGCGGAAGACCTTCACCGACTTGCCCATGGAGGTCCGAGGCGTGAACTCGTAGTCGCCGTAGGTGCCTCCGCTGTAGACGACGCGGAAGCTGCCGGTCTTCGTGGCCTTCTTCGGGTAGAAGTAGAAGCTGCCGGCGCTGTCGTCGGTCCCCATGGACTTCCACTGGGAGCCCGACTTCGGGCTGAACTGCAAGGTGGCGGTACCGGTCGGCACCGACGCCCACGTGCCGTCGGTCTGCTGACCCTGCACCTGGCCCGAGATCGAGAGCTTGTCGCCGTAGTGAGCCTTGGGGTGGCTCACCTGCAGGACGATGCGGGTCGGCACGGCGGCGTCCGCGGGTGCGGCGGTCGTGATGACACCGACGCCGGTAGCGGCGAGTGCGGTGACGAGGAGAGCTGTGAGCTGGCGGCGTATGCGCATAAAGGGTTCCTGTCCTCCCGAGTGGCGTCCCCACCGGACGCCTGCCCTCCGATACCCGAGGAGGGCGACGGTAAACAGGACTCGGGGCGCCCGGGCCGATCGCTAGGGTGTGCCGGTGATCCCCACCGTCTCCGTCACCCGCTACGTCACGCCCCTGCGGGAGGGCGGCAGCCTGCCGGGCATCGTCGAGGGAGACGACCTCGGGACCTACGTCTGCAAGTTCCGCGGGGCCGGCCAGGGCGTGCGCGTGCTGGTCGCCGAGGTGATCGTCGGTGAGCTGGCCCGAAGGATCGGTCTGCGGACGCCCCAGCTGGTCGCCCTCGACCTCGACCCCGCGATCGCCCGCTACGAGGCCGACGAGGAGGTCCAGGACCTGCTCAACGCCAGCCCGGGCCTCAACCTCGGTGTCGACTTCCTGCCGAGCGCCTTCGGCTTCGACGGCGAGCTCCCGACCGGTGCGGGCATCGCCGCGAAGGTGCTGTGGCTGGACGCCTTCACCGCCAACGTCGACCGCTCCTGGCGCAACCCCAACCTGCTCTTCTGGCACGGCGACCTGTGGGTGATCGACCACGGTGCCGCGCTCTACTTCCACCACGCGTGGAGCGGGGGCGCCCTGCTCAAGGAGGGCGCCCCGGCGCGGTTCGCCGCTCAGCCGTGGAGCCCCGACGACCACGTCTTCGGCGACCGGGTCGCCGAGCTGCCCGAGGTCGACGCCGAGCTCACCGCGCTGCTCGACGAGCGGGTCCTCACCGAGATCCTGGCCGAGGTGCCCGACGTGTGGCTCGAGGCGGTGCCCGGTGCGGAGACGCCCGACGCCGTACGCGCGGCGTACGTCGCCTTCCTCTCGGCGCGCCTCGAGACGCGCCAGTGGCTGCCGGTGGCGGCGCCGCGATGACGACCAAGCTCGCCTACCAGTACGTCGTGCTCCGGTGCGTGCCGCGCGTCGACCGCGAGGAGTTCGTCAACGTGGGCGTGGTCCTCTACTGCCACGCGACCGACTTCCTCGACGTCGCCTGGCGGGTCGACCGTGACCGGCTCCGCTCCTTCGACCCCGGGCTCGACATCGACCAGGTCTGCGAGGCGCTCAACTTCGTCGAGGGTGTCTGCGCCGGTGACGAGCGCGGAGGAGCGGCGGCCTCGGCCCCGGTGAGCCAGCGCTTCGGCTTCGTGAAGGCACCGCGCAGCACGGTCCTCCAGCCGGGCCCGGTCCACGGCGGCGTCACCCTCGACCCGGCCCGACAGCTCGACCACCTCGTCGAGAAGCTGGTGGGTTAACCGACCAGTCCGTGCTCGTGGGCGAAGACCACGATCTGCACCCGGTCGCGCAGCCCGAGCTTGCGCAGCACGGCGCCCACGTGGGTCTTCACCGTCGACTCGCTCGCGAAGACGCGCCCGGCGATCTCGGTGTTGGACAGGCCCTGGGCCACCGCGTCGAACACCTCGCGCTCCTTCTCGGTCAGCGAGAGGTACGCCGGGGGCGTGGGCGTCCGGGACCGGAACTGACCGTCGAGCAGGGTCGACAGGTCCTGCGGCGCGAGCACGGCGTTGCCGGCATGGACCGTGCGGATCGCGTCGGCGAGCATCACCGGCGTGGTGCCCTTGAGCAGGAAACCGCTCGCTCCGTGGCGGATCGCGGTCGCGGCCCGGTCGTCGAGGTTGAAGGTGGTCAGCACGACCACCCGCACCGGCGTCGCCCGCCGTGACACCCGCTCGGGCAGGAAGATCTGCCGGGTCGCCTCGACGCCGTCCATCTCGGGCATCCGGATGTCCATCAGCACCACGTCGGGCGCCAGGTCGTCGACGAGCTGGATCGCCTCGAGGCCGTCGCTCGCCGAACCGACCACCTCCATGCCGTCCTGGGCGTCGACGATCACGCGGACGCCCTCGCGGAACAGGTCCTGGTCGTCGACCAGCAGCACCCGGATCGGCGCGCTCACCGGGCCCTCACCGGCACCCAGGCGGTCGCGGTGAACGTCGGGCCAGCGGCCTCGGCGCGACGGCGTACGTCGAGCCGGCCACCGACCCCCTCGAGCCGGCGCCGCATCCCCTCGAGGCCCTGTCCCTGGCGCTCCGGGACCGGGTCGGCCAGGACCATCGGCTGGGTCTCGTCGGCCGTCGTGTCGATCACGTTGCGGACCTCGATCCTCAGCTCGCCCTCCCAGTGGCGCTCGACCAGGATCGGCGAGCCCCGGTGCCCGTGCTTCATCGCGTTGGTCAGCATCTCCTGCAGGACACGGTAGGCGACCACCTCGAGCTCGGGTGGCAGCGGCTGGGGGCTGCCGACCTCGGTCGAGGCGACCTCGTGACCGGAGGCGCGGACGCCGTCGACCAGGCTGTCGAGGCTGCCCTGCCGGGACGTCGGTGCCGCCGTGCCGTTGGTGCTGCTCAGCACCTGACGGACGTCCTCGAGCGAGGTGCGTGCGGTGGTCGCGATGTTGGTCATGGTGCGCTTCAGCCCCGGGGTGTCGTCGTCCTTGAGGTATTGCGCCGACTCCGCCTGGGCCAGGATCACGGCCAGCGAGTGGCCGACCACGTCGTGGACGTCGCGCGCCAGCCGGGCCTGCTCCTCGCGCAGGTGGGCGATCTCCTCGGCCTGGTCGCGCTGGGCCTCGGCCTCGACCTGGGAGACCTGGGACCGGCTGGCGGTCGCCGAGAAGCGCAACGCCAGTCCGAGCAGCCACGGCGCGGCGACCAGCGCGAGGAGCATGATCCCGACGGTCGGCCGCCAGTCGCTCCCGCGAGACGCCGTCTCCGCGAGCGTGCGCAGACCGGTCCGGCTCATCACGCTGTAGAACGTGTCGATGTCCAGCCAGACCATGGCGATCGCCACGCTGGCGGGGATCGACAGCCCGCTGAGCCAGACGACCGTGGTGCTGCCCCACCGTGCGCAGCCGAAGGCGACCACGGCGAACGCCAGCTCGGTGACCATCGCCGGGGTCCCGGCCGAGACCTGCATCGCGCCGATCGCCCAGGCGAGTGCCAGCGCGACCCCCGGCATCGCCCGGGACAGGCCGACGGCGACGGCGAGCCCGACCACGATGCTGATCGGGGCCGGCTCCAGCCCGAAGAAGATGTTGCCGTCGATCTCGACGAGACCGGCGACCAGCACGATGAGACCCAGGACGGCGTCCGGGATCCACTTCTGCCAGCCGGTCATGGACGCAAGGGAATCACAGGGCGCCACGGACCAGCTCGTCGAGGAGGTCGGCGTAGGACATCCCCGCAGCCGCGAACATCCGCGGCACCTGGGAGTGCTCGGTCATCCCCGGGACGGTGTTGACCTCGTTGAGCACGGGACCGTCGTCGGTGAGGAAGAAGTCGACGCGGGCGACCCCGGAGCAGCTGAGCGCGTCGTACGTCGCCGCCGCCGCGTCCAGGAGCGCCTTGGCGTCGACCCCGCCGAGCGGCGCGGGGACGCGGAAGTCGGCGTGGCCGCCGTACTTCTGCTCGTGGTCGAAGAGACCGTCCGTGACGATCTCGAGCGCCGGCGGCACGAACAGCGAGCCGTCCGCGCGGCGCAGCACGGCGACGTCGATCTCCCGGCCGAGGACGACGTCCTCGACCAGCGCGCGGGTGTCGAGGGCGAGCGCGGCGTCGAGTGCCGCGGGCAGCGCGTCCGACTCGGCCACGAGGCTGACCCCCAGGCTCGAGCCGGCGGCCACCGGCTTCACCACGACGGGGTGGGTCCAGCGCTCGTGCGCGGCGGTCGCCCGGGTGACGAGGTGGCCGGGTGCCGTGGCGATGCCGAGCGCGTTCGCGACCAGCTTGGTCGCCCACTTGTCCATCGCGAGCGCTCCGGCTCCGACACCCGAGCCGACGTAGGGGAGACCGGCCAGCTCGCACAGCGCGGCCAGGGTGCCGTCCTCGCCGCGGGGGCCGTGGACGACCGGGAACACGACGTCGCAGCTGCGCAGCACGCAGGCCGCGCCGGAGAGCCCGATCGGGCGGCCGCCACGATCGCGCCAGGTGCCGTTCGACTCGATGGTCAGGGCCACGACGTCGTACGCCGTGACGTCCAGCGCCGCTGCCACCGACGCGGCAGAGGCGAGGGACACGTCGTGCTCGCCGTTCTGGCCGCCGCCGATCACGGCGACGCGCTTCACGACAGGCTCCGCAGGTGGGCGACCGCGCGGACCCGGCGGCGCACCCGCGCGCCGATCCCGGTCACGATCTCGTGCTCGATCGTGTCGGCCCAGGTCGCCCAGTCGGCGACCGTCGGCTCCCCGGCACCTCCGGGTCCGAAGACCGTGACGGTCTCGCCCGGCTCGGCCGCGCGGTCGCCGAGGTCGATCACCAGCTGGTCCATCGAGATCGTCCCGACGACCGGGTGCCGCCGCCCGCGCAGCTGCACCTCGGCCCGGTTCGAGGCCGAGCGGGGCAGTCCGTCGGCGTAGCCCAACGGCACCAGCGCGAGCTGGGTCGGGCGCGACGTGAGGTGGGTGTGGCCGTAGCCGACCGGCGTCCCGGCCCGGACCCGGCGTACGGACACGATCGGTGCCGTCAGCGTCATCGCCGGGCTCAGCCGGGTGCTCCCGGACGGGTCGATGCCGACCAGGCCGGCGCCGACCCGGGTCATCGTGTGGTGGGAGAGCGGGTCGGTCAGGGTGGCTGCCGTGGCGGCGAGGTGCCGCTGACCGGGTCGCAGGCCGGACGACCGGGCGGTCTCGATCGCCCAGGCGAAGCGGGTGCGCGCCAACGTGTTGCACGCGTCCCTCGGGTCGTCCGCGCACCCGAGGTGACCCATCACCCCGACGACCTCGACCTCGCCACGCTGCTCCGCTCGCCGGGCGGCCCGGCAGAGCTGCGCCCAGGTGTCGGGTGCGGCGCCGTCGCGGGCCATCCCGGCGTCGACGTGCAGGTGAATGCGGGCGCGACCCGGCACTCGTGCCACCGCCTCGAGGTGCGCGACGGTCGGCACCGCGACCTCGATGTCGCGCGAGGTCGCTGACGCGAAGTCGGCGTCGACCGGGTTGAGCCAGCTCAGGAGCGGCGCACGGATGCCGGCGTCCCGCAGGGGCCACGCCTCGTCGAGGCTGGTCACGCCGAGCCGGGACGCGCCGTGTGCGAGGGCGGTCCGCGCGACGTCGACCGCGCCGTGGCCGAACCCGTCGGCCTTCACCACAGCCATCAGCTCGCCGGTGGACCGCTCGCTCAGCAGCCGCGTGTTGCGCCCGATCGCCTCCAGGTCGATGTCGAGGCAGGGGCTGCCGCTCGTGGCGCTCCGCGCCGCGACCGCCAGGCCGGTCATGCCGCCACCGTCGCCGCAAGCGGACCGTAGAGCGCATGCCTGGCGCCGGAGACCAGGGCCCAGTAGCGATCGCCGAAGCTCCAGTGCCACCACTCGGTCGGGTAGTTCACCAGGCCCTGCCGGCCGAGCACGTCCGCCAGGAGCGCCCGGTGCGCCCGCGCGTCGGCACCGATGCCCGCGGCGGCGAAGTAACAGCGACCGTCGCTGTCCTCGGGCGTCGCGTCGATCGGCGTGCCCAGGTCGAGCTCCTCGCCGCACACGTCGACCAGCGTCAGGTCCGCTGCCGCACCGGCCACGTGCGGTGCGACGTCGACGGGCGCGACGAAACGGCTGGTCAGGCGCGCCAGCTCGACCTCGTCGGCCCCGGGGTGATGCGCGCGCACCTGGGCGGCGTACGACGTGATGATCGTCTGCTGATCGGCGAGGGGCCGGAATCCCTCGACGACACGCAGCTGGATGCCCCGCGGCAGCTGCAGGTCGGCCGCCATCAACCGGTCGGCGAGACCGGCGCGCACCAGTGCTCCGGCAGGGGAGAGGCTCGCAGGCAGCCGCACCAGCGGCTCGCCCGTCTCGACCACGGGCACGGCGCGGACACGGTCGTCCGAGAGCAGGATCGTCATGCTCGCAACGCTAGGAAGCGAGCACCCTCACCTGCCTCCACCGCAGGTGCCGTTCACCTGCCCGGAAGTGCCGTCCTGCTCAGACGGGCACCAGCTCGACGGCACCGACGGCGTAGCGCGCCAGCACCGTGCGGGCCAGCTCGGGGTGGGCGCCCAGCGGCGCGGAGACCGCGATCGCCCCGGCCTCGAGCGCCAGCTCCGCGGCCCGGTCCGGGAGGAATCCCGGCGCCAGGAACAGCGAGGCGACGGCGATGTGCCGACGGCCCTCGCCGCGGAACGCGCGGACGGCCTCACCGGTCGCGGGCGGGGACGCGGAGGCGAACGCCGCCGTCACCGGCAGCTTGTGCCGGGCGCCCCAGACCCGGGCCAGCCGGGCCACGGCCTGGTTGGCGAGCGGGTCGCTGGAGCCGGCCGCGGCGAGCACGAGTGCGTCGAGCTCGCGGACACGGGACTCCTTGAGCGCCTCGCGCATCCGGACGTCGAGCACCTCGAGGAAGCGCGGCTCGAGCCCGAGGATCGAGGTGGCCCGGATCTGCACGCCGGGGTGGCGCGCACCGGCCTCTGCGATGGCGCTCGGGACGTCGACCTTCGCGTGGTAGGCCTCGGTGAGGAGGAGGGGCACGACGACGATCTCGTCGTGGCCGGACCGGACCAGGCGGTCGATCACCGTCGTGAAGGTCGGCTTCGAGAGCTCGAGGAAGGCGGCCTCGACCTTGAGGTCGGGGCGCATCGTCCGGACCTCGTCGATGAGGGCCTTGATCGTGGCGGCGGACCGCGGGTCACGACTGCCGTGAGCCAGGGCCACCAATGCGGGAGCTGCCATCAGAGGAGCCTCCGTTCTGTGTTCGAGCCAGGGTTCGTGCTGCTCATGAGTGGATTCCGCACTCGGTCTTGTTGGTGCCGGCCCAGCGACCGCTGCGCGGGTCCTCACCGGGCGCCACGCGCCGGGTGCAGGGCCAGCAGCCGATCGACGGGTAGCCGTCGTAGACGAGCGGGTTGACCAGGACCCCGTTGTCCGCGATGTACTTCTCGACCTGCTCGTCCGACCACCGGGCGAGCGGCGAGATCTTGACCTTGCCCTTCTTGGCGTCCCAGCCGATGACCGGTGCGATGACCCGGTTCTTCGTCTCGGCGCGCCGCAGACCGGTCGCCCACGCGTCGTACTCCGCGAGGCGCTCCGCCAGGGGCTGGACCTTGCGCAGCTTGCAGCAGAGGTCCGGGTCGGTCTTGTAGAGGTCCTTGCCGTACGTCGCGTCCTGCTCCGCGACGCTCTGGACCGGCGTGATCGAGATCAGGTTGACCGGCATGGTCGCCTCGACGGCGTCGCGGGTGCCGACGGTCTCGGCGAAGTGGTAGCCGGTGTCGAGGAAGAGGACGTCGATGCCGGGCACCACCTTGGAGACCACGTCGGTCAGCACGGCGTCACCCATCGACGACGTCACGCAGAAGCGCTCGCCGAAGGTCGCGGCCGCCCACTCGACGATGACCTCGGCCGGGGCGAGCTCGAGCTCGGCGCCCCAGTGGGACACGAGCTCGCGCAGCTCCTCGGGCGAGCGACCCGCGGTCTCGATCCCGCGGTAGTTGCGGGCGGACGTGGTGGTGGCGGCAGTCATGAGGAACCAGCTCCTGAAGGGCGGATCAAGCCGAGCATCTTCAAGGAGAAGGCGCGCAGGCAGCCGCGGCATTCCCACGTGCCGTGCGGAGAGCTGATCTCGCCAGACTCTGAGACGACCTCGTGCGGGCGCAGGTCCTGCTCGCCGCAGAAGGGGCAGTGGAACGGAACGGCTCGTTCGCTCATGACCCCACTCCCTCCAACGTCCTCTCGCCGCGCAGCAGGTCCTCGTCGGCCCGGAGCACCCAGGTCGTGAAGGACTCGCCTTCCTCGCGGTCGGCCTGGAAGTTCAGGACCAGGCTGCTGACGTAGTCGTCGAGCCCGGCGCTCGTCACCTTGTGGGCCCGCAGCTTGCGACCGAAGTTGGCCTGCAGCCCGGTGGCACCGCCGAGGTGCACCTGGAAGCCCTCGACCTGCTCGCCCTCGTGCATCACCAGCTGGCCCTTGAGGCCGATGTCGGCGACCTGGGTGCGGGCGCAGGCGTTGGGGCAGCCGTTGACGTTGACGGTGATCGGGGTGTCCAGGTCGGGGAAGCGCTTCTCGAGCTCGGTCACCAGGTCGCGGGCGCGGTTCTTGGTGTCGACGATCGCCAGCTTGCAGAACTCGATACCGGTGCAGGCCATCGTGTTGCGACGCCAGTACGACGGACGCGCGGACAGCCCGATCGCGTCGAGCTTCTCGACGAGCGGCTCGACGGCGGTCGGCGGCACGCCGACCAGCACGATCTTCTGGTAGGGCGTGAGCCGGGCCCCGGCGACGCCGTGCTCCTCGATCAGGTCGGCCAGCTGCACCAGCAGCGTGCCGGAGACGCGGCCGGCGGTCGGCGCGATGCCGACGTAGAAGTTGCCGTCCTGCTGCTCGTGGACACCGATGTGGTCGCGGTGGCCGGTGGGCGAGGCGGGCGACTCGCAGGAGACGAGCTTGCGATCGAGGTACTCGTTCTCCAGGACCTCGCGGAACTTCTCGATGCCCCAGTCGGCGACCAGGAACTTCAGCCGGGCGCGCGAGCGCAGTCGGCGGTAGCCGTAGTCGCGGAAGATCGAGGCCACGCCCTCCCAGGCGTCGGCCACCTCGTCGAGCGGGATCCAGACGCCCATCTTCTGGGCGAGCATCGGGTTGGTCGACAGGCCGCCGCCGACCCACAGGTCGAAGCCCGGGCCGTGCTCGGGGTGGACGGTGCCGACGAAGGAGATGTCGTTGGTCTCGGGCGACACGTCGTGCGACGGGTGGCCGGTCAGCGCCGTCTTGAACTTCCGGGGGAAGTTCGCGAAGTCCGGGTTGCCGATGAAGCGACGCTTGATCTCCTCGAGCGCCGCCGTCCCGTCGATGATCTCGTCCTGCGCGACCCCGGCGACGGGGGAGCCGAGGAACGGCCGCGGCGAGTCGCCGCAGGCCTCCATGGTGTCGAGCCCGGCGGCCTCGAGCCGCTCCCAGATCGTCGGGACGTCCTCGATGCGGATCCAGTGGTACTGGATGTTCTCCCGGTCGGTCACGTCCGCGGTGTCGCGGGCGAAGTCGACGCCGATGGTGCCGAGGGCGCGTACGGCGTCGTGGGAGAGCAGCGCGCCGTCGGAGCGGACCCGCATCATGAAGAACTCGTCGTCGAGCTCCTCCTCCTCGAGCATCGCCGTCTTGCCGCCGTCGAAGCCCGGCGCGCGCTGCGTGTAGAGGCCCATCCAGCGGAACCGCCCCCGCAGGTCGGCCGGGTCGATCGAGGCGAACCCGCGCTTGGAGTAGGTGTAGAGGATCCGGTCGCGGACGTTGAGCGGGCTGTCGTCCTTCTTGGACTGCTCGTTCTTGTTCAGCGGCTCGGTGTAGCCGAAGGCCCACTGACCCTCACCGCGCTTGGGGCGCGGGACGTCGGTCTTGGAGGGCTTCTTGGCGGTGAAACGCAGGTCGGTCATCGAGAGACGCATTCCTTGACGAGAGTGAGGCCAGCGACCTACGACCGGCGACGTTGCCGGGAGATCAGTGACCAGCGAGCTGGGCAGAGGTCAGGAATGCCAACACATCATGCTGCGGGTGCGCCCGAAGTCCACGTGGCGTCGAACCACGAGGTACGTCGTCACAGCAGATGTCATGTCAAGCAGTCTCAGGGAGCGGACGCGCTTCCCACAAGTTGAAATCCCATGATGTGAGACCCAGATCCATGATGTGAGACACGGCGTCCGCGTCAGGCGGCCGCTCGGCGTACCCGCCCGACCGACACTAGGCTTGCGCGCATGACCGATCTTTCCCAGTTGACCAGCAGCGCCTACTCGCAGGCCCTCGAGGTGATCGCCTCGGTCGAGCCGCGGATCGCCGACGCCACCCGCCAGGAGCTGGCCGACCAGCGAGGTTCGCTCAAGCTGATCGCCAGCGAGAACTACGCCTCGCCCGCCGTGCTCCTCACCATGGGCACCTGGTTCAGCGACAAGTACGCCGAGGGCACGGTCGGTCATCGCTTCTACGCCGGCTGCCAGAACGTCGACACCGTCGAGGCGCTCGCCGCCGAGCACGCCCGCGAGCTGTTCGGCGCGGACTACGCCTACGCCCAGCCGCACTCCGGCATCGACGCCAACCTGGTCGCCTTCTGGTCGATCCTCGCCCACCGGGTCGAGGGCCCGTGGCTCGAGCGCCTGGAGAAGAAGAACGTCAACGACCTGACCGACGAGGGCTGGGAGGAGCTGCGTCACGAGCTCGGCAACCAGCGCCTGCTCGGCATGGCGCTCGACGCGGGTGGCCACCTCACCCACGGCTTCCGCCCGAACATCAGCGGCAAGATGTTCCACCAGCAGCAGTACGGCACCGACCCCGAGACCGGGCTGCTCGACTACGACGTCGTGCGCGCCAAGGCGAAGGAGTTCAAGCCGCTGGTGCTCGTCGCCGGCTACTCGGCGTACCCCCGTCGCGTGAACTTCGCCAAGATGCGCGAGATCGCCGACGAGGTCGGCGCCACGCTGATGGTCGACATGGCCCACTTCGCGGGTCTGGTCGCCGGCAAGGTCTTCACCGGCGACGAGGACCCGGTGCCGCACGCCCACCTCGTCACGACCACCACGCACAAGTCGCTGCGCGGCCCGCGCGGCGGCATGGTGCTGGCGACGGAGGAGTACGCCCCGAGCGTCGACCGTGGCTGCCCGATGGTCCTCGGCGGCCCGCTCTCGCACGTGATGGCCGCCAAGGCCGTCGCGCTCGCCGAGGCCCGGCAGCCAGCGTTCCAGACCTACGCCCAGCAGGTCGCCGACAACGCCAAGTCGCTCGCCGACGGCTTCATGTCCCGTGGCGCCAAGCTCGTCACCGACGGCACCGACAACCACCTCGTGCTGCTCGACGTGTCGTCGTTCGGCCTCACCGGTCGCCAGGCCGAGTCCGCGCTGCTCGACGCCGGCGTGGTCACCAACCGCAACTCGGTCCCGTCCGACCCGAACGGCGCCTGGTACACCTCCGGCGTCCGCCTCGGCACCCCGGCGCTGACCACGCGCGGGTTCGGGCACGACGAGTTCGACAACGTCGCCGAGCTCATCGTCCACGTCCTCCAGAACACCCAGCCCGGCACCACCAAGGCGGGGGAGCCGTCCAAGGCGTCGTACACGCTGGGCGACGGGGTCGCCGACAAGGTCAAGGACGCGTCCGCCGAGATGCTCGACAAGCACCCGCTCTACCCGGGCCTGAACCTGTCCTGAGCGCGCCGGTCGCGGTGGTCAGGACAGGGTCAGCCCGGCGCTGAGCAGCTCCGAGAGGGCCGTGACCGAGGTGCCGGGAGGCCCGCTGGGCGTCGAGGTCGCGCTGAACACGACCACGGCGATCTGGCCGGCCTGGAGGCTGACGCTCAGGCCGGTCGTCCGGCAGGTGCCGGTGGTGCCCGCGACGGCGATGGTGTTGTACGGCGGGCTCAGGGTGCAGGTGGCCGAGGGGACTGCGGTGAACGGCGTGGATCCGTCACCTGCCGCGGTGTAGAGCTGGGCCTTGATCGTCAGGAACGCGCCGGTCCCGAAGAACCCGACGTTGCTGGCGAGCGTCCCGCGGGCGGAGAACGCGCTGAGCGTCATGTTCGCGGGGATCACCTGGGCGACACTGGCCGGCCCCACGGGGCTGACACCGCTCAGCGAGCTCGTCAGGTCGAGACTGCCGACGGACCCGGTCCCGGAGATCGGCAGAGCGACGGCCGCGCCCGTGCCGCCCCCGGGGGGCGTGGTGAGCGTGGCCAGGCCGCCGCTGCTGGACGTCATCACCGTGACGCCCGAACCGTCGGTGCCGTCCGCACCGTCGGCGCCGTCCGAGCCGTCGGCACCGGGTGAACCGTCGGCGCCGTCCGAGCCATCGGCACCGGGCGAGCCTGCGGGGCCGGACGGGCCCGCAGGTCCCGAGGGTCCGGGGGGTCCCGGGGGTCCCGCCACGCCACCGCCGCCAGGACCCGCCGGGCCAGCGGGGCCGATCAGGCTGATCCCGTCCGTGGGCCACACGTCGGTCTTCGGGCCGTAGATCAGCCGTCCCACCGAGTCGAAGTAGAGGTCGCCGGTGGTCCCGAGGTCGTCGCCGGGTGCACCCTCGCCCGTCAGGATCGAGGTGCCGTCGCTCCCGTCCGCCCCGGCGACTCCGCGCTTGTTCCAGGAGATCCGTCGCTCGCGGACACTCCTCTTGCCGTCCGTGACGCACGGCGCCTTGTTCTTCTCGATCCGCACGGCTCCGGTCTTCACCTGCACGCACGCCGTGACGACGCCGTTCTTGACGGTGCGATCGACGGAGGCGGCATAGCCGACGGCCATGGTGGTGGTGAGTCCGACAGCGACGACGGCGATGGCGGCGACGCGCGACCGAGAGGGCTTCTTCACTGACACTCCTGGCGGGTGGGGGCCTTCCCAAACGCTAGAACTGTGCTCGGTCGGCCGCCGTGGATTTCCGCGAACGCGTGCTCGCCGACGCGGTGGGCTAGACCAGCCCTCGATGAGTGCGGAGATCGACGACTGTGCTCCTGGTCCGCGGTCCGGGCTGGGCTCCCTCAGCGGGCGACGGCGTCGATCTCGAGCCGCACGTAGTCGACCACGGGCTGGTCCATCGCCAGCCGCACCTCGGTCACGAAGCCGGCGCGCTCGGACTCGGGCAGCGCGTCGAGCTGTGAGCCGAGGATGACGAAGGCGAGGTAGCGCTCCAGGATCTCGACGTCCTCGCAGCGGAAGGGGTCCGGGCGCAGGGCCACGGAGAGCACCTCGAAGCCAGCAGCCGAGAGCCGCGAGCGGGTGTCGTCGACGCCCGCGAACTCCCAGCCGTCGTGGTCCTCGCCGGTCACCCGGGCGAGCGCACGGTTGACGCCCGCCACGTTGCCGAGACCGCCGCAGTCGGTCGTGAGCGTGGCGCCGGGCTTCATGACCGCGTGCAAGTTGGCAAAGAGAGTGGCGTGGTCGCTGATCCAGTGGAACGCGGCCACGCTCATCACGGCGTCGACCGGTTCGGGGACGGGGAGGGGCGCGACCGTCAGGTCGGCGCGCACCAGGGTCACCCCGTCGCCGAGGCGGGTGCGGGCCTGGTCGAGCATCTGCTGCGACCCGTCGAGCCCGATCACGCGCACGTCGGGCCACCGCTCGAGCAGCGCTGCGGCGTCGCGACCGGTGCCGCAGCCGGCGTCGAGGACGAGCTCGTCGCCCGTGAGGGCCATGCGGTCCAGCACCCGCAGGCCCCAGCCGACGTGGGGGAGCGGGAGGGCGTCGTACGACGCCGCGTCCCACTCGCGGGTGCTGCTCACGAGAGGACCGGGGTCGCGCGCTCGACGACGGCGCGCAGGTTGCCGCCGGCGAGGGTGCCGAAGACCCCGTCGTACGACGAACCCAGGCGGGACCCGCAGAAGATGTCGGACACGGCGGGCGGGGCGAACTGCACCAGCAGCGCGCCCTGCAGGCAGAGCGCCATCCGCATGGCGAGCCGCCGTGCGTGCCGCTCCATCCCGTCGGGCTCGCCCATCAGCGAGCCGAGCAGGGCGAGGGTGTCCTCGATCGCCCGGTCGAGACGGGCGTCGCCGCCGCGAGCGCGGCCGACCTCGGTGATCCACGCGTCGAGCACCTCGGGCTCGCGGCCCAGGGCGCGGAGCACGTCGAGCGCGTTGACGTTGCCCGAGCCCTCCCAGACCGAGTTGAGAGGCGCCTCGCGGTAGAGGAGCGGCATGCCGGACTCCTCGACGTAACCGTTGCCGCCCAGGCACTCGAGCGCCTCCGCGACCAGGGCGGGCGTGCGCTTGCAGACCCAGAACTTCGAGAGCGGCAGCGCGATCCGGCGCAGCGCCGCCTCGTGCGGGTCGGCGAGGTTGTCGACGGCGGCCGCAAGCCGGATCGAGAGGGCCGTCGCGGCCTCGGCCTCGACGGCCAGGTCGGCGAGCACGTTCTGCATCAGCGGCTTCTCGCTCAGCAGCGAGCCGAAGGCCGAGCGGTGCGACGCGTGCCAGGTCGCCTCGTTGACCGCACGGCGCATCAGGGCGGTCGAGCCGAGCACGCAGTCGAGGCGGGTCGCTGCGACCATCTCGATGATCGTGCGGACCCCGCGGCCCTCGTCACCGAGCCGGTGCGCGAGCGTGCCGTCGAACTCGAGCTCCGACGACGCGTTGGACCGGTTGCCCAGCTTGTCCTTGAGGCGCACGACGTCGAGCTGGTTGCGCGTCCCGTCGGCGAGCACCCGCGGCAACACGAAGCAGGTGACCCCGCCCTCGGTCTGGGCGAGCACCAGGAAGACGTCGTTCATGGGCGCCGACGTGAACCACTTGTGCCCGTGCAGGGTGTAGTCGCCGTCGACGGACGTGCGCCGCGCCTCGGTGACGTTGGCTCGGACGTCGGACCCGCCCTGCTTCTCGGTCATGCCCATGCCAGCGAGCGCGCCGAGCTTGGTCGACGGCGCCCGGACGCCGGGGTCGTACGTCGTCGACGCCAGCAGGGGAGTCCACTCCTTGGCGAGAGCATCGTCCGCGCGCAGGGCCGGGATCGCGGCGTAGGTCATCGAGATCGGGCAGCCGTGCCCCGGCTCGGTGTGCGACCAGGCCATGAAGCCGGCGGCCCGGCGTACGTGCGCGTGCGCCTCGTCGGACTCCCACGGCGCTGCCGCCAGCCCGTGGCCGACCGCGCGCTCCATCAGCCAGTGCCACGCGGGGTGGAACTCGACCTCGTCGATCCGGTTCCCGTAGCGGTCGTACGGCGTGAGCTCCGGGTGGTGCTCGTTGGCGAGCATGCCCTGCTCACGGGCTTCGGCGGTGCCGGCCTCGGCACCCAGTCCGACCAGGTCGAGAACGACGTCGGAGGACCCGTGCCGGGTGACCGCCTCGACCAGGGCGACATCGGCCGTGACCACGTTGTGACCGACCAGGAGGGGCGCTTGGTTCGTGGCTACCCGGATCTCGGAACGCATGTGTCTACGGTAGTTCCATGGCGTCGGTGGAGGAGACTCAGAGTCCCTCGCGCCCGACCGCCGAGTCCGTCCGGGAGTGGCTGCGCAGCACCGCCGACGTCGTCTGGCGGCTCATCACGGCGACCGTCGCCTCATGCCTGAAGTACCGCGTCACCGGGCTGGCCGCCGAGGCCGCGTTCTTCGCGGTGCTGTCCGTGCCGCCGCTGATCTTCGCGATGGCCGGCGCGATCGGCTTCGTCACCGACCAGTTCAGTCCCGGTCAGGTCGACGACGTGCGCAACGCCATCGTGGAGCTCTCGCAGCGGGGGCTCACCGACGGTGCCGTGCACAAGATCATCGAGCCCACGATCGACGACGTGCTCCGCGGCGGCCGCTTCGACATCATCTCGATCGGGTTCGTGCTCGCGCTCTGGTCCGGCTCGCGGGCGCTCAACGTCTTCGTCGACACCATCACGATCATGCACGGGCTCGGCGGCCACCGCGGGATCGTGCAGGCGCGGGCCCTCTCGTTCCTCCTCTACGTCCTCGCGATGGTCACCGGCGTCGTGTCGATCCCCCTGGTGGTGGCCGGGCCGACCCTCGTCGAGGACTGGCTGCCAGAGCGTCTCGACTTCCTCATGCACTTCTACTGGCCCGTCGTCATCGTGATCTGCATCTGCTTCCTCGCGACGCTCTACCACGTGTCGGTGCCGGTCCGGACGAACTGGAGCTTCAACCTCCCGGGCGCGACGTTCTCGCTCTTCTGCTGGATCGTCGGCTCCTACGTGCTGCGCGAGTTCCTGACCGTGACTGCGACCGACTCGCGCTCGATCTACGGTCCGCTGGCCGCGCCGATCGCCGTGCTCCTCTGGCTCTACCTCGTGTCCATCGCCGTGCTCATCGGGGCGGCGGTCAACGCCGCCTTCGACACCGTCTTCCCGCAGAAGACGACGATGCTGGCGAGGCTCGAGCTGATGCAGCGGCTACGCCGCATCGGCTCCCGCGAGACGACCGGCTAGATTGCCCACCGTGCCGGACGACTCCAGCGACATCACCGTCGGTCGCGTCCGCGGGAACCTCTCCCTGCCGGACAACAACCGCTCACCCTGGTGGGAGCTCGGCAGGCGTCTCCTGCTGGCGGTCGCGATCCTCGTCGGCACGGTCCTGATCGTCTACTTCGACCGCGGTGCCTACCGCGACGGCAACGACCCGGCGAGCAACTACTCCGTCGACCTGGTCGACTCGATCTACTACACGACCGTCACGCTCAGCACGACCGGGTACGGCGACATCGCGCCGGTCGCCCCGCACGCCCGGCTGATCAACGCCTTCGTCATCACCCCGCTCCGCATCGCCTTCCTGGTGCTGTTGATCGGGACCACCCTGGAGGTGCTCGCCTCACAGGGTCGCGAGATGCTCCGCGTCGCTCGTTGGAGGAAGAAAATGGGAGCCCACGTCGTCGTGATCGGCTACGGCACCAAGGGCCGCGCCGCTGTCGACACCCTCGTCAACAACGGCCAGGACCGCGAGTCGATCATCGTCGTCGACCCGGGTGCGGAGGCGCTCCAGGAGGCCCACGCCGACGGGCTGGCCGTCGTCACCGGCGACGCGACCCGTCGCGACGTGCTCCGCCGAGCGGGGGTGAAGGACGCCGAGCGGGTCATCATCACCACCAACCGCGACGACTCCAACGTCCTCGCGACGCTCACCGTGCGCCAGCTCAACCCCGAGGTCTGGATCGTGGCCGCCGTGCGCGAGCAGGAGAACGTCGCCCTGATGCGCCAGTCCGGCGCCAACTCGGTGATCACCTCGTCCGACGCGGTCGGCCGCCTCCTCGGCCTCTCCTCGCTGTCGCCGACGCTCGGGTCGGTCATGGAGGACCTGCTGACGTACGGCGAGGGCCTCGAGGTCGCCGAGCGCGACCTGATCGTCTCCGAGGTCGGCAAGCAGCCCCAGCAGCTGCCCGACCAGGTGATCGCGGTCGTGCGTGACGAGAAGGTCTACCGCTACTTCGACCCGGTGGTCACCCAGCTCGCCCGCGGCGACCGGCTGATCGTCGTACGACCCGCGCGTGAGCTGCCCTGGGCGCCTCGCCCGGGCACGCACGACGAGGAGTTCGCCACCGACGAGTCCTGACCCCTGGGATCCCCCCATTCGCCCGGCGATCCCGCTAGCCTGCTGGCCGTGGGTGGGGGCCCGGATAGGTGGGTGGGATGCCGGGAGACCGGAAGCAACTGCATGCGCTGGTGAGCCCCGGCTGGGCCGTGGCCTTCGCAGCGCTCATCGGCGTGCTCGCAGTCGCCGCCGAGCGCACCGACTACCCCGAGCCCGGCTTCACCAGCGCGGTGCCGATCGGCGGCGTGGCGGTCCTGTGGTTCCTGCTCCGCGGCGCTCGCGTGCTGAGCATCGAGACCCTCGTCCTGGCCGCGGTCGCGTACGGCGCGAACACCCTCACCGGTGCCGAGCCCCAGCAGGCCGGTGTCTTCACCGCGACCACGGTCGTCCAGACCCTGCTCGCCGTGGTCCTGCTGCGCGCGTGGTGCCCGCAGATCTGGGGCTGCGGAGGCGAGCGCGCGCTCGACCGGCCGCGGGCCCTGGCCCGCTTCGGGGCGGCGCTCGTGATCGCGATGGCGGTCGGCGCGATCCTCACCTCCGTCGGCATCACCGCGCTGACCGGCGACGACACCACGATGGCCGGCCTGCTCTGGTTCGGTCGCAACCTCTGCAGTGCCTGCATCATCGTCACCTTCGGCCTCCTGCTGGGCCAGCGGCTCAGGACCGACCTGCCGCGCCGCCCGCTGCTCGGCGACGGCACCTGGGCCGAGCTGGTCGCCATGGCCGCGTTCACGGTCGCGATGTACGTCGTGGCGTTCTCCTTCGAGGACCTGCCGATCGCGTTCCCGCTGCTGGCGGCGACCGTCTGGTGCGGGCTCCGGTTCTCGACGGTCTTCAGCGCCGGCCACTCCCTGGTCATCGGTCTCGCCACCCTGGGCCTGACCATGGTCCAGATCGGCCCCTTCGCCTCGGTCGACCGGCTCGAGTTCGGCTACCTCCTCGCGGAGTTCTACATCGCCACGATGGTGATCACCGGCCTCGGCCTCTCGACCGGCCGCGACGAACGGCAGTCCCTCGCGGACGAGCTGCGTCGGGCGCAGGAGGAGGCGGAGTACAGCGAGCGCATCCGCTCCGCGGTCATCGGGTCGATGACCGAGGGAGTCCTCGTGGTCGACGAGACCGGCGAGCTGCTGATGCACAACGAGGCCGCAGCCCAGGCGCTCGGCGTCGACGGCGAGCCGCTGACCACTGGCTCGCGGCTGTCGCTGAGCAGCTGGTCGGTCGACGGCGTCCTGCTCTCGGACGCCGAGCGGCCCACTGCTCGCGCGCTGCGGGGTGAGACGGTCCAGGACACGGAGATCATGATCAGGGTCGCGGACAGCGGGGAGTCACGCATCCTCAACGTGTCCGCGATCCCGCTGCCGCGCGACGAGCGCCTCAACCGGGCCCGGGCCCTGCTGCTGCTCCGCGACACGACCAGCGAGCACGCCCATCGCGAGGAGCTCTCGGCGTTCGCCGGCGTTGTCGCCCACGACCTGCGCAACCCCCTGGCCGCGATCGACGGCTGGACGGAGATGATCGCCGACGAGCTGGATGCCGGTGCGCTCGACGCCCAGCTCGCCCGCGAGTTCGTCTCGCGCGTGCGGTCGGCCTCGCGTCGGATGCGTGAGCTGATCCGCGACCTGCTCGCCCACGCGACCAGCAACGCTCGCGACCTCGACGTCAGCCGCACCGACGTGACCGCGATCGCCGCCGAGATCGTGGCGGCCCGTCACGCAGAGGGCTTCGTCAGCGTCGAACCCGTGTCGCTGGTGCTCGCCGACCCCGTGCTGGTGCGCCAGGTGCTCGACAACCTGGTCGGCAACGCCGTCAAGTACGTCGCCCCCGGCGAGGAGCCCAAGATCATGGTCCGCGGCTGCCGCAGCGACGCCCGCCTGGTCACGATCGAGGTCGTGGACCACGGCATCGGCGTCCCTGACGGGGATCGCGAGAAGATCTTCGACGAGTTCCACCGTGCCCACTACCGCGAGTACGAGGGCAGCGGGCTCGGCCTCTCGATCGTGCGGCGGATCATCAACCGGCACGGCGGGACCATCGAGGCCCTGCCGAACCCCGCCGGACAGGGCTCGATCTTCCGGTTCACGCTCCCGGCGTACGACGCCTGAGCGTCTTCATCCGTGCGGGTGAGCCGAGGGGGGCATGTCGTCACGGATCCTGACCGGGCCCCGGCGGCCTGCGCGCCCTTCCGACATGCACGGGGGACGGGAGCGGGTGCGGCGCCGCCGGGTGTCCACGTTTATCTCCAGATTTCCGCAAGCACGCCCGCTTCGGCGGCGCCCGGGCTTAGTCTCTGAGAAGACCGCTTCCGGTGACCCGAGACGCTGGTGTGGTCGCCTCCGGGACACGGATCCGGGGGACGCAACGTCGACAGGGAGGTGGCCCGAGGTCGTCGCTGCCCTCGGGCCCTCCCTGTCCTCGGAGGATCCTTCGCAGCGAAGTCGCTGAGCGACCGCTGCTCCGCCTGCTACAGGCGGGTCATCTTGCTGAACGGGCTCGGGATGCGCACCGTTCGCGACGTGAAGTCGACGGACACCGCCGCGGGCTCGACCGACACGACGCGGCCCAGGCCGTAGGAGT
The DNA here is from genome assembly GCF_040045055.1 of Nocardioides pollutisoli. Lineage (NCBI taxonomy): Bacteria > Bacillati > Actinomycetota > Actinomycetes > Propionibacteriales > Nocardioidaceae > Nocardioides > Nocardioides pollutisoli. The sequence goes on from NZ_JBDZDU010000001.1 coordinate 3,534,357, forward strand.
CGTGGGACACGAGGTCGGAGACCTCGAAGGTCTCGATCGGCCGCTCCAGCTTGGGAGCGAAAGGACTCGTGGCCAGGTGACGCGGCTGGCGGGATGAAGTAGACATTCCCTCCAGTATGCGCTCCCCGTGGGCGCAAGTGTGAAACGGCGGGATATTCGCCGAAGTCAGGAAGTCGCCCTCGAGATGGGCTCTGACCTGGGGTAACTCTGGTCGGCGAGACCGGGTGCTGGCCACTTTCCTCCAGGTTCCCGCAAGTCCCTTTGGTCGCGCTCGTGGCGTGGCTACTGTCATCCTCGACCCCGCTGGAGACCCGAGACTCCGGCGGGGTCACCCATGTCCTGAGGACTTCCAGTCGGCCACGATCATCGGCCGGATGCACTGCGACCGCATCCAGGTGCACCCGCTGGACCAGCGACCCGAGCCCGCGTTCGCCCAGATGATCAAGCCCTCCCACGACGGCCGGCCGCGGATGTCCACCGCCTGGCGCCACTCGAGCAGGATGCCGACGCTCGGCGGGCTGCCGCCGTGGTGGTTCCACAAGCTGGTGGAGTCGATCCAGACAGGACGGGGGAGGGACCCAACACGTGCTGAGCGTCCCTCCATCGACCCAGTGTAGAACGTGTGTTCGAATACAGAACTGGTGGTCTCGTGCTGGGCGGGACCGGCTGGGGACGCCTGCTGGACCCGCGTCCAGGATGAACAAAGCCCCTGCTCTGCGTCTCCGCAGATCAGGGGCTGTGTCTTTGCTGGTGGGCGATACTGGGTTTGAACCAGTGACCTCTTCCGTGTCAGGGAAGCGCGCTACCACTGCGCCAATCGCCCGGGTCTTGAATTGTGAGAGTGACTGCATGGAGGTGGGTACGGGATTTGAACCCGTGTACACGGATTTGCAGTCCGTTGCCTCGCCTCTCGGCCAACCCACCACGGAGGCCAAACTGGGGAGAGACCTCTCCGAGCGGACAACGAGACTCGAACTCGCGACCTCAACCTTGGCAAGGTTGCGCTCTACCAACTGAGCTATGTCCGCCTGCGCTCCGGCCGGTCTCCCGGTCGGCGTGCTTGAGAACAGTAGCCGATGCCCCGGACCGCGCAAAATCGGGTCCGCCCCGGCGCGTTGCCTGCCGTTCGCGGGGTGTTCGGCGCTCCTAGAGTGACGGTATGCGTGCCTGGATCAACGGTTCCCTCCTCGACGACCCGACCGCACCGGCGGTGTCCGTCACCGACCACGGGCTGACGGTCGGCGACGGCGTCTTCGAGGCGGTGAAGGTCGTCGACGGGCTGCCCTTCGGGCTCGACCTGCACCTCGCCCGGCTCCAGCGGTCCGCGCAGGCGCTCGGGCTGCCGGCGGTCGACGAGGGCGACGTACGCCGGGGGATCGAGGCCGTCCTGGGCGGCGCCGAGCTGCCGCTGGGTCGCCTGCGGATCACGGTCACCGGCGGGCCGGCGCCGATGGGGTCCGGGCGCGGCGACGGCCCGACGACCCTGGTCGTGGTCGCCGACGCGATGCAGCCGTGGCCCGCGACCACCCGGGTGGCGACCGTGCCGTGGCCGCGCAACGAGCGGGGGGCGCTCGCCGGCGTGAAGACCACGTCGTACGCCGAGAACGTCGTCGCGCTCGCCCACGCGAAGGCCCAGGGCGCGACCGAGGCGATCTTCGCGACGACCACGGGCAACCTCTGCGAGGGCACCGGGTCCAACGTCTTCTACGTCGTCGACGGTGAGCTGCGGACGCCGACGCTCGCCAGCGGCTGCCTCGCCGGCGTGACCCGTGGGCTGATCCTCGAGTGGTACGGCGGCCGCGAGGTCGACGAGCCGATCTCGGTGGTCGAGCGGGCCACGGAGGTGTTCCTGGCGTCGACGACGCGCGACGTGCAGGCGGTCTCGCACTGGGACGGCCGCGAGCTGCCCGCCCCGGGACCCGTCACCCTCGAGGCGCAGGAGACCTGGGCCAAGCGGGAGCCGGAGCTACTGGGACTCTGAGTCCCTGGTCAGCTCGCCGACCAGCAGGTCGAGGTCGATCCACTCGGTGCCCCGGGGCACCAGCGCGAGGGTGCGGGTCAGGAACCGGTAGAGGTCGTGCGTGCGGAGCTGGGTGACCAGCCGGCCGTCGGGGGAGCACAGCTCCATGACCACAGCTGCCCGGCCGTTCTCGTCGATGCTCGGCCAGAGCAGGACGTCGCCCTCGCCGGCCGGGTCGGTGACGCCCTGCAGCAGCAGGTCGCGGCCCACCACCCAGCAGACCTGCTCACCGGGACCGCCGAAGGTGATCGCCACGGCCCACGGGTCGCTCGGGTCGTAGCCGAGCGACGCCGGCAGGTCGATGCTGCGGCCTCGGGCGTCGAGGCACTGCAGGGTCACCTGCTGGGTCAGCGTGGGCGAGATCGGCTGCTGGGTCACGTCAGGGAGACGACCGAGGGGGCGGTCCGTGACGCGGGTGCCCGAATGTGTTCTGAGCCGAACCGTGCGCTAGAGTCTGCGACCGCACAACTCGGGCGATTGGCGCAGTGGTAGCGCGCTTCGTTCACACCGAAGAGGTCACTGGTTCGAACCCAGTATCGCCCACCGAGAGGCACCGAGAAGGCCGCACGCAGAGCGTGTGGCCTTCTGTCATGTGACGGCCCGGATAACCCGGGAGCGTCGCCGGTCCGGTCCTCGATACGATCGAACGAGCCCGGAGAGCGCCGGGCGGCCACCCAGTCAAGGAGTCACCGTGTCCGACCTCAAGATCGTCCTCGTCCACGCCGACGCGCGTGAGGACCGGACGGTCACGACGGGCACCAAGGCCTGGGAGCTCTTCGCCGACGACACCGCGGTCATCGCGGCCCGGGTCAACGGCGGCCTGAAGGACCTCGCCTACGAGCTCAAGGACGGCGACGAGGTCGGGGGAGTGGCGATCGACAGCGCCGACGGCCACGACATCCTGCGCCACTCGACGGCCCACGTGATGGCCCAGGCCGTGCAGCAGCTCTTCCCCGAGGCCAAGCTCGGCATCGGCCCGCCGGTGGAGAACGGCTTCTACTACGACTTCGACGTCGAGACCCCGTTCGTGCCCGAGGACCTCGTGAAGATCGAGACCGCGATGCGGAAGATCATCAAGGAGGGCCAGCGCTTCGAGCGCCGGGTCACCAGCGACCACGACGCGATCCACGAGCTGCAGGACGAGCCCTACAAGATCGAGCTGATCGGTCTCAAGGGGTCGGGCAAGGCCGAGGACGCCGCCGAGGGCGCGAGCGCGGAGGTCGGCGCCGGCGAGCTGACGATCTACGACAACGTCCGACGCAACGGCGACGTCGCGTGGAGCGACCTCTGCCGCGGCCCGCACCTGCCGACCACCAAGCGGATCCCGGCGTTCAAGCTGATGCGCAGCGCGGCGGCGTACTGGCGCGGCGACGAGAAGAACAAGCAGCTCCAGCGCATCTACGGCACCGCGTGGGAGTCCAAGGAGGCGCTCGAGGAGCACCTCCACCGCATCGAGGAGGCCGAGCGGCGCGACCACCGCAAGCTCGGGCGCGAGCTCGACCTCTTCAGCTTCCCGGACGAGATCGGCTCGGGCCTGCCCGTCTTCCACCCCAAGGGCGGCGTGATCAAGCGGGAGATGGAGGACTACGTCCGCCGGCGGCACATCGAGGAGGGCTTCGAGTACGTCGGCACGCCGCACATCGCCAAGGAGGGGCTGTTCTACACCTCCGGGCACCTGCCGTACTACGGCGAGGGCATGTTCCCGGCGCTCGACGTCGACGGCATGGACTACCGCCTCAAGGCGATGAACTGCCCGATGCACAACCTGATCTTCCGCTCGCGCCAGCGCTCCTACCGGGAGCTGCCGCTGCGGCTCTTCGAGTTCGGGTCGGTCTACCGGCACGAGAAGTCGGGCGTCATCCACGGCCTGACCCGGGTGCGCGGCTTCGCGCAGGACGACTCGCACTCCTACGTCACCAAGGAGCAGGCGTCCGACGAGATCAAGCACCTGCTCGACTTCTGCCTCGGACTCTTCCGCGACTTCGGCCTCGACGACTTCTACCTCGAGCTGTCGACCCGCGACGACTCCAAGCCGGACAAGTTCATCGGCTCCGACGAGGACTGGGAGATCGCGACCAAGGTCCTCGAGGACGTCTGCATCGAGTCCGGCCTCGAGCTGGTCCCGGACCCGGGCGGCGCGGCCTACTACGGCCCCAAGGTCTCCGTGCAGGCCCGGGACGCCATCGGCCGCACCTGGCAGATGTCGACGATCCAGTACGACTTCAACCAGCCGTCGGCCGACCGGTTCAACCTCGAGTACGTCGCCTCCGACGGCACGCGTCAGCAGCCGGTGATGATCCACTCCGCGAAGTTCGGCTCCATCGAGCGGTTCATCGGGGTGCTCGTCGAGCACTACGCCGGCGCGTTCCCGCCGTGGCTCGCGCCCGTGCAGGTGCAGGCGATCCCGGTCGCCGACGCCTTCTCCGACTACCTCTACGACGTCGCGAGGCAGATGAAGGCGCAGGGCCTGCGGGTCGAGGTCGACGACTCGGACGACCGGATGCAGAAGAAGATCCGCAACGCCCAGCTGCAGAAGGTGCCGTTCATGATGATCGCCGGCGCCGACGACGTGGCCGCCGGTGCGGTGTCGTTCCGCTACCGCGACGGCCGTCAGGACAACGGGGTGCCGATCGACGAGGCCATCAAGCGGGTCGCCGACGCGGTTGCCTCGCGCGAGCAGGTCTAGCGGCTAACCGACGTAGATCAACCCGTCCTCGCTCGCCGTCGCGAGCCACGTCCTGCCGCCGGCGAGCGAGGAGATCTGCTTGACCCCGGCGACCGAGGAGCCCTCGGTGTCGGTCGGGTCGGGCTCGCCGTCGTCGAACCAGAACATGCCGTACGCCGGCGCGTCGCCGGCAGCCTTCAGGCCCGTCGTGATCACGGCCGGGTCCCACGACCCGTTGCTGTTCGCCGGGCCCACCTCGGCGAGCGCCATCCGCGGTGAGACGGCCGCCATCGCGGCGTACGACCCGAGCACGAGCTCGTCGGTGTCGTCGCCGCAGGCCTCGAAGTCATAGCTCGACAGGCCGGCGATGTCGTACGCCGCCGGACGCGTCGCCACCGGGTCGGCGGCGTTGTAGTCGGAGCGAGGCACGAACGAGCAGCACCAGAGCAGGTTGTGGATGCCGTGCGCCCAGGCCCGCTTCTGGACCAGCCGGTAGAGCTTCCTGATGTTGGAGCGCCATGCGGCGGACCCGCCGTGCCCGTTGTCGCAGCCCCACCAGAACCAGTAGCTGTTGGCCTCGATGAGCGGCCGGAAGACGGTGGCGACGCCGGCCTTCTGCAGCTGCAGGAGGTACGGCGCGACCTCGTGGTCGAACTCCGCGAGGAAGCGCTTGCGCTCCGGCGTCCCCTCCTCGAGCACCCGGGCGACCACCTTCGGCCCCGGCTGCTCGTGCGCGCCGGCGCGGGTACGGGGGTTGCGGGGGTACCAGCTGGTGACCAGGACGTCGCCTGCCCGGGCGCGAGCGATCAGGTCGCCCAGCACCTCCTGGTTGTAGTCGTGCTTGACGGCGTACTGCCACTCGTTGGTCGTCCACCCGAGGAGCCGCACGCGTCCGGAGAGCGCCGGAGCCTCGGCGTCGAGGGCGGTCAACGGCCCGAACGGGTCGTCGCCGTTGACGTTGAGCTGCTGACCGACGGCCATGGTCCGCGCCGCCGTGAAGCCGTCCAGCAGGGCGGCGAGATCCCTCGCCGACCGGTACGCCTTCGGGTCCGCCAACGACGTCGCGGCCACCGCGCGCGGCCCGAGCATCCCTCCGCCCAGGGCGACGACGGCGCCGCCGAGCACCGCGCGCCTCGTCGCCCCGACCTCGGTCATCTCGCGACCCTAGACCCGCTTGACGTAGCGGCGACAGGGCGAGATGTACGTCGTGCCCTCCGCCGTGACCTCGTAGGGCAGGTCCTCCTCGTTGGTCCACCCACGCTTCTCGTAGAACGCACGGGCCCGCAGGTTGCCGATCGCGACGGCCAACCACGCGACGTCGTACCCCGCCGCCGCGACCTGGCGCTCGGCCTCGTCGAGCAGCGTGCTGGCGACCCCGCTGCCGTGCGCGGCCGGGTCGACGAAGACCTGCTCGACCTCGTCGCGGTCGATCATGATGAATCCGACGATCCGGCCGTCGACCTCGGCGACCGTGGTGTCCCCGACCCGGGACGGCGTACGTGCGTGGAAGGCCGCCAGGTTGCGGGCCGCCGTCAGGCCGTTGGGCACGTGCCCGGGGTGGCTGGTGTGCCAGGCCGTGTGCCAGATGTCGGCGACCGTGGCCATGTCCTCGGGACGCGCAGGGCGGAGGTTCATGTCCTCACCCTAGGGGCGCGCGTCGCGATGCCATGGCCTGCTGCGCGCCGCCCATCACGCACGCTGGACTGCGTTGTCGTCAGTCGCCGGGACTCCGTCCCGCCTCCCTCCTCCGCCTTGCCAGCGCACGCGCTGGACGACGCTCGCGACGGCCGAGCATCGGGACGCACACCCTAGGGTTGTCCCATGACTGATCCCGGTGGCCACGAGCGCGACGGGTTCGAGGGTTTCGACCGGCTCTGGACGCCGCACCGGATGGCGTACGTCGCGCCCGGTCGACCGACCGACGACGGCTGCCCGTTCTGCGCGATGGAGGACCTGCCGGACGACCAGAGCCTGGTCGTCCGCCGTGGGGAGACCTGCTTCGCCGTCCTCAACCTGCACCCCTACAACCCCGGTCACCTGATGGTGCTCCCGCACCGCCACGTCGCCGAGCTCGAGGACCTGACCGAGCAGGAGGTCACCGAGCTGATGACCACCACGCAGCAGGCCGTGCGCGCGATCCGCGAGGTCAGCGGGCCGCACGCCTTCAACGTCGGCCTCAACCTCGGTGGTGTCGCCGGCGGTTCCCTGTCGCAGCACCTGCACCAGCACGTCGTGCCCCGGTGGTCGGGTGACGCCAACTTCATCACCGTCCTCGGTGCCACCAAGACCCTTCCGCAGCTGCTCTCCGACACCCGCTCGCTGCTGGCGGAGGCGTGGGCGTGATCGCCGATGCCGAGCTCGCGGCCCGGTTGGTCCGCGAGGCCGGCACCCTGGCGCGACGGATGCGGGCGGACGGTCTCGAGACCGAGCGCAAGACCTCGATCTCGGACGTCGTGACCGCTGCGGACCACGCGGCCGAGCAGCTCGTCGTCGACACCCTCCGGGCCGAACGTCCCGACGACGGCATCCTCGGCGAGGAGGGCGCCAGTCACGACGGGACCAGCGGCCGGACCTGGGTGATCGATCCCGTCGACGGCACCTACAACTTCGTCGCCGGCCTCGACTGGTGGTGCTCGGCCATCGCACTCACCGACGGCGACGATCTCGTCCTGGGCGCGGTCCACCACCCCGCGACCGGTCGCACCTACGTCGGCGGACCCGACCTGCCGACCACGCTCGACGGCGTACCACTGCCACGCCTGGTGGACCGGCCGCTCGCGGCGTCCTGCATGACGACCTACCTGCACCCCCCGTCGTACGGCGGGGAGGTCGGTGCGGCCTTCGACCGGTTGGTCGGTGGCGCGGCGACGCTGCGCATGCTGGGGTCAGCCTCGATGGACGCGACGGCCATCGCGACGGGCGCGCTGCACGTGCGCTGCCAGCACTCGCTCCCGCCGTGGGACGACCTGCCCGGCCGGGCGCTGGTCCTCGGCGTCGGCGGCACGGCGGCCCGCGTCGACGCGGCAGGTGTCTCCTGGGCTGCGGTCGGTGTGCCGACCGCTGTCGCCGACGTCGAGGTCGCCCTCAGCGCAGGCGGGCCGCCACGACCGTGACGTCGTCGTGGAGGCGTTCGTCGGCGAGGTCGGCCAGGCCGGCGACCAGCGCCTCCAACGAACCGCCCGCCAGCTCCGCAGCCCGCTGACGCAGCAGCTCGATGCCCTCGTCGATGTCGCGGTCCTTGGACTCCACCACGCCATCGGTCACCAGCACGACGGTCGCACCCGGCTCGACCGGCACCCGGACGGACGTACGACCCTCGAGGGGCTGCACCGCCAGCGGCAGACCGGCGCCGCCCTCGACCACCTCGGCCGTGCCGTCGGCGTGGATCAGCACGAGGGGCGGGTGCCCGGCGTTCGAGAGCTCCAGCGTGCCGCTGTCCGGCTCGATGTGGAGGGCGGCCGCCGTCACGAACTGGTCCGGCGCGTCGCGCGCCATCATCTGGTCGGCGGCCGTCAGCAGCTTGTCCGGGGCGGTCTCGACGGTCAGAAGTCCGCGCAGGGCGGAGCGCACGTGGATCATCGTGGTCGCGGCTCGGACGCCGCGACCCATGACGTCCCCGACGACCAGGACCAGCCCGCCCGTGGGGGAGCCGATGGCGTCGTACCAGTCGCCCCCGACGTGCTCGAGGTCGTCGCCACCGGGCGCGTAGTAGGCCGCGACCTCGAACCGGTCGAGTGCCGGGAGCGGGCTCGCCGCGAGGCTGAACTGCAGCTCCTCGGAGATCGTCGTCGTGTGCAGGAAGAGATCGGCGCGCGCCGCCGCGATCTCGTACTGCGAGGCCAGCGTGTCGAGCAGCTGGGCGTCCGCCTCGGACACCGGAGCACCGGAGTCGGTGTCGATCAGCCCGCGCACCCGCTCCAGGCTCGCGGAGTGCACGGCCGCGACCTGGTCCGGCGTCCGCGCCTCGGAGAAGTCCGCGGTGACCTGCTGCAGGAGCAGGGCTCGGGCCGAGGCGTCGGCCTGTTGCTGCTCCAGCAGGATCCGCGCGGTCACGTCCTGGAGGCAGCCGATGGTGCCGGCCGGTCCACCATCGGGACCGACGAGCACCTTGCCGTGGGCCTCGATCCAGGTCGGCTTCCCGTCGGGTCGCACGATGCGGTTGCGGAGCACGTAGCTGGAGAGGTTGCCCATCGCCTCCTGGACGATCGCGATGGCACTCTCCCGGTCGTCCGGGTGGATGCTCGCGACCCAGGCGTCCCAGGTGCCGTCGAAGCCACCCGGCGGCAGGCCGTAGATGCGGTGCATCTGGTCGTCCCAGACGTTGGTGCCGTCCAGGGCGTTCCAGTGCCAGGTGCCGAGCTCGGCGGCGGCGTGGGCGAGCCGGAGGCGGATCTCGCCCTCCGCGGCCTCGGCCTCGGTGCGACGGATCTCCGTCATGTCCTCGAGCGCGGCGATGGCACCGACGACCTCGCCGTCCGGACCGAGGATCGGGTTGACGGTTGCCTCGGCGACGATGTCGTCGTCCGGCCCGCGGCTGACGGTGAGGTCTCCCCGCCACGGCACGCCTTGAAGCACTGCTGGCAGTGCCGGTGTCTCTCCGGGACCGAGGGCGACGAGGTCCACGACCTGGCTCCCCAGCAGCTCCTGGACGCTGCGCCCGAACATCTGCGTCGCAGCGTTGTTGGCGAACGTCACGACGCCACCGGCGTCGGAGGCCAGCACCGCAAGGCTCAGCGCGTCCAGCAGCTGCAGTTCGTCATCTTGACGCTGCACGGTGCACCCCTCCCACGGTCTGGGCTCAGTATCCACAGCCACCGGGCTGGGCGTGTCCGAATCGCCGACAGGGTCAGACCAGGGCGTACGGCGACTCGGGCGACCGACCCTGGAAGGCGAGGATGCTCGGGTTGACAACGCGCCCCTCCCGGATCTCGATGGCGTTGCTCAGGGTCTCGTCCGCGTCCCACGACGCGGGACCCTCGAGGACCGGTCGCAGGAAGGGGATCAGCGCGTTGCTGTTGTCCCAGGTCGCCGAGTTCCAGAGGTACGACGGGCTGTGGTCGACCGCGTAGTAGAGGACGTGGTTGCCGACCTCGAAGGTCGGGTCGTCGAACGTCGTCGGCCGGGCCCACTCGAAGCCCATGCCGAGGTCGCAGGAGACGTCGACGATCACGCTCCCGGGACGGAACGCGTCCACCTCGTCGGTCTGGAGGTAGGTCAACGGCTTGGCGGTGTCCTGGAGCGTGCAGTTGACGATGATGTCGTTCTCGGCGAGGTAGGCGGCGAGGGGCTCACGACCGCGCTCGGTGATGACGTGGCTCAGGTTGACGTCCCCGGGCTCGTGGTCGAACTGCCGGATCCGCACCGAGTGGATGGGGGAGCCGACGGCTGCGACCTCGCGGTTGGTCAGGACGGCGACCTCGTGGACCCCGTGCGCGTTCAACGCGGTGACCGCGCCGCGCGCGGTGGCGCCGAAGCCGATCACGATCGCGGTGAGGCGACGACCGTAGTCACCGGTGAGGCCGGCCAGCTGGAGCGCGTGGATCACCGAGCAGTAGCCGGCGAGCTCGTTGTTCTTGTGGAAGACGTGCAGGCCGACGGAGCCGTCCCGCGTCCAGTGGTTCATCGCCTCGAAGGCGATCAGCGTGAGCTTGCGGTCGATCGCCAGCTGGGTGACCTCGGTGTCCTGGACGCAGTGCGGCCAGCCCCACAGCACCTGGCCGGGGCTCAGCGCCGCGACGTCCGAGTGCTGCGGCTTGGGCAGCAGCACCACGTCCGAGGTCGCCAGGATGTCGGCGCGCGATGCAAAGCCGGCGACGTGGTCGGCCAGGGACGCGTCCGAGGCGCCGAAGTGCTCGCCGTACCCGTGCTCGAGGGTGATCCGCGACCGGATGTCCGCGTCGAGCAGCGGGATGTGCTCGGGATGCAGGGGGAGACGGTGCTCGTTCTCCTTGGCCGACGAACCGATGACGCCCAGCCCGAGGAGCCTCACTTCTTCTTCGTCGGGATCGGGTCAGCGATCGTGGAGGATCCCTTGTCGCGCTTGTCGGCCCGCTTCTCCTTGATCGACTTCCCGGTCTTCTTGGTCATGCCCTGCCGTGGCGACTTGTCGCTCATGGGAGATCTCTCTGAGGGGGAAGCCTGAACGGCCGCCGTGCCACGACACTACGCCCCCGCTCGCGACCGGGGTCGCGAGCGAGGGCGTGGCTCGGAGCTGGTCAGGTCAGCCGCGTACGCCGTACAGGTGCTCCAGGGCGAGCTGGTCGAGGTGCTCGAACGCCATGCCGCGCTGGGCCGCCTCGTCCGGGTCGAACGAGTCGGCCCGCAGGTCGGCCACGGTCTCGCCGGCGGCGAGGCTCGGCTGGGCGAGCTCGTCGAGGCGAGCGTCCTTGAGCGCCTGCACCACCTCGGGGTCCGCGCGGAAGGCCCGGACCTTGTCGCGCAGGATCAGGTAGTTGCGCATGCAGCCGCGGGCGGAGGCCCAGACGCCGTCCATGTCCTCGGTCCGCGGCGGCTTGTAGTCGAAGTGGCGCGGACCCTCGTAGCCACCGTTCTCGACGATGTCGACGGTCCAGAACGCGCCGCGCGCGTTGCCGGCACCGAAGCGCAGGTCCTGGTCGTAGCGCGGGCCGGTCTGGCCGTTGAGGTCGATGTGGAAGAGCTTGCCGTGCCACAGCGCCTGGGCCAGGCCGTGCGCGTAGTTGAGCGACGCCATCTCCTCGTGCCCGGTCTCCGGGTTGAGGCCCACCATCTCGGGGTGGTCGAGCTCGTTGATGAACGCGAGCGCGTGGCCGATCGTCGGCAGCAGGATGTCACCGCGGGGCTCGTTCGGCTTGGGCTCGATCGCGAACCGGATGTCGTAGCCCTTCTCGATGACGTAGGCACCGAGCGTGTTGAACGCCTCTGCATAACGATCCAGCGCCGTCTTCACGTCCTTGGCGGCTCCGGACTCGGCGCCCTCGCGGCCGCCCCAGGCGACGAAGAGCTTCGCGCCCAGCTCGGCGGCCAGGTCGACCTGGTCGGCTGCCTTGCGGATCGCGAACCGACGTACGTCGCGGTCGTTGTTCGTGAAGCCGCCGTCGCGGAAGACCGGGTGGGAGAAGAGGTTGGTCGTCACCATCGGGACGACCAGGCCGGTCTCCTCGAGCGCCTTGCGGAAGGGGGCGAGGTGCTGCTCCTTCGTGGCCGCGTCGGCGTCGAAGGGGAAGACGTCGTTGTCGTGGAAGGTGACGCCGTACGCACCCAGGTCGCTCAGGCGGTGGATCGCCTCCGCGGGGGCGAGCTCGGGCCGCACTGCGCCGCCGAACACGTCGACGCCCTGCCAGCCCACGGTCCACAGGCCGAAGGAGAATCGGTCTTCGCGGGTGGGGGTGTAGTCGCTCATCGGGCTCCTCGTCTCGATTACGATTTGGTCACGCTCAGGCGTGAATCGACTTAGTTTGAACGTGCAACAAAACACGCACTCTGAAGCGCTTGCCCGGCTCGGACAGCCGTGAGTATGTTGTCGCCCACAACATACCCGGTGACTGTCGTCACATGACAGTGGTCACGGATCCCGAACCATGGAGGTCGAGGAAATGGTCAGGAAGAACGGTGCGCGTCTCGCGTCCCTCGCAGCAGTGGGAGTGCTGGCATTCGGCGCACTCGCCGCGTGCGGCGGCAGCGACAGCGACGGCGGCAGCGATGGCGGTAGCGACGGCGGCAGCGCCACCAAGGCAACCGGCAAGGTCGGGGTGATCCTCCCCGACTCGAAGTCGTCCGTGCGTTGGGAGACGCAGGACCGCCCGAACCTCGAGGCCGCCTTCAAGGCTGCTGGGCTCGAGTCGGACATCCAGAACGCCGAGGGCTCGCCCGACACGTTCGGTCAGCTGTGCGACCAGATGATCACCGAGGGCGTCAACGTCCTCATCGAGACCGACCTTGACCCCGACTCGGGCAAGGCCTGCATCGACAAGGCCAAGAACGCCGGCATCGCAGTCATCGACTACGACCGCCTCACCCTCGGCGGCGGCGCTGACTACTACGTGTCCTTCGACAACGTGGTCGTCGGCCAGCTGCAGGGCCAGGGCCTGATCGACGGCCTGAAGGCCAAGGGCGTCACGAGCGGCAACATCGCCTTCATCAACGGCGCTGCGACCGACAACAACGCCACGCTCTTCAAGCAGGGCTACGAGCAGGTCATCAAGGACGACGGCAGCTTCGACGTCGTCGGCGACCAGACCGGCGACTGGGACCCGGACACCGCGGGCAAGGTCTTCGACCAGTTCTACGCGGCCCACCCGGACCTCGTCGGTCTGATCACCGCGAACGACGGCATGGCCGAGGGCGTCATCGCTCGCGAGAAGGCCGCCGGCGTCGAGGGCAAGATCCCGGTGACCGGCCAGGACGCGACGGGCCCCGGCCTCGCCAACGTCCTGCAGGGCTACCAGCTCGGCACCGTCTTCAAGGACACCTCGCTCGAGGCGAAGGCTGCCTCGGACCTGGCGATCGCGATCATCAACGGCGACGACCCGGCGTCGATCGCGACGGCCACGGTCAACGACTCGGTGCTCAGCGTCGACGTCCCGTCGGTGCTCGCCACCCCGGTCTGGATCACCGCCGACACCGTCAAGGACGTCGTCGCGGCCGGCCAGGCCAACGCTGCAGAGATCTGCAAGGGCATCGAGAACCTGTGCTCGAAGTACGGCGTCAGCTGACCCTCAGCGGTTGCCTGACAGCTTGAAACGCGGGGGCCCGTCCATCTGGGCGGGCCCCCGTTTCACGACCAAAACCCTCGGAAGGGCAATGCAATGTCGAGTGAAGAGCCGCTGCTGCAGTTGCGCGGTGTCCAGAAGTCCTTCGGCGCCGTGGAAGTGCTGCGCGGCGTCGACCTGACGGTCCGCCCCGGCCGCGTGACGGCACTGGTCGGCGACAACGGCGCCGGCAAGAGCACGTTGATCAAGGGGATCGCGGGCATCTACCCGTTCGACGAGGGCGACTACGCCTTCGAGGGCAACGCCGTCCACGTGAAGAGCCCCCGCGACTCGAACGCGCTGGGCATCGAGGTCGTCTATCAGGACCTCGCCCTGTGCGACAACCTGGACGTCGTCCACAACATGTTCCTCGGCCGTGAGCTCACCAAGCGCGGCATGGTGGACGAGGACACGATGGAGGCCCGGGCGCGCGAGACGCTCGACGGCCTCTCGGTCCGCACCCTGAAGTCCGTGCGCACGCACGTCGCCGCCCTCTCGGGTGGCCAGCGCCAGACGGTCGCCATCGCACGCGCGGTGCTGTGGAACTCGAAGGTCGTCATCCTCGACGAGCCGACCGCCGCTCTCGGCGTCGCGCAGACCGAGCAGGTCCTCCTGCTGGTGCGCCGGCTCGCGGAGCGCGGCCTCGGAGTCGTGCTGATCAGTCACAACCTGAACGACGTGTTCCAGGTCGCCGACGACGTCGCGGTCCTGTACCTCGGCCAGATGGTCGCCCAGGTGGACGTCGCCGACACCAGCCGCGAGCGGATCATCACCGCGATCACGACCGGCAAGCTGAACGAGGGAGACGCGGCATGAGCGCCGGGACCGAAGAGACCCAGGACACCCACGGCGGAGACACGCTCGGCAGCATTGCGCGCGACTACGTCGCCAAGCTCCGCGGAGGAGACGTCGGCTCGATGCCGGCCGTCCTCGGGCTGGTCGTGCTCGTCATCGCCTTCTCCCTCCTCCGACCCGAGACCTTCACGAAGGCCTTCAACTTCGGCAACCTGATCCAGCAGTCGGCCGGCGTCACGATCATCGCGATGGGGCTCGTCTTCGTGCTGCTCCTCGGCGAGATCGACCTCGCAGCGGGCTACACGGCCGGCACCGCAGCGGCCGTGACGTCGCTCGTGATCACCTCCCACGGCTGGCCGGTCGCGCCGGCGCTCCTGATCGGGCTGCTGACCGGCACGGTGATCGGGTTCTTCATCGGGACGATGGTGTCCCGGCTCGGGATCCCGTCCTTCGTCGTCACGTTGGCGCTGTTCCTCGCGCTGCAGGGCGTCGTGCTGTCGATCATCGGCGAGAAGGGGTCGATCGACTCGGGTGAGTGGATCGCGAAGCTCAACGCCGACAACCTCCCGGTCTGGCTCGGTTGGGTGATCGCGGTCGTGCTCGTGGGGGCTTACGCGTTGCTCACGTACACCACCAACAGTCGCCGCCGTCGCCACGGCCTGACCAGCGAGCCGACCCTGCTGTGGGCGCTCAAGTCCGGCGGGCTCGCCGTGCTGACGTTCCTGGTCGTCTACTACCTGTCGATCGAGCGCAGCCCGAACGCGAACATCAAGTCGATCAAGGGCGTGCCGATCTCTCTCCTGGTCATCATCGGTCTCGCCATCGTGCTCACCGTGCTGCTGAGCCGGACCACCTGGGGCAGCCACGTCTACGCCGTCGGCGGCAACGCCGAGGCCGCGCGTCGTGCTGGCATCAACGTCAAGCTGGTTCAGCTGAGCTGCTTCATGATGTGCTCCACGGTCTCGGCGGTCGGCGGCATGATGCTGGCGAGCTACAGCGGTGGCGTCAACAACGTCACCGGCGGCAACCAGACACTGCTCTTCGCTGTCGGTGCAGCGGTCATCGGCGGGACCAGCCTCTTCGGAGGCAAGGGTCGCGTCGTCGACGCCATCATCGGTGGCACCGTCGTCGCGGTGATCGCCAACGGCATGGGCCTGATGAACCAGCCCGACAGCCGCAAGCTCATCGTCACCGGCCTGGTGCTGCTCGTGGCGGCCAGCGTCGACGCGATCAGCCGTCGCAAGGCCGCGGCCAGCGGCCGAGTCTGACCGGAGGAGCACGTGCCCACCCCCACCGGCGTCGGCACCGAGGAGCTGAGGCGTGCGAACCTGCGCGCCATCCTCCAGACGGTGCACACGCACGGCCCCACGACGCGCGCGGTCCTGACGCGTCAGCTGGGACTCAACCGCAGCACCATCGGTGCTCTGACCGGCGAGCTGCAGACCCTCGGCCTGGTGTCGGAGGAGACGTCGGCGGTGGGTGGGCGCTCCGGGCGACCGTCACATCTGGTCGTGCCCCGTGAGGACAACATCGTCGTCGCGGTCGACGTCGGCGTCGACCGGATCGCGGTCGCGCTCGTCGGCCTCGGCGGCGAGTTCCTGGACCGTCGTACCCGCGGCCACCAGCGCGGCGAGCACGACGTCGAGCACGTCGTGGAGTCGGTCGCCCAGATGATCGACGACATCCTCGTCGGGTCCGACCAGCGTCGGTGCCTCGGCGTCGGCGTCGCCGTGCCCGGCGCGGTGCGCGCCGACGACGGGCTGGTGCGGTTCGCGCCCAACCTCGGCTGGGTCGAGGTGCCGTTCACCGACCTGCTCGCGGAGCGGCTCGGCCGGCCGGTCTCGACCGGCAACGACGCCAACCTCGGGGTGCTCGCGGAGCACACCCGCGGCGCCGCGGTCGGCTTCAGCGAGGTCGCCTACCTCAGCGCGAGTGTCGGCATCGGTGGCGGCTTCCTGGTCGGCGGGCGCCCGCTCGCCGGCGCCCGGGGGTACGCCGGCGAGGTCGGCCACATGCAGGTGGACAGCCGCGGGCCGGCGTGCCGCTGCGGCGCGCTGGGCTGCTGGGAGATGAAGGTCGGAGAGAACGTCCTGCTCCAGCAGGCCGGCCGGCTCCCCGGGGGCGGACCTCCAGCCGTCGCCGAGGTCATCGCGGCCGCGCGGGCGGGGGAGGAGCGGGCCGCTGAGGCGGTCGACGGCGTCGCCGAGTGGTGCGGCGTCGGCATCCGGGCCCTGGTCAACCTCCTCAACCCCGAGATCGTCGTCCTCGGTGGCACGCTCGCCCAGGTGTGGCGCGCCGCGGAGGACCGGGTCAACCAGGCGCTGCAACGCAGCACCTTGGTGTCACCACGCGCCGAGACACTCATCCGGTCCGCCCGGCTCGGCGACGACTCGCCGCTCGTCGGCGCGGCCGAGCTCGCCTTCGGGCCGGTGCTCGAGCACCCCCAGGCCGTGCCGCAGGCAGTCTGACCGTCTCCGACCGGTAGCCTGCTGCCGCCATGATGGAACGTTTCCGCGCCTTCTTCACGAAGGTCATCTCCCCGATTGCCCACCTCTTGATCCGTCTCGGGGTGAGCCCCGACGCCGTGACCTTCGTCGGCACCCTCGGTGTCTGCGCCGGAGCGCTGATCTTCTTCCCGCAGGGCAAGCTGCTGACCGGCGTCCTGGTCATCACCGCCTTCGTCTTCAGCGACCTGCTCGACGGCTACATGGCCAGGACCACCGGTCGGGTGAGCAAGTTCGGCGCCTTCTGGGACTCCACCCTCGACCGGGTCGGAGACGGTGCGATCTTCATCGGGCTGGCGCTCTACTTCGCGTGGGAGGACCCGGACAAGCTCTACCTCGTGCTCTGCCTCGTCTGCCTGCTGATGGGCAGCGTCACGTCGTACGCCCGCGCCCGCGGCGAGACGCTGGGGTTCTCGGTCAAGGTCGGCATCGCGGAGCGTGCCGACCGGCTGGTCGCGATCCTCGTCATGACCGGGCTGGGCGCGATCTTCGACCTTCCCGTGCTGATGTACATCGCCCTGTGGTTCCTCGCGATCGCGTCGACCCTGACGGTCGCGCAGCGGGTGTGGGTGGTCCGGAAGCAGGCGCTGGCGGAGGCGGCACTACCCTCTCCCCATGAGTGACAGCACTGGCACCACCCGGGTCAAGCGCGGCATGGCCGAGATGCTCAAGGGTGGCGTGATCATGGACGTCGTCAATGCCGAGCAGGCCAAGATCGCCGAGGACGCAGGCGCCGTCGCGGTGATGGCCCTCGAGCGTGTTCCCGCCGACATCCGCGCCGAAGGTGGCGTGTCCCGGATGAGCGACCCGGACATGATCGACGGCATCATCGAGGCCGTCTCGATCCCGGTGATGGCCAAGGCCCGGATCGGTCACTTCGCCGAGGCGCAGGTGCTGCAGAGCCTGGGTGTCGACTACATCGACGAGTCCGAGGTGCTGACCCCGGCCGACTACGAGAACCACATCGACAAGTGGGCCTTCACGGTCCCCTTCGTCTGTGGTGCGACCAACCTCGGCGAGGCGCTGCGACGGCTCACCGAGGGTGCGGCGATGATCCGTTCGAAGGGCGAGGCCGGCACCGGTGACGTCTCCAACGCGGTCACCCACATGCGGACCATCCGCAAGCAGATCCGCCGTCTCGGCGCCCTCGAGGAGGACGAGCTGTACGTCGCGGCCAAGGAGCTGCAGGCGCCGTACGAGCTGGTCAAGGAGGTCGCCGAGGCCGGCAAGCTCCCCGTCGTCCTCTTCACCGCGGGCGGCATCGCCACCCCGGCCGACGCGGCGATGATGATGCAGCTCGGCGCGGAGGGCGTCTTCGTCGGCTCCGGCATCTTCAAGTCCGGCAACCCTGCGCAGCGCGCCGAGGCGATCGTCAAGGCGACCACGTTCTTCGACGACCCCGACGTGGTCGCGAAGGTCTCGCGGGGTCTCGGCGAGGCGATGGTCGGCATCAACGTGGACGAGATCCCGCAGCCGCACCGCCTGGCCGAACGCGGCTGGTAGTCCCACCGTGGTGACCATCGGCGTGCTGGCCGTCCAGGGCGACGTGCGCGAGCACGTGCGGATGCTGGAACGGCTAGGCGTCGAAGCGCGCACCGTACGCCGCGAGTCCGAGCTCGAGGCCTGCGCCGGCCTGGTGGTCCCGGGCGGTGAGTCGACCACGATGGCCAAGCTGGTGCGCACCTTCGACCTCTTCGAGCCGTTGCGACAGCGGATCAAGGAGGGCATGCCGACCTTCGGCACCTGCGCCGGGATGATCATGCTCGCCGACCGGATCGAGGACGGCACGCGCGACCAGGAGACGCTCGGTGGCCTGGACATCACCGTCCGGCGCAACGCGTTCGGACGGCAGGTCGACTCGTTCGAGGGCGACGTGCACGTGACCGGGCTCGACAAGCCGGTGCACGCGATTTTCATCCGGGCGCCGTGGGTCGAGGCCGTGGGATCGGGTGTCGAGGTGCTTGCGCGCGTCGAGCACGGTGCGGCCGCAGGTAGGATCGTCGCGGTCCGCCAGGGCCCGTTGATGGCGACGTCGTTCCATCCCGAGGTGGGTGGCGACACCCGGATCCACCAGTTGTTCGTGGATCTGGTTCGCGAGAGCTGAGTAGAAGAGGGACGCATGTCTGGCCACTCCAAGTGGGCGACCACCAAGCACAAGAAGGCCGCGATCGATGCCAAGCGCGGCAAGCTGTTCGCCAAGCTGATCAAGAACATCGAGATCGCGGCCAAGATGGGCGGCCCCGACCTCTCCGGCAACCCGACGCTCTACGACGCCGTCCAGAAGGCGAAGAAGCAGTCGGTGCCGAACAAGAACATTGACTCCGCGGTCAAGCGTGGCGGCGGTCTCGACGGTGGTGGCGTCGACTACGAGACGATCATGTACGAGGTCTACGGACCCCAGGGCGTCGCGCTGCTGGTCGAGTGCCTGACCGACAACCGCAACCGAGCCGCGATGGAGGTCCGCACCGCGGTCACCCGCAACGGCGGCACGATGGCCGACCCGGGCTCCGTCTCGCGCCTGTTCACCCGCAAGGGCGTCGTCGTGGTCGACAAGAGCCAGGAGCGTGGCGGCAAGCCGTGGGAGGTCACCGAGGACGACGTCCTCGAAGCGACCCTCGACGCCGGTGCCGAGGACGTCAACGACCACGGTGACAGCTTCGAGGTCCAGTCCGAGCCCGGCGACGTCGTCGCCGTGCGTACGGCGCTCCAGGCGGCCGGCATCGACTACGACTCCGCCGAGGTCCAGTTCGTGGCGACCATGGACATCCCGGTGGGCGAGGTCGACGTCGCGGGCAAGGTCTTCCGGCTCGTGGACGCGGTCGACGACCTCGACGACGTGCAGAACGTCTACAGCAACGCCGACATCCCCGACGACGTGATGGACGCGATCGACGAGGAGTGACGCTCGGCGTCCCCGCTGTAACGCCGGGTTAGCTGCTGTTCCCACGAGGTTGCAACCCCCTGGGAACAAGGTCTAACCGGGCGTTACAGCCGGCGGACAGCGCGTCAGCGCCGGCGGTCGGCTGGCCGGTACGCCGCCAGGTCGCTGATGTCGGTGCCGAACCGTGCGCAGGTGTCGGCGTACTCCCGGAGCAGTCGTCGGCCGGTCTGCGGCCAGCTGCGGCAGTCGGCGGCGGTGATCCGCGAGACTCCGAGCTTGAACCCGGTGATGAAGTCCTGACGATCCTTCTCGTCTCGGAGGATCTGCGCTGGTGACCGCGTCTCGAGGCCGTACTTGCTCCAGCCGTCGAGCTCGAAGACGTGACGCCCGATCCGCAGGTCGCAGTACACCGTGCGACCGCCGTAGGTCAGACCGAACTGCGTCTGGGGTCTCCCCAGCCCGAGGCTGGTGACCAGCACCCGTCCTTCGGACTCGAGCCACGACTCTGCGCCGGGGTCGGCAAGCCTGAGCGAAGCGTCCATGACCCGACTGCCGGGCCAGCACCGCATCGCAGCGCGAGCCTGTGCGAGATCGGTGCGGGTGATGCCGGCCCGAAGCGCGGCATCCGTGCACGCCACCCCCGCGACGAGGCCGTGCTCGCGCGCCATGTCGAGCGCGGTCCTGGCTCGGTCGAGGACCCGCAGCCCGTCGACGACCACCACCTGCTCGGAGGAGTACGGCGCGAGGTGGTGCTTCACCCCCGCTCTGACCGCATCGCCATGGACCTTGCGGCGCGTGACGTGGACCAGGGCGGCGCGGGTGTCGGGGACGCCCAGCCGGTGCACCAACGCAGCCGAGTCGTGACTGAGCACGTGATCGCACCGCAGGACCATCTGGGCGGCGCGGATGCGGAGGAGCGGCTGACCGCGGTGCGGCTCGGCCGCGCGCCACACCTCTCCGTCGACGTACACGCCCCGCCGGAGCGACTGGATCTGGCCGGCTGCCTCGAGCCGACGGAGGTCCGGGTCGGTCACGCCGGCCGACCGCGCGACGTGTCTGGTCACCAGGCCGTGCTGATCGAGCGGGAGCAGTGCCGAGAGGGTCATTGCCCCACGGTCGGCGATCCTCAGGCGGGCCACACGGCCGTCGCCCGCTCCGGTGGACAACCGTGCGGCAGGCGACCACGGTGGACAAATCGTGGTGCGATCGTGAGCTGTAACGCCGAGTTAGGTGCTGTTCCCACGAGGTTGCAACCCCCTGGGAACAATGTCTAACCCGGCGTTACAGCCGGCGCGGGCGTGTCGCGCCGACGCCCAGCCACCACCAGGGTTAGCGTTGCCTCCGAACACCTGTTCGGACGAAAGGGCTGACCGATGCGCGTGCTGGGGATCGATCCCGGCCTGACCCGCTGCGGCATGGGCGTGGTCGAAGGGTCCGTCGGCCGACCGCTGACCCTGGTCGACGTCAACGTGCTGCGTACGTCGTCCGACCTGGCCGTCCCACACCGGCTGGTGACGATCGAGAAGGGCATCGACGCCTGGCTGGACGAGTTCCAGCCCGACGCGGTGGCCATCGAGCGGGTCTTCGCGCGCTCCGACGTCAGCACCGTGATGGGCACCGCCCAGGCCAGCGGGATCGCGATGGTCTGCGCCGCACGGCGCGGTCTGCCCGTCGCGCTGCACACCCCGAGCGAGGTCAAGGCCGCGGTGTCCGGCAACGGCCGCGCCGACAAGGCCCAGGTGGGTGCCATGGTGACCCGGATCCTGCGGCTCGACGCGATGCCCAAGCCCGCGGACGCCGCCGACGCGCTCGCGCTGGCCATCACCCACATCTGGCGCGGTGGCGCCCAGGCCCGGATCGATGCGGCCCTCGCGGTCGCGAGGAGCAGAGCATGATCGCGTTCGTGCGCGGCCAGGTCGCCGCCGTCACCCTCAACAGTGCGGTCCTCGAGGTCGGGGGAGTCGGCCTCGAGCTGATGTGCACCCCCGGCACGCTGGCCACGCTCCGTCCGGGCCACAGCGCCACGCTGCCGACGAGCATGGTGGTGCGCGAGGACTCGCTGACCCTCTTCGGCTTCGTCGACGAGGACGAGAAGCAGATCTTCGAGCTCGTCCAGACGGCGTCCGGCGTCGGGCCGAAGGTCGCCCAGGCGATCACCGCCGTCCTTGCGCCCGACGACCTCCGCCGGGCGATCGCGTCCGACGACGTCAAGACGCTCACCCGCGTGCCGGGCATCGGCCAGAAGGGTGCTCAGCGGATCATCCTGGAGCTCAAGGACCGGATCGGGTCCCCGACCGGCGGGCGGCCGTCCACCGCCGCCTCGGCCGAGTCGTGGCGCGAGCAGGTCCACCAGGGCCTCATGGGTCTGGGCTGGACCACGCGCGACGCCGAGAAGGCCGTGGACGCCGTCGCCCCCGAGGCCGGCTCGACCCCTGACGTCGGCGCGCTGCTGCGCGCGGCGCTGCGCACGCTGAGCAAGGCCTGAGCATGTACGAGGACGACCTGGCCGCTGCGGAGGAGGTGCACCTTGCATCGCTGACCGCTGCGGAGGCCGACGGCGACGAGCGCACCATCGAGGCGGCACTGCGCCCGCGCTCGCTCGACGAGGTGGTCGGCCAGGTGCGCGTCCGTGACCAGCTCGGTCTGGTCCTCGAGGCCGCCCGCCGTCGGGGCCGGGCGCCCGACCACGTGCTGCTCTCGGGGCCCCCGGGTCTGGGCAAGACGACCCTCGCGATGATCATCGCGAGCGAGATGACCTCCCCGCTCCGGCTCACCAGCGGTCCGGCCATCACCCACGCAGGTGACCTCGCGGCGATCCTGTCGGGCATGAACGAGGGCGACGTCCTGTTCGTCGACGAGATCCACCGGATGGCGCGGCCGGCGGAGGAGATGCTCTACATGGCGATGGAGGACTTCCGCGTCGACGTCGTCATCGGCAAGGGGCCGGGCGCGACCGCCATCCCGCTCGAGATCCCGCCGTTCACGCTCGTGGGTGCGACCACCCGCGCCGGACTCCTGCCCGGCCCGCTGCGCGACCGGTTCGGCTTCACCGCTCACCTGGAGTTCTACGAGCCGCACGAGCTCGACCTGATCATCCACCGCTCGGCGGGCCTGCTCGGCGTCGAGCTGGAGGCCGACGGCGCCGCCGAGATCGCGTCCCGCTCCCGAGGCACCCCCCGCATCGCCAACCGGCTGCTGCGCCGGGTCCGCGACTACGCCCAGGTCAAGGCCGACGGTCTGGTCACCATCGACGTCGCCCGCGCGGCGCTGGCGCTCTACGAGGTCGACGAGCTCGGCCTCGACCGGCTCGACCGGGGAGTCCTCGACGCGCTGTGCCGGCGGTTCGGCGGGGGACCGGTCGGTGTCTCCACCCTCGCGGTCGCGGTCGGCGAGGAGCGCGAGACCGTGGAAGAGGTCGCGGAGCCGTTCCTGGTCCGCAACGGCTTCCTGGCGCGTACGCCGCGGGGCCGGGTCGCCACGCCCGCGGCCTGGGCACACCTCGGGCTGACGGCGCCGGCGCGAGCGCTCGGCGACGGCGAGGCGACCCTCTTCGAGGAGTGACCAGGCCCTGACCGGGGGGATTCGTGAGGTGGACCACCCTCACGGTTACACTTGCCCGTCGGTCGGCCCCCTTCGTGGCCAACCGCTCCCTGATCGCGCTCGAGAGGTTGTTTCGTGCTGGAGTTGCTGCCGCTTGTCGGCATCGCGCTGCTCTTCTGGCTCTTCATCATCCGTCCGGCAAGTCGGCGGCAGAAGGAACTCCGGAGCATGCAGTCGTCGTTGTCCGTAGGTGACGAGATCGTGCTCACCTCGGGTGTGTTCGGCACCGTGCGCGAGATGGACGACGAGACCGTCCGGGTCGAGATCGCCGACGGGGTGACCATCAAGGTCGCCCGTGGCGCGGTCGGCACGATCGACACCCGGGCCGAGCAGCCGACCGATGCGGCCGACAGCGCCGACACCCACGAGCACCAGGGCCCCGTCACCGACGGCCCGCAGGAGAACTGACATGGCACGCAAGACCGCACGCCCGGGGCGCACCCTCGTGGTGTTCTTCATCGCGGTGGCGATCATCTTCGGCCTCGTGGCCATCGGTGGCACCTGGAAGCCCGCGCTCGGGCTCGACCTCAAGGGCGGCACCCGGATCACGCTGACCGCCTCGGGCAACGACGTCACCAAGGACAACCTCAACGAGGCTGCCGACATCATCGACCAGCGGGTCAACGCCAACGGTGTCTCCGAGGCCGAGGTCACGACCCAGGGCAACAAGTACATCGTGGTCGAGGTCCCCGGCGACACCGACAACCAGCTCGTCGACCTCGTGAAGCGTCAGGCGCAGCTCCGGTTCCGCACGGTCGCGTGCACCAGCCAGGTCCCCGGGCCGTGTGCGAGCGACACGACGTCGCCGTCCGTCCCCGGCGCCAGCGCACCCGGCGACAGCGCGTCCGTCCCGGTTCCGCAGGCCTCCGGCTCCCCGTCCGCCTCGGCGAGCGACTCGGCCAGCCCGAAGAACCGCCCCGGCTTCTTCGCCGCCGACAAGAACGGCAAGAAGAAGGACGGCAAGGGCGGCAAGAACAAGCCGACCAGCTCCGCCTCGCCGACCGAGTCGCCCTCCGCGACCCCCACGGAGTCGCCCTCCGACACGGCGTCCGGGTCGCCCTCCGAGTCGCCGTCGGCGGAGCCGGCTCAGACCGACGACGCGGCGAAGCAGGGTCTTGCCTTCATCACGGATCCCGGCCAGGACGCGATCAAGGCGTTCAACGCCTACTCGTGCCCGTCCAAGAAGCCGGTCGTCGACGACCCGTCGAAGTTCCTCGTCACCTGCGGCACCGAGGACGACGTCAACACCAAGTACCTCCTCTCGCCCGCCGTGATCGAGGGCACCGACCTGGACTCCGCTGACGCCGTCGTCCCGGCGCAGCAGGTCCAGTGGATCGTCCAGCTGACCCTCGGTGGCGACGGCAAGGGTGTGTTCGGCGAGCTTTCCCAGTCGATGTCCGGCAGCGACCAGCAGTTCGCGATCGTCCTCGACGGCCAGGTCATCTCGGCCCCGACGTTCAACAGCCCGATCCTCGACGGCAACGCCCAGATCAGCGGCAACTTCACGCAGAGCTCGGCGAAGTCGCTCGCGACCAGCCTGAAGTTCGGTGCGCTCCCGATCTCGTTCGAGAAGGACGGCACCCAGGTCGAGGTGATCGGGCCCTCGCTCGCGGGCGACCAGCTCTCCGCTGGCCTGCTCGCCGGACTCATCGGCCTGCTGCTGGTGATGCTCTACTGCCTCGTCTACTACCGCGGTCTCGGCCTGGTGGTCATCGCGTCGCTGCTGGTGGCCGGTGCCGTGACCTACGGCATGGTGCTCCTGCTCGGCAAGACGGCCGGCTTCACGCTGACCCTGCCCGGCATCGCCGGTCTGATCGTGGCGGTCGGCATCACCGCGGACTCGTTCATCGTCTACTTCGAGCGGATCCGAGACGAGATGCGCGACGGCAAGTCGATGCGGGTCGCCGTCGAGGCGGGCTGGAAGCGAGCCAGGAACACCTGCCTGGCAGCCGACACCGTGTCGCTGCTCGCCGCGGTGGTCCTCTACATCTTCGCCGCCGGCGTCGTGAAGGGCTTCGCGTTCGCGCTCGGTCTCTCCACGATCATCGACCTGGCGATCTTCTTCTGGTTCACCCACCCGATGGTGAGCCTGCTGGCCAAGTACAAGTTCTTCAATCAGGGGCACAAGCTCTCTGGCCTCGACGCTGAGTCGCTGGGCATCGACAAGATCACCGTGGGAGGGAGGGCCTGATGGGCAAGTTCTCGCGATTGGGCAACGACCTCTACAACGGTCGGAAGTCGATCGACTTCGTCGGCCGCAAGTGGCTCTGGTACATCGTCTCCGCGGTCATCATCGCCGCCGCGATCCTGGGCCTCTCGGTCAAGGGTCTCGACATGGGCATCGAGTTCGTCGGCGGCGCCGAGTACAAGGTGACCGGCCTCGCCGCCGACCAGGCGACCCAGTCGGAGGCGGACAACCTCCGCGACGCCGTTGCCGGGACCGGCATCGAGGCCGCGCAGCAGGTCACCGTCACGACGAGCGGCCAGAACTCCCTGGTCGTCCAGGTCAAGCCGGTCACGGCGTCGGAGAACCGTCAGATCACCGAGGTGATCCTCGACGAGACCGGTGCCAGCGCGAGCGACCTGCAGACCACGTCGGTCGGCCCGAGCTGGGGCAAGGAGGTCGCCAAGCGTTCGGCGATCGGCCTCGTCGTCTTCCTCGTGCTCGTCGTGCTCTTCATCTGGGCCTACTTCCGTGAGTGGAAGATGTCCGTGGCCGCGATCGTGGCCCTGGCGCACGACATCCTGATCACGGTCGGCGTCTACGCGCTGTCCGGGTTCGAGGTCACGCCCGCGACGGTGACAGGCATCCTGACGATCCTCGGTTTCTCGCTCTACGACACCGTCGTCGTCTTCGACAAGGTGCGCGAGAACACCAAGAACCTGCGCGAGAGCCGTACGACGTACGCCAAGGCCGCCAACCTGGCCGTCAACCAGACCCTGGTCCGCTCGATCAACACCTCGATCGTGGCCCTCATCCCGGTCGGCGCGATCCTCTACGTCAGCGCTGTCTACCTCGGCGCCAGCACGCTCAAGGACCTGTCGCTCGCGCTGTTCGTCGGCATGGCGGCAGGCGCCTACTCCTCGATCTTCATCGCGACGCCGCTGCTGGTGCAGATGAAGGCCGGCGAGACCGACGTCATGCAGGCCGAGAAGCGGGACAAGGCTCGGCAGAAGGCCCTCGAGGCCGACCGCTACGCGGCGGTCCCGACCTTCACCGAGGACATGCCGGTCCGCGCCAGCGACGACATCGACGACGACGACGACGACGACGAGCGACCTGCCGGTCCGGCCACGGCACCGCCGCGTGCGCCCGAGGCGTCCAACCGTGGCCGGATCGCACCGGCCGCGCGCGGCCCGGTCGGGCCGAGCAACGCAGCGGGTCGTCAGCAGCCGACCCGGCAGCCGAAGTCCAAGCGCGGCAAGAAGTGACGTCTGGTCCCGGGCCGGAGCTGTCCGCGGCGCTCGCGCTGATCGCGGACGTCCCGGACTTCCCCGAGCCCGGGATCCTCTTCAAGGACATCACCCCGCTGCTCGACGACCACGCGGCCCTGACCGCCGTGATCGACGCGCTGGCCGCTCCCGGCCGCGACGAGTCGGGCCGACCGGTCGTCGACAAGGTGCTCGGGATGGAGTCACGGGGCTTCATCCTGGGCGCGCCCGTCGCGCTGGCCCTGGGAGTCGGCTTCGTGCCGGTCCGCAAGGCCGGCAAGCTGCCGCGCGCGACGTACGCCGTCTCCTACGCGCTGGAGTACGGCGAGGCCACCCTCGAGGTGCACCAGGACGCACTGCGCCCCGGTGAGCGGGTGCTGCTCGTCGACGACGTGCTCGCGACCGGCGGCACCGCGAAGGCGACCATGGAGCTCGTCGAGCGGTGCGGGGCCAGCGTCCACGCCGTCGCGATGCTGATGGAGCTCGGGTTCCTGCACGGTCGCGACGCCCTGGGTGATGTCGAGCTCACGACCCTGATGACCGTCTGAGACCTAGACTGACCAGGTGACCGAGGAAAGCACCGCCCCGCCCGAGGTGGAGGAGCGAGCCTCGGAGCCGGTCACCTCCACGTCGACCCGGAGCATGCGTGCCCGGTTGGCTCGGATGGGCGCCCGTGGGCAGTCGGCCAACCCGGTCCTCGAGCCGCTGTTCCGCTCGGTCCGTGCCAACCACCCCAAGGCCGACCTCGCCCTGCTCGAGCGGGCCTACCTGACCGCCGAGAAGATGCACGGCACCCAGACCCGCAAGAGCGGTGACCCCTACATCACCCACCCGCTCGCGGTCACCACGATCCTCGCCGACATCGGCATGACCGAGTCCACGCTGGCCGCGGCCCTCCTGCACGACACGGTCGAGGACACGCCGTACACCCTGGAGCAGGTGCGCGCCGACTTCGGCGACGAGGTCGCCCGGCTCGTCGACGGCGTCACGAAGCTCGACAAGGTGAAGTACGGCGACTCGGCCCAGGCCGAGACCATCCGCAAGATGATCGTCGCGATGTCGCGCGACATCCGGGTCCTGGTCATCAAGCTCGCCGACCGCCTCCACAACATGCGCACGCTGCGCTACGTCAAGCAGGAGACCCAGGAGCGGGTCGCCCGCGAGACGCTCGACATCTATGCCCCGCTGGCCCACCGGCTCGGCATGAACACCATCAAGTGGGAGCTCGAGGACCTCGCGTTCGCGACCCTGCATCCCAAGATCTACGACGAGATCGTGCGCATGGTCGCGGAGCGTGCGCCCTCGCGCGACCAGTTCCTGGCCGAGGTGATCGACCAGGTCGGTGCCGACCTGCGCGAGGCCAAGGTCAAGGCGACCGTCACCGGGCGCCCGAAGCACTACTACTCGATCTACCAGAAGATGATCGTCGGCGGCCGCGACTTCTCCGACATCTACGACCTTGTCGGCATCCGCGTGCTCGTCGAGGAGGACCGCGACTGCTACTCCGTGCTCGGCGTCCTGCACTCGCGCTGGAACCCGGTGCTCGGCAGGTTCAAGGACTACGTCGCGATGCCGAAGTTCAACATGTACCAGTCGCTGCACACGACCGTGATCGGCCCGCAGGGCAAGCCGGTCGAGCTGCAGATCCGGACGTACGCCATGCACCGTCGCGCCGAGTACGGCGTGGCCGCGCACTGGAAGTACAAGGAGGACGGGCGCGCCGGTGTCGACACCGACCGCGTCGGCGACTACGACGACATGAGCTGGGTGCGCCAGCTGCTCGACTGGCAGAACGAGGTCGAGGATCCGGGCGAGTTCCTGGAGTCGTTGCGCTTCGAGATCAACCGGGCCGAGGTCTACGTCTTCACCCCGCGCGGTGACGTGATCGCGCTGCCGGCCGGCTCCACGCCGGTCGACTTCGCGTACGCCGTCCACACCGAGGTCGGTCACCACACCATCGGCGCGCGCGTCAACGGGCGACTGGTGCCCCTCGAGTCGGGTCTCGAGAACGGCGACGTCGTGGAGGTCTTCACGTCGAAGGCGCCGACCGCAGCCCCGTCGCGCGACTGGCTCGGCTTCGTGAAGTCGCCACGAGCGCGCTCGAAGATCCGTCAGTGGTTCACCAAGGAGCGGCGCGAAGAGGCGATCGACCGCGGCAAGGAGCAGATCGCCAAGCTGATGCGCAAGGAGGGGCTGCCGCTCAAGCGGCTGATGTCCCACGAGTCGCTGATGCTCGCCGCGGTCCACTTCAAGCTCACCGACGTGTCGGCGCTGTACGCCGCCGTCGGCGAGGGCAACCTGAGCGCGCAGGCCGTCGTACGCCGGGTCATCGACTTGCACGGTGGCGACGACGGCGCGGCCGAGGACCTCGCCGAGGGCGTCACGATCACCGGACGGCGCGGTCGTCCCAAGGTGGCCGTCGGCGGCGACTCCGGCGTGATCGTCAAGGGCGCGCCCGACGTGTGGGTGAAGCTCGCGAAGTGCTGCACCCCGGTTCCGCCCGACCCGATCCTCGGCTTCGTGACCAAGGGCGGGGGAGTCTCCGTGCACCGCCAGACCTGCACCAACGCCGCCAGCCTGCAGTCCCAGCCCGAGCGGCTGCTCGACGTCGAGTGGGCGCCGACCGGTCAGTCCAGCTTCCTGGTCAACATCCAGGTCGAGGCGCTCGACCGGGCCCGGCTGCTCTCCGACATCACGATGGCGCTCTCCGACGCCCACGTCGACATCCTCAGCGCCAACCTCTCGACCAACCGCGACCGGGTCGCCAAGAGCCGGTTCACCTTCGAGATGGCCGAGGCCAAGCACCTCGACACGGTGCTCAAGGCCGTCCGCTCGGTCCCCGGCGTCTTCGACGCCTACCGCGTCACCCAGTAGGCGCCGCGGAGCGGTCTGGACCGCCCGGCTGTACCGGCCCGTAGCCCCGCTGGCGGCCCTACGTTGCGAGCATGTCCACTCTCCGTCCCTCCTCGAGGGCAGCTCTTGTGATCGGCGCGCTCGCCGTGACCCTCGTGGTCGGCGCGACGTCCGGCGCCGTGGCCGGCAGGCTGATCACGTCGCAAGACATCAAGAACCACACGATCGTCGCCCAGGACATCGCCGACCAGGGGGTGACGAAGCGCAACCTGGCCAAGAACTCCGTCGGCTGGAACGGCGAGCTGACCGAGTCGGCCCGGAAGCGGATCGCCGCCCTCGCCGGCACCGATGGTGCTGACGGTCCGGTCGGGCCGGCCGGGCCCGCTGGAGCACCCGGACCCGCGGGTCCGGTCGGCGAGACCGGTCCCCGGGGTTTGGAGGGCGAGCCCGGTGGCGGCGCCGTGGGTTCGAGGGTCTACGTCCCCAGCGACTTCGAGGTGGTCAACGACGGCACCGACGGTTCGGACGCCTACTCCCGCGTCGATCCCACCAAGCTGATCGACCTGCCCGGCCCGGGGACGTACTTGATCTCGGTGCAGACGGTCGGTCTGACCGGCGGCGGCACGGTCGTCTTCCTCGACGATCCGGGTGGGTCGCTCGACCTCCTCGACGACGCGGTGGCGACGCCGTTCTACGAGCGTGCCTGCCTGGCGCTGGTGCTGTCGTGTCAGTCGAGCATCCCGTACGTCGTGTCCGGTCCGGGGAGTGTGCCGCTCGACGTGTTCGCGCTCGGTGGCGGCTGCCTGTGCGGCGGTCTCCCGGACGAGGTGACGGTGACTGCCTTCAAGATGGACGACACCCCGCTCATCCGCGGTGCCGTGCGCCGGCCCCGGTTGCACGGACACGCGCTGCGGGAGATGACCAGCCGGCTGCGCGAGCTGCGCGCGCAGCTCACCGAAGCGGCCGGCTGACTCGTCGGGCGGGTCAGCCCGAGTAGTCGGCGCTGGCCCGCTTCGCCATCTCGAGGAACGACTGCCGGGACTCGAGGTTCTCCTCGAGCTCCTTGATCTTCTTGTCGTTCCCAGCTGCCTTCGCCTTCTCCAGGTCGGCCTCGACCTTCGCGATGGCGGCCTCGAGCTTGGAGACCATGTCGTCGGCGCGGGCGGACTTCTCGGGGTCGGAGCGCTTCCAGGCCTCCTCCTCGACGCCGCGGATCTCGGTCTCGACCTTGCGGATCCGGCCCTCGAGCTCCTTCATCCGGTCGCGCGGGACCTTGCCGGCCGCGTCCCAGCGGTCGGCGATGTCGCGGAAGGCCTTCTTCGCGGCGTCGAGGTCGGTGACCGGCAGGAGCGCCTCGGCCTCGACCAGGATCTGCTCCTTGACGACCGCGTTGGCGGCGAACTCCTGGTCCTGCTCGGCAGCAGCCGCGTCGCGGGCGCCGAAGAACGCGTCCTGGGCGCCGCGGAACCGCTTCCACAGGGCGTCGTCGATCTCGCGCGGAGCGGGCCCGGCGGCCTTCCACTCGCGCATCAGGTCGCGGTAGCGCCCCGCGGTGAGGCCCCAGTCGGTCGACGTGGCGAGGCTCTCGGCCTCGGTCGCGAGCCGCTCCTTGACGGCCCGGGCGGCGTCGCGCTTCTCGTGCTGCTCGGAGAAGTGCGACTTGCGCCGGCGCGTGTACGCCGTGCGCGCGGTCGAGAAGCGCCGCCACAACGCGTCGTCCGAGGACCGGTCGATGCGGGGGAGCGCCTTCCACTCGTCCAGCAGCTCGCGCATCCGGTTGGCGCCGTTGCGCCAGTCGGAGCCCTCGGCGAGGACCTCGGCCTCGCCGACGATCTTCTCCTTGGCGGCCTTCGACTCCGCGGACTTCTGGGCGCGCTCGATCTTGCGGGCCTCGCGCTGGGTCTCGAGGATCGGTCCGAGTGCGTCCAGGCGCGCGGAGAGCGCGGCCAGGTCGCCGACGGCGTTGGCGCCGGCCACCTGCTCCTGCACCGTCTTGATCGAGGTGGCGGCCTCGTCGGGCGACATCACGCCCGAGCCGACCCGCTTCTCGAGCAGCTCGACCTCGAAGGCGAGCGCGGCGTACCGCTCGGTGAAGAAGTGGAGCGCCTCCTCCGGGGTGCCCTCGGGGTACTGCCCGACGGAGCGTTCGCCGTCGGCGGTCGTCACGTAGACGGTCCCGTCGTCGTCGACTCGGCCCCACTGATCACTCGTCACAGCTGCACTCCGCTCGATCCTCGTTCGCCACTCCGGGCAGGACGTGGTGACCATGCTAGTCAAGAAGGTCGGGTCACTCGCGCGGGCGACCAGCACCGATGCGACGACCCGTCGGTCGGCTCGATAGTCTGCCGGGGTGTTGATCGCCGGCTTCCCCGCGGGTCCTTGGGGCACCAACTGCTACGTCGCCGCCACCGGACCCGGCAGCGAGTGCGTGGTCATCGACCCCGGCAAGGACGCTGCAGCGGGTGTCGCGGAGCTCGTCAGGGAGCACCGGCTCAAGCCGGTCGCCGTCCTGGTGACGCACGGGCACATCGACCACATGTGGTGCGTCGCGCCCGTCGCCGGCACGTACGACGCCACGGCATGGATCCACCCCCGCGACCGGCACCTGCTCGCCGACCCGATGTCCGGGATGTCCCGCGAGACCAGCCAGATGCTGCTGGGCGGCGACTACACCTTCGCCGAGCCGGACGACGTCCAGGAGCTCACGGACCTCCAGGAGCTCGAGCTCGCGGGTCTGCAGTTCGTCGTCGACCACACGCCTGGGCACACCGAGGGCTCGGTGACCTTCCGCTCGCCGTACGCCGGGGAGGACATCTCCGAGGTGATGTTCTCGGGCGACCTGCTCTTCGCCGGCTCGATCGGGCGGACCGACCTCCCGGGCGGCGACCACCCGACGATGCTGCAGAGCCTCAAGAGCAAGGTGCTGACCCTGCCCGACGACATCGTGGTGCTGCCGGGTCACGGCGAGCAGACCTCCATCGGCCGCGAGCGCGCGACCAACCCCTTCCTGCAGGATCTCTGACATGGCCAAGCCCACCCCGCTGAGCGGGTTCCCCGAGCTGCTGCCCGCGGCACGCGCTGTGGAGCGCGAGGTCATCTCCTCGCTCTCGCGCACCTTCGAGCTGCACGGCTTCGCCAACATCGAGACCCGGGTCGTGGAGCCCCTCGACCGCTTGGCCAAGGGCGGCGAGATCGACAAGGAGATCTACGTCCTGCGCCGGCTGCAAGCCGGTGAGAGCGACAGCGACGCCGGCCTCGCCCTGCACTTCGACCTGACCGTGCCGTTCGCGCGCTACGTGCTAGAGCACGCCGGTCACCTCGAGTTCCCGTTCCGCCGCTTCCAGATCCAGCCCGCCTGGCGCGGCGAGCGGCCCCAGGAGGGTCGCTACCGCCAGTTCACCCAGGCCGACGTGGACATCGTCGGCCGCGACGAGCTGCCGTTCCACCACGACATCGAGGTGATGCGGGTGATGGTCGACGCGCTCGACGCGTTGCCGATCCCGCCGGTGAGCTTCCAGTTCAACAACCGCAAGCTGATCCAGGGCTTCTACCGTGGCCTCGGCGTCCCCGACGTCACGGCCGCGATCCGCACCATCGACAAGCTCGACAAGCTGCCTGCCGAGCGGGTCGCGGAGCTGCTGGTCAGCGACGCGGGCGCCACGCCCGAGCAGGCGCAGCGGTGCCTCGAGCTGGCCACGATCCGCGTCGCCGACACGTCGTTCGTCGAGCGGGTCCGTGCGCTCGGTGTCGAGGACGAGCTCCTGGAGCAGGGCCTCACCGAGCTCGCCGCCGTCGTCGAGGGCTGCGCCGCCGGCGGACACCGGCACGTGAGCGTCGAGGCCAACCTGCGCATCGCGCGGGGTCTCGACTACTACACGGGCACCGTCGTGGAGATCTTCATGGAGGGCTACGAGCGCCTCAAGTCGGTCGGCGGCGGAGGCCGGTACGACGCCCTCGCCTCGGACGGGAGGACGACGTACCCCGGTGTGGGTGTCTCGTTCGGCGTCTCCCGCTCGCTGATCCCCCTGCTGGCCGACGGCGTGCTCGCCGGCAGCCGTCCCGTCCCGAGCTGCGTCCTGGTGGCCGTCACCGACGAGGAGTCGCGGTCCGCCAGCACCACGGTCGCCGATGCGTTGCGCGCCCGCGGCATCGCCTGCGAGGTGGCGCCCCACGCCCAGAAGTTCGGCAAGCAGATCCGCACGGCCGAGCGACGCGGAATCCCGTTCGTCTGGTTCCCCGGCTCCGCCGATGATGGTGACCAGGTCAAGGACATCCGATCGGGGGACCAGGTGGCCGCAGACCCGGCGACCTGGACCCCACCCGAAGAAGACCTGCGACCGCAGGTGATCAGCAACCAGGAGAAGACACAGTGATTCGCAACCAGGACGCCGGCGCACTCCGCGCCGAGCACGTCGGCCAGACCGTCACCCTCGCCGGGTGGGTGGCCAACCGTCGCGATCACGGTGGCGTCGCCTTCATCGACCTCCGCGAGGCCAGCGGCGTCGTCCAGGTGGTGATCCGCGACGAGGCGGTCGCCCACCAGCTGCGGGCCGAGTACTGCCTCAAGATCACCGGCGAGGTCGCCGCCCGCAAGGAGGGCAACGAGAACCCCAACCTCGCGACCGGCGCGATCGAGGTCGTCGCCACCGAGGTCGAGGTGCTCAGTGCCGCCGCGCCGCTGCCCTTCCCGATCAGCGACCACGTCGACGTGGGGGAGGAGGCCCGGCTCAAGCACCGCTACCTGGACCTCCGCCGGTCCGGGCCCAACCACGCGATCCGGCTGCGCAGCAAGATCAACAAGGCCGCTCGCGACGTCCTCGACGCCCACGACTTCGTCGAGATCGAGACGCCGACGCTCACCCGCAGCACCCCCGAGGGCGCACGCGACTTCCTGGTGCCGGCGCGCCTGCAGCCGGGCAGCTGGTACGCCCTGCCGCAGAGCCCGCAGCTCTTCAAGCAGCTGCTGATGGTCGCGGGCATGGAGCGCTACTTCCAGATCGCGCGCTGCTACCGCGACGAGGACTTCCGCGCCGACCGGCAGCCGGAGTTCACCCAGCTCGACATCGAGATGAGCTTCGTCGACCAGGACGACGTCATCGCGCTGATGGAGGACGTCCTCGCCGCGATGTGGCGGCTGATCGACGTCGAGATCCCACGGCCGATCCCGCGGATGACCTACGCCGACGCGATGGCGCGGTTCGGCTCGGACAAGCCCGACCTGCGGATGGGTCTGGAGCTGGTCGAGTGCACCGACTACTTCAAGGACACGCCGTTCCGCGTCTTCCAGGCGGAGTACGTCGGCGCGGTGGTGATGCCGGGTGGCGCCAGCCAGCCGCGCAAGAAGCTGGACGCCTGGCAGGAGTGGGCCAAGCAGCGCGGCGCCCGCGGCCTGGCCTACGTGCTGGTGCAGGAGGACGGCGAGCTCGGCGGTCCCGTCGCCAAGAACCTCTCCGACGAGGAGAAGGCCGGCCTGGCCGCCCACGTCGGCGCGGCTCCCGGCGACTGCGTCTTCTTCGCCGCCGGGGCGACGAAGCCGAGCCGGGCCCTGCTCGGCGCTGCCCGGCTGGAGATCGGTCGTCGCGGCGGGCTCATCGACGAGAGCGCGTTCGCCTTCACGTGGGTGGTCGACGCCCCCATGTTCGAGCCCGCGTCCGACGCGGTCGCGAGTGGCGACGTCGCCGTCGGTGCCGGCGCCTGGACGGCGGTCCACCACGCCTTCACCGGCCCGAAGCCGGAGTTCCTGGACACCTTCGACACCGACCCGGGCTCGGCGCTGGCGTACGCCTACGACATCGTCTGCAACGGCAACGAGCTCGGTGGCGGTTCGATCCGGATCCACCGCGAGGACGTGCAGAAGCGGGTCTTCGCGGTCATGGGGCTCACCGACGAGGAGGCGCACGAGAAGTTCGGGTTCCTCCTGGACGCCTTCACGTTCGGCGCACCTCCCCACGGCGGGATCGCCGTGGGCATGGACCGGATCTGCGCGCTGCTGGCCGGCACCGACTCGATCCGAGACGTGATCGCGTTCCCCAAGTCGGGTGGCGGCTTCGACCCGCTCACCGCGGCTCCGGCCCCGATCACGCCCGAGCAGCGCAAGGAGGCCGGGGTGGACGCCCGACCCGACGTCACCCCGGCGCAGGACACAGCTCCTGCATAACAAGCGGATAACGGAGCCCCTCCGTCCGGAATGTGATCTGAGCCCGGACGGACCCTCCGCAATGTGGACGCCTACGGAGGACCTGTCGTGACAACCGGGTCTCGACGCAAGGTCCACGGTCGGGGCGGCGTACGACGCAATGCCCTTGCGTCGGACGGCCGATCCGACGGATGCAGGCGGTGCTCCGCCGAGATCAGATCGTTACACGCGGATGACCCGGTGAAGCGCCGGCGTCACATAGAGTCGCTGCGGTCGTCGACCCCCGCTCCCACTCGCGATCCGAGCGGGAAGCGGCCGAGGACCAGCACGCCCGACCAGACAGAGGTGCCATGACCGCCACTCCGGTGAACGAACTCGCGGAGCAGACCCCCGAGCCGAACGGCGAGGGTCCGCGTACGAAGGCCATCACGAGCAACTCGCCGACGAAGTTGGCGATGACCCGGTTCCGCAAGGACCGGAAGTCCATGGTGGCCGCGGCGATCGTGGTCTTCTACTTCATCGCCGGTATCTCCGGACCGATCCTCGTTGCTCTGGGCGTCCTCGACCCCTACAGCACCAACCAGGACCTGATCGGGCCCGACAACCTGCCGGTCGGTGACTGGTGGGGGATCAGCTGGTCCCACCCGCTCGGCGTCGAGCCCGGCATCGGCCGCGACGTGCTGAGCCGGATCTGGCTCGGGATCACGTTCTCGCTGGTCGTCTCGATCTCCGCCTCGATCATCGCGGTGGTCATCGGCGTCGTGCTCGGCATCGTCTCCGGCTTCTCCGGCGGCTGGGTCGACTCGATCGTCGGCCGGTTCACCGACCTGATCCTCGCCTTCCCGCAGACGCTGCTCCTCCTGGCGGGCTCGTCGATCGGCCTCGCGGTGCTGACCGAGACGCTCCACGTCCCGGACGGCGCGATCTCGCAGGGCCTCTTCGTGATCCTGGTGCTCGGCTTCTTCGGCTGGACCGGCACCTGCCGCCTCATCCGCGGCCAGGTCCTGTCGCTGCGCGAGCGCGAGTTCGTCGACGCCGCGCGCCTGTTCGGCGCCAGCAAGCGCCGGATCTGGTTCAAGGAGCTGCTGCCCAACCTGTGGGCGCCGGTCCTCGTCACCTTCACGCTCTACATGCCCGCGTTCATCTCGGCCGAGGCCGCTCTCGCCTACTTGGGTGTCAGCGTGCGTCCGCCGACGCCGACGCTCGGCAACATCCTGCACGACGCGATCACCTACGCCACCGGAGACTTCCTGTACTTCTTCGCGCCGGCGTTCCTGATCGCGATCATCGTCGTCTCGTTCAACCTGCTCGGCGACGGACTCCGCGATGCCCTCGACCCCAAGGGCGACCGATAACAAGACTTCGGCGGCATTCGTCGCCGAATAGTGCCGCCGATTCGGCGCGACACTCATCCAAGGAGAAGTAAGAATGGCCAAGATGCGAAAGCGGATGGTCGCCCTGAGCGCCACAGCAGTCATGATGGCTGCTGCTCTGGCGGCTTGTGGCGGCGGATCCGACAACTCGCCCGGCAACGCCGAAAGCGGTGCGCCGAGCGCCAAGGGCGGAACGCTGGAGTACCTCCAGCACTTCCCGTTCGAGAGCACGGACCCGCAGCGGATCTACTACGGCGTCGAGCTGGCGAACTTCCGCCGGACGCTGTACCGCTCCCTCGTGGCATTCCCCTTCGACGACGACGCGGATGTCGCCAACACGCCGCTCCCGGACCTCGCGACCGACACCGGCACCCACAACGATGACAACACGGAGTGGTCGTTCACTCTGAAGGATGGCATCAAGTGGGAGGACGGCTCCGACATCACGTGTGAGGACTTCAAGTACGGCGCCTCGCGTGCGTTCGCCGACGACATCCTCACCGGCGGTGCTGGCTTCTACATCAAGGGCTACCTCGACATCCCGGCCGACCCCAAGGGCGGCTCGATGTACAAGGGTCCCTACCGCAAGACCGGCCAGGAGCTGTTCGACAAGGCCGTCACCTGCGATGGCAAGACCATTACCTACCACTTCAACAAGCCGTGGCCCGACTTCCCGCTCTCCGTGGCGTCCCTGATGGCGACCGACCCCTACAAGGAGTCGATCGACAAGGGCGACAAGAGCAAGTGGATCGTCATGTCCAACGGCCCGTACAAGGTCGAGGGCGGCACCTGGGACGTCAACAAGGGTGCGACGTTCGTCCGCAACGAGAACTACGACCCGTCGACCGACACCCCGGACAAGCTCCGCGAGGCCAACCCGGACCAGATCAACTACGAGCTGTACACCGACTCGGAGCCGATCCTGGACCGTCTGATCGCGGACTCGGGTGACGACAAGAACGCCGTCACCTCCGCTCGGATCCCCCCGGCCTACTTCAGCCAGATCGAGGGCCCGATCGCGGACCGCACCAAGCTGGTCGACTCGCCGTACACCAACTACCTGGTCCCGAACCAGCAGACGCTGACCGACCCGAAGGTCCGCCAGGCCCTCGCGCTCGCGACCAACGTCAACGGCTACATCAAGGCCGAGGGTGGCGACAAGGCTGGTACTCCCGCCGAGTCGATCATCAACCCGGGCCTGCCGGGCTACACCGAGCAGGAGGCCTTCTCCGGCTCCAACGACGGTGACCCGGACGCTGCCAAGGCTCTCCTCGAGGAGGCCGGCGTGACGCTGCCGTACCCGATCAAGTACACCTACGGCCAGTCCGAGACCCAGGACAAGACCGCTGCCGTGCTGAAGGAGGGTTGGGAGAAGGCTGGCTTCAAGGTCACCCTCGACCCGCTCGCCGACACGTACTACGACGTCATCAACCAGCCCGACAAGGACAGCGATGTCGTGTGGGCCGGTTGGGGTGCTGACTGGCCGTCGGCCATGACGGTGCTGCCGCCGCTGTTCGACAGCCGCGCCAACTTCGCTCGCGACGCCAACGGCAACGTGACGAACCTCGGCCAGGACTACGGCTACTACCAGAGCGACGAGTTCGAGGGTCTCATCGACAAGGCCGCCACGGCGCCCGACATCGACACCCAGAACGACCTGCTCACCCAGGCGGACACCGTTCTCGCGAACGACACCGCCTACATCCCGCTGGACACCAGTGTCTTCTACTGGCTGTACGGCTCGGGCATCACGGGCTTCATGACGGATGCCGCCTCGTCGACGTACCCGGACCTCGGTCCGATCGGCGTCACGCAGTGATTGACCGCTAGGTCTAGCGTTAACTAGTCCCAGCAGGGTGGGGGCCCGGTCCGCCGGGTCCCCACCCCTCCACGGGCTCTCGAGCCCACCCCCCGACCTAAGAAGGCAGATCCGGCCTTGCTCGCCTATCTCGTGCGCCGCATCTTCATCGGCATCGTCCTGCTGCTCGCCCTGAGCCTGATGACGTTCTTCCTCTTCTTCGCCTCTCCGGTGGATGTCACCAGGTTCGCCTGTGGCAAGAACTGCACCCCGGAGAAGCGCGCGACGACGGAGAAGGCGCTCGGCTACGACAAGCCAGTGCTCGAGCAGTGGACCGACTTCCTCAAGGGCATCGTGGTCGGTCGTGACTACCCCGACGACCCCGAGCTGCAGGCAGCGGCACCCGACGTGGTGACGCACTGCGCGGCTCCCTGCTTCGGCTACTCCCAGGTCAACGCCCAGACGGTCAACCAGCTGATCAAGGAGGCCGCGCCGGTCTCCGTCTCGCTGGCCCTGATGGCGGTGTTCATCTGGGTCCTGCTCGGGGTCCTGTTCGGACTCCTGGCAGCGGTGACCAAGGGCTCGCTCATCGATAGAGGCATCGTGGGGCTGACGCTGGTGGTCTACGCGTTCCCCACGTTCTTCGTCGCCATCTTCTTGCTCAAGTACGTCGCCATCAAGTGGCAGTGGCTGCCGTTCCCTCAGTACGAGACGATCGCCGAGGGCGGCATCGGCGGCTGGCTGACGAACCTGATCCTGCCGGCGACGACCCTCGCGCTGTTCTACCTGGCCGGCTACGTCCGGATCACCCGAGCCTTCGTGCTCGAGTCGCTCTCGGAGGACTACATCCGGACGGCCACGGCCAAGGGACTGGCGCCACGCAAGGTCCTGTTCAAGCACGCACTGCGTGCCGCACTGACGCCGTTGGTCACGATGATCGGTCTCGACTTCGCCAGCCTGCTCGGTGGCGCGATCATCACGGAGACGGTCTTCAGCTACCACGGACTCGGTGCCCTCGCCGTCCGCGCGAACGTGTCCTACGACCTGCCGGTCCTCATCGGGCTGCTGCTGCTCGCCGGTGCGTTCGTGATCTTGGCCAACATCGTCGTCGACGTGTTGTACGCCTACATCGACCCCCGTGTCCGGCTGGACTGAGCGGACTAGGAAGCACTGATGACCACACCGTTCCTCTCTGTCCAAGACCTGAAGGTCCACTTCCCGACGCCTGACGGCATCGTGAAGGCGACCGACGGGCTCTCCTTCACCCTCGAGAAGGGCCGCACCCTCGGCATCGTGGGTGAGTCGGGCTCCGGCAAGTCCGTGTCGAGCTCGGCCATCCTGGGGCTGCACCGCAAGACCAGCGCCCAGGTGAGCGGCCAGATCCTCCTCGAGGGCACCGACCTGCTCCAGATCAGCGACGAGCAGATGCGCCGCAAGCGTGGTGCCGAGGTCGCGATGATCTTCCAGGACCCGCTGTCCGCGATGCACCCCTACTACACCGTGGGCAACCAGATCTCCGAGGCCTACCGCGTCCACCACAGCGTGAGCAAGAAGGCCGCGCGGACCCGCACCATCGAGATGCTCGACCGGGTCGGCATCCCGCAGCCGGACCGGCGGGTCGACGACTACCCGCACCAGTTCTCGGGCGGCATGCGCCAGCGCGCCATGATCGCGATGGCGCTGATCAACAACCCGAGCCTGCTGATCGCCGACGAGCCGACCACCGCACTCGACGTGACGGTGCAGGCGCAGATCCTCGACCTGCTGCAGGACCTGCAGCGCGAGTTCGAGTCCGCGGTCATCATCATCACCCACGACCTCGGCGTGATCGCCGAGATGGCTGACGAGGTCCTGGTGATGTACGCCGGTCGTGCGGTCGAGTACGGCATGGCCAAGGAGCTGATGACGCACCCGGAGATGCCCTACACGTGGGGCCTGCTCTCCAGCGTGCCGGACGTCGCCGGCGACACGAGCGCCAAGCTGATCCCGATCCCGGGGAGCCCGCCGAGCCTGCTCAACACCCCGTCGGGGTGTGCGTTCCACCCGCGGTGCACGCACTCTGCGAAGGTGCAGGGCGACCTGTGCCGCACCGTGATGCCTGAGCTGGTGCCAGGGACGCGGACCGAGTCGCACCTCAAGCGGTGCCACCTGGCCAACCCTGACGCTATCTACGAACAAGAGGTCCTGCCGGAGATCGCGCCGGACCTGGTGGAGGAACGATGAGCGAGAAGGACCGCAGCTGGTCGAGCCAGCCCCTGGCCACGGGGATGATGCCGAACGAGGACCCCCGGCCCCGCGGTGAGGACCCGACCGACGAGGTCGCCGAGTACATCTCCCCGGAGGGGGGACACGCGGCGACCCAGTTCAACCCGGACGCGCGACCGATCCTCGAGGTCAAGGACCTCAAGATGTACTTCCCGGTGAAGTCCGCCGGCGTGATCCGCCGGACCATCGGCCACGTCCAGGCGGTCGACGGGGTGTCCTTCCAGGTCCCCGCCGGCGGCTCGCTGGGACTCGTGGGCGAGTCCGGGTGCGGCAAGTCGACGACCGGCCGACTGGTCACCCGGCTCTACGAGCCGACCGGTGGCTCGATCGAGTTCGACGGCGAGGACATCACGAAGACCTCGGCGCGGGCCCTCAAGCCGCTGCGCCGTGAGATCCAGATGATCTTCCAGGACCCCTACACCTCGCTCAACCCGCGCCACTCCGTCGGCGCGATCGTCGGCGCTCCGCTGGCGATCCACGGCGTCGTGCCGAAGGACAAGATCCTGCCGCGCGTGCAGGAGCTGCTCGAGGTCGTGGGCCTCAACCCGGAGCACTACAACCGCTACCCGCACGAGTTCTCGGGCGGCCAGCGTCAGCGCATCGGCATCGCCCGGGCGCTCACGCTCCAGCCCAAGCTGCTCGTCGCGGACGAGCCCGTGTCGGCGCTGGACGTGTCGATCCAGGCGCAGGTGATCAACCTGCTCCAGGATCTGCAGAAGGAATTCAACATCGCGTTCCTCTTCATCGCCCACGACCTCGCGGTCGTGCGGCACTTCTGCCCCGAGGTCGCGGTGATGTATCTCGGCAAGGTCGTGGAGATCGCCGACCGGGAGACGCTCTACAACCGGCCCTACCACCCCTATACGCAGGCGCTGCTCTCCGCGGTGCCCGACGTGAAGCAGGCGGTCATCGGCGGTCGGCGTGAGCGGATCCGTCTCGAGGGCGACGTGCCCAGCCCGATCAACCCGCCGTCGGGTTGCCGGTTCCGGACCCGGTGCCCGCTGGCGCAGGAGATCTGCGCCCGGGTCGAGCCCCCGCTCCTGCAGATCGGCAAGCGCCACAAGGTCGCCTGCCACTTCGCGGGCGAGCTGGGCAACCACCCGGTCAAGCCGGTCACGGCGTCGCTCCTCGGGGTCGACGACTCCGGCACCCCGGACCCCGGGGCCACGCCGGCGACGGACCTCGGCAACGAGCCCGGCTACGCCGACACGTGGTTCGACCTCGAGCGCAACACCATGGCGTCTGCCTGACCGTCCCACCCACCGCCTAACCTGAGCGCGTGGACGACGGACTCTTCGACACCCCCGGTGCCGCCCAGCGGCCCGGGGGTGGCGGCTCTCTGAACGCCAACACGCACGCCTCGGCGCCGTTGGCCGTTCGGATGCGCCCGCGCACCCTCGAGGAGCTGGTCGGCCAGGCCCAGCTGCGCGCCCCGGGCTCGCCGCTGCGACGGCTGGTCGAGGGCGACCAGTCGATGTCGCTGCTGCTGTGGGGGCCGCCCGGCACCGGCAAGACCACGATCGCGGCGATCGTCAGCCAGCAGACCGACCGACGCTTCGTCGAGGTGTCCGCGGTCTCGGCCGGCGTGAAGGAGGTGCGCGCGGCGATCGACGCCGCTCGCGCCGAGCTGGTCGCGACCGGCAAGGAGACCGTCCTCTTCGTCGACGAGGTGCACCGGTTCAGCAAGGCCCAGCAGGACGCGCTGCTGCCCGGCGTCGAGAACCGGTGGGTCACGCTGATCGCGGCGACCACCGAGAACCCCTTCTTCAGCGTGATCTCGCCGCTGCTCTCGCGCAGCCTGCTGCTGCGGCTCGAGTCGCTGACCGACGACGACATCCGCGCGGTGGTCTCCGAGGCGCTCGCGGACGAGCGCGGGCTCGGCGGGACCGTGACGCTCGAGGACGACGCCCTCGACCACCTGGTCCGGCTCGCGGGTGGTGACGCCCGGCGCTCGCTGACCTACCTCGAGGCGGCGGCCGGGTCCGCGATCTCGCAGGGTCGCGACGTCGTCGACCTGAAGACGGCCGAGACCGCGGTCGACCAGGCGGCGGTGCGCTACGACCGGCAGGGCGACCAGCACTACGACGTCACCAGCGCCTTCATCAAGTCGATCCGGGGCTCCGACGCCGACGCGGCGATGCACTACCTCGCCCGCATGCTCGAGGCGGGGGAGGACCCGCGCTTCATCGCCCGGCGGCTGGTGATCCTGGCGAGCGAGGACGTCGGCCTGGCCGACCCGACGGCGCTCCCGATCGCCATCGCCGCCGCCCAGGCGGTGCAGCTGATCGGGATGCCCGAGGCCAAGCTCAACCTCGCGCACGCGACGATCGCGCTCGCGGTCGCGCCGAAGTCCAACGCCGTCACGACGGCGCTCGGCGCGGCGTCCGCCGACGTCAAGGCTGGCAAGATCGGGCCGGTGCCCGCCCATCTTCGCGATGCCCACTACGCCGGGTCGAAGAAGCTCGGCCACGGCACGACGTACAAGTACAGCCACGACGAGCCGTTCGGGATCGCCGAGCAGCAGTACGCCCCCGACGTGGTCGTGGACGCCGAGTACTACAAGCCCACCTCGCTCGGCGCCGAGGCCGCGATCAAGGAACGCTGGGAGCGGGTTCGTCGCCTGATCCGCGGGAGATAGGGTCGGGGACCATGCAGGACTGGATCGCGCCCGTCGCCGCGGGGGTGCTGGCGCTCGTCGCGCTCGTGCTCGCCGTGGCCCTGGCGCGCGCTCGTTCCCGCACCGACCGCGCGGTGGCCGCCGCGCGCGCCGAGACCGCGGCGTTGCGCGACCAGCTCGAGGAGCTGGCCCGCCGGGTCGACCGTCCGGCGCCGGTCCGCGCGCCCGTCGACGCGGAGTTCGTGATCACCGACCTCGGCCAGCCCGCAGACGAGCCGCCGCCGGCCGCGCAGGTCAGCACCGCGCTCTTCGCCGACCTGGTGCTCCGCGA
Organism: Nocardioides pollutisoli; assembly: GCF_040045055.1. Taxonomy (NCBI): domain Bacteria; kingdom Bacillati; phylum Actinomycetota; class Actinomycetes; order Propionibacteriales; family Nocardioidaceae; genus Nocardioides; species Nocardioides pollutisoli. The sequence continues at coordinate 3,578,356 of NZ_JBDZDU010000001.1, forward strand.
GACCGTCGTGAAGGCCGCCTCGCTCGCCCACGGCGTACGCCGAGCACTGGCCCCCGAGACCCGCAACCGGATCCGCTTCGAGATGAAGCGCGAGGTCAAGCGTGCGCGCAAGCAGCGCCGCCTCGACACCCGCGAGGCCCGCCGCGACTGGGAGGCCCGCCAGCGAGCCGAGGGCACCGCCGCATGAAGCGGGGGCTCTGGTTCGTCGCCGGGGCCGGCACGGCCGTCTACGTGATGGTGCGAGGCCGGCGCGCGGCCGAGGTCTTCACCGTCGACGGCCTCAAGGACCGCCTGGGTGCGCTCGAGCTCGGCGCCCGGATGGTGCGCGAGGAGGTCGCCCAGGGCCAGGCCGAGAAGGAATCCGAGTTGCGTGAGCGGCTCGGTCTCGTGCCTCATGGAACACCCGAGCTCACCGGAGGCCGCCACAAGGCGATCCCTCCCCAGGAAGCGACACCCACCGAGGAAGGCAGCACCTGATGGACACCGCGGAGATTCGCCGGCGGTTTATCGCGCACTTCGAGCGCGACGGCCACACCCCGGTGCCCTCGGCATCGCTGCTGCTCGACGACCCGAACCTGCTGTTCGTCAACGCCGGCATGGTGCCCTTCAAGCCCTACTTCCTGGGCCAGGAGACGCCGCCGTACGACCGCGCGACCAGCGTGCAGAAGTGCGTGCGCACCCCCGACATCGAGGACGTCGGCAAGACCACCCGCCACGGCACGTTCTTCGAGATGTGCGGCAACTTCTCCTTCGGCGACTACTTCAAGGAGCACGCGATCGAGCTCGCGTGGGACCTCGTCACCAAGCCGCAGTCCGAGGGTGGGTGGGGCTTCGACGAGAGCCTGCTCTACCCGAGCGTCTACGTCGACGACCCGGAGGCGGTCGCGCTCTGGCGCAAGATCACCGGCCTCCCCGACGACCGCATCGCGCGGCTCGGCAAGGCCGAGAACTACTGGTCGATGGGTGTCCCCGGCCCCGGCGGCCCGTGCTCGGAGATCCTGATCGACCGTGGCCCGGCGTACGGCGCCGACGGCGACTTCTCCGCCGAGGACCGCTACCTGGAGTTCTGGAACCTCGTCTTCATGCAGGACGAGCTCAGCGCGGTGCGTTCCAAGGTCGACTTCGACATCTCCGGCTCGCTTCCGAAGAAGAACATCGACACCGGCATGGGCCTCGAGCGCGTCGCGTTCATGACGCAGGGCGTCGAGAACATGTACGAGATCGACGTGATGTTCCCGGTCATCCAGATGGCCGAGCAGCTGACCGGTCGTCGCTACGGTGCCAACCACGAGGACGACGTGCGCTTCCGGGTCGTCGCCGACCACGTGCGCAGCTCGATGATGCTGATCGCCGACGGCGTCACGCCGGGCAACGAGGCGCGGGGCTACGTGCTGCGTCGCCTGCTGCGCCGTGCGGTCCGCTCGGTGCGCCTGCTCGGCTACGAGGACCCGGCGCTGCCCGAGCTCTTCCCGGTCAGCCGCGACAAGATGGGGGAGACCTACTCCGACCTGCACACCGACTGGGACCGGATCTCCCGGGTCGCGTACGCCGAGGAGGAGGCGTTCCGCAAGACGCTCCAGTCCGGCACGCAGATCTTCGACCTGGCCGCCCAGGACGTGAAGAAGGCCGGAGCGACCACGCTCTCCGGCGACAAGGCGTTCGCGCTGCACGACACCTACGGCTTCCCGTTCGACCTGACGCTCGAGATGGCGTCCGAGGCGGGCCTCGCGGTCGACGAGCAGGGCTTCCGGGCGCTGATGGCCGAGCAGCGGGAGCGCGCGAAGGCGGACGCCCGCGCGAAGCGCGGCCAGCACGCCGACACCGGTGTCTACCGCACCGTGCTCGACGAGCACGGTCCGACGGACTGGCGCGCCTACGAGACGCTCGAGACCGAGTCCAACGCCCTCGCGCTGCTGGTCGGCGGTGCCCCGGCGTCGTCGCTGACCGCGGGCGACGTCGGTGAGCTGGTGCTCGACCTCACCCCGTTCTACGCGGAGTCCGGCGGCCAGGCCGCGGACGCCGGCACCATCGAGTTCGACGGCGGTCGGCTCGAGGTCCTCGACGTCCAGCGGCCGATCAAGGGCCTCGTGGTCCACCAGGTCCGCGTCGTCGACGGCGAGTTCACCCCCGGGCACCTGCTGCACGCGCGGGTCGACCCCGAGTGGCGGACCGGTGCGCGGCAGGCGCACTCCGGCACGCACGTCGTGCACGCGGCGCTGCGCGAGGTGCTCGGCCCCTCCGCGCTGCAGTCCGGCTCCTACAACCGGCCCGGCTACCTGCGTCTCGACTTCGGCTGGACCACCGGCCTGTCGCCGGAGCAGGTGCACGACATCGAGCAGGTCTCCAACCAGGCGCTGCGCGCCGACCTGCCCGTGGGCTGGCAGTACATGACGCTCGCGGAGGCCAAGGAGTGGGGCGCGATCGCGCTCTTCGGCGAGACCTACGACAACACCAAGGTCCGCGTCGTGGAGATCGGTGGCCCCTGGTCGCGCGAGCTCTGCGGTGGCACCCACGTCGACCACTCGTCGCAGATCGGCACCGTCGTCGTCACCGGTGAGTCGTCGGTCGGCTCCGGCAACCGTCGGATCGAGGCGCTCACGGGCGTCGAGGGCTTCGCCTACCTGGCTCGGGAGCGCGACGTCGTCGCCCAGCTCACCGGCCTGCTCAAGACCCAGCCCGACGACCTGGTCGGCCGGGTCGGCGACCTGGTCGAGCGGCTCAAGAGTGCTGAGAAGGAGATCGAGCGGGCGCGGGCGAGCCAGCTGCTCGCCGGCGCGGGCGCGCTCGCGGCCGGTGCGACGAAGGTCGGCCCCGTCAACGTCGTGGCCCACCGGGCTGACGGTGTCGGCGGAGGCGACGTCCGCACCCTCGCGCTCGACGTCCGAGGCCGGCTCCCGCAGGGCGAGCCGGGGGTCGTGGTGGTCATCGGTGCGGTCGACGACAAGGTCTCGGTGGTCGCGGCGGTCACCGACGAGGCCCGGGCTCGTGGTCTGAGCGCCAACGACCTGGTCCGCGCGGTCGGCCCGCTGGTCGGCGGCAAGGGCGGTGGCAAGGACGACGTCGCCCAGGGAGGCGGCACCGACGCGTCGCGGATCGACGAGGCGATCGCCCTCGTGACGGCCGAGGTCGGCCGGGTCGCGGCAGGCTGATGCGCCACGGCGTACGGATCGGCATCGACCCCGGTGACGCGCGGATCGGGGTCGCGCGCAGCGACCCGTCCGGCTTCCTCGCGTCGCCCGTCGAGACCGTGCGCCGCGGCAAGGGCGACCTGGCCCGGATCGCGGCCATCCTGGCCGCCGAGCAGGCGGAGAGCACGGTCGTGGAGGTGGTCGTCGGACTCCCTCGCTCGCTGTCCGGGGGAGAGGGCCCGTCGGCGCTCAAGGTGCGCGAGTTCGCGGCCGCGCTGGTCGCGCGCGTGGCGCCCGTCCCGGTGCGGCTGGTCGACGAGCGGATGACCACCGTGTCTGCGGAGGCTATGCTGCGCGACCGAGGCCGCAAGGGGGGCAAGCGGCGGGCCGTGGTCGACCAGGCGGCCGCCGTACTCATCCTGCAGCACGCACTGGACACCGAACGCGCCACGGGGGCCGCGCCGGGCGAGATCGTCGGGGAGACGTAGATGCGCGACGAGCAGGACCCCACCGGGGACGACCAGATGACGTACGACGACAGCGTGCCGTTCGACGAGGAGCCGGCCCACGAGCCGGGTCGGCGTCGGGGCGCCAAGCGTCGCAGCCTGCCCGGCTGCATCGCCGTGCTGGTGGCCCTCGCGATCATCGCCGGCGGCTTCTACTTCGTCGTCACGTGGGGGATGGGCGTCCTCAAGGACCAGTTCGACTCCGCCGACGACTACTCCGGCCCCGGCCACGGGAAGGTCAGCTTCGAGGTCCACGAGGGCGACACCATCGCCCAGATGGGGCGCAACCTGAAGTCCGACGGGGTGGTCGCCTCGGTCCAGGCCTTCACCGACGCGGCCGCCGCCAACGCGGACTCGACGAAGATCCAGGTCGGGTTCTACCCCCTGAAGAAGGAGATGGCGGCCGACGACGTGGTCGAGATCCTGGTCGATCCCGACAACCAGGTGAAGGACACCGTCACCATCCCCGAGGGACTGCGCGCGGTGGACACCATCGCGATCCTCGCGAAGAAGACGAAGTTCTCGGAGGAGGACTTCCAGAAGGTCATCGACAAGCCCGACGCGCTCGGCCTGCCCGACTACGCGAGCGGCAACGTCGAGGGCTACCTCTTCCCGGCCACCTACGACTTCGGGCCGACGGCGACGCCGACCACGATGCTCAAGGCGATGGTCGACCGGTGGCGCCAGGCCGCGGACGACGCGGACCTCGAGAGCGCGGCCGCCGACCTCGGCTACACGCCCGGCGAGCTGATGACCGTCGCGAGCCTGGTGCAGGCCGAGGGTCGAGGCGACGCCATGCCCAAGATCGCACGCGTGATCTACAACCGGCTCGAGAACCCCGACAACGGGATCACCAACGGGCTGCTGCAGATCGACGCCACGGTCAACTACGCGCTGGACCGCTCGCTGATCGCCGTGCCGACCGAGGAAGACACCAAGGTCGACAGCCCCTACAACACCTATGCCAACACCGGCCTGCCCCCGGGGCCGATCGAGGCGCCCGGCGACGACGCGATCGAGGCCGCTGCGCACCCGGCCGAGGGTGACTGGCTGTTCTACGTGACCGTCAACCTCGCGACCGCGGAGACCAAGTTCACCGCCAGCTACGACGAGTTCCTCCAGTTCAAGCAGGAGCTGCGCGACTACTGCGCCACCAAGTCCGACCGCTGCTAGGCCTGGTCGCCGATGAGATGCGCCGTGCTGGGTGACCCGATCGCCCACTCCCTGTCGCCGACCCTGCACCGGGCTGGCTACCGGGCGGCCGGGCTCGCCTGGGAGTACGACGCCGTACGCGTGCCCGAGGCGGGGTTCGAGGACTTCGTGCTCGGCCTGGGGGCGGGCTGGCGCGGGCTGTCGCTCACCATGCCGCTGAAGCGCCGGGCGATCCCGCTGGCACGCACCGTGACCGAGCGGGCCGCGCTCGCGGGCGCCGCCAACACGCTCGTCCTCGAGGACGGCGCCGTCGTCCTCGCCGACAACACCGACCTCCCGGGCGCGTCCGCTGCCGTCCGGGAGCGCTACGACGGCCCGGTCACCGCCGCGACCGTGCTGGGTGGTGGCGCGACGGCCGCCTCGACCGGGCTGGCCCTGGTCGAGCTCGGTGCGCGCCGGGTGCGCCTGCTGGCCCGCACGCCCGAGCGCGCCGCCGAGGCAGCGGCCGTGATCGCCGCCCACCCCGCCGCTCCGGCCGTCGAGGTCGGGACCCTCGCCGACGGACGTGTCGACGGTGAGGTGGTCGTCTCGACGATCCCTGCGACCGCGCAGGACGACGCGTTGGTCGCGCGCTGCGCCGACCTGCCCGTCGTCTTCGAGGTGATCTACGACCCGTGGCCGACGCCGCTGGCAGCGGCCGTCGGCGACCGCGTCCTGGTGAGCGGGCTCGACCTGCTCGTGCACCAGGCCGTGCTGCAGTTCGAGCTCTTCACCGGCGTCCCGGGTCCGCTGGCTGCGATGCGCGCCGCGGGCGAGGAGGCGCTGGCCGCGCGTCAGGCCGGCAGGTGAGCCTCGACCCGGCGGCGGCGCTGCTCGGTCTGCTGCTGTGCGGCAATGCCGGCCTGCTCGTCCCGGCCCTGATCGCCCGGATCCCGGAGCACGACCCGCCGGCGTACGGCGCGGTCGCCGCCCGGCCCCACCTCGCGGTCGTGAGCGCCCTGGTGGCCGGCGCCTCGGGCGCGCTCGTCGGCGCGGTGACCGGCCTCGCCTGGCCGCTCCTGCTCCTGCTCCCGCTCGTCCCCGTGTCCGTCGCGCTGGCCGTCGTCGACTGGCACACCCACCTGCTGCCCACCGCGGTGGTGCGACCGGTGCAGGTCGGCGTGGTCCTGCTCGGCGTCGCCAGCGCGCTGCTCGACGACGACCTCCCGGCCCTCGGCCGCGCAGCCGTCGGCGGCGTGGTCGTGCTCGCGTTCTTCCACGCGCTCTGGTGGATCCACGCCGCGGGGATGGGGTACGGCGACGTGCGGCTCGCCGCCGCGCTCGGGTTCGCCCTCGGCTACGTCGGCTGGGCCGCGCTGTTGATCGGCATCTACGGGGCGTTCCTGGTCTTCGGGCTCGGCGGCCTCGCCGTCGCGCTGGTCCGGTGGGACCGGTCCCGCCTCAAGGTGGCCTACCCGTTCGGGCCGTTCCTCCTGGCCGGCGCGCTGGCGGGCGTCGTGGTCGGCCAGCCGCTGTGGAGCCATCTCGCGACCGGGTGAGCCGTCCGGCCCGGCGTACGCACGTGAAAGACTGGTCCCATGCTTCGTTGGCTCACCGCGGGCGAGTCCCACGGCCCGTCCCTGGTCGCGATCCTGGAGGGGCTGCCCGCCCATGTCCGGGTGACGTCTGACGACATCTCCGACGCGCTGGCTCGTCGCCGGCTCGGCTACGGCCGTGGCGCCCGGATGAAGTTCGAGCAGGACGAGGTGACCCTGGTCGGTGGTGTCCGCCACGGCGAGACCCAGGGCGGCCCGGTCGCGATCCAGGTCGGCAACACCGAGTGGCCGAAGTGGGAGAAGGTCATGTCGGCCGACCCGGTCGACCCCGACGAGCTCGCCACGATGGCCCGCAACGCGCCGCTCACCCGCCCGCGTCCAGGGCACGCCGACCTGGCCGGCATGCAGAAGTACGACTTCGACGACGCCCGCCCGATCCTCGAGCGCGCCTCGGCACGCGAGACCGCGGCCCGGGTGGCCCTGGGGCGCGTCGCCTCCAACTTCGTCGAGCAGGCCACCGGCGCCCGCATCGTCTCCCACGTCATCGAGCTCGGCGGCGTCCGCGCCCCGGCCGGCGTGTGGCCCGAGCCCGACGACGTCGCGAAGCTCGACGCCGACGAGGTGCGCTGCCTCGACACCGACACCAGCAAGCTGATGGTGGAGCGCATCGACCAGGCTCACAAGGACGGCGACACCCTCGGCGGCGTCGTGGAGGTCGTGGTCCACGGGCTGCCGCCGGGCCTGGGCTCCCACGTCCACTGGGACCGCCGCCTCGACTCGCGGCTGGCCGGCGCCCTGATGGGCATCCAGGCGATCAAGGGCGTCGAGGTCGGCGACGGCTTCGAGCTGGCGGCCACCCCCGGCTCCCTGGCCCACGACGAGATCGTCCCGACCCCCGAGGGCATCCGCCGCGTCAGCGGCCGCTCCGGCGGCACCGAGGGCGGCATGACCACCGGCGAGGTCCTGCGGGTCCGGGCCGCGATGAAGCCGATCGCCACCGTCCCGCGCGCGCTGCGCACCGTCGACCTCGCGACCGGCGAGGAGTCCGTGGCCCACCACCAGCGCTCCGACGTCTGCGCGGTGCCCGCAGCCGGCATCGTCGCCGAGGCGATGGTCGCGCTGGTGCTGGCCGAGGCCGTCCTGGAGAAGTTCGGCGGCGACTCGGTCGGTGAGACCGCGCGCAACGTCTCGTCCTACCTCGACAACCTCCGCTTCAAGTGACCGTCGTGCTGATCGGCCCGATGGGGGCCGGGAAGACCACGGTCGCGGGCCTGCTCGCCGACCGGTGGGGCACCTCGGTGCGCGACACCGACCACGACGTCGAGGCGGCCGAGGGGCGGACCATCGCCGACATCTTCGTCGACTCCGGCGAGGCGACGTTCCGGGCGCTGGAGCGTGCTGCCGTCGCGGAGGCGCTGGCCACCCACGACGGCGTGCTCGCGCTGGGCGGGGGAGCGGTGCTCGACCCGGGCACCCGCGAGCTGCTGGCCGGCCACGACGTGGTCTTCCTGCGGGTCGGCCTCTCCGACGCGGTGAAGCGCGTCGGGCTGGGCTCGTCGCGCCCGATGCTGCTCGGCAACGTGCGGGGGCGGATCAAGGCCCTGCTCGACGAGCGCACCCCGGTCTACGAGTCGGTCGCGACGCTCGTTGTCGAGACCGACGGCCGCAGCGCTGCGGACGTCGCGAACGAGATCGTTGCCGCCCTCAGCCACCCGGCGGACGCATGAGCGACACCACGATCCGGGTCGCCGGCCCCGCGCCGTACGACGTCGTGGTCGGTCACGACCTCGCCGACCGGTTGCCGTCCCTGCTCGGTGCTGGGGTCACCCGCGTCGCCGTCGTCCACCCGCAGGGCCTCGACGCCTCGGTCGTCGCGGCAGCGCTCGGTGACTACACCGTCCTGGACCTGCCGATCCCCGACGGCGAGACCGCCAAGACCGCGGCGGTCGCCGCGAGCTGCTGGGAGGCGCTCGGCGGAGCCGGCTTCACCCGCTCCGACGCCGTCGTCACCTACGGCGGTGGCGCGACGACCGACCTCGGCGGCTTCGTTGCTGCGACCTGGTTGCGCGGGGTCCACGTCGTGCACGTGCCGACGACGCTGCTCGGCATGGTCGACGCGGCCGTCGGCGGCAAGACCGGCATCAACACCGGGTCCGGCAAGAACCTCGTCGGCTCCTTCCACGAGCCGGCCGGCGTGCTCTGCGACCTCACCACCCTGGCGACCTTGCCGCGGGCCGAGCTGGTCGCCGGGCTGGGCGAGGTCATCAAGTGCGGCTTCATCGCCGACCCGGCGATCCTCGACCTGGTCGAGCGCACCGAGCCCGAGGCCCTCACCGCGGAGTCACCGGAGCTGCGCGAGCTGGTCGAGCGCGCCATCCGGGTCAAGGCCGACGTGGTGGCGGGCGACCTCAAGGAGACGGGCGGCGCCGACGGCCACCCGGGACGCGAGGCGCTCAACTACGGCCACACCCTCGCCCACGCCATCGAGCGCCACGAGGACTACGGCATCCGCCACGGCGAGGCGGTCGCGATCGGCTGCGTCTACGTCGCCGAGCTGGCCGGTCGCGCCGGCACCCTCGACCCGGCCGTGGTGGCGCGTCACCACAGCGCCTTCGGCCGCGTCGGGCTGCCCACGTCGTACGACGGCGCCGCCTTCGAGGACCTCCACGCGGCGATGAAGGTCGACAAGAAGTCGCGCGGCTCCCAGCTGCGCTTCGTCGTGCTCGCCGACCTGGCCCGGCCCACGGTCCTGGCCGGTCCGTCCGAGGCCGACCTGCGTGCGGCCTACGCAGCCATCGGAGGTCCCGCATGACCGTGCTCGTCCTCAACGGCCCCAACCTCGGCCGGCTCGGCAAGCGTCAGCCCGAGATCTACGGCACCACCACCCACGCCGAGCTCGCCGAGCTCTGCGTCGGCTGGGGACGCGAGCTCGGCCTCGACGTCGAGGTGCGCCAAACCAACCACGAGGGCGAGATGCTCGACTGGCTCAACGCCGCCGCTGACGACGCGAGCCCCGTCGTGCTCAATGCCGCGGCCTGGACCCACTACTCCTACGCGATCTTCGACGCGTGCGCCCAGCTGGTCGCCCCGCTGGTGGAGGTCCACATCTCCGACCCCCACCAGCGCCCCGAGGAGTTCCGGCACACCTCGGTCGTCACGCCGTACGCCGTCGAGGTGGTCGCCGGCCACGGCATCGACGGCTACCGGATGGCTCTCGAGGTCATCGCCCGTTCTAGCTGAGCGAGCCCAACCAGGTCAGCGAGGCCGACTCGAACCCGCTGAAGCCGAGTGCGCCGCCCGAGGTCTGGGTGACCGTGGCGGTGATGAACTCGCCGGCGTTCAGCTTCACGACGCAGGTCGCGTTGACGAACGTCGCGAGCGCGGCTCCCGCTGAGGCGCGGCGGTCGAAGCAGGCCGGGTTGGAGTTGGACCCGTTCGTGGCGATCGCGACCGTCCGGACGCCGGTGGCGTTGCCGTTGAACCCGATCGATGCGTGGGCGAGGTAGAGCCCGGTCACGGGAGCGACCAGCTTGGTGCCCTCGGCCGGGTCGTACATCGAGGCGACCGTCTCGTACTGCTGGCCGGTGCCCCAGTTGACCGTGGTGATCGTGTCGTTCGGGACGGACGTCGCGGACCCGGTGATCCGCACCGCCGGGATCGTCGCGATCTCCGCGATGTCGACCGAGTCGGGGCCGAGCTGCGGGTTGGGGTAGGTCCCGGTCAGGTCGCCGCCGGCGGGGACGCCGTTGATGGTGGCATCGGTGCCGGGCGGGCCCTGCGGGCCCTGCGCGCCCGGCTCACCCTGCGCACCCGGGGAGCCGTCGGCGCCGGCCGGACCGCGCTCACCCTTGAGGGATGCCTGGGCCTTCTTGCTCAGGTCCTTGGTCTCGATCGACCCGTCCTTGATCTGCTTGCCGGTGATCAGCTTCCCGGCCTGTCGCGCTGCGTCGTTCGCCATCGCCGGTCCGTTGAGCGCGATGAAGAGCGCCAGGATGCCGATGGTGATGCCGAGCCATTGCCGCTTCAAAGTGGTCATCGTTCGACGGTAGGAAGGCCTCGTGCCAACCGGAATGGCCCATCCGGGGGTGGACTAGACCGACGGGCCGGGAACCGATCGGCGGCCCTCCACGTCCGACCGTCCATGAGCGCACAGGTGACGGTCAGTGTCCGCAGCATCGTGATCACGGCCGTCGTGGCCCTGGCCCTGGTGGCCGCCTACGTCCTCGGGAGCGCCGGCGGAGGGCCGGCCAACGCGGCCGACGACGAGTCGTCCTCTACGAAGCCCGACCACCGGGTGCTCACGATGAGCGGGACGGGCGAGGCCACGGCCGTGCCCGACGAGCTCTCCTTCGCCGTCGCGGTGAGCCTGACCCGCGACGACCTCGACACCGCGCTCGACGACGCCAACGCGGCCATGGAGCGGGTGCTCGCGTCCCAGACGGACTACGACGTCGCGAGGTCCGACGTCCAGACGACGGGTCTCTCGATGACCCCGGTCTACGACTACCACCAGTACAGCCCGCCGACGATCCGCGGCTACCGGGTCTCCGAGCGTGCGCGGGTCCTCGTCAAGGACGTCAAGCAGGGCGGCTCCGCCGTGAGCGCCGCGGTCGCGGCCGGCGGCAACGACGTCCGGGTCAGCGACATCCGGCTGCTGGTCGGCGACTCCGACGCCGTGATGGCCGAGGCCCGCGACGCGGCCGTCGCCGAGGCGAAGGCCAAGGCCGAGCAGTACGCCGAGGCCTCGGGGCAGGAGCTCGGCGAGGTGATGACCCTGCGGGAGGTCCACGCCCGGCCGGTGCCGACCCCGACAGCGAGCATCGGCCGCGGCGCGATGGCCTACGACAGCGCGATGGTGGGCCTGTCGAAGACGCCGATCCGGGCCGGGAAGGAGACCGGCAAGGTGACCGTGCAGATCGTGTGGAGCCTCGCCTGAGTCACACCCCGGAGGTGGGTCGGCTCGGCAGTTCGGCAGACCGCACGCCTGCCGATAGACTCGGTCGCTGCTGCTCGGACCCCGTCCGGGGCGGCACTCCGACTCTCGACTGCAGTAAGGCTGACACGCGCGCATGGCAACCACGAACGACCTGAAGAACGGCATGGTTCTCAACATCGACGGCCAGCTCTGGGCCGTCGTCGAGTTCCAGCACGTCAAGCCGGGCAAGGGCCCCGCCTTCGTGCGCACCAAGCTCAAGAACGTCGAGTCCAACAAGACCGTCGACAAGACGTTCAACGCCGGCACCAAGGTCGAGACCGCCACGGTCGACCGCCGCACGATGCAGTACCTCTACAACGACGGCTCGTCCTTCGTCTTCATGGACGTCTCCGACTACGAGCAGATCGAGATCGCGCCCGAGATCGTTGGCAACGCCGCCAACTTCCTCCTGGAGAACCAGGAGGCCGTCGTGGCCACCAACGAGGGCCGCGTGCTCTTCATCGAGATGCCGGCCTCGGTCGAGCTGGTCGTCACCTTCACCGAGCCCGGCCTCGCCGGCGACTCGGCCACCGGCCGCACCAAGCCGGCCACCCTCGAGACCGGTCACGAGATCCAGGTCCCGCTCTTCATCAACCAGGGCGAGAAGGTCAAGGTCGACACCCGCGACTCGTCCTACATGGGGCGCGTCAAGTCTTGAGCGCTCGTTCGAAGGCCCGCAAGCGCGCCCTGGACATCCTCTTCGCCTCCGACGTGCGGGGCGAGTCCGCGGTCGCGGCGCTCGACACGGCGATCGCCGACGGCGAGGGTCCGACCAACGACTACACCGGGGTGCTCGTGCGCGGCGTGGTCGAGCACCAGGCCCGGCTCGACGAGCTGCTCTCGTCGTACTCCGAGGGCTGGACCCTAGACCGGATGCCTGCGGTCGACCGCAACGTGCTGCGCCTGGGCCTGTGGGAGATGCTGTACGCCGACGACGTCCCGGACACGGTCGCGATCAGCGAGGCCATGGCCCTCGTGCAGGACCTGTCCACCGACGAGTCACCGCAGTTCGTCAACGGCATCCTCGGCAACCTGCAGCGCAACAAGGCCTCGCTCGCCTGAGCCTGCTCCTGGTGCGTGCGCTTGACTCCTCCGCAATGCTGGTGCCATGAGCGAGCATGAGGTCGACCTGGTCGTCATCGGTGCGGGACCCGGGGGCGAGGCCCTCGGCAGCGGCGCCGCGAAGGCGGGCCTCGAGGTCGTGGTCGTCGACCGGCACCTGGTCGGTGGCGAGTGCCCCTACTACGGGTGCATCCCGACCAAGATGATGGTGCGCGGCGCCGACGCCGTGGCGGAGGTACGCCGGGCTGCCGAGGTCGCGGGCGAGGCCACCATCGTCCCGGCCTGGTCCGTGGTCGCCCGGCGCATCGACGAGCAGGCCACCACCGGCTGGGACGACACGATCGCCGTCGACCGCCTCCGCGACGCCGGCGCGACCGTCCACCACGGCATCGCCCGTCTCGACGGCGTCGGCCGGGTGAACGTCGAGGAGCCGGACGGCACCGTCCACACCTACACGACCCGGCGCGGCGCGGTGATCAACACCGGCACGCGTCCGGCCGTCCCGCCCGTCGACGGGCTCGCGGACACGCCGTACTGGACCAACCGCGACGCCGTGCAGCTCACGGAGCTGCCGGGCTCCCTGGTCGTCGTGGGTGGGGGACCGATCGGCTGCGAGATGGCACAGGTCTTCTCGCGCTTCGGCGTGCGGGTGACCGTCGTCCAGCACGGTCCGCGCCTGATCCCGGCCAACGAGCCGGAGGCCGCCACCCTCCTGGCCGACACCTTCGCCCAGGAAGGGATCCGGGTGCTGACCGACGTCGAGCTGCAGAGCGCGGCGTACGCCGACGGCGCCTTCACGCTCGGGCTCGACACGGGAGAGACGCTGACCGCCGACAAGGTGCTGGTCGCGGCCGGACGGACGCCCAACCTCGACGACCTCGGCCTGGAGACGGTCGGGCTCGACCCGAGCGCGCGGACCGTGAGCGTGGACGAGTGGCTGCGTGCCGGTGAGAAGCTCTGGGCGATCGGGGACGTGACCGGCAAGGGGGCGTTCACGCACGTGTCGATGTACCAGTCCGCGATCGCGCTCCGCGACATCCTCGACCAGGGCGGGGCCTCGGCCACCTACCACGCCCTCCCGCACGTGACCTTCACCGATCCCGAGGTCGGCGGCGTGGGGATGACGGAGCAGCAGGCGCGCGACGCCGGTCTCACGGTGCGCGTCGGCTCGACGCAGCTGGAGTCCTCCTCGCGGGGTTTCACCCACGGTTCGGGCGGGCACGGCCTGATCAAGGTCGTGGAGGACGCCGACCGTGGGGTGCTCGTCGGTGCGACCGCGATGGGGCCCGCGGGCGGGGAGATCCTCGGCTTCCTCGCCGTCGCGGTGCACGCGGAGGTCCCGGTCGACACCCTGAGGAACATGATCTATGCCTACCCGACCTTCCACCGCGCCATCGAGTCGGCGCTCGCCGATCTCTCCTGACCCCACCGCCGCGCGGGCGCGGCACCTGTCGCGGTGAGCGTCGACGTGGTGGTCCTCGGGCTCGGCCCCGGGGGAGAGCACGCCGCCCGCAAGCTCGCCGAAGCGGGGCTGCAGGTCGTCGGTGTCGAGAGGGAGCTGGTCGGCGGCGAGTGCCCCTTCTGGGGATGTACGCCGTCCAAGCTGCTGGTCCACTCGGCGCACGCCCACCAGGGCTGGCCGCGGGCCGCGGCGCGCATCCGTGAGGCCAACCACGACTGGACCGACGACCAGCACGCCGGGCCGCTCGAGGAGGCCGGGGTGCGGATCGTTCGCGGCGAGGGCCGGCTCGTCGGACCCGGCCGGGTCGAGGTCGACGGCACGACGTACGACGCCCGCCTGGGCGTGGTGCTCGACACCGGGACCGCCCCGGCGGTGCCCCCGATCGACGGTCTGGCCGGCACGCCGTACTGGACCAACCGCGAGGTGATGAAGCAGACCGAGGCGCCGAAGTCGTTGGTCGTGCTCGGCGGCGGACCGATCGGCTGCGAGCTCGCTCAGGCGGCGGCGCGGCTCGGCAGCCGGGTCACGCTGCTGGAGACCGCCGATCGCATCCTCGGACCCGAGGAGCCGGAGGCCGCCGAGGTCGTCGAGGCCGCACTGCGCCGCGTCGGCGTCGACGTCCGCACCGGCGTGGAGGTCGCCCGGGTCGACCACGACGGCTCCTTCACGCTCACGCTCGATGACGGGACCGTGACGGCTGCCCACCTGCTGATCGCCACGGGTCGCGAGCTCAACCTCGGTGGCCTCGACGACACCGACCACGTCGAGACCGACGAGCGGATGCGTGCGGGAGAGAAGCTCTGGGCGGTCGGTGACATCACCGGCCACGGAGCCTTCACGCACGTCTCGATCTACCAGGCCCAGGTCGCCGTGCGCGACCTGCTCGGGGAGGACGGCCCGTGGGCCGACTACCGCGCCGTCAGCCGGGTGACGTTCACCGACCCCGAGGTGGGCTCGGTCGGCCTGACCGAGAAGGCTGCTCGCGAGGCGGGGGTCCGGGTCGCGGTCGGCCACGCGCAGATCCCGAAGGCGAGCCGTGGCTGGATCGACGAGGCCGACGGCGTGGTCAAGGTGGTCGCCGACGCCGACCGCGGTGTGCTGGTCGGCGGCACCGTCGTCTCGCCGTACGGCGGGGAGGTGGTCGGACTGCTCTCGGCTGCGGTCCACGCCGAGATCCCGGTCGCGACCCTGCGCGGGATGCACTTCGCCTACCCGACCTTCCACCGCGCGATCGCCGCCGCGCTGGGTGACCTGGCGGGCTGAGACGTTTCGCGGTCCCGGCCGCGGGAGACATGTCGGGAGTGACTGTCTCGGTGAAGCTCCGCGTCGCGATCGCCGTCGCCGTCGGCGGCTTCCTGGTCGCGGGCTGCTCGTCGTCCGACGACGCGCCGAGCGCCGACCCGGGCCAGCCGACCTCTGCCAGCCCGACAGCCGCCACGACCGCGAGCGCCACGCCGGCCGAGTGCCAGGTGGCGGGCTTCGTCCCGCGGACGGCCATCGCCCTGCAGCGCCAGCGGCCGGTGGTCGTCTACGCCCACGGGATCACCCTCGCTCCCGGGAGCCAGGTCGGCAGCAAGGCCCTGGACCTGAACCGCGCGGACTACATCCGGCTGAGGGTGCACGCGGACGACCCGGACGCCACCCTCACCGCTGCCGATCGAGCGCAGATCCTCGCCTCCGGTGGCGGCCCGGTCGAGAACGGTGAGATCGACGACGTCGTCTACGGCCGGATGTTCCTGAAGAACACCGGGCCCCGCAACCAGAGCTATGTCGTCTACCGCGGCTCGAACGTCTACTCCGGCACCTGGACCAAGCGGGTCTGCGGGGCGCCGTACAACGACGGGACCTCGGTCGACAGGATCACCGGCACCTACTCGACCCTGAGCGAGATCGGCCCGGTCAAGGTCGCGGGTTGCCACGTGGCGGCCAGCGACTCCCGCATCGACCGCTACGCGGCACGCCGCGCCTGTCGAGACTTCTGAGCCAGGTCGGTGTGACCGGCCGAAATCGGGGGAAGGAACACCGCAGCAGGACCCACCTGCCACCTGAGGGAGGACACCGATGTCGCAGGAAGCTTGGAGCTCGGGAGGCTCGCGACACGACGCCGACGACACCAGTGACCGGCTCTACACGCCCGAGGACTTCGCGGCATACGCAGCGCGCCGCGAGGGTCGGCCCGACGGAGCCGGAGCGCGTGACCCGCTGACGGACCCACTGGGCGACCCGCTCGTCGACCCGCTCGTGGACCCGCTCGGCGAGGTCCCGGCAGCGGCAGCGGCACCGACCGCCCCGCCGACCAGCCCGCCCCTGGCGTACCGCCCCACGACGCCGCCGCCCGCCGGCCCGCCGCCGAGCGCCCCGCCGGCCGCCCCTCTGATGCTCCCGACGGCCCAGGCACCCGCCCAGGCTCTCCCCGAGGTGTCCGCCGAGGCGCCCGCAGAGGCCGACGGCGAGGTACGCCGGTTCATGACCGCGACCGACTTCCTGGACCGGCGGGACGCCGACCAGGAGCACGGCCCCGCGACCTGGGGCTGGCGCGGCAAGATGCGCAAGTGGAGCGGTGGCCTGATCACGCCGCGGATGGGACCCGAGGAGCTCGCCTACGAGCTCGACCGCCAGTCGATCCAGCGCGACTTCGACGGCCCGCGCACGATCGCCTTCATCAACCCCAAGGGTGGCGCGGCCAAGACCACCGGTGTGCTCGCGGCGGGCTACACCTTCGGCACCGTGCGCGGTGGCGGCGTGGTCGCCTGGGACAACAACGAGACCCGCGGCACCCTCGGCATCCGGGGCACCCGCAGCACCCACCGCAACACCACCCGCGAGCTGCTCGAGGACCTCGAGCGGTTCACCGACGTCTACCAGTCGCGCATCGGCGACCTGGGGGCGTTCGTGCGCTCGCAGGGCGACGCCCACTTCGACGTGCTCGCGTCCGACGAGCGACCCGACGTGACCGGCACGATCCGGGCCCAGGACTTCGACGCGGTGCACAAGCTGCTCGAGCGCTTCTACCGGATCATCCTGATCGACACCGGCAACAACATGCGTGCCGAGAACTGGCTCGCGGCCGCCGGTGCCGCCGACCTGCTGGTCGTGACCAGCACCGTCCGCGAGGACACCGGCTACAGCGGGCTGTGGATGCTCGACGCCCTCCAGGACGCGGGCTACCAGAACCTCAAGTACAAGACCGTCACGATCCTGTCGGACCCCTCAGCGAACGTGGACGCCAAGCTCGCCGCCGACCTGGTCGACGTCTACCAGCAGCGCACCCGCGGGGTCTACCGCGTGCCCTACGACCCGGCGCTGGTCGCCGGCTCGGTGGTGCCCTACAACCAGCTCTCGCAGCACACCCGGATGCAGTGGCTCAAGGCCTGCGCAGGCATGGCGGCTGCCCTCTGACCTGACCCGGCTCTTCTGCACGTCCCAGACCCACTGACCCGGCTCTTCCGCTCGCTCGACCCGAGCGGACGGGCCGGGTCGGTGCTATTTCCGCGTGCACACGGGCCGGGTCAGCGCTTGGCGGCGCCCCAGCCGTGCCACTTCTCGACGGTCAGCCAGCAGCTGGTGCGCGGGCTCTCGCGGTCGGGGTACGGCGACCCGCCGTAGTGGACGCTCAGTCGGTCGATGTCGGTGAGACCGTCGTCGGCCACCAGACCCTCGACCCGGCCGATGAGGGAGACGTGGGTGTACCAGCTGTTCTCGTCGAGGACCGTCAGCGTGGCACGGGGGTCACGCCGGAGGTGCTGGAGGCGCACCCGGGTGTCGTCCATGTTCAGCAGCACCCGGTCGTCGTCCTCGAGGAGGTACCAGGTGGCGACCGAGATCGGCTGGCCGTCGGAGCGCAGCGTGGTCACCACCGCCGGGTTGGGCTTGAGCAGCAGGGCGCGTACGTCGTCGGGGAACGGGAGCTCGGGCATGGATCCTCCAGGTGTCGGGTTGTGTCCACCGTAGGAGTACCCACCGATCGAGAGGTGTCATCACCGTGCGAGCAGTCGTCTACCGCCAGACAGGTCCGTCGTCCGTCCTCGAGACCGTCGACCGTGAGCTCCCCGAGCCCGGTCCGGGCGAGGTGCGGGTGCGGGTCGTCCGTGCGGGCGTGAACCCGACCGACTGGAAGTTCCGCGCCGGCATGATGGCGGGCCACGACGAGGTGGTGCCCGGCCAGGACGGCGCCGGGGTGGTCGACGCGGTCGGCCCGGGGGTCGACGAGCTCGCGGTCGGCGACCGCGTCTGGTTGGTGCTCGCTCAGCACGGTCGGCCCTACGGCACCGCCGCCGAGTTCACCGTCCAGCCGGTCGAGCGGGTCGCGCGACTGGCCGACGCGGCGTCGTACGACCTCGGCGCGAGCCTCGGGGTGCCGGCGGTGACCGCCCACCGGGCGCTGACCGCGGCCGAGGACGGCCCGAGCCGGCTGGGGCCGGGCACCCTCGCCGGTCGCGTCGTCCTGGTCGCCGGGGGAGCGGGAGCCGTGGGAAACGCTGCCATCCAGCTGGCCCGCTGGTCCGGCGCCACGGTCGTGACCACGGTCAGCAGCGACGAGAAGGCCGAGCTGGCGCGCGCGGCCGGTGCCGACCACGTCGTCAACTACCGGGAGACCGATGCCATGGCCGCCATCCGGGCGATCGCACCCGACGGCGTGGACATCGCGGTCGAGGTCGCGCCGGCCCAGAACATCGGCATCGACCTCGACGTCGTCAAGGTGCACGGGCTCGTCTCGATCTACGCCAACAACGGCGGCGACGAGCTGACGATGCCGCTGCGGGCGGCGTTCGGGAAGAACCTGCGCTTCCAGTTCCTGATCCTCTACACGCTGCACGCCGCGCTGGTCCGCGCCGCGATCGAGGACGTCAACGCGGCGGTCGCGGCCGGGGCGCTCCGCGTGGGCGAGGACGCCGGGGTGCCGCTGCACCACTTCCCGTTGGAGCAGACGGCCGCGGCCCACGACGCCGTCGAGGCCGGCGCGATCGGGAAGGTGCTCCTCGACGTCACCGATGCGTAAGACGCGCGGGCGTCGTGCTCAGGCACTGCGTGGTTGAGTGGAGGAATGGCAAAGCCGTTGTGGGTGGTGGCGGGTGTGGTGGTCGCGCTCGTGGGGCTGCTCTGGACCCTCCAGGGACTCGACGTCGTGAAGGGCAGCTCGATGAGCGGTACGACGACCTGGTCGATCATCGGACCGATCGTGCTGGTCGTCGGCGTGGTCGTCATGTCGGTCGGCTTCCGTGGGCGCCGACCCTGACGGCGTACCCGTCGGCCGACGGGTCGTCCTCGGGCTGATCGGGCTGGGTGCCGTCGGCGTGGTCGCCGGCGCCTCGGTGCAGGACGGGCTCAGCCGGCTTCTCGCCCCGATCACGATGAACGACCCCACCGGGCTCACCACGCTGGTCCCGCTCGGCAACACCTTCCGCTACTACTCGGTGACCGGCACGGTCGAGCCGCGCGACGCCACGACGTACGCCCTCAAGGTCTTCGGGCGGGTCGACCACCCGGTCACCTACTCGCTCGCGGACCTCCAGGCGCTGCCGCAGGTCCACATGACCTGGGACTTCCAGTGCGTCACCGGCTGGCACGTGCCTGACGTGCCGTGGACCGGCGTCCGGCTCTCCTCGATCCTGGACCTCGCCGGCCCGACGGCGGAGGCTGCTGCGGTCCGCTTCCGCTCCTTCGACGGCGTGTACGCCGAGAACATGACGCTCGACCAGGCGCGGGCCGACGACGTGATCGTCGCCCTGCAGATGTACGGCAAGCCGGTGACGCACGACCACGGCGGACCGGTGCGGATCTACTCCGCCTCCATGTACGGCTACAAGAGCACCAAGTGGCTGTCCGAGATCGAGCTCGTGCAGCGCAACCTCCCGGGCTACTGGGAGGACCGCGGCTATCCGCTGGACGGGATCATCGGTGAGTGAGCAGGTGTCGCTGCCGCGGTTCACCCCCGCCGAGCGGCTGATCCACCGCAGCGTGGCGGTCCTGATGGGCATCTGCCTGCTGACCGCGTTCGTGCTCTACAACGGCTCGATCATGCTGGCCGTCGGCCACCGGCACCTGGTCGAGACGATCCACGTCTGGAGCGGGCTCGCGCTGCCGGTGCCGATGGTGCTGGGCGCCCTGTCGGCGGCGTACCGCCTCGACGTACGGCGCCTCAACCGGGTCACCGGCGACGACTGGCGGTGGCTGCGGTCGCGGACCCGCCGCGACGGCACGATCCGGGTCGGGAAGTTCAACGCCGGGCAGAAGGTGAACGCGTGGCTGGTCGCCGGCTCGACCGCCGTGCTGCTCGGCACCGGCGCGATCATGTACTGGACCGGCTTGGTGCAGCTGTCCTGGCGCTCGGGCGCGACGTTCGTCCACGACTGGTCCGCCCTGGGCCTGGGCTTGCTGATCCTGGGTCACATCGCCTTCGCCGTACGCGACCCGGACGCGCGCCGCGGCATGCGCTCCGGCACCGTCTCGACCCGCTGGGCGCGCCAGGAGCACGCGGCGTGGGCCGACGAGCTCGAGGGTTGAGATCCGTCGTCCTCCCGATAGCGCCAGGGTGCGGCCTCCACCGGGGCCGTCAAGGGTCCGCTTCGCCGCTTCGAGCCCTTGACCTTGCCGCCTCCGGCCGAGATCGGCTGGCTATGGGGACGACCCCGACCTGTGGTCGGTCGCTTGCGGGTCGGCGGTGGGTGATCCACCGTTTCGCGGCACCGGAAGGGTGGATGGCGCACCGCTGGCCCGGATCGGCGACTGTCAAGGGCGCGAAGCGCCGCAGGGAACCCTTGACCGGCGCCGTACGGGTCAGACAATCAAGCGCCCGGAGGACGCCGACTCGAGTTCCGAGCGCGAGCCCCGTCCACCAGCCGAGAAACGCCGCTGCCGGTTCGCCGGGGCGGCCGCGACGGAGGTAGGGTCACTCCCGATCGACATCCTTTAACGAGCCGTCCCGTGAGGCGGAGAAGGAGGTCCGAGGCAGTTGCCTGCGCACCCTCAGCACGACCCCACCCGCGTCGTTCTCGACGCCGGTGACATCACCCGGGCGTTGACCCGCATCGCGCACGAGATCCTCGAGCGCAACAAGGGCGCCGACGATCTCGTCCTGCTCGGCATCCCGAGCCGTGGCGTCCCGCTCGCCGAGCGCATCGCCGAGCGGATCGCCTCCGTCGAGGGGTACGACGTGCCCGTCGGGTCGCTCGACGTGACGATGTACCGCGACGACCTGCGGCTGAAGCCGGCCAGGGCGCTCCTGCCCACCGACATCCCGGCAGGCGGCATCGACGGCAAGGTCGTGGTGCTCGTCGACGACGTCCTCTTCTCCGGCCGCACGATCCGCGCCGCGCTGGACGCCCTCAACGACATCGGGCGGCCCACCGCCGTCCGCCTCGCGGTCCTCGTCGACCGGGGCCACCGCGAGCTGCCGATCCGCGCCGACTTCGTCGGCAAGAACCTCCCGACCTCGCTCGTCGAGCGGGTCAAGGTGCGACTGGTGGGCGTCGACGACGTCGACGCCGTCACGATCGAGGGAGTGGCATGAAGCGACACCTGCTGAGCGCGGCCGATCTCAGCCGCGACGACGCCGAGCTGGTCCTCTCGACCGCGGCCGAGCTCCGCGAGCTGGCCGACCGCCCGATCAAGAAGCTGCCCGCGCTGCGCGGCCGCACCGTGGTCAACCTCTTCTTCGAGGACTCCACCCGCACCCGCATCTCCTTCGAGGCGGCTGCCAAGCGGCTCAGCGCCGACGTCATCAACTTCTCCGCGAAGGGCTCGAGCCTCTCCAAGGGCGAGAGCCTCAAGGACACCGCGCTGACGCTCGAGGCGATGGGCGCGGACGCGGTGGTCGTCCGCCACGGCGCCAGCGGCGCCCCGCACCGGCTCGCCCACTCCGGCTGGGTCCGCTCCAGCGTGGTCAACGCCGGCGACGGCACCCACGAGCACCCCACCCAGGCGCTGCTCGACGCGTTCACGATGTGGCGCCACCTCGGCGAGTCGAAGCCGGGCGGGCTCGAGGGCCGCAAGATCGCGATCGTCGGAGACGTGCTCCACAGCCGGGTCGCCCGGTCCAACGCCCTGCTGCTGCGCACGCTCGGCGCCGAGGTCACGCTGGTCGCGCCGCCGACCCTGCTGCCGGTCGGCATCGAGGGCTGGCCGGTCGAGACGTCGTACGACCTCGACAGCGTGCTGCCCAAGGCCGACGCCGTGATGATGCTGCGGGTCCAGCGCGAGCGGATGCACGGCGGGTTCTTCCCGACCGCGCGCGAGTACTCCCGCCGCTACGGCCTCGACGGCAAGCGGATGGCGAGCCTGCAGGACCACACCATCGTCATGCACCCCGGCCCGATGGTCCGCGGCATGGAGATCTCGGCCGACGTGGCCGACTCCTCCCGGTCTGTGATCGTCGAGCAGGTCACCAACGGCGTCGCCGTGCGGATGGCCGTCCTGTACCTGCTGCTCGGTGGGTCCGAGCCGGCTGTCGGAGGAGAAGAGTGAGCGAGCGAAGCGAGCTCACCAATCAACACAGCGCGCCATGTGCCTCATGCGCGCACGGAGCGAAGCGAGTACGTGCATGAGCATCTCGTACCTGATCAAGAACGTCGCCGTCCTGGGCGGTACGCCGACCGACCTGCTGCTGCAGGACGGCGTGATCGCCGACGCGGCGATCGCACCGGCCGACGCCGAGGTCATCGACGCCACCGGGCTGGTCGCGCTCCCCGGCCTGGTGGACCTCCACACCCACCTGCGCGAGCCGGGCCGCGAGGACGCCGAGACCGTCGAGACCGGCACCCAGGCCGCCGCGCTGGGCGGCTTCACCGCCGTGCACGCGATGGCCAACACCGAGCCCGTCGCCGACACCGCGGGTGTCGTCGAGCAGGTCTGGCGACTGGGTCGCGAGGCCGGCTACTGCGACGTCTACCCGGTCGGTGCGGTCACCGTCGGGCTGCGCGGCGAGGCGCTCGCCGAGCTCGGCGCGATGGCCGACTCGGCCGCCCGGGTCCGGGTCTTCTCCGACGACGGCAAGTGCGTGAGCGACGCGGTGCTGATGCGCCGGGCGCTGGAGTACGTCAAGGCGTTCGACGGCGTCGTCGCCCAGCACGCCCAGGAGCCGCGGCTCACCGAGGGCGCGCAGATGAACGAGGGTGAGCTCTCCGGTCGCCTCGGGCTGGCCGGCTGGCCGGCCGTCGCCGAGGAGGCGATCATCGCCCGCGACGTGCTGCTCGCCGAGCACGTCGGGTCGCGGCTACACGTCTGCCACGTCTCCACCGCCGGCTCGGTCGACATCGTGCGCTGGGCCAAGGCCAAGGGCGTCAACGTGACCGCCGAGGCCTGCCCCCACCACCTGCTGCTGACCGACGACCTGGCCGCGACGTACGACCCGATCTACAAGGTCAACCCGCCGCTGCGCTCGGCGACCGACGTCGCCGCGCTGCACGAGGGTCTCGCCGACGGCACCATCGACATCGTCGCCACCGACCACGCCCCGCACCCCCACGAGGACAAAGACTGCGAGTGGGCGGCCGCGGCCTTCGGCATGCTCGGCCTCGAGACCGCGCTCTCGATCGTGCAGCAGACGATGGTCGACACCGGCAGGCTCGACTGGGCCGGTGTCGCCGAGCGGATGTCCTACGCGCCCGCCCGGATCGGCCGGGTCACCGACCACGGCCGTCCGGTCGAGGTGGGTGAGCCCGCCAACGTGGTGCTCTACGACCCGGCAGCGCTGCGCACCATCGAGCCGAGCGAGTCCGCGAGCCTGAGCCGCAACACGCCGTACGCCGGCATGGAGCTGCCCGGCCGGGTGGTCGCGACGTTCCTGCGCGGCAAGGCCACCGTGCTCGACGGGAAGCTGGCATGACCGCCGCGATCCTGGTCCTGGAGGACGGCCGCACCTTCACCGGTCAGGCGTACGGCGCGGAGGGCGAGACCTTCGGGGAGGCGGTCTTCAACACCGGCATGACCGGCTATCAGGAGACGCTCACGGACCCGTCGTACCACCGCCAGGTCGTCGTGATGACGGCTCCGCACATCGGCAACACCGGCGTCAACGACGAGGACCCGGAGTCCTCGCGGATCTGGGTGGCGGGCTACGTCGTGCGCGACCCCGCGCGCCGGGTCTCCAGCTGGCGCTCGCAGCGCAGCCTCGACGACGAGCTGCGCGCCCAGGGCGTCGTCGGGATCTCCGGGATCGACACCCGCGCGCTGACCCGCCACCTGCGCGAGCGCGGCGCGATGCGGGTCGGGATCTCCTCGATCGAGACCGACGCCGGCGCGCTGCTCGAGCGGGTCCGTGCGTCGGGCGAGATGACCGGCGCCGAGCTCGCGTCCGAGGTGTCGACGGGGGAGACCTACGTCGTCCCGGCGATCGGTGAGAAGAAGTTCACGGTCGCGGCCCTCGACCTCGGCATCAAGACGATGACCCCCCACCGGATGGCCGAGCGCGGCATCGAGGTCCACGTCATCCCCGCCACCGCCACGCTCGAGGAGATCCAGGCGGTCTCCCCGGACGGCCTGTTCTTCTCCAACGGCCCCGGCGACCCGGCCGCGACGACCCACCAGGTCGAGGTGCTCCAGGGAGCGCTCGGTGCCGGGATCCCCTACTTCGGGATCTGCTTCGGCAACCAGCTCTTCGGCCGCGCGCTCGGCTTCGGCACCTACAAGCTGAAGTACGGCCACCGCGGCATCAACCAGCCGGTCATGGACCGCACCACCGGCAAGACCGAGGTGACCGCCCACAACCACGGCTTCGCGGTCGACGCGCCGCTCGAGGGCAGCACCACCACGCCGTACGGCGACGCGACGGTCAGCCACGTCTGCCTCAACGACGACGTGGTCGAGGGCCTCGAGCTGCGCCAGGACGGGAAGCTGACCGGCTTCTCCGTCCAGTACCACCCCGAGGCCGCCGCCGGCCCCCACGACGCGGCGTACCTCTTCGACCGCTTCGTGCAGCTCATGGAGTCTCGATACGCCGGTGGTTCGTCCCTCACCACCGGCCACTCGACCACCGAAAGCGAGGGAGTCTGATGCCCCGCCGCGAGGACATCAAGTCCGTGATGGTGATCGGCTCCGGGCCGATCATCATCGGCCAGGCCTGCGAGTTCGACTACTCCGGCACCCAGGCGTGCCGGGTGCTCAAGGCCGAGGGGATCCGGGTGATCCTGGTCAACTCCAACCCGGCCACGATCATGACCGACCCGGAGTTCGCCGACGCGACGTACGTCGAGCCGATCACGCCCGACTTCGTCGAGAAGGTGATCGCCAAGGAGCGCCCCGACGCGCTGCTGCCGACGCTGGGCGGACAGACCGCGCTCAACGCGGCGATCGCGCTGCACGAGAACGGCGTGCTCGAGAAGTACGGCGTGGAGATGATCGGCGCCAGCTTCGACGCGATCCACCGCGGCGAGAACCGCGAGCTCTTCAACGCCATCGTCGAGAAGGTCGGCGGCGAGACCGCCCGCAGCTTCGTCTGCCACTCGCTCGACGACTGCGAGAAGGCCGTCGCCGAGCTCGGCTACCCGGTCGTCGTCCGGCCGTCGTTCACGATGGGCGGCACCGGCTCCGGGATCGCCTACAGCGTGGACGACCTGGCCCGGATCGCCGGCGCCGGCCTGGCTGCCAGCCCGACCACCGAGGTGCTGATCGAGGAGTCGATCATCGGGTGGAAGGAGTACGAGCTGGAGGTGATGCGCGACAAGGCCGACAACGTCGTGATCATCTGCTCGATCGAGAACTTCGACCCGATGGGCGTCCACACCGGCGACTCGATCACCGTCGCGCCGGCGATGACGCTGACCGACCGCGAGTACCAACACCTTCGCGACCTGGCGATCGACATCATCCGCGAGGTCGGCGTCGACACCGGCGGCTGCAACATCCAGTACGCCGTCAACCCGGCCGACGGTCGCGTCATCGTGATCGAGATGAACCCCCGGGTGTCGCGCTCCAGCGCGCTCGCCTCCAAGGCGACCGGCTTCCCGATCGCGAAGATCGCGGCCAAGGTCGCGATCGGCTACACGCTCGACGAGATCCCCAACGACATCACCATGCGGGCCGACGGCTCGAGCACGCCGGCGGCGTTCGAGCCGACGCTCGACTACGTGGTCGTGAAGGTCCCGCGCTTCGCGTTCGAGAAGTTCCCGGGCGCCGACCCGAGGCTGACGACGCACATGAAGTCGGTCGGCGAGGCGATGGCGATCGGCCGCAACTTCACCGAGTCGCTGCAGAAGGCGCTGCGCTCGCTGGAGTCCAAGGACGCCGTCTTCGACTGGCACCAGGAGTGGGTCGAGCTCGACAAGGAGGCCCTGCTCGCCGAGATCGAGGTCCCGCACGACGGCCGGCTGAAGAAGGTCATGGACGCGATCCGGGCCGGTGCCACGGCCGAGGAGGTCTTCGACCACACCAAGATCGACCCGTGGTTCGTCGACCAGCTGATGCTGATCAACGAGATCGCCGCCGAGGTCACCGCCGCCCCGGAGCTCACGCCCGACGTGCTGCGCCTGGCCAAGCGGCACGGCTTCTCCGACGTGCAGATCGGCAAGATCCGCGGCATGTCGGCCGACGTCGTCCGCGGCGTGCGGCACGCGCTCGGGATCCGGCCCGTCTACAAGACGGTCGACACCTGCGCCGCCGAGTTCGCCGCTGCGACGCCCTACCACTACTCGTCGTACGACGAGGAGACCGAGGTGTCGCCGCGCGAGAAGCCGGCCGTGATCATCCTCGGCTCCGGGCCCAACCGGATCGGCCAGGGCATCGAGTTCGACTACTCCTGCGTCCACGCAGCCCTCACGCTGAGCGAGGCCGGTTACGAGACGATCATGGTCAACTGCAACCCGGAGACGGTCTCGACCGACTACGACACCTCCGACCGCCTCTACTTCGAGCCGCTGACGCTCGAGGACGTGCTCGAGATCGTGCACGCCGAGGAGCAGACCGGTCCGGTGCTGGGTGTCATCTGCCAGCTCGGCGGCCAGACCCCGCTGGGCCTCGCCCAGGGGCTCAAGGACAACGGCGTGACGATCCTCGGCACCTCGCCCGAGGCCATCCACCTGGCCGAGGAGCGCGGCGCCTTCGGGCGGGTGCTCGCCGACGCCGGGCTGCCCGCGCCGAAGTACGGCATGGCGACCAGCTTCCCCGACGCCCACCGGATCGCCGCCGAGATCGGCTACCCGGTCATGGTGCGACCGTCGTACGTCCTCGGTGGTCGCGGCATGGAGATCGTCTACGACGACACGTCGCTCGAGAGCTACATCGCCCGGTCGACCGAGATCGGTCCGGCCCACCCGGTGCTGGTCGACCGCTTCATCGACGACGCCGTCGAGATCGACGTCGACGCGCTGTACGACGGCGAGGACCTCTTCCTCGGCGGCGTCATGGAGCACATCGAGGAGGCCGGCATCCACTCCGGCGACTCGTCCTGCGCGCTCCCGCCGATCACCCTCGGCAAGGCCGAGATCGACCGGATCCGGACGGCGACCGAGTCGATCGCCCGCGGGGTCGGGGTCCGCGGCCTGCTCAACATCCAGTTCGCGCTCGGCTCCGACGTCCTCTACGTGCTGGAGGCCAACCCGCGCGCCAGCCGGACCGTGCCGTTCGTGTCCAAGGCGACCGCGACGCCGCTCGCCAAGGCCGCGGCCCGCGTGATGATGGGCGAGTCGATCGCGTCGCTGCGCGCCGCGGGGATGCTCCCGGCCGAGGGCGACGGCGGCACGCTGCCGGCCGACCAGCCGATCGCGGTCAAGGAGGCGGTGATGCCGTTCAACCGGTTCCGCACGCCCGACGGCAAGCAGGTCGACACCGTGCTCGGTCCGGAGATGAAGTCGACCGGCGAGGTGATGGGCCTCGACGCCGACTTCGGCTCGGCGTTCGCGAAGGCCCAGGCCGGCGCGTTCGGGCCGCTGCCCACCAGCGGCAAGGTCTTCGTGAGCATGGCCAACCGCGACAAGCGGCACATGATCTTCCCGATCAAGGTGCTCGCCGACCACGGCTTCGAGATCCTCGCGACCCAGGGCACCGCCGAGGTGCTGCGCCGCAACGGCGTGCAGACCACCGTGGTCCGCAAGCACTGGGAGGGCGAGGGGCCGAACGGCGAGAAGACCACCGTGCAGCTGATCCTGGCCGGCGAGATCCAGCTGGTGATCAACACGCCCAACGGCTCGGCCAGCGGCTCGTCGGCCCGGCTCGACGGCTACGAGATCCGCACCGCCGCCGTGATGGCCAACATCCCGTGCATCACCACGGTCCAGGGTCTCGGCGCGGCCGTGCAGGGCATCGAGGCCCTCGAGCGCGGCGACATCGGCGTCCGGTCGCTGCAGGACTGGGCACGCCGCTGATGTATCGGGCCCTCTTCGACCACGTCCTGACCCGGAGCGACCCCGAGAAGGCGCACCACACCGGCTTCCGCGCGATCCGGGCGGCCAAGCCGGTCCTGGCCCTGCGGCGTACGCCGGGGGAGCCGGTGCAGGCGCTGGGCCTGACCTTCCCCAACGCGCTCGGGCTGGCCGCGGGCTTCGACAAGAACGCCGTCGGCATCGACGCCCTCGGGGCGCTCGGCTTCGGTCACGTCGAGGTCGGCACGGTCACGGGGGAGGCGCAGCCGGGCAACCCGAAGCCGCGGCTCTTCCGGCTCACCGACGACCGGGCCGTGATCAACCGGATGGGCTTCAACAACGACGGCGCGGAGGTCGTGGCCGCCAGGTTGAAGGCCCGCGCGGAGTCTTTCGGTGGTCGAGTAGGCCGTCGTGAGGAACGAACGACGGACGTATCGAGACCCGGCCCGGTGCTCGGCATCAACATCGGCAAGAGCAAGGTGGTTCCGGAGGACGAGGCGGTCCGCGACTACGAGAAGTCCGCGCGCCTGCTCACGCCGTACGCCGACTACCTGGTCGTCAACGTCAGCTCGCCCAACACGCCCGGCCTGCGCAACCTCCAGGCCGTCGAGAAGCTCGAGCCCATCCTGACCGCGGTGCAGACGATCGCCGACGGCCTGCCGCTGCTGGTGAAGATCGCCCCGGACCTGTCCGACGACGACGTGCTCGCGGTCGCCGACCTCGCCCTCGCGATCGGGCTCGACGGGATCATCGCCACCAACACGACCATCTCGCGCGACGGCCTGCGCACACCCGCCGCGAAGGTCGAGGAGATCGGTGCGGGCGGCCTCTCCGGCCGGCCCCTCACGGCACGCTCGCTCGACGTGCTGCGCCTGCTCCGCGACCGGGTCGGCCCCGAGCTCACCCTGATCGGCGTCGGCGGGATCACCACGGTCGAGGACGCGCAGGCGCGGCTCGACGCCGGCGCGACCCTCCTGCAGGGCTACACCGCGTTCATCTACGAGGGCCCGCTGTGGCCGCGACGCATCGCGGGAGGCGTCCGGGCATGACGGTGCACGTCACGGGGGAGGTGCTCGACGCCAAGCGGGTCGGTGCCTACCTCCACCTGACGTTGGTCGCCCCCGGGGTGCCCGAGCGGTTCCGCCCCGGCACGTTCGTCAGCGTCACCCTGGGCGACTCGGCGCACCTCGCCCGCCGCTCGTACTGGATCCACCGGATCCGCACCGTCGGTGGGTACGGCGCCGCGGTCCAGCTCGTCGTCGAGCCCTCCGGTGCCGGCGGCACCTGGCTGGCCTCGCTCAAGCCGGGCGCGAAGCTGACCCTCACCGGACCGCTCGGTCGACCCTTCGCGCTCCCGAAGGAGCCGGTGAGCTGCCTGCTCGTCGGCGAGGACTGGTCGGCGGCGCCGCTCTTCCCCCTGGCCGAGCGGCTCCGCGAGCGCGGCTGCTCGGTCACCCTGCTGGTCGCCGGCCGCGACGAGGCGCACCTGCTCTCCGCGCTCGAGGCGCGCCGCTCCGCACGCGCGGTCACGGTCGTCACCGCCGACGGCTCGGTCGGCCAGCGCGGTCGGGTCGCCGACGTGGTCAAGGAGGCGCTGGCCCGCTCCGAGGCCGAGGTCGTCTACGCCGCCGGACCCCACGACACCCTCCACGCCGTCGCCCAGGCCGCCGAGGAGCACGGCGCCTGGAGCCAGACCGCGGTCGAGGTCGCCCACCCGTGCGCGACCGGGCTGTGCCACGGCTGCCCGGTGCCGGTGGTCGGCGAGGACGGTGTGGCGCGCGTCGTACGCGGCTGCACCGAAGGTCCCGTCCTCCGTGGCGACCGGGTCCGGTGGGGTGAGCTGACGTGACCGATCTCGCCGGACTCACCCTCGCCAGCCCGGTGCTGGTCGCCTCGGGCTGCGGCGGCACCGGCCGCGAGCTCGAGCCGTACGTCGACCTCGCCGCGCTCGGCGGCTTCGTGACCCGCTCGATCTCCCTCGACGCCCGCGACGGCGCCGACGCCCCCCGCGTCGTCGAGACACCGTCCGGTCTCCTGCACGCCGAGGGACCCAACCCCGGCCTCGAGCACTTCCTCGCCACCGAGCTGCCCTGGCTGGTCCGCTCCGGCACCCGTGTCGTCGTGTCGATCGCCGCCCGCAGCCTGGGGGAGTACGCCGAGCTCGCGCGCCGCCTCGGCCGCGCGCCGGGTCTGTCCGCGATCGAGGTGGCCGTCGCCGGTGAGCCGTTCCAGGCCGCCAGCGTGGTCGCCGCCGTCCAGCGTGACCTTCCGCGCGGTCTGCCCGTCCTCGCGAAGCTCCGCCCCGACCTGCTCCGCGTCGTCGAGACCGCCCGCGCGGTCGTCGACGCCGGGGCCGCGGCGGTCGTGGTCGGCGACTCCCAGCCCGGCGCGCTGCCCGACGGGCGACCCGCCGGACTCTCCGGGCCGGCCGTCCGCCCGATCGCGCTGCGCTGCGTCGTCGAGGTCCACGCCGCCCTGCCCGACGTCCAGGTCGTCGGAGGTGGCGGCATCGTCACCGTGGCCGACGCCCGGACCTTCCTCGACGCGGGCGCCGTCGCGATCCAGGTCGGCACGGCGCTGCTCCACGACCCCACCACCGCTGCGAGACTGGCAGCGGACCTGACCCGAGAGGACGTCCCGCAGTGACCTTCGGAGCCCGCCTGCACGCCGCGATCGCCGATCGCGGCCCGTTCTGCGTCGGCATCGACCCGCACGCCGGTCTGCTCCACGAGTGGGGGCTCGACGACGACGTGGCCGGGCTCGAGCGCTTCGCGCTCACCACGGTCGAGGCCGTCGCCGCGCACGTCTCCGTGGTGAAGCCCCAGTCGGCGTTCTACGAGCGCTTCGGCAGCCGTGGCGTCGCGGTCCTCGAGCGCGTGATCGCCGACTCCCGGGCCGCCGGCGCGCTGGTGCTGCTCGACGTGAAGCGCGGCGACATCGGTTCCACGAGCCAGGCCTACGCCGACGCCTACCTCGACCCGTCCTCGCCGCTCGCGTCCGACGCGATCACGGTCAGCCCGTTCCTCGGCTTCGGGTCGCTCGATCCGATCTTCGACACCGCTCGCAAGCACGACGGCGGTGTCTTCGTGCTGGCGCTCACCTCCAACAAGGAGGGCCCCGAGGTCCAGCACGCGACGGTCGACGGCGGCGGCACCGTCGCCGGGCTGATGCTCGACCACCTCCGCCGGCTCAACGCCGACGCCGAGCCGCTCGGCTCTTTCGGTGCGGTCATCGGGGCGACCATCGGCGATGCCACGGAGGACTTCGCCTTCAACGGTCCGGTCCTCGCGCCCGGGTTCGGTGCCCAGGGCGGCACGCTGGCCGACGTACGCCGCCTCTTCGGCGCGGCCGCCGCCGTGCTGCCGAGCTCGTCGCGCGAGGTGCTCCGGCTCGGGCCAGACCAGGACGCGATGCGTGACCTGGTCCTGCGGACGAACGACGAGCTGCGCGCGTGAGACGCGTCGCGGTCCTCGGGCTGCTCCTCCCGCTGCTCGTCGGCTGCGGTGACTCGAAGGACGACTACTGCGACGCGGTCGCCGACAACCAGCAGCACCTGAGCGAGGTCGTGGGCTCCGGCGAGCCCGACGCGCTGCTCGACGCGCTGGACATCTTCGAGGAGCTCCAGGACAAGGCCCCCGGTGACATCACCGACGAGTGGCAGCAGGTCGTCAGCCGGATCGAGGCGCTGCGCGACGCTCTCGACGACGCCGGGGTCGACCCGGCGACGTACGACCGCGACAAGCCGCCCGCCGGAGTCACCGCGGAGCAGAAGGCGACCATCGACGCCGCCGCCAAGGAGCTCGGCAGCGGGACGACCTTGCGGGCCTTCCAGGACCTCGACCAGCAGGCCCGCGACGTCTGCAAGACGCCCCTGACCCTCTGAGCGCCGCGGTGCTCAGCCGGCGAGCCGCACCGTGCGGCGCGCGGAGACCGGATCGCCGTTGAGCCGGAAGGCGGTCACGCCCAGCGAGATCGAGCTGCCCGACATGCGGGGCGGGCAGGTGAAGTCCGCCACCGGGCCGTGGACCCTCTTCCGACAGCCGGGAGCGGCCGCCCACCGCCAGAAGACGTGGTCGTCGCCGCCGAATGCCTGCACCGTGAACGGCTGCCCGGCCACCGGCTGCCCGGCGACCTCGACGCTCACCGGCGCGGTTCTCAGGACCACGCGGCCCGACCCGTAGCCGACCCGCCCACCTGTTCCCAGGGCCTGGACGGTGATCGACGCCGTGCTGCCCTCCTTCTGGAGACACGAGTACGTCGCGCTCCCACCGACCCGCGACACGTCGGACGACGTCACGAGGCGGCACGAGCCGGCGACGTTCGGGAAGCTCCAGCCGGTCACCGACTCGTCGGCGACGGCCCGGACGGTGACGGTCTGACCCTGCCGGGTGCGGGAACCGGTCGCGGCCGCCGGCGCCGCTGTCACCCGGACCGCGGGTGGCGCCGGGAGCGCTGGGACGGTGTCGAGGAACGGAGAGCGGGCGATGTTGCGGGAGGAGTCCAGGTAGGAACCGGGCGCCGGGTCCGTGGAGAAGTAGTCGTCGTTGCCGCAGTCGAACCAGTTCCGCTGCCACGACGGGCAGGTGCGCACCACCGGGTCGTCGTCGCCCTGCTCGCCGTTGCACATCAGGTCCGCCGCTTCGTTGCAGTGGCCCCACCCCGAGTAGTGCGGCGCGTCGCCGGCAACCGCACCTAGACCGTGGCCCAGCTCGTGCGCGGCGATCGCGGTGCCGGTCAGGGGCCAGCAGGGCGCGTCCACGCGAGAGATCGAGCCGGGCACGTTGCCGTCCGACAGCCCGCAGTTCCTCGTCGACTCGGTGAAGGCGAGGTACTTGCGGTCGCTCCGGTCGTAGCCGAGCGCGCGCAGCTCCGTCTGCATGACGTCCCAGCCGTCCTTGATCGCGGCCGGTGACACGGTGACGTCGTCGATGACCGGGACGCAGCGGGCGCCGTGGACCCAGCGGACCCGTAGCCCGCCTCCGGTCTTGGCCGCCGAGGCTGCGAAGACGTCGTCGACGGTGCGGACCTCGTCGAGGATCTGGTCGCGCTTCCGGCCGAGTCCGGGCGGCGCTGCGGACGAGTGCACGTAGAGCACCTGCACCCGGTCGCCGTCCGTACCGTCGCCGGTGCACGACGGCTTGACGTGCTGGGTCAGGCCGGCCACCCGTTGGGTCGGCACCTGACGCATGAGGAGCCGCTGGGGAAGCACGCGTTGCGTCGTGGCCGGCAGCGGAGCGCCGAAGGGCGCTGCACTCGCACCCGCCGGGTCAGCGGGGACTGGGATGTCGGCGACGGACGCCGTCGGTGCCGACAGGGCGGCGACCACTGCGGCGGCCACCAGTGCCGTGCGCATCATGGGTTGGCTCCCATCCATGGAAGGTTGGCCCGGGTGCTCCGGGCCGGTCGCCAGTCCGTTGGCGACCCGTTGATGCGCTCATCGGCCGAACATCGGCGGACCTTCGCCGAACGCGTGTCGAAGTGAGGTGGGATTGCTCACCGCGTGCCGACCCGGGCAGCGGTCCGATTGCTGGCCCGGTCGGGTTCTGACTAGATTGACCCGACACCAGCACCGACCCTCGATAGAAGGACCCGCGCACGTGGCCCTGCCCCCGCTCACTCCCGAACAGCGCCAGGCGGCGCTCGACAAGGCCGCCGCCTCCCGACGGGAGCGAGCCGAGGTGAAGAACCGCCTCAAGAACTCCGGGGCGTCGATCTCCGACGTCCTCCACGAGGGTCAGCGCAACGAGGTCATCGGCAAGATGCGGGTCGTCGACCTGCTGCAGTCGATGCCGGGCCTGGGCAAAGTCCGCGCACGCCAGCTGATGGAGAAGCTCGGCATCGCCGAGAGCCGTCGGGTCCGAGGTCTGGGTGCCAAGCAGGTCGCGGCGCTCGAGAAGGAGTTCGCGGCGCGTGACTGACGCCAGCGGCCGCTCGCGTCTCGTCGTTCTCGCGGGACCGACCGCCGTCGGCAAGGGCACCGTCGCGGCCGACGTACGCTCCCGGCACCCGGAGGTGTGGATCTCCGTGTCCGCGACGACGCGCAAGCCACGTCCGGGCGAGGAGAACGGCGTCCACTACTGGTTCGTCTCCGACGAGGAGTTCGACAAGATGATCGCCGAGGACGACCTGCTCGAGTGGGCGGTGGTCCACAAGTCCGCCCGCTACGGCACGCCGCGGCAGCCGGTCGACCTCGCGCTGGCCTCGGGCCGGCCCGCGATGCTGGAGATCGACCTGCAGGGCGCGCGCCAGGTCCGCGAGACCATGTCCGACGCGCTCTTCGTCTTCCTGAAGCCGCCGTCGTGGGACGAGCTGGTCCGCCGGCTGGTCGGTCGGGGGACCGAGTCGGAGGAGGAACGCGAGCGTCGGCTCGTCACCGCTCGCGAGGAGCTGGCGGCCGAGGAGGAGTTCGACGTGACGATCGTCAACCACGAAGTTCACGATGCAGCCGAGCAGTTGGTAGCCTTGATGGTGCAATCCCCAACAGATCTGTGAGGCATCCAAGCGTGTCTGCTCCCAACATCGCCGCCGAGGGCGTCACCAACCCCTCGATCGACGACCTGCTCACCAAGACCGACAGCAAGTACGAGCTGGTCCTCTACAGCGCCAAGCGCGCGCGGCAGATCAACGCCTACTACTCCCAGCTCGGCGAGGGCCTGCTCGAGTACGTCGGCCCGCTGGTCGACACTCACGTCCAGGAGAAGCCCCTCTCGATCGCGCTGCGCGAGATCAACGAGGACCTCCTGACCTGTGAGGACATCGACCCGGCCGAGCTCGCCGCCGAGGAGGCCGCTGCCAAGGCCGCTGCCGCCGACGCGGGCTTCTCGTCGAACGAGTGATGCTCGAGTCGCGCAGGTGACCACCAGCCCCGTCCACGAGGCCGCTTCCCCCCAGGGGACGCGGCCCCGTGTCGTTCTCGGGGTCTCCGGGGGGATCGCCGCCTACAAGGCGTGCGAGCTGCTCCGTCAGTTCACCGAGTCCGGCCACGACGTCACCGTCGTACCCACCGCGGCCGCGCTGGAGTTCGTCGGCGCCCCGACCTGGGCGGCCCTGTCCGGCAAGCCGGTGTCGACCGACGTGTGGTCCGACGTCCACGAGGTGCCCCACGTCCGGATCGGCCAGTCGGCCGACCTGGTCGTGGTCGCCCCGGCGACCGCCGACCTGCTCGCGAAGGCCGCCCACGGGCTCGCCGACGACCTGCTCACCAACACGCTGCTGACCGCGCGCTGCCCGGTGGTCTTCGCCCCGGCGATGCACACCGAGATGTGGGAGCACCCCGCCACGCAGGCCAACGTCGCCACGCTGCGCTCGCGCGGCGCGCTGGTCATCGAGCCCGCCGAGGGCCGCCTGACCGGCAAGGACACCGGCAAGGGCCGGCTGCCCGAGCCGCGGGAGATCTTCGAGACCTGTCGCGAGGTCCTGGCCCGGGGCGTCGGTGCGCTCGACCTGAGCGGTCGCCACGTCGTCGTGTCGGCCGGCGGCACCCGCGAGTACCTCGACCCGGTCCGCTTCCTCGGCAACCGCTCCTCGGGCCTCCAGGGCTACGCCCTCGCCCGCGCGGCTGCTGCCCGCGGAGCCGAGGTCACGCTCGTCGCGGCCAACGTGACGCTGCCCGACCCGGCCGGCGTCAAGGTCGTCCGGGTGGAGACCACCGCCCAGCTCCGCCAGGAGGTCGTGGGTGCCGCGGCGTCCGCCGATGCCGTGGTGATGGCGGCCGCCCCTGCCGACTTCCGGCCGGTCGGCACCAGCGAGGCCAAGATCAAGAAGGCCGCCGACGGCTCGGCCCCGAGCCTCGAGCTCACCCAGAACCCCGACATCCTCCACGAGATCAGCACCGACCGCTCCCACGCGGGCTCGGTGATCGTGGGCTTCGCCGCCGAGACCGGCGACGAGACCGGCTCGGTCCTCGAGCTCGCCCGCGCCAAGCTCGCCCGGAAGGGCTGCGACCTGCTCGTCGTCAACGACGTCAGCGGGGGAGCGGTCTTCGGCAGCCCCGACAACGAGGCCGTGATCCTGGGCGCCGACGGGGCGGTCGTCGAGGTCCCGCGCGGGTCGAAGAGCGTGCTGGCCCACGTCATTTGGGACGAAGTCGCCACCAGGCTGCAGGATTGAGACCGGCGTCCCGCGATCCGGGACGCTGGCTATCGTGTGCCACACGCCATCTCAGATAACAG
This sequence comes from Nocardioides pollutisoli, assembly GCF_040045055.1. Taxonomy (NCBI): domain Bacteria; kingdom Bacillati; phylum Actinomycetota; class Actinomycetes; order Propionibacteriales; family Nocardioidaceae; genus Nocardioides; species Nocardioides pollutisoli. The sequence goes on from NZ_JBDZDU010000001.1 coordinate 3,614,638, forward strand.
GAGTGCTGCTTGTGACTGGACGTCTCTTCACCTCGGAGTCCGTGACCGAGGGTCACCCGGACAAGATCGCTGACCAGATCAGCGACTCCGTCCTCGACGCCATGCTGGAGCAGGACCCGCACAGCCGGGTCGCCGTCGAGACGCTCCTGACGACCGGGCTCGTCGTGGTCGCCGGTGAGGTCACCACGACCGGCTACGTCGACATCAAGCAGAAGGTCCGCGACCGGATCCTCGCGATCGGCTACGACTCCTCGCTCAAGGGCTTCGACGGCGCCTCGTGCGGCGTGATGGTCGCGATCGGCGGCCAGTCCGGCGACATCGCCCAGGGCGTCGACACGGGCCACGAGAGCCGCACCGGCTCCGTCGACGCGATGGACAAGCAGGGCGCCGGCGACCAGGGCCTGATGTTCGGCTACGCGTGCGACGACACCGACGTGCTGATGCCCCTCCCGATCGTGATCGCGCAGCGCCTCGCCGAGAAGCTCTCCGAGGTCCGCAAGGACGGCACGCTCGACTACCTGCGGCCCGACGGCAAGACCCAGGTCACCATCGAGTACGACGCCGACAACCGCCCCGTCCGCGTCGACACCGTGGTGCTCTCGACGCAGCACGCCGAGGAGACCGAGCTCGACGCCCTCGAGGCCGACATCAAGAAGCACGTCATCGACCCGGTGCTCGACACGTTCACCATCCCTTCCGACGGCTACCGGCTGCTGGTCAACCCGACCGGTCGGTTCGTCGTCGGCGGCCCGATGGGCGACGCCGGCCTGACCGGTCGCAAGATCATCGTCGACACCTACGGCGGCATGGCCCGCCACGGCGGCGGCGCCTTCTCGGGCAAGGACCCGTCGAAGGTCGACCGTTCCGCGGCGTACGCCATGCGCTGGGTCGCCAAGAACGTCGTCGCGGCGGGCCTGGCCCGCCGCTGCGAGGCGCAGGTCGCCTACGCGATCGGCAAGGCCCAGCCCGTCGGCGTCTTCATCGAGACCTTCGGCACCGGCACGGTCTCGGACGAGAAGATCCAGGAGGCCGTCCTCGAGGTCTTCGACCTACGCCCGGCCGCGATCATCCGCGACCTCGACCTGTTGCGTCCCATCTACGCCAAGACCGCGGCGTACGGCCACTTCGGTCGCGAGCTCCCCGAGTTCACCTGGGAGCGCACCGACCGCGCCGACGCCCTGAAGGCCGCTGCCGGTCTGTAGTCGGCCCGCCCGAAGCTGCTCGTCGACCCGCCCGAAACTTTCGGGCGGGTCGACGTGTTTCTGGGCCGTCCCCGGCCGCTGGTAGAACTGCGCCCATGACCGACCCCTCCGAGCAGCAGCCCGAGCTGCTGCCGGGCATGGTCCGGGCGACGGTCAAGGCATCGCAGGCGAAGGCCCGGGCGACGCGGGCCAAGAAGGCCGCGGAGGCCGAGCCGGCTGAGGTCGACCCGGTCGCGCAGGTGCTCGTCGACCTGCCGCTGGCCCACCTCGACCGGCCGTTCGACTACACGGTGCCGGCCGCGATGGCCGACACCGCGGTGGCGGGCGCCCGGGTCAAGGTGCGGTTCGCCGGCCAGGACGTCGACGGCTACGTCGTCGGTCGCGTGCCCGCCTCGGACCACGCCGGCCGCCTGGCACCCCTGCGCCGCGTGGTCAGCGCCGAGCCGGTGCTGGCCCCGCAGATCGCGGCGTTGAGCGCCGAGGTGGCCGAGCGCTACGCCGGCGCGCGTTCCGACGTCCTCCGGTTGGCCGTGCCGAGCCGGCACGCCACCACCGAGCGCGAGGAGTCGCCGCCGGCCGGCCCGTGGCAGCACGACCCCGCGGCGGGTGAGCTGGCCTGGGCCGACCACCAGCCCGGCCCGGCGTTCCTGCGCCACCTCGCCGAGGGCGGCAGTCCCCGAGCGGTGTGGGGAGCTGCCCCGGCCACCGACTGGCCGGTGCTGGTCGCCCACGCGATGGCGGCCGCCTACGCGTCCGGTCGCGGGGCGCTGGTGTGCGTCCCGGACGGCAAGGACGTCGCCCGGGTCGACCGTGCCCTGACGGACCTGCTCGGCACCGGTCACCACGTCGCGCTCACCGCCGACTCCGGTCCGGCTCGCCGCTACCGCGACTTCCTGGCCATCAGCCGGGGAGCCCGGCGGCTCGTGGTCGGCACCCGCGCCGCCGGATTCGCGCCGGTCCACGACCTCGGCCTGGTCGTCATCTGGGACGACGGCGACGACCTCCACGCCGAGCCACGCGCGCCCTACCCCCACACCCGCGAGACCCTGCTCCTGCGGGCCGAGCGGGAGGGCGCGGCCGCCCTGCTCGGTGGCTTCGTGCGCACGGTCGAGGCCGAATACCTGGTCCGCACCGGCTGGGCCCGGGAGCTGGGCCCCGACCGTGACGAGGTGCGCCGCCGGGTGACGGTCTCGATCGCCGGTGCCTCGGACAGTGCGCTCGCGCGCGACTCCCAGGCCCGCTCCGGACGGATGCCGCGCGAGGTCCACACCGCCGTCCGCGACGCCCTCGAGATCGGGCCGGTGCTCGTCCAGACACCGCGGCTCGGCTACGTCACGTCGCTGGCCTGCGAGCGCTGTCGCACCCCAGCGCGCTGCGCCGCCTGCCAGGGTCCGCTCGCGCTCACCGGCCCGACCACGCCTCCTGCCTGTCGGTGGTGCGGCACCGTCGCGGACGCCTGGGCCTGCGGCGAGTGCGGACACCGAGGGCTCCGCGCGCCCGTGCTGGGCGATGCGCGCACCGCCGAGGAGCTCGGTCGTGCGTTCCCCAACACACCTGTCCGCACGAGCTCGGGCTCGAGCGTCCTCGCCACCGTCGACGGCAGGCCGCAGGTCGTGGTCGCCACGCCCGGCGCCGAGCCCCTGGCCCCGTCCGGGTACGCCGCCGTCGTGCTCCTCGACACCTGGCTGTTGCTCTCGCGGGTCGACCTGCGCGCGGGCGAGGAGGCGCTGCGTCGCTGGGCCAACGCGGCCGGGCTCGTGGCTCCCGGTGGGCGGGTGGTCGCGGTCGGTGACCCGAGCCATCCCGCCCTGCAGTCGCTGGTGCGGTGGGACTCCGCCGGCTACGCCGCGCGCGAGACCGCCGAGCGGGTCGAGGCCCACCTCCCTCCAGCCAGCCGCCTGGCGACGATCACCGGCGAGCCGGGCGCCGTCGACGACGCCATCACGCTGCTCGCCGCTCCCGCGGACGCGGAGCTGCTCGGCCCGGTCGACGTCGGCGAGGGGGAGAGCCGGATGGTCGTCCGGGTCCCGCGGGCTCAGGGTGCCGCCCTGTCGCGGGCGCTCGGTGAGCTGCAACGGGTCCGGTCGAGCCGCAAGCTGGACGCCGTCCGCATCCAGGTCGACCCGCAGACGCTCTAGGTCAGTCGCCGACCGCGTCGATGCCGCGCTGGACGATGAGCGGGTCGGGGGTGCCCACGATCCCGGCGTCCTTGCCGTCGTACTCGAACTGCGAGAGGAAGTGGCGCATCGCGTTGATGCGCGCCCGCTTCTTGTCGTTGCTCTTGATCGTGGTCCACGGCGCCCACTCGGTGTCGGTGCGCCGGATCATCGCCTCCTTGGCCTCGGTGTAGTCGTCCCACTTGTCCAGCGACTCGAGGTCGATGGGGGAGAGCTTCCACTGCCGCACCGGGTCGACCTGGCGGATGATGAAGCGGGTCCGCTGCTCCGACTGGGTGACCGAGAACCAGTACTTCGTGAGCGAGATGCCGCTGTCGACGAGCATCCGCTCGAAGAGCGGCGCCTGGGCCATGAACTGCTCGTACTCGGGCGGGGCCGCGAAGCCCATGACCCGCTCGACGCCAGCGCGGTTGTACCAGGAGCGGTCGAAGAGGACGACCTCCCCGGCGGTCGGCAGGTGCTTCACGTAGCGCTGGAAGTACCACTGGTTCTGCTCGCGGTCGCTCGGCTTGGTCAGCGCGACCGTGCGGGCGTAGCGCGGGTTGAGGTGTTCCATGAACCTCTTGATGGTGCCGCCCTTGCCGGCGGCGTCGCGGCCCTCGAAGAGCAGCACGTGCTTGCTCTCGGTGTCGGCCGCCCAGCGCTGGAACTTCAGCAGCTCGACCTGGAGCACGTACTTCGCCTCGTCGTACTCCTCGCGCGGCATCCGCTCGTCGTACGGGTAGTTCTCCCGCCAGGTGTCGACCGCCCGCCCGTCCGGGTCGATGAGGACGGGGTCATCGTCGTGGTCCTCGCCGATCGTGTGGCCGTCGATGTGGAGGCGGTCGATGTACTCGCGCACGTCCTGGAGCATGCTGCTCAAGGTAGCCAGGCAACCTGAACGGCGGGTGACCTCCCTAGACTGGCTCTCCCGCCTGACTGCTAGGAGTTCCGTGCCCATCCAGCCGATCCGCCTCTTCGGCGACCCGGTCCTGCGCAAGCCGGCTCTCGAGGTCGTCGACTTCGACAAGGAGCTGCGCCGCCTGGTCGAGGACCTCACCGACACCATGCTCGACGCGCCCGGCGCCGGCCTCGCCGCGCCGCAGCTCGGCGTGGGGCTGCGCGTCTTCACCTGGCACGTCGACGGCGAGCTCGGTCACCTCGTCAACCCGCGCCTCGACCTCTCGGAGGAGGAGCAGGACGGCCCCGAGGGCTGCCTGTCCATCCCGGACCTGACCTTCGACTGCAAGCGCGCCCTCTCGGTCGTCGCGCGCGGCTTCGACATGTACGGCGAGCCCGTCGTGATCGAGGGCTCCGACCTGCTCGCACGCGCCATCCAGCACGAGACCGACCACCTCGACGGGGTGCTCTTCGTCGACCGGCTCGACGCCGAGGCCCGCAAGGCCGCGATGAAGGCGATCCGCGAGGCCGAGTGGTTCGGTCTGGAGCAGCCGGCCGTCAAGGTCTCGCCGCACCCGACGTTCGGGCGCGCCCTCTGATGCGGGTCGTCTTCGCCGGCACCCCCGAGGTCGCCCTGCCGTCCCTCGACGCCATCGCGGCCTCGCCGCACGAGCTGGTCGGGGTCGTCACCCGCCCCGACGCCCCGTCCGGTCGTGGTCGCAAGCTCGTCGCCAGCCCGGTCGCGCTGCGCGCCGAGGAGCTCGGCGTGCCCGTCCTCAAGCCTGCACACCCGCGCGACCCGGAGTTCCAGGCCGAGCTGCGCGCGCTGGCGCCCGACTGCTGCCCCGTGGTCGCGTACGGCGCACTCCTGCCGCAGTCGGCCCTCGACATCCCTGCGCTCGGCTGGGTCAACCTGCACTTCTCGGTGCTGCCCTCGTGGCGCGGCGCGGCCCCGGTCCAGCACTCGATCTGGGCCGGCGACGAGGTCACCGGTGCCACGACGTTCCGGATCGTCAAGGAGCTCGACGCCGGGCCGACGTTCGGCGTGATGACCGAGCGGATCCTGCCCACGGACACCGCAGGCGACCTGCTCGCGCGGCTCGCCGAGGGTGGCGCCGGACTGCTCGTCGCGACCCTCGACGGCCTCGAGATCGGCAGCCTCGACGCCCGTCCCCAGCAGGAGGACGGGTTGTCCTTCGCGCCCAAGGTGCTCGTCGACGACGCCCGCGTCGACTGGAGCCAGCCCGCGATCGCGATCGACCGGCAGGTCCGCGCCTGCACGCCCGCGCCCGGCGCGTGGACGACGTACGACGGCGACCGGCTCAAGCTCGGCCCGGTGACCCTCACCGACCAGCAGCTCCCGCCCGGTGAGGTCGCCGTCGGCAAGTCCATGCTCCTGGTCGGCACCGGCACCCACGCCGTACGCCTCGGTGACGTCCAGGCGGTCGGCAAGAAGCAGATGCCCGCCGCCGACTGGGCGCGCGGGCTGCGGCTCGAGTCCGGCTTCGTGGTTGGTGCGGGCTGACGTCATGAGCCGACCCGCAGGTCCTGACGACATCGACCTGATCTGCCGGTCGTTGCCCGAGGTCGAGCTCGGCACCTCGTGGGGTGACCGGCCGACCTACAAGGTGCGAGGCAAGGGCTTCCTGCTCTACCGCGCGCCGCACAAGACCGCCGTCGATCCCGAGACCGGTGAGCTGTACGACGACCTGCTCGTCATCACCGTCGCCGACGCGGTCGAGAAGCAGTCCCTCGTCGACGACGAGCGGCTGCCGTTCTTCACCATCGACCACTTCAAGGGCTACAACGCCGTCCTCGTGCAGGAGAGCCGGCTCGCGGAGATCGACCGCGACGAGCTCGCCGAGATCATCACGGACGCCTGGGCGGCCAAGGCGCCCGTGTCCTTGCGGAAGAAGCACTTCGGCGATGGCTGAGCGCTCCCGCAAGACCTCGAAGGTCGACCCCGCCCGGCTCGCCGCGTTCGACGTGCTCAAGGCGGTCCGGGTCGACGACGCCTACACCAACCTGGTGCTGCCCTCGACCCTGCGGAAGTACGGCCTGAGCGGTCGCGACGCCGGGTTCGCGACGGAGCTCGCCTCGGGGACCATCCGCTGGCAGGGCCTGTACGACGTGATCCTCGCGGCCTCCATCGACCGGCCGCTGGCCAAGGTCGAGGCGAAGGTGCTCGACGGGCTGCGGCTCGGCACCCACCAGCTGCTCGCGATGCGGGTCCCGGCGCACGCCGCGATCAGCACCACGGTCGACCTGGTCCGCGACAAGGTCGGCGCCGGCGCCGGCGGCTTCACCAACGCAGTGCTGCGCAAGGTCTCCCGCCAGGACCTCGCCGCCTGGGTGGCCGAGGTGGCGCCCGACGCGGCCACCGCGTCCAGCCACCCCGCATGGGTGGTCGACGAGCTGCGTGCGGCGCTCGGTGACGACTCCCAGCTCGACGCGCTGCTGGCGGCCGACAACGCCCCGCCGCGGGTCACGCTGGTCGCCCGTCCGGGTCGCGTCGACCGCGCCGAGCTGCCCGGAGAGCCGACCCCCTTCTCGCCGTACGGCGTCGTGCTCGACGGCGGCGACCCGGGCCAGGTCCCGGCCGTCGCCGACGGCCGCGCCGGTGTGCAGGACGAGGGCTCCCAGCTGGTCGCCGTCGTCGCCGCGACGGCCGCGGTCGCCGGCCGCGACGAGCGCTGGCTCGACCTCTGCGCCGGACCCGGCGGCAAGGCGGCGCTGCTCGCCGCGCTGGCGGCCGAGCGCGGTGCGCTGCTGGTCGCCTCCGAGAGGCAGGTCCACCGGGCCGGCCTCGTCCGCCGCGCGCTCGCTGGAGCCGCGGGGGTGGCCGGCGTGGTGGCGGCCGACGGCACCGCTCCGCCGTACCTTCCCGGTGCCTTCGACCGGGTCCTCGTCGACGCGCCGTGCACCGGGCTGGGTGCCCTGCGTCGGCGTCCGGAGTCGCGGTGGCGGCGACGTCCCGAGGACCTGGAGGGCCTCGTCCCGCTCCAGCAGGCGCTGGTGTCCGCGGCCCTCGACCTGACCCGCCCCGGCGGCGTGGTCCTCTACGCCACCTGCTCGCCGGTGCTCGCCGAGACCCGCGGTGTCGTCGAGTCCGTCCTCGCCAGCCGCGACGACGTCGCCCTGGAGTCCATCGACCTGGCGGTCCCCGACTGCGCCGGACCGCTGCCCGGCACCGTCCAGCTGTGGCCGCACCGGCACGGCACCGACGCGATGTTCCTGGCCCTGCTGCGCAAGGCCTGACTCAGTCCAGCACGTGCCGGAGATAGCGGCCGGGCGCGTCGAGGTAGGCCTTCCAGTGCTGCACGAGCTCGAGCTCGTCCCACGTCGTACGTCGGAGTCCCCAGTCGCCCACCTCGAGGATCGTCGCGCCGGGCATTGCAGCGAGCACAGGGGAGTGCGTGGCGCAGAGGACCTGACCTCCCTGCTCCACGACGGCTCCGAGCGTCGCGATGAGCCCGAGCGTCGAGGAGAAGGACAGGGCGGCCTCGGGCTCGTCGAGGCAGTAGAACCCCGCGGAGTCGAACCTGGTTCGGAGCACCTCGAGGAACGACTCGCCGTGGCTCATCTCGTGGAAGACCGGGTCCCGGCGGTTGGCGTCCTGAGGTCCGGGGTTGTCCTCGAGATAGCTGTAGAACCCGTGCATCGTCTCGGCGCGCAGGAAGAACCCCCAGCGGCTGCCGCCGAGCCCGCGCTGCAGCCTGAGCGACCGGCCCAGCGGCGACTCGGTGGCGCGCGTGGCGTGCTGGCTGCCGGTCGAGCCGCCCTCGACGCCGAGACCGAACGCCTGCGCGACCGCCTCGACGATCGTGGACTTGCCCGACCCGTTCTCGCCGACCAGGAACGTCACGAAGGGCGACAGCTCCAACCCGTCGGCGGCCAGCTGCTCGACCGCCGGGATCGTCATCGGCCACTGCCCGCGCCGTGGCCGACGCTCGGGGTCGACGTCGACGCGCACGACGGGCGGCTGGTCGAAGTCCACGACGTACAGCCTAGGAGCCCTAGATTGGGTTCATGCCGTCGAAGCCGCCCGCGGTCGAGATCGAGGTCGACGACCGGACCGTGCGGGTCAGCAACCCGGACCGCGTCTACTTCCCCGAGTCGGGCGCCACGAAGCTGGACCTCGTCGAGTACTACCTCGCCGTCGGCCCCGGCATCGTCAACGCGCTGTTCGAGCGACCCTGCATGCTGCACCGCTTCCCGAAGGGGCTGGCGGGCGACAAGGTGCACCAGAAGCGGCTGCCCGGCGGTGCGCCGGACTGGGTCGAGACGGTCCAGCTCTTCTTCCCGCGCTGGGGGCGCACCGCCGACGAGCTCTGCGTGACCGAGCTGGGCAGTGTCATCTGGGCGGTGCAGATGTCGACCGTCGAGTTCCACCCCTGGAACAGCCGTCGCCAGGACACCGAGATGCCGGACGAGTGGCGCATCGACCTCGACCCGGGACCGGAGTGCGACTTCGCCACCGTGCAGCGCGTCGCACAGGTCGCCCACGAGGTGCTCGACGAGCTCGGCGCGACCGGCTTCCCCAAGACCAGCGGGGGATCGGGGCTGCACGTCTACGTGCGCATCCGCCCCGACCACGGCTTCAAGGAAGTACGCCGGGCCGCGCTGGCCTTCGCCCGCGAGGTCGAGCGCCGGGCTCCCCAGGACGTCACGACCACCTGGTGGCGCAAGGACCGCGACCCGAAGCACCTCTTCGTCGACTACAACCAGAACGCCCGCGACCACACGATCGCGGCGGCGTACTCCGTCCGCGGCGTCCCCGACGCCCGCGTGTCCACCCCGATCCGCTGGGACGAGGTCGACGCCGTCGACCCGCACGACTTCACGATCTTCACCGTGCCGCAGCGCTTCGCGGACCTCGGCGACCTGCACGCCGACATCGACGCCCACGAGTTCGACATCGCGCCGCTCCTCGAGTGGGCCGAGCGCGACGAGCGGGACGGGGCCGAGCCACCGGTCGATCCGGAGGACTGACCGGTCGGTGGTTGAGGAGGTCGCGCAGCGTCGGACCTCGGTGGTCGAGGAGGTCGCGCAGCGACGGACCCCGGTGGTTGAGGAGGTCGCGCAGCGACGGACCCCGGTGGTTGAGGAGGTCGCGCAGCGACCGTCTCGAAACCCCCGCAGCCAGCAGGTGACGACGACGGACCCCGGTGGTTGAGGAGGTCGCGCAGCGACCGTCTCGAAACCCCCGCAGCCAGCAGGTGACGACGACCGACCCCGGTGGTTGAGGAGGTCGCGCAGCGACGGACCTCGGTGGTTGAGGAGGTCGCGCAGCGACCGTCTCGAAACCCCCGCAGCCAGCAGGTGAGGACGGACCCCGGTGGTTGAGGAGGTCGCGCAGCGACCGTCTCGAAACCCCCGCAGCCAGCAGGTGACGACGACCGACGAGACCTGCGCCCGAAGCCCTGACGCCCCACACCCCGCCGCAGGCGGGCTCACCCGCATGCCACGCTGGGCGCCATGGGCTGGTGGGAGTTGCTCGCGGGTGCCGTCGTCGGCCTGGTCGCCGTCTGGTTGGCGCTGATCGCGACGCTGCTCTGGGTGGGCAGGTCCCAGGACGACCCGACCCGGCTCCGGGACGTGGCCCGGCTGGTCCCCGATGTGGTCCGGCTCTTCCGTCGGCTCGCTGCCGACCCGACGCTGCCGCGCGGGGTCCGCGTGCGGATGGGACTGCTCGTCGGATACCTGCTCCTGCCGGTCGACCTGGTGCCGGACTTCATCCCGGTCGTGGGCTACGCGGACGACGCACTGATCGTCATCTGGGCGCTGAGGTCGATCACCAGGAAGGCCGGCCCCGATGCGCTCGACCGGCACTGGCCCGGCAGCCCTGAGGGTCTGGACGCCCTGAAGAGGATCGCCGGAGTCGCCGGACCCGCGTCACCCTAGACTTCGGCCCGTGGGCCACATCCAGATCACGCCGAGCATCCTCAACGCCGACTTCGCCGATCTCGGAGCGGAAGTGGCGCGGATCGGCAGCGCCGACTGGGTCCACGTCGACGTGATGGACAACCACTTCGTCCCCAACCTCACCTTCGGTCCGACCATGGTCGAGGCGCTGGCCCGGGTCAGCGACGTACCCCTCGACGCCCACCTGATGATCGAGGACGCCGACAGCAACGCCCTGGCGTACGTCGAGGCAGGGTGCGGATCGGTCACCTTCCACGTCGAGGCGGCGAAGGCTCCGGTCCGGCTGGCGCGAGAGATCCGCAGCCACGGGGCCCGGGCGAGCATGGCGCTCAAGCCGGCGACGCCGATCGACCCCTACGAGGACCTGCTCGCCGAGCTCGACATGGTGCTGATCATGACCGTCGAGCCGGGCTTCGGCGGCCAGAAGTTCCTCGACCTCTGCCTGCCGAAGATCCGCCGAGCCCGCGAGCTGATGGACAAGCACGGTGTCGAGACGTGGCTCCAGGTGGACGGCGGCGTGAGCCTCGAGACGATCGAGCGCTGCGCCGAGGCAGGTGCCGACGTGTTCGTGGCCGGCTCGGCCGTCTACTCGGCCGACGACCCCGACCGGATGGTCGCCGAGCTGCGCGCCGCCGCCGAGGCCGCGCGCTCCTGACTCAGAGCAGCGGCCGGGTCGGCTCCTGCCGGAAGACCCGTCCGTCGCGGCTGACGTAGAACGCGTCGCCCGAGCGCACCCACACCACGCCCGAGCGCCCGCTCGTGCCGCCGAGCTCGGTCATCGGCAACGCCCGCTCGCCGATCTCGGCGCGCGAAGGAGCGAACAGCGGCCGGTACGGCGCGTAGGAGCCCCAGTCGTCACCGGCGCTGATCCACAGGCCGTGGTGGGGTGTCGAGAGGTGCTGGCCCCGGTCGCCGCTCCAGTGGTCGAGGAGGACGAGCAGGCGGCCGTCGGGCAGCACGACCGCTCCGTCGACGTACGCCACCTCACCGGACACCCTCGGGACGGCGAACCGACGCCACCTCGTGCCGTCCAGCCGCGCGGCTGCCTCGAAGGGCAGCAGCGTCGCGCCGTCCCCTCCGCCGACCAGCGCTTCGCCGGTGCCGCCGACCGTCGCCACCGGCTGTGCGATCAGGCCCGCGAGCACACCGGGCTCGGGATCAACCGGGACGGAGAACGCAGCCCGGGCGCGGGCTGCCGTCCAGCGCCGGTAGGTCACCGTCGCCATCCGGTCGTCGCTGCTCACGATCGTCCGCCGGGAGCCGGCCTGCCAGGCGGCGGTGACCTGGACCCTGCCGTGCCGAAGTGCCGCGCTCGTCGCGATGAGCCGCGCGTGCGGGTCCCGCATCACCTGCTTCGGCGATGCGGCCGGTGACCCGGCTGGTGACGCTGTCGTCGAGGTGACCGGCGCGGTGGGCTCGGGAGGGGACTCGTCGCCCGAGCACCCGGTCAGCAGCACGAGCAGGACGACGACGGCGGCGGTCTTCACGCTCCTGTGACGCGAAGCACGCAGATCCGGTTGTCGGCTGTGTGGCACACTCGTCCCGACGAGTTTTCAACTCGCGTGCTCTGGGGTCGGTGTAATTCCGAGCCGGCGGTGACTGAGAGATCAGAAGTCCGCGACCCGGTCGCAGCCAGCGACCGGTTGACCAGGTGAAATTCCTGGACCGACGGTTAAAGTCCGGATGGGAAGCGCACGCAGGTGTCGTTCCACGTACGTCGTACGTGCCCGACCCGTCTGCCCCGGAGTCCGTGAACGGACATGAGGGGCCATCCAGATGAGCTTCACCGCAGCCGAGCAGGCCGCCATGCGGCGTGCCCTGGAGCTCGCGGTCACGCCCGGCGTCCCGACCGGTCCCAACCCTCGCGTCGGCTGCGTGCTCATCGACGACGCGGGCCGCACGGTCGCCGAGGGCTACCACCGCGGCGCCGGCACCCCGCACGCCGAGGCCGACGCGCTCGCCCACGCCGGCGAGAGCGCTCGCGGCACCACCGCGGTCGTCACCCTCGAGCCCTGCAACCACACCGGCCGCACCGGTCCCTGCGCCGAGGCGCTGGTCGCGGCCGGCGTACGCCGCGTGGTGTTCGCGCAGTCCGACCCCAACCCGGTCGCCGCCGGCGGGGCGGAGACCCTGCGCGCCGCCGGCGTCGACGTCGAGTCGGGACTTCTGAGGGTTGAATCGGGACTGCTGAACACGGTCTGGACCTTCGCGGTCGAGCACCAGCGCCCGTTCGTCACCTGGAAGTTCGCGTCCACCCTCGACGGCCGGAGCGCCGCCGCCGACGGCACCAGCCGCTGGGTCTCCAGCAGGGCCTCCCGCCTCGACACGCACCGGCTCCGCGCTCTCTGCGACGTGATGCTGGTCGGCACCAACACCGTCGCCGTCGACGACCCGCTCCTCACGGTGCGTGACGAGCACGACCAGCCGATCGAGCACCAGCCGCTCCGGGCGGTCATGGGGGAGCGCGACCTCGATCCCGACCGCCGGGTCTTCAACTCGGACGCCGAGAGCGTCCACCTCCGCACGCGCGACCCGCAGACCGCGCTGAAGGAGCTCTACGCCCGCGACCGCCAGCACGTCTTCCTCGAGGGCGGCCCCACGCTGGCCGCCGCCTTCCTGCGGGCCGGCCTCGTCGACGAGATCGTCGTCTACGTCGCACCGATGCTGCTCGGCGCCGGCCGGAGCGCCGTCGCCGACCTCGGAATCACCACCATCGCCGATGCGTTCCGTCCCCGGGTCACGGACATCACCGTGCTCGACGGCGTCGACGGCGAGGAACCCAACGTCCGCCTGACCCTGACCCCCGAAAGGCACTGACATGTTCACCGGAATCGTCGAGGAGCTCGGCACCGTCGCAGCCCTGGAGGACCAGGGCGACGCGATCCGCCTCACCATCCGCGCGACCACCGTGCTCGAGGACGCCGGTCTCGGCGACTCGATCTCGGTCAACGGCTGCTGCCTGACGGTCACCACCCTCGACGACGACACCTGGACCGCCGACGTCATGCAGGAGACGCTCGACAAGACCAGCCTGTACGGCGTACGCCCCGGCGACCGGGTCAACCTCGAGCGCGCCGTCACCGCCGACAAGCGCCTCGGTGGCCACATCGTCCAGGGCCACGTCGACGGCGTCGGCGAGGTGCTGAGCCGCACGCCCAGCGAGCACTGGGAGGTCGTCGAGATCTCGCTGCCCGCAGGAATGTCCCGCTACCTCGTCGACAAGGGCTCGATCAGCGTCGACGGCATCAGCCTCACCGTCGTCGAGGCCAAGGACGCCAGCTTCACCGTCAGCCTGATCCCCGAGACGCTCGCCCGCACCACCCTCGGCTTCCGCCAGCCCGGCGACCGCGTCAACCTCGAGGTCGACGTCATCGCCAAGTACGTCGAGCGACTGCTGCCCTTCCACACAGGGGAGAAGGCATGAGCCTCTCCACGCTGTACGACGCCCATCTGACCATCTCGGGCCACCAGATCACCTGGCGCGAGATCGTCGGCAACGCCTTCGGGTTCGCCTCGGCCGTCGGCGGACTGCGACGGCGGGTCTGGGCGTGGCCGGTCGGCATCATCGGCAACGTCCTGCTCTTCACGGTCTTCGTCGCCGCGACCTTCGACGCCCAGGCCCAGCAGCCGCTCTTCGGTCAGGCCGGTCGCCAGGTCTTCTTCATCATCACGAGCATCTACGGCTGGCACCGCTGGCGGCAGGCCAAGCAGGCGCACGGCGGCGGTGACGTCCCCGCGGTCGACCCGCGCTGGGCGACCGCCCGCGAACGCGTCGCCTACCTGGTGGCCGCGGCCGCAGGCGTCCTGGTCTGTCAGTGGGTCTTCACGGTCGTCGGTGCCGGCTGGCCCGCGCCGCGCTGGTACTACTGGTGCGACGCCTGGATCTTCGTCGGCTCGATGCTCGCGACCTACGCGATGGCCCGCGGCTGGAACGACTTCTGGCTGGCCTGGATCGCGGTCGACCTGGTCGGCGTACCTCTCCTGTGGCACTCGGGCTACTACCCCTCCGCGATCCTCTACGTCTTCTACGGCGGTCTCTGCGTCGCCGGCTTCATCACCTGGCTGCGGGTCAGCACCGCCGCGCCAGGACAGCACCAACGAGAGAAGGTCCCCGCATGACCCACGACCCGCAGCACGAGGGCGTCCGCCTCGACTCCATCGAGCGCGCGATCGCGGACATCGCCGACGGCAAGGCGGTCATCGTCGTCGACGACGAGACCCGCGAGAACGAGGGCGACATCATCTTCGCCGCCAGCAAGGCGACGCCCGAGCTGATGGCGTTCACGATCCGCCACAGCAGCGGCGTCATCTGCGTGCCGATGCCCGCCGACATGCTCGACCGGCTCGAGATCCCGCTGATGACGCCGCACAACAAGGACAAGCTGCGCACGGCGTACACGATCTCGGTCGATGCCCGCGACGGCGTCAGCACCGGCATCTCCGCCGCCGACCGCGCCCACACGGCGCGCGTCCTGGCGGACTCGGCGACCGAGCCGTGGGAGATCACCCGGCCCGGCCACGTCTTCCCGCTGCGCTACCGCCAGGGCGGGGTGCTCGTACGCCGCGGTCACACCGAGGCCGCGGTCGATCTCGCCACGCTGGCCGGGCTCACCCCCGCCGGGGTGCTGGTGGAGGTCGTCAACGACGACGGCACCATGAAGCGCGCGCCCGAGCTGCGCGAGTTCGCCGACGAGCACGGGCTCGCGATGATCTCGATCGACGACCTGGTCCGCTACCGCCGCCGCCACGAGAACCTCGTCGTCCGGGTGGCCGAGACCCGCCTCCCCACGCGGCACGGCGACTTCACGGCGTACGGCTACCGGATCACCGTCGACGACTCCGAGCACATCGCGCTCGTCTACGGTGACGTGTCCGGCCCCGAGCCGGTGCTCACCCGCGTCCACTCCGAGTGCCTCACCGGCGACGTCTTCGGCAGCAGCCGCTGCGACTGCGGTCCGCAGCTCGACGAGGCGCTCGAGCGGATCGTCGAGGAGGGTCGCGGCGTCGTCGTCTACCTGCGCGGCCACGAGGGCCGGGGGATCGGCCTGGTCGCCAAGCTGCAGGCCTACCAGCTCCAGGACGGCGGCCGCGACACCGTCGACGCCAACCTCGATCTCGGGCTGCCCGCCGACGCGCGTCACTACGGCACCGCCACCCAGGTGCTCCGCGACCTCGGCGTCACCAACGTGCGACTGATGACCAACAACCCCGACAAGGTCGACAACCTCGAGGACTTCGGGGTCCACGTCGCCGAGCGGGTCGGCCTCACCCCGCACCCGAACGACCACAACCTGGCCTACCTGCTGACCAAGCGGGACCGGATGGGCCACGACCTCCCCAACCTCGCTGCCGAGGCAGCCGAGCTCGCGAACGGAGCCTGATCATGTCCGGAGACGGAGCCCCCGACCAGGAGGTGTTCGACGCCAGCGGTCTCAAGGTCGCGGTCGTCGCTGCCAGCTGGCACACCCAGGTGATGGACGGCCTGCTCGCCGGCACCGAGCGAGCACTCGCGGCGTACGGCGTCCACGACGCACGCGTCGTGCGGGTGCCCGGCACGTTCGAGCTGCCGGTCGTCGCGTCCGCGCTCGCGCAGCAGGGGTACGACGCGGTCGTCGCCCTCGGCGTCGTGATCCGCGGCGGCACGCCGCACTTCGACTACGTGTGCAACGCCGCCACCGACGGACTCGTCCGGGTCGGCCTCGACCACACGGTGGCCGTCGGGTTCGGCGTCCTCACGTGCGACAACGACCAGCAGGCGCTGGAGCGCGCCGGTCTGCCGCACTCCCGGGAGGACAAGGGCTACGAGGCCACGTCGGCCGCGCTGCTCACCGCACGGACCCTGCACGAGGTCGCGGGCAGCACGCCGTAGGCTCTCTGACCGTGAAGACGTTCGACGAGCTCTGGGCCGAGCTGCAGGAGAAGGCCCGGACCCGACCCGAGGGATCCGGCACCGTGCGTGAGCTCGACGCCGGCGTCCATGCGATCGGGAAGAAGCTGGTCGAGGAGGCCGCCGAGTCGTGGATGGCCGCCGAGCATGAGGGGCCGGAGCGGACGGCCGAGGAGATCAGCCAGCTGCTCTACCACGCCCAGGTGCTGATGCTGGCCTCCGGCATCGAGCTCGACGACGTCTACGCCCACTTGTAGGAAGCAACCATGTCTCTCCTGAGGATCGCGGTCCCCAACAAGGGATCGCTCTCGCAGTCCGCGTCCGAGATCCTGCGCGAGGCCGGCTACCGGCAGCGCGACGACGCGAAGCAGCTCACCCTGATCGACACCGAGAACGGCGTCGAGTTCTTCTACCTGCGCCCGCGCGACATCGCGCTGTATGTCGGCGAGGGCACGCTCGACGTCGGCATCACCGGTCGCGACCTGCTCACCGACTCGGGCGCCAAGGCCGAGGAGGTCATGGGCCTCGGCTTCGGCCGCAGCCGCTTCCGGTTCGCCGGACCGCAGGGCGTCTACACCGACCTCGCGCAGCTGGCCGGCCTCCGGATCGCCACGTCGTACGTCGGGGTGGTGCGCGCCTTCCTCGAGGAGCGTGGCATCGACGCCAGCGTGACCCGGCTCGACGGCGCCGTCGAGACCAGCATCCAGCTCGGTGTCGCCGACGTGGTCGCCGACGTCGTGGAGACCGGCAGCACCCTGCGCCAGGCGGGTCTCGAGGTCTTCGGCGAGACGATCCTCGAGTCCGAGGCCGTCCTCGTCACGCGCGGTGGCGCCGTCCCGGACGGGTTCGAGGTCTTCAAGCGCCGCGTCGACGGCGTCCTGGTCGCGCGCAGCTACGTGATGATGGACTACGACATCGAGGAGGCCCGGGTCGGTGACGCCGTCGCACTGACCCCCGGTATCGAAGGCCCCACGATCGCGCCCCTGCATCGCGAGGGCTGGGTCGCGGTGCGCGCGATGGTCCCGCGGGCCGGCTCCCAGCGGCTGATGGACGAGCTCTACGACATCGGCGCTCGCGGCATCCTCCTCACCGACATCCATGCCTGCCGGCTCTGAGCCTGCGGCGCCGGTCGCGCTGCCGCGCACCTGGCGCCCGCTCGGCGTCCGGGTCGCCGCCGCGGTCCTGGGCGGGGGTCTGCTGATGGTCTGTGCGCTGGCCTGGATCGGCTTCGACGACGAGACCCGGGCCAAGTTCACGGTCTTCCAGCGCGGCACGCTGGTGTTCTTCGCGCTGCTGGCGTTCGCGCTCTTCTACGCGCTGGTGCGCTCGCGGGTGGTCGCCGAGGAGGGCCGGCTGGTCGTCGTCAACGGCTACCGGCGCCACGAGTACGAGTGGGCCCAGGTCATCGCGGTGCACCTGCCGCCCGGCGCCCCTTGGGTGACGCTCGACCTCGCGGACGGCACCACCGCTGCGGCGATGGGCATCCAGGGCTCGGACGGCAACCGGGCCAAGACGGCCGTGCGCGAGCTGCGCGCTCTCGTCAACCGCTGACCAGGTCGGCGTGCTCGCGCGTCGAGCACCGGGCGAAGTGCTCGTCCTCGGCGCGCGCCCACGCGTCCCAGTAGGGCGCGAACGCCTCGCCATCGCGCGCCAGTCCGCGGGCCTTCCGCACGTCGAGCTCCGCCTCGACCCAGACCAGAGCCGTCACCAGGCCGGCGAGCTCCGGCGCCCAGGACCCGACGCCCTCGACGACCAGCAGCGGCCCCGACTCCACGGTCACTGTCTCGGTGAAGGAGCCGAGGTGCCAGTCGTAGCGGCGGTAGGTCCCCGGCTCACCCGACGCGAGCGGGTTCAGCAGGGTCGACAGCTGGGTCCCCACCCCGGGCAGGCCCGCCCACCCGTCGTACAGCTCGTCCATGTGCACGACGCGACTCGCAGGTGCGAGCGCGGAGACCGCAGCGGCCAGCGTGGTCTTGCCAGAGCCCGAGGGCCCGTCGATGCAGAGCAGCCGTCCGGCGCCCAGCGTCGGCGGCCGGTCCTGCAGGAGCGCCAGGACCGACGACGGGTCCATGGTCAGAAAGCCTGGCCGTACCCGCGATAGCTGGGCACGGTGTCGACGAACTCGCTGCCCGACAGCAGCTGCACCGTGTTGGCGTGCTCGAAGACCTCGCCGGACTTCGCGTGCCGGAACCACACGAGGTCGCCGATCTCCAGCTGCGCGGCCGGCGGGCCGGTGAGCGGCGTCTGCACCTCGCCGACGCCCTCCAGGGGGATCAGCTTCAGTCCGGCCGGCGCCCACGGCGTCGGCAGCCGGTCGGGGCCGATCGGTCCGGAGGCGACCAGGCCGCCGCCGTGCACGGTGACGGTGTCCGGGCCGGGGCGTCGGGTGACCGGCAGGCCGAAGTACGACGCCGGCCGCGGCGTGAACGAGCGGTAGTGGTCGAAGAGCGTCGGGACGAGCAGGCCGGAGCCGGCCGCGATCTCGGTGACGACCGGGTCCTCGGCGGTCTCGGCGACCGAGCCGGACCCACCGCCGTTCCAGAACTCGAGGTCGGCGAACTCACGCAGCGCCTCGGCGATCTCGCGCCGGCGTACGGCGAGCTGCGGGATCGAGCGCGCCTTCACCTGACGGACGATCATCGACTTGGCCCTGGCCGTCGGGACCTGGTCCTGGAGCCCGGCGACCTGACCCTCGTAGGTCATCGCCCCCACGAGGCGGAAGCCGTCGCGCCGCGCGATCTCGCGGGCCAGGGCCACGGCGCCCGCGACGTCGTGCAACGGCGACCGCTTGGGACCGAAGTGCTGTCCAGCCATCCGGAGCCCGGCGTCCACGTCGAGCGAGATCCGGATCGGCACGGTGGGGGAGAAGCGCACGCTGTCGACCACGTCGAGCTGGGCGACGTTGTCGACCATCAGCGTGATCGCGGCCGCTGCGGCCGGCGACGCGACCAGCTCGGCCAGCGCACCGCGGTCGACGGTGGGGTAGGCGACGAGGATGTCGTCGCTGATGCCCTGCTCGTGCAGCCACAGGGCCTCGCGCAGGGTGTAGCCGAGCACGCCGTGGAAGCCCTCGGTCGCCAGCGCCCGGCTGATCAGGGCGGGGATCCGCAGCGACTTGGAGGCCACCCGGATCGGCTTGCCGGCGGCGCGGCGGCGCAGGTCGGCGGCGTTGGCGTCGAAGGCGTCGAGGTCGACCACGAAGATCGGGCTGGAGAGCGGTACGCCGTGCTTGGCGACCGCGTCGTTGAGCCGGGTCCACAGCTGGTTGCGGTCCACCGGACCCGGGGCGGCGTCTGCCATCACGTGATTCCTCGCTTGCGCAGCAGCGCCTCGATGTCGGCCATGTCGTCGTCGTCCGCGAGCGCGGGCCGACCCTGCTTCGCGGGTCCGACCGCCCGGGGTGCGTCGGCGGGCGCGACCTTAGCGCGCTCGCGCGCACGCATCCGACCCGACGTCACGAACAGCACCGCCGAGAGGCCTGCGAGCACGACGCCGGCCCAGACGAAGGGGTTGAAGACGAGGTTCGTCGCCCAGCTGGTCACGGCGTTCACGATCTTCGTGAACATCTGCAGCGTCTTGGTGAGGTAGGCCGCGAGCGGCAGCAGCGTGAAGGCGAGCGCGCGCAGTCCGGACGACAAGCCGCGGCGCTGGAACGAGACCCAGGTCCAGATCCCGCCCAGCACCGTCAGGCTCAGCGTCAGTGCCGCCCAGGCTGCG
The DNA here is from genome assembly GCF_040045055.1 of Nocardioides pollutisoli. Lineage (NCBI taxonomy): Bacteria > Bacillati > Actinomycetota > Actinomycetes > Propionibacteriales > Nocardioidaceae > Nocardioides > Nocardioides pollutisoli. The sequence goes on from NZ_JBDZDU010000001.1 coordinate 3,634,425, forward strand.
TCATCCACGCCATCAAGCGTCCCACATGCCTGAAGCGCGGACCGGTCAGGCCGAGGCCGCGACCCGAGGCGTCTCGGTCGCTCCCGCGAGCAGTCCCTTGCGGCGCAGGAGCGGCATCACGCCCTCCCCGAACCAGTACGCCTCCTCGACGTGCGGGTAGCCCGACAGGATGAACTCGTCGATCCCGAGCCGGTGGTACTCCTCGAGCCGGTCCGCCACCTCCTGGTGGCTGCCGACCAGCGCCGTGCCGGCGCCGCCGCGGACCAGGCCGACGCCGGACCAGAGGTTCGGCGCCACCTCCAGCTCGCGCGCCGAGGCGTACGACGTCCCCGACCGCAGCGACAGCATCCGCTGCTGACCGGTCGACTCGCTCTGCCGCAGGGCGTCCTGCGCCTTCGCGATGGTCGCCGGGTCGAGCCCGTCGAGCAGCCACTGGGCGTGGTCCCACGCCTCGTCGGAGGTCTCCCGCGAGAGCGTGTGGATGCGGAGGCCGAAGCGCAGGGTGCGCCCCTGCTCGGCCGCGAGCCCGCGCATCCAGTCGAGCTTCTCGCGCACCTGCTCGAGCGGCTCGCCCCAGGTCAGGTAGACGTCCGCGTGCTTCGCCGCCACCGGGCCGGCCGGGCCCGACGACCCACCGAAGTAGATGTCAGGTGCGTCGATCCCGCCGCTGACCATCGCGCCCTCGACGCGGAAGTGGTCGCCCGAGAAGTCGTACGGCGCCTGCTCCCACGCGCCCCTCAGGATCGAGAGGAACTCGTCGGTCCGCGCGTAGCGCTCGTCCTTCGACGCGAAGTCGCCGAAACGCGCCTGCTCACGCGGCTCGCCACCGGTGACGATGTTGATCATCAGCCGGCCGTCGGAGATGCGTTGGTACGCCGCCGCCATCTGCGCGGCGAGCACCGGGTTGATCGCGCCCGGGCGGAACGCGACGAGGAACTTGAGCGTGGACGTCTCGCGCAGCAGCGCGGCCGTCGTCAGCCAGGCGTCCTCGCAGAACGTCCCGGTCGGGGTGAGCACGCCCTCGAAGCCGACCTTCTCGGCGGTCCGGGCGACATCGGCGAGGTAGTCGATGGTCGGCTCGCGGAACCCGTGTCCCAGGGTCTCCGAGAGTCCGCCGCGCACCTCGCCTGGCACGCCCTGTCCAGCACCGACCAGTGATCGGCTGTCACCCGAGGTCGGCAGGAACCAGTGCAGCTTGACGCCGGTCACTGCTTGACCGCCTCACCGGTGGTGTCCGCGTTGAAGTCGTCGGTGAAGTAGTCGGACACGTCGATCTCGCCCGGCAGCAGGTCGTTGTCGGAGAACGCGTCGGCCATGTCCTGCTCCGAGTCGATGACGGTCTGGTCGATCGGCAGCGGCTGCACCTCACGGTTGTTGACCGCCGCGAGGGTGATGGACGGGCTCAGCCCGGTCTCCTCGGCCCAGACCTTCGACCACTCCTCCTTGTGCGTGCCCGACCAGACCTGTGCCTGCGCGATCCGGGACAGGTAGTCCTTGAGCGCGGCCTCGGTGGCCGGGTCGTCGATCGCTGCGTCGGACGCGACCTCGAAGGTGTAGCCGTTGGCGAGCTTGGAGCCGTCCGCGAGCACGCGGGCGTCGGCCTCCTGCTCGGCCTGGGAGGTGAAGGGCTCCCAGATCGCCCAGGCGTCGAGGTGGCCCGAGGAGAAGGCGGCCAGCGCGTCCGCGGGCTGGAGGTTCTTCACCTCGACGTCCGAGTACTTCAGCCCGGCCGCCTGCAGCTGCGCGAGCAGGTTGTAGTTGGCCGAGCTGCCCTCGGCGACGCCGATGGTCTTGCCCTTGAGGTCGGCGACGCTCTGGGCCGGCGAGTCCTTCGGCACGACGATCGCGTCGCCCTTGCCGCCGTACGTCGCGCCCTGCACGACCTTGAACTTGCTCTTCGCCGCGGCGGCGAACAGCGGCGGGGTGTTGCCGACACCGCCGACGTGGATCGAGCCGGCGTTGAGCGCCTCGAGCAGCGGCGGCCCGGACGTGAACTCCTTCCACTCGATGTCGTACTCCGTGTCGTCGAGCAGCCCGGCGGCCTGCAGCAGCGCCTTCGAGCCACCCTTCTGGTCCCCGACGATCAGGGTGACCTTCGAGAGGTCGACGGAGCCGTCGTCCTTGATGGCTCCCTCGTTGCCGGTCGCGTCGCCGCCGCAGCCGGCGAGCAGGAGGAGACCTGCGACCGCTCCGGCCAGGGTGCTGACAAGGGCTCGGTTCCTACGGGACTTCCCGGGGGTGTTCATGCTGCTCCTTGGTTGTTCAGGGGGTTGCGCTGGGGGTTGACGGTCACCGGCTTCACGCCGAGCGACGCGAGGACCTCACCGCGGGCGCGGGCGATCTCGGGCTGGGACGGGGCACGGTCGGACCGCGGGAGGGTGATCGACCAGGAGCGGGCGATCCGTCCCTCGTCGAGCACCAGGACCCGGTCGGCGAGGGCGAGTGCCTCGTCGACGTCATGGGTCACGAGGAGGACGGCCATCGAGTGGCGCCGCCACAGGTCGATGAGCAGCTGGTGCATCTCGATCCGGGTGAGCGCGTCCAGCGCACTGAACGGCTCGTCGAGCAGCAGCAGGCCGGGGTTGCTCACCAAGGCACGGGCCAGCGACACGCGCTGGGCCTGACCGCCCGAGAGCTGCAGGGGCCAGGCGCCGAGCTTCTCGCTCAGCCCGACCTCGGCCAGCGTCTGCTCGGCGAGGTCGAAGCGCGACTTACGCTCCGACGTGTTCAGCAGGGCGAGCGCGACGTTCTGGTGCACGGTCCGCCACGGCAGCAGCCGTGGCTCCTGGAACGCGACCGCCGTACGCCCGTTGATGACCACCTCGTCGGCCTTCACCGGGTCGAGGCTGGCCAGGCTGCGCAGCAGGGTCGACTTGCCGCAGCCGCTGCGACCGAGCAGGGCGACGATCTCGCCGTCAGCGATGTCGAGGTCGATCGAGCGGAGGACGTGGGTGTCGCCGAACGACCGGTTGTGCGACCGGACGCGCGCGACAGGAGTGTCGTTCAGGAGCGCCATGCGAGTGCCCTTCGTTCGAGGTAGCGGACGACTGCGTCGGTGGTGAGTCCGAGCAGCGCGTAGACGGCCAGGCCGACGACGATCACGTCGGTCTGCAGGAAGTCGCGGGCGTGGTTGATCATGTAGCCGAGCCCGGAGTCGGCGGCGACGGTCTCCGCGACGATCAGGGAGAGCCAGGCGATGCCGAGGCTCTGCCGCAGGCCGACCAGGCTCTGGGGGAGCGCGCCGGGGATCACCACGTGGCGGATCCGCTGCGACCAGCTGAGGTTCATCGACCGCGCGGCCTCGAGGGTCTTGCGGTCGATGCCGCGGATCCCCGCCAGGGTGTTGAGGTAGAGCGGGAAGCACGCACCCATCGCGATCAGCGCGATCTTCGGCTGCTCGCCGATGCCCATCCAGATGATGAAGAGCGGGATCAGGCCGAAGTGGGGGAGCATCCGCAGCATCTGCATCGGCGGGTCGATGGCGTTCTCACCGATCCGGCTGAGTCCGGCGACGATGGCCAGCGCCAAGCCGATGGACCCGCCGAGGAGGAAGCCGATGGCGACCCGCTGGATCGAGATCAGGGTCGCGGTCCCGAGCGTGCCGTCCTGGACCAGGTCGATCGCGGTCGAGGCGATCTGGGCCGGGGAGGCGATCGTGGTCTCCTCGAGGACGCCGGTCGTCGAGAGGACCTGCCAGATCGCGATGATCACGATCGGGGAGACCCATCGCACGAGGTGGCGAAGCGGGGAGGGTCGTTGTCGTGGTCTGGCGGGCGCTGTCTGGAGGCGCCCGGCCAGCTGGGCTGCGCCGAGATCGAAGCTCATTCGCCCATGTCTACGGATTTAATACACTTAAATCAAGTGGAACACTCGACAATGACTCGTGGGACGGCTCACACCTGCTGATTTCGACCGGGACCGGGCCGGCGGGACAATGGGGGCGTGTCCGGACCCGAGCAGCGCGTGATCCCCGACCCGGGGTTCGCCGGCGACGACGGAGCCGCCCCGACCGAGCTGGCCGCGGCGCTGGCCGCGTGGGAGGCCGACCCGTCGACGTACGTCGAGGCGCTGGCCGCCCTGCAGCGCTCCCGCCTTCTGGTCCCGGTCGTCGCGGTGCTCGGCGAGGTCGAGCACGACGCCGCCGGGCTGGCCCGCGAGAAGTCCAGCGACATGGCGACCGTGCTGATCCAGGGCGCCGACGGGCGGCTGGCGCTGCTCGCCTTCACCGGGACGGCGACTCTCGCCGCCTGGAACGCCGAGGCCCGACCTGTGCCGGTCGCCGCCTCGCTCGCGGCTCGTTCCGCCCTGCAGGACGACGCCGCGGCCCTCGTGGTCGACCTCGCCGGACCCGTCCGGTTCGTCGTCGAGGGCGATGACCTGCGCGGACTCGCGGAGGAGTGGACGCTCGCCCGGGTCGCGGGGGGTCACGCCTGGATTCGGCCCGACGGGGAATCTTCGGCTAGCATCTGGCGTTGACCGATCAGTTCCGACCCGACCGTCCGCGGGAGAGCCGGAGCAGATCTCACAAGCGGAGCCAGCAGCATCGTCTCCCACCCGCATCGACCGCCCCAGCAATGGGTCAAGCTCCACAGGTCGTCGGGTCCGGTCCCGAAGGCATGGCCTGCGGCGTGGATGTTTTCCTCGCCGTGAGCCTGACTGCCTTTGATGGCACTCCCACTTGCGTGGGGGGCGCCGCGACTGGCTTCCGCTTGCACCAGCGGAAGCCTTTGTTGATTTCGGACCTCCTCGGCGGAGGGCCGGTGATCGCGGGGGAGTCCGTATCACTTGGCCACCAGGAGGACACATCAGCACCGAGCTGCGAATCAACGACCGGATCCGGGTTCCCGAGGTCCGGCTCGTTGGACCCAACGGGGAGACGGTCGGCATCGTGCCGACCGACCAGGCCCTGAAGCTTGCGCAGGAGGCGGACCTCGACCTCGTCGAGATCGCCCCGCAAGGCAAGCCGCCAGTCTGCAAGCTCATGGACTACGGCAAGTTCAAGTACGAGAACGCCCAGAAGGCTCGCGAGGCGCGTCGCAACCAGACGAACGTGATCATCAAGGAGATGAAGCTTCGTCCCAAGATCGACGCCCACGACTACGAGACCAAGAAGGGTCACGTGGTGCGGTTCCTGCGCGCCGGCGACAAGGTCAAGATCACGATCATGTTCCGCGGTCGCGAGCAGCACCGTCCCGAGCTGGGTTTCCGGCTGCTCCAGAAGCTGGCCGAGGACGTGACGGAGCTGGGCTTCGTCGAGTCCGCGCCCAAGCAGGACGGCCGCAACATGATCATGGTGCTCGGCCCGCACAAGAAGAAGGCCGACGCGAAGGTCGACATCAAGGCAGAGAAGGACGCGAAGGCCGCCGAGCGCGCCGCCCTGATCGCCGATGAGCAGGCCGAGCGCGACGCCGCCCACGCCGCCGGACCGGTGGCGCAGAAGAAGGAGCGTGGACGCTCCGAGAACCTCGATCCCGAGATCGAGGCCTGAGACCCGCGGCCGGTGCCCCCGGCCGACGCAACAACTCGCTGGTCGAGCAGTCGTGACCGCGACCAGTAGGACGAGAAGAGAGAGCAGAGATGCCGAAGAACAAGACGCACTCCGGTGCGAGCAAGCGCTTCCGCGTGACGGGGACGGGCAAGATCCGCCGCCAGAAGGCGGGCATGCGCCACAACCTGGAGAAGAAGCCCTCCAAGGTCACCCGTCGCCTGTCCGGCACCACCGAGGTCGCCAAGGCCGACGTGAAGCGCGCCAAGAAGCTGCTCGGTCTCTGACCAGCGCCCGCACCCAGACTTAACAGAAGCAACAAGGAGTAAATCGTGGCACGCGTCAAGCGGGCAGTGAATGCCCAGAAGAAGCGCCGGGTCGTCCTCGAGCGCGCCAGCGGATACCGCGGCCAGCGCTCGCGCCTGTACCGCAAGGCCAAGGAGCAGGTCACCCACTCCCTGGTCTACAGCTACAACGACCGTCGCAAGAACAAGGGCAACTTCCGCAAGCTGTGGATCCAGCGGATCAACGCTGCGGCTCGCGCCCAGGGCATGACCTACAACCGGTTCATCCAGGGCCTCGGCCTCGCCGGTGTCGAGGTCGACCGCAAGATCCTCGCCGAGCTCGCTGTCAACGACATCGCCGCGTTCAACGCGCTCGTCGAGACCGCGAAGGCCGCGCTGCCCGAGGACGTCAACGCGCCCAAGGTCTCGGCCTGACGCACGGCGCCCCCCTGACCACGGGCAACACCCGGGTCAAGGAGACACGGAAGCTCAGCCGCCGCTCGGAACGCTCCGAGCGGCGGCTCTTCCTTGCTGACGGCCCGAAGGCCGTCGAGGGGGCCCTCTCGACAGTGCTGGATTCTGGGCAGGGTTGCGTGGTCGAGGTCTTCGCGACCTCCGCCGCCACCGAGCAGTACGCCGATCTCGCGGCAGCCGCCCCTCAGTGGACCCTCGTCGAGGACCGCGCGCTCGCCTCGCTGAGCGACTCGGTCAACCCGGCCGGCGTCGTGGCGGTGTGCCGCTTCCTCGACCGACCGTTGGAGCACCTGCTTCCCCCGTTGGTTGAGGAGGTTGCGCCAGCAACCGTCTCGAAACCCCGTCTCGTCGCGATCTGCGCCGACGTCCGCGACCCCGGCAACGCCGGCACCGTGATCCGCTGCGCGGACGCCGCCGGCGCCGACGCCGTCGTGCTCGCCGGGCACTCGGTCGACGCCTACAACCCCAAGACCGTGCGCGCCAGCGTCGGCAGCCTGTTCCACCTCCCGATCGCGATCGAGCCGGACCCGGCGGCCGCCGTACGCGCCGCACAGGCCGCCGGCCTGCAGGTGCTCGCGGCCGACGGCGCGGGCGAGGTCGACCTCGACCACGCCGACGAGCTGCTCGCCGCGCCGACCGCGTGGCTGTTCGGCAACGAGGCGTGGGGACTGCCCGACGAGGTGGCTGCCCTGGCCGACCACCGGGTCCGGATCCCGATCCACGGCCGCGCCGAGAGCCTCAACCTCTCCACCGCCGCGGCGCTCTGTCTCTACGCGTCCGCCCGCGTCCACCACCGCGACTAGTCTGGCCGGCGTGACGGACCTGGATGCCTTGGCCGACGGCGTCGTCCTGGCCGGCCCGGACCGCCGCGTCACCGTCGTCAACACGGCCGCGGCTCGGCTGCTCGGGGTCGACGCGATCGCCTCCGTCGGTGAGCCGCTCGCCGACGTCCTCGCCCTGCAGGACCAGGACGGTCGGGCCTGGACCGCCACGAACTGCCCCTACGACGGCCTCCCGACCCGGACCGGTGTCCCGGAGCAGCCCTGGCTCACCGCCGACGGCACCGAGGTGCTGGTCGTCGCTCGGATCCACAGGCCCGCCCTGGACCGCTCGGTCGAGCAGGTCGCGGTCAGCATCCGCTCCGGGCGGGGCCGGGCCCGGCTCGACCGGGAGCGCTCCGACCTGGTCGCCACGGTCGCCCACGAGCTGCGCTCGCCGCTCACGGGGGTGAAGGGCTTCGTGCAGGCGCTGCTGAACCGCTGGGACAAGCTCAACGACGACCAGAAGAAGCTGATGCTGACGACCGTCAGCGCCGACTCCGACCGGCTCAGCCGGTTGATCGCCGAGCTGCTCGACGTGGCCCGGATCGACACCGGACGGCTGCAGCTCTACCCGCGTCCCGTCGATGCCGCGGTCCTGGTCGGACGGGTGGTCGACTCGGTCGCCGCGGGCACCAGCCGGCCGATCGAGCTCGCTGCCACACCCGCGCTGCCGAGCATCACGGTGGACCCCGACAAGTTCACCCAGGTCGTGACCAACCTGGTCGAGAACGCCGTACGCCACGGTGAGGGCATCGTCCGCGTGACGCTGGACGAGGTCGGCAGCGACGTACGCCTCGTGGTCGAGGACGAGGGCGAGGGCATCGCGCCCGAGATGCGGCGCCGGGTGTTCACGAAGTTCTGGACCGGGGGAGCGCGCGGCGGATCCGGCTTGGGTCTCTACCTGGTCAACGGCCTGGTCAAGGCCCACGGCGGGACGATCACGATCGAGGACGCACCCGCCGGTGGCGCGCGCATCGTCGTCGTGCTGCCCTCCGACGAGACGTCAGGGTAGGCGGCGCTCCAGCGCCTCGACACGACGCGAGATCTCGTCGAGGCGGGTGAGGATCTCGTGCTCGAGCGTGGAGTTCCGCTCCTCGGCCGGCTCGGCGTCGGTGCGGATGAACACAGCCGCGAGGGTGGCGCTCAGGAGCGACATCAGCAGGAAGCCGGTCACCATCAGCACGACCGAGATCACGGTCGCGGTGGTGGTGTGCGGCGGACCGTAGACGTAGCCGAGGTTGGTCATCAGCGAGACCGCCCACCAGAGGCCGCCCCAGAAGCTCGGCACCGTGTCGGACTCCAGCGCGGCCGCTGCGCCGGCCCCGCCGAGCAGGAAGAGCAGGGTGACGACGAGCGCGGGAGCGGCGATCCGGCGTTCTACACGAGGGTTGCTCACCGGACGATTGTGAACCGGTTCGCTTCCACCGTCTCGACCTTCCTAGACTCGTGCCCGTGTCCGGCCCCAATACTGACTATGACCCCGTGGAGGTCGCGACCTTGAAGCCCGAAGAGCTCGAGGCCGCGCGCGACGCCGCCCTCACCGCGATCGCGGACGCTGCGGACCTCGCGGCGCTCAAGCAGGTGCGGATCGACCACACGGGCGACCGGTCGCCCCTCGCTCTCGCCAACCGCGAGATCGGGGCCCTTCCGCCGCAGGCGCGCAAGGAGGCCGGCCAGCGGATCGGCCAGGCGCGCGGTGCCGTCAGCCAGGCGCTCGCCGCCCGCCAGACCGTGCTCGAGGCCGAGCACGAGGAGCGGATGCTGGTCGAGGAGACCGTCGACGTCACGCTCCCGACCGACCGCGTCCCCGTCGGCGCCCGCCACCCGGTCACCACCGGGTCCGAGCTGATCGCCGACATCTTCGTCGCGATGGGCTGGGAGGTCGCGGAGGGCCCGGTCATCGAGGCCGAGTGGCTCAACTTCGACGCGCTCAACCTCGGCGCCGACCACCCGGCGCGCACCATGCAGGACACGTTCTGGACCGACCCCCAGGACAACGGGATCGTGCTGCGCACCCACACGTCCCCGGTGCAGGCGCGCACCATGCTCACCCGCGAGCCCCCGATCTACGTCGTCTGCCCGGGCCGGGTCTTCCGGACCGACGAGTACGACGCCACGCACAGCCCGGTCTTCCACCAGGTCGAGGGCCTGGCGATCGACGAGGGCATCACCATGGCCCACCTCAAGGGCACCCTCGACCACTTCGCCGCGTCGATGTTCGGCGAGGGCATCAACACCCGCTTCCGGCCGTCGTACTTCCCGTTCACGGAGCCGAGCGCCGAGGTCGACCTGGTCTGCTTCGTCTGCCGCGGCGCCGGCGTGCTCGACGGCGCGACCTGCCGCACCTGCCGCGGCGAGGGCTGGATCGAGTGGGGCGGCTGCGGCGTCGTCAACCCGCGCGTGCTCACCGCCTGCGGCATCGACGCCGAGCGCTACACCGGCTTCGCCTTCGGCATGGGCATCGACCGCACGCTGATGTTCCGCCACGGCATCGAGGACCTGCGCGAGCTCTTCGAGGGCGACGTCCGCTTCACCACTGCTTTCGGAACGGAACTCTGATCACATGAAGGCCCCTGTCTCCTGGATCCGGGAGTACGTCGACCTGCCGGCGGACGTGTCCACCGAGGACCTCGCCGCGCGCCTGACCGCGCTCGGCCTCAAGCTCGAGGCGATCGAGGCACCCGGCGACCAGATCACCGGTCCGCTCGTGATCGGCAAGGTGCTCACGATGGAGCCCGAGCCGCAGAAGAACGGCAAGACGATCAACTGGTGCTCCGTCGACGTCGGCGACGCCAACGGCACCGGCGAGCCGCAGGGCATCGTCTGCGGCGCCCACAACTTCGCGCCCGGCGACCTCGTCGTCTGCATCCTTCCCGGCGGCGTGCTGCCCGGGAACTTCGAGATCTCTGCGCGCAAGACCTACGGCCACCTGTCCGCCGGGATGATCTGCTCCTCGCGCGAGCTGGGCCTCGGCGACGACCACGACGGCATCATCGTGCTGCCCGCCGACGCGGGTGCTCCTGGCGACGACGCGTTCGCTGTGCTGGGTCTCGACGACGAGGTCATCGAGTTCGAGATCAACCCCGACCGCGCCTACGCGCTGTCGCTGCGCGGGATCGCCCGCGAGGCCGCGCTGGCCTACGCCGCGCCGTACCGCGACCCGGCGGACCGCAAGGTGCCCGAGCCCAACGCCGACGGCTACCCGGTCGAGATCGACGACCCGACCGGCTGCCCGGTCTTCGTCGCCCGCAAGGTCACGGGCTTCGACCCGGCCGCGCCCTCCCCGGACTGGATGGTCCGCCGGCTCACCCAGGCCGGGATGCGTCCCATCTCGCTGGCCGTCGACGTCACCAACTACGTGATGCTCGAGATCGGCCGGCCGATCCACGGCTACGACGCCGACAAGCTGCAAGGTCCGATCCGGGTCCGCCGGGCGACCGCGGGGGAGCGGCTCACCACGCTTGACGGTGTCGACCGGGCCCTGTCGGTCGAGGACCTCGTCGTCACCGACGACTCCGGGATCATCGGCCTCGGCGGCGTCATGGGTGGCGAGGCCACCGAGATGTCGTCGACCACGACCTCGGTGCTCGTCGAGGCCGCCCACTGGGACGCCACCTCGATGTTCCGCACCGGCAAGCGCCACAAGCTGACCTCCGAGGCCGGCAAGCGCAACGAGCGCGGAGTCGACCCGCTCGTCACGCCCGCCGCAGCGGACCGGGTCGTCGAGCTGCTCACGACGTACGGTGGCGGCACGGCCGACGCGGGCGTCACCGTCGTCGGCACCGCGCCGGAGCGGGAGGCGATCACGATCAGCTACGACCTGCCCGCGCGCGTGACCGGCATGCCGATCGACGCCGCGACCACGGTCACCAACCTCGAGGCCGTCGGCTGCGTGCTCGACAAGCAGGACACGACGCTGACCGCGACCCCGCCCCCGTGGCGCCCCGACCTCACGGACCCCTTCGACCTCGTCGAGGAGGTCGCCCGGATCGTCGGCTACGACCAGGTCCCGTCCGTGCTGCCCCGCGAGGCGACCGGCCGCGGCCTGACCCGCGAGCAGCGGTTGCGCCGCCGGATCGGTCGCACCCTCGCCGGCGCCGGCTGCGTCGAGGTGATCAGCTTCCCGTTCGTCGGCGAGGCCGCGTTCGACGCCCTCGGACTGCCCGCGGACGACGTGCTGCGTCACACCGTGCGGCTCGCCAACCCGCTCTCCAGCGAGGACCCGTCCTACACGACGACGCTGCTGCCCGGCCTGCTCAAGGCCGCCGCCCGCAACCTCGGGCGGGGTGCGACCGGCGTTGCCCTCTTCGAGACCGGCACGGTCGCCTTCCCGGCCGACCGCGGTCCGGCTCCGATCTACGGCGTCGACGGACGTCCCACCGATGCCGAGCTCGCCACGCTCTTCGAGGCGATCCCCGACCAGCCGCTCCACCTCGCGGTCGTCCTGACCGGGGAGCGCGAGCGGTCCGGGTGGTGGGGCAGCGGCCGCCAGGCCGACTGGTCCGACGCGATCGGGCTGGTCCGGCGGCTCGGCGACGAGCTCGGCGTCGAGGTCGAGGTCACCTCGGCCGCGCGGATGCCCTGGCACCCGGGTCGTTGCGCGCAGGTCAGCGTCGGCGGGGTCGAGTTCGGCCACGCGGGCGAGCTGCACCCGAAGGTCTGCACGGCGTACGGACTGCCGGCGCGCAGCGCAGCGGTCGAGATCGACCTCGACTTCCTGATGCGCGCCGCTCGCGACGTCACGCCCGGGCCGCAGTTCTCGACGTACCCCCTGGCCAAGGAGGACGTCGCGCTGGTCGTCGCGGAGGAGGTCACCGCCGCCGAGGTCGAGAGGGCGCTGCGGGAGGGCGCCGGGGAGCTGCTCGAGTCGATCCGCCTCTTCGACGTCTACACCGGCGACCAGGTCGGCGCCGGCCACAAGTCCCTGGCCTTCGCGCTGAGGTTCCGTGCTCCTGACCGCACCTTGACCGAGGAGGAGACGGCGGCCGCACGCAACGCCGCCGTCGCTGCCGCCGCCGAGCGGACCGGTGCCGTCCAGCGCTGACGGCCCGAGCGCTCCCAGGCTCGCGGTCCTCGACGACGTCACCTGGCACGGCGAGCCCATCCCGGGCGAGCGCACGCACGCGCTGCTGCGCAGCCTCGCCGGGGCGGGCAGCCGCGGCCTGTCCGAGGCTGCGCTGGTCGACGAGATCTGGGGCGACGACGTCCCGGCCAACCCGACGAAGGCGCTCCAGGTGGTGGTCTCGCGGGCCCGGTCGGCGACCGGCTCGGACGTGATCGAGCGGACGGCGCGCGGATACCGCCTGGCCCTCGAGGACACCGACGTCGATGCCTGGGCGCTGCGCCCGGAGGGGCTGCGGCTCGCCGCGGCCGGCGACTACGCCGCAGCGCTCCCGCTCCTGGAGCGGGCCGAGCCCGACGACGAGGTGACCGCCGCCCTGCTGCGCTCGGTTGCCGGCGTCCACGGGGCTCCCGCTGCGCTCGATCGCTACGAGACCTACCGCGAGGACCTCGTGGACCGCCTCGGCGTCGACCCCAGCCCGGAGCTGCGCGCGCTTCACGCCGAGCTGCTCGCCCGCGACCGCCCGGTGCGCGAGGGGCTGCTGTTCGAGGCATCCCGGCTGATCGGCCGCGAGGACGACGTCGTCGCGCTCGAGGGGATGATCCGTACCTCCCGGGTCACCTCGATCGTCGGACCCGGCGGGCTGGGCAAGACCCGGCTCGCCCACCTGATGGGTCGGCTGGCCGAGCAGCCCGTGGTCCACTTCGTCGAGCTCGCCGGTGTCACCTCACCGGAGGGCGTCGCGGTCGAGGTCGGCGACGTGCTGGGCGTGCGCGAGTCGGTCGCAGCCGGACGCCTGAACGTCGCCGTCAGCCGTCGCGCCGACCTGCTGAGCCGGATCATCGACCAGGTCGGCACCGCACCGGCCCTGCTCATCCTCGACAACTGCGAGCACGTCGTCGAGGCGGTGGCCGACCTGGTCTCCGTGCTGGTGCAGCGCACCCCTGCGTTGCGGGTGCTCACCACCACCCGCGCACCCCTGGGCATCGCGGCCGAGCGGGTCTACCTGCTGCCGCAGCTGAACCTGGACGACGCCGTGCAGCTCTTCCGTGAGCGCGCGACGGCTGCGCGCCCCGGCGTACGGATCGACGACGCGGAGGTGCGCTCGCTCGTCGGCCGGCTGGACGGACTGCCCCTCGCTGTCGAGCTCGCGGCCGCGAAGGTGCGCGCCATGTCGGTCGTCGAGATCGAGCGGCGCATCGGCGACCGGTTCACGCTGCTACGGGGCGGGTCGCGCGACGCCCCCGAACGGCACCAGACCCTGCTCGCCGTCATCGACTGGAGCTGGAACCTGCTCCGTGACGAGGAGCGCGTCGCGCTGCGCCGACTCTCGGTCTTCCGGGACGGGTTCTCCTTCGAAGGCGCCGAGGCGGTGGTGGGCGACGACGCGCTCGCGGCCCTGGTCAACCTGGTCGACCAGTCGCTGGTCACGGTGGTCGAAGGATCGGGTGAGCTGCGCTACCGACTGCTCGAGACCGTGCGGGAGTTCGGTCAGATGCAGCTCGTCGGAGCAGGCGACGACGCCGAGACGGTCGAGCGGCTGCGGGGCTGGGGCGTCGCCTACGCCCGTACCTGCTCCGCGAGCCTGTTCGGACCGCGTCAGGTCGAGATGATGACCGCCATCCGCACGGAGGAGGGCAACCTCGTCGACCTGCTCCGCAGGTGCCTCCGTGATCGCGACGCCGAAGCGGTCGTGGTGCTGATGGCCTGCCTGTCCGACTTCTGGACGATCGAGGGCAGCCACCTCAAGGTCGTCAACATCGCTCCCGACGTCGAGGACGTCGTCGTGGACGCGGACATTCCTCCCGATCTCGACGAGGCCCTCCGGGCAACCCTCGTCTCACTCGCCTTCAACACGATGATCTTCACCGACAGCGCGGCCGGACGCGCCTTCGACCGGCTCGAGCTGCTCGGTCCGGGAGATCGCACCACGCGCAGCGGCATCTCGGCGACCGTGCTCCTCGCCGCCCGGGCGACCGTGGAGGACGGCCACATCGGTGCCGTCGAGGCGATGTGTGACGACGACGATCGCCGGGTGGCCCAGCTCGCGATGCAGTGGTCCAGCCAGTTCCACGAGAACCAGGGCGACATCCAGGCCGCGCAGGAGCGCGGCCGGCAGGCGCTCCTCCTCAGTGACGACGCCGACGGGCCCTGGGGTGCTGCGCTGATCCGGGCGCAGCTCGCCGGCCTCACCATGCAGGTCGGCGAGATGGAGGAGGCGATGGCCTACGCGCGCGAGGCCATCCCGGCGCTCGACGCCCTGGGAGCCGACGAGGACGCCGCTCAGCTCAAGGCGGTGCTCGCCATGGGGGCGATGGAAGCCGGCCGCATCGACGAGGCGGAACGGATCTTCGACGAGATCGAGGCCTCCGACGGCGCCACCGGCATCTTCGGTGCCGCCATCATCCTGCTCTGCGGTCGCCCCGAGCTCGACCTCGCCGCCGGCCGCACCGAGGCCGGTCTCCACGGCTACCGCGAGGCCGCCCGGATCCTGTCCGCGCGCAGCTTCCCCGGTCTCGAGACGATGCTCGGCTTCGAGCCCTGGACGTTGTACGCCGAGGCCGCGGCCGTCGCCGCCCACGTCCGGCACGGGCAGCGCGAGGAGGTCGTGGGCATGCACCGTGACCTGCTCGAGAAGTCACCGCGGATCCTGGACGGGGCCATCGGCTTCCTCGACTTCCCGGTCTTCGGGTCGATCCTCTTCGCCCTGGCCGTGTGGGACCTGTCCGACCAGCCCGACCAGGTCCGGGCGGAGCGCGCCGTGCGCCTGCTCGTCTACGCCGACCGGTTCGGCTACAACCGCCAGCTGCCGAGCCTGGCCTGGGCGCCCGGCGTGGCCCTGGCCGAGGCCGTCCTGCCCGGTGGTGAGGCGACCTTCCGCGCCAGCCTCGAGGGCCGCAACGCGCCCGAGCTCCGCCCGGAGGTCGGCGACCTGCTGGCGGAGCTCGGGTGAGGCGGTGGTTGAGGTGTGAGGCGCGTTAGCGCCGAGCCTCGAAACCACCTCGACTTGCCTCTCGGCTCACCGGATTTCGACGCGCTCGTGCGAGTTCGCAAGCTCACTCGCGTCGCTTGCTCAATCTGGCCGGCCCACGTCGGGCGCGACTTCGTCGCGCCCGACTGGCCGTCTCATCACATCTTGCGCGAGTAGGACCTCACGGAGAGCGGCAGGAAGACCGCCACGATGAGCGCGCAGCCGAGCAGCGCCCAGCCGACGTTGGCAGTGACCTGGCCGTCGTTCATCAGGTCGCGCACCGCGGAGATGACCAGTGAGACCGGGTTGATCTTCACGAAGGCCTCGAGCCAGCCGGGCAGCGACTCCGGGGGCACGAAGGCGTTCGAGAGGAAGGTCAGGGGGAACATGATCATCATCGAGATGCCCTGCACGGCCTGGGCGCTCCGGGCGCGGGTGCCGAGGTAGGTGAAGATCCAGGCCAAGGACCAGCCGGCGATGATCGTCAGCAGCCAGCCGGCGAGAACGCCGGGCACGCCGCCGCCGGGGCGGTAGCCCATCAGCATGCCGGTCAGGATCGTCAGCGTCGCGGCGGTCGCGTAGCGCGCCAGGTCGGCGATGGCCGGTCCGACGAGCGGCGCGATCCGCGCGATCGGCAGCGACTTGAAGCGGTCGAAGACGCCCTTGTCCATGTCCTCGCGGAGCTGGACGCCGGTCGCCATCGAGGCGGTGAGCGCCGTCTGCGCGAGGATGCCGGTGATCACGATCGGCAGGTAGTTCTCGACGCTGCCCGAGATGGCGCCGCCGAAGATGTAGGCGAACATCGCGGTGAAGAGCAGCGGCTGGAGCGTGACGTCGAACCACTGCTCGGGGTTGCGGCGCATCTTCTTGAGGGCGCGCCAGGCCATCGCGAGGCTCTGGTCGAGGGTGTCGCGGAGCGACGGGCGGGTCACGAGGGTGCGGTCGAGCACCTGGGTCGTCTCGTGCTCGGCGAGGAGTGAGGTGCTCATCGGACGGCCTCCATCTGGGGCTCGATCAGGGACTGGTTGGTCTCGTCCTCGGCGGCGTGGCCGGTGATGGCCATGAACACCTCGTCGAGGGTGGGCTTCTGCACGGTCGCGGAGGCGATCGAGAGGCCTGACTGCCGCAGCGCGATCAGCACGTCGGCTGCCTGGTTGGCATCGGTGAGCGCGACGTTCATGCCGCCGGACTCAGGAGTGAGGACGGGTTCCTCGCCGAGGACGCGTCGTACGACGTCCGCCGCGCCCGCGGTGTCGGCGCTGTCGGCCATCCGCAGCTGCAGCGTGGAGCTGCCGACCGAGGTCTTCAGCTCGTCGGGGGTGCCCTCGGCGACCTTGATGCCGCGGTCGATGACCGCGATCCGGTCCGCGAGCTGGTCGGCCTCGTCGAGGTACTGCGTGGTCAGCAGGACCGTGCTGCCCTCGCGGATCAGGTCGCGGATGGTCTCCCACATCTGCCCGCGGGTGCGGGGGTCGAGGCCGGTCGTCGGCTCGTCGAGGAAGATCAGCGGCGGCTGCGAGATCAGGCTGGCCGCGAGGTCGAGCCGACGGCGCATGCCGCCGGAGAAGGTCTTGATCTGCTTGTCCCGGGCCTCGGTGAGCCCGAAGCGCTCGAGCAGGTCGGCGGCGGTGGCCTTCGACCTGCGCGACGAGAGACCCTGCAACCGGCCGAAGAGCCAGAGGTTCTCCGAGCCGGTGAGGTTCTCGTCGACGGAGGCGTACTGCCCGGTCACGCCGACGAGCTGGCGGATCATGTGCGGATTGCGGCGTACGTCGACGCCGAAGACGCTCGCCTCTCCGCCGTCCAGCGGCAGCAGGGTCGCGAGCATCTTCAGGGTGGTGGTCTTGCCGGCGCCGTTGGGGCCGAGCACACCGAAGACCTCGCCGCGCCGCACCTCGAGGTCGATCCCGTCGACCGCGCGGAAGTCGCCGAAGGTCTTGACGAGCCCGGAGGCCGCCACGGCCAGGTCGGTGTCAGGAAGTCGTGTCATGGCTACACCCTGGACCCGGCCGGTTTCACTCTGCCTTCACCGCGGTTTCAGCGCTAGGTGAGCGGGTGGTTCACGCAGGTGCGGAAGAGGTCGTAGATCTCGCGGTCCCCGGTCACCGAGATCTCGCTGTCGTCACCGCGCCGCCACAGCCAGGCGTCGAGCGCTCCGGCCGGTCCGCGGACCACCGCGTCGGCGTCGATGCCCGGATCGGGGACGACGCAGATGTCGTCGAGGTCGTGGTGGTCCCCGTCGGGATCGGTGCCCGAGAAACGCCCGAGCTGGACCCACACCGACTCGTCCCGGTCGGTGACGTCGACCCGGACGTGGTGGGGGAGTCCGGAGAAGGAGCCCCACGGCGGCTTCCCGCCGAACATCACGTCGAGGGCCTCGTCGACACCGTCGGCGGCCAGCTCGGGATCGAGCGCGGTCACCTGCCCGGCCGTCTGCTCGGCGTCGAGCCGGTGGATCAGTGCCTCCTGCGCCTGTCGGCGGTAGGTGAAGCCGACGGTCTGCTCGTCGGACCAGCTCCACGCCGGCTCAGCCGGGTCGGCGGCGCGGAGCGCGGCGATCAGGGCGGCGGAGTACTCGTCGAAGGCAGCCAGCAGCCCGTCGTACGACGCGGGGCGCTCGGGTCCCTCGGCGTCCTCGTCGGCCGGAGCGGGCCGGGTCGCGATCGTCGTGCCCCAGAACCACTGCACCTCGGCGAGGTGCCAGAGCAGGTCGGCCGCGTCCCAGTCGGGACACCCGGGCACCCGCGCGCCCGGATCACAGTCGGCCAGCACCGCGCGGAAGCGCGCCGACTCCTGCTCGAGGTGTCGGAGGTAGTCGTCGAACGCAAGTCTCGCCATAGTGGGGAAACCTAGACCGGCCCGCCGACGGCCCGCATCCGAGTTCCACCCGAGTTGCCATCACCGGACCCCGCTGCACATGAACATGCAAAGGTCTGTATAGTCATGCATATGACGAGGAAGAGCGTCGCTGTCGCCGGAGCCAGCGGGTACGCCGGAGGCGAGCTGTTGCGCCTGCTGCTGGCCCATCCCGAGGTCGAGATCGGCGCCCTCACCGGGGCGTCCAACGCGGGTCAACCGCTCGGTGCGCTCCAGCCGCACCTGGTGCCGCTCGCGGACAGGGTGCTCGTGGAGACCTCCCTGGAAACCCTGTCCGGCCACGATGTGGTCTTCCTCGCACTCCCGCACGGCCAGTCGGGAGAGATCGCAGCCCAGCTGGGCGATGACGTCGTCGTCATCGACTGCGGCGCCGACTTCCGGCTCGCCGACCCCGCGGCCTGGGACAAGTTCTACGGCGGCACCCACGCCGGCACCTGGCCCTACGGCCTCCCCGAGCTCCCCGGCCAGCGCGCGCTGTTGACCGGCGCGTCCCGGGTGGCCGTCCCCGGCTGCTACCCGACGATCTCCACCCTCACCCTCGCGCCCGCCATCGCGGCCGGGATCGTCGAGCCCGACGTGGTCGTGGTCGCGGCGTCCGGCACCAGCGGTGCCGGCAAGGCCGCCAAGCCGCACCTGCTCGGCAGCGAGACCATGGGCAACGTCAGCGCGTACGGCGTGGGCGGCACCCACCGGCACACCCCCGAGATCACCCAGAACCTCTCGACGCTCGTCGACGGCACGGTGAGCGTCAGCTTCACGCCGCTGCTGGTCCCCATGCCGCGCGGCATCCTCGCCACGTGCTCGGCGAAGCTCACCAGCGACCTCACCGCTGACGAGGCCTACGACGTCTACGCCAAGGCGTACGCCGACGAGCCCTTCATCCACCTGCTCCCGCAGGGCCAGTGGCCGCAGACCAAGTCCGTGATGGGCTCCAACGCCGTCCACCTCCAGGTGACGGTCGACGAGGACGCACGACGACTCGTCGCCGTCGGTGCGGTGGACAACCTGTCCAAGGGCACCGCCGGCGCTGCCGTCC
The DNA here is from genome assembly GCF_040045055.1 of Nocardioides pollutisoli. NCBI lineage: Bacteria > Bacillati > Actinomycetota > Actinomycetes > Propionibacteriales > Nocardioidaceae > Nocardioides > Nocardioides pollutisoli. The sequence continues at coordinate 3,653,435 of NZ_JBDZDU010000001.1, forward strand.
AGTGCATGAACCTCGCGCTCGGCCTCGACGAAGGCCTGGGCCTCTCAACGGTAGGAATCGCCCCGTGACCATCACCACCCCCGCAGGCTTCCGGGCCGCCGGCGTCGCCGCCGGCCTCAAGTCCACCGGCGCCAAGGACGTCGCGCTCGTCGTCAACGACGGCCCGACCTTCGACTCCGCAAGCGTCTTCACCGCCAACCGCTGCAAGGCCAACCCGGTCCTCTGGAGCCAGGAGGTCGTCAAGGACGGCACCGTCCGCGCGGTCTTCCTCAACTCCGGCGGCGCCAACTGCTACACCGGCCCCGAGGGCTTCCAGACCACGCACGCCGTGGCAGAGACCGTCGCCGGCAGGCTCGGGATCGGCGCCGGCGACGTCGTCGTCTGCTCGACCGGGCTGATCGGCCTCACCAACGACCGCTCCGCGGTCCTGGCCGGCGCCGAGGCGGCGTACGACGCCCTGGCGGCCGACGGCGGGCAGCAGGCGGCCGAGGCGATCATGACCACCGACTCGGTCAGCAAGCAGGTCGTCGTCGAGGGCGCGGGCTGGTCCATCGGCGGCATGGCGAAGGGCGCCGGCATGCTCGCCCCACAGCTGGCCACGATGCTCGTCGTCCTCACCACCGACGCGGTCGTCCCTGCAGCCGACCTCGACGTCGCGCTGCGTGGGGCGACCCGGGTCAGCTTCGACCGGCTCGACTCCGACGGCTGCATGTCCACCAACGACACCGTGACCGTGATGGCCAGCGGGGCCAGCGGGATCACCCCGTCGCTGCCCGACTTCACCGACGCGCTGACGCAGGCCTGCACGGACCTCGCGATGCAGCTGCTCCGCGACGCGGAGGGCGCCGACCACGAGATCGCGATCACCGTGCTCAACGCGGCGAGCGAGGACGAGGCCGTCGAGGTGGGCCGCAGCGTGGCCCGCTCCAACCTCTTCAAGGCCGCGGTCTTCGGCAACGACCCCAACTGGGGCCGGGTGCTCGCGAGCATCGGCACGACCGGCGCACAGTTCGACCCGGCCGACCTCGACGTCGCCATGAACGGCGTCTGGGTCTGCAAGCAGTCCACGCCCCACGCAGACCCGGCCGAGGTCGACCTGAAGCCGCGCGAGGTCAGCGTCACCATCGACCTCAAGTCCGGCGACGCGCGGGCCACCGTATGGACCAACGACCTCACGCACGCCTATGTCCACGAGAACAGCGCGTACTCCTCATGACCGACATCGCTCACACCCGCCACGACCCGAGCAAGCCCGACCAGGCGAAGGCCCGGACCCTCGCGGCCGCGCTGCCGTGGCTGAAGAAGTACCACGGCAAGATCGTCGTGGTGAAGTACGGCGGCAACGCCATGACCGACGACACCCTGAAGCGCGCGTTCGCCGAGGACATCGCGTTCCTGCGCTTCGCGGGCTTCAAGCCGGTCGTCGTCCACGGCGGCGGCCCCCAGATCTCCACGATGCTCGACCGGCTCGGGATCGAGTCCGAGTTCCGCGGCGGTCTCCGCGTCACGACCCCTGAGGCGATGGACGTCGTCCGGATGGTGCTCGTCGGCCAGGTGCAGCGCGAGCTCGTTGGCCTGATCAACGAGCACGGCCCGCTCGCGGTCGGCTGCTCGGGCGAGGACGCCGGCCTGTTCACCGCGACCACGACGGGCACGATCGTCGACGGCGAGGAGGTCGACCTCGGGCTGGTCGGCGAGGTCACGCACGTGCGCCCCGAGTCCGTGCTCGACCTGATCGAGGCGGGCCGGATCCCGGTCGTCTCCAGTGTCGCGCCCGACATCCACGGCCGCGTGCACAACGTCAACGCAGACTCCGCAGCGGCCGCGCTCGCCGTCGCGCTCGACGCCGAGAAGCTGCTCGTGCTGACCGACGTCGAGGGCCTCTACCTCGACTGGCCCAACTCCGAGGACGTCATCGGCGAGATCGGCCCCGAGGCGCTCGCGGAGATCATCCCGTCGCTCGCCTCCGGCATGGTGCCGAAGATGAAGGCCTGCCTCCAGGCGGTCGAGGGCGGCGTCCCGCGTGCCACCGTCGTCGACGGCCGTGAGCAGCACGCCGTGCTCCTCGAGCTCTTCACGCAGGAGGGCGTCGGCACCCAGGTCCTGCCCGGCGTGGAGACCAAGACCCGGAAGGCGAGGGACTCCCAGTGAGCGACTACCAGCAGCGGTACGCCGCCAGCCTGATGAACACCTTCGGCCCGCCCAAGCTCGTGCTCACGCACGGCCAGGGCGCCCACGTCTGGGACGAGGACGGCAACGAGTACGTCGACTTCCTCGGCGGCATCGCCGTCAACGCCCTCGGTCACGCCCACCCCGCGCTGGTGGAGGCGGTGACGAGCCAGATCGGGAAGCTCGGGCACATCTCCAACTTCTTCACCAGCGAGCCCCAGGTCGAGCTGGCCGAGAAGCTGCTCGGGCTTCTCGGCAGCTCGCCCGGGGAGGGCAAGGTCTTCTTCACCAACTCCGGCACCGAGGCCAACGAGGCGGCGTTCAAGCTGACCCGCCGCACCGGGCGCACCCACGTCGTGGTCGCCGAGGGCGGCTTCCACGGCCGGACCATGGGCGCGCTCGCGCTGACCTCGAAGGAGGCCTACCGCGCTCCCTTCGAGCCGCTCCCCGGCGACGTGACGTTCGTCCCGTACGGCGACGCCGACGCGCTCGCGGCCGCGGTCACCGACGAGACCGCCGCGATCCTGCTCGAGCCGATCCAGGGCGAGGCCGGCGTCGTGGTCCCGCCCGAGGGCTACCTCGCCTCCGCGCGCACCATCGCCGACGACCACGGCGCCCTGCTCTGGCTCGACGAGGTGCAGTCCGGCATGGGCCGCACCGGCCAGTGGTTCGCCCACACCGGTGTCACGCCGGACGTCGTCACCGTCGCGAAGGGCCTCGGCGGCGGCTTCCCGATCGGCGCCTGCATCGCGCTCGGCGCAGCCGGCGACCTGCTCCAGCCCGGCAACCACGGCACCACGTTCGGCGGCAACCCGGTCGCCTGCGCCGCCGCGCTCGCCGTGATCCGGACGATCGAGGACGACGAGCTGCTGGAGCACGTCACCGTCCTCGGCCAGAAGCTCCGCGACGGCCTCGCCGCCGACCCGCGGGTCACCGAGGTCCGTGGCGAGGGGCTGCTCATCGGCCTCGACCTGTCGGCCGACGCCTCGGCCGAGGTGGTCGCCGCCGCCCAGAAGGCCGGCTTCATCCTCAACAACCCGACCCCCAAGCGGATCCGGCTCGCGCCGCCGCTCGTGCTCACGGTCGACGACGCCAACGCCCTCCTGGCCGCCTGGCCGGGGATCCTCGACGAGGCGGGCCTGCAATGAGGCACTTCCTCGCCGACGACGACCTCAGCCCGGCCGAGCAGGCGCAGGTCCTCGACCTCGCGTTCGAGCTCAAGCAGGCGCCGTACGACGCGAAGCCGCTGGCCGGCCCGCGGACGGTCGCGATGATCTTCGACAAGCAGACGCTCCGCACCCAGGCGTCCTTCGCCGCGGGCATCGCCGAGCTCGGCGGCTTCCCGATGCTCGTCGACGGGGCCCTGGCCGGTATCGGCGTCCGTGAGTCCGTCCACGACGTCGCGCGGGTCATCGGCCGCCAGGCATCGATGGTCGTGTGGCGCACCTACGCGCAGAGCAGCCTCGAGGAGATGGCCGAGCACTCCGGCGTCCCGGTGATCAACGCGCTCACCGACGACTTCCACCCGTGCCAGCTGCTCGCCGACCTCCTGACGATCCGCGAGCACAAGCAGACGCTCGCCGGCCTCACGGTCGCCTTCGTCGGTGACGGTGCCTGCAACATGGGCAACTCCTGGCTGCTCGCCGGTGCGACCGCCGGCATGCACGTCCGGGTCAGCTCGCCCGACGGCTACGCCCCGTCCACCGACATGGTCGAGCGTGCGGCCGCGATCGCCGCGACCACGGGCGGCTCGGCGGTCCTCGAGCCCGACCCCGTTGCTGCCGTCACCGGGGCCGACGTCGTCGTCACCGACACCTGGATCTCGATGGGCAAGGAGGACGAGGCCGCAGCCCGGGCCGAGGTCTTCGCGCCGTACTCGCTCACCGCGGCCCTCTTCGAGCAGGCCAAGCCCGACGCCATCGCCATGCACTGCCTGCCCGCCTACCGCGGCAAGGAGATCGACGCCGAGGTCCTCGACGGTCCGCAGAGCGTCGTGTGGGACGAGGCCGAGAACCGGCGCCACGCCCAGAAGGCGATCATGTCCTTCCTCTGGGAAGCCCTGTCATGAGCGCCACGCTCCGTCCGGCCACCAAGAGCGCCCGCCACCAGCGGATCGTCGAGATCGTCACCCACCACGAGGTGCGCTCGCAGACGGACCTCGCCACGCTCCTCGCCGAGAGCGGGCTCGGCGTCACCCAGGCCACGCTGTCGCGCGACCTGGTCGAGCTCGACGCCGTCAAGGTCCGCACGCCGAGCGGCGCGCTCGTCTACGCCGTGCCCGCCGAGGGCGGCGACCGACGACCCGCGGTGCCGGGGGAGACCGCCGCTGCCGCGGCCCGGCTGGCCCGCCTGTGCGGCGAGCTCCTCGTGAGCGCCGAGTCCAGCGCCAACCTGGTCGTCCTGCGTACCCCGCCCGGTGCCGCCCAGTTCCTGGCCTCGGCGTTCGACAAGGCCGAGTTCCCTGAGATCCTCGGCACCATCGCCGGCGACGACACCGTCCTGGTGATCGGACGTGAACCGGAAGGCGGCGAAGCCCTCGCCCGCCGGTTCCTCGCCCTCGCCGACGACACCCACCAGCAGAAGGAAGAAACTCCGTGAGCAAGGTCCTGACATCCCTCCCCGTCGGCGAACGCGTCGGCATCGCGTTCTCGGGAGGGCTGGACACGTCCGTCGCCGTTGCCTGGATGCGGGAGAAGGGCGCGATCCCGTGCACCTACACCGCCGACATCGGGCAGTACGACGAGCCCGACATCAGCGGTGTCCCCGGCCGCGCGAAGCAGTACGGCGCCGAGATCGCCCGGGCCGTCGACTGCCGCCGCCAGCTGGTCGAGGAGGGCCTGGCCGCGATCGCGTGCGGTGCCTTCCACATCCGCTCGGGTGCGCGGACCTACTTCAACACCACGCCGCTCGGTCGCGCCGTGACCGGCACCCTGCTGGTGCGTGCCATGCACGAGGACGGCGTCGACATCTGGGGCGACGGCTCGACCTTCAAGGGCAACGACATCGAGCGGTTCTACCGCTACGGCCTGCTCGCCAACCCCGAGCTGCGCATCTACAAGCCCTGGCTGGACGCCGACTTCGTGCAGGAGCTCGGCGGCCGCGCCGAGATGAGCCAGTGGCTCACCGAGCGCGACCTGCCCTACCGCGACTCGAAGGAGAAGGCCTACTCCACCGACGCCAACATCTGGGGCGCCACCCACGAGGCCAAGACCCTCGAGCACCTCGACGTCTCCCTCGAGACCGTCGAGCCGATCATGGGCGTGAAGTTCTGGGACCCCTCGGTCGCCATCGAGACCGAGGACGTCACGATCCGGTTCGAGGCCGGTCGCCCGGTCGCGATCAACGGCACGCGGTACGACGACGCGGTCGCGCTGGTCCACGAGGCCAACACCATCGGTGGTCGCCACGGCCTCGGCATGTCCGACCAGATCGAGAACCGGATCATCGAGGCCAAGTCGCGCGGCATCTACGAGGCCCCCGCGATGGCGCTGCTCTGGACGGCGTACGAGCGCCTGCTCAACGCGATCCACAACGAGGACACCATCGCCAACTACCACGCGCAGGGCCGCCAGCTCGGCCGGCTGCTCTACGAGGGCCGCTGGCTCGACCCGCAGGCGCTGATGATCCGCGAGGCCATCCAGCGCTGGATCGCCTCCCTGGTGACCGGCGAGGTGACGCTCCGGCTGCGGCGCGGTGAGGACTACACCGTCCTGCGCACCGACGGTCCGGCGTTCTCCTACCACCCCGACAAGCTCTCGATGGAGCGCACCGAGAACGCCGCGTTCGGTCCCACCGACCGGATCGGCCAGCTCACCATGCGCAACCTCGACATCGCCGACTCGCGCTCCAAGCTGGAGATGTACGCCGCCCAGCCGCTCGACCAGGGCCAGGTGCTCGTCGAGAACGGCACCCTCTTCGGCGAGATCGAGGCCGGGGGAGGCGAGCGGATCGCGATCAACCCGGTGATCTCGCAGGAGGCCCTCGACGACGAGGCGCTCGACCACGCCGCCATGGAGTTCGGCACCGACTGATGAGCGACAAGGAAGCCACCAACACCGGCAAGCTCTGGGGCGGCCGGTTCGCCGACGGCCCGTCTCCCGAGCTCGACGCGCTCTCGCGCTCGACGCACTTCGACTGGCGGCTCACGCCGTACGACCTCGCCGGCTCGCGGGCGCACGCCAACGCACTGCACCGCGCCGGCCTGCTCACCGACGCCGACCACCTCGAGCTGCTGCGCGGCCTCGACGTCCTGGGGGAGAAGTACGCCGCGGGAGTCCTGCTGCCCGACCCGAGCGACGAGGACGTCCACGGAGCGCTCGAGCGGCTGCTCCTCGTGGAGGTCGGAGCCGAGATCGGCGGTCGGCTGCGCGCCGGTCGTTCGCGCAACGACCAGATCGCCACCCTCTTCCGGGCGTTCCTGATGGACCACTCGCTCGCGATCGCGGGCCAGGTCCTCGACCTGGTCGACGCGATCGCGGGACAGGCGACCGCGCACCTGGCCGGGCCGACGATCATGCCGGGGCGCACCCACCTCCAGCACGCCCAGCCGGTGCTGCTGTCCCACCACCTGCTCGCCCACGCCTGGCCGCTGCTGCGCGACGTCGACCGGCTCACCCAGTGGCGCGCCCGCACGGCCGCCGAGTCGCCGTACGGCTCCGGCGCGCTCGCCGGCCAGAGCCTGGGCCTGGACCCGCGCCTGGTCGCCGCCGAGCTCGGCTTCACCGGGTCCAGCGCGAACTCGATCGACGGCACCGCCGCCCGCGACTTCGTGGCCGAGTTCGCCTACGTCACGGCCCAGATCGGTGTGGACGTCAGCCGGATCGCCGAGGAGGTCATCCTCTGGTCGACCCGCGAGTTCGCCTTCGTCACCCTCCACGACTCCTGGTCGACCGGGTCGAGCATCATGCCGCAGAAGAAGAACCCCGACATCGCCGAGCTCGCCCGCGGCAAGTCCGGTCGCCTGATCGGCAACCTGGCCGGACTGATGGCCACGCTCAAGGCCCTGCCCCTGGCCTACAACCGGGACCTCCAGGAGGACAAGGAGCCGGTCTTCGACTCCGTCGACACCCTCGAGGTGCTGCTGCCGGCGTTCTCCGGCATGGTCGCGACCCTGACCTTCAACGCCGAGCGGATGGCCGAGCTCGCCCCCCAGGGCTTCTCGCTCGCCACCGACATCGCCGAGTGGCTGGTCCGCGAGGGTGTGCCGTTCCGGATCGCCCACGAGGTCGCCGGCGCGTGCGTGCGCCGGTGCGAGGAGCTCGGCATCGAGCTCGCCGACCTCACCGACGAGCAGTTCGCCGAGATCTCACCCGCCCTGACGCCCGCGGTCCGTGACGTCCTCACGGTCGAGGGCTCGGTCGCCTCCCGCGACGGCCACGGCGGCACCGCGCCGATCCGGGTGGGCGAACAGCTCAGCGACCTTGCCGCCCTCGTCGATCGACACCGTGCCCGGCTCGCTTGATCTCTCCGGGCCGGTCCTCGAGGAGGCGCCCCGGTTGCTCAACGCCGTGCTCCGGCACGGCGAGGTCGCCGTCCGCATCACCGAGGTCGAGGCGTACGACGGCCCGAACGACCCGGGGTCCCACGCCTACCGTGGGCAGACCCCGCGCAACGCGATCATGTTCGGCCCGTCCGGCTACCTCTACTGCTACTTCACCTACGGGATGCACGTCTGCTGCAACGTGGTGTGCGGACCCGAGGGGACGCCGAGCGCGGTGCTCGTCCGGGCGGGGGAGATCGTCGACGGGCTCGAGGTCGCTCGGGGACGCCGCCCCGGCGCCAGCGACCGCGACCTGGCCAGGGGACCGGCCCGGCTCTGCAAGGCGCTCGGCATCGAGCTCTCGGACAACGGTGCGGACCTGTCGACCGGACCCGTCACCCTCGCGCTCGGCACCCGCCCGCCGGACATCTCGACCGGGCCTCGCGTCGGCCTCCGGGGCGCGCCCCACCGGCCCTGGCGGTTCTGGCAGACGGGCGATCCGACCGTCTCGACCTACCGCCCAGCGGCCCCGTTGCGCCCTCGCTGAGCGTGCGAGCACCCCGATTTTGGCGTCTCCGGGGAGCGCTGCTAACGTTCTTCTTGTCGCGCTGAGCGGCGCCCCCAACTCAGGCTGAGAGGCCAAAGGTCAGGGGTGCTTCATGCCCGGCGCTGGCGAGGATCGCCCCGAGTTGACTCGGTCGATCTGAACCGGTAAGTTTCTGCAGGTTGCCCCGCCGCTGGTCTGAAAAGATCAGGACGGTGTGCGTCTGATTCTTGAGAACTCAACAGTGTGTCATAGTCGACGAATTAGTTTGTTTGTTTTACCCGTCGATCTGGCTTGGATCCCCTTGGGGGTTCGGGTTGGTTGACGATTTCTTTGACAATGATTCTGACAATTTGTCAGTGTCTCCTGTCAGGGGCAACTTTTTGTTTTCAACGGAGAGTTTGATCCTGGCTCAGGACGAACGCTGGCGG
>NZ_JBDZDU010000002.1:0-858277 GCF_040045055.1 Nocardioides pollutisoli
GGTGTACAGCAGCAATGCCTAGCCGACCGGTACTAATAGGCCGAGGGCTTGTCCCACAAACACTTTACAAACCCTGCAAAGCGTATGTTCGCGTCCACGAACCAAACACAAACCACAGAACAGCTCACTTGGGCTGCACATCTGAATAATGGCTTGGAAACACACCACCGTGACAGATCCCGGTTGGATGTGTGACCGCAAGAGTTACGGCGGCCATAGCGAAAGGGAAACACCCGGTCCCATCCCGAACCCGGAAGTTAAGCCTTTAAGCGCCGATGGTACTGCAACCGAGAGGTTGTGGGAGAGTAGGACGCCGCCGGACATTCTTTCCAGTAGGGCCACCCGCAAGGGTGGCCCTACTGTCGATTTCAGACCATTTCTCATCCACAGTTCCGCTCCTGACACGGTTCTGCACACGCCTCTTCTCGGCACCGCGTCACTGTCGGCGGCCGACCTCAGGGTCGGCGTCGGAGGTGATGTGTGATGAGCACACAGAAGCAGAAGCAGGCTCGGTCCGATGCCGAGCCGACCATGGTCAACGAGGTCCGCCTGGTCGGGCGGGTGTCCCAGCAGCCGGAGGAGCGGGTGCTCCCCAGTGGGGACGTCGTGTGGACCTTCCGGGTCGTGGTCCCGCGGCCGACCAGCCACATCAGCAAGCAGAGCGTCGACGCGCTCGACTGCGCGGCCTGGTCGGCGCGAGCCCGACGCTCGGTCAGCTCGTGGTCCGTCGACGACGTCGTCGAGGTCGAGGGTTCCGTGCGCCGGCGGTTCTTCCGCGCCGGCGGCGCGGCCGCCTCGCGCGTGGAGGTGGAGATGATCTCCGGCCGGGTCGTCCGACGCGCTCCTACCCGTCCCGAAGAGAGCGGATGAGGACGCCCACACTGGGCTTCGGCTGGAAGGAGGTGGCCTTCTCCGGCAGCAGCTGACCCGTGGCCGCGATCCGGAGGACGTCGCCGAACTCCGGCGCGGGCATCAAGATGGCGACGGCCGGCCGGTCGACGACGCCCAGGAGTGCGTCGTCCACGGAGTGCGCGTACTCGATGTCCGAGGCGGGGTGCGCCAGCACCGGCAGCAGGTCGTTGTGGAGGGCCTGGACGGCCAGACGCTCCGGGCCGACCTGGAGCCGCAGGATCCCCCAGTCGTGGCCGTCAGTGGCGACCAGGGTGTCGGCGCCCAGGCTGGCGACGGCCTCCTCGGGGCCGGTCCGGGTGAAGCTGGCGACCTGGGGTGCCGTGGCGATGTCGGCGAGCGTCGCGCCGACCAGCACCCGGTGGATGGCGCCGAGGTAGAGCGGGGTGTCGCCCTGGTCGACCAGCATGGCCAGGCCTGCATCGGTCGCAGGACCGGGCAGCGTCTCGCGCAGGCGGAGGTAGGCCGCGAACCGGTGGTGGCCGTCGGCGACCAGGGTCCGGGCACCGGCGAGGCCGTCGGTGAGGGCCTCGAGGCGTGCGGGACCGTGGATGGCCCAGACCCGGTGGTAGTGACCCGAGCGGTCGGTGAACTGGTGGTTCGGCTCGCCGTCACGGACCTCCCGCAGGATGCGGCGGACGTCGTCGGAGCCACGGTGCACCAGCAGGATGGGGGCGGGGTTCATCTCCATCTCCGCCATCCGGTCGGCGAGCTCGGCCGCCTGGGCGGGATGGATGCCCTCGTGGGGCAGCACGACGACGTCCTCGATCCGCGTGGCGGTGTGCGAGATGTCGAGCGCGCCGACCAGGCCGCGGACGGTGACCCCGGCAGCGGTGTACTCGTGCAGGTAGAGCGCAGCCGTCGCGTCGTGAGCGAGCTGGCCGGTGCGCTCCCAGGCGATCAGACGGGCGGCGACGCCGCGGTAGGGGCGGGCGAACGCGCGAGCCGAGATCTGGTCGCCGATCCGGTTCGGCGCCAGCCGCAGACCTTGGAACGGCAGCAGCCGGAACGGCCCCCCGACCTGCGGAGGGGAGACCACAGCGCCGGAGTCCATCGAAGCATCGTAGGGTGCCAACTCCCAGGGGCTCGGTTGAGGAGGCACACGTGCTCGGTTCGTCGGACGAGGCCCTGTGCCGCGCGTACGACCTGGCCATGCTCGACCTCGACGGCGTGGTCTACGTCGGCCCCGAGGCCGTCCCGGGCGCGCCCGAGCACCTCGCCGAGGCAGCGAGCCAGGGGATGCGTCTCGCCTACGTCACCAACAACGCCTCGCGTCCACCCGAGCAGGTGGCGGCTCAGCTGCGCGACCTGGGCATCGAGGCCGACGCGAGCGACGTGGTCACCTCCTCGCAGGCGGCGGCGCGTCTGCTCGTCGACCGCCTCGGCGCGGGTGCCCGCGTGGTGCTGCTCGGCGCCGCGGGCCTGGAGCAGGCGCTGCTCGAGGCGGACCTGGTGCCGGTCGGGGCAGAGGACGACGCGATCGCGATCGTGACCGGCTACGGGCCGGACGTGCCCTGGGGGTCGATCATGCGGGCCGCCGTGCGGATCCGGGACGGGCTGCCGTGGGTCGCGAGCAACACGGACCACACGTTCCCGGCGCCCTTCGGGGTCGCGCCCGGGCACGGCGTCCAGGTCGAGATGCTGCAGCGGTTCACCGGGGTCGATCCGGTGGTCGCCGGCAAGCCGGAGCGGCCGCTGCTCGACGAGACCGTGCGGCGCGTGGGGGGCAAGCGTCCCCTGATGGTGGGCGACCGGCTCGACACCGACATCGAGGGTGCCCGCCGGGCGGGCTACGACTCGCTGCTGGTGCTGACCGGCGTGACCGACCTCGCGGCGCTCGTCGCGGCGGAGCCGGAGCAGCGTCCGACGTACGTCGCTCCGGACCTCGCCGGGCTGCTCGAGGCGCACCCGGAGCCGGATGCCGACGGGTGGCGGGCCGAGGTCAGCGACGGCCGGCTGACGGTCTCGGGGGACGGCTCGGCGGGGGACTGGTGGCGGGTGGTCGCCAGCGCCGCGTGGGCGCACCTCGACGATGCGGGTGAGCCGGTGGCCTGCGACGGTCTGGAGCCTCCGGCGCGGTAGCCTCGGACCATGAACGAGGACGCCGAGCTGCACACCCCCGACGAGGCGGAGCGGGTCCGCACCGACGTGCCGGAGGTCGACGAGGTGATCGCCGCCGTCGAGGAGCTCGAGGACCGTCCGCTCGAGGAGCACGTGGGTGTCTTCGAGACCGCGCACGCCGAGCTGCGGCGCGCCCTCGACACGCCCTCCGACTCCGCCTGACCGTGCCACCGCGCCGTCTGCGTCTCGACGCCGAGCTGGTCCGCCGGGGCCTCGCCCGCTCGCGTGAGCACGCGAGCGAGCTGATCGAGCTGCGCCGGGTGAAGGTCTCGGGTGGGTTCGCGACCAAGCCGGCGACGTCGGTCACCACGGACGTCGCCATCGTCGTGCTCGACGACCCGGACCGTCCCGACTACGTGTCGCGGGGCGGTCACAAGCTCGCCGGAGCGCTCGCGGCCTTCGAGCCTGCGGGGTTCGTCGTCGCCGGACGCCGCTGCCTGGACGCCGGTGCCTCGACGGGCGGTTTCACCGACGTCCTGCTGCGGCACGGGGCGGCCCAGGTGGTGGCCGTCGACGTCGGCTACGGCCAGCTGGCCTGGAAGCTGCAGTCCGACGACCGGGTCGTCGTCCACGACCGCACCAACGTGCGGGACCTGACCCTGGAGCTGATCGGCGCGCCGGTCGACGTCGTGGTCGGCGACCTCTCCTTCATCTCGCTCGAGCTGGTCCTGGATGCGCTCCTCGGGGTCTCGGCTCCGGACGCGGACCTGGCGCTGATGGTCAAGCCGCAGTTCGAGATCGGCAAGGAGCGGCTGGGCAAGGGCGGCGTCGTCCGCGACCCGGAGCAGCGCGCCGAGACCGTCCTCGGCGTGGCCGCCGCCGCTGCGAAGCGCGGGTGGGGCGCCCGGATGGTCGCGACCAGCCCGCTGCCCGGACCGTCGGGCAACGTCGAGTTCTTCCTGTGGCTGCGACAGGGTCCAGCGACCGTGGCCGACGACGACATCCACAGGCACGTGGTCAGTGCCGCACCGTCGGGGGTCCCGGGTGAGAAGGTGGACCCGTGACGACCAGTAGCGCTTCCGAGGACCGCCGCGTCCTGTTCGTCGCGCACACGGGGCGCGAGGAGGCTCGCGAGGTCGCGCGCGCGTTCGCGAAGGCGCTCAGCTCCCACGGGATCGTCGTACGCCTGATCGCCGGCGAGGCCGACGACCTCGGCCTGGAGGCCGACGGCGAGATCGTCGAGATCGCGCCCGAGGACGACCCGAGCGCCGGCTGCGAGCTGGTGCTCGTGATCGGCGGTGACGGCACGATCCTCCGCGCCGCTGAGCTCACCCACCCGACCGGGACACCGGTGCTGGGGGTCAACCTCGGCCACGTCGGGTTCCTGGCGGAGGCGGAGTACGACGACCTCGAGTCGACCATCGACGCCGTGGTCCACCGGCGCTACACGACCGAGGACCGGCTGACGCTCGACGTGACCGTCCACCGCGACGGCGAGGTCGCCTACCGCACCTTCGCGCTCAACGAGGCCAGCGTCGAGAAGGCCGCGCGGCAGCGGATGCTCGAGGTGGTCGTCGAGGTCGACGGCCGCCCGCTCTCCCGGTGGGGCTGTGACGGTGTCGTCTGCGCGACGCCGACCGGTTCTACCGCCTACAACTTCAGCGCCGGGGGTCCGGTGGTCTGGCCGGGCGTCGAGGCCCTGCTGATGGTCCCCATCAGCGCCCATGCCCTCTTCGCGCGCCCGCTCGTGGTCGCGCCGACCTCCGTGCTGGCCGTCGAGGTGCTGGCCCAGACCGAGGGCGCCGGCGTGCTGTGGTGCGACGGCCGCCGCGCGGTCGACCTGCCGCCGGGAGCCCGGATCGAGGTACGCCGCGGTGCGGTCCCGGTGCGGCTGGTCCGGCTGCACGAGGCGCCCTTCACCGACCGTCTGGTGGCGAAGTTCGGCCTCCCGGTCGAGGGCTGGCGCGGCTCCACCGAACGTCGTCGTCGGCTCGACCAGGAGTCGACCGGGGACACCGATGCTTGAGGAGATCCGGATCTCGTCGCTCGGCGTGATCGAGTCCTCGACCCTGGAGCTCGGCCCCGGCCTGACGGTGATCACCGGTGAGACCGGTGCCGGCAAGACCATGATCGTGACCGCGCTCGGGCTGCTCCTGGGCGGGCGCGCCGACACGGGCGCGGTCCGCACCGGCGCGAAGACCGCCCGGGTCGAGGGCGTCGTGTGCGTCGACGGCCTCGCCGGCTTCACGGACGCGGTCGAGGAGGTCGGGGGCGTGGTCGAGGACGACCGGGTCGTCCTGGCTCGCAACGTGTCGGCCGAGGGCCGGTCCCGTGCCTTCGTCGGCGGCGCCTCGGTGCCGATCACGTCGCTCGCCCAGGTCGCCGAGCCGCTCGTCGCCGTGCACGGCCAGTCCGACCAGCACCGGCTGCTGCAGGCCCGCGCCCAGCGCGAGGCGCTCGACCGGTTCGGTGGCGACACGATCGCTGGCCTGCTGACGACGTACGCCGACCTCTACCGACGCCTTGACGCCGTCGAGCGCGAGCTCGAGGAGGTCGTCGCCCACGCCCGCGAGCGGGCGCAGGAGGCCGACCTGCTGCGGTTCGGACTGGGCGAGGTCGAGGCCGTCGCACCGGAGCCGGGGGAGGACGTCACGCTGGCGGCCGACGAGGCTCGACTCGGGTTCGCCGACACCCTGCGCACCGCCGCGGAGCAGGCGCGGGAGGCCCTCTCGAGCGAGGAGGGCAACCCCGACGCCCTCACCACCGTCTCGGCGGCCCGCACGCTCCTCGACGGCGTCCGCGAGCACGACTCCGAGGCCGGCGACCTCGCCGACCGGCTGGCCGAGCTCACCTACCTGCTCTCCGACCTGTCCGCCGACGTGGCGTCGTACGCCACCGGCGTCGACACCGACCCCGCCCGCCTGGCCGCCGTGTCCGAGCGGCGCGCGGCGCTGACCGCCCTGACCAGGAAGTACGGCGAGACCGTCGACGAGGTGCTCGCGTGGGCCGAGCAGGCGGCCACCCGGCTGCTCGACCTCGACAACACCGACGGACGCATCGAGGAGCTCCGCTCGGCCCAGGAGTCGCTGACCCGCGACCGGGGCACGGCGGCCGCAGCGCTGTCGGCCGCACGCACCGAGGCGGCCGGCCGACTCGCAGCAGAGGTCACCTCCGAGCTCACGCTGCTGGCCATGCCGCACGCACGGCTGAGCGTGGAGGTCCGCCCGACGGAGCGGTTCACGGCGTCGGGTGCCGACGAGGTCGAGCTGATGCTCGCGGCCAACACCGGCTCCGAGCCGCGCCCGCTCAACAAGGGCGCGTCCGGCGGCGAGCTCTCCCGCGTGATGCTGGCCCTCGAGGTCGCCCTGGCCGGGACGAGTCCCGTGCCGACGTTCGTGTTCGACGAGGTCGACGCGGGGGTCGGTGGCGCCGCCGCTGTCGAGGTCGGTCGGCGGCTGGCGCGGCTCGCGCGCTCCGCACAGGTGCTGGTCGTCACCCACCTGCCCCAGGTGGCGGCGTACGCCGACCGCCACGTCGTGGTCGAGAAGTCGTCCGACGGCTCGGTCACGAGCTCCGGCCTGACCGTGCTCGACGATGCCCAGCGCGAGCGCGAGCTCTCCCGGATGCTCGCCGGCCTGGCCGACTCCGACACCGCGCTGGCCCACGCCCGCGAGCTCCTCGAGGTCGCCCAGGAGGCGCGGGGGGCCTGACACGCCCGGCCCCCGGCGGGTCCCGGATCGATGTCTGTGCTTTGACACCATGGCGGGGTCATGAGGTCTCCCGTCCGCCAACGTTCTGTCCCTGATCTGCCCGGCGTCGACGGCACCGCCCGCGTCGACCGCCGCACCCGAGCGCTGCTGCCACGGCTGCGCGAGGGTGATGTCGCGGTCATCGACCACCTCGACCTGGACCGGGCGACCGCCCAGGCCCTCGTCGACCGAGGGGTGACGGCGGTCGTCGACGCGGCGCCGATGATCTCCGGCCGCTACCCGAACCTCGGGCCGCAGACCCTCGTCACGGCGGGCGTCGTCGTCCTCGACTCCGTCGGGTCAGCTGGTCTGGCCGCGATCTCGGACGGTGCGCGGGTGCGGGTGCACGACGGGTCCGTGTACGTCGACGGCGAGCCGGTCGCCTCCGGGCGCGTGCTCGACGTCGAGACGGTCGAGGCCGAGATGGAGCGTGCTCGCGTCGGTCTGGTCACCCAGCTGGAGACCTTCACCCACAACAGCACGGAGTTCCTGCGGCGCGAGCAGGACCTGCTCCTCCACGGTCGCGGACTCCCGCGGCTCAACACCCGGGTCGCCGGCCGGCCCGTCGTCGTGGTCGTGCAGGGTCACGAGCACGAGAGCGAGCTGGCCGCGATCCGCTCGTTCCTGCGCGAGCAGGACCCCGTGCTCGTCGGGGTCGGCTCGGGCGCCGACCTGCTCCGGGCGGCTGGCTTCAAGCCGGACATCATCGTCCTCGACGCCCACGCGGGCGACGCGGACCTGCCCGCCGCCAAGACGCTGCGCGCGGCGCGCGACGTGGTGGTGCGGACCGACCGGGGTGCCGGGCGCGCCCATCTCGACTCCCTGGAGCGCATCGGCATCCGGCCGCTCGTCTTCGAGTCGGCCGCGACCCCCGAGGACGCCGCCCTGATCCTCGTGGATGCGTCCGAGGCGGCCGTGATCGTCGGCGTCGGCATGCACGCCACCCTCGAGGAGTTCCTCGACAGCCAGCGCCCCGGCCTGGCCAGCACCTACCTGACCCGGCTCAAGGTCGGCCCGCGGCTGGTCGACGCGGCTGCCCTGCCCTACCTCTACTCCGGGCGGGTGCGGCCCTGGCACGTGCTCCTGGTGCTGCTCGCCGGCCTGATCGCCCTGGCCGCCGCCCTCGCCGTCACCCCCGTCGGCCAGGACTGGTTCGACACGCTCTACGACTCGCTCACCGACACCGTGCAGGGACTTCTCTCGTGATCTCGTACCGCCACCACATCGTCTCGCTCGTCGCGGTCTTCCTCGCGCTGGCCGTCGGCATCGTCCTCGGCGGCGGTCCTCTGACCGACCTCGGCCGCGACGACGACCCGGCCGCGGCGACCACCCACGAGCAGCGGGCGGTCGCGCAGACCGCGTCGTACGGCGACGACTTCGCGGCTGCGTCCGCGACCACGCTGTACGCCGGCGGGCTCAAGGACCACACCGTGTCGATCGTGACGCTGCCGGGCGCTGACGGCGACGAGGTGAGCGCGCTGGGCGCCCAGGTCGAGGCCGCGGGCGGCACGGTCACCGGCACCTACGACGTGCAGCCGGCCCTGACGGACCCCGGCCAGAAGTCGTTGGTCGACACCCTCGGCAGCCAGCTCATGACGCAGCTCGGCTCGGGAGCGGTGACGACCGACGCGCCGACGTACGACCGGATCGGTCAGCTGATCGGTCTCGGCGTCTCCGGATCGGACCTGCCCAGCGCGGACGTCTCCACCGTGCGCGAGAGCCTCTCCGGCGCCGAGCTGCTGACCACTCCCGACGGTGCGACCCGGGGCCAGGTGGTCCTGGTCGTCCTCGGTGACGAGGCCGATCCCGCGATCCTGTCGGGTCTCGCGTCCGGCCTGGCGGCCAAGGCCACCGGGGTCGTCGTGGTCGGTGACACCGCCTCGGCGGCCTCCGCAGGCGACCTCACCGGTCTGCGTGCGGAGACCGGCGCGGAGAAGGTCACCACCGTCGACGGGGCCGACACGCCGCTCGGTCAGGTCACCGCCGTGCTCGCCCTGATCCGTTCTCTGACAGTTCAGGGAGGTTCCTTCGGTGCGTCGGGTTCGGACGGAACCGTCCCCGTCACGTAGGATCGAATTCCGTGAACAACGGGACGCCCACCAAGCACGTATTCGTCACTGGAGGCGTCGCCTCTTCTCTCGGGAAGGGCCTGACGGCATCCAGCCTCGGCAGCCTTCTCAAGGCACGCGGTCTCCGCGTGACCATGCAGAAGCTCGACCCCTATCTGAACGTCGACCCCGGGACGATGAACCCGTTCCAGCACGGCGAGGTCTTCGTGACCAACGACGGTGCGGAGACCGACCTCGACATCGGTCACTACGAGCGGTTCCTCGACACCGACCTCGGCCAGATCGCCAACGTCACGACCGGGCAGGTCTACTCCAGCGTGATCGCCAAGGAGCGCCGCGGCGACTACCTCGGCGACACGGTCCAGGTGATCCCGCACATCACCAACGAGATCAAGGAACGCGTCCTCGCCATGGGCGGCCCGGACGTGGACGTCGTCATCACCGAGGTCGGTGGCACCGTCGGCGACATCGAGTCCCTGCCGTTCCTCGAGGCCGCGCGCCAGGTGCGCCACGACATCGGCCGCAACAACGTCTTCTTCCTGCACGTCTCGCTGGTGCCCTACATCGGTCCCTCGGGCGAGCTGAAGACCAAGCCGACCCAGCACTCGGTCGCCGCGCTCCGCCAGGTCGGCATCCAGCCCGACGCGGTGGTCTGCCGCGCCGACCGGGAGCTGCCCGACTCGATCAAGAAGAAGATCTCGCTGATGTGCGACGTCGACCAGGACGCCGTCGTCACGGCGGCGGACGCGCCGTCGATCTACGACATCCCGAAGGTCCTGCACCGCGAGGGGCTCGACGCCTACGTCGTACGCCGTCTCGACCTGCCGTTCCGCGACGTCGACTGGACCGTCTGGGACGACCTCCTGCGCCGGGTGCACCACCCGAAGGAGGAGATCACGATCGCGCTGGTCGGCAAGTACATCGACCTGCCCGACGCCTACCTCTCCGTCGGCGAGGCGCTCCGGGCCGGCGGCTTCGCCCACGAGGCCAAGGTCAACATCCGCTGGATCGCCTCGGACGAGTGCCAGACGCCGGCCGGTGCGGCCCGCAACCTCCAGGACGTCGACGCGGTCTGCGTGCCGGGTGGGTTCGGGGTGCGCGGGATCGAGGGCAAGCTCGGCGCGCTGACCTACGCCCGCACCCACGGCATCCCGACGCTCGGCCTGTGCCTCGGCCTGCAGTGCATGGTCATCGAGTACTCCCGCACCGTGCTCGGCCTCGAGAAGGCCGGCTCGACGGAGTTCGACCCGGACACCCCGGAGCCGGTGATCGCGACGATGGCGGAGCAGATCGACTTCGTCGAGGGCGCCGGCGACCTCGGCGGCACCATGCGGCTCGGCCTCTACCCGGCCGCGCTCAAGGAGGGCTCGGTCGCCCGGGCGGCGTACGGCGAGGCGCTGATCGAGGAGCGCCACCGGCACCGCTACGAGGTCAACAACAGCTACCGCGACCAGCTCGAGGAGGCCG
Organism: Nocardioides pollutisoli; assembly: GCF_040045055.1. Taxonomy (NCBI): domain Bacteria; kingdom Bacillati; phylum Actinomycetota; class Actinomycetes; order Propionibacteriales; family Nocardioidaceae; genus Nocardioides; species Nocardioides pollutisoli. The sequence continues at coordinate 10,256 of NZ_JBDZDU010000002.1, forward strand.
GCCTGGTCTTCTCCGGCACGTCGCCGGACAACAACCTGGTCGAGTTCGTGGAGCTGCCCCGCGAGGTGCACCCCTACTACATCGCGACCCAGGCACACCCCGAGCTCCGCTCGCGCCCGACCCGCCCGCACCCGCTCTTCGCCGGGCTGGTCGGTGCGGCGATCGAGCGGCAGAAGGAGCTCCGCTTCCCGATCGACGAGAGCCTGCTGCACCGCGCGGACGAGAACGACTGACCCGGTAACGTCGCCCGGTATGGGCGACCCCGAGCTGCAGGACCGGTCCGAGCGATGGCCGGTGGCCGAGAGCCACGAGGTGTGGGACGGAGGCGGCTGGGTCGTCCGGCTGCGCGACGACCAGATCCGGCGGCCGGGACACCCCGACGACGAACCGTTCTCCCGGACGGTGCTCGAGCACCCGGGCGCGGCGATCGTGCTCGCCCTCGACGAGGACGACCGGGCGCTGTGCCTGTGGCAGTACCGCCACCCCGTCGGCGCCACCCTGGTGCAGCTGCCGGCGGGCCTGCTCGACATCGACGGTGAGTCGCCGGAGCAGGTCGCCCGGCGCGAGCTGGTCGAGGAGGCGGGCTACGAGGCCCGGGAGTGGGTCCACCTGACCTCGGCGTACTCCTCACCGGGCATCTCGGCCGAGGAGTGCCACTACTTCCTGGCGCGCGGGCTGACCGAGGTCGGTCGCGGCGACTTCCACCCCGAGCACGAAGAAGCGGAGATGGAGGTCGGCTGGGTGCCGGTCGCCGACCTGCGGGCGGCGATCCTCGACGGGCGCGTGCGCGACGCACATGTGGCGATCGCCCTCCTGACGGCGCAGGCGCGTGGTCTGATCTCAGCGTGAGGCTGACCTTCTGCGGGGTGCGCGGCTCCACCCCGTCGCCCGGCCCGGAGTTCGTCCGCTACGGCGGCCACACCTCGTGCGTGGCGATCTCGACGGGAGACGACGTCCCGCGGCTGGTCCTCGATGCCGGGACCGGCCTGACGGCGGTCACGCCGCTGCTCGGCGGTGCGCCGTTCGACGGGTCGGTGCTGCTCGGCCACCTGCACTGGGACCACACCCACGGACTCCCGTTCTTCCGCGGCGGCGGGGCGCCGGGGGCCCGGCTGGACCTCTACCTGCCCGAGCAGGGGGAGTCGGCCGAGGCCGTCCTCGAGCGGGCCTTCTCGCCGCCGCACTTCCCGGTCACGCCGCGCGTGCTCGGCGACGGGTGGACCTTCACCGGGCTCGCCGAAGGGTGGCGCGAGATCGAGGGGTACGACGTGCTCGCGCGCGAGATCCCGCACAAGGGCGGTCGCGCCTTCGGCTACCGGGTCGAACGCGACGGCGGCTCGGTCGCCTACCTGTCCGACCACAGCCCGACCTCGGCAGGTCCCGGTCCGGACGGGCTGGGGGAGCGGCACGAGGCGGCGCTGGCGCTGGCGACGTCGGCCGACGTGCTCATCCACGACGCGCAGCACCTGGCCGAGCAGTTCCCGGGCGTCGACTACCTCGGCCACGCGAGCGTGGAGTACGCCGTCGAGCTGGCCCGCGAGGCCGGCGTACGCACCCTGGTCCTCTTCCACCACGACCCGTGGCGCACCGACGACGAGGTGGACGAGATCCTCGAGCACACCCGCGCGCTGGCGGCGGGCGACCTCGACGTCGTTGCCGCCCACCAGGGTCTGGTCCTCGACCTGGCTCTCTGATGTCCCTGGTCATTGACAAGACATGTCACTTGGTGTGCCAATAGTTTGGACGTCCGAGACCAGGAGGACCCACCATGCTGAGCAGACGACGACTCCTCACGACGGCCGCAGCCGTCCCACCGACCGCAGCGCTCGTGGGCACGGCCGCCGAGGCCGCCCAGGCAGCGGAGGCCGGTTCGTTCGCGGGCAAGAACGTCCTGATCTTCATCACCGACCAGCAGCGCAAGACGATGCACTTCCCGGCCGGGTGGGAGGAGAAGAACCTGCCCGGCATGACCCGGCTCAAGAAGAACGGCGTTAGCTTCGAGAACGCCTTCTGCAACACGGCGATGTGCTCTCCCTCGCGCGCCACGCTCTTCACCGGCCTCTACCCGGCGCAGCACGGCGTGAAGTACACGCTCGAGGAGGACATGCCGGCCGACCAGTACCCCCAGGTCGAGCTGTCGACCGAGCTGGTCAACCTCGCCTCGGTGATGAAGGCGGCGGGCTACGACGTGGTCTACAAGGGCAAGTGGCACCTGTCCAAGCCGGTCGGTGACGACTGGTCGCCCGAGGACCTCGCGCGCTACGGATTCGACCGCTGGAGCCCGCCGGACGGCGGCAGCAACCAGGACATCGACGAGGCCGGTGGCGGGATCGTCGACCACGACGGTCACTACATGAACGACGACGGTGACGCCGCGGACGGCACCGAGGGCGTGCTGAAGTTCCTCACCACCCGCACCGAGGGCGACAAGCCGTGGTGCCTGGTGGTGGCGCTGATCAACCCGCACGACGCGCTCTTCTACCCCGGCCCCGCGAACATGACTCCGCCGAAGTACGTCCAGGCGGGGTACGACGACTCCTGGCTGGTGGGTGACATCGGGCTCCCGGTGACGTTCAACGAGGACCTGTCGACCAAGCCGAAGTGCCAGGCCCAGTTCGCGAAGCTGTTCGGGGCGTCGGGGCCGCTGCGCAACCAGCAGATGATGATCAACTACCTCAACTTCTACGGGAACCTGCTCAAGCTCGCGGACCAGTACCTCGTCGACATCCTCGACACGCTCGAGTCGACCGGCCAGCTCGACGACACCGTCGTCGTACGCACCGCCGACCACGGTGAGATGGCGCTGGCCCACACGATGCGGCAGAAGAGCTTCAACGCCTACGAGGAGACCATCCACATGCCGATGGTCTTCTCCAACCCGGTGCTCTACCCGAAGGCCCGGAAGTCGGAGCAGCTGATCTCGCACGTCGACCTGCTGCCGACGCTGGCCGCGCTGGTCGAGGCTCCTGCGTCGGCGCGGAGCAGCGACTGGCAAGGCATCGACTACTCCGCCCACGTGCTCGGCAAGGCGGTGAAGCCGACCCAGGACCGGGTGGTCTTCACCTTCGACGACTGGCAGTCGGGCCAGTCGCAGGGTCCCTACATCCCGGCGCCGAACCACATCGTGATGGTCCGCGAGAAGCGCTGGAAGCTCGCGAAGTACTACGACGAGAGCGGGAAGAAGCCCTCGGAGTGGGAGATGTACGACCTGCAGCGCGACCCGCTCGAGCGGCACAACCTCGCCTACAAGCCGGCCGCCATGACCCCGAAGCAGCGCGCCGAGTTCAAGCGGCTCAGGGCGCGGATCAAGGAGATCGAGAAGCGCAAGCTCCAGCCCCTTCCCGCTTGACGTGCCCTAGGTCACGTCGGCTCGAGGCGGAGCGATAGTGTCGCTGCGAGCCGAGCAGACAAGGAGCTGAGCAATGAAGGTCGGCGTCCCGAAGGAAGTCAAGAACCACGAGTACCGCGTCGCGATCACGCCCATCGGCGTGCACGAGCTGGTCGCCCACGGGCACGAGGTCTTCATCGAGAAGGGCGCCGGTGTCGGCTCCTCCATCCCGGACGAGGAGTACGTCGCGGCCGGGGCCACGATGGTCGCGGACGCGGACTCGGCGTGGGGGACCGACGGCAGCATCGACATGGTGCTCAAGGTCAAGGAGCCGGTCGCGGAGGAGTACCACCGGATGCGTGAGGGGCTGACGCTCTTCACCTACCTGCACCTCGCCGCCGACAAGCCGCTGACCCAGGAGCTGCTCGACCGCAAGATCACGGGCATCGCCTACGAGACGGTGCAGCTGCCCTCGGGCGGGCTGCCGCTGCTCTACCCGATGTCCGAGGTCGCGGGCTGCCTCGCGCCCCAGGTGGGCGCCTACTCGCTGCTCAAGGCCCAGGGCGGCCGCGGCGTGCTGATGGGTGGCGTCGGCGGTGTCGCCAACGCCAAGGTCGTCATCATCGGTGCCGGCGTATCCGGTCAGAACGCGGCCAACATCGCGCTCGGCATGGGTGCCGACGTGACGCTGCTCGACACGGACCTGGACAAGCTCCGGATGTCGTTCTGGCGCTACAACAACCGGGTGCACGGCCTGGCGTCGTCCAAGCTGGCCCTCGAGCAGCAGGTGCGCGAGGCCGACATGGTCATCGGCGCGGTGCTGATCCCGGGTGCGGCCGCACCCAAGCTGGTCTCGAACCAGCTGGTCTCGGAGATGAAGCCGGGCTCGGTGCTGGTCGACATCGCGGTCGACCAGGGCGGCTGCTTCGAGGACACGCACCCGACGACGCACGCGGACCCGACGTTCCAGGTGCACAACTCGACGTTCTACTGCGTCGCCAACATGCCGGGCGCGGTGCCGAACACCTCGACGTACGCGCTGACCAACGCCACGCTGCCGTACGCCGTGGCGCTGGCTGACAAGGGCTGGGCGCAGGCCTGCCGCGACGACCGGAGCCTGGCGCTCGGCCTCAACACCCACGCGGGCCAGCTCACCAACGGGCCGGTCGGCGAGGCGGTGGGGATCGACACCGTGTCCCTCGAGGCGGCAATTGCCTGACATCGTGCGGGCCGTCCGCACCTACCTCGACCACCTGTCGGTCGAGCGCGGGCTGGCGGCCAACACGCTCTCGTCGTACCGCCGCGACCTGAGGCGCTACCAGGAGTACCTCGCCGCGAACGACGTCGAGGAGCTGGCCGACATCACCGAGGCGACCGTGTCCGGCTTTCTCATGCGGTTGCGCGAGGGCGACGCCGACCATCCGCCGCTCAGCGCGACGTCGGCGGCGCGGACCGTGGTGGCCGTGCGGGGCTTCCACAAGTTCGCGGTCGCCGACGGGCTGGCGACGGTCGACCCGGCGGGCGCGGTGAAACCGCCGACGCCGGCCAAGCGGCTCCCCAAGGCGCTGCCGCTCGCCGACGTCGAGGCGATCCTCGAGGCTGCGGGAGCACCCGGGACGACGCTGGCGCTGCGGGACCGGGCGCTGCTCGAGGTGCTCTACGGCACGGGGGCGCGGATCTCCGAGGCGGTCGGGCTCGACGTCGACGACCTCGATGCGGTCGACGGGACCGTCCTGCTGCGCGGCAAGGGCAGCAAGGAGCGGATCGTGCCGGTCGGGTCCTTCGCGCGCGAGGCGGTCGACAACTACCTGGTGCGCGGGCGGCCCGAGCTGGTGTCCGAGGGGCGGGGCACGCCGGCGCTCTTCCTGAACGCCCGCGGTGGCCGGCTGTCGCGCCAGTCGGCGTGGGCGGTGCTGGTCAAGGCCGCCGACCGCGCCGGCGTGACCAAGGACGTCTCGCCGCACACGATGCGCCACTCCTTCGCGACCCACCTGCTCGACGGCGGGGCCGACGTACGCGTCGTGCAGGAGCTGCTGGGACACGCGTCGGTGACGACCACCCAGGTCTACACGTTGGTGACCGTCGACAACCTGCGCGAGGTCTTCGCGACCGCGCATCCGAGGGCCCGCGACTGATCGAGCGCGTGTGAACGGGCCATCCATGGGGATGATCCGCGCATGGGTCACGGCACCGGACACCGCGATGCCGTCGTCGTGCCTGCCGAGACCCCTGAGCTCGCGGCTGCCATGACGAGCGCACGCGGATCCATCGGGATCTTCTGGCGCGAGCTGACCTGGGACCAGCGTCGCGACGACGAACCGATGCTGGAGCGTGCCTCCGTGCAGGTGGCGGTCGCCGATCCGGACCGGCCGGGGTTTGTCGAACACGTCTGGCTCGAGGACCTCGACTTCGACGGCCGGCAGATCTGCGGCGCCACGACGGGCTCGGGCGGCCGGGTCCACGCCACCCCGGAGCAGATCGAGGACTGGCTCTACAGCCTGTTCGGCACGGCGTACGGCGGCTTCACCGTCCAGGTCCACCGGTCCTCGCTGGGTCTGTGGGAGCGGCGTCGTCACGACCGCGCCTGGAGAATGCGTTTCGGCCGGCCGGGCGACGTCCGCCTCATGCCCGAGCAGGACGAGCACCCGGAGTATCTCGTCGAGCATCCCGCTTCGCTGGCGACTGCGGACTTCCTCCGGAGCGATCCCGACCTCGTGCTCCCCGACGGGGACGACGGCGTCACCGCCCTGCACCGAGAGGCCTGCGCGGGCAACGCTGCCATCGTCGAGGTGCTGCTCGAGCGGGGAGCGGATCGGGACCGACGTACGCCGGAGGGCGACACCGCGCTCGACCTCGCTCGGCGCATGGGGTGGACCCGCGTGGTCGACCTGCTCCAGCAGTGACGAAGATGGTCATGTGACCGACCTCCTGGACGACATCACCGCGGCCGCCGCGGAGCGCGGGTTGTCGTTGTACGACCACCAGGAGGAGGCGATCCTGGCGATCCTGGCGGGCGACAACGTCATCCTCGCGACGCCGACGGGTTCCGGGAAGTCGCTGGTCGCGGAGGCGGCCCACCGGGCTGCGCTCGCCGAGGACCGGGTGTCCTTCTACACCGCGCCAATCAAGGCGCTGGTGAGCGAGAAGTTCTTCGCGCTCTGCGAGGTCTTCGGCGCCGACAACGTCGGGATGCTGACCGGTGACGCATCGGTCAACTCCGACGCCCCGATCATCTGCTGCACCGCCGAGGTGCTCGCCAACATCGCCCTGCGCGAGGGTGCGACGGCCGACGTCGGGCTGGTGGTGATGGACGAGTTCCACTTCTACGCCGAGCCGGACCGGGGCTGGGCCTGGCAGGTGCCGCTGATCGAGTGCCGCAGGCGCAGTTCCTGCTGATGTCGGCGACGCTGGGCGACGTCACCGACCTGGCCGCGGACATCAGCCGCCGCAACGGCCGCGAGACGACGGTCGTCGACGACGCCGTACGTCCGGTGCCGCTGAACTTCACCTGGGCGATGACCCCGGTCGCCGAGACGCTCGAGGAGCTGGTGACGACCAACCAGTCACCGGTCTACGTCGTGCACTTCACGCAGAAGGACGCGATCGAGCACGCGACCAACCTGCTGAACGCCGGCTGGGCCGCCGCCGACCGGGAGCAGCGCGATGAGCTGGGGGAGCGGCTCGCGGGCTTCCGCTTCGGCGCCGGCTTCGGCAAGACGCTCTCCAAGCTCCTGCGCAAGGGGATCGGCGTGCACCACGCGGGCATGCTGCCGCGCTACCGCCGGGTCGTCGAGCAGCTCGCGCAGAGCGGGTTGCTGCGGGTCATCTGCGGCACCGACACCCTCGGCGTCGGCATCAACGTCCCGATCCGGACCGTGCTCTTCACCGGGCTCGCGAAGTTCGACGGCAACCGGCAGCGGGTGCTGCGCACGCGGGAGTTCCTGCAGATCGCGGGGCGCGCGGGGCGGGCCGGCTTCGACACGGCGGGGTACGTCGTCGTGCAGGCGCCCGAGCACACGATCGCCAACGAACGCGCGAAGGCGAAGGCCGCAGCCAAGAACGCCGCGATGAGCGCCGAGAAGCAGGCGAAGCGGGGCAGCAAGGCCCAGCTGAAGAAGCCGCCCGAGGGCACGGTCGTGTGGACCGAGCAGACCTACGACCGGCTGGTCGCCGGCGAGCCCGAGCCGCTGGTGTCGCGGATGAAGGTCGACAACGCGATGCTGATCAACGTCCTCGCCCGCGAGGAGGACGCCTTCCCGGTGCTGCGTCGGCTGCTGATGGACAACCACGAGGACCGGCGCTCGCAGCTGCGGCTCGCCCGGCGCGCGGTGCGGCTGGCGCGTTCGCTGCTGCGGTCCGGCACGCTGACCCGGCTCGACGAGCTGGACGAGTTCGGCCGGCGCTACGTGATGACCGTCGACCTGCCGCTCGACTTCGCGCTCAACCAGCCGCTCGCGCACTTCGCGCTGGCCGCGCTCGACGTACTGGACCCGGAGTCCGAGGACTACACCCTCGACATCGTCTCGGTGATCGAGGCGGTGCTGGAGGGTCCTCGGCAGATCCTCTTCCAGCAGCAGTACATCGCCCGCGGCGAGGCCGTCGCGGAGATGAAGGCCGACGGGATCGAGTACGAGGAGCGGATGACGCTCCTCGAGGAGGTCACCTGGCCGCAGCCCCTGGCCGAGCTGCTGGGTGCGACGTACGAGATCTACCGCGAGCGGCACCCGTGGCTGCGCGAGGACGCGCTGTCGCCGAAGTCGATCGTGCGCGAGATGTATGCGCAGGGGATGAGCTTCACCGACTTCGTGAGCCGCTACCAGCTGGCCCGGTCGGAGGGGCTGGTGCTGCGCTACCTGACCGACGCCTACCGGACGCTGCGGCAGACCGTGCCCGACGCGCACCGCACGCCCGAGCTCGAGGACCTGATCGAGTGGCTGGGGGAGACGGTCAGGCAGACCGACTCCTCGCTGCTCGACGAGTGGGAGGCACTGGCCGACCCGGAGCACGTGCGGTCGGACGTCGCTCTCCACGAGGCACCGCCGTCACCGCGACCGATCTCGAAGCAGGAGCGGCCGTTCACGGTGATGGTCCGCAACGCGATGTGGCGCCGGGTCGACCTGGTCGCCCGGGACAGCCTGGACGGGTTGATGGCGCTCGAGCGTGCTGCCGCGGACAGGACCGAGCCGCCGCGCGAGGTCGTCATGACACGGTCGTCGTGGGACGCCGCGATCGAGGACTACTACGCCGAGCACGACTCGCTGCCGACCGACGCCGATGCCCGGTCGCCGAAGCTGCTGTCGATCACCCCGGAGGTGGGGGAGCCGGTCGGCGTCGAGGAGGGCGTCACCGCGCGCCTGTGGCGGCTGCGGCAGACGCTCCACGACCCGGACGGCAACCACGACTGGGTGATCGACGCGATCGCGGACCTGGACGCCTCCGACGAGGCTGGTGAGCTGGTGCTCGCCACGGTGGCGATGCATCGGCTCGGTGGTTGACGTCAGTGGTTGGTGTTGGAGGTCGTCCTCCCGATAGCGCCAGCGTGCGGCCTCCACCGGCGCCGTCAAGGGTTCGCTTCGCCGCTGCGCGCCCTTGACTGCGCCGCTTCGGCCGAGTTTGGCTGGCTATCGGGACGACGCCGACCTGTGGTCGGTCGCCTACCGGCCGGCGGTGGATGATCCACCGTCTCACCAGGCAGGAAGGGTGGATGGCGCACCGCCCGTCCGGATCGGTGGGTGGAACGTGTTTCGATTGGTCACGAACTGCATGTTCCCGGCCGGCTTTCGTGCGGTGTGTGACCATTCGACCGATCCAAGATTTGGCCGTGCCCGGAACATGGATCGACCAGACCGTCGGCGGCATCCGGATAGGCGCGCTCTTCTGTCCCGCACGGCGACTGTCAAGGGCGCGAAGCGCCGTAGGGAACCCTTGACCGGCGCCGGGCTGGCCAGACAATGAAGCGCCCGGAGGACGCCGAACCTCGAGCGAGCACTGGGTTTCGAGACAGGACTTCGTCCTTCCTCGACCTCCGGAGCGGGCTACTTCACGCGGCAGAAGGCGTTGATGCAGGAGTCGAGCCAGGCGGTGCCGCCGGACAGGCTGGAGAGCTGCTTCTTGCCGTTGGCGTCGTCGTACCAGAGCATCGCGAAGGTTGGCTTGGACTTCAGGTCGCGGGCCCGCCACTCGACGATCGACGGGTTCCAGGTGCCCTTGGTGCTGCCCATCGGGCCGGCCTCGGTGATCGCCATCCGGGAGACCCTGGCGGCGACCGCGGCGTAGCCGGTCGTGATGAGGTCGTCCTTGGGGTTGGCCTTGGACTCGTCGTCGTAGGAGTCCATGCCGGCCAGGTCGACCTTCGCCGGCAGCAGCTTGGTGGGGTCGGTGATCGTCTTGTTGGTCACGGCGTTGAAGCTGTAGCCCCACACGATGTTGTGGACGCCGTCGCGCGCTGCTCGGCTCTGCATGCGGGACCAGAGGCTCTTGAAGGTCTTCGGGTCGGGGTGGCCCCACCAGAACCAGCCGCCGTTGGCCTCGTGGAAGGGCCGGAACACGACGGCCGCCCCGGCGTCCTGCAGCCGGTGGAGCAGCGCCATCTTGGCGTCGAAGTCGGCCCAGAACTCCTGGTACTCCGCTGTGGTGGAGTCGAGCAGCGCCGACAGGTCGTGCCAGGAGCGGTCGTGGTTGGAGTCCTCGACGAGGGTGTGCGGGTTCCTCGCGTGCCAGCTCGCGTTGAGCACGACGCCCTCGCCGGCGAGGCGGGTGAGGTCGGCGATCACCTGGTCGTCGAACGGGTACTCGTAGTGCGCCGCCTTGTCGAGCTCCTCGAGGTCGAACCCGACGACGGAGACGCGGCGACCGCCGAGGAGCGTGAGCGGGGCGAGGTAGTCGCTGTTGGACACGTTGAGCTGCTGGCCGACGCCCATCAGGCCGGCCGACTTCCAGCGGTCGAGCCGGGTGGCGAGGCAGCGGGCCGCCGGGGTCGCGAGCGTGTCGACCAGCGCGACCCTGGGCGTGCAGGTGGTCCCGTCGCTGACCGTGAGCGTGACCGTGGCCGACGTACCCGCTCCGGTGACGCGCAGGACCTGCGGCCCGGCGACGCTGGTGTCGAGCGAGGCCAGGGCCCTACCGTCGGAACCCGTCGCGGCGCTGGTGACGGGCGTCCAGGTCTGGCCGTCGTCGTTGCGCCGCTGGACGGTCAGCAGGACGTCGGCGGCGGCTCTCCTCAGCTGGGCCGTGAGCACGACCGGCTCGCCGACCGTGGCGAACGGGGCGGCGAGGCGCACGGCGATCGCCGGAGGTTTGGCGGGTGCGACGCCGTCGTGGAGGGTCGCGAGGGCAGGGGTCGCCCCGGACGCGATCAATCCCCCCGTGAGCAACCCCGCCAGCAGGACCTTGACGGCCGCGGTCGGGCGCACCCCTTCAGTCTAGGCTGGGTGCATGGCAGACGTGGCGACTTCGCACAACCCCGCCGAGCACCGGTACGAGGGGCACATCGACGGGAAGCTGGCCGGCTTCGCGGCGTACGAGCTCACCTACCGGCTGGTGATCTTCACCCACACCGAGGTGGACGACGCGTACGAGGGACGCGGCGTCGGGTCCGCGATCGCGAAGTTCGCGCTCGACGACGTCCGGTCCACCGGCACCCACCGGGTGCTGCCGCTGTGCCCCTTCATCAAGAGCTGGATCGCCCGTCACCCGGACTACGCCGACCTCGTCGACGGCGTCGCGCCGACCAGCGACGGGGAGTGACCTTCCTCCACAGGTGAGTGCACAGGCAGCGGTCCGCCTGTGCACTCCGAGGCGTAGCGAGTGCACACGCCCTCAACAGATTTGCCAAGCGGGCTGGGGGTTTCCGGGTTCGGGTTGTCGCTGTCGGGGGCCGGTCCTAGAGTCGCCCGCGAGTCGGACACAAGTCGTTGTGTCGACATGTCGGTGAGGAGCGCGGAATGAGCGCAGGTGGCAGCTTCGGTGGATCCTTCCCCCACGCCGGCAACGCCGGCAGCGCCGCCGGCGAGATGCCGCCCCTGATCCGCACCCCTTCCCCCGCACCACAACTCGGAGATGAGCAGCCTGTGTCCGACCCCCTTCCGTTCGAGCGTCCGGCCTCCGGCCCGGTCCCGGCCGAGGTCCCGCTGGGACCCACCGGCCGGCCGATGCCGGTCATCCCGGAGCCCCGCCCGCTGACCGAGCACGGTCACGCGCGGGTGATCTCGATGTGCAACCAGAAGGGCGGCGTCGGCAAGACCACGACGACGATCAACCTGGGTGCCTCGCTCGCGGAGTTCGGCCGCAAGGTCCTGCTCGTCGACTTCGACCCCCAGGGCTCGCTGTCGGTCGGCCTGGGCCTCAACCCCCACGAGATGGACCTGACGATCTACAACCTGCTCATGCAGAAGGACGTCACCATCGACGAGGTCATCGTCCCGACCGTCGTGCCCGGCATGGACCTGCTGCCGTCCAACATCGACCTCTCGGCCGCCGAGGTGCAGCTCGTCCACGAGGTCGCGCGCGAGCAGACCCTCCAGCGCGTGCTCGCCCCCGCGCTCGCGGAGTACGACGTGATCCTGATCGACTGCCAGCCCTCGCTAGGTCTGCTCACCGTCAACGCGCTCACGGCGTCCGACGGCGTGATCGTGCCGCTGGAGTGCGAGTACTTCGCCTTGCGCGGCGTCGCGCTGCTCAAGACCACGATCGACAAGGTCCGCGAGCGGCTCAACCCCAAGCTCGAGATCGACGGCGTGCTCGGCACGATGTACGACGGACGCACCCTCCACAGCCGCGAGGTCATGGAGCGCCTGGTCCAGGCGTGGGGCGACACGGTCTTCCACACGGTGATCAAGCGGACCGTGAAGTTCTCCGACGCGACCGTCGCCGGTGAGCCGATCACGTCGTACGCCTCGTCGTCGGCCGGCGCCGACTCCTACCGCCAGCTCGCCAAGGAGGTGGTGGCACGGTGGCCCGACGCGTGAGCCTGCCTGCTGCCGACGACCTGTTCCGCCCCACGGCACCCGCCGAGGCCGAGCAGCCGGGACCGCGTGCGGTCCCGGACGCCCAGCCCGAGGACGTCCAGTCCGACGCGGCGCCGACCGCCGAGGACACCGGCGGCCGCAAGAAGCCGAGCGGACGTGTCCGCCACGACGAGAAGATGACGGTCTACGTCACCTCCGACGAGCTGCTCGACATCGAGCACGCCCGGCTGGGGCTGCGCCGCGCCCAGGGGCTCGCCGTCGACCGCGGCCGGCTGGTGCGGGAGGCGATCGCGATGGTGCTCGCCGACTACGAGGCCAACGGCGACGACAGCGCGCTGGTCCGACGATTGACCGAGGGATGACGACGTCCGTCGAGCAGTCCACGGGTGCCGTCGAGTCGATGGCGGGGGAGACCGCGCCGGAGTTCGCGGTGCACCTGGTCAACTTCGAGGGCCCGTTCGACCTCCTCCTCAACCTGATCGCCAAGCACAAGCTCGACATCACGGAGGTGTCGCTGTCGCGGGTCACCGACGAGTTCATCGAGCACGTCAAGGCCGGCGGCAAGACCTGGGACCTCGAGGTCACGACGTCGTTCCTGCTGGTCGCCTCCACGCTGCTCGACCTCAAGGCCGCGCGGCTGCTGCCGCAGGGTGACGTCGAGGACGAGGAGGACCTCGCGCTGCTCGAGGCCCGCGACCTGCTCTTCGCGCGGCTGCTCCAGTACAAGGCGTTCAAGCTGGTCGCCGGCGTCCTGTCCGACCGGCTCGCGTCCGAGGCGCGCCGCCACCCGCGGGCCGTCGGGCTCGAGGAGAGGTACGCCGGGCTGCTGCCCGAGGTGCTGATCGGCATCGGCCTCGAGCAGTTCGCCCAGCTGGCTGCGAAGGCGCTCGAGCCCAAGCCGGTGCTCGAGCTGTCGCTCCACCACATCCACGCGGCCAAGGTCAGCGTGCGGGAGCAGGCCGCGCTGGTGGTCGACCGGCTGCGGCGCAGCGGCACGATGACCTTCCGGGCACTCTGCGGCGACTCACCCGACCGGCTGACCACGGTGGCGCGGTTCCTGTCGCTGCTCGAGCTCTTCCGCGAGGGCGCGGTCGCCTTCGACCAGGTGACGCCCCTGGGCGAGCTCACCGTACGGTGGACCGGAGACGACGACGCCGACGTGGACCAGCTGATCACCGACGAGTTCGACGGAGCGCCGCCCGAGGCTCCGGCCGACGAGGGCGGCGTACGAGACGTGCAAGCACAGGAGAACGACGATGACTGAGACGACCGAGGTCGACGAGACGATTGCCATCCCGGTGGCGGACCTGCGGCCGTCGCTCGAGGCGCTGCTGATGGTGGCCGACCAGCCGCTCGACTCCGTGACGCTCGCGACGGCTGTGGGCTACCCGGTCGTCGACGTCGACGAGGCCCTGGGCGGGCTCGCCCAGGAGTACACCGAGCAGGGCCGCGGCTTCGAGCTGCGCAACGTCGGTGGCGGCTGGCGCTACTACACGCGCGACGAGTATGCCGCTGTCGTCGAGGGCTTCGTGCTCGACGGCCAGCAGGCACGGCTGACGCAGGCCGCGCTCGAGACGCTGGCCGTGGTCGCCTACAAGCAGCCGGTGTCGCGCGCCCGGGTCTCCGCGATCCGGGGGGTCAACGTCGACGGCGTGATGCGGACCCTGCTGACCCGCGGCCTCGTCGAGGAGGCCGGCCAGGACCACGAGACCGGCGCCAACCTCTACCGCACCACCGGCTACTTCCTCGAGCGGATCGGCGTGACGTCGATCGACGAGCTGCCCGAGCTGGCGCCCTACCTCCCCGACATGGAGGACCTCGAGGACGAGCTCGCCGAGATGGTCTCCACGCCGACCCCGGAGCCCGAGGCCGAGCCGGACCACCCGCACGCCTCGCCGCACAGTGGCGACGGCACCGAGCCCGACGGCGGGACCGAGCCGTCATGATCACCCCACGAAATCGCGCGCTTCCCCCGCTTCGCTCCTCCATCACACGATTCCGAGGGGACCCCGAAAAATGACGCTGGAGACCGACGACGACGGGCTGATCCGGCTCCAGAAGCTGCTGGCGATGTCGAACGTCGCCTCGCGCCGCAAGTGCGAGGAGCTGATGCTCGACGGCAAGGTCGTGGTCGACGGCGAGGTCGTCACCCGGCTCGGCACCAAGGTCGACCCGCGCACCGCGGTGATCCGGGTCGACGGCAAGCGCCTGCCGCCGGTCTCGGAGAAGGTCTACCTCGTCCTCAACAAGCCCCGCGGCGTGGTGTCGACGATGTCCGACCCGGAGGGCCGGCGCACCATCACCGACCTGGTCTCCGACCGGCCGGAGCGGCTCTTCCACGTCGGGCGGCTCGACACCGACACGTCCGGGCTGCTGCTGCTCACCAACGACGGCGACTTCGCCCAGCGGATGGCGCACCCGTCGTACGAGGTCGACAAGACATACGTCGCCGAGGTCGACGGCGAGGTCACCAAGGCCACGATCGCGACCCTGCTCGACGGCGTCGAGCTCGAGGACGGCCCGGTGACCGTGACCAGGGCCCGCATCATCAGCGTCTCGGGGCGCGGCCGGGGTGCCAAGTCGATCGTCGAGCTGGTGATCCACGAGGGCCGCAACCGGATCGTCCGCCGGCTGCTGGAGCAGCTCGGCCACGAGGTCCGTCGGCTGACCCGCACGGCGATCGGGCCCGTGCAGCTCGAGGGCATCCCCTCGGGCGAGATGCGCGACCTGACCCTCGACGAGCTCGGTGAGCTGCTCGACAACGCCCAGATGTAGGGCGTGGCGCTAGCCGTCGATCGAGGCGAGCGCCTCGTCCATGGTGGGCACGACCCGGAAGACCCGGTCGAGGGCCGTGGCCGACAGCACCCGCAGGACCGGGCGGCACGTGCACACGATGGTGAACGTGCCCTGGAGCACCCGAGCACGCTTGTGCGCGCCGATCAGGGCGCCGAGGCCGACCGAGTCGATGAAGGTGACCTGCTCGAGCTCGATCACCAGGTCGGACGGACCGTCGATCTGCAGCTGCTGGAGCCGGTCACGCAGGTAGGGCACGGTCGCGATGTCGATCTCGCCGGCGCATCGCACCACCGTCGTCGTCCCTGCCTGCTCGTCGGTGATGACGAGAGGGCGCGCATGATCGATGGTGGACACCCGCACGTTCTACACGTCCTTGCCCAGAAACGGGAGCATTCGGCGCAATTCCACCCTTACGGTTGAAGTGTGAGCCGGTCCGTCAGTCCTGCGCTGGCGCCGTACGTCGCCTCGTTGGTCGCCTACGACGTCGACCTGGGCGCGCCCGGGGTGCACCGCGGCCTCCCGTCGACGACCCTGACCTTCGTGCTGCCGATCGGCCAGCCGCTGGACGTGGGCTGGCGGGGGCTCCCGGACAGCCGAGCTCGCCGCTGGTCGACCGTGTCCGGCCTGCACGCCCACCCGGCCGAGATCCACCACGACGGCACCCAGCGCGGCGTCCAGCTCGCGCTGACGACCGCGGGGGCCCGCGCGCTCCTGGGAGTGCCGGCCGCCGACCTCGCCGGCGAGCTGGTCGAGCTCGCCGACGTCGTACCCGGTCTGCGGCACCTGCCCGAGCAGCTCGCCGGGTGCCGGCCCGGTGAGCGCGAGCGTCTGGTCGAGCAGGTGCTGCTCACACACCTGCGCGACGCGGCACCGCGGGCCGAGGTCGGCAGGGCGCTGGCACAGCTGACTCGTGGGGTGAGCGTCCAGGCCGTCGCCGACGAGGTCGGCTACAGCCGCCGGCACCTCGGCACCCTGGTCCGACGCGAGTGCGGCCTCACGCCCCAGGACCTGCGCCGGATCGGCCGCTTCGAGCGCTCCCGCACCCGTCTCGGCCGGGCACCGCTCGCGACGGTCGCCCAGGCGTGCGGGTACGCCGACCAGGCACACCTGACGCGCGACTGGGTCGAGCTCGCGGGCTGCCCGCCGACGACCTGGCTGCGCGAGGAGTTCCCATTCCTTCAAGACCTGGCCGGGGAAGACCCGGCAGGCTGAGGCCATGAGCGCAGCAGACGTCAGGCACTGGCAGACCATGTCCTTCCGGGACGCCGACGCGATGATCGCGTGGTTGTCGGCGATCGGCTTCACCGAGCACGCGACCTACCGCGACGAGGCCGACGCCTCCGTGGTCGTGCACGCCGAGTGGCTGTGGCCAGGGGGCGGCGGGATCATGTTCGGCTCGCAGCGGCCCGACGGCGTCGTCGTCAACGTCGGCGGATCCGCGGCGTACCTCGTCGTCGACGACCCCGACGACCTCTTCGACCGCGCGGTCGCCGCCGGCGCCACCGTGGTCCGGGAGATGGTCGACCAGGACTACGGCGGCCGCGGGGGCAGCGTCGAGGATCCCGAGGGCAACCACTGGTCGTTCGGGAGCTACCAGCCGTCCTGACAGTTCCCTGACACGAGCGGCGTAGGGTCGCCGCGTGGCGCGGATCCTGGTGGCCGAGGACGACCCCAAGCAGGCCGAGCTCGTCCGGCGCTACGCCGTCGCCGCGGGTCACGAGGTCACCGTGGTGACCGACGGCCGGGCAGCCCTGGACGAGGTGGCGCGTCGCCTGCCGGACCTGCTGGTGCTCGACGTGATGATGCCTCGGCTGGACGGCCACGACGTCTGCCGGGCCCTGCGTGCTGCGCCCGAGACCGAGGCGCTGCCCATCCTCATGCTGACCGCCCGCGCCAGCGAGGACGACCTGCTGGACGGCCTCGACCTCGGTGCGGACGACTACCTCACCAAGCCCTACAGCCCCCGCGAGCTGATGGCGCGGACCAGGGCGCTGCTACGCCGGCACCGGCTGGACACGCTGGGGGCGACCCGCCCGGAGGTCGCGGTCGGGTCGCTGACCGTCACCCCGGCCACCCGCGAGGTGACCTTCCGGGGTGAGCTGGTCGACTGCACACCGGGGGAGTTCACCCTGCTCGAGGTGCTGGCGGCCGCGCCCGGCCGGGTGTTCACCCGCGAGCAGCTGCTCGGTGAGCTGCACCGTCCCCACGGCGGCGGTGGTCACGTCACCCACCGCACCGTCGACGTCCACGTGGCGAACCTCCGCAAGAAGCTCGATCCCGCCGTCATCCGGACGGTCTACGGGGTCGGCTACGCGTTCGCCGTGCCGAGCTGATCGTGGCCGTCTCGCGTGTGCCCTGGCGGCGCAGCCTGCTCCTGCGGATCGTCGCCGTCGGCGTCCTGATCGCCCTGGTCGCGATCGCCGCGGCGACCTGGGCGACCGTGCGAGCGACCACGGTCGCCGTCCGCGATGCCCAGCAGAACTCGTTGCACACCGAGGCGAGCATCTACGACACCCTCGTGGGCTACGCGGCCAGCCACCCGTCCTGGGCGGGTGCCGGGACCGTGGTCCAGAAGCTCGCACGCGAGGCAGACCGGCAGGTGACGGTCACCGACACGTCGGGCCGGGTGCTCGTCGACTCCGCCGGGGCGGATGCTGCTCGCTCACCGGCGGGAGCCCGGGCGACGCTCGACCCGCTCGCGGTGGATCCGGTCCTGCTCGCGGGCGCTGACGACGGGACCGACCAGTCACCGGTCGACGTCGGGCCAGTGGCCTGTCCGTCGGGCTCGTCCTCCTGCGGGCGTCGGGTCGTCGGGCCTCCGGCACCCATGGACGGGCGCGTCGTCGCGGTGGGCAGGACCTCGGACTCGCCCCTGACCGCCGAGAGCTTTCCGAAGACCCAACCCCGGCGGTGGCACCGGGTCGTCCAGCAGGTCGACGCGTGCCTGGCCCGTGCCGGGCTGCCCAGGGCCGAGGGCCTGACCCCTGCCTTCGGCGTCGTCGTGCGCGAGTCCGGTCGGCAGGCAGCGGTCGCGAGGTGCGCCGACCACGCTCGTCGCAGCTGGTACGCCGGGCAGGTCGCCCCTCCCGCGCTGCTCTTCGTCAGCGGCGAGGCCGGGTCTGCCGAGGTGTTCTGGGACCTGTCCCGGGACAGCAAGGTGCGGATCGTGCTGTTGGCCGGCGGCGTTGCTCTCGTGGTGCTGACGATCTGCCTGCTCTTCGGCGGCAGCGTGGTGCGTCCGATCCGCAGGATGGCGGTCGCCGCCCAGCGCGCAGGGGACGGCGACCTGGACGCGCGGGTGCCGGACCGGCGCCGCGACGAGATCGGTGAGGTCGCCCGCGCGTTCAACCGGATGGCCGACCGGCGACAGCAGCTGGAGGGCGCCCGTCGCCGGATGGTCAGCGACGTCTCCCACGAGCTGCGCACGCCCCTGGCCAACGTGCGCGGCTGGCTCGAGGCCGTGCAGGACGGCCTGGCCGAGCCAGATGCTCGCCTCGTCGCGAGCCTGCACGAGGAGACGTTGCACCTGCAGCGCCTGGTCGACGACCTCCACGACCTGAGCGTCGGCGATGCCGGCGAGATGCGTCTGGACCCCGTCGAGGTCGAGGTCGCCGTCTTCCTCGAGCAGGTGGCCGACGGTTTCCACGGCGCGGCCGGATCGGTGGGAGTGGTCCTCCGCGTCGAGGCGGAGCCGGGAGCCGCCGTGGTTGCCGACCCGGTCCGGATCCGCCAGGCGGTGGGCAACCTGGTGGCGAACGCGATCCGGCACACGCCCCCCGGTGGGGAGATCGTCCTGCGCGGGGGAGACGGCGTCCTCGAGGTCGCCGACACGGGCGCGGGGATCCCCGCCGCAGACCTGCCGCACGTCTTCGAGAGGTTCCGCCGAGCCGACGCCTCACGCAGCCGCGCCACCGGAGGCAGCGGCCTCGGCCTCGCGATCGTCCGCCAGATCGTGGAGGCGCACGGCGGCGCGGTCACCATCGAGAGCGACGTCGGCGTCGGGACCCGGGTCCGGATCACGCTGCCCGGATCCTGACGCCGTCCTGACGAGTTCCTGACATCCCTCGACCAGGCTCGACCCATGAGAAGAATCCTGATCGCGCTCGGGCTCGCGCTCGGACTGCTGTCCACCGTCGTCCCGTCCACAGATGCAGCGACGCCCGCGTCGGGCCACGCCCGGCAGGTCCGGGTCTACGACTACGACCTCGGCGACTCCGCCTTCACGGTGTCCGGCTTCCACGCCTTCGACCGCCACGGGATGCCGTCGAAGCGGCTGGCGCCGATCGAGCTGATCGGCCGGGTCTACGCGCCGGCGCACTCCGCGGGTGAGCGCCTGCCACTGGTGGTGATGGCCCACGGCCTCTTCTGGACCTGCGCCGACGACGCCACCGCCGAGGTGTCGGGGGACTGGCCCTGCCGCGGTGGTCTCACCGGCATCCACAGCGAGCGCGGCTACGACTACCTCGGACGGACGCTTGCGGCCCGGGGCATGGTCGTCGTCTCGATCAGCGCGAACGGCGTCAACGCCGGCGAGCTCGGTGAGGTCGCCGACAAGGCGCGCGGAGTGCTCGTCTACCAGCACCTGCGGATGTGGCGCAGCCTCGTCCGGGACGGGAACGGCCCGCTCCAGGGAGCCTTCACGGACGCTCGGACCGGTCGTCCGGCCGCCCCGGACTTCCGTCGGTCCGTCGACCTGCACGACGTCGGCCTCCTGGGCCACTCCCGCGGTGGCCGCGGCATGATGTGGGCCGCCGCGGACAAGCACCGCCACCGGGTGCCCGACGGTGTCCGGTTCCGCGCGGTGTTCGGTCTCGCGGCAGCCGAGCCTCCCTTCCTGGACGGGCGGGCCCGCCGGGTGCAGGTCTCGCAGATCCCGCTGATGTCGTGGATCGGCGGGTGCGACGCCACCGGCGACGACTCCTACAACCGCCTCGCGCAGCGGGGCGGCGACCCCGTGAACATCGCGATCACCGTGCACGGCGCCAACCACAACAACCTCAACTCGCGGTGGTCCGCCCACAGCGGGCTGCCCGGCGGCGAGGACGACGCGGCGCACCCGACCGGCCGTCCCGGTCGGTGCTTCGACGGGTTCGACGACTCGAACCTCCAGAAGACCCTGGGCTACCGCGCGGAGCAGCGGGTCGCGTCGACGTACGTGAAGGCGTTCTTCGCCCGCTACCTGCAAGGGGACCACCGCTACGACACGGTCCTCGCCGGCACCAGGAAGCCGATGCGGGACGTGACCGAGGTCGACGTGCAGCAGTTCGCGCCGGCGGGCCGCTGAGCGACCCGTCTCGCGCTGCTCACGGTCGACGCCGCCGGGGTCGCGTCCCCGATAACCTCTGCCTGTGGCAGTGAGAGCAGTGCGAGGCGCGACCCAGCTCGACGAGGACATCCGGGACCACATGCTCGAGCGGGTCGCCGAGATGGTCACCGACGTCATGGAGTCCAACGGCCTCGAGGTCGACGACTTCATCTCGGTGATCTTCACGGCGACCTCCGACCTGGTCTCCGAGTTCCCGGCGTACGCCGCTCGCCGGCTCGGCTTCGGCGACGTGCCGCTGATCTGCGCGCGCGAGCTCGAGATCGCCGGCTCCATGCCCCGGGTCGTGCGGATGATGGCGCACGTCGAGACCGACCTGCCCAAGGGCGACATCACCCACGTCTACCTGCACGGCGCCGCCGCGCTCCGGCGCGACCTGACCCGGGTCCGCGCGGTGCCGGATGAGTGAGCTGACCGGACCGGTCGAGATCGTCGGAGTCGGGCTGCTCGGCACCTCGGTCGCGCTCGCCTGCCGGCGCGCCGGCCTCGACGTGCTGCTCACGGACATCTCCGACGACCACGTCCGGACCGCGTCCGCCCTCGGCGCCGGTCGCCCCCGGCAGGTCGACGACCGGCCGCAGCTCGTGGTCGTCGCCGTGCCGCCCGACCACCTGGGCGCCGCGATCGCCCAGGCGCTGCGCGACTCCGACGCGGTCGTCACCGACGTCGGCAGCGTCAAGACCGGCCCGCTCGCCGCGGTGGCGGGGGAGCCGGGCGTCGAGCGCTACGTCGGGGGCCACCCGATGGCCGGCAGCGAGCGCTCCGGCCCGCTGGCGGCGACCGCCGACCTGTTCGAAGGACGGCCGTGGGCGGTCGCGCCCCACCCGGACGCCGACGCGGACGCGGTGTCGCTGGTCGAGCAGCTCGCCCAGCTGTGCGCCGCGGTCGTCGTACGCCTCACTCCCGAGGACCACGACCGCGCCGTCGCGCGCACGTCGCACGTGCCGCACCTGCTCGCCTCGCTGGTCGCGGGACGGCTCGTGGACGCGCCCGCCGACTACCTCAAGCTCTCCGGCCAGGGCGTGCGTGACGTCACCCGCATCGCCGCCGGGAGCCCCGAGCTCTACGGCCAGATCGTCGCCGCGAACTCGACGGCCGTCGTCGAGCTGCTCGCCGAGGTGCGAGCGGGCCTCGACGCGATGATCACCGCTCTCACCGACGCCGACCGCGCCCAGCTCTGGGAGCTGCTGGAGCGCGGCGTGGACGGGACGCGCGCGATCCCCGGCAAGCACGGTGGACCGGTGCGGCCGACCGCGTCGGTCTTCGTGTCGGTCCCCGACGAGCCCGGCGTGCTCGCCCGCCTGTTCCTCGCGGCGGGGGAGATCGAGGTCAACATCGAGGACGTGCGGATCGACCACGACCTCGGCCGGCAGGTCGGTGTGGTCGAGCTGATCGTCGACGAGACCCGCGCCGAACACCTCCTCGGCTCTCTGGACTCTCGGGGTTGGGTCACTCACCGGTAGGCTGCGGGCCCGTGAGCAGCTCCACGTCTTCGTCCCTCGCCGGTCTCGTCGTCGCCGTCGACGGCACCTCGGGATCCGGCAAGTCGAGCACGTCGCGTGGGGTCGCCGACCGCCTCGGCCTGCGCTACCTCGACACCGGTGCGATGTTCCGGGCGATGACGTGGTGGATGCTCCGCGAGGGCATCGACGTGCACGACCCGGCGGCCGTCGCGGCGCGGTGCGACGAACCGGTCATCGTCTCCGGCACCGACCCGCTCGCGCCCACGATCACCGTCGACGGTGTCGACGTCGCCGTCGGCATCCGCAGCGACGAGGTCAACGCCGCGGTGTCGCCCGTGAGCGCGGTCCCCGAGGTGCGCACGCGCCTGCTCGAGCTCCAGCGCTCGGTGATCGCCGACGACGGCGGGATCGTCGTCGAGGGCCGCGACATCGGGTCGGTCGTCGTCCCCGACGCCCCGGTCAAGCTCTACATCAGCGCCGACCCCTCCGCCCGCGCCCGGCGCCGCGCCGCCGAGCAGGGTGGTGCCGACGTCGCCGCGACCGAGGCGTCCCTGCTCGCCCGCGACAAGATCGACTCCGGACGCGCCACCGCCCCGCTGACCATGGCCGACGGCGCGGTGCACATCGACACCACGCCGTACTCCCTGGACGAGGTCATCGACCAGGTGGTCGACCTGGTCGAGCGAGCAGGGGCGCACCCGTGACCAACCCCCACCTCGCGCGGCCGCGCAGCGACCAGGTCAAGCGCCCGGCGCGCTACCTGCTCCACCCGCTGCGGCCGCTCGCGCGCTGGATCATCCGTCGGCGGTACGACGTGCAGCTGCACCGCACCGAGCTCGTGCCGCCCTCGGGCGCCGTGATCTTCGCCTCCAACCACGTCGGGGTCGTCGACGGTCCGCTGCTCGCGATCTTCGCGCCGCGGCCGGTGCACGCGCTGACGAAGGTCGAGATGTTCCGCAACTGGTTCATGGGTCCCTTCCTGCGGCAGGCCGGGCAGATCCCCCTCGACCGGTTCCGCACCGACCCGGCCGCCGTGAAGATGTGCCTGCGCGTGCTGCGTGACGGTGGCACGATCGGCATCTACCCCGAGGGCAGCCGCGGGGCGGGCGACCTGGAGCGGTTCCACCGGGGAGCGGCGTACCTCGCGCTGGTCTCGGGCGCCACCGTCATCCCGGTCACCACGCTCGGCAGCCGCGAGCCGGGCGGCTCGAGCGGGTCGCTGCCGCACCGCGGGGCGGTCATCGACCTGGTGTTCGGCGAGCCCTACGAGATCGCCGCCGTCCCGTGGCCGCGCACGCGGGAACAAGTGGAGAAGCAGTCGTTGTTGCTCAGAGAGCACATGCTGGTCCAGCTGGACCAGGCGCGCGCGTTGACCGGGCGGGAACTGCCTGGACCGCTGCCCGCCGCCGATGTGGAACCCGACCCCGACACCGGGGTCACCGATCAAGGAGCACCATGACCGAGCCCACGCCCGACGAGACGCCCGAGGGCGCCCCGGAGTCGATGGGTCCTGTCCCTGTCCTCGCCGTCGTCGGCCGACCCAACGTCGGCAAGTCGACCCTCGTCAACCGGATCATCGGCCGCCGCGAGGCCGTCGTCCAGGACATCCCCGGCGTCACCCGCGACCGCGTGTCGTACGACGCCAACTGGGCCGGCCGCGCCTTCACCGTCGTCGACACCGGCGGCTGGGACCCGGACGGTCGCGGCCTCGCCGCCTCCATCCGCGACCAGGCCGAGATCGCGGTCAAGCTCGCCGACGCGGTGCTCTTCGTGGTCGACGCGACCGTCGGGATCACCGACGCCGACGAGGCCGTCGTCCGCATCCTGCGTGCGTCCGGCAAGCCGGTCGTCCTGGCCGCCAACAAGGTCGACGACCAGCGCACCGAGGCCGAGGCCTACGGGCTGTGGAACCTCGGGCTCGGCGAGCCGTGGCCCGTCTCGGCCCTCCACGGCCGCGGCTCGGGCGACATGCTCGATGCCGTGCTGGCCGCGCTGCCCGAGCCTCCGCCGGAGTCCTTCGAGGAGGTCGGCGGACCGCGCCGGATCGCGATCGTCGGCAAGCCCAACGTCGGCAAGTCCTCGCTGCTCAACCGCCTCGCCGGCGAGAACCGCGTCGTCGTCGACAACGTCGCCGGCACGACCGTCGACCCCGTCGACGAGCTGATCGAGCTCGGCGGCCAGACCTGGCGCTTCATCGACACCGCGGGCATCCGCAAGCGGGTCAAGGAGGCCTCCGGCCACGAGTACTACGCGTCGCTGCGTACGTCGACTGCGATCGACCGCGCCGAGGTGGCCGTGCTGGTCATCGACGGCGGGCAGAGCATCTCCGAGCAGGACGTCCGGATCCTCCAGACCGTCCGCGAGGCCGGCCGCGCCCTCGTCATCGCCTTCAACAAGTGGGACCTGGTCGACGAGGAGCGCCGCTACTACCTCGAGCGCGAGATCGAGCGCGAGCTCGTGCAGGTGCAGTGGGCGCCGCGGATCAACGTCACCGCTCGCACGGGGTGGCACGTCGACCGGCTCGTCCCCGCCCTGGAGAAGGCGATCGCCGGCTGGGAGACCCGGATCACCACGGGTGCGCTCAACTCGTTCCTGGGTCGCCTGGTCGCCGAGCACCCGCACCCGGTGCGTAGCGGCAAGCAGCCCCGGATCCTCTTCGGCACCCAGACCTCGATCGCGCCCCCGACGTTCGTGCTCTTCACCAGCGGCAAGCTGGACGCGGGCTACGAGCGCTTCATCGAGCGCCGGCTCCGCGAGGAGTTCGGCTTCGTCGGCACCCCGATCGTGCTCGAGCAGCGGCCGCGGGAGAAGCGGAAGCGGTGATCCGCCGGCTGCTCGTCCTGGCCGTCGCCGCCACCGCGGTGACAGCCCCGGCGAGCGCCCACCGCATCGACCCGCACGCCGACCGGCCGGTCTCGGGCACCTCGTGCACAATATTTCCGGCAGACAACTGGTGGCGTGCTGACATCAGCGATCTCCCGGTCGCGTCGCGCAGCCGGCAGTGGCTCTCGCACATGTCGACCGGAGTCGACCTGCACCCCGACTTCGGCCCGTCGTACGGCGACGGCCCCGACTACGGGATCCCGGTCACGGTCGTCGGAGGTGGTCACCCGACGGTGAAGGTCCGCTTCGACTACGCGAGCGAGAGCGACCACGTGCGCTACCCGCTCGGGAAGGACACCCGGATCGAGGGTGGCCGCGGGTCGTCCGGAGACAAGCACGCGATCGTCGTCGACAAGGCCGACTGCAAGCTCTACGAGACCTGGAACACCCGGGTCAGCCGCGGGCACTGGAAGGCCGGCTCCGGCGCTGTCTGGTCGCTGACGAGCAACGACCTGCGCACGGACGGCTGGACCTCCGCGGACGCCGCCGGCCTGCCGATCCTGCCGGGTCTGCTGCGCTGGAACGAGGTGAGGTCCGGCGACGTCGACCACGCGATCCGCTTCACCACCGACGTCTCGAGCCGGCATCACCTGTGGCCCGCCCGCCACGACGCCGGATCCAAGAGCAGCCTCGCCTACCCGCCGATGGGCGCCCGCTTCCGGCTGAAGCCCGGCTTCTCGACGCAGGGCTACTCGGCGTACGCCGTGACGGTGATCAAGGCGATGAAGACCTACGGCCTCGTGCTCGCAGACAACGGCTCCCCGTGGTACTTCCAAGGCGAGCAGAACGCCCACTGGCCCACCCACCTGATCGAGGACCTCAAGCGGATCCCCGCGTCGGCGTTCGTCGCGGTCGACACGTCCTCGCTGCAGGTCTCCCCGAACTCCGCCCAGGTCTCTTCTGATTGAGGACAGAACCTGACCTGTGTGGTTCCTAGGGTCGGGGCATGACGACGACCACGATGACCTCCCGAGACACGACCACGGAGCGCGAGGACCTTCTCGCGCTCCTCCACAAGCACCGGGACCTGTTCCGGTTCACCGTCCAGGGTCTCTCCGACGAGGCCGCCCGCTCGCACCCGACCGTCAGCGCGCTGAGCCTCGGCGGGCTGATCAAGCACGTGACCAAGGTCGAGGACAACTGGGCGACCTTCATCGTCGAGGGCCCGGGCGTCCGGCCCGAGATCGACTGGGAGACCGTCGACTGGAGCAACCCGCCCGCCGCGGTGCGCGACCACCTGGACAGCTTCCAGATGCGTGAGGACGAGACCCTCGCCGAGCTCCTGGCGGCGTACGACGTGGTGACCGAGGCGACCGACACCCTGCTCGCCAACCCCGCCCTCGACCTGGACCACCGCCAGCCGCTGCCGGCGGCGCCGTGGTTCGAGCCGGGCGCGTCCTGGTCGGCGCGCCGGGTGATCGTGCACATCATCGCCGAGACCGCCCAGCACGCCGGCCACGCGGACATCATCCGCGAGACCATCGACGGCCAGAAGTCGATGGGCTGACCCGATTCCGAGACAGGGCCCCCGCTGCGGTAGTGTTCACGCCGGTTCGTCGCTCACGAGGCGACGACCGTTCGGGCTGTAGCGCAGCTTGGTAGCGCACTTGACTGGGGGTCAAGGGGTCGCAGGTTCAAATCCTGTCAGCCCGACCGAAAAACTGCCTCTGACCTGCGGGAACGCAGATCAGAGGCAGTTTCCGTTTTGACGTGGATCCCCAGAATGGTCGTTTATTGGTCGTAAACGATTCGCGGCCCACGAATCCGAGCGTGCGTCGTCGCTCTCAGCCAGCCGCTCGAGGACCTCGGAGAGGTCGGCCGAAACCGGTGGCTTGGCGATGTAGTGGTCTCGGGTTACCTGGCTCGAGGAGTGGCCGAGCTGGCGCGAGGCGAGCTCAGACGTCGCTGCCTCTGAGATCAGCGTCGCCACCGTCTTACGGAACGTGTGCGGGGTGACCCATTCGTAACCGGTGTCCTTGCGGATCTGCCGCCACCGCCTCTCGATGTTGACGACCTGATGCCACGTGCCGTTGCGGGTCGCGAAGACGGCGTCGTTCTCGTTGGGAGTCGCGAACTCCCGGCGCACCCGGAGCAGCTCGGCGGCGAACCGGGGGAGCACCACGGTTCGCCGGCTGGTGTCCGTCTTCGGTGTGGACTTCCGGTAGGTGCCTTTCCCCGTCTCGGTCTTGATCGTGCCTGACACCGTGAGGGTGGGCAGATCCCCGTCGAGATTCAGGTCGCTCCAGCGCAAGGCGAGGATCTCGCCAATGCGGCACCCGGTGGCGAGCATCAAGTCGATGATGTCGGCCATGTCACCGTTGGCCCTGGGTCCAGGCCGGTCTGCGTTGACCCACCGGCGTACGGCTGCGCGGATCTCGATCAAGTCCTCGATCCGCAGGGCCTTGGTCTCCTGCTTCGGTCGGTGAACCCGGGTTGTCCCGCGGGCCGGGTTCGTCGGGATCGCGTCGTGTCTGACCGCGAGGTCGAGCATGGCCCCGAGGACGACCTTGGCCTTGCGTTGCCGGTTCACGCTCTGATCGCGCAACTTCAGCAGGAGCCGGTCCAGGCGCCCCGTGGTGGCCTCGCGGAGCTTCAGCCCGCCAACACTGGGTAGCACCAGGTTGTCCAGCACCCGGCGGTACTCGTTGATGGTGGTCTGCTCGATCCTTCCTTCGGCCTCGAGACCAGTGATCCACTGGTTGGCGAGGTCGATCAGCCGGGTCTCTGCTGTAAGGTGTTCACCTGCTGGCGTGGTGCGCGTTCCCAGGACGTCTCGAAGCGCTCGCTCCGCAGCCGCCTTGCTCGGACCCGTCGCAGTGACACGACGAGTGTTGCCGTCGGTGTCACGGAACCGGGTCAGTGCTCGGTAGCTGCCGTCGCGGATCTTCTCGGTGGTGATGGTCCCCCATGTGCCGAGGGGGAGTGGCGGCCTGGCCATGGTTCTACTCGCCTGCTGCGGGCTCAAGGTGCTCGACGATCCAGGCGTCGAGGTCTGCGCGCCGGTACCGCAGGCAACCGCCCATCTTCACGGCGCGCGGTCCGAACCCGACCCGGCGTGTCCGCCAGGTGTACAGGGTCGCCTTCGGGATCGCCAGGTAGGCCGCAGCCTCGTCGATGGTGAGGATCATGCTGCCGTGGCTGGTGTCGACGGTGGTACTCATCGTGTGCTCCTTCGTGATCACGAGGACAGGTTTGCCCTCGTGTCTGAAGGTGTGCAGCCCTTACCGCGCAGGCTGTGGAGAATTGACCCCCAATCGACCCTCTGGAGCGATCGCAGGTGCCACGCCGGACGGCTGCTGTGCATCGGACCGACCGGCGTGACCTCGCGGGGAGCATCTGCTGCTACGTGACGTCGGGTGTCGGGTAGCGATCGAGCTTGCTGTGTTTTGCGCTCTTAGCCAGAGGTCGCAGGTTCAAATCCTGCCCCCGCTACAAATTTCAGGCTCGGAGATCGTGGATCTCCGAGCCTGAAAGCATTTGAGATTTGATACGACAGCCAGAAACCGGCCTTAGCGTCCCCAACTCGGACCCGGACGGGTCAGCCGCCGTCGCGGATCGATAGGACGAGCGCATGAATATCGCACTCGTCACCGCCTACGACGCCACCCTCGCCACCGCAGCCCCGGTCCCCGGCCTCCGCAGTCTCGGCTGGTCTGAATCCCCACCCCAGGGACTGTCCGACCTGGACCTCACCCGGATCACCGATGCCATCGCAGCCGGCCGCGCAGCGTCCACCCGAAGGACGTACGCCTGGCAGTGGGGACGCTTCGAACGCTGGTGCGCCGGACGGGGCATTACCGCGATGCCTGCCTCACCGGTCACTGTCTGCGCCTACCTCGCCGACTTCGCCGCCCAGGGCGTCGCCGCTGGGACCATCGAGTGCGCCTGCGCCGCAATCGCCGCCGCCCACGAGACCGAAGGCGAGGTGAACCCGATCGCCGACCAGTCGGTCAAGGCCGTCCGGCGCGGTCTGCGTCGGACCCTGGGCACCGCACCGCGCCGCCAGTCCCGACCCTTGAGCACCGACGACATCCGCCGCATGCTCGCCAACATCGACCGCGCGACGGCCCGCGGAGCCCGGGACGCCGCCCTCATCCTGGTCGGATTCGCCTCGGCGCTGCGCCGCTCTGAGCTCGCGGGCCTTGAGCTCGCCGACATCGAGCCCAAGCCCGAAGGCCTGCTCATCCGCGTCCGCAAGTCCAAGACCGACCCCGAAGCCCGCGGCCAGCTCGTCGGCGTCGCCGACGGTCGGCACGCCGAGACCGACCCCGTCACCGCCCTCGACGCCTGGCTCGCCCACCGAGGCACCTGGCCCGGACAGCTCTTCACCGGCTTCCACCATGACCGCATCGGCTCCCGCCCCTTCACCGGCAGCGGCCTGGCCCGAATGCTCAAGGAACGCGCCGCAGCAGCCGGCATCCCGTCCGAGCGCGTCAGCGGACACTCGCTCCGGGCCGGACACGCCACCACCGCCGCCCTCGCCGGGGTCGGACTCGACCGCATCGCCGCACAGACCCGGCACACCCGGATCTCCACCCTGGTCGAGCACTACATCCGACCCCTCGAAGCCATGCGGGTCACCTCCAGCCGCGACCTCGGCCTCTGAGCGCACAGTCAGGGGGTCGCGGTCAGCCGGCCGTCGGCGTCGCGGGTGTAGCCGAGACCCCCGGCGTTATTGGCGTCGAGGAATCCCGCGATGTCACGCTCGGTTGCGTACGCCGCCACGTCGACGATAACGAAGTTGGCCACCACGGGGTCATCGGCCTGCGCGTTGGCCAGGGCGTTGGCAGTGGGCCCGCATCGGCCGCATTCGACGGAGAAGAAGAGCACCACGGTCGGCTGCCGCGGAATCTGAGGTGCCGCGGCGGCGGGTCACGGTCCAGACGACTGCCGCAACGAGCAGGGCGACCGCGGCGCCGAGTACCCAGGGGTTGCCCAGCCAGCCTCCGATGACACCCAGGGCGCCCGCTGCGATCAGTGCGGGCCCGGCGCAGCAGACCGCTGCGAACAGGGCCACCCCTGATCCGAGCAGCAACCCGGACGGTCCCGACCCGTCGGGCGGTCCCGGCGAATCGGACCTGTCGTTGTTCATGATGGCTAGTTCCTTGCTGGATGGTCGGCTGTGGTTGGTGGGCTTGGGGTGGCGGAGGTCAGCAGCAGGGGTGCTTCGCGGTCGCGTTCGGGGTGGGTTTGGTTGCGGGGGCGACGCGGTCGAGCATCGTGGTGGTGAGATCGGTGGCCAGGCGGTAGGCATCGGCGACCGGGAGGATTTCGCCTCCCGGGTTTGCCTCCAGCCACGGCTGGGCGTCCTCGGCGGAGGTGAAGTAGTGGACCTGGTTGCAGAAGGATGAGCGGATCGAGCTCAGGTCCTCGGGGTTGACCAGGGACATGACCGCTGTGGCCGGCTCGACCGCGGTCACGCCGGTGGGGGTGGCGGTCACTCGGACCGTGCCGCCGCTGGTCGGGGAGGTCGACTCGATCGTCGCGGCCCTGTCGATGATGACGGGGAAGATCAGGGTGTCCAGGGCACACCAGGTGTAGAGCTCTTCCCCGTCCACGGTGAACCGGTGGCGGGTGGGCCGCAGCGTCAGGCCCTGGCCCACGATGTGGCCCTCGTCGTCGTACTCGGTCTCCGGCGTCGCCGCCAAGGCCGTGCGGGTGGCCTCCTCGGTGAGTCCGGCGGCGTCGGCGAGGTCGGTCACCGCGACCGGTTCTCCGGCCGCGAGCAGGCGCAGCAGCGGCACCAGCACGGCCGGGTCGAGCCCGGATTCGTTCGGGGAGACCAGCCGGTTGTTGAGGTCGTGACTGAGAGAGGTCATCAGGATCCTTCCGAAGTTTCGGGGTTGTTAGGAGGCGCAGCAGGAGAGCATGGAGACGTCGGTGGTGAAGGACTGGCAGGCGATCTTGATGCCCTCGGCCATGGTCAGGTAGGGCGCCCATTGGTGCGCGACCTGATAGACGCTCATGCCGGCTTCGAGGAGGTAGACCCCGGCGGCGGCGAGCTCGCCGGCGTCCTTGGCGACCGCGGTCAGACCCAGGATCTGCCCGGTGGCGGCATTGGCGACAATCTTGATGAAGCCGCGGGTGTCGCGGTTGACCAGTGCCCGGGGCACGTACTCCAGGGGCAGCACCCGGCAGTCACACGCGATACCGGCGGCCAGGACCTCGGCCTCGGTCATCCCGACCGAGCCGAGTGCGGGACTGGTGAAAGTGACCCGGGGCAGGTGACGGTAGTCGACCTCCCGGTCGGCGCCGGTAAAGGCGTTGTCGACGATCATCGTGCCGTGGGATGCGGCGACGTAGACGAACTCGCGGTGACCGGTGACATCCCCGGCGGCCCAGATCCGCGGGTTGGAGCTGGCGAGCCGGTCATCGACCACGATCTCGCCCAGGTCCCCGGTCTTGACGTCGACCGCCTCCAGGTTCAGGCCGTCGGTGACCGGGCGCCGGCCCAGTGCGACCAGCAGCCGGGAGGCACGGAACTCCTGGGTCCCGCCCGAGACGGTGGCGGTGGCGACCACCTCGCCCGTGGTCTCGTCACGACGTACCGACGTGGCCGTGGCGCGGCGGACCACCCGGATTCCCTCGTCGGCGAACACCCCGATCAGCGCCTTGGACGCCTCCGGTTCCTCCCGCGAGGCCAGCCGGGACCGCACCAGCATGGTCACCTTCGAACCGAGCCGGGCGAAGAGCTGCGCCTGCTCCAGCGTCACGTACCCGCCGCCGAGTACCAGCAGCGACTCGGGCACCTCGTCGAGCTCCATCGCCGTGGTGGACGTCAGGTACTCGACCCCGCTGGGGTTCTCTGGTCCGGCCAGACCATCGATGGGCGGGATCCAGGGCTGCGACCCGGTGGCGACCAGGTAGTGGCCGGCCTCCACGGTCTCGGTGGTGCCATCGGTCCGCGCCACATCCAGCGCCGGGGCGTCGCCGGTGCCCGTGAAGGTCGCGTCACCCTGCACGATCGGCCAGCCGTAGGCCGCGGCCACGTCGGCGTATTTCTCCGCGCGCATCGACTCGACCAGGGCCTGCTTGCCAGCGATGAGGGCGGGCATGTCCACGTCCGCCGCCGAGGCGGCGATCCCCGGGAACCGGCCGGCATCACCCGCGACGTGCCGGACCTCGGCCGTAGCGAGCAGGGCCTTGGACGGAACGCACCCCGTGTTCACACACGTGCCACCCAAGGTGGCCCGCTCGATCATGACCACGGACCTGCCGAGCTTGGTGGCGTGGATGGCGGCAGCGAAGGCGGCGCCGCCGGACCCCACGATCGCGAGATCGACCTTCATGTCGGGCATATCAACGCCTCCCGGGGCTTGGTTCGGACTGGGTACGCGGCCATACTGGACCTTCCAGTGCAGGGGAAGGTCAAGCCGCATGAGGGACCAACGTCCATGAGGATCGGTGAACTCGCCGAGGCGACCGGCACGACGACCAAGACGCTGAGGTTCTACGAGGATCAGGGCCTACTCCCGGCCGCCGACCGAACCCCGTCGGGCTACCGCGACTACACCCCCGACATGCTGGGCCGACTCGACTTCATCCACCGCGGGCAAGCCGCCGGCCTCACGCTGGCCCAGATCAAGCAGATCCTCGGCATCCGCGACAGCGGCACGCCACCGTGCGGACACGTCAGCGACCTGCTCACCGAACGCCTCCGCGACCTCGATGCCCAGATCGCCCAGCTGGTCGATCTCCGCCGCTCGATCGCCGAGCTCCACGACAACGCCGCACTGGCCGAGCCCGACACCTGCCCGCCCGACCAAGTGTGCCGCTACCTATGAGCCGGCAACAGCGATTCCGCACCACGGTCAGTGTCGACCAGCGCGGTCGCACCCTCGTACCGATCCCGTTCGATCCCGACCAGGTCTGGGGCTCGAAGACCCGCCACCCGGTCAACGGATCGGTGGATGGACGCGGAATGCGCGGTGTCATCGAGAAGCGAGCCGAAGGGCCGGTCATCGCGCTGGGGCCAGCCTGGTGCCGGGTCCCGCTTCCCGACGGCGCAACGATCGAGGTCGTGCTCGAACCCGAGGGGCCCCAACGCGCGAACCTCGCCCCAGACATCGCCCAAGCACTCGATGCTGCCCCCGAAGCGGCAGCCTCCTTCGACGCGCTCGCACAGTTCTACCGCACCAAGTGGCTCCGCTGGATCGACTCGACAAAACGCCAACCCGACCAACGCCCGGTCCGCATCGCAGAAATGATCAGCCTTCTCCAACAGGGACTCAAAGAGCGGCCCTGAGGCTCGGCCATCGCCCTGCATGAGAGCGGACCCGCTGTCAGTGCGGCAACTTTGAGAGCCGGGCGCCGACGTGAGCGGGCGGCCTTAGGCCAGGTCCTGGTCTCGCTTCCACTGCGCCGTGGCTGAACTCTTGTGGTGAATCCCGAACAGCCTGGCGGGGAACCACCACTTGACCGCCCGACCGACCGCGGTACGGCGGCACCAGCAGTCGGCGTCGCATCCACACTCGCGGTTGCGAGGGTTGTGGATACGCTGCATCACGGTGCGGCTCACAATGGTGAGTCTAGGTCGCGCACGTTGAGGGCAAGGAGGACGCACACTTCGGCCGCATCCTCGCCGCCTACGGGGGCGTCTTCATCGCCGGCTCACTCGCCTGGGGGATGGCGATGGACGGCTTCAAGCCCGACCGCTACGACGTCATCGGTGCTCTCGTCTGCCTCGCCGGCGTCAGCGTGATCATGTACGCGCCGGGACCCTAGGATTCGAACCAGCGGCCACGAACCGGCCACGAACAGTCGGCCACGATCCCATGCCACCCCGTTACAATCCGAAGTGGACTGTGAGGTCTTCCCGTGTAATCCCGAGGAGATCCGCGATCTTCCAAGCCACTCCGTAGCGTCCGATCTCGCCCAGAGGGTTTCGGTTCAAATCAGGTCAGGACTCCTGACTTGCACGGCTTCTCGGGTACGGCCCGCACCGCGTCTTGTTCCGATGTCGGGGCCGCTGACCCCAGTGGTCGCGGCCGACGGCTCCACGTCGGCCGGTTTCGGTGCCGGAGCGGTGGTCGGTTCATCCATCACGGTCCGGTGGTCCCGGGTTCACGTCGTTGTAGCTCGCGGGGGTCGGACGCGCGCCACCTGCGAGAGCCAGGACGATTGTGATCACGCCACAAGCCGTCTCCACGATGACTAGGTCCGTTCGGTCGTGTTGAGCGAACAGACCACCGAGTAGGAGTCCGAGGCCGGCCAGTGTCGCCAGTGCCACGGCCATGAGATGGCGTCCGACGCCGGTGGCGATCCTGATCCCAGCGAGCCCACTCAGGATGACCAGCCCGGTGTCACGCAAAGCTGAGTCGTGGCCGTTGGCGGAGTGAGCCAGGAACCAGGGTTGGCTGACGACTACGAAGGTAGTGATCCCCAGCAGGGACCAGCCCGCGATCGGTGCGAGTGGGGGAGAGGTGGTTGGTCGCGCTCTGAGGAGTGCGTCGGTTCTGGCGGTGGTCTGTGCCGCGTGGAGCCGTGCGTTGGGCTCACGTACCGACTCGCGAGTCGAGACAGCCTCGTGCACGTCGCCTCGCACGATTTGCCGCATCTCCGTACCCGCGGAGAGCTCTGGAGAGGCGTCGTACATGATGCCGCCAGCAACGCTGCTGGCTGCACCGAGCACCAGAAGGGCCGCGCCGGTGATCGAGCACCACAGGGAGAGCAGCGCGATGCCGAGCCCGAAGACACCCAGGCCGGCCAGGGCCACCGCGAGTCCGCCCCAGACCCATCGGGGACGGACGAGGGGTCGCCGCGTGCTGTGGTCTGGATGAGACCACTTGGAGGTGGTCATAGCAGGTTCCTTGCTGGTCGGGCGGAACCGACGGTGCACAGTGGTCGCATTCACTCCGTCTGCTCCTGGAGATCAGCGCCGGCGAAGGCGACAGCGGCTCCCGCACTCAGCAGGGCCAACCGCCGGTGGTTGCGCGACAGGGCGGCGAGGCCGAGCATCGAGGCCGCGTGCACCAGGTCGACAAGTGCGTCCGCCTCTGGCAGCCACGGGCGTTCGAGGATCATGCCGCCACCGGATTGGACGACGTAGCGCGCCCCGAGTAGGCGCACCGTGCGGCGGGTGGCTGCGCTGTAGCTCACCGCGCTGTGGTGCCCCTTGGTGAGGTGTAGAAGCAGGCCGGGTCGGCTCAGGGCCACGAGGCCGAGCCCGAATCGGGCGACGTCGACGGGACGGGTGCGCCTCATGAGGCCCTCCGAGCTGGGCTGCGCGAGGTCCTGCCTGCGACGAGGGTCATCCCGAGGGCGAGCGCGCCGGTGGCGGCGAGAGCGCGGCGGTGCTGTGAAGCCCATTGTTGGGGCGAGTGGTTCAAGGCTCGATCGGGAAAGGGGCCGGTGGGCCCGAAGTCTTGTCCGTCGGGGCCGTCGACGGGGTGCCACAGGTTGTTGGGCTTGTCGGCTGGCTTGTCCTGGGCGGTCTGCTGGGAGGAAACGCCGGTGCGGGCGAGGTAGCGGTCGAGCAGTCCGCCGGCGACCCGGTTGGCGATGATGGTGCCCGCGGTCGCGATCCCGACCCAGTACGCGCGGCGTTCGGGATGCTCGGCGGCGTAGAGCACTCCCCGCGCGGCGACCTCTGGTGCGTAGAAGGGCGGCACAGGTTGCGCCTGTTTGGGAAGCTTGGAGAGCACCCAGGTGAACTGCGGGGTGTTCACGCCTGGCATGGCGACCGAGGTGACGCGGACGCTGCTTCGGTCATGACGCAGCTCGGTGAGCAGCGACTCGTGGAAGCCCCACATGGCGTGCTTGGCGCCGCAGTAGGCCGACTGCAGCGGGATACCACGGTGGGCCAGCGCCGAACCGACCTGGACGATGACGCCCTGGTCGCGTGGGAGCATCCGGCGCAATGCGGTGCGGGTGCCGTTGACGAAGCCGAGGTAGGAGACCTCGGTGACACGTCGGAACTCGTCTGGCTTGATGTCGATGAACCGGGCGAAGACCGAGGTGAAGGCGTCGTTAACCCATACGTCGATGGGCCCCAGCTCGTTCTCGACACGGTCCGCCGCGACCTCGAGGGCGTCGTGGTCGGCGGTGTCGACGCTGATCGGCAGTGCGGTTCCGCCCAGTGCGCGGACCTCACTCGCCGCAGCTTCCAGGCCTGTGGTTCCGCGTGCCAGAAGGGCGACTCGGTCACCGCGAGCCGCGAAGACGCGTGCGCTGGCCCGGCCAATCCCACCGGAGGCTCCGGTGATGACGACGACGCGTGGACTGTGGGAGGTGATCATGTGTGGCTCTCCTGGGGTCGGTGGTGGTTGGTGGAGTCCTGTCAGCGGGCTCGGGCTGTAAAGCCGCGGGAGTTGACGCCTGCTTCGCCGAGTCGCTGGGCGGTCTCGAGGAGCAGCGCGTGGACGAACGCCTGGGGAAGGTTGCCGCGAAGCTGGCGCTGGACCACGTCGTACTCCTCGGCGAACAGACCCGGTGGTCCTAGCGACCCCCGGTTGCGCTCGAACCAGCGTGTGGCGCTGAGGATGTCGCCTTGGTCCAGGCATGCCAGCGACAGGTGGAAGCCGCTGAGGACGAAGGCGCCCTCGGCTTCGTGAAAGGGGACCTGTGGGTCGTGGCGAAAGCGGTAAACGTAGCCATCGTCGGTGAGCTTCTCGATGACGGCACGGATCGTGGCGATGTTGCGCGGGTCGTCCTTGGGTACGGCGCCGCGGATGCCGGGCAGCAACAAGGAGGCGTCCACAGCTGGGTCGTGTGGCGAGCGCTGCCAGCGACCATCGGAGTGCAGGCAATCTTCGTCCACGGAGTCCACAAGGCGATCGGCGAGTCGCTCCCAGGTGGCACCCACGCTTCCCCCTCGCCGGGCGCTGACGGCCCGGAGGCCGGCTGCGCACATCAATCGCGAGTGTGCCCAGTGGCGGTCGCGGAGCTCCCAGATGCCGGCGTCGGGGTCGTGTTGTCGCTTCTCGATGGCGTCCACGAGGCTTTCGACGGCGTGCTGGCCCTCGGTGTCGAGCCTGCCGCGCCCTTCGGCCGCGGCGAGGAGGAGCAGGCATTCGCCCAGCGCGTCGAGCTGGAACTGCTGATTGACGTGGTTGCCCACTCGCACGGGGGCTCCCGGGTAGCCGGGCAGCTTGAGGGGCCGCTCGTCGGGAACCGGGTCGCCGTTGACCGTGTAGGCCGGGCGCAGTGTGGGGCCGTCCTCGAGAACCCGTGCCGAGACGAACCTGACGGCTGCGTCGAGCAGGCTGTGACTGTCAACGGCTGCGGCCGCCAAGCCTGCGTAGCACTGGTCGCGAATCCAGGCATAGCGGTAGTCGTAGTTGCGTCCCTGGTTGGCACGCTCAGGGAGGGCGGTCGTGGCGGCGGCCACCATCGCGCCTGAAGAAGTCGTGAGCCCTCGCAGGACGGCGTGGGAGTGCCGCGACTCACCAGGGGCCGCGGAGCTCGAGAGGTCCGGGCATGCGGCGGACCAGGCGCGTTCGGTTCGCTGCCATTCTTGGACCGGATCGGGGAGCTCCTCGTCAAGCCGGCGGCGGCTGATCTCGAGCACGAGGTCGTGGTGGGCACCTGCGGGGACGTCGATGGCTGCGCGGATCTTGCCGTCCACGAGCCGGGCGTGGGTGGGGGCGCCGGACCAGCGGAAGTGGACGTCGCCGCTGTGTCCGGTCCAGACGCCTTCTGCGCTGCGTCCTACGATCATGGGCCGGGCTCCGAACTCGGCACGGCAGTCCAGTTCGACGATGACATGGGCGTCGCCGAGTGTGGCCTCGATGCGGCGCAGCACCACGACTCGGTCGGGATATCCGGGGAAGGCGAGGGCTTCGCGGCACTCGGTCACTGCTGTCCCTGAGGTCCAACGGCTGCGCCAGATCAACGTGTCCTGTTCGTAGTGCCCGCCCCACACGTAGCGGGCGTCCT
The DNA here is from genome assembly GCF_040045055.1 of Nocardioides pollutisoli. Taxonomy (NCBI): domain Bacteria; kingdom Bacillati; phylum Actinomycetota; class Actinomycetes; order Propionibacteriales; family Nocardioidaceae; genus Nocardioides; species Nocardioides pollutisoli. The sequence goes on from NZ_JBDZDU010000002.1 coordinate 47,891, forward strand.
GAGGGCTGACGGAGTACTCGCCGTGGCCGCCGAGGAGGCTGGAGAAGATCGCATCGTCGTGCCACTGCGGGGCGCAGAGGAAGGCGATGTTGCCGCGTGGCCCGATCAGGGCGCCGCGTTCGCCGTCGGCGAGCAGGGCGTACTGGCGCAAGGGCACCGGAGGATGGTTGGGGTGAGTCATGGCGCGACGATCAGCGCCTGAGGTGCCGCTACCTTCATCCGGGTGTTCAGCCAGGTCAGCTGCCGGGACGTCTCCTCGTTCGCAGTGGTAGCGACATCGAGAAGCTCGGCATCACGGAGACCTTGGGCGCCTTGGGCGATCACGGTCCAGGTGGTCTGCACGAGGGTGGCCAGCACGTGGAGGTCCTGGAGGTCGCGCAACAGCCCGATCTCGCCGTCGCGGGCTTGAGCGAGTCCATCTGCATGCAGCCGTTCGGGTTCCTCGATGTCGTCCTCGCCATAGCGTTCGGCGATGGGCGCCAGCTGTCTACGGTGCCGGTCGCACATCTCGGCCAGGAGGTTGCACGTGTGGAAGACGTCGACGGCCCGGGCGTGCCCCAGCCCGACAGCACGGAAAGACTCCGCCAGTATTTGTTCGCTGCGGTCGGCCAGTCCGACGTAGGTGGACAGGTGCGGCATCAGGTCCTCCGGCTGCTGGGGTCGAGGGCGTAGTGCGGGGTATCGGCGAGCACCTCGGAGGAGGTGGCTCCTCCGGGTGGTGACGCCGGCGCTTCAGCGGTCTGGGGGGCGGCGGGTGCTGAGGCGGCCGTTGTAGGGGCGGGGGAGGGGCCGTCGCCGTCGCGGGTCTTGGTAACGCGGCAGGCGGCGGTCTTGAAGTAGGGCTGTTTGGAGACCGGGTCCCACACCGTCATGGTCAACTCGTTGGCGAGCCGGTGCTCGGCGTCCGGCGCGAGGTCGTGGGGGTCCCAGTGTCCGTAGTGAAAGGGCGCGAAGACCGCGCCCGCCATGACGGTCCCGACGCGGGCGCGGACCTCGATGGCACCTCGTGGGGACTCGACGCGGACCCAGTCGCCCTCAGAGATGCCGAGGCCTGCGGCGTCGGTGGGGGAGAGCTCGACCCACGCGTCAGGCGCGGCTTGGTCCAGGGAGCGGGCTCGGCCGGTCTTGGTACGGGTGTGGAACTGGTAGACGGTGCGTCCGGTGGTGTAGCGCAGCGGATAGTCCTCGGACGGTTCCTCGTGCGGTGGCGTGTAGGCGGCGCCCTTGAGGAATGCCCGACCCGCCGGGGCCATCGCCCGGTGCTCGGTCTCGGTGACGGCCCCGCCGGTGAGCAGGTCGTGGCCGTAGGTCTCGCACTCGTCGGTGTCGGAAGGGAACCTTCCGTCGGCGTACAGGCGGTCGGTGCCGTCCGGGTGCTCGTCGTTCACCGGCCACGGGATGCCGCTGGGCCCGCGGAGCTTGTCGTAGCTCAGACCCGTGTAGTCGATAGGTCGACCTCGGGTGGCTTCTCGCCACGCATCGAAGGCCTCCTCGGAGGTGCGCCAGCCGATCAGGGGGTCGCCCTCGATGTTGGTGAACTTCATCGCGTCGGCGTAGGCGAGAAAGATGTCGAGGTCACTGCGCGCCTCGTCCGGCGGCTCGACGGCTTGCTCGGAGAGGTGGACGGTGCGGTTGACATTGGTGAAACACCCCGTCTTCTCCCCCCACCCCGCTGCGGGGAGTACGACGTCGGCGAGCTCGGCGGTCTCGGTCAGGAACAGGTCCTGCACCACGACGAAGCACTGCTCGCCGGCCAGGATCTTGCGGATCCGGGCGGACTCAGGCATCGAGACGGCCGGGTTGGTGGCGGAGATCCACAGGAAACCGATCGAGCCGGTTTCGGCATAGGACATGATCTGCATCGCATGTGTGGGCGGCGCCCAGTGCGGAATGGTCATCGCATCGACCTTCCACAGGTCGGCCAACTGCTGGACGTGAGTCGGGTTGTCCCAGTTGCGAAAACCCGGCAGGTCACCGTCGGCACCGCATTCGCGGTTGTTCTGGGCCGTGGGCTGCCCGTTCATCTGCAGCACGCCGCAGCCGGGACGGCCGATCTGGCCGCGCAGCAGGTGCAGGTTGTTCACCGCAACCGACGCAGCGGTGGCCTGGTGGGACTGGTAGAAGCCCTGCAGCACGGTCGAGAGGACGGCCTCGCTCTCACCGAAGATCCGGGCGGCCTGCCGCAGGTCCGCTGCGGGCACGCCGCAGATCCGCTCCACCTCTTCTGGGGTATACGGCGCCACCGTGTCGCGCAGGTCGTCGACGCCGATCGCGTGCTCCTCGACCCACTCCGTGTGCACCCAGCCGTGGGTGAACAGCTCGCGGGTTAGCCCGTTCATCAGCGCGAGGTTCGTGCCGACCCGTGGTGCGAGGTGGATCCCGCCCGTGCGTTCCGCCTCCGCCGCGACGAGTGTGTGGCGAGGATCGACGCACACGATGCGCGGCGGGTCCTCCCCGCGCGTGCGGTCAAGGATCCGCGCCCACAGCACGGTCTGGGTCTCGGGCATGTTGTGCCCGAACAGGAAGATCGCGTCGCAATGCTCGATGTCGGTGTAGGAGCCCGGCTGCCCGTCGGCGCCGAAGGACTCCTTGAACGCCGCCGCGCTCGTGGCGGTGCACAGGCGGGTATTGCCGTCCATGTGCGGGGTGCCGAGCCCTGCCTTCCCGATCACCGCCAGCGTGTAGTACTCCTCCAGAAACAGCTGACCGCTGGTGTAGAAACCGTGCGAGAGCGGCCCCTTCTCCGCCAGCAGCCCCTTCGACACCTCGACGATCCGACCCATCGCGGTCTCCCAGTCGGTCTCCACCAGCTGACCGTCGCGTCGCACCAACGGACGGGTCAGCCGGTCCGACGAGGAGGCCCACGGCGTACTGCCGTAGAGCCCCTTAGGCCCCAGACGCCCGTGATTGACCGTGTCTCCAGCCCGTCCGCGAACCCCGACCATCCGCCCGTCCTTGACCGCGATGTCACACCCGCACCCGTTGCTGCACAACAGGCACGCGGACTGCACCCAGCGCTCCACATCAGCCTCGGCGACGCCCTCCTCCAGATGGAGGTCCACGCGGGCCGGCCAAACGGTTCCGCGTGGATGCGGGGTGCCTTCGCCCCAGATGTCATTGATCCGATCAACCATGGGGTCGTGACCTTTCCTCGTGACTCCTCAGCGGGAATGCCGACTGAGCTCATCTATATGCGTACACGCATGTATGCTGTTAAGCAAGTAGTGGTAGAGCGAAGGAGCCGACCATGGTCAAGGCAGCACCAGCCCGGGATCCTGCGATGGCCGAAGCGGCCGAGGCCTTCATCACCGCCAGTCGCGCTCTGGTCGGCATCGCTATCCGTTCGATCAACGCCGCATCCGCCGACATCACGCTTCCGCAGCACCGCGTGTTGGTGGTGCTGGCAGCCGACGGGCCACAGGGGATCAGCCAGTTGGCCGACCAGTTGGGCATCGACCAGTCGAATGCGAGTCGGCTCTGTGACCGGCTCCAGCGACTCGGCCTGATCGCCCGGCAACGGTCGAGTACGGACGGTCGAGCCGTTCACGTCCACCTCACGTCTTCGGGAGCCAAGCTCCTGACGGAGGTGAACGCCCATCGACAGCGTGAGGTCGGGCGCATCTTGTCCACCATGCCTCGGCGAACGGTCGAGGCAGCCCTGCAGGCACTCACCGACTTCAATCAGGCCGCCCGCGAGGCCACCGAGCAGGAGTGGTCCGTGCATGAAGTTTGAGCGCAGCCGGGCCAAGGACTGATGTCCTGCTCACGCCGTATGAGACTTTGAGGAGATTGCAACGATGGATTCGCTGCCGATGTGGCTCTTGCTCACGACCTTCGTAGCGTCAGCCGGCGTCATCTGGGGCGCCGGCATCTTCCTTTCGGAGACCACCGACACCCTCGACACACGACTGCATCTCGGCAGTGCGTTCGGAGGGCTCATCGTGCTCGCAGTGGCCACGAACCTGCCCGAAGTCGCGATCACAGTCAGCGCGGCGTTGGCGGGGAACGTGGACATCGCCGTCGGCAACATCCTGGGCGGGATCGCCATCCAGACGGTGGTGATCGCGGTACTGGACATGCTCGGGAAGCGCGCGCCGGATGCAAAGCCGCTCACCTACCGGGCGGCCTCGCTCACCCTCGTGCTCGAGGCCCTCGTCGTCGTGGCCGTGCTCACGGTCGTCGTCGCGGGCAGCCAGCTGCCATCCAACCTGGTGGTCGCTCGGTTGACGCCGGACGTGATCCTGATCGCCATCTTGTGGGTGGTCGGGCTGCTCCTTGTCCAGCGCGCGGGCCGTGGCCTGCCGTGGCACCAGGGGGGAGAAGCGCCGGATGCGACCCCGCACCCGCAAGGGCATCGCACGCGTCACCGAAGCCACTCACAGGCGGCGGAAGCTTCGGGATCGGAGAAGGCACCAGACACCCAGCATCGGTCCACGCGCCGTACCGCGACCCTGTTCGCAGCAGCAGCTGTGGCCACGCTGGTCGCCGGGGTGACACTCGAGAAGTCAGGGGAGGCGGCCTCCTCACAGATCGGGCTCACCGGCGTCCTTTTCGGCGCCACGGTGCTGGCCCTGGCGACCTCCCTGCCAGAGATCTCCACCGGCCTCCAGGCGGTCCGTCAGGGCGACGACAACCTCGCGATCAGTGACATCTTCGGGGGCAACGCCTTTCTGCCAGTGCTCTTCCTCGTCGCAACCGTCATCTCCGGCAATGCGATTCTGCCGCGCGCCCGCGCCAGCGACATCTACCTCACCGCACTCGCCGCGTTGCTCACCCTCGTCTACGCGGTGGGACTCATCTTCCGGCCGCAACGGCGCGTCCTGGGCATGGGCGTCGACTCGATGAGCGTGTGCGTGCTGTACCTCGTCGGACTGGGCGGACTCATCGCCATCACACGATGACATCCAACGTAGGCGCCACGATCGATCAGATCCATCTGACCGGAGGCGCCCCGCCATCGCATCGCCGACTTCGTGCTTCACAACCCCGTGCGGGGATCACGTGACCACCCCGCCTTCCCGGATTCCCGACGAGTTGGCGAACCTGTGCGTCGCCGACGTGGTGCTGCGACTGCCCAAGATGATGCCCATCCACGCGCGTGTGCGGGACGCGCGAGCCGCATTGCGCGACCACCACGTCCACATGCTCCTGCTGACCGACCAAGGACGGCTGCGCGGCACTCTGACCCGTGGTGACATCCCAGATCACGCGGATGACATGGCCTTGTCACTAACGTATGCGGTGGTCGAGGGCCGCACTGTGAGCAGCGACCTGCCCGCGGAACAGGCACGACTACTCATGCTCAGTCGGGACCTGCGGCGGTTAGCGGTTGTCGACGCCGATGGCAGTCTTCTAGGTCTCCTGTGTCTGAACCGCAGGCACACTGGCTTCTGTAGTGACGAGGACGTCAACGCGCGCGGGACCGCGCCATAGTGAAGACGAACGGTCGCCTGCGTCAACACGCCTACGAGGAGATCCCCATGCAGAAGGAGTCATTGACGGCACTGGTCCGGCATCACCTGGAGACGGCCTCGAGCCAATCCAGCGGCCGCAGCGCCCACACGGTCTACGGCGGGCACGAGCATCTCCTGCGCCAGACCCTGATCGCCCTTCGTGCCGGCTCGAGGTTGGACGAACACGAGAATCCGGGCGAGGCGACTGTCCAGGTCTTGCACGGCCGCGTCACCCTCATCGCGGGCGACGATAGCTGGAACGGATCACCCGGCGATCTGATGATCATTCCCGACTCCCGGCACGCCCTTGAAGCGGTCGAGGACTCGGCCGTGCTGCTGACCGTCGCCCTGCGAAGCTGAGGAAGGATCCCAAACGACCGGTGCACGTTGAAGAAGCGACGGGCGCCGGCCGCGGGTCCTGTCCGACTCGGAGGTGGACGCTTACTAGTCGGAAACCCCGTCAGAACGGCGCAGATCCGAGCCCCTGCGAGCTAAGCCGCGCGAGCCGGCCACGAAGCGTCTTCGCAGGTCAGCACTACTTTCCGCGAAGAGCAGCAAGACAAGACCGCCTGCCTGCTTACCTTCAAGGGGTCGCAGGTTCAAATCCTGTCAGCCCGACCGGAGATCGATGAGTCCCGGATCCACGACTGTGGGTCCGGGACTCGTCTCGTTTCGGGAGCCTCGGGCGCGCCCGAGCGCCTAGGCTGCCCGGATGAGTGACGTCGATCACGAGCGCCGGGCCGTCGAGCTGGTGATGGGCACGACCCAGTACGCCGAGACGCTGGCCGCCCTCGTGGAGCGGACCGGGCGCACCGAGGCCGACCTGGCGGCGGACGCGCGGGTCGCCCTCGAGGAGATGGCGGCGTACGTCGACGAGTCGGCGTCGCGGCTGTGGGACCGGATGGGCCGGTGGCTGACGCGGTCCTACGAGGTCGACGTCGACACGAGCAGGATGGCCGAGCTGGCCGAGCTGGGACGCAAGCACTCGCTGGTGTTCCTGCCCAACCACCGCTCCTACCTCGACCCGCTGGTCCTGCGGTCGGCCACGGTCGGGCACGGCTTCCCCAGCAACTACACGCTCGGCGGCATCAACCTCGCGATGTGGCCGCTCTCGGAGCTGGGGAAGCGCAGCGGACTGATCTTCATCCGCCGCTCCACCCGCGACGACCCGGTCTACCCGGCGATGCTGCGCCTCTACCTCGGCTTCCTCCTGCGCCAGCACGCCAACCTGGAGTGGTACTTCGAGGGCGGCCGCACCCGCACCGGCAAGCTCCGGCCACCGCGGATGGGCGTGCTGCGCTACCTCGTCGACGCCTTCCGCGCCAACGGCGACGCCAGCGACGACGCCTACCTCGTGCCGGTCTCGATCGTCTACGACCAGCAGCACGAGGTGTCGGCGCTGTCGCGTGAGGAGAGCGGCGGGAGCAAGGCGCCCGAGAGCCTCGCCTGGCTCTACCGCTTCGCCCGCGCCCAGGGCCGTCGCCGCGGGCGGGCGCACGTGCGGTTCGGTCCGCCGCTGTCGTTGCGGGAGGCCCTGGCCGATGCCGGCTCGCGCGCCGACTCCAACGACCTCACCGCGGTCGTTCCTCGCGTCGCGTTCGAGGTTGCCCACCGCATCAACGCCGCCACGCCGATCACGCCGGCCGCCCTGGTGACCTTCGGGCTGCTCGACAACGACGGTCGCGCGATGACCCTCGCCGAGACGCTCGGCGTCCTCGAACCGCTCGTCGCCTACGTACGCCGCCGTCAGCTGCCGCTCACCGCCGACGTCGACCTCGGCCGCCCCGAGGGCCTGCGCAAGGCGCTCGCCACGCTGGTGCGCGAGGGCGTCGTGATCGAGTACGCCGGCGGGCTCGAGCCCGTCTACGCGATCGCGCCCGACCGGCAGCACGAGGCGGCGTTCTACCGCAACACGGTGACCCACTACTTCATCGACCGCGCGATCCTCGAGGTGGCGCTCGTCCAGGCGGCCGCCGATGACGCCTCGTCCAGGGCCGAGGTCGTCGCCGCCACCTGGGAGCGAGCCCTCGCACTGCGCGACCTGCTCAAGTACGAGTTCTTCTTCGCGACCAAGCGGGAGTTCGACGCGCAGCTGCGCTACGAGACCGAGCTGGTGCGTCCCGGCTGGGCCGAGGAGGACTCCACGCTGAGCGAGATCACCGAGCTGCTCTCGGACACCCACCTGCTGCTCGCGCACCGGGTGATCGGCCCGTTCCTGGAGGCCTACTCCGTCGTGGCCGACCGGCTGGTCACCCGTGAGCCGGCGGCGCCGTTGGACGCCGACGGACTGGTCGCCGAGAGCCTCGGGGTCGCTCATCAGCGCTGGCTGCAGCAGGACCTCCACTCGCCGGAGTCCATCTCCAAGGACCTCATGGGCGGAGCGCTCAAGCTGGCCGGCAACCGGGACCTCCTCGGCCCCGGTGGCGACGAGCTCCGCCAGGCCCGCCAACGCTTCGCCGACGAGCTGGGCGCAGCCGTCGACGCCATCGCCGAGGTGCGATCCCTCGCCCTGAAGGACTGACGGAGGAACCGTGGCCGACATCGACGACCTCCTCGCCGCCGTCGCGGACGGACCGCAGGGTCCGACCGTGGGCGCGTTCTTCGACTTCGACGGCACCCTGATCCACGGCTACTCGGCGGCGCTCTACTTCCGGCAGCGGCTGGCCAGCAGGGAGATGGGCCCGCAGGAGCTCCTCAGCACCCTGGTCGAGGTCTTCAACATGCAGCAGCGCGGCCACGACGTGACGCGCCTGGTCGGGGTCGGTCTCGGAGCCCTGCGCGGCATGGCCGTGACCGACCTGGAGGAGATGGGGCAGCAGCTCTTCCGGACCCGGATCTCGGGCGAGCTCTACCCGGACGCACGTCGGCTCGTCCTGGCGCACCTCCGCGCCGGTCACACGGTCGCGCTCGCCTCGTCGGCCACCAGGTTCCAGGCCCAGGCGGCGGCCGAGGACCTCGGGATCGAGCACCTGCTCGTCACCGAGGTCGAGGCCCTCGACGGCATCGTCACCGGCCAGGTCGACGGACCGATCCTCTGGGGGCCTGGCAAGGCAGCCGCCGTGGAGGCCTTCGCCGAGGAGCAGGGGCTGGACCTCAGCGAGTCCTACGCCTACGGCAACGGCGGCGAGGACGTGCTCTACCTGGAGACGGTCGGCCGACCTCGCCCGCTCAACGCCGACAGCACCCTGACCCGGGCGGCGGAGGAGCGCGGCTGGTCCGTGCACCGGCTCCACCACCAGCGACGCCTCACCCCGCTCAACGTCGTCCGCTCGGCGGCCTCCTTCGCGGGGCTGGCGGCGGGAGTCGGCGCCGGACTGGGGATGGGGTTGCTCAACCGGGACCGGCGTACGGCGCTCACGGTCGCCGCCGCGATCGGCTCCGAGCTCGCCCTCGCCGCCGCCGGCGTCTCGCTGGAGGTCGACGGCCAGGAGAACCTCTGGACCTCGCGCCCGGCGGTCTTCGTCTTCAACCACCAGAGCCAGCTCGACGTCGTGGTCCTCGCCGCCCTGCTGCGCCGCGACTTCACCGCCGTCGCGAAGAAGGAGCTCGCCAAGGACCCGTCGTTCGCGGCGATGGGCTGGCTCGCCGACGTGGCGTACGTCGACCGCACCGACTCGGTCGCGGCCCGCGAGGCGCTCGCACCGGCGCTCGAGAGCCTCGAGTCGGGGACCTCGTTGGTGATCGCTCCCGAGGGCACCCGCTCGCCCACGCCACGGGTGCTGCCCTTCAAGAAGGGCGCGTTCCACCTGGCGATGCAGGCCGGGGTGCCGATGGTGCCGGTGGTCATCCGCAACGCCGGCGAGATCATGCCGTCGCGGTCGATGATCCTCACGCCCGGGACCGTGCAGGTGCGGGTGCTCCCGCCCGTGTCGACCGCCGACTGGACGGCTGACAACCTCGACGAGCAGGTGGCGCTGGTCGAGAGGATGTACGCCGACACCCTGGACGACTGGTAGCGGTCAGGAGGGGTGCGCGGCAGGCACCGAGGCGAAGAGGTTGAGCCCGAGGCGCTCGGCGAGGTACTTCGTCGCGAGCTGGCCGCGCACGCTGTTGCCAGCGGCATCCAGGGGCGGTGAGTACGTCGCCAGGCCACCCTTGCCGGGCGCCACGGTCACGATGGCGCCACTGACGCCGCTCTTGCCAGGCACCCCGATCTGGTAGAGCCAGTCGCCCGACAGCTCGTACAGGCCGGCGCTGGCCATCACGGCGAGCACCCGGCGGCAGACCCCGGGTCCGATCACGGTCTCGCCCGTCACCGGGTTGACGCCGCCGTTGGCGAGCGTCGCCGCCATCACGGCGAGGTCGTGCACGGTGACCTCGAGCGAGCACTGCCGGGTGTAGACGTCGGTCGTCTCGTCCGGGTCGAAGTAGAGCCGCTCGTAGCTCTTCAGCAGGTGGGCGATGCCCTGGTTGCGCAGGTTGGTGGCCGACTCGGACGCGTAGACCTCGTCACTCATCGTGAGCTCGCGACCCGCGAAGGCGGAGAGCCGCTGCCGGATCGCGTCCCACTTCTCGTCGGCAGTCGCGCCCGGGGCCAGGCTGGTGGTGGCGATGGCCCCGGCGTTGACCAGCGGGTTCATCGTCCGCTGGTCGTTGAGCTCGACCGCCATCAGCGAGTTGAAGGGGAACCCGGTGCTGTTGACCCCGAGGCGGACGCGCGCCTCCTCGTAGCCGAGGGTGTCGCAGACCAGCGCGAACACGAAGGGCTTGGACACGCTCTGGATCGAGAAGCGCGTGTCGATGTCGCCGATCTCGAACGACTGGCCCCACGGGTTCACCACCGCGATGCCGAAGAGGTCCGGCGAGGCATCCGCCAGCGCCGGGATGTAGTCGGCGACGGCGCCGCCGTCCTCGTGCCGGTAGCGCTCGTAGACCTCGGTGACGAGCGCCCGGATCTCCGGGGGCTCGGGCAGGTCACCGGTGGACACCCGCGAGGGGGCTGCCTCCTCGTCGAAGGGGAGGTCCTGGTTCATCGGCAGGCCGGTCATGGCGTCAGCGGCCCGCCGCGTTCGAGGTCACGTCCGCGATTGAAGCACTCGGGCGTCAGTCCTCGACCGGAAACGCGGCGAGGACCCTGGCCTCATCGGCCTTGCTCTTGGCGAGCGCGTCCTTCAGCGCCGCCCGGCTGGTCGCCGTGAGGTGGTCGTCTGCGAGCGCCTCGGTCAGGTTGGCGACCTCGTCGGTGTAGCCGGGCACGGTGTCGACGAGCCCGTCGGCGTACGGCGCCCCCGCCCCCTCCGGGTCCAGCGCCAGCACCTTGGTGAGCAGCGAGGCCCGACGATCCAGTCCCGTGCTCAGCGTCTGCACGAGGGCCGCGATGGTCGTGGTGTTGGTGACCCGGTCGAAGAGCCCGGCCACCTCGGTGATCACCACCTGGTCGACGTTGAGCGTCGCCAGCGCGCTGTCCGGTCCGGCCGTGGTCTCGGCCTCGGTGTCCGGGGGAGGTGCGGCGTCCATCTGCCGCACCGTGGCGAGGGTGGCGCGGACGACGTTGAGGCCGGTGGCGGTCAGCGCCTTCGCCGCCGCCGTCGGGTTGCGGTCGTCGACCTCCGCATTGGCGCGGCCGAGCGAGTCGAGGACACGGGTGAGGGCAGCGTCGACGCGGCTCGGGAGGATCACCTCGGGGTCCAGGGGCTGTGCCGCGGGGGCGAGGGAGGCCGACGTGGTGGCGCCGGTCGTGGAGTTCGTGGCGACCAGCAGGGAGCTGGCCGTGATCACGGCGCACGCCGTCAGCGCGAGCCTGGTCGAGATCGAGGGAGTCACCATGTCTCAGTGTCCGGCCGTCGCCGGGTCAGGTCCACCTCCCTCGGGCCGATGGGGAGGACGTGGCTCAGACCAGACCGACCCTGCTGAGCGGTGGCCGCGCCGACGAGCCGACGGACCCGCGCGTCGCCGCGGTGCTCGAGGTGCTCGCCGGGAGCTCGACCACCGAGGTCGCCGTCCGGTGGTCGGTCGACCCGGCGTTGGTACACCGCTGGGTGCGCGCCTTCGTGGACGCCGGGACCGCCCAGGTGACCAATCGGCCCGACCCGGAGGCGGCCAGCCAGCGCGACCGGTTCCTGGCCGCTTTCGCCCACGAGCTGCGGACGCCGCTCACCGTCGCCCAGGGCTGGGTGGCGATGCTCGCGGAGGACGACGTGCCTCCCGCGGCCCTGGGTCGCACCGTCGGGAAGCTCGAGGACGCACTGCGGCGCCTGGCCGACCGGATCGTCGACGTCGAGCTGCTCGCCTCCGCCTCGCTCGGGTTGCTCCGCCTCGAACCGGAGCGGGTGACGGTCGGTGAGCTGACCGCCGGGCTCGTGGGGCTCACGGAGGTCGGCGGGGAAGGACCCGACGTCGAGGTGCTCGTGGACCCGGAGATGTTCCGCCTCGTGCTCCGCGACTCGTGGCTCGCCTGGCAGTCACGACCGGCGCCCCGGTCGCTCCGCCTCGAGGTCGTGCTGGTCGCCCCCTGGGTCGAGCTCCGCCTCGTCCGCGACGCCGATCCGATCGACACCGACGTGCTCCAGGCGCTGTTCGAGCCGTTCGACCTCAACGACGACGGCACCGGCGTGACCATCGGCATGTATCTCGCCCGAGCCCTGGTAATCGCTCATGGAGGCACCCTCGGTGTCGATCAGGACCAGGCAGGTGCCGTGCTCTGGATACGGCTGCCTCATCGACCGAAAGGGACCTGATGTTCAAGCTCGCCTGTGGAGACGTCATGCCGGGTTGCTCCGCCCGCTTCGAGCACACCGACCGCGGCCAGATGCTGGCCCAGGTCGCCGGCCACGCCGCCGACGCGCACGACATCCACGAGATCACCCCGTCGGTGCTCGCAGCCGTCGAGAGCCAGATCGCCTTCGTCGCCTGATCCGGTGAGACCCTGGTCCGGTGAAGCGGATCAGGGTCATCGGCGTCGGTCCCGGCGATCCGGACCAGGTGACCGTGGAGGCGATCCGAGCGATCCGCGAGGTCGACTACTTCATCGTCAACGACCGGTCGGGTCGTGGCGGGATGCCCGACCCGCTGGTCCACGCCCGCGAACGGCTGCTGGACCAGCACCTCGGCCACGAGCCCGTCATCGTGCGGATCAGCGGCCCGGACGAGGGTGTGGCGGCGTACGAGGCGGCTCTCCTCGCCCACGACGGCGTGGCGGGCTTCCTCGTCTGGGGCGACCCGGCGTTCTACGACTCCGCGCTCCGGACCATCCGCGAGGTCGGTGAGCAGGGCGAGGTCGACCTCGAGGTCGACGTCGTCCCCGGCATCTCCAGCATCCAGCTGCTGGCCGCCCGCCACCGCCTGGTGCTGCAGGAGGTCGGGCAGCCGCTGCACATCACCTCCGGGCGCCTGCTGCACGAGGCGATCGCGCAGGGCCAGGACAACGTCGTGGTGATGCTCAACCGGGTCATCGCACTCGACGACCTGCCCGTCGACGTCGGCGACTGGTCGATCTGGTGGGGCGGCAACCTCGGTACGGCGACCGAGGAGCTGGTCGCGGGTCGGGTCTCCGAGGTGCTCCCGGAGATCGAGGCTGCCCGGGCCCGCCTGACGTCCGGAGCCGGCTGGGTGATGGACATCTACGTCCTGCGGGCACCGACTTCTGGCGACTTGTGACGGTTTTCACGCAGAGCGCTGACACCCGGCGTCCGGGGGACTACCGTGCAGGGAGAACACGTTCTACTTCTGCCAGGAGAGAGATCAGATGAAGACTCGCGCCGCCATCTTGTGGGAGCCGCACACCGACTGGAGTGTGGAGGACATCGAGCTCGACCCGCCCAAGCGCGGCGAGATCCTCGTCAAGCTGGCCGCCTCCGGGCTCTGCCACTCCGACGAGCACCTGGTCACCGGTGACATGGTGCTCGACCCGGAGCTCGCCGAGGCCTTCGGCCTCAAGCAGTTCCCGGTCATCGGTGGTCACGAGGGCGCCGGCGTCGTCCAGGAGGTCGGCCCGGGGACCACGGAGTTCGAGGTCGGCGACCACGTCGTCTTCAGCTTCATCCCGTCCTGCGGCAAGTGCCCGTCCTGCTCGACGGGCCAGCAGCACCTCTGCGACCTGGGCGCCTTCCTGCTCAGCGGCATGCAGCTCAGCGACTTCTCCTACCGCCACCACGCCAAGGACGGACGCGACCTCGGCATCATGGTCGGGCTCGGCACCTTCTCGCCGTACACCGTCGTCAACGTCGACAGCGCCGTGAAGATCCGCAAGGACGTCCCGCTCGAGAAGGCCGCGCTCGTCGGCTGCGGCGTGACGACCGGCTGGGGCTCCTCGACGTACGCCGCCGACGTGCAGTCCGGCGAGACCGTGGCCGTCATGGGCCTCGGCGGCATCGGCATGAGCGCCGTGCAGGGTGCGGCCATGGCCGGCGCCCGGTTCGTCGTCGCGATCGACCCGGTCGACTGGAAGCGCGAGAAGGCGCTGACCCTCGGCGCGACCCACACGGCGGCGTCGATGGCCGACGCGCAGCCGATGATCAACGAGATCACCAACGGCGCGATGGCCGACAAGGCGATCCTCGCGGTCGGCCTGGCCACCGGCGACCTGATCGCGCCGATGATGAGCCTGGTCAAGAAGGCCGGTCGCGGTGTCGTCACCTCGGTCGCCAACATGATGGCCGACGACGTGAAGCTCAACCTCTTCGAGATGTCGATGATGCGCAAGGAGCTGGTGGGCTGCATCTTCGGCAACGCCAACCCGCGCTACGACATCCCGCGCCTGCTCGACCTCTACATGGACGGCAAGCTCAAGCTCGACGAGATGGTGACCACCGAGTACACCCTCGACGAGATCAACCAGGGCTACCAGGACATGCGCGACGGCAAGAACATCCGGGGCCTGATCCGCTACGAGTGACCCCCAGCCGTGACCTGACGTCCACCCCGTAGGGTTTTCCGTAGTGGAGACCTGGGGTGGACGTCTGCGTCGGCTGGTCCTCGCCGTGCTCGCGTACGGCGCGGTCGCGGCTGTCGTCTGCCTGCCGATCGCGGCCGAGCAGTCTGTCGAGGACGCGCGGTTCCAGGACCGGCTGGGCACCCTGCCGGTCGAGGTCTCGCTCGCCCGCAACGGCGTCTCGACGCTCGACACCGGCGTGCTCGGTCGCCTCTACTGGGAGCGCACCGGCGTCGGCGGGTTCGGCGCCTCGCTGCGTGCCACCGGCCCGCCCGAGGCGGGCGGCACCCTCACGTCGTACGTCACGCCGAAGTTCCTGCGCGCCAACACCGAGCTGGTCAACGACCCCGGCGAGGTCGCCCGGATCTATGGCGGCGAGCTGCGCAACGCGGTGCTCCACCACCTGCTCTGGTACACCCTCCTTGCGGCGCTGGTCGGCGGGCTGGTGCTCACGGCGGTCTCCCGCGGGCGACCGCCGCCGATGCCTCCCTGGGCCGACACGACCCGCCGCCAGGTGGGCCTGGTCGCAGTCGGGCTGGTCGTGTGCCTGGCGCTGTCGACGCTGATCGCGCGACAGCTCTTCATCGGCTGGGCGGGCAGCGACGAGATCGGCACGACCTACGCGATGCCGGGGGTCGACCGGCTCTCCTTCAGCAGCCCGCAGGCGCGCGAGGTCGCCCAGCAGATCCAGCCCTTCGTCGAGAAGAACACCACGCGCATCGACGAGCAGGCGGCGGCGTACGAGGACACCGCCAAGGCCTCGCTGGACACCACGATCCCCGCGCACGCCGACGGACTCCGCCCGCGCTCGGACGAGCGTGTGGTGCTGGCGGAGGCGGACCCGCAGGGCAGCCTGGTGGCGACCAAGGTCCGCACCGCGCTCTACCCGCTGCTGCAGGAGACGCTCGGCGAGGACGCGATCGCCCTGCGCACCATCTCCGGCGACGTGAGCTCCAACGGCGCCGTCGCGGAGAAGGGGTTCATCGCCCTCGAGTCCGCCGCCAGCCCCGGGATCCCGGTGGTGGCGGTCAAGGGCGACCACGACTCCGACACGACCGTCGACCAGCTGCGCGACGACGACGTCCAGGTGCCCGACCTCGAGA
Source organism: Nocardioides pollutisoli (assembly GCF_040045055.1). NCBI lineage: Bacteria > Bacillati > Actinomycetota > Actinomycetes > Propionibacteriales > Nocardioidaceae > Nocardioides > Nocardioides pollutisoli. Next base: position 63,316 of record NZ_JBDZDU010000002.1, read on the forward strand.
CCGTCGACGCCGGCGACCTGGCGGTGTCGGGCGCTGCGGACCCGGCGTTCAAGACCCTGTTCGGCGGGCTCGTCACCAACGACTCCGGCACGTCGGAGGAGGACATCGGCAAGGCGCTGCGCAAGGCGGTCGACCCCGACCTCGCCGGCATCGTGCTGCTCCACCAACCGCGTGCCGTCGACGGCTACCTCGGCATCGATGGTCGCTCCGACCTGGACGCCACCGCCGGGCACCTGACGACGCCGTGGGACGACGGCATCCCCGACGTGCCTCCGGGGTCGGTCAACTACGGGCACCTCCACGACCCCGACGGTCCGTGGGTCCTCTGGAACACCGACGGCGACGAGGTGACCTGGACGGTCGTGAGCCAGCTCGGCACCGCGGGCGGGGTGCTGGAGACGCCGACCTTCAACCGGTTCTCGACGCCGTTCTCCACCCCGCTCAAGCCGATCACCGTGCAGCTGCAGTACGTGAACACGAAGTCGGGCCTGCAGACCGGCTACGCGTCGATCCAGATCAGCACCGACGGCACGGTCACGGTCCAGGACCGGATCAGCCTCGGCCTGCCGGGCGGCCAGCCCGCCCCGCGCGACAGCCTGCGGCTGTCGGCGGGGTGAGCCGACGGCTCAGGTGGTGCTGAACCACCGCCCGAGTGCCGGGACCCGGCGCAGGACCAGCTGGTCGAGCGCGAGCACCGCGACCAGGGAGAGTCCGAAGAGCGGCAGGAAGATGCCGAGCGCGACCAGGAGGACGGCGAGGACGGGCGTCGCCCGGACCGGCATCCGCCCGCGCGGCGCACCGAGCTGGGCGGCTCCGCGTGGTCGTCGACGCCACCACATGAGCGGTCCGCTCAGGCACATGAAGATGATCGCGACGCACATGAGCGCCGAGCCCCAGAAGGACCAGAGGCCGAGGCTGCGGCCCTCGTGCAGGCCGATGCCCTGCGCGACGACCTTGGCGAGCGCCGGGTAGTCGTCGTAGCCGTACGTCGACACCACCTGCCCGCCGTACCTGTCGACGTGGACGGTCTTCTCGTCCGACGGCGCGTCGAAGGCGTAGCCGATCACCGAGTAGACGCCCGACCGGTCGTCCGCAGCGGGCAGGGCGACGGTCATCGGGTGGCGAAGCCCGGCCTCGTCGGCGACCTCGATCGCCGTATCGGCGTTGGCGACGCTGCGCTCCCCGTCGGCCGGGGGCGTGGACGACGGCACGTCGGAGTCGCCCATCGCCCACGGCACGTCCTGGGCGTGGCTGTGGGGGAGCGACTCGTCGAGGGTCGACGACGGGTTGCTCTGGGCGCCCGGGTCGAGGCTCCGCAACGACGTCCCGTGACCGCTCACGAGCGACTGCACCTGGGCGCCCCAGAACCCCGTCCACGGCAGACCGGTCACCAGGAGCGTCAGCAGGCCGACCCCCACGAAGGCACCGACCAGACCGTGACGCTGGCGCAGCCGGTCCTTCGAGCGCCGCCGCGCGCGCCAGCCGCGCACGAAGAGGTAGTAGCCGGTGATCGCCATGACCACCGCCCAGCAGGCTCCGAGCTCGATCACGTGGTCGCCCCACGGGCCGGCCATCAGCTGGCCGTGCAGGCGGATCGCCGTGCCCGAGAGCGTCTTGTCGGGGTCGAGCGAGCCGAGCACCTCGGGACCGTAGGGGTTCACGTAGACGTCGCGGGCCGCGCCGTCGGCCGTCTCGATGGAGAACACGGTCGGGCTGTGGTCGTTCTTGGGCTCGGTGAACGACACGATCGTCGATCCCGGGTAGCCGTCGTCGACCACGGCGATCTGCTGCAGGTAGGGCTGCGCCAGGGCGTTGGACGGCGGGTCGACCTGCATCAGGTCGGGGTGCATCAGGGGCTCGAGCTGGAAGCGGAACAGGTAGATCAGGCCCGTGCTGGCCAGGAGCAGCAGCACGGGGATCACCAGGAAGCTGGCGAAGAAGTGCCAGCGCCACACGGCGCGGAACCAGCCGCTGCTGCTCCGCCTCCGAGGTCGGGAGCCGGGCGGTCGGTCGGGCTGGGGTTCGCGCGCAGGCGCGAGTACGTCGGTCAAGGGTCTCTCCTCACGAGGTCGGCGCAATGCCGAGTGCCGGGCGGCACGAGGCCGTCCGGTGGGTGGGTGCAGTGGGTCAGGCTGCGAGGAGAGGTGGCCCGCGCCGTGAGGCGGGCCGGACGAGCCAGAGCGAGCGGGGGCCGGGGAGATCGCGGACCGCGGCGTACGACGCGAGCGTGGTCGGCGCGACGCGGGCCGGGACCAGCGCCCAGGCCGCGAGCAGGACCCGGCGCCCGGTCAGGGCGAGGATGGTCCAGAGGTAGCGCTCACCGCGGGCGAGCCAGAGTCCGACGAGGGCGGCCGCGACCAGGTGGGCGACCATCATCGGCGCGTGGGCCGACATATCGTTGATCAGGTGGCCGACCGGGAGGGTCGGCGACAGGGGCTGCTGGCCGGCCATGCCCTGGTAGGCGTCCTGGAGCGAGCCGACGCGGTGGCCGTCGACGACGGGCAGCGACCCGACGCCGGTGGGGCGAGCGACCGCGGTCGTGACTCCCGGGTCACCACGGTGGCCGGACGTCACCGACAGCACGAGGTGGATCACGGTCTGCCCACCGACCAGCATCGCCACCAGCCGGAGGGGCCCCGCGGGTCGGTTGAGCACCGGGACGCTGAGCAGCACGGACAGACCGAGGAGCGCGGTGAGGAACAGCGGCCCCGGCAGCAGGCCGTCTGCCGTCACGTGGCCGGCCACGCCCAGGAAGAACGAGATGGCGCCCACGCCGAACGCGCGTGCCCACAGCACGCACGGATCCATCCGGGCCTCCATGCGCGGCATTCTGTCATGGGCGGATGGAACCGCGGGGACGGCTCAGGGACTCGTAGTGGACAGAAGATCATTCGACGAAGGACGACCATGAAGCCAGACGAGGACGACTACCGGGCGTTCGTCGACGCTCGCTACGCGCGCCTGGTGCGGGCAGCAATCCTGTTCGGCTGCCGTGAGCAGGATGCGGAGGACGCGGTCCAGGACGCGCTGATCCGCTGCTACGGCGCGTGGGGCCGGGTGTCGGCCGCGGACGACCGCGATGCCTACGTCTACCGGGTGCTGGTCAACGGCATCACCCGCGGTCGGCGCCGCAAGTGGCGCGGCGAGGTGCCCTACCAGGACCTGCCCGAGCCGACCCCGAGCGACGACCCAGCCGCCACGGTGTCGCTGAGCCAGAGCATCCGGGCGTCACTCGATCGACTGGGTCCCGAGCAGCGGCAGGTCCTGGTCCTGCGCTACTTCGCCGACCTCACCGAGGCCCAGATCGCGACCGTCCTGCGCATCGCCCCTGGGACGGTCAAGAGCCGAGCGTCGCGAGCCATCGCGACGCTGTCCGAAGACGAGTCACTCAGTGACCTCATCGCCCGAACGCACGAGGAGAAGTCATGATCGACGAACGTGAGGTGGCCGACCTGCTGCACGCAGCGACCGAGGACGTCTCCGTCCCGGTGGCGCCGGCCCGTGAGCTCGCCGCGTCCGGCATCAAGCGGCGCCGCCGCCGGCTCGCCGGAGCGGGCGCCGCTGCGGCGGTCGTGGCAGTCGTAGCAGTCGCCGTGCCCGTGGTGCTGAGCTCGGACTCGTCGGGGGAGGACGTGCCCGTGACCGACCCGACCGTGCCCGGCGCCTCCTGCGTCAACCCGGTGCCGACCCGGGTCCTGCCCGAGTGGGCACGGAGCGGCTTCACCGACCCGCGCCCCCGGATGCCGTACGTGCTCGGTGACGACGGTGACATCGTCGCCATCCTCTTCGCCCAGCCGCTGACCAGCCCGCCGTCGGCCGACCACAACAACAAGATCCTGTGGGTCTCGCCCGACGCAGACGGTTCGTCGCTGCACATCACCGCGACGCTCCAGGACGGGTCGACGAGCGTGACGCGCGTGGTCGACGGCGGACCGGGTCCGTCCATCATCGACCTGCCGAAGTCGGGCTGCTGGCACTTCGACCTGCAGTGGGCGAGCAGCACCGACAGCCTCGACCTCGCCTACGTGGCGCCCTAGGCCACTAGAGCCAGCGCCGGACGCGCCGCCGGTAGTCGTCGTACGGCGCACCGAACCGCTCGTGCAGGAAGCGCTCCTCCGGCAGGATCGCGCCCCACAGCACGAGCAGCACCGCAACGGGGAAGAGGGCGAGGCCCCAGAACGTCGGCGCCAGCAGCGCAAGCGCGAGGTAGAGCCCGAGCAGACCGACATAGAGCGGGTTGCGGGAGAGCCGGTAGGGCCCCTCCGCGATCATCGACTGCGTGGCCTGGCCCGGGAGCAGGCCCGTCTCGTGCCGCGCGAACAGCCACAGCGACCAGCCGTTCCACACCGCGAACAGCCCCACGAGCACCCACCCGACCGGCACCCGCCACGCGCCGAGGTCGACCGGGTCGCCCCACAGCAGGGTGACGATCCAGCCGGCGAGCAGGGGCGCGCCGATCGCGACCGGCGGCCAGAGCCGGAACGCGACTACGCGAGGAGCTTCCACTGCCCCTCGGACACGACGTCGACCACACCGTCGACCACCCGGATCGCGGACTGGTCGTCGAGGGCGTACGCCGGACCGCCGATCTCCTCCACCCACTGCTCGGCCGCGGCGAGGGTGTTGTCCGGGAAGACGTCCAGGTGGGGGAAGATCGAGAAGTCGACGACCCCCAGCGTGCGGTCGTCGGGCGCGCCGCTCCACTCGACGAACAGGTCGCCGATCCGTGGCGTCATCACCATGCTGCCGGCGCTCACCCCGACCCAGACCGTCTCGGTCAGTGACGGCAGGAGGTCGGCCAGCCCGGACTCCCGCATCCAGTGGCAGAGGTACGTCGCGTCGCCGCCGTCCACCAGCAGGACGTCGGCGTCGCGCACCCACGGGACCCAGCGCTCCGCGCCGGTCGTGGGCAGCGCGGTCAGCTCGAGCAGCCCGACCGACTTCCAGCCCATCCCGGCCAGGAGCCAGGGTGGTCCGCCGACGACGAAGCCCCGCGCGCCCACGGGACCGCACATCGGGTGGCCCCACTGGGCGGTCGGGACGCAGAGGGCGGTGGCCTCCTCGATGGGCTTGCCGAGCATCTCGACCAACGCGGCCTCGATGGACGGGTTCGTGACGCCGCCGGAGGTGAGCAGGAGCTTCAAGGGTGCCTCGATCCAGTGCCGGGAGGTGGATGCGGATACGGACCTGGGATCACCGTAGGACTCATCGCTCGGCCTGGGCACGGCTGTGGCCCCGCCGGCGGCGGGGTGTGGGGCGTCAGGTTCTTCGGAGGTAGGTCTGCCCGAGGGGGCCGGTCCATTCGAACGTGGTGGGTCCGAGGCGTTCGTAGGTCCAGCCGCCGTGGGTCTTGTGGCGGTGGTGCCGGCGGCACAACGGGACGAGATTCAGGGAATCGGTCGGGCCTTCGGGCCATTCGACGGTGTGGTCGAGGTCGCAGCGTCTCGATGGTCGTTCGCAGCGGGGGAAGACGCAGGTGGGGTGGGTCTGGATCACCTGCTCGCGCAGCCTGTCGGTGGGTTCGTACCTGTCGGTGTGGAGGTGCTCGTTCAGATCCAACACCGGGCGGATCGTGACGCGGGTGTGCTCCTGCTGGCACCACTCGCCGAGCTGCTCGACCGTGATCCACGACCCCGTGTTGTCGACCCGGACGAGGCCGTCGGTGCTCGAGGTGTCGTGGTGGGCGTGGATCACCAGCTCGCGGGCGATCCCGTCGCCGAGGTGTCCCAGCGCCATGGACCGGCGGACGTCCAGGGACAGGTGCGGGTGGTGTCCGAGGAGGTCGTGGGCCTTCGCGGCGACCTGGGCTTCGAAGGCCAATGCGTCGGCGAGGTCGGTGGTGGCTTCGATGTAGACGAGCCCGTCGGTGGTGACATCGCCCAGCCTGATGTCGACGTGGCGGTGTTCTGCTTGCTCGGCTCTTCTGGCTTCTGCTTCGTCGGGGTCGTAGAGGTCGCGGGCGTGCTGGACGGCGCGGTCGATCTGGGCGTAGGAGCACCGGTGGGCGACGGGTGCGACGTGGGTGTCGACGAACCCGGCGGCGTCCTCGGACAGCCCGATGGTCCTCGTGGCGATCTGGCGGGCCTTCCAGACCGGCACTTGCCCGCGCATGACTCGCGACCAGAGGCGGGGGAGGCGGTAGCGGGTCTCGACGGCGTCACCGAGGTACCGCTTCCCGGCGTCGGTGGACATGCCGAGGGCGAGGGCTAGTTCGGCGACGCAGAACTCGGCGACGAGCGGTGCGCCGGGGCCGGCGATCGCGAGCTCGTCCTCGGTCCCGTCGACCATCGCGGCCTTCCACACCGACTCGGCGGGGTGCATGACCGCCCACTCCACCGCGAGGCGGAACTTGTCGATCTCCAGCTCAGTGATCGACGACTGCACGTCACGGACAGCGTCGAGGACCCCGGTCGGGGAGTCGATCGCTGTCGTCGTGGTCATGGTTCAAGCCAAGCACTGACCACCGACAGTCGGGTGCTCAGAACCCTGTGTTTGACCGGGATTTGGACACTTTTGAAAAGTTCTTCTGCGGTCGTCGTCACCGGTTGGCTGCGGGGGTTTCGAGACGGTCGCTGCGCGACCTCCTCAACCACCGGTTGCCTCCCGCAGGCCGGGAAGCAACCGCAACGAGAAGCGCGCCGTACCCCGTAAATGCCTGTCGGCGCCCAACCACCAGCGGTCCGCAGCCAACGCACATTGCCCTGCGTTGGCTGCGGGGGTTTCGAGACGGTCGCTGCGCGACCTCCTCAACCAACGGAGGGGTGCGGTCGCTGCGCGACCTCCTCAACCGTCGGCGGCGACGAACGTTGCCAGCAGGCGGGCGATCTCGGGGCCCTGGTCCTCCTGGAGGAAGTGGCCGCCGCCGGTGATGGTCGTGTGCGGCTGACCGGCGGCACCGGCCACGTGGTCCTGGAACCAGCGCTCGCCACCACCGGTGATGGGGTCGCTGTCGGAGAAGAGCGTGAGGAAGGGCTTGTCCCACGCAGCCAGGACCTCCCGAGCCGCGATGTTCGCCGACGTGGCCGGGTCGTCGGGACGGGTGGGGACGAGGGTCGGGAAGATCCGGGCGCCGGCCTTGTAGCTGTCGTCCGGGAAGGGTGCGTTGTAGGCCGCCACGACCTCGGCCGGGAGCGGGTTCACCACCCCCATGCTGATGATCGCGCCGAGGTCGAAGTCGGGCGTCGTCTGGGAGAACGTCTGCCAGCCGAGGAACGCGTCGCTCATCGGCTCGTGCCCGGTCGGCAGTCCGGTGTTGCCGATCGCGACCCGGGCGAAGCGGTCCGGGTGCTCCGCGACGACGCGCAGGCCGACCAGCCCGCCCCAGTCCTGGCCGAAGAAGGTGATGTCGCGGAGGTCGAGCTCGTCGAAGAGGAGGCTGCGCACCCACTCGACGTGCCGCGCGTAGGAGTAGTCGTCGCGCTCGGCGGGCTTGTCGGAGCGCCCGAAGCCGACGAGGTCCGGGGCGATGCAGCGCAGCCCGGCGTCGACCAGCACCGGGATCATCGTCCGGTAGAGGTAGCACCACGACGGCTCGCCGTGCATGAGGAGCACGATCGGGCCGTCGGCCGGGCCCTCGTCGAGGTAGTGCATGCGCAGCGTGCCGCCGTCGCCGTCGGGCACCTCGGCGTAGTGCGGCGCGAAGTCGAAGCCGGGCAGCCCCTCGAAACGCTCGTCGGGTGTGCGGAGGACCTTCATGTCGTGCTCCCTTCGGGCGTACGGCGTTCGCGGGCGGCCGGCATCCACTCCGGTCCCGCGGTGGTGTCGATCCGGGCGACCAGGCGAGCGCCGACCGGCTCGACCAGGGCGAGGAACTGCTGGGTGCGCTGCTCGCCGAGGTGCTCCCACGCCCGGGTGGCGAGCCGGTTGGTCTGGTCCTCGATGGAGTCGCGCAGGGCGAGACCCGCGAGGTTGACCCGGCCGTCGTGCGCGAGGCCGCGCTCCTCGAGTCCGGCCATCGCGGCCGCGACCGCGGCGTCGTCGGCGCCGCGGCTGCGCGGGATCCACTCGTCGGGGTAGTTGAGCATCGCGTTGTGGAGCAGCCCGACCTGCGTGGAGCTCAGGTCGTGGGAGGCGAGGATCGCGAAGTGGGTGTCACCGCGCCACTCGCGGATGCAGTTGACCGCCAGCCAGGCGGACAGGAGCTGGTCGTCGGGACGCGGCTGCTGCCGGTGCGCGGCGAAGAGAACGCGCCCGGAGACGGGCAGGGCTTCGGCCGCCTCCCACAACGGGCTGGCCAGGTCAGCGAGACCGTCGCAGATCTCGGGGACGTGGGTGCGCAGCCCCTGGACGACCGCGGCGTCGCGCACCGCCGTGATCGCGGCGTACGACGTGCGCTCCTCGGCGAGCGCCATCGCGAACTCGATGAAGACCGGGCTGATCGAGTAGAAGGCCGCCGCCACCGCCTGGTGCCCGGCCGGCGCGAGCGGGGCGCAGCGGCTGGCGATGTAGTAGGTGCCGGGCACGTCGAGCCCGAGCTCGGCGCAGCCCTCGACCGCGACCGGGTCCCAGTAGATCCAGCCGACCAGCCGGTGCGACGCGAACGACGCCCGGGCGCTCAGGTCGATCCAGTCGGTCATCGCTCCGCCTGGTCCAGGACCAGCCGGACCATCTCGCGGGCGACCATCGGGCCGGCGTTCTGGTTCTGGCCGGTGACCAGGTTGCCGTCGACGACCCAGTGGTTGGCGAACGGGTCGCGGAAGCGGGTCGACGACTCGAAGAGCGCACCCGCCTTGCGCAGCTCGGTCTCCGGGTGCTTCGGCGTGGAGGTGATCTTGAGCTCGCGGACCTGCTTGTCCGTGACCGCAGAGACCCGTCGACCCTCGACCAGCGGCCGGCCCTCAGGGGTCGTGGCGTTCACCAGGCCGAGCGGACCGTGGCAGACGCCGCCCATGACCAGGCCGGCCGCGGCAGCGGCGGTCATCTGGGCAGCGAGCGGCTCGGAGTCGCCGAGGTCGAACGCCGCACCCCAGCCACCGGCCAGGTAGACGAGGTCGTAGTCGGTGACGTCCACGTCTGCGATGGCGAGGGAGTCCTGGAGCTTCGAGTGCAGGATGTCGTCGCCGAGGTAGCGGTCGTCGGCCTCGGTGCGGAGCACGGGCTTCATCGACATCGGGTCGACCGGGATCACGCCGCCGAGCGGGCTCGCGACGTCGACGTACATCCCGGCGTCCTCGAAGTAGTAGTAGGGCACCGTGAGCTCGGAGGCGAAGACTCCTGTGGGGGTGCCGTCGCCGAGGGTCGCGTGGTTGGTCGCGATCACCAGCGCGCGTCGACCAGGTGCCTCCTGCTGCACCGGAGCCGTGTCGTCCGGGTGCATGCCGAGGCGCTGGGCGAGCCGACGCAGGGCGCGGGCCGGCTTGGGCGGACGGACGAGCTCGGGCTCGCCCTGGCGGCGTGCGACGTAGGGCCACGGGGTGTTGCGCTCGGGGACCGATCGGCGCTGCTCCTCCTTCAACCGGAGCTGCAGCTGGGCGAAGACGTCGCGGCTGTCCGGGTCGTCCCACAGGTTGCGCGACTCGACCGGGTCGGCGTCGAGGTCGTAGAGCTCCCACTGGTCGGGGATCGGCTCGGTGCGGTACTCCGGACCCGCGGCCCCGTTGGCCGCGAGGTGCCGGCGGCCGGGCTCGGTCCAGGTGCCGGGGTCGTCGAACGTGCGCACGAGCTTCCAGAGATGGCCGTCCACCCGCGCCACGACGGCCTCGAAGTTGGCGGCGACGTGGGCGGCGACCTGGATCCGCAGCGGCGGCGGGGGATCGGCCTTGCGACCCAGCTGGCGGGCCAGCCCGGACAGGCCGGTGTCGCCCTCGAGCATGTTGTCGCGGGTGATCAGGTAGACCGCACGGTCCGCGTCGGCCGTCGTCGGGTCAGCGACGACCGGCATCAGGTCGCGGCCGGGCAGCGGGTGCACCTCGGTGAAGTGGTCGCGCAGGGTCGCGGCCGTGGCGGCCTCGTCGATGCCGGCGGCCGCGAGCAGGGTGGGCACGAGGTCGACGTGGGAGGTCGGCACGTCGGTCACGCGGGCAGCGGTCGTCGGCGCCCCGCCGACCTTCGCGACGATGAACGGGACGCGGGTGGCCTCGTCGTAGAGGTTGAACCACTTCTGGTGCAGGCCACCGTGGGCGCCGAGGAGGTCGCCGTGGTCCGACGTACGCACCAGGACCGCCTCGGTCGAGCCGGCGGTGACGGCGCGGCGTACGCGATCGAGCGGGCCCTCGACCTCGGCGTGCAGGCGGTAGTAGAGGTCGCGGTAGGCCTGCGCCTTCGCGCGGTAGATCCGACCGATCGCCGAGGGCGGGCCGTACGCCGACGGGTAGGACTCCCGGTAGGCGATCTGCGCGGCCGGCTTGAGGCTGAGGTCCTCGTTGGCGGTCGGCGCCTCGGTGACGTGCGGCGGATCGAGCGGGCCGGGCCCGATGGGCATCCGGCGTACCCACTTCGGGAAGAGCACGATGTCGTGGGGGTTCACGAAGCTGGCGACGAGCAGGAACGGCTTCAGCGCGTCGACGTCACCGGCCTCCCGGCGGGCGTAGCGGTCCTCGAGCCAGGCGACCAGCCGGTCGGCGATGAGCGGGTCCCGGCGCAGGCCGCTGTCGGAGAGGCTCGCGCCGTGCGGCTCTGGCCCCACCCACCCCGAGAAGCCGTACGGCGCGAGCGGGTCAGCGTCCAGGTAGGTGCGGACCGCGTCCGGCAGGACCTCGCCGGACGGTGTGTTGGTCTCGAGGCGACGCCCGTCCGCGTCGTGGAGGTCGGCGTGGCTGATGTGCCACTTGCCGTCGTAGTGGGTGTCGTAGCCGGCGGCGCGGAACCAGTTGCCGAGCGTCGGCACCTCGCCGCGGGGGAGCCAGCGCATCCGGCTGTCGTCCGCCGCCTTGCCGAGGCCGTCGGTCTGGGTGACGCCGTGGACGTCGGGGTAGTGGCCGGTGAAGATCGTGGGGCGCGACGGCACGCACGCGAGCGAGCCGGTGTAGTGCCGCTCGAAGGACACGCCGTTCTCGGTGAACCAGCGGGTGCCGGCCAGCGTGCGCTGCCGCCAGGCGGTCAGCTCCGCGCCCTCGTACGGCGGGGCCGCGCGCTCCTCGTCGGTCATCAGGATCACGACGTCGGGGCGACCGTGGGCTGACTGGGTCATCGCTGCTGCCTCCAGAGGTGGGACGCGAGGTCCTGGACCAGGTCCTCGTTGGCCTGGCCGACCTTGCCCGCGACGATCTTGGCGACCAGGGGACCGCCCCGGGTCTCGATGGCGCCGGTCAGGGTGATCGAGGTGCCACGGGCGTCGGGCTCGAGGGTCCAGGTGTTGCTGGCGGACTTCACGATCGCGGGCAGCCCGGCGATGTCGTAGGCGAGCCTGCTCCCGGGCTCCCAGGTCGTGACCGTCTCCCGCAGCGCCGAGCGACCGACCTGGACGCGGCGTACCGCACCCGGTCCGGGCGAGCCCGCGCTGAGGAGGCTGCTCTGCGAGACACCGTTCGCCCAGCGGCTGATGTCGGCAAAGCCGGCCAGCACGTCCCAGACCGCATCGACCGAGGCCTCCACCGACATCTGCGAGACCGTCGTCGTCATGAGGGAAGGTCTATCATTTGGCACAAGTCTTGCCAATAGTTGCTAGCGTCTGACCATGTCGTCGAGCCACCCCACGATCGGGCGCACGTTCGCCGACTCGTCGCCCGCCTTCCCGTCGCCCGTGCGTGCGCGCGAGGGCGCACCCAACGTCGTCTACGTCCTGTACGACGACCTCGGGTGGTCCGACCTCGGCTGCTTCGGCTCCGAGATCTCGACCCCGACGGCGGACCGGCTGGCCGCCGAGGGGCTGCGCTACACGAACTTCCACGTGACGCCGCTCTGCTCGCCGACCCGGGCCTGCCTGCTCACCGGTCAGAACCACCACGCGACCGGCATGGGCCTGCTCCCGAACTTCGCGATGGGCTACCCGGGCTACCGCGGCGAGCTGCACCACTCGACCGCGACGCTCGGGGAGATGGCGCAGAGCCAGGGCTACACGACCCTCGGGGTCGGCAAGTGGCACCTCACGCCGATGAACCAGTTCACCGGGGCCGGCCCCTTCGCCCAGTGGCCGCTCCAGCGCGGCTTCGACCGCTACTACGGCACCCCCGACGGGATGACGAACCAGTGGCGGCCGGACCTGATCGAGGACAACCACTGGACCGAGCAGCCCGACGACCCGGACTACCACTTCACCGCCGACATCGTGGACAAGGCGATCGGCTACGTGCACGACCAGCGCAACGGCGACGCCGAGAAGCCGTTCTTCCTCTACGTCGCGTTCTGCGCACCGCACTTCCCGCACCACGTGCCGAAGGAGTACGTCGACAAGTACGTCCCGGTCTTCGAGAAGGGCTGGGACGCCACTCGCGCCGACCGGCTCGCGCGCCAGAAGGAGCTCGGCCTGCTCGACGCCGACACCCCGCTGCCCGAGCGCAACCCCGGCGTACGCGCCTGGGACGACTACGCCCCCGAGGACCAGGCCGCGATGGTGCGGCTCCAGGCGGCGTACGCCGGGATGGTCGAGCACACCGACGAGCACCTGGGACGGCTGGTCGCCGCCCTCGAGGAGATGGGCGAGCTCGACAACACGCTCTTCGTGCTCTTCAGCGACAACGGAGCCAGCCAGGAGGGCGGCGAGGTCGGCTCGATGAACGCGGTGAAGTTCTTCACCGGCTACGACGCGCCCGAGCAGGAGCTCGCCGTCGTCCGCGAGCACCTCGACGAGATCGGCGAGGAGCAGTGGGTCAACACCTACTCCACCGGCTGGTCGATGGCCGGCAACACCCCGCTCAAGCGCTGGAAGCAGGACACCCACGGTGGCGGCGTGCGGTCGCCGTTGATCGTGCGGTGGCCCGGCGAGATCGCCGACCCCGGCGGGATCCGGACCCAGTTCCACCACGCCGTCGACGTCACCCCGACCGCGCTCGACGTGACGGGGATGTCCGCGCCCGCGTCCGTCAAGGGCGTCGAGCAGCGGCCGATGGACGGCGAGAGCATGCGCTACACGTTCGCCTCGGCGTCGACGCCGACCCGGCGGACCGTGCAGTACTTCGAGATGAACGGGCAGCGCGCGATCTGGCAGGACGGCTGGAAGGCCGTGGCCCACCACGAGCCGATGCTGAGCCCGGTCCTGGTGCTGACAGGTGAGGCCGAGAAGGTCACCGACTTCGACAGCGACCGGTGGGAGCTCTACCACCTCGACGAGGACTGGAACGAGGTCCACGACCTCGCCGACGAGCACCCCGAGCGACTCGCCGCGATGGTCGAGCTCTGGTGGGCGGAGGCGTCGCGCAACGACGTGCTGCCCCTCGGCGCGATCATCGGCGGCATGAACGGGCCGATCATCACCGGCAGGTACGACCAGGGTCCGCGATGAACGAGATGCGTCGCTGGACCCTGTACCCCGGGCCGAGTCGGCTCCCGGATGCGGCCGCCCCCGACGTACGGGGGCGGTCGCACTCGATCTCCGCAGAGGTGCTGCTCCGCGGTCCCGACGACGGGGGAGTGCTCCTCGCGCATGGAGATCGCACGGCCGGGTACTCGGTTCGCATCGCCGACGGACTCCTGATCCACCACTACGTCCACGGTGACGGCATCACCACCACGATCTCGACGAAAACGGTCCCCTGGGGGCGGGCCGTTGACGTAGGGGTGCGCATCGACCGACGTGCCGACGGGGGGACCGTCACGCTGCTGGTCGACGGGACCGAGGCAGGTTCCGGCGCACTGCCGGTGCTGGCTCGGGCCAGGACCGGATACACCGGCGTCGACGTCGGCTGCGACCGCGGCCTGACCGTCGGCGGCTACCCCTCTCCCGCCCGGTTCACCGGCCGGCTGTCGCGCGTCGTCGTCTCGGCCGAGGACGACCAGGTGCTCGACGACGCGTTGATGTGGGAGATCGCGGACGCCGCTGGGTAGCGTGTGACGTGTGACACCTCTTGCGGCCGGAGAGTTCCGGCGTACGACGCTCGAGCGCTCGGACCAGCAGGCCTCCTGGGAGCGCCCGGACCAGGCGTTCTTCGCCGCCGGCGCCTGCCACATCCTCGCGTGGGCCTGCCGCGACGTGTATGCCTCGCACGACATCGAGCTGGGTGCCCTCCGCCGCCCGGACCAGCCCCAGGTGTTCCACACCTTCGCGACGTGGGGCTGGTACGCCTTCGACCACGCGGGCTGGAACCTCGAGAGCGAGCTGGTGGAGGCCAACGCGGCGTACGAGAAGGGTCCCGTGTCCCGGGTCGCGATCGACGGCTCGCTGGCGGACTTCTGCGGCGCCCAGGCGCACCGGATGCCGCACGAGTTCTGGGCCGACCCGATGCCGCGTGCCCGGGCGTACGTCGCCCGGTTCCGGCCGCCCTGGAGCTGACCTCGGCCCCGGGCTGGGCCACGCACCTGACGTACGAGCTGTCGATCGGCTGATTTCACGACACTCACGTCAGGTGCGACGGACCAGCCGAGGTGCGGCTCCGGCACCCACGGCCAGGCGACCGGCACCTCCGGTGGAGGCGACCGCCGACCGGGGTTCCTAGGGTTGTCGACGTGCAGTCCGCAGAGATCCCGACGCTGCCCGTGCTCGTGCCCGCGACGGTGGTCGCGCTCGGGCTGTCGCTGTGGTGGTTGCACCGGCGGGGCCGCCTGACCGTGCTGCGCGCGGCCGTCGCTGTGGCGGTGTGTGTCTACGCCGCCGGCGTGCTGGGACACGTCCTGCTGCCGTTCCCGATCGACGCGAGCGATCCGCGGCCGTGGCGGGTGTGGATCCACCTGACGCCGTTCGTGGACGTCGCCGAGGACCCGATCGGGATGGTGCTCAACATCGCGCTGTTCGTGCCCCTCGGCTTCCTCCTCCCGCTCGTCGTCCGGGTCGGGTCGGCTCGCCGTGCCGTGCTCTACGGCGTCCTCGCGAGCCTGGGGATCGAGATGGTCCAGCTGGTCGGCGACCTCACGGTGAGCCCCGGTCGCGTCGCTGACGTCGACGACCTGATCGGCAATGCGATCGGCACGTTGATCGGGTACGCCGTCTTCTCGCTCGCCGTGGCGGTCCCGGCCGTGGCGAAACTCGCCGCGCGGGCTGCGTGGATGCCGGCCGCGTCGGAGCCGGTGTCAGCGACCATGGAGCGATGACGACGTATGCGGGTACGACAGAGTTCGAGGGCGCGACCTTCGTGAGGACCAGCTTCAAGGGCGCGACCCTGCGCTTCTCCGACGTCAGCGGCGTGACGATGCGCGGCGTCGACGTGGGCGGGCTCGACATCGACAGCCACGACCTGGCCTTCGGCAGCCTCGTCGTCAACGGGGTCGACGTGGTGCCGCTCGTGGAGGCCGAGCTCAACCGGCAGTTCCCGGGCCGGGAGCTCCAGAAGTCCCAGACGCCGGAGGGTCTGCGTGAGGGATGGGTCGCGGTGCAGGCCGCCTGGCGGACGACCGTGGAGGACACACCTCCGGGGCTGGTGGACGCCCACGTCGAGGACGAGTGGTCGCTGGCCCAGACGCTGCGGCACCTCGTCCTGGCGACCGATGCCTGGCTGCGTGGCAGCGCGCTGCGGATCGAGCAGCCGTTCCACGAGATCGGTCAGACCTTCACCGGCGCTGCCGAGGTCGGTTTCGACATGTCGATCCTGCGAGCGGACACCCCGAGCTTCGACGAGGTCCTCGCGGTGCGGGCCGAGCGGCAGCAGCAGGTGACCGACTTCCTGGCCACCGCCACGGCGGACCTGCTGGCCGAGGAGCGCGACGACCCCTGGGGTGACCGCGGCTGGCACCCGAGCGTCGGCGACTGCGTCCGCATCATCCTGGAGGAGGAGTGGGCGCACCTGCGCTACGTACGCCGGGACCTCGCCCTCCTGCAGTGATCCGGGGAGCTCAGCCGATCTCGACCCGGTGCAGGTCGTCGCCGAGCTCGATCCGGCCGTCGAACCGGGAGCCGGCGATGGCACGCCACTCGTCCTCGGTGCCGGGCACGAGTGCGGGGACGTAGTGGGTGAGGACGAGGGTGGAGACCCCGGCGCGCGCGGCGGTCTCGGCCGCGTCCTCGACCGACGAGTGGTAGTCGAGGATGTCCTGGAGCCGGGGGAGCGGGATCGTCTCCAGCACGTCGCGGCGGATGGCGGTGATCACCAGGGCGTCGGCGCCGAGGCAGAGCTCGTCGAGGGTGGCGCACGGGACGGTGTCGCCGGCGACGACGACCGCGTGGCCGGCGTGCTCGATCCGGTAGGCGAGCGTCGGGTCCACCGGGCGGTGGTCGGTGGCAGCGGTGCGGACGACGACCTCGCCGTCGTCCCAGACGACGACGCCAGGACCGACCTCGCGGACCTCGACCGGCGGCGGGCCGTCGAGGTCCTCGTGGTGGGTGGTGCGGTAGCCGATGTCAGCGGTGAGCGACTCCAGGACGGCCGCCGTCACGTCCACCGTGCCGGGCGGACCGACGACCACCAGCGGCGACGGCTCGAACGTGGTGATCCACCGGGTGGTCACCAGGTCGCCGAGGTCGGTGATGTGGTCGCTGTGCAGGTGCGTGAGGAGTACGGCGGACAGCTGGTTCGCCCCGGAACCTGCGCCGGCCGCGCGCATCACCACCCCGCGCCCGGCGTCGACGAGGAACGTCGCGGCGCCGGCCCGGACGAGCGTGGCCGGTCCGGCCCGATGGGCGTCGGGCAGCGGGGTCCCGGTGCCGAGCAGGGTCACCTCGATCATGCGGCTTCCTCCTCCGTGGTCGGTTGGAGCGGGTCACCGGTCGCCCTGCGCCGCCGGCGACGTCGTACGGCGTAGAGGACGACGACGACCACGAAGAGCACACCGATGAGTGGCGCCCCGCGGGTGAGGAAGCGGTTGACGGCGTCGATGTTGTTGCCGGCCTGTCGGCCGATGACCATCCAGAGGCCGACCCAGATCGCGGCGCCGGCCGCGTTGGCGACGAGGAACCGGCGCCAGGTCATCTCGGTGAGGCCGGCGACAATCCCGTTGACCCGGCGCAGCAGCGGGAGGAAGCGTCCGATCACCACGGTCGCCGTGCCGTGGCGTGCGTAGAACGCCTCGACCGTGTCCAGGACCTCGTGGGTCACGCCGAAGCGGCGTCCGAGCCTGATCGCCAGCGGACGCCCCCCGTAGCGCCCGATCGCGAACGCCGCGCTCTCGCCGAGCACGGCGGCCGTCCAGGCGACGACGACGACCGGGAACATGCTGAGCTCGCCCGACACCGTGTAGATCGCGGCCACGATCAGCGTGGCGTCCCCCGGCACGGGGATCGCGAGGTTGGCGAGGAAGACCATGGCGGCCACCGCGAAGTAGCCGTAGTCGTCGATGTAGGGAGCGACAGTCCCGAACACTCCAGGCAGATCGGTCATGGAGCGGCTCCCCAGGCCGTCGGTACAGCATCGTGGGCGGTCGGCCCGGTCCGTTCGTGCACTGCGATCGTCGGCGCTGACGGGCGGTCCTGTCAACGATCATTTGGCAATAAAATGACAAAAGATCGCCGCGTGACCCTCGCCCTGAGGTGCTCGTACGCCGTACCCTGTGGCTCATGACCAAGCCTGTCGACGGTCGCACCGCGCGTCGCGGACGCAACAGCGACGCCGTGCTCGACACCGTCCACGAGATGTTCGTGGAGGGCAACTTCTCGCCGTCCGTCGAGGACGTCGCCGCGCGGTCGGGGGTGTCGCTGCGCTCGGTCTACCGCTACTTCGAGGACACCGAGGCGCTGCTCCACCTGGCCATCGAGCGCCGCGTGATGCTGGTGGGAGAGCTCTACGGACTCGAGCACCTCGGGGAGGGATCCCAGGCCGAACGCATCCTGGCGCTGGTCAACCAACGCCTCCAGCTGCACGCCAAGCTGGCCCCGACGATCCGTGCTGCGATGCTCCGCGCGCCGTTCTCGGTCCAGATCGCCGAGCAGGTCCGCCAGCGCCGCGACCTGCTTGCGGAGCAGGTGGCCGCGCAGTTCGCGCTCGAGGCGAGCACCCTCGTCCCAGCCCGTGCCGAGGAGCTGCTGGCCGGCATCGACGGGCTCTGCTCCTTCGAGACGATCGAGCTGATGCGGGTCCGCCGGGGCTTCACGATCACCCGTACGCGACGCGCCCTGGTGTCCGGGACCACGGCACTGATCGCCGGCGCGAGCGAGAAGTAGTGGCAGTGCACGTGTCATCAAGCATGTCGCGGCACACCGAACGCTCGACGTACGGCACGCTCGACCACGAGTACGTCGCGAAGCTGCGGGCGACCACGGTCGACCAGGACGCACCCTTCCTGATGCTCAACCTGATGCGCTACCGCGACGTCGCCGACTACCCGCCCGGCCATCCCGACGCCGGGTCCGGCCGCAGTGGGCGGGAGGCGGACGACCTCTACGCGCCGGTCGCGATCCTGCACGACCTCGGCGCGGAGATCCTGTTCTTCGGCGACGTGGCCGACCAGCTCGCGGGCGAGACGCCCTGGGACCGGGTGGCCGTCGTGGGCTACCCGTCGGTGCGGTCGTTCATCGACATGCAGGACCGGCCCGACTTCCTGGAGCGCCACGTCCACAAGGAGGCCGGCATGCTCGAGACGATCATCGCCGTGGCCCGGCCGATCAGCGGCTCGGTGGCCGGTGCGTCCCGGGTCCTGGTCGAGCTCCTCGGGCCTGACGCCCGCCCCGTTCCCGGCCCCGGTCGGCTGGTGCTCGCCGTCGACGGGACGCCGGTCGGCGACGGCCGGACCTGGTCGACCGTCGTCGTCACCGCGCTTCCCGACGACGCTCCCGCCGTCGCTTCCACCCGGGTCACCTCGGCGGCCGCCCTGCTGGTCGAACCCCTCGTCCAGGAGCTCCCGTGACCGACCCCGCGAGCATCGTCGACATCGCCGACGACCTCTGGACCGGCGTACGCCGGATCGAGGACACGCACCCGTTCTCGCTGTCCGGCGAGGCCGAGGAGGTCGCGGACGGGGTCGCCTTCGTGCCGGCCTTCGCCAACGTCGCGGCGCTGGCCACCGACGACGGCCTGACGCTCGTCGACACCGGCAGCGCACCGTTCGCCCAGCACATCCACACGACGCTGAGGCGCTGGAACTCGACCCGGCTCAACACCGCGGTCTTCTCCCACGGCCACATCGACCACGTCTTCGGCGTCGCACCGTTCGAGGAGGAGGCGCGCACCAACGGCTGGGCCGCGCCGCGCGTGGTCGCGCACGAACGGATGCCGGCCCGCTTCGACCGCTACATCCTCACCGCGGGCTACAACGAGGTCATCAACCAGCGCCAGTTCGGGCTGCCGGACCTGCGCTGGCCGCGGGAGTACCGCTACCCCGACGAGACGTACGCCGACGCGACGTCGCTGAGCATCGGTGGGCTCGACCTCGACCTGACCCACTGCAAGGGCGAGACCGACGACCACACCTACACGTGGGTGCCCGAGCGCAAGGTGCTCTGCAGCGGCGACCTCTTCATCTGGGCGTCGCCCAACGCCGGCAACCCGCAGAAGGTCCAGCGCTACCCGCGCGAGTGGGCCGCCGGGCTGCGCACCATGGCCGAGCTCGGGGCCGAGATCCTGCTGCCCGGCCACGGCGTGCCCGTGATCGGCGCCGACCGGATCCGCCAGGCACTCATCGACAGCGCGGACCTGCTCGACCACCTCCACGACGAGACCGTCGCGATGATGAACGCCGGCGCCCGCCTCGACGAGATCGTCCACACCGTCCGCGGCCCGCAGCACCTGCTCGACCGGCCCTACCTGCGACCGGTCTACGACGAGCCGGAGTTCGTCGTACGCAACGTCTGGCGTCTGTACGGCGGCTGGTGGGACGGCGACCCGGCACACCTCAAGCCGGCGCCCGCCGCCGACCTCGCCGCCGAGCTCGCGGCGCTGGCAGGGGGAGCGGGACGACTGGCCGAGCGTGCCCTCGAGGTGCTCGAGGCCGGTGACGACCGGCTCGCCGGCCACCTCGCCGAGCTGGCCTCGCAGGCCGCACCCGGCGACGCGGCCATCGCCCAGGTGCGCTTGCAGGTCTTCTCGACCCGTGCGTCGCACGAGGCGTCGACGATGTCGCAGGGCGTCTTCAACTGGGCGGCCCGCGAGTCGGCGGGCTAGCCGCTCAGTCGATGAAGTCCTCCTTGCGGAGCCAGCGCAGGGAGTAGATGCCGAAGAGCGACGGCAGGTAGGTCGTGCACATCCGCTGGGAGACCGCGATCGCGAACGCCGGTCCCGACGGGATGCCCACGGCGACCAGGCCGGCCGCGATCGCCGCCTCGCCGACGCCGACGTTGCCGGGCACCGGCACCAGGGCGGCGAAGAGGGACGCTCCGGCCACCACGAACAGCGCGGAGCCGTAGGAGATCGACGGGTGCAGGCCCCGGACCAGGGTCTCGAGGCACAGCGCGGTGATCATCAGCGACAGCAGGTTGGTGCCGAACAGCCCGAAGGCCCGCGCCGGGCTCGCGGTGACGACCTGCAGGGAGTCGCGCAGGCTGCGCAGCATCATCAGCACCTGCGTGCGCAGCTTCGGGACCAGGACCACGGCGACTGCGGAGAGCGCGAGCACCACGACGAGCAGCACGATGATCCGGTCGAGGTTGTCGGGGCCGGAGAGCTCCAGGTCGGGCAGGCTCTGGGCGATCAAGAGCGAGATCCCGACCACCACGACGTTGGCGACCGATGCCGCCATGGAGTCGAGGCCGGTCGCCGTGACCGCGACGGACGGCCCTTCGCCGTAGCGGCGGAAGAACGTCGTGTAGAGCGCGACCCGGCCGAGCGTGGCCGAGATCGCGAGGCCGACCGTCTTCACGGCGTACTGCAGGTGCACGAGCGGGACCAGCGGCAGGCGGGTCCGCACCGTCGACAGCGCCGTCCCCGCGTCGGCGACCGAGGTGAGCTGGCAGATCGCCAGACCGACGACGACCCACGCCCAGGTGGCGTTGCTCCAGGTCGCCCAGACCGTGGACCAGTCGAGGTTTACGAGCGTGGTGAGCAGGATGTACGCCGCGAACAGGATGAACCCGGTCTGCAGCAGGTCCCGCGGACGGACCCGGACGATCTCGGCCGGCGGCGGCGGCTCCGTGCCGGTGCGATCGGCGATCGTGGTCTGGATGGCCGCGATCAGCGTCTTGAGGCCCTTGTCGCCGCGCAGGGACCTGGGGAGGGCGGCGCGCTGGAGATAGGGCTGCGCCGCCGACACGCCCTCCGCGCCGAGGCCGGCGATGGCGGCGTCGACCGCGCGATCCGGGCCCACCTGGAGCGCCTGGCTGGTCAGGAGCACGGCCACGTCCTGGGCGCGCTGGGCGTCGGTGGCGGCGACCGTCCCGGAGCTGAACTCGGTGAAGACCGGCGCACCCGAGTCGCCCGAGACGTGCTCGAGGGTGAGCTCACCGTGGGAGAGCCCCGCCGCGTGCATGGCGCCGACCGCGGCCCACGTCTGCTGCAGCAGGTCGTCACCCACGTCCGCTGCCTCGGAGAGCGGCGCGCCGGGAGCGGCGAGGACCAGGATCGCGTCGCCGTCGTTCTCGGCCGCGGCGACGAGCTCGTCGACCTGCGCGCCGGCCCGCTTCGCGAGCAGGGTCAGCAGTGCCTCGTGCTCGACCATCTGGAGCCGGGTCGCACCGGGGGTGGCCTCGTCGCGGTAGAGCAGGGTGCGCCACCAGCGCGCGGCCAGCCTGGCGTCGGTGGCGTCGCGGCCGTAGACCTTGACCAGCAGCGGCTCACCCGCACTCGACTCGCCGTACAGGATGCGGGCGCCCCACGGCTGGTTCTCGGCGAAACGCAGGCCGGTGACGCGCATCCCCAGGTGGGACAGGGAGGCGGCGACCTGGCGGACGTCGGGGTGGCCGGCCGGGGAGCCGATGAGCACGAGGGTGAGGCCGGCAGCGGCGAAGCCGATCGCGAGCGCACCGAGCACGTCGGTGGGGCCGGCGATCCCGATCGCCCAGGCGGCGATGCACTGCAGGGCCACGACGACGATGTGGAAGCGCCGGATCGTCGTGACGACGAACGGGCGCAGCACCATCAGCACCGACGTCACGATCGCGACGCGCAGCGTGGGGAAGCCGTGCGGGGAACCGCTCTGGACCCGACCGGGGTCGATGTCGGGGAAGCCCGCGCCGGCGACGTACGACGCGATGGCGGCGCCGCCGATCGCCGCGCCGATGGCGAGGACGACCGCCAGCGGGAGCCGGCCGCGCCGGGTCGCAGTGAGCACCACGGCGATCACGACGCCGAGCGCGTAGATCGCGCCCACGGCGTACGCCGCGTCGAAGAGTGACGTCGCCCAGCGCGGCAGGTCCTCGGCCACCCCGCGCACGGCGTCGTCGAGGACGCCGCGGTGGTGGGCCGCACGGGCACAGCCGAGGGCGACGAGCAGCCCGACGGCCGCCAGGGCGACGTCGATCGGGCGGCGCGAGCCCGCGCTCGTGCCGTCGACGAAGAACCGCGACGTGAGTCGGGGGGGTGGGGCCTCGGTCACGGTGCTCCTCCTGGGGTTCGGCCCCGATCATGTCCGACCAGGCCGGTGCGGTGGCCGCATCCTTCGAGCCAGCCGACGAGCACCCGGTGCAGGGTGTCTGCCCCCACGACCATCTCCGCGGGCATCTCGAGGTCGACCGGGTGCACGACCATGCCCCGGTCCTGCCAGCCGCCGAGGCCGCCGTGGCACGCGACCAGGCCCTCGAACGCCGCCACCTCGTCCATGTCGTCGATCAGGCTGTTGACGTAGATGTCCGGAGCCTCCGGCATGGTGGCCGCGCGCAGCACGAACTCCGGCGCGTGCGGCCCGAACCTCGCCAGCGGGTCGACGCCGACGACGACGCCGTCGCGGACCCGGTGCTCACCACCCGCACCGAACGCGACCGGCCCGTGCTCCTGCGTGTGCACGACCGTGAAGCCGATGCCCGGGTGGGCGACCAGACCGGGCACCAGGGCCGGAAATCGGGCATCAAGCTCGTCGAGGCCCAGCCGCTCCTGCTCTCCCGTGACGTAGATCAGGCCGAGGTTGCCGGACCCGAAGACGAGGAACTGCTCCGCGGGCGCGGCCTGGTCGGGCTCACGGGTCTCGAACGTCTCGGCGGTGATCCGGTCCGAGGCCCGGCCGAGGGCTCGACCCACCACGCTGTCGGGCGACGCGTTGCCGGCGACCATCGAGTTCAGCGCGCCGCTGCCCTCGGCGTTCTCGACCGACGTGATCGTCGCCGTCCGGGAGAGCCGGGAGACCAGCGCGGCGAGGTCCTCGCCGTACCGGTCGGCGAAGATCGCCCCCTGCGACTGACCGTGGTCGGAGAGCACGACGATGTGGTACTTCCGGGGCGCGACCGCCGCGATGGCCTCGATCTGCGCGAGGACGGCGTCGATGCCGGCCAGGGCGTCGAGCGACTCGGGCTGGAGGATCCCGGCGTGGTGGGCCACCGCGTCGTAGTCGACGTAGTCCACGTAGATGCTGCGACGACCCTTCAGCATGGCGTCGGAGACCAGGGTGGTGTTGAGGTCGCGGATCACCCCGGTGAGGGCGGCCCGCTCGCCGGCGAACGCCCAGCCGCGGTGGACGCGTGGCCGGATGTCGCGGCGCCGCGCCCGCGCGGCCTGGAAGCGCTCGCGGGCGAGCTCGCTGAGCGCGCGGGAGAAGCTGCGGGTGAAGCCGTTCGGACGGGCGAGGTACTCCGAGATCGTGCGGCGCGACTCCCGGGTCTCGCGGCTGCGGCCGATCGCGCTCATCGTGGCGTACGCCGTCGGGGCGTCGCCGGTGAAGAGGTTGCTCACCGAAACCCCGTCGTCCGCGAGCAGACCGAGCCCGTCGGAGTGCAGGGCCTCGATGAGCACAGCGTCGGCGGGCCGGTTGGCGACGAAGACCTTGCCGGAGGGGCGGTCGAGCCACCGGAAGGCGGGGATGCCGTCGATGGTGCCGTGCAGGATGCCCATCTGGCTCGCAGGCGTGGTCGCGGGCAGCTTCGGGCGCCACTCGACCTGCTGGTGGGTCCCGGAGCGGATCCAGCGCGACAGGGTGGGCAGCGTGCCGGCGCGGACGCACCAGTCGAGCACCGGGTAGGGCACCCCGTCGGCCTGGACGAAGACGATGCCCGGGACGTCGGGGTCGTCGAGCACGACCCGCTTGCGCCGGGCGCTGCGCAGCAGCGAGGCGGTGACCGCGTCGTCGGTGCCGGCCGTGCCGATCCAGACGAAGAGGGTCGAGACCGCGGCGATCACCCATGACGCGAGCAGCGCCCAGCCGAGGTCGTCGGCGCCGCCGCCCTGGGGCACGTAGACGACGATCCAGACGGCCAGCGCCTGGACGAACAGCCCGACCAGGATCGATCCGACCCAGCCCACGAGCACCGCTCCCCGGATCAGCACGAAGCGCAGCACCACCCCGCACGCGGCGATCAGGACCGCGGTCAGGACGGCCTGCTGCCAGGTGCCGATGTCGAAGCCGGGGACCAGCCAGGACGAGACCAGCAGACCGAGGGTCGCCCCGACGAGCGCGAGCAGCGCGCGACCGAGATCGCCGAGCCGGAGCCGTCCCATGGCGCGAACCTAGCGGCTCCGCACCGGTGCCGGGGTCACCCGCTGCGGGGGAGCCGTGGGACGCTGCGTCCCGTGGAGGACGTCGAGATCGTGCCGGGGGACCGGTCGGGCTCCTACCTGCTGCGGATGTCCGGGATGGGCCAGTCGTACGTCGACCTCGACGACCCGACCCGCCTCGTCTTCGACTACGTACGCCGCCTGGGCGACGTCGTCGACGCGTGTGCTGCGCCGGGTGCACCGGTGCGCGTGGTCCACGTCGGCGGGGCGGCGATGACGCTGCCTCGGTACGTCGCCACCACGCGACCTAGGTCCGCGCAGGTGGTGCTGGAGCCGGCCGTCGCGGTCACCGACCTGGTCCGCAGCGAGCTCCCGCTGCCCGACCGCAGCGGCATCAAGGTCCGACCCGTCGACGGCCGGTCCGGGATCGCCGCGCTGCGCGACGGCTTCTCCGAGCTGGTCGTGGTCGACGCGTTCGCCGACGCGCGGGTGCCCGGCGACCTGGTCACCGCTGCCTTCTTCGCCGACGTCGCCCGGGTCCTCGAGCCGTCCGGTCAGGTCGTCCTCAACGTCACGGATCGCGCGCCCTTCGGCTGGACCCGGCGCGTGGTCGCCGGCCTGCGGACGGTCTTCCCCGAGGTGCTGCTCACCGCTGAGCCGGCCACCCTGCGCGCCAAGCGTCTCGGCAACCTCGTGATCGTGGGCTCCCGCGCGGCCGTGCCCGTCGAGGCGCTCAGGACCCGGGCCGCGAGCTCTCCCGCGCCGTACCGCGTCCTCGACGGCGCCCAGGTCTCCGACTCCTTCGGCGGGGGCACGCCGTTCAGCGAGGCCGACGCGGAGCCGTCACCCGCGCCCGTCGGGGGTTGAGACCGACGTAGCGCCTTGGCTGCGGGGGCAACGAGTGCGGTTGCTAGCGCAGCCTCCTCAACCCACGGCTCCGGTGGTTGAGGAAGGACGAAGTCCTGTCTCGAAACCCCGGAGACTGACGTAGCGCGTTGGCTGCGGGGGCAACGAGTGCGGTTGCCAGCGCAACCTCCTCAACCAGCGGCACCGGTGGTTGAGGAAGGACGAAGTCCTGTCTCGAAACCCCGGAGACTGACGTAGCGCGTTGCCTGCGGGGGTTTCGAGACGGTTGCTAGCGCAACCTCCTCAACCCACGGGCTGGCGCGACCTCCTCAACCCACTGGCTGGCGCGACCTCCTCAACCAACGGGTGAGTACGACGTCCCGCGGGCCTCGCGGGTCCACAGCTCGCCGTCGCCGGCGACCGGTCCCTCGCCCGCCAGCGACCGCTTGAGCACCTTGTTGGTGGCGGTGCGGGGGAGGGTGGAGAGGATCCGGACGTAGCGCGGCCGGCCCTTGGGCGACAGGTCGGGCTGGTCGTCGAGGAAGGTCTCGAGGTCGGCGGGCGAGAGCGGGCCGCGGACCACCAGGGCGGCCATCACCTGGTCGCCGACCGACTCGTCGGGGACGGCGTACACCGCCGCCTCCTCGACGGACGGGTGGCGGAGCAGGATCCGCTCGATGGGGGCGGCGGCGAGGTTCTCGCCGTCGACGCGCAGCCAGTCGGCGGTGCGGCCGGCGAAGTAGACGAAGCCGTCGGCGTCCCGGTAGGCGAGGTCGCCCGACCAGTACATCCCGCCGCGCATCCTCTCGGCCTCCGCGTCGGGGTCCTTGTAGTAGCCCGCGAACGCACCGGCCCCGGCCGTGTTCACCAGCTCGCCGGTCGCCTCCTCGGCGTTGAGCAGCTCGCCGGACGGGCCGAACACGGCGTCCGGCACTTCCGCCATCGTCTCGGGGTCCAGCACCTGCACGCCCTCGACCGGCCGCCCGAGGGACCCGGGCGGCATCTCCGGGACGCGCTGCACGATCACGGCGTTCTCGGTCGACGAGTAGGAGTCGACGACCACGCAGCCGAAGCGCTCACCGAACCCGGCGATGTCGCGGTCGTTGGCCTCGTTGCCGAAGACCAGCCGCAGCGGGTTGTCCGCGTCGTCGGCCGCCTCGGGCGTGGCCATGATGTAGGTGAGCGGCTTGCCGACGTAGTTGGCGTACGTCGCCCCATAACGACGTACGTCGGGCAGGAACCCGGACGCCGAGAACCTCGGCGCGAGGGCGATGGTGGTGCCCGCGGCGAGGGCCGGACCCCAGCCGGCCATGATCGCGTTGGAGTGGAACATCGGCATCGACAGGTAGGCGACGTCGGCCGGACCGAGCCCGAAGCGCTCGGAGAGGAACTGCCCCGGGTAGGCGATCTTGGCCTGGGTGACGTTGACGGCCTTCGGCTCGCCCGACGTGCCGGACGTGAAGATCAGCATCAGCAGGTCGTCGGGCCCGACCGCGGCGTCGGGCACGGCGGCGCCGGCGTGGTCGTCGAGCAGCTCGGCCCAGTCGGGACAGTCGAGGGGCAGCACCGGGACGTCGACGCCCTCGAGGAGGTCGACGTACGTCGAGTCCGTGACGACCGCCTGGACGTCGGCGCGCGCGATGTCGGCCGCGAGCGCCTCGCCGCGCCGCGTGGTGTTGAGCCCGACGAGGACCTGCCCGCCGAGTGCGGCACCCCCGAGGAGGAAGGCGAACTCCGGCACGTTGTCGAGCAGGACGCCGACGTGCGGCGGCTCGCCGTCGGGCAGCAGCTCGCCCAGGATCGACGCGCGCACGCTCGACTCCCGCACGACCTGGTCCCACGTCCAGGACTCGTCACCGGCCAGCAGCCCGGGGGAGTGATCGCCCACGCGAGCGAGCAGCTGCTCGCGCACGGTAGGCATGGTCATGCCGGGTCGGCCGCCAGGATCCGGCCGATGTTGAGCGCCTGCTCGGTCGAGCCGCCGTGCAGGAACTCGAACCGCTTGGCGCTCGTGAAGTAGCGGTGCGCCTCGCCGTCGAGGTCGATGCCGACGCCGCCGTGCACGTGCACGGTGGTGTGCGCGAGCCGGTGACCCGCGTCGGCCGCCCAGAGCTTCGCGATCGCGACCTCGGAGTCGGACGGGAGACCCTCCTCGAGCCGCCAGGCGGCCTGCCAGAGCGTGAGCCGCTGGCCGAGGACGTCGATGTAGCCGTCGGCCAGCCGCTGCGAGACGGCCTGGAAGGTGCCGATCGGTCGGCCGAACTGCTCACGCGTCTTCGCGTACGTCGAGGTCAGCGCGAGCGCGCCTTCGGTGATGCCGAGCTGCTCCGCGGTCCCGGCCAGGACCAGGAGCTGGCGCAACCGGTGGTCGGCACTGCCGTCGGTGGCACCGACGAGGCGGTCGGCGGAGACCACGACGCCGTCGAGGTCGAGCCGGGCGACCGCGTCGCGGTCGGAGAAGGTCTGGGCGAGGACGCCCACACCCGCGTCACCGGGCTCGACCAGGAAGACGCCCACACCGGTGGGGGTCTCGGCCGGGACGAGGAACACGTCGGCGTAGGGGCCGGCCGGGACGATCGCCTTGCTGCCGGTCAGCCGGTAGCCGTCGCCCTCGGGAGTGGCCACCGTGGTCGGGCGGGTCGGCGCGAAGGCGCGCTCCTCGGCGACCGCTGCCGTCATCACGGTGGTGCCGGTGGCGGCGCCCGGGAGCCACTGCTGCTTCTGGGCGTCGGTGCCGAGCTCGGCGACCAGCCGCGAGGCGGGGCCGTGCGCGGCGAGCGGGACCGGCGCGACCGTGCGGCCGACCTCGACCAGCACGCGGCAGAGCTCGATGATGCCGAGCCCGGCGCCGTCGTACTCCTCCGGCAGCGCGAGCCCGAGCAGTCCGGCCGAGCCGAGCTCGGCCCACAGCGAACGGTCGAACCGGTCGCCCTCGGCCTCGACGGCCTTGAGCCGGTCGTTGGTGGTGCGGTCCTTGAGGATGCCGGCGGCCAGCTCGGCGGCCTCGTCCTGCTCCTGGGTGAACTGGAAGTCCATGATGTTGCCTTTCGTCTCACCGGGTTTCGAGACGGGCGCTGCGCGCCCTCCTCAACCAGCGGTCGGTTATCGCTTGGCTGCGGGGAGGCCGAGGCCGACGTACCCGATGATGTCGCGCTGGATCTCGTTGGTGCCGCCGCCGAAGGTCATCACCAGGGCGGAGCGGTAGAACCGCTCGATCCGGCCGGCGAGCACGTTGCCCTCCGACGAGCCGGTGATGCCGGCGTTGGGGCCGACGATCTCCATCAGCGACCGGTAGACCTCGGTGGCGAGCTCCGAGCCGTAGATCTTGGTGGCGGAGGCCTCGGCCGGCGACAGCGAGACACCGGCGTCCGCGTCGGCGGCGAGCTTCCAGTTGATCAGCGACAGCGCCTCGACCCGGGCGTGTGCGCGACCGAGCGCGATCTGCACCCACTCGGAGTCGATCACCCGCTGGCCGTCGGGGTTCTTCGTCTCCTGCGCCCAGTGGCGGACCAGGTCGATGGAGTAGGTGAGCGGCGCGGACGACGTCAGGGCGACCCGCTCGTGGTTGAGCTGGTTGGTCATCAGCGACCAGCCGCCGTTGAGCTCGCCGACCAGGTTGGAGACCGGGACGCGCACGTCCTCGTAGTACGTCGCGCTGGTGCTGACCCCGGCCACGGTGTGGACCGGCGTGTAGGAGAAGCCCTCGGCGTCGGCCGGCATCAGGATCATCGACAGGCCCTTGTGGCGGGGCAGGTCGGGGTCCGTGCGACAGGCGAGCCACACCCAGTCGGCGTACTGGATGAGCGACGTCCACATCTTCTGGCCGTTGATCACCCACTCGTCGCCCTCGCGGACCGCCTTGGTCTTCAGCGAGGCGAGGTCGGTGCCGGACCCCGGCTCGGAGTAGCCGATCGAGAAGTGCAGCTCGCCCTTGAGGATGCGGGGGAGGAAGTAGTCCTTCTGCTCGTCGGTGCCGTAGCGCATGATCGTCGGCCCGACGGTGTTGAGCGTCAGGTAGGGGATCGGCACGCCGGCGATCGCGGCCACGTCGGTGAAGATCAGCTGCTCGATCATCGAGCGCGCCTGGCCGCCGTACTCCTTCGGCCAGCCGATGCCCAGCCAGCCGTCGGTGCCGAGCTGCCGGATCACCTTCTTGTAGACCAGGTCGTCACCGAACTCACCGGTCGCGGACGCCAACCCGGCCTTGACCTCGGGCGTGACCAGGGCGGCGAAGTAGTCGCGCAGCTCCTGGCGCAGCGCCTCTTGCTCGGGTGTCAGGGCGATGTGCATGGACTTCCTGCTCTCCTCGAAAATGACGCATTCGACGCAAGATGGGTGGGGGTCCGCTGGTAACGGCCTCCCGAAAACTATAACCTGTTCTTGTTTTGGTCCAGATCCAGTGGAGGCACGCCATGAGCGACAGTGTGAGAGCCCTCGACCACGGGAAGCCGCCGGAGCGCTTCGCGCGCGGTTGGCACTGCCTGGGTCTGAAGGAGACCTTCGCCGACGGCAAGCCGCACGGCATCGAGGCGTTTGGCGGCAAGGTCGTCGTGTGGCAGGACACGTTGGGCGAGATCAACGTCCTCGACGGCTACTGCCGGCACATGGGCGGCGACCTCACCCAGGGCGAGGTCAAGGGCGACGAGGTCGCCTGCCCGTTCCACGACTGGCGCTGGGGCGGCGACGGCAAGTGCAAGGCCATCCCGTACGCCCGCCGGGTGCCGTTGCGCGCCCGCACCCAGAAGTACCCCGTCGTGATCCGCAACGACCAGGTGCTGATCTGGCACGACACCGAGGGCTCCGAGCCCGACTACGACATCCTCCCGCCGGAGCTGCCCGGCATCGCCGAGGGCCTCTACACCGACTGGCACTGGGAGGTCGTCCCGATCACCGACTCCCACTGCCGGGAGCTGATCGACAACGTCGTGGACATGGCGCACTTCTACTACGTGCACTTCTCGTTCCCGACGAGCTTCCGCAACGTGTTCGAGGGCACCGTCGCGACGCAGTACATGGAGTCGAAGGGACGCCCCGACAAGTCCGGCGGCTACGGCAGCGCCGAGCTCTTCCTCAAGTCCGAGGCGACCTACTACGGACCGTCGTACATGATCAACTGGCTCGACGTCGACTACAAGGGCTTCGAGACCGAGGTCATCCTGATCAACTGCCACATCCCGACCGGGCCCGACTCCTTCACGCTGCAGTACGGCATCACCGTGAAGAAGCCCGAGGGTCTGGACGACGCGACCGCGCAGTTCATCTCGGAGAAGTACGCCACGATGTTCGGCGAGGGCTTCCTGCAGGACGTGCACATCTGGAAGAACAAGGTGCCCGTCCAGAACCCCCTGCTGTGCGAGGAGGACGGTCCCGTCTACCAGCTGCGCCGGTGGTACGAGCAGTTCTACGTCGACCGGGCCGACATCGCCCCCGAGATGGTCGACCGGTTCGAGTTCGAGGTCGACACCACGAAGGCGAACGAGTACTGGCAGGAGGAGGTCGCGGAGAACCTCGCCAAGAAGGCGGCCGAGGACGCTGCCGACGAGGGCTCCGAGAAGGGCGCCGAGACCCCGCAGATGATGTCGGGCACCTAGGCGATGGCCTCCTTCGTCCCCACCAGCGACGACACGCTCGAGGACCAGCGCCTCTACACGACCGCCCGCCTGGTCGAGGTGGCGTGCCTCGACTGCCTGGCGGTCGTCGGGGTGAAGAAGAACAGCGAGCACCACACATCCATCCAATGGAGCGCTGAGGCGCGCCACAGCTGCCCGGAGCTGAGCCGACGCTCGGGCGGTCGCGACGTACACCCCGCCTGCCCGCGGATGATCGCCAGCATCGAGGCGGCGACGCGCGACGGACAGATCCCGATCGGCGCCGAGGACGGTTACTGAGCACATGGACGACTCCTTCGAGCTGAAGGTCGTCGAGGTGGTCGAGGAGACCGCCGACGCCCACTCGATCTCCTTCGAGATCCCCGAGGACCTGGCCGAGCACTTCGTCTACAAGCCGGGGCAGTTCCTCACGCTCGCCGTGCCGTCGGACCAGACGGGGGTCGCGGCCCGCTGCTACTCGCTGTCGAGCAGCCCGGTCGGCGGGGGACCGCTGACCATCACGGTGAAGCGCACCGTCGACGGCTACGCGTCCAACTGGGTCTGCGACAACCTCCGCGAGGGCGACACGATGCGGGTGCTGCCGCCGAGCGGCATCTTCACCCCAGCCTCGCTGAGCGCCGACCTGCTGCTCTTCGCGGGCGGCAGCGGCATCACGCCGGTCATCTCGATCACCCGCACCGCGCTCCAGCAGGGCACCGGCAAGATCGTCCTCTTCTACGCCAACCGCGACGAGAGGTCGGTGATCTTCGCCGAGGAGCTCGCCGAGCTCGCCGCCGAGAACCCCGACCGGCTCGTGGTCGTGCACTGGCTCGAGTCCGTGCAGGGTCTCCCGAGCCAGGAGCAGATGCAGGCCTTCGCGGCCAGCTTCACGTCGTACGACGCGTTCGTCTGCGGCCCCGCGCCGTTCATGAAGCTCACGGTCGCCGCGCTCAAGGCGCTGGAGTTCCCGCGCGAGCGGCGCCACCAGGAGAAGTTCGTCTCCCTGGGCGGCAACCCGTTCGGTGACCTCCACGACCAGGAGATCGCCGAGCACGAGATCGAGGACGCCGAGACCGACCCGGACGACCTCACCGAGGTCGCGCCCGACGAAGGCGGTCCGCAGGGTCCCGTGAAGCTCGAGGTCGAGCTGGACGGCCAGGACTACACGTTCGACGACTGGGCGCCGGGCACCAAGCTGCTCGACCACCTCGAGTCGAAGGGCGTCAAGGCGCCGTACTCCTGTCGCGAGGGCGAGTGCTCCGCGTGCGCCATCCGCCTGCTCCAGGGCGAGGTCAAGATGTTGCGCAACGACGTCCTCGACGCCGACGACCTGGCCGACGGGATCCGGCTCGGCTGCCAGTCGGTGCCGATGACGGACACCGTGAAGGTGACCTACCACTAGATTCCACGCTCCGGTCCAGACCAGGGGCCGCGTCGACATGGCGTCAGGCCGCGTCGGAAGTTTCAATGGGAGGCCCCCAGAGGAACGCAGGTAGCAGCATGGTCGTCGGTCTGTGCGTGGTCATCGTGGCCGCACTGACCTGGGCACTCACGTCCTCGGTCGCCCGGCCGGTCCGTCACGACGGCCCGGTGGCCGCGCAGCCCAGGCCGCGCGACCTCGACCGCTGGCGCGCCCAGCTGCGTCTGAGCGCCGACCGGATCACCCGGGCGGACCTGGAGAGCCTGCTGCTCGCCCAGGGCGTGTCCGCGACGGACCTGGCCCGCGTCACGACGGCGGTGGGCAAGGGCCGCGCGAGCGCCCGGACGCTCTGGTGCTTCGCCGACCGGTTCGGAGGCGAGCGGTGCCTGCTCGCCGTCGACGCCGAGGTGGCCGAGCGCTCGATGAAGCGCCACCTGGAGGCCGGCACGATCCCGGACTGGCGTGCGATGGAGACCTTCGCCGCGCTGAGCGCCGACACGTCGCCGGCTGCGATGCCGCACCAGGAGGTGCTGGACCTCGACTCGGTGCCCACGTTCGGCGACCTGTCGTTCCCGCCCGACCTCGACGACTGGTCGACGCAGGACGACGACCTGCCGGTGGACCTGAGCGCCTTCGACGACCTCCCGCCGATCTCCGGCCCCGCCCACCTCGGTGGTGCGCCGCCCCCGCCACCCCCGGAGCCGCCGACCGAGCGGCGTCCGCGGCGCCGCCGTCGCAACGACCGCGGCTGGCCGATGGCCTCCTGAGACCTGGACGCGCCTGGTCTAGCCCGCTGCATCGTTTTGCGGTGTGGTGACTAGTTCCGGACGACTGCGGGAAGTTTCGTTCTCAACCGAACACCCCCGCATCACCGGAACGAAGGAAGAGCCCATGATTCTCGGACTGTGCTTGATCCTCGTGACCGCCCTCGTGTGGACGATCACCTCCAGCGCCTCCCGCCCCCGCAGCACGACCGTGCCCGGTGACTCCCACCGGCGTACGTCGCAGCTGCGGGTCTGCCCCGACCGGGTCACCCAGCCGGACCTCGAGCGCCTGCTCGCGCAGCGGCTCGGCAGTGCCACGGTCGCCCGGGTCGTCGGGCTCGGCGCCGAGCGACGCGTCCCGGTGCGGACCATGTGGGGCTTCGCGGAGCGCTTCGGGGCCGACAAGCTCGTGCTCGCCCTCGACGCCGAGGTCCCCGAGCGCTCGATGCGCCGCCACGTCGAGGCCGGGACCGTCCCGGACTGGCGGGCGATGACGATGTTCGCGACGCTCAACCGCGAGCTCCCGCAGGTCGGCGTTCCGCTCGACAGGACCGTCGACCTCGACGCCGCACCCCAGTCGGCGAGCCTGAGCCTCGCGGGTGCCGGCGACGGCTGGTCGACCCCGGCCCTGCAGCCCATCGACCTCAGCGGTTTCGGCGACCTGCCGCCGATCAGCGGCCCCGGCCTGCACGTCACGCTCGACGACGAGGACGACTGGCCGATCGCCGCCTGACGTCGAATCGAGAGTTCCGTCGGTCGAATCGAGACTTCCGTTCGTCGAGTCGAGACTTCCGTTCGTCGAGTCCCCAGCATGCGCGAGCCCACGTGTCGGAACTCTCGATTGAACGCGCAGAACTCTCGACTCAACTGACGGAAGTCTCGACTCGACCTTGGGGGCGCGATCGGTCGTCGTGGGACGTAACTCTCCTGACCTTGGAGAGTTAAGGGTTCTGTCTGTGTCCGGCACCACCGGAACGAAGGAAGAACCCTTGATCCTCGGACTGTGCTTGATCCTCGCCACCGCGACCATCTGCACCATCGCCGCCCTGTCGCCTCGCACCGCCTCGGGTGTCACGACCGCGAACGCCGCGCCTCGACCCGCACGCACCCGGCGTCCGGCGAGAGCCGTGCCGCAGACCATGCGACGCGAGCTCTCCCGGCGGGCCGCGCAGCTGCCGGTCCACCCCGAGATCGCCACGCCGCTCGACGTCGAGTTCCTGCTCGCGCAGGACCTCGACCCGGACGCCGCCACCCGGTGCGTCGCCAGCGGCGTCGCCCACGGCCTGTCGGCTCCCACCATGTGGCGTTTCGGTGCGCGGTACGGCGCCGACAAGCTCGCACTCGCCCTTCAGGCGAGGACCTCGGAGCGCACGATGCTGTGGCACCTCGAGTCGGGCTCCGTCCCGGACTGGGGACCGATGAGCCTCTTCGCCGTGATCGACGGGGAGGAGCCGGTCGGTGCCGTGCCCCTCGGCGAGGTCATCGCGATCGACCTGGTCCCGCAGCAGCGCGCGCCCCAGACCGAGGTCGACGACTGGTCGACACCCGTCCCGCGACCTGCTGCGGAGCCGATCGACCTGAGTCGGTTCGCCGACCTGCCGCCGATCACCAGCCCGGGGCTCGTCAGTCGCTGAACGGCGCTACCGTTCGCTGGTGATCGAGTACGGCCGGCGCGCGCAGAAGCTCCCCGCCCCACCGCGAGTCGTGTGGGAGTCGCTGGCGGAGCCGCGCAGGCTCGGCGCAAGGCCGTGGCTCAGCCTCGTGCGAGACGAGGTCGATCCGACGGTCCTCGAGGCTGCGCCTCCGGAGCGGATCGTGTGGTCGTCGCTGTGGCCGGATCGCCCGGATGACCGGATCGTCTTCACGCTGACACCCGTCGGCATGGAGACGTCCCTCGAGTTCGCCCTGCTGACGCCCGAGGAGGCGCCCGACCAGAGCACGACGGGCTACCTCCGCAAGCGGATGAACTTCCTGCTCTTCGCCGACCTGAGGTTCTCGTACGGCCAGTGACCGGGCCTGGTCACCAGCCGCGGGCTCGCCACTCGCTGAGCGACGGGCGCTCGGCGCCGATCGTCGAGTCGCCGCCGTGGCCGGGGTAGAACCAGGTGTCGTCCGGCAGCCGCTGGAAGACCTTGGTCTCGACCTCGTCGATGAGCTGCGCGAAGGCCGCCTCGTCGCCGAACGTGTTGCCGACGCCACCGGGGAAGAGCGAGTCCCCGGTGAAGAGGTGCGGGTGACCATCGGGGTCGTCGTACAGCAGCGCGACGGAGCCCGGCGTGTGCCCGGCGATCGCGATCACCTCGAGGGTGCAGTCGCCGACCGGGATGGTGTCTCCCTGGGCGAGGGTGCGGGTGA
The DNA here is from genome assembly GCF_040045055.1 of Nocardioides pollutisoli. Classification (NCBI taxonomy): domain Bacteria; kingdom Bacillati; phylum Actinomycetota; class Actinomycetes; order Propionibacteriales; family Nocardioidaceae; genus Nocardioides; species Nocardioides pollutisoli. Next base: position 98,753 of record NZ_JBDZDU010000002.1, read on the forward strand.
CGGGGGTGCCGGTCTGCTCCGTGACGGCGGCCGCGTCGGGTGCGCCGACGAGCACCTCGGCGCTGGTCGCTGCGACGACGTCGGCCAGCGCGCGGTGGTGGTCCCAGTGCTGGTGCGTCGTGATGACGCTGGTCAGCCCGGCCTCGCCGATCAGCGGCAGCAGGGTGTCGGGCTCTGCGGCCGCATCGATGAGCACCTGGTCGCCGGTGTGCTTGCACCGGAGCAGGTAGCAGTTGTTGGACATCTTCGGGTCGACCGCGACCTTGGTGATGGTCAGGTGGGCCAGTTCGCGTACGTCGGACCCGCCTCCCGGCGTCACGTCTCCCGTGTAGGCACTCATGTCACATCGCTCCGATCTGCGGCAGGGTGCCGCTGTCACTCGTGAGCCCGGCGCCGGTGCCGCGACCGGTGAGCCACCAGGCCAGGTCCGCGGCCGGGCCGGAGACCGTCGGGCCGCCGTCGCCGAAGCGCCAGGTGCGGTCGAGGTCGACGGCGTACGCCGCGAGCGGACCGAGACCCTCCGCCCGCCCCGTGTCGAGCAGCAGCGTGACGAAGTCCGTCGGCCAGCTCCGGTGGGTGTAGCCGCAGGCCAGGTCGGCGTGGTGGATCTCCACCTCGCGCAGCCGCATGGAGACCACGTCGGCGGCGGCGAAGACGCGACCGCCCGGGGTGCGCTCGATGGTGGTCGCCCACCGGTCACCCGGGATGGCGTCGAGGGCGTCGAAGAGGTCGGTCCCGCCGCCGAGGAGGCGGGCGCGCAGTGCCGCCGGCTGATCGGCCGCCAGCTCGGCGATGTCTCCGTCGCGAGCCTCCTGGGAGTCGTACATCGACGCCGGGCTGCCGTCGACGACCCCGCGCAGGGCGCGGGCGAGGCCCTCGGCGTTGAGCGCGAGGTGGGCGACCACGTGACCGCGGGTCCAGCCGGGCAGCCCGGAAGGCTCGGCGTACTCAGCGGAGTCCAGGGCGTCGACGGAGCGGACCAGCCGCCGGGTGGCATCGGGCAGGAGCCCCGCGGCGACCGTCTGGAGGGTGTCGGGCATGGCGCCCATCCTGCCCGACCCGGGCGGCGCGGAGGACTGTCGGCGCACCGTGAGATCGTGGGGAACACCGGCGCGTCCCGGGCGGTTATGCCTTGCTCGCGCCCGTTAGGATGGCGAACACCTGTTCGAAGACGAGGGGAAGTCAGTGACCGATCAGCTCATCATCCGAGGAGCGCGGGAGCACAACCTCAAGGACGTGTCGATCGACCTTCCCCGTGACTCGCTGATCGTCTTCACGGGGCTGTCCGGGTCGGGCAAGTCCTCGCTCGCGTTCGACACGATCTTCGCGGAGGGCCAGCGCCGGTACGTCGAGTCGCTCTCGGCGTACGCCCGCCAGTTCCTGGGCCAGATGGACAAGCCCGACGTCGACTTCATCGAGGGGCTCTCGCCCGCGGTTTCGATCGATCAGAAGTCCACCTCCAAGAACCCCCGCTCGACGGTCGGCACGATCACCGAGGTCTACGACTACCTCCGGCTGCTCTACGCCCGGGCCGGGCGCCCGCACTGCCCGACCTGCGGCGCCCCCATCGAGCGGCAGACCCCGCAGCAGATCGTCGACAAGATCCTCTCGCTCGAGGAGGGCCGTCGCTTCCAGGTGCTCGCCCCGGTGATCCGCGGGCGCAAGGGTGAGTACATCGAGCTCTTCAAGCAGCTCCAGACCCAGGGCTTCTCGCGCGCCCGGGTCAACGGCGACACCTACTCCCTCGACGAGCCGCCGAAGCTCGACAAGCAGAAGAAGCACACGATCGAGGTCGTGGTCGACCGGCTCGCGGTCAAGGAGTCGTCGAAGCGGCGGCTCACGGACTCCGTCGAGACCGCGCTGCAGCTGGCCGGCGGGCTGGTGCTCTTCGACTTCGTCGACCTGGACGCCAAGGACCCCGGTCGGGAGATGCGCTTCAGCGAGAAGATGGCGTGCCCCAACGAGCACCCGATCGACACCGACGAGCTGGAGCCGCGCTCGTTCTCCTTCAACTCGCCCTTCGGCGCCTGCCCGGCCTGCCACGGACTCGGGACCAGGCTCGAGGTCGACCCGGAGCTCGTCGTGCCCAACCCGCAGGCGACCTTGGGGGAGGGCGCCATCCAGCCGTGGAGCCAGGCGCACGTCGCCGACTACTTCCTGCGGCTGATGGGCGCGCTCGGAGACGAGCTCGGCTTCGACCTCAACACGCCGTGGGAGGACCTGTCCGCCAAGGCGCAGAAGGCGATCCTCCACGGCCACCCCACCAAGGTCCACGTCGTCACCCGCAACCGCTACGGCCGCCAGCGCGCCTACTACGCGGAGTTCGAGGGAGTCGGCTCCTACATCGAGCGTCGGCACAACGAGGCCGAGTCCGACACCAGCCGGGAGCGGTTCGAGGGCTTCATGCGCGAGGTGCCGTGCCCGTCGTGCGGCGGCAGCCGGCTCAAGCCGGTGTCGATGTCGGTGACCCTGGGCGCGTCGCTCCAGGACGGCGGCAAGAACATCGCCGAGGTCTGCGCGATGCCGATCAACGAGACGGCCGACTACCTCCGCAACCTCGAGCTGACCTCGCGGGAGCGGCAGATCGGCGAGCGGGTGCTCAAGGAGATCCAGGAGCGGCTCAACTTCCTGCTCGACGTCGGCCTCGACTACCTCTCCCTCGACCGGCCCTCGGGCTCGCTGTCGGGCGGCGAAGCGCAGCGGATCCGGCTCGCCACCCAGATCGGCGCCGGCCTCGTGGGCGTCCTCTACGTCCTCGACGAGCCGTCGATCGGGCTCCACCAGCGCGACAACCACCGGCTGATCGAGACCCTGGTCCGGCTCAAGGACCTCGGCAACACCCTGATCGTCGTCGAGCACGACGAGGACACCATCCGGGTCGCCGACTGGGTCGTCGACATCGGCCCGGGTGCCGGCGAGCACGGTGGCCAGGTCGTCCACAGCGGCAGCGTCGAGGGCCTGCTGGCCCACCCCGACTCGATGACCGGGCAGTACCTCTCCGGTCGTCGGGAGATCCCCGTGCCCGCCGTACGCCGTCCGCGCACGAAGGGCCGCGACCTGACCGTCCACGGCGCCCGCGAGCACAACCTGAAGAACGTCGACGTGTCCTTCCCGCTCGGGCTGTTCGTGGCCGTGACGGGGGTGTCCGGGTCGGGCAAGTCGACGCTCGTCAACGACATCCTCTACACGTCGCTGGCCAAGCAGATCTACAACGCGCGCGCGGTGCCGGGGCGCCACCAGAAGATCACCGGGCTCGAGCACGTCGACAAGGTGATCCACGTCGACCAGTCGCCGATCGGACGCACGCCGCGGTCCAACCCTGCGACCTACACCGGCGTCTTCGACCACGTCCGCAAGCTGTTCGCCTCGACGCCCGAGGCGAAGATGCGCGGCTACCTCCAGGGCCGGTTCTCGTTCAACGTCAAGGGCGGTCGCTGCGAGGCCTGCTCGGGGGACGGCACGATCAAGATCGAGATGAACTTCCTGCCGGACGTCTACGTCCCGTGCGAGGTCTGCCACGGCGCCCGCTACAACCGCGAGACGCTCGAGGTGCACTACAAGGGCAAGACCATCGCCGAGGTCCTCGACATGCCGATCGAGGAGGCCGCCGAGTTCTTCGCCGCGGTCCCCGCGATCGCGCGCCACATGAAGACGCTGGTCGAGGTCGGGCTGGGCTACGTCCGGCTCGGGCAGCCCGCGACCACGCTCTCCGGTGGTGAGGCGCAGCGGGTCAAGCTCTCCTCCGAGCTGCAGAAGCGCTCCACCGGGCGCACGGTCTACGTGCTCGACGAGCCGACGACCGGCCTCCACTTCGAGGACATCCGCAAGCTGCTGCTGGTGCTCGGTCGCCTGGTCGACCAGGGCAACACGGTGCTGGTGATCGAGCACAACCTCGACGTCATCAAGACCGCCGACTGGCTGGTCGACATGGGACCCGAGGGTGGCTCGCGCGGCGGCATGGTCGTCGCCGAGGGCACGCCCGAGGCCGTCGCCGCGACGCCGGAGAGCTACACCGGCCAGTTCCTCGCGCCGCTGCTCGAGGGGCGCGCTGCCAAGCAGCCGACCCGCAAGGCGACGGCCAAGAAGGCACCCGCGAAGAAGGCGCCGGCGAAGGCGGTCGCCGCCAAGAAGGCACCCGCGAAGAAGGCGCCCGCGAAGAAGGCCGCAGCCACGAAGGCCGCAGCCACGAGGGCCAGCTGACCGATCCTCATCGAACTCTCATCCTCCGGACACAGGTCTGACACAGATCCGCGGCTAGGGTGAAAGTTCAACGACTGCACGCCTGAGAGGACGCCACGTGACCACCGACGGCATCACCCGACGCCACGCCCTGACCGGAGCCGCGACCGCAGGGGTGGCCCTGCCACTCCTGGCTGCCTGCGGTGGTTCGGGGAGCGACGGCGTCGCCACCGACACCGCGCCCACCGCCGCGGCGGGTGAGGACCTCGGTCCGACGTCGGATGTGCCGGTCGGCGGCGGGAAGATCTACGCCGACCAGAAGATCGTCGTCACCCAGCCGACCAAGGGTGAGTTCAAGGGCTTCTCGGCGGTCTGCACCCACCAGGGCTGCCTGGTCGCCAACGTCGACAACGGCACGATCAACTGCACCTGCCACGGCAGCAGCTTCTCGATCGACGACGGCACCGTCCAGGGCGGGCCGGCCCCCTCACCGCTCGGCGCCGTCCCGATCACCGTCGACGGCGACGAGATCACGACGAAGTGACACCCGTGGCGACGAGCGGGCGCTGACGCCACCGCTCGTCGCGCGGTGACCGGCGCCGGTCGAGCCGGGCATCCAGCACGACCCGGGCCTCGTCGAGCCGGCCGGCGCGCAGGAGCGCGGCGATCCGGGCCTCCTCGACGATCTCGCGCTGCGCGTCCGAGCCCCCGAGCCGGCGGATCTGCGGGTCGAGCGTGATGAGCGCGTCGGCCGCCGCCGACGCGCGGCCGTCGGCCATCAGCCGCAGCGCGGCGGCGAGCGGCGCGACGACCTCCCGCTGGGTGGGGTGCCGGTGCGCCGCCGCCCACACCTCGAGGCGGCCCAGTCCTGCCGAGTCCTCGGTCGCCAGCAGCGCGACCGCCGCGTGCAGGGCGAGGAACGGGGTCGCCGGCTGCTCCAGGGTGTCCCGACCGGCGATGTCGGCGACCGCGCCCATGGACGGCACGGCGGTCGCGTCGGGGGTGATCGCCCAGCGGAAGAGCAGCGACCCGGAGTCGACCAGCGCCCGGCAGCCGAGCCCGTGCTCGGGGCGGAGCTGGCCGTCGTACCTGCGGCGTACGGCGTCGAGGTCGCCGAGCGAGAGCTCGTGGAGGGCGGCGTGCCAGGAGAAGTGGCTCAGGCTCTCGATCGAGGCGCCGTCGCCGGTGACCCAGCCGTCCATCCAGGCGAGCCCCGCCTCGTGGTCACCGGTCTCGTAGTGCGCGTGCGCGCGTGCGTGCGCCGAGTGGCCGGCGCCCGGCTCGACGGCGAGCGACCGGCAGGACAGGTCCATCGCCTCGTCGAAGCGTCGCTGCTCCTGGCGCACGAAGGCGAGCAGTCCGGTGAACCACCAGTCGTCGCCGTACGCCGGGATCGCGCGCTCGACGATCGCCCAGGCCTCCTCGGGCACCTCGGTGACACCCGCGAAGGCGATGGTCGGCACCGCGGTCGAGAGCAGCACGGCGTCGCGGGGGTAGGCCGCCAGGTGGCGGATGAGCGGGCGGGAGTCGCCGCGCAGGTGAGCGGCGACGGCGTGGATGTGGCTGCGCTCGCGGGCCGTGGCGCGCGGTGCGTGCAGCAGGGCGTCGCGCATCCGCGCCCGGACGTCGACCGCGGCGCAGAGCTCGTAGCCGAGCAGGGCGAGGGTGGCGTGACCGAGGGCGAACCGCGGGTCGAGCGTGATCGAGGCGGCGACGGACGTCTCGGCGCCGGCACGCAGGCGGAGCAGGTCGCCGACGCCGCGGTTGAACGTGGCGGCAGCATCGGCGTTGGTGGTCAACGCGTAGCCGTAGAGGTCGCGACAGCCCATGAAAGGATAGTAAGTCACGTGACAAAAGAAATGGGTCTCGACGCGACGTGACGTCGGCCCGGTCGGGTCTGTGGGGGACTGTCCCCGCCCGCCCGTAGGGTTGAGGTGTGCCATCGCCCGCGTCCTACCGGCCTGAACCCGGGTCGATCCCGACCCAGCCGGGGGTCTACCGGTTCCGCGACCCGAAGGGCCGGGTCATCTACGTCGGCAAGGCGAAGAGCCTGCGCCCCCGGCTGTCGTCGTACTTCCAGGACATCGGCAACCTGCACGCGCGCACCGCCACGATGGTGACCACGGCGGCGAGCGTCGAGTGGACGGTCGTCAAGACCGAGGTCGAGGCGCTGCAGCTGGAGTACTCCTGGATCAAGGAGTTCGACCCGCGGTTCAACGTGAAGTACCGCGACGACAAGTCCTACCCGTGGCTCGCGGTCACCGTGGGGGAGGAGTTCCCCCGCGTCATGGTCGGGCGCGGTGCCAAGCGCAAGGGCACGCGCTACTTCGGGCCCTACGGCCACGCCTGGGCGATCCGGGAGACCGTCGATCTGCTGCTGCGGGTCTTCCCGATGCGCTCGTGCAGCAACGGCGTCTTCAAGCGCTCGGCCCAGATCGGGCGACCGTGCCTGCTCGGCTACATCGACAAGTGCGCGGCGCCCTGCGTCGGCAACGTCTCCGCCGAGGAGCACCGCGCGATCGTCGACGACTTCTGCGACTTCATGGGCGGCCAGACCAACGCCTTCGTGCGGCGCATCGAGAAGGAGATGTACGCCGCGTCCGACACGCTCGACTTCGAGAAGGCGGCCCGGCTGCGTGACGACCTCGGCGCGCTCAACAAGGCGCTCGAGAAGCAGGCGGTCGTGCTCGGTGACGGCACCGACGCCGACGTCATCGCCCTGGCGGAGGACCCGCTCGAGGTCGCGGTCCAGATCTTCTACGTCCGCGGCGGCCGGATCCGCGGCCAGCGCGGCTGGGTGGCCGACCGCGTCGACGAGGGCGACACGGCTCAGCTGGTCGACGACTTCCTGCTCCAGCTCTACGCCGGAGCGTCCGCCGACGAGATTCCGCGCGAGATCCTGGTGCCGGCGCTGCCGCCGGACGTGGCGACGTACGAGCAGCTCCTCAGCGACCTGCGCGGGTCGAAGGTCGCGATCCGGGTGCCGCAGCGCGGCGACAAGCGCGCCCTGCAGGAGACGGTCGCGCAGAACGCCGGCCAGGCGCTCGTGCTCCACAAGACGAAGCGCGCCAGCGACCTGACGACCCGCAACCGGGCGCTCGAGGAGATCCAGGAGGCGCTGTCGCTCGACGAGGTGCCCCTGCGGATCGAGTGCTACGACATCTCCCACCTGCAGGGGTCCGAGATCGTCGCGTCGATGGTCGTCTTCGAGGACGGGCTGTCGCGCAAGGGCGAGTACCGCCGGTTCGTGATCAAGGGCCAGGACGGCTCCGACGACGTGCGCGCCATGCACGAGGTGATCACCCGGCGCTTCAAGCGACTGCTCGACGAGCAGGTCAGCGACACGGTCACGACCGAGAGCGGCCCGATGCTGGTCGACCCCGAGACGGGTCGCCCCCGCAAGTTCGCCTACGCGCCGGGACTGGTCGTGGTCGACGGCGGCGCACCCCAGGTCGCGGCGGCCCAGCGGGCGCTGGCCGAGCTCGGCATCGTCGACATCCCCGTCTGCGGCCTGGCCAAGCGGCTGGAGGAGGTCTGGCTGCCCGAGCAGGAGGACCCGGTCATCCTCGGCCGTTCCAGCGAGGGGCTCTACCTGCTCCAGCGGATCCGCGACGAGGCCCACCGGTTCGCGATCACCCACCACCGGGGCCGTCGGTCCAAGTCGATGGTCGAGAGCACCCTCGACGCCGTCCCCGGCCTGGGGGAGGTGCGACGCAAGACCCTGCTCAAGCACTTCGGGTCCCTGAAGAAGCTGCGCACCGCGACCGTCGAGGAGATCGCGCAGGTCCCCGGAATCGGGCCGGCCACGGCGGAGGCGATCAAGGGTGCGGTCGCCGACGCGAGCAGCAAGACTGGACCCACCATCGTCAGCGTCAACACGGCGACCGGCGAGATCGAGGAAGGCTAGAGATGGCGAGTCCCGACCACCGCGGCGAGCTGGTCGTCGTGACCGGTATGACCGGGGCCGGCCGCAGCACCGCCGCGAAGGAGCTCGAGGACCTCGGCTACTACGTCGTCGACAACCTGCCGCCGAGCCTGCTGCGCGACGTGGTGCGCCTGGTCGACGAGAGCCGGGGCGCCGAGCAGCCGATGGCGGTCGTGGTCGACGTACGCTCCGGCTCGTTCTTCGAGACCCTGCAGGCCAACCTCGCCCGCGGCGCGACCGGTCGCCACGCCACCCTGGTCTTCCTCGAGGCCGCCGACGACGTGCTCGTACGACGCCAAGAGGCTGCCCGCCGGCCGCACCCGCTCCAGGGCGTCGGACGGCTGCTCGACGGCCTGGTCCGCGAGCGCGCCGTGCTCGCCGAGCTGCGCAGCGACGCCGACCTGGTCATCGACACCTCGACCCTCAACGTCCACCAGCTCACCGAGCGGATCGCCGAGGCGTTCGGCTCGCCCGAGGCGATCCGGCTCAAGGTCACGGTCACGAGCTTCGGCTTCAAGTACGGCATCCCGGTCGACGCCGACTTCGTCGCCGACATGCGCTTCCTGCCAAACCCGTTCTGGATCCCCGAGCTGCGTCCCGGCACCGGCCGCGACCCCGAGGTCGCCGACTACGTGATGAGCCAGCCCGGCGCTGCCGAGTTCCTGGCCGGCTACGTCCCCGTCCTGCAGGGGGTGGCCGACGGCTACCTCCGCGAGGGCAAGCGCTTCATGACCGTCGCGATCGGCTGCACCGGCGGCAAGCACCGCAGCGTCGCGATGACCGAGGAGGTCGCGCGCCGGCTGACCGCGGCCGGACTCGAGGCCCGCCCGACCCACCGGGACCTCGGGCGGGAGTGATGGTCGGTTCCGCTCAGGACCGCGCCCAGGCCGTCGTCGCCTTCGGCGGGGGACACGGCCTCGCCGCGTCGCTGCAGGCACTGCGGCTGCTCGTCGACGACCTGGTGATCGACGACCTGATCGCGGTCGTCACGGTCGCCGACGACGGTGGCTCGTCGGGGCGGCTGCGCAGCGAGTTCGGCGTGCTCCCGCCGGGCGACCTGCGGATGGCGCTCGCCGCCCTGTGCGGTGACAACCAGTGGGGCGACACCTGGGCGCGCGTGCTGCAGCACCGGTTCGAGGGCCAGGGGGAGATGCGCGGCCACGTGATCGGCAACCTGCTGATCGTCGGGCTGTGGGAGCAGCTGGGCGACCCGGTCGCCGCGCTCGACTGGGTCGGCAAGCTGCTCGGTACCACCGGGCGGGTGCTGCCGATGGCGCTGACGCCGCTCGACATCACGGCCGAGGTGCGCGGCGCCGACCCCGAGCACCCCGCGGCGATGACCACCGTGCGTGGTCAGGTCGAGGTCGCCACCACCCCCGGGCTGATCACCGCGATCGCGCTCGACCCGCCGGACCCGACGCCCTGCCCCGAGGCGATCGCCGCGGTTGGTGCCGCCGACTGGGTCGTGCTTGGGCCCGGGTCGTGGTTCACCTCGGTGCTGCCGCACCTGATGGTGCCCGAGCTCCGCCGGGCCCTCATCGAGACCGACGCCCGGATCGTGGTCAACCTCAACCTGGCCGGTGAGGAGGGCGGTGAGACCGACGGCTACGGGCCGATCGACCACCTCGCCGCGCTGCTCGACCATGCGCCGGACATGAAGATCGACACCGTGCTGGCCGACCGCGCGTCCGTCGGCGACGCCCTCGAGGAGCTCGACGCGGCGGTCGCGTCGTACGGCGCCCGGCTGCATCTCGCGGACGTCGCCAGCGACGACGGCACCCCGCGCCACGACGCGGCCCGACTGGCGTCGGCGTACGCCACGATCATGGGTGGGACTGCCACCGAGGGTCGTTGACTGCCGTGGCAGGATCGGCCCCATGGCGATGACGGCACAGGTGAAGGCGGAGCTGTCGAGCACCCAGGTGTCCAAGACCTGCTGCCGCAAGGCGGAGGTCGCCTCGATGCTCCGCTTCGCGGGCGGTCTCCACATCGTGAGCGGCCGGATCGTGGTCGAGGCCGAGTTCGACACCGGAGCCGCTGCGCGCCGGCTGCGCACCAACATCGCCGAGGTCTACGGCCACCAGTCCGACGTCGTCATGGTGCAGGGCAACGGCATCCGCAAGGGCAGCCGCTACATCGTCCGCGTCGTCAAGGACGGTGAGGCACTGGCCCGCCAGACCGGTCTGCTCGACCAGCGCGGCCGCCCGGTCCGCGGCCTGCCGCCGGCCGTCGTCTCCGGTGGCGGCTGCGACGCGGTCGCCGCCTGGCGCGGCGCCTTCCTCGCCCACGGATCGCTCACCGAGCCCGGCCGGTCCTCGGCCCTCGAGGTGACCTGCCCCGGTCCCGAGGCCGCCCTCGCTCTCGTCGGCGTCGCCCGCCGGCTCGGCATCCACGCCAAGGCCCGTGAGGTCCGCGGAGTCGACCGTGTCGTGATCCGCGACGGTGACGCGATCGGCCAGCTGCTGACCCGGCTCGGTGCCCACGAGTCGCTGATGGCCTGGGAGGAGCGCCGGATGCGGCGCGAGGTCCGCGCCACCGCCAACCGGCTCGCGAACTTCGACGACGCCAACCTGCGCCGCTCCGCCCGGGCCGCCGTGGCCGCCGGTGCCCGCGTCGGGCGCGCCATGGAGATCCTGGGCGAGGACGTCCCCGACCACCTGCGGATGGCCGGAGAGCTGCGCCTGGAGCACAAGCAGGCCTCCCTCGAGGAGCTCGGCCAGCTGCACGACCCGGTGCTGACCAAGGACGCCATCGCCGGCCGGATCCGCCGGCTGCTGGCGATGGCCGACAAGCGCGCCGAGGATCTGGGCATCCCCGACACCGAGGCGTCGCTGACTCCGGAGATGCTCGCCGAGGATGCCTGAGCCGAGCAAAGGCCTGTAGTCGTTCGTTACTCGTACGTACGCCGGGACGCCCGTCCCGCCGTACTTCGCAGGCGATAGGGTCGTCCCGTCCCCTTGCACGCCGTGATCGAAAGCAGGAGTCGCAGTGACTGTTCGTGTAGGTATCAACGGGTTCGGCCGGATCGGCCGCAACTTCTTCCGCGCTGTCGTCGCCTCCGGCGCCGACATCGAGATCGTCGCCGTCAACGACCTGACGGACAACAAGACGCTCGCCACCCTGCTCAAGTACGACTCCACCCTGGGTCGCCTCGACGGGGACGTGTCGCACACCGACACCGACATCACCGCCGCCGGCCAGACCTTCAAGGTCTACGCCGAGCGCGACCCGGGTGCCCTGGACTGGAGCGGCGTCGACATCGTGATCGAGTCGACCGGCTTCTTCACCGACGCGACCAAGGCGAAGGCGCACATCGACGGTGGCGCCAAGAAGGTCATCATCTCGGCGCCCGCCAAGAACGAGGACGTCACGATCGTGATGGGCGTCAACGAGGGCGACTACGACGCCTCGAAGCACACGGTGATCTCCAACGCCTCGTGCACCACCAACTGCCTGGCCCCGATGGCCAAGGTCCTCAACGACGAGCTCGGCATCGTCAAGGGCCTGATGACGACCATCCACGCCTACACCGGTGACCAGAACCTGCTCGACGGCCCCCACAGCGACCTGCGTCGTGCTCGTGCCGCCGCGCTCAACATCGTCCCGACCTCGACCGGTGCTGCCAAGGCCATCGCCCTGGTGCTCCCCGAGCTCAAGGGCAAGCTCGACGGCTACGCGCTGCGCGTGCCGGTCCCGACCGGCTCCGTCACCGACCTCACCTTCGAGGCCGGCCGCGAGACCACCGTCGAGGAGGTCAACGCGATCGTGAAGGCGGCCGCCGACGGCCGCATCCTCAAGTACAACGAGGACCCGATCGTCTCGGCCGACATCACCACCGACCCGGCGTCGTGCATCTTCGACGCACCGCTGACCAAGGTCATCGGCAACCAGGTCAAGGTCGTCGGCTGGTACGACAACGAGTGGGGCTACTCCAACCGCCTCGTCGACCTCGTCAACCACGTCGGCGCCTCGCTCTGATCGTGGCGGACTACTCCTCGCTCGGCGACGTCGCCGGCAAGCGCGTCCTGGTCCGCTCGGACCTCAACGTCCCGCTCGACGGCAGCACCATCACCGACGACGGACGCATCCGTGCCAGCGTGCCGACCATCCGGGAGCTGGCTGACGCCGGCGCCCGGGTGGTCGTCACCGCCCACCTCGGCCGCCCGAAGGGTGCGCCGGAGGACCGCTACTCGCTGCGTCCCGTCGCGGCCCGCCTCGGCGAGCTGCTCGGCCAGGACGTCGCATTCGCCAGCGACACCGTGGGGGAGGGCGCCCACGAGACCGTCGCCGGTCTCGAGGACGGCCAGGTCGCGCTGCTGGAGAACGTCCGGTTCAACCCGGGCGAGACCAGCAAGGACGACGCCGAGCGCGGTGCGTTCGCCGACCAGCTCGCGGAGCTCGCCGACGCCTTCGTGTCCGACGGCTTCGGCGTGGTGCACCGCAAGCAGGCGAGCGTCTACGACATCGCGCAGCGGCTGCCGCACGCCATGGGTGCCCTGGTGTCCACCGAGATCGGCGTGCTCCGCCGGCTCACGGAGGAGCCCGAGCGTCCGTACGTCGTCGTGCTCGGCGGCTCGAAGGTCTCCGACAAGCTCGGGGTCATCGACAACCTGCTCGGCAAGGCCGACAAGCTGCTGATCGGTGGCGGGATGGTCTTCACCTTCCTCAAGGCCGAGGGCCACGAGGTCGGCAAGAGCCTCCTCGAGGACGACCAGCTCGACACCTGCCGCTCCTACCTGGAGCGGGCGAAGGCGTCCGGGGTGGAGATCCTGCTGCCGACCGACATCGTCGTCGACACGACGTTCCCCTCCGGGGACGCCGAGCCGCACCCGACCGTCGTACCCGCGGACCAGATCCCGGCGGACAGTCTCGGCCTGGACATCGGTCCTGACTCCGGGCGGGCCTTCGCCGAAGCGCTGGCCGGTGCGAAGACGGTCTTCTGGAACGGTCCGATGGGCGTCTTCGAGGTCGCCGCCTTCGCCGAGGGCACCCGCGCGGTCGCGCAGGCGCTCACCGAGATCGACGGCCTGTCCGTCGTGGGTGGTGGCGACTCTGCGGCCGCCGTACGCACCCTCGGCTTCGACGAGGCGTCGTTCGGTCACATCTCGACGGGCGGCGGTGCCAGCCTCGAGTACCTCGAGGGCAAGGTCCTGCCCGGCATCCAGGTCCTGGAGGACTGATGGCCAAGGCACGCACCCCGCTGATGGCGGGCAACTGGAAGATGAACCTCAACCACCAGGAGGCACTCGTCCTGGTGCAGAAGCTGGCGGTGACGCTGGCCGACAAGAAGCACGACTACTCGCGTGCCGAGGTCGTCGTGCTGCCGCCGTTCACGGACCTGCGGTCCGTGCAGACGCTGGTGGACGGCGACCGGCTGCAGATCAAGTACGGCGCCCAGGACGTCTCCACCCACGACTCCGGCGCCTACACGGGCGAGATCTCGGCCGCCATGCTGGCCAAGCTCGGCTGCTCGTATGTCGTGGTCGGCCACAGCGAGCGCCGGGAGTACCACGCCGAGAGCGACGACGTCGTCAACGCCAAGGCCCACAAGGCGCTCGCGGCCGGCATGGTCCCGATCGTGTGCGTCGGCGAGGGTCTGGAGGTCCGCCAGGCGGACCAGCACGTCCCGCACTGCCTGGAGCAGGTCGAGGGGTCCCTCGCGGGCTTCACGGCCGCCCAGATCGCCGGGCTGGTGGTCGCCTACGAGCCGGTGTGGGCGATCGGCACCGGTGAGGTGGCCACCCCGGACGACGCGCAGGAGGTCTGCGTGGAGATCCGGGGCCGGATCCGGGCACTCCACGGGGAGGCTGCGGCGGACGCCGTACGCATCCTCTACGGCGGTTCGGTGAAGGCCGCGAACGTCGGCGGCATCATGACCAAGCCCGACGTCGACGGCTGTCTGGTGGGTGGCGCGAGCCTCCAGGTGGACGAGTTCGGCGGGATCTGCCGCTTCTACGACATGCCGGTCCTGTGATCCGGCGAGACCTGACGTAGGCTTTGCGACCGTGGAACTCCTGCTCACCATTCTGCTCATGCTCGCCAGCGCCCTGATGATCATCCTGGTGCTGCTTCACAAGGGCCGCGGCGGCGGTCTCTCGGACATGTTCGGCGGTGGCGTCTCCAGCTCCCTCGGCGGGTCCTCGGTTGCGGAGCGCAACCTGGACCGGCTCACGGTCGGCATCGGCGTCATCTGGTTTGCGTGCGTGGTGGCCCTCGGGCTCCTGCTCGCGTACTGAAGAACTTCTTCGAAAGGGAATCGTTCCGTGGCTGGTGGAGGAAACGCTATTCGGGGTAGCCGGGTGGGGGCCGGCCCGATGGGCGAGGCGGAGCGCGGCGAGGCCGCCCCGCGTCAGGCGGTGACGTACTTCTGTACCCGCGAGCACCGCTCGGTGGTCACGTTCTCGATCGAGGCCACCGTGCCCGACTCGTGGGACTGCCCCAAGTGCGGCCTGCCCGCCGGCCGGGACTCCGAGAACGCGCCCCCGGCGCCGAAGATCGAGCCCTACAAGACGCACCTCGCCTACGTGAAGGAGCGCCGCTCCGACCAGGAGGCGGCCGACATCCTCGACGAGGCGCTCCAGCTGCTGCGCTCGCGCCGCAAGTCCGGCGACATCATCTTCTAGGTTGAATCGAGACTTCCGTCAGTCGAATCGAGAGTTCTGTACGCCGGAACTCTCGATTGGACTGACGGAAGTCTCGACTCAACCGTCAGAGCTGGCTGGCGGCCGCGCGGTCGAGGAACCAGATGGTCTCCTCGTTGCCGGTGACCCCGGCGGCCGGGATGTCGTGGAGGTCGGCCCCGCCGAGGGCCTGGGAGACCGCGGACGCCTTGCCCTCGCCGCTGACCAGGAACCACACCGACCGGGCGCGGTTGAGGCAGGCGAAGGTCAGGCTGATCCGCTCCGGCGGGGGCTTCGGGGAGCCGGTGACGCCGACGGCGATGTCGTCGACATCGAGCTGCGGGAAGCCCGGGAAGAGCGACGCGACGTGACCGTCCGGGCCGATGCCGAGCATCACGACGTCGAACTCGCCGCTGCCGTGCGCACGCATCGTCTCGGCGTACGCCGCCGCGCCGGCGTCCACGTCCGCGGCGTCGTCCGTCGAGGGCATCTCGTGCACGTTCGCCCTGTCGGCGCCGACGGCGTCGAGGAACGCCTCGCGCGCCTGGAGCGCGTTGCGGTCGGGGGAGTCGGCGGCGACGAAGCGCTCGTCGCCGAACCAGAAGACCACCCGCGACCAGTCCACCTCGGACGACGGCGCGAGCCGGGCGATCTCCCGGTGGATCGACTCGGCGATGGTGCCACCGGTCAGCGCGATCTGCGGTGTGCCGCCGGCCGCCTGGGCGTCCGCGAGGCGGCTCAGCAGCTCACCGGCCACCGCGGTCGAGAGCGTGTCGCCGTCCGGATGGACCTCAATCCTCGGCTCGGTCGTCACTTCTTGGTCCCCATCTTCAGCAGGCGGCGAGCGGTCTCGGCGTAGACGTCGTCCTCGTCGAGACGGCGCAGCTCCTCGCCCAGCAGCTCGGGCAGGTCGCGACGCTTGAGCGCGACCGGGCGGTCGGGCCGGTCCGGCGAGGAGAAGGTCGCGAGCTTGCCGTCGGTGCGGCTGATCCGGATCGGCCCCTCCTTCGTCTCCATCACGACCTCGGTGATGCCGGGACCGGCGGAGTTCTTGCGGTCGACGTCGACCTTGAGCCGGTCGGCGAGCCACGCGGCGAGCAGGTCAGCGCTCGGGCTGATCCGCTCCGCGGTCACCGACGCGCGGGTCACCTTGAGCTGCTGCTGGTCGAGGGCGGCCGCCAGCAGCGCGCGCCACAGCGTGATCCGCGTCCACGCGAGATCGGTGTTGCCCTTGGTGTACGCCGTGCACTGCTGGTGCATCGCCTTCGTCTTGCCGCGTGCGGCGGCGGCCGCGTCGGTCACCCGGCGCTGCGCCAGCTTGCCGAGCGGGTCGCCGGCCGGGTCGTCCGGCGGGTGGTTGGGCCACCACACGGCCACGGGGGAGTCGGGCAGCAGCAGGGGGAGCACGACGGACTCCGGGTGCTTGACGACCTCCCCGCTGAGCCGGATCAGGGCGGTCTCGCCGGTCCAGCCGGCACCCGTGCCGACCTGGGCGTTGACCTGGCCGGTCCCGCGACCGTCGCCGAGGATGACGCCCAGCACGCGGGCGGGGTGCTCGTGGGAGGCCGCTCGCGCGGCCTTCATGGCACCGTCGGCGTCATCCTCGTCGACGACGATGACCAGGGTCATCACCATGCCCATCGCCGGGCTGCCGGCGCGCGTGCGCGCCCGCAGGAACTCGGTGGCGATCTCAGAAGAGTTGGTGTCGATCAGCTCGATCATCAGGGACGCCTCCAGACGCGACCGTCGCGGGCGAGCATGGCGTTGGCCGAAGCCGGACCCCACCCTCCCGACTCGTACTGCTCGGGCTTGCTCTTGCCGGCCGCGTCCTGCTTGGCCCAGTGCTCCAGGATCGGGTCGAGGATCTTCCAGGAGAGCTCGACCTCCTCGTGCCGCGGGAAGAGCGGCGGGTCGCCCAGGAGGACGTCCAGGATCAGCCGCTCGTAGGCCTCCGGGGACGACTCGGTGAACGCGCCGCCGTAGACGAAGTCCATGTTGACGTCGCGGATCTCCATGGCCGTGCCCGGCACCTTCGAGCCGAACCGCATGGTGATGCCCTCGTCGGGCTGCACCCGGATCACCAGCGCGTTCTTGCCGAGCTCCTCGGTGGCGGACTCGGCGAACGGCAGGTGCGGCGCCTTCTTGAAGACGATCGCGACCTCGGTGACCCGCCGGCCGAGCCGCTTGCCGGTGCGCAGGTAGAACGGCACCCCGGCCCAGCGACGGTTCTCGACGTTGAGGGTGACGGCGGCGAACGTCTCCGTCGTCGACGTCTTCTTGATGCCCTCCTCGTCGAGGAAGCCCTCGACCTTCTCGCCGCCGGCCCAGCCCGCGGCGTACTGCCCGCGCGCCGTCGTCAGGTCGAGGCGGCGGGGGAGCGTGATGCTCGCGAGCACCTTCTCCTTCTCGATCCGCAGGTTGTCGGCCGAGAAGTTCGTCGGCTCCTCCATCGCGACCAGGCTCATCAGCTGCAGGAGGTGGTTCTGGATGACGTCGCGCGCGGCGCCGATCCCGTCGTAGTAGCCGGCCCGGCCGCCGATGCCGATGTCCTCGGCCATGGTGATCTGCACGTGGTCGACGTAGTTGGAGTTCCAGATCGGCTCGAACATCTCGTTGGCGAAGCGCAGCGCCAGGATGTTCTGCACCGTCTCCTTGCCGAGGTAGTGGTCGATCCGGAAGATCGAGCCCGAGTCGAAGACGTCGGCGAGCGTGGCGTTGAGCTGGCGTGCCGACTCCAGGTCGTGGCCGAACGGCTTCTCCACGACGACCCGTCGCCAGGATCCCTCCGCCGGAGTCGCGAGCCCGTGCTCCTTCAGCTGGCCGACGACGTCACCGAAGAACCCGGGCGGGATGGCCATGTAGAACGCGTGGTTGCCGCCGGTGCCGCGCACCTCGTCGAGCTCCTCGATCGTGCGCCGGAGCTGGTCGAAGGCGTGGTCGTCGTCGAAGTTGCCCGGCACGAACCGGAATCCTTCGGCGAGCTGCTTCCACACCTCCTCGCGGAACTCGGTGCGCGCGTGCTGCTTCACCGAGTCGTGGACGATCTGTGCGAAGTCCTGGTCGGCCCAGTCGCGCCGGGCGAAGCCGGTCAGGCTGAAGCCCGGCGGCAGCAGCCCGCGGTTGGCCAGGTCGTAGATCGCCGGCATCACCTTCTTGCGCGACAGGTCTCCGGTGACACCGAAGAGCACCATGCCGCACGGTCCGGCGATGCGGGGCAGCCGGCGGTCACGAGGATCGCGCAGCGGGTTGTCGTAGGTCATCGGCGACGGTGCTCCTGGTAGTAGGCGATGAGGGCCTGGGTGGATGCGTCCTGCTCGGCGAGCGCGGCCGCGTCGCCCGCGATGGCGGGACCGACCTCCTGCGCCAGCTTCTTGCCCAGCTCGACGCCCCACTGGTCGAAGCTGTCGATGCCCCACACGACGCCCTGGACGAAGGTCAGGTGCTCGTAGAGCGCGACCAGCTGACCGAGGACCGACGGGGTGAGCTCCGGCGCCATGATCGACGTCGTGGGCCGGTTGCCGGTGAAGACCCGGGCGGGTACGACCGCCTCGTCGGTGCCCTCGGCGCGCACCTCGTCCGCGGTCTTGCCGAACGCGAGCGCCCGGGTCTGGGCGAGGAAGTTCGCGAGGAAGAGCTCGTGGACGTCCGTGTCGCCGTCGGCCAGGGCGTACGACGGGTTGGCGAACGCGATGAAGTCGGCCGGGATCAACCGGGTGCCCTGGTGGATGAGCTGGTAGAACGCGTGCTGCCCGTTGGTGCCGGGCTCGCCCCAGAAGACCTCACCGGTGTCCGTGGTGACCTGGCTGCCGTCCCAGCGGACGCCCTTGCCGTTGGACTCCATGGTGAGCTGCTGGAGGTACGCCGGGAAGCGGTGCAGCAGCTGCGCGTAGGGCAGCACCGCGTGGGTCTGAGCGCCGAGGAAGTTGGTGTACCAGACGTTGAGCAGCCCCATCAGCAGCGGGACGTTCTGCGCCGGCTCGGTGGTGCGGAAGTGCTCGTCCATCGTGTGGAAGCCGGCGAGGAACTCGGCGAACCGCTCCGGCCCGATGGCCAGCACCAGCGAGGTGCCGATGGCCGAGTCGACCGAGTAGCGACCGCCCACCCAGTCCCAGAAGCCGAACGCGTTGGCCGGGTCGATGCCGAAGTCGGCGACCTTGCCGAGCGCGGTCGAGACGGCGACGAAGTGCTTCGCCACCGCGTCGGTCTGGTCGACGTCCGCGCCGAGGCCGTCCAGCAGCCAGGCCTTGCACAACCGAGCGTTGGTCAGGGTCTCGAGCGTCCCGAAGGTCTTGCTGGAGACCACGAACAGCGTCGACGCCGGGTCGAGGCCGGCCAGGGTCGTGGCCGCGTCGGTCGGGTCGATGTTGCTGATGAAGCGGCACTCCAGGCCGGCTTGTCGGTAGGCCGCGAGCGCCTCGTAGGCCATCACCGGACCGAGGTCGGAGCCGCCGATGCCGATGTTGACGACCGTGCGGATCCGCTCGCCCGTGACGCCGGTCCGCTCGCCCGAGCGCACCTGGTCGGCGAAGGCGTAGACGCGCTCGAGGACCTCGTGGACGTCGCGTACGACGTCCTGTCCGTCGACCTCGAGGACGGCGTCGGCCGGCAGGCGGAGCGCCGTGTGGAGCACCGCCCGGTCCTCGGTGACGTTGATGTGCTCGCCGCGGAGCATCGCGTCGCGGCGCTCGACCACGCCGACCTCGTCGGCGAGGTCGAGGAGCGACGCGAGCACGTCGCCGTCGAGCAGCGACTTGGACAGGTCGACGACCAGGTCACCCGCGGTGAACGTGAGCCGCTCCACCCGACCTGCGTCCGCGGCGAACCACGAGCGCAGGTCGGGGGTGAAGTCGGCGGCCAGGGCGGTCAGCCGTGACCACGCCGGTGTCGAGGTCGGATCCACCGGCGCGTCGGTCACTGGGTCGCCTTCTCCATCTGGCCCTGGACCGTCTCGGTCAGCTCCTCCCACGACTTCTTGAACTTGTCGACACCCTCGTGCTCGACCGTGACCAGCACGTCCTCGAAGTCGATCCCGGCGGCCGACAGCTGGTCGAAGATCGACTGGGCGGCGGACGCCTTGCCGCTTACCTGGTCGCCCGCGACCTCACCGTGGTCGGCGAAGGCGTCCATGGTCTTCTCGGGCATCGTGTTGACCGTGTTCGCCACGACGAGGTCCGTGATGTACATCGTGTCGGAGTAGTCCGGGTTCTTGACGCCGGTCGACGCCCACAGCGGACGCTGCGGGTTGGCACCGGCCTCCTCGAGCTGCTTCCAGCGGTCGCTGGAGAAGACCTCCTGGTACGCCGCGTACGCGATCCGTGCGTTGGCGACAGCCGCCTTGCCCCGCAGGGCGAGTGCCTCGTCGGATCCGATCTTCTCCAGACGGGAGTCGACCTCGGTGTCGATGCGGGACACGAAGAACGACGCGACGGACTGGATGCGGCTGAGGTCGAGCCCGGCGTCGCGGGCGGCCTCGAGGCCGGTCAGGTAGGCGTCCATGACCTCCTGGTAGCGCACCTTGCCGAAGATCAGCGTCACGTTGACGCTGATGCCCTCGGCGATCGCCGCCGTGATGGCCGGGAGCCCCTCCTTCGTGGCGGGGATCTTGATCAGCACGTTGGACCGGTCGACGGCCGACCACAGCGCCCGCGCGGACGCGATGGTGCCCTCGGTGTCGTTGGCCAGCGTGGGCTCGACCTCGATGGAGACCCGGCCGTCGGCCGACTCCTCACCCGCGAGCGGCTCGAAGATGTCGCAGGCGTTGCGGACGTCCTCGGTGGTGAGTTCGAAGATCACCCGGTCGACGGGCTCGCCCTTCTCGACGAGCTTGCGGACCTGCGCGTCGTAGCGCTCGCCGTTGGCGATGGCCGCCGCGAAGATGGTGGGGTTGGTGGTCACCCCGACCACCGACTTCTCCTTGATCAGGTCGGCGAGGTTGCCGGACTCGATCCGTTCGCGGGAGAGGTCGTCGAGCCAGATGGACACTCCCGCGTCAGCGAGAGCCTTGAGACGGTCAGTCATTTGTTCCTCCTAGGGAAAGCATGGGGTGTGCGGCACGGCGTCGGTCAGACGCTGGCCGCCAGGATCGAGTCGTGCGCGGCGGAGACGACCGCCTCGGCGGTGATGCCGAACTCCTGGTAGATCCGGGCGTAGTCGGCCGACGCGCCGTAGTGGTCGATCGAGACGATCCGGCCGTGGTCGCCGACGTACTCACGCCAGCCCTGCTTGACGCCCGCCTCGACCGAGACGCGCGCCTTGACGATCGGCGGGATGACGGAGTCGCGGTAGGACTGGTCCTGTGCCTCGAACCACTCCAGGCACGGCATCGACACGACGCGCGCCTGGATGCCCTTCTCGGCGAGCTGGGTGCGGGCCTCGACCGCCAGCTGCACCTCGGAGCCGGTGGCCAGCAGGACCACGTCGGGCGCGCCGCCCTCGGCGTCGAGCAGCACGTAGCCGCCGCGGTGGACCTCGCTGGTCTCGGCGAAGCCCTCGGTGCCACGCGGGAAGACGGGCACGTTCTGGCGGGTCAGCGCGAGCGCCGCGGGCCGGTCGGTGTGTCCGAGGATCGTGAACCAGCAGGCGGCCGTCTCGTTGGCGTCCGCCGGGCGTACGACGTCCAGGCCGGGCATCGCGCGCAGGGCGGCGAGGTGCTCGATCGGCTGGTGGGTGGGACCGTCCTCGCCGAGCCCGATCGAGTCGTGGGTCCAGACGTAGGTGACCGGCAGCTGGCTGAGCGCCGCCACCCGCACCGCTCCGCGCATGTAGTCGGAGAAGGTGAGGAACGTGCCGCCGAAGACGCGCGTCAGGGCGTCGGCCGCGATGCCGTTCATGATCGCGCCCATGCCGTGCTCGCGGATGCCGAAGTGGAGCACCCGGCCCTGGTAGGGGTCGGCGGTCCACTCCTCGACGCTCCGGCTGGTCGGCAGGAAGGACGGTGCGCCCTTGATCGTCGTGTTGTTCGAGCCGGCGAGGTCGGCCGAACCGCCCCACAGCTCGGGCATCAGCGGCGCGACGGCGTTGATCACGTCACTCGAGGCGGTCCGGGTGGCAACACCCTTGGCGCTCGCCTCGAAGACCGGCAGTGCCCCTTCCAGCCCGTCGGGCAGCGCGCGCGCCTTGAGCCGGTGGAGCAGCGTGGCCTTGTCGGGGTGGGCGTCCGCCCAGGCGGCGTACTTCTCGTCCCAGGCTGCGCCCCACTCCGCGCCGCGCTCGCTGAGCTTGCGCGTGTGGGCCAGCACCTCGTCCGGCACCTCGAACGTCTTCTCGGGGTCCCAGCCGAGGACCTCCTTGGTGGCGGCCACCTCGGCGTCGCCGAGCGCGCTGCCGTGGGCCTTCTCGGTGCCCTGGGCGTTGGGCGCCGGCCACGCGATGATCGTGTCGAGCACGATCAGCGACGGCTTGTCCTTGACCTTCGCGGCCGCGGTGATGGCGTCGTAGAGAGCCGGCACGTCCTCGACGTACTTCTTGCCGCCGTTGGTCCAGTCGACGACCTGCACGTCCCAGCCGTAGGCCTCGTAGCGCTTCGCGACGTCCTCGGTGAAGGCGATGTCGGTGTTGCCCTCGATGGAGATCCGGTTGCGGTCGTAGATGACCGTCAGGTTGCCGAGCTCCTGGGTGCCGGCGATCGAGCTGGCCTCGCCGCTGACACCTTCCTGGAGGTCGCCGTCGGAGCACAGGGCGTAGACGTGGTGGTCGAAGAGGCTCTGGCCGGGCGCGGCCTCCGGGTCGAGCAGGCCGTGCACGCGGCGGGCCTCCATGGCCATGCCGACGGCGTTGGCGACGCCCTGGCCGAGCGGGCCGGTCGTCACCTCGACGCCCGCCGTGTGGTGGAGCTCTGGGTGGCCCGGCGTCTTGGATCCCCAGGTGCGCAGCGCCTTGAGGTCCTCGAGCTCGAGGCCGAAGCCGCCGAGGTAGAGCTGCGTGTAGAGCGTGATGCTCGAGTGGCCGCACGAGAGCACGAACCGGTCGCGGGCGATCCAGCGGGAGTCCGCCGGGTCGTGGCGCATCACCTTCTGGAAGAGGAGGTAGGCCGCGGGCGCCAGGCTCATGGCGGTGCCGGGGTGGCCGTTGCCGACCTTCTGGACGGCGTCCATCGCGAGCACTCGGGCCGTGTCCACCGCCTTCTCGTCGAGGTCGGTCCAGTCGAGGGCAGAGGGCTTGCTCACAGGTTTCCTTTCGAGGGCATCAGGCGATCACGAGCCTACTCACTCGGAGGGTTAGACTCACACCCGGCAAGTACCCGCTTTCCCAGCAAGGATCCCCGTGACGTACGTCGGCCAGTCGGCCTCTGCTGCACAGCAGCCCACGGCCGATCGGGCGACCTTCAAGGACGTCGTCGGCGCGTACGTCGGTCTCACGAAGCCGCGCGTCATCGAGCTGCTGCTGCTGACGACCGTTCCGGTCATGTTCTTCGCGGCGCAGGGCGTCCCCGATCTCGGTCTCGTCGTCGCGACCGTCCTCGGTGGGACCTTCTCCGCGGGGTCGGCCTCGGTCTTCAACTGCGTCTACGACCGCGACATCGACGAGCAGATGCGGCGTACACGACGACGGGCGCTGCCGCGCCACATCGTGTCGCCGCGCGCGGCACTCGTCTTCGGCTTCGTGCTCGGCATCCTGTCGACGGTGATCCTCTACGTGTGGGTCAACCCGCTGTCGGCGCTGCTGTCCGTGACGGCCATCGCGTTCTACGTCTTCGGCTACACGATGATCCTCAAGCGGCGCACGACGCAGAACATCGTCTGGGGCGGCCTCGCCGGCTGCTTCCCGACGCTGATCGGCTGGACTGCGGTCACCGGCTCGCTGGCCTGGACCCCGGTGGTGCTGTTCATGGTCGTCTTCTTCTGGACGCCGCCGCACACCTGGGCGCTGGCGCTGCGCTACCGCGAGGACTACGCCAACGTCGACGTCCCGATGCTCCCGGTCGTCGCGCCGGCGCGCGAGGTCGGCAAGCAGATCGTCCTGTACAGCTGGGTGATGGTCGCGACCTCGCTGCTGCTGTGGCCGGTCGCCGACACCGGGATCTTCTACCCGATCGCGGCCGCCGTCCTGGGCGCCGTCTTCCTCGTTGAGGCGCACCGGATGTGGGGCCGGACCAAGGGCACCGAGAACCTGGCCGAGATCCAGCCGATGCGGCTGTTCCACGCGTCCAACCTGTACCTGTCGCTGCTCTTCGTCGCCGTGGCGCTCTCGCCGCTGCTCTCGCGCTGATCGGGGTCCCGGCGTCACGGTGGGCACGCCACACCGTCTGACTCCTGGACGGCGGCTGTCCCGGGCACGGGGGTGTGGGGCAGTCGTCGTTCCTACTCGGCCTGGAGCGGGGCCTCGCGCACCTGCAGGAGCGCCCAGGTCACGGTCGCAGAGATCAGCGCGGCGCCGAGCATGTGGAAGCCGACCAGGACGATCGGCAGGTCGGTGAAGTACTGCACGAACCCGATCGCCCCCTGGGCGACCTCGACCACCAGCAGCACGACGACGGCCCGCTTCGCGATCGCCGGAGCGCCCGTCGCGTAGAGCGTGAACAGCAGCCCGAGCGTGAGGCCGACGAAGAGGAAGACCAGGTCGGCGTGGAGCTGGCTCATCTGCAGCGGCGACAGACCGTTGCGGGGCGAGTCGGCGTCGCCGGCGTGCGGACCGGAGCCGGTCACGACGGTGCCGACGTAGAGGACCGCCCACGCGGCCGCGAACGTCGCCCAGGCGAGGCCGACCGCCGCGCCGCGAGGGGGTACGGCGGGGGCCGGGTTCTCGATGCGCTGGAGGAACAGCACCGAGAGCCCGATGATCGCCATCGAGCAGAGCAGGTGCAGCGAGACGATCCACGGGTTGAGGTCGGTCAGCACCGTGATGCCGCCGATCACCGCCTGAGCGGGGATCCCGAGCGCCATGACCAGCGCGATCCGGCGCAGGTCGCGGCGGCCGGAGCGCCAGGCGACCACGAACGTGCCGACGGCGACCGCCACGAGCACGTAGGTGAGCATCCGGTTGCCGAACTCGATCGCCTGGTGGACGTCGTACGCCCCGTGCGGCGTGAACGACTCGTCGGTGCACCGCGGCCAGGTCGGGCACCCGAGCCCCGACCCGGTGAGCCGGACGACGCCGCCGGTCACCACGATGGCGCAGTTGACGACGATGGACGCCCAGGCCCATCGCCCGAGGGCGGTCACTCCCACTTGAAGGTCCTAGCCGTGAGCACGGTGCCGAAGACGGCCCAGATGGCGAGGACGCCGAGGTCGCGCCAGGCGACCCCGCCGTCGATGAAGCCGGTGCGCATCGCCTCGCCGAGCGCGGCGGACGGGAGCCACTGCAGGAAGGGCCGCGCGTCGCCGTACGCCGTGAGGGGCAGGACCACGCCGCCGCCGGTCATCAGCAGCAGGTAGATCAGGTTGGCGGCCGCCAGGGTGGCCTCGGCGCGCAGCGCACCGGCGACCAGGAGACCCAGCGAGGCGAAGGCCGCGGTGCCGAGCAGGATCGCCAGCGCGACCCCGATGACGCCGGGCTCCGGCGTCCACCCGAGCAGCTGGCCGACGCCGCCGATGATGACGACCTGGACGAGCTGGACGAGCAGGAGTGCGCCGACCTTGCCGGCGAGCAGGCCCGAGCGGGGGAGCGGCGAGCTGCCGAGCCGCTTGATCACGCCGTAGCGGCGCTCGAAGCCGGTCGCGATCGCGAGAGAGGTGAACGACGTCGACATCACCGCCAGCGCGATCACCCCGGGCGTGAAGGTGTCGACGAGGGGACGTGAGGTGTTGAGGTCGAGGTTGAGGTGCTCGCCCGCGGTGACGGCACCGAACAGCACCAGCACCGGGATGACGACGGCCAGGAGCAGCTGCTCGCCGTTGCGCAGCATCAGCCGCGACTCCATCCGCGACTGCGCGAGCACCTGCCGGGGGAGCGGCGCCGCGCCGGGCTTGGGCGTGAAGGTGCCGCTCACGGCGCGAGCTCCCGTCCGGTCAGCTCGAGGAACACGTCCTCGAGGGTGCGGGAGCCGAAGCTGATCGAGCGCACGCCCACGTCGTGCTCGGTGCTCCACCGGTCGACCGACGCCCGCAGCGCCGCCTCGGCGTCCGACGGCAGCTCCTGGTCGACGACGAGACGCACCGTCGCCGACGTGCCGCGGGTCAGCTCCTCCGGCGTGCCGGACGCGATGAGGCGACCGTGGTCGATGATGTGGATCTGGTCGGCCAGCCGCTCGGCCTCGTCCATGTAGTGGGTCGTCAGCACGACCGTGACGCCGTCGTCGCGGAGTTCCTCGAGCAGCTCCCACGTCGTACGACGGGCCTGCGGGTCCATGCCCGCCGTCGGCTCGTCCACGAAGACGATCTCGGGGCGGCCGACGATCGCCATCGCCAGGCCAAGTCGCTGCTGCTGGC
This sequence comes from Nocardioides pollutisoli, assembly GCF_040045055.1. Classification (NCBI taxonomy): domain Bacteria; kingdom Bacillati; phylum Actinomycetota; class Actinomycetes; order Propionibacteriales; family Nocardioidaceae; genus Nocardioides; species Nocardioides pollutisoli. Next base: position 124,843 of record NZ_JBDZDU010000002.1, read on the forward strand.
CGCCGGAGAGCCGGCGGTAGGGCGTCCGACCGCAGTCGCCGAGACCGAGGCGCTCGGAGAGCATCGCGGTGTCGAGGGGGTGCGCGTGCAGCCGCGCGATGTGGTCGAGCATCTCCATGGCGCGCACGCCGCTCCACGCGCCGCCGCCCTGGAGCATCACGCCGATCCGCGGGAGCAGGTCGCGCCGGTCGCGCACGGGGTCGAGGCCGAGCACCCGGACCGAGCCCTGCTGCGGCTTGCGGTAGCCCTCGCAGGTCTCGAGCGTGGTGGTCTTCCCGGCGCCGTTCGGACCGAGGACGGCGGTGATCGTCTGACGCTCGACCGTCAGCGAGAGCCCGTCGACGGCGACCTTGTCGCCGTACCGCATCACCAGTCCGTCGACCTGCACGGCAGGGTCGGAGGGGGCGTCGGGCACCGGGTCAGTCTAGGGAGCCGCCCGCCCGGGTCCGACGGCGGCTGTAGGTCACCGGGCACGGGGATGCGGCGCGCGCCACACCGCCGATCTGCGCGGGCACGGGTGCGGGGTACGACGTCCACCCGGGCGTCAGCTCGAAGGTGCCGAAGAGGTGGCTGACCGCCGCGGTCATCGCGCTCAGGGAGAAGGGCTGCGCCGGACAGGTGTGCCGACCGTGACCGAACGCCGTGACGAGCTGCGGCGAGGCGAGCGCGCCGGTGTCGGCGAGCCGGTGGCGCGCCCACCGGTCCGGCTCCCAGGTGTCGAGGCCGGGGGCCGCGGACGTGTTGAGCAGCGGCAGCAGGGTCGCGATGGTGACGCCCGGCGCGACGGCGTACGTCGCGTCGCCGACGGCGAGGTGGACCGGAGCCATCACGTGGCGCGCCATGATCGAGCGCTGGGCCAGGCGGGTGGTCTCGAGGGCGCAGCGGTCCGCGAGGTCGCGGTCGCCGGCGACGACCCGGGCCAGCTCGGCGGGGTGCTGGGTGAGGTCGACCACCGCCCAGCCCAGCGCCGCGGCGAGATTGGACATCGACGCGATGTGGATGAGCGCGACGTCGTACGCCACGCCCGTGCGGCGTACGTCGTCCGGCTCGTCGGCCCAGGACTCGACGATCCGGGCGAACAGGGCGTTCTGCCCAGGGGCGTCGACGAGCGGTCCGACGATCGCGACGACCTCCGCCAGGGCGGCCCGCTCGGCGGACTTCCCGGAGGCGGCCACCGCGGCCATCGCGTCGGGGTGCACGAACGCGTCCGACCCGTCGAGCATGTCGAAGGCGACGACCAGACGCTCGAAGGCCTCGCCCTCGGCGCACCCTGGCCCGGCCCAGGAGGCGAGGCCCATCCGGTGGCCGAGGCGGCGGGTCAGGGCGAAGACGTCGGCGGTCCCGCTCTCGCCGAGCTCGGCGACGGTGGCGTCCAGGGCCAGGTCGAGGTTGGCGAGGTAGTGGACCACGTCGCCCTTGCGGAAGAGGAGGTGCGGCATCGTGCGGCGTCCGTCGAAGACCTCGTCGGGCAGCTTGCGGCGCAGCATCAGGTAGTCGGCGACGCCCTTGGACGCCTGCTCCTCGGGGAGCGCGTAGAACGACTCGACGCCGGTGGGCGAGAAGGTGAAGAGGTACTCGTCGCGCCCGCTGACGACGACGAACGTGTCGCCGTACCTCTCCCGCGCCTGGCGGACGACCTCGACGGCATCGTCGACCGGGACGTCCCACGGGAGGCCGGTCCCTGCGGCGAGCGGCGGGGGCGGACTGATGCGAGAGCTCGGCACCGCGGCATCATGTCACCGGCGACGGCCGGGCCGGCGGCGCAGCCACGCGGGGTTAGGACACCCTTGCTTGAACGGGTCCAGACAATAACGGCACACTGGTGTTGTGGAATTCGACGAGGCGCCTCTCCAGGTGCACGACCAGCCGACGCGCCAGCGCGTCGCCCGGTCGATCCTCGTCAACGGACCGTCGACCGCCGCGGCACTCGCCGAGCGGCTCGATCTCACCCCGGCCGCCGTACGCCGCCACCTCGACCAGCTGCTCGAGGAGGGTCTGGTCGAGGCCCGCGAGCCACGCAGCCAGGCCACCCGAGGGCGCGGCCGGCCCGCGAAGGCGTTCGCGCTGACCGAGTCGGGCCGCGACGGCTTCGACCAGCAGTACGACGACCTCGCCGCCCAGGCGCTCCGGTTCCTGGCCGAGACCGCCGGCGAGGACGCCGTCCGGGAATTCGCGGCGCGCCGGATGGCGTTCATCCCAGAGCGGTTCGAGCGGATCCGCGCGGAGCACCCCGAGCTGGGACCGGCCGAGATCCTGGCCCAGGTCTTCACCGACGAGGGGTACGCCGCGTCGGTGCGCGACCTGCCCATGGGAGAGCAGCTGTGCCAGCAGCACTGCCCGGTCTCCCACGTGGCCCACGAGTTCCCGCAGCTGTGCGAGGCCGAGACCGAGGCGATCAGCAAGGTCCTCGGCAGCCACGTGCAGCGACTGGCCACGATCGCCCACGGCGACGGGGTCTGCACCACCAGCATTCCGAAGAGCACATCCCCCACAACGAAGGAGCGGGTCAGCTGATGACCACCATCGACGAGCGCAACCCCGAGCTCGAGGGCATCGGGCGCTACGACTTCGGATGGGCCGACTCCGACGTCGCCGGCGCCGCCGCCAAGCGGGGCCTGAGCGAAGAGGTCGTCCGCGACATCTCCGCGAAGAAGAGCGAGCCGCAGTGGATGCTCGACCTGCGCCTCAAGGGCCTCAAGCTCTTCGGTCGCAAGCCCATGCCCAACTGGGGCTCGGACCTGTCGGGGATCGACTTCGACAACATCAAGTACTTCGTGCGCTCCAGCGAGAAGCAGGCGGCCACGTGGGACGACCTCCCCGAGGACATCAAGAACACCTACGACAAGCTCGGCATCCCGGAGGCGGAGAAGCAGCGCCTCGTCTCGGGCGTCGCGGCCCAGTACGAGTCCGAGGTCGTCTACCACTCGATCCGCGAGGACCTCGAGGAGCAGGGCGTCCTCTTCCTCGACACCGACACCGCTCTCAAGGAGCAGCCGGAGCTCTTCCAGGAGTACTTCGGCACCGTCATCCCCGTCGGTGACAACAAGTTCGCCGCGCTCAACACCTCGGTGTGGTCGGGCGGCTCGTTCATCTACGTCCCGCCGGGCGTCCACGTCGACATCCCGCTGCAGGCCTACTTCCGGATCAACACCGAGAACATGGGCCAGTTCGAGCGCACCCTGATCATCGTCGACGAGGGTGCCTACGTGCACTACGTCGAGGGCTGCACCGCGCCGATCTACTCGTCGGACTCGCTGCACTCCGCGGTCGTCGAGATCATCGTGAAGAAGGGCGGCCGCTGCCGCTACACGACCATCCAGAACTGGTCGAACAACGTCTACAACCTCGTCACCAAGCGCGCCGTCTGCGAGGCCGGCGCGACCATGGAGTGGGTCGACGGCAACATCGGCTCCAAGGTGACGATGAAGTACCCCGCCGTCTACCTCATGGGCGAGCACGCCAAGGGCGAGACGCTCTCCATCGCGTTCGCCGGCGAGGGCCAGCACCAGGACGCCGGCGCCAAGATGGTCCACGCCGCGCCCAACACCTCGTCGTCGATCCTGTCGAAGTCGGTGGCCCGTGGCGGCGGGCGTACGTCGTACCGCGGCCTGATCCAGATCAACGAGGGCGCCCACGGCTCGAAGTCCAACGTCCTGTGCGACGCGCTCCTGGTCGACCAGATCAGCCGCTCGGACACCTACCCCTACGTCGACATCCGCGAGGACGACGTCTCGATGGGTCACGAGGCCTCGGTCTCGAAGGTCTCCGACGACCAGCTCTTCTACCTGATGTCGCGCGGCATGGAGCAGGACGAGGCGATGGCCATGATCGTCCGCGGCTTCATCGAGCCCATCGCCAAGGAGCTCCCCATGGAGTACGCCCTGGAGCTCAACCGGCTGATCGAGCTCCAGATGGAAGGGGCCGTCGGTTAACAGCCGCCTCCTCTTCCCGAACGACCCGACGCACGTAGAGAGTTTTCTGTAGTGACTGTGACTGACACTGCCCGCGAGAGCGTGGCGGACTCCCTGGAGCTGGGTGCTGGCTTCAGCCACCTGAACCCGCCCCCGTCGTACGACCTCGCCGACCACCCGGTGCCCACCGGGCGGGAGGAGATCTGGCGCTTCACGCCGCTCAAGCGGCTGCGCGGGATCCTCGACGGCGACGCGTCCGACGCGAGCCTGACCTGGGAGACCACGCTGCCCGAGGGCGTGACGCTGACCGAGATCACCGCCGACCAGGCGCGTGAGATCGGCGAGCTCGCACCCAACGACCGGCCGTCCGCGCTCGCCGCGGCCAACGCCGGTGCGGCGATGCTGCTCGACGTCCCGGCCGAGGCCGAGATCACCGAGCCGATCGTGCTCCGCCTGCACGGGGAGTCCGTCGACGACCTGGTCTGGGGCCAGCTCGTGATCCGGGTCGGCCGGCACGCGCAGGCGACCGTCGTGGTCGCGCACTCGGGGTCGGCGCGCTACGCGGCGATCACCACGGTGCTCGCGGGCGACGCGTCCAACGTCAACGTGCTGTCGCTGCAGGACTGGGACGACGACGCGGTCCACCTCGGCCGCGACGCCATCCAGGTCGGTCGTGACGCCACCGTCAAGCACACGTCGATCTCCTTCGGCGGCGACCTGGTCCGGATGCACGCCAACGTCGAGTACGCCGGTCCCGGCGGCTCGGCCGAGCTGCTCGGCCTCTACTTCGCCGACGCGGGCCAGCACCTCGAGCACCGGCTCTTCGCCGACCACACCGCGCCCCGGACCAAGAGCCACGTGCTCTACAAGGGCGCGCTGCAGGGCCAGGGGGCCCACACGGTCTGGATCGGCAACGTGCTGATCCGCAAGGTCGCCGAGGGCATCGAGACCTACGAGGAGAACCGCAACCTGGTCCTCTCCGACGGCTGCCAGGCCGACTCGGTCCCCAACCTCGAGATCGAGACCGGCGAGATCGAGGGTGCGGGACACGCGTCCGCGACCGCCCGCTTCGACGACGAGCAGCTCTTCTACCTGCGCTCGCGCGGGGTCTCCGAGAAGGAGTCGCGCCGTCTCGTCGTGCACGGCTTCTTCAACGACCTGATCCGCAAGGTCGGCATCCCCTCGATCGAGGAGCAGCTGCTCACGACGGTCGAGGCCGAGCTTGCGAAGAACGTGCTCAAGGACCTCGACTGATGGGGTTCGAGCGGGCCTGCGATGTCGCAGACGTCGCCACCGACGAGGCGTTCGGCGTCACCGTCGGTGCCTACGACGTCGCGGTGGCGCGGCACGGTGACGAGTTCTTCGCCGTCCAGGACCTCTGCTCCCACGCAGCCGTCTCGCTGAGCGAGGGCGAGGTCGAGGACTGCACCGTCGAGTGCTGGCTGCACGGCTCGCGTTTCGACCTCCGCACCGGCAAGCCCACCGGCCTCCCGGCCACCGAACCCGTCGCGACCTTCCCGATCGAGGTCCGCGACGACCAGATCTTCATCGACACCACCACCACCCTGAACGGAGTCACCCCCTCATGAGCGAGCTCATCATCAAGGACCTGCAGGTGTCCGTCGACACCGAGGACGGGCCCAAGGAGATCCTCAAGGGCGTCACGCTGACCATCAAGGACGGCGAGACCCACGCGATCATGGGGCCGAACGGTTCCGGCAAGTCGACGCTGGCCTACTCGATCGCCGGCCACCCGAAGTACACGATCACCGGCGGCACCGTCACCCTCGACGGCGACGACGTCCTCGCGATGAGCGTCGACGAGCGGGCGCGGGCCGGGCTGTTCCTGGCGATGCAGTACCCCGTCGAGGTCCCCGGCGTCTCGGTCTCCAACTTCCTGCGTACGGCGAAGACCGCGCTCGACGGCGAGGCCCCGAAGCTCCGTACCTGGGTCAAGGACGTCAACAGCGCGCTCGAGAAGCTCAACCTCGACCCGACGTTCGGCACCCGCTCGGTCAACGAGGGCTTCTCCGGCGGCGAGAAGAAGCGCCACGAGATCGCCCAGCTCGAGCTGCTGAACCCGAAGGTCGCGATCCTCGACGAGACCGACTCCGGCCTCGACATCGACGCGCTCAAGATCGTCTCGGAGGGCGTCAACCGCTTCCGCGAGCAGGAGGGCAAGGGCGTCCTGCTGATCACGCACTACACCCGCATCCTGCGCTACATCGAGCCCGACTTCGTCCACGTCTTCGTCGACGGCAAGGTCGCCGAGTCCGGCGGTTCCGAGCTGGCCGAGGAGCTGGAAGCCAACGGCTACGAGAAGTACCTCACGGCGGCGGTCTGACATGACCACGACGCAGCTGGCCGGCCTCCTGCCTGAGCTGGAGGTGATCCGCGCCGACTTCCCGATCCTGGACCGCCTGGTCGCGGGTGGTCAGCCGCTGGTCTACCTCGACAGCGCCAACACCTCGCAGAAGCCGCAGGTCGTCATCGACACGATGGTCGACCACCTCGAGCGGCACAACGCCAACGTCGCCCGCGCCATGCACACGCTGGGCGCGGAGTCGACCGAGGCGTTCGAGGGGGCGCGCGACAAGGTCGCCGCCTTCCTCAACGCGCCGTCGCGCAACGAGGTGGTCTTCACCAAGAACGCCACCGAGGCGCTCAACCTGCTGGCGCGCACGATCGACCTCGGCCCCGGCGACAACGTCGTCATCACCGAGATGGAGCACCACTCCAACATCGTGTCGTGGCAGCTGGCGTGCGAGCGTTCCGGCGCCGAGCTGCGCTGGTTCGGGCTCACCGACGACGGTCACCTCGACCTGTCGAACGCCGACGCACTGATCGACGAGCACACCAAGGTGGTGGCCTTCACCTGGGTCTCCAACATGCTCGGCACGATCAACCCGGTCACCGAGCTGGTGGCGCGGGCGAAGGCCTTCGGTGCGTTCTCCGTCATCGACGCCTCCCAGGCCGCGCCGCAGCTGCCGGTCGACGTGGTGGCGACGGGGTGCGACTTCCTGGTCTTCACCGGTCACAAGGTCGTCGGCCCGACCGGCATCGGCGTGCTGTGGGGTCGCGAGGAGCTGCTCAACGCGCTCCCGCCCTTCCACGGCGGCGGCGAGATGATCGAGACCGTCACGATGGCGCGCTCGACCTACGCCTCGGCCCCGCAACGCTTCGAGGCCGGCACCCCGCCGATCGTCGAGGCCGTCGGGCTCGGCGCTGCGGTGGACTACCTCTCCCACATCGGGATGGACGCGATCCACCGGCACGAGCAGACGATCACGGCGTACGCCCTCGACGGCCTGGCCACCGTGCCCGGCCTGAAGGTGCTGGGCCCGCTGAGCGCCGCCGAGCGTGGGGGAGCGATCTCCTTCGAGATCGACGGCGTCCACCCCCACGACGTCGCGCAGGTGCTCGACTCGCGCGGCATCGCCGTGCGTGCCGGCCACCACTGTGCGAAGCCCGCGCACGCGCGGTACGGCGTGCAGAGCTCGACCCGGATGTCGTCGTACCTCTACACGACCCCGGCCGAGATCGACGCGCTGGTCGAGGGTCTGGAATACACCCGCTCGTACTTCAAGTTGGGTTGAGAGATGAGCACTGAACTCGACAGCCTCTACCAGGACATCATCCTCGACCACGCGAAGCGTCGGCTGAACGCCGGCCTTCGTGAGCCGTTCGAGGCCGAGGTCCACCACGTCAACCCGACCTGCGGCGACGAGGTCACCCTCCGCCTGCACCTCGACGGCGACGTCGTGCGCGACATCTCCTACGACAACCAGGGGTGCTCGATCTCGTCCGCGTCGGCGTCGGTGATGACCGAGCTGCTGATCGGCAAGACCGTCGCCGAGACCGAGCCGATCCACGCCGCGTTCCTCGAGATGATGCGCGGCAAGGGCCAGGTCGAGCCCGACGAGGACGTCCTCGAGGACGCCATCGCCTTCGCCGGTGCCGCCAAGCTGACCGCGCGCATCAAGTGCGCACTCCTGTCCTGGATGGCCTTCCAGGACGCCCTCGTCCGAGCCCAGGAGAACCCTTCCCATGGAGGCACAGATGCCTGACCACAGCGACCTTCCCGACGTACCCGAGGCCACCGGCGGTGTCGGCACCTCCACCGTCTCGGTCGAGGACGTGACCGAGGCGATGAAGGACGTCGTCGACCCCGAGCTCGGCATCAACGTCGTCGACCTCGGCCTGGTCTACGGCCTCCACATCGACGAGGGCTCCAACCTGGTCATCGACATGACGCTCACCTCCGCGGCCTGCCCGCTGACCGACGTCATCCAGGACCAGACCAACTCCGCCCTCGAGGGCCTCGTCAACGACGTCGCCATCAACTGGGTCTGGATGCCGCCGTGGGGCCCCGACAAGATCACCCCCGACGGCCGCGAGCAGCTGCGGGCTCTCGGGTTCAACGTCTGAGGAATACCCGGTTCACCGGGTATTCCAGATGTTCTGGGGTGTTGCAACACCCCAGAACATCAGGAACTGCCTGAGAAGATCGGGTCCATGACTCTCGTCCTGGTGCCATCAGCTCGGCTGGCCCGATGGGTCGAGAACTTCACGACGAGCCACGGCGAGACCGAGCTCACCACGACCGACGGCGCCCTGAGCGGTACGGCGGAGGACGGCAGCACCTTTAGCGCACGCCTCCCGTTCGGCGAGGCGTACGCCGGCCCGCCCGACCCGGCCGCCTTCGCCGAGGGGATCAGCGTCCCCGACGACTGGGGCATCCTGCTCGTCCGCAAGGGCGGGTTCGCGATCGCCCGGATGAGCGGGACGACCTTCGCCGAGTCCAAGGTCGGCCAGCGGCACGTCCAGGGCCGGACCAAGGCCGGCGGGCAGAGCCAGCAGCGCTTCGCCCGGAGGCGGGACAACCAGGCGCGGCAGGCCTACGAGGCGGCCGCCGAGCACGCCGCGCGGATCCTCGGCGAGGGTCTCGACAAGAGCGACCAACGCCGCACGGTCGTCACCGGGGGAGACCACGCGGCCGTCGACGAGGTGCTCGCCGACGTTCGCCTCAAGAGCCTCACCGTGGTCGAGCCCTGGCTCGCCGTACCCGACCCACGGCGCGGCGTGCTGGAGCAGGCGGCCCTCGACGCGCGCTCGGCACGCGTCGAGGTCCACAACAGCTGAGTCAGCCGCACCAGGTGGCGTCCTGGGTGCCCGAGATGCCGTGCCAGGCGCGGTTCATCGGCTTCTCCCACTTCTGGGTCACCGACGTGAACGCGCGCGGGGTGCGGATCGGGTCACCCGGCGGGTTCGTCGAGCGAGCGCGGATGACGGTGAGCGGCAGGGTCACGGCGGACGCCGTCGTGCCGGCCCAGCAGGACGAGGCGCGCTTCTTGGTCTTCGCGACCGCGTTCGTGACCTCGTCGCCCACCTTCTCGCCGGCGTAGCGGAAGGCGACCGTCGGCACGTAGCCCGCGCCGCCGTCCCAGGGCGCCAGCACGGTGATGCTCAGCCCGTGCGTGCGCGTGGTCGGGATGGTCCAGCTGACCTTGCCGTCCTTCACGGTGTGCTGCTTCGACTGCCACACCTTCTGGCGCCCCTCCAGCGCCTGGGTGAGGCGCAGGTGGCAGCCGTTGCAGCCGGCGACCTGGAGCGTCAGCTTCGTGGTGGGGGCGGCAGGCGCGGCCGTCGACGTCGGTGCGACACCGACGAGCGAGGCAGCGGCGATACCGAGGGTGAGAGCGGTGGTGGCGACCCGAGAGAACATGTCCGTCCTTCGTCGTACGAGGCCCGGCCGGTCCGGGCGTCCGTGGAGGAGACGTACCCATCCCGGCAAGAAGTTGCCCTAGATTTCGAGACGTGACCGATGAGCGCGTCATCGACATCCGCGGCCTGGTGAAGAGCTTCGGTAGCCTCCGCGCGCTCGACGGCCTCGACCTCGTCGTCGCACGCGGGGAGGTGCACGGCTTCCTCGGGCCCAACGGCGCGGGCAAGTCCACCACGATCCGGGTCCTGCTGGGGCTCCTGCGCAAGGACGCCGGCGAGGTCCGGCTCCTCGGCGGCGACCCGTGGCGCCAGGCCGCCGATCTGCACCGCCGGTTGGCCTACGTCCCGGGCGACGTCAACCTGTGGCCGAACCTCACCGGCGGCGAGGTGATCGACCTGCTCGGCCGGCTCCGCGGCGGCATCGACGAGCGGCGGCGCACGGACCTGCTGGAGCGGTTCGACCTCGACCCGACCAAGAAGGGCCGCAGCTACTCGAAGGGCAACCGGCAGAAGGTCGCCCTCGTGGCGGCGCTCGCCTCCGACGTCGACCTCCTGCTCCTCGACGAGCCGACCTCCGGACTCGACCCTCTGATGGAGGCGGTCTTTCGGGACTGCATCGACGAGTTCCGGTCGGAGGGGCACTCGGTGCTGCTCTCCAGCCACATCCTGGCGGAGGTCGAGCGGCTCTGCGACCGCGTGAGCATCGTCCGCGCGGGCCGCTGCGTCGAGTCGGGGACGCTCGCCGAGCTGCGGCACCTGACCCGGACGTCCATCACCGCTGACCTCGCCTCGGTGCCGGCCGGTCTGGCCGACCTCCCGGGCGTCCACGACGTCGACATCGACAACCACCGCGTGCACCTCGAGGTCGACACCACGCAGCTCGACGCCGTGCTCGACCTGCTGCAGACCGGCGGGGTGCGGTCCCTCGAGAGCCAGCCGCCGACGCTGGAGGACCTCTTCCTGCGCCACTACGGCGATCGCATCGACGGTCCGGAGGACGGCGGGCCATGACCGGGACCCTGGTCCTCCTGCGGGCGTTCCTGCGTCGTGATCGCTGGATGTACCTGTGGTGGCCCGTCGGGATCGCCGTGCTCTACGTCAGCCAGGGCTGGAGCGTCGACGGCCTTTACACGACCCAGGCGGAGTTCGACCGGGCCGCTGCCGGCATGGAGAGCAACGCGGCCCTGATCGCGATGGCCGGGCCGGCCCGGGCGCTCAACACCACCGGCGGACAGGTGACGTGGCAGTCGGCCGCCTTCGGCGCGATCCTGGTCGGTCTGATGAGCATGTTCATCGTGGGCCGGCACACCCGCGCCGAGGAGGAGTCGGGCCGCGACGAGCTCCTCCGGGCGGCCCCGGTGGGGCGCCACGCCGCGACGTCGGCCGCGGTCCTCGACGCCGCGCTCGCGAACGTCGTGGTCGGCGTCCTCACCGGCGCGGCGCTGATCGCCTACGGCCTCGCGGTGGCCGACTCCGTCGGGCTGGCGGTCGGGCTGACGCTGTGCGGCTGGTTCTTCACCGGCACCGCCCTGGTCGCCGCCCAGCTGACCACCAGCACCCGCGCGGCCTACGGGCTCGCGGGCACCGTGATCGGGCTGTCCTACGCCCTGCGCGCGATCGGTGACGTCAGTGCTCAGGCGTTGAGCTGGATGACGCCGATCGGCTGGTATCAGTCGATGCACGCCTTCTCGGGCCTCCGGTGGTGGCCGGGGCTCCTGCTGCTGGCAGGTGCCGGGGCAGGTACGGCGTTGGGGTACGCCGTCTTCGACCGCCGCGACTACGGGTCGGGGGTGCTGCCCGCCCGGCCGGGCCCGGCCCGAGCGAGCCGCAGCCTCGGCACGGGGTTCGGCCTCGCGTGGCGTCTCCAGCGCGCCGCGCTCGCCGGGTGGGCAGTGGGCCTCCTGCTCGGCGGCCTCGGCTTCGGGACGATGGGTGACGACGTCGGCGACCTCGTGGGCGACTCCGAGACCTCGAAGGACCTGATGCTCCAGGGCGCCGGCGACCTCGTCGACGGGTTCTACGCGACCCTGATCCTGATGCTGGCCCTGCTCGCCGCGGGCTTCGCGATCTCGTCGGCGCTGCGCCCCCACGGGGAGGAGGATGGTGGGCGGCTCGAGGTGCTCGTCGCGACCGCGCTCCCGCGCTCGACCTGGCTGATCGGTCACATCGTGGTCACCGTCGCCGGGACACTGCTGGTGCTCGCGCTCGCGGGTGCCGGCCTCGGCACGAGCTATGCACTCGTCACCGGGGACGGCGGGGCGGTGGTGCGCATGACGCTCCAGGTGCTGGCGGCCGCACCCGCCGTGCTCGTCCTGAGCGGGTTCGCGCGCCTCCTGCACGGCGCGCTGCCCCGGGCCACCCTGGTGGCCTGGCTCGCGCTGCTGCTGTGCTGCGTGGTCCTGCTCTTCGGCGAGCTGCTGCAGCTGCCGCAGTGGTTCCAGGACCTGTCGCCCTTCGAGCACCTGCCGCTGGTGCCGGTCGAGGACTTCCGGTGGGCGCCGTTCCTGGCGCTGAGCGCCGCCGCCGCCGCGCTGAGTGTCGCGGGCCAGATCGCCTTCCGACGGCGCGACCTGCACTAACGTGCGAATCATGTGGGAGCCCGAACCCGACTGGCACGCGCTGCCGGGCGGCGGTGGAGCATCGACGGTCGGCGTCTGGCGGACCGTGCTCGGTGAGCAGCCCGTGGTCGTGAAGCGTCTGGCCGCACCCGTCGACGGCGACCCGGCCGACCTCAGCAACCCACGCCACTTCGCCTACTGGCGCCGCGCGGCCGACGTCGTCACCGCGGGGACGGTGCTCGACACCACCGGCCTGCGCGCACCGCGGCTGGGAGCGGTCGAGGAGGACGACGAGGGGATCACGCTCTACGAGGAGTGGGTCGAGGACTCCTCCAACAGCGGGCTCTTCGCGGCCCACAGCCTGGGCCGGTTCGCAGGCACGCACCTGGTCGCCGCGCCGTGGTTGGCGCGCAACCACCTGCGAGACCGGATGGCGCGCGTGGAGAGGCACGGCGGCTGGAAGACCTTGGCGCGTACGACGGTCGCCGACGTGGCCGACCACCTGTGGCAGCGGCGGGAGGAGTTCCTCGCGGCCGCGGACGCCCTGGTCCAGGTGCCGGTGCACGGCGACGCCGTACCCCCCAACCTGCCGGGGCGCGACGGCGACGACCTGATCGCGATCGACTGGGCGATGCTCGGCACCGGTCCGGTGGGGGCCGACCTCGGTTACTACGCCCTCGCGGCCCGCGAGGAGCTCGAACCGCTGCTCGACGCTTACCTGATGGGCATGCCCGACGGGCTGGCCACGCGCGAGGAGGCCACCCTCGGTGCTCGCGTGACCGCGGTCTACACGGTCCTCAACCGTGCCGAGTGGGCGCTGGCCAGGGTCGCGGGCGGTGAGGGAGCGCTCGCCGGGAAGTACCGGCACCCGTCCGTGGCGCCGCACCTGCGGGCGCTGCAGCGTCAGTTCCCGCACCTCGAGGCGCTGGTCGACGGCTAGAGGGCTCCCGCCGCGAAGGTGTCGCACGCCTCGAGCGTGCCCTCGCGGTAGCCGGTCGTGAACCACTGCACCCGCTGCTGCGCGGACCCGTGGGTCCACGAGTCGGGGTCGACCTCGCCGCCGGAGTCCTGCTGGATCCGGTCGTCGCCGACGGCGGTCGCGGCGGCGATCGCCTGCTGGACGTCCTCCTGGGTGAGGTCGGAGATCAGCACGTTGCCGTCGGCGTCCTCGGTGGTCGTCGCCGACTTCGCCCACATGCCGGCGTAGCAGTCGGCCTGCAGCTCGAGCCGCACCGAGTCGCTCTTCGGACCTTGCTGGGTCTTCACCTGGCCCATGGTGCCGAGGAGGTTCTGGATGTGGTGGCCGTACTCGTGCGCGAGGACGTACGGCTCGACGAAGGCCCCGCTCGGGCCGTTGAGCTGACCTTCGAGGACGTCGTCGAAGAAGGTGGTGTCCAGGTAGATCGTCTGGTCGGTGGGGCAGTAGAACGGGCCGACGTCCGCGGTCGCGCCGCCGCAGCCGGTGCCGATCCCGTCGGTGAACGTCTCGACCTTCTTCTCGGGCTCGAAGGCGACGTCGGACTGGGCGGGCAGGGTGTCGGACCAGTAGTCGACGAGCGAGTTCTCGACCGCGACCCGGGCGCAGTCGGACGAGGAGTTGGCGTCCTCGCCGGTCTTGCAGTCCTTGTAGCGACCGGTGTCGGACATCCGGCTGGTGTCGTACGACGACCCCGAGCCGCCGCCCAGCCACATGCTGACCAGGACCACGATGACCACGAGGACCAGGCCGCCGACGCCGCCGCCGGCGAGGCCGCCGGGGATCGGGAGCGACCCGCCGCCGCCTCCGCCTCTGCCCGCGCCTGAGCGACCTGCGTCACCCATGCGTCGGGTGTCCAGGCGCGCCTTGGGGTTGAACCGCATGTGGCCTCCTCGCCGATGTCAGCGGGAACGGTACCCACACCTAGACTTTGGACTCTCATGATCACTGCCAACAAGCTCGAGGTCCGCGCCGGAGCACGCCTGCTCATGGAGGACGTCAGCTTCCGGGTGGCGGCCGGCGACAAGGTCGGTCTGGTCGGGCGCAACGGCGCCGGCAAGACGACGCTCACCAAGATCCTCGCGGGCGACGCACTGCCCGCGTCGGGCTCGGTGCAGACGACCGGTGAGGTCGGCTACCTCCCGCAGGACCCGCGCATCGGCGACCCCGAGGTCCTGGCTCGCGACCGGATCCTCTCGGCGCGCGGCCTCGACGACGTCGTACGCCGGCTGCGCAAGGCCGAGACCGACATGGGCAGCGACGACCCCGCCGTACGCGAGAAGGCGATGCGGCAGTACGAGCGGGCCGACTCCGAGCTGCACGCGGGCGGCGGGTACGCCGCGGAGTCCGAGGCGGCGACCATCGCGTCGAGCCTGGGCATCGAGGAGCGGATCCTCTCCCAGCAGCTCAAGACGCTCTCCGGCGGTCAGCGCCGCCGGGTCGAGCTCGCCCGCATCCTCTTCTCCGGCGCGGAGACGTTGCTCCTCGACGAGCCCACCAACCACCTGGACGCCGACTCCGTCGTCTGGCTACGTGGGTTCCTGAAGGCCCACAAGGGCGGGCTGATCGTGATCAGCCACGACAACGCGCTGCTCGAGGAGACGGTCAACAAGGTCCTGCACCTCGACGCGAACCGCGGCGAGATCGACGTCTACAACATGGGCTGGAAGGCCTACCTGACGCAGCGCGAGACCGACGAGAAGCGCCGCAAGCGGGAGCGGGCCAACGCCGAGACGAAGGCCAAGACGCTCACCGACCAGGCCAACCGGATGCGCGCCAAGGCGAGCAAGGCCACGGCTGCGCAGTCGATGCTCAAGCGCGCCGAGAAGATGATGGCCGGCCTCGAGGGGGAGCGCGCCGCCGACAAGGTCGCGCGGATCAAGTTCCCCGCCCCGGCGCCGTGCGGCAAGACGCCGCTCACCGCGACCGAGCTCTCGAAGTCCTACGGGTCGCTGGAGGTCTTCACCGACGTCGACCTGGCGATCGACAAGGGCTCGCGGGTCGTCATCCTCGGCCTCAACGGCGCCGGCAAGACCACGATGCTGCGCATCCTGGCCGGCGTCGACCAGTCCGACACCGGTGAGGTCGTCCCCGGGCACGGGCTGAAGGTCGGCTACTACGCCCAGGAGCACGAGACCCTCGACGTCAACCGCACCGTGCTCGAGAACATGCAGAGCGCCGCGCCCCAGCTCACCGACACCGAGGCGCGCTCCGTGCTCGGCTCGTTCCTCTTCTCCGGCGAGGACGCCCACAAGCCGGCCAAGGTGCTCTCCGGTGGCGAGAAGACCCGGCTCGCCCTGGCGTCGCTGGTGGTCTCGAGCGCCAACGTGCTGCTGCTCGACGAGCCCACCAACAACCTCGACCCGGCCTCCCGCGAGGAGGTGCTGGCCGCGATCCGCACCTACGAGGGCGCGATCGTCCTGGTCACCCACGACGAGGGCGCGGTCTTCGCGCTCGAGCCCGACCGGGTCCTGCTGCTGCCCGATGGCGACGAG
Source organism: Nocardioides pollutisoli (assembly GCF_040045055.1). Classification (NCBI taxonomy): domain Bacteria; kingdom Bacillati; phylum Actinomycetota; class Actinomycetes; order Propionibacteriales; family Nocardioidaceae; genus Nocardioides; species Nocardioides pollutisoli. The sequence goes on from NZ_JBDZDU010000002.1 coordinate 140,507, forward strand.
GACCTCTGGAACGACGACTACGCCGACCTGGTGTCCCTGGCCTGACCGTCACGGGCCGCGTGTCCCCGGCAGCGCCTAGGGTCGCGCCCATGGACCTCACCATCGACCTGGAGACCGCCCCCACCGCCGCCCGCGACTCGGTGACGGCGTTCGTGGACGCCGTCGACGGCTTCGACGAGCTCGCGCTGCTCGGTGCCTCGCGCTGCCACGGCTGGACCCGCCTCGACGTCGTCGTCCACGTCATCGCGGGCTGGCAGGAGATGCTCGGCGGCTTCGTGTCGCCCGTCGAGCAGGAGCCGACGGTCGACGCCGCGTCGTACTGGCCGGTCTTCGCCGAGGAGGAGACCGGTGACCCGCTCGTGACGCTGATGGCGCAGCGACGACGGTCGGCGTCCTACTCCCGGCCCAGCTCCGCCTGCTCCCAGCTCCGCGACGTCGCCGAGGCGGTCCTCCGCGGCACTGCCGGGCTCGCCGAGGGCCACTACCTCTGGCAGGGGCAGGTGTTCACCGCGGGCGACTTCCTGGCGATCTGGGCCGTCGAGGACGTCATCCACCACCTCGACCTGCTGGCCGGGCAACCCGCGCCCGGCTCGGCGCTCGACCTGGCGGGCGACACCGTCGCGGCCCTCGCCGGACCCCTCCCGGCCGACTGGACGGCGGAGGACGCCGTGCTGATCGGCACCGGACGGCGACCGGTCCCCGACGGCGCAGGACCACTGGCCGCCCGGCTGCCGGCGCTCGGCTGAGCCACGGCTAGATTGCGCACCATGGACCCGAAGACGCTCGAGGACGCCGGCCTGCAGTACGACGTGGCCGGTCCGATCGCCACGATCACGCTCAACCGGCCGCAGGTGCGCAACGCGCAGACGCCGACGATGTGGCACGCGCTCGCCGCCATCGGCGCCGAGATCCCGGACGACGTCCGGGTCGTGGTGGTGAGGGGCGCCGGCGCGGCGTTCTCCGCGGGTCTCGACCGCTCGATGCTCGACCCGGCCGGCACCGGTCCCGACTCCGTGGCGTCCCTCATGACGCGCTCCGACGAGGAGGTGTCGTCGGCGATCGACGGCTTCCAGCGCGGCTTCACCTGGCTGCGCGACCCGAGCTTCGTGTCGATCGCGGCCGTGCACGGCTACGCCATCGGCGCCGGCTTCCAGCTCGCGCTCTCGTGCGACCTGCGGGTCGTGGCCGAAGACGCCCAGTTCTGCATGAAGGAGTCCGCCCTCGGCCTGGTGCCCGACCTGACGGGAACAAAGCCCCTCGTCGAGAGCGTTGGCTACGCCAGGGCACTGGAGATCTGCGCGACCGCACGGATGGTCGGGGCTGCGGAGGCCGTCGACATCGGGCTGGCGCTGGCCGCCGTACCCGTCGACGACCTCGAGGCCACGGTCGCGGACCTCGCCGGAGCCCTGATCGCGCCGATGGCCGGCGCGGTGCGCGAGACCACGGCACTGCTCCAGGGTGCTGCCGACCGCAGCCTCGACGAGCAGCGTCGCCTCGAGCGTGAGGCCCAGCTGCGGCGGTTCCGCGAGCTGGTCGCGCTGATGGGCGGATAGGAAGGCGGCAGCGATGTCGATGGGGATGGGTTTCGGCCCGGCGATGCGCGCGATGCGCAGCGATCGGAGCGCCGCCAACCAGAAGCTCGCCCCGGGCACGGTCCGGAGGGTGGTCAGCTACGCCCTGCCGCACCGGTCGCTGATCACGCTCTTCCTCGGGTTCACGGTCATCGACGCCGGGTTGGTCGTCGTGTCGCCCCTGCTGGTCAAGCGGATCGTCGACGACGGCATCGTGAAGGGCGACAGTGCGCTCGTGACCGGACTGGCGCTCGCCATGGTCGTCGTCGCACTCTTCGACGCCCTGCTCAGCGTCGTGACCGGCTACCTGTCCTCGCGCATCGGTGAGGGGCTGATCTTCGACCTCCGCACCCAGGTCTTCGGCCACGTGCAGCGCCAGTCGCTCGCCTTCTTCACCCGCACCCAGACCGGGGCCCTGGTCTCGCGGCTCAACAACGACGTCATCGGCGCCCAGCGCGCGTTCACCTCCACGCTCTCGGGCACGGTCTCCAACGCGATCTCCGTGGTCGTGGTCGGGATCGCCATGCTCGCGCTGAGCTGGGAGGTCACGGTGCTGTGCCTGCTGCTCTTCCCGATCCTGATCGTCGCCTCGCGCTGGGTGGGCAGCCGGCTGGCCGGGCTCACCCGCGACCAGATGAACGGCAACGCCGACATGGGCAACGCCATGACCGAGCGCTTCAACGTCGGCGGGGTGATGCTGCTGAAGCTCTTCGGTCGCCGCGACGAGGAGGACGCGATGTTCGCCTCGAAGGCCGGCGTGGTCCGCGATCTCGGGATCCAGATCTCCCTCATCCAGCGGGTCTTCCTCGCCGCGATGCTCGCGGTCCCCGCCGTCGCGACCGCGGTCGTCTACGGCGTGGGCGGCCGCCTCGCCATCGACGGCACGCTGACGGTCGGCACGCTCGTCGCCCTGGCCACCCTGCTCGTCCGGCTCCTGGGCCCGCTCCAGGGTCTCTCCAACGTGCGCATCGACGTGATGACCGCGCTCGTCAGCTTCGAGCGCGTCTTCGAGGTCCTCGACCTGCCGTCCCTGATTCAGGAGCGGCCCGACGCCGTCGCGCTGCCGCCGTCGGCGTCCCGGCTGGAGTTCGACCACGTCGCGTTCGGCTACCCGCGCGCGGACGAGATCTCGCTGGCGTCGCTCGAGTCGGTGGCGCGGGTCGAGTCGCGCGACTCCGGTCCGGTGCTCGGTGACATCACGTTCACGGCCGAGCCCGGTCAGATGGTCGCCCTGGTCGGCCCCTCGGGCGCCGGCAAGACGACGATCACCCACCTGGTCGCGCGGCTGTACGACGTCGGCGGGGGAGCCGTCCGGGTCGGCGGCCACGACGTGCGCGACGTGACGCTGCAGTCGCTCGAGGACGTCGTCGGCTACGTCACCCAGGACGCCCACATGTTCCACGACACGATCCGGGCCAACCTCCTCTACGCCCGGCCGCACGCCGACGACCCGGAGATCTGGGCGGCGCTGGAGGCCGCGCAGATCGCCCCGCTGGTCCGGGCCCTGCCCGACGGCCTCGACACCGTCGTCGGCGACCGCGGCTACCGGCTCTCCGGCGGCGAGCGCCAGCGGCTCGCGATCGCGCGGCTCCTGCTCAAGGCTCCGGCCATCGTGGTGCTCGACGAGGCCACCGCCCACCTCGACAGCGAGTCCGAGGCCGCCGTCCAACGCGCGCTCGACGCCGCACTCGACGGGCGGACCTCGCTGGTGATCGCGCACCGGCTCTCGACGGTCCGCAACGCCGACCAGATCCTGGTCGTCGACGGCGGCGAGATCGTCCAGCGCGGCACCCACGCGTCGTTGCTCGCCGACGGGGGCCTCTACGCCGACCTCTACCGCACCCAGTTCGTCGAGGACCTGCCCCCGACGCCGGTCTAGGTTGGCCGCATGGACCTCGAGCTGACCGACCGCGTCTTCATCGTCACCGGAGGGGCACGCGGGCTCGGCCGCGCGACCGCCGACTGCCTGGTCGCCGAGGGTGCCCGGGTGGTGCTCTCGGGCCGGAGCGAGGACACGCTCGCCGACGCGGCCCGGGCGCTGGGCGACGCGGCCGTGCCAGTGGTCGCCGACAACGCCGAGCCGTCCGCACCCGCGCGGCTGATCGCCGCCGCGACCGAGCGCTGGGGCCGGCTCGACGGGGCACTGATCAGCGTCGGCGGCCCGCCGAAGGGTCCGGTCTCCGCGATCACCGACGAGCAGTGGATGACGGCGTTCGGGTCGGTCTTCCTCGGTGCCGTCCGGTTGGCCCGCGAGGTCGGCCAGGTGCTGCCGCACGGCGGGTCGATCGCGTTCGTGCTCTCGTCCAGCGTCCGCGCCCCGCTCGCTGACATGGCGATCTCCAACGGTCTCCGGCCCGGTCTGGCCATGGTCGCCAAGACCCTCGCCGACGAGCTGGGGCCGGCCGGAGTCCGCGTCAACGCGCTGCTGCCGGGCCGGGTCGGCACCGACCGGGTCGCCGAGCTCGACGCCGCCACCGGCGACGCCGATGCTGCGCGTGCGTCGGCGGTGAGGTCGATCCCGCTCGGCCGCTACGGCGAGCCGGAGGAGTTCGGCCGGGTCGCGGCCTTCTTGCTGTCGCCCGCCTCGTCCTTCGTCTCCGGGTCGATGCTCCCGGTCGACGGCGGGATGCTCCGCGCCCTCTGAGCCCGCGCCTCCCGCTCGGCGGCGTACGCCTTCTGGTACGCCGCGCGCACCTTCTGCTTCTTGGCGTTCTTGGCTGCCCGCTTCTGCTTGCGCTCGGCCAGGACCGTCTCGGTGCGCGAGGTCTCCTCGCCGCGGCGGCTGGTGCGCCACTCGTCCCAGGCGAGGTAGCCGAAGCCGAAGACGGCGAGCACGCCGAAGAACCACCACTGCAGGCCGTAGAAGAAGTGCGGACCGTTGTCGAGCTCGGGCATCTCGACGGGCAGGAGGCCGTCGGCCGGCTGTCCGTCCTCGGACTCGAGCTCCACGAACCCGCCGTAGACCGGCCGGTCGAGGGCCGTCCCGATCTCCTCGCTGGAGATCGCCCGGGTCGACTGGTCGCTCACCTTGGTGCTGTCGCCGGTGGCGTCGGTGCGGACCCAGCCGGTGACGGTGACCTCGCCGGCTGGAGGGGCGGGCACGTCGTCGGGGGAGGCGCCCTCGTTGTCGGCCGCCATCCAGCCCCGGTCCACGAGCAGCGAGGTGCCGTCGGCGGTGACCAGCGGGACGACCGCGTCGATGCCCGAGGCGCCGTCGCGGGTGCGGTAACGGACGATGACGGTGTCGCCCGTGTCGTAGGTGCCGGTCGCGGTGACCTGGCGCCACTCCTCGGTGTCGTCGACCGGTCGGCCCGGGGTGAGCACCTCGGCCACGGGTGCCGGGTCGCGTGCCTCGTTGGTGCGGACGATCGCGTTGTCGGCCTTGCGGGCCGCCAGCCGGTGGAACTGCCACTCGCCGAGCCACCACGCGGCGTACGCCAGCAGGACGACGACGAGCGCGAAGAGCACCCACCGTCGGCTCAGCAGGAAACGCAACGACCGCACCCGTCGAGGTTATCCGGCGCGTGGGCGCCTGCGGCGAGCGGTGTCAGGTGCCCTCCCTAGACTGTGGTGGTGACGACACAGGGGCTGGTGGACCGGTACGGCCGGGTGGCGAGCGACCTGCGGGTCTCGCTGACCGACCGGTGCAACCTGCGCTGCTCCTACTGCATGCCCGCCGAGGGCCTCGACTGGCTGCCGGACGAGTCGGTGCTCACCGACGACGAGGTGGTCCGGCTGGTGCGGATCGGCGCGGAGCTGCTCGGCATCCGCGAGGTGCGCTTCACCGGCGGCGAACCCCTGGTGCGCCGCGGACTGGTCGACATCGTGCGCCGTACGCATGAGGCGGCCCCGTCGCTCGACCTCTCGATGACGACCAACGCCCTGGGTCTGGCCCGCAACGCCACGGCGCTCGCCGAGGCGGGGCTCGACCGGGTCAACGTCAGCCTCGACAGCATCCGGCGCGACACCTTCCGCGCGATCACCCGGCGCGACCGGCTCGACGACGTGCTCGCCGGGCTCGCGGCGGCTCGCGACGCCGGGCTGGGACCGGTCAAGATCAACGCCGTCCTGATGCGCGGCCACAACGACGACCAGGCGCCCGAGCTGCTGCGCTGGGCGATCGCGGAGGGCTACGAGCTGCGGTTCATCGAGCAGATGCCGCTCGACGCCCAGCACGGCTGGAGCCGCGACGGCATGGTGACCGCCGACGAGATCTTCACGTGGCTCGAGGCCGAGTTCGAGCTCACGCCGGCCATCGAGCCGCGCGGCAGCGCTCCGGCCGAGCTCTTCCAGGTCGACGGCGGCCCGGCCACGGTCGGCGTGATCGCATCGGTCACCCGGCCCTTCTGCGGTGACTGCGACCGGGTGCGGCTCACCGCCGACGGCCAGATCCGCAACTGCCTCTTCGCCCGTGAGGAGTCGGATCTCCGCGGTGCACTGCGTGCTGGCGCCACTGACGAGGAGATCGCCGACCGCTGGGTGACCGCCATGCTGGGCAAGCGGGCCGGGCACGGCATCGACGACCCGACGTTCCTGCAGCCGGACCGGCCGATGTCCGCCATCGGCGGTTAGTGCCCTACGACGTCCTTGAGGAAGCCTCGGGCGCCGAGGAAGTCCGACAGCGACGTCTTGTGGTCGTCGCAGGCCAGCCAGATCTTGCGGCGGTCGGGCGTGTGCAGCTTCGGGTTGTTCCAGAGGAGCTCCCAGGTGGCCGAGGCCTGGCAGCCCTTCGCCGAGCACACGTCGAGGTCGGCTTGGGCTTCGGTCACGAGAGTCTCCTGAACACGTGAAAGTGGTGCCAGACAGCCACGGGGGAAGCTGTCCGGCACCACGGCGACCCGGGACGGGGGAGACCCGGCTCGCGCGGCGATTCTGTCATTCCGGTGACCGAAGTCAAGGACGCGCGCCACCGGCTCCCGGCGTGTCTGGAGCAGTGCGTTCGGGGGTCCCGAGCTCGCGCGCGGCGTACTGGCCGGTAGGGAGATCGAAGCCGTCGTCCTTGGTGAAAGCGGCGTTCGCCATCACGACCGCGATGTAGGGGAGGATCAGCGCGCCGGCGATCAGGATCGGCCACAGCCACCCGACGCCGGACAGCGCCGCGATGATCGCGCCGACGAAGCACAGCGACCGGAGCGTCATCGAGAAGAGGTAGCGCTTCTGCCGGGCCGCGATGTCGGCGTGGCGGCTCGACGCGGCGGTGGTGATGCGGACCGCCTCGTCCTGCTCACGTCGCAGGTCCCTGGCCATGACGCCCACTGTACGTCGCTAGTGTCGGTGTCCCACGCCCGCATCTGCGCCCGTAACCGGAGGCCACCATGACCAACCGCACCTACCGCGTCACCGAGATCGTCGGCACCTCGCCGGACGGCATCGACGCGGCCATCCGCAACGGCGTCGAGCGCGCCGGCAAGACCCTGCGCCACCTCGACTGGTTCGAGGTCACCCAGGTGCGCGGGCAGGTCAAGGACGGCGTCGTCGAGCACTTCCAGGTCGGCATCAAGGTCGGCTTCCGGCTCGAGGACGACTGAGGCTGGGTTCTGTGTACCCACGGGTAGTCGCTAGCGTCTCGTGACGTGAGCGAACCAGTGGAGCCCAGGTCGGTCCTCGTGACCGGCGGCAACCGCGGCATCGGCCGCGCGATCGCCGAGGCGTTCGTGGCGAACGGCGACAAGGTCGCCGTCACCACCCGCAGCGGCGGAGCGCCCGACGGGACCCTCGACGTCCGGTGCGACATCACCGACGCCGGGCAGGTCGAGGCGGCGTTCGCGCAGATCGAGGAGGCCCACGGGCCGGTCGAGGTGCTGGTCGCCAACGCCGGCATCACCGCCGACACGCTGCTGCTGCGGATGTCCGACGACGACTGGTCCTCGGTCATCGACACCAACCTGACCGGCTCCTTCCGGCTCGCCAAGCGCGCCTCGAAGGGGATGCTGCGCCTGCGCCGCGGCCGGATCGTCTTCATCTCATCGGTCGTCGGCCTGCTCGGCTCGGCCGGGCAGGTCAACTACGCGGCGTCGAAGTCCGGCCTCGTCGGCATGGCGCGCTCGATCGCCCGCGAGCTCGGCTCCCGGTCGATCACGGCGAACGTCGTCGCGCCGGGCTTCATCGAGACCGACATGACCGGCGTGCTCACCGACGAGCAGAAGGCGGCCATCAAGGCACAGGTCCCGCTGGGCCGCTACGGCGCAGTGGAGGACATCGCGGAGACCGTGCTGTGGCTGACCGGCCCCGGCGCGTCGTACGTCACCGGGGCAGTGATCCCGGTCGACGGTGGACTGGGAATGGGGCACTGACATGGGCGGCATCCTCGAGGGCAAGCGGATCCTGGTCGCGGGCGTGACGATGGACAGCTCCATCGGCTTCGCGGCCGCGAAGGTGGCGCAGGAGCAGGGCGCGACCGTGCTGATCTCCAACTTCGGGCGGGCCCTGGGCATCACCCGGCGGATCGCCAAGCGGCTCCCCGTCGAGCCGCCCGTGCTCGAGCTCGACGTGACCGACGACGACCACCTCGCCGGCCTGGAGGCCCAGGTGCGCGAGCACGTCGACGGGCTCGACGGCGTGGTCCACTCGATCGCGTTCGGCAACCCGGAGACGCTGCTCGGCGGCCAGTTCCTGACCGGGCCGTGGCCCGACGTGGCCCAGGCCGTGCAGGTCTCGGCCTACTCGCTGAAGTCGCTGGCCGAGGCGGCCCGCCCGCTGATGGGCCCCGGCGGTTCCATCGTGGGTCTGACCTTCGACGCGACCGTCGCCTGGCCGGCGTACGACTGGATGGGCGTGGCCAAGGCCGCTCTCGAGTCCACCTCGCGCTATCTGGCGCGCGACCTCGGTGCGCACGGCATCCGGTGCAACCTGGTGTCCGCCGGTCCGCTGAAGACGCTGGCCGCGAAGGCGATCCCCGGCTTCGAGGACCTCGAGTCGATGTGGAGCGACCGCGCGCCGCTGGGCTGGGACAACACCGACCAGGAGCCGACGGCCAAGGCCGTCTGCGCGTTGCTGTCGGACCTCTTCCCGGCGACCACGGGCGAGATCATCCACGTGGACGGCGGTCTGCACGCGATGGGTGCGTGACGTGCGCCGACTGGTCGTGATGCGGCACGCGAAGGCCGAGCAGGACGGGCCGACCGACTTCGACCGGCCGCTGGCCGCTCGTGGCCACCGGGACGCCGAGGAGGCCGGCCGGTGGCTCGCCGGGATCGGTCCGGCGCCCGACCACGCGCTGGTGTCGGCCGCGCTGCGCACCCGCGAGACCTGGGCGTACGTCGAAGCCGGCGCCGACTGGGACCTCGACCCCGAGCTCGACCGCGGCCTCTACGCCGCCGGGCCGGACACCGCGCTCGACCTGATCCGGCTCACGGGCGACGACGTCACGTCGCTGGTCGTGGTCGGTCACAACCCGACGATGGGCTCGCTCGCGCAGCTGCTCGACGACGGGGACGCGTCGCCGGAGCACGCGGAGGGCCTCGTCTCGGGCTTCCCGACCAGCGCGGTCGCGGTGTTCGACCACGACGGTTCCTGGGCCGACCTCGGCTGGGGCTCGGCCAGCCTCGTCGACTTCCACGTCGGGCGCGGCTGAGCCTCGGTCTCGATACGTCGGTCGCGAGCTCGTTGCTCGCTCGCGCGACTGCTCGTCCTGGCTGCTGGGTCCCTGCCGTCGCAGGCTCCGGCAGGGGCAGCTCAGACGGGCGGGCTCGGGGTGACGAACCCCGCCTCGCGGTCGGCCGCCTCGATCTCCTCGCGGGAGATGCCGAGGAGGTACATGATCGCGTCGAGGTAGGGCACGTTGACGGCTGTGTCGGCGGCGTCCTGCACCAGGGGCTTGGCGTTGTAGGCGATGCCGAGCCCTGCGGCGTTGAGCATGTCGAGGTCGTTGGCGCCGTCGCCGATCGCGATGGTCGCCTCCTCGAGGACGCCGATCTCCGCGGCGAACTCGCGCAGCGCGGCCGCCTTGCCCGCGCGGTCGACGACCGGCCCGACGATGCGTCCGGTGAGGACGCCGTCCACGATCTCGAGCTCGTTGGCGCGGGAGAAGTGGATGCCGAGGTCGTCCGCGAGCCGGTCGGTGATCTGGCTGAAGCCGCCCGACACCAGCGCGAACCGGTAGCCGAGCCGGCGGAGCGTCCGGACCAGGGTGCGGGCGCCGGGGGCGAGCACGATCGCGTCGTACACCTCGTCGAGGGCCGTGGCGGGCACCCCCTCGAGGAGGGCGACCCGCGAGCGGAGCGAGGCCTCGAAGTCGAGCTCGCCGCGCATCGCGGCCTCGGTGACGGCGGCGACCTCGGGCTCGCACCCGGCGTGGGCGGCGAGCATCTCGATCACCTCGCCCTGGATGAGGGTCGAGTCCACGTCCATCACGATCAGTCGGGTGCCGCGGCGGAGCAGGTTGGCGGCCTGGACGGCGATGTCGACGCCATGGGTGGCGGCCTCGATCGCCAGCACGGTACGCAGCTGGTCGGTGTCGACCCCGGAGACGTGCAGGTCGATGGCGGTCACGGGATAGCGCGCCATCCGCTCGATCCGGTCGATGTTGCCGCCCGCGTCGGCGATCCGCCCGGCGACCGCGGCCATCGCGCTCGCGCGCAGCGGGGTGCCGATGATCGTCACGTGGGAGCGACCCTCGCCCCGGGACTTGTTGTCGCCGACGCCGTGGTCGACGTCGACGCTCATCCCGAGGTCGGACGCGGTCTGCTCCACGGCCGTCTTGACCCGCGCGACGTTGCGGGGAGCGGTCACGAGCACGCCGAGGATCAGCCGTCCGCGGAGCACGATCTGCTCGATGTCGAGGACGTGGATGCCGGCACCGGCGAGGGCCGCGAACACCGAGGACGTCACGCCCGGTCGGTCCTTGCCGGTCAGCGTGATGAGGAGGGTCTCCGGCTTCACACCGGCGCGTGGGTCAGTCATCTCAGTGCCTGAGGCTATCGGTGCCCGGGCAGATGTCCGTGGTCCGGCCTACCGTCGAGACATGACCAACATCCATCACGCGATCGACTACGTCGAGATCTACGTCGGCGACCGGATGGCCCGCACCCGGTCGTTCTACGAGCAGGCCTTCGGCTGGACGTTCAACGACTACGGGCCCGACTACGCCGGCATCCGCTGGAGCGACGGGGAGGGCGAGGTAGGCGGGCTCAACGCCGCCCGGGAGTCGGTCCGGGGCGGCGTCCTGGTCCTGCTCTACTCCGACGACCTCGACGCGACGGCGACGGCGGTGACGGCGGCCGGAGGGGAGGTGGTTGAAGGGCCCTACGAGTTCCCGGGCGGTCGGCGGTTCCACTTCACCGATCCGGCCGGCAACGAGCTGGGCGTGTGGGCGTCGGCCTGAGCGGGCTCAGGAGGGCGGCCACACCTCGGGCGAGCAGGCGGCGACGAGAGCACGGCGCCCAGCACGCTCGAGCGGCACCAGCGCGGCCCGGCGCTCGGCGATGTCGTACGCCGTGATCGCCCCGCCGTCGTCCTCGAGGGCGAGGTCGACGATGCCGGTCGCGAGGATCCCGCGCGCGGCCAGCTCCACGCACCGCGGCGGCACACCGTCCGGGGCGACGACGGGCTCGAGGTGGCGCAGGTTCATCAGCCGGTCGGCGACCTCGGGACGCCACTTCGCGACCTCGAGGCGGGCCAGCGCGTCTGCGGCGCCGACGAGCGTGGCGCGCAGGTCGCGGTCCGCGTCACCGACGTCGGGCAGCTGGCGGCGCTCGGCGGGGTGCGCCGTCCAGATCACCGCGGCGCCGGTGCGCTCCGGCACCAGGCCGAGCCCGGTTCCGGCGACGACGACGGCCTCGCCGACGTCGAGCGCGTCCGCGTTGAAGGCGGCCGGCCCGCCGAGCCCGAGCGGGTCGCCCTCGACCGGCAGGGCCAGCCCGAAGGACGTGGCGCCCGCCGTACGCAGGCGGCCGAGCGCGCCGACCAGGGTCTCCGTGCCGTCGGCGCCGGGCAGTCCGGCGACGGCGTGGGTCGCGTCGTCGCCGATCAGCGCGTCGACCAGGAGGTCCGTGACGACCTGCCCGCGCAGCCAGGCGGTGCCCCACCAGGCGAGGCGGGCGGACGGTGGCAGCGGGGTGGTCACGGCGCGTGACGATACGCCGTCGGCTCGCTCCGACGTCTCGCTAGGGTGGGCGCCATGACAGCCGTCCTGGACTTCGCCGAGGTCACCATCAGGCGGGGACAGGCCACCCTGCTCGACCGCGTCTCGTGGCGCGTCGAGGAGGACGAGCGCTGGGTGATCCTAGGTCCCAACGGCGCCGGGAAGACGACGCTCCTCCAGGTCGCGAGCGCCCAGATCCACCCGACCTCGGGGGTGGCCGGGATCCTCGACGAGGTCCTCGGCACCGTCGACGTCTTCGAGCTGCGCCCCCGCATCGGCATCACCAGCGCCGCCCTCGCGGAGCGGGTCCCACGGTCCGAGCGCGTCCACGACGTGGTCGTGTCGGCGTCGTACGGCGTCGTGGGCCGCTGGCGCGAGGCCTACGACGACCTCGACCACGAGCGGGCGGTCCAGCTGCTGACGGAGGTCGGCGCCAGCCATCTCGCCGACCGGACGTTCGGCACGCTCAGCGAGGGCGAGCGCAAGCGGGTGCAGATCGCCCGGGCGCTGATGGCCGACCCCGAGCTGCTGCTCCTCGACGAGCCCGCTGCTGGTCTCGACCTCGGCGGTCGCGAGGACCTCGTGTCGACGCTGTCGGTGCTGGCCGCCGACGAGGCGTCGCCCGCCACCGTGCTGGTCTCCCACCACGTCGAGGAGATCCCGCCCGGCTTCACCCACGCGCTGCTCCTGCGACGCGGCCAGGTCGTGGAGGCGGGTCCGATCGAGGAGGTCGTCACCGCGACGACGCTGTCGGCGACGTTCGGGATGCCGCTAGTGCTCAACCACGAGGACGGACGCTGGAACGCCCGTCGGCGTACCCGTCGGGGCTAGACCCTGGTTCTCGACGCATGTGCGGCTAGGGTCACGGCATGGACTGGTTGAGCGACAACGCGTGGGCCGCCTGGCTCAGTGTTGCCGTCCTGTTCGGGGTGGCAGAGCTGGTCAGCCTCGACCTCATCCTGGTCATGCTCGCCGTCGGCGCCCTTGCCGGCATGCTCACCGCAGCGCTCGGTGCGGCCGTCGTCGTGCAGATCCTGGTCGCCGGCGCAGCCTCCGTCGCGATGCTCGCGCTGGTGCGTCCCTCGCTCGTCGCCAAGCTGAACAGCGGCCCGGAGCTCCGTCTCGGGCACGGCAAGCTGGTCGGTGAGCGCGCGGTCGTCACCCAGCGGATGACCGGCCACGACCTGGGCCAGATCAAGCTGGCGGGGGAGACCTGGTCGGCCGCGCCGTACGACGAGCACCTCACGATCGAACCCGGCGCCACCGTGGAGGTCTTCGAGATCCGCGGCGCGACGGCGTACGTCCATCCAGTACCCGAGCTCGGCGAATGAGAGGGAGTGTCTCGTGCCCCTGGTGATCCTGATCCTGCTGTTGCTGGTCGTCATCTTCGTGATCGCGCTGCTCGCGAAGACGGTCCAGATCATCCCGCAGGCCCGCGCCGGCATCGTCGAGCGGTTCGGCAAGTACAAGGCCACGCTGCCCGCGGGCCTCAACATCGTCGTGCCGTTCGTCGACAAGGTGCGCTACGTCATCGACCTGCGTGAGCAGGTCGTGAGCTTCCCGCCGCAGCCGGTGATCACCGAGGACAACCTGGTGGTCTCGATCGACACGGTCATCTACTTCCAGGTCACCGACCCGATCGCCGCGACGTACGAGATCGCCAACTACATCCAGGCGATCGAGCAGCTCACGATGACCACGCTCCGCAACATCGTCGGTGGCATGGACCTCGAGGAGACGCTGACCAGCCGCGACCAGATCAACTCCGGCCTGCGCGGTGTCCTCGACGAGGCCACCGGCAAGTGGGGCATCCGGGTCAACCGCGTCGAGCTCAAGGGCATCGACCCGCCGCCCTCCATCAAGGACTCGATGGAGAAGCAGATGCGCGCCGACCGTGAGAAGCGGGCCGTCATCCTCACCGCGGAGGGTCAGCGGCAGGCCGCGATCCTCACGGCCGAGGGCGCCAAGCAGTCGTCGATCCTGAACGCCGAGGGTGCGCGCGAGTCGCAGATCCTGCGCGCCCAGGCCGACCGGGAGTCCTCGATCCTGCGGGCGCAGGGTGAGGGACAGGCCATCCAGACGGTCTTCCAGGCGATCCACGACGGTCGGCCCGACCAGTCGCTGCTGGCCTACCAGTACCTCCAGATGATGCCGAAGATCGCCGAGGGCGACGCCAACAAGGTGTGGATCGTCCCGAGCGAGATCGGCAAGGCCCTCGAGGGGCTCGGCTCGACGATGAACAGCCTCCAGGGCATCCCGGACAAGGTCGAGGGACCCGTGAAGCGCGTCGACATGGGCCCGAGCGAGCCGGTGGTGCCCGCGATCGACGAGCAGCTGAGCCAGACGAACGCCGCCGTCGAGGCCGCGATCGCCGAGGCCAACCGAGCCGCCAACCCAGGCAAGAACCTCCCGACGGCGACCGACCCGGCCGTGGACCCCGGTGAGGTGCCCCCGGCGCCGCCGGAGGAGCCGCCCGCTTCGTGAGCCCGTTCGAGGTCGTCGCGATCCTGCTCGCCGGGGTCGCGGCCGGCACCATCAACACCGTGGTGGGGTCGGGGACGTTGATCACGTTCCCGACCCTGCTGGCGTTCGGCGTCCCTCCGGTGACCGCCAACGTCTCCAACACCATCGGTCTGGTGCCGGGATCGGTCTCCGGAGTGATCGGCTACCGGCGCGAGCTCGCCGGCCAGCGCTCGCGGATCACCCGCCTGGCCAGCGCGTCGCTGCTCGGTGCGATCGTCGGGGCCGTCCTCCTGCTGGTGCTGCCCGACGGCGCCTTCATCGCCATCGTGCCCGCCCTGATCCTGCTCGGATGTGTGCTGGTGGCCCTCCAGCCCCGGATCTCGGCCGCGGTCGCGCGCCGCCACGACGCGAGCGGCGGGATGCCGCACCGCGGGGTCTGGTGGGTCTGGCCGGCCGTCGCCGGCACGGGTGTCTACGGCGGCTACTTCGGCGCTGCCCAGGGCGTGCTGCTGATGGCGATCCTCGGCATCGGGATCGACGAGGACCTCCAGCGGCTCAACGCCGTCAAGAACATCCTCGCCGCCATCGTCAACGCCGTCGCCGGGCTGATCTTCGCCTTCGTGGCGGACGTCGACTGGCGGATCGTGCTGCTCATCGGCGTCGGTTCGGTGATCGGCGGCCAGCTGGGCGCGACCGTGGGCCGCCGGCTGCCCAGCGGCGTGCTCCGGGTCGTGATCGTGCTGGTGGGCCTGGTCGCCCTGTCGGTCTTCCTGCTGACCTAGGGCGGGTGCTCAGCCGCGGCGTACGAGCGCGAGCAGCCCGGAGCCCACGGCACCCGCAGCGGGACCCATGAGCGTCATCGCGGTCTTGCGCGAGATCGAACCGTCCTGCATCGCGAGGTAGCCGGTCGCGCCGTCGGCGGCGTCGACGAGGATGCCGATGCCGACCATGCCCTTGCGGGTCTTGCCGCTGCTGATCAGCGTCGCCAGACCCAGCGCGATCTCCCGGATGCCGAAGAGCCGGGTGACGTAGGGGAGCTGGGGGTTCGACACCGGGTCGAGCTGGAAGATGCGCGCGCCACGCTCGGGGTCGGCCACCGCCACGGCACCGACCGCGATCCGGCCGAGGGAAAGTCCGGTCACAGGGTTCATGCGTGCACCGTAGCGGTCGCCCGGCGTGGACGGGCGTGACAGGCTCGACCCATGGACCTGTACGACGTGATGCGCTCGACCCCGGCCGTCCGCGACTTCACCGACGACCCCCTGCCCGACGAGACGCTGCACCGGATCCTCGACAACGCCCGGTTCGCGCCCAGTGGCGGCAACCGGCAGGGCACCCACGTGATCGTGATCCGTGAGCAGGCCACGCGCGAGGCACTGGTGGAGCTCTACGGCCCGACGGTGCGGCGCTACGTCGCCCAGATCGGCGCCGGCCAGAGCCCGTGGAACAGCCTCGAGCCGCCGATCCCGACGCCCGAGGAGATCGCGGCGACCGACGTACCCGAGCGGTTCACCGGGCCGGTGCTCGAGGCCCCTGCGGTCCTGGTCGTCTGCGTCGACCTCGGTGTCGTGGCCTCGACCGACCAGGACCTCGACCGGGTCGGGGTGATCAGCGGCGCGTCGGTCTACCCGCTCGTCTGGAACATCCTGCTCGCCGCCCGCAACGAGGGCTTCGGCGGCACCATCACCACGATGGCGGCCGCCCAGGAGCCGAAGGTCCAGGAGCTGCTCGGCATCCCACCGGAGTACGCCGTGGCCGCGGTGCTCCCGCTCGGCAAGCCGGTCAAGGTGCTCACCAAGCTGAAGAGGAACCCGGTCGAGGACTTCGTGACGCGGGAGCGGTTCGACGGTCAGCCGTTCTGAGGGCCCGGGCCGGCCGGCACCGGCGGGCTGAGCGGAGGCAGCCAGGACGACTCGCCCTCCTCGGGAGTGCCCCACCAGTCGTAGAACACCGAGAAGGTCTGGTCGGCGCCGTTGACGAATCCGGTGCTGGTCACGCCGACCCGGACCCACGGAGGGTTGCGCAGACACGTGCGCGGCACGCTCACCCGCACGAGATCGGCATCGAGATCGACGTCTGTGTGCAGACGGCGACAGGACACGTCGATGACCGAGGTGAACCAGCCGCAGCCGTCGGGGTCGTCCGGCGGGTCCGTCGGATCCGGGAACCTGGGCTCCTTGGACAGGTCGGTCGTCACCTTGGGCGGTCTGGACTTGCCCGCCGGGGACCGGGACACGTCGATGGACCAACCGCGGAGCAGCGGCGTCCCTACATGGATCGTCAGGTACTGCTCGAGCGTCGGGTCGAGGTCCTCGAAGCCGACGGTGATCGTGACCACCTTGCGGGTGTGCCGCACGGTCAGGTCCGTGATGTCGTCGTTCGTGTCGGTGGAGCCGTCCACGTCGGTGAACGTCCCGCACGGCTCCGGCGCCGGGTCGTAGTGGCTGCCGATCACGTCTCCGCCCGGGTCGGCACCATGCCACCGCTCCGCCTGCGCGCTCTGGGCGGCAGCGATGAGAACGAACGGCGCCATGAGCCCGATCAGGGTCACGCGAAGCATCCGAGACATGGCGCGATTGTGACCGCTGCGGCGCCCCGGGGGATGCGGTTTGGTCACAAACCGCAACCTGGGCGCGCTCCCACCTGCGGTTGGTGACCAAACCGCATTCCGACTCGGCGGCGGCGGAGCCTCAGTCGACGTACGCCGAGATCCAGCGATCCATCTCGGCGTACGCCTGGGCGCGCGGCTCAGGACGCGACAGCACGACGTCGTGGCGGGCGCCCTCGACGGCGACGTAGGTGACGTGGGCGCCGAGGGCGGTGGCCCACCGCCGGATCTGCGGGACCTCGAGCACGATGTCGTAGCCGTGGGCGTCGTCGCCCATCTCCTTGGGCCAGCGGGTGCCGGCGGACGACAGCACGAGCGTCGGACAGCCGACCTCGAGGCCGCGGTGCACCTCGTCGTGGCCGAGCCGGATCGCGCGGATCCAGCCGAAGGAGACCGGGAACGAGTCCAGCGGCTTCCAGTCGGTGTTGAACGACCACTCGCCGGCGTGGTCGGCGTGGAGGCTGCGGCCGTAGTGGCCCCCGACGGTGCGGGGGATGAGCTTCGTCGGGTTCCGGGCGCCGACCTGCTTGATCACCGACGTGCCGAGCCCCTGCACCAGCCGGCCGCCCTGCATGTCGAGCCACGGGGAGTTCAGGACCAGGCCGGCCAGCGCCGGCTTGCGCTCGTTGGCCCACAGGGACGCGATCAGGCCGCCCGTCGAGTGAGCGCTGACCACGACGTGGTCGTGGCCGTCACGCTCGGCGACCCGGTGGAAGGCGGCGTCCAGGTCGGGGAAGTGCTGGCGCAGGTCCGTCACGTAGTTGGGGGTCTGGTGCGGACGCAGCGACCGGCCGTACTTGCGCAGGTCGACGGCGTAGAAGTCGTAGCCGCGCTCGTTCCACCACTCGGCGTAGTCCGTGTGGAAGAAGTAGTCGCAGAAGCCGTGCACGTGGAGCACGGCCTTGCCGGTGGGCTCCGCCGCCCGTCGTACGACGAGGGTGACGACGACCGGACCCTCCTCGTCGGGCGGCAGCCCGATCGTCTCGGCCAGGTAGGGCTCACCCAGCACGTCGGGCACCAGCTCGTCGAAGACACCAACGCTCACGGTCAGATTCTGTCAGGACGCCGGAGGTCGAGGGCCACCTCGGGTCGGTTGGTGGTCACCAGCCAGGCTCGACCGGGCCGCATCCAGTAGGCCAACGACTTCTCGGTGTCGACGGTCCACACCAGCAGCGGGATCCGGTGCTTGCGCGCGAAGCGCCGCACCTGCAGCCGCGCGAGCCAGTGGTGGGCGACCGCGAGGTTCGCGCCCGCCTCCTGGTAGCGCGCCCGCGGGAAGAGCTCGGTCAGCCGGATCCGGATCGCGTGGAGCACCCGGATGTCGCGCAGGCCGCGGCCCAGCGAGAGCCCGACCAGGAGGTCGTCGTGGCCCGCCTCGACCGCCCACCGACGGACGGTGCGGACGCCGTCGTCCTCGAGCGTGGTCACGAGCAGCCGCTCGGTGCCGAGACGCTCGACGGCGCGGGCCACGATCGGCACCTCGCCGCCCACGACCTTGAGGTCGAGGTGCAGCCGGATCCGGCCGGCCACGATGTCGAGCGCCTCGTCGTACGTCAGCGTCCCCGGCGGAGGTACGGCGACCGCGTCGTGGAGCAGCACGAGCGACCCGTCGCCGCAGCGCTGCACGTCGAACTCCACGTAGTCGGCGCCCATGGCGATCGCCGCCTCGACGTCGGCGCGCGTGAGGCAGCGGTGAGCACTGACGAGGGTCATCGGGCAGCAGCGTACGTCGCGGCCGCGCGCACCAGCCCCGCGAGCAGGCCGACGTCGGCGGCCGTCTCCGGGTGCCACTGCACGCCGACGCAGAAGCGGTCACCGGGCGCTTCCATCGCCTCGAGCGTGCCGTCCGCCGCGCGCGCGACCGCGTCGTAGCCCGGGTGCGAGTCGACCGACTGGTGGTGGTGGCAGTTGACGCTCAGCCGGTCGCCCACCAGCCCGGCGACCCGGGTGCCGGCGGTGGTCGTCACCTCGACGGCGCCGAAGGCATCGCCGCCCGGGGAGTGCTGCTCGTGGTCGACCAGGTCCGGCACGTGCTGCACCAGGACTCCGCCGGAGCGCACGGCCATCACCTGCATGCCCCGGCAGACGCCCAGCACCGGCAGCCCGATCGCCTCGGCGGCGTCCAGCAGGGCGACCTCCCAGGCGTCGCGGTCCGGCCGCCAGCCCGCCGTGCGCGGGTGCGGCTCGGCGTCGTAGCGACCCGGGTCGACGTCGGCCCCACCGCTGATGACGAGCCCGTCGAGGCGCGCGACCACCGCCTCGGCGGCTTCCGGAAGCCCGAGCGGTGCGAGCAGCACGGGTACGCCGCCGGTCGCCTCGACCGCGTCGGCGTACTGCGTCGGCAGCAGGTCGGCGCGCTGGTGCCACACCCCCCAGGCCGCTTCCTCGCGGTAGGTGGTGAGGCCGATGACCGGAGCGACCATCAGAGCGGCGTGACGTAAGCCCCGGAGATGCCGCCGTCGACCAGGAAGGTGTTGGCGGTCATGAACGAGGAGTCGTCGGAGGCGAGGAACAGCACCGCGGAGGCCATCTCGGACGGCTCGCCGAAGCGACCCATCGGGACGTGCACGAGCCGGCGAGCGGCACGCTCGGCGTCCTTGGCGAAGAGCTCCTGCAGGAGCGGCGTGTTGACCGGCCCGGGGCACAGCGCGTTGACGCGCACCCCCTGGCGGGCGAACTGCACGCCGAGCTCGCGCGTCATCGACAGCACGCCGCCCTTCGAGGCGGAGTAGGAGATCTGCGACGTCGCGGCCCCCATCACCGCGACGAACGACGCGGTGTTGATGATCGAGCCCTTGCCCTGCTCGAGCATGTAGGGGAGCGCGGCCTTGCAGCAGAGGTAGACCGAGGTCAGGTTGACCTCCTGCACCTTGCGCCAGGCGTCGAGGTCGGTGTCGAGGATCGAGTCGTCCTCCGGCGGGCTGATGCCGGCGTTGTTGAAGGCGATGTCGACCGAGCCGTAGACGTCCTTCGCCGTCTTGAAGAGTGCGTCGACCTCGTCCTTGGACGTGACGTCCACGTGGACGTACGTCGCGATCTCGCTGCCGCCGAGCTGGCCGACGAGCTCGTGCCCGCGCTGGTCGTCGATGTCGCCGATGACGACCTTGGCGCCCTCCTCGACGAAGCGTTCCACCGTCGCCAGACCGATGCCCGAGCAGCCGCCGGTGATGACCGCGACCCGGTCCTGGATGCGTCCTGCCACTTGCTGTTTCCTTTCGGCTTTCCGGGGTTTCGAGACGGGCGCCGCGCGCCCTCCTCAACCGCCGGGGATCAGTGGGCGATGAAGACGTTCTTGAGCTCGGTGAACGCGTTGGGGGCGTCCGGGCCGAGCTCGCGGCCGAGGCCGGACTGCTTGTAGCCGCCGAACGGCGTCCAGTAGCGGACCGAGGAGTGCGAGTTGACGCTGAGGTTGCCGGCCTCGACGCCGCGCGCGACGCGGAGCCCGCGGCCGAGGTCGTTGGTGAAGATGGAGCCGGACAGGCCGTACTCCGTGTCGTTGGCGAGCTCGATCGCGTGCGCCTCGTCGTCGAACGGCATCACCGCGACGACGGGCCCGAAGACCTCCTCGCGCCAGATCCGCGCGCTGGGGTCGTCGACGGTCACGACCGACGGCGGCACCCAGAAGCCGTCGCCGCCAGGGGTGGACCCGGCGAACGCGACCTCCACCTCGTCGAGGTAGGCGCTGACCGTCGACTTCTGATGCGCGGAGATGAGCGGGCCCATCTCGCTGGACTCGTCGCTGGGGTCGAGCACCCGCATGCCGCTGACGGCGGGCTCCAGCTTCGAGAGGAACTCGTCGTACGCCGAGCGCTCGACCAGGATCCGCGAGCGGGCGCAGCAGTCCTGGCCGGCGTTGTCGAAGACGGCGTACGGCGCACTGGCGGCCGCCGCAGCGATGTCGGCGTCCGCGAACACGATGTTGGCGCTCTTGCCGCCGAGCTCCAGGGTCACCCGCTTCACCTGGTCGGCACAGCCGCGCATGATCCGCTTGCCGACCTCGGTCGAGCCGGTGAAGCAGACCTTGCGCACCAGCTCGTGGGTCACGAACCGCTCACCGACGACCGACCCCTTGCCCGGGATCACGGTCAGCACGTCGGCGGGCAGGCCGGCCTCGAGCGCGAGCTCGCCGAGCCGGATGGCCGTCAGCGGGGTGAGCTCGGCCGGCTTGAGCACGACCGTGTTGCCGGCGGCCAGCGCGGGCGCGAAGCCCCAGCCGGCGATGGGCATCGGGAAGTTCCAGGGCACGATGATGCCGACGACGCCCAGCGGTTCGTGGAAGGTCACGTCGATGCCGCCGGCGACCGGGATCTGCTGGCCGAAGAGCCGCTCGGGCGCCCCGGCGTAGTAGTTGAGGCAGTCGCGGACGTTGCCGGCCTCCCAGCGGGCGTTGCCCCAGGTGTGCCCGGCGTTGCGCACCTCGAGCTCCGCGAGCTCGTCGATGTGCGCGTCGACCACGGCGGCGAAGCGGCGGAGCACGGTGGCCCGCTCGCCCGGCGCCATCGCCTTCCACGCCGGGAAGGCGGCGTGCGCGCGCTCGATCGCGGCGTCGGCCTCCTCGACGGATGCCAGGTGTACGTCGGTCACCGGCGACGCCGTCGCCGGGTTGATGACGGTGAACGTGTCGGTCACTTACAGCCTCTCGAATCCACGGTGGAGCTCCCAGTCGGTGACTGCGGCGTTGAAGGCGGCCAGCTCGACGTCGGCCATGTTGACGTAGTGGTCGACGACCTCGTCGCCCAGGGTCGCGCGGGCGATCTCCGAGGTGGCGAAGGCGTCGCGGGCCGCGGCCAACGTCGAGGGCACCTTGGGACGGCCCGACGTGTAGGCGTTGCCCACGAGCTCGTCCTCGAGGGGCAGCTCGTGCTCGATGCCGTAGAGGCCACCGGCGAGCATCGCCGCCAGGGCGAGGTAGGGGTTGGCGTCCGCGCCGGGGACGCGGTTCTCCATCCGGGCGCCGGCACCGTGCCCGACCAGGCGTACGGCGCAGGTCCGGTTGTCCAGGCCCCAGGCGATCGTGGTCGGCGCGAACGAGCCGTCGGCGAAGCGCTTGTAGGAGTTGATGTTGGGCGCGAAGAGCAGCGTGAAGTCGGCGATCGTCGCGAGCACACCCGCGATGAAGTGGTCGTAGAGCGGGGTGCGCGCACCGTCCTTCCAGAACACCAGCTCGTCGTCGAGTCCGCGCAGCGACAGGTGGATGTGGCAGGAGCTGCCTTCACGCTCGTTGTACTTCGCCATGAACGTGATCGCCTTGCCCTGCTGGGCGGCGATCTCCTTCGCGGCGGTCTTGTAGACGACGTGGTTGTCGGCCGTCGTGAGCGCGTCGGCGTAGAGGAAGCCGATCTCGTGCTGGCCGAAGTTGCACTCGCCCTTCGCGCCCTCGACGTCGAGCCCGGCGTCGTACATCGTGTTGCGGATCGCGCGGAGCAGCGGCTCGACGCGGGTGGTGCCGAGGATCGAGTAGTCGACGTTGTACTGGTTGACCGGTGTCAGGTCGCGGTAGTGGGCGTCGTGGGCGTCCTCGTACGTCGTGTCGAACGCGATGAACTCGAGCTCGGTGCCGGCCAGCGCCTGCCAGCCGTGCTCCGCCGCGCGGTCGAGCTGCTTCTGCAGGATCGCCCGCGGTGACTGGACGACGGGGGAGTGGTCGGGCCAGACGAGGTCGCACTGCACCATCGCGGTCGCAGGCAGGTGCGTGAGCACCCGGATGGTGCGCTCGTCGAGGACGAACTCCATGTCGCCGTAGCCCTTCTCCCACGACGAGATGGCGTAGCCGCCGACGGTGTTCATGTCGACGTCGACCGCGAGCAGGTAGTTGCAGCCCTCGGTGCCGTGCGGGACGACGACGTCCGCGAAGTAGCGGGCGTGCAGCCGCTTGCCCTGCAGGCGTCCCTGCATGTCGGTGAAGGCGACGACGACGGTGTCGATGTCGCCGTCGTTGATCCGGTCGACGAGCTGCTTCATCGTCAGGTGCCGCTTGTTGCGCAGGTCGTTCTTGCTCACGCTGTCCCCTTCGTCGGACTCATCCGGCTCACTCATCCCACGAGCCCGCGCAGCAGCGCAGCCGTGTCGTCGCAGTGCTGCTCCATGACCAGGCGGGCGCGCTCGGCGTCGCCGGTGAGGATCGCCTTGACCAGGGCAGCGTGCTGCCGGTCGGAGTGGGCGATGTTGGTGTCGAGGACGGGGATCGCCAGCAGCATCTCGTGCAGTGTCGACTGCACCGAGGTGACCGCCTCGATCAGCCTCGACGACTCGCTGAGCGCGGCGATGGTGAGGTGGAAGCGGGAGTCGGACTGGCGGTGGGCGGCCGGTCGGGCAGCGGCCGCGACGTCGGCGTAGGCGCGCTCGAGCTGCTGGCGGCGTACGTCGGTCATCGGCAGGTGGGCGGCCAGGTAGGCGGCGCCCGGCTCGACCACGCGCCGGAAGTCGAGCGCGTCGAGCCAGTCCTGGCGGCGCTCCGGCGCGACGCGGGCCGCGGCTCGGGCCGACGGCGTCCGCGGCTTCAGGGTGACGACGGTGCCGCCGCCGCGGCCGCGCCTGGTCTCGACCAGTCCGGCCTCGCGCAGGGCTGCCATCGCCTCGCGGAGCGTGGCCCGGGAGACGCTCAGCATCACCGCCAGGTCCCGCTCCGAGGGGAGCGTGGTGCCGAGCGGGTAGACGCCCAGCCGGATCGCGGTCGCCAGCTGCTCCACGCAGGCCTCGAAGGCGTGGTGCCCACGAACGGGGCGGAGCACGGCCTCCGGGAGGTGCGGTTGGGGCGACGCGGTCACGGGCTCAACCTTCCGGCGCGCGGGAGTGGAGTGTCAATCGTTCAAAGGTCTGAGTTCATACCATTTTTACCAGCATGTATTTACACCCGAATCAACGCGGGTCTAGCGTCCGGTTCACATTCGCACGATCGCCCCTGGAAGGTGTGTCGCAATGCCTGAAGCGCACGAGCCGGTCCCGGCTCACCCGACCGCGGAGCTGACCGACGACGAGAAGCACCTGGCCAAACTCGGGTACAAGCAGGAGCTCAACCGTTCGTGGTCCGGCTTCTCCAACTTCGCCATCTCGTTCTCGATCATCTCGATCCTGGCCGGCTGCTTCACGACGTTCGGTCAGGCCTGGAGCAACGGTGGACCGATCGCCATCACGTGGGGTTGGCCGGTCATCTCGATCTTCATCCTGATCATCGGCTTCACGATGTCCGAGCTGGTGTCGGCGTACCCGACGTCGGGCGGCATCTACTGGTGGGCGTCGAAGCTCGGTGGACCGCGGGCCGGCTTCTACACGGGTTGGCTGAACTGGATCGGCCTGGTCGCCGTGACCGCCTCCGTCGGCTACGGCGCCGCGAACTTCGTCGACATCCTCTTCGGCCTGATCAGCGACAGCTGGGCGGAGAACTGGAGCCTGCAGCGGGTCTTCGT
Organism: Nocardioides pollutisoli; assembly: GCF_040045055.1. Taxonomy (NCBI): domain Bacteria; kingdom Bacillati; phylum Actinomycetota; class Actinomycetes; order Propionibacteriales; family Nocardioidaceae; genus Nocardioides; species Nocardioides pollutisoli. The sequence goes on from NZ_JBDZDU010000002.1 coordinate 164,636, forward strand.
CATCTTCGTGGTGATCATGGTGCTCGCCGCGCTGGCCAACATCTTCTCGAGCCACCTGCTGGCCGTGATCAACAACATCTCGGTCTGGTGGCACGTGGCCGGTGCGGCGTTGATCATCGGCATCCTGATCGTGGTGCCCGACCACCACCAGAGCGTCAACTGGGTGATGACCGAGCGGATCAACAACTCCGGCTACGACGACGGTTCGTCGAGCTCGATGATGTTCTGGTTCCTGGTGCTGCCGCTCGGCTTCCTGCTCACGCAGTACACGATCACCGGCTTCGACGCCTCGGCGCACCTCTCCGAGGAGACCGAGGCCGCGTCGAAGTCGGCGGCCAAGGGCATCTGGCGCTCGATCTTCTACTCCGCCGTCGGCGGGTGGATCCTGCTGCTGGCGCTCCTCTTCGCCGTGAAGGACGAGCAGGGTGTCACCGACGGCGTCAACGTGGGGCTCTACGGCTCCGACGTGATCCTGGGCCAGGCGCTCAGCGACTCCTGGCACACGGTCGTGATCGCGATCTCGGCGGCGGGCCAGCTCTTCTGCACGGTCGCCTGCCTCACCAGCGCGTCCCGGATGACGTTCGCGTTCTCCCGCGACGGCGCGATCCCCGGCTCGGCGATGTGGTCGAAGGTCACCCGCACCCGGGTGCCGGCGAACGCCGTGCTGCTGGTCGCGACCATCGGTGTGCTGATCACCCTGCCGGCGCTGATCGAGGTCAACTTCGGCACCCCGGACGCGCCGATCATCCTGCCGACCGCGTTCTACGCCGTCGTCTCGGTCGCCGTCATCGGTCTCTACCTGTCCTTCGCGATCCCGATCTACCTGCGCTGGAAGATGGGCGACGCGTTCCAGGCCGGGTCGTGGAACAACGGGTCGAAGTACAAGTGGATGAACCTCGTCGCGGTCATCGAGATCGTGGTCATCTGCATCTACTTCATCCTCCCGCTCTACCCGTCGGGCTGGATTTTCAGCGACGCGTTCGAGTGGAAGTTCGTCAACTACGCCCCCATCCTGACGTTCGGCACGCTCCTGCTCGTGACGATCTGGTGGCAGCTGTCGGCGAAGAAGTGGTTCACCGGTCCGAAGCACACGATCGACCAAGCCGTCATCGAGGCGTTCGACGACTGAGTGACTGACGCAGCGCCGCTGGACCGCCTCGTCACCCTGGCGGGGCGGTCCTGGCGCGTCCAGGACCTGCCGGGCGGCCTGACCAACCGCAACTTCCACGTCACGGACGACGACGGCCTCGACGTCGTGGTGCGCTGGTCGCAGGGTGACGCCACGCTGCTCGGCATCGACCGCGACGCCGAGGCCTTCAACACCGCCGCGGCGTACGACGCCGGGGTGGGAGCCCCGGTCGTGGAGTACCGCCCGGACCTGTCGATGCTCGTCATCGGCTTCCTGGGAGGGCGGTCGCTGGAGAACGCCGACTTCACCGATCCGGGCGTGCTCGGTCGTGCGGCGTCCGCGACCCGCGCGCTGCACGCCGGCCCGCGGTTCCAGGGCGACTTCGACATGTTCGCGCGGCGAGCGGCGTACCTCGCGACCGTCCAGGAGCACGGCTACGGCCTGCCGAGCGGCTACCTCGACCACGCCGACGCCTGGGAGGACGTACGCCGCGCGCTGGCTGTCGCGCCCGGGCCGACCGTGCCGTGCAACAACGACCTGCTCGCCGCGAACTTCATCGACGACGGCAGCCGCTGCGCGCTGATCGACTACGAGTACTCCGGCAACAACGACGCCTGCTTCGAGCTCGGCAACACCGCGACCGAGTGTGACTTCGCCGCCGAACAGGTCGAGGCCTACACCGCGGCCTACTTCGGCAGTCCGACTCGCGGCGACCTGGCCCGGGTGCGCCTGCAGATGCTCGTCAGCGAGTACGGCTGGTCGCTGTGGGGCTTCATCCAGGCCGCCGCGAGCCCGATCGACTACGACTTCAACGGCTGGGGGATGGAGCGCTACGAGAAGGCGGTGGCGACCTTCCGCGGTCCACACCTCACGGGGTTGCTGGAGGATGTCGCTCGTGGCTGACCTTCCTACGCGCGCCCAGGTGGTCATCGTCGGCGGCGGGGTGATCGGCACATCGGTCGCCTACCACCTGACCAAGCTCGGCTGGACCGACGTGCTGCTGCTCGAGCAGGGCACGCTCTCGTGCGGCACGACGTGGCACGCGGCCGGACTCGTCGGACCGCTGCGAGCCTCGGAGAGCGGCACGCGGCTGGTGCAGTACTCCGCCGAGCTCTACTCCGCGCTCGAGGCCGAGACCGGGCTGGCGACGGGCTACCGCAACGTCGGTGGCGTGATCGTCGCGCGCACGGAGGACCGGATGGTCCAGCTGCGGCGTACGGCGGCCAACGCCACGGCGTACGACATGGAGTGCGAGCTGGTCTCGCCCGAGCGCGCGCGGGAGCTGTGGCCGCCGATGCAGGTCGACGACCTGCTCGGTGCGATCTGGCTGCCCGGGGACGGCAAGGTCAACCCTGCCGACGTCACCCAGTCGCTCGCCAAGGGCGCCCGGATGCGCGGCGCGCGGATCGTGGAGCGGGTCCGGGTCACCGGCTTCGACGTCACGGACGGTCGCGTCACCGGCGTCCGCACCGACCAGGGCGACGTGGAGACGGAGGTCGTCGTCAACTGCGCTGGTCAGTGGGCCAAGGCGCTGGGGGACCTGGTCGGCGTGACGATCCCGCTGCACTCTGCGGAGCACTTCTACGTCGTGACCGAGTCGGTGCCAGGGACCCATCCCGACCTGCCGATCATGCGTGACCCGGACGGGTGGACCTACTTCAAGGAGGAGACGGGCGGTCTGGTCGTCGGCGGCTTCGAGCCCGAGGCCAAGCCGTGGCGCTCGCCCGACGACCTGCCCTACCCCTTCGAGTTCCAGCTGCTCCCCGAGGACTGGGAGCACTTCTCGGTGCTGATGGACGAGGCACTGCTCCGGATCCCCGCGCTCGAGGAGACCGGGATCCGCAAGTTCTACAACGGCCCGGAGTCGTTCACCCCCGACAACCAGTTCTTGCTCGGTGAGGCCCCCGGGCTGGCGGGCTTCTTCGTCGCTGCCGGCTTCAACTCGGTCGGGATCGCTTCTGCCGGTGGCGCCGGACGAGCGCTGGCCGAGTGGATCGTGGCGGGGGAGCCGCAGGACGACCTGGTCGGGGTCGACGTACGCCGCTTCGCGCCGTTCCAGGCCGACAACCGCTGGCTCCGGTCGCGGGTCGCCGAGGTGCTCGGCCTCCACTACGCCGTGCCGTGGCCCAACCGTGAGCTCGAGACCGGCCGACCCCAGCGCACCTCGCCCTTGTACGACCGGCTGGCCGCCGCCGGAGCGCTCTTCGGCACCCGGATGGGGTGGGAGAGGCCGAACGTCCTCGGCCCCTCGCTCGACTACTCCTGGGGCAAGCCGTCGTGGCTGCCGTGGTCGGCGGGCGAGCAGCGCGCCACCCGCGAGGACGTCGCGGTCTTCGACCAGACGTCGTTCTCGAAGTACGTCGTCGACGGCCCTGACGCGCTCGAGGCCCTCCAGTGGATCTGCGCCGCCGACGTCGACGTGCCGGTCGACGGCTGCGTCTACACCCCGTTCCTCAACGAGCGGGGAACCTACGAGGCCGACCTGACCGTCACCCGCACCGGTCCCGACGCGTTCCTCCTGGTCTCGAGCTCGGCCACCACGGTCCGTGACCTCGACTGGCTGCGTCGCCACGGCGCACGTGCGCGCGACATCACGGAGGACCATGCCGTCCTCGGCGTGATGGGTCCGCGATCGCGCGCCCTGTTGTCCGGGCTGACTGACGCCGACCTCTCCGAGGAGGGCTTCCCGTTCGCCACGTCGCGCGAGATCACGCTCGCCGGCGCGACCGTACGAGCCACCCGGATGACCTACGTCGGCGAGCTCGGCTGGGAGCTGATGGTCCCGGTCGACGCCGCTGGTGCGGTGTACGACGCCATCTCGTCCGGCGGCGCGACCGACGCCGGCTACTACGCGATCGAGTCGATGCGCCTGGAGAAGGGCTACCGCGCCTTCGGTCGCGAGCTCACGCCGGACTTCGGCCCGGTCGAGGCGGGCCTGGTCTTCGCGACGGCGTTGAGGGGCGACAAGGACTTCCTGGGCCGCGCCGCGCTGGAGGCACACCGAGCGGCGCTCGCGGAGGGCGGTCCGAGGCGTCGGCTGGTGTCGTTCGTCGTCGACTCACCGGAGCCGATGCTGTGGGGAGGCGAGCTGGTGCTGCGCGACGGCATGCCTGCTGGCCAGGTCACCAGCGCTGCCTGGGGTGCGACCGTCGGCTCCTGCGTCGGCCTCGCCTACCTGCGCTCGGACGGCCCGGTCACCACGGCTTGGCTCGAGGCGAGTGTCTTCGAGGTCGACGTGGCGGGGGAGCGGTACGCCGTACGCGCGTCGCTGAAGGCGCCGCTCGCCGGCTGAGCCGTCAGCGCGAGATGTGGAACCGGTCGCCGTAGACGTGCCAGGTGAGCGGTGGCTTCAAGGTCATGTTCCGCTGCCGGAGGAAGACCCGCTGGGCGGTGTCGACCCGTGAGGTGTCGTCGTGGGCGGCCTCGGCCTTCATCGCGGCGACGCGGGCGTCGAGGAAGGCGTTGAGGTAGCGCACCTCCGAGCCACCCTCGGCCGGCGTGCGGGCGTGCTTCATCGCCGTCCGCCGGATGCCGCCGAAGCTCAGGTGGCTGCTTCCCGGGCCGTGCATGACGATCGCGTCGTAGTAGATGAACTGGCCGAGCGCCCGCAGGCCGTCGCGCTCGGCCCGGCGTACGGCGGGGTCGAAGTAGACCCGGTCCCGCTCGGCGTCCTGGGCGTGCCGGAACGCCGGGTCCTTCGCGGCCCGGTGCCAGGCCCTCACGAAGGGCTGGCCCAGTCCCTCGTGCGACTCCGTGCCGTTGACCCGGCGCAGGGCCGGGAGGAAGCGGGCGAGCGGGTTGTCCGGCTCAGCGTCGGTGTAGGCCTGCACCACCTCGAGCATGTCGCCGGTGCCGGAGCAGAAGCCGATGATCCCGCCGGTGTAGCCACGGCCGTCCCCGATGTCCTCGAGGTAGGTGTACTGCTGCTTCCACTTCAGCGAGGAGTTCTCAGCACTGGAGACGAGCTCCATCGCGATCTCCTTGCGGTCCGGGCGGTCCAGCCCGGGCGAGGACGCCGCCGCGGGCGCCCCGACCAACAGGGTCAGGGCGACCGCGCCGGCGGCAAGCAACCTCACGACTTCGCGTTCGTGTCCGACTCCACGATGGGATCCTGCGCGTTCTCCTTGGCCTTGTCATCCTGGCCGCCGGGTCCACCGAGGTCTGCGTCGGCGCGGACCAGCTCCTCGATCCGCTTCCCGCAGTCGGCGTCGACCGCCTTCCAGTAGGCGAAGGCTCGTTCGAGCACGTCGCCCTCGACCCCGCCGAGCAGGTGACCGGCAACGGTCTTCACGAAGGTCTCGCGCTGGTCGTCGTCCCACACGTCGCGGACGAGCGTCCCGGCCTGGGTGAAGTCGTCGTCGTCCTCGCGCAGCGTGTAGGCCTGCCGGACCATGGCGCCGTCGGTCTCCCAACCGGGGTCGACCTCGCCGACCTCGTCGGCGTACCCGCGTCCGAAGGAGTTGGGCGCGTAGACCGGGTCGTCGCTCCGGTGCTCGTAGGCCATCGGGCCGTCCTGGGTGTAGGTGTTGACCTCGACCTTGGGCCGGTTGACCGGGAGCTGCAGGTAGTTGGCCCCGATCCGGTGCCGGTGCGTGTCCGCGTAGGCGAATGCTCGGCCGAGCAGCATCTTGTCGGGCGAGAAGCCGATCCCGGGCACGAGCGCTGACGGCTCGAACGCCGCCTGCTCGATCTGGGCGAAGAAGTTGTCCGGGTTGCGGTTGAGCGTCATCGTGCCGACCTTGATCAGCGGGTAGTCGCTGTGCGGCCAGATCTTGGTCAGGTCGAACGGGTTGATCCGGTAGGTCTTCGCGTCGTCGTACGGCATCGCCTGGATCGACAGCGTCCACGACGGGAAGTCGCCCTTCGCGATCGTCTCGTAGAGGTCGCGGCGGTGGAAGTCGGCGTCCTCGCCAGCGATCCGGGTGGCGTCCTGGTCGGTGAGGCCCTCGACGCCCTGGTCGCTGTGGAAGTGGTACTTCACCCAGTGCTTCTCACCGGCCTCGTTGATCCAGAGGTAGGTGTGGGAGCCGTAGCCGTTCATGTGCCGGTAGCTCTTCGGGATGCCGCGGTCGCCCATCAGGTAGGTCACCTGGTGGGCGGACTCCGGGTTGAGGCTCCAGAAGTCCCACTGCATGTTGTTGTCGCGCAGGCCCGAGCCACCGCGGCGCTTCTGCGAGCGGATGAAGTGCGGGAACTTCATCGTGTCACGGATGAAGAAGACCGGGGTGTTGTTGCCGACCAGGTCGTAGTTGCCCTCGGTCGTGTAGAACTTCAGCGCGAAACCGCGGGGGTCGCGCCAGGTGTCGGGCGATCCCATCTCGCCGGCGACGGTCGAGAACCGAGCCAGCATCTCGGTCTTCGCGCCGGGCTGGAAGAGCGCGGCCTTGGTGTACGCCGAGACGTCCTCGGTGGTCTCGAACTCACCGAAAGCGCCGGACCCCTTGGCATGCACGTTCCGCTCCGGGGTGCGTTCCCGGTTGAAGTGCGCCATCTGGTTCAGGAAGTGGACGTCGTGCAGGACGATCGGTCCGTCCGGGCCGACGGTCAGGCTGTTGCGGTCGCTCGGGGCGGGCGCGCCGGTGTCGGTCGTCGACCCGAGGTGCGCCTCCTCCGAGGGAGCGTTCTTGATCGAGGTGCCGTCGGTGGGCTGGGGCAGGTCAGGCATGGGTCCTCCGGGTCGCGGATGGGCGGGTACGCCGGGAGGTACCCGCCTGGTCCCGACACAAGCACGAGAGCCCCAGGTGATCAACCGCAGTCCGCGCTACGACGTCGGGGAGGGACATGAGAACGTCTCGAAGAGCGGCTGGTCACGGGTGATCCGCGTCCTGTCTAGACCAGGTGTTGACATCGGTTTCCCGCGGCCCGCGTAAGGACACATCGTCTGTCCGTAGGGGGAACCGGCCGCGCCCGAAGCGGCCCCAACAACGGGAGAGATCACCATGCGGAGCTCGGTACGCACAAGCGCACTGGCACTGGCCACCGTCGCAGTCCTGGGGGTGTGGTCGACGGCGGGTGCTGCGATCGCCGACCCCAAGCCTGACCACGCGGACCACGGCAAGCACGTGGGCCAGGACAAGTCGCAGGACCAGGTCGCGGAGCACGGCGCGGGCAAGGATGCCGACAAGGCGAAGGGCCAAGGTCAGGGCAAGGGGCACCAGGGCCAGGGCTACGGGAACCAGGGCCAGAGCAAGGGCCACGGGAACCAGGGCCAGGGCAAGGGGCACCAGGGCAAGGGGCACGGCAACGGTCAGGCCCACGCTCCGGGCCAGCAGCCAGGCGGGGGACACGGCGACCCCGCCGGCAACAACGGCACCGTGAAGATCGCCGGCCCGGGCGACGCGGTCGGCCACCCGAGCAACAACCCGCACCCGGGTTGCACCTTCTTCGTCGAGTGGTTCGGCTATGACGAGGGCGCCGACGTCGTCTCGACGGTGACCTTCGCGTCGCAGGCCCCCACCTCGGACGTCGTCCTGGGCGGCACTTCGCCCTCGCAGGTCTTCGTCGGTGGCGACTCCGCTGGTGGTGGCACCGACCTCGACGGTCGCCAGGCCTACACGCTGAGCTTCAGCGGTGGCGCGCCGCACCCGAAGCAGGGCTACCACGTGAAGCTGACGGTCGCGACGCCGCGGTCCCAGGGCAACGACACGAAGACCAAGGTCTTCTGGGTGGAGCCCTGCGCGTCTGACACGCCCGCCCCCGGCTCCCAGTCGGGCACGGGGCCTGGTGCCACGGACGACGACACGAACGACGACGCGAACGACACTGCCACGGAGGCTGCTGACCAGGGCGTGCTCGGCACGTCGGCGACCGCGCCAGCCGCTGCGCCGGCCGGCACCGACGCCGACTCGAGCGGTGGCTCGGCCCCGGTGCCGACTGCGGTTGACGCGGGCGAGAGCAGCTCCGCCCTCCCCGAGTGGGCGCGTTCGCCGCTCCCGCTCACACTGATCGCCTTCGGGGTCGTGCTCGCCGGCGTCGGCATCGTGCTGCGCTCGCGGTCCCGTGCCTGACACCAAGGCCACTGCATCGTCGCGCGGCCACCACCTTGCTCGTTGGGTGGTGGCCGCCGGCGTGGTGGTCGTCGTGGTCGGCGCGATCGCGTGGTGGGACCAGTCTGACGAGGATCGAGCCGCCGCAGTGTCGGCCGGGAGATCCGGACAGGTCTCCACCGCTCCGGTTGCGCCCTCACCCGAGGCCGTGCGCGCTCGGTGGGAGCCGGGCGCGCCACGACACGTGCAGATCCCCGCGCTGGACGTCTCCGTTCCCGTCGTGCCGGTGAAGGCGCCCGGACGCACGCTGGTGCCGCCGAGCGATCCGCAGCAGCTCGGGTGGTGGGCGGACGGCGCCGAGCCCGGCGCGCGCCGCGGCAGCGCGCTCATCACCGGCCACACCGTGCACACCGGTGGTGGCGCCCTCGACGATCTCGAGCAGCTGGAGCCCGGTGACGCTGTCGTCGTGCGCACCCAGCGCGGGACGATCCGCTACGACGTGCGCCGCGTCCACATCTACAGCAAGGGTTCGCTGGCCGCCCACGCTGAGAAGGTCTTCAGCCAGCACGTCGCTGGACGCCTGGTGCTGATCACCTGCGAGGACTGGGACGGCGAGCGCTACCTGAGCAACGTGGTCGTGGTCGCTGTCCCACGCACCTGACGACGACGCGCTGCCAGGACGACCAGGCCGCCGAGCGTCGCTCCGACCGTCCCGAGCGTCATGTCGCCGAGGGTGTCCTCGTAGGCGGTCTCGATCTCGGTGCCGTGCCGGATGAACGTGTACCACTCACCCAGCTCCCACCCGAGCGCCAGCGCGGATCCCAGCCCCGCGACCAGGAGCACCACCGCCCAGTCGGGCTGGACCCGGGTGCAGATGATCAGTCCGATGCCGGTGAGCAGCAGGAACCAGTTGAAGAAGTGGTTGAAGTCGTCCCACCACACGATCGAGTCGTAGAGGTCGAGGCTGTTGCCGGTCACGTCGACCAGGAACGGCAGCATCACCAGCGTGAACGCGCCGTACGGCGGGGTGGGGCGCGGGTCCCGACGCCGCGTCGCGAGCCACCAGACGGCCGGCGTGAACAGCATCAGCAGGGGATAGGCGACCAGGCGTGCGCCGAACGCCTTGTCGGCGAACCGGTCGATCCCCGGCACCCACTCGGCGACCGCGAGCTGCCCCACGGTCAGGACGATGACCAGGGCGGGGAGCCACCACGAGATGCGTCGGTTCACGAGCCCATCGTGGTGTCTGACACGCGGAATACTGGGCAGCCGCGCAGGGTTGAGGCATTAGTTCGATATTCAACCATTGGCTTCCAGGAGTTGAGGTTCCCATGCAGTTCGGCATCTTCTCCGTCGGCGACGTGACGACGGACCCCACCACCGGTCGCACCCCGACCGAGCACGAGCGGATCAAGGCGCAGGTGGAGATCGCGAAGAAGGCCGAGGAGATCGGCCTCGACGTGTTCGCCACGGGCGAGCACCACAACCCGCCGTTCATCGCGTCCAACCCGACCGCGACGCTGGCCTACATCGGGGCGCAGACCGAGAAGATCATCCTCTCGACCGCGACGACCCTGATCACGACGACCGACCCGGTGCTCATCGCCGAGGACTACGCCAAGATCCAGCACCTCACCGACGGTCGCGTGGACCTGATGATGGGCCGGGGCAACACCGGCCCCGTCTACCCGTGGTTCGGCAAGGACATCCGCGACGGCATCAACCTGGCCGTCGAGAACTACGCGCTGCTGCGCCGCCTGTGGGACGAGGACGTCGTCAACTGGGAGGGCAAGTACCGGACGCCGCTCCAGGGCTACACCGCGACCCCGCGGCCGCTCGACGGCGTCGCGCCCTTCGTCTGGCACGGCTCGATCCGCAGCCCCGAGATCGCCGAGCAGGCGGCGTACTACGGCGACGGGTTCTTCCACAACCACATCTTCTGGCCGGCCGGGCACACCAAGCAGATGGTCGACCTCTACCGCCGGCGCTTCGAGCACTACGGCCACGGCACCGCCGACCAGGCGATCGTCGGCCTCGGCGGGCAGTTCTTCATGCGCAAGAACAGCCAGGACGCGGTCAACGAGTTCCGCCCGTACTTCGACAACGCGCCGGTCTACGGCCACGGCCCGTCGCTGGAGGACTTCACCGAGGCGACGCCGCTGACCGTCGGTTCGACGCAGCAGGTGCTCGAGCGCACGCTCGGCTTCCGCGACTACGTCGGTGACTACCAGCGCCAGCTCTTCCTCATCGACCACGCGGGTCTGCCGCTCAAGACCGTGCTCGAGCAGCTCGACCTGCTCGGCGAGATCCTTCCCGACCTGCGCGCCGGCATGGCCGAGGGACGCCCGGCGCACGTGCCGGACGCGCCCACCCACGCCTCGCTGGTCGCGAAGGCCGGCGGCGCCCACGACGCGACCCTCCACGCCGTCGACGACGTCACCGGGGTGTCGGTATGAGGCGCCTCGTCGTGATCAGTGCCGGCCTGAGCGTCCCGTCCTCGACGCGACTGCTCGCCGACCGGCTCTCGGCCGCGGCCGTGGAGGCGATCCATGGCCCGGTGGAGGTCGACGTCATCGAGCTGCGGCCGCTGGCCCACCTGCTCGCCGACAACCTGCTGACCGGGTTCGCGACGGGCGAGCTGGCCGAGGCCATCGAGACCGTACGCCGGGCCGACGCGCTGATCGTCGTCACGCCGGTCTTCGCGGCGTCGTACTCCGGTCTCTTCAAGACCTTCTTCGACGTCATCGAGCCCGACCTGCTGACCGGCGTGCCGGTGCTGATCGCGGCGACCGCGGGCACGGCTCGGCACTCGTTGGTGCTCGAGCACGCGCTGCGGCCGCTCTTCAGCTACCTGCACGCGACCGTCGTCCCGACCGCCGTCTTCGCGGCGAGCGAGGACTTCGGCGAGGCCGGTCTCGACTCCCGCATCGAGCGCGCGGCCGGTGAGCTGGCGATCCTGCTCTCCGGTGCGCCCCGCCAGCGGGCACGCACCCTCGAGGAGGAGTTCGCCGACCCCACGCCGTTCGAGGACCTGCTCCGCGGCGCCTGAGCCTCAGGCCCCGAGGCATGCGGTTTGGTCACAAACCGCATGTTCTGGGCCCGGAATGTTGAGGTTTGTGACCAAACCGCAGGTCCGGACGGACGTGCGGGGTGGCTCAGAGCCCGTAGACCCGACGCGCGTTGCCCGACCCGATCAGGTCGGCGACGCGCGTCGCGTCGTCGAGGGACCAGTCGCCGCGCTTGAGCCACGACCCGAGGACCAGGCTCATGGCGCGGCGCCACAGCAGCGACCCGAGGTAGTGCAGCTCGGGCAGGCCGTAGGCGTCGGAGGAGTAGAGCTGCTTCGCGAACGGCGCCAGCTCCATCGCCTCGCCGACCAGCTCGACCGAGCGGCTGCCGAGGTGGTTGATCGCCAGGCCGACGTCGAAGTGGACGTGGTCGAACGCCTGGGCGAGGTAGCCCGCCTGCCGGTGGTAGGGGTAGCAGTGCAGCAGCAGGACCGGTGAGTCGGTCATCCGCAGCAGCGGCAGGAGCAGCATCGGGTCGGCCCGGCGCAGGTCGAGGTCGCGGTCGCCGAGTCCGGTGTGCACCTGTAGCGGCAGACCGCGCGAGAGCGCCTCGTGGACGACGAAGGCGACCAGCACCGGGTCGTCGACCCGCGGTCCGCTCGCCCGCGCCTGACCGGCAACGGCCGCGTCCGTCGGCCGCGTCCAGTCGATGTCGAGACCGCTGCGGTAGGCCGCGATCGTCTTGGTGCCGACGATCGACGCCATCGCGGCGTCCAACCGGTCGCGGAACGCGCCCGGCACGTCGTCCGAGCCGAGCACCGACTCCAGGAGCGTCTCGAGCCGGAGCACCTCCGACGACGGCTCGGGCGACGACACCCGGTCGGGGTTGAGGCCCGTGTCGACGACCCAGTGGTCGATGCCGGCCTCGCGCAGGAAGAGCGCCACGAGTTCGTCGTACGGCGCGGCCGAGCGCGCGGCCCAGTAGTCGTCGGCCGAGGCGTGCGGCTCGAGGCCGAGGAGGGGCGCGCACCACCGACGGATCGCGACCCCGATCGGCAGGTCGAGGTCGGCGAGCGGGCTCCCGGACGCCTCGTTGAGCGCCGCCGTGAACGACGCACGGTCCCCGGGCTCGGTGAAGGTCCCGTGCACGTGGTGGTCGACGAGGCGCATCGCGCGCAGGTGCTCGTCGAGGTGCACCGTCTCCAGGGCCAACTCAGCAGCTCCAGGCCAGTCGCAGCGCTTCGGCCACCTCCGGCGCCGACGGGTCGGGGAAGGTGTCGACCTCGTAGCGACGCACGGCGAGCAGCCCGTCCACGATGGGTGTGCCGAGCACCGCGCGGGCGACCGGTGAGGCGGCGAAGGCGTCGAGCACGGCGGCCTGGCCCGCAGGCAGGGACGGGAGGTCGGCGGCCGATCCCGCCGGGTCGTCCGGGACCTCGGGCGGGAGCGGGAGGCCGGCCTCGATGCCGTGCAGGGCGCTGCCGAGCAGGGACGCGACAGCCAGGTAGGGGTTGGCGCTCGGGTCGACCACCTTGAGCTCGACGTTGGCGCCGTGCGCGCTCGAAGGCCCACCGGCGATCAGGCGTACGGCGGCCTCGCGGTTCTCCAGACCCCAGCAGAGCGCTGCGCCGGCCCAGTTGCCGGGCTGCAGCCGCGACTGCGACAGCACGGAGCCGGCGTACACCCCGACGAGCCCGGGCAGGGCGTCGAGGATCCCGGCGATCGCCGACTCGCCGGTCGTCGTCAGCCCGTGCGTTCCGGTGCCGCCGCCGAAGACCGGGCCGTCGGAGGTGGCGAGCGACAGGTGGAGGTGGGCGCCGTTGCCGACCTCGCCCGCGAAGGGGTACGGCGAGAAGGACACCTGCATGCCGTGCCGGGCCGCCGCGCGGCCGAGCACCAGCCGGGCGAGGACGACGTCGTCGGCGGCGCGGACAGGGTCGGACGGGGACAGCGAGATCTCGAGCTGGTCGTGGCCGTACTCCATGTGCAGCTGCTCGAGACCCAGTCCCACCGCGGCCGCTGACTCGGCGAGGTCGGCGAGGAACGCGGCCTGCTCGAGCGAGGTGCGCAGGCCGTACGGCGACCGGGCCCCGCTGGTCGCGTGGCCCCCGTCGGGCCCCAGGAGCGTGCACTCCAGCTCGGCGCCGACCAGTGCGGTCAGGCCCGCGTCCTCGGCCGCCGCGACCGTGCGTCGCAGCGCGGAGCGCGCACACATGTCGTTGCTGCCGCCGCCCTGGTCGTGGAACTCGCCCGGCGCCCAGGCGACCCCGTCCTCCACCACCCGCAGCTCGGCGGGGTCGATCAGGATCCGCAGGTCGCCGACCACGTTGAGCTCGGGCGTGAAGGCGATGTTGCCGTCGACGCAGAAGACGCTCCAGCACGGCGACGCGCCCATGCCGACCCGGTGGAAGGCCGCGAGCCGCGGCGTGGGCACGTACTTGGCCCGGGCGACGCCGCCCATGTCCACCACCGAGCCGCCGACCAGCCGGACGCCCTTCCCGGTGAGCTCCTCGACGTACGCGGCCAGGTCGGCATCGCTGTGGGTCATGGTCCCTGTCTAGTGCTGGTAGGTGCCGTGGAGGATGGCCCGGCCCGCGGTCTTGAACGCGAGGTTGAAGGACACCACGGCCGGCGAGGCGTCAGAGTCGACGCCGAGCGTCTCCTCCTTCACCGCGTGGACGACGAAGAAGTAGCGGTGCACCTGGTCGCCGGCCGGGGGAGCCGCCCCCATGAACGCCTTGGGCCCGCCGTCGTTGCGGCACATGAAGGCGTTGCCGGGCAGCGACGCACCCTCGGCGCCTGCGCCGGCGTCCAGCGAGGTCACGTCGGCGGGCAGGTCGACCAGCACCCAGTGCCAGAACCCGCTCGGCGTCGGGGCGTCGGGGTCGAAGCAGGTCACCGTGAAGCTCTTGGTCCCTTCCGGGGCACCCTCCCAGGACAGCTGCGGGGAGGTGTTGCCGGCGTCGGCGACCTGGTCGTCCTTCAACGGCTGGCCGTCGGTGACGTCGGCGCTCGTGACCGTGAAGGACGGCACGGCGGGAAGCAGGTCGTAGGGGTTCGGCGTGACCGGGCGGTCGAGACTCATGTCGCTCCTATCGCGTGGCTGCGGGACTCCTTCAACGTAGTCCGCTGGGTGAACCCGCGTCACGGGGCTCGCACCCGCGCCCGGGATGATGGTCCGATGGACGACTTCAGGATCTACCCGTCGGGCCTGCTGCTGACGGGCCGGCGGGTGGTCGTGGTCGGCGGTGGCCACGTGGCGCAGCGCCGGGTGCCGCACCTCATCGCGGTCGGCGCCGACGTCCACGTCGTCTCACCCGAGGTGACGCCCGCGATCGAGGGCATGGTCGGCTCCGGCGAGGTCACCTGGCACGAGCGCGGCTTCGAGCCCGCGGACCTCGACGAGACCTGGTACGTCATCGCCGCGACCGACGACCAGGCGGTCAACGAGGAGGTCACCCGGGCCGCGGAGGTACGCCGGGTCTTCTGCGTCCGCGCCGACGACGCGACCCGCGCCACCGCCTGGACGCCCGCGGTCGGCAGGCACGCCGGCGTGACCGTGGCGGTCCTCGGCCAGCGCGAGCCGCAGCGCTCTGCCGCCGTACGCGACGAGATCCTGGAGGGGCTGCGCGAAGGCACCATCGTCGCGCGCCACCAGCGCGACCGGCCGGCCGGCGTCGTCCTCGTCGGCGGGGGCCCGGGCGATCCCGAGCTGATGTCGGTCGCCGGGCGCAAGGCACTCATGGAGGCCGATGTCGTCGTCGCCGACCGGCTCGCGCCGCGGGAGCTGCTCGGCGAGCTGCCGCCCGACGTCGAGCTGATCGACGTCGCGAAGCTGCCCCGGGGCCGCTCGGCCCAGCAGGAGGAGATCAACCGGCTGCTCGTCGAGCACGCCCTCGCCGGCAAGTGCGTGGTGCGCTTCAAGGGCGGCGACAACTTCGTCTTCGGTCGCGGCTACGAGGAGGTCATCGCCTGTCGCGAGGCGGGCGTCCCCGTCACCGTCATCCCCGGGCTGAGCAGCCCGATCACGGTGCCCGGCGTCGCGGGCATCCCGATCACCCACCGGGGCGTCGCCCACGAGTTCACCGTCATCTCGGGTCACCTGCCGCCCGGTCACCCCGAGTCGCAGGTCGTCTGGCCCGCGGTCGCGCAGCTCACCGGAACCGTCGTGCTGATGATGGCCGTCCAGAACGCGCCGGCCATCGCCACCGCGCTGATCGAGGGCGGGCGACCCGGCACGACCCCGGTCGCCGTCATCTGCGACGGCACGATGCCGGGGGAGCGGACCGTCCTCGCCACCCTGGAGACCCTCGAGGCCGAGCTCGCGGCGCACCGCGTCCTGCCGCCCGCGATTATCGTGGTCGGCGAGGTGGTCGCCGTCGCGCACCCGGCGGCGTTCGCCTGATGGCGACGGTCGTCGAGATCTCGGATCCGGCCGACCCCCGGCTCGGGGACTACCGCGACCTGCGCGACGTCGAGCTGCGCAAGAGCTTCGAGGCCGAGCACGGCCTCTTCCTCGCCGAGGGCGAGAAGGTCGTACGCCGTGCCGTCGAGGCCGGCTTCGCACCGCGCTCGTTCCTGATGGCGCCGCGCTGGGTCGACGGGCTCGCCGACGTGCTGGCCGCCACCGACGCGCCCTGCTTCGTGCTCGCCGAGTCGCTCGCCGAGGACGTGACCGGCTTCCACGTCCACCGCGGTGCCCTCGCCTCGCTGGAGCGTCGTCCGCTGCCGAGCGTCGAGTCGGTGCTGGACGGCGCCCGGTCGGTCCTGGTGCTCGAGGACCTGGTCGACCACACCAACGTCGGGGCGATCTTCCGCGCGGGCGCGGCCCTCGGTTTCGACGGGGTGCTCCTCGCCCCGCGCTGCGCCGACCCGCTCTACCGGCGCTCGATCAAGGTGGGGATGGGTGCGGTCTTCACGACGCCGTGGACCCGGCTCCCTGACTGGTACGACGCGCTGCCGTCGCTCTCCGCACTCGGCTTCACCACCGTCGCGCTCACCCTGACCGAGGACTCCGAGCCGATCGAGGACGTCGTCGCCGGCCTCGACCGGGTCGCCCTCGTGCTGGGCTCCGAGGGGCACGGTCTCTCGCCGCGCTGGGAGCAGTCGGCCGACCGTCGCGCGATCATCCCCATGCGCGCGGGCATCGACTCGCTCAACGTCGCCGCCGCCAGCGCGGTCGCCTGCTACGTGACCGCTCGACGCTGACCGTCTGCTCGCTGGTCGAGTAGCGAGCGCCAGCGAGCGTATCGAGACCCCGGGTGAGGTCTCGATACGCCGGTCGCGAGCTCGTTCCTCGCTCGCGCGGCTACTCGACCTGGCTGCTGCGTCTTCCTCTCCCGAGCAAGCTCGGGAGAGGAAGGCAGCTCATATCCAGCGACGCGTCTTGAACACCGCCCAGAGCGTCACGCTGACGAAGAGCATCATCACCAGCGCGAAGGGGTAGCCGAGCGCCCAGTGCAGCTCGGGCATGTGGTCGAAGTTCATGCCGTAGACCGTGCCGACCAGCGTCGGGGCGAACAGGATGGCGGCCCAGGCGGAGATCCGCTTCACGTCGTCGTTCTGCTCGATGCTCGCCTCGGAGAGCGCGCGCATCTCCTCGTTCTGCCGCTGCGCGACCAGGGTCGCGTTGACGGTGAGGATGTCGCGCAGGAGCTGGCGGTAGCCGACGACCTGCTCGATGACCTGGGTGAGGTGGTCCTCGACGTCGCGGAGGTAGCGCTGCAGCTCCTCGTCGGTGCCGTACTTCTCGAAGCCCGCGGTCAGGCTCGCGAGCACCGTCACGAGCGGACGGGTGGCGCGCTGGAACTCGATGACCTCGCGGGAGAGCTCGTAGATGCGCCGCGACACCTGCGGGTCGCTGCCGAACACCTCGGTCTCGATCTCGTCGATGTCGTTGCCGAGGCCGGCGACGACCGGCGCGTAGCCGTCGACGATCCGGTCGAGGATCGCGTAGAGGATCGCCTCCGGCCCGAGTGCGAGCAGGTCGGGGTTGCTCTCGAGCCGACGGCGTACGGCGGAGAGGTCGGGCGACTCGCTGTGCCGGACGGTGATCACGAAGTCGGGACCGACGAAGAGGTGCACCTCGCCGAAGTCGACCTCCTCGCGCTCGTCGTCGTAGTGCGCCGCGCGCAGCACCACGAAGAGCGTGTCGTCGTAGCGCTCGAGCTTGGGTCGCTGGTGCGCGACGATCGCGTCCTCGATGGCCAGCTCGTGCAGGTCGAACTCGTCGGCGATCGACCCGAGCTCGTGGTGGTCGGGGCGGTAGAGACCGATCCAGGCCACCGCGTCGTCGTGGTCGCGCAGCGAGCGGTAGGTGTCGGCCAGTGTCGTGGGGGAGTCGACCCGGTCGCCGGCGACGTAGACGGCGCTGTCGACCATGCTGACCCGGTTGCCGATGCGCTCGACGGCGAGCGAGGCGCCGGGTGCGACAGGAGTGCGTCGTACGCCGGGCCGGCGGACGCGGCCGGTCAGCGAGCGGATCGGCTTGAAGCTGCGGTCAGACATGACAGGACCTCGGGGCTGGTGAGGATGCGGACGGGTGACTGGCAACTGTCGCTATGCATCGCACTCACCTCCGTCCGGCCGGGTCCTGGCTGACCGAGAGAAGCGTACGCCGGGGGTCAGCCGGTCGACGACTCGGTCCCGAGCTCGAAGATCAGCTCCAGGCCGTCCTCGTCGTCCCACTGCTCCCCGTTGTGGACGAACGGGTACTGCCGGATCAGGCCGAGGGACGCCTCGTTGTCCGGCGAGATCGTGGCGCGCAGCGTGCGCACCCCGGGCTCCCGCCGCGCGCGGTCGATCGCGATCTCCAGCGCCGCCCGGGCATAGCCCCGTCGCCGGTACGCCGGGTCGACGCCGTACCCGACCTCGACCATGCCGTCCTCGTCGGGCGCGGCGTGGAAGCCGGACTGCCCGACGGCCACCTGGTCGTCGTCGTCCCAGAGCACACCGGTGATCCAGGGCAGGTCCTCGGGCGACTCGACGGCCTGGACGGTGCGGTAGCTCCACGTGCGGATGGACTCGTCCGACACCATCCACGGGGAGAGCGGGACGGGGGAGTGCGCGTTGGCGGTCGCCAGGTCGCCGGCGGCCAGCGCGGCGATCGCCTCGGGCGACAGGTGGATGACGCGGACGTTCACGCGGGCCAGTCCGGCGGGAACTCGTCGGCGGTCTTGTCGTGGGCCTTCTGGAGCTTCTTGCGCTGCTTGGTGGAGAGCCGGTCGCCGAAGACCGTGCCGAGCGTGTGGTCGGTCTCGTGCTGCAGGCAGCGGGCGAGCAGGCCGTCGCCGCTGAACGACACCGGCTCGCCGTCGAGACCGGTGCCGCTGACCGACGCGAAGTCGGGGCGGGCGCACTCGACGAAGGCGCCGGGGAAGGAGAGGCAGCCCTCCTCGCTGTCGTCGAGCTGGCGGTCCTTCCCCTCGGGCAGCGTGAGCACGGGGTTGCAGACAATCCCGACGGTGTGCTGACCCGACTCGTCGGGGCAGTCGAAGACGAAGACCGCGAGGTCGACCCCGATCTGGCAGGCGGCCAGGCCGACGCCGTCGGCGGCGTACATCGTCGCGACCATGTCGGCGGCCAGGGCGCGGAGCTCGTCGTCGTACGCCGTGACCGTCGCCTGGGGCCGGTGCATGACCGGGGTCCCCCATCGGGTCATCGGTCGGACGGTGCCGCCCTCGGGGAGCGGGCCGTGCGGGGCGAGGGGTGGTGCGTCAGGCATGACGAGGAGCCTAGCCAGCGCCGGGCGCTCCTGTGACCGGACCCACGGCGGCTGCTGTAGCGGAGAGTGTAACTCCGAGTTACATTGACGACATGACTCTCATCCAGGGCCTCAAGCCCGGCGGGAAGCACGGACTGTCGTCGACGGAGTCGCGCGACCCGATCGGGTACGCCGTGGCCGCACTGAGCCGGCTCGCCCAGAGCGACCTGCTCGACCGGGTCGGGCTGCGCAAGCAGACCGAGCAGGTCGTCTTCACGACCACCCGGAGCGGCTTCAAGACGATCACCGCGGCCAGCCGGCAGTTCGCGAAGGCAGGGAAGCGCGGCAAGCCCGGCGCACGTCCGGCCAACGCCCCGCGCACCGGCGTCTTCGACCTGACCCCGTCCGAGGACGAGCAGATGCTCGTCGACGTCGTCACCGAGTTCGCTGCCGAGGTCGTGCGACCCTCCGCCGCCGAGGCGGACGAGGCCTGCGCCGCTCCTGAGGCGGTCCTCGCCGCCGGCCTCGAGATCGGGTTGCCGATCCTCGGCGTCCCCGAGGCGCTCGGCGGCATCTCCGAGGAGCGCTCGGCCATGGCCGGGACGCTCGTCGCGGAGGCGCTCGCCCACGGCGACCTCGGCCTCGCAGTCGCCTCGCTGGCGCCCGGATCGGTCGCGACCGCGCTCGGGCTGTGGGGGACCGACGCCCAGCAGCAGACCTATCTCCCGGCGTTCACGGGCGACGACGTCGCGGCCGCGGCGATCGCGCTCACCGAGCCGACCGTCCTCTTCGACGTGCTCTCGCCGTCGACGACCGCCGAGCGCACGGAGGACGGATTCGTCCTCAACGGCGTGAAGTCGGCGGTCCCGCGCGGCTCCGACGCCGAGCTCTTCGTCATCGGTGCGCAGCTCGAGGGCGCGCCCGTGCTCTTCCTCGTCGAGTCCGGCACTTCCGGGATCTCGGTCGTCGCCGACCCGGCGATGGGAGTGCGCGCGGCCGGGCTGACCCGCCTGGAGCTGACCGACGTGAAGGTCTCTGCCGACGCGGTGCTCGGGGCGACCGACGGGTCGACGTACACCGAGTGCGTCCGACTGGCGCGCCTCGCGTGGTGCGCCCTCGCCGTCGGGACGGGTCAGGCGGTGCTCGACTACGTGGCGCCGTACGTCAAGGAGCGTGAGGCGTTCGGCGAGCCCGTCGCCCACCGGCAGTCGGTGGCGTTCATGGTCGCCAACATCGCGATCGAGCTGCAGGCGATGCGGTTGCTGACCTGGAAGGCCGCGTCGCGCGCGGCCGCGGGCAAGGACTTCGCCCGTGAGGTCGCGCTGGCCCGCAAGCTGTGCTCCGACAAGGGCATGCAGATCGGCCTCGACGGCGTGCAGCTCCTCGGTGGCCACGGCTTCGTGAAGGAACATCCCGTCGAACGCTGGTACCGCGACCTGCGGGCCATCGGCATCATGGAAGGTGCGGTGCTGGTCTGATGGCCATCTACCTGGACGACCCGAAGAAGTTCCGCCCGCTCGTCGGGCAGGCCCACCAGGTCGCGATGAACATGCTGCGGCCGATCTCGCGCAAGTACGACAAGGCCGAGCACGCCTATCCGCAGGAGCTCGACATGCTCGCCGCGATGATCGACGGACTGTCGGAGTCCGGCGCCAGCGAGGGTGCCGGCGCGGCCGGCGTGAAGCGCGACGAGGCCTCCGCCTCCGACGAAGGTGGCGTCAAGAACGGCACCAACCTCGCCTCGGTCATGTCGATCGCCGAGATGTGCTGGGGAGACGTGGGGCTGCTGCTCTCGATGCCGCGTCAGGGTCTCGGCAACTCCGCGATCGCGTCGGTGGCCAACGCCGAGCAGCAGGAGCGGTTCGCCGGCGTCTGGGCCGGCATGGCGATCACCGAGCCGGGCACGGGCTCCGACTCGGCGAACATCAAGACGACCGCCGTCCTCGACGGCGACGAGTACGTCATCAACGGCGAGAAGATCTACGTCACCTCCGGTGATCGGGCCGACGCCATCGTGGTGTGGGCGACCCTCGACCGCGACCTGGGCCGGGCCGCGATCAAGTCGTTCGTGGTCCCGAAGGGCACCCCCGGAATGCGGGTCGACCGCCTCGAGCGCAAGCTCGGCATCAAGGCGTCCGACACGGCGACGATCATCTTCGAGAACTGTCGCGTGCCGGCCGAGAACCTCCTCGGCTCGCCCGAGATCGACACCAAGCAGGGCTTCGCCGGCGCGATGGCGACCTTCGACAACACCCGCCCGCTCGTCGCGTCGATGGCGGTCGGCTGCGCCAAGGCCGCGCTCGACCTGACCCGTGACCTGCTGGCGCAGGCCGGGGTGGAGGTCGACTACGACCGGCCTGCCGTCGTGCAGTCCGCGGCTGCTGCGAAGTTCCTGCAGATGGAGGCCGACTGGGAGGCCGCCCACCTGCTGATGCTGCAGGCCGCCTGGATGGCCGACAACCGGCAGCCGAACTCGCTCGAGGCCTCGATGGCCAAGGCGAAGGCCGGGCGGGTGGGGTCCGACATCACGCTCTCGTGCGTGGAGCTGGCGGGCTCGGTCGGCTACGCCGAGTCCGAGCTGCTCGAGAAGTGGGCTCGCGACTCCAAGATCCTCGACATCTTCGAGGGCACCCAGCAGATCCAGCAGCTGATCGTGGCCCGCCGGATCCTCGGGCTCTCCTCGGCGGAGCTGAAGTAGCTCACGCGGTCAGGCTGCTCAGCCGCTCGAGGTCGTCGGGCCCTGCGAGGTCGGAGATCGCGAGGTAGACGGTGTCCACGCCCTGGTCGGCCAGCGCGCCGTAGCGGTCGAGCTGCCGTGCCGGCGGGTCGGCGAAGTCGCGCCCACCCGGTGGCACGTCGAGCACGGTGACCTTCACGTCGGTGCCTGCGACGGCTGCGAGCGCCTTGTCGACATCGGCGGTCCGGACGTTGACGGCGTCGGCGAGCCGCGCACCGATGGACAGGGTGCGGGCACCTGACCCGCCGAGGACGATCGGGATGTCGTGCACGGGGCGCGGGTAGCAGGTCGTCTCGGGCAGGTCGCCGACCGCCTTGGTCCCGGGTGCCCAGAGAGCGCGCATCGTGGCGATCGCCCGCTCCACCTCGTCGAGACGTTCACGTGGGGGCGTGAAGGGCACGGCGTACGCCGCGTGCTCCCGCTCCCACCAGCCGGCGCCGAGGCCGACGAACGCGCGACCGCCGGTGAGGGCGTCCAGGGTGGCGGCGGCCTTCGCGGTGACGCCGGCCGGGCGGAAGGTCACCGGCGTGACCAGGGTGCCGAGCTCGAGACGCGTGTCGATGCCGGCGAGCAGGCCGAGGGTGACCCACGGCTCCGGGATCGGCTCCCACGCGCGCCCGACCTGGGGGATCTGGATGAGGTGGTCCATGACGGCCAGGCCCGCGAAGCCTGCATCGTCCGCTGCGCGCGCGATGCTGCCGAGCCAGGCCGCCGGGTCCTCGCCCCAGGGGAACCGGCTGACCTGCAGCACGAACCTCAGTCCTTGGCTGCTGCGGCGCTCCGGTGACGCGGTCGTGCGCCTGACACCGGTTTCCGGGTCGTCCTGAGGCGCACGACCCGTCTCGGGCACGTGCACGAGGTCCCAACCCTCGAGGTCGAGCGCGGTGCGTACGGCGTCCGCGCGCTTGAGCTGGCTCGCGAGGGCGGGCGCAGGCACGGGTCGGTCCCGTTCCCGGTTGCGGCGTCGGCACTCCTCGGCCGGGGTGTCGAGGCGTACGACGACCGTGGGCAGGCCGGCCGCGCGGCCCGCGTCACGCCAGCGGGCCCGGCGTACGTCGTCGAGGCCGAGCGTGTCGACGACGGTGGTCAGTCCGCGGCCGAGGCGGGCGTCGACGATCCGCTCCAGCAGGTCGAAGGCATCGTCGGAGGCGTCGAGGTCGTGCGGACCGCTGCCGACGACGCCGCGGAGCAGGTCGGACGAGACGATCTCGTCGGCCCGGTAGCGACCGCTCGCCCAGGTCGACTTCCCCGATCCCGAGGCACCGACCAGGACGACCAGGGCCGGGTCGGGCAGGCGTCCGGCCGTCGTCAGACCTTCTTGCGCGGGGGCAGCTTCGCGCTGGGCGAGGACGGGGCCTTCTTCGCCGGAGCCTTCTTGGCGGGTGCCTTGCGGACCGCGGCCTTCTCCGTCGGGCTCTTCTTCTCGACGACCTTGGCGACGTCCGCCGGCGTCCCGATCGTGGGCTTCTCGACCAGGGGAGCGGCCGGCTCGGCCTCGGGGCGCGGCGACGGGACGAACGCGGCGACCGTGCCGGTCGTCTTCACGGCCCGGTGCGTGGCGGAGCGGGCGACCTGCCCCGCCATCTCCCTGCCGATGGCGAAGGTGCCCTTCGCCTGCTGGACCGCCTTGCCGGCGCTGCCGGCGGGGTCGTGGACGACCCCCTTGACGGTCCCGACCACGAGGTCCTGGAGCTTCTGGATCGAACTCTTGCTGGCCACGGGCTTCCCTTCGATCGGAGATCTGGGTCGTGGTCTGGATTCAAGCACGCCCCTGGGCGCCGCGGCTGCTGCGGTTTGGTCACAAACCGCACGTGGGAGCGCTCCGAGGTTGCGGTTGGTGACCAAACCGCAACCGTCAGGGCGCCGGCCAGACCAGCTCGGCGGCCGGCCCGGGGGAGGCGAGGAGGTGCGCGGGAGGACCGAACCCGGCAGCCACGAACGCGACGTCGATGGCGCGGACCACGGCGTCGACCCGGTCGACCGGCACCAGCGCGATGGACGAGCCGCCGAAACCACCGCCGGTCATCCGGGCGCCGACGGCACCTGCCTCGACGGCGGTCGCGACGGCGACGTCGAGCTCGGCGCAGGAGATCTCGAAGTCGTCGCGCATCGAGGCGTGCGACGCGCGGAAGATCCGGCCGACCTCGTCCCAGTCCTGTGCGGCGAGCGCGGTGACGGTCTCCCGCACCCGCTCGATCTCCGTGACGATGTGGGTGGCGCGGCGGCGGACCCGATCGTCCGTCATGGCGGAGACGGACGACAGCGTCGCCTGGCGCAGCGAAGGTACGCCGAGGGCGTCGGCCGCGGCCTCGCAGTCCGCCCGGCGCTCGGCGTAGCCGCCGTCGACGAGCGCGTGCTTGACCCGGGTGTCGGTGACCAGCAGCGCCAGGCCGGCCTCCTCCAGGGGAAGTGCCACCGGCTCGGAGGTGCCCTCGTCGAAGTCGATCAGCAGTGCGGCGCCGGACGAGGCGCGCAGCGAGACGGTCTGGTCCATGCCGCCGGTCGGCGCTCCCGCGACCTCGGTCTCCGCCCGGATGCACGCGTCGATCAGCAGCTGCCGGTCGACGGGGACACCCACGGCCGCGCAGACCGCGAGCGCCACGGAGCACTCGAGGGCGGCCGACGACGACAACCCGGCACCGAGCGGGACCGTCCCGTGCACCAGCAGGTCGACGCCCGGGACCGGGATCCCGGCCTCGCCCAGCGCCCACACGACGCCCGCGGCGTACGCCGCCCAGCCGGTCGCCGACGACAGGGCGTCCGGCCCGCCGGTCCACGGCTCGTCCTGCTCGAGGCTGCCGATGCGCACCTGGTCGTCGTCGCGCAGCGCGACGGCGGCGAACGTCGCGTGGGGGAGCGCCACGGGCAGCACCAGCCCACGGTTGTAGTCGGTGTGCTCGCCGATCAGGTTCACCCGACCCGGCGCCCGGGTGACGAGCGCGGGCTCGACACCGTACGTCTCGGCGAACGCGGCCCGCACCTCCTCGACGAGGTCGGACGGTTCTCCAGCGGCGACGAAGGGGGTGGACGACACGCTAGGAACCGTAGACTGCGGCAACGTGCAGTTCCTCGACGGCCTCGTGCCCACCCACGACCTGACCTACGACGACGTCTTCATGGTGCCGCGGCACTCCGCGATCGCCAGCAGGTACGACGTCGACCTCTCCGCCGACGACGGGACCGGCGTGACCATCCCGCTGGTCGTCGCCAACATGACGGCGATCGCCGGCAAGCGGATGGCCGAGACGGTCGCCCGACGCGGTGGTCTGACGGTGATCCCGCAGGACATCCCGGCACACGTGGTCGCCGATGTGGTCCGCTACGTGAAGTCGCGGCACCTCGTCTTCGACACCCCGATCGAGCTGCGCCCCTCTCAGACCGTCGCCGAGGCCCTCTCGCTGATCCCGAAGCGCGCCCACCGGGCCGCGGTCGTCGTCGACGGGGGCAAGCCGATCGGTGTCGTGTCCGAGGCCGACTGCGCCGAGGTCGACCGCTTCGCCCAGGTGCAGCACGTGATGCGCCGGCCCGAGGTCGTGCTCCAGGAGGACGCCGACCCGCGGGCCGCGTTCGAGGCGCTGGACGCCGCGCACGCCGCACTCGCCGTGGCGGTCGACGGCGACGGCGACCTGGTCGGCGTCCTCACCCGCACGGGCGCGCTGCGCGCGACCCTCTACGACCCGGCGGTCGACGCCACCGGTGGGCTCCGGATCGCCGCCGCCGTCGGCGTCAACGGCGATGTCGCCCAGAAGGCCCAGGACCTCCTCGACGCGGGCGTCGACTGCCTCGTCGTCGACACCGCGCACGGCCACCAGGACCGGATGCTCGAGGCGCTGGCCGCCGTCCGCAGTCTCGACCCGCAGGTCCCGGTCGCCGCGGGCAACGTCGTCTCCGCCGAGGGCACCCGTGCCCTGATCGAGGCAGGCGCCGACATCATCAAGGTAGGCGTCGGGCCGGGCGCGATGTGCACGACCCGGATGATGACCGGCGTCGGTCGACCGCAGTTCTCGGCCGTCCTCGAGTGCGCCACCGAGGCCGCGAAGCACGGCAAGCACGTCTGGGCGGACGGCGGCGTACGCCACCCCCGCGACGTGGCCCTCGCGCTCGCGGCCGGCGCCTCCGCCGTGATGATCGGCTCCTGGTTCGCCGGCACGCACGAGTCGCCGGGCGACCTGATGCTCGACTCCGACGGCCGCGCGTTCAAGGTCTCCTTCGGGATGGCGTCGGCACGCGCGGTCGCCAACCGGACCAGCACCGAGTCGGCCTTCGACCGTGCTCGCAAGGGGCTCTACGAGGAGGGCATCTCCTCGTCGCGGATGTACCTCGACCCGGCCCGTCCAGGCGTCGAGGACCTGATCGACCAGATCTGCTCGGGTGTGCGGTCCTCCTGCACGTACGCCGGAGCCGGCACGCTCGCGGACTTCCACGAGCGTGCCGTCGTCGGCGTGCAGTCGGCGGCCGGGTTCCACGAGGGCCGGCCGCTGCCCGCGGGCTGGTGACCTAGGCCGAGGGGTCCTTCTCGACGGAGATCACGAAGTCGTCACCGTGCTCGGTGACGCCTGCGACGACCGCCGCCTCGACCGCCTCCGCGGCGTACCTCTTGCGCACCATCATCGGGTCGCTGCGCAGGTCCTTCACCAACGAGACGGCGAGCCCGATCATCACCACGACGAACGGCAGCGCGGCCACGACGGTGATCGTCTGCAGCCCGGTGAGGGCGTCGGAACCGCCGACCAGCAGCATCACCGCGGCGACGGCACCGGTGGCGACACCCCAGAAGACGACCGTACGGCGGGAGGGCTCGAGCGTCCCCCGCTCGGAGAGCGTGCCCATCACGATCGAGGCGGCGTCGGCGCCGGAGACGAAGAAGATCGCCACGAGCACCATCACGACGACGCTCGCGACCGTCGAGATCGGGTAGGCCTCGAGGGTCGTGAACAGCTGCGACTCGATGCCGCCTGCGCCGGCGATGTCCGTCCCGGTCTTCTGGAGGTCGATCGCCGCACCTCCGAAGATGCAGAACCACACCAGGCTGACCAGGCTTGGCACGAGGAGCACGCCGGTCACGAACTGACGGATCGTGCGGCCGCGGGAGATGCGGGCGATGAACATGCCGACGAACGGGGTCCAGGAGATCCACCAGGCCCAGTAGAAGACGGTCCACGACTGCAGCCAGGAGCTCGTCTCCGAGCCCTCCGCGCCGGTGCGGGCAGACATCATCGCGAGGTCCTGGAGGTAGCTGCCGAGCGACGTCGGCACCAGGTTGAGGATGAAGATCGTCGGGCCGAACACGAAGACGAAGAGCGCCAGCGCGAGCGCCAGCACCATGTTGATGTTGGAGAGCAGCTGGATGCCCTTGGCGACGCCGGTGACGGCCGAGAGGATGAACGCGGCGGTCAGCACCGCGATGATCCCGATCAGGATCCCGTTGCCGACCTTGCCGATCCCGCCGACGATCTCGAGGCCGCTCTGGATCTGCAGCGCGCCGAGACCGAGCGAGGCGGCCGAGCCGAAGAGCGTGGCGAAGATCGCCAGCATGTCGATGACCTTGCCCCAGCCGCCGTTCGCACGCTTGCCGAGCAGCGGCTCGAACGCCGCGGAGATCAGCTGCACCCGGCCCTTGCGGTAGGTGCCGTAGGCGATCGCCAGGCCGACGACGGCGTAGATCGCCCACGGGTGCAGGGTCCAGTGGAAGAGCGTGGTGGCCATCGCGTGCTGGGTGGCCTGCGGGTTGCCCGGGTCGCCGGTGCCGGGAGGCGGGGTGGCGAAGTGGGTGATCGGCTCGCTGACGCCGTAGAACATCAGGCCGATGCCCATGCCTGCGCTGAACATCATCGCGACCCAGGAGACCGTCCTGAACTCGGGTTCCTCGTCGTCGCGCCCGAGCGGGATGTTGCCGAACCGGCTGGCGGCCAGCCAGATCACGAACACCACGAAGGCGCTCGCGGTGGTCACGAACAGCCAGCCGGTGTCGCGCATCACCCAGGTGAGGGCGTTGCCCGACGCGGTGGCGAGCGAGTCGGTGCTGAGGAAGCCCCAGACGAGGAAGGCGACCGAGACCGCCGCGGTCACGCCGAAGACGACCTTGTCGAGGCCGCGCTCGGGTGCCGCTTCCTCGACGGCCTGGTCGAGCGCCGGATGGTCGGTCACGGGTGGAGAGGTCGGATCCGTGGGGCGTCGTTGCATGGTGGTCACCCGGTCCGCCTACCCACCTCGCCGCGTCTTACCCGTGAGGGGACTCACCCTCGTGAGCTGCGCTCCGACCGTCCTCGGACGATGCCGATGAACCGCTGGACCCACGGGTCCTCGTTGTCGACGAGCCAGGCCAAGCCGATCTGGGTCGGCGGCAGGTCGGTGACCACGCGGTACGTCGCGTCCCTGCGGTGGTGGAGGCGCGCGATCGACATGGGTACGACGGCGACGCCGGTGCCG
This sequence comes from Nocardioides pollutisoli, assembly GCF_040045055.1. Lineage (NCBI taxonomy): Bacteria > Bacillati > Actinomycetota > Actinomycetes > Propionibacteriales > Nocardioidaceae > Nocardioides > Nocardioides pollutisoli. Next base: position 192,627 of record NZ_JBDZDU010000002.1, read on the forward strand.
CTCGCCACCACCTCGACAGCGTCGGCGACCGACATCGCCGGCCACGCCAGCTGCTCAGCGGTCGGCGTCCACCCGGAGCGCTCCGGGATGACCAGCTGCTCGTCGGCGAGGTCCGCCGTCGTCACCTCGTCGGCGAGGGTCAGCAGGTGCTCGGCGCCCATGACGGCAACCGGGAGCTCCTCGTAGAGCGGGATCAGGTGCAGGCCGTCCCGATCGACGGGCAGGCGCACGAGCGCCATGTCGAGCGTGCCGGCGCGGATCCGGTCCTCCTGCTCGGCCTCCTCGAGGGGCACCAGCTCGAGCTCGTCCCGGGCGAAGCGCTCGCGCCAGGTCCGCGCCCACTTGTCCGGCGTCGCACCGGTGACGAATCCGACGCGGAAGTGGCCGAAGGCCTCACTCAAGGGTGGGCTCAGGCCGTCTTCGAGCGGCCGGCGAAGTAGCGCCACAGGGCGGTCACGATGACGGCGCCCAGGATCGAGCCGATGATGCCGCTGGCGCGGAACTCGATCCCGTCACCCGCGATCAGGCTGAAGATCAGACCACCGACGAAGGAGCCGACGAGGCCGGCGACGATCGCCATGGTCCAGTCGATGCTGCCGCCGGACCGGCCGAGGATGAGCTGGGCCGCGGCGCCGATGAGCATGCCGAAGAGGATGATGCCAAGGATGAGCATGGCCCTGATCCTAGGGCTACGAGGTCTCCCCGAACTGCTCCACCCGGATCGTGTCGGTCCGGACGCCGGATTCCTGCAGCAGCCGGGTCGCGAACGACGCGAAGCCGACCGACCCGCAGACGTAGGCGCGCTCGGCTCCCTCGACGTACGCACCCATCTCGTCGGGGTACGGCGGGTGCGCGACCCGGTCGCCGTGGTTCTCGCGGGTCAGCGCGATGAAGGCGCCGTACTTCTCCAGCTCGGCGGCGTAGGGGAGTGCCTCCCAGGAGCGGGCGACCACGACCACCCGGAGCTTGTCCTGGATGCCCATCCGGGTGGCGTAGCGCGTCATCGCGACGATCGGGACCACCCCTGACCCACCGGCGACCGCCACCGCGGGCACGTCGCCGTCCCACACGAACCACCCACCGATCGGCCCGCGCAGCTCGAGCTCGTCGCCGACCTCGGCGACGTCGTGCAGGAAGCCCGACACCTCGCCGCCGGGCAGGCACTCCACCATCAGCTCAAGCAGCGGGTCGTCCGGGTCGCTGGCGATCGAGTAGGACCGCTGGGCCGTGTAGCCGTCGGGCGCGCGCAGGCGTACGACGTAGTGCTGCCCCGGGAGGTGGTCGACCCGGTCGTCGACGTGGAAGCGCAGCCGGACCAGGGTCTCGGTGGGCTTGTCGATCTCGATGATCCGCCCGGTGGTCCAACCGCCGGCCGGGGCGCTCTCCGGCAGGGGAGTGGCCGTCACGGATCGCCCTGGTAGCGCTGCTCGAGCCAGGGGTCGCCGCGGTCGTGGTAGCCGTTCTGCTCCCAGAAGCCGGGCCGGTCCTTGGCCATCAGCTCGAGGCGGGTGACCCACTTCGCCGACTTCCAGAAGTAGAGGTGGGGGACCAGCAGCCGCACCGGGCCGCCGTGGCCGCGCGGCAGCGGCTCGCCGTTGTAGTCCCAGACGACCCAGGCCTTGCCGCCGGTGACGTCCTCGAGCGGCAGGTTGGTCGTGTAGCCGGTGGTGGAGTGCGCCATCACGAAATGGGCGTCGGCGGTCGGTCCCGCCGCCTCGAGCAGCGTGTCGACGCTGACACCGGCGAAGGTGACGTCGAACTTGGACCAGGTGGTCACGCAGTGGATGTCGCCGAAGTACGTCGAGCCCGGGAGCGCGTGCATCTCGCGCCACGACCAGGTCTGCGGGCTGTCGACGAGACCGTCGACGGTCATCGACCACTTCTCGGGGTCGAGGTTCGGCGTCGCCTCCGCGGTCAGCGTCGGCCAGGAGCTGCCGGTGTCGTACTGCCCGGGTGGAAGACGGTCGGGACGTGACGGCTTGCGCTTCCCGATGAACCCTCGCGTGATGGCCACGCTCCCAAGTATGACCGGAGTTCCGGTGGTTGAGGAGGTTGCGCTGGCAACCGTCTCGAAACCCCCGCAGCCGACGTCACCTCGGCGGGAGGTCAGAGCACCGTGATGGGAATGGACTTCCTACCCTCGAACTCGAACGTCGCTCCGGTGCTGAAGCGGGTCACCGCGACCTCGCCGAGCTCGGGTGCCGGCTCGTCGCGCCGGACGAGCGTCGCGGTCCACGAGTCGGGGCCACCCGTGACGTCGACGTCCAGGTGCGGGTCGACCGCCCGCACAGCCGCCTGCAGGGGCCGCGTCTCGTCGGGACCGCAGAGCGCGACCCACGCGCCGTCGGCCGTCGCGTCCGAGGGCTCGACAGTGAGGGAGTAGCCGTCCAGCGACGCCTCGACGTACGCCGCGGGGTTGAGCAGCGGATGCAGCTCGAGCGTCCGGAGCGCACCCTCGGCGGTGTCGGGCAGGCCGAGGGCGCGGTGGATCCGCTCGCCGGCGATGCCCGCGATGCCGATCAGCTGCTTGGTCGCGATCTCGGTCGCCTGGGCGGCGTCGCTCGACCGCTGGCGGACGGCGTGCACGAAGGAGAGGTTGAGCAGGTGCATCTGCAGGCAGACCTCGTCCGCGATCCGCACCAGCGCCGAGTGGGAGAAGGCGCCGAAGTCGACGTCCGCGACCAGGTCGCCGGAGTAGTCGGCGGCGCCCTCGTCGGCCGGGTCGATCGGGTCGAGCTCGACCACCGCGGCGCGGGTCTTCTCGATGACGTAGTAGGGCGCGAGCGGGGTGACCTCGGGGTGGGACTCGTCGATGACGACGGTCCAGGCGCAGTGCGGCGTACGACCGGCCGGCGACCTCGGCGGCCGGTGGACGGGTCGCACCTGGGCCTTCGGGTTCGTCGCGACCGCGGTGGCGTCGAAGGTGGGGTCCTCGATGTCGTGGCACATGGAGCGCACGTAGTCCTCACCCATCGGCTCGACGTCCATCAGGGCACCGCAGTGGTCCAGGTGGAAGGTCCCGTGCCACCGGTCCTGGACGTCGTAGCGGAAGTCCATGAACTGCGGGGGAGCGCCGATGTCGAGCTGCAGGCCCTTGAAGATGGTGAAGATGTCCGTGCCCTCGTACCTCAGGGCCTTCTGCATCCGGCGGGTGTAGATCGGGCTCGACCCCGCCCACTCCTCGATCGCGACCTGCGCCATCTCCTCACGGCCCCACGCCGAGATGCACCACGCCATCCCGGAACGGTCGATCAGCTGACCGATGAGGAGCAGCTCGGGGACCAGGGTGGCGAGCTCGGAGCGGGTCAGGCTGGAGTAGCGGCTGGGCATGGTGTCTCCTGTGCTCAGAAGTAGAACGTGTTGCAGACTAGAGGATCGTCGCCTAGTTTGACGCGCGTCAACTATTCGAGGAGGACCCGTGGCTGAGACCGTCCAGCAGCTGTTGCGCGAGCGTGCGGAGGATGACCAGCCGGGCATCCTGTACGGCGACCAGGCCTGGTCGTGGCGCGAGTACGTCGCCGACTCGGAGACGGTCGCGGCTGCGCTCATCGAGATCGCGGACCAGGGTCGGCCGATGCACATCGCGAGCCTGCTCGGGAACACCCCGGACATGCTCCGGATGATGGCGGCCGCGGGCCTCGGCGGCTACACGCTCTGCGGCATCAACAACACCCGGCGCGGGGAGGGCCTGCTCAAGGACATCCGCCGCGCGGACTGCCAGGTGCTCGTCACCGACGCGGAGCACCGGCCCCTGCTGGACGGGTTGGACCTGACCGGCGTCCGCGTGCTCGACACGTCGACCGACGAGTGGGCGCAGCTCATCGCGGGAGCCGGTGCTCTCACGCCGTACCGCGAGGTCGAGGCGATGGACACCTTCATGATGATCTTCACCTCGGGCACGAGCGGCGACCCGAAGGCCGTGCAGGTCAACCACCTGATGGTGCTCTTCTCCGGCCTCAACCTGCAGGGCCGCTTCGAGCTCGGCACGAGCGACGTCTGCTACGTCGCGATGCCGCTCTTCCACTCCAACGCGGTCGTCGCGGGCTGGAGCCCCGCCGTCTGCGCGGGCGCTGCCATCGTCCCGGCCAAGTTCAGCGCGTCGCGGTTCCTCGAGGACGTCCGCCGCTACGGCGTGACCTACATGAACTACGTCGGCAAGCCCCTCGCCTACGTCCTGGCGACCCCCGAGCTCCCGGACGACGCCGACAACACCCTGCGCGTCGCCTTCGGCAACGAGGCCAGCGACCGCGACATCGACGACTTCAGCCGCCGCTTCGGCTGCGACGTCTGGGACGGCTTCGGTTCGACCGAGCTCGCCGTGATCATCACCCGCGAGCCCGGCACCCCGGTGGGCTCCATCGGCAAGGGCTTCGACGGGGTCGCGATCTACAACTCCGACACCGTCACCGAGTGCGCGGTCGCGGTCTTCGACGAGAACGGCGCGCTCGCCAACGCCGACGAGGCCACCGGCGAGCTGGTGAACACCCAGGGCGCCGGCTACTTCAACGGCTACTACAACGACAAGAGCGCGAACGACGAGCGGATGCGCCACGGCATGTACTGGTCGGGCGACCTCGCCTACCGCGACGCCGACGGCTGGATCTACCTCGCCGGCCGCACCGCCGACTGGATGCGCGTCGACGGCGAGAACCTCGCCGCCGCCCCGATCGAGCGGATCTTCCTCCGGCTGCCGGCGGTCAACCGGATCGCGGTCTACGCCGTCCCGGACGAGCACGTCGGCGACCAGGTGATGGCGGCCATCGTCCTCCAGGACGATGCGACCCTGTCGCCCGCGGAGCTCGAGGAGTTCCTCGCGGCGCAGCCCGACCTGTCCGCCAAGGCCTGGCCGCGCTACGTCCGGCTCGCGACCGACCTGCCGAGCACGGCGACCAACAAGGTGCTCAAGCGCGAGCTGGCCGCCGAGGGCGCGACCGCTGGCTCCGGCGTGTTGTGGACCCGCGACGCCCGCGGCACGGCGTACTCCTCGACGTCCGAGGTTCCCGCCTGAGGCTGCGCCTTCCCCGGTAGGCTCCGCGCAGGATTTCCGGCGCGGAAGGGTGCGGATGTCGGGATCGGTCGGCTCGAGCGCGCCCCAGGCACGTCATCGGGCGCCACGTCAGCGTGGCTTCCGGCGCGCCCGGACGCTCGCCGGCGCGCTCTGCGTGACGCTCCTGGGCGCGGCCGTCCCCGGCGCGGGCTACCTGTGGACCCGCCGACGGCTCGGGTGGTTCGTGCTGGTGCCCTTCCTGGTCGCCCTCGCAGCAGTCGGCTACTACGCCCGCGATTGGCGCGACCACATCGACTTCGCGTTCGACCCCACCCGGCTGCGGATCACCGGTGCCGTGATCGGCGTGCTCTTCGTGGTCTGGGCCTTCACGGTCGTGACGACGTACGTCATGGCACGGCCGCTCGGCATGACGCGACTCGAGAAGGGGCTCGGCGTAGTAGTGGTCGCGCTGCTGTGCGTCCTCGTCGCGCTCCCGGCCGTGCAGAGCGTCCGGCTGGCGAACACGCAGGCGGGCTTCGTCGCGGCTGTCTTCGACGACGAGAAGACCGCGACCATCCCCGAGCACGTGACCGAGGAGGACCCGTGGGCCGGCCGGGACCGGGTCAACGTGCTGCTGCTCGGCGGCGACGGGGGAGTCGGGCGCACCGGCATCCGGACGGACTCGGTGATCCTGCTCAGTATGGACACCCACACCGGGAAGTCCGTGATGTTCAGCCTGCCGCGCAACATGATGAACGCGCAGTTCCCGGCGGACAGCCCGTTGCACGAGGCCTTCCCCGACGGCTTCCGCAGCACGGACCCGGACGCCGACGCCGGCAACTGGATGCTGAACGCCGTCTACAGCCAGGTCCCCGCGCTCTACCCGCACATCCTGGGCGCGTCCGAGAACGAGGGAGCTGACGCGGTGAAGCAGGCCGTCGCCGGGAGCCTCGGGGTCGATGTCGACTACTACCTGCTGATCAACCTGCTGGGCTTCCAGCAGCTCGTCGACGCGATCGGCGGCGTGACCGTGAACATCAACGAGCCGATCGCGATCAACGGCAACACCGATGCCGGCATCCCGCCCACCGGCTACCTCCAGCCCGGCCCCGACCAGCACCTCGACGGCTTCCACGCCCTCTGGTACTCCCGCGGACGCTGGGGGTCCGACGACTACCAGCGCATGCTGCGGCAACGCTGCATGGTCAACGCGATCGTGGCCGAGGCGGACCCGCTCACGGTGCTCACGCGCTACCAGGCGCTCGCCAAGGCGGGCCAGGAGATCCTGCGCACCGACATCCCGCGCAAGCTGATGCCGGCGTTCGTCGACCTGGCCCTGAAGGTGAAGGACACGAAGATGAAGTCGGTCGCCTTCGTGTCCTCCGACAAGTTCTTCTCCGGGGACCCCGACTACCCCTGGATGCAGTCGGTCGTCGCGAAGGCTCTTGGCCCGCACCAGCCGCACGCGCCGAAGGACGACGCCGGCACCGCCGTCACCGCCAACGACGCCTGCGGCTACCACCCGGTCAGCTGAGAACGGCTGAGGGTCAGGGCATCCAGAGGGAGCCGTCGCGGGTGGCCCGCTCGACGGTCGGGCTGCCGGTGTAGGTCAGGTGGACCGTGCGCTGGCCCTTCGGCAGGTCACGGACGCTGACGTGGGCCTTGCCGTGGTTGAGGGTCAGGACCTGGCGGAAGCCGCCCTGCACGCGGACCACGACGCTGCCGGTGACCTCGTCGACGTCAGGGGCCGTCACCGTGATCACGAGCCGGACCCGGTGCTTGAGCTTGGTGCGCTCCATGACGATGTGCGGCGCGGAGCGGACGAGCGTCGTGGCAGGAGCAGTCAGGGTCGTGGCCTGGTAGCCGGCCCGCGACAGGGTGACCTGGGCCGACATCCGGTGGCCGAGGTCGAGCGCCGTGAGGACGTACGTCGGGCCGGTGGCGTTGAGGACGGGCTCGCCGTCCCGCAGCCACTGCACGGCGACCTGGACGTGGTCGTCGGACGGCCGGTAGGCGCCCTCGTCGAGGGTGAGCGTCTCGCCGAGGCGCGGCGTGCCGCTGATGCTGGGCTCGCGGTCGACCTTGAAGACGCCGGGAGCGACCTGCGCGGAGCCCGTCGTCGTGACGGTGACCGGGTCGTAACCCGCCCGGGTGGCGGTGACGGTCGCCGTGATGACGCGGTCGACGAGGTCCGGCCCGAGCGCCAGCGTGGAGCCGGTCGCGCCGTCGATCGCGACGCCGTCGGCGTACCACTGGAAGGCGAGCTTGTCGGGGGCCGGGTCCCAGGTGCCGGAGTCGAGCGTGAGCGTCTGCTCGACCTGTGCGACGCCGCCGAGCGTGGGCGCGGTGTCGTTGGAGATCACGCCGGGCAGCACGACCGCGGTGGGCGCGGACGTCGCGGAACGGGTCGGGTAGCCGAGCTTGGTGGCGGTGGTGGTGACCGTGAGCACCTGGCCGATCCGCTTGCGGCCGATCGTGAAGGTCGCGCCGGTGCCCTTCTTGATGGGCTGCCCGTCGGCCTTCCACTGGTAGGAGACCTTGGCGTCGGTGGGCTTCCACGTGCCGGGTGTCGCGGTCAGCTGCGCGCCGACCTTGGCGATGCCGTCGACGGTCGGCGCGGTCTTGTTGACCAGCGTCTGGTCGTTGAAGTGGATGAAGCCGCTCGGCCAGTTGCCGCTGCTGCGGGTGATCGTGGCCCACGAGAAGTCGCCGTTCCAGCTGTCCTGGGACACGATCACCTCGTCGGCGGAGACGACCTGCTCGACGTACGCGACGTGGCCGGCCGACCCGGCGGGGCCGGTGTTGGCCTTCCACCAGGCGACCGCGCCGACGTGCGGGACGTCGTCGGTGATCTGGGGCATCGACGTGCCCCAGTAGGTCGCGTTGCCGCCGCCCGACCACGGGCGCTGGTTGGGCAGCCCGCTGTGGACCATCCGGTAGGCCGCGTAGTTGGTGCAGTTGTGGCCGGAGTACATCCGCCAGTACATCTTGTCGTTGGCCGAGGCGTAGCCCGCGTTGCCCATCCCGGCGTCCTTGCAGTCCTGGTAGCCGTAGCAGAGGTAGGAGCTGCGCTTGAAGACGGTCTTGGTCGGGGTCTGGTCGGCCTTCGTGTGCGTGACGGGCGCCGGGACCGCGGCCGTTGCCGGTGTTGGGGCAAGCACCAGCACGCCCAGGACCAGGCCACCCGTCAGGGCAGCGGTCACGGGCGCGAGCAGGCGATTCCGCAGCGACACGGGTGGGAGTCTAGGGACACGAGACGGCTTATGGGAACGTTGTTGCGAAAGTTGTCAAGCAACACGCCGAACTTCAATAGTAAAATTACAGCGATGTGATTCGGCCTGTGCAGGATCCGGGACCAAGTCCTCTGGCCCCGGGCTGCGGGTCCCGCGAGCCTGGATGCGGGAGGTGAGGATCGGTGGCCAGAAGCCCCGGGGTACGACGTACGGGCATCATCGCGCTCGCGCTCCTGGTGGTCGGCGTCGTGGCCTGCGCCGGCCCGACGTCCGACTCCGACACGTCACCCGAACCCTCCGGGGCGCCTCCGGGCGGGAAGGTGGTCGAGGTGGAGTACGCGCCGGGCCTGACCGAGGAGCTCTACCTGCCTGCGCGTCAGGGGCGCGTTCCCCTGGTCGTGATGGTCCCGGGCGGTGGTTGGGCGACCGCCGACCCCACCGGGTTCGGAGGCCTCGCGTCGGACCTCGCGGCCCGCGGTGTCGCCGCAGCCCCGACCCACATCCGGTCCGCCGAGGACGAGGTCGTCTACCCGACACCGGTCGAGGACATCCTGTGCGCCACGGCGGCGGCTGTCGCCGAGCTGCGTGCGAGAGGTCGCGTCGCCAGGCCCGTGGCGGTGCTCGGGCACTCGTCGGGGGCGCAGCTGGCGGCCCTCGCGGTGCTGGCGCCAGGTGACTTCTCACCGACCTGCGACGCCCCCTCGGTGGAGACGGAAGCTCTGGTCGGGCTCAGCGGGCCCTACGACATCAGCCAGGTGCCGGACCTGGCGGCGACCCTGATCGGCTCGACGCCCGACGAGGACGCCGCGACGTGGGAAGCGGCCAACCCCGTGCTCCGGGCAGCGGAGCGTCCCGAGGTGCCGGTCCTGCTGCTGCACGGCGACGCCGACGCGGTGATGCCGGTCTCCTTCACCACGCAGTTCGCCGAGGCGCTGAAGGACGAGGGTCACCCGACCACCGTCGACATCGTCGACGGGGCGGACCACGACACCATCTACACCGCAGCGAACGCGGGCGAGCGCGTCGCTCAGTGGCTCGCCGGCCTCACTGCTGCCCCGTGACCACTCCGAGCAGCGCGTGCACGAGACGCACGAGCACGGTGCCGATCAGTCCGCCGGTGGACACACCGACGGCGACGAGGAAAAGGACCGTGGCCACGGATCCCAGCCACGGGTGCCTCTCGAGGAACCCGAACGAGCCCGGGCGACTCGGCGGGGTGATCGTGCTCATGGTGCAAGAGTCCTGGGGGTGCCGCGCGCGCAGCAGGGTCGACGGCCACGTCGTCGTAGGACCATGGACCCGGACCTCGACCGCCGCGCGTGCCACGCGCGCTCAGATGCCGTGGGTCGCAGGGAGTGATGACCTTCTCCTCTGTGCGCATCCTCGGCAGCGCGCTGTGCTGGAGGTGTCACAGGCACAGGAAGGAGAGTCACAGTCATGACTACTGCAGTTCAGCGCAACGGCCAGTCGCTGGTCGGCGAGCTGATGAGCTGGATGGGATCGGTCACCGATCCCGACATCCGGATCGAGGAGTTCGTGGAGGACGGTCACCGGGTCGTGCGCGCCGACATCCCTGGTGTGGACCCGGCTCGGGACCTCGACCTCGTGGTCGAGGGGAACGTCCTGCGGCTCCGCGGTGAGCGTCGGGCCGAGGAGCACGACACCCACCACACGGAGATCCGGTACGGATCGTTCGAACGGATCATCTCCCTGCCTCCGGGCACCACTCCCCAGGACGTCACCGCCGAGTACGTCGACGGCGTCCTGACGGTCACGATGCCGGCCGAGGCTGCGGTCAGCACCGCCAAGATCCCGGTCCGGCACCGCGAGCTGCCCGCCGAGCAGGCACCGACCAGCGACAGGTCCACGTGCCACGGCCCCCTCCTGCAGGAGGGGGCCGTGACGCGTCCGGTGACCGGTCAGCGCTCAGCCGTCGCCGGCGGCCAGCGGGCCGGCAGCCTGCGGGTCGGTGCCTCCGAGGTCCAGCCGGAACGGCGGGTAGTCGTCGGTCATCAGCGCCGCATAGGCGGCCACGCGCAGCGCCCACCGGTTGATCCCGAGCACCAGGTCGAAGATCGACCGCGGGTAGCGACCCGAGAAGAGCAGCCCGAGGGCGGCGAAGAGCACGAGCAGCCCGAGCAGGCCCGAGCTCCACAGGGCGGGCGAACCCGAGTCGGCCGTGCGCCCGCCGAGGTAGACCCCGCCGTTGAGGAGCACGCCGAGGACGAGGTAGTGCGGGATCGCCAGCAGCCACCACTTGACCAGCACCAGACCGCGCGACAGGTGCTCGGGGTAGGAGATGTCGAGCCGAGCGGGGTAGTCCGGCACGTCGGCCAGGGTGAACGGGGGATACCGGTCGGTCCCGAGCGCCCCGTACGCGTAGAACGACACGCGCCAGGTCCACCGGAGGACGCCGAGGTTGAAGTCGAAGATCGCCCGCGGGTAGCGGCCCGTGAACAGGATCGCGAAGAACGCGACGATGCTCGTGGCGACGAAGGCGATCCAGAGGAAGAACAGGATCACGTAGTGCGGCAGGGCCAGCAGCCACTTGAACAGCCACAGCCAGCGCCTGAGGTGGGTGTCGAGGAGTCCGTCCACGCGGACCGGGTACGTCGTCGTGCTCATCGTTGCCTCCCGTCGGATCGCGGAACTCCAGCGTCGTCCGTGGGGGCGTGAGGTGGGCAGGGCCGAAGGTCCGCGATCGCATGGACGCTCGGTCCGAGCGGGGAGGTCAGTCCCGGCGGGGCCAGGGTCCGGCGAGCGAGCAGGCGACGAGTGAGCCGAGCTCGAAGGCCCAGGACTCGAGGCAGTTCACGCAGGTGAACACGACGTCGTCCTCGCCGCTGACCGGCCGCAACCGGTACGAGCCGCAGGCCGGGCAGGTGCGAGGCGACGCGAGAGTGCTGGCGATGTCGATGTCGAGTGATTGCAGCTTCATACCTCGAGGCTTCCCCTCGACGTCCGCGCCGGGTGAGAGCGGAAGGTCCCCGAGCTGCCAGACGAACGTCCCGGCTGGCCTGGCCCAGAGACACCGGACCAGAGTCCGTGCCGGTCGGGTCGCGAGGCTGGACCCATGGGAGGACAGCACGTGCCCGTCACGTCGGCCCCAGCCCCGACCACGGCCTCTGCGGAGCCGTCACCCGAGAGTCGCTCGCGGCGGCGCAAGCCCGGCACGCCGACGTGTCGATGGAGCTGTCCGCCGGGCGCTTCACGGCGATCATGGGGCCGACACCACGCTGACGGCTACCGGGGGGGGGCCACGCTCTCCGAGCACGACCCCCGCGACGTTCCCGAGGTCGGCGACGAGCTCCTGCAGACGGCGGTCGCGGACGTCGAGCGCATCTCCGGTGCCTGAATGCGCAGACATGCAAGAAGGGCACCTTCTCCGGAATCTGGAGTCGGTGCCCTTCGCTGTGTGTCCGAGGGGGGACTTGAACCCCCACGCCCTAATACGGGCACTAGCACCTCAAGCTAGCGCGTCTGCCAATTCCGCCACCCGGACGAGTGCGGTGGAACAGTAGCAAAGGTGACGGGCAATCCTCACATCGGGATCGGCCCGTGTGGGTGTCATGCTGGGGCCATGTCGAACGAGTCCCCGAACGTGCCTCCGAACGACGCCCAGGACCCGGCCGGCGAGGTCGTCGAGCTCTGCCGCGAGCTGATCCGGATCGACACCTCCAACTACGGAAGCGAGGACGGACCGGGCGAGCGCAAGGCCGCCGAGTACGTCGCCACGCTGCTCGACGAGGTGGGCATCGAGTCCCGCCTCATCGAGTCGTCGCCGGGACGCACCTCGGTGGTCGCCCAGTGGGGTGGGACCCCGTCCTCGCGGACCGACGGGCTGCTCCTGCACGGTCACCTGGACGTCGTACCTGCCGCCGCCGAGGACTGGCAGGTCGACCCCTTCTCCGGCGAGGTCCAGGACGGCTACGTGTGGGGCCGCGGGGCGGTCGACATGAAGGACTTCGACGCGATGCTGCTCAGCGTCGTGCGCGACCGGCAGCGGACCGGGCGGGTGCCGGAGCGGCCGGTCACGCTCTGCTTCACCGCCGACGAGGAGGCGGGCGGCCACCTCGGCGCGCAGGTGCTCGTCGAGGAGCACGCCGACGAGCTCGCCCACTGCACGGAGGCGGTCGGTGAGGTCGGAGGCTTCAGCGCGACCGTCCGCGGTCGCCGCGTCTACCTGATCGAGGCCGCGGAGAAGGGCATGGCCTGGATGCAGCTGACCGCCCGTGGTCGCGCCGGGCACGGCTCGATGATCAACCGCGAGAACGCCGTGACGTCGCTGGCCGGCGCGGTGGCCCGGATCGGTGCCTACGACTGGCCGGTGCGGCTCACGCCGGCGATGCGCACGCTGCTGGCGGCCGTCGGCGAGCTGGCGGGCACCGAGGCGACACCGGAGAACGCCGAGGCGCTGGTGTCGGAGTTCGGGGGAGCGGCTCGGATGATGGGTGCCGTCATCCGCAACACCTGCAACCCGACGATGCTCGGGGCCGGCTACAAGGTCAACGTCATCCCGACCGAGGCGACTGCGCACATCGACGGACGCTTCCTGCCGGGCTACGAGGACGAGTTCTTCGCGACGTTGGCCGAGCTGGTGGGCGACGACATCGAGATCGACTACGTGAGCCACCAGCAGCCCTGGGAGACGCCGTACGACGGCGACCTGGTGGACGCGATGACCCGCTCGATCCTGGCCGAGGACGACGAGGCGATCGTCGCGCCGTACCTCATGAGCGGCGGCACCGACGCCAAGCACTTCCGCAAGCTCGGCATGAGCTCCTACGGGTTCGCGCCGCTGCGCCTGCCCGCCGACCTCGACTTCACCGCGCTCTTCCACGGTGTCGACGAGCGGGTCCCTGTCGACGCCCTGGAGTTCGGTGCGCGGGTCTTCGACCGGTTCCTCGACCAGGTCTGAGCGGCTCTCGCGGTTGCGGATTGGTCACCAACCGCAAGGTGGAGCGCTCCCAGGTTGCGGTTGGTGACCAAACCGCATGCCGGCGGCCGGTGCGTTACAGGTAGTACCAGGGCTGCTGCTGGCGGATGATCTTGCGGCGCAGGACGACCCGGCGGGTGCCGTCGGGGCCGATCCGGACCCGGTCGAGCTCCCAACCGCCGTGCTCGGCGCGCTCGACGAGCAGCTTGCGGACGACGTTGCGGGAGTACTCCCGGGAGAAGGTCACCTTGTCGAACTCCCACTCCACCCCGCGGGCGGGCGGTCGACGCTGCTCACGGCTCACGAGCGGCTCCTCATCGCAGGACTCTTCACATCTGGATGGGTCAGTCGGCGGACACGTCGTCGAGAGCGGCGGTGATCTCGGCGGGCAGGGAGAGCTCCTCGACGCCGAGCGCGCCGCGCAGCTGTGCCGCGGTCCGCGCGCCGACGATCGGAGCGGTGACGCCGGGCCGGTCCCGCACCCAGGCGAGAGCGACCTCGAGGGTCGACCACCCGAGGCCCTCGGCGGCGCGGGCGACGGCCTCGACGATGCCGGCGGACCGCTCGTCGAGGTAGGGGCCGACGAAGTTGGCGAAGTGCGTCGACGCACCCCGGGAGTCGGACGGCGTGCCGGTGCGGTACTTGCCGGTCAGGACGCCCCGGCCGAGCGGCGACCACGGGAGTACGCCGAGGCCCAGTGCCGCGGCCGCCGGCAGCACCTCGACCTCTATCGCGCGGTTGAGGAGGGAGTACTCGACCTGGGTGCACGCCAGCGGCGAACGCCCCGGGACGGCCCGCTGCCACGTCTGCGCCTGGGCGGTCTGCCAGCCGGTGTAGTTGGAGATCCCGACGTACGACGTGCGCCCGCTGTCGACGGCGCGGTCGAGGGCCGCGAGGGTCTCCTCGATCGGGGTGTCGTCAGACCAGATGTGCACCTGCCACAGGTCGACGTGGTCGGTGCCGAGGCGCGCCAGCGACGCGTCGAGGGTGGCGAGCAGGTGACCGCGCGAGGTGTTGTACTCGCGACCGCCACGCCGCGCGGAGATCCCCGCCTTGGTGGCGAGGACGATCTCGTCGCGGGCGACGACGTCGCCGATGAGGGTGCCGATCAGCTCCTCGGACGAGCCGTTGCCGTAGCCGGCCGCGGTGTCGACCAGGGTGCCGCCGGCCTCGGCGAAGGCGATCAGCTGGTCGCGCGCCTCGTGCTCGTCGGTGTCGCGTCCCCAGGTCATCGTGCCCAGGCCGAGCCGGGACACCGTGAGGCCGGTCGAGCCGACACGCCGCTGCTGCATGGAGAAGAAGGTAGCCAAGGCCACCACGTACGACGGAGTCGGCTCGCCGGTCACGTCGCGTGCAGGTTCGACCCCGTAGGCTCGCGTCCACGCCGACCCGACCCACCCGAAAGCGAGTCGATGGACTACTTCGACGCCATCGTCCTGGGCATCGTCGAGGGGCTCACCGAGTTCCTCCCCATCTCCAGCACGGGACACCTGACCATCGCGGAGAAGGCCCTCGGGCTCGATCTCACCGACCCCGCTGTGACCGGCTACACCGCCGTCATCCAGATGGGTGCCATCGCGGCGGTGATCGTCTACTTCGCCCAGGACATCTGGCGGATCGCCCGTGCCTGGTGCGTCGGCCTGGTGAAGCCGGAGTACCGCGGCCAGCTCGACCACCGGATGGGCTGGTACGTCATCGTCGGCACCATCCCGGTCGGCATCGCCGGGCTGCTGTTCAAGGACCTGATCACCGGAGACCTCCGCTCGCTGTGGGTGGTCGCGGTGGCGCTGATCGCCTGGAGCGGCGTGATGTGGGCCGCCGAGCGGGCGGGGCGCCAGGACCGCTCCGAGCGCGACCTCACCATGCGCGACGCGATCGCGGTCGGCCTGATCCAGGTCGTCGCGCTGATCCCGGGCGTCTCGCGCTCCGGCGCCACGATCTCGGGCGGCCTCTTCCGGGGGCTCGACCGCGTCACCGCGACCAAGATCAGCTTCTTCTTCTCGATCCCGGCGCTCGTGGCGGCCGGGATCTTCGAGCTGCCCGACGCGATGAGCGGCGACATCCCGCTGGGCGTGGCGCTGGTCGGCATCGTCACCGCGTTCGTCGTCGCCTACGCGACGATCGCCTGGCTGCTCCGCTTCGTCGCCGGGCACGCGATCACGTGGTTCATCCCCTACCGGGTCGGCCTGGGCGTGCTGCTGCTCGTGCTGCTCGGGACCGGCGTCGTGTCGGCGACCTGACCCGCCACCGGCTCAGAGCCAGCCCGGACTTTCAGAGCCAGCCGGACTTCTTGAACAAGGCCCACAGACCCACGACGGTCAGGGCCATCAGGAGCAGCGCGAACGGGTAGCCGTAGGTCCACCCGAGCTCGGGCATGTGCCGGAAGTTCATGCCGTAGATCCCGGCGATCAGCGTCGGGACCACGACGATCGCCGCACCGGCCGAGATCTTGCGCATGTCGTTGTTCTGCTGCACCGAGATCTGCGCCAGGTGGGCGTCGAACGCGGTCGACAGCAGCGAGTCGAGGGAATCGACGGTCTCGGCCGCGCGGGCCAGGTGGTCGGAGACATCGCGGAAGAACGGCGCGGCCTTCTCGGGTACGGCGGGCAGGTCGCCGCTCGCGAGCCGCAGCACCGGGTCCCGCAGGGGGAGCACGGCGCGGCGTACCTCGGCGAGCTCGCGCTTGAGCACGTAGATCCGCGCGGAGTCGTTGGTGCGCTGGTTGGAGAAGACGGACTCCTCGATCTCGTCCACGTCGATGACCAGCTCGTCGACGACGTCGAGGTACTCGTCCACCACCCGGTCCATCACGGCGTACAGCACGCCGCCCGGTCCGTGGCTGAGCACCAGCTGGTTGGACTCCAGCTCGCTGCGGGCGGTGTGCAGCTCGTTGCCCTTGCCGTGGCGGACGGTGACCACGAAGTCGTCACCGACGAACATCGCGATCTCGCCGGTCTCGACGGCGTCGTCCTCGTCGACGTACCAGAGCGTCTTGAGCACCAGGAAGACCATGTCGCCGTAGCGCTCGAGTTTCGGACGCTGGTGTGCCTGGACCGCGTCCTCGACCGCCAGCGCGTGCAGCCCGAAGGACTGCGCCATGTCGTGGATCTCTTCCTCGGTCGGCTCGTACAGGCCGACCCAGACGAAGTCGTCGGGTCCGGTCGCCTGGGCACGCATCGCCCGCCAGTCGGAGCCGGCCTCGGCACGCTTGCCGTCACGGTAGAGCGCGCAGTCGACGATCACGGGGTCACCGTAGTCCCACTACAGTCGCCGCCATGGCAACGGTGATCCTGGTCCGGCACGGACGTACGACGGCCAACGCGTCCGGCGTCCTCGCCGGACGGACCGTCGGCGTGCGTCTCGACGAGACCGGCGCGGGCCAGGCGACGCGGACCGGGGAGCGGCTGGCGGTCGCTCCGCTCGTCGCCGCCGTCACCAGCCCGCTGGAGCGCTGCCGCCAGACGACCAAGGCCATCCTGGCCGCGCAGCCGAACGCCCTGCGCGCGCAGACCGACCGGGGCCTCACGGAGTGCGACTACGGCGAGTGGCAGGGACGGCCGCTCAAGGAGCTCGCCAAGGAGAAGCTCTGGGCGACCGTCCAGGCACAGCCCTCGGCAGTGACCTTCCCCGGTGGTGAGTCGATGGTCGCGATGCAGGCGCGCGCCGTGTCCGCCGTACGCCGTCGCGACGCGCTCATCGAGGCCGAGCACGGACCCGGGGCGGTGTGGCTCGCGGTCAGCCACGGCGACCTGATCAAGTCGATCCTCGCCGACGCGCTGGGGATGCACCTCGACCTCTTCCAGCGGCTCCACGTCGACCCGGCCTCGGTGTCGATCATCCGCTACACCGCGACCCGGCCCTACGTGCTCGCGACCAACACGCATGCGGGCGACCTGTCCTGGCTGGCCCCGCCACCGGCGAAGAAGGCCGGCACCAAGACGCGTCGGAGCCGTCGTACGGACGACGCCGCGGTCGGTGGTGGCGCAGGCCCTTCGGCCACCGCCTAGGGTGACTTCCATGCCTCTCGTCCACGGATTCGACCCTCCGGAGCGGTTCGTCACGGGCACCGTCGGGCCGCCCGGACAACGGACCTTCTTCCTCCAGGCGCGCTCCGGTGCGCGGGTGGTGAGCGTCTCGCTCGAGAAGCAGCAGGTGCAGGCCCTCGCGGAGCGCATCGACGAGCTGCTCGACGAGATCATGGCCAGCACGCTCAGCGACTCGGTCATCCCCGCCGTCGCCCCGCTCGGCCTCGACGACAGCGACCCGCTCGAGCAGCCGATCGAGGAGGAGTTCCGCGCCGGCACCATGACGCTGTCCTGGGACCCCGGTGACGAGCGCATCGTGATCGAGGTGTTCCCCTACACCGAGGCAGCGGT
The DNA here is from genome assembly GCF_040045055.1 of Nocardioides pollutisoli. Classification (NCBI taxonomy): domain Bacteria; kingdom Bacillati; phylum Actinomycetota; class Actinomycetes; order Propionibacteriales; family Nocardioidaceae; genus Nocardioides; species Nocardioides pollutisoli. The sequence continues at coordinate 210,159 of NZ_JBDZDU010000002.1, forward strand.
GGTGTCGCCGGAGCAGATCGACGAGGACTTCGAGGAGCCCGAGCCGGACGAGGTCTTCCTGGTCCGGATCCCGCCGGGCCCGGCGCGGGCCTTCGTCAAGCGGGCCGAGCAGGTGCTCGAGGCCGGCCGGCCGAGCTGCCCCTTCTGCGGCAACCCCGTCGACCCGGAGGGCCACCTGTGCGTGCGGGCCAACGGCTTCCGTCGCAGGGACCCGTGACCGCACCGGACCTGGCCGAGGGGGAGCTGGTCCTCCACGGCCGGATCATGCCGGCGTCGAACGCCACCTTCGTCGGCGAGATCGACGGCGTGCGCGTCGTCTACAAGCCGGTCGCGGGGGAGCGGCCGCTGTGGGATTTCCCCGACGGGACCCTCGCCGACCGCGAGCGCGCGGCGTACCTCGTCTCGGAGGTCTTCGGCTGGAACGTCGTGCCCGAGACCTGGCTGCGCGACGGCCCGCACGGCCCCGGCATGGTCCAGCGCTGGCAGGAGCCGGACGAGGAGCAGGCCGCGGTCACGCTGGTCGCCGAGGGCGAGGTGCCCGAAGGCTGGCGGCACGTCTTCGACGGGTTCGACGCGCAGGACCAGCCGATCTCGCTGATCCACGAGGACTCCGCGCCGCTGCGGCGGATGGCGGTCTACGACGTGATCGTCAACAACGCCGACCGCAAGGGCGGGCACGTGCTTGAGATGACCGACGGGCACCGGTACGGCGTCGACCACGGCGTGACGTTCCACACCGACCACAAGCTGCGCACCGTGCTCTGGGGCTGGCTGGGCGAGGCCCTGACCACCGAGGAGTCCGCCGTGGTCGAGGCCGTCCGTGCGGAGGTCGCCGGACAGCTCGGCGACGCACTGGCCCCGCACCTCACCGACCTGGAGATCGAGGCCCTGCTCCGACGGTGCGACCGGCTGGTCGCGAAGGGCTCGATGCCGTTGCCGCGCGGCGAGTGGCCGGCCATCCCGTGGCCGCCCTTCTGACGTGAGTCGATAGTCTTTCCGCATGCGAGCCTGGCCGTCCCCCGAGATCCCCACCCTGCCCGTCGCGGGTCCGCCGGTCGCCCTCCACGACACCCCCTCCGGCGCGGCCGTCACGACGGCCCCGGAAGGCCCGGCGCGGATGTACGTCTGCGGCATCACGCCGTACGACGCCACGCACCTGGGTCACGCGAACACCTACGTCGCCTTCGACCTGCTCAACCGGGCCTGGCGCAACGCCGGCCACGACGTGACCTACGTGCAGAACGTCACCGACGTCGACGACCCGCTGCTCGAGCGGGCCGCGAAGGTCCACGTCGACTGGGTCGAGCTGGCGGAGCGCGAGACCGAGCTGTTTCGCCAGGACATGACCGCGCTGCGCGTGCTGCCGCCGGCGCACTACATCGGCGCGGTCGAGTCGATCCCGCTCGTGATCGAGCTGATCCAGCGACTGGACGCGGCCGGCTCGATCTACCGGGTCGAGGACGACCTCTACTTCTCGGTGACCGCCGACCCGGCCTTCGGCGCCGAGTCCGGCATGAGCCGCGAGACGATGCTCGAGATCTTCCCCGAGCGCGGCGGCGACCCGGACCGTGCCGGCAAGAAGGACCCCCTCGACTGCGTCGTCTGGCGCGGGGAGCGCGAGGGCGAGCCGTCGTGGCCGAGCCCGTGGGGCCCCGGACGTCCGGGGTGGCACGTCGAGTGCACCGCGATCGCCCAGGAGCACCTCGGCGGCGCCTTCGACGTCCAGGGCGGTGGCAGCGACCTGGTGTTCCCGCACCACGAGATGTGCGCGGGCCACGCCCAGGTGGCGGTCCCCGGTGTGCCGTTCGCGAAGGTCTACAGCCACGGCGGCATGGTCGGCTACGACGGCGAGAAGATGTCGAAGTCGCGGGGCAACCTGGTCTTCGTGTCCGCGCTGCGCAACAGCGACGTCGACCCGATGGCGATCCGGCTGGCGCTGATGCGCCACCACTACCGCGCCGACTGGGAGTGGGTCGACGGCGAGCTGTGGACCGCCGTCGACGACCTGGGCCGCTGGCGTCAGGCCGTCTCGCTCGGTGCCGGTGCCCCCGCGGCGCCGGTGGTCGAGGAGATCCTCGCGGCCCTGGCCGACGACCTCGACGCCCCGCGTGCCACGGCCGCCGTCGACCGCTGGGTGGCCGCCACGCTCGGCACCGACGGCGTCGCCGACACGACCGACCCCCACGCCGCCATCCAGATGCTCGCGGTCCTCGACGCCGCCCTGGGGCTCGCGCTCTGACCCTCCCGGCTCTGCGGTTTGGTCACAAACCTCAAGCCTGGAGCGCTCCCACCTGCGGTTTGTGACCAAACCACATGCCGGGGCAGCCGTCAGTCGTCGTCCTGGCGTCGCTTGAGGTAACGCTCGAACTCACGGGCGATGGCCTCACCGGAGGCCTCGGGCAGGTCGGTGGTGTCGCGGGTCTCCTCGAGGGCCCGCACGTAGTCGGCGACGTCCTCGTCCTCCTCGGCCAGCTCGTCGACACCGCGCTCCCACGCCCGGGCGTCCTCGGGCAGGTCACCGAGCGGGATGCTCACCTGCAGCAGGTCCTCGAGCTGCCCGACCAGGGCCAGCGTCGCCTTGGGGCACGGCGGCTGCGCGACGTAGTGCGGTACGGCGGCCCAGTACGACACCGCCGGCATGTCGAGCTGCACGCAGGCGTCCTGGAAGACGCCGACGATGCCGGTCGGGCCCTCGTACGTCGACTGCTCGAGCTTCAGCCGGTCGACCAGCTCGAGCTCGGTGGCGGTGCCGGTGACCGGGATCGGGCGCGTGTGCGGCGTGTCAGCCAGCAGCGCGCCGAGGGTGACGACGAGCTCGCCGCCGAGCTCGTCGCAGGCCGCGAGCAGCTCGGCGCAGAACTGGCGCCAGCGCATGTTCGGCTCGATCCCGCGGATCAGGATGATGTCGCGGTCGAGGTCCGGGGGAGAGGCGATCGCGATCTGGGTGCTCGGCCAGGTCAGCTTCCGGTGCCCGAGCGAGTCGGACCCGACGATCGGGCGGTTGACCTGGAAGTCGTAGAAGTCCTCCGGGTCGACGGCTCCGACGACGCGCGCCCCCCACACGTCGATCAGGTGGTCCACGGCCGACGACGCGGCGTCGGCGGCGTCGTTCCAGCCTTCGAACGCGGCGATGACCACCGGGTTCACCAGGTCGGTCACGCCCTCCAGCTCGATCACACCATCAGCCTAGTCCGCCCGTGGATTTCTGCTGCCGCCACGCCCGATGTCACGATCTGGGAATCAGGTCCAGCCCGTGGACGCTCTTCCTACGCTTGACCCCTGGTCGCGCCGCGACCCGAGAGGAGTCCCGTTGTCCGACCTGCGACCCGATGCCACCGAGGAGCTCACCCGCGCCCTCGAGACTCGGATCATGGTGCTGGACGGCGCGATGGGTACGGCGATCCAGCGCGACCGGCCCGACGAGGCCGGCTACCGCGGCGAGCGGTTCGCCGACTGGCCCAGCGACCTCCAGGGCAACAACGACCTGCTCACGATCACGCAGCCCGAGATCATCGCCGGCATCCACCGCGAGTACCTCGAGGCCGGCGCCGACATCATCGAGACCAACACGTTCAACGCCAACTCCGTCTCGCTCGCCGACTACGGCCTCGAGGAGCTCTCCTACGAGCTCAACCTCGAGTCGGCCCGCCTGGCTCGACGCGAGGCCGACGCCGCGGCGACGCCCGACAAGCCGCGGTACGTCGCCGGCGCCCTCGGGCCGACGACCCGCACCGCCTCGATCTCTCCCGACGTCAACGACCCCGGCGCGCGCAACGTGTCCTACGACCAGCTCGTCGCGGCGTACCTCGACGCCGCCCGCGGGCTCGTCGACGGCGGCGCCGACCTGCTGATGATCGAGACGATCTTCGACACGCTCAACGCGAAGGCCGCGATCTTCGCGGTCGAGACGCTCTTCGAGGAGCACGGTCGTCGGTGGCCGGTCATCATCTCCGGCACGATCACCGATGCCTCCGGTCGCACGCTGTCCGGCCAGGTGACCGAGGCGTTCTGGGACTCGGTCCGCCACGTCCGTCCGCTCGCGGTGGGCCTCAACTGCGCCCTCGGCGCGAAGGAGATGCGCCCGTACATCGCCGAGATGTCGCGTCTGGCCGACTCGTTCGTGTCCTGCTACCCGAACGCCGGCCTGCCCAACGCGTTCGGCGAGTACGACGAGGCGCCCGAGGAGACCTCGGCGATCCTCGCCGAGTTCGCCGACAGCGGGTTCGTCAACCTCGTCGGAGGCTGCTGCGGCACCACCCCGGCCCACATCGCGGCGATCGCCCAGGCGGTCGAGTCGAAGCAGCGCCGTACGCCCGTCGAGGTGGCGCCCGGCATGCACCTCTCCGGACTCGAGCCGTTCACGATCAACGACGACAGCCTCTTCGTCAACGTGGGCGAGCGCACCAACATCACGGGGTCGGCGAAGTTCCGCAACCTGATCAAGGCCGGCGACTACGACACGGGCCTCACCATCGCCGCGCAGCAGGTCGAGAACGGCGCGCAGGTCATCGACATCAACATGGACGAGGGCATGATCGACGGCGTCGCGGCCATGGACCGCTTCACCAAGCTGATCGCCAGCGAGCCCGACATCAGCCGCGTTCCGCTCATGATCGACTCCTCCAAGTGGGAGGTGATCGAGGCCGGTCTGAAGAACGTCCAGGGCAAGGCCATCGTCAACTCGATCTCCATGAAGGAGGGCGAGGACAAGTTCCTCGAGCAGGCACGCCTGGTGCGCAAGTACGGCGCCGCCGCGGTCGTGATGGCCTTCGACGAGGACGGCCAGGCCGACAACCTCGAGCGCCGCAAGGCGATCTGCGAGCGCGCCTACCGCCTGCTCGTCGACGAGGTCGGCTTCCCGCCCGAGGACATCATCTTCGACCCCAACGTCTTCGCGGTCGCGACCGGCATCGAGGAGCACGCGTCGTACGGCCTGGACTTCATCGAGGCCACCCGCTGGATCAAGCAGAACCTGCCCGGCGCCAAGGTCAGCGGCGGCATCTCCAACGTCAGCTTCTCGTTCCGGGGCAACAACCCCGTCCGCGAGGCGATCCACGCGGTGTTCCTCTTCCACGCCATCGAGGCCGGCCTCGACATGGGCATCGTCAACGCCGGCGCCCTGATCCCCTACTCCGAGGTCGAGCCCGAGCTGCGAGAGCGGATCGAGGACGTCGTCCTCAACCGGCGCCCCGACGCCGCCGAGCGGCTGCTCGAGATCGCCGAGGAGCACAACAAGCAGGGCGAGGTCGTCGAGGCGACCGCGGCCGAGTGGCGCAGCCTCCCGGTCGGGGAGCGGATCACCCACGCGCTCGTGAAGGGCATCGACGCGTACGCCGAGAGCGACACCGAGGAGCTCCGCCTGGAGATCGCCGAGCGTGGCAGGCGACCGATCGAGGTCATCGAGGGACCGCTGATGGACGGCATGAACGTCGTCGGCGACCTCTTCGGCGCCGGCAAGATGTTCCTCCCACAGGTCGTGAAGTCCGCGCGCGTGATGAAGAAGGCCGTCGCCTACCTCATCCCGTTCATCGAGCAGGAGAAGCTCGACAACCCGGAGTACGCCACCGCCAAGGACACCAACGGCACGATCGTGATGGCGACCGTCAAGGGCGACGTCCACGACATCGGCAAGAACATCGTCGGCGTCGTCCTGCAGTGCAACAACTTCGAGGTGATCGACCTCGGCGTGATGGTCCCCGCGCAGAAGATCCTCGACACCGCCAAGGAGATCGGCGCGGACGCGATCGGCCTCTCCGGCCTGATCACGCCGTCGCTCGACGAGATGGTCAACCTCGCCTCCGAGATGCAGCGCCAGGGCTTCGAGATCCCGCTGCTGATCGGCGGGGCGACCACGTCGCGCGCCCACACGGCCGTCAAGGTCGACGGCAAGTACGACGGCCCCGTCGTGTGGGTCAAGGACGCCTCGCGCTCGGTGCCGACGCTGGCAGCGCTGCTGAGCGACGCGCAGCGACCCAAGCTGATGGCCGACGTGAAGGCCGACTACGACTCGTTGCGCGAGCGGCACGCCGCCAAGCACGACCGGCCGATGCTGAGCGTCGAGAAGGCGCGCGCCAACCGCACCCCGGTCGACTGGGCCGGCTACGAGCCGCCGGCGCCGAACGCGCCGGGCACCCATGTCCTGACCGACTACGACCTCGCCGAGCTGCGCGACTACATCGACTGGCAGCCGTTCTTCAACGCCTGGGAGATGAAGGGCAAGTTCCCCGACATCCTCAACAGCCCGACCACGGGCGAGACCGCGAAGGCGCTGTACGACGACGCCCAGACGATGCTCGACAGGTTGATCGCGGAGAAGTGGCTGACCGCCAACGCGGTGTTCGGCTTCTTCCCCGCCAACGCGGTCGGCGACGACATCGAGGTCTACACCGACGACTCCCGCTCCGAGGTCCTCGCCACGCTCCACAACCTGCGCCAGCAGGGCGAGCACCGCGACGGCGTACCCAACCGCTCGCTCGGCGACTTCGTCGCGCCCCGCGACACCGGGCTCGCCGACCACGTGGGCGCCTTCGCTGTCACGGCGGGCCTCGGCGGCCAGGACCGGATCGCGGCCTTCAAGGAGGCGAACGACGACTACTCGGCGATCCTCCTCGAGTCGCTGGCCGACCGCCTGGCGGAAGCCTTCGCCGAGCGCCTGCACCAGCGGGTGCGGACCGAGTTCTGGGGCCACGTGCCCGACGAGCAGCTCGCCAACGAGGACCTGATCGCCGAGAAGTACACCGGCATCCGACCCGCTCCTGGCTACCCGGCCTGTCCCGAGCACACCGAGAAGCTCACCCTGTGGGAGCTGCTCGACGTGCAGGCGACGACCGGCATCGAGCTCACGGAGAGCATGGCGATGTGGCCGGGCGCCGCTGTCTCGGGCTGGTACTTCTCGCACCCCGAGGCGCAGTACTTCGTCGTCGGCCGCCTGGGTCGCGACCAGGTGAGCGACTACGCCGAGCGCAAGGGCTGGACGCTCCAGGAGGCCGAGCGGTGGCTGTCGCCCAACCTCGGCTACGACCCCGATGACTGAGACACGCCCCGCTGCCGTTCTTTGGGACATGGATGGCACGTTGGTCGACACGGAGCCGTACTGGATCGAGACCGAGTTCGCCCTCGCCGAGCAGTACGGCGGCACCTGGAGCCACGCCGACGCGATGCACCTGGTGGGGAGCGACCTGCTCGACTCCGCTGCGTACATCCGCGATCGCATGGGCATCGACCTGGAGCCCGAGGAGATCGTCGAGCGCCTGCTCGACGGCGTGGTCGCCCGGGTGCAGCACGAGGTGCCGTGGCGTCCCGGCGCCCGCGAGCTCCTCGCTGCGCTGGTCGCCGACGGCATGCGCTGCGCGCTGGTGACGATGTCGTACGAGCGGTTCGTCGCGCCGATCCTCGCCCAGCTGCCTCCCGAGACCTTCCGGGTCATCGTCACCGGCGACCAGGTGGAGTTCGGGAAGCCGCACCCCGAGCCCTACCTCACGGCCGCCGCGGCCCTCGGCGTACGCCCCGAGGACTGCCTGGCGATCGAGGACTCGAACACCGGAGCCAAGTCGGCCGAGACCGCCGGCTGCCTGGTCCTGGTCGTCGAGAACCACGTCCCCGTCCTCGCCAGCGAGCGCCGGGTCTTCGTGGACACCCTCGAGGGGCTCGACCTGGGCCAGATCTGGGCCGACCAGAGGTCCTAGTACCACCGGGCAATGGTGGACTGCACCGTCGCGGCCCCAGGATGAGGACATCTCGGGGGGAGCAGTTCCACCTGGAAGAGTCAGGTAGTAAGAGGTCACATGTTCGTCCGACGCGGTCCCGCCATCGTGCTCAGCCTGGTGCTGGGTGCAGCGGCCCTCTTTGTCGTGCCCAGCGCGGCGTGGAGTGATGGCGGGAACGCATCGGACGTCCAGACCGCCCGGGACGGGTGTGACACCGGTACGACGAGCCGAGCGAAGCTCAAGGTCGCGCCCGTCGACGGCAACAACCTGCGTCTCGCGATCACCGGCACGGTGTGGAGCGAAGACAGCGATGCCTGGGACTGGAAGCTCAAGCACAACGGTGAGCTGGCCTTCGACGGCCGCGCCCGTGGCAACGAGGACAGCGACCTCAGCTTCCGCGTCAACCGCACCATGTTCGACGGGTACGGCGAGGACGACATCGTCTTCCGCGCCCAGAACGCGCGGACCGGCGAGGTCTGCCGCGCCTCCCTCTCGTACTAGCCCCGATGTGAAGGACCTATCCTGAGCGGGCCCCGTCGAAAGGTGACCCGCTTGCGTGTCCTTCGCAACCCGGTCGCGCTCTTCTTGCTGATCGGGACCCTCACGGTCGTCGCGATCTTCCTCGGGACCAACAGACTCGCCGACCGCGCAGCTCGCCAGGAGGCGATCGCCGAGGCCCAGGGCACCACCGAGGTGCTGGCCCGCTCGATCGTGGAGCCCGATGTCCCGAAGGGCCTGGTCGACGTCACCAGGCGCAGGATCGCCAAGGCGGACCTGATGGACCAGACGGTCGGTGAGCGACTCCTCGACGTCGACACCGTCCGCCGCGTCAACATCTGGACCGCGGAGGGGCGCATCGTCTACTCGAGCGAGGGCACCCCGTTGAACGGCCGGAAGTTCCCGCTCCCGACCGACGAGCTCGAAGTGCTCAACAACGGCGGCCACGGCGGCGGCATCGCCGACCCGCAGCGGCCCGAGAACAAGGACATCGAGACCTCGACGGGCGACGGCGGGCTGGTGCTGACGTACACCCAGATCGAGTCTCCGGAGGGGCAGCCCCTGCTCCTCGAGGCCTACTACACGCTCGACGAGATCGAGAGCCGCAGCAACGAGATCTTCTCTGCGTTCCGGTGGATCACGCTCGGGCCCCTGGTCCTGCTGATCCTGGTCGCGACCGCGATCCTCGCCGGACTGACCCGACAGCTGCGCAGTGCGGCTGCCGAACGGGAGCGGCTGCTGCGCTCCGCGATGGACGCCTCCGACGCCGAGCGTCGTCGGATCGCCCGGGACCTGCACGACGGCGTCGTACAAGACCTCGCCGGCTCGGCGTTCGCGATCAGCGCCGTGGCGCGCAACCCGGCCACGGACGAGGACGCCCGGCAGACGCTCGACAGCGCCGGGTCCTCGCTGCGCACGAGCCTCACCTCGCTCCGCTCGTTGCTCGCGGAGATCCACCCGCCCGACCTGCACGCCGACGGCCTGTCCGCCGCGCTGGCGGACCTGATCGCACCGGCCGCGACGGCAGGTATCCAGGCGTCGGTGAGCGTGGAAGGTGTCGAGGGGGCGTCCAACGAGCGGGCGGCTCTGGTGTGGCGGGTCGCCCAGGAGGCGGTGCGCAACGCCATCCGGCACTCGTCCGCCTCCACCCTGGCCGTCACCGTGCGTGTCGCCGGTCCGCAGCTGGTGCTCGAGGTCGTGGACGACGGTGTCGGCTTCGATCCGAAGACCGTTCGCGACGCCGACCGCTACGGTCTTCGAGGGCTGCGAAGCCTGGTCACCGACAACGGTGGCCATCTCGACGTGCGTTCGTCACCCGGCGAAGGCACCACGGTCCGGATGGAGGTGGACGCCCGATGAGTGAAGTCAAGATCCGCGTCGTCCTCGTTGACGACCACGCGGTGATCCGCGGCGGCCTGCAGCAGCTGCTGGGCGGGACCTCCGACATCGAGGTCGTCGGCACGGCGGCCAACGGCCGGGAAGCGCTCGAGGTGGTCCGACGGATCCGCCCCGACGTGGTGCTCATGGACCTGCAGATGCCCGAGGTCGACGGTGTCGTCGCGACCCGGATGATCATGTCCGAGAACCTCGGCGTGGACGTCCTGGTCCTCACGTCGTTCTCCGACAGCGAGCGGATCCTCGCCGCACTCGACGCCGGCGCGGTCGGCTACCTGCTGAAGGACGCCGACCCGGACGACGTGCTCCAGGGCATCCGCGCGGTCAGCCGGGGCGAGTCTCCACTGCACCCCAAGGCGGCCCGGGCTCTCCTCGGCACCCGCGCCGGCTCGACCCAGGTGCAGCTGACGAGCCGGGAGACCGAGGTGCTCGGGCTGGTCCGCGAGGGGCTGGCGAACAAGCAGATCGCTCGGCGCCTCGACATCAGCGAGCGCACCGTCAAGGCCCACCTGACGTCCGCCTTCGCCCGGATCGGGGTCTCCGACCGCACCCAGGCCGCCCTCTGGGCCGAGCGCAACGGGCTCTGACCTGCCGGGCCGCGGTTTGCGGTTTGGTCACAAACCGCATTCCTGGAGCGCTCCCACTTGCGGTTTGTGACCAAACCACATGTGCCCGGCAATCAGTCAGCCGTGTCCACGGCAGCCGGGTCTTCCTTGACCGGCAGCGGCGGGGGAGTGCCGCCCCATGCGGGGCACACGGCCTGGTGCGCGCACCACGAGCAGAGCCGGCCGGGGCTGGGACGCCAGTCACCCGACTCCTCCGCAAGCCGGATCGCGTGCCAGATCGCCTCGACCTTGCGCTCGGTCGCGAGCAGGTCCTGCTCGTCCGGGACGTAGCGGAGCATCTCGCCACTGCCCAGGTAGACCAGCTGGAGCATCGCCGGCAGGACGCCGCGCGTACGCCAGATGACCAGCGCGTAGAACTTCATCTGGAAGAGGGCCTTGGCCTCGAACATCTCGTCGGGCGCCTTGCCCGTCTTGTAGTCGACCACCCGGATCGCTCCGTCGGGGGCGACGTCGATGCGGTCGACGAAGCCGCGCAGCAGCAGCCGTGAGTCGAGCAGCGTCTCGACGTACAGCTCACGCTCCGCCGGCTCGAGCCGGCGCGGGTCCTCGAGCGTGAAGTAGCGCTCGAGGACGCTGCGGCACGACGCCAACCAGGCGCCGGCTTCGGGACCGTCCTCGCCGAACATCTCGAGCAGCTCGGGCGACTGCTCGACCAGCGCCTCCCAGGCGGGTTCGAGCATCTGCTCGGCCTGCTCGGGGGTACGACGCTCTGCCGGCAGGTCGAACAGGTCCTCGAGCACCTTGTGGACCACGGTGCCGCGAACGGCGTCGGGCGAGAAGGGCTCGGGCAGGTGGTCGATCGTGCGGAACCGGTAGAGCAGCGGGCAGCTCATGAAGTCGCCCGCACGGCTCGGTGACAGAGCCCCGAGCACCTCGATGCCGTCGACCGGCGTGGAGATCCGTGTCGCCGGCGACTCCTGCTCCACACTCACGACGCCACCCTAGGCGAGCCCACCGACCAGCCCGACGACCCTGCTGCCCATCCGGCCTCCGCGTCGTACCCGCTGCCTCGTCGGATAGCCTCCAAGAGTGCCCGACACACCCTCCCGGCCCCGTCCGCCGGGCACCTTCAAGGTCGGCACCGTCGCGGGCAGCGACGTCCTCGTCTCGTCGTCGTGGTTCCTCGTCGCAGGTCTGATCGCGATCATCATGGCTCCGGTCGTCGAGGTCGCGCAGCCCGGCCTGGGGATCTGGAAGTACGTCGCGGGCGTGGCCTTCGCGGTGATCCTCTACCTGTCGGTCCTCCTCCACGAGGCCTCGCACGCGATCGTGGCGCGGCGCTACGGTTTTCCGGTCTCGTCGATCACGTTGCACTTCCTGGGCGGGATGACGGCGATCGACGGCGAGGCGCGTCGTCCGCGCCAGGAGTTCTGGATCGCGGTCGTCGGGCCGCTCACCTCGCTGGCCGTCGGCCTGGTCGGCCTCGGTCTGCACCAGGTCACACCGGACGGCCTGCTCCTGATCGCCGTGAACGGACTGGCGGGGGCGAACCTGCTGGTCGGACTGCTCAACCTGGTGCCCGGACTGCCGCTCGACGGTGGCCGGGTGCTCAAGTCGCTGGTCTGGAAGATCACCGGCAGCGTGCACCGCGGCACGATCGTCGCCGGGTGGGGCGGCCGCCTGACCGCGATCGCAGCGCTGGGCTGGCCCCTCCTGCAGGAGCGGATCTTCGGCACCCAGGCCGAACCCCTGGACTTCGTGCTCGCGGTCGTGATCGCCGGCTTCCTCTGGCAAGGCGCCACGGCAGCGATGTCCTCAGCCCGCCTCCGGAGTCGCCTGCCGCACCTGGTCGCCCGCGAGCTCGTCCGCAGCACCCTCGTCGTACCCAGTGACCTGCCGCTCTCCGAGGCCGTACGACGGGCCCACGACGCGCTCGCCAGCAGCGTGGTGACGGTGACCAGCAGCGGCGTACCCGTCGGGATCGTCAGCGAGGCCGCCCTCGCCGCGACGCCCGAGGATCGCCGGCCCTGGGTCCCGGTCTCGACGGTCGCGCGCACCATCGAGGACGGGCTGCGCCTTCCCGCCGCCATCGGCGGCGAGGACCTGGTGACGGCGATCACCCGGATGCCCGCGTCGGAGTACCTCCTGGTCGAGCCGGACGGCTCGATCCTCGGCGTGCTGGCGACCGCCGACGTCGATAGGGCGTTCCGCGAGAGCGCGCACTAATCTCTCCGGGGTGTCCGAGACCCCCGATGCTCCCGAAGTCCCCATCGCCTCACCCGTCGCCTCGCACTCCGAGCAGGCGCCGGACGTGCCCCTCGAGGCCTGGTCGGGCGTGCACCGCGGACCTCTCCGCGTCGGAGAGTGGATCCGGCTGGTCGACCAGAAGGGCCGCCGCCACAACTTCGAGCTCGTCGCGGGCAAGCGCTTCTTCTCCAACCGCGGACACATCGAGCACGACGAGCTGATCGGCCGCGAAGAGGGCTTCACCGTCGCCTCGTCCGCCGGCGGGGAGTACCTCTGCTTCCGGCCACTGCTCTCGGAGTTCGTCGTCTCGATGCCGCGCGGTGCCGCGGTGGTCTACCCCAAGGACGCCGCGCAGATCGTCGCGCTCGCCGATATCTTCCCCGGTGCGCACGTGGTCGAGGCCGGGGTCGGTTCCGGCGCGCTGACCTGCTCGCTGCTGCGGGCCGTCGGCCCGTACGGTCGCGTGACGTCGTACGAACGGCGCGAGGAGTTCGCCGACGTCGCCCGCAAGAACGTGAACCAGTTCTTCGGCGCACCCGAGGGAGAGACGCACCCCGCGTGGCAGCTCAGGCTGGGCGACCTCGCCGAGGCGCTCCCGGCCTCCGGTGAACGCGCCGACCGGATCATCCTCGACATGCTCGCGCCCTGGGAGTGCCTCGACGCCGCGGGCGACGCCCTGCGCCCGGGCGGCATCGTCTGCGCGTACGTCGCGACCACGACCCAGCTGTCGCGGTTCGTCGAGACCGTCCGCGTGCACGGCGGCTTCACCGATCCTCAGGCGTGGGAGTCGCTCGTGCGGGACTGGCACGTCGAGGGCCTCGCCGTACGCCCCGGTCACAAGATGATCGGCCACACCGCTTTCCTGGTGACCGCGCGTCGCATGGCTCCGGGTGAGCGGCCGCCGCTCAAGCGCCGGCGACCTGCTCCCGGCGCCTACGGACCCGACTACACCGGCCCGCGACCCGCCGACATCCCCACCGAGGAGCTCGCGGACTGATCCACCCGGCCGCGTGCTCGCGGAGCATGTGGTTTGGTCACAAACCGCAGAGATTCGGGCCTCGGGCGTGCGGTTTGGTCACAAACCACATGGTCGGTCGCGTCCAAATCGTGACCAACACCGCGAAATGTGCTCTTCCCTCGACGATGCTCGCGGGTAGGGTCGATCGCACAGGAGGTGGCGCTGATGTCGACATCCGAAGGCGTTTCCAGCACGGGGGGCCGCTCCCCGGACGAGCTCGCGGACCAGGTCCGGCTCCTCGAGGCCGAGATCTCCGACCTGCGCCACCGGCTTGCGGACGGCCCGTCTCCATCGCGCGGCCTGGAGCTGCGCCTCGCGGACGCCCAGCGTTCGCTGGCCGGGCTCACCTCCCAGAACGAGCGGCTCGCCCAGACGCTGCGCGAGGCCCGCGACCAGATCATGAAGCTCAAGGAGGAGGTCGACCGACTGGCGCAGCCGCCGGCCGGGTTCGGCACCTTCCTCGCCCGCAACGACGACGACTCGGTCGATGTCTTTACCGGCGGACGCAAGCTGCGCGTCAACGCGTCGCCCAGCATCGATCTCGACTCGCTGCAGCGTGGCCAGGAGGTCATGCTCAACGAGGCGTTGAACGTCGTCGCCGCGTTCGACTTCGAGAAGGTCGGCGAGGTCGTGATGTTCAAGGAGCTGCTGGCCGACGGCGATCGTGTCCTGGTCATCGCGAACGCCGATGAGGAGCGCGTCGTGCGCCTCGCCGAGCCGCTGCGCACCGAGAAGATCCGTGCGGGTGACTCGCTCCTGCTCGACGCGCGTTCCGGCTACGTCTACGAGAAGGTCCCGAAGTCGGAGGTCGAGGAGCTCGTCCTCGAAGAGGTCCCCGACATCGACTACAGCGACATCGGCGGTCTGTTCAGCCAGATCGAGACGATCCGCGACGCGGTCGAGCTGCCCTACCTGCACCCCGAGCTCTTCGTCGAGCACCAGCTCAAGCCCCCGAAGGGCGTGCTGCTCTACGGACCTCCCGGCTGTGGCAAGACCCTGATCGCCAAGGCGGTCGCCAACTCACTGGCCAAGAAGGTCGCCGCCAAGACCGGCCAGGAGGGGAAGTCCTACTTCCTCAACATCAAGGGGCCCGAGCTCCTCAACAAGTACGTCGGCGAGACCGAGCGTCACATCCGCCTGGTCTTCCAGCGGGCGCGTGAGAAGGCCAGCGAAGGTACGCCGGTCATCGTGTTCTTCGACGAGATGGACTCGCTCTTCCGCACCCGTGGCTCGGGCGTCTCTTCGGACGTCGAGAACACCATCGTCCCGCAGCTGCTCAGCGAGATCGACGGCGTCGAGCTGCTGGAGAACGTGCTGGTCATCGGTGCGTCCAACCGCGAGGACATGATCGATCCGGCCATCCTGCGACCCGGCCGCCTCGACGTGAAGATCAAGATCGAGCGGCCGGACGCCGAGTCCGCTCGCGACATCTTCAGCAAGTACCTGACCTCGTCCCTGCCGCTCCACGCCGAGGACCTCGGTGAGTTCGGTGGCGACCGCGAGGCCTGTGTCGCAGGCATGATCCGGGCGACGGTCGAGCGGATGTACACCGAGACCGAGGAGAACCGCTTCCTCGAGGTCACGTACGCCAACGGCGACAAGGAGGTCCTCTACTTCAAGGACTTCAACTCGGGCGCGATGATCCAGAACATCGTCGACCGGGCCAAGAAGATGGCGATCAAGGACCTCCTCGACCACGACCAGAAGGGTCTGCGGGTCTCGCACCTGCTGCAGGCGTGCGTGGATGAGTTCAAGGAGAACGAGGACCTCCCCAACACCACGAACCCCGACGACTGGGCCCGCATCTCCGGCAAGAAGGGCGAGCGGATCGTCTTCATCCGCACGCTCATCACCGGCAAGCAGGGCACCGAGCCGGGCCGGTCGATCGACACCGTCTCCAACACCGGCCAGTACCTCTGACGGCCGTCCGCGAGCTCGCCGGCGTGCGGTTTGGTCACCAACCGCACGTTGGTCACGCTCCCACCTGCGGTTGGTGACCAAACCGCAGGGCTAGCCGGACAGGTCCGTCACGTCCGCAACGGTGGCACCGAGAGCACCGAGCAGCTCTCCGGCGTCGACCGTGAGCGCGACGCCGGGTGCACCCGCGCCGATGCTGATCTCACCCTGGATCGACGCGTCGGCGATCACCGGCAGGGGAGAGGCGCTGCCGAGCGGCGTGATCGTGCCGCGGACGTAGCCGGTCACGTCGTACGCCGCCTCCGCGCTCGGCATCGACACCCGGTTGACACCCAGCAGCGCGCGCAGCTTGGGCCACGCGATCTCCCGGTCACCCGGGACGAGCACGAACCGGTGGTCGCCCTCGCTCACCCGCACCACCATCGTCTTGACGATCTGGCGCGGCTCGACCCCGCGCGCTGCGGCCGCTTCGGCGAGCGAACCCACCGCGCCGTGACGGGTGACGGTGTGCGCGACGCCGAGCGCAACCGCCGCGGTGATCGCCCGGTCGGCCGTGTCGCTCATGGTCACGAACCTACTGGCCCACCCTGCTCGCGTACGCTCGGAGCATGAGTGTTCGCCGGGTCATGGGGGCCGAGGTGGAGTACGGCATCGCGGTGCAGGGACAGCCCCTCGCGAACCCGATGGTCGCCTCCTCCCAGGTCGTCAACGCCTACGCGTCGGCGACCGTCCGCGCGCGGCGCGCGCGGTGGGATTTCGAGGAGGAGTCCCCGCTGCGGGACGCCCGCGGCTTCGACATGTCGCGCCAGGTCGCCGACCCCACGCAGCTCACCGACGAGGACATGGGGCTGGCCAACGTCATCCTCACCAACGGTGCGCGCCTATACGTCGACCACGCCCACCCGGAGTACTCCACCCCCGAGGTGACCACGCCGCTCGACATCGTCCGCTGGGACAAGGCGGGCGAGCTGGTGATGCTCGACGCGGCCAAGCGTGCGGCCCAGCTCCCCAACGGCCCCACGATCGCGCTCTACAAGAACAACACCGACAACAAGGGTGCGTCGTACGGCGCCCACGAGAACTACCTGATGCGCCGGTCCACGCCGTTCGCCGACATCGTCCGCCACCTCACGCCGTTCTTCGTGAGCCGCCAGGTGATCACCGGCGCCGGCCGGGTCGGCATCGGCCAGGACGGTCGCGAGCACGGGTTCCAGATCAGCCAGCGCGCCGACTTCTTCGAGGTCGAGGTCGGGCTCGAGACCACGCTGAAGCGGCCGATCATCAACACCCGCGACGAGCCGCACGCCGACCCGGAGAAGTACCGCCGGCTCCACGTGATCATCGGCGACGCCAACCTCGCTGAGATCTCGACGTACCTCAAGGTCGGCACCACCTCGCTGGTGCTCGCGATGATCGAGGACAGGTTCATCACCGCCGACCTGACCGTCGAGGGCCCGGTCGCCGGCCTGCGGGCGATCTCCCACGACGCGACGCTGCGCCACCAGGTCACGCTCACCGACGGACGTCAGCTCACGGCGATCCAGCTGCAGCTCGAGTACCTCGACCTCGCGAAGAAGTACGTCGAGGACCGGTACGGCGCCGACGCGGACGAGCAGACGGTCGACGTGCTCCGGCGCTGGGAGTCGGTCCTCGACCGGCTCGAGCGCGACCCGATGCTCTGCGCGAGCGAGCTCGACTGGGTCGCCAAGCTCCAGCTGCTCGAGCAGTACCGCCAGCGCGACGGCCTCGACTGGGACGACGCCAAGCTCCAGCTCATCGACCTGCAGTACTCCGACATCCGTCCCGAGAAGGGGCTCTACCACCGACTCGTCGCCGGCGGCCGGATCCAGCGCCTGCTCGACGACCACGCGGTCGAGGCCGCGATGCACGACCCGCCCGAGGACACCCGGGCCTACTTCCGCGGCCGGTGCCTCGAGAAGTACGCCGAGCACGTCGCCGCCGCCTCGTGGGACTCCGTGATCTTCGACCTGCCCGGTCGCGAGTCGCTGCAGCGCGTCCCGACCATCGACCCGCTCCGCGGGAGCAAGGCCCACGTCGGTGAGCTGCTCGACCGCAGTGAGACAGCAGAGGCTTTGTTCACCGCTCTCACCCGATGACTGGATAGGGTCGGGACATGGCACAGGAGCAGAAGCAGCCGCGGAAGTCCTCTGAGACCGAGGAGTCGGTCGAGACCGCCCCCGAGACGGATGTCGCCGAGCGCAAGGAAGCTCTCGACAACGACGTGGACGACCTCCTCGACGAGATCGACGACGTGCTCGAGACCAACGCCGAGGACTTCGTGAAGTCCTTCATCCAGAAGGGCGGCGAGTAGGCCTTGGCCGACCCGCGCCTCCCGGCCGCGTTCCTGCAGCCGGGTTCCTCGTCCTTCAGCGACTTCCTCGCCGAGCAGGCACCCGACCTGCTGCCCGGGCGTCGCGCCGTACCTCAGGGTCACGCAGGCGACCTCGCCCCGCACGGCACCACGATCGTCGCTGCGACCTTCGAGGGCGGCGTCGTCATGGCCGGTGACCGCCGGGCGACGATGGGCAACATCATCGCCCAGCGCGACATCGAGAAGGTCTTCCCTGCCGACGAGTTCTCCGTGGTCGGGATCGCCGGTTCGGCGGGTTTGGCGATCGAGATGGTCCGCCTGTTCCAGACCGAGCTCGAGCACTACGAGAAGATCGAGGGCACGACGCTGTCGATGGACGGCAAGGCGAACCGTCTCGCGACCCTGATCCGCTCCAACCTCGCCATGGCGATGCAGGGGCTGGCCGTCGTACCCCTGTTCGCCGGCTACGACCTCGCCACCGATCACGGCCGGATCTTCAGCTACGACGTGACCGGGGGGCGCTACGAGGAGACGGCCTTCCACTCGGTCGGCTCCGGATCGCTCTTCGCGCGCGGCTCGCTCAAGAAGCTCTACCGCGACGACCTCGACGAGACCGGGTGCGTCACCGCTGTGATCCAGGCGCTGTACGACGCCGCCGACGACGACTCCGCGACTGGCGGACCCGACCTGACCCGCCGGATCTTCCCGGTGGTCCAGGTGATCACGGCCGACGGTGGCCGACGGATCCCCGACTCCGCGGTCGCTGCGATCGCCGACGAGGTGATCGCCGGGCGGATGACGCGTCCCGACGGACCGTCGGCGCCGCTGACGGGAGGTGCGCGATGAGCATGCCGTTCTACGTCTCGCCCGAGCAGCTGATGAAGGACCGGGCCGACTTCGCCCGCAAGGGCATCGCCCGGGGCCGGTCCGTGGTGGCGGTGCAGTACGGCGACGGCGTGCTCTTCGTCTCCGAGAACCCGTCCCAGGCGCTGCACAAGGTGTCCGAGATCTACGACCGGATCGCCTTCGCCGCGGTCGGCCGGTACAACGAGTTCGAGAACCTCCGGATCGCCGGCGTACGCCTCGCGGACATGCGCGGCTACGCCTACGACCGGCGCGACGTCACCGGTCGTGGGCTCGCGAACGCCTACGCCCAGACGCTCGGGACGATCTTCTCGAGCGGCGGGGAGAAGCCCTACGAGGTCGAGATCTTCGTCGCCGAGATCGGTGACGAGGCTGCCGACGACCAGCTCTACCGGCTGACGTACGACGGCCAGGTCGCCGACGAGCACGGCTTCGCCGTCATGGGCGGTGCTGCCGACGTGGTGGCGTCGTACCTCAAGGAGCGGTACGTCGACGGTTCCAGCCTCGCCGACGCACTCGGTCTCGCCGTGGCCGCCCTCGGCCACTCCGCGAACGAGAAGGGCGATGCCGCGGACCGGATCATCCCCACCGGCGACCTCGAGGTCGCGATCCTCGACCGCACCCGCACCCGGCCGCGCAAGTTCGTGCGTCTCCGCCCCGCCCGTCTCCACGAGCTGCTCGGCGACCGCGGTCCGGCCGAGCACGCCCCCGAGCCCGGTGTCGAGCCTGGTGCCGAGCCTGGTGCCGACGTCGACTCGGCCGACGACACCGACCCACCGCCGCTCGCCCCGCCGATCGCCTGACGCGTCGGCGTGGACCTGCGGTTTGGTCACAAACCGCAGGTCGCGGCGGCCGTGCTGTGCGGTTGGTGACCAAACCGCAGCCTCAGACAGGTGGGGGCCGCGGCCATCCACAGGCCTGAGCGAGCGCTGTTTGTCCCAGGTCCGGTGCGCGCAGGTTGCGTGGCATGGATGAAGAAGACGACGACGCCCCGATCCGGGGCGAGGTGCGGCTGGCCAGCCACGAACGGATCAGCCACGGCCTCTACCGACGCAAACGACATGGCCTGACCTCGGACGACCAGTTCGTGCGCGAGCTCGAGTGCTATCAGCTGGTCCTTCCGGCGAACGCCGTTTTCACCCATCTGACGGGTGCCCGACTGCTCGGCTGGCAGCTGCCGAAGCTGCCGGAGCAGGTTCCGGTGTTCGCGGCTGTCGGCGTCAGGGATCCGAGACCGAGACGCCACGGCCTTCTCTGCTCCCGGCTGGTCCGCACGCCGCGGCCCCGTCGCGGGATGGGCGGCCTGCCCGTCGATGATCCGGAAGAGATCCTGCTGCGTGCCGCTCGGGACCTGGGCGTGCTCGACCTGGTCGTGCTGATCGACTCGGCACTCGCGAAGGGCCACCTCGACCGGCAGCGGATGGCTGAGCTCCTCGCGACCAGACGGCCCGGCGTTCGGATGCTGCGAGTTGCGTACGAGCTCTCCGACCACCGCGCGGAGTCCGGCCCCGAGACGGTCCTGAGGCTCTTCCACAGGGCGATCGCGGTGGGGGTGCAACCACAGGTGGAGCTCTTCGACGACCGAGGGACGTCGATCGGGCGGGTCGACCTGCTCGTGGTCGGCACGGCGTTCGTGCACGAGTACGACGGTGCCCACCACCGCGACCAGGCACAGCACCGTTCCGACCTGCGCCGTGAGAGGAGGTTCGCCGACTCGCCGTACGTCCGACGTGGGTTCACGTTGGACGACCTTCTCAACCACCCGGCGATCGCGATGCACGAGATCGACCGCACCCTGGACCGACCCCACGACCTGCGGCGGCTCGCCGTCTGGCGTCGGGTGGTCGACAACTCCCTCTACTCCGAGGTCGGACGTGAGCGCGTGATGAACCGGTGGCGTCGACAGCAAGGCATCATCGATTGGTCACGAACCGCATGAGCCGGCGCCCGTTTGTTGCGGTTGGTGACCAAACCGCAGCGCGCCAGCGCGCCGAGCCGCGACGAACACCCCCGGTTCGACCAACGTGCACCTAGGCTGATCACGTGGACCGGCGGATCTTCGGGATCGAGAACGAGTACGGCGTGACGTGCACGTTCAAGGGTCAGCGCCGTCTGAGCCCGGACGAGGTCGCTCGCTACCTGTTCCGCAAGGTCGTCAGCTGGGGTCGCAGCAGCAACGTCTTCCTCCGCAACGGGGCCCGGCTCTACCTTGACGTCGGCAGCCATCCCGAGTACGCCACCCCCGAGTGCGACGACATCACCGAGCTGGTGACCCACGACAAGGCGGGGGAGCGCGTCCTCGAAGGACTGCTCCTCGACGCCGAGCAGCGCCTCCACGACGAGGGCATCGCGGGCGAGATCTACCTCTTCAAGAACAACACCGACTCTGCCGGCAACTCCTACGGCTGCCACGAGAACTACCTCGTCGGCCGGGCCGGGGAGTTCTCCAAGCTCGCCGACGTGCTCATCCCGTTCCTGGTGACGCGCCAGATCATCGTCGGCGCGGGCAAGATCACCCAGACGCCCCGGGGTGCGACGTACTCCGTCAGCCAGCGCGCCGAGCACATCTGGGAGGGCGTCAGCAGCGCCACCACCCGCAGCCGGCCGATCATCAACACCCGCGACGAGCCGCACGCCGACGCCGAGAAGTACCGGCGCCTCCACGTCATCGTCGGCGACTCCAACATGAGCGAGACGACCACCATGCTCAAGGTCGCCAGCTGCGACCTGGTCCTGCGGATGATCGAGGAGGGCGTGGTGATGCGCGACCTCACGATGGAGAACCCGATCCGGGCGATCCGCGAGATCTCGCACGACGTCACTGGCCGCCGCAAGATCCGGCTCGCCAACGGCCGCGAGGCCAGCGCGCTCGACATCCAGCAGGAGTACCTCTCCAAGGCCCGCGACTTCGTCGACCGCCGCGAGATCAGTACGCCGGTCATCGAGCAGGCGCTCGACCTCTGGGAGCGCGGGCTCAAGGCGGTCGAGTCCGACGACCTGAGCCTGGTCGACCGTGAGATCGACTGGGTGATCAAGTGGAAGCTGATCGAGCAGTACCGCGCCAAGCACGGACTGCCGCTCGGCCACCCCCGCGTCGCCCAGCTCGACCTCGCCTATCACGACATCCACCGAGGTCGCGGGCTCTACTACCTCCTCGAGAAGCGCGGCATGGTCGAGCGCGTCACCACCGACCTCCGGATCTTCGAGGCCAAGTCGGTGCCGCCGCAGACCACCCGAGCGCGCCTGCGCGGCGAGTTCATCCGCAAGGCCCAGGAACGGCGGCGCGACTTCACCGTCGACTGGGTGCACCTCAAGCTGAACGACCAGGCCCAGCGCACGGTCCTCTGCAAGGACCCGTTCCGGGCGTACGACGAGCGGGTGCAGCGCCTCATCGACGGCATGTGAGCACCGCACAGCCGAACCTCAGGTTCGGCGGCTAGTGTGTCCCGCGCTGTTGCACCACCCCTGCTCCCGAGATCTTCAAAGGTGTGAAACCTGTGTCACGACGTCTCCGACGCCTCCCGATCCTGCTCCTGCCGCTGGTCATGATGACCGCGCTGTCCGCGTGCGGCAGTGACGACGGGAGCTCGTCCGACGGCTCCTCCTCGTCGTCCTCGGCCTCCACCGACGACCTCCACGGCATCTCCATCACCGGCGATGTCGGCAAGGAGCCCACGGTCACGTGGGACGGCAAGCTCGACGTCGACAAGACGGAGACCAGCGTCGTCACCGCCGGCGACGGCGACACCGTCGCCGAGGGTGACCAGGTCAACGCGCACCTGTGGATCGGCAACGGCACGACGCAGAAGAAGGCCTACAGCACGTACGACGCGGGCAAGCCCGAGACCGTCACCGCGAGCGACCAGCTCGCCCCGGTCTTCAAGGACGCGATCCTCGGTCAGAAGATCGGCTCCCGCGTGGCGGTGACCACCACCGCTGCCGACGCGTTCGGTGAGTCCGGCAACCCGCAGCTCGGGATCGGCAACCAGGACACCGTCCTGATCATCGTCGACATCATCGACCAGTACACCCCGCCGAAGCCGAAGGACGTCCCGTCCTCGCAGCTCCCCTCGCTGAAGATCGAGAAGGGTGACCCGGTCGGGTTCGACTTCTCCGGCATCGACGAGCCCAAGGCCGACGGTGACCTGCTGCGCAGCGTCATCAAGGAGGGCACCGGCGAGACGGTCACCACCGACATGACGATCAAGGCCGACTACCTCGGTGCGGTGTACGGCGCCAAGAAGCCCTTCGACGAGAGCTACTCCAAGGACCCGGTCGAGTTCGCGCTGACCGACGTCGTCCAGGGCTGGACCTACGGTCTCTCGGGGCTCAAGGTCGGCAGCCGCGTGATCCTCCAGATCCCGCCGTCGCTCGGGTACGGCGACCAGGCCCAGACCAACATCCCGGCCGGAAGCACGCTGTACTTCGTGGTCGACATCGTCTCGGCCAAGTAGCCTTCGGAGCCTGATGAGCAGCATGACGGTCCGGAAGAGCGAACGCCTGCTCAACCTGCTGATCATGCTGCTCGTCCAGCGCCACTTCGTCCCCAAGGAGCGGATCCGCGCGATCCTCTACCCCGACATGGGGGACGACGCGTTCGAGAAGATGTTCGAGCGCGACAAGGAGGAGCTGCGCAGCCTCGGCGTACCCATCGAGGTCGGCAGCCTGGACGCCTACTTCGACGACGAGCCCGGCTACCGGATCCGTCCCGACGAGTTCGCGCTGCCGGACATCTCGCTCACCGCGGACGAGGCGGCCGTCATCGGCCTGGCGACCCGGGTGTGGCAGCACGCCCGGCTCGCCGAGGCGACCACCGAGGCGGTCCGCAAGCTCACCGCCGCGGGGGTCGCGGTGGACGAGACCGCGCTCGACATCGCCGAGCCCCGGCTCAGTGCGGACGAGCCGTCGTTCGACGTCTTCTGGGAGGCGACCCAGGAGCGGACGCCGGTGGAGTTCGACTACCGCCGTGCCGGGGCCACCCGCACCAGCACCCGACGGCTCCAGCCCTGGGGCGTCGTGCGCTACTCCGGGCGTTGGTACGTCGTCGGCCTCGACACCGACCGCGGGGAGGAGCGGGTCTTCCGCCTGTCCCGCGTCCAGGGCGAGGCGCGCAAGGCCGGGGCGCCCGGCTCGTACGACGTCCCGGCCGGCACCGACGTACGCGCCACCACCGTGCGGCTCGCGCCCGCGCCCACCAGCGGTGAGGCGGTCGTCCTGGTCCGCACCGGTGCCGGAGTGGCGCTGCGGCGCGACGCCGTCTCGGTCGAGCGCGATGTCGCCGGACCGGACGACCGGAGCGGCTGGGACCGGCTCACGATCAGCCGCGGCGGCCCAGGGGTGGCCGACGAGCTGCTCGGCTACGGCGCGGACGTGTACGTCGAGGCGCCCGACGAGCTGCGACGGATCATGGTCGAGCGGCTGACCGCCGTCGTCGGGAGCACGGTATGAGCACGCCCGCGCCCGCCGGGGCCAAGGACCAGGTCGCCCGGCTGCTGACCCTGGTGCCGTTCCTGCACGCCTGGGGACAGGTGCGGCTCGACGTCGCCGCCGAGGCTCTCGGGGTGCCACCCGAGCAGGTGCTCTCCGATCTCAAGGTGCTGCTCATGTGCGGGCTGCCCGGCGGCTACCCCGACGACCTCATCGACGTCGACCTGGACGCGCTCGAGGGTCCCGACGCGACCGGCATGATCCGGGTGAAGAACGCCGACTACCTCGCCCGCCCCCTGCGGCTCACGCCGACCGAGGCCACGGCGATCATCGTGGCGCTCCGTGCTCTGCGCGGCAGCTCGGAGGCGGAGACCAGGGAGATCGTCGACCGTGCCCTGGCCAAGCTCGAGACAGCGGCGGCCGAGGGCTCGGCCAACGTCCAGATCGACCCGGGCGAGTCCCGCGGCGGGCCCGACCTGGTCCGCCTCGAGGCCGACCTGCGCCGGGCTGCCGCGACAGGTCGCCAGGTGCGCCTGCACTACTTCGTGCCGTCTCGCGACGAGATGTCCGAGCGCGTGGTCGACCCACGTGGAGTCGTCACCGCCCACGGGTTCGACTACCTCGACGCGTGGTGCCACAGCGCGGAGGCTCCCCGGTTGTTCCGGCTCGACCGGATCCAGGACGCCCAGGTGCTCGACACCCCGATCGCCACCGAGCCCCAGGAGCCCCGCGACGTCGGCCAGGGGCTGTTCCCGCGCTCACCGGAGACGACCGTCGTCACGCTCGAGCTCGACCCGGAGGCCCGGTGGATCGTGGAGTACTACCCCGTCGACGCCGTACGCAGCCGCCGCGGTGGCCGGCTCGAGGTCGACCTCGTGGTCGCCAACGAGCTCTGGCTGCGGCGGATGCTGCTGCGGCTCGCGCCCCACGCGCGGGTGCTCAGCCCCACGTCGTACGCCGAATCATTCACTGGGGCCGCACAGGCCACCCTCAGCCTGTACACCTAGCACGGCGTAGTATCTGAAGAGATCACAGACCTATACGTGAGGACGCACATGCTCCCGCTTCTCATCGGCGGCCTCGGCACTCCCGAGCTGCTGCTCATCCTGGCCGTCGTCGTGCTCCTCTTCGGCGCCACCAAGCTGCCCGAGCTCGCTCGGGGCAGCGGCCGTGCGCTGCGGATCTTCAAGGCGGAGACCAAGGGCCTGATGGACGACGACGAGGACGACAAGCCCGCCGCGGCCAAGACGGCCGAGCAGCGCGAGCTCGAGGCACGCCAGGCCGAGCTCGATGCCCGCCAGGCTGAGATCGACGCCGAGCGCGAGCGCCTGCGCGGCAACGACACCGCCTGACCTGCGGCGTCCCGGCTCCCACCTTGGCTATCAGCGGCGTCCTCGGCCTGTTCTCCGGTCGTCCACAGCACCCGATCGGTGCCGATGGCCGGATGGCGCTCTCGGACCACTTCCGGGAGCTGCGTGCGCGTTTGTTGCGCTCCGTCCTGGTCCTCGTCGTCGCGTTCTGCATCGCGCTCTTCTTCTACGACCAGCTCCTCGAGCTGATCCTGGTGCCCTACAACAAGGCCGTCGACCAGCTCGATCCCGAGACGAGGTCGGAAGCGGTCCTCAACGGCGTAGCCGCCGGTCTGCTTCTCCAGCTCAAGCTCTGCGGCGTCGCCGCACTCGTCGCCTCGAGCCCGTACTGGCTCTACCAGATCTGGGCCTTTATCGTCCCGGGCCTGCACCCGAGCGAGAAGAAGTGGACCCGGATCTTCGCCGCGGTCGCCGGCCCGCTGTTCATCGTCGGGGTGGCGGTCGGCTACTACGTGCTGCCGAAGGGCATCGCGGTCCTGATCGGCTTCACCCCTGTCGACGTCACCAACCTGGTCGAGTTCACCGAGTTCTTCTCGTTCATCAGCCGGATGCTGCTGGTCTTCGGCATCTCGTTCGAGATCCCGCTGTTCGTGATCATGCTCAACCTGGCCGGCGTGGTGAAGGGCAAGCAGATCGCGCGGTACCGCCCGTGGATCATCTTCGGCACCTTCGTCTTCGCCGCGGTCGCGACGCCGTCGACAGACCCGTTCTCGATGCTGTTCCTCGCGATCCCGATGTTGGTCCTGTTCCTCGTCGCCGAGGTGATCGCGAGATCCGTGGACAAGGCGCGCGGCCGCGACGCAGGCAGCACCGACCAATGGTCGGACGACGAGGTCTCGCCCCTGTGACGACGTCCGGCCTGACCGCGGTCGACCCCTTCGACCTGCCTGAGTGGCTGGGGGAGTGCGACGTCACCTGGTCCGCCGAGGGCGGGCTGCGCGCCGGCTCATCGGTCCCCGGCGGGCTGGTCGCTGACGACCACGACGTCCTCCCGTGCGACCTCCTCGCCGTGGACGACGCCTACCCGACCCCGGTGGCCACCGACGACGTCCGTCTGCGCGCTCACCAGGCCTGGCGCCACGGCGAGGTGTTCCTCGTCGACCGGGACGGCCGACTCACCCTGGCAGTGCCGGGTACGACGTTCTCCGCCGACCTGGTGCTCGACGCCGTCAGCCGGCTCGCCCGCGCCGTCGGCGCCTCCGCCGACCACTACTCCGTCCGGCTGCGGATCGGCCTCACGCGCTGAGCATGTGGTTTGGTCACCAACCGCAAGGTGGGAACGCTCCCGATTGCGGTTTGTGACCAAACCGCATGCCGGCGGCTGCGGATGGCTAGGGTCACCCCCGTGACCGGCAGCACCCGAGAGATCGCAGTCCTGACCAACCCGACATCGGGGAAGGGCAAGGGCGCGCGAGCGCGGGACGCGGCGGTGGAGCGGATGCGGGCGGCCGGGGTCAGCGTGCGGACCCTCGAGGGTCGCGACGCGGACGAGGCCCTCGACCTCGCGCACCAGGTCGTGGCCGACGGCGCCGAGACGCTGGTCATCGTCGGGGGCGACGGCATGGTGCACCTCGGCGTCCAGGCGCTCGCCAACACCCGGACCGCCCTCGGGATCATCCCCGCCGGGACGGGCAACGACGTCGCGCGCTACTTCGACCTCCCGCGCAAGGACCCCGTCGCCGCGGCCGACCGGGTGCTCAACGGCGAGAAGCGCACGGTCGACCTGGCCCGCAGCGGCAGCAAGTTCTTCACGACCGTCCTGTGTGCCGGCTTCGACGCCATCGTCAACGAGCGCGCCAACCGGATGACCTGGCCCAAGGGGCAGATGCGCTACAACATCGCGACCCTCGCCGAACTCCGCACCTTCGAGCCGATCCCGTACACCCTCGACCTCGACGGCGAGCAGCTGTCCTTCGAGGCGATGATGGTCTCGGTCGGCAACGGGCCGTCGTTCGGCGGTGGCCTCCGCATCACCGAGGGCGCGCTGCTCGACGACGGGATGCTCGACGTCGTCATCATCAAGCCGATGAGCAAGCCGAGCCTGGTCAAGACCTATCCCAAGCTGTTCAAGGGCACCCACGTCACCCATCCGAAGTACGAGCACCACCGGGTCCGCTCGGTCACCGTCGCGGCGCCCGGGATCGTCTCGTACGCCGACGGCGAGCGTTTCGGAGCGCTGCCGCTCACCGTGGAGTGTGCGCCGGGAGCGTTGACGGTCCTCGCGTAGGTTTGGGCGTATGAGCACCGCGGACGACCAGGAACTCTCCCCGTCCGAGCGGTACGCCGACTACCGCGCCGGTCGCAAGCACCCGGTGCTGCGGAGCTTCACCGACCTCTACGACTTCCCGCTCGACGACTTCCAGGTCCGCGCCTGCCAGGAGATCGAGGACGGGCGCGGTGTCCTGGTCGCGGCACCGACCGGGTCCGGCAAGACCATCGTCGGCGAGTTCGCCATCCACCTGGCCCTCGAGACCGGCCGCAAGTGCTTCTACACGACCCCGATCAAGGCGCTCTCCAACCAGAAGTACAACGACCTGGTCGCCCGCTACGGCTCCGACCAGGTCGGCCTGCTCACCGGCGACAACGTCGTCAACGGCGAGGCGCCGATCGTGGTGATGACCACCGAGGTGCTCCGCAACATGCTGTACGCCGGTTCGCGGACCCTCCTGGGTCTCGGGTTCGTCGTCATGGACGAGGTGCACTACCTGGCCGACCGGGCGCGCGGCGCGGTCTGGGAGGAAGTGATCATCCACCTCCCCGAGTCGGTCTCCCTGATCTCGCTCTCCGCGACCGTCTCCAACGCCGAGGAGTTCGGCGAGTGGCTCGAGACCGTCCGTGGCGACACGGTCACGATCGTCGAGGAGCGCCGGCCGGTCCCGCTCTACCAGCACGTGATGGCCGGCAG
Organism: Nocardioides pollutisoli; assembly: GCF_040045055.1. Classification (NCBI taxonomy): domain Bacteria; kingdom Bacillati; phylum Actinomycetota; class Actinomycetes; order Propionibacteriales; family Nocardioidaceae; genus Nocardioides; species Nocardioides pollutisoli. The sequence continues at coordinate 238,404 of NZ_JBDZDU010000002.1, forward strand.
GCGCCTGCTCGACCTCTTCGCCTCCTCCGACGTGGATGCGGCGGCCGGCTTCGTCAAGGAGGGCGCACCGGTCAACGACGAGCTGGTCAAGCTCGCCCGTGACGACTGGGCCAGCAACCGGATGAAGGACCGTCGTACGCCGCGGGGCCGCTCCGCACCAGGCCGCGGTGGCGGCAAGCAGGTCGGCAACGGACGGCGGATCTGGATCCCCAGCCGGGCGGACGTGATCGACCGGCTCGACCGCGACGGGCTGCTGCCCGCGATCGTCTTCATCTTCAGCCGGGTCGGGTGCGACGCCGCGGTCACGCAGTGCCTCAGCGCCGGCATCCGGCTCACCACACCCGAGGAACGCGACGCGATCTACCAGTACGTCGAGGAGTCCTGCCGCAACCTCCCCGAGGACGACCGGCACGCCCTGGGCTACCACGACTTCCTCGACGCCCTGACCCGCGGCATCGCCGCCCACCACGCCGGGATGCTGCCCGCCTTCAAGCAGTGCGTCGAGGAGCTCTACATCCGCGGGCTGTGCAAAGTGGTCTTCGCGACCGAGACCCTCGCGCTCGGCATCAACATGCCTGCTCGCACGGTCGTCATCGAGAAGCTCAGCAAGTGGAACGGCGAGACCCACGCCGACATCACGCCGGGGGAGTACACCCAGCTCACCGGCCGCGCCGGTCGCCGCGGTCTCGACGTCGAGGGCCACGGCGTCGTCCTGTGGCAGCAGGGCATGAACCCCCGGGAGCTGGCCGGCCTGGCCTCCACCCGCACCTATCCGCTGCGCTCGTCGTTCCGGCCGTCGTACAACATGGCGGTCAACCTCGTGCACCAGTTCGGCCGGGAGAAGTCCCGCCAGCTCCTCGAGCAGTCCTTCGCGCAGTTCCAGGCGGACAAGGCGGTCGTCGGCCTCGCCCGCCAGCTGCGCAAGAGCCAGGACGCCCTCGACGGCTACCGCGAGGCCGCGACCTGCCACCTCGGCGACTTCATGGAGTACGCCGAGCTCCGTCGCAAGATCAGCGACGCCGAGAAGGGCGCCAGCAAGTCCCGTCGCAGCGACCGTCGCGAGGAGGCCATGGCATCGCTGCGCGAGCTCAAGCCGGGCGACGTGATCATGGTCCCCACCGGCAAGTTCGCCGGCTTCGCCGTCGTCATCGACCCGGGCTGGTCGCCCGAGGGACCCCGTCCGTACGTCGTCACGGCCGACCGGCAGGCGCGGCGGCTCGCGATGATCGACTTCCCGGAGCCGGTCGAGGCCGTCACCCGGCTGAAGATCCCGAAGAGCTTCAACGGCCGCAACCCGCAGATGCGCCGCGACCTGGCCGCGGCCCTCCGCAGCCGCACCCACGACCTCACCCCGCCGCCGCCATCGGCCAGGAAGAGCAAGGACCCGTCCCGCGGCCCCGTCGACGACCAGATCGCGGCCCTGCGCGCCCAGCTCAAGGCGCACCCGTGCCACGAGTGCGCCGACCGCGAGGAGCACGCCCGGTGGGCCGAGCGCTACTTCAAGCTCGACCGTGACGCGCAGACCCTCAAGCGGCGGGTCGAGCAGCGCACCAACACCGTCGCCCGCCAGTTCGACCGGGTCTGCGAGGTCCTGACTGCGCTCGACTACCTCGAGGGTGACACCGTCACCGACCGCGGCCGCCGGCTGCGCCGTCTCTACTCCGACATGGACCTCGTCGCAGCCGAGTCGATGCGCCAGGGGCTCTGGGACGAGCTCTCCGCGTCCGAGCTCGCCGCGGCACTGTCGGTGCTGGTCTTCGAGTCCCGCCGCCCCGACGACGCCTCGTCGCCGCGGATCCCGGGCGGTCGCGTGCGCGAGGTCATCGGCGAGATGGTCAAGCTGTGGGGGAGCCTCGACGCGCTCGAGCGGCAGCACAAGCTCGACTTCCTCCGCCAGCCCGACCTGGGCTTCGCCTGGGTCGCCTACCGGTGGGCCGAGGGGGACGACCTCGACGCTGTGCTCGAGGTCAGCGACCTCGCCGCCGGCGACTTCGTGCGCTGGATGAAGCAGCTCATCGACCTGGCCGGGCAGGTCGCCGACGCTGCGGGCGAGGCCCCGCTGCGGGAGACCGCCCGCGACCTCGTCCGCCAGCTGCGGCGCGGCGTGGTCGCCTACACGGCGCTCGCCGACTGACCTAGGCGCGGACGGCGTCGGCGACCGGCGTCTCGCCGTTCACGAGCGCCCACTGCTTGCCGACGGTGCTGTCGGCGTCGAGCACCGCGGCAACCACTGCTGCGACGTCGGCACGGGACACGTCACCACGAGCGACGTCCTCGCCCAGGGACACGAGCCCGGTGCCAGGGTCGTCGGTGAGCCGGCCGGGCCGGATGATCGTCCAGGCCAGCCCGCTCGCGCGCAGCGCGGCGTCGGCGTCGCGCTTCGCCTCGACGTACGCGCGCCACACGTCGGAGGTGTCATCGGGCAGCGGGTCGTCCACGCCGATCGCGGACACCTGCACGAACCGGTCGATGCCGGCGATCTTCGCGCCCTCGATCGACTTCAGCGACCCCTCGAGGTCGACGGTGCGCTTGCGCTCGATGTTGCCGTCCGCGCCGCCGCCGGCGGCGAAGACGACCGCGGAGCAACCCGTGAACGCCGCCGCGAACGCGTCGGCGCCGTCCTGCTCGATGTCGAGGATCCGCACCGCGGCACCGAGGCCCTCGAGCTCCTCGCGGTACTCCTCCTTCCGCACCAGGGCGACCGCGTCGTGGTCCGTCCGGCGCAGCACGTGGAGGAGTTGGATGGCCACCTTGCCGTGGCCGCCGACGATCGCGATCTGAGTCATGCCAACCACGGTACGAGCCCCGCGGTTGCGGCGTACCGTTCGAGCGTGGTCACCGAACGCACCGACTTGCTCGTCATCGGAGCCGGCCCCTACGGCTACGCCGCCGCGGCGTACGCCGGGGACCGTGGCATCGACACCCACGTCGTCGGCCTGCCGCTCTCCTTCTGGCGCGACCAGATGCCGTCCGACATGTACCTCCGCTCCGGGTTGGACTGGTACCTCGACGCGAACCGCGAGCACACCTTCGCGGCGTACGCCGAGGAGCACGGGATCGCCCCGGCCGACGTCGACCCGATCCCGATCGACGTGTGGCTCGACCACGCGGAGTGGTTCGCCCGGCAGAAGGGTCTGGCGGCCGACCCGCGCCTGGTCGCCGACCTGACCAAGCCGAACGGCTCCTTCGTCGCCGAGATGGCCGACGGCAGCCGGATCGAGGCGGAGAAGGTGCTCGTCGCCCCGGGCGTCGGCTACTTCGCGCAGCGGCCCGACTGGCACGCGCGGGTGCCCGCGGAGCGGCAGTCGCACACGCTCGACCGGGTCACCTTCGACGACCTGTCCGGTGCCCGGGTGGCGGTCATCGGTGGCCGGCAGAGCGCCTACGAGTGGGCGGCGCTGCTGTGCGACCACGGCGCGGAGCGGGTCGACGTGGTGCACCGCCACCCGACGCCGGCCTTCGAGCGGGTGAGCTGGGGGTTCGTGGACGCGTACGTCGACCAGACGCTCGCCCAGCGGGGCTGGTGGCGCAGCCTGTCGGCCGACGAGCGGGCCGGCATCGCGCAGGAGTTCTGGCAGGTCGGGCGGCTGACGCTCGAGCACTGGCTGGTCCCGCGGCTCCGGCCCGAGGTGGTGCACTCACATGGACAGTGCGCGGTCACCGACGTCGAGGGCGACGGGCCGGTCCGCCTGACGCTCTCGGACGGCGATGTGCTCGAGGTCGACCACGTCGTCTTCGCCTCCGGCTACAAGCCGGACATCGCCCGGGTGCCCTACCTCACCGGGGTGCTCGACCGGGTCCAGTCCACGGAAGGCTTCCCGGACCTCTCCGAGGGCTTCGAGACGAGCCTGCCGGGGCTGTACACCGTCGGGTTCCTCGCGACCAAGGACTTCGGGCCCTTCTACGGCTTCACGAAGGGCTGCCCGTCGGCCGCGAAGATCGTGGTCGACGAGATGGTGGGCTAGCGGGCCAGCAGGACCTCGGTGAGCCGCTGCACGGGGCTCTCGATGCCCCACTTCGTGCCGAGCTCGGCGACGCGGGCCAGGTCGCGCGGCTCGGACGGGAGCCGCGTGTCGGGGGAGCCGAGCTCGAGGTCGCGGGCCACCGCGACGACCTGGGGTGCGACCGCGAGGTAGTCGGCCGCGGCCTTGATCTTGCCGCGCGGCCCCGGCCCCATGTCGCCGTCCGGGTCGAGCGCGGCCGCGACGATGCCGTCAATGTCGCCGAACCGGTTGAGCAGCGTGGCCGCGGTCTTGTCGCCGACGCCCGCGACACCGGGCAGCCCGTCCGAGGCGTCACCGCGGAGCGTCGCGAAGTCGGCGTACTGGCGGGCGTCGACGTCGTACTTCGCCCGCACCCAGTCGTTGGTGACCCGCTCGTGGTTGCCGACGCCGCGCGCGATGTAGAGGACCCGCACGTCGGCCTGGTCGTCGACGAGCTGGAAGAGGTCGCGGTCGCCGGTGACGATGTCGACGGGCTGCTTCGCCTGCGCGGCGAGGCTGCCGATGACGTCGTCGGCCTCGTAGCCGTCGATCCCCTTCACGCAGAGACCGAAGGCGTCGAGGACGTCGAGGATGATCGGCACCTGCACCTCGAGCGGGTCGGGCACCTCCTCGACGTCGGGGGCGTCGGTGCGCTCCGCGACCACCCGGTGGGCCTTGTACGACGGGAGCAAGTCGACCCGCCACTGCGGGCGCCAGTCGTTGTCCCAGCAGCAGACGAGGTCGGTCGGACCGTAGTCACCGACCAGCCGGGAGATGAAGTCGAGGAACCCGCGGACCGCGTTGACGGGAGTGCCGTCCGGCGCCTTGATCTCGGGTACGCCGAAGAACGCGCGGAAGTACATGGACGCACTGTCGAGGAGCATCAGACGCCCCGGCTGGTCTGTCACCCGCCAGATCCTGCCATGCGCCGCTAGTCTGTCCGCCGTGAGCCAGTCCGAACTCGAAGCCACTGACCGGAAGATTCTCGAGCTTCTCGCCAATGACGGCCGGATGTCTTTCACCGACCTGGGCAAGGCGACGGGACTTTCGACGTCGGCCGTCCACCAGCGGGTGAAGCGACTCGAGTCGCGCGGACTGATCCTCGGCTACGGCGCGACGATCGACCACGAGCAGCTCGGGCTGCCGCTGACGGCGTTCATCTCGATCCGACCGATCGACCCCTCGCAGCCGGACGACTCGCCCGAACGCGTCCGCGGCATCCCGGAGATCGAGTCGTGCTGGTCGGTCGCCGGCGACGAGTCCTACATCCTGAAGGTGCGAGTCGGCATGCCCACCGACCTCGAGGACCTGCTCGCCCGGATCCGGGCGGCCGCCAACGTCTCCACCCGCACCACGATCGTGCTCTCCACGCCGTACGAGAACCGCCCCGTCACCTGACCGCGGGCCGCCCGGGCGTTGCGGTTTGGTCACCAACCGCAACATCGGAGCGCTCCCACGTGCGGTTTGTGACCAAACCGCATGCCCACGGGCGTGCGGGAGGGCGGACCTACCAGGCCTGGAGCGCAGCCGTACGACGCGACGCCTCGGCCACCTCGGCGGCCTTGAGAGCGGACTCGTCGAGGTCGGCGTGCTCGGCCCACCACTGCTGGCCCGACTCGGGCAGCGTGTGGATCGGGTCGTAGTACTCGTAGGTCCGCTCGAGGGCGTCGGCCGCCGTGGCCTCGATCGAGGTCCGGTAGTTCTTGGTCCAGTAGGAGATGCCGCGCTCGGTGTCGTAGGACGACAGCTGGTGCACCCAGCGCTTGCCGACGAACGGCACGTCGCAGACGATCCGCGGGGTCGCGAAGCCCGGCAGGTAGCCCATGATGTGGTGCTGCAGCCGCTGCGCGTCGGCGACCGAGACCCGCCAGTGCTCCGAGTAGGGGATCAGGTCGCACATGTAGAAGTAGTACGGCATGATCTGCGCGCCATCGAGCAGCCGGAAGCACAGGTCGAGCAGCGCGTGCGGGTCGGCGTTGACGCCGTTGAGCAGCACGCCCTGGTTGCGGACGTCGCGGATGCCGGCGTCGAGCATCGCCCGCGTGGCCTTCGCGACGAGCGGCGTGATCGAGTTGGCGTGGTTGGCGTGGGTGTGGATGGCGACCGAGACCCCGCGCGAGCGCGACATCGTGCCGATCCGGGTCATCCCCTCGACGACGTCGTCCTGCAGCCAGTGGTGGGGGAGACCGACCAGGGCCTTGGTGGCCAGCCGGATGTCGCGGATGTTCTCGATCGCGAGCAGCTCGGTCAGGAACGCCTCGAGCCGCGGCCACGGCATGTTGGCCACGTCGCCGCCGGAGACGACCACGTCGCGCACCTGCGGCGTACGGCGCAGGTAGTCGAGCATGTCGCCGAGCCGGTCGTTGGGCTTGCCGACGAACTTCAGCTTGTCGATGGTCGGGGTCGAGTTGCCGACCAGGTCCATCCGGGTGCAGTGGCCGCAGTACTGCGGGCAGGTCGGCAGCAGCTCGGCGAGCACCTTGGTCGGGTAGCGGTGCGTCAGCCCCTCGGTCGCCCACATGTCGTGCTCGTGCAGCGAGTCGCGGGTGGCGTGCGGGTGCGACGGGAAGTCGGTACGTCGGTCCGAGAAGACCGGGATCATGTAGTGGCGGACCGGGTCGGCGTAGAACGCCTCGGTCAGCGAGCCGGGGCCACCGGGGGTCTCGTGCGGCAGCATCGTGTTCATCATCTGCGGCGGCACGAGCATCGACATCGTCGCCCGCTCGGACTGGTCGCGCTCCAGGTCGGCGTAGAAGCGCTCGTCGACGAGGTCGCCGAGCAGCTCGCGGAGCTGCTTGACGTTCTTGATGCAGTGGGCGCGCTGCCACTGGACGGACTCCCACTCCGCGGTGGTGACGTCCTTCCAGCCCGGGAAGCGGGTCCAGTCGGGCTCCACCAGCTCGACGCGACGGTAGGGGTAGGGCTGACCGGTCTCGCCCTCGACGAGGGACGCGATCGACGTCTCGATGCTCATGCCCGCAAGGGTGACAAAGATATTGCGGCGATGCAAACACATCGCCGCATGTTCTCCTGTCAGAGAAGAGAACTGGCCAGTAACGTCCGGCGTACGACGGGATCGTCGGCAGCCAGCCCGTAGCGGTGCCGGAACACGCCCTCAACCACGGCGCGCAGCGTCGCGTCGTCGCCGTCTCCGAGCGGCGCGTCCATGAGCAGCAGCTGCGGGGCGTGCCCGTCGTCGTGCGGCGGGAAGTACTCCCGCACCGGGTGCAGCCGCCCGCCCAGGCGCTCGTAGAAGACGATCCGCCGACGGTGCTCGTCCTCGTGCTCGGGGGAGATGCCGGGCTCGGCCGGGTCCTCGACGTCCCAGATGAGACGCGTCCTGCCCTCGCCCGCGAGCAGCGCCGTGAGCGACGCCCACATCAGCGAGCCGATGCCCTGACCGCGACGGCCCACGGCGTAGAACCGCAGGAACGTCCACGTGGTCTCCGGCAGGTCGCGCACCAGGGCGAACCCCGCCGGGCCGTCCTCGTCCAGCAGCACGAGCATCCGATCGGCGAAGAGGTCCGTGAACGGCGCCTGCAGCTCGTCGGGGAACGCATCGACGTAGATGCGCTCGACCGCCTCCAGCTCACCAGGAGAGAGGCTCGCGGCCTCGACGAGCCTCATCGCTCCCACACGACCTCTCCGGCGAGCACGGTGCGGAGCACCTCGATGTCCTTGATCCTGGACGGATCCACGGTCGCCGGGTCGTCCGACAGCACGGCGAGGTCGGCGTACTTCCCGACGGCGACGGTGCCCCGGTCCGCCTCCGCGTGGGAGGCGTACGCCGAACCCAGCGTGTACGCCGTCAGCGCCTCCAGCCCGGTGATGGCCTCCTCGGGGCCGCAGGGCTGCCCGCCGTCGGTCAGCCGGTTGACCATGTCGTGGATGCCGCGCAGGGGAGCGCCGTCGACCACCGGTCGGTCCGAGCTCCCGGGCGGGGTGATGCCCGCGTCGAGCAGGGACCGGTAGCGGTAGGCCCACCCGGCACGCTCCGAGCCGAGGGCGCGCAGCATGCCGTCGCCGATCTCGCCGACGAAGCGCCCCTGCGGCACCGGCACCACCCCCAGCGCGGCCGCGCGCGCCACCTGGTCGGGACGCGAGACCCCGAAGTGCTCGATCCGGTGGCGTACGTCGTGGCGCGGCCAGCGTTCCTGGGCCTCGGCGACCGCATCGAGCACCAGGTCGATCGCGGCATCACCGATCGCGTGGGCCGCGACCCGCCACCCCGACCGGTGGGCGTCGAGGATCCGGGTGCGCAGGGCGTCGGCGTCGTCCTGGAGGAAGCCGCGCTCGCCGGGGGTGTCGGCGAAGTCCTCGGTCATCGCGCAGGTGTGGCCGATCAGGGAGCCGTCGCTGAAGATCTTGGTCGGCCCGATCCGGAGCCGGTCGTCGCCGAGACCCGTCCGGATGCCGAGGTCGAGCCCGAGGACGAGCCCGTCGGACTCGTGAGCAGGGAGCTCGTGCAGCGCGTCGGCGGCCACCATCAGCTCGACCCGCACCGGCAGCCGGCCGGAGTCGCGTGCGAGCTGGTAGGCCGCGACCTCGACCGGGCTCTTCCCGATCCAGCCACCACCGACGCCGGCCTCGACCACGCTGGTGATGCCCTGCGCGAGGTAGACCTGCCCGGCGCGCTCGATGGCATCCACCAGGGACGCCACGGGGTAGGGGAGGACCAGCCGGTTGAGCAGCTGCTGGGCCTGCTCCTGGAGCAGCCCGGTCGGCCGCCCGGTGTCGTCGGTGACGACGAGGCCACCCGACACCTCCACGGGCGCGTCCGCGATGCCGAGCTCCGCGAGCAGCGGCCCGTTGACGACGCACATGTGGCCCGAGGTGTGCCGCAGCCAGACGTTGCGGCCGGGCGCTGCCCGGTCGAGCGCGTCGCGGGTCGGGTGCCCGCCGATCTTGTTCTCGTCGTAGCCGGCGCCGACCACCCACTCACCGGGAGGCAGCTCGGCGGCCCGGGCCGCGACCGCGTCGTACAGCGCGTCGAGCGACGACACCCGGAGGTCCACCTCGGCGAGGGACAGGCCGTACCACGCCATGTGGTTGTGGGCGTCGTGGAAGCCGGGCGTGACGACGGCCCCGTCCAGATCGATCGTTCGATCGGCGGGCACGTCCTCGAGGGCGACGACCCGGTCCCGCCAGATCGCCACGGCCGGAGCGACGGCGTCCCCGTCGACGGTCCGCACCCGTGCGTTCGTCAGCAGCAGGTCGGCCTTCACAGCTTGCTCTTCTCGACCCGGTGTGACGCGGTCAGCGGCAGGTCGTCGCGGAACTCCCAGAAGCGCGGCACCTTGAACGACGCGAGCCTCTCGGTGCACCAGGCCGCCAGCTCCTCCTCGGAGGCGTCCGGCGCCACGACGTACGCCTTGACCTCCTCGCCGCGGATGTCGTCGGGCACGCCGACCACGGCGGCCAGCCGGACGGCGGGGTGGGAGAGGAGCACCTCCTCGACCTCGCGAGCTGCGATGTTCTCGCCGGAGCGCCGGATCATGTCCTTGAGCCGGCCCTGGAGGTAGACGCGGCCCTGGTCGTCGACGCGGGCCAGGTCGCCGGTTGGGAACCAGCCGTCGACGAACGGGTCGGGGTGGCCGAGGTAGCCGTCCATCATCCCGGCGCCGCGCAGCCACATCTGACCGCCGTCGTCGATGCGCACCTCGCGGTGCGCTGCCGGACGACCCAGGCATCCGCTTCCGACGAGCTCGTCGTGGTCGTCGGGCGACACCCGGATGTCGGCGCCGGTCTCGGTCATCCCGAACGCCTCGAACCACGGCGCACCCCAGCGCTTCTCGAGCTCGGCGTGCAGCGACGGCGGGATCGCCGAGCACTGCACGGCGCGCACCCGGTGCTCCCGGTCGAGGTGGTCGGGCGGCATCCGCAGCAGCAGCGTCGGCATCGCGGCCAGGCAGTAGAAGTACGTCACGCCATGGCGGCGCACCTGGTCCCAGAAGGTCGACGGGTGGAAGCCGTCGAGCACGACCAGGTGGGCGCCGGCGCTCAGCGCGGTGACCATGTTCCACATCGGGTCGATGTAGTGGAACGGCTGCGCGGTCAGCATCACGTCGTCGCTCCCGATGCGCGGGAACTCGTCCACCAGGCTGGTGGCCAACGTGGTCCAGTAGCGGTGCGAGAGCAGGCAGCCCTTCGGGCGCCCGGTCGTGCCGGAGGTGTACTGCACGTTGACGATCGCCGCCGGGTCGACCGGTCCCTGCGCGAAGTCACGCTCAGGGGAGAGGTCGTCGACGAGGTGCACCGTAGGCGGGCGGTCGAGCCGCCGGAGGAGGTCGGCGTACGCCGCGCTCGTGACTGCGACACGCACGCCGGCGTCGTCGAGGAGGTGTTGGGCGTCGACGGAGCGGTAGCGCACGTTGAGCGGGACGATCGCCGCTCCGAGACGCGTGAGCGCCAGCCAGGTCACCGGGAACTCCGGCTGGTTGTCGAGCATCACGGCGACCCGGTCGCCGGCCTCCACGCCGCGCTCGCGGAGCGCCTGCGCAACGGCTGCGGTGCGGAGCTCGACCTCGTCGAAGGTGAGGGTCACCTCGACGCCCTCGGCGTCGACGAAGGTCCACGCCGGTCGGTCGGGCCACCGGGCGGCGGCGTGCAGCAGCCGGGAGACGAGGGTGGTGTCAGGCACGCGTGAACGCCTCCTTGGGTGCGGCACCCTCGCCCGACATGGAGGTGATGATCGCGTGGTCGACCTCGCGGGCCATCGCCTCGTCGATCGTCGAGTCCAGGCCCTGGTCGAGCACCTGCTTGGCGAGGTTGACCGAGACCGCCGGCCGCTCGGCGATCCGCTGGGCCAGCTCGAGCGCGACCTGCTCGTGCTCACCGGTGGGTACGACGCGGGCGACCAGCCCGATCCGGGCCGCCTCGGTCCCGTCCACCCGTTCGCCGAGGAGCAGCAGCTCCTTCGCGCGTGCCCAGCCGACCAGCACCGGCAGCAACCGGGAGATGCCGCCGGTGACGCTGAGTCCGACGCTCACCTCGGGGAAGCCGAACTGCGCGTCCTCGCCGGCCACGACGAGATCGCAGGCCAGTGCGAACTCGCAGCCCGCGCCGAGCGCGTAGCCGTGCACCGCTGCGACGACCGGCCCGGGGAAGCGGCGTACCAGCCGGGTGACCTCCTGGATGTCCTCGAGACGGGCCCGGGTCTGGACGGGGTCCTCGACCGGTTCGGGCTCCTTCAGGTCGTGCCCCGCGCAGAAGGCCCGACCCCGACCGGCGATCACGACCGCGCGTGCGCCTTCGGCGGTGGCGCGCGCGAGCGCCGCGGCGAGTCCCTCCGTCAGCGCGGTGTTGACGGCGTTGAGCCGCTCGGGCCGGTTCAGGTGGACCAGCGCGACCGCACCGTCCCTGGCGTATTCGACCTCCACGGAGGCCTCCTTCTGTCCTGGGCTACCGATCGATCGATCGATCGGGCATCATGCTGACCGTAGGTCGTCGTCCGGAGAGGGGTCAAGTGGTGGCAGAGGCAGTCGCACCGACCACCGCCGAGCGCGTGCGGGCGGCGGCGCTCAGCCTCTTCGCCGAGCGCGGCTACCACGGCACCGGGATCCGCCAGCTGGCCGATGCCGCCGGCCTGTCCTCGGCCTCGCTCTACCACTACATGGGCACCAAGGAGGAGCTGCTGGTCGCGATCATGCGCACCAGCCTGACCCGGCTGGTCGACGCGGGGGAGGAGATCTGTGCCGACCCCGCGCTCACCGCGCGCGAACGCCTGGTCGCACTCGTCGAGATGCACGTGCGCACCCATGCTCGCTCACCCGAGGAGACCCGCGTCGTCGACGACGAGGTGCGGGCCCTGTCGGCCACGTCCCGGGGAGAGATCGTCGCGCTCCGCGACCGCTACGAGGACCTCTGGCAGGCGACGATCGACGAGGGCGTCCGCAGCGGGTCCTTCCGGGTGGAGACTCCGGCACTGGCCCGGCGCGCCCTGCTGGAGATGTGCAGTGGAGTGGCCCGCTGGTGGGTGCCGTCCGGGCCGCTCAGCCTGGACGAGCTCGCCGACGAATATGCGACGATGGCCGTCCATCTGGTGCGCGCCTGAGGCGCGGGTGACGCGACCCCGGCGCGTCGCGCGCGACACGCCGAATCCGCAGGAATTTTCACCCTCGATCTCACCCGGGCGACTGCCCCTCTGACCTGCGGGTTCACGCAAACGCGCAGGTCACGGAACGGTTGACAGCCACCCGCTCCGCATTCGAGGGTGTGCCGTCCACCCATGCAGATCGTGGCAGGTGGACCGACGTCCGAGTGGCCGGGTCGGAGGGTGGGGCTCCAACCATCCCGTCCGCCCCTGTTCGCGGAGGTCGGTCCGCTCCGCGAGGGTGGATACGGAAGGGACCCGTATCCCCTAGACAACAGCCACGTACCTGGCAGCCGGTCGGGGACGGACTGGTCCGAAGGGTGCGGGACCCTTCCGGAGCTCTGCAAGAGATGGACAAGGTGTCGCCAGAAGTTGTCTCGTGCCGGTCCCGCAGACGCGGGGCCGGTATTTTTCATGTCGTGCCCCTTCGGATCCTGGTCGCGCTCGCCTGCGGCGTCGCGCTGTCGCTCGCCTTCGAGCCGGTCGCGGCGCCGATCGTGATCCCGTTCGCGGTCGCCGGCTTCGTCCTGGCGACCCGTGGCCTCCGGGCCCGCTCCGCCTGGGTGGTCGGCCTCGCCTTCGGGCTCGGCTTCGAGCTGGTGCTGCTGTTCTGGATGCGAACGGTCGGACCGGACGCCTGGATCGGGCTCTCGATCTGGCAGTCGCTCTACTTCTCCGTGCTCGGGATCGGGTCGACGCTGCTCCAGCGACACCGGCTGTGGCCGCTCTGGTTGCCGGCAGCGTGGGTGACGACCGAGCTCTGGTACAGCACCTGGCCGTTCAGCGGGATGCCGTGGGGCCGCCTGGCGTTCGCCGTCATCGACACCCCGGTCGCCGACGCGATGCCCTGGCTCGGCACCGTTGGCGTCAGCTTCGTCCTGGCCCTCAGCGGCAGCCTCCTCGCGTGGGTCGTGCTCGCGCGCGAGCGGACCCGCCTCGTGGCAGGCGGGCTCCTGGTCGCCGTGGTCGCCGGGGCGCTCGTGCTGCCAGTCGCCTTCGCCTGGGAGCCGACCCAGGAGGGCGAGGTGACCGTCGCGGCCGTCCAGGGCGACGTGCCCGGCAACGGCGACGACATCCTCTACGACTACCGACAGGTCACCCAGAACCTCGTCGACGTCACCACCCGGCTCGCGCAGGACGTCAGCGCCGGGACGGTGAAGCAGCCCGACTTCGTCGTCTGGCCGGAGAACTCCACCGCCGTCGACCCCTTCCGCGACACCCGGACCAACGCGCAGATCGAGGCCGCGAGCGCGGCGATCAAGCTCCCGATCATGGTCGGCGCGATCGTCGACGCCGGCCCGACGCACGTGCTCAACCAGGGGATCGTGTGGGATCCCGTGACCGGGGCGGGGGACCGCTACACCAAGCACCACCCGGTGGTCTTCGGCGAGTACATCCCCTTCCGCGGCCAGCTCGACGACCTCCAGATCGGCCGGCTCACGATGGTGGGTCGCGACATGGTCGCCGGCACGCGCACGGAACCGCTGCGCGTCGCCGGCATCGAGGTCGCCGACTCGATCTGCTTCGACGTCGCGTACGACGACGCGATCTACGCCCAGGTCAGCCGCGGCGCCCAGCTGCTCACCGTGCAGACGAGCAACGCCACCTTCATCCACACGCACCAGATCGACCAGCAGTTCGCGATCACCCGCCTGCGCGCGATCGAGACCGGCCGGTGGCTCGTGGTCGCGTCGACCAACGGCGTCTCCGGGATCATCTCGCCCGACGGCACGGTCGTCGCCCAGGCCGCGCCGCGCACCCAGGCGGCCCTGGTCGAGACGGTCGGGCTGGACACCGCGCTGACCCCCGCGGTGCGGATGGGCGCCTGGCCCGGACGGGTCTGCATCGCGCTCACCGCCGTTGGCCTCCTGGTCACGTTCTTGGCAGGTGGGGTCCCGTATCCTCGGCGCCGGAACCGGCAGCAGGCCGAGGACGGCCGGGCAGGCTCCGACGCCCCGGTCGCCGCCTCAGCAGCGAACACAGCAGCGAGTGAAGGACGACCCGCGTGAGCGAGCGCAGCATCGATGGTCTCGGTCGGATCGTCGTGGTGATCCCCACCTACAACGAGGCCGAGAACATCGCCTGGATCGTCGGGCGTCTGCGCGCGGCGCAACCGGCGGTCGACGTCCTGGTCGTCGACGACGGGTCGCCCGACGGGACCGGCGGCATCGCCGACGACCTGGCGGCCGCCGACCCGGCCGTGCGCGTGATCCACCGCTCGGTGAAGGCGGGCCTGGGCGCCGCCTACCTCCACGGGTTCCGCGAGGCCCTGGCCGCGGGCTACGACGTCATCGGCGAGATGGACGCCGACGGCTCCCACCAACCCGAGCAGCTCGACCGGCTCCTCGACGCGCTGCGAGGCGCCGACCTGGTGATCGGGTCGCGCTGGGTCCCGGGCGGCTCGGTCGTGAACTGGCCGCTGCAGCGCGAGATCCTGTCGCGCGGCGGCAACCTCTACGTGCGGCTGCTGCTCGGCGTGAAGATCCGGGACGCGACGGCCGGGTTCCGGCTGTTCCGGCGCACGACCCTCGAGAAGATCGACCTCGACGCGGTCGAGTCGACCGGCTACGTCTTCCAGACCGACATGGTCGCCCGGACGCTCGCGGCGGGCCTGGTCGTGCGCGAGGTGCCGATCGAGTTCGTCGAGCGGATCCGCGGCGACTCGAAGATGAGCGGCGCGGTCGCCACCGAGTCGCTCAAGCGGATCACCGCCTGGGGCCTGCGCGAGCGCAGGGCCCAGATCACGAGGGCGCTGCGCCGATGAGGTCGCGTCGTCGCCGGTTGGTCTCGGGCCTGTTGTTCGTGCTTTTCGTGGTCGTGCCGCTGGTCGAGATCTACGTCCTGGTGCAGGTCGGCCAGGTGATCGGCGCCGGCTGGACGATCGCGCTGCTGCTGGCGGACGCGATCCTCGGCACCTGGCTGATCCGGCGCGAGGGCCGCCGCACCTGGCTGGCGCTGCGCGAGGCGCTGAACACCGGGCGGATGCCGGCGACCGAGCTCGCCGACGGCGCGCTGGTGCTGGTCGGCGGCACGCTGATGATCGCGCCGGGGTTCGTCACCGACATCTTCGCGTTCTTCCTGATCCTGCCGCTGACGCGGCCGGTGTTCCGGCGGCTGCTGACGGCGGTCGTCGCACGCCGGCTGGTCGTGAACGTGACTCGCCCCGGACCCGGGCCCTCGTCGGGGCCCGTGATCCGGGGCGAAGTCGTCAACGATCCTCCGGAAGAGGGTCAGGCCTCGCGCTAGGCGGAGGCCTTCCGCTTCTTCTGGTTGGCGCGGTGCAGGTGCGCCGGGCCGATCTCGCCGCCGCGCAGCAGCTCGAGGCGCTCCTTGAGGATGTCCTCGAGCTCCTTCTCCGAGCGCCGCTCCAGCAGCATGTCCCAGTGGGTGCGGGCCGGCTTCTCGGCCTTCACCTCGGGGACGATGCCGGAGATGCTGAGACCCTCCGCGCCGCAGCGCGGGCACTCCCAGATCGCCGGTACGTCGGCCTCGACCGACATCGTGATCTCGAACTCGTGTCCCTGCGGACAGCGGTAGCCGACCTGCTGACGAGCCGCGAACTCGATCCCGCGCTCGTCCTCAAAACTCTGGCCCCCGAGCCGCGCTCCACGCAGTGTGCGCTCTGCCATGAGCCACCTCCCGAATCTAGTTCCCCCGTTGTGCCTGACCGAGACGGACGAAACCTGTGTTCGTGACACCGGATTTCGGGGTTCATCTACCCACCCGGTCGACGTCTCAATCTGTTCAACGGTAGCGGTGAGGACAAGATTCCGGGAATTGCCCGATGAGGCAGCGGTCACAGCTCGAGGTACTAGTACCTCTGGGTCGTGGGCGTGCCCTCAGATGACCGCAGGCACCCGGTTGCCGGCTTCCTCGATGCCGCGCTTCGGGTCGAGCCGCAGCAGGAAGAAGGCACCGAGCACGAAGAACGCGATGAGCGCGAAGATCGCCGGTCGGTAGGACCCGGTCAGCTGGAAGACCAGGCCGAAGACGAACGTCCCGAACCACGACGTACCGCGCTCGCAGGCGTTGTAGAGGGCGAAGTACTCGCCCTCGCGGCCGCGGGGGATCAGCAGGCTGAAGAACGAGCGGGACAGCGCCTGCGTGCCGCCCAGGACGATGCCGATCGCGACGCCGACGACCAGGAAGAGGGCGACGTTCTTCTCGGGGAGGAACATCGCGGCGACCACGATCACCATCCAGGCGAAGACGCCCCAGAGGATCGAGCGGTAGGCGCCGTACGTCGCGGCGAGGCGGCCGAAGAGGAGCGCACCGCCGAAGGCCACGAACTGGATGAGCAGGATCGTCGCGATCAGCACGGAGTCACCGAAGTGCAGCTGCTTGGAGCCGTACGTCGACGCCGCGTAGATCACCGTCTGGATGCCGTCGTTGTAGAAGAGGTAGGCGACGAGGAAGGTCAGCGTCATCGGGAAGGCGCGCATCTCCTTGAGCGTGGCGAAGAGCTGCCCGAAGCTGCGCTGGAAGAGGCCGCCCGACTCCGCGACGACGTGCTGCGCCGGCCGGTTGCGGAGCCGGATCACCGGGATGATCGTGAAGCCGGCCCACCAGACGGCGGCGCTCAGCAGGGAGAGCCGCACCGACATCTCCTTCGAGAGCCCGAAGCTGTCGTGACCCAGCACCATGACCAGGTTGAGGAGCAGCAGCAGGCCACCGCCCAGGTAGCCGAACGCCCAGCCTCGCGAGGAGACGCGGTCGCGGTCGTCCTCGTCCGAGATGTCGACGAGGATCGCGTAGTAGCTGACCAGCGAGCAGCCGCCGAGGATGCTGCTGATCACGATGACCACGGCACCGAGCTGCCAGCTGTCGCCGTGCATGAGGAAGAGCAGGCCGCAGAAGAACGACCCGGCCCAGGCGAACCCGGCCATGTGCCACTTCTTGCGGCTCGAGCGGTCGACGAAGGCGCCGACGACCGGGAGCAGGAAGGCGCTCGCGATGGTGGCGAAGCTGGTCAGGTAGAACGGCAGCGAGCCTGCGGCGAGGTGGAGCCCGAGGACGTCGACGGTCTTCGAGCAGGTGTCGTCGGCATCGACGCACCCGGCCGCCTTGCCGGCGACGCTGATCATGAACGGCGCGAACAGGACCGTCAGGACGGTCGTGTAGTAGGCCGAGTTGGCCCAGTCGTACCAGTTCCAGGCCTTCTGCTCCCGGACCAGCTCCTCGGGACTGACCTGCGCTGTGGTCATCGGTCGTTCCTCCACTGGCCCCGCTCGACAAGGACGGACCTGAGTATGTCCGTCCGGTCCGTGAAGATGCCGTCAACGCCCCGGTCGAGCAAGGCGTTCATCTCGTCGGCGTCGTCGATCGTCCAGACGTGCACCTGGCGGCCGGTCGCGTGCGCGCGCCGTACGAGGCCGGGGGTGACGACCCGGAGCCGACCGCGTCGGTGCGGGATCTGCAGGGCCGCCGACTGGTGGCGCGTGAGCAGCCCAGCCAGACGTGCGCTCGGGAGGAAGCGGAACAGGCCGATCTCCCGCAGGGTCGCCGAAGTCGCGACCCGACCTCCGGTGAGCTCGCGGAACTGGTCGATCCGGCTCTGGGAGAACGAGCCGACCAGGACCCGGTCCCAGGCCTCGCGCGCGGCCACGAAGTCGGCGAGCGCCGTGACCGCACCGTCCGACTTGAGGTCGATGTTGAAGCTGGCCCCGGGCAGCGCGTCGAAGAGCTCGGCGAGCGTGGGGATCGGTTCTCGGCCGCCGACCCGGGCCTCGTGGATCTCGGCGTACGTCAGGTCCGCGACCGCGCCGGTGCGGTCGGTGGTCCGGTCCAACACGTCGTCGTGGAAGGCGAGCAGCACGCCGTCGCGGGTCGTGTGGACGTCGGTCTCGAGGTAGGTGTAGCCGAGGTCGGCAGCGTGACGGAAGGCGACCAGGGTGTTCTCGAGGCCGGCGGTCTCGGGGTGGTGGGCGCCGCCCCGGTGCGCGAACGCGAGCACCGTCCCGGGTCGGTCGAGCAGCCGGTCGAGGTACGGGAAACCCGTCCGGGGCGTAGGCACGTGTCGAAGTATCCCTGGTGCCCGCGTGCGCCCGGCCCTGGGTCGGCGAGGGTCCCTCACGCGTCACCACCGGAGCGGTAACGTCTCGGCATGGAGACCTTGACCTGTCCTCGATGCGGCGCCGAGATGGTCACGCGAGCCGTCAGCTCGTCCCTGGGGGAGGGAGAGGTCAGCTCGTGCCCCGACGGGCACGGCGTGTTCCTCGCCCGGGCCGACCTCGGCGCCCTGGTCGAGTCCGAGAGCGACTGGCACCGCCACGCGGGTCAGCACACCGCCCCGATGCCGCGGATCACCCCCGACATGGTCGCCCCGCCGGCCGGCAAGATCCCGGCACGCGCGTGGGTGGAGACCCTGTTCGACTGAGAGCGCCGGAGGTTGAGGAAGGACGAAGTCCTGTCTCGAAACCCCGGAAACCAAGGCTGGCGCTAGGGCTGCAGGGGACAACGAGTGCGGTTGCTGCGCAACCTCCTCAACCAACGAGATGGCTCAGATGTCGCGGAACGTCTCGATGCTGGCGCCGAGCTGGTTGAGCCGCTCGGCGAGGTCCTCGTAGCCGCGGTGGATGACGTACGTCGAGCGGAGCACCGAGGTGCCCTTCGACGCGAGCATGGCCAGCAGGATGACGACAGCCGGGCGCAGTGCCGGGGGGCAGACGAGCTCGGTGCCGGTCATGCTGGTCGGGCCCTCGATCATCACCCGGTGGGGGTCGAGCAGCTTGACCTTGGCGCCGAGCTTGTTGAGGTCGGTGAGGTAGATCGCCCGGTTCTCGTAGACCCAGTCGTGCAGCAGGGTCTGGCCCTCGGACACGGCGGCGATCACCGCGAAGAACGGCAGGTTGTCGATGTTGAGCCCCGGGAACGGCATCGGGTGGATCTTGTCGAGCGGGGCGTGCAGCTCGGACGGCTTCGTGGTGATGTCGACCAGGCGGGTGTGGCCGTTGCGGGCGACGTACTCCTCCGACCGGTCGTAGTTGAAGCCCATCTCCTCGAGGAGCGCGAGCTCGATCTCGAGGAACTCGATCGGCACCCGGCGGATGGTGATCTCGGACTTCGTCACGATGCCGGCGGCCAGCAGCGACATCGCCTCGATCGGGTCCTCGCTGGGGGCGTAGTCGACGTCGACGTCGATGTCCTCGAGCCCGGTGACGGTCAGCGTCGTGGTGCCGATGCCCTCGACGGTGACGCCGAGGCGCTGCAGGTAGAAGCAGAGGTCCTGGACCATGTAGTTCGACGACGCGTTGCGGATCATCGTCGTGCCGGGGTGCAGCGCAGCGGCCATCAGGGCGTTCTCGGTGACCGTGTCGCCACGCTCGGTGAGCACGATCGGGCGCTGCGGCTCGATGGCCCGGTTGACCTGGGCGTGGTAGCTGCCGTCGGTCGCCTTCACCTCGAGCCCGAACGGGCGCAGCGCGGCCATGTGCGGCTCGACGGTGCGGGTGCCGAGGTCGCAGCCTCCGGCGTACGGCAGCTCGAAGACGTCGGCACGGTGGAGCAGGGGCCCGAGGAACATGATGATCGAGCGCGTACGACGGGCCGCCTCGGCGTCGACGTGGTCGAGGTCGAGCTGCTTGGGCGGGATGATCTCGAGGTCGTTGTCGTCGTTGAGCCACCGCGCCTGGACGCCCATGCTGGTGAGCACCTCGAGGAGCCGGTTGACCTCCTCGATCCGGGCGACCTTGCGCAGCGTGGTGCGCCCCCGGTTGAGCAGCGAGGCGCAGAGCAGCGCGACGCCGGCGTTCTTGGACGTCTTCACGTCGATCTCGCCCGACAGGGTGGTCGGACCCGTCACCCGGAGGTGGGTGGGGCCGCCGCCGACGGCGACGATCTCGGAGTCGAGAGCGGCACCGATGCGCGCCAGCATCTCGAGGGACATGTTCTGGTGGCCCTTCTCGATCCGGTTGACCGCGCTCTGGCTGGTGCCGAGCAGGTCGGCCAGCTGGTGCTGCGTCAGACCGCGGTGCTTGCGGGCGTCCCGGATGAGGTTGCCGATGCGGTTCTTGTATCCCTCGCTCATGTCACTCACGGTAACTCATATATGAGATAACGCAACTCCCGGCGGGATCGGGAGTGTCGACAGGGGGAGCGGAGGCTCAGGACAGACCTGCGAGGATTGCCGTCATGCGTGCAACGACTCTCCACGGTACCCGAGACATCCGGCTTTCCGAGGTTCCCGACCCGACGATCCAGAAGCCGACCGACGCGATCGTCAAGGTCGTCGCCGGCTGCATCTGCGGTTCGGACCTGTGGCCCTACCGCGGCGAGAACGAGATCACCCCCGGCGAGACCATCGGCCACGAGTGCATCGGGGTGGTCGAGGAGGTGGGCGCCGAGGTGCGCTCCTTCAAGCCGGGCGACTTCGTGATCGTCCCGTTCGACCACTGCGACAACACCTGCCCGCACTGCCTCGCGGGGGCGCAGGCCGCCTGCGACAACCTCGGCTTCACCGAGAGCGGGCAGGCGGAGTACTCGCTGGTGAACCAGGCCGAGGGCAGCCTGGTGAAGACCGACGGCATGCCCGACGCGTCCCTGCTCCCGTCGCTGCTGACCCTCGCCGACGTCTTCCCGACCGGCTGGCACGCCGCGGTCTCCGCCGGCGTCCGTGAGGGCGGTACGGCGGTCGTGGTCGGCGACGGCGCGGTCGGCCTGTGCGGCGTGCTCGCCGCCTCGATCATGGGCGCCGAGAAGATCATCGCGATGTCGCGCCACGAGCCCCGTCAGGAGATCGCCCGGGCCTTCGGTGCGACCCACGTCGTCGCCGAGCGCGACAAGGAGGGCGCCGCGGCGATCAAGGAGATCACCGGGGGAGTGGGGGCCGACTCGGTGCTCGAGTGCGTCGGCACCGACCAGGCCATGAAGACCGCCTTCGCGATCGCCCGCCCGGGCTCGACGGTCGGGTTCGTGGGAGCGCCGCACGGGATCGAGCTCCCGGTGCGCCGGATGTTCGTCAAGAACATCGGGCTGGCCGGCGGCATGGCGCCGACGCGCAAGTACATCCCCGAGCTGCTCGACCTCGTGCTGTCGGGCAAGGCCGACCCGGGCAAGGTCTTCGACCTGACGCTGCCGCTCGACCAGGTCGCCGAGGGCTACCAGGCGATGGACGAGCGCCGAGCGGTCAAGGTGCTCCTGCAGCCGTGAGGGTCAGCTGCGGGTGCCGACGACCCGCAGGCCCAC
The DNA here is from genome assembly GCF_040045055.1 of Nocardioides pollutisoli. Classification (NCBI taxonomy): domain Bacteria; kingdom Bacillati; phylum Actinomycetota; class Actinomycetes; order Propionibacteriales; family Nocardioidaceae; genus Nocardioides; species Nocardioides pollutisoli. Next base: position 259,662 of record NZ_JBDZDU010000002.1, read on the forward strand.
CCCGGCGAGCAGGCCGATGCCGGCGAGCAGCTCCGTCACGACGACGACCTGCTCGTCGTCGAGGAACAGCGCGAAGAGGATCAGCAGCACGCCGCAGAGCCCCAGCAGGGCGAGCGTCGGCTTCTCGGGCAGCGAGGTGTTGAGCGCCATCGCCGCGAGGACCACGACCGTCCCGATGATCCCGGCCCAGTAGCCGGCCCACATGCCCGAGGCCTCGTTGCCGTAGAGCAGCCAGCTGGCGAGGATCAGGCCGATGCCCGAGACCAGGATGAGCACCCACCCGAACGGTGCGAGCACCGGGACCGGTCCCGACGCCGAGGCCGGCGCGGTGTGGACAACGGGGGTGCCAGGTGCGGTACGTCGCTCGGGAGTCGCCATGGCAGAAATCCTACTCATGACGCAGGTCGGATGTGGGGAGTGGTCGACGGTCGCCAGGAACAGCCCGTGCTCAAGCGGGGTGGCGACCGTCGACCGAGCCGGCAAAAGCGCCGAGACGCGCGCTTCGCCGACATCCCAGGAGGGGGGTCGGAGTGAGGTCAGAGGCCGGTCACACGGTCACGAGGACCGTGGAGCGCCCGGGGACCGATGCCGGCTCGCAGTCGCAGGTGTCTCCACACGCAAGGTACGTGTGGAGGGCGTGCCCGCACTGCAGGCACGGCATGTCGTGCGACAAGTGCACCGAGTTCGTCTGAACGGTGTCCCACATGGCTCTACCTCCCCCCGTACCTCATGCTGCCCCCCAGCAGGCCCGACGTCGCGGGCCACCACCGACGGTAGGGAACCCCGGAGCGGCCCGTGGGCGGATTCGTCCGAAGATGGCCCAGATCGGGCATGCCGGCATGGCCCATCTGGGCCAGGGGTCGGCGCGTTCTCCGGACGGCCGCGCCGAGCGCTGCCATGCTGGACCGGTGATCTCGCATCGGTGGCGGCCGACCCTGCCCCTCGCCGCGACGGTGCTCGCCATGGCGCTGACGGCCGGCTGCTCGGGTGACGACTCGTGCGCGGGCAAGAGCTACCACCCGGATCTCGGTCAGAAGGGTGCGGCGACCCCGATCGACGCCCTGAACGTCTGGCTGGGCGGCACCACGGGCTACGGCGACGACCTGCCGCCCGACGACTCCTGGATCGTGTCGGAGCCCGATCCTCACGACACGACGGTCACGGTGATCCGCAACGACGACGGCGACGGCTGGTGGGTCTCGGTGAGGAAGACGGAGTCCGGTGGGTGGGTGGTCGCCGAGGCGACCGACGACGCGACCGGCTGCGCGGACGAGCTGTCCGGCTGACCCGTGGGACGATGACGTCGTGACCAGCACGGCCGCCGAGAAGCAGCGCCTGCGCGACCTCGCCCTCCTGCGCCGGGTGCGCGACCGGATGGATCGCGAGTACGCCGAGCCCCTGAACGTCGAGGCGCTCGCGCTCGGCGTGAACATGTCGGCCGGCCACCTGAGCCGGGAGTTCAAGCGTGCGTACGGCGAGTCGCCGTACTCCTACCTGATGACCAGGCGCATCGAGCGCGCGATGGCGCTGCTCCGTCGTGGTGACCTCTCCGTCACGGAGGTCTGCTTCGAGGTCGGCTGCCAGTCGCTCGGCACCTTTAGCACCCGCTTCACCGAGCTGGTCGGGATGTCGCCGAGCGCCTACCGGCGCGAGGCCGAGCGCGACGCCGACGGCATGCCCCAGTGCGTGGTCAAGCAGGTCACGAGACCGGTCAGGAATCGAGAAGCAGCTGGGGCTGACCGGCTACTAGCGTGAGCCACATGGACATCACCATTCACACCACGGTTCTCCCGCACGAGGATCCCGAGGCCTCGTTGGCGTTCTACCGCGACGTCCTCGGCTTCGAGGTCCGCAGCGACGTCGGCAAGGGCACGATGCGCTGGATCACCGTCGGACCTCCCGGGCAGCCCGAGACCTGCATCCTGCTCGGCCCGCCGGCAGCCAACCCCGGGATCACCGACGACGAGCGCACCACGATCACCGAGATGATGGCCAAGGGCACCTTCGGCTGGATCATGCTCGCGACCCGCGACCTCGACGGCACCTTCGACCGGGTCCAGGCCAGCGACGTCGAGGTCATCCAGGAGCCGACCGAGCAGCCCTACGGCATCCGTGACTGCGCGGTCCGCGACCCCGCCGGCAACATGGTCCGCATCCAGGAGGTGCGCTGAGATGAAGACGATGACCTGCCGAGAGATGGGCGGCCCGTGCGACCAGGCCTTCCAGGGCGAGAAGGCCGACGACGTGATCAACCAGCAGGACCAGCACCTGAAGGACATGGTCGCCGCCGGGGACGACGCCCACGGGCCCGCGAACGACGAGATGCGTGGTCGCTGGAAGCACCCCATCAAGGGGATGGGTTGGTACAAGAGCACCAAGAAGGCGTTCGCCGCCCTCCCCGAAGACTGAGCCGGAAGACTGAGGAGCCACCGCCCGCATGCACGAGGCCGACCGCCACGACCTGATCCGGGTGACCGGTGCCCGCGTCAACAACCTGCAGGACATCAGCGTCGAGATCCCGAAGCGACGGCTGACGGCGTTCACCGGTGTCTCCGGGTCGGGCAAGAGCTCGCTGGTCTTCGGGACGATCGCGGCGGAGTCGCGCCGGCTGATCGACGAGACCTACTCCACGTTCGTGCAGGGCTTCATGCCGAGCCTGCCGAGGCCCGACGTCGATGCGCTCGAGGGACTCACGACCGCCATCCTGGTGGACCAGGAGCGTCTGGGCGCCAACCCACGCTCGACGCTCGGCACGGTCACCGACGCCAACGCGATGCTCCGCTCGCTCTTCAGCCGCCTCGGCACGCCGTACATCGGTGGTCCGACCGCCTTCTCGTTCAACATCCCCACGACCAGGGCCAGCGGCGTCATGACCGGGCCCAAGGGTGAGAAGAAGATCGTCAAGGACGCGGTCTACCTCGGCGGCATGTGCGCGGAGTGCGAGGGGCGCGGCACGATCTCCGACCTGGACCTGTCGGTGATCATCGACGAGTCGAAGTCGCTGGTCGACGGCGCGATCCTGGTGCCGGGCTACACGGCCGACGGCTGGATGGTCGCGACCTACATCGAGTCCGGTTTCGTCGACCCGCAGAAGCCGATCAAGGACTACACCGAGAAGGAGCGCAACGACCTTCTCTACAAGCAGACGACCAAGATCAAGGCCAAGGGCATCAACGTCAGCTACGACGGGCTGATCCCGAAGATCCGCAAGTCGATGTTCAGCAAGGACGTCGACTCCCTGCAGCCCCACATCCGCGCGTTCGTCGAGCGGGCCGCGGTGTTCAAGACCTGCCCGGTCTGCGACGGCACCCGCCTGAACGAGTCGGCCCGGTCCTCGAAGATCGGCGGCGTCAGCATCGCGGACGTCTGTGCCATGCAGGTCGTGGACGCGGCGGCCTGGGCGCGCACCATCGACGACAGGGGAGTGGCGCCGCTCGTCGAGGGCCTCCTGCACCTCTTCGACTCCTTCGTCGAGATCGGTCTCGGCTACCTGTCCCTCGACCGGCCGTCGGGGACGCTGTCCGGGGGAGAGGCGCAGCGGACCAAGATGGTCCGCGCGCTCGGGTCGTCGCTCACCGACGTCACCTACGTCTTCGACGAGCCCACCGTCGGCCTGCATCCGCACGACATCGCGCGGATGAACAACCTGCTGCTGGAGCTGCGCGACAAGGGCAACACCGTGCTGGTCGTCGAGCACAAGCCGGAGACGATCGCGATCGCCGACCACGTCGTCGACCTCGGACCGGGCGCCGGCACCGGGGGAGGCACGATCTGCTTCGAGGGCACCGTCGACGAGCTGACGGCCTCCGACACGTTGACCGGTCGGCACCTCCACCAGCGGATCAGCCTCAAGGACGCGGTGCGCACCGCGTCGGGTCAGCTGGAGATCCGCGGCGCCAGCGAGCACAACCTGCGCGACGTCGACGTCGACGTGCCCCTGGGCGTCCTCTGCGTGGTCACCGGGGTGGCCGGGTCCGGCAAGTCGTCGCTCATCCACGGCTCGATCCCCACCGACGCGGAGGTGGTGTACGTCGACCAGGGGGCGATCAAGGGCTCCCGACGGTCCAACCCCGCGACGTACACCGGACTGCTCGAGCCGATCCGCAAGGCCTTCGCGAAGGCGAACGGCGTGAAGCCGGCGCTGTTCTCGGCCAACTCCGAGGGAGCCTGCCCGACCTGCAAGGGCAACGGGATGATCTACACCGAGCTCAGCTTCATGGAGACGGTGGCGACGCCGTGCGAGGACTGCGGCGGCAAGCGGTTCCAGGCCGCGGTGCTCGAGCTGCGGTTCGGGGAACTGAACATTGCCGAGGTGCTCGACCTGCCGGTCGCCGAGGCCCGTGCGTTCTTCGCCGAGGGCGACGCCAAGACCCCGGCAGCGGCAACGATCCTGACGCGCCTCGAGGACGTCGGCCTGGGCTACCTCAGGCTCGGCCAGCCGCTGACCGCACTGTCCGGCGGCGAGCGCCAGCGGCTCAAGCTGGCCATGAGCATGGGGGAGAAGGGCGACGTCTACGTCCTCGACGAGCCGACCACCGGTCTGCACCTCGCTGACGTCGAGAACCTGCTCGGACTGCTCGACCGGCTCGTCGACTCCGGCAAGTCGGTGATCGTCATCGAGCACCACCAGGCCGTGATGGCGCACGCCGACTGGATCATCGACCTCGGTCCGGGAGCCGGCCACGACGGCGGCCGCATCGTCTTCGAGGGCACGCCGGCCGACCTGGTCGGCGCGAAGAAGAGGACGCTCACCGGTGAGCACCTCGCGGAGTACGTCGGCGCGTGATGGCGACCCACCCGCTGTGGAACCCCTACGAGGTCCCGTCGATGGACGAGATCAACGCGGCGCGCGTCGAGATCGGCGCGTGGTCGCCCGCGGCTGTCGAGGTGGTCGCTCCGGACCCGGCGTGGCCGGCGGCGTATGCCGTCGTACGCGATCGCGTCGTCGACGCGCTCGGCGACCGGGTCGTGTCGATCGAGCATGTCGGCTCGACCTCCGTGCCGGGCCTGTGGGCGAAGCCGGTGATCGACCTCGACCTCACGGTGGCGGACTCCGGCGACGAGCACGCCTGGCTGCCCGACCTCGAGGCGGCCGGCTTCGTGCTGCGCGTCCGTGAGCCGGAGTGGGAGGAGCACCGCTGCCTGCGCGGCCAGGACCCGGAGTCCAACCTGCACGTCTTCTCTCCTGGCGCGCGCGAACCGCAGCGGCACCTGGTCTTCCGCGACTGGCTGCGCGCGCATCCCGACGACCGGGACCGCTACGCCTCGGTGAAACGCGCGGTGGCGGCTCGTGGTCACACCGACGCGATGCTCTACAACAACGAGAAGGCCTGGGTCGTCTACGACCTGTACGAGAAGGCGTTCACGGCCGACCCGCGGCACCAGCACGACCCGCAGCCGCGGCCGAGCTGACCGGCTTGTAGTTCGCTGCGTCCGAGCTGAAGTCCGCGTGGCCGAGACGCCCCAGGATCCGGTCCAGCTTGGCGACCAGCCGTCGGTCCGCGACCTCAGCGAGGCCGGGGACCCGCAGCGCGAGGTTGTAGCCGAGGACCTGACCACCGGCGAGAAGGGCGACGGCGAGCGCCTGCACCCGGTCTGCTCCGGTGAGCGCGACACCCATCTCGGCGGCTCGCGCGTCGTCGCCCTCGAGGAAGCGCTTCACGAAGAACGCCTTCGAGAAGCTGCGCTCGAACCGGTCGTGGACGCGGCTCCGCCGGGAGTGGTCGGGCTCGAGGTAGGCCTTCATGGTCGCGCGCAGCAGGGCGCCGCAGGTGTCGTCGTCGTACGCCTTGCGCAGCGTCGCCTGCCGGGTGCCGAGCGCGTCGATGATCCCGCGCGGCGTGCCGGGCAGCAGCTCCTCGGGCAGTCCCAGCAGGAAGCACCGGTAGCGCGACAGGTCGACCCGGGCCTGCTCCTCGCGGCTGAACTCGGTGCGCCCGGAGCGCACCACCTGCAGCGCCAGCACGAAGATCGTGAGCAGCCCGGCCGGCATCTGGTCGACCTGGGGGATCGGTACGCCGTAGACGGCCGAGTCCCACTTGCCGCGCCTCAGCACGTTGAACCGGACCATCGAGTGCATCAGCCGCACCTTGGCGGCCGCCTTGAAGCCCGGCCCGTGCCGCCCGAGGGCGCCCGGCAGCACGGTGCACGTGAAGAACGTGGCAGTCTCCTTGATCCGGTTGGCCGCCATGTCCTCACCCAGCGCGCCGGTGATCGCCATCGGCAGCGCGGCGTAGGCGTTCATGAACGTCGCGACGAACGCCCCGCGGATCGCGTAGGGACTGACGTGGGCGCTGAGGTTGCGATCGAGTCGGGCGCCGAGCTCGACGAGCTCCATGTCGAGCCAGTCCGGCCGGCGCTCCATGTCGGCGATCAGCGCCACCAGCTCGTCCGGAGCGTCCTGGACGGCGTCGATGCCGTGGTCGCACGCGTCGTCGAGCATCTGGACCAGGCGCTGGAAGCCGATCTCCGGCAGCAACGCGGCGTACGCGTCGGCCTCGGCGTCACCGAGCATCGTGAACGCCTCGATGACGGCGACCTGGTCCCGGTTCTCCAGGAGCTTGCGACGCTGCGGCGCCAGCGCGGCTCCAAGCTGCGACTCGTCGTCCGGATCGTCCGTGAAGCGCTCAGGACGCGCGTCGAAGTCGATCTCGCCGTACATCATCGGCAGTGCGGTGCGCTGGGAGGCGACCTGCCGGCGCAGGTCGTCGATCGAGGCGGTCGTGGGTGGCACAGTCAGACCGTAGGGGAATCCCCTTCTCCACGCCTGGATATATCGCCGATAACTGACATTATGTCAGTTAGTGAAGGCGCGAACAGGTAGTGACGGTGTACGCCGTACGCTCCCCTCGTGACGACGGGTGAGAACGAAGCGGCTGAGAACGAGGCGGCACCACGTGCCCCGAAGCCGACCAAGCGCAAGCACCTGTCGTGGTGGCAGGAGACGCTGCTGCTGGTGGTGATCGCCGTCGTCGTGGCGATCGTCGTGAAGACGTTCTTCGTCCAGGCGTTCTACATCCCGTCGCCGTCGATGGTGCCCGGACTGGTGAAGAACGACCGGATCCTCGTGGAGAAGCCGTCGTACTGGTTCGGCGAGCCGCAGCGCGGCGACGTCGTCGTCTTCAAGGACCCGGGCGGCTGGCTGCCGCCCGAGGACTCCGAGCCGCCGAACAAGGCGGCCGACCTGATGACGAAGATCGGCCTCTACCCCGCCGGCGGGCACCTGGTGAAGCGCGTGATCGGGACGCCCGGCGACGTGATCGTCTGCTGCGACGAGCAGGGACGGCTTTCCGTCAACGGACAGCCGCTCAACGAGGACGACTACGTCAACACCCCCGACGAGGTCGACTGCCGGGGCCCGATGGGCCCGGGCGACTGCGACTGGAAGGTCGGTCCGATCCCGGACGGCGACCTCTTCGTCATGGGCGACAACCGCGCGAACTCCGACGACTCCAGCGCCCATATGTGCCGCCCGGGCGAGACCGCGTGCGACCCCGACCGCGCCTTCGTCGACGAGGACCTGGTCGTCGGCCGGGTCTTCGCGGTGATCTGGCCGCGTGACCACATGGACTGGCTGCACCGGCCGGACACGTTCGCCGACGTACCGGACGCCCCGTAGCCGACCGGGAGTAGCGTTCACACCATGACCGATGTCGACCTCGCCGCGATCGAGACCGAGCGCGAGCGGATCCGCTCGACCTACCTCTCCCCTGATGGCGCTCGCCCGGTCTCGACGGCCCGCGGCCTGCACCACTTCGCGATCGTCTGCGCCGACGTCGAGCGCACCGTGCGCTTCTACCAGGAGCTGCTCGAGTTCCCGCTGACCGAGATCTTCGAGAACCGCGACTACCCCGGCTCCAACCACTTCTTCTTCGACATCGGCAACGGCAACCTGCTGGCCTTCTTCGACTTCCCCGGGCTCGACGTCGCGCCGTACGCCGAGGTCCTCGGCGGGCTCCACCACGTCTGCATCTCGATGGACCCGGCGCAGTGGGACCGGATCAAGGCCAAGCTCGACGACGCGGGCGTCGACTACGTCGCCGAGAGCGGCAGCTCGATCTACTTCCGCGACCCCGACGGCGCCCGGCTCGAGCTGATCTCGGACCCGCTCGGCGAGATGTACGGCACCAAGGTCACCTGAGCGATCAGGTCAGCTTGTTGCCGTAGCTCGGCAGCCGGAAGGCGCGCTCGTAGTTGCCTCCGACGAAGTCGGTCGAGTGGTTGCCGATGTTGGCGATGATCTTGTAGCCCTCGTCGACGAAGTGCCGGCGGCACCGCTGCTTGCTGTGGGCGACCTGCTCGCTGCGGTCCGTCTTGCCGCACAGCTCCTGCACGCGGTAGCCGGCGTCGACGAGCTCGCCCTCGGCGAGCTGCAGGGCCCGACCGCTGCGAGCCGTGTTGAAGAGCAGCACGACGCCGAGCTCGTCGGCATGGCGGGCGAACTTCAGGATCCGCGGGATCGCGTGGCCCGGGTCGTAGTGGCTGGCCAGCGACGAGTTGTCGATGTCGAGGTTGATCGCCAGACGGTCGCCCGTGCCCTCGGACCGGGCCACGCGCTTCTCCAGCCAGGTGTCGGAGCCGTGCATGACGCGGGCGACGTCCTGGGTCCACTTCCGCTCGCTGGGCAGTGCGGCCGACGCCGGCGTCGGTGCGGCGGCGACCAGGACGGCGCCTGCGACGACGGCCGCGGCCAGCATCTTCTGACGCAGCACGGGCTCAGACCTCCGCGAGACGCGGCAGGACGTCCTCGCACACCGACGTCGTCCACCCGACCGGGTCGTCGGTCGGCGGGACCATGGTGATGAGCTCGATCCCGAGAGCGGCGTACTCCCCCATCGACGTGAGGAACGCGTCGGTGTCAGAGAGCGGGTCGCCCATGATGATCATGGTCTTCTCGATCGCGTCGTAGTCGCGGCCGAGCGTGTCGCAGTGGCCGCGCAGCACCTCGAGCTTGTGGCGCACGACGTCGGGCTCCTGGCCGAAGATGTTGCAGGCATCGGCGTACTGCGCGACCATCCGCAGCGTCTTCCGCTCGCCACTCCCCCCGATCAGGATGGGCGGGTGCGGCTGCTGCACCGGAGGCGGGACGCAGACGGTCTCGGCGAGATGGAAGTGCTTGCCGTCGTAGGGGCCGTCCTCGGCGCTCCACATCTGCTGGCAGATCTGCAGGGTCTCCTCGAGCCGCTCGAAGCGGTCGGAGGTCGACGGGAACGGCACGCCGAGCCCGTCGTGCTCGCGGTCGTACCACGCCGCGCCGATGCCGAGCATCGCCCGGCCGCGCGAGAGCACGTCGAGGGTGGTCACGATCTTGGCGAGCAGGCCCGGGTAGCGGTACGTCGCGCCGGTCACGAGCAGGCTGAGCCGGACGTTCTCGGTCTGGCCGGCCAGGTAGCCGAGGGTCGTGTAGCCCTCCATCATCGGCTCGGGCGGGCCGCCCAGGTTCTCCATCTGGAACCAGTGGTCCATGACCGTGAATAAGGACACGCCCCCCTGGTCGGCGACCTTCGCGGTCTCCGTCAGCCGGTCGGCGAGACGGGTCTGCCAGTCGGGGTGGGTGAAGTTCGCGTAGTGGATGCCGATGCGCACGCCGACGACCCTACGCCGCGGCTCCCAGCAGCCACGCCGCCCCGAGCGTGAGGCACCCGCCCGTCACCACCAGGAAGATGCCGATCCACACCAGCCCGGGCAACGGCGTCAGCCGCGCGAGCACGTCGGCGTCGGAGGTCCGTGCCTGCCCGCGGCGTCGTTGCGCCTGCAGCTCGAGCACCGGACGCGGCGCCGCCAGCAGCAGGAACCAGGTCCCGGTGCACGCCGTGACGGCCTGCACGTCCCCGCTCCCCCACCACGACACCGCGAAGACCGCGACCCCGGCGACCAGCACGGCGTAGAGCCCGTAGAAGTTGCGGATCTGGAGCAGCAGCAGCCCGAGGAGCACGACCACCAGCCACAGCACGGCCAGCGCGTGCTGGCGCCCGAGGAGGTACGCCGCCCCGAGCCCGACCAGCGCCGGCCCGACGTACCCGGCGAACGCCGTGGCGATCATCCCGGGACCTGTGGGCCTCCCCTTCGAGACCGTCAGCCCGGAGGTGTCGGAGTGGAGACGGATTCCGGACAAGCGACGTCCGGCCAGCAGTGCGGCCACCCCGTGGGCGCCCTCGTGGGCGATGGTGACGACGTGCCGGCCGACCCGCCACAGCTGCGGCACGACCACCACGAGGAGCGCGACCACCCCGCAGAGCAGGGTCGCGCCGCGGTCGAGCGCGGGCTGGGTGCCGGTGATGTCGCCCCAGATCGACGACCAGGAGCCAGGGAGCGACTCGTGGACCAGCACGCCGACATCGTGCCCGACGCGCGTGTGAGAGCCGTGGATCGGGTACGCCCCCGCCATGACAGACGAGCGATACGAAGCAATCCAGGCAGTGGTCGACCGGGTCTCCTCCTACCAGGACGGTGCACCCGAAGGCACGGTGGAGAAGGAGCTGCGCGCCGGGCTCACCGAGGTCGGGGTCGAGACGACCGACGACGAGGTGACCGCTCTCGCCGAGGCGATCGAGTCCGAGCACGGCGCTGTGTCGGCAGCGGACGTCCTGGGCGGATGAGCGACCCCGACGACGCGACCGTCGAGGCCCTCGGCAAGCTCTCCGAGGCCCTCGAGGTCGTCGAGGAGGCGCGCGGCTTCCTCTACGCCTTCCACCGTCGCTGCGGGACGGCCGACCTGGCACTCGGCGAGGCCGTCGACCTGCTCCGCGAGGCCGGGCACGACGAGCAGGCCGACCGGATCTCCCGCGAGCTGGTGGGCCGCAACATCCTGCAGGGCCGCTGGTCCTTCCAGGTGGTCGAGGAGTACGACGACGGCTACTACGCGCTCTTCAAGGAGCTCGAGCAGGACGCCCGCGACGCTCTCGCCGACGGGCGCCGCCACCTCTTCGAGGCGCAGATGAAGGAGGACCGTCGCACGCACGGCGCTCCCGGTCACGCAGCGCGGCCGGAGAGTGCTGGGTAACGTGAGCGGCATGTCTGCACCGACCTACGAGCTCAACGACGGCACCACGCTGCCTGCGATCGGCTTCGGCACCTACCCGCTCCAGGGCGAGGACGGCATCACCGCGATCCAGAGCGCGATCGAGGTCGGCTACCGCCTGCTCGACACTGCCGTCAACTACGAGAACGAGGCGGAGGTCGGTGAGGCCATCCGACGATCCGGACTCCCCCGCGACCAGCTGCGGGTCGCCAGCAAGGTCCCCGGCCGCGACCACGGCGACGCCCTGGCGAGCGTGCGCGGCTCGCTGGAGCGGCTCGGCCTCGACTACCTCGACCTCCACCTCGTCCACTGGCCGAACCCCAGCGTCGGCAAGTACGTCGACGCGTGGCGCGGACTGATCGCGGCGCAGGAGGAGGGCCTGGTGCGCTCGATCGGCGTCTCCAACTTCAGCGCCGAGCACCTCGAGCGGATCATCGACGAGACCGGCGTGACGCCGGCCGTCAACCAGATCGAGCTGCACCCCTACTTCCCCCAGGCCGTCATGCGCGACGTCAACGCGGGCTACGGGATCCGCACCGAGTCGTGGAGCCCGCTCGGCAAGCGGCAGGCGCCGTTCAGCGAGCCGCCGATCGCCGCCGCAGCGGATAAGTACGCCGTCACGCCGGGCCAGGTGATCCTGCGCTGGCAGGTGCAGCTGGGGTCGATCCCGATCCCGAAGTCCGCCACGCCCGAGCGTCAGCGTCAGAACCTCGACGTGTTCGGCTTCGAGCTCACCGACGAGGAGGTCGCCGAGATCAGCGCTCTCGGTCGGCCGTCGGGCCGGTTGTTCGGTGGCGACCCGGACACCCACGAGGAGATGTGACCTCCCCTACGATCGGCACATGCTGATCCGCCCTGCTGCCGCCCTCGCCGGTCTGGCCGTCGCCGCCCTCGCCCTCGCCGGGTGCTCGTCCGACGGCTCGTCCGACACCGCCGCCGACCCCGCTCCGACGAGCGGGGTCTCGTGCGACTACCCGGCCGGTGGCGGGGACGCTGCCAAGGACGTCGACCCGCCGCCCGCGACCGCCACGCAGACCGGCACGGTCGCCGCGACCATCGCGACGAGCGCAGGTGACCTGCACGCCGACCTCGATGCCGATGCGACGCCGTGCACGGTCAACTCGTTCGTGTCCTTGGCGGAGCAGGGCTACTTCGACGGCACCAGCTGCCACCGGCTGACCACGGGCGGGATCTTCGTCCTGCAGTGCGGCGACCCGACCGGCACCGGCTCCGGCGGTCCGGGCTACTCGTTCGACGACGAGCTCGACTCCCTGCCGAAGCCCGATGCCGACGGGAGCATCGCCTACCCGGCCGGGACCCTCGCGATGGCCAACGCCGGCCCCGGCACCAACGGCTCGCAGTTCTTCGTCGTCTACGACGACACCAGGCTGCCCCCGGCGTACACGGTCTTCGGCACCATCGACGACGCCAGCGTCGCGATCGTGCAGAAGGTCGCCAAGGCCGGCACCGACGACGCCAACGGTCCCGGCGACGGCCACCCCAACACCCCGGTCGACATCAGCAAGGTCACCGTCGACAACTGAGGGCTACAGCGGGAACGTCACTCCGGTCATCTCCTCGGACCGCTCCCACAGGCCCTTGGCCAGGTCGGGGTCGACGGCGGCCCGGCTGCGGGCGACCCCGGTCGGCCAGCCGCTCATCTCCTTGAACCCGTCGGGACCGATGAAGCTGTTGCCGGGGATGTCCATGGTCGCGGCGTACAGGCTGCTCAACGCACCCTTCTCCACCGACATCCCCGCAATCTTGTGACCCCAGGACCCGACCCAGGTCTTGAACGCGTTGCCGGTGTTGCCGGTGATCGAGGTCGCCGTCGAACCGGGGTGAGCCGCGACCGAGCGCACCGGCGACCCGACGGCGGTGAGCCGACGCTGGAGCTCCGCCGTGAACAGCAGGTTGGCGAGCTTGGTCGTCGTGTAGACCGTGAAGCCCTTGTAGGGCCGGCGCTCCCAGTTGAGGTCGGTGAGGTCGAGCTTCGCGAGCCGGTGGCTGTCGGACGAGATCGCCACGACCCGGTCGCGCAGCTGCGGGAGCATCAGGTTGGTCAGCGCGAAGTGGCCGAGGTGGTTGGTGGCCAGCTGGGTCTCGAACCCGTCGGCGGTGAGTGCGAAGGGCACGGCGAGGACGCCGGCGTTGTTGACGAGCACGTCGACCGGGCCGATCTCGGCAGCGAACTCGCGCACCGAGGACAGGTCGGCGACATCGAGGCGACGTACGTCGACGGAGCCGGTGAGCGTGGCCGCGACGGCCTCGCCCTTCTCGACGTTGCGCACGGCGAGCACGACCTCGGCGCCGTTGGCCGCCAGCACGCGGGCGGTCTCGAGACCGAGGCCGCTGGAGGCCCCGGTGACGACGAAGCGACGGCCGTGCTGCGGCAGGTCGGCGCGCCAGCCCTCGCTGCCCATCAGACGATCACGTAGTCGACGGCGGACCCGAGCTGGACGGTGCGGCCGACCGTGCAGAGCCGGTCACCGGACTGGGCGACCGACCGCGGCAGCGCCTCGCGGGCGCGGTCGCCGTCCTCGCCCTCGGGAAAGCGCACCTCGAAGGTGATGCGCAGGTCGGTCAGGTGGTTGCCACCCTCGTCACGGACCTTCTCGCCGGACGCGGTCACCTCGAACGTCGTGGCTTCGGCGCGCTTGCCGGTGATCAGGTCGACGTCGATCGCGCTGCAGCCCGCGAGGGCGGCCAGCAGGAGCTCGACGGGCGTGAAGTCGGGGTCGCCACCAGAACCGACGGGGAGCACGCCACCGCGGGCGTTCGTGGCCTTGTAACGGCCCTCCCCCATCTTGCTGAGGCTGATGGAACGGAGGTTCTCCTGCGACGTCATGCGCACAGCGTGCCAGAGCCGCGACACGCCCGGGAGGCCACGTCGACTTGTCTCGTCGCGCCCGATCGGACACGGTGGAAGGGACCAGCCAAGCTATCCGGAAGGCGGAGCAATGCTCACCCTGACCGAGAACGCCAGTGCCATCGTCAACGAGATCACCTCCCAGCCCGGCCTCACCGAGACGGCTGGACTGCGGATCACCTCCGACAGCTCCCCCGACCCGGCCTTCGAGGTCACCGCGGCGGCCCAGGCCGAACCCGGCGACCAGGTCGTCGAGCAGGCCGGAGCCACGATCTACCTCGACCAGACGTCCGCCCAGCTCCTCGACGACAAGGTCCTCGACGCCGCCGTCGACGGCTCGGGCAAGGTGGAGTTCGCGCTCGCCCTCCAGGGCTGAGCCCGCACGTTCCGCGCAGGCCCCGGACCTTCAGGGTCCGGGGCCTGCTGCCATTTCCGCTGCTGGAAGGATCGACCCATGACGACCTCCCGTGAGATCCACCTCGCCTCCCGCCCGTCCGGCTGGCCGACCGCGGAGAACTTCCGCACCGTCGACACCGAGCTGGCCGACCCCGGCCCGGGCGAGGTGCTGGTGCGCAACACGTTCGTCTCGGTCGACCCCTACATGCGTGGTCGCATGAACGACGTGAAGTCCTACGTGCCGCCGTTCGCGCTCGACGCGCCCATGGACGGCGGCGCCGTCGGCGAGGTCGTCGCCTCCGGCGACGAGCGCTTCCAGCCCGGCGACACCGTCCTCCACCAGGCCGGTTGGCGCACGCACGCCCTGCTCCCCGCCGGCGAGGTGCGCACGGTCGACACGACCGCCGTCCCGGCCTCGGCGTACCTCGGAGTGCTGGGCATGCCCGGCATGACGGCGTACGTCGGTCTCACCCGCATCGCCGAGGTTCGCGAGGGTGACACGGTCTTCATCTCGGGCGCTGCGGGCGCGGTCGGCTCGCTGGCCGGCCAGATGGCCAAGCTGCTCGGCGCCGGGAAGGTGATCGGCTCCGCCGGGACCGCCGAGAAGACCGCCTGGCTGACCGAGCTCGGCTTCGACGTCGCGCTCAACTACAAGGACGCGCCGATCGGCAAGCAGCTGCGCGAGCACGGACCTGTCGACGTGTACTTCGACAACGTCGGTGGCGACCACCTGGAGGCCGCGATCTTCGCGATGGCCGACTTCGGCCGGATCGCCGAGTGCGGGATGATCGCCGACTACAACGCCGACGCTCCGGCGCCCGGACCGCGCAACATGATGATGATGATCAGCAAGCGGCTGACGATGCGCGGCTTCATCGTCACCGACCACCGCGACGTCGCCGGTGACTTCTACCGCACCGTCGGGCCGTGGCTGGCCGACGGATCGCTGGCCTACCGCGAGACCGTCGTCGACGGCATCGACAACGCGGTCGACGCGTTCCTCGGGCTCCACCGCGGCGACAACACGGGAAAGATGATCGTCAGCATCTAGGGGCTGCTGTGGCAGGGTGACCCCATGCTGCGATCTCTCGGGAAGATGCTCGGATGCACGGCGGCCGCTCTGGTGCTCGGCGCGGGCCCGGCCACGGCCGAGTCGGTCGTCATCGGCGAGGACGCCGGTGACGCGTCGGGTCCGCTCGACATCACCCGGGTCAAGGTCGACAACGGCGACCACGCGCTCGTGGCGTCCGTCCGCTACGACGGCTCGTCGCGCGGCAACCTGGTCGTCAGCATCGACCAGCGCGGCGGACGCGGCGTCCGGCTGATCAGCGAGCACCGCCCGGTCGGTCACACGACCGACCTCGTGGTCGGCCGCGCCTTCTCCGACCACGGCGGGAGCTCCGCACGGATCCCGTGCCCCGGCTTCCGGGTGACCTGGAGCGCTGACGAACCCACGGTCAGGCTCCGGATGCCGTCCTCGTGCCTCGGCGGCGGGGACTACGGGGCGATCCGCTTCGTCGTGCTCACCGAGGACGCGAGTGGCGGAGACTCGGACGACAGCTACCCCGTGTCCCCCTGGCTCGCCCGGGGTTGACCTACTCGGTCAGCAGCACAAGCTGGTCTCGATACGCGCCGTCGCGACCTCGTTCCTCGGTCGCGGGCGCTACTCGACCTGACCTCCTACTCCGCTTCGAGCAAGCTCGAAGCGGGGAGGTCAAACCACCTCAGGTGCTCGAAGTCGGCGCTGACGTTGCCGGGGTGCCCGGTGAGGTCCGGGCCGACGGCTGCCGCGAGCAGGGCGGCCCCGTCGCGCAGGTGCTCGGCGAGGAGGTCCTCTCCCCCGGTGGCCCGGTTGGTCGGCATGGTCGCGCGACCGTCGGCGTACGACACGTCGCGCAGCGACAGCGGCGGCGTGACGAGGCCGTCGCGGTGGCGCCACAGCCCGGTGGCGACCTCGAAGCGGTAGTCGCCGAGCAGCTTCCAGCCCTCGCGCGCGACCAGCGCGACCGCGGCGATGAGGTAGTCGACGACCGCGTCGGAGACGAAGTAGTTGAAGTTGATCCGGACCCACCCCGGCTTGATGCCCTCGCAGCCGCCGGTGATCTCGCGCTCGAACTCGTGGGAGCGCTCGAGGTCGATGCCGAGCAGCCGGTGGCCGTAGGGGCCGGCGCACGAGCAGCCGCCGCGCGACTGGATGCCGAAGAGGTCGTTGAGCAGGGCCACGACGTAGTTGTGGTGGAGGTAGCGCCCGCTCGGTGAGCGGAGCACGAAGGACACGATCGAGAGTCGGTCGGCGTCGAGGTTGCCGAGCAGCTCGATGGACGGCTCGTCGGCCCAGGCCGCGACGGCTCGGCGCAGGTGGCGCTCCTCCTGCTCCCGGATCGTGTCGGTGCCGACGGCCTCCTTGAGCTGGAAGACCAGCCCGGCGCGGATCGACTCGATGATCGCCGGCGTGCCGCCCTCCTCTCGGTGGGTGGGGTCGGCCAGGTAGCTGTGGTCGTCGTCGTTGACGTAGGCGACGGTGCCGCCGCCGGGGACGTCGGGCACCCGGTTGGCGAACAGCGCCCGGCGCGCCACCAGGACGCCCGGGGTGGACGGTCCGCCGATGAACTTGTGGGGCGACAGGAAGACCGCGTCCTTGTAGGACAGCGGCTGGTCGGCCACGGGACCCATCTGGATCCGGACGTACGGCGCCGCCGCAGCGAAGTCCCAGAAGCTGAGAGCACCGTGCTCGTGCAGGAGCGTCGCGATGCTCGCGGTGTCGGACACGATCCCGGTCACGTTGGACGCGGCCGAGAACGAGCCGATCTTCAGCGGACGGGCGGCGTACTTCTCGAGCTGGACGCGCAGGTCGTCCTGGTCGACGCCACCGTCCTCGTCCTGGCGGATGGTGACGACGTCCGCGATCGTCTCGCGCCACGGCACCTCGTTCGAGTGGTGCTCGTAGGGGCCGACGAACACGACCGGCCGCTCTTCGGGGGCGATGTGGTCGGAGAGGCGGTGGGAGTCCTCGAGGACCGACGGGATGCGCAGCCCGAGGACGCCGATCAGCTTGGCGATCGCACCGGTGCACCCGGAGCCGGCGAACAGGACGACGGTGTCGTCGTCGCCACCGACCGACTCCCGGATGATCTCCCGCGCCTCCTCGCGCAGCCGGGTCGTCTGGAGGCCGGTGCCGCTCGACTCGGTGTGGGTGTTGGCATAGCTGGGCAGCACCTGGTCGCGGATGAAGTCCTCGATGAAGGTGAGCGCACGGCCCGAGGCGGTGTAGTCGGCGTAGGTGACCCGGCGGGCGCCGTACGGCGTCTGCATGACGTGGTCGTCACCGATCACGGAGTCCCGGATCAGGGCCAGCAGCTCCTCCTTCGCCTCAGTCACGAAGCCAACATAAGCCCGACATAGGGTGTCCGCGTGAGCAGCCCGTACCAAAGCCTTCAGCGCACCGAGGCCATCGCCCGCCGCGAGCTCCTGAGCGTCGACGACTACGACGTCCGCCTCGACCTGGCCGGTGACGAGAAGACCTTCCGGTCGATCACGACCGTGCGTTTCACCAGCGCCGGCGGACCGACGTTCCTCGACCTGAAGCCCGAGCGCCTCGACGAGATCCGCCTGAACGGCGACGTGCTCGACCCGGGTCTGCTCGACCGCGGTCGCTACCCGCTGGAGACCGTCGCGGGCGCCAACGAGCTGGTCGTCGACGCCGTCATGCGCTTCCGCAACGACGGCGAGGGTCTGCACCGCAGCGTCGACCCCGCCGACGGGCTGCACTACGTCTACGGCATGTCCTTCATGGACGCCGCACCCTCGATCTTCGCCTGCTTCGACCAGCCCGATCTCAAGGCGCCGTACACGTTCCACGTCCGAGCTCCGGAGGACTGGACCGTGATCGGCAACGCCCCGGGGACCAACCCTGAACCCGGCGTCTGGGAGCTCGAGCGCAGCCACCCCCTGTCGACCTACTTCGTCACCCTGGTCGCCGGCCCCTACTACGTCATCCACGACGAGCACGACGGCATCCCGCTCAGCCTCTCGGTGCGGGCGAGCCTGGCCAAGGACCTCGACGCGGACGCCGAGGAGATCTTCACGATCACCAAGCAGTGCTTCGACGAGTTCCACCGTCTCTTCGGCATCCGCTACCCCTTCGGCAACTACCACCAGGCGTTCGTGCCGGAGTTCAACGCCGGAGCGATGGAGAACCCCGGCTGCGTCACCTTCCGGGACCCGCTGATCTTCTCCTCGCGGGTCACCCGCGGTCAGCGCATCAACCGCGCGTCGACCATCGCCCACGAGATGGCACACCAGTGGTTCGGCAACATCGTGACGCCGCAGTGGTGGGACGACCTGTGGCTCAACGAGTCCTTCGCCGAGTACATGGGCAACCGGGTGACCGCCGACGTCACGGAGTACGACGACACGTGGGTCGACAACGCCTACGCGCGCCGTCAGTGGGGTCTGACCGCCGACCAGGCGCCGAGCACCCACCCGGTGGCCGGCAACGGCGCCGTCGACGCGGTCGCCGCGCTGCAGGACTTCGACGGCATCTCCTACGCCAAGGGCTCGAGCATCCTCAAGCAGCTCGCCGCCTCGCTCGGCGACGACGTCTTCTTCGCCGGGGTGATCGACCACTTCACCCGGCACCGCTTCGGCAACGCGACGATGCACGACCTCATCGACAGCTGGGAGCGAGCCGGAGCCGGCGACCTCTCGTCGTTCAGCGCCAACTGGCTGCGGACCGCCGGTCCCGACGCCATCGTGCTCGACCGGGAGGCCGGCGTCGTCCGCCGTACGCCTCCGGCAGAGCACCCCGCCGACCGCTCCCACACGTTCCAGGTCGCGGTGGCGACCGACGGCACGTGGTCGACGCAGACGCTCACCGTCGAGGGACCCGAGACGCCGTTCGAGGTGGCTGGCGACGCCGTGGTGCTCGACCCCTACGAGGAGACCTGGGCCGCCGTCATGCCCGACCCGGCGACCGTCGACGCGCTGAAGTCGTTGCTGCCCGACATCGAGGACGCCGCCCTCAGGGCGGGCATCTGGAACAACCTGCGCACCGGCTTCCACAACGCCCTCGTCTCCCCCGCCGACCTGGTCGACCTGGCCGAGGCCAGCCTGCCGATCGAGGACCTCGAGGACACCCAGCGGCGTACGTTGCCGTGGCTGTTCGGCCGGGTCCTGCCCCTCGCACCCGCCGGGAGCGCTGACCGTCTCCACCGCGCCGCGCTCGCCAAGCTGGCCGGCCTGCCGGTCGGCTCCGAGCTGCAGCTGTCGGCCTTCCGGGCCTCGATCGCCTCGGCCTCGGACCCCGACGAGCTGCGCGGCTGGCTGTCGACCCCGCCCGAGGGCATCGACGTCGACCTCGAGCTGCGCTGGCGCCTCCTGGTCCGGCTGGCGACCCTGGGCGCGACCGACCGGTCCGAGCTGCAGGCCGCCCTGGACGCCGAGCCGACCGGCCGCTCGCGTGTGGAGCACATGCGGGCCGTGGTCTCACTGCCCGACGCCGAGGCGAAGGCTCTCGCGTGGGACGTCTTCACCGGGCGGCTCGACGTGCCCAACTACGAGCTCGAGGCGGCCGCCCTCGGCATGTGGCGCTCCGGCCAGGAGGCCGTGACCGACGAGTACGTCGACCGCTACTTCGCCGACCTGCCGGCCACCGTCGGGGTGCGCAGTGGATGGGTGCTCGCGGACGCGGCGCTCTTCTTCTTCCCGCGGACCGCCGTCCGGCAGTCGACGCTCGACCAGGCACAGACCCTGATCGACGACGAGAGCCTGGTCCCGCAGGTCCGGCGCCAGCTGGTCGACCAGGCGGACCTGCTGTCGCGGGAGCTCGCCGTACGCAAGGCGTTCCCGGTCTCGTGACCACCGACCGCGCGCGACGCCCGGGGCCGACGGTCCGCACGCGTGTGCGCGAGCTGACGGCGGCCGGCGAGCGCCACCACGAGGACCGTCTGGCGACCGAGGAGCCGCTGGAGATCCGGCTCGCGTGGCCCGGCGCACCGGCGCGGCGGGTGTGGGTCACGATGCGCACCCCCGGCAACGACTTCGAGCTGGCCGCTGGCTGGCTGCTGCACGAGGGACTCATCGGGCCGGGCGCGATCTCGGGGATCGCCTACTGCACCGACACCGACCTGACGCCGGAGCAGGAGTTCAACGTCGTCACGGTGACGCTCGGTGCTCCCCCGGCGCGCGATCCGGGGCACCGGCACGTCGGGCAGTCGTCCGGGTCGTCGGCCTGCGGGGTCTGCGGCAAGGACAGCATCGCGGAGGCGCTCGCGGCCCCGGCCGCCTCGCGGTGGACCGGTCCGCTGCCCTCGCCGGAGGTGGTGCGGACGCTGCCCGACCGGCTGCGCGAGCACCAGGCGGTCTTCGCGCGCACCGGCGGCGTCCACGCGGCCGCCCTGGCGACCGCTGACGGTGACCTGCTCGCCGTACGCGAGGACGTCGGGCGGCACAACGCCGTCGACAAGGTCACCGGCGCCCGCGTCCTGGCCGGCCACGATCCTGCTGCCGCCTGCCTGGTCGTGAGCGGCCGTGCCGGATTCGAGCTCGTGCAGAAGGCGGTCGCCGCCGGCACCGGGTCGCTGGTCGCCGTCGGTGCCCCCACGAGCCTCTCCGCCCGGCTCGCCGAGGAGTCCGGTCTGGTGCTCTACGGCTTCACGCGGGCCGATCGGTGCGTCCGCTACACCTGACCGTCGGCATGTGGTTTGGTCACCAACCGCAGACAATCGGCCCGTTTCGTTGCGGTTTGTGACCAAACCGCAGGCCCCGAGGGCTGCGGCTCGGCGTGGGTACGCAGCACTGTCGGCGCCCGCTCCTACCGTGGCGGTGTGCGCATCCTCCACACCTCCGACTGGCACCTCGGGCGGTCCTTCCACCGGGAGGGCATGCTCGGCCACCAGGCTGCGTACGTCGACCACCTGCTGGAGGTCGTGGAGGCCGAGCGGGTCGACCTCGTGGTCGTCGCGGGCGACGTCTACGACCGTGCGCTCCCCCACGTCGACGCCGTCCGGCTCGCCGACGAGACGCTCGCGCGGCTGGCGGCGAGCCGCGCCAAGGTGGTCATCACCAGTGGCAACCACGACTCGGCCCAGCGGCTCGGGTTCAGCTCGCGCCTGATCGACGCCGCCGGTGTCTTCATCCGCACCGACGCCGCCTCCGTTGGCACTCCCGTCCTGCTCGACGACGACCACGGGCCGGTCGCGGTCTACGGCATCCCCTACCTCGACCCCGACGCGGTCCGCGAGCCCTGGGGGCTGACCGGCCGCAGCCACGAGGCCGCCCTGGCCGAGGCGATGCGACGGGTCCGCAGCGACCTGGGCTCCCGCAACGCGCGATCGATCGTCCTCGCCCACGCGTTCGTGGCGGGCGCGCAGCCCAGCGACTCCGAGCGCGACATCAGCGTCGGCGGGGTCTCGCTCGTCTCCACCAGCGTCTTCGACGGCATCGACTACACCGCCCTGGGCCACCTCCACGGCCCGCACACCCTCACTGACGCGGTCCGCTACTCCGGCTCCCCCCTCGCCTACTCGTTCTCCGAGGCCGCGCAGGTCAAGGGCTCGTGGCTCGTCGACCTGGGGAGCGACGGCACCACCCACGCCGAGTTCGTCGAGGCACCGGTCCCCCGCCCGCTGGCCCGGATCCGGGGCACGATCGACGAGCTGCTCGCCGACCCCCGGCTCGATGTCCACGAGACGTCATGGGTGCAAGCGACGTTGACTGATGACAGCCGTCCGATGCAGGCGATGGAACGGCTCCGGGCGCGGTTCCCCCACACCCTGGTGCTCGCGTTCGAGCCGGCCGGAGGCGACCCCACGGCCGTCCCGCTCGCCCGCACCACGGGGCGCTCCGACCACGCCATCGCGCTCGACTTCGTCTCCGAGCTGCGCGGCAGCGCCGCCACCGAGGCCGAGTCCGCCCTGCTCCTCGACGCGTGCGACGCGTGCGCGGAGGACCCCGACGCCGACGTGCTGCTCACGGAGCCGGTCGGATGAGGCTCCACCACCTCGAGGCGACAGCCTTCGGGCCCTTCGCCGACACCGTCCACGTCGACTTCGACCACCTCTCCGACGCCGGTCTCTTCCTGCTCTCGGGGCCGACGGGCGCGGGCAAGACCAGCGTCCTCGACGCCGTCTGCTTCGCGTTGTACGGCGACGTCCCGGGCGACCGGTCCGCGGCCAAGCGGCTGCGCTGCGACCAGGCGGCGCCAGGTGTCGCTCCCCGGGTGACGCTCGAGACGACGCTCTCGGGACGCCGCTTCCGGATCACGCGGTCCCCCGCCTGGGAGCGCCCCAAGAAGCGCGGCTCCGGCACCACCACCGAGCAGGCGTCGGTGAGCATCGCCGAGCGGATCGACGGTGCCTGGGTCACCCACTCGACGCGCCTGGACGAGACCGGCCACCTGGTCAGCCGGCTGGTCGGGATGAACCTCGCTCAGTTCACCCAGGTCGCGATGCTGCCGCAGGGCCGGTTCCAGGCGTTTCTGCGGGCTCGCTCCGAGGAGCGCCACCAGCTCCTGCAGCAGCTCTTCCGCACCGGCCGCTTCGAGGACGTCGAGCGCTGGCTCCGCGACCGCAAGAACTCCCTGCGCCGCGCCTCCGAGTCGGCCCGCGAGCAGGTCGCCGACCTGGTCAGCCGGGTCAGCGAGGCGACCGGAGTCGCGGCGCCCGAGGTCGACGAGACGCCCGAGTCGATCGGACCGTGGGCGGTCGGCCTCCGCGAGGCTGCGACCGGCGAGAGCGCCCGCGCCTCGATCGTCGCCGCCGCGGCCACCGAGTCCGAGGCGAGCTCGCGCGCGGCCCTCGAGGCCGGTCGTGCCCTGGCGGAGCGGCGGGTCCGGCTCGCATCCGCCGCTGCCGAGCACCGTCGGCTCATCGAGACCGCCGCCGAGCACGAGACCGCTCGGGGGCGGCTCGACGACGCCCGTCGGGCCGCGGGAGTCGTCCCCCTGGAGCACCTGGCTGTCCGAGCCCGGCGGGCGCGCGCAGCGGCGCAGACCGCGGTGGCCAGGCTGGAGGTCGACGACCGTCCGACCCTCGAGGAAGCCCTCGCCGAGGCGGTCGACGGAGCCGCCTGGGTGCGGGCCCTCCAGCCCCGCGCCTCGCGCCTGCGCCAGGTGCGCAGCGAGATCGTCCGGCTCGATGCGCGGTTGGTCCAGCTCGCCGACGCCCAGGCGCGAGCCCGGGCCGACGCAGTCGCGCTGGTCGAGGCCCTCACCGACGAGCTGGGCGCTGCCCGGGTCGCCCACGACCAGGCCCGCGAGCACGCCTACGTCCTGCGCGGCCGCGCGCTCGACGTCCGCGAGGCCCGGCTGCAGGGCATGGCGGCCGAGATGGCGGGTCAGCTCGTCGTGGGTGGGTCGTGCCCGGTCTGCGGATCCTGCGACCACCCCCACAAGGCGCCCACCGGCACCGGATCGCCCGGCGACGACGACGAGAAGGCCGCGCAGAAGGCCGCCGACGGCGCCGCCGCGACCGAGCACCTGCGCGACACCGAGGTCCGCGACCTCGTGACCCGCCTCGCGGTGGCCACCGAGCGCGTCGACGTCGTGCCCCCGGCGATCGCCGAGGAGGTGAGCGCGGCGACCGCCTCGCTCTCCGCGCTCCGGGCCGAGGCGGAGGCGACCGAGGCGGAGCTGCTCGCCCACGGCGACCTCGACGCTCAGCTCGCGGCCCACACCCAGCGGGAGGCCGCGGCCCGCGCTGCGCTGAAGACGCTCGACGACCTCGCGACCGCTGACAGCTCGCTGGCCGCCGCGGAGCAGACGCTCACTCAGGCGGTCATCGACGCTGACTTCGCCTCCGCCACGGAGGCGGTCGCGGCCGCTCTCGACCAACGCGCGTACGACGCCCTGGCGCGCGACGTCGCCGACCACGACCGCCGTCTGGCCGCCGTGACGGCGGTGCTCTCCGCGCCCGATGCCGACGAGGTCGCCGCTGCGACCGCTCCCCCGCTGCCCGAGCTCGAGTCCGCCCACGCCGAGGCGCTCTCCGCGCTCAGCGCCGCCCGCGCACGCGAGTCGGTGTGGGCAACCCGTGTCGAACGCCTGGGCAACCTGGTCGCCGACCTCCAGGTGGCCCTCCGGGCCTGGTCACCGCTGCGCGACGACCTCGACCTGACCACCCGGCTGTCGTCGTTCGTCGACGGCAAGTCCGCCGACAACCGCCTGCAGATGCGCCTCTCCGCCTACGTCCTGGCCTTCCGCCTGTCCCAGGTCGTCGCAGCGGCCAACGCCCGGTTGGCCGGGATGAGCGACCAGCGCTACTCCCTCGAGCACACCGGTCGCCGCGGCGCCGGTGAGACGCGCGGCGGGCTGAGCATCATGGTCCGCGACGACTGGTCCGGCGAGTCCCGTGACCCGGCCACCCTGTCGGGCGGCGAGACGTTCGTGGTGTCCCTCGCGCTGGCCCTGGGTCTCGCCGACGTCGTCACGCAGGAGGCAGGCGGCGCCGACCTCGACACGCTCTTCGTCGACGAGGGGTTCGGCTCCCTCGACGCCGACACCCTCGACGACGTCATGGACACCCTCGACTCGCTCCGCGACGGAGGCAGGGTCGTCGGGGTCGTCAGCCACGTCGCCGAGATGCGCGACCGGATCCCGACCCAGCTCCTGGTCTCGAAGTCCCGGCAGGGATCGACGCTGCGGGTCAGCCGCTGAGCGTCAGACGTCGACCTGACCGTGGTCGGCGTCGAGGGTGTCACCGGTCAGCTTGGTCTTGACGAAGCTCAGGAGCGAGGCGACCTTGCTGCCGGGCGTGTCCCAGTACTCCCCGCTCTCGACGTCGACCCGGATCAGGGTCGCGTTCGGGTCTTCCGGCCCGCCGGGCAGCCAGGCCTCGGCGAAGGTGGTCCAGAGCTCGCGCAGCTTCTCCGTGTCGTCGACGACCTCGGCCCGGCCGTACGCCGCGACCCACGAGTCCCGCGCCGAGAAGGTCAGCGAGACCCGTGGTTCCTGCTGAATCGCGCGGGTGTGCGCCGTGTCCCGGGCCGTGATGAACCACAGCTCGAGGGACGGCTCGACCTCCTGCCGCGCCATCGGCACGCTGCGCGGACCCTCGGATCCGAACGTCGTCAGCATCGCGATCGGGATGTCGTCGATGAGCTCGGCCAGCTTCTTCGCGTCGTCAGTCATGGCGGGGCAGTACCCATCCGACGGTCCCAAAACGCGGTGGACGGCATCGGATAGGTTCGGCGCATGAGCGCGCGATCGCTGGACCCGACGTTCACCGCACTGCCCTACCGGAGCCTCGGCGACGTCGCCCTCCAACGGGCCGGCGAGCTCGGGGCGAGCCATGCCGACTTCCGCTTCGAGCGGGTGCGCTACCAGTCGCTGTCCGTCCGCGACGGCGCACTCCAGGGCGCGAGCGACCAGGAGGATCTCGGCTTCGCGGTCCGGGTGATCCACGGCGGCGCCTGGGGCTTCGCCTCCGGCGTCGTGCTGACCGTCGACGAGGCCGTCCGGGTCGCCGAGACCGCGGTCGCCGTCGCGCGCGTCTCCGCGGAGATGACCAGCGCGCCGGTCGTGATGGCCCCCGAGCCGGTCCACGCCGATGTCGAGTGGGTGTCGGCGTACGACGTGAACCCCTTCGACGTGTCGGTCCCCGAGAAGTCCGCGCTCCTCATCGACTGGACCGAACGACTGCGCACCGGAGCCGCGGTCGACCACGCGTCGGCCTTCCTCCTGCAGGTGCAGGAGAACAAGTACTACGCCGACCTCGCCGGCACCCGGACCACCCAGCAGCGGGTCCGCCTCCAGCCGGGCTTCGAGGCGATGGGCGCGGGCGCCGACACCTTCGACTCGATGTCGAGCATCGCGCCGCCCGTCGGTCGCGGGTGGGAGTACCTCACCGGCGGTCCCGCCAGCTGGGACTGGGACGGCGAGATCGAGGAGGTGCCCGAGCTGCTCGCCGAGAAGCTCAAGGCGCCGAGCGTCGAGGCCGACACCTACGACCTCGTGATCCATCCCTCCAACCTGTGGCTCACCATCCACGAGTCGATCGGCCACGCGACCGAGCTCGACCGCGCGCTCGGCTACGAGGCCAACTACGCCGGCACCTCGTTCGCGACGTACGACAAGCTCAACTCGCTGCAGTACGGATCGGCGGTCATGAACGTGACCGGCGACCGCACCGTCGAGCACGGGCTCGCCACGATCGGGTACGACGACGAGGGTGTCCAGACCCAGAGCTGGGACATCGTGAAGGACGGCGTCTTCGTCGGCTACCAGCTCGACCGGCAGATGGGCGAGATGTTCCCGGACCTCAACGGCGGACGCTCCAACGGCTGTGCGTACGCCGACTCCCCCGGCCACATCCCCATCCAACGGATGGCCAACGTGTCGCTGCAGCCCGCAGCCGACGGACCGAGCACCGAGGAGCTGATCAGCCGCGTCGACCACGGGCTGTTCATCGTCGGCGACAAGTCCTGGAGCATCGACATGCAGCGCTTCAACTTCCAGTTCACCGGGCAGCGCTTCTACAAGATCGCCGACGGCGAGCTGGTCGGGCAGGTGCGCGACGCCGCCTACCAGGCGACCACGACCGACTTCTGGAACTCCATGGAAGCCGTCGGCGGTCCCGACACCTGGCAGCTCGGTGGCGCGTTCAACTGCGGCAAGGCCCAACCCGGGCAGGTCGCGAGCGTGAGCCACGGCTGTCCGACGGCGCTGTTCCGCGGCGTACGCATCCTGAACACCACCACCGAGGCGGGCCACTGATGACGTCCCTCCACCAGTCCTTCGTCGAGCACGCGCTGGCGACGTCGATCGCCGACGACTGCATCGCGATCGTCCGGGACCGCACCAGCGCCAACCTTCGGTGGGCCAACAACACGCTGACCACCAACGGGGTCACGCACGGCCTCGACGTCACGGTGATCTCGTTCATCCGCACCGGGGCCGGCGTCGCCACCGGTTCGGTGACCGGCAACGCCACCGACCAGGCCGGGGTGACCGCCCTCGTCGAGGCCGCCGACGCCGCGGCCCGAGCCTCCTCGCCCGCCGAGGACGCCGCCGAGCTGGTGCGCGACAAGGCGTCACCCGACTGGGACGATGCGCCCGTCCCCACCGACATCCACGTCTACGACGCCATCGCGCCCGCCCTGGGTGAGGCGTTCGGCCGCGCGAGCTCCGCCGACCGGGTCCTCTACGGCTTCGTCAACCACGAGATGACGACGACCTACCTCGGCTCGACCACCGGCCTGCGGCTGCGCCACGTCCAGCCCACCGGCCACTACGGCTGCACCGGCAAGACCGCTGACCTCTCCGCGAGCGCCTGGGTGGGTGGCGCGACCCGTGACTTCGCCGACGTCGATCCGCTCGCCTTCGAGGCCGAGCTGGCCCAGCGCCTCGGCTGGGCGAACCGCCGTGTCGACCTGCCCGCCGGTCGCTACGACACGATCCTGCCGCCGACCGCGGTCGCCGACCTGATGATCTACGCCTACTGGAACGCCGGCGCGCGGGTCGCCCACGAGGGGCAGTCCGTCTACAGCCGTCGCGGCGTCGGCACCCGCGTCGGGGAGCGCATCGCCTCCCCCGGCGTAAACCTGCTCTCCGACCCGTCGTACGCCGGCCTCGCGTGCGCACCGTTCGCCGTGGCGACCCAGTCGAGCAACGAGTCGTCCGTGTTCGACAACGGGCTGACGCTCGGGCCGACCGACTGGATCCGCGACGGCGAGCTCACGTCGCTGGTCCAGACGCGACACTCCGCCGAGATGACCAAGCTGCCGGTCACGCCCGCGATCGACAACCTGGTGCTCACTGTCGACGGAGCCAGGGGCGGCATCGACGACGTGGTCGCCGGCACCGAGCGCGGTCTCCTGCTGACCTGCCTCTGGTACATCCGCGAGGTCGACCCGCAGACCCTGCTGCTCACCGGCCTGACCCGCGACGGTGTCTACCTGGTCGAGAACGGCGAGATCACCGGCGCGGTCAACAACTTCCGCTTCAACGAGAGCCCGGTCGACCTGCTCCGACGGTTCAGCGGGTCCACGGCGACCGTGCCGTGCTTCAGCCGCGAGTGGGGCGACGACTACTTCTCCCGCACGGCCATGCCCGCTCTCCGCGTGCCCGACTTCAACATGTCGAGCGTCTCCCAGGCCCAGTAGAACTTTCTGCGCCTCGCATGCAACCGACCTGCGAGGTCGGGCGTACTCCCTGTGTTCAGACACACCACACAGGAAGCAAGGAAGCCACCATGCGCAGCAACCAGCTGATCACGGGCGTCCTGGCCGCTGTCGCGACCTCCGGCCTGATCGGCCTGGGGAGCGCGGCACACGCCGGCGAGCCCACCACGACGTACGAGAACGGCACCGTCCTCGAGTGCTCCGGCACGTGGAAGGGCGACCGCGTCTACGCGCTCGTCTACGAGAACAGCACCGCCGGCAACACGGTGCAGGTCGTCATCAACGACGGGCAGTACGGCGCCAGCCACGGCACGAAGCACGATCTCGTGCAGGGCCGCAGGGTCCACGCCGCCGTCAAGCTCGACGGCAAGCGCGCTGTCATCCGGGGCGACGCACACGCGGTCGGCCGGAGGACGCCGGTCCACGAGGAGCTGGAGGACGCCGGCCAGCACATCGTCACCGACGGCACCCACCGCCGGCTGGCCAACCACGTCACCCTCACCTGGAAGGGCGTCACGACCCCGCTCGACTGCGCGGGCTCGTTCGTCTACGACCTGCAGGTGACGCGCACTCCGGTCGAGTAGCTGCAACAAATCGGCATCGAGGGCGCGTGTGTCCTACCGTTCTCCCGGTTCATCAACACTCGGAGAGCGGAACACCCATGCACGCACGCGCCCTCGCCCGGGCCATCACGGCCGTCCTCGCGATCGGGATCGGCGCGACACTGACGTCGGCCACCCCGTCGTACGCCGCCGACGTCGACCCGCAGGCACCGGTCGTCGTCAACGACTCGATCTCGCTCTGGCCCTACGAGGCCAAGCAGATCAACGTCCTGGCGAACGACACCGACCCGACCGGCGACGAGCTGTCCGTGTGCTGGCTCCCGCAGGAGGTCGGACCGGCCGTTCCGAGGGCCGTCGTCGCCGACGCCTCCCCGATGGGCGCCCCGGCCGGCACCCTGCTGGTGATGGCGCTGTCGCAGTCGTCGGGAACGTTCACCGTCGACTACTCGGTGTGCAGCCACACGCGCGTGACTCCGGCCACCCTCACGGTGACCATCCGCACGGCCGCGCCGGTGGTGGTCGAGAAGGTCGAGGACCACCCCGGCCGCCTGCGCGTCACCAACGAGAACGGCCAGGACATCAGGTTCTGGTACGGCTCACCCCGGGCTGCCCGAGCGGACGGCAAGATCACCATCCCTGCTCACGGCACCCGCGTCGTCCGGGTCCAGCGGCACACGATCCAGTGGATCGCGCTGATCGGTCACCGCGGTCTCGCCGGCCACGGCCGGGTCCGCGACATCGAGCTCGACGGTCCCGCCCTGCCCACGCCCCACCACGGTGGGCTCGGCTCCGGTGGCAAGGGCGGCGGCGGCACCCTCGGCACGATGCGGGCGTGGGCCCGATGAAGCGGCTTCCCGCGGTCCTCGCTCTGGTGCTCGGCGCCACACTCGTGAGCACGACGCCCGCCGTCGCGGCGGACGAGACGGATGCGCCGGTCGTCGTGAACGACTCCATCACCCTGTGGCCCGGCGAGAGCGGGACCATCGACGTCCTCGCCAACGACAGCGACCCGGCCGGCGACGACCTCGACCTGTGTCGACTCCCCGGCGAGATGTTCTCCTCGGCGCCCGTCTACGTCGAGGACGGCGGCAGCTACGGGATGCCGACCGGCACGATCCTCGTGGGGACGCGCCCGGGCGTGCGCGGGACCCACGCGATCGACTACTACGTGTGCAACCACACCCGGCTCACGCCGGCGACGCTGACGGTCGTCATCCGCCCGGTCCAGCCGGTCGACGTGTATCCGGTGGCCACCAGGCCGGGCGTGCTGCGGGTCCACAACAACAACGACCGCGGCGTCACCTTCGTCGCCACGGACAGGACCGGGTGCGAGCGCGATGCCATCGTGAACGTCCCGGCGCACGCCACGCGGACCGCGAAGGTCAAGCGTCACGCGGTGCGGTGGACGGCGTTCATCGGCAACGGCGGCGTCGCCGACCGGGGCAGGCTCAACCACCTCCGGCTCGACGGTCCCGCCGCACCTGCGGGCGACCCGCACACCGGGTGCTCCTTCAGCGTCGGCGAGGCGCCCTTCTAGGGCTCAGCCCGGGTGCCCGCCAGGAATGGGGGCATCCGGGTCGTACGGCGTGCGCGTGTAGATGAACGTCGCGATGTCGAGGTGGCTGATGGAGCCGTCCGCCCGTCGTACGACGCGCAGCTCCTCTCCCGCGTGGTAGCCCGTCCGTCCGACGACCCGACCGTCCACCACGGCGAACCGGTAGGACTCGGTGCCGTTGCGGCGGGCGACCAGCTCGGTGCCCTCCACGGCGAAGACGAACGGCGTGTTGCCCCAGTGCCACACGCCCGGCACGCCCGCCAGCTCGGTGGGGACGCCGGCGGACGGCAGCCAGGGCTCGGCGATCGTGGGCTCGCACTCCTCGAGCTCGGCCAGCAGGTCGGTGACGATCTGTACGGGTGAGTAGCCCGCGGTCGCGTTGGCGAGCACGACCGCACCGGCTCGACGCTTGCGGTCGACCACGCAGGCTGCCAGGAAGCCCGGCATCGAGCCGCTGTGCCCGGCGAGGGTGCCCGAACCGCCCGGGAAGAGCTGGAAGCCCAGCCCGTGCGCGTAGGTCACGCCGTCTCGCGGGTTGCCCGACTGCGGGCCGAAGGCCTGCGCGAGCTCCTCGCTCGACAGCACGTCGGGGTGGCCCTGGCCGAGGAAGGTCGCGTAGGTCGCGAGGTCGGTGATCGTCGCCCAGACCTGCCCGGCCGGTGCCATCGCGCCGGTGTCGGTCGACGGCTCGTCGACCAGCGTGCCGTCGTACGGGTGCACGGAGAGCCCCTGGGCGGCGGCGCCCTCCGGGAGGTACGACGTGCGGGTCATGCCGAGCGGTACGAGCACCCGGTCGCGGACCGCGTCCCACCAGGTCGTGCCGATCAGGCGGGCCGCCAGCTCGCCGAGGAGCGCGTAACCGAGGTTGGAGTAGTGGAACTCCTGGTGGGTCGGGAACGCCGCCGCCGAGCCGTCGTTGGCGGCGACCAGGTCCTCGAACGAGCCACCCACCGAGCGCTCCCACCACGAACCCGCCGGCTCCGACTGCATGCCGGAGCTGTGCGCGAGCAGCGTGCGGACCGAGCGGTCGGCGTACCCCACGTCTCCCAGCACGACGGACGCGGAATCGTCGAGGGCGAGGCGACCGTCCCGGACGAGCTGCAGGACCAGCACCGCGGTCATGGTCTTGGTGATCGACCCGATGCGGTACTGCACGTCGAGCGCGTCGTGACCCGGCACCGCGGGCGACCCGTAGGAGCCGAACCACACCGGCTCGCCGTCGCGGACCAGGCCCGCGACGACCGACGGCAGCTTGCCGGTCGACTGGGCGTGGGCGAGGCGGGCGCGGAGGCGGTGAGAGGTGTAGTCGGTGACCGTCACTCGGCGAATGCTTCCAGAGGCGGGCAGGCGCACACCAGGTTGCGGTCGCCGTACGCCTGGTCGATGCGGGCGACCGGGGGCCAGTACTTGTCCGGGTCGGGGCCGTTCGGGAAGACCGCCAGCTCGCGGGAGTAGGCGCGGTCCCACTCGCCGACGAGCGCGCGCGAGGTGTGGGGGGCACCGCGCAGCGGTGACTCCTCCGGCGTCCACTCCCCCGCCGCGACCCGGTCGATCTCGGCGCCGATCGCGATCATCGCCTCGACGAACCGGTCGATCTCGGCCAGGTCCTCGGACTCGGTCGGCTCGACCATCAGCGTGCCGGCGACCGGGAAGGACATGGTCGGCGCGTGGAAGCCGTAGTCGACGAGCCGCTTGGCGACGTCGTCCACGCTGACGCCGGTGTCCTTGCTCAGCCCGCGCAGGTCGAGGATGCACTCGTGGGCGACCAGCCCGCCGTGGCCGCGGTAGAGCACCGGGTAGTGCTCACCGAGCCGGGCTGCGATGTAGTTGGCCGACAGCACCGCGACCGCGGTCGCCCGGGTCAGACCCGCGGCTCCCATCAGCCGGACGTAGGCCCACGAGATCGGCAGGATCCCCGCCGAGCCGTACGGCGCCGCGCTGATCGGACCGATGCCGGAGCGCTTCGCCTCCTCGGGGTGCATCGCGTGCGAGGGGAGGTACGGCGCCAGGTGGGAGCGCACCGCGACCGGGCCGACGCCCGGACCGCCGCCACCGTGCGGGATGCAGAAGGTCTTGTGCAGGTTGAGGTGCGAGACGTCGCCCCCGAACTCACCCGGCTTCGCGTAGCCCAGCAGGGCGTTGAGGTTGGCCCCGTCGACGTAGACCTGACCGCCGTACTGGTGGACGGTCGCGCACAGCTCGGTGATGGTGTCCTCGTAGGCGCCGTGGGTCGACGGGTAGGTCACCATGATCGCGGCGAGGTCGTCGGCGTGCTTCTCGCACTGCGCGCGCAGGTCGGCGAGGTCCACCTCTCCCCCGTCGGTCGACTTCACGACCACGACCCGCATGCCGGCCATCACCGCGGAGGCCGCGTTGGTGCCGTGGGCGGACGACGGGATCAGGCAGACGTCGCGCTCACCCTGGCCGTTGGCCTGGTGGTAGCCGCGGATCGCCAGCAGGCCGGCGAGCTCGCCCTGCGAGCCCGCGTTGGGCTGGATCGAGACCCGGTCGTAGCCCGTCACCTCGGCGAGCCAGCCCTCGAGGTCGGTGATCAGCTGGCGGTAGCCCGCGGCATCCTCGGCCGGGGCGAAGGGGTGCAGGTCGGCGAACCCGGGCAGCGACACGGGCTCCATCTCGGTCGTCGCGTTGAGCTTCATCGTGCAGGAGCCGAGCGGGATCATGCCGCGGTCGAGCGCGTAGTCGCGGGCGGACAGCTTGCGCAGGTAGCGCAGCATCGCGGTCTCGCTGTGGTGGCTGGAGAACACCTCGTGGGTGAGGTACGGCGTGGTGCGACGCAGCCCCTCGGGCAGCGCGTCCTCGGTCGCCTCGTCGACGGCGTGGAGATCGGCCGAGACCCCGAAGGCCTTCAGCACGCTGGTGAGCGTCGAGCGGGTGGTGCACTCCGACGTCGTCACGCCCACGGTGTCCGCGTCGATGCGACGCAGCTGGAGGCCGAGCGTGCGGGCGGTCGAGACGATCTCGCCCGCGCGGCCGGGCACCACGATCGTGAGGGTGTCGAAGAACTCCCCGTGGGCGACCTCGACGCCACCCTCCCGGAGCGCTGCCGCGAGGACCGCCGCGTAGCGGTGGGTGCGCGCCGCGATCGACCGGAGCCCCTCGGGGCCGTGGTAGACGGCGTACATCGACGCCACGACGGCGAGCAGCACCTGAGCGGTGCAGATGTTCGACGTCGCCTTGTCGCGGCGGATGTGCTGCTCGCGGGTCTGCAGCGCGAGCCGGTAGGCCGGACGGCCCTCGGCGTCGACCGAGACCCCGACCAGGCGGCCGGGCAGGTGCCGCTCGAGCCCGGCACCGACGCTCATGAAGCCGGCGTGGGGGCCGCCGTAGAACAGCGGGACGCCGAAGCGCTGGCTGGATCCGACGACGACATCGGCGCCCAGCTCACCCGGCGACTCGAGGACGGTCAGCGCCAGCAGGTCGGACGCGACGACAGCGAGCGCGCCGCGCTCGTGGGCCTGCTCGATGACGTGACGGGGGTCCGAGACCCGGCCGGAGACACCGGGGTACTGCACCAGCACGCCCGACAGGTCGCCGTCGGGGAGGCCGTCGGTCAGGTCGGCGACGACGACCTCGATGCCCATCCCCTGCGCGCGGGTCCGGACCACGTCGATCGTCTGCGGCAGCGCGTCGGCGTCGACCACGAACGGGCCGGACGCCTTCTTGTTCGCCCGGCGGACGAGCGTCATCGCCTCGGCGGCCGCGGTCCCCTCGTCGAGGAGCGACGCGTTGGCCGTCGGCAGGCCGGTGAGGTCGCCCACCACGGTCTGGAAGTTGAGCAGCGCCTCGAGCCGGCCCTGCGAGATCTCCGGCTGGTACGGCGTGTAGGCGGTGTACCAGCTCGGGTCCTCGAGCACGTTGCGGCGGATCACCGGCGGCGTGATCGTGGCGTGGTAGCCGAGTCCGATCATCGCCTCGCCGGGACGGTTGAGGTGTGCCAGGTGCCGCAGCTCGCGCGCGGCAGCCTCCTCGCTCAGCGGCGAGGGGAGGTCGAGCTGGTCCGGCGTACGGATGCCACCGGGCACCGCAGCGGTCATCAGCGCGTCGAGGGTGTCGAACCCGAGCCGCTCGAGCATCAGCGCGATGTCGCTGTCCCGCAGGCCGATGTGGCGCTCGACGAACGGCAGGGCGGCGTCCAGGTCGTTCAGGGTGGGGCGGGACCGATGGGTCACGGGGGCTCCTCGAAGATCGTTCGGGTGCCTCCCCCTCTGTCGCGTCGACGGTGACGCTTCAGAGTGCCTGGCCTGCACGGTCCTGTGGCCTGAGAGGTTCCGGGGAGGAATTGCCCCTTCGGCGCCCCGGCCGAGACTGGCACCGAGGACTCTCCCGTGCGGGAGTTGTCAGCGGTCCCAACCTATCAAGCCACTCCGAAATCACAGCGACCCGTCCGACGGTGTCGGACGGGTCGCTCGAGAAGTCGGTGGGTCAGCCGGTCTGGCGGGCCGCCCGGCGAGCGGCGAGCTCGTCACCGGCGACCGGGTCGGCGTCGGCCTCCGCGGTGCGCTCGCTCGGCAGCTCGGCGAGGGTGCCCTCGATCTCCTGCCAGACACCGCCGATCGCGATGCCGAACACGCCCTGGCCGCCCTGGAGCAGGTCGATGATCTCGTCGTTGCTGGTGCACTCGTAGACCGAGACACCGTCGCTCATCAGCGTGACGCGCGTCAGGTCGTCGGTGCCACGCTCGCGGAGGTGCTGGACCGCCGTACGGATCTGCTGCAGCGAGATGCCGGCGTCGAGCAGTCGCTTGACGACCTTGAGCAGCAGGATGTCCTGGAAGGAGTAGAGCCGCTGCGAGCCGGAGCCCTTGGCGCCACGGACCGTGGGCTCGATCAGGCCGGTGCGGGCCCAGTAGTCGAGCTGGCGGTAGGTGATGCCGGCGGCGTTGCACGCGGTCGGGCCGCGGTAGCCGGTGTCACTGGGCAGCGGGGAGACATCGTCGGCGAAGAGCAGTCCCTGCTCCTCTGCAGCCTGGGCGGCGAGAGCCACCTCGACGTCCGCCTGCTGCTGCTCGATCTCGTTCACGGGTCCTCCGACGGTTATCCGTTGTGCGTAACACCGGGGAAGTAGTTACAACGGAGACAGTTCAAGGTAGGCCCCGTCCGCAGACCCGTCAAAGACGTTGGCGGCGTGTCGCAACTCTCAACCTCAGGTTGAGGGTTAGTCCTGGGGGGCCTCGAAGTCCTCCGGCGTGACGTGGTCGAGGAACTCGCGGAACTTCTCGACCTCGTCCTCCTGCTCGGCGGGCACGGCCAGGCCGGCCTCGTCGAGGACCTCCTCGGCGCAGAGGATCCGGGTGCCCGTACGCAGGGCCAGGGCGATCGAGTCGGACGGCCGGGCGCTCACCTCGACCCCCGACCCGAAGACCAGGGTCGCGAAGAAGACGCCGTCCTTGACCTCGGTGATCTGCACCTCGGCGAGCTCGTTGCCGGTCGCCTCCAGCACGTCCTTCATCAGGTCGTGGGTCAGCGGCCGAGGAGGTACGACGCCCTGCTGGGCGAAGGCGATGGCCGTCGCCTCGACCGCACCGATCCAGATCGGGAGATAACGCTCCCCCGACACCTCGCGCAGCAGCACGATCGGCTGGTTCGAGGGCATCTCGACCCGGACTCCCATGACATCGACTTCGCGCACGTGGTCACCCTACTCCGGATGCCGAAGCCGGCCAGACGGCGTACTTCTCAGGCAGTTCCTGCACTTCTCGGCCGATGCATCGCCCCAGAACAGCAGGAATCACCGGTGCACCGGGGATTCCGACGGCACCGCGAGATCGCACCGCGAGATCAGCTGGACCGCAGACCGGACTTCACGAGCGTGGCGTGGAGCCGGATCGACAGGGCGGCGATCTCGCTGACGGTCTCGTCGGCACGCGCCTTGGCGGCGGCGTCGCGGCCGTTGCGGTGCGGCGCGACCACCTGGTCGACCAGGCCGACCTCGCGGTCGGCAGCGGTCTTGAAGGCACGCAGGTGGCGCGGCTCGAAGCCGTAGTCGGCCAGCTCGCGGGCCGTGGTGGCGATGACCAGCGCGTCGGTGTCGTAGTGGCCGGTGCCGGGTCGCGGCGTGATCAGGCCGTACTGCTCGAGCTGGTCGAGCAGCTCGTCGGACACCTCCGCGATCTTGAGCAGCTCGCGACGCGAGAGCCGCAGGTTGTCACGGCGGGTGAAGGACTCGGCGCTGGGCAGACCGTCGGCGGCGAGCGCGACCCGCGGGACGGTCGGCACGACCGGGTCGATCGGCGGCGGCTCCAGGCCACGGTCGATCGCGTCGAGGTGCTCGCCGATCACCTTCAGGGGCAGGTAGTGGTCGCGCTGCATGCGCAGCACGTAGCGCAGCCGGTCGACGTCCTCGGCCGAGAACTTCCGGTAGCCGGCGGGCGTGCGCTCGGGCTTGATCAGCCCCTTGTCCTCCAGGAACCGGATCTTGGGGATCGTGATGCCCGGGAAGTCCGGGCGCAGTCGGTCCAGGACCTCCCCGATGTTCATCCGGGCCCGAGAGGACGACGCAGCGGCGCTCGACGCGGTCACGCTCAGCCGCCCGGGTGTCCCGAGAAGAACACCAGGCGGTACTTGCCGATCTGGACCTCGTCACCGTCGGTCAGCAGCACCCGGTCGATGCGGTCCCGGTTGACGTAGGTGCCGTTGAGGCTGCCGACGTCGCTGACGGTGAAGGAGTCGCCGTCGCGGTGGAACTCCGCGTGGCGACGCGACACGGTCACGTCGTCGAGGAAGATCTCGCTGTCGGGGTGGCGGCCGGCGTTGACCACGTCGGCGTCCAGCAGGAAGCGGCTCCCCGAGCCCGGGCCGCGCTGGACGACCAGCAGGGCGTGGCCCGACGGCAGCGCGTCGACCGCAGCGGCGTCGACAGCGTTGAGCTGGCGGTCGGACGTCTCGGTCTTGTCGGGCGTGCCGATGTTGATCGTCGCGGTCGACTCGCCGGCGACGTCGGGCGACGGGCCGGGGGCCTCGGTCGGCGCGGCAGGCGCCACCAGCCGGGTGCCGCACTGCGCGCAGAAGCGGGCGTCATCGGGGTTCTGCGTGCCACACGCTGTGCAGAACGGCATCGGACAGTCCTTCGATCGGGGCGAACCCACGGATCCCAAACCCTCAGGGCCGGGTTGAGGTTGATGGTTGCCCCGAACTTATCAGCCCGGCAGCGCCGATCAAGTGGACTCGCGGCCCGAGGCGACAGACCTCAGGAGTCGACGGACGCCTGGTACGTCGTCGCGTCCATGAGCCCGGCGAGCTCGGTGTCGTCCGAGGGCGCGACCTCGAAGAGCCAGCCCCCGCCGTACGGGTCGCTGTTGACCAGCTCGGGCGTCGCGTCGAGCGAGTCGTTGCGCGCGACGACCTCACCGGTCACCGGCGCGTAGATGTCGCTGACGGACTTCGTCGACTCGAGCTCACCGCACGTCGAGCCGGCCTGGACGGTGTCGCCCACCTCCGGCAGCGACACGTAGACGATGTCCCCGAGGGCGTCCTGGGCGTACTGCGTGATGCCGATCCGGACCGACCCTGCGGTCTCCCCGGGCTCGCGGACCCACTCGTGCTCAGAGGTGTACTTCAGGTCGTCGGGGTACACAGGGTCTCCTCCAGGTCGGGTCGTGCGGGTCACCAGCGGTGAGGTTACTGCGACGAGTCGGGCTGCGCGTACTCAGGCTTCTTCGGGGTCACGACGCTCTCGATGTCGAGCGCCTCGAGCTGCTCGACCTGCACGGTCGCGCCTTCGTCCTCGAACTGCTCGCGCGGACCCTTCGGGAAGGACACGGCGCCCGCGAGGGTGCTCGGCTCGCCGATCGCGTCGACGACGTACGGAGAGGAGACGAGCTGACCGTCGACGAGGATCCCGCCGACCGCGTCGTCGAACGACGTCTGCGCGACGACCCGGACCTGGCCGTTGAACTGGATCGACTCGGCGCCGGCGGTGCGCAGCTCCTGGATCATGTCGACCATGCTGTCGACGTCGATGGTGCCGTCCTGCTCGGTGATCGTGATCCGGATGCCGGGCCCGGTGACCGGGACCAGGCCGGCCATGATCGCGAGCGTGTCGGCGTCGTGCTCGGCCTGCGCCAGCGCCGCCTGCCGAGCGCCGGTGTCGGACTGCAGGTCGTCGCGCGTGCGCTCGAGGCGCGCGATCTCCGCCTCGGCACGCTGCGTCGTGCCGGCGAGT
This sequence comes from Nocardioides pollutisoli, assembly GCF_040045055.1. Classification (NCBI taxonomy): domain Bacteria; kingdom Bacillati; phylum Actinomycetota; class Actinomycetes; order Propionibacteriales; family Nocardioidaceae; genus Nocardioides; species Nocardioides pollutisoli. The sequence continues at coordinate 298,361 of NZ_JBDZDU010000002.1, forward strand.
CCGTTGAGGACGTCGATCAGGTCCTGCTCGCGCAGGCTCGCGTAGGTGTTGTCGACCGTGTTGAAGCGCACCTGCGTGACCGCGGCGTAGCCGAGCAGCGCCAGCAGGACCGCGACGATCACCTGACCGCGGGTCGGTCGGAGCAGCGCGCCGCGGAGCCGGGCCCGCCCGGTCTCCTCGGAGGCCGGGTGCTCCTGAGCCGGCTGCTCCTCGGGCGCCTGCTCGTCGGGCCTCTGGTCGTCAGGCATGGAAGAGGTGCCGGCGGATGGCGGCGACGTTGGAGAAGATCCGGATCCCGAGCACCACGATCACGCCGGTCGAGAGCTGGCCACCGACGCCGAGCTTGTCGCCGAGGTAGACGATCGCGGCGGCGATCACGACGTTGCTGATGAAGGAGACGACGAAGACCTTGTCGTCGAAGATCCCGTCGAGGTAGGCGCGCAGGCCTCCGAAAACCGCGTCGAGCGCTGCGACGACGGCGATCGGGAGGTAGGGCTCCAGGCCGAGGGGTACGTCGGGCTGGAAGATGACCCCGAGGACGATGCCCACCAGCAGGCCGAGTGCGGCGATCACTGCGTTGTCTCCTTCGGGCGCTGGGTGGCGTTCTGCTCGGCGGTGCCGGTCTCTGCGAAACGTGGCTTCTGCGGTCGCGCCGCGGGCAGCGTGACCTGGTCGACATTCTCCATCGTCACCGGGAAGCCCAGTGCATTGGCTCCCGTCTGGAACTCCAGCCCGGTGGTGGTCTCGAGCAGGTCCGCCTGCAGGGTCTTGTTGTTGCCGATCGCGGTGACGACGTACGGCGGCGACAACGGGATCCCGTTGACGTTGATCGCGACGCCGGAGTTGCGGATCGCGGAGCGGGCGGTGAGCCGCTTGCCGTTGATCGAGATCGCCTCGGCGCCGGCCCGCCACAGTCCGTTGACGAGCCGCGCGAGGTCCTCGTCGCGCACCGCCTCGCCGTTCGGGGCGTCGTCGACGGTGATCCGGACGCCCGGACCGGTGACCGTGCCGTAGCCGGCCTGCGCCGCCAGCCGCACGTTGCGGCTCTCGGCTGCGGCGGCCGCGGTGGTCACCGCGTCGAGCTCGTCCTGCAGACCGACGTTGAGCTCCCGGAGCCGGACCAGCTTGCGCTGCAGCTCGGCCAGGTCGCTGCGCTTGTCGTTGATCGACTCGATGAGCGACGCCCGGCTGGCGTCCTCGACGCCGGAGCGTTGCGAGTTCTGCACGGCGGCCACCGCGACCAGGGTCCCGAACGCGGCGACGACGATCGCGGCGGTCCAGTGCGGACGTCGCGGCGACCGGTCGCCGGTCTCCTGGGCGCGACGACTGGCGACGTGCTCGTAGTCCTCGTCGAGCGAGCCCTGGGTGATGCGGGTCAGCAGCGGGGTGTTGACGTCAGGCATCGGGCACCGTCCGGCGCCGCTCCGTCGTCCTCAACAACGTGCGCACCTGCCAGGCGTAGAGAAGACCCGCCCACCAGTAGAGGCCGATCCCCCACAGCGCGAAGGCCCAGCCGAAGACGTTGGCCAGGGTGGCGACCGTGCCGTCGCCGTCGCCGAGGAGCAGCAGCGGGAAGGCGTAGAGGAGGTTGAACGTCGCGGCCTTGCCGAGGAAGTGGACCGGCAGCGCGCTGTAGCCCCGGGTGCGCAGCAGCGGCACCAGTCCCCACAGGAGCAGGTCGCGCAGCGGCAGTGACACCGCCACCCACCACGGGATGATGTCGCGCAGCGCGAGGCCGACGACCACCGCGAGGATGTAGAGGCGGTCGGCGACCGGGTCGAGGACCTCACCGACTGCTGACGTCTGTCCGAGCTTGCGCGCGAGGTAGCCGTCGAGGAAGTCCGTGACGCCAGCCAGCATGAGCACGCCGAGGGCGAGGCCGTCAGCCTCCGGACCGAGGACCAACCACAGGAAGAGCGGCACCCCGGCGAGCCGGATCATGCTCAGGAGGTTGGGCAGCGTCCACACGCGGTTGCGCGACGAGTCGTCTGCCACTGCTGCCTGCACTTCTCCCGGGTGGTTGCCGAGCACACCTTAACGGTCGGAGACGCCGCTGCTCGATTCCTCCAGGTGGGCCGCGTCGCGGATCTCGCCGACCAGCTCCTCGATCACGTCCTCGAGGGTCACCAGGCCCTGCACGGCGCCCGTGTCGTCGACGACCAGGCCCATGTGCGCGCCCCGGCGCTGCAGGCTGGCGAGCGCGTCGTGGAGCGCGTCGTCGGCACCGACGGGAGCGAACGGCCGGATCCACTTGTCGTCGAGCGGGCGCTGACGGCGTCGCTCGTCGGGCTCCAGCACGTCCTTGATGTGGAGGTAGCCGACCAGGCTCTCGTCATCGCCGACCACCGGGAACCGGCTGTAGCCCGTGGACGCGCACAGCTCCTCGACGTCGGCGGCGGTGGTCCCCCGGCGTACGGTCGTCAGCGACTCGGGCGGCATCAGCACCGAGCCCACGGTCTTCTCCGTGAAGCCGAGCGCGCCAGCCAGCCGGTCGTACTCGTCGGCCTCGAGCAGGCCCTCGCCCCGGGACTCCTCCACGAGAGCGGCGACCTCCTCGCGGGTGAACGTCGAGCTGACCTCGTCGGTGAGCTTCGCGCCGAGCAGGCGGAGGATGACCGACGCGATCGCGTTGATCACGACGACCACCGGACGCAGCACCGTCACGATGCCCCAGATCGGCGGACCGAGGATGAGCGCCGCTCGGTCCGGGCCGGCGAGAGCGATGTTCTTGGGGATCATCTCCCCGAGGACGACGTGGAGGTAGACGACCACCATCAGGGCGATCACGAACGAGACCGGGTGGAGGGCGCCCTCCGGCAGGTGGGCTGCGTGCAGGACCGGCTCCACCAGGTGCGCGACCGCGGGCTCGCCGACGGCGCCGAGCACGAGCGAGCAGATCGTGATGCCGAGCTGGTTGACGCCGATCACCAGGGAGATGTTCTCCATCGCCTTGATCGTGGTCTTCGCCATCCGCGACCCCGCCTCGGCGCGCGGCTCGAGCTGGGTACGGCGTGCGGAGACCAGGGCGAACTCGGCGCCGACGAAGAACGCGTTGCCGAGCAGCAGGAAGATCGCGAGCACGATCGCGGTGGCGCTGCTCATCTGTCCACCTCCTGGGTGGTCGAGCCGTCGAGCAGGCGCAGGGTCAGCCGGTCGATGCGCAGACCGTCCATCCGGTCGACCGTCAGGATCGCGAGCTGCTCACGCGGCTCGTCGGGGTCGGAGCGGTCGGGCACCTGCACCTCGGCGAGGTCACCCACCTCGGGGACCCGGCCGAGCACCTGGAGCACCAGGCCGGCGATCGTGTCGTAGTCCTCGTGGTCGGGCAGCTCGATGCCGGTCAGGTCCTCGACCTCGTCCGGGCGGAGCAGGCCGGAGAGCGACCAGGTGCCGTCACGGTGGAGGCGGGCGTTGGCGCTGAGCCGGTCGTGCTCGTCGGAGATGTCGCCGACGATCTCCTCGACGACGTCCTCGAGCGTCACGATCCCCGCGAACCCGCCGTACTCGTCCATGACGACGGCCATCTGGAAGCCGTCCTTGCGCAGCAGCGCGAGCAACGGGTCGAGTCGCAGCGAGTCGGGAACGATGATCGGGCGGACCATCAGGTGCTTGACCTTGGTCGTGGCCCGCTCGTTCATCGGCAGGGCCACGGCGTGCTTGACGTGGACGGTGCCCACGACGTTCTCCTCGGCGTCGACGACCGGGAAGCGGGAGTGTCCGGTCGCCCGGGTGAGCTCGAGCAGCGCGGTCGCGCGGTCGTTGACGTCGAGGCTGCTGCTGCGGACCCGCGGCGTCATGATCTCGCCCGCGGTGCGCGAGCCGAACTCCACCGAGCGCTCCATCAGCTCCGCGGTCTCGACGTCGAGCGTGCCGAGGTCGGCGGAGCGCTGGATCAGCGACGCCAGCTCGGTCGAGCTCCGGGCGGACCTGAGCTCCTCCTGCGGCTCGATGCCGAGGCGGCGTACGAACGCGTTGGCAGATCCGTTCAGCACCCTGATCGGACCGCGGGCGATCGCGGTGAAGGTCCGCTGGAAGCGCTGGGTCGCCCGGGCCACCTCCATCGGCTTCGCGAGCGCGAGGTTCTTGGGCACCAGCTCGCCGAAGATCATCGTGAGGATCGTGCCGAGGGCCAGGCCGATGCCGACGGCGACCGGCGTGATCGCGTTGTCCGGCACGCCGAGCGACTCGAGCGGCCCGTCGATCAGGTCGGAGATCGCTGGCTCGGCGAGGTAGCCGATCGCGAGGTTGGTGATCGTGATGCCGACCTGGGCCCCGGAGAGCTGCGTCGACAGGGACCGCAGGGCCAGCTGCACGCCGCGCGCGCCGGCGTCACCCGCGGCGGCGGCCTGGTCGACCTTCGTGCGGTCGACGGTCACGAAGGCGAACTCCGCGGCGACGAAGACGCCGCAGGCGACGATCAGCAGCAGAGCAGTGGCCAGCAGCAGCCACGCGGTCATCGGTGCTCTCCTTGGTCAGGGCGGTGGACCGCCTGGGAGAGCTGGGGACTTTGAGAGCCGTCCATGGGCTGGGCGTCGAGTCCTCACGGGTGCGGGATTGGTCATGAGCACTGTACCGGCGCAGCCACGCCGCGGAAGATTCCGGAATGCGCGAAATCGGGGTTGCGCGCGTCATAACCTGTGGCCCCGCACGATCACTCGGGAGATTTCGACATGCAGGTCCGCCCCCCGCGCGCGTCACGACGGACCCTCGCCGGAGGCGTCGGCGCCGTCACCGCGCTCGCCGCCGCCGGCTCGGCGGCGGCCGCGCCCGAGCGCGCGTCGTACGCGCCTGCGCGCTACCGCGGGGGCCCCAAGCTGCTCAGCACCCAGGACCGCCATCTCGTCAGCCGCTTCTCGTACGGCGTGACACCGGGCCTCGCCGCGGAGGTCCGTCGCGCGGGTGGCGGACGCGCGTGGTTCGAGGCTCAGCTCGACCCGTCCTCCGTGCCGGACGCAGCGGCCGACGATCTCGTCGCCTGGTGGCCGAGCCTCCAGCGCGGTCCCTGGGACCTCTGGAAGCGCCAGATCCACGAGGTCGAGGGCATCTGGGAGGTGATGGAGGCCTACCAGCGCTGGGTCCTGATGCGGCGGCTGAGGTCGCGCCGCCAGGTGCTCGAGGTGATGACCGAACTGTGGGAGAACCACTTCAACGTCCCCGTGAACGGTGACGCCCAAGGGACCTGGCGCAAGCGGTACGGCGACCAGATCCGGTCTCATGCGCTCGGCCGGTTCGAGGACCTGTTGCAGGCGACGACGACCCACCCGGCGCTGCTGATCAGCCTCGACAACGTCAGCTCGACCGCCGAGCACCCCAACGAGAACCTCGGCCGCGAGCTCCTCGAGCTGCACACCGTCGGCCGTGGTCACTACACCGAGGACGACGTCAAGGGCTCCGCCCGGATCCTGACGGGCTGGACCGTCGACATGTGGGACACCTTCGCGGCCCGCTACGACAAGTACGAGCACTACCGCGGCCCCGTCACGGTGATGGACTTCCACGCCGCCAACAGGAGCGCCGAGGGTCAGCAGGTCGCCCGCGACTACCTGACCTACCTGGCCCACCACCCCGCCACCGCGCGGCGGGTGGCCACGAAGCTCGCGGTGAAGTTCGTCAGCGACACCCCGTCCGATGCCCTCCTCTCCGACCTCGCGGAGGTCTACCTGACCCACGACACCCAGATCCGACCCGTGCTCCGGGCGCTGGTCCGCTCGGCGGAGTTCCGCACGTCCGTGGGTGGCAAGGTCCGTGACCCGGGCGAGGACCTGATCGCGTCGTACCGCGCCTTCGGCCTCTCCCCCACCAAGCCGCCGGTGGGCGAGGCGGGAGGGGCGTACGCCGCGACCGTGATGGTCTGGCAGGCCTCGAGCCTCGGCACCGCGCCGTTTGCGTGGCCGCGTCCCGACGGTCAGCCGATCACCAACGAGGCCTGGGCGACGCCGTCGCGGGTGCTCGCGTCGATGAGCCTCCACACCGACATCAGCGGTGGGTGGTGGCCGAGCAAGGGTGTGACCTACCGGACGCCCGCCGAGTGGGTGCCGGAGTTCCCGATCCGGTTCGACATGCTGGTCGACCACCTGTCGCAGCAGCTGCTGCACCGTCGTTCGACCGCGCCGCTGCTCGAGGCTTGCTGCCTGGCCGTGGACCTGCCTCCCGACGAGAAGATCACCCGCGCCCACGGACTCGTGAAGTGGAACATGGTCCGTCTTCTCACGACCTTCCTCGACTCCCCCGCCTTCCTGACCCGGTGAGCCCCGTGACCCTTCCCCCGACACCTCAGCCCTGCTGCCCGGAGTTCGCCGCCGTGTCCCGGCGTGGCCTCTTCTCGGGAGCCCTCGCGCTCGCGGGCGCGACCACGATCATCGGGTCTGCAGCCGTCACGACCTCGGCCGCCGCACTCACCCCGGCGTCCTCCGCCCTCGTTGTCCTGTCGCTCCGCGGTGCGGCCGACGGCATGTCGCTGGTCGTGCCGCACGCCGACCCGGTCTACTACTCGGCGCGACCACGGATCGCGGTCCCACCCGATCAGCTGCTCGCCAAGGACGCCATGTTCGGCCTGCACCCGCAGCTCGAGCCACTCCTCCCGATGTGGCAGTCGGGCCGCCTGGCCGCTGTCCAGGCGACCGGCCTTCCCGCCCCCAACCGCTCGCACTTCGCGGCCATGGAAGAGGTCGAGGACGCCGATCCCGGGTCGACAGTCCGCAGCGGCTGGCTCAACCGGCTGATCGGCACCGACGGCAGCACCTCTCCCCTGCAGGGCTTCGCGATGGGCGGCGGCGTCGTCCCGACATCGTTGTACGGCGCCCAGCCCGTGATGTCCGCGGCCGACGTCTCCTCCATGCAGATCCCCGGTGACGACGAGTGGGACACGACCCGTGGTCGCCGCGCCTCGCTCCACACGCTCTGGGACGCCGACCGCTCCCCGATGGGCACCGCGATGCGCTCGCTCTTCGGCGTTCTGGACGACTTCGGACCGGTCGTCGACGCGGCAGACCACTCCTCGTCGTACCCGGAGACGGACCTGGGTCGAGCCCTCGCAGAAGCGGCGCGGGTCATCCGCGGCGACGTGGGTGTCGAGGTGATCACCGTCGACCAGGGCGACTGGGACATGCACTCGGGCATGGGCACCGCGCAGGACGGTTGGATGAGCAACAACGCTCGCGACCTCGCCACCGCTATCGCGACCTTCTTCGCCGATCTCGGCGACCTCGCGTCGAAGGTCACCCTCGTGACGCTGAGCGAGTTCGGACGACGGGTGGTCGAGAACGCCAGCAACGGGCTCGACCACGGCTACGGCAACGTCATGTTCGTCGCCGGCGCAGGCGTCAAGGGCGGCACCTACTACGGCAGCTGGCCGGGCCTGACCGAGGACGACGACGCCGATCTCCTGGTCACCACCGACTACCGCAGCGTGCTCTCCGAGATCGTGTCGACCCGGTTCGGCGCCTCGACGGCCTCCGTGTTCCCCGGCTTCTCCCCCGAGTCCGTCGGAGTCATGACGTCGGTGTAGTCGGGCGGACGCCTCAGTGCGATCGGTAGGTCGCCGCCATGTCGAGGTCGCCGTGGCCGTCCGCGACCGCGCGGGCGAGGTGGTCGCGTGCCCCGGGCAGCAGAGCCAGTTCGACGCCGGCCTCCTCGGCCGCCTCCAGGATGAGCTCCGCGTCCTTGAGCGCGCCGGAGAGCGCGAACGCCGGGTCGAGCTGGTCGTCGAGCATCGCGGTGCCCTTGAGCTGCACGTACGGCGCGTCCATCGCGCCGCCCTTGACCGCCTCGAGGAAGAGCCGGGGGTCGAGGCCGAGCTCGCGGGCCAGGGTCAGCGAGTCCGCGATGCCCTCGAGCACCGTGAACACCCAGCCGTTGGCGACCAGCTTCAGGCGGGTGCCGGCTCCGGCCTCGCCGACCCACATGGTCCGGCTGCCGATGGCGTCGAAGACCGGTGCCACGGCGCTCTGGGCGTCCGCCGGGCCGGAGGCGAGCACCACGAGGGCACCGTCCTCCGCAGGCTTCTTGGTGCCGAGCACCGGAGCATCGACGAACGTCACGTCCAGGTCGGCGGCGAGTGCGATCAGCCGGTCGGTCGAGCCGATCCCCACGGTGGCGGCCTGCACCCACACCGCGCCGTCCGCCCAGGCACCGCGGGTCTCCGCGACCGTCGACTCCACGGACTCGCCGTCGTACAGCATCGTCACGACGATGTCGGCACCCGTGACCGCCTCGGCCGGGGTGTCGACGACGGTCGCGACGTCGCCGAGCGGCTCGGCCTTCTCGCGGGTGCGGTTCCAGACCCGGAGCGGGAGGCCGGCGGCCGCGATGTTGCGGGCCATGCCGAGGCCCATGGTGCCGGTGCCGAGCAGGGCGACAGTGGGAGCGGTTGTCATGCTCCCGACGGTACGGCGCCGATCAACGTCCGGGCGCGGTGTCGCTGCTCACCTGCCGGATCGACGTCCCGTCGTCATGCTTCAGGTCGCTGATCGCCCGGTCGACGGAGCCGACCTGGACCAACACACACACGGCTGCGACCAGCACGACCAGTGCGGTCGCGATCAGATGCACGATCTCACGCATCGCAGTACCCCCCAGTACTTCGTCTTGCGCCTGCCCTTCCATGGTGCCACGCAGGGGGTGAGGGATCCGGCAGATCCGCCGGACGAGGTGGTTCGGCTACGCGCGGATGGTGTCCAGCCGGGTCATGGTCGCCTCGAACTCCGAGACCAGGTCGGCCATCACGTCGGCGACCGGGCGGACCTCGTTCATCCGGCCCACGATCTGGCCGATGGGCATCGAGATCACGTCCGGGTCGTTGGCAGCGCTGATCCGGTTGTGGGCGTTGGCGACCAGGAGGTTCTGCAGCGGCATCGGGAGCGGGGCGGGCGCGCCCTCCTCGTTCCAGGCCTCGGTCCACTTGGTCTTGAGCAGGCGCGCGGGCTTGCCGGTGTAGACGCGGGTGCGGACGGTGTCGGAGGACGTCGCGCGGGTGAACGCGGTCTCCCACGCCTCGCTGTTGGCGCCCATCCCGCGGTACTCCTCGGTGCCGAGCCAGATCGAGCCCATCCACACGCCCTGCGCGCCGAGCGCGAGCGAGGCGGCGATCTGGCGGCCGGAGCCGATGCCGCCTGCACCCAGGACCGGCACGTCGGGACCGACCGCGTCGACGATGTCCGGCTGCAGCACCATGCTGGCGACCTCACCCGTGTGGCCGCCGGCCTCGTAGCCCTGGGCGATGATGATGTCGACGCCGTTGGCCACGTGGCTCAGCGCATGCTTGGCCGCACCGGCGAGGGCACCGATCTTGATGCCGTGCTCGTGGCACTTGTCGATGACGTCCTTCGGGGGCGAGCCGAGCGCGTTGGCGATGAAGACCGGACGGTGGTTGAGCGCGACGTCGAGGTGTGACCGGGCGACCGAGTGCAGCCAGCCCAGGACGCCTTCCCGCCCCTCCCCCTCTGGCAGGGGCGGGACGCCGAGCTTCAGCAGCGTCTCGTCGACGAACTTCTTGTGCTCCTCCGGGATCATCGCGCCCAGGTCGAGCGAGGTGCCCTCGGTGGGGATCTTCATCGGCATCACGATGTCGACGCCGTACGGCTTGCCGTCGGTGTTGTCGTCGAGCCAGGTCAGGACCCGCTCGAGCTCCTCGGTGTCGTTGAACCGCACGCACCCCAGCACACCGAGCCCGCCGGCGCGCGAGACCGCGGCGGCGACGTGCTCGGAGGGGGTGAACGCGAAGATCGGGTAGTCGATGCCGAACTCTTCACACAGGGGGGTACGCATGGCTGCCTTTCCGAGCAGGTCAGACGGAGGTCGGGTCGACGGTCGCAGCCTTGGCGGCGAAGCCGGCGAGCGCGAGCTCCTTCGCGGCGGGGTACTGCGCCTTGCCGGCGGCGTTGCGCGGCACCTGGTCGACCAGGGTCAGGGTGCGCGGGAGCTTGTAGCCGGACAGGTGGGCGCGGAGGTAGGTGCGCAGGTCCTCGAGCTCGAGGGACTCACCCTCGCGCAGCTCGACCACCGCGGCGACGGCCTGACCGTACTTCTCGTCGGGCACGCCGACCACGAGCACGTCGTAGACCGACGGGTGACCCTTGATGGCCATCTCGACCTCTTCGGGGTAGACCTTCTCGCCGCCGGTGTTGACGCAGTTGGAGCCGCGACCGAGGAGCGTGAGCCGGTTGCCCTCCTCGATCCGGGCGAAGTCGCCGGGGACGGAGTAGCGCTCGCCGTCGATCACGAGGAACGTCGCGGCCGACTTCTCGGGGTCCTTGTAGTAACCGACCGGCACCGAGCCGCCGCGGCCGAGGCGGCCGACCTTCCCGATGTCGGTCGCCGGGTCCAGGATCCGGTTGTCCTCGTCGATGACGACGGTGGCTGGCCCGATGCCGATGACCGGGCCGTCCGTCGAGATGTTGTTGGCGTCCTGCATGCCCATCCCGGAGAAGCCGGTCTCGGTGGCGCCGACGGAGTCGGTGAAGATCGAGTTCGGGAACGCCGCCATCCAGCGCGCCTTCACCTGCGGGCTGAAGATCGCGGCACTGCTCGAGATCGCGACCAGGTTGGACGCGTCGTACGGCGTGCCGGTGGCCGCCTTCTCCTCGTACGCCTCGATGAGCGGGCGGGCCATCGCGTCGCCGGTCATGAAGATCAGCTGGATCTTGTCCGCCTCGATGATCTCCCAGGTGCGGACCGGGTCGAACTTGGCCTCGAGGATCGTGAGGTGGCCGGCGAAGAGGTGCATCAGCAGGCCGGACTGGGCGCCGCCGTGCATCAGCGGGCTGAGCGGGAACGTCGCCATCCGCGGGTTGGTCGCCTGGCTCGACTGCGAGAACTCGTCCTGCGCCTCGCCGGTGTAGAAGTCGATGCCACCGCCGAGCACGCGCCACCAGTCCTCGTGGCGCCACATGACGCCCTTCGGGAAGCCGGTGGTGCCGCCGGTGTAGATGATGTGGATGTCGTCGGAGCTGCGCTCGCCGAAGTCGCGCTCGGCACTCTGCCCGGCGATCGCGTCGTCGTAGTGGACACCGCCGTACGACGAGTAGTCCGACTGGTCGGCCGGGTCGAGCGAGTCGTCCACGACGACCGCGACCTTGAGCTGGTCATGCTTGGGCCAGCAGGCCGCCACGAGCGGAGCGTAGGAACGCTCGTGGATCAGGGCGACCACGTCGGCGTTCTCGAAGATGTAGTTGAGCTCGCCCTCGACGTAGCGGTAGTTGACGTTGATCATCACCGCGCGGATCTTGACGATCGCCAGCATCGCGACGACGTGCTCGATGCTGTTCTTGGCGTAGATCGCGACGTGCTCCCCGGGCTTCACCCCCTGCGCCTGCAGGTAGTGCGCCAGCTTGTTGGAGTCGGACTCCAGCTCGGCGTAGGTCACGACGCGGTCCCCGAACTTCAGGGCGGGGTTGTCCGGCGCGACGTCGACAGCATGTTCGAAGAGGTCAGCGATGTTGTGAGCCACGACCGCGAGACTAGAACACGTTCTCGTTCTTGGCTAGCATCCCCCACCATGACCGAGTCGCAGGCCCCAGAGACCGCACCGCACTGCCTCGTGGAGCAGGACGGGCACAAGCTGATCGTCACCATGAACCGCCCCGAGACGCGCAACGCGCTCTCCGGCGAGATGATGGCGATCATGGAGGAGGCCTGGGACCGGGCCAACTCCGACGACTCGATCCGGGTCGTCATCCTCACCGGCGCCGGGGGCTACTTCTGCGCCGGGATGGACCTGAAGGCCGCGACCAAGCGCTCGCCCGACGAGAGCTTCAAGTCGGGCTTCGACCCGTCCGTCATCAAGGGTCTGCTCAAGGGCTTCCGGCTCACCAAGCCGCTCATCGCCGCGGTCGAGGGACCGGCCATCGCCGGCGGCACCGAGATCCTGCAGGGCACGGACATCCGGATCGCCGGCGAGTCTGCGCGCTTCGGCGTCGCCGAGGCACGCTGGAGCCTCTACCCGATGGGCGGGTCCGCCGTACGCCTGCCGCGGCAGATCCCCTACACGGTCGCCATGGACCTGCTCCTGACCGGCCGGGCGATCAAGGCGCCCGAGGCCAAGGAGATCGGCCTGATCGGGACCGTCGTCCCCGACGGCGAGGCGCTGGCCAAGGCCCACGAGATCGCCGACCTGATCTGCGCCAACGGCCCGCTCGCCGTCCAGGCCATCCTCAAGACCGTCCGCGACTCCGAGGGCAAGCACGAGGAGGACTGCTGGGCCGACGACGCCGTCGTCGGCATGGCCGTCTTCGCGTCCGAGGACGCCAAGGAGGGCCCCCGTGCCTTCGCGGAGAAGCGGAAGCCGAACTTCCAGGGTCGCTGACCTGGCTTCACGCACGCTGGCAGAATGGCCCGGTGCCGTGGCCGACGTGGGATCAAGCCGCAGTGGCCTGCGCGATCAGCCTGGCGCTGTGGCTGGTGCTGCGCACCTGGCCGACGAGGCTCACGTCCTGGGCGACGCCGGCCGCCGCTGAGTTCGCACTGATCGCCGGCCTCTACTCGATCTGGCGCCTGGCCCGGATGCTGCCGATCGCCTCCACCGACGGAGCCATCGACCGGGCGCACGACATCGCCCGGTTCGAGCAGGACCTGCACCTGCCCTCCGAGCTCAGCCTCGAGCACTTCATGCTCCAGCACCACGCGGTCGCCGAGGCGACCACCTGGTACTACGCGAGCGTCCACATCCCCGCGCTGATCGGCTTCCTGATCTGGATGTTCGTCCGCCACCGCGACCAGTACCCCCACTGGCGCAACGGGCTGGTCCTGGTCACCCTCGGCTGCCTGATCATCCGCTTCATCCGGGTCGCACCGCCGCGCTTCCTCTACGACCTCGGCTACACCAACCTGGCCGGCAACTACGGGCCGTCGGTCTACGGCTCGGACGTCTCGAAGGGCATCTCCGACCAGTTCGCGGCGATGCCGTCGATCCACGTGGGGTGGGCGGCCGTCGTGTCCTTCGGGATCGTGATGGCCAGCACCAGCAAGTGGCGCTGGGTCTTCCTCCCCCACGTGTTCATCACGACCGTGGTGGTGGCCGCGACCGCCAACCACTGGTGGATGGACGGCGTCGTCGCCGTGATCCTCCTGGCGGGAGGTCTGGTGCTCGACACCGCCGTACGCCGTGCCGCCGCGCGACGGGCAGCCCTGCAACCCGTCGAGACCGAGACCGCGCCGGAGCCGGTGAGCGCCTGACCCGTCAGAGCGTCGCGCGCAGGTGCTCCAACCGGCGCTCGGCGTGGACCGTCGGCACGTCGTGCCCGCTGTACGGATGGACGACGATCTCCTTCGCCGACGTGATCTCGTTGTAGGCGGCGAAGACCGTCGACGGCGGGCAGACCTCGTCCATCAGTCCGACGCTCAGCAGGCACGTCGCGCGGATCCGGCGGGCCAGCAGCGCAGCGTCGATGTGACGCAGGGTGTCCAGCGCCTGCGGCACGAGGTCGACCTGGTGGGCGAGGAAGTCGGCGACCTCCCGGTAGGGACTGGTCGGTGACAGCCCGATCGCGCGCTGGACGTCGCAGAGGAACGGGACGTCGGCGTGGCAGACCCGGACCAGGTCGGGTCGGAGTGCGGCCGCCGCCAGGGCCAGGCCGCCACCCTGGCTGACGCCCTGGACGCCGATCCGCAGCGGGTCGATCCCCTCGAGGCCTGCCACGACGTCGACGGCTCGGACCGCGTCGGTGATCAACCGCGTGTAGTAGTAGGTGTCGGGGCTGGTGATGCCCCGGGTCATCACGCCCGGGTGCTCCGGCCCCTCCCCACGGCGGCCCGGGTCGCCGGTGGCACCGGTGGTCCAGCCGCCGCCCTGGCCGCGGCTGTCCATCACGAACGTCGCGATGCCGACGGCCGGGAGCGTGAGGTGGTCGACCGGGACACCGCGCCCGCCGCCGTACCCGATGAAGGTGACGACGACGGGCGCGGGCGCCGAGCCGGGCGGCCTCAGCAGCCAGCCTCGGATCGGGTCTCCCCCGTCACCGGAGAACGTGACGTCGTCGACGGTGACGGGACCGTAGACGTGCGGCGCGTGCGGGCTGAGGACCGTCGGTGTCGCCGAGCCCGCGGCGGCCGCGAGCCGAGCCCGCCAGAAGTCGTCGAGGTCGGCGGGCTCGGCGGTCGCGGTGCGGTGGCTCCGCAGCTCCGCCTCAGGCAGGTCGTACCAGGGCATCGGATCAGTGCAGGCTCACGTCGACGATCGGCTCGAGGACACGATCGGTCCCCACCTCCCGCGACGGGCCGACCAGGTCGAGCGGCAGGATCGCCCGGATGTCCGCGCTCGAGGCGCCCACGTGGAGCTCGACGGCGCCGGGCTCGACGATGCGCGCCCGGTCGCGCCCGGTGAAGGAGGTCTGGTCGGCGTGCAGGGTGAGGCGCACCTGCGCGCGCTCGCCGACGGCGAGATCGACACGGACGGCACCGACCAGCTGCAGGACCGGCCGCACGACGGACGCCGTGACGTCGTGCAGGTAGACCTGCACCACCTCCGACACCTCGCGCTCGCTGTCGTTGGCCAGCGCGACGGTGACCTCGCAGCTGCCGTCGGTCTCCCACCTCGGCCCGGTGGGCAGGGCCACCTCGCCCCAGGTGGCCTCGGCGTACGCCAGGCCGTGGCCGAAGGCGAAGAGCGGCGTGGGGTCGACGACGCTGACGTCGCTGCGCCGGCCGAGCACCGGCGCGAGGTACGTCGAGGGGTGGCTCGACCCAGCCCCGGGGAAGCTCACAGGGAGGTGACCCGATGGGTTGACCCGCCCGGTCAGCACGTCGGCGATCGCCTGCGCGCCCTCCTCACCGGGGAAGAACCCGCAGACGAGCCCGGCCAGGCGGTCGGCCTGCCGGCTCAGGTCGTAGGGACGTCCGACGAGCAGCACCGCGACGACGGGCGTCCCCGTGTCGAGCAGGGCCTCCAGCAGCTCTTCCTGCCGTCCCGGGAGCCGGAGGTCGGCGACGTCGCAGCCCTCCCCGGACGTGCCCTTGCCAAAAAGGCCGGCCTGGTCGCCGAGCACCGCCACGCAGACCTCGGCGTCCTCTGCCGCTGCGACAGCGGCGTCGATGTCGGCGTCGCGACCGCCGAGGACCGGGCAGCCGAGCGCGTAGGTCACCTCGAGGGTCTCGGCGAGGACATCGCGGACCGTGCGGATCTCCAGCCCGTCCTCGACCTCCGGGTGGTGGACGAGCACGTGCATCGGGAACGAGTAGCAACCGAGCATCGCCTGCGAGGTGTCGGCCCGGGGCCCGACCACGGCCACCTTCGCGCCGGAGGCCAGCGGCAGGCTGCCGTCGTTGGACAGCAGCACGACCGAACGGCGGGCCAGGTCGAGGGCGAGTGCACGCGACTCCGTGTCGTCGAGATCGACATCGCTGGGTTCGACCGGGGCCCAGCCCGGGTCGAGCAGACCGAGCTCGCACTTCTGCCGCAGGACGCGCGAGAGCGCTCGGTCGACGACCTTCTCGTCGACGAGCCCGGCCGAGACGGCCTGCAGCAGCGGCTCGCCGTACGCACTGGTCGACGGCAGCTCCACGTCGATGCCGGCCTCGAGGGCGAGACCGGCGGCCTCACCGAGGTCCCCGGCGACCCGGTGCAGGGTCTGCAGGAACGCCACGGAGAAGTAGTCCGAGGCGACCGTGCCCTCGAAGCCGAGGTGGTCGCGCAGCAGCGTGGTCAGCAGCCCGGGGTCGGCCGCCGCGACCACGCCGTCGATGTCGGTGTAGGAGTTCATCACCGAGCGCGCCCCAGCCCGCAGCGCCATCTCGAAGGGCGGCATGACGACGTCCGCGAGCTCCCGAGGCCCCATCGACACCGGCGCCAGGTTGCGGGCGCCCCGCGACGCCGAGTAGCCGAGGAAGTGCTTGAGGGTGGCGACGACGCCAGTGCTCTCCACGCCGCGGACGTAGGCGCTCCCGATGACGCCGACCAGGAACGGGTCCTCACCCAGGGTCTCCTCGACCCGGCCCCAGCGCAGGTCGCGGACGACATCGAGGACAGGAGCCAGGCCCTGGTGCACACCGAGGCTCCGCATGGAGTCGCCGATCCGGGCGCCCATCCGCTCCACGATCTCGGGATCGAAGGTCGCCGCCCAGCAGAGGGGCGACGGGTAGATCGTCGCCCGCCACGCTGCCAGCCCGGTCAGGCACTCCTCGTGCACCTGCGCCGGGATCCCGAACCGGTTCGCCGCCACCACGTCGCGCTGCCGCTGCGCCAGGGTCCGGAGGCCGTCGGCCGGTTCGAGGGGTGCGGTGCCGTACATGCGGGTGATCTGGCCGAGACCGTCGGCGACCACCTCGTCCCACGGGGGCAGCGGACCGACCGACTCCCGCAGCATCGGCGCCATGCCACCCGCGTCGGGCTCGAGCCACCACACGCCCGAGAGCTGGGCGACCTTCTCCTCCAGCGTCATCCGCGGGACGAGGTCGGAGACCCGCGCCTCGACGGAGGCCGACGGGTCGCGCCACAGCTCGGTCATCGGCTGCCTCCGGGTCCGGCGGTCGAGTGTCGACGCACCAGCGTGGTCTCGAGCATCACGTGGGTGTCCTCCAGGGCCTCGCCCGCGATCAGCGTCACCAGCATCGCGATCGCGTCGTGGCCCATCTGCCGGATCGGTTGCTGGACGGTGGTGAGCGGCGGGTGCGCCATCGCCGCCTCCGGGATGTTGTCGAAGCCGACGACCGAGAGCTGGCCGGGCACGTCGATGCCCAGCTCGGCCGCGACCTCCAGCGTCGCGATCGCGGACAGGTCGTTGGCCGCGAACACCGCGGTCGGCGGCTCGGGCAGGGTGAGCAGCGTGCGCGCGGCCTCGCGGGCCTGCTCGGGCTCGTAGGCGCCGGGCTGCAGGAGTGCTTCGTCGACGACGACACCGGCCGCCTGGTGGGCATCGCGGAAGCCCCGCTCACGGAGCTGGGCGGAGACGAGGTCCCGGCGACCCGTCACCATGCCTATCCGGCGGTGCCCGAGCTCGAGCAGGTGGTCGACACCCAGCCGGGCACCCTGGAGGTTGTCGCCGGCCACCGTGGGCAGCTCGGACCTGCCGGTGTGGGGGTCGACGGCCACGATGGGGCCGTCGTAGCGGACGTCGGTGACCGTCGGCGTCACCAGCACGGCGCCGTCCACGAGGGTGCCCATGACCCGCGACAGGTAGCGACGCTCCCAGCCGACGTGCTCGTCGATCCGGCCGCCGGCGGAGTAGGCGACCAGCTCGAACCCGGTCCCCCGGATGGCGTCGGCCGCGCCCTTGAGGACCTCGGTGCTGAAGGGTTCGAAGTCGGCGACGAGCACGCCGATCACGTTGGTGCGGCTGTTGCGGAGGCTCCGGGCGACCAGGCTGGCCTCGTAGCCGAGGCGGTTGATGACCGCGGTGACGGTCTCGACCGTGTCGCTCGAGACGCCGTACCGGCCGTTGATGACCTTCGAGACCGTCGAGACCGAGACCCCGGCCTCGGCAGCCACCTGCTGCATCGTGACCCGGCCGTTGGTGTGGTTCGTGGTGTCCGTCATGAGTGCCTCCTCAGCCCTTGACCGCGCCCTGGAGGCCGCCGACGATCCGGCGCTGCATCGCCAGGAACAGCACTAGCGCCGGGATCATCGCGATCGTCGTGAACGCGAGCACGCCGGCCGTGTCCGCAGAGTGCTCGGTCGAGTAGTCAGCCACGCCGAGTGGAAGGGTACGCATGTCGTCCTGCAGCAGGAGCAGAGGCAGCAGGTAGGCGTTCCACGAGGCGACGAAGGCCAGCACACCGACGGTCACCAGCGCCGGCATCGACAGCGGCAGCGCCAGCCGCCAGAAGATGCCGATCCGCGAGGCGCCGTCGATGAGGGCGGCCTCCTCGAGCTCCTGGGGCATCGCCATCAGGAAGGGGCGCAGGATCACCACGGTCATCGGCAGCGCGAACGCCGCCTGCGGGAGCGCGACGCCCCACCAGCTGTTGGCCATGTGGAGGTCGTGGGTGATCAGGATGAAGAGCGGGATGATCGCCACGGCCGCGGGGAACAGCAGGCCGAGCACGAACACCATGAACAGCGGCTCGCGCATCCGGAACCGGTAGCGGGCGAGCGGGTACGCCGCCATCACGCCGGCGAGCACGGCGACGAACGTGGTGATCAGGGCGATCACCGTCGAGTTGAGGGCGTAGCGCCAGAAGTCCGCGTTGGTGACGACGTCCGTGTAGTTGTCGAACACCCAGGGGTCCGGCAGGCCGGCCGGGTCGCTGGCGAGCTGCTCGTTGCTGCGGAACCCACCCAGCGCGCCGTACAGCACGGGACCGAGCGTGAGCGCGACGACCACGAGGGCGAGGCAGTAGACCAGCGGCCCTCCGGCGCCGAACTGCTTCGTGCGTCCTGCCGTCATGCGGTCCCCCTCATCGTTCCTGCACCGTGTCCCGGCGGAGGATGAACACCTGGTAGAAGAGCGCGAGCACGAAGCCGACCACGAACAGGACCACCGACGCGGCTCCGGCGATGCCGTAGTTGTGGCGCTCGGTGCCCTGGTTGACGAGGTACGTCGCCATCGTGGTCGTCGCGTTCGCCGGACCGCCGCCGGTCAGCACCCAGACCATGTCGAAGAGCTGGATGGAGCCGATCATCGACAGGAACAGCCAGGTGCGGATCGTCGGGCCGAGCAACGGGATCGCCACCCGTCGCTGCGCCTGCCACCAGCTCGCCCCGTCGAGCTGGGCCGCTTCGAACAGCTCGTCGGGGACGTTCTGGAGTCCGGCCAGGAACAGCAGGACGGCCAGGCCGAGGTACTTCCACGTCAGCACGACGAACACGGTGGGCAGCGCGAGCGACGGGGTCCCGAGGAAGCCTTGCTCCGGCGGGGTCAGTCCTACGGCCTCGATCAGGCTGTCGACCACGCCGTACTCCGGCTGCAGGAGCTGGAACCAGATGACGCCCGCGATCACCTCGGCCACGACGTACGGGACGAAGACGATCGTGCGGAGCAGACCCCGGCCCTTGATCCGGCGGTTGAGCAGCAGCGCGAGCCCGAGCCCGAGCGGTAGCTGCACGAGGATCGACGCGACGACGATGGTGAGGTTGTGCATCACCGCGTCGGTGAACACCTCGTCCTGGAGGACCAGGCGGTAGTTGTTCAGGCCGACGAAGTCGTCCATCGGGCCGAAGCCCTTCCAGCGGTAGAACGACATCCGGACCGCCGACACGATCGGCCAGGCGACGAAGACCCCCATCAGGATCAACGCCGGCGACACGAACATCGCGATCTCGAGCCGCTGCCTCCCCCGCCCGCCGATCGGGCGGGGGATCGCCCGGCGCATGTCCTCGCGCCGGGCGACCCCCTCGTCCTGTGCGGGTGTCGCCGGGGCGACACCCGGATGCGTCACGGTCAGCTCACCCCTCCTGGTCCGCGGCCTGCTGGGTGGCATCGACCACGTCCTGCGGTGACGCCTGCCCGGCGAACAGCAGGGCGATCTCGTCGTTCATCGCGCCACCGACGGACTCGCCGAAGGCGGTGTCGAAGTACAGCTGGATGTACGGCGAGCTGTCGCGCACCTTCAGCAGGTCGGCCAGGGCCGGGTCGGCCACGGAGCCCGACGCCGCGGAGTTGGTCGGCAGACCCATGTTGTTCTCGGCGAAGCCCTTCTGGAGGTCGTCGGAGAGGAGGTACTTCACGAAGTCGACCGCCACGTCGGGAGCGTCCTCCGACACCGCCCAGGCGTCACCGCCGCCGAGCTGGGCAGTCGGGTCGCCCTGGCCACCGTCGATGGCCGGGAAGGGGAACCAGCCGGTCTTGTCGCCGAGGCCCTTGCCGTCGTCGGTGAGGCCCTGCATGACGCCGGGCTCCCAGTGGCCCTGCATCTCCATGGCCACCTTGCCGGTGGCGAGCAGCCCGGACGCCGAGGTGGCCCCCTCCTGCGCGGGGGTGCTCAGGAAGCCCTTGTTGAAGGGGTCGGTGGCCAGCAGCTCCTCGACCGCGTCACCGGCGGCGACGAAGCACGGGTCGGAGAAGTCGAGGCTGGTGACGGCGTCCTTCAGGACGTCCTCGGGGCACTCACGCAGCGCGGCTTGGTACCAGTAGTGGGCAGCGGGCCACTTGTCGCCCGCGCCGACCGAGAGCGGCGTCATGCCGGCGTCCTTCAGCGTGGCGATGTCGTCCTCGAGCTCGGCCATCGTCGTCGGCGTGGTCGTGATGCCCGCCTGGTCGAACATCTCCGTGTTGTACCAGAACCCGACCACGCCCAAGGAGAACGGCAGCGCGTAGGTCTTGCCGTCGACCTGCCAGCCGGCGACGGAACCGCCGATCTTGGCGATCTCGTCCGACGCGTCGTCCGAGATGTCCCGGACCAGACCCGCCTCCACGTGGTCGGCGAGCTCGCCGCCGCCGCGCTCCATGTAGATGTCGGGGACGTCACCGCTCTGGAACGCCGCCGCGAGCTTGGCGACCATGTCCTCGTGCGCCATGGCGCTGATCTCGATCTTGACCCCCGGGTGGTCGGCCTCGAAGTCCTTCGCCGCCTGCTCGTAGAAGCCCTTTCCGGGCTCGTTGTTCGAGTTGTGCCACCACGTGATCGTGGTTTCGCCCCCCGCGTCCGACGAGTCGCTGTCGCTGCCGCATGCCGCGGCCAGCACCAACGCACCCGCACAGAGCACGGCGAGAGCCGCGCTTCGAGTCTTCGACCTCATCCGGAAAGCCTCCATTTCCGCCCAGCCGTTGCGTGCGACGTGCGTCACACCAGGGAGAACGTGGCAGGCGCGGAGGGAGCGTGTCAATCGTTATCGATAACGATTTCCATCGCAACCGTTTACGTCCGCGACATCGCACGCCAAGGCATGCGGATTGGTCACCAACCGCAACTGGGAGCGCGACCAGTCTGCGGTTGGTGACCAATCCGCAGACCGGTCGGGCTGAGGACGACCGACCTCGGACCGGGTCAGCCGACGGCGCGGTCCCCGGTCCAGTACTGCGCGCGGAGCGCCTTCTTGTCGGGCTTGCCGAGACCGGTCAGCGGCAGGGAGTCGGCCACGATGACCTGCTTGGGCGACTGCACCGAGCCCTTGCGCTCCTTGACCGCCTCCTGGATCTCGGCCGTCATCCTCGCGATCGACTCCTCGTCGGTGGGCGCGTCGGAGCGGAGCACGACGATCGCAGTGACGGCCTCGCCGAACTTCTCGTGCGGGGTGCCGATCACGCCTACCTGGGCGACCATCGGGTGCTCGGCGACGACGTCCTCGACCTCGCGCGGGAAGACGTTGAAGCCGCCCGTGACGATCATGTCCTTGGTCCGGTCGACGATGAACCAGAAGCCGTCCTCGTCCTCGCGGGCGACGTCGCCGGTGTGCATCCAGCCGTCGCGGAAGGTCTCCGCGGTCTCGTCCGGGAGGTTCCAGTAGCCACCGGCGAGCAGCGGGCCGGCGACGCAGATCTCGCCCGGCTCCCCCACCGGGACGGGCTTGCCGTCCTCGCCGAGCAGCGCCGTACGCAGGAACGCCGACGGCCGGCCGCACGACGACAGCCGCTTCTCGTCGTGGTCGGCCTTGGCGAGGTAGCTGATCACCATCGGCGCCTCGGACTGGCCGTAGTACTGCGCGAAGATCGGGCCGAACCGGTCGATCGCCTCCTGGAGACGCACCGGGTTGATCGCGGACGCGCCGTAGTAGACGGTCTCGAGCGACGACAGGTCGCGGGTCTTGCTGTCGGGGTGGTCCATGAGGGCGTAGAGCATCGACGGCACCAGCATCGTGGCCGTGATCTTCTGCTCCTCGATGGTCCTCAGCACCTCGGCCGGGTCGAACTTCGAGAGCACGTAGAGGCAGCCGCCCTTGAGGATCGTCGGCACGAAGAACGCCGCGCCGGCGTGCGACAACGGGGTGCACATGAGGAAGCGCGGCGACTCGGGCCACTCCCACTCCGACATCTGCACCGTGGTCATCATGTTCATCTGCCGCGAGAGCCCGATGACGCCCTTCGGCTTGCCCGTCGTGCCACCCGTGTAGGTGATCGAGACCATGTGCTCGGGGTCGAGCGTCTTGGCGGTGAGCGGCTGCGGGTCGAACGACGCCGCAGCGGCGACCAGGTCCTGGCCGACGTGCGCGAGCTCCTCGGGCACCGGCCCGATGGTCAGCACCTTCTCCAGCTTCGGGCACTTCTCGAGCAGTCCCAGCGTGCGCTCCACGAACATCGGGACCGGGTCGATCGTGATGTGGGTGATCTCGGCGTCGTTGATGACGTAGGCGTGGTCGTCGAGCGACCCGAGCGGGTGCAGCGAGCTGCGCCGGAAGCCCTGGGTCTGCCCGGACCCGAGGATGAAGAGCACCTCGGGGCGGTTGAGCGCGAGCAGCGCACCCGCCGTACCCGAGCCGGCGCCGAGCGCCTCGTACGCCTGGACGTACTGGCTCATCCGCTCCGCGGCCTCGGCCCCGGTGATCGTGGTGTCCCCGAGGTACATCACCGGCTTGTGCTGGTGCCGCTTCAGCGCGGCGACCATCAGGTGGCCGTTGTGGGAGCCGGTACGCATGTCATCCGTCATGCGCCCGAGAGTAGAACGTGTTCCAGTTCCGGGCAACGGCCTCGGCCGGATGTCTCAGCCCAGAAGTCGGGCCAGGACCCCGTCCATCCCCGCCCCGACGGCATCGACGGCGCCGGCGTCGCGGAGGTGACGCGCGAACTGCTCGTTGAGCCCCCCGGGTGTCGCCACCTCGGTGATCAGCTCGTCGAAGTCGACGTCAGCGCCGCGGAGCGACTCCGTCGCCCCGAGGTACGTCGCGGCCACGTAGCCGCGCGCCGCCGCGGGCTCGAGACCGCGCTCGACCAGCCAGTCGGCGATCGCGCCGAGGTAGGCGAAGTGGGCGGCCACGGTCGCGGACGACACCGTGAGCGCCTCGTACGACGCGAGGTCCTCGACCGGCAGGGCGCGGCCCAGCCGGTCGAACAGCGCGACCGCCTCGGGCAGCGGCGGGTAGACCGGGGTGACTCCGTCGCGGCCGGCGACCGCAGGCAGCGGGACCGACCGGGCGACCTTGGCCGCGGGCGCGACCCAGCTCCTCAGCCGGTCGAGGTCCACGCCGGCGACGACGCTGATCACGACGTGACGGTCCTCGAAGGTGAGGTCGGCCAGCACGGGTTCGACCTGCTGAGGGAGCACGGCGACGATGACGACGTCCGCACCGTCGACGACCTTCTGGTTGTCGGCAGCGACCGTGACGCCGTCGAACCGCGCGGCCAGGTCGGCGGCGGTGTGCGCGCTGCGCGGCGACAGGAGGACGCGTGGCGCGTCCTCGACCCCGTCGGACAGCCCGACCACGATGGCCGCCGCGATCGAGCCGACCCCGATGACGCCGTACGTAGGTCCGCTCACGTGAGCAACTCTGCCACCGACCTGATCTCGTCGGCCGAGCGGGCGCTCAGGAGCAGCGTGGTCACGCCGGTCTCCTCCCACTGCGCGACCCGCTCCTTGACCTCGCCGGCCGTCCCGACGATGTGCATGTCGTCGACGAGCTCGTCGGGGATCAGCGCGGTCGCCTTGTCCTTCTCGCCGTTCAGGTAGAGCTTCTGCACCTCGGCGGCGAGGTCCTCGTAGCCCATCCGGACGAAGACCGCGTTGTGGAAGTTTGCGTCCTTGGCGCCCATGCCGCCCATGTAGAGCGACACGGACGGCTTGATCGCATCGAGGACGAGCTGCTTCTCCTCGGCGTTCTTGACCACCTGCAGGTGGCAGGTCGCGGCGATCTCGAAGTCGGCGCGGGTACGCCGCGCGCCGGGCCGCGCGAAGCCCTCGTCGAGCCACGGCTGGTACATGCCCGCGGACTTCGGCGTGTAGAAGATCGGGATCCAGCCGTCGGCGATCTCGGCCGTGAGCGCGACGTTCTTCGGGCCCTCGGCGCCGAGCCAGATCGGGACGTCCGCGCGCAGCGGGTGCACGATCGGCTTGAGCGGCTTGCCCAGTCCCACGGAGTTCTCGCCGCGGAACGGCAACGGGTAGTGCGGCCCGTCGTTGGTGACCTTGTCCTCGCGGGCCAGCACCTGGCGGATGATGTCGACGACCTCGCGGGTCCGGGCCAGCGGCTTGCCGAACGGCTGGCCGTACCAGCCCTCCACGACCTGCGGGCCGCTCACTCCCATGCCCAGGATGACCCGGCCGTTGGAGAGGTGGTCGAGCGTCAGCAGGTGCATCGCGATCGAGGTCGGCGCGCGGCCGGACATCTGGATGATCGACGTGCCGAGCTTGATCCGGGAGGTCTCGCGACCCCACCAGGCCAGCGGGGTGAACGCGTCACTCCCCCACGCCTCGGCGGTGAAGATGGCGTCGAAGCCCGCCTCCTCGGCCGCGGCGACGAGCTCGCCGACGCCCTGCGGGGGCTGTGCGCCCCAGTAGCCCAGCTGCAGTCCCAGCTTCATGGTCGTCTCCTTGTGCGATCCCTAGAACGTGTTCTACTTTCGGATCATGCCACGAACTTTGTCCGCACCGGTCACCGTAGCGTTCGACTACACCCGATCGACCGGCCCCGTGCTCGGTCGCTTCCTCACCGGCCTCCGCGACGGCGTCGTCGTCGCCGGTCGTACGTCGGAGGGCGAGGTCGTCGTACCGCCCCTGGAGTACGACCCGGTCACCCACGAGGCCACCACCGACTTCATCGAGGTCGCGCCGGTCGGGACCGTCACGTCCTGGACCTGGGTGCCCGAGCCCGTCGCGGAGCAGCCCTTCGACCGGCCGTTCGCGTTCGCACTCGTGACCCTCGACGGTGCCACCCGCCCGTTCCTGCACGCGCTCGACGTCTCGTCGCCCGACGAGGTCACCACGGGCATGCGCGTGCAGATCCGCTGGGCCGACGAGCGCGTCGGGTCGATCACGGACATCGCCTGCTTCGAGCCGCTCGGTGACGAGTCGGCGGCGCGTCCCGCCGGTGGCGGCCTGATCGAGGACCACCTGATCACCGGGATCACGGTGCCGGTCTCGCTCGACTACCTGTACGCCGCGAGCCCCGAGGAGTCGGCGTTCTACCGGGGCCTCAACGAGGGCCGGATCGTCGGTCAGCGCTGCCCCACCTGCCAGAAGGTCTACGTCCCGCCGCGGAGCGCGTGCCCGGCCGACGGCACCCCGACGGCGGAGGAGGTCGAGGTGTCGCAGACCGGCACCATCACGACGTTCTGCATCGTCAACGTGCCGTTCCTCGGCCAGAAGATCGTGCCGCCGTACGTCTCGGCGTACGTCCTGCTCGACGGCGCCGACATCGCCGTCCTCCACCTGATCCTCGGCATCCCGGCCGATGAGGTGCGGATGGGCATGCGGGTCAAGGCCGTGTGGAAGCCGCGCGAGGAGTGGACCTACTCGCTCGAGAACATCGACCACTTCGAGCCCGCCGACGAGCCCGACGCGGACTACGACACCTACCGGCACCACCTCTGAAGGGCGTGAGATGAGAGACGTTGCAGTCGTCGGGTTCGCCCAGCGACAGATGGCAGAGTTCGACGGGTCGCCGACCTGCGTGGAGATGCTGGTGCCGCTCTTCGCGGAGTGCTACGAGCAGACCGGCTGGACCCGGCGCGACATCGGCTTCTGGTGCTCGGGCTCGTCCGACTACCTGGCCGGCCGGTCGTTCTCGTTCGTGTCGGCGGTGGACGCCATCGGCGTGATCCCGCCCGTGAACGAGTCCCACGTCGAGATGGACCTGGCGTGGGCGATGTACGAGGCCTGGCTGAAGATCCAGACCGGCGAGGTCGACACCGCCCTGGTCTACGCCTTCGGCAAGTCCTCGGCCGGCGTGCTGCGCCGCACGCTCGGACTCCAGCTCGAGCCCTACACGATGACGCCGCTGTGGCCCGACACGGTGTCGCTCGCCGGGCTCCAGGCCCGCGCCGGCATCGACGCCGGCGTCTGGGACGAGACCGCGATGGCCGAGGTGGCCAACCGGTCGCTGACCGACGCGGAGAAGAACGAGTGGTCCATCCGCAAGGGCGGCTCGTCGGTCGAGGAGCTGCTCGCCCGACCGATGTACGCCGACCCGCTGCGCAAGCACGACTGCTCCCCCGTCACCGACGGTGCCGCCGCGATCGTGCTCGCCGCCGGTGACAAGGCGCGTGACGTCCGGGACAAGCCGGCGTGGATCAACGGTCTCGCGCACTACATCGACCCCATGGGCATGGGTACCCGCGACCTGACCCGGTCGCCGTCCGCCGCTCGCGCGGCCGCTGCGGTCGACCTGACCGGCGTCGAGGTCGCGGAGCTGCACGCGCCGTTCAGCCACCAGGAGCTGATCCTGCGCCGCGAGCTCGGCCTGGCCGACGACGTACGCATCAACCCGTCGGGCGGCGCGCTGACCAGCAACCCGATGTTCTCCGGCGGCGGCATCCGGATCGGCGAGACCGCCTCGCGGATCTGGTCCGGCGAGATCACCAAGGGCGTGGGGCACGCGACCTCCGGTCCTGCCCTGCAACAGAACCTGCTCTGCGTGCTGGAAGGAAGCAACTGATGGCCAAGCAGCCCGCCGCCGTGGTCGGGGTCGGTCAGACCCACCACCGCGCCAAGCGCCTGGACGTCTCGATGGCCGGTCTGTGCCGCGAGGCGATGGACCGGGCCCTCGAGGACGCCGGGATGACGCTCGACGAGATCGACGCGATCGTGGTCGGCAAGGCGCCCGACCTGTTCGAGGGCGTGATGATGCCCGAGCTGTTCCTCGCCGAGGCCCTCGGTGCCGCCGGCAAGCCGCTGCTCCGGGTGCACACCGCCGGCTCGGTCGGCGGGTCGACTGCGATCGTCGCCGCGTCGCTCGTCCAGGCCGGGGTCCACCGCAAGGTGCTGACCGTCGCCTTCGAGAAGCAGTCCGAGTCCAACGCCATGTGGGCCCTCTCGGTCCCGCTGCCGTTCAACATGCCGGTGCACGCCGGTGCCGGCGGCTACTTCGCACCGCACGTCCGGTCCTACATCCGGCGCTCCGACGCGCCCAACCACATCGGCGCGATCGTCGCGGCCAAGGACCGCAACAACGCGCTGAAGAACCCCTATGCCCACCTGCACAACGAGGGCACCACGGTGGAGTCGGTGATGGCGTCGCAGATGCTCTGGGACCCGATCCGCTACGACGAGACCTGCCCGTCCTCCGACGGTGCCTGCGCGCTCGTGATCGTGTCCGAGGACGTCGCGGCCGCCTCGCCCAACCCGGCGTGGATCCACGGCACCGTGATGCGGTCGGAGGCCACGTCGGCCGCCGAGCGCGACCAGGTCAACCCGCAGGCCTCGCGCGACGCGGCCGCGGCGCTGTGGAAGCAGACCGGCATCACCAACCCGCTCGAGGAGATCGACGCCGCGGAGATCTACGTGCCGTTCTCGTGGTTCGAGCCGATGTGGCTCGAGTCGCTGGGCTTCGCCGACGCGAACGGCGGCGGCTGGCGGCTCACCGAGTCGGGCGGCACGGCGATGGACGGCGTCCTCCCCGTCAACTGCTCGGGCGGCGTCCTCTCGTCCAACCCGATCGGCGCGTCGGGCATGCTCCGCTTCGGCGAAGCCGCCCTGCAGGTCCGTGGCGCGGCCGGCGAGCACCAGGTCGACGGCGTCCGCAAGGCGCTCGGCCACGCGTACGGCGGCGGCTCGCAGTTCTTCGCCATGTGGGTCGTCGGCGCGGACAAGCCGACCAACTAGTTCGCCCACAGAGAACAGCCGACGACGTCACCCGCGTCCCGCCCTACTGTCGGGACATGGGTGACGTCGTCGTACTTCCGGTCCAGCCGCTGCACTCCCCTGCCCCGGATCCCGAGCCCCTGTGGCGCGAGTCCGTCGGCCGCGAGCTGCGCGAGGAGCGCCGTACGGCGGACCGCACGCTCGCCGACGTCGCCGAGGAGGCAGGGGTCTCGACGCAGTACCTGTCCGAGATCGAGCGCGGGCTCAAGGAGCCCAGCTCGGAGATCATCGGAGCCGTGTCGGGCGCCCTCGGACTCCGGCTCGTCGACCTCACGACGCGCGTCAGCCGACGGCTGAGCGCCGGCGCGATCTCCGGGCCGGTCTGTCTGGCGGCCTGACATGTCCCGCACCCTCTCGGTCGTCGGCGCGCCCTCGAGCGCAGGCGCCTACGCGCCCGGCCAGGAGCGAGCCCCCTCGGCCTGGCGCGCCCACGGGCTGCTCGACGCCCTGCGTGGTGCCGGTCGCGATGTCCGCGACCGGGGCGACGTCGACGGCTTCCGATGGAGCCTCGATCGCGACCACCCGGACGCGATGAACGTCGACGCCGCCGCCGGGACCGCTCGTGCGCTCGCCGACCGCGTGGCCGACGCGCTCGAGGCCGACGACGACGTCCTCGTCCTGGGCGGTGACTGCACCGTCGAGCTCGGCACCATCGCCGGCGCCCTGCGCCGAGGCCGGTCCGTGGCTCTCGTCTACATCGACCTGGATGCCGATCTCAAGGTGCCCGCGACCGGTGAGGGGGCGCTCGACTGGATGGGGGTGGCCCACCTGCTCGACGTGGCCGGCGCCCGGGAGGAGCTCAGCTCGCTCGGCGCGCGCCGTCCGATGCTGAGCGGGTCCGACGTGCTGCTCTTCGCCCAGGACAACATCACCGGGTCCGAGGCCGAGATCATCGCCGCCGCCGAGATCGAGGTCGAGACGCTCGCTGCCGTCCGCGCCGACCCCGACGCTGCCGTGGACCGCGTGCTCGACT
The DNA here is from genome assembly GCF_040045055.1 of Nocardioides pollutisoli. Classification (NCBI taxonomy): domain Bacteria; kingdom Bacillati; phylum Actinomycetota; class Actinomycetes; order Propionibacteriales; family Nocardioidaceae; genus Nocardioides; species Nocardioides pollutisoli. Next base: position 326,928 of record NZ_JBDZDU010000002.1, read on the forward strand.
GGGCGGCAGGACACGACGAGATCTGGGTCCACGTGGACATCGACGTGCTCTCGTGGCTCGACTTCCCCATCGCGGAGAACAGCCGCCGCGGAGACGGCCTCACCCTCGTCGAGCTGACCGCCGTCCTGGGTCGACTGGTGTCCGCGCCCTCCTGGCGAGGGCTCACCGTCTGCGAGGTGAATCCCGACCACGCGTCCGACGAGGCTGAGTCGTTCGAGCGGCTCGTGGCCGCGGCAGCCGAGATCTTCTCGACCGAGCGGCCTCAGTAGCCCGGGAAGACCTTCCGCAGGTCGTCCAGCGACACGTTGCCCGTGACCTGCACTCCCGCGGGGGTGAACTCCGACTTCAGCCGACCGGTCAGGAGCCGGGCGACAGCCTCGGCGGGGCCCTCGAAGGTCGCGGTCGCGTCGTCTAGGTCGGACGTCACGGCGACGGCGTCGGTCACGACGATCCCGCCGCCGGGAACGGCGACCCGGGCGGGCTCGGAGAGCTGGTCCGGCTTCGCCGCGAAGCCGAGCAGGAAGCCCAGCGGGCCGGCGTACAGCTCGAGCAGCAGCGCCGCCGACCCCGGGTCGATGCCCGCCTCGGGGTCGAGCCCGACGCGCACGTCCCAGGCGTGGGCGGCGACCTCGTTGAGGCGCATCCCGAGAGCGACCACGAGCGGCACCGGCTCGGGCAGGAAGCCCAGGTCGATGCTCAGGTCAGCCTTCTGCGCTGCAGACAGTCCCTCGACCACGTCGAGGTAGTGGGCGTCGTGCTCCACGAAGCCCGCCGCCTGGTCGAGCGGCGCCGAGGCGTCCCACCGCGCCCACACGTCCTGGTTGTCCTCGGCCTCGAACGGCAGGCCGGCCGCGTCCGCGATCGGCTTGACGGTGATCTCGGCGCCGCTGCCGAGGTGGGACAGCGCCTGGGCGACAGTCCACTCCGACGCGCCGCTCGGTCCGGTCAGCTGCTCCTCGTCGAGGTCCGGGACCAGCGCAGCGAGGACGTCGTGGTTGGTGCGCAGGGCCGCGGTCACGCGGTCGACGAGTTCGGTCATGCGGGGGCAACCTCTCAGTCGGTGGTTTTCTTCCGACTGCTCAGGACCCCGTCCACGATGCCGTAGGTCACCGCCTCCGTCGCCGAGAGCACCAGGTCGCGCTCGGTGTCCTCGCGGATCTGCTCCACGGACCGCCCGGTGTGTGCCGCGAGGATCTCCTCCATCTCCACACGGGCCCGGGCGATCTCCTTGGCCGCCACGGCCAGGTCGGGCAACGCGCCCTGTCCGCCACCGGAGGGCTGGTGGAGCACGACCCGCGCCCGGGGCAGCACCATCCGTTGACCCGGCGCACCGGCCGCGAGCAGCACGGCGGCGGTCGACGCGGCCTGACCGACGCACTTCGTCCCGACCTCCGGCCGGATGAACTCCATGGCGTCGTAGATCGCGAGCATCGAGGTCATCGAGCCGCCGGGCGAGTTCAGGTAGAGGTCGACGGGGGCGTCGGGGTTCTCCGACTCCAGGTGCAGCAGCTGCGCGATGACGACGTTGGCCACCCCGTCGTCGATCTCGGTGCCGATGTAGACGATCCGCTCTGTGAGCAGCCGGCTGTAGATGTCGACCGCACGCTCGCCACGGTGGGTCTTCTCGATGACGGACGGGATCGTGTACTGACTCATGCGCGCACCATCCCGAAGCTCGGCGCCGACCGGGTCGGCGTCACGGCCGCCACGTCGTTGATCACCTGGTCGACGAAGCCGTAGTCGAGGGCCTCCTGGGCCGTGAACCACCGGTCGCGCAGCGAGTCACGCTCGATCACGTCGCGCGGGTGGCCGGTGTGGTCGGCGATCAGGCCGATCATCACGTTCTTCGTGTGCTCGAGGTTCTCGGCCTGGATCTCGACGTCGACCGCGGAGCCGCCGATCCCGGCCGAGCCCTGGTGCATCAGGATCCGCGAGTGCGGCAGCGCGTAGCGCTTGCCCGGCGTACCGGCCGAGAGCAGGAACTGCCCCATGCTGGCCGCGAGCCCCATCGCGAGCGTGCTCACGTCGTTGGGGATCAGCCGCATGACGTCGTAGATCGCGAGCCCGGCGCTGACGCTGCCGCCGGGCGAGTTGATGTAGAGCGCGATGTCGCGCTTCGGGTCCTCGGCCGAGAGCAGCAGCAGCTCGGCGCAGAGCTTGTTGGCGATGTCGTCGTCGACCTGCTGGCCGAGCACGATGATCCGCTGGTGGAGCAGCCGGTCCGCGGCCGTCAGGCCGGCGAGGGAGGGTGTCTGGGTCATGCTCCGAGCCTGCGTGGGCACGGTCCGTCACGGAAGCAGATCTGCTCCTGGCAGATCTGCCGTGAGCAGCACCGAGGCCAGTGCGGAGTCCAGCTGCTCGACGGAGCTGACACCGATGATCGGCATCCAGCCCCGGCGAAGCATCCACGCGAGGACGAGCTGGGATGCGGGTACGCCGCGCTCGCCCGCGACTCGGCGGAGCGTGGCGAGCCGCTCCGTGGTGCCCGGGTGGTCGTAGGCCTCCGGGAACGGACGGTCGGCTCGGTCGAAGCTGCCCTGCACCAGCGGGCTGTAGACCCACAGGTCGAGGTCCGGATGCACGTCGAGGTAGTCGACCGTCTCGTCGCTGACGAACCCGAACCGGTGGTCCTTCCCGGCCACCTGTGCACCCGGACGCGGCGCGACGTACGACGTCGTGAGCTGGAGTGCGGTGTACGGCTCCACCTCGAGACGAGCGGCGATCGAGCGCGCCTGCTCGACCCGCCAGGTCGGGTGGTTGGAGACACCGAGACGCCGTACGGCGCCCTCGGCGACGAGTGCTCCGAACGCGGCCACCGTTTCGTCGAGCGGCACCGACCGGTCCTCGCCGTGCGCCCAGTAGAGGTCGATCGCGTCGACGCCGAGCCTTTCGAGGCTGCGGGCCGCCTCGCGCGCGATCACCGGCGCCGACAGACCTTCGGTGCCACCGTCGTCGGTGGGCTCGACGCCGACCTTGGTCGCGATGACGAGCTCGTCACGCAGTCCCGGGTTCGCCGTCAGCCAGCGCCCGATCAGCGCCTCGCTCTGCCCGCCGTGGCCCGTCTCCGACGACCAGAAGGAGTAGCAGTTGGCGGTGTCGAGGATCCGGCCGCCGGCCTCGACGAACCGGTCGAGCAACGCGAAGGACGTGGCTTCGTCGGTGCGGGTGCCGAAGTACATGGTGCCGAGCACGAGGTCCATTCGGTGGAGCCTAGATGCGCCGCGTAATGTCCGGTTCCATGATCGAGCTCCGCACCCCCACCCAGATCGAGCAGATGCGACCGGCCGGTCGCTTCGTGGCCGACGTGATCACCGCACTCGGCGCGGCCGCCGACGTCGGGGTCAACCTGCTCGAGCTCGACGAGCTCGCCCACAAGATGATCCGCGACATCGGCGCCGAGTCCTGCTACATCGACTACCACCCGTCCTTCGGCGCCTCGCCGTTCGGCAAGGTGCTCTGCACGTCGGTCAACGACGCGGTGCTGCACGGACTCCCCCACGACTACGTCCTCCAGGACGGCGACCTGGTCAGCGTCGACTTCGCCGCCAAGGTCGAGGGCTGGGTGGCCGACTCGGCGCTCAGCGTCGTCGTCGGTACGCCGCGCGCCGAGGACCTCGCGCTCATCGAGACCACCACCCAGGCACTCGCTGCCGGGATCGAGCAGGCCCGTCCGGGCAACCGCCTGGGCGACATCTCGGCCGCCATCGGCGACGTCGCCCGCGCGGCCGGGCTCGGCGTCAACCTCCAGTTCGGCGGTCACGGCGTCGGGCGCACCATGCACGGCGAGCCGCACGTGCCCAACGACGGGCGAGCCGGACGTGGCCTCAAGCTGCGTCCCGGGCTCGTGATCGCCATCGAGCCGTGGTTCCTGCACACCACCGACGAGATCTACACCGACGACGATGGCTGGACGCTGCGCAGCAAGGACGGCTCGCGCGGCGCCCACATGGAGCACACGGTCGCCATCACGATCGACGGCCCGCTGGTTCTCACCGAGCGGGCCGTCGCCTGAGGTTCGTCGTACGACTTAGGCGTACTTGGTCTGCAGGTCCTTGATCCCGTTGATCCAGGAGTGGCGCAGCCGCACCGGCTCGGCGATCTTGGAGATGTCCGGCGCGTGGTCGGCCAGCGCGTCGAAGATGACCCGGATCTCCTGGCGGGCGAGGTTGGCGCCGAGGCAGTAGTGAGCCCCGTGGCCACCGAACCCGAGCTGCGGGTTGGGGTCGCGCAGGATGTTGAACGTGTGCGGGTCCTCGAAGACGGTCTCGTCGAAGTTGGCGCTGGCGTAGAAGAGTGCGGCCCGCTCCCCCTTCTTGAAGAGGTGCCCGTTGACCTCGACGTCGTTGAGCGCGGTGCGCTGGAAGACGTTGACCGGGGTGCCCCAACGAACCACCTCGTCGACCATCGTCGCCGGCCGGTCGCGCTTCCAGATCTCCCACTGCTCCGGGTTGTCGAAGAAGGCGTTCATGCCGTGCGAGATGGCGTTGCGGGTGGTCTCGTTGCCGGCGACGGCCAGCAGGATCACGAAGTAGCCGAACTCGTCGTCGTTCAGACCGCGCTCGCCCTTGTGGGCCTGGATCAGCTTGGTGATCAGGTCGTCACGCGGGTTGGCCTGCCGGTCGGCGGCGAGCATCATCGCGTAGCCGAGGATCTCGGCGGCGGCGACGTCGTTGTTGCCGGCGTAGTCGGGGTCCTCACCGGCGAGCATCTGGTTGGACCACTCGAAGAGCTTGTGCCGGTCCTCCTGCGGGACGCCGATCAGGTCGGCGATCGCCTGCAGCGGGAGCTCGGCGGCGATCTCCTCCACGAAGTTGCCGGTGCCACGAGAGACGGCGTCCTTCACGATCGAGTTCGCCCGCTGGACCATCGTGTCCTCGAGCTCGGCGATCGAGCGCGGCGTGAAGCCGCGGGAGATGATCGCCCGGGTCTGGGTGTGCTCCGGCGGGTCCTGGTTGATCAGGATGACGCGCTGCAGCTCGATCTGGCCGCGGTCCATCTCGCCGGGGAAGCGGATGATCGCGCCGTTCTCGGAGGTCGACCAGTTCTTGCTGTCCTTCGAGATCGCCGAGACGTCCTCGTGGCGGGTGACGGCCCAGTAGCCGGTGCCGGACTCCTCGGCGAAGCCGCTGCGCTGCTCCAGAGGCTGCTCGATCCAGTGGATCGGCGAGTTCTGGCGCGCGAGCCGGAAGGCGTCGTACGGGACGGACTTCTCGTTCAGATCCGGGTCGGTGAAGTCGAACCCAGCAGCGAAGAGATCGGTTGCGGTCACGGGGGCTCCCTTGAGAGTTCTGAAACACGTTCTAGTGGCACAGGTTACATACCGAAGGTAGGTCAGGGAAGGCTTCGAGACGGTTGCTGCGCAACCTCCTCCACCCAAGGGTTGTTGCAGACAAGAACGTGTTCTAGTTTTGTCACATGGGTACTCCGGTCATCATCGACGCCGTCCGCACTCCCCTCGGCAAGAGGAAGGGGTGGCTCGCCGGCGTGCACCCGGCCGTCCTCATCGGTCATGCGATGGGTGAGGTCCTCGCCCGCTCCGGGCTCGACTCCGCACTGGTGGACCAGGTCGTCGCCGGCTGCGTGACCCAGGCGGGCGAGCAGTCCAACGGCATGGTGCGCCGCGCCTGGCTGCACGCCGGACTGGCCCAGCACACCGGCGGCACGATGGTCGACGCGCAGTGCGGCTCCGGTCAGCAGGCCGCCCACATGATCAACGACATGATCAGCGCCGGCACCATCGACATCGGCATCGCTGCCGGCGTCGAGGCGATGAGCCGGATCCCGCTCGGCGCCAACGTGCCGCCCGGCACCGGTGACCCGCGCCCCGACGACTGGTCGATCGACATGCCCAACCAGTTCGAGGCAGCCGACCGGATCGCGAAGAACCGTGGTCTGAGCCGCGCCGACCTCGAGGCGTTCGGCCTCGCCTCGCAGCAGAAGGCGCGCGTCGCGGTCGACGAGGGTCGTTTCAAGCGCGAGATCGCAGCGATCACGGCACCGGTCCTCGACGCCGAGGGCAAGCCCACGGGCGAGACCCGCGTCGTCGACACCGACCAGGGTCTGCGCGACACCACGCTCGAAGGTCTGGCGGGTCTCAAGACCGTGCTCCCCGACGGCCTGCACACCGCGGGCACCTCCTCGCAGATCAGCGACGGTGCCTCCGCGGTGCTCATCATGGACTCGGACCGCGCGGCCGCCCTGGGCCTGAAGCCGCGGGCCCGGATCGTGTCCCACACGCTCGTCGGCTCCGACCCCTACTACCACCTCGACGGTCCGATCGCCGCGACGCAGAAGGTGCTCGACCGGACCGGCATGTCCATCTCCGACTTCGACCTGTTCGAGGTCAACGAGGCGTTCGCCTCCGTCGTCCTCTCCTGGGCCGGCCAGCACCACGTCGACATGGACAAGGTCAACGTGAACGGCGGCGCCATCGCCCTCGGTCACCCCGTGGGTTCGACAGGCACCCGCCTGATCACGACCGCACTGCACGAGCTCGAGCGGCGCGACCAGACCACGGCGCTGATCTCGATGTGCGCCGGCGGCGCCATGGCGACCGGGACCGTCATCGAGCGCATCTGAGGGAGCCTGCCCACCCACCCCGCCCCGGGTGGGGCCGGTCCACCCGCTCCGCGGCGACCATCGGTGTCACACGTCACCGAGGAGGCGCCGCATGAGCACGCCACGCAACCAGAACGATCTCTCGACCGGGAGCTTCGTCGCCGACCTGACCGCGATGTTCGCCGGCGTCCTGCTCGTGGTCACGTCGCTCTTCGACATGCTCCAGGGTGCTTCGGCGATCGCGAACGACGACCTGTTCTCGGCCGGTTCGGAGTACCTCTACAAGCTCAACATGACCACGTGGGGCACGGTCCACCTGATCATCGGCGCCATCGGGTTCGTCGCCGGCATCGGGATCCTGCGCCAGGCGACCTGGGGTCAGCTCATCGGCATCGGCATCGCGGGCCTCTCGATGCTGACCAACTTCGCCTTCATCCCGATCTACCCCTGGTGGTCGATCACGATCATCGCGTTCGACCTGCTCATCATCTGGGCGCTGACCACCCAGCTCAAGGAGGGGTGACTCAGGCGCCGTAGACCGGCTCCGGCGTCGGCGCCGCGGCGAGCAGAGCGCGGAGAGCGGGACCGACCTCGGGCGCCGTCCACCGGGTGCCGAGGTCCTGGGTGGGGCCGTGCGCCCACCCTGTCTCGACGGTGATCTTGCCGCCCTCGATCTCGATCACGCGGCCCGTGACGTCGCCGGCCTCCTCGGAGGCGAGCCAGGCGACGATCGGCGAGTTGTCCTCGGGGAGCGCCATCGCCGAGGTGTCGAAGGCACCCTCGGTCATCCGGGTCTTGGCGACGGGGGCGATGGCGTTGACCGTCACGCCGTACCGCCCCATCTCCTGGGCCGCCACCAGCGTGAGTCCGGCGATGCCGGCCTTGGCGGCGGAGTACGTCGCCTGCCCGACCGAGCCCTGCAGACCAGCGCCGGACGAGGTGTTGATGACGCGGGCCGCGCGCTGGCGACCCTCCTTGGACTCCGCACGCCAGTAGGCGCCCGCGTGGCGCAGCGGCGCGAAGTGTCCCTTGAGGTGCACGCGGATGACGGCGTCCCACTCCTCCTCGGAGGTGTTGACGAGCATGCGGTCGCGGACGAAGCCGGCGTTGTTGACGAGGATGTCGAGCCCGCCGAAGGTGTCGATCGCCTGCTGGACCATCGCGGCTGCCTGCTCGAAGTCGGCGACGTCGGCGGTGTTGACGACCGCACGACCCCCAGCGGCCTCGATCTCCGCGACGACCTCCTCAGCGGGCGTGTCGCCGGTGCCCTCACCGGCCAACGAGACGCCGCAGTCGTTCACGACCACCGCGGCGCCGTGCGCCGCGAGCTCGAGCGCGTGCGCCCGACCGATGCCGCGGCCGGCGCCGGTGACGATCGCGACGCGACCTTCGAGAAGCTTGCTCATCTCAGTGCATCCTTTTCCGGCCATCTCTGGACCAACAGGAAGGCGGGGATCTCTCCCCCGCCGTGACAGGCCACGGTCGAGCCGGAGACGTACGACGCCAGGTCGCTCGCCAGGAACGCCACGACGTTCCCGACCTCCTCCGGTCGAGCCATCCGGCCGAGTGGGATGGTCTGCTCGATCGCATCGACCGAGGCGTCGTCGCCGTAGTGGTCGTCGGTCTGCTCCGTGCGGCAGAGGCCGACGTCGATCGCGTTGACGCGCACCTTCGGAGCCCACTCCATCGCGAGCGACGACGTCAGGGAGTCGAGGCCCGCCTTGGCCGCGCCGTACGCAGCGATCGTGGGCGCGGGCCGGTTGGCGGAGATCGAGGAGATGTTGACGATCGCGCCGCCGGCGTCCTGGGTCTGCATGACGGCGTTGGCGGCCTGGGCGCAGACCAGCGGGGCCAGCAGGTTGAGGCCGACGATCTTGTCGTGGAAGCGCGGCGAGGCCGTCGCGGCGTCGGCGGCCGGCGCTCCCCCGGCGTTGTTGACCAGGACGTCGAGACGGCCCAGGTCGGCGACGACCGACGTGACCAGCGCGTGCACGGCCTCCGAGTCGCGCACGTCGCAGACGCGGTGCGTGGTGCCCGGCTCGGGATCGACGTCGGAGCGGGAGCAGGTCACCACCGTGGCGCCCGCGGCGAGCAGGGCGCGGGTGATCCCGAGCCCGATCCCCTGGGTCCCGCCCGTGACGAGCGCAACCCGTCCGGAGAGGTCCACCGACAGCACCATGCTGGTAGCCTACCAAGCACTTGCTTGGTTTCGACAAGCTCAACCGCCGTGGAGGCACCGTGCCGATCACATCCGAACTGCGCCCCGACGGGATCCGGGTGGTGACGATGAACGCCCCGCCCGTCAACGCGCTGACCGTGCAGGGCTGGTACGACGTGGCCGCCGCGATGGACGAGGCCGCCAGCGACCTCGACACCAAGGTGGTCGTGCTCCGTGCCGAGGGCCGCGGGTTCAACGCGGGCGTCGACATCAAGGAGATGCAGAACACCACGGGCTTCGACGCCCTGATCGGCGCCAACAAGGGCTGCTTCGCGGCCTTCAAGGCCGTCTACGAGTGCGCGGTCCCGGTGGTCGCCGCGGTCAACGGCTTCTGCCTCGGTGGCGGGGTCGGGCTGGTCGGCAACGCCGACTGCATCGTCGCGAGCGACGACGCGTTCTTCGGCGTGCCCGAGGTGAAGCAGGGTGCGCTCGGTGCCGCCACCCACATGGCGCGGCTCGTGCCGCAGCACATGATGCGCACGCTCTACTTCACCGCGCGCACCATCAAGGCGGCGGACCTGCTGCAGTTCGGCAGCGTGCTCGAGGTGGTCCCCCGCGACCAGCTCGACGACGCCGCGCTCAAGGTCGCCGGCGAGATCGCCGCGCACGACACCCGGGTGATCCGCGCGGCCAAGGAGTGCCTCAACGGCATCGACCCGATCGACGTCAACAAGAGCTACCGGTTCGAGCAGGGCTTCACGATGGAGCTCAACCTCGCCGGTGTCAGCGACGAGCTGCGCGACGAGTTCGCGGGAACGGACAAGAGCAAGCGATGAGCAGAGGCCCACGCGACAAGCGGATGACGATCGACGAGGTCGTCGGCGAGCTGAAGGACGGCATGACCATCGGGATCGGTGGCTGGGGTCCGCGGCGCAAGCCGATGGCCCTGGTGCGCGCGATCCTGCGCAGCGACCTCAAGGACCTGACCCTCGTGAGCTGGGGTGGCGCCGACGTCGGCCTGCTGGTGCGCGCGGGCAAGGTCCGCAAGCTCGTCTACGCGTTCGTCTCCCTCGACACGGTCCCGCTGGAGCCGAACTTCCAGAAGGCCCGCCAGGAGGGCACCATCCCCGAGGTCGTCGAGCTCGACGAGGGCATGTTCCAGACCGGGCTCCGTGCCGCCGCCCAGCGGCTGCCGTTCCTCCCCATGCGCGCCGGCCTGGGCTCTGATGTCCTGGTCAACAACCCGGACATCACGACCGTCACCAGCCCGTACGCCGACGGTGAGGAGCTGGTCGCCGTGCCCGCGCTGAACCTCGACGTCGCGCTGGTCCACCTCAACCGGGCCGACCAGCACGGCAACGCGACGTACCTCGGTCCCGATCCCTACTTCGACGACCTCTTCGCGATGGCCGCCGACCGCTGCTACGTCAGCGTCGAGCAGGTCGTCGACACCGCCGGCCTGACCGTGGACACCCCGGTGCAGCGGCTGCTGCTCAGCCGGATGATGGTCAGCGGCGTGGTCGAGACACCCAACGGCGCGCACTTCACCACCTGCTCCCCCGACTACGAGCGCGACGAGAAGTTCCAGCGTGCGTACGCCGCCGCGGCCGGTGGGTCCGACGAGGACTGGGCCGCGTTCAGCGCCCGGTTCCTGGAGGGCGACGAGGCCGCCTACCAAGCCGCGGTCCGCGAGTTCGGGGAGGAATCATGAGCGACGCCACCCGCGCAGACGTCTGCGCAGCCGCCATCGCCGACGCGTTCAAGGACGACGGCGAGATCTTCGCCAGCCCGATGGGCATGCTGCCGATGCTGGGAGTCCGGCTCGCCAAGCTGACCAGCAACCCCGACCTGGTGATCTCCGACGGTGAGTCGCTCTTCCTGGCCGGCGTACCGCCGCTCTTCGCCAAGGCGGACGTCGTCGAGGGCTGGATCCCCTTCCGCAAGGTCTTCGACGTGGTCGCCTACGGCAAGCGGCACGTGATGATGGGCGCGACCCAGGTCGACCGCCACGGCAACCAGAACATCTCCGCGATCGGTGACTTCGCCCAGCCCAAGCGCCAGCTGCTCGGCTCGCGAGGCGCCCCGGGCAACACGGTCAACAACCGGACGTCCTACTGGGTGCCCAAGCACTCGTCGCGCGTGTTCGTCGAGAAGGTCGACATCGTCTCGGGCGTCGGCCCCAAGCTCGCCAAGGAGGCCGGACCGGCCGCCGCGCGCTACAACGACATCCACCGGGTCGTCAGCAACCTCGGCGTCTTCGACGTCACCGGCCCCGACGACACCCTGCGCCTGCTCAGCGTCCACCCGGGGGTCACGATCGACGACGTCCGCGAGGCGACCGGCTTCGAGCTCGAGGTCGACGGCGACGTCCCGACCACGCGTGAGCCCACCATGGAGGAGCTGATCATCATCCGCGAGGTGCTGGACCCGAAGGGCTTGCGCTTCAAGGAGGTTCCCCAGGAAGTGACGCCGCAGTGATCGACCAGCTGCTCAAGACCCCGTTCACCGAGCTCGTCGGCGTCCGCCACCCGGTCGTGCAGACCGGCATGGGCTGGGTCGCCGGTCCCCGCCTCGTCGTCGGCACGGCCAACGCCGGCGGTCTGGGCATCCTCGCCAGCGCGACGATGACCTTCGAGGAGCTCGAGAGGGCGATCCTCGAGGTGAAGAGCCGCACGGACCAGCCGTTCGGCGTCAACCTGCGGGCCGACGCAGCCGACGCCCCCGCCCGCTGCGACCTGCTGATCAAGCACGGCGTGAAGGTCGCATCGTTCGCGCTCGCGCCCAAGCAGGACCAGATCTCGAAGCTCAAGGACCACGGGATCGTCGTGATGCCGTCGATCGGTGCCGCCAAGCACGCGGTCAAGGTCGCCTCGTGGGGCGCCGACGCGGTGATGATCCAGGGCGGCGAGGGCGGCGGACACACCGGACCGGTGCCGACCACGCTGCTGCTGCCGACCGTGCTCGACGCCGTCGACATCCCGGTGGTCGCGGCTGGCGGCTTCTTCGACGGGCGCGGCCTCGCGGCAGCGCTGTCGTACGGCGCCGCCGGGATCGGTATGGGCACCCGCTTCCTGCTGACCAAGGACAGCGCCGTTCCCGACGCGGTCAAGGCGCTCTACCTCGAGCGCGGGCTCACTGACACGATCGTGACCGCCAAGGTCGACGGCATGCCGCACAGGATGCTGCGCACGGCGCTGGTCGAGGAGCTCGAGGAGACCAGCGCGGTCAAGCGGATGGGGCCGACGCTCAAGCGCACGCTGGAGTTCAAGAAGACCAGTGGGATGAGCTGGGTCGGCCTCGCCAAGGACGGCCGGGCCATGAAGAAGGCCCAGGGCCGCTCCCTCGCCCAGATGGCGCTGGCCGCGAACACCCCGATGATGCTCAAGGCCGGCCTGGTCGAGGGCGACACCGACGCGGGCGTCCTCGCCAGCGGCCAGGTGGTCGGCGTGATCGAGGACCTGCCCACCTGCGAGGAGCTGATCGACCGTGTCGTCACCCGCGCGGCCGACGACCTGCGCCGGGCCGCCGGTTACGTGATCTAGAGCGGGCGCTGGAACGCCAGCCCGCGCGCGAGCACCTCGTAGCCGAGGATCTCGTTCACGGAGATCATGTGGCCGTTGGACTCCGCGTTCCAGGTGTCGACCGTCTCCACCTGCGGCTGGACCTCGTCGAGCCAGCGGACCATGTCGGCCTTCAGCAGCACCCCGAGGCGGTGACCGCGGTGCTCGCGCGACACCGCGGTGTCGTGCTGGTGAGCGATCGACGGCCTCGCCGACTCGACCGCGACGACCGTGTGGCCCGCGAGCTCACCCGTCTCACGGTGCCGGGCGACGATGCGGTGCAGCAGGTGACCCTGGCCGGCACGGGCAGCCTCGTAGGCCGCGATCCGCTCCGGAGGGAACTCCTCGTCCTCGATGTCCAGGTCACCGATGGGGGCGTCGTTGATCGATGCGGACAGGTGGGCAACCGCCGGCAGCTCGGCCGGGGGCGTCGCACCCGTCCGTCGTACGAGCTCGTAGTCCGCGGCCGCCGCCGACGCCTCGTCGTGGATGCGGTCGAGCGCGCCGCGGTCGACCTTCGCCAGGTGCTGGCGCCGGTTGACCGACACCTGCTTGAGGTCGAAGCCGTGGGCCGCCGCGAACGCCCGGGTGCCGGGCAGGTCCCACCCGTCCATCCCGACCGACGTCTTGCCGTCGGACCGCGCGCGGTCCAGGAGGAAGGCGAGGATCGCCGACCCGTGGCCCTGCCGGCGGTGGGCCGGGTGGACGTCGATCCCGAACCACGCGACGTGGAGGTTGTCGTACGTCGAGGTCTCGTACTGCGCGACCGCGACGACCGTGTCGTCAGCGGTCGCCAGGAAGTAGTCGGTCGGCTCGCCGTCCCAGCCGTAGCGCATGCTGCCGGCCACCACGTCGGCGACGAACGGGTGCGACCACGGCTGCTCGTGGAGGCGGACCGCCTCCATGACCGCGGTCCGCGCGCGGACCGCCTCGACGTCGTCCCACGACACCTGCCGGATCTCCATGGTTCGAGGATGGACCGGCAGCCGCCCACCGCGCACCTGACTTTCCCCTAGGGTTCCGGCGTGACCGCACTGGGACGTCGAACGCTGCTGTGGATGATCCCGCTCAACCTCTTCCTCGTCGCCTGGGTCTGGCTCGGCCGGATCGTGTTCGGCGTCGGCGGTTGGTTCATCTTCATCTTCCTGTTCACCGTCGTGCCGGTCGTGCTCGTCGGGCTCCTGGTGACGACGGTCCTGACCTTCACCCAGCACGGCCGACCGCGGTCGTTGACCACCCTCCAGGCCACGGCACAGATCCTCACCTGGCTCGGGCTCCTGCTCTTCGGAGCGTTCATGCCCGACTTCGGCGACACCGACGACAGCCAGCTCTCGCTGCTCACCCAGGTCTTCGGCTACTCCGACACTCTGTGGAGCCTGAGCTTCACGATCGCCCTGGGTGCGGCGGCCCTCGCGGTGGTGGCGTACGCCGTGTTGCTGGGGTCGCTGGTCTTCGCGCGACGCGAGGCGGGACAATGATCCCGTGAGCGAGCAGCCGGTCCGGAAGCGACCCCGTCACCTGATGGACCCGGACAACCCGCGGCGGGAGGTCAAGTCCGCGGCCACGGGCATCATGCACCTCGAACCGGTGCAGAAGTGGGTGCTCTCGATCCTGGCCGCCACCACGATCGTGCACCTGGCCGGCGGTCTCGTCATCGCCGCGATGTACGTCGACGAATCCCGCACCAGCGCCGAGATCGGGCTCAACGTCCTGGCCGGCGCCTTCGGCGTGATCGCCGTCGTGGTCTTCCGCGCCATCCACCAGAAGAAGATGCTCTCCCCCTGGTTGGTGCTCGGGGTGATCCCGACCTTCGTCGGGCTGTATCTCACCTTCCGGTGAGTAGCGTGGGGTCATGACTGACTCCAGCACCCAGGCCAAGGCGACCACCCTCCTCCAGCTCCACCAGGCTCCCGAGCTGCTCACCGTCGTGAACGTCTGGGACGTGATCAGCGCCCAGGTCGTCGCGCAGGTCGACGGCACCGCGGCGCTGGCGACGGCCAGCCACTCGATCGCGGCGTCGTACGGCTACGAGGACGGCGAGAACATCCCGCTCGACCTGATGCTCGAGGCGGTCGGACGCATCGTCGCCGCGACCGACCTGCCCGTCACCGCCGACCTCGAGGGCGGGTACGGCGACCCCGCCGAGACGGTCCGCCGTGCGATCGGGATCGGTGTCGTCGGCGCCAACATCGAGGACCAGATGCGACCGCTGGCCGAGGCCGCTGCCAACGTCGAGAAGATCATGAAGGCCGCCGAGCAGGAGGGCGTCGACTTCGTGCTGAACGCACGCACGGACGCCTTCCCGAAGGCCGGCGACCGCGACCCGGCCGACGTGCTCGCCGACGCGGTCGAGCGGGGCAAGGCCTTCCTCGACGCCGGCGCCCCGGTCGTCTTCGTCCCGGCCCGTCTCGACGAGGACCAGGTGTCGACGCTGGTCGAGGCGTTCGGACCGCAGCGGCTGACCATGATCGGCATCCCCGGCGTTCCTTCCCTCGCCCGGCTCCAGGAGCTCGGCGTGGCCCGGGTGTCCTACGGCCCGATGGCGCAGAACGTCGCGCTCACCGCGCTCCAGGAGCTCGTCGAGGATGTGCACCGTGGCGGCGGCGTGCCCGCCACGATGCGCATCCTCAACTGACGAACAGCTGACGAGCGCGGTCAGCTCAGTGTGAGCGCCGTGTCGTCGATGACGAAGCTGGTCTGCAGCGTGCTGTCCTCCGCTCCCGTGAAGCTGATCGAGACCGTCTGGCCCGCGAGCGACGACACGTTGAAGGACTTCAGCACGTAGCCGGAGGCCTTGTTCAGGTTGGAGAAGGTCGCCAGCGTCGTCGAGCCTGCCTTGACGGTGAGCTTGTCGTACGCCGAGCTCGAGGTCGTCTCAGCCGAGTCGATGTGCAGGTAGAACGACAGCGTCGCCGAGCACCCGGACGGGATGCTGACCGACTGGCTCAGCGTGTCCGTGTGCGTCGCGCCGTAGCCGTCCAGCCACGCCTTGTAGCTGCCGGCGTGGGCGGCCTGGCCGCTGTCGGTCGTGATGACACCGGTCGAGGACGTCCAGGACGTGGCGCCCGACTCGAAGCCCGGGTTGAGCAGCTTCTGGCCGGAGCAGCTGCCGCCACCGCCGGTGCCGGAGATCGTCCAGGTGAAGGTGGCCGACCCGGACGCGCTCGTCGTGTCCGTCGCCGTGACCGTCGAGCTGTAGGTGCCGGCCGTGGTCGGCGTACCCGAGATCAGACCCGTGGAGGCGTTGATCGAGAGACCAGCCGGGAGACCGGTCGCCGCGTAGGTCAGCGTCTGGCCCGAGGCCGAGTCGCTGGCGTTGACCTGCAGGCTCTTCGCCGTGCCGACGGTGCCGGTCTGGCTGCCCGGGTTGGTGACCGTCACCGTGTTGCCGGTGCTGGTGGAGCAGGTCGGGTCGGCCGACTGCGCCGGGACGCTGACCGCGTTCCAGGCCGCCTTGACCGCGTTGAACTCGGCGCACGAGCCCGGGTAGAGGTTCTTCGCCGCGGTGAGGGTCCAGGTGCGGTACTTCAGGTACGACGCGGACGACGTCTTCATGAGCATCGCGTTGTACATGATCTTGATGGCCTTCTGGATGCCCAGGCCGGAGATCGAGGTGCTGTTGCAGGTCGGGCTGGTCGGCTGCCCGTCGCTCGGGCTGGTGCCCTCGGCGAGCAGGTAGAACCAGTGGTTGCCCGGCCCGGCGGCCGCGTGCACCTCGTCGGTGGGCGTCGACGACGAGTAGCAGTTGTCGTCGCCCGCGAGGGACGGGTTGTACATGTAGCGGATCGGCCCGCTGCCGACCAGGTTGACCTGCTCGCCGACGGTGTAGTCGGGGGTGTCGGTCGCGTTGTTGGCGTACCACTCGGTGGCCGCACCGAACGTGTCGGCGACGAACTCCTGCGTGCCGTTGCCCGAGATCCCGCCCGGCGTGTGGTCGTCGACGCCGTGGCCGAACTCGTGGGCGACGACGTCGATCGAGCCGATCCACTTGCTGCCGGTCTGGGTGTGGCCGACCTGCACCTGGGTGCCGTCGTAGTAGGCGTTCACGTCGTTGAGGCCGACCCGGATCGGCACCCAGCCGCCGGAGCCGTCCATGCCGCTGCGACCGAGCCAGCTCGACAGCATCTGCCGCTCCTGCTCGGCGGCGTAGAACGCGTCGACGCAGCCGGTCTCGCGGTTGGTCGCGTCACCGTTGCCCCACGCGTCGTCGGTGCCGGTGTAGGTCACGTTGCCCGAGGCGTTCTGGCACTTCAGCGTCGAGGCGTTGGAGTTGGTCATCGAGAACGACGACCCCGAGCCGGAGGTCGGGATCGTGACCGTCCCCGCCCAGGCCGAGCTGCCGGTGCCTTCCATCACGTGCTCCTGCGTCGAGAGCACCTTCTTGCTGGTCGCGTCGACGAGCACCGTGAGCCGCGAGGCCTCACCGGCCCGCGTGCCGACGACGGTCGTCTCCCAGGCGAGGTGCGAGCCGCGCTCCTGCAGGACGACGAGGTGGGTCGCACCGTCGTACCGGCCGTTCTGCACCTGGGTGAGGGCGACCGCGCGAGCCGCGCTCTTGGCGACCGTCGGCCGGACCGAGGTCAGGCTGACCGGCGCGCTCTGCGCGACGCTGGTCGTCAGCAGGCGGCCGGCCGAGTCGGTGACGACCACGAAGTCGCCGCCGACGACGTGGAGACCACGGTAGGTGCGCTCGTACGGGACGTACTGCACGCCGCCCGAGGACTGCACGCGCTGCGCCTGGAAGGCGTCGTGCGAGCTGGCCTTGAGGACGGCGGGCGGGGTCTTGACCAGCTTGCTGGCAGTGGCGGCGGCCTGTGCCCGTGCGTGCTGGTGGTCGAGGCTGACGGACTTCACGGCAGGTGCTGACTTGGTGGTGGCATCGGCGCCGGACGGCACCGAGACGACTGCCATCGCCGAGATGAGGGCTGCGATGAAGCCCCCCGAGACGAGTCGATTCACGGACACTCCTTGTGGACGGGCTGGGTGGAGCCCTGGGATGGAAGGAGGCGCGTGTCAGCGGAGGTCTTGGTGGGACGCCCGAGACAACGAACCCTGGGCACCTTCGCCCCGCCGCAAAGATCACGTCAACGCAGGATTTCTGCGCAAACGTGCACTGCGAGAACCTGCAAATGTTGGAGGACTTCCGCCTGAACACTCAGTCAGCCGGATAGGAGACCTCTTACTCGGTGCGTCCGTGTCCGGCCGCCCCAGGCAGCAGCCGTCGACCGGAGCCGGTGGTCGGGTTTCGGCGTCAGGACGTCATACGAGTTGGCTGACCCAGCGACCGGCTCGTATGACGTCCCGCGACGAGCGACCCGCGCAAGATCGGTTGCCTGCTCACCGCCGCCGGGACCTGCCGGCGGTCACGGCGCGAGGACGATGTCGATGCGCTCGATGAGCTCGCCGGCGAGCGCGAACCGGTAGTCCAGGTTGGCGGTCCCGCCCGGGAAGTCGCCCTCCAGGTGGTGCCCGACCACCCAGGCGTCACCGTCGCGACGTACGCCGGTGATCGTCGTGACGACGGTGAACTCCGCCCCGGCCTCGGTGACGAACCGGCGGAGGCCGTCCTGGCCGCTGAAGGACTCCCCGACGTCGGAGATGACGGCGCCGGGGCTCAGGAGGGCCAGGGCGGCGTCGGCGTCGCGAGCCTCCTGGGCGCCCAGGTAGGCGCGGATCGTGGCGGGCAGCTGGGCGGTGTGGGTGTTGGTTTCCATGTGTTCGAGCCTGGGCGCTCGGGCGGCGCGAGGGTCAAGGACTGGTGTCTCCCCCAGGGGGAGAGTCCAGACTTCACCCATGTTGACGATCGGTGAGTTCTCGCGCCTGACCCACCTCAGCATCCGCACGCTGCGTCGCTACCACGAGGGAGGTCTGCTCGAGCCGGAGCTGGTGGATGCGTCCAGCGGCTACCGGTACTACACGGCCGACCAGATCCCCACGGCGCAGGTGATCCACCGACTGCGCGAGCTCGACGTGCCTCTCGCCGACGTACGACGCATCCTCGGTGCATCCGAGCCCGATCAGCGAGCGGCACTGGTCAGCGAGCACCTCGTGCGCCTGGAGGCCGAGCTGGATCGCACCCGCGTGGCGGTCAGCTCGTTGCGGCGGCTGCTGGCGCCGGAGCCGGCGCCGCTGCAGGTCGAGCTGCGCGCGGAGCCCGAGGTGACCGTCGCCGCCGTCGAGGACGAGGTGGACTCGGAGGACGTCGGCACCTGGTTCGCCGGCGCGATGGCCGAGCTGGACGCAGCGCTCGGGCCGGTCACGGATGCTGGACCGCCCGGCGGCCTCTACGACAACGAGCTCTTCGAGAACGGGCACGGACGGCTCCTGCTCTACCGGCCGTCCCCCGAGCCTCCCCAGCGCGGACGTGTCCGTCCGGTCCGGCTGCCCGCCGTCGAGCTGGCCGTCACCACCCACCACGGTGACCACGACGGCGCCGACGTGACCTACGGCCAGCTCGGGTCCTGGGTCGTCGCCAACGCCCTCACCGTGGCGGGACCTGTGCGGGAGCGCTACCTCGTCGGTCCGCGTGACACCGATGACAGCACCGCGTGGCGCACCGAGATCGGCTGGCCGGTGTTCCGCGTGACCACTGACCTGCGCTGACCCGGCGGTGAGTGGGCAACCGTTTCCGGCGCACGATCGGTTGCCTGCGCACCGCCGCCCGGGCCGTCCCCGGGGCAGCGGTGCGCCAGCAACCTTCTGGCGGTCACATCCGGTTGCCTGCTCACCGCCGCCCAGACCACCCCCGGTGCAGCGGTGCGCCAGCAACCTTCTGGCGCTGACATCCGGTTGCCTGCTCACCGCCGCCGGGGCCACCCCCGGTGCAGCGGTGCGCCAGCAACCTTCTGGCGGCGACATCCGGTTGCCTGCTCACCGCCGCCGGGGCATCCGGAGCTGCCGCGATCCGCGATCCGCGCGCCGGGCGCAGGAAGCCGTCAGAGCCGCTCGATGATCGTCACGTTGGCCTGGCCGCCGCCCTCGCACATGGTCTGCAGGCCGTAGCGGCCACCGGTGCGCTCGAGCTCGTTGAGCAGCGTGGTCATCAGGCGGGTGCCGGTGGCGCCGATCGGGTGGCCGAGGGCGATGCCGCCGCCGTTGACGTTGACCTTCTCGTGCGGGGCGCCGGTCTCCTTCATCCACGCGAGCACGACCGGCGCGAAGGCCTCGTTGCACTCGAAGAGGTCGATGTCGTCGATCGACAGGCCCGTCTTCTCCAGGGCGTGGGCGGTCGCCCGGATCGGTCCGGTCAGCATCCAGACCGGGTCGTCGCCGCGCACCGACAGGTGGTGGATGCGGGCCCGGGGCGTCAGGTCGTGGTCGCGTACGGCGGTCTCGGAGGCGATGAGCATCGCGGTCGACGCGTCGCAGATCTGCGAGGCGACGGCGGCGGTGATCCGACCACCAGGCGCGAGCGGCTCGAGGCCGGCCATCTTCTCCAGCGAGGTCTCGCGCGGGCACTGGTCGGTGTCGAAGTCCCCCACCGGCTCGATCTCGTTGGTGAACCGGCCCTCGGCGATCGCTGCACGGGCGCGGTCGTGGGAGGCGAGGGCGAAGGCCTCGAGCTCCTCGCGGGACAGGTCCCATTTTTCGGCGATCATCTCGGCCGAGCGGAACTGGCTGACCTCCTGGTCGCCGTACCTCGCCTGCCAGCCGGGCGACTCGGCGAAGGGCGTGGAGAAGCCGTACTGCTGGCCGACGATCATCGCGGCGGAGATCGGGATCGCGCTCATGTTCTGCACGCCACCCGCGACCACGAGGTCCTGCGTCCCGGAGAGTACGCCCTGGGCGGCGAAGTGCACCGCCTGCTGGGACGAGCCGCACTGACGGTCGATCGTCACGCCCGGCACGTGGTCGGGAAGACCGGCCACCAGCCACGCCGTACGAGCGACGTCACCGGCCTGCGAGCCGATCGTGTCGCAGCAGCCGAGGATCACGTCGTCGACGGCACCCGGGTCGACACCGGTGCGGCGCATCAGCGCGGAGATCGTGTGGGCGGCGAGGTCGGCGGAGTGCATCGTCGCCAGCGCTCCCCCGCGCTTGCCGACCGGCGTCCGCACGGCATCGACGATGTAGGCCTCAGGCATGGTTGATTCCTTCCAGGAGGATCGACAGGTACTGCCGCGCGATCTCGGTGTGCGTACGGCGACCGCCGGGGCGGTACCAGGACACCGCGACCCACACGGTGTCGCGGATGAAGCGGTAGGTGAGCTCGAGGTCGAGGTCCTTGCGCAGCACGCCGGCGTCGATGCCGTTCTGCAGCAGCGTCAACCAGACCTCACGGGACTGCTGGTTGCGGTCGGCGAGGTAGGAGAACCGGTCGAACGTCAGCAGGTAGGCCGCCTCGTTCTGGAAGATCGCCACCTCGTCGCGGTGCTTGTCGATCGCCTCGAAGGAGACCAGGACCGCCTGCTCCAGCTGCGCCAACGGTGGTGCGTCACTGGCGAGGATCTCGTCGTACTGGCCGAAGAGCTCCTCCTGGAAGGTCCGGAGGATCTCGTCGACCATGGACTCCTTGGAGTCGAAGTGGTGGTAGAGACTGCCCGACAGGATGCCCGCGGAGTCGGCGATGTCGCGCACCGTCGTGTTCTTGAAGCCCTTCTCGGCGAAGAGCCCGGCGGCGATCTCCAGGAGCTCGTCCCTGCGGGTGGCCTGCGGAGCCGACTCAGGCATGTTGGCTGCTCACCGAGACCACCTCGCCGGTGAGGTACGACGAGTAGCCGCTCGCCAGGAAGACCATCACGTTGGCGACCTCCCACGGCTCCGCCGCGCGGCCGAACGCCTCGCGCTGCTTGAGCTCGTGCAGCAGCTCGTCGGAGGTCACCTTGGCGAGGAACGGGTGCATCGCCAGGCTGGGCGACACCGCGTTCACGCGGATGCCGTGCGGCGCCAGGTCGAGCGCGGCACACCGCGTCAGCGCCATCACGCCGGCCTTGGCCGCCGCGTAGTGGGCCTGACCCTCCTGAGCGCGCCAGCCGATCACCGAGGCGTTGTTGACGATCACGCCCTGCTTGCCGGAGGCCACGAACCGCTGTCCGGCAGCACGCACGCACCGGAAGGTGCCGTTGAGGGTGATGTCGAGGACCTTGAGCCACTGCTCGTCGGTCATCTCCAGGATGCTGGCGGTGCCGCCCAGACCCGCGTTGTTGATCATGATGTCGACGCCACCGAGCTCGTCGGCCGCGTCGAGCAGCGCGGCCACCTGGGCCTCGTCGGTGACGTCGCAGACCAGCTGGCGCACCCGGTCGGCGCCGAACTCGGCGGCCAGCGCCTCCTCGGCCTCGGCCAGCCGGCGGGCGTGGGTGTCGCTGAAGACCACCGCCTTCGCGCCCTCCTCCAGCGCCCGCCGTACGACGGCCGCACCGATGCCCGCGCCGGCAGCCGCGGTCACCACGACGACCTTCCCGGCCAGCAGGTCGTGGCCCGGGACGTAGTCGGGGGTGGGCTGCTCGGGACGAGTGGCCGTCATTGCGTGGCTCCCTTGGGTTCGCGGGGCAGGCCGAGCACGCGCTCGGCCAGGATGTTGCGCTGCACCTCGTCGCTGCCGCCGTAGATCGTGTCGGCACGCGAGAAGAGGAAGAGCCGCTGCCACTGGTCGAGGTCGTACGACGAACCGGGCCGTGCGGTCAGCCCGGCCGGACCGGCGATGTCCATCGCCACCTCGCCGAGCCGCTTGTGCCAGTTGGCCCACACCAGCTTGAAGACCGAGGCCGCACCAGGCTCGTCGGTCGACAGCCCGCGCAGCGCCTGGAAGCGCATCACCTCGAGCTCGACCTTCAGGCTCGCGAGCCGGTCGCGGAGGACGGCGTCGTCGATCGCGCCGTTCTCCTTGGCCAGCGCGACGACCCCGTCGAGCTCGCGCGCGAAGCCGACCACCTGCGCGAGGACCGAGACACCGCGCTCGAAGCCGAGCAGCGCCATCGCGACGCCCCAGCCCTTGCCGGGCTCCCCGACCACGAGGTCGGCATCGGTGCGGGCGCCGGTGAAGAAGACCTCGTTGAACTCCGAGCCGCCGGTCAGCTGCTCGATCGGCCGGACCTCGACGCCGTCCTGGTCGAGCGGGACCAGGAGGAAGGACAGGCCGTGGTGGCGCTCGGAACCGGGCTCGGAGCGGCAGACCACGAACGCCCACTGGCTGAAGTGGGCGTTGGAGGTCCACACTTTCTGCCCGTCGACGACCCAGGAGTCGCCGTCGAGACGGGCCTTCGTCTGCACGTTGGCCAGGTCGGAGCCGGCTCCGGGCTCGGAGTAGCCCTGCGCCCACAGCTCCTCGACCGCCACGATCTTGGGCAGGAAGCGCTGCTTCTGCTCCTCGGTGCCGAACGCCATCAGGGTCGGACCGAGCAGCTCCTCGCCGAGGTGGTTGACGCGCACCGGCGCGTCGGCGCGGGCGTACTCCTCGTGGAAGATCACCTGCTGGATCAGGCTCAGCCCCCGTCCGCCGTACTCGGTCGGCCAGCCGACGCAGGTCCAGCCGTGCTCCGCCAGCAGGCGGTTCCAGGCGACCCGCTCGTCGTGGGCCTCGTGGTCGCGGCCGGCGCCGCCGAGGCCGCGCAGCTCGGCCCACTCGCCGCTCAGGTGCTCCTCGAGCCAGCCCCGCACCTCGGCGCGGAAGGCCTGGTCCTCGTCGGAGTAGGTCAGGTCCACAGGTGATACCCTACCAAGCAATTGCTTGGTTGGCTCAGGAGGTTCGGTGACAGGCACGATCCCGGCCGCGCTCGGCGACGCGGCGGACCGGTTCGGTGAGCACCCGGCGTACGTCCAGGACGGCGAGTCCGTCTCGTTCCTCGAGCTGCTGCGCCGCGTACGACGAGCAGCCCGCGGCTACGTCGCGCTGGGCCTCCAGCCGGGTGACCGCGTGTGCGTCTGGGCGCCCAACAGCATCGGCTGGGTGGTCTCCGCACTCGCCGTGTCGTACGCCGGCGGCGTGCTCGTCCCGGTCAACTCGCGCTACACGGGCCACGAGGTCGCCGACATCGTCGACCGCACCAGCGCCCGGATCGTCGTGGTCGAGGACGGCTTCCTCGGCCGCACCCAGATCGCCGACCTGCGCGCAGCCAGCGACCTCGCCTCGGTGCTGGCCGTCATCGAGCTCGCGGACCTGCCCGACCTCGACCTGGGCTCGGTGACCACGGCCGAGATCGACCGGATCGCGGAGTCGGTCTCCCCCGACGACGTCGCCGACATCCTCTTCACGTCCGGCACCACCGGACGCGCCAAGGGCGCCATGTCGGCCCACCGCCAGACCATCGGCGTCGCCCGGGCGTGGGGCGAGCTCGGCGGGGTCAACGGCCAGGACCGCTACCTCGTCATCAACCCGTTCTTCCACTCCTTCGGCTACAAGGTCGGCATCGTCACGGGTCTGCTGACCGGTGCGACGCTCTACCCCCTCACGACGTTCGACCTCGACGAGACGATGCGGATCATCGAGACCGAGCGGATCTCCGTGCTGCCCGGTGCGCCCACGATCTACCAGTCCCTGCTGACCGCCCCGGGCCGGGCCGAGCGCGACCTGTCGTCGCTGCGGCTCGCGGTGACCGGGGCGGCGGTCGTCCCCGTCGTGCTCATCGAGCGGATGCGCGACGAGCTGGCGATCGACCAGGTCGTGACCGCCTTCGGCATGACCGAGGCGGTCGTCGTGACGATGTGCCGCCAGGGCGACTCGGCCGAGACCGTCGCCACCACCTGCGGACGCGCCATCCCCGGCATGGAGACGGCGATCGGCGACGACGGCGAGCTGCTGGTCCGCGGCGACTACGTGATGCTGGGCTACCTCGACGACCCCGAGGCGACCGCCGAGGCGATCGACGCCGACGGGTGGCTGCACACAGGCGACATCGGCACGCTCGACGACCACGGCAACCTGGCCATCACCGACCGGCTCAAGGACATGTACATCTCCGGCGGCTTCAACGTGTATCCGGCCGAGGTCGAGCAGGCACTGGCCCGGATGGAGGGCGTCGCCGACGTCGCGGTCGTCGGGGTGCCCGACGAGCGGATGGGTGAGGTCGGCAAGGCGTACGTCGTGGGCACGGTGTCCCCCGACGACGTGATCGCCTTCGCCAAGGAGCGCCTCGCGAACTTCAAGGTGCCGCGCCACGTCGAGCTCGTCGACGCGCTGCCGCGCAACCTCTCCGGCAAGGTCCTCAAGACGGAGCTCCGCAATGGCTGAGCGCCCCTGTCGGCTTTCCGGGGTTTCGAGACAGGCGCTAGCGCGCCTTCCTCAACCACCGGTGGTTGAGGAGGTTGCGAGCAACCTAACTCGTTACCCCCGCACCCGAAAGGAAGCCTGAACCCGTGGATCTCACCCTCTCTGAGTCCGAGCTGGCCTTCCAGGCCGAGGCGCGGGAGTGGCTCGCGGCCCACGTGCCCGCCGAGCCGCTGCCCTCGATGGACACCGCCGACGGCTTCGTCGCCCACCAGGAGTGGGAGAGGAAGCTCTCCGACGCCCGGTGGTCCGTGGTGTCCTGGCCGACGGCGTACTCCGGTCGCGAGGCCTCGCTCGTCGAGTGGGTGGTCTTCGAGGAGGAGTACTACCGCGCCGGTGCACCGGGGCGCGTCTCGCAGAACGGCATCTTCCTGCTCGCGCCGATCATCTTCGACCACGGCACCCCGGAGCAGCAGGACCGCTTCCTGCCGACGATGGCGACCGGTGAGCGGATCTGGGCGCAGTGCTGGTCCGAGCCTGAGGCCGGGTCCGACCTGGCGTCGCTGCGCTCGACCGCCGCGCGTGACGACGAGCGCGGCGGCTGGGTGCTCAACGGCCAGAAGACGTGGTCGTCACGGGCGTCGTTCGCCCACTGGGGCTTCGGGCTCTTCCGCTCCGACCCCGAGGCCGCCCGGCACAACGGGCTGACCTACTTCCTCTTCCCGCTGGACGCCGACGGCATCACGGTCCGCCCGATCGCGCAGCTTGACGGCGAGGCGGGGTTCGCGGAGATCTTCTTCGAGGACGTCTTCGTCCCCGACGCGGACGTGCTCGGCGCACCCGGCGACGGCTGGCGGGTCGCGATGAGCACGGCCGGCAACGAACGCGGTCTGTCGCTGCGCTCCCCCGGTCGGTTCTGCGCGGCCGCGGACCGGCTCGTCGACCTCTACCGAGAGCGGCCCGATCCGGCGTTCTCCGACGGCGTCGTCGACGCGTGGGTCAAGGCGCAGGCCTACCGGCTCTACACCTGGGGCACCGTCACCCGGCTCGCCGCGGGCGGCGACATGGGTGCCGCCGGCTCGGTCAACAAGGTCTTCTGGTCCGAGCTCGACATCGCGATGCACGAGACCGCGCTCGACCTGCTCGGGCCCGAGGCCGAGGTCGAGTCGACCTGGCTCGACGGCTACACGTTCTCGCTGTCCGGGCCGATCTACGCCGGCACGAACGAGATCCAGCGCAACATCGTGGCCGAGCGGATCCTCGGCCTCCCGCGCGAGCCGAAGGGGGCGGGCAAGTGAGGTTCGAGCTCGACAGCGACCAGAAGGACTTCGCCGCCGCGCTGGAGTCCCTGCTCGCCGGCACCGACACCGTCGCCGCCGCCCGCGCCTGGGCCGACGGCGACCACGACCCCGGCCTCGCACTGTGGTCCCGGCTCGCCGAGCTCGGCGTGACCGGGCTGGCTGACGAGCCGGTCTTCCTCGCGATCGCGTTCGAGCGGCTCGGCTACCACGCCGTCCCCGGGCCGTACGTCGAGTCCATCGCCTACCTGGCCCGGGACGAGGGCATCGGCACGGTCGCCCTCCCACCGCACGTGCCGTACGCGCTCGACGCCGACGTCACCGACGTCCCGCACGGGCCGATGCGCCTGTCGGTGGACCGGACCCGGCGACTGTTCGAGGTCGACGCACCGGACCAGGTCGACGAGACCGCCTTCGACCGTGCCGTCCTGGCCACGTCCGCCCAGCTGCTCGGCTGCGGCGAGCGGGTCCTGGCCGACGCGGTCACCTACGTGAAGCAGCGCAAGCAGTTCGGTCGCGAGATCGGCTCCTACCAGGCGATCAAGCATGCGCTGGCCGACGTACGGATCGCGCTCGACTTCGCCCGCCCGCTGGTCCTCGGCGCGGCGCTCGGCGAGGTCCCGCCCTCCGCAGCGAAGATCGCCGCCGGCGACGCGGCCTACCTCGCCTCCCGCACCGGCCTCCAGGTGCACGGCGCGATCGGCTACACCCAGGAGTTCGACCTGAGCCTGTGGATCACCAAGATCCGCGCGCTCGTGACCGCCTGGGGCACCCCGGCGTACCACCGCTCGCGTGTCCTGGAAGGACTGCTCTGATGGAGTTCGCGCTCACCGAGGAGCAGCAGGAGCTCGTCGCAACGGTCCGGTCGCTGCTGGCCAAGCGCGCCGACCCTCGCGTCGAGACCTACGACGAGGCCCTCTGGCAGACGCTCTGCGAGCAGATCGGTGTGGCGGCGCTCGGCATCCCGGAGGAGTACGACGGAGCCGGGTTCTCGCTCTTCGAGTCACTGATCGCCCTCGAGGAGGTCGGTCGCTCGCTCGCGCCGTCTCCCCTGCTGTCGTCGCTGGTCACCTCCGAGGCGCTGCTCGCCGGAGCCGACGAGGACGCCAGGCAGCGGCTGCTCCCCCGCATCGCGATGGGCGAGGTCGCCACCTTCACCGAGACCGGCGTCGACGTCCTCGACGGCGACCTGGCCGCCGTGGTCGTCCTGGCGACCGACGACGGGCTCGTCGAGGTCGAGGGCGCCGAGGCGACGTGGACGCCGTCGATGGACCAGACGATCCGCCTCGCCACGATCACCGGCGGCACCCGCACGAGGATCGGCGACGCCGCCGCCGCGAGCGAGCGCGCCCGGCTGGTCGGCGCGGTCGGGTGCGCCGCCCTCGCCGTCGGCTGTGCCCAGCGGGCACTCGACATGACGGTGGCGTACACGCAGGAACGCGTCCAGTTCGGCCGGCCGATCGGCTCCTTCCAGGCGCTCAAGCACCGGATGGCCGACATGCTGGTCCTGGTGGAGATGTCGCGCTCCGCGTCCTGGGCGGCGTCGTACGCCGTCGCGACCCACGCCGACAACGCCGACCTGCTGGCCCACGCCGCGAAGTCCTACTGCTCCGAGGCGCTCGCCCACGTCGCGAGCGAGACCGTCCAGCTGCACGGCGGTATCGCGATCACCTGGGAGCACGACGCCCACCTGGTCTTCAAGCGCGCCCACGCGCTGGGGCAGCTCTTCGGGGCTCCCCACGAGCACCGGGCGCTCGTGACACTCTGACGCCATGACCGACGACCACGCAGACATCGAAGCGGTCGTGGCCACGTTCTTCGCGGCCTTCACCTCCGGGCCGGACCTCGACGCACGCCTCGACCAGCTGCGGACCGTCCTGCTCCCGGAGGCCGTCGTCACCCGCACGTGCGGGCAGCCGGCGACGTACGACGTGGAGGGCTTCATCGAGCCGCGCCGGGAGCTGCTCAGCAGCGAGCGGCTGACCGACTTCCGCGAGTGGGAGGTCGAGGGCACGACGCAGGTGTGGGGCGACGTCGCCCAGCGCTGGAGCCGCTACGCCAAGGCGTGGGTCGAGTCCGGCACCGCCGCCACGGGGAGCGGCACGAAGTCGATCCAGCTGGTCCGCACCGACGACGGATGGCGGATCAGCGCCGTCGCGTGGGACGACGAGCGTCCCTGACCCGTCGGCCGTGACACCCTGAGGCCATGAGCGGTCTCGAGCTCCCCCGTCCTGTCCGTGTCCTCGGCCCGGCCGACCTGGTCGCGGCCGATCCCACCCCCGGGATGAACCGGGAGCGCGCCTTCGAGCTCCCGCTGCTCTGGGCCGGCCAGGTCGAGACCGCGCCGGGAGCGATCTCAGGGTGGCACCACCACGACCTCAACGAGTCGAGCCTGTACGTCGTGCGCGGCATCCTGCGCTTCGAGTTCGAGGGCCACGAGGGCTACCTCGATGCCGGGCCGGGTGACTTCGTGCACGTGCCGTCCTACACCGTCCACCGCGAGATCAACCCCACGGACGAGCCGTCGCTCGCCGTCATCGCCCGCGTGGGCGGCGGGATCCCCACCGTCAACGTGGATCGCCCGGAGTCCCTGTAGCGACGGAATCCGCTCAACGGAAGGGCTGTGGACGACTCGTGGACGTGTCGTGCACGTCCCGTTACCCATCGCTCTGGACCTGTCCGACCAATTCCCGGCGAGACCTCGCCAGTCACATGCGTCACACCTACCGTGGAGCTCATGATCACCAACGTGTTCAGCACCCTCGATCTCGACGCCCCCGCCGACCTCGGTGACGACCGCGAGTCCTGGTCGCCACGCTCGGTCGCCAACCCCGCACGCACCACCTGGACCGGCTACGCCAAGAACGACGCCGACCGCCTCCCCGCCAGCTGATCTCCGGCCTGTCTCCAGCGTGGAGGCAGCCTTGCGATGGTCTTGAGGTTTCCCAGAAGTACGCGCGGCAGAGTTCTGCTCATCAGCCGCAAGACCTACGGATCGGAGCCGACCATGACCGCCAAGACCGCCGCCCAGAAGCCCGTCACCGCCGCCCTCGTCGCCAACCCGCGCCGTACCAAGGTCGCCTGATCCCGCTCGTCTGAACCACCCCCGCGCAGCCCGCGGAACCGCTAGGTTCCGCACCATGCGCGTACTGATCCTCGGCGCCGGCTTCGGCGGCCTGGAGCTGGCCAGCACCCTCTGCACCGGACTCGGATCCGGCTCCGAGGTGGTGCTGGTCGACAAGGCCGAGGGGTTCGTCTTCGGCTTCTCGAAGCTCGACGTGATGTTCGGCCGCACCACCGCCGACCACGTCCTCCACCGCTACGTCGACCTCGCCCCGCCCGGCCTGCAGTTCGTCCAGGCCGAGGTCCTCTCCATCGACCCGGTCGCGAAGCGGGTCGTGACCGACGCCGGCACGTACGACGGCGA
Source organism: Nocardioides pollutisoli (assembly GCF_040045055.1). Taxonomy (NCBI): domain Bacteria; kingdom Bacillati; phylum Actinomycetota; class Actinomycetes; order Propionibacteriales; family Nocardioidaceae; genus Nocardioides; species Nocardioides pollutisoli. The sequence continues at coordinate 356,074 of NZ_JBDZDU010000002.1, forward strand.
CGTGCTCGTCGTGGCGCTCGGCGCCGACCTCCACCCCGCTGCGACTCCCGGGCTGGTCGAGCACGGCCACGAGTTCTACACGGTCGCCGGAGCCTTCGCGCTGCGTGACGTGCTCGCCGGCTTCGACGGTGGACGGATCGTCGTGGCGGTCACCTCGACCCCGTTCAAGTGCCCGCCCGCTCCCAGCGAGACCGCGCTGCTGGTCCACGACCTGCTGTCACGACGCGACCTGCTCGACCGCTCGTCGGTCTCCCTGGTGATGCCGCTCGGCGTGCCGATCCCGCCGTCACCGTCTGCCTCCGCCGCCCTGCTCGCGGAGTTCGAGGAGCGCGGCATCGCCTGGCGTCCCGGCACGCTCGTGCGCTCGCTCGAGCAGGGACGGGCACTGCTGAGCGACGACACCGAGCTGCCGTTCGACCTCTTCCTCGGCGTGCCCACCCACCGCGCTCCTGCCGTCGTGGTCGACGCCGGCCTGACCGAGGACGGCTGGATCCCGGTCGACCCGCTAACCCTGCGCACCCGTTTCGACGACGTGTACGCCGTCGGCGACGTGACCAGCGTCGGCACGCCCAAGGCGGGCGTGTTCGCGGAGGGCCAGGCGAGCGTCGTCGCCGCCCAGCTGCTGGCCCGCGACCGCGGGGAGACCACCTCCACGACGTACGACGGGCGCGGGATCTGCTACCTCGAGTTCGGCGAGGACCAGGTCGCCAAGGTGGACGTGACCTTCCTCAGCGGCCAGGCGCCGGCGGGCGAGCTGGTGGGTCCGTCGACCGACCTGGTCGCGGACAAGACCGCGTTCGGGGCCGAGCGGGTCGCGCGGTGGTTCGGGCGGGACTGGACGCCGGTCCGCTAGCGGGCGTCGGTGGTGCGGTACTTCCCCTGGAAGAACAGCAGCGGGTCGACGGTGCCGTCGTCGATGCCCAGGTCGAGGACGCGACCGATCACGACGTAGTGGTCTCCGGCCTCGTGGACCTGGTGGATCGTGCAGTCGACGTGGGCGAGGGACCCCTCGAGGATCGGCGAGCCGGTGGCCTGCGACGGCGTCCACTTCACGTCGCCGAACTTGTCGGTGCCCCGGCTGGCCATCGTGTTGGACAGCTCGGCCTGGTCGGCGGCGAGGAAGTTGACGCAGAACTTGCCGGAGCGCTGGATCAGCGGCCACGAGCGCGAGCTCTTGGCCGGGATGAAGAGCACCAGCGGCGGCTCGAGCGAGACGCTGGAGAACGACTGGCAGGTCATGCCGACCGGCTCGTCGTTGCTGGTCGTCGTCACGACGGTGACGCCGGAGGCGAAGCGACCGAGGACGTCGCGGAAGCGCCGCGCCGCCGCGACCGCCTCGGGGTCGTCGGGGACGGCGACGTCCTCCCCGGGGCGGAACTCGAAGTCGACGTCCTGGTCGCCGAGCCAGGAGTTGATCAGCTCGGGGCTGGGCCAGGTCTCGCGCGCGTCCGGGCTCATGCCCTCCGGGATGTCACTGCCGTTGCCCGAGCTCATGCCCCGCAGTCTTTCACTGGCCGCCGGCGCCGAAGTTGTGGCCCCAGTAGGACACCGCCGTCGACTCGCGGGCGACCCACCGGTCGTCCTCGACGGTGAGGCCGTCGGTGCCGAACTCGATGTCGAAGCCGCCCGGCGACTTCACGTAGAACGAGATCATCTCGTCGTTCATGTGCCGACCGAGCGTCGCCGACAGCGGCGCCTTGTGCTTGCGCACGCGCTCCAGCGCCCGACCGACGTGGTCGAGCTCGTCGACCTCGAGCATGATGTGGACGCACTTCGACGGGTTGGGCATCGGCAGGAACGCCAACGAGTGGTGCCGCGGGTTGACCCCGAGGAACCGCAGCCAGACCTTGGAGCCCGGCTCCTTGCCGACGAACTCGCCCGGCATGCTCATCGAGTCACGCAGCCGGAAGCCGAGCACGTCGGTGTAGAACCGCAGCGCCTCCACGTCGTCGAGGACCGGCAGCACGATGTGGCCCATGCCCTGGTCGCCGGTCACGAAGGTGGCGGCGTACGGCGTGACGACGGGTCGCGACTCGTAGGTGATGCCGTGGAAGAGCTCGAACACGTTGTCCCAGGGGTCGCTGAACCGCACCAGCTCCTGGACCCGGCGCTCGTCCAGCTCCTCCCGGGTGCCCTCCTCGAACTCCACGCCGGCCTTGGCGAGGTGCTCGCGAGCCTCCTGCAGCGCCCGGTGGTCGGCGAGCTCCCAGCCGACGCACGCGAGCTGGTCGACGTCACCGGGCTCGACCACGAGCCGGGCGGAGACCTGGTCGATCCGCCAGTACTGGTGGGCCGGGTTCGGTCCCCGGCCCTCGGCCAGGCCGAGCACCTTGCCGGCGAAGAGCTTCCACTGGTCGAGGTCGGTGCTGGTCACACGGACGTAGCCCATGGACTTAATGTCGATGGTCATCAGGCACTCCTCTCGACGTGGCGAGCGAGGAACGACGTGGAGATCTCGGCGAACTCCTCGGCTGCCTCGATCTGGGCCCAGTGCCCGCAGTTGGGGAAGACATGCAGCTGAGCCTTGGGGATCAGCTTGAGCGCGACCATGGCGCCGTCGAGCGGGTTGACCCGGTCCTCCCGGCCCCAGGTGAGCAGCGTGTGCTTGCGGAGCTGGTGGGCCTCACGCCAGAGCATGCCGTCCTCGGCGGTCTCGGGGTTCCAGAACGACATCCCCATCGACCGCATCGCGTCCTGGGCGCCCGGCGCCGTCGCGTCGGCGAACCGCTCCGCCACGAGCTCGTCGGTGACCAGCTTCTGGTTGACGACCATGCAGGAGATGAAGGCCCGCAGCCGCTCGGGCGTCGGGTCGGCACCGAAGTCCATCAGGCGCTGCACGCCCTCGGTCGGGTCGGCGTGGAAGAGGTTGAGCGACAGGCCGCCCGGGCCCATCAGGATCAGCCTCCCGACGCGGTCGGGGTAGGTGAGCGCCAGGCGCATCGCCGTACCCCCGCCGAGGCTGTTGCCGAGCAGGTGGATGCGGTCGATGCCGAGCTCGTCGAGCAGCTTGACGACGTAGTCGGCCGAGTGGCGGTAGTAGTTGCCCACCACCGGCGGCTTGTCGGACGCGCCGAAGCCCGGCTGGTCGACGAGCAGGGTGCGGAACGTCGAGGCGAAGTGCGGCAGCGCGCTCCCGAAGTTGGACCACGCCGACGCGCCCGGTCCGCCGCCGTGCAGCATCACCAGCGGCAGTCCCCCGCCGACCTCGGTCGGCTCCCCGGCCTCGTAGTAGTTGAGGGTGAGGTCACCGGCCTTGCCCGACCGCTGGACGGACTCCTTGCTGATGCTCAACTCAGTACATCCCCGGGTCGACCTTGTGCCCGAACTCGTGCGCGCCGAACATCTGCAGCGCCCGCTCGGGGTCGTTGGCCGCGTGGACGCGCCCCGCGTGGGCGTCGCGCCAGGCGCGCTGGAGGTAGGTGCCCTGGGCGAGCGCCCGGCCACCGGAGGCCTCGAAGAGCGAGTCGATCGCGTCGATCGCCCGCTGCGAGCCGAGCACCTGGTCACGGCGGACCTTGAGCCGGGTCTTGAGCGGGATCTTCTCGCCCTTGGCGACGTAGGCCTGCTCCTCGCGGATGTTGTTGACCAGCAGCGCCCACGCGGCGTCGATCTCCGACGACGCCTTGGCGATCCGGACCGCGGAGAACGGGTCGAGCGACGCCTTCTCACCGAGGTAGGCCGCACGCGTGCGCTTCTGCTGCATCTCGACGTGCTCGTCGTAGGCGCCCATCGCCATGCCGATGATCGGCGTGGTGATGGTGCCGGTGAAGATCGAGTGGAAGGGCAGCTTGTAGAGGTCGGAGGGGTTCTGCTCCTGGCCCGGGCCGAAGCAGCGGCCGGTGTCGCCCATCGACAGGGTGAACGCGTCGGGCACGAAGACGTCCTCGACGACGATGTCGTTGGAGCCGGTCCCGGACAGCCCGACCATGTGCCACACGTCGTTGATCGTGTAGTTCTCGCGGGGCACCATGAACGTCTTGAAGTCGACGACCTGGCCCTCGTCGTTGAAGACGAGCCCACCGAGCAGCACCCAGCTGCAGTGGTCGCAACCGGACGAGAAGCTCCACTTGCCGGACAGGATGTAGCCGCCGTCGGTGAGCTGGGCCTTGCCGGTCGGCGCGTACGACGAGCTCAACCGGGTCGTGGTGTCTTCTCCCCACACGGCCTGCTGCGCCTCGTCGGAGAAGAGCGCGACCTGCCAGGGGTGCACGCCGACCACGCTGGACACCCAGCCGGTCGAGCCGCACGCGCCGGCGATGTCGCGCACCGCGGTGTAGAAGTCGACGGGGTCGGACTCGAAGCCGTCGAAGCGCTTCGGCTGCAGCAGCCGGAAGAATCCGACCTCCTCCAGCTCCTTGATCGAGGCCTCGGGGACGACGCGAAGACGCTCGGCCTCGTCGGCCCGCTCCCGGATGGAGGGAAGCAGGTCACGAACGCCGTCGAGAACAGCCTGGGACATCGAGATCTCCTGTCGTGGTGGGACAGGATCGATACTAGAACACGTTCTCGTTTTGGTCGAGATCCGGGGTGTTACGAGCGTGAGTCGTCAGAAGTCCTGCGGCTGCGTGAAGAACCCGTCCGGGTCGTACGCCGAGCGCACCTGTGCCAGCCGGTCGGCGTTGTCACCGAAGTAGGCCGTCCGGTAGTCCGCGATCGTCGCGTCGGAGTAGTTGACGTAGGCGTGGTTGCCCCAGTGCGGGAGCATCGCGGCCCGGAACCCGCGCACGTAGGCGTCAGCGGCCCTCGGGGTGCCGGGCGGGAAGGTGGCGGTGTACTGCACGGTGGCCAGCGCCGTGCGGTGCACGAAGGCGGTGTCGCCCGGCCCCAGGTCGCGGACCTTGCCGCCGAGCGCGTCGATCGAGACACCGGCCTCCTTCAGCCCGGAGGCCTGCGCCGCCTGGACCTGGTCGACCAGGTCCGCGATGCCGGCGGCGGTGAGGGCGTCGTACGCCACGTGCGAGGTCGCGGCGAACGCCTCGCGGCCCCCGGCTCCGGCGTACGCCTGCATCGCCTCGAGGTAGGCGCGGACGTGGTCCGAGCGCACGCTCGGCGCCGGCACGTGGTCGAGCAGTCCGGCGAGCTGGGCGTCGAGGGCCCCGGTCGGGCCGGTCCAGGTGCCCGAGAGGAGCAGGATCGGGGAGCCTGCGTGCTCCGCTCCCCCGAGCGCCTTGAGCGTCGACCACAGACGTGCGTCGGCGGTCGGCGCCCAGTCGAACCACGCAGCGATCACGTCCGCTGCCGCCGACAACGGCCACTGCAGGTAGACCGAGCTGATCGTCGGCGCGGCCGTCGTCTCGAACTCGAAGGAGGTCACGACGCCGAGGTGTCCCCCACCGCCGCCACGCAGCGCCCAGGAGAGGTCGGGCTCGTCGTCGGCACTCGCGGTGCGCAGCGTGCCGTCGGCCGTGACCACCCGCATCGAGCGGACGGCGTCGCAGGTCAGCCCCATCGCCCGGGTGAGCACCCCGACGCCGCCGCCGAGCGTCAGCCCCGAGATCCCGACGGTGGGACAGGACCCGCCCGCGATCGCCCGTCCCCGCCCGCCGATCTCCTCGTAGACGTGCGCGAGCGCGGCACCGGCGCCGACGGTCGCGGTCGCGCCGCTGACCTGGACCCGGTCCAGCGGTCGGCAGTCGATCACCAGCGCACGCGGACTGCCGCCGCCGGACCACCCCGGATAGCTGTGGCCGCCCGACCGGATCGCGATCGGAAGGTCGTGGTCGCGGGCGAACGACAGCCCGGTCGCCACGTCCTGCTCCGAGCCGACCGACAGCACCGCGAGCGGCCGCTCCCCGTCGTACCGCGGGTTCTGGAGGAGCCGGACCTGGTCGTACGCCGGATCACCGGGCCGGGCGAGCGTGCCCTGCACCGACCGGCGGAGCTGGGGCCACGGGACCCTCCCGCTCGGCGACGGGGACGTCGACGGGCTGGGCGAGGGTGTGGGTCCGGGTGTCGAGGCCGAGGTGTCGCTCCCGGTCGACGTGCAGGCCGACAGCGCGCCGAGTGCTCCCGCCCCGAGGACGGCTCGCCGGGTCCAGGTCGCCACGACCGACACGGTACGCACCATTCCCTGACGTGGTGACCGTGATCAGCACGCTGCTCCACGGGTCACTCCGGCGTGGATCGGCGCAGCGTGGCCAGAGGCAACGGGGGCTGACCCATCGGGTTGGCGGCGGCCACCTCGTCCATCGCGTCGAGCGTGTTGCGCAGGTTGATGACGAGGGCGCCGTGCACCGGCCACTGCGACGAGGCGGGGTCGGCGGTCCCGAGGTCGTCGACCAGGGAGCCGAGCCGCTCGCGCGCGGAGCGGATCGCGTCCGGGTCGGCGTCGTCGATCGCACGGCCGGCATCGACGACCAGCTGCGGCCAGCGTTCGCGGAACTCCGGGTGCCACAGGTCGTGGCTGCTGGCGTGGTAGCCGAGCGTCCGAGCCATGCTGCGCGTCTCGGCGACCGCCTGCTCCATCCGCCGGAGCAGTGCGCTCCACTGCTGAGGATCGCGCAGCTCGCGGGCCGGACGACGGGGGTTCAGCCGACCGCTCTCCTGCGCCTGGCGCACCAACGCCCAGGCATGGTCGAGGTCGCCGTCGATGGACCGGCTGCGGTCGACCCAGACGGCGACGTCGTCCGCGCCGTACCCGTCGACCACGGTGGCACCCATGTCACCGAGCAGTGCTCCGATGCTGTCGTCGATGCGGTTCATCGCCGCGATCGCCGTACGCCGGCGCAGGGGTGGCCAGACGGCCGCGTTGACCGCCAGGCCGACGACGATGCCGATCGCCGTGTCGCCCAGCCGGTCGAGCAGCACCGAGTCGTCGCTCGAGAAGCCGGTCGTCAGCACCACCATCGCGGTCGCCGCGACCGTGATCGACTCCTCGCCGAACCACCGGAGCGCGCCCAGCGCCAGCCCGAGCGTGAGCACCACCGCCACGGAGATGGTGTCCAGGCCGAACGTGTTGCCGACGGCCCAGGCGAGCAGCACGCCCGCGACGGCTGCGGTCACCTGGCGCAGGCCGCGGGAGAAGGTCCGGTAGACCGTCGCGTGCACGACGAGCAGCGCCGCCCAGGGCGCAAGGAACGACTGCGACAGGTTGAACACCTCGGTCGCGACCACCCAGGCGAGCACCGCTGCCAGCACCGTCTTGACCAGCTGGGTGACGGCGTTCCAGAACACCGGGTCTGCGAGCCGGGCGCGCAGGGCATCGGTCGCAGGCGGTGTCATCCCGCGACGCTACGCCGTGCTGTCGCGCTGCCTGCTTTCCGCAGCTCCTCCTGCCACGCCTCAGCGCGGCGATCCGCCGCGCAGGAGCTGCCCGAGCGCGATCCCCCGGAGCCGGACCCACTCGACCTGGGTGAGGACCACGGCAGCGGCGACCAGCGCGACCGGCCCGACGAGCACCCACCACGGGATGCTGACGGAGGGTGCGCTCACCTGGCCCGTGACGCTCTCCAACGACAGCTGGCCGAACATCGCCACGGCCGCGCTGAGCCCCAGGGCGAGGCCGGCGAGCGCCTCGATCAGGACCGGCGCGAGCAGCTCACCCCCCAGGACCCGGCGCAGCTGACGGTCACGGGTCCCGAGGGCACGGAGACGACCCAGGGAAGCCGCGCGCGAGTCGGCCTCGCTCGCGGCCGCCATCACGACGCCGAGCAGAGCGAAGAGGAGCAGCAGCAGGGACGCGGCCACGGCCAGCCGCACCAGGCCAGTGACCACGGGTGCATCGCGACGAGCGTCCAGCTCGTCGGCGTAGGTCACCACCTCGTCGGACTGCCTGACCTGGGCCTGGAGCGCCGATGCGGCACCCGGCCCGACCGCCCAGACCGTGTCGGGCTCTGCCAGCCCTCCGGCGCGGGCGTACGCGGTCGCGTCCACGACGACCACCGGCTCGAAGGTGTCCTGCACCTGCGGCGCCCTGCCGACCACGCGCAACCTCACGGAGGGACCGTCGTCGCTGCGCACCGAGAACCCGTCCTGCAGACCCGACGCTCCGCCGAGGAGCAGAGCAGGGACGCCGGTGCCGTCGTCGCCCGCCAACGTGGCGAGCTGGGGTGCGTCGGGCAGCGCGCTCACGGCCAGGAGGTGCTCGTAGGCGGAGGCGTCGACGACCGTGAGCAGCACCGTGTCCGCACCGGAGGTGCTCGTCGCGGGCACCCCGCTGTCGATCCGGGCGGCGACGGCTGCCGTGACGCCCGGCGCCCCGTCGACCGCACGTGCGACCTTGGTCGCCGAGCGCCCCGGCGACAGCGTCGCGCGGGCGTCCCCGCCGACGCTGAGCAGGGCACCGTCCGCCTGCCCGCGCTGCTCGGTGCTGGTCAGCGCGAGGGCGAAGGTGAGCTGAGCGACCGTCACCGTGATGACGACCAGGGGCAGCGCACGAGCCCCGGTCTCGCGCACCCGGGCCGCGACGAAGAACGCGACGCTGCCCGACGTACGGCGAGCTGCGTCGAGGAGCAGACCGGTCAGCGCGGGCACGGCGGCCACCACGAGCAGCGTCCCGGCGACGGCCCACCAGACCGGGGCACCGGCCGCCGTCAGGTCTTCGCCGTCGCCCACACCCCGCTGGCGGAGGGCGACGAACGAGAGCGCGGCGGCGGCGACCACCGCGGTCACGGCCGTGACCCGGCGCAGCTGCCGGGCACGGGCCACGACCCGCCGGGCATTGCGGTTGGCCGGCGTACGCCGGGGATCCGTGGCGCGCGACGCGAGGAACGCGGCCCGTGCACCGGCAGCGCCCGCCGCGACGAACGGGACCACGAACCCCCACGACCACCCCGCCTCGCCGAGCCACCACCACGCGCCGAGCACTCCCACGACGACCCCGACCGCGACCCACCCCGCGGCCTCGAGGAAGAGCTCGGCGGCGATCTCGGCCAGCGTCCCGCCGCGCTCGCGGGTCAGCAGGACGGACGTCGCCCGGCGACGCACCAGGAGGTCCGCGGCCAGGCACAGCACGAGGAGCGCGCACACGAGGAGCGACAGGAGCAGCACGTCGGCCTGTCCACGGGCAGCGGTGATCTCGGAGCGCCCGTCCTCCAGGACCTGGTCGAGCGCGCTGTCCCAGACCGGGCCGCCGGCAGCCGGCGGCGCCGCCTTCAGGGCCCCGATGGTGCGCACCAGCTCCTCCGAGTCGGACCACCGCACGGCGTCCGGGCGCGGCGCCGCGTAGATGCGCTGGTTGAGGTCGTCAGTGGGTACGGCGAGCTGCAGGTCGGGCAGCGCCGCCGCCGAGACGATCGCAGCGGCGGAGGAGGTGTGCACGCCGTCCGACACACCCTGGGTCGGGTGCAGCAGCTGCGGGACCGGTTGCCACACCAGGTCGCCGGGGTCGTGGGGCACGTAGATCCCGCTCACCGTGGCGACGACCGGCCGCCCGACCAGGTCCTTCATCGTGAGCCGGTCACCGGGCTGGAGGCCCAGCGCCTCGGCCGCGGCGCTCGACAGGGCGACCTGGACGCGCCAGGGCGGCGCGTCGGCCGACACCTCGGCCGACGCCCGGTCGGAGCCGACGGAGGCTCGTGGTGGGCCGCCTGCTGTGTAGCGCACTGCGGGGGCACCGGCCGGGGTGTCGAGGTAGGCCAGGCTGAGGTAGCGACCGGGTCCGGCGTCGAGCAGCTGCAGCGGCGTGGTCGTGACGGCAGTGATCCCAGGCTGCACAACGTCGGCGACCCGGTCCGGGAGCAGGAGCTGGGCACCGGTCACGGCCGCACGGAGCTTCTCGGCGGCCCGGGGTTCGCGCGTGCGCGTGTCGTAGAAGGCGTCCCCTCGCGGGAACGTCCCCACGACCGAACCCTGTGCACCGGCCTTCCGTACGGCGTCCGCCAGGGCGTGGTCCGAGGCGCGTGTCGTCAACGGACCCGCCACCGCCAGGAGCGCCGTCGTGAGGGCGACGACCACCGCTATCAGGACCAGCGGCCCCGGGTCGGTGCGCATCCGGCCCACGATGCTCGGCGCGTGCAGCCTCGGTCGGGGAAGCATCGTCACTCACTCTCCCGCAGGTGCGTCAGGTCCGAGGCACCGACCTGCGAGACCGCGGCCACCGCCGCGATCGCCAGGCAGGCGACCACGAGACCCCCCACGAGCAGGGTCTCGGCCCCCCACGGCCACACCAGGACCGCCGACGGGACCGGCGCCGTCCCGTCCTCGGACCGGACCAGGTCGCGGCAGAGCGCGATCGCCGCCCCGGCTCCGACCACCGCACCGGTGACGACGAGGGCGACCAGGAGCACTCCGTGCTGGACGAAGACGAGCCTCCGGGCTCCCGACCGGGGCTGTCCCAGCGCACGGAGCCGCGCGACCTCCGCGGTCCGCCGCCTCCGGTCCGCGCTCACCACGAGAGCAGCACCCGCGAGGAACAGGAGGACCGCGGAGCCGGCGACGGTGGCGTACGCGACCGGGAGCACGACCTGCATCGGCCCGCTGGTCAGGTCGGAGGTCACCTGCTCGCGGGTCGTCACGTCGCCCAGCTCCAGCCGCCGCAGGGCGCTGGCCGCTCCGCTCGTGGGGCGGGAGACCCAGAAGCCGTCGACGGCGGGCTCCAGCTCGCCGCGACCGATCAGGGCACGCGACACCGTGTCGACGTCGGCCAGGACGGCGACGCGCCCGGGTGCGGACGGCACCGTCGAGACGATGTCCACGACCTGCAGGGTGAGGTCGCTGTTGCTGACCGTGGCGGACAGCTCGCCGCCGACCTTCGTGCCGAGGGCGTCCGCCAGCGCCCGCGAGACGACGACGGGGACCGTCCGCGGCGGGTCGAAGGACGTGGCGAGCACCTCGCCGGTCTCGTAGCGGAGGTAGTCGACCCGCACCTGCGCCTTCGTCGTGAGGACGACCGCGTTCCCGGCCCTCCGCACGGAGACCGACGGACCGACGACGACGCCGTCGGTGCCCAGCACCCGGTCTCGCCAGTCGGCGGCAGTGCCGGCAGAGGAGTCCGCAGCCTGACCGGGGATCCGCAGCGAGACGGAGACCTGGGAGCCCCCGCCTCCTCCGGTCGTGTCGCTGCCGGCGTCCTGGAGGCTGAGCCGTACGGCGACGACCTCCCCACCCCTTCCCGGGGGGATCGACCAGTTCACGAGGTGGGACCTGCCGTCGAGGAGCACGGGCTCGGCCTCCGCCGCGCTGCGGAGCCCGGTGGCGTCCTGCACGACGACGGTCGGGATCACGGAGACCGCGACTCCCGCAGGTGCGTCGCCGGTGATCGTGACCCCGCTGCCTCCGGGAGGAAGCGGCACTCCGTGGACCGAATCGCCCGGCACCAGCTGGTCACCGATGCCGGACCACGACGTGCTCCCGTCGATCCGGCCGCGGAGCAGCGTGCCCGCGTGCCGCGAGTCGATCGCCACCAGCTCGGGTGGCTCCCCCGGCCGGCCGAGGTACTTCCCGAGCGTCAGGAGGCGTGCGGTGACCGGCGACACGAACGATCCGTCGTCCCCCGGTTTGTCGCCGAGCGCCGCGCGCACGATGCTCCCGGCGTCATCGGCCGTGGGCGGTGCGTCGAGCGCGAGGGAGAGGTCCGTGCCGACCCGCAGGTCCGCCTGGTCGCGCTGCGAGCGTTCCCACGTCGCGTGGGTCGCGACGCCGAAGGATGCGGCCGCGGACGCCAACGAGAGGAGGACGAGCGCCGTCCCGGCGCCGAGGCGGAGGGCCGGTGGGTCGAAGGACAGTGGCAGCAGGGAGCGGGACCGACGTGCGATGCGGGAGGCCGTCGCGAAGAGCGGCGGCAGGGCACGCACCGCCACCACGGTGACGGCGGCCAGGCACACCGCAGGCGCGAGCAGCAGCAGGGTGTCACCGGTGGTGGCCGCGGGCGACCGGGAGTCGAGCTGCCTCCAGGCGACCACCGCCGCGACCAGGAGCAGGACGTCGATCCCGGAGCGGGCCCACACGCGTCGGCGTCCGGGTGGACGCTCGGCGTCCGGGGTCAGGAGCGGCGACACGACGAGCACCAGGCTGAGGACGAGGGCACCGATCGCGACCACCAGGAGCAGGCCTGGCGTCACGGTCACGCCCTCGGTCAGCCGGGCGTCCCTCAGGCTCGGCAGACGGGTGACCGCGGCGAACGCGACGGCGGCCACCGGCACCGCCACGGCCGCTGAGACGGCGGCGAGCAGGACCGCCTCGGCCAGGGCGGAGCCGAGCTGCTGGCCGCGCGAGAGACCGAGGGCCGTCATCAGCTCCCGCTCGCGCGTCCGGCTGTCGGCGAGGAGCCGACCGGCCAGGACGAGGGCAGCGATCCCCAGCATCGTGTCCAGCAGCAGGGCGACGAGCACCGCCGAGCGGGTGGTGGCCTGCTGGGCGTGCAGCCGGTCGAGCGTCGCAGGAAGCCCCGACCCGACCCGGGTGATCTCGGCCGCGTCGCCCACCCGCGCGGACAGCAGGGTCGACGCGCCGTCCAGGGAGTCCACGGTCGCGCTCAACGAGGCGTCGTCCGCCGTCCGCAGGTCGGGGGCGCCGTCGACGCGCAGCGCGGCCACGTCGAGGCCGGTGCTGACGAGCGCGGCGTCGCCGACCAGGAACGGTCCGTACGCCGCCGTCGTCACGCCTCCGGTGGTGAAGGAGGGGTCCGACCCGGCACCCTCCAGCGGGTCGCTCGCGGCGGCAGGGTCCGGCAGGCCGCGGAAGGTCCCCACGATCACGACCGTCGCCCGGTGCTCGCTCGCGCCGAGCCCGGTGCCGGGCCCGAGAGTCAGCCGATCGCCGAGGTGGAGGCGCAGCCCGCGGGCCGCGGCGTCCGGGGCGACGGCCTCGATCGTCCTGCCCGTGCCGTCGTCGGGCCAGCGGCCCGAGGTCAGCGTCCCGCGTGCGGCGTCCGCGTCGGTCGCCGCCAGGTAGCCGAACCGGCCCGAGTCACCGATCTGCCGCATCTCCGAGGTCGCCGTGCTGACCAGGGACGGGTGCAGCGGGGCGAGGATGCCCTGGACCACGTCGCGCGCCTCGCCGCGGGTGGCCTCGAGGTCGCTGGCGACCAGGCCGACGGCGTACGCCGTCACGTCGACGTCGTCCGGCTGCGAGCGCTGCACCTGCTCGGAGAACGACCTCGGTCCGGTCACCCCGAGGAGCAGGGCGTAGAACCCCATCAGGGTGGTGGCGACGGTGACCAGGACCACGACCGCCGCCAGCAGCCGGCGTTGGACCCAGGCTCGTCGGACGACGAGCCTCAGCACGGCGTGGTCACCTCAGGACCCCACCCGGCCGTCGGCGATGGTGAGCACGCGGTCCGCCAGCGCGACCAGCACCGGGTCGTGCGTCGCCACGATGGCGGTCACGCCCTCGGACTCGACGATGCCGCGCAGCAGCGCCATCACGGCGAGGCCGGTCTCGGCGTCGAGCTGCCCGGTCGGCTCGTCCGCGATGAGCAGCCGCGGGGAGCCGGCCAGGGCGCGCGCGATCGCCACTCGCTGCTGCTGCCCACCCGACATCTCGCCGGGTCGCTGCTCGGCGTGGCCGCTCAGCCCGACCAGGTCGAGGAGCAGCGCCGCTCGCTTCTCACGCTCGGCCACCGGCGTACGCCGCAGCCGGAGCGGGACGCCCACGTTCTCGGACGCGGTGAGCGACGGCAGCAGCCCGAAGGACTGGAAGACGTAGGACACCGTCTCGCGACGGATCGTGCTCAGACCTGCGTCGTCGAGAGCGGTCACCTCGATCCCGTCGACGTGGACCGTCCCGGCGTCCGGGCGGTCCAGTCCGCCGAGCAGGTTGAGCAGGGTCGTCTTGCCCGAACCGGAGCGGCCGACCACGGCGACCATCTCGCCCGGCGCGACCTCGAGGGACACGTCGCTCAGCGCGTGCACGAGGCTCGGCTCGGAGCCGTAGCTGCGGGACAACCCCTGCGCCGAGACCATCGGCGCGCCCGCGAGGGAGGTCACCGTGCCTCCCCACGGTCGGAGCGGATCTCGATCCGGTCCTCGGTGAGCGCGAGGCGCACCCGGTTGGTCAGCTCCAGGGCCTCGCGGAACTCGCGGGGCACCTGGACGCGCCCGGCCCGGTCCATGACCGCGAACTCCTCGGCGATCCCGGGGACGCCGCCCACCTCGTCGCTGCGCAGGACCTCGCTGCTGGTGCGGCCGTCACGGATGGCGACCGTCCGAGCGACCTGACCGCTGACCGCCGCGTCGTGGGTGACGATGACGACGGTGGTGCCCCACTCGCTGTTGGCCGTGCGCAGGGCAGCGAAGACCTCCTGCGCCGAGGTGCTGTCGAGCTCGCCGGTCGGTTCGTCGGTCAGCAGCACCTCGGGCCGGTTGGCGAGCGCGACGCAGATGGCCACCCGCTGCTGCTCACCTCCGGACATCTGGTGCGGCTTCAGGTGTGCGCAGTGCTGGACGCCGAGGGTGTCGAACAGCTCGCCGGTCCGCTGCTTCCGCTCGCGACGGGGAACGCCCGCGAAGCTCTGCGGGAGGTCGACCACCTGGCTGGCGGTGAGGTAGGGCACCAGGTTGCGCGTGCTCTGCTGCCGCACGAACCCGACCACGTGGCGGCGGTAGTGCACCCGCTCGCGGCGCGTCATGCCGAGCAGGTCGTGGCCCGCCACGCGCGCCCGGCCGGCGGTCGCGGCGTCCACACCGGCAAGCACCTGGAGCAGCGTCGACTTGCCGGAGCCCGAAGCGCCCACGATCGCGATCATCTCGCCGTCGTGCACCAGCAGGTCGAGGCCCTGCAGGGCCTGCACCTCGACGGTGTCGGTCTGGTAGATGCGCAGCAGGTTGTCGCACACGATGACCGCGTCGTGCCCGAACTCGCGCGGGCGCTCGTCGACGCCTTCCATGTCCTGCTCCCCTTCGATCACCCAGAGCCGGACCGGCGCGGACCTGGTCGCGCGGGCTGCACCCCCGCGCCGCGACTGTACCCAGCAGGACGGGTCGTGGCGGGCATATGCCGCGAGCTTCTTCTTTTCGATACGGACCCGTTCCGTTTCATGCTAGTTTCACCGCCGTGGACACCACCGAAGCCGCGCTCGGCGAGGAGCAACGCCGCGGCCGCCCTCGGGACCCGAGCCGCGACGAGGCGATCATCGACGCCTCGATCGACGCCCTGGTCCGCGACGGCTACGACCGCCTGTCGATCGAGGGGGTCGCCACCGCAGCCGGTGTCGGCAAGGCCACCGTCTACCGCCGGTGGAGCAACAAGGCCGAGCTCGTCATCGATGCGATGGCGACGTTGAAGCCCGCGATCGACTCCATCGACACCGGGTCGCTCGACGGCGACATCGAGCTGATGGTCGCCGCGTCCTGCAGCCCGAGCTCGCAGCGGCTGCTGCAGGTGATGGTGAGCGTCTGCTCGGCCCTGCCCCGCGAGCCCGAGCTGCTCGAGGCCTTCAGGACCCGCTTCACCGAGCCACGGATCGCCCGCATCACCGCGATGCTCGAACGCGCCCGCAGCCGCGGCGAGCTCGGCCCCGGCGTCGACGTGCCCATGGCCGCGAGCCTGGTGCCGTCGCTGATGCTGCAGCGCGTGCTCATGACCGGCCAGCCAGCGGGGCGCGCGTACGCCGAGCAGGTCGTGAGCAGCGTGCTGCTCCCGGTGCTCGGCCGCCCGGCTCGACCCATCTCGACCACCAACCCGGAGACTCCTCGTGACTGAAGCAGCACCCACGTCCACGGTCCGCAACGGCGGGCTGGCGCTCGCTGTCATCTGCGTCGCACAGCTCATGGTCGTCCTCGACGCCACCGTGGTGAACGTCGCCTTGCCCAGCATCCGCGCCGACCTCGACTTCTCCACCGACAACCTGACCTGGGTCGTCACCGCCTACTCGCTCGCCTTCGGCGGTCTCCTGCTCTTCGGGGGCCGCACCGGCGACCTCTTCGGGCGCCGTCGGATGTTCATGGTCGGCATCGGCCTCTTCGCTGCGGCTTCGCTGGTCGGTGGGCTCGCGAACGGCGAGATGATGCTGATCGGCGCCCGGGCCGCACAGGGCGCGGGCGGCGCCATCGCCGCACCCACGGCGCTCGCGCTGCTGGCCACGACGTTCACCGAGCCGGCGGCACGCGCCCGGGCCTTCGGCGTGTTCGCGGCGATGGCCGCATCGGGTGGTGCCCTCGGGCTGCTGCTCGGCGGCGTGCTCACCGAGTTCGCCAGCTGGCGCTGGGCGCTGTTCATCAACGTCCCGATCGGCGCGATCGTGCTCTTCCTCGCCCCCCGCGTGCTCACCGAGTCGCAGGGCTCCGGCACCAAGCTCGACCTGCCCGGCGCGATCACCGTCACCGCGGGGATGTCGACCCTGGTCTACGGCCTGACCCAGGCCGCCAGCGACGGCTGGGGCTCCACGACCACCGTCGTGACCCTCGGCGTCGCCGCCGCCCTGCTGGTCGCGTTCGTGGTCATCGAGCACGTCTCGACCCACCCGCTGATGCCGTTCCGGATCTTCGCCAACCGCAACCGCACCGGCGCCTACCTGATCATGCTCTTCCTCGCCGCTGGGCTCTTCACGACGTTCTACTTCCTCGCGCAGTACCAGCAGAACGTCCACGGCTGGACCCCGCTCGAGACCGGCCTCGGCTTCCTGCCCATGCCGTCGCTCATCATGTTCATGTCGATCGTCGTGGTCCGCCGGCTCGTTCCGCGGATCGGCATCCGCCCGTTCCTCACGGTCGGCCCGATCCTCGCGATCCTCGCGATGGCGTCGTTCTCGCAGCTTGAGGTCGACAGCAGCTACTGGCCGTTCCTCGGCTCGATCCTGCTGCTCGGCCTCGGCATGGGCTGCTGCTTCGTGCCGCTGACCATGACCGCCGTCAACGGGGTCGCACCGCACGAGACCGGCCTCGCCTCGGCCCTCCTGAACACCGGCCAGCAGCTCGGCGGGTCGATCGGCCTCGCCCTCTTCGGCACGGTCTTCGCCCACGCCGCGGCCGACCGCGCGGGTGAGCTCGGCACGGCTGCCGGCACGGCCGCGGGACAGGCCGACATCTTCGTCGCCGGTCAGCAGCAGGCCTTCACCGTCGCGATCGTCGTGATGGCGCTGGCGCTCATCGCGTCGCTCGCGTTCATCCGCGTCAACAAGGTGGCGCCGCCGTCGGCGGCTCCTAGCGCGGCTCCGGCTCTCGCAGACTGAACGCCGAGCGCAGCGCGTCGACCTGGCTCGCCCGGAAGTCGCGGGCGACCGGCGTGCCGGCGAACGCGTCGAACCCGTGGAACGCCCCGGGGACGACGTACGTCGCGCAGCCGACGCCGGCGGCGCGCAGCGACTCGGCGTACGCCAGGTCCTCGTCGTGGAAGAGGTCCAGGGTGCCGACGCCGATCCAGGCGGTGGGCAGGTCGGAGTGGTCCTCGCACCGCGACGGTGCCGCCGTCGGGTCCACCCCGGGCCGGCCGGGTTCGTGGCCGAGGTAGCTCGACCAGCCGTAGTGGTTGGCCTCGTTGCTCCAGAGCCGTCGGTAGGCCCGGTTCGGGTCGGGGCGCACGGCCGTCCGGTCGTCGAGCATCGGGTAGACCAGCAGCTGCAGGCACAGTGCGGGGCCGTTGCGGTCCCGGGCCGTGAGTGCGGTCGCGGCGGCGAGGCCACCTCCGGCACTGCCACCGCCGATGGCGACGCGCGCCGGGTCGATCCCGGGCTGCGCGGCCAGCCAGCACAGCGCGTCGTAGCAGTCGTCGCGTGCGGCCGGGTAGCGGTGCTCGGGGGCCAGCCGGTAGCGGACCGTCGCCACCACGACGCCCAGCTCGTCGGCGATCGAGCGCAGCGCGGGCTCGTCCTGGAGGGGGCTCCCGATCAGGAGCCCGCCGCCGTGGACGTAGAGCAGCGCAGGACTCTGCGTCGGCGCGTGGGCCGGGCGGTAGACACGGATCGCAGCGGTGTCGGACACCTGGGTCTCGACGAAGTCCGGGTCGGCAGGCATCCGGGCGATCGCCCGGCGGATCCACGGCACGAGCCGCGGGCTCGCCGCGGCCCGCGGCAACAGCCGTGATCCGGTGCGGAGGTCGGGGTGGAAGCGACGAGCCCCGCGCAGGCGGCTAGACATCGGCGAACGCCGGGCTCAGGAAGGCGTCGAGGTGGGCGACCAGCGAAGCGCGGGAGGTGATGTCGACGGCGCGGCCCGGGACCTCCACCAGCGAGACCACGATCCGGATCACCCACTCCGCCCCGGCGACGACGTCGAGGTCACGACGGACCAGGCCGCGGTCCTGCGCCGCTGTCAGCTGGTCCACCCAGAAGCCTGCCAGGCCGGGGACGACCTCGTGGACGAAGGTGCCCATCACCTCGGCGTACTCCCGGGGCTCGGACTCCGCCAGGGCGAGCGCCAGGGTGCCGAGCGGCGACTCGCTCGACATCAGCACCGCCTCGGCCACCATCTCCGAGATCGTGCCGGCGGCGGACACCCGGGCGTTCGCCCGGGCCCAGAACTCCTCGTCGCGACGGATCAGCGCCGCCGAGACCAGCGTCGCCTTGTCCGGGAAGAAGCGGTAGAGGTAGACGCGGGACAGGCCCACCTCGTCGGCGACCGCCTGGACCGTCGTACGCCGGATCCCGTCTCGTCGCAGGCACGCCTCGGCGGCGTCGAGGATGCGCTCGCGGGATCGGTCCCGAGCGGTCATGAGAGCCGGTAGTCGGCCGGATCGGGGCGGCGGGTCCACGCCCAGTAGTCGACGATGCGGAACGGGTTCAGGCCGTGCACGTCGCCCTCGGCGTTCTTGTAGTAGTTGTGCGCGATGTGCGGCGACGCCCACACCATCGTCTGCGCCTCGGCCTGCACCCGGTCGTACCAGTCGTCGTACGCCGCGCGCGTCGGCTCGATCGCGCCGTGCCCGCCCTCGGCGACGAGTCGCAGGCACTCGACCGTGAACGCGACCTCGCACTCCGAGGCGAAGATGATGCTGCCACCGCTGGCCAGGTTGGTGTTGGGGCCGTAGAGCAGGAACAGGTTCGGGAACCCGCTGACCGTCACGCCGAGGTGAGCGCGCGGGGCACTCCCCCACGTCTCGCGCAGGTCGAGGCCGTCGCGCCCGATGATCCGCAGCGGCAGCAGGAAGTCGTTGACCCGGAAGCCGGTCGCCCAGACGATCACGTCGGCCGGGTGGTGCCGGCCGTCGCTGTCGACGAGCCCGTCGGGCACGAGCCGCTCCACCCCGGCGCGCACCAGGGTCACGTCGTCGCGGCGAAGGGTCTGGAGCCAGCTGCCGTTGTCCTGCAGGGTGCGCTTGCCGGTCGCCGGGTAGTCCGGCACGACCAACGCCTGGAGCTCGGGGTCGTCGGGCAGCTGGCTGGTGATCCACTCGGTGAACATCAGGCGGGCGATGTCGTTGACCTCGCTGACCGAGGTCGCCTGCGGCTCCCAGTCGGGGTCCACCTTCGCCGCGACCAGACCCGCGTCGCAGCCCGGCCAGAAGATGAGGAACCGGAACCACCGGCCGTAGAACGGCAGGTGCCGGATCGCCCAGCCGACGCCGGGCCCGACCTTGTCGTGGTAGCCGGGGTTCGGGAACATCCACTGAGCGCTGCGCTGGACGACGGTGAGCGACTCGACGCGGTCGGCGATCGCCGGCGCGAGCTGGAACCCGGTCGCGCCGGCCCCGACCATCACGACGCGCTTGCCGGTGAGGTCGACGTCGTGGTCCCACTCGGCCGTGTGGAAGGCGGGTCCGTCGTACGCACCGGGGACCTCGGGCACGAACGGCCGGTTCATCTGGCCGACGGCCGCCACGACCGCGCGCGCGACGAGCGTCGTACCGTCGTCGAGCTCGACCGACCACGTCCCGGCGGCCTCGTCCCACGTGGCGCCGACGACCTCGGTGGAGAAGCGCGTGTGCTCGCCCAGGCCGTGCTTGTCGAAGACCCGCTGGAAGTAGGCCTGCACCTCCGGCTGCTGCGGGAAGAACTCGGTCCAGTGGTCGGCGGGCTCGAAGCTGTAGCAGTAGAAGTGGCTCCCGACGTCCACGCGAGCGCCGGGGTAGGAGTTCTCCCACCACGTCCCGCCCACGCCGGCGTTCTTCTCGACGATGACGAACGGGAAGCCCGCTTCGGCGAGCCGGATCGCGGCGAGGATGCCGGACATGCCGGCGCCGATGACGACCACCGGGTAGTCCGCGGCGCCCGCGACGGGTGCGCTCGCGCGGCGGTCGACGCCGTCGAGCTCGAGCTCCTCGAGCATCATCGGGACGTACTCGTCGCCGACCTCGGCCCCGACGATCCAGGCCATCAGCTGCTTGACCATCTCCGCCGAGACGGGCTCCGGCTCCGGGCAGCCGCGGTCGCGCCAGTCGCGGATCACGTCGAGCGCGAACGCGCGCGCCGCCGCCTGGGCCTCCGCGTCCATGAACCCCTGGTACTCGTTGAGGAAGCTCCCCAGCGGGCGCAGCTCGCTCGCGAGGATGGCGGCCCGGTCCTCGGGTCGGCTCATGTGCACGCAGGACACCAGCAGCGCGGGGACGGAGAGGTCCTCCAGCGCCGCGGCGACCTGCTCGTCGGAGAACTCGGCGGCCGTGAACGGCAGGCCGGCGTGCACGTTGCGCATGGGCCGGACAGTACACACTTTTCAGAATCTGTAAACAGAACGCACAAACGGTCCTACGGTGTGCGCCATGCGTTCCGTCATCGTCACCGGACCAGGCCAGATCGCCGTCGAGACCGTGCCCGACCCGGTGCTCGCCGGGCCGGGTGATGCGCTGGTCCGCGTCCGGTCCTCGGCGATCTGCGGGTCGGACCTCCACTTCTACGACGGCGACCTGCCGTTCTTCCCGGTCGCGGTCGGCCACGAGGTGATCGGTGAGGTCGTCGAGGTCGGCTCGGACGTACGTCGCTTCCGGGCGGGAGACCGGGTGCTCGTCGCCTCGGTCGCGGGCTGCGGGAGCTGCGTGGGGTGCGCCTCTGGCGACCCGGTGACCTGCCTCCAGGGCCCGAAGGTCTTCGGCGCCGGTGAGCTCGGCGGTGGGCAGAGCGAGCTCCTCGCCGTACCCGCCGCGGACTTCCAGCTGCTCCGCATCCCGGACGGCGTCGACGACGAGGCCGCCCTGCTCCTGACCGACAACCTCGGCACCGGTTGGGCGGGAGCACGACGCGCGGACATCCCACCGGGCGGCACCGTGGTCGTCCTGGGACTCGGCGCGGTCGGTCAGTGCGCGGTCCGGTCGGCACTCCTCCAGGGCGCGGGTCAGGTCCTCGCGTTCGACCCGGTCGCCGGCCGTCGGGAGCTGGCGGCCCGGTCCGGGGCGGTCAGCGTCGACGGGCCGCTGCTGGACGCCGTGATGGAGGCGACCGGAGGGCGCGGCGCCGACTCGGTCATCGAGGCGGTCGCCATCGACGCCACCCTCGACGACGCCTTCGCCGCCGTACGCGCGGGCGGTACCGTCTCGGTGATCGGGGTGCACGACATGAACCCGTATCCGCTGGGAGCCCTGATGGGCGTCTACCGGAGCATCACCCTGCGCATGACGACGGCACCCGTTCATCGCACCTGGACCGAGCTGGTCCCGCTCGTGCAGCACGGCCGGTTGGACACCGGGGGCCTCTTCACGCACACCTTCGGGCTCGAGGACGCAGCGGCGGCGTACGCCGCGGTCGCCGAGCGCGGGTCGGACTGCCTGAAGGCGAGGTTCCTGCTGTGACCGCGCTCGACGGGAAGCGCGTCATCGTCACCGGTGGCGCGTCCGGCATCGGGCTCGCCACGGCCGAGGTGCTGGTCGAGCGCGGCGCGAGGGTCGCGATCTGGGACGTCGCTCCCGACACGGTGGCGGTCGCAGAGCGCATCGGCGCCCACGGCCAGGTCGTGGACGTCACCGGAGATCTCGACCGCCCGGTGGCGGAAGCGGTCGCCGCGCTCGGGGGCCTGACCGGGCTGGTGCACGCCGCCGGCCGGGTGTCCCCGGAGCCGGTCGGGGCTCTCACCGCCGACTCCTGGGACCAGGTGCTCGACGTCAACCTGCGTGCGCACGCGCTGCTCTCGCAGGCGGCGCTCCCCCACCTCGACCGGAGCGCGGGTCCGTCGATCGTCGCGATCTCGTCGATCGAGGGCATCGCGGCCAACCCGTGGATCCCGTCCTACTGCGCGTCGAAGGCCGGCCTGCTCGGGCTGACCCGGTCCATGGCCGCTCAGCTCGGCGGCGAGGGCATCCGCGTCAACTCCGTCTGCCCGGGCTTCGTGGTCACGCCGATGCTCCAGCCGGCGCTCGACATCCCCGAGCTCACCGCCGAGTTCGAGCAGGCGACGCCGTTGGGGCGCATGGCGCAGCCGCGCGAGATCGCCACCGCCGTCGCGTTCC
The DNA here is from genome assembly GCF_040045055.1 of Nocardioides pollutisoli. NCBI lineage: Bacteria > Bacillati > Actinomycetota > Actinomycetes > Propionibacteriales > Nocardioidaceae > Nocardioides > Nocardioides pollutisoli. The sequence continues at coordinate 378,259 of NZ_JBDZDU010000002.1, forward strand.
TGCTGTCCGACGACGCGTCGTTCGTCACCGGCACCGAGCTCGTCGTCGACGGCGGGCTGATCTGCAAGCACTGACGCGCGGCGAGGTGGTTTCGAGGCTCGTCGCTAGCGCTCCTCGCACCTCAACCACCGACACGGTGGTTGAGGTGCGAAGGCCGCTAGGCCTGAGCCTCGAAACCACCCGAGCGTCAGGAGTTCGCGGCTTCCTTCTCCTGCTCGGACTTGAGCATCAGCGCGATGTGGATGAGTTGGTCCTCCTGGCCGCCGATCAGCTTGCGGCGACCGGCTTCCAGCAGGATCTTCGCGCCGGAGAGGCCCTAGCGGGCAGCCGCGTTGCCAGCGTGGTGATACCTAAGCCCAAGGCGCGCGTAGCAACGCGGCGCGCGCGCTACCCTCCGCCGCTGGAGTTGCGAGTTCGACACTGATTGTGACGTAAACATCCGTTGCCTCGTCCCCCAGTGGTCTGTCGCGCACATTGAGGAGTGGAGGTGGATCGACCGGCGCCACGCGCCAGAGCTGGGGTGCTGCGTCGACCAAAAGTACAAATCCATCCTGCATCTGGGTGCTGGTGTACACCGCAGGAATCGATCGATGGGCGAGATTCTCCTCGCGCCATCGATCTGCCGCCCAATCGATGGAACAGATCATCGTCTTCCATCCGTGCTCAGAGAGATGCTCGAGCAGAGACCCGTCGACCACCCGTACAGCGGACGCGAGCCAGTCGTTAAGCACCGCCTCAGTCTCAAGACGTATGAGGTTGTCCGCCGCGGCTCGCCCGATCTCGTCCTCGCCTACGTAGTTCGTTCCATCTACCAGGAAGCCACGACCTGCAGACAACTCAAGGGCTGTCGTGGCCGGCCCGGCCTCACGCCGGGCACCTGCGAGGTCCAGCAGGGTCGGAAGGTCGCGTGCCTCTTTCCACCGCTCGCCTAGCGCGATCGCGATTCGGGCCAGCTTCTTTTCCGAGATTGGAGCAGCCAAGATCCGCTCGGCGACAATGCGTCTGGCGCGATCACGAAGTCCCTTAAGCCTCTCTACGATCGGGTCGTCTCCAATCGCCGCCAGGTCGGCGCGCGACAGGATCAAGCGCACGTCCGCCACCGCGTGAGTTAGCTCCTGGTCATCGCTATCAGCGATCCAGTCACCGACGTATGTCTGTGACCTGTCGCCGATTGCAGTCCAGAACGCGAGCAGTCTCACAAGAGCCGTTCGCAGACCTTCTACGAACGCAACTCGTCGCTCAGGAAGACTGTCTCGGACAAGTTCGTCCCAGAGTTCTTCCGCCGCCGAGCCCTCGTCCTGCATCATTTCAGCGATGGCTGACAGGGCCCCCGGGTCTGGTGGCCTGCTCGATAGTCGTCGCGTCAACGCGAGGCTTTGCTCAGACCACTCCTCGGCACCGAGCCGCGAGAGCAAATATGCAACGACGACGATCGTCAACTGCAGGCGCACCGAGCCGAGCTGACCCTCTTCTCGCAATCTCCGTGAACCTGAAAGCCCAGCCCAGCTCCGCCACATTGCATCGAGGTCTTGACTACCGACGCGTTCCGCCTCGACAAGAACCCTCGCCAACTGTTTCAACCCGGCGGTTGCTACAAAGTTGACCTCAGAACTACTGAGACTACCCAGTTCGATGCCGTCGCGCGCTGCGGGAGCGATCGTGTAGTTGACCGCGTCGAACAAGCGTCGCCAGTCACTCACGCTGCACCACCAAGACTCTTGACGATCATCATCCTGCTCAGCACGAGGAACTCCGCCGATACTCGTGCGTTCCCACCGTCAATCGCGGCCTGAGCGATCGACAGAGTCGCTGACAAGACCTTGTTGTCAAAGTCCGCCGTCCCCCCGGCAGACGCGTGTGAGTGGAGTCGCAACAGGCTCCGCCGCACCTCAACTAGAAGATCTGTGTCGCCTGAGACGCTCATGCCACCGATCTTGCCTAGCGCGGTGTCGCACTCCAGGAGGGTGACGACGACAAGCTCGTAGAGTTCAAGAGACTGCTCCACCCGACCCATGTCCTCCGCCCTCATGGCCGCAGAAGCTTCTTCGTCCAATCCCTTCAGTACCGCGAACTCGTCCCAGCGGGCGCCAGATCGCCCACGAGGGGAGACGACCAGGTAATCGGGAAGTTGGCACTGAACGTCACTCGTCGCGACCACCGATCCTGCTCGCACTCGAGAGAAGAGCGGAATACCGACTCTCACTGAGGGGTCTGCTGCGGCACATGCCCAGAGGTTCTTCAAACGTACATCCGTCACGACGCCAGAACGGACCACCCTCAGGACCGCTGCACTAGCGGGCGTCAGTGGATAGTGGTTCGTGTAGCCACGGTCTGTCATCTCTGCCCGGAGATGGGCATCCATCGATGCCGTGAGTAGGTCACGGCCCACAGACTCGACAACGCGGGGAACGAGCATGTCTCTCTTCAGATTGTGAACACTGGCAGCTCCGACGAGCGAGGAGATCGATCTGAAGGCTGCAGGCAGCATGAGAATTCCTATAACCGACACAACTACCGCGAGGAACCCGGCCCAACCTCTTGGTGCCCCGTCCCCGATCCCGAGCAGGGCCGAACCGAGAAGCAGGAGACTCGACGTGAGGACCACGACCAGCCTCATGACACCGGTGCGCTTGGCGAACTCCGCAAACGTCACGCCTCGGCTAGATCGGAAAGAGGCACCGTACGCCTCGTGGATGAACAGAATGATCGCGACAGCAATCCCAAGGGTTCCGGCCATGACTTGCCACAAGACCGAGAGGAACGTCGATGCGACCCGATCATTCGGCCACAGGGATGGTCCCCCAGTAAGGGGCAAGGTCGACGCGAGCAATACCAAGCCGATAGGAATGAATGGCCTGCGGGCCATTAGACGTACGACCGAGCGATAAGCGTGTCGTACGAGCCAACGGACTACGTGACCACGCGACAGTTCGAAGCTCTTAACGAGATTGATCCGCGCCGCATCCGAAAGCAGGTCTTGTCGGTCGGACAGACTGCCGCCGGCGACAAACGCAACTAACGAAAGCCAGGCAATCTTTCGCTGCGGCACGCTCAGGAGTTCGTCTAGCAGCCGGCTTTGAGCGTCGCTCACGCCCTGAGGGTGCCACGTTGCTGTCGCTGGGACAGTAAACGCGTGCGATTAGATATTCGCAGCTTCCTTCTCCTGCTCGGCCTTCAGCATCAGCGCGATGTCGATGAGCTGGTCTTCCTGGCCACCGATCAGCTTGCGGCGGCCGGCCTCCAGCAGGATCTTCGCGCCGGAGACGCCGTAGCGGTCGGCCGCGTTGCCGGCGTGCTTGAGGAACGACGAGTAGACCCCGGCGTACCCCATCATCAGCGTCATCCGGTCGAGCTGGCACTCCTCGGGCATCGCCAGCTTGATGACGTCCTCGGACGCGTCGACGATGGTGAGGAAGTCGATGCCGGTCTTCCAGCCGAGCTTGTCGCAGACCCCGACGAACGCCTCGAGCGGCGTGTTGCCGGCGCCAGCGCCGAAGCGGCGGACCGAGCCGTCGATCTGGGTGGCGCCCGCACGGGCGGCGATCACGGTGTTGGAGACGCCGAGGCCGAGGTTCTCGTGGCCGTGGAAGCCGACGGTCGCCTCGTTGCCGATCTCGGCGACGACGGCGGCGACCCGGTCGGCGGTCTGCTCCATGACGAGCGCGCCGGCGGAGTCGACGACGTAGACGCACTGGTTGCCCGCGTCGACCATGATCCGCGCCTGCTTGGCGAGGACCTCGGGCGGCTGGGTGTGGCTCATCATCAGGAAGCCGACGGTCTCCAGGCCGAGCTCGCGAGCCAGGCCGAAGTGCTGGATCGAGGTGTCGGCCTCGGTGCAGTGGGTGGCGATCCGGCAGATCTGGCCGCCGTTGTCCTGAGCGGCACGGATGTCGTCCTTGGTGCCGACGCCGGGGAGCATGAGGAACGCGATCTTGGCGCGCTTCGCGGTCTCGGCCGCGATCCTGATCAGCTCCTGCTCGGGCGTCTTGGAGAAGCCGTAGTTGAACGACGATCCGCCGAGCCCGTCGCCGTGGGTCACCTCGATGACCGGGACGCCGGAGTTGTCGAGGGCCTCGACGATGTCGTGCACCTCCTGCGCCGTGAACTGGTGGCGCTTGTGGTGCGAGCCGTCGCGCAGGCAGGTGTCGGTCAGCCGGAGGTCGAGCCCGCTGGCCGCATCCGTGTCGGTCCACTTGCGGGTCAGGGTGTTGATGTCGCTCATGGGGTTGCCTTTCGGGTTCCGGGGTTTCGAGACGGCGCTAGCGCGCCTCCTCAACCACCGGAGGCGAGGATCGAGCGGGCGATGTTCTGGCCGACCTGCGTGGCAGCCGCGGTCATGATGTCGAGGTTGCCGGCGTACGGCGGCAGGAAGTCGCCCGCGCCCTCGACCTCGACGAAGACGCTGACCTTCGTCTGGCCGCGGGTGGCGGGAGACGGGTCGTCGATCTGTGGTTCCTGGAGCAGCCGGTAGCCCGGGACGTACTCCTGCACGGCCTTCTCCATCGCGAAGATGCTGGCGACGATCGCGTCGCGGTCGGCGTCGGGGGCGACCGCGCAGTAGATCGTGTCGCGCATGATCATCGGCGGCTCTGCCGGGTTGAGGATGATGATCGCCTTGCCCTGCTGGGCGCCGCCGATCGTCTCGACCCCGGCCGAGGTGGTGCGGGTGAACTCGTCGATGTTGGCGCGGGTGCCAGGACCGGCCGACATGCTCGACACCGACGCGACGATCTCGGCGTACGACACCGCGGCCGCGCGCGAGACCGCGGCGACCATCGGGATCGTGGCCTGACCACCGCAGGTGATCATGTTGACGTTCATCTTCGCCACGTGCTCCTCGCCGTTGACCGGCGGGATCACGGCGGGTCCGACGGCGGCGGGCGTGAGGTCGATCGCCCGGATGCCGGCCTCCTCGTAGCGAGGGGCGTACTCGCGGTGCACGTACGCCGAGGTCGCCTCGAAGATCAGGTCGGGCAGCTGGTCCTGCTTGAGCAGCCAGTCGACGCCCTCGTGGGTCGACTCGAGCCCCTGCGCGGCGGCGAGCTTGAGGCCCTCCGACGACGGGTCGACACCGATCATCCAGCGTGGCTCGATCACGTCGCTGCGCAGCAGCTTGTACATGAGGTCGGTGCCGATGTTGCCCGGCCCGACGATGGCCGCGGTCAGCTTGGTCATCTGCTCACTCCTTGAAAGTGACACTCAACGGCGCGAAGCCGCTGATGGTGGCCACGACCCGGTCCCCCGGGGCGAACGGCACGAACGGGCCCAGGGCCCCGGACAGGATCAGGTGGCCGGCGCGCAGCGGGTCGCCGAAACGATAGGCCTGCACCGCGAGCCAGCGCAGCGCCTCGAGCGGGTCGCCGAGGCAGGCGGCGCCGTTGCCCGACGAGCGCTCCTCGCCGTTGATGGTCAGCGACATGGTGACGTCGACCGGCTCCACCTCGTCGAGGCTGCGGCCCTCCTGGCCGACGACGAAGAGCCCGCTCGACGCGTTGTCGGCGACGGTGTCGGTGAAGCCGATCGCCCAGTCGGCGATCCGGGAGTCGACGATCTCCAGTGCTGGGAGCGCCACCTCGACCGCGGCACGGACCAGCTCGATGGTGATGTCGGCCTCGTCGGCCGGGTCGATGTCCTGCGCGAGGACGAAGGCGACCTCGCCCTCGACCCGCGGCTGCAGCAGCGTGTGCATCGAGATCGGGTCCGCCCCCTCGACGGCGCCGGCACTGACGTCCATGTCGTCGAGCAGGTAGCCGAAGTCGGGCTGGTCGACGCCCAGCTGGTTCTGCACCGCCTCCGACGTGGCACCGATCTTGCGCCCGACCACGCGCGCTCCCCCGGCGATCCGTGCCTGCACGAGACCCTGCTGCACGGCGTACGCCGCGGGCAGGTCGTCGGTGCCGATCAGGTCGCGCACCGGCGGGCACGGGACCCGCGTCGCCTGCGCCTCGGAGAGACGCGTCACAGCGGCCGAGATGGAGTCCGGAGAGGTCACGTGACGATAGTAGAACCTGTTACAGTTTCTCGCCATGACGACCCCCCTCCCCGAGGCTGTCGACGTCGTGGTGGTCGGCGCCGGTGGCGCCGGCATGACCGCGGCGCTCGCGGCGAAGGCCCGTGGCCTCGACACCGTGCTGATCGAGAAGAGCGCCTACTTCGGCGGCTCGACCGCGCGCAGCGGCGGCGGAGTCTGGATCCCCAACAACTACGCGCTGAAGGCGGCCGGTCAGGGCGACGACCCCGAGGCGTCCAAGCTCTACCTCGACTCCATCGTCGGCGACGTGGTGCCGAAGGTGCGCCGCGACACCTACCTCGAGCGCGGTCCGGAGGTCCTGGACTTCATCAAGGAGAAGACCCCGCTGCGCTTCACCTGGGTGCCGGACTACGCCGACTACCACCCGGAGGCCCCCGGCGGCCGCCTGGCCGGACGCTCCGCGGAGCCGATCCCGCTCGACGCCCGGTTCCTCGGCGAGGAGCTGTCCCACCTGCACCCGGCGTACACGAAGGCCCCGGCCAACCTGATCGTCACCCAGGCCGACTACCGCAAGATCAGCCTCGGGCTGCGCACCATCCGGGGCCCGCTCACGATGGTGAAGGTCCTCGTCAAGCGCATCGTCAGCCTGCTGCGCGGCCAGAAGATGTACGCGATGGGCAACGCGATCGCGATCGGGCTGCGCAAGGGCCTGGTCGACGCGGGTGTGCCGGTCGCCTACGAGACCGAGCTGACCGACCTGGTCATCGAGGACGGTCGCGTCGTCGGCGTCCGCGTGCTGCGCGACGGCACCGAGACGGTCGTCCGCGCCCGCCGCGGCGTCATCCTCGGCAGCGGCGGCTTCGAGAAGAACCTCGAGATGCGGGAGAAGTACCAGCCCCAGCCGACCTCGGTCGACTGGACGACCGGCTCCCAGTTCAACACCGGCGGCGGTGTGCTCGCCGGCATCGCCGCCGGCGCCGACATCGACCTGATGGACGACGCCTGGTGGGGTCCGACCATCCCGCTGCCGTCCGGTCCCTGGTTCTGCCTCGCCGAGCGCAACCTGCCCGGCTCGATCATCGTCAACCAGGCGGGCCGGCGCTTCATGAACGAGGCGCTGCCGTACGTCGAGGCCGTGCACGAGATCTACAAGGGCGAGGCGACCGGCGTCGGCCACGTGCCCGCGTGGATGATCATCGACCAGCGCTACCGCAACCGCTACCTCTTCGCCGGCCTCTCGCCGCGCCAGCCCTTCCCGGGCCGGTGGTACAAGAACGGCACCGTGAAGAAGGCGGACTCGCTCGCCGCGCTGGCCGCCGAGATCGACGTACCTGCCGACGCACTGACGGCGACCGTCGAGCGCTTCAACGGCTTCGCCTCGACCGGGGTCGACGCGGACTTCCACCGCGGCGAGAGCGGCTACGACAAGTACTACTCCGACCCGACCGTCAAGCCGAACCCGTCGCTGCACAGCATCGACCAGGGGCCGTTCTACGCCGTCAAGATCGTGCCCGGCGACCTCGGCACCAAGGGTGGCCTCGTGACCGACGAGAAGGCGCGCGTGCTGCGGGCCGACGGCTCCACGATCCCCGGCCTGTACGCCGCCGGCAACGTGTCGTCCGCCGTCATGGGCAACACGTACGCCGGCCCCGGCGCGACGATCGGCCCCGCGCTGACCTTCGGCTACCTCGCCGCCGAGACGATCTCGCAGACGCCGGTGGTTGAGGAGGTTGCGCAGCAACCGTCTCGAAACCCGGTGACCGAGGAGACTGCCTGATGCCCATCGACCCCGACATCGCGATCGGCGCCGAGCTCGGCTCGGTCGACTTCTCCTGGTCGGAGAGCGACGTGCTGCTCTACCACCTCGCGCTCGGCTCGACCGACCTGTCCTACACGCTCGAGAGCGCCGGACTCCAGGTGCTGCCGTCCTTCGGCGTCGTCGCCCCGACGTTCCATGCCAGCGACCCGCCCCCGCTCGACCTGCCCGGCTGCGACATCAACCTCGCCCAGGTCGTGCACGGCTCGCAGTCCATCTCCGTCAACGGCGCGCTCCCGACCTCGGGATCGGCGACCGTGACGACCCGGATCAGCGAGATCTGGGACAAGGGCAAGGCCGCGGTCATCTGGCAGGAGGGCGTCGCCCGCTCGGCGTCGGGCGAGGAGCTGTGGACCACCCGCTCGTCGATCTTCGTCAAGGGCGAGGGCGGCTGGGGCGGCGACCGCGGCTCGTCGGAGCCCGTCGAGCTCCCCGACAGCGCCCCCGACACGGACACGACGTACGACGTCTGGCCGCAGCAGGCCCTGCTCTACCGGCTCTGCGGCGACCGCAACCCGCTGCACGCCGACCCTGACTTCGCGAAAGCAGCCGGCTTCCCGGCGCCGATCCTGCACGGGCTGTGCTCCTACGGGATCGTCCTGCGCACGCTGACCGAGCAGCTGCTCGACGGCGACGCGACGAGGGTCGGGGGCTTCGCCGTGAAGTTCGCCGGCGTGGTCTTCCCGGGCGAGACGATCCGGATCCGCGGCTGGCGAGACGGGGGCCGGATCATCGGCTCCGCGGCCATCGCCGGCGGTGAGCGCGACGGCGCACCGGTGCTCGGTGACGTCGTACTGTCCCTCGCATGAGCGATCAGACGATGGTGGGCCGCACGGTCCTGGTGACCGGCGCGAGCGACGGGATCGGCGCGGAGACCGCGCGCGTGCTGGCCGGCAAGGGAGCGACCGTCCACGTGACCGGGCGGTCCGCGGACAAGCTGCGACCGATCGCCGAGGCGGTCGGCACCGAGCCGCTGATCGCTGACTTCTCCCGCCTCGACGACGTACGCCGCCTCGCTGACCAGGTCGGCGAGCGCGTGGAGACGCTCGACCTCCTGATGAACAACGCGGGCGGCACGTTCGTGCCGTCGAAGAAGACCCACGACGGCCACGAGCCGAACTTCCAGGTCAACCACCTGGCGCCGTTCCTGCTCACCCAGCTGCTGCGCCCGAAGCTCGCGGCCGCCGGGTCCTCGCTGGTCGTCAACACCTCCAGCATCGGCAACCTGATGGGCAAGATCGTGCTCGACGACCTCGACTACGAGCACCGTCGGACCTCCGAGCTCCGGGCCTACGGCACCGGCAAGCTCATGAACATCCTCTTCACCCGCGGCATCGCCCAGCGCTGGTCCGACGACGGCGTGGTCTCGGCCGCCGTCCACCCCGGCCCCGCAGGCAGCTCGTTCGGCCGTGACTCGTGGTTCATCGGTCTGGTCTACCGCTCCCCGATCAAGCGGTTCGCCACGATCAGCGTCCCGGACGGCGCGGCGCCGCTGATCGCCCTCGCCGAGCGCGGTCCCGACCCCGAGATCAACGGGCGCTACTTCAGCCGCTTCAAGATCGACGGCCACGAGAACAAGCAGGCCCACGACCAGGCCCTGATCGACGGTCTCTGGGAGCGTTCCGAGGCCCTCGTCGCTGGTTGAGTCGAGACTTCCGTCAGTTGAGTCGAGACTTCCGCTTGACGAAACTCTCGATTGGACTGACGGAAGTCTCGACTCAACGGTTAGGGCTTGCGGGCGATCACGTAGAGCCGATTGCTGGTCTCGCCCCGGTGCTCCAGGGCACCGCGGCGGTACCACTCGACGTCGACCAGACCGGCCGCCCGCACCAGCGCGACGACGTCCTCGGTCTCGTTGAAGACGAAGTCGAGGTCGACCGGGACGTCGAACCACTCGTCGTGGTGACGCACCTCGGCGCCGGCGTGCAGGGCGAGGACGAGCCACCCGCCGGGCGCGAGCGGCCGGGTCAGCGCACCGATCGCGTCGGGCAGCTCGGAGGCGGCCAGGTGGATGAGGGAGTACCACGCGAGCACGGCCGACCAGCCGGTCGCCGTGGTCGGACGCATCAGCCTGCGCAGGTCGCCGACCTCGTAGGCGCCGTCCGGGTAGCGGGTCCGCGCCTGCTCCACCATCGCGGGCGAGAGGTCGATGCCGAACGCGTCGGCGCCGGCGTCGGCGAGGTACGCCGTGACGTGGCCCGGTCCACAGCCGACCTCGACCACCGGGCCGCCGTCGGCGTGCGCGGCCACCCGGTCGAGCAGCCACGTCTCGAAGGGCAGCCCGTCGAGCAGCTCGCCGGACAGCCGTTCGGCGTAGGCGGCCGCCACGGCGTCGTACGACGCACGCACTCGCTGGTCCCGGGCGTCGGCACCGTCCGCGAGCACCGAGTCGCGGTCCACGGCGGGCGCTGCGGCGACGGCCGCGACCGTGGCCACCTCGCCGAGGCAGTGCGCCCAGCGGTTGTCGTGCTGACCGGCCTGACGGGGCAGCTCGACGACCAGCCCCCGCTCGGCCATCTCGCGCAGGACCGCCTCGACCGCGCCTCGGTCGGCGAACGGGTGCAGCCGCTCGGTGCGGGTCTTCAGCTCGCCGGGTGCCTGCGGCCCGCGCAGGAGCAGCACCGTGACGATGGCGCGCTCCTCGTCGCCCAGCCCGAGCGTCTCGTCGAGCACCTGGTGGTACTTCAACGTCCGCCGGCCGCTGTCGGACCAGACGATCCGGAGCAGGCCACGGTCCTTGAGCCGGCGGCCGACCTGCTCGACGGTCTGCTCGTCGTAGTCCGCGATCGGGTCGCGACTGCTGGTCTGGTTGCAGGCGCTGCGCAACGAGCTCAGCGTGAGCGGGTAGGACGCGGGCACGGTGCGCTGCTTCTCGAGCAGGCTGCCGAGGATGCGCTGCTCCTCGGCGTCGAGCACGGGGAGGTCGGCCATGCGTCCGACCCTACTGACCCGCCAGACTGAGGTCGTGCCCGTCGACCAGATCCAGCGCCTCCTCGCGGATCCCCCGGCACTGCCGGTCCGTCACGGCCTCGCCGAGATCACGACGGGGCTCTCGGCGTACGGCGCGGTGGTGGTGCAGGCGCCGCCCGGCACCGGCAAGACGACCCTCGTCCCGCCCGCGGTCGCCGCGCTGGTGGACGGTCGGGTCGTCGTCACGCAACCGCGCCGGATCGCCGCCCGGGCCGCGGCCCGACGCCTCGCCCAGCTGCTGGACGAGCCGGTCGGTCAGACCGTCGGCTACTCCGTCCGCGGCGACCGGCAGACCAGCGCCCGCACGCTGATCGAGTTCGTGACGACCGGCGTGCTCCTGCGCCGGCTCCAGCGGGACGCCGACCTGCCCGGGGTCGCGGCGGTCGTCCTCGACGAGGTGCACGAGCGCCAGCTGGACGCCGACCTCACGCTCGCGATGCTCGTCGACGTCCGCGCCAACCTGCGGCCCGACCTCGCGCTCGTCGCCATGTCGGCGACCGTCGAGGCCGGACGGACCGCCGAGCTCCTCGGCGGTGCCCCGGTCGTCACCGTGCCCGGCGCGCTGCACCCGGTCACCGAGGTGTGGTGCCCGCTCCCGCCGGGCGTACGGCGCAGCGACGACCGCGGCCTCACGCCGCAGTTCCTCGACCACGTCGCCGCGTGCGTACGCCGGGCCCTCGCCGAGCAGCCCGGCGACGTGCTCGTCTTCCTGCCGGGAGTGGCCGAGGTGTCCGGGGTGGCCAGACGGCTGGACCGCGTGGACGCCGACGTCCGCCCGCTCCACGGTGGGCTGCCCCACCGCGAGCAGGACCTCGCCCTGAGCGCCGGTGAGCGGCGCCGGGTCGTCGTGTCGACCGCGGTCGCCGAGTCGTCGCTGACCGTGCCCGGGGTCCGCACCGTCGTGGACGCGGGCTTGGCCCGTCAGCCGCGCACCGACCACCGGCGCGGCCTCGCAGGGCTGGTCACCGTCAGCGTCAGTCGGGCCGCCGCCGAGCAGCGCGCGGGTCGCGCCGGCCGTGAGGCGCCCGGTGCGGTCTACCGCTGCTGGTCGCAGGCCGAGCACGCCCACCTCGCCGCCCACCCCGAACCCGAGATCGCGACCGCCGACCTCACCTCGTTCGCCCTGGAGATCGCGGCCTGGGGCATCCCCGATCCGGCCGGCCTCGCCCTGATGGACCAGCCGCCCGAGGCGGCCGTGGCGGCCGCTCGGTCGACTCTCATCGGCCTCGGCGCGGTCACGGACGGCGGGGCGATCACCGAGCGCGGCCGGGCGATCGCCGGCGTCGCTGCCGACCCGAGGCTCGCGCGGGCACTGCTCGACGGCGCCGCGGTCGTGGGCGACCGGCGCGCGGCCGAGGTCGTGGCCCTGCTGTCCGAGGACGTGCGAGCGCCTGGCGGTGACCTGGTCGCCGCGCTCCGCTCCGTACGCCGTGGAGGACCGGAGAGCTCCGCGTGGACAGCGTCGACCAAGCAGCTCCGCGCGACGCTCACCGCCTCGGACCAGCCCACGATCACCGACGACCTGGCCGTCGGGATCGTCGTCGCGCTCGCCCACCCGGACCGGATCGCGCGCTTGCGCCCGGGAGGTACGTCGTACCTGCTGACCTCGGGGACCGGTGCCGCCCTGGCGCCCGGCTCCGCGCTCGCCGGCCAGCCCTGGCTCGCGATCGCCGACGCGGACCGCCGGCCGGGCGTCCGGGACGCCACGGTGCGCTCGGCCGCGCCGATCACCGAGGACCTGGCGCTCGAGGCCGCGTCGGCGCTGTGGCACGAGTCGGAGGAGGTGGCCTGGTCGGACGGCCGCGTCGTCGCCCGTCGGGTCGTCGCGCTCGGCGCGATCGAGCTGACCTCGGTGCCGATGACCGACCCGCCCGCGGCGCTGGTCGCGGGTGCCGTGCGCGAGGGGCTGCGCCAGGAGGGCCTCAGCGCTCTCCCCTGGACAGAGGCGGCGACGGCGCTCCGGGCCCGGATGGCCTTCCTGCACCGGGCGCTGGGCGAGCCGTGGCCGGACGTCTCCGACGACGCGCTCACCGCTGGCCTCGAGGACTGGCTCGGTCCCGAGCTGGCCCGGATCCGCGGCACCCGCGACCTGCGCAGGATCGACGTGCTCACCGCCCTGCGCCGCCTGTTGCCCTGGCCGCAGGCCGGTCGGCTCGACGAGCTCGCACCCGAGCGGGTGGTGGTGCCGAGCGGCAGCGGCATCCGGGTCGACTACGACGGCGACCAGCCCGTGCTCGCCGTACGCATCCAGGAGGTCTTCGGCTGGTCGGCCACCCCGCGGCTGGCCGACGGCCGGGTGCCGCTGCTCCTGCACCTGCTCTCCCCCGCCCGACGGCCGGCCGCCGTCACGGCCGATCTGGCGTCGTTCTGGGCGAACGGCTACCCGCAGGTGCGCTCCGAGCTGCGGGGGCGCTACCCCAAGCACGCCTGGCCGGACGACCCGACGACCGAGCCACCGACCCGCGGCGTCCGGCGCTAGGCGACCAGGGTCGGGTCGAGGAACGAGTCGAGGCTGGCGATGCGCCCGTCAGCGGCGAAGGTCAGCACCGTGATGCTGTGGGCGAGGAACGCCCCGACCTCGTCGTCCCACACGTGCTTCTCGACGGTCGGCTGGCCGTTGGCGGTCCCCGCGCGGCACGACCACCGGCGGCCCTCGCGCAGGGGGTAGGTGCCGATGAAGTCGACCACCGCGGCGCGTCCGGCGTACCACTCCCCGAACGGCGGCATCGCCATCACGACGTCGTCGGTGAGCAGCGCGACCACCGCGTCGACGTCAGCGCGGTCCCAGGCGGCGACGTACGCCGCCACGGTCGCCCGGACCTTGTCGTCGCCCAGGTCGCGAAGCACCTGTTGCTGGCTGCGCTCGGGCATCCGCTCGCGCATCGTGGCGCGGGCACGCTGCAGCGCGCTGTTGACCGCCGGCACGCTCGTCTCCAGCGCGTCGGCGACCTCGGCAGCGGGCATCGCGAGCACCTCACGCATGACCAGCACCGCTCGCTGGAGCGGGGGCAGGTGCTGCAGTGCCGCGACGAACGCGAGCTCGACGGCCTCCTTCTGCTCGTAGACCGCGTCGACGGGCGACGACTCCCAGGTGAGTCCCGCACCGGGCAGCGGACCCAACCAGACCGTCTCGGTCAGCGGCGCACCGAGCGCGACCCCGGGTCGTGCCGCGGGCGAGAGGTCGATGGGCAGCACCCGCCGCCCGCGCCGCTCGATCTCACGCAGGCAGACGTTGGTCGCGATCGTGACCAACCAGGTGCGCAGCGCGCTGCGTCCCTCGAACCGGTCGATGCTCTTCCACGCCCGGATCAGCGTCTCCTGCACGGCGTCCTCGGCGTCGTGGGCGGAGGCGAGCATCCGGTAGCAATGGAGCAGCAGTCCGGGCCGCAGCGGCGCGACGAGCTCGTCGAACGCGGCCGGGTCGTCGGTGGTGATCACGGCTGGCTCCCCTCGTGGCTGCCGTCGTAGCGGCCGATGCGACGTACGCCGACGGCCACGGGTGGATTCTCGCACCGCTCGCCGACAGTCGAGGCGAACCGCTGGAAGGCCGGGGTCGCCTGGAGCGCCTCGTCGTCGCCGGCCTCGACGAGGTGGACGAAGGTGACTCCGTCGGCGAGCAGCATCGACTGGTAGACGAGTCCCTCGGGAGCCGTCGCCTCGAGCTCGGCGAAGACCTCGCGGACGAGCGACTCGTTGAGCGCCACGCACTCCGGGCGCACCCGGTAGCGCACCATCACGGCGCTCACGACGCCACCGCCACGACCGGCGCGGCAAAACGGCGGCGGGACGGGAGGGCGAGCCCGGCGGCAGCACCGGCGGCCGACAGGGTGGCAGCGGTGATCAGCGCGGGCACGAAGCCGTCGAGGAAGTCCTGCGGCGAGCCGTAGCCGCCGTACGCCCCGAAGACGGCGACGGTCACGGAGATCCCGAAGACCCCACCGAGCTCGCGCATCGTGCTGTTGACCCCGGCGGCGGTGCCGACGTCGCGGTCCTCCACCGCCGAGATCACCGCGCTCTGGCCGCACGGCACCGCCATCGACACCCCGACGCCGCCGACCACGAACGGTCCGAGCACGTCGAGGTAGGTGCTCGACGTGTCGACCACCCCCGCCAGCCAGAGCATCGCGGCGGCCTGGATCAGCAGCCCGGTGCCGAGCAGGAAGCGCTCGCCGATCCGGTCGGCGAGCTTGCCGACCCCGGGCGCCACGACGATGAAGGTCCCGGTCCAGGCCATCAGCCTGAGCCCGGCGCCGAGCGGGCTCTCCCCCATCACGACCTGGAGCAGCTGGCCGTAGAAGAAGACCGCCGAGAAGAGGGAGGCGAGCGTCAGCGCGCTCGCGACGTTGCCGGCCACGAACCCGCGTCGGGCGAGCAGGCTGCCCGGGATGAGCGGATGGGCGGCGCGGCGCTCCCAGAGAGCGAAGGCGCCGATCAGGAGCGCGCCCACGACCAGGGAGCCGATCACCTCGGGCTCACCCCAGCCGATCGTCGCGCTGCGTACGAGCGCCCACACCACCGCGAAGCAGCCGGCGCCCAGGAGCAGGACCCCGGGGATGTCGAGGGTGCTGTCCGGCACGCGGACCTCGGGGACGTGACGCAGCACGAGAGGTACGGCGACCAGGCCGATCGGCACGTTGAGCCAGAAGATCCACTGCCAGTCGAGCCCCCCGACCACGAGGCCGCCGATCAGCGGTCCGCAGGCGACCGCGATCCCGGTGACGGCGCTGTAGAGGCCGACCGCCTCTCCCCGGCGCTCGGCGGGGAAGGCACCGGTGAGGAGCGCCAGCCCGAGCGTCAGCACCAGGGCGGCGCCCACGCCCTGGACGGCGCGCATCGCGATGAGCACCCCCACCGACGAGGTCAGCGCGCAGCCGAGCGACGCCAGCGCGAAGAGTCCGAGCCCGGCCGCGTAGCAGCGCGCCCGCCCGAGCCGGTCGCCGAGGACGGCGGCCGGCACGAGCAGCACGGCGAGACTGAGGTTGTAGGCGTTGATCGTCCACTCGAGCTGGGGCAGCGTGGCCCCCAGGTCGGCGCGGATGGTCGGGATCGCCGTCGTGACCACCAACGTGTCGAGGGCGGCCATGAAGGAACCGATCGCCGTGAGCACGATGACCCACGGACGGTGTCGGGTGTCGGGCATGTGGTCCTCCAGGAGACGGGCAGCCTGGGTGACTGCCTTCTCCCGTGTGATCCGGCCCGAGCGGTCAACTCATCGGGTCACCTGGAACGTCTTGGTCAGCGTCGCCGTCGAGTCGTCGCCGGCGTACACCTGGATGGCGCCCGGCTCGACCACGAACCTGCCACGGTTGTCGTAGAACCCGAAGTCGCTCGCGTCGAGGGTGAACTGCAGCGTCTTCGACGCCCCGGGGGCGAGCGTCACGCGCTCGAAGCCGCGCAGCCGACGCACCGGCTGCGAGATGCTCGCGACCGGGTCGTGGAGGTAGAGCTGAGCGACGTCGTCACCGGCGACGTCACCGGTGTTGGTGACCTTCATCGACACCACGACGCTCCCGCTGCGCTTCACCGAGCTGCGGCTGAGCTGGAGGCCGGAGACGTCGAACGTGGTGTAGCTCAGCCCGAAGCCGAACGGGAAGAGCGGGTCGCAGGTGCGCAGGTCGCGGTAGCGCGAGTCGTACTTCTGGTCGACGTCGCACGGGCGGCCGGTCGGCTCGTGGTTGTAGTAGATCGGGACCTGGCCGAGCGCCTGCGGGAAGGAGACCGGCAGCTTGCCGCCGGGGTTGACCTTGCCGAAGACGACGTCCGCGACCGCGTTGCCGGCCTCGGTGCCGGGGAACCACGCCTCGAGCACGGCGGGCGCCGCGTCGACGACCTTCGAGAGCGTCAGCGGACGCCCGTTGAACAGCACGACGGCCAGCGGCTTGCCGGTCGCCGCGATCGCGTCGATCAGCTTCTGCTGGTCGCCCGGCAGGTCGATGGTGGACCGCGACGTCGCCTCGCCGCTCATCTCCCGGGTCTCACCGACGGCGAGCACGACCTGGTCCGCGGCGGTCGCCGCGGCGACGGCGTCCGCGAACGCGTCGTCCGAGGTGCAGTCGTCGGCAGGGTCGTAGTCGGGCGGCTCCTCGTTGCTGAGCGAGCAGCCCTGGACGTACGTCGTCGTGCCGGTCGACGCGTCCGCGATGCCCGTGCGCACGCTGACCGCGTCGTCGTCCTCGCCCTTGCCCCACCAGGGGCCGAGCATGTCGTGCTGGTCGTCGCCGAGCGGCCCGATGACCGCGGTGTTCTTGGTCTTGTCGAAGGGCAGCGTGCTGTCGTCGTTCTGGAGCAGCACCATCGACCGGCCGGCCGCGGTGCGCGCCGCAGCGCGGTCCGCGTCGGTCACGAAGCTGGCCGGGTCGGCCGCCTTCGCCTGGTCGACGTAGGGGTGCTCGAAGAGGCCGGCGCGGAACTTGACCCGCAGGATCCGGCGTACGGCGTCGTCGAGCCGCTTCATGGTGATCTGGTGGCTGGCGAGCAGCTGCTTGCCGTAGTCACGGATGTTGGTGCTGACCATCTCGGAGTCGGTGCCGGCCATCAGCGCGTTGGCGCCGGCGCTCGGTCCGTCGGCGGCGGTGCCGTGGCCGCAGGGACCCTCGTCGGGCTTCACGGGCGGGCACGCCCGTGTCTCCGCGACCGCGGTGTAGTCGCTCTCGATGAAGCCGTCGAAGCCCCACTCCTTCTTGAGGATCTGGGTCTCGGTGTAGGAGTTGGCGCAGCCCGGCACCCCGTTGAGCGAGTTGAACGAGCACATCACCGTGTCGGCGCCGGCGTCGATCGCGGCCTTGAACGGCGGGAGGTAGAGGTTGCGCAGCGTCTGCTCCGACATGTCGGTCGTGTTGTAGTCACGGCCACCCTCGGGGGCGCCGTACCCCACGAAGTGCTTGACGCTGGTCACGACCTTGTCGGGCTTGCTGTAGTCATCGCCCTGCGCCCCCTTGACCCGGGCGGCCGCGAAGACGGAGCCGACGTACGGGTCCTCGCCGTTGCCCTCGACGATCCGGCCCCAGCGCGGCTCGTGGGAGACGTCGACCATCGGGCTGTAGACCTGCTTGATGCCGACCGTCGCGGACTCGCGGGCGCCGATCCGGGCGTCGGTGCGCGCGACGTCGGGGTCGAAGGAGCTCGCGGCGCCGAGCGGCACCGGGAAGATCGTGCGGTAGCCGTGGATCGTGTCGTAGGCGAACAGGATCGGGATGTGCAGCCGCGACTGGGTCATCGCGACGTGCTGGAGGTGGTCGATCTTCGCCGGGTCGGTGAGGCTGAAGACGCCGCCGACCCCGGCCTTCGCGTCGGCGTCGGTCACCTGGCCGTCCGAGAGCAGCTGCACCTGCTGCAGCTTCTCCGCCGTCGTCATCTTGCCGATCAGCCGGTCGATCCGCTTCTCGACCTGGTGGCTGGGCGACCCGCGCAGCGGCGCGAGCGCCGCCTCGTCCGGGGCCTGGGTCGGGGCGAGGACTCCGCTCGCCGTCGCCGTCCCGCTGATCCCCAGCGCTGCCACTACTCCTGCGAGCACGATCCGTCTCATCACTACTCCTTCGTCGGCGCACCCCGAGTGGGCACCGGGGAGCCCCCTTCCCCGTGACGCAGGTCACAAACGCAGCAGAGCCGGTCCCGCGATACTCAGCGCATGACCCTCCTGGACAGCTGGACCGCGGGCGAGCACTCGGCCGACGGCGTCACCCATCCGACGTACCGCAAGGGCACCGGTCCCGGCGTCATCGTGATCCACGAGATCCCCGGGATCACGCCGGAGGTGATCGCCTTCGGGCAGGAGGTCGTGGACGCCGGGTACACCGTCGTGATGCCGCACCTGTTCGGTACGCCGGAGAAGCCAATGAGTCCGGCCTACATCGGCACGGTCCTGCCGAAGCTGTGCGTGAGCAAGGAGTTCACGACCATGGCGGTCGGCCAGACCTCGCCGATCGCCGTGTGGCTGCGGTCGCTCGCTCGGACGCTGCACGAGGAGCTCGGCGGGCCGGGCGTCGGGGCGCTGGGCATGTGCTTCACCGGCGGCTTCGCGCTGGCGATGATGGTCGACACCTCCGTCGTCGCGCCGGTCCTGGCCCAGCCGTCGCTGCCGTTCGCCGTGGGCAGGAAGCGCGGCGCCGACCTCAACCTCTCCCCCGCCGACCTGTCGACGGTCAAGGAACGCGTCGCCGGCGGCTGCCAGGTCCTCGGTCTGCGCTACAAGTCCGACATGGCCGTCGGCACGCGCTTCGAGACCCTCACCCGCGAGCTCGGCGACGGCTTCATCCGCGTCGAGTTCGACGGCAAGGGCCACTCCACCGTCACCGAGCACCGCCAGCAGGAGGCCGTCGACCGCGTCCTGTCCTTCTTCGCCGAGAAGCTGCACGGTTGAATCGAGACTTCCGTCGGTTGAGTCGAGAGTTTCGTCCGTCGAGTCGAGACTTCTGGATCGCCTGAGACCACTCACCGTCCACAGGAGCGAGTCGTAGACCCGTCCTCCACAGCCTCGGGTCCGGCGCCCGGCCACCTGCGAGCGGAGCGGAGAGGCTGCCGCCATGAACCGGTGGCCCGACGATCCCTTCACCCGCGCCGACCTGCGTGCGCTCGACCTCACCGAGTCCGACCTGCGCAGGGCGCATCGCTCGGGTGTCATCCGGAGCGTCCTGCGAGGTGTGTTCGTCGTCAGCACCAGGAGCGACGGCATCGAGCTGCGCGCGGCCGCGTTGGCGAGGGCGGTCGGACCCCATCAGGTCGTCACCGACCGAACCGCCGCGTGGCTCCACGGCGTCGACGCGCACGTGTACGGCGAGCTCGACGGTGAACCGGTCGTCGAAGCGTGCGCGCTGCGCTGGAACGCGCCGACCATGATCGGCGGCGTCGACGGTCGGACCCGTGACCTGACCGCGCGCGACACGATGCTCCTCCACGGCGTACGCGTGACCACGCCGCTGCGTACGGCGCTCGACCTCGGCTGCTGCCTGCGCCGCCGCGAGGCCTACGCCGCCATGTGCGCCCTGGCACGCGGGCACGACTTCACCCGCGTCGACCTCGTCCGCGAGCTGTCGCGCTACCGGCGACGCCGCGGCGTCATCCAGCTCCGTTCCCTCGCTGGTCTCGTCGACCCGCGCTTCGAGTCGCAGCGCGAGGCCTGGTGCTTCCTCGCGATCGCCGACGCCGAGCTGCCGCTTCCCGAGCCGCAGCTCTGGATCGAGATCGACGGAGTCCCGACGTACCGTCTCGACCTCGCCTACCGGCGCAGGAAGGTGTGCGTCGAGTACGACGGGGGCGAACACCACTCCACTCCCGAGCAGCGCGCACACGACGAGAGGCGCCGCGGGTGGCTCCGCGACCACGGTTGGACCGTCATCGTCGTCGAGCACGGCGACTTCACTGCCGACGCTCTCGACCGGTGGCTGCGCACGCTCCGGGCAGCGCTCGAACCGACGTACGCCAACCGGAGGTGGTGACGAAACCCTCGATTCGACCGACGAAACCCTCGATTCGACCGACGAAACCCTCGATTCGACCGACGGAACTCTCGACTCGACCGACGGAAGTCTCGATTCAACGGTCAGACGGAGAGGACCAGGCCGCTGGTGGGGACGCCGGTGCCGGCGGTGACGACGAGGTGCTCCACGTCGTCGACCGGGTTGACCGAGGTGCCGCGGATCTGGCGGACGCCCTCGGCGATGCCGTTCATGCCGTGGATGTAGGCCTCACCGAGCTGGCCGCCGTGGGTGTTGAGCGGGAACGCGCCGTCGACCTCGATCCGGCCGTCGGCGACGAAGCCGGGTGCCTCGCCCCGGCCGCAGAAGCCGAGCTCCTCGAGCTGCATCAGGACGTACGGCGTGAAGTGGTCGTAGAGGATGCCCATCCGCATGTCGTCGGGACCGAGCCCGGACTGGCGCCACAGCTCGCGGCCGACCACGCCCATCTCGGGGATGCCGATGTCGTCGCGGTAGTAGGACGTCATCACGAACTG
Source organism: Nocardioides pollutisoli (assembly GCF_040045055.1). NCBI lineage: Bacteria > Bacillati > Actinomycetota > Actinomycetes > Propionibacteriales > Nocardioidaceae > Nocardioides > Nocardioides pollutisoli. The sequence continues at coordinate 398,965 of NZ_JBDZDU010000002.1, forward strand.
GTCGGCGCCGCTCCCCTGCGCAGCAGCCGCGATGTACGCCGGCTTCTGCTTCAGGTCGCGCGCCCGCTCGGCCGACACGACGACCAGCGCCTGCGCCCCGTCGGACTCCTGGCAGCAGTCGAGCAGGTGCAGCGGGTCGACGATCATCCGCGAGGCCTGGTGGTCCTCGATGGTGATCGGCTTGCCGTAGAAGAACGCGTTCGGGTTGGTGGCGGCGTGCCGGCGGTCGGCGACCGCCACGGCCCCGAAGTCGCGCGAGGTCGCGCCGTACTCGTGCATGTAGCGGGTCGCCTGCATCGCCACGGTCGCGGCCGGCGTGCCGAGGCCCATGGGGTACGAGAAGGCGTTGTCGAGACCGTTGGTGTTGACCTGCGTCGCAGCGGCCACGGAGAACTGGCCGAAGCGCGACTCCGAGCGCTCGTTGAAGCCGCGGTAGCAGACGACGACGTCGGCGACACCGGTCGTGACGGCCATCGCGGCCTGCTGGACGGTCGCGCACGCAGCGCCGCCGCCGTAGTTGATGCGGCTGAAGAAGCGCATCTCCTTCATGCCGAGCTCGCGGGCGACGGCGATCTCCGAGGACGTGTCCATCGTGAACGTCGTGAGGCCGTCGACGTCGTCGACGGTCAGCCCGCAGTCGGCCAGCGCGTGCTGGACCGCCTCGACGGAGAGCTGCAGCTCGGAGCGCCCGGACGCCTTGGAGAACTCCGTGGCGCCGATGCCGACGATCGCGGCCTTGCGGTAGAGGCTCATGTGTGCACCCGCACGGTGCCGGTGACGTGGTCGCCGAGCGACACGGAGCCGACGACCTTGATCGTCGCGATGCCGTCCTCGACCGACTCGACGGTGCCGCGGAAGGTCAGCGTGTCGTAGGGGTGCGCGGGCGCACCCAGCCGGATCGCGATGCCGGCGAGCTGGGCGTCGTGACCGATGGCGTCGACCACGAACTTCTCGACCAGGCCGTTGCTGGTCAGGATGTTCATGAAGATGTCCTTCGACCCGGCCGCCTGGGCGATGTCGCGGTCGTGGTGGACGTCCTGCCAGTCGCGGGTGGCGATCGCGGTGCTCACGATCGTCGTCGGGGTCATCGGCAGGCTCCACTCCGGGAGCTCCTGCCCGGCCTCCAGGGTGATCATGCTCGTCTCCAGATCGGCAGGGTGAGTTCGTCGTCGATGCGGCGGTAGTCCACGCGCAGGGGCATCCCGATCTCGATCTCGGTGTCAGCGATGTCGACGACCTCGCCGACCATCCGGACGCCCTCGTCGAGGTCGACCAGGGCGATCACGATCGGCAGCTCCTTGCCCGGGACGGGCGGGTAGCGGTGCACGACGTACGAGAAGACGGTGCCGGTGCCGGCCGCCACCACGTGGCCGCGGTCGAACTTGCCGCACACGACACACGTCGGACCGGGCGGGAACCGCAGGGCACCGCAGGCGTTGCACTTCTGGATCCGCAGCTCGCCGACGGCCGTGCCGTCCCAGAAGAACTGCGAGTCGCGGCCCATCATCGGCCGGATCACGCCGGCAGTCATGCCTTCTCCTTCGGGATGAACTTCAGCACCCGGAAGAGCATCGTCGCGACCTTCTCGTCGCCGACGTACCAGGTGTTGCGCGACGTCACGAAGTAGCCCTCGCCCATCGCGGTGTTCTTGGGACCGGCCACCGAGTCGAGCGCGGTGGTGACCCGGAGCTGCTCGCCGACCTTGAGGTAGCGCTCGTAGGTCTGCTCACAGTTGGTGCCGAGCACGGCGGTGTAGCCCGCGTCGGTGAGGACCTCCATCATCGTGCTCAGCGGGTCGTCGCTCGGACGCCGCCGACCGAGCCCGGGCATGGTCCAGACCTGGGCCATCGAGGGCGGCGCCTCGCCGTTGCGGAAGCGCTCGTTGTCGTAGCCCATCGCGTCGAGCCAGGTGCCGATCGTCGGCTGGTTGACCTCGTACGGCGCCTGCGACTCCGACGCCTCGCCCAGAGCCTTGATCCGCTCGGCCTCCGCCATGATCCGCTCGTGGCCCCCAGAAGTGTGCCCCGTCATCGGGGCACCCGCGGCAGGCCCATGCCGAACATCGCGATCAGCTCACGCTGCACCTCCTGCACCCCACCACCGAAGGTGAGGACGAGGTTGCGCTTGGCCTGGCCGTCCAGGTAGGTCATCAGGTGATCGGTCTCCTCATCAGCGGGATCGCCGTAGCGGTGGACGATGTCGACCAGGTCGGACGAGAGGTGCTGCACCTGGTCGGCCGCGAAGACCTTGGACGACGACGCGTCGCCGACGGAGATCTCGCCCTTCGCGGCAGCGCGGGCGACCTCCCAGTTGAGCAGCTCGTTGACGCGGAAGACCGCGGTCACCTCGCCCATCGTGCGGCGTACGTCGGGCTGGTCGATGACCCCCGCCTTCGTCGCCCACTCCGCCACGCGGTCGCGCAGTCCCTCGATGCGCCCGGCCGGGCCGAGCATGACCCGCTCGTGGTTGAGCTGGGTGGTGATCAGCTTCCAGCCCTGGTTCTCCTCGCCGACCAGCATGTCGACCGGGACCCGCACGTCGTTGTAGTACGTCGCGTTGACGTGGTGAGAGCCGTCGGCCGTGATGATCGGCGTGTGGGAGTAGCCGGGGTCTCTGGTGTCGACGATCAGGATCGAGATGCCCTTGTGCTTCGGGGCGTCGGTGTCGGTGCGCACCGCGAGCCACACGTAGTCGGCCTGGTGCCCACCGGTCGTCCAGAGCTTCTGCCCGTTGACGACGTAGTGGTCGCCGTCGCGCTTGGCGGTCGTCCGCAGCGCGGCGAGGTCGGTCCCGGCGTCGGGCTCGCTGTAGCCGATCGCGAAGTGCACGTCGCCGGCCAGGATCCGCTTCAGGAACATGTCCTTCTGCTTCTCGGTGCCGTACTTGATCAGCGTGGGGCCGACGGTCTGGAGCGTCACCGCCGGCAGGTGGACGTCGGCGCGCTGGGCCTCGTTGGCGAAGATCGTCTGCTCGATCTCGCCGAGCCCGTGACCGCCGTACTCCTTCGGCCAGCCGACGCCCATCCAGCCGTCGGAGCCCATCTGGCGTACGACGCGCTGGTAGGTCTCGCCGTGCCGGTCGAGCCCCATGTCGCGGTGCTCGTTCTGGTCGGCGAGGCCGGTGAAGTAGTCCCGCAGCTCGGCCTTGAGCGCGCGCTGCTCCTCGGTGAGCTCGAGGTTCTTCGAGGTCGGGTCCTCGGTGTGCACGTCCTCCGCCCGCGCGCCGAGCGCGTGTGAGATGTCGGTGATCCACGAGAAGTAGCGCGACATCGGATAGGTGATGTCAACGCCCATGCCGCCGTGGAGGTGGTGGCAGGTGCGCATCGCGGCCGGCGCCTCGTGGCAGACCCAGTAGGCCGCGACCGCCAGGTCGTCGGTGACGTCGAGCCCGGAGGTGATCCGCCACGCGGCGTTGTCGGCGGCGAGGGCCAGGGTGCGCGAGGCGATGTAGACGTCGGCGATCTGCATCGCGACGGCCTGGAACTCCGCCAGCGACCGCCCGAACTGCGTGCGGCCCTTGATGTACGTCGCCGTCAGGTCGCGCGCTCCGGCGACCAGGCCGGCGGCCGTCAGGCACAGGCCGACCGTCGCCAGCTCCCTCAGGACCCGCGCGGCGTCGTCGCCCGGGAGCAGCTCGGCGGGCGCTCCCTCGAGGACGACGGTGTACTGCGGGTCGCCGTACGACGAGTGCGACTCGAGCAGTGTCACGCCCGGTCCGGCCGGGTCGACCAGGGCGACGACCTCACGCTCGCCGTCGGTCGCCGTGACGAGCAGGCGAGCGGCCCGGTCGGCGTACGTCACGCCGATCTTGCGGCCGGTCACCGTGTCGAAGGAGAAGGTGACGGGGTCCCCGAAGTCGCGGATCGCCGGCGTCAGCAGGGTCTTCCCGGCCGCGACCCCCGGAAGGAGCGCCTCGCGCTGCTCCTCGGACCCGACGGCGGCCAGGGTCAGGACCCCGCAGCAGAGCGTCTCCCAGACCGGGAGCTGGTAGGCGCGGGCACCTGTCTCGCGCAGCAGCACGGCCACCTCGGACAGTCCGAGCCCCTCGCCACCCTGCGCCTCCGGCACGGGCAGGGACAGCAGTCCGGCCGCGGCCAGCGCTTCCCAGGCCTGCTCCGTGTCGTCGCCGACGCGGTCCAGGGCCTCTCGGGCCACCGAGCGAACAGCCTCGACCGCTTCTGCGGACGACTGGGCATCCTGCGTCACGTGCATCTCCTACGACCGTCTCGGGTACACCGGGTATCTGCCGGATCAAAACTGTAACCTGTTCTACTCTAGCGAGTAGGACGCCGTCGAGAGAGGAGCAACGATGGGCTTTCTCTCACCTCGAGGCTTCATGACCCGCCGGGTCTACATCCCGTACACCCGGATCCCGTCCGGAGCGATGGTCGAACTGCCGGGGCGCGGATCGACGTACGTCACCGACACTCCCGGCCCGAGCCCGGACTCCCCCGCGATCGTGCTGCTGCACGCCGTCGGGTGCACCGGGCTGCTGACCTGGTTCCCGTCGATCGAGCCGCTGTCGCGGCGCTTCCGGGTGATCACGATGGACCAGCGGTGGCACGGTCGCGGCATCCAGTCCGAGGGGTTCTCGCTCTACGACTGCGCCGACGACGTCGCCGCCCTGATCGACGTCCTCGAGCTCGACCAGCCGATCGTGGCCGGCTACTCCATGGGCTCGATCATCGCCCAGCGGGTCTGGCGCCAGCACGGCGAGAAGATCGGCGGGCTCATCCTCTGCGCGACGACCGACCGGTTCCGCTCCTCCATCCCGGAGCGGCTCTTCCACCAGGGCCTCGAGGTCGCGATGTTCGGCACCCGCGAGGTGTCGCGCTCGCGGACCGCTGTGCTCGCTGCGAAGACCACCGCCAAGGCGCTCGACCTCGAGCCCGGCGACATCTACCAGTGGGCGATCGAGGAGTTCCGGACCACCAGCCCCTGGGCCGTCGGCACCGCCGTCGCTGCCCTCGGTCGGCACCACTCCCGGCCCTGGTTGGGGAAGATCGACGTGCCCACCGCGGTCGTCGTCACGCTCAAGGACAAGGTGCTGCCGCCCGACAACCAGATCGCCCTGGCGCGACGGATCCCGGGCGCGACCATTCACGACCTCAAGGGCGGCCACGCGGCCTGCGTGCTCCAGGCGGAGCGGTTCGTCCCCGCGCTGCTCGAGGCCGCGGCCACCGTCAACGCCCGTCGACGCGACTTCCCGCGGCGCGACGGGGTCAGCGGGCGGCGGACTTCTTCCGCGTCCGCCTGATCGGCGTCGGGGTCTGCTGGGCCACCACGGCGGCCTTGAGAGCGGCCAGCTCGACCGGAAAGCGCTGGACCAGGTCGTCGACGTCGGGCATCGACTCGCGACAGGCGATGATCCCGACGTGCACGTGCCCGTTGTTGGACATCACGGTGATGTTGACGCCGGCGCCGTGGAAGACCGGTCCGAGCGGGTAGAGGCCCAGGATCTCCGCGCCCATGAAGTAGAGCGGCACCGGCGGCCCGGGCACGTTGGAGATGACCAGGTTGTGCACGACGGGGTGCTTCTCGGGCAGCTTCCAGCCGGCGTACGCCCGCACGGCCAGGCCGAAGGTGCGCGGCGCAGCGAACTCGGCCCAGTCCTGCAGCGAGTCGGCGCTGATCGCCTGGTGGTGCTCCTTGGCGTTCTTGTTGCGCTCGGCCATGTCGCGGAGCCGCTCGAGCGGGTCCTCGGTGTCGGTGCCGAGCTTGGCGAAGAGGGCGGAGACCTTGTTGGCCCCGCCGGATCGCTTCGACTCCGAGCGCACGGACACCGGCACCGTTGCCAGCAGCGAGCTGGACGGCAGCTCGTCGCGGTCGAGGAGGTAGGAGCGCAGCGCGCCGCCGGCCACCGCGAGCACGACGTCGTTGACCGTCGTGCCGGTGACCTTCTTGATCTGCCGGATGTCGCCGAGGTCCATGTCGGCCAGGGCGATGACGCGCTGCCCGGTGATGGTGCCGTTGAAGGACGTCCGCGGCGCGGAGAAGGGGGCGGCCATCGCGGTGCCGGCGCGGGCCCGACCGATGGTCCTGGTCACCAGCTGGGCGGACGGCGTGACCAGGCGTACGGCGTTGAGCGGGCGGGTCACCGAGCTGACGACCGCGCGACCGAGGAGCTCGGCCTGGCCGGGCTCGTGGCTGCGCTCCTGGGGCTGGGCGGGCTCCATCGGCGGCGCGCCGGCCTCGAGGCTGCACAGGTGGGACAGCAGGTTGGATCCCGAGACCCCGTCGACGGTCGAGTGGTGCATCTTCATGAAGACGACGACCTTGCCGTCGTCGTACCCCTCGATGACCCACATCTCCCACAGCGGTCGGGACCGGTCGAGCGGGATGCCGGCGAAGTGGCCGGTGAGCTGGGCGAGCTCGGCCGCGCCGCCGGGTGACGGCAGCGCGAGGCGGTGGACGTGCCGGTCGATGTCGAAGTGCCGGTCGTTCACCCACACCGGGTGGTCGAGCCCGAGCGGGACCTTGCGCAGCTTGCGCGTGAACTCGGGGACGTCGCTGACCCGGCGGTCGATCTCGTCGCGGAAGCCCTCGAAGGTGTAGCCGTCGGGCATGGTCGACGGGTCGAGCACGATCACCCCGCAGACGTGCATGAGCTGCGCGGGCGTCTCCAGGTACAGGAAGCTCGCGTCGAGCCCCGACAACCGGTCCATGTGCTGCACCCTCCGACTCCCCCGGAATGAAACTTGTTCTACTTCAACGACGCCGAGGCTCCGCCGCCACGCGTGACGGGCGTCTCACCCACCGCAACTGTGCCCCCGCGCGCGACGTTGAACCCCCGTGACCTCGAGTCTCCTCGCCGCCACGACCGATCGTCAGGCCGACGTGCTCCTCTCGCTGGGACTTCCGGCCCTCGCCACCCCTCGGCACGCGAGTCTCTGATGTCGAGCACGGCGGGGCGTCCCGACCCCACGTTCTACGGTTGTCACATGTCCTTCCTGCGACGTCAGCTCGTGACCGCCGCCCTCACCGCCAACGCGATCCGCCCGGTCCCCGGCTTCCGCGCCGGCATCCCCGCCTTCGCGGCCGGCTGGCTGACGACCGAGCTCGCCGAGCACCTGATGGCGTTGACCGCGCTCGACGCCACGACCCACGTCGTACGCCGTCGAGGTCGACGCAGCCGCGCCGGGCTCGCGATCGCCGCGGCCAACCTGGCCGGCCAGGCCTTCCTGCTCGACCAGGCCCGGCGCGTGCAGAAGGACGCCGAGGACGCGCTCACCGAGGGCCTCGGCCTCGACTACGGCGAGCAGCTCGACGCCCAGCCGACGCCGGCCGAGCTCGGGACGCCGTGGCGCAAGCTGGTCAACCCGTTCCGGATGCGCGACGTCTCGGTCCGGGTCGAGAAGAACGTCGTCTACGCACCGGAGAACGGCAAGCGCGGCCTGCTCGACATCTACCTGCCGGCCGAGGGCGAGGTCTCGAAGGCGCCCGTCCTCCTCCAGGTGCACGGTGGCGGCTGGACGATCGGCAACAAGGACCAGCAGGGCATCCCGCTCATGCAGCACCTCGCTGCCAAGGGCTGGGTCTGCGTCGCGATCAACTACCGGCTCGCGCCCCGCGACCCGTTCCCCGCGCAGATCATCGACGTGAAGCGCGCGATCGCCTGGATCCGCGAGCACATCGAGGAGTACGGCGGCGACCCCGACTACATCGCCATCACCGGCGGCTCGGCGGGCGGTCACCTCACGGCGCTGGCCGCGGTGACGCCCAACGACCCCGACTACCAGCCCGGGTTCGAGGACGCCGACACCAGCGTCGCCGTCGCCGTCCCCCACTACGGCGTCTACGACTTCGCCGGCTCGACCGGTCTCAAGAGTGCCGAGCTGATGCGCGACACGTTCCTCGCACCCCGCGTCGTCAAGCGGAAGTGGTCCGAGGACCCGGAGGTCTTCGAGGCCGGCACTCCCCTGCTCCGGATCACCAAGGAGGCGCCGGACTTCTTCGTCCTCCACGGCGCCCACGACACGCTGGTCTCGGTCGAGCAGGCCCGGCTCTTCGTCGCCCGGCTGCGCGAGACGTCCGGCGCCACGGTCGTGTACGCCGAGCTGCCGGGTGCCCAGCACGCGTTCGACGTCTTCCCGTCGATCCGCAGCGTCCACGTGGTGCGCGCGATCGACCGCTACCTGCACTGGCACTGGAACGGCTGGCGCCGCCAGCGCGAGTCCGCTGCTGCTGCTGTCAGCGGTAGCTGAGGTCGCCGACCGCCAGCAACGACGGCAGGTCGTCGCCCGCGATCGCGGTCGTCGTGACGGTGACCTGCTGGTCGAGCAGGCCGGTCAGCTCCTCGGCGTTGGTCTCGACGACCCCGTCGGCGTCGAAGTCGTCGAGCGCGGTCGCGGCCAGGTGGTCGGCGTCTCCGACGTAGATCTCGACGTCGTCGACGCACCACGCCGGCTCGGTCTCCGTGCCGCACTCGACCCACGTGCCGGTCAGCGTCCGGGTCGGGTTGGGCCCCGTCGTCGGGTCCGGCTCCGTCGTCGGGTCCGGCTCCGTCGTCGGGACCGGCTCGGTGGTCGGGTCAGGCGTCGGCTCCGGGTCGGGCTGGTGGACGGCGTGACCGTGGTGGCCGTGCGGGCCTGCTTCGTGAGCGTCGTGGTGGTGACCGGCCGAGGCGTGCGGGGTCTTCGCCGGCGAGGCCGAGTCGCCGGCACCGACCTGGGCGTGGGCCGGGATCCGCACGGTGACCGGGGTGACGTGCAGCGCCGGGACCACGGCGTCGTCCGCGGCGTACGACGCCTCGATCCGGAGCACGTCGTCGACGTACGACTGCGAGTGGTTGTAGCGGTAGACGGCCGACCGCATGCCCGGGCGGGTGGTCAGGTCGGCCTTGCCCGCGCAGAGGTAGACGGCCGCACCCATCGCGGCGTCGTCGATGTCGTCGGCCGACCGGACGCCGTCGCCGTCGGCGTCGACACCGACCGTGCGCCAGGTGGAGGGCAGGAACTGCATCGGCCCGACCGCGCGGTCCCAGCGTCGGTCCCCGTCGATCGCGCCGGCATCCGTGTCGCGGACCTTCGAGACCCGTCCGCGCCCGTCGAGGGCGACACCACGGATCGCCGGGGTCGAGACCCCGTCGGCGCCCAGCGTGGCGCCGCCGTGGCGCCCATGGTCGGACTCGATCTCGCCGATCGCGGCGAGCAGCGTCCAGGTGAGGCCGCAGCCGGTGTCGACCTCGGTCATCACCGCAGCCGCCCGCTGGTACGCCGCCTTCGCGGTCGCCGGGATCGCGGACAGGGCCGCGTCGGGGTCGTGGGCACTCAGCGCGTCGCGAACGACACCCGACCCGGCCCGCGGCGCCAGGGCGATGCCCGCCTGGGGCACGGCGACCGGGGCCTCGGCGGGCGCGACCGACGCCGGGGTCACGAGGGCGACGGGGAGCGGCGCGTGGTCACCGCGGTGCACGAAGGCACCACCGACCGCGGCGGTCGCGAGGGTCACGCTGAGGGCGATGCGGAAGGACGGGGTGAGACGCATGTGCTTGGTCGTGATCCTCGACTGGTGCGGTGGGGACGATGCGGTCGGGTCGACCGTCAGCGGCGACTCTATGCACGAGCAGGACCGTTCGTCGGCCAAACTCGAGTGATTTACTGAACTTTAGGTGAACGGACGGTGGCGCTGATCGCCGGGAGTACGTTCCCGTCCATGCCGAGCTCCTCGAGGAGGGAGACGAGATGAGACCACTTCGCTACTCGATCAACGTCACGCTCGACGGCTGCTGCCACCACGAGGCCGGGCTCCCGCCGGACGACGAGTCGATGCGCTACTGGGCCGCACAGATGGAGCGAGCCGACGCACTCCTCTTCGGCCGGGTGACCTACGAGATGATGGAGTCGGCGTGGCGGCGGCCGGCCACCGGCACCTGGCCCGACTGGATGGGTGAGCGCGAGATCCGGTTCGCCGAGGCCATCGACCAGGCCAAGAAGTACGTCGTTTCGGGCACGCTGAGCGACGTCGACTGGAACGCCGAGCTGGTGGGCGGCGACCTGGGTCAGGCGGTCCAGCGGCTCAAGGAGGAGCCGGGCGAGGGCCTGTGGGTGGGCGGGGTGACGCTCCCCCGGGCGCTGGCGGACCTCGGGCTGATCGACGAGTACGAGTTCGTCGTGCAGCCGATCCTCGCCGGACACGGGCCGACGCTGCTCGCCGGCCTCGGCGAGCGCATCCAGCTCGAGCTCGTCGATCGCCAGGAGCTCGGCTCGGGGGCAGTCGTCCAGCGCTTCCGACCCGCCTGACGACCTGCGGCGTACATTCGCCTCATGGCGTACCGGTCGGATCGCGTGTGTGTGCCGATGGAGATCGAGATCATCCCGCTCTACCGCGACTCCCCCGAGATGACCCGGTTCCTCCGTGACCAGCGACGTCAGCGCCGCCGGGCGTTCCTGGCGCGACTCACCCGCTGGCGTCGGTGATCCCGTCGCGCCGCTGCTGCAGGCGCTCCTGCGCGGCCTCGAGGTAGGCCAGACACGGCGCTTCCGCGTCGGGGTGCTTCTCGGTCAGGTGGAAGGTCCAGCGGTCCATCGCGGCCATGTAGCCGTTGTCGCCACCGGGTCGGTAGGCCGACCAGTTCTTCCCGTTGCGGGCCGGACAGGTCGAGCAGCCGATCTTGTAGACGAACTGCTTGTCCTCGCCGAGGACGATCGACACCGTGGCCAGCGGACCGGCCTCGACGGCCGCCTTCCGCTCCCGAGCAGACCTGCTCGCCACCATCGCCATCCCCCTCCACTCGGAAGCTGGAGCGTACGCCGCCCGCTTATCGTGTCGGCATGGACCTCGAGCTCACCGGCGAGATCTGGCACTGGCGTGGGCCGGCCCCGCACCACTTCGTGAGCGTGCCCGAGGACGACGCCGCGGTGATCGAGGACGTCGCGGCAGCGGTGACCTACGGCTGGGGCATGATCCCCGTGACCGTGCACCTCGGCGGGTCGACCTGGACCACGTCACTCTGGCCCAAGGACGGCGGCTACATCGTGCCGCTCAAGCTCGCCGTACGCCGGGCCGAGGGTGTCGACGTCGGTGACGTCGTGAGCCTCCGGCTGGCGATCGACGTCTAGACGTTGGCACCCAGGCGACCGGATCTGCCGATGAGCGCATGCCTGGTTTGCGACTGACGGCACCGGGGCAACGGGACTAGACGGTCTCGGGATAGAGCACGGCCGCGAGCGTGAAGACGACGATAACGAGGGCCGGAACCGAAAGGGCCAAAACTACGAGCGTCCAGAAAGCCGAGAGGTTGAGGTTCACCGGCGCAGCGTAATCGACACCAGTTCGATGCGGTGAGCGGTCCTGCCGACGAGCGGGCGCCCCGGTTCAGCCTCGACGCGTTAAGGGGCGCGACCTCGCCTATCTGACCGAGAGAGTGGTTGAGCCTGGCACGGGCGTGATGTCGCCGTTCTCTCCGGTCTGCACGCCGATCAGGCAAGCACGTCCCGAATGGGCGTCGACAGTGATGCCCATGGCTCGAACCGTGATGTCGGGTGCCGGGCTTCCCGGCGGCACGACATGGCCTGTGGTCACCGTGTGGGGGAACTCGCCGATCAACGTGATCTGTAATTCGCGGCCAGATGTGCAGGCGTGGCCGGTGTTCGACTCCTTGATCTTCCCGGAGCGGGCGATGACAGAAGCGCTTGACACGGACGCGCCCTGGTCCGCGATGACCTCGCGAGCGACTGCCTCAGCCTTGGCAACCTCCTCCTGGGTCAAAGATGTTTCGCGGCCATCGGCCCCGGCCGGCGGCGTGTCGTCCGAGGAGCAGGATGCCAGGAACGACACGAGTACGAGCGCGGCGAGAAGAGGCTTCACAACCACTCTGACGCAGGATCGTGCACGACGGTTGCACCAGGAGGCCGTCGCACTCTCCTGAAATGAGGTCGAACGCACGCATCTGCCGCGGTAAGGGCGCGGAGCTGCCGAGCTGCGTCTAGCGCGGCAGCCCGAGGATCCGCTCGCCGGCGACGTTGCGCAGGATCTGGGTGGTGCCACCAGCGATCGAGAGGCAACGGGTGTTGAGCATCTCCCACACGTCGTCCTTCACCTCGTCGCCACCGAGCACGATCGCGTCGCCGTGCAGCGTCACGACCAGCTCCGCGCCGTCCTGGCGGTTGCGTACGCCGAGCAGCTTGGCGACGCTCGACTCCGCGCCCGGTCCCTGACCGGCGAGCGAGCGCAGCGTCGACCGCACGCCCAGGAGCGCGCAGACGGTCGCCAGCGCGATCGAGTGGCCGACCGCGACGCGCTGGGCTGAGGTCGCGCCGTCGGACACCAGCTCGATCGCGCGCTCGGTGCTCTTGCTGAGGCGGCTGGTCGCCATCGCGACCCGCTCGTTGGCCAGCGTGGTGCGGGCGAGCTTCCACCCGTCGTCGACCTCGCCGACGAGCATCGAGTCGGGCACGAAGACGTCGTCGAGGAAGACCTCGTTGAAGAGTGCCTTGCCGGTGATCTCACGCAGCGGCCGCACGTCGAGGCCGTCGCTGTTCTTCATGTCGACGAGGAAGTAGCTGATCCCCTTGTGCTTCGGGGCGTCCGGGTTGGTGCGCGCCAGGCAGATGCCCCAGTCGGCGCGCTCGGCGACGGAGTTCCAGACCTTCTGCCCGTTGAGCTTCCAGCCACCGTCCACCTTCTCGGCGCGTGTCCGCAGCGAGGCCAGGTCCGAGCCCGCACCCGGCTCGGAGAAGAGCTGGCACCACACCAGGTCACCGAGGAGCGAGTCGCGCACGAACTGCTCGCGCTGCTCGTCGGTGCCGTGCTCGAGGATCGTCGGGACCGCCCAGCCGGCGATCACGATGTCCGGCCGGGTGAGGTCGGCTCGCGCCAGCTCCTGGTCGATCACGATCTGCGTGATGGCGTCCGCCCCTAGGCCGTACGGCGCGGGCCAGTGCGGCGTCAGGTAGCCGGTCTCGACGAACGCCGGCCGACGCTCGTCGGCAGGCAGCGCGGCGATCCGCTCGACGGTCTCGCGGATCTCGTCGCGCACCGGCTCGTCGCGCCCTTCGAGGTCGAGCTGCACCCGGCGTCGTACGCCGCCGACGGCCCGCTCGGTGAGGCGCTCCGCGGCGGAGTCGCTGTCGCCCACCAGCGCGCGCAGGCTCATCGCCCGGCGCAGGTAGAGGTGGGCGTCGTGCTCGAAGGTGAAACCGATGCCGCCGAGGACCTGGATGCAGCTCTTGGCGACCTCGACCGCGCCGTCGAACACGACGGCCAGCGCGACGTCGGCGGCGAACTCCCACTGCTCGTCGTCCACGCTCTGCCCAGATCGAGGGCAGACCGAGGCGACGTCCCACGCCGCCGCGGTGACCGACTCGGCGGTCTCGAGCATCTCGGCGCACAGGTGCTTGATGGCCTGGAACGACCCGATCTTCTGGCCGAACTGCTCGCGCACCTTGGCGTACTCCACCGCGGTCGACAGGCACCAGCGCGCGACCCCGGCGGCCTCGGCGGCGGCCAGCGTGACGGCCGTACGCCGGACCACGTCGGTCGTGAGGTCCACGGCTGTGCCCGACGCGTCGCCGGAGAGCTGCACCGTCCCGAAGCGGCGGGTCAGGTCGAGCCCGACCGTCGAGGTGAGCTCGACCGCGTCGCGCGGCAGCAGCCGCCAGCCGTCGGCGTCGAGGAGCACGTGGGTCGCCGATGGTGCGTCCCAGACCACGCCACCGAGGGCGATCCCCACGACAGCGTCGTCAGGGATCTCCGGGAGCAGCAGCGAGGCGACCGCTGGCCCGAGCAGCGGACCCGGCACCAGCTCGTGGGCGCAGGCCTCCAGGGCCACCGCCACGTCGAGCACGGTGCCGCCCCCGCCGCCGGCCTCCTCGGCCAGGCCGATCGTGGCGATCCCCATCTCGACGGTCGCCGCCCACACATCCGCGAACGTCGCGTCGGCGTCCTCCTCGGCCGTGCGCGCCAGCTCCCGACCACCCAGGTCGGCGGCCCACTTGCGCAGGCTGGACGCCAGCTCACCGTGCTCGTCGGAGATCCCGATCGACATGCTCACCCCACAGAACTAGAACGTGTTCCAATCCTACTAGAGTGCGGCCGTGACCACCGACTGGATCAGCCACGCCCTCGCCGCCAAGGGCTTCATGCCCGAGGACGAGGGCATGCTCCTGCACCGCTACGCCCGTGAGCGACTCCCCCACGGCCCCGGGCTCGAGGTCGGCACCTACTGCGGCAAGTCGGCGATCTACGTCGGCGCCGCGGCCCGCGAGGTCGGCGGCACGTTCTTCACCGTCGACCACCACCGTGGGTCCGAGGAGAACCAGGCCGGGTGGGAGCACCACGACCCCACGCTGGTCGACGACGAGCTCGGCGTGATGGACACGCTGCCGGTCTTCCGGCGCAACATCGCCCTGGCCGGCCTCGAGGACCAGGTCATCGCGGTGGTCGGCAAGAGCACGACGGTCGCGACCTTCTGGCGCACTCCCCTGTCGTTGCTCTTCATCGACGGCGGGCACGCCGAGGAGCACGCCCAGAACGACTACTCCGGCTGGGCCCACTGGCTGATGGCCGGCGGGCTCCTGGTCATCCACGACGTCTTCCCCGACCCGGCCGACGGCGGGCAGCCGCCGTACCACGTCTTCCTGCGCGCGCTCGAGAGCGGCGCCTTCACCGAGGTGGAGGCGCTGGGCTCGATGCGGGTGCTGCGCCGGACCTCAGGTGGTGCTGGAGACGCTGTCGGCTGACGGGCAGCCGCACTCGAGCGCGAGCTCGGCGAAGTGCGGCGCCAGCGAGGTGCCGCGCATGATGCCGGAGCCTGCGGTGCTGTGGCCGGCGACCTCACCGAGGGCGTCGATCGCCAGGATCACGGCGGCGGCGGTGTAGGTCGTGTACTCCACCGGCCAGTAGACGTTGCGCGGCTCGCCGTCGGCCTCCGCCTCGTCGCCGTAGACCCAGCCGGTCCAGTAGCGGCCGTCGTCCTCGCGCAGGTGCTGCATGTCCTTGATCAGCGCCAGTGCGCGGCGGTGGTCGCCGATCGTGTCGAGCGCCATCGCGAGCTCACAGGTCTCGGCACCGGTCACCCACGGGTTGGTGTCGACGCAGAGGATGCCGAGGCCCGGGCGCACGAAGTCGTCCCAGCGGCTCTCGAGCAGCTCGAACGCGTCGCGGCCGCGGACCGCACCGCCGAGGACGGGGTAGTACCAGTCCATCGAGTGGGCCGACTTGTCCTCGAACAGGTCGCGGTGCTCGCGTACGGCGTGGCCGAGCCGGCCGCCAGCGAGCTCCCACTCCGGCTGGGGGTCGTCGAGCAGGTCGGCGAGCGCGACGCCGGCGCGCAGCGACTGGTAGATGCTGGACGAGCCGGTCAGCAGGCAGAAGTCGTCGACCGGCGTCCAGCTGATGCCGCCCCACGAGGTCTGCAGGGACACCACCCAGTCGAGGGCGGACCGCACGGTCGGCCAGAAGCGGCTGACGAACGCGATGTCGCGGCGCACCAGCCAGTGGTGCCAGATGCCGACCGCGAGGTAGGCGGTCATGTTGACGTCGCCGCGCTCGTCGTCGGGGACGCCGTTGACGATCTTCATCGGGAACGAGCCGTCGGCGCGCTGCATGGTCGGCATCCAGGAGTAGGCGCGCTCGGCGGCCTCGACCTCACCGCCGACGAGCATCGCCATCGCCGCCTCGACGTGGTTCCACATGTCGACGTGCTCACCGACGCTCCACGGCACGGCGCCGCAGGGCTCCTGCATCGCGACGATCGATGCCGCGGTCGCGGCGACCTGCTCGGCGGTGAGGATGCCCTCGACCCAGGGAAGCTGCGCGAGCGGATCGCTCACGAGGTGGCTTCCGGCTTGCGGAAGTAGAGCACCATGCTCTTGCCGATCAGCGGGTCGAGCACCTTGCCGGCGTACTGGAGCGCCTTGGGCTGCTTCATGATCTCCCACACCAGGAGCTTGTGATAGCTGCGGGCGAAGAAGTTGTCGTCGTTCTCGACGCCGACGGCGCACTTGATCCACCAGTACGGCGCGTGGAGTCCGTGGGCGTAGTCCTTGCCCTCGAAGATCATCGCGTCGCCGGGCTCGCCGTCGTTGTACTTGCCGGCCTTGGTGACCTTGTCGACCAGCTCGTGGTCCGTGTAGATCCGGATGTGTCCACCCGCGGCGTTGTGGTAGTCGTCGGAGAGCTTCCAGTTGATGACCTCGGGCAGCCAGCGCGGCACCGAGATCGCCAGCGTGCCGCCCGGACGGAGCACGCGGACGAGCTCCTTGATCGCGTCGACGTCGGCGTGGATGTGCTCGAGCACCTCGGCCGCGACGATCCGGTCGAACTCGCCGTCCGCGAACGGCAACTGGAGCGCGTCACCCTGCTTGATGTCGGCCAGGGCGCCGGCCGGGACCTCGCCCTGCTCCTTCATCGCGCCGAAGATCTCGAGCACGCCGGCCAGCTCGTCGGCGTCCATGTCGAACGCGACGACGTCGGCCCCGCGGCGGTACATCTCGAACGCGTGGCGTCCGCCACCCGCTCCCATGTCGAGCACGCGCTCACCGGGCTTCAGGCCCAGCCGGTCGAAATCAACGGTCAGCACTGGTGCTCTCCTCCATCTCACGCCGGTAGTCGGCGATGACTTCTTCGTACGCCGTCGCGACGGTCGCAGCGACCGCCCGCCAGCTGAACAGCTCGTCGACGCGCTTGCGCCCCGCCGCGCCGTACCGCGCACGTCGCTCGGGGTCGTCGAGCAGGGCCGCGATCGCGGCCTCGAGCTCACCGACGTCGCCGGGCTTCACCAGGTCGGCGCAGAGGCCGTCGGGACCGACGACCTCGGGGATCGCGCCGGCGTCGGAGACGACCAGCGGGGTCGCGCAGGCCATCAGCTCCGCGGTCGGCAGCGAGAAGCCCTCGTAGAGCGACGGGACGCAGGCGACCTCCGCCGAGCCCATCAGCTCGACGAGCTCCTCCTCGCTCACCCCGTGCACGAAGTGGACGGAGTCGGAGATGGAGAGCTTGTCGATCAGCTTCTCGGTGGTGCCGCCGGCCTTGGGCTTGGTGACCAGGAAGAGCTCGATGTCGCGCTCGGTGCGCAGCTTGGCGAAGGCCTCGAGCAGGGTCGCGATGCCCTTCATCGGTGCGTCGGCGCTGGCCATCGCCATGATCCGGCCCGGGACCCGCGGCTTGGTCGGCGGCTTGAAGCCGTCGTCCACGCCGAGCAGGATCACCTGCATCTTGGCGGGGTCGACGCCGAAGTCGGTGGCGATGTCGCGCTTGGAGGTCTCCGAGGGCGTCATGATCTTGCGCATCTGGCGCGCCACCCGGGCCTGCATCTTCACGAAGCCGTACCAGCGGGTGAGCGTGAACTTGCGCCACGGGTTGCGTGCGGCCTTGATGTCGATGCGCCGGTCGTAGCTGATCGGGTGGTGCAGCGTCGTGATCAGCGGCAGGCCGAGCTTCTCGATCTCGAGCATGCCGTAGCCGAGCACCTGGTTGTCGTGGACGATGTCGAAGTCGTCGACGCGCTCGCTCAGGGCGCGGACGGCGCGCAGGCTGAACGTCTTCGGCTCGGGGAAGCCGGCCGCGCACATGGTGGCGAACTCCTCGACGTCGATCCGGTCGCGGAACTCCTTGAGCTTCGGCACCCGGAAGGGGTCGGGCTCGCGGTAGAGGTCGAGGCTGGGCAGCTTGGTCAGCGCCACGCCCTCGTCGAGGTCGGGGTACGGCTGCCCGGAGAAGACCTCGACCTCGTGGCCCAGGTTGGTCAGCTCGCGGCTCAGGTGGCGGATGTAGATGCCCTGACCACCGCAGTGCGGCTTGCTCCGATACGACAGCAATGCGACGCGCATCCGCACCCTCTCTACTCACGTGGGCCGCCAGGGAGGCGGAGCCCATGGGCCGGATGCCATGACACGCCGGGCCAAACTGAAGTGGAACGTGTTCCTATTTTAGACCATCGGTTGCTAGCCTAGTTGGCGATATCAACGGGACACTCGGGGGTCTCTAGACTCTGCGGACCATCGTCGTTCCGATCGACACACCGAGCATGGGGGTCCCTGTGAGCAGCGCCAACTCATTGGCCGTCGAGGATCTGGGTTCTGCCGCGCAGCGTGACCGGCGCAAGCGGATCCTCGATGCCACGATCGCGCTCGCGTCCCAGGGTGGCTTCGACGCCGTCCAGATGCGCTCCGTCGCCGAGAAGGCCGACGTCGCCCTCGGCACCCTCTACCGCTACTTCCCCTCGAAGATCCACCTGCTGGTCTCGGCCCTGCAGCGCGAGTTCGAGCGCACCGAGTCCACCCTGCGCGAGCGGCCGATCGACGGTGACACCACCGCCGACCGGGTCATCAACGTCCTGAAGCGGACCACCCGGGGCATGCAGAGCGACCCCCAGCTGACCGAGGCGCTGACCCGCGCGTTCATGTTCGCCGACGCGTCGGTGGCGGCCGAGATCCACCAGGTCGGCATGCTGCTCACCTCGATGCTCACGCGCGTCATGTACCCCGAGGGCGACCACCGGCTCACCGAGGAGGACGTCGCCATCGCGCGCGTCATCGGTGACGTCTGGCTCTCCGCCCTCGTCGGCTGGGTCACCGGACGCAGCAGCGCCGCCGAGACCGGTCAGCAGATCGAGGTCGCGGTCAAGCTCCTGCTGCGGGACTAGCCTCGAACGACGCCGCGGTCCGCCCACGGCGCCGCGACCGACGCAGCGGCGAGGTCAGGGTGTAGAGGCCCATCATCCCGACCGAACCGAGCAGCATCAGGTGAGCGCCGGCCGCGTCGGCGACGCCGTACGACGCGGCTGCACCGGGTGCGGCCATCGCCCAGCGCCGGACCTGGCTGCTCCTGGGCGCGCCTGTTGCGGACCAGGTCGCGAGGTGCTCGCAGTTGTTGCGCACCAGGTGGTAGCCGTGGGTGCCGAGCCTGGACTCCGCGTTGCGGATGATCTCCTCGACGGGCAACCGGGTCCGGTAGGCACGCACCTGGATCTCGCCGCCGCTCGCGAACGACTCCAGAGGGGTCCGCTCGACGCGGCGGAGCGTTCCGCGACCGCCGACGTAGTGGATGACCGTGCCGTCGCCGCAGTAGATGCCGTGGTGGCTGTAGCGCGCGCGACGGCGGACGTAGATGTGGTCGCCGCGGTTCACGCCGGCGCCGTCTCGACGAAGACGAAGCGCCGGAAGACCCAGAACCGGGTGGCGGTCCCGAGCCCCAGACCGATCACGTTGGCGGCCAGGTTGTCGGAGAGCGGGCTGCTGAGACCCAGCACGTGGCGGCTCACCCACAGGCACACGACGGGGATCGCCATGGTGAGGGCGCCGAGGCCGAAGAACGCGACCAGGCCGGAGCCGGGGTCGCTGAGCTCGCGGTCGCGGAACGTGTAGAGCCGCATCCCGGCGTACGCGACGCACCCGGCCAGGACGTTGACCAGGACGAATGCCAGGACCGCCTGGTTCGCGAGTGGTGCGCTCCGCAGGAACAGCCCGTGAACGAGGACGTTGAACCCGAGGAACGAGACCGCGGTCGCGAGGCCGCCGACGACGAGGAAGCGGACCAGCTCTCCCCACACGCGCCGCACCGCGGAGGGGGGTGCGGATGCCGGGCTCACCGGGCAGAGGCTACCGGCGAGTCGGGCGCTTCCCACGATCGGCGCACCCGCTGAGCGACGCCTTGGGACGACAGGTCAGACTCGTGGGCGCACCTACCACTCGATCCACACGGAGAAGTTCATGCCTCGCCTGACCCGCCTGCTGATCCTCCCCTGCGCCGCCGTGCTCGCCACCGTGCTCGTCGGCTGCAGCAGCGACGACTCGTCGGACGCGTCCGCCGACCCTTCGACGTCGACCTCGGCGTCCGCGAGTGCGTCCGCCAGCCCGTCCGCCACGGGCTCGCCGCTGCCGGGATCGGCTCAGGTGTGCGCCGCCGGCGCCGCGGTGAAGGAGAGCATCGGCGAGGTCAACTCTGCCCTGCAGGCCGGCAACTTCGGTGACGCCGTGACCAGCCTGGGCAAGGTCCGGACGTCGCTCGGGCAGCTCACCACGGCGAGCAAGGAGCTCACGTCGCAGGCCCGCGACGCGCTCGACCCGCGCACCCAGGAGATCACCACCCAGATCAAGCTGCTGGCCGACGCCCAGACCCTCGACCAGCTGCAGTCGGCGTTCACGATCATCCCGCTCGAGTTCCAGCAGCTCGAGGGCGACATCAAGACCAACGCCGGCTGCTAGCCCGGGAACGTCCCGCAGCCCGCGGGGTACGACGCGTAGTAGGACTTGTCGAAGAGCTTGGCGGTCGCGAGCGAGGCGGAGAACCCGAAGAACGAGGCCTTGATCCCGGTCGAGGCCTGGATCTGGAACTTGCGGGTGTCGCAGCCGGCGCCGTACGTCGCGATGCCGCTCGACCCGATGAGGGTGACGTTGCCGGCGATGTTGAGGCCCTTGGTGCCCATCCCGAGCTCGAGCTGGGGCAGCTGGGCGCCGAGGACGAAGCTGATCGGTCCGGTCGCGACCGCGTGGGCCGCGTCGAGGACGATCTTGCCGAGACCCTTGAGCACGCCCTGGGTCGTCGTCGCGCCGCTGTCGGAGAGCTTGAAGCCACCCTTGCCGTCGTAGTCGAGGCTGTAGCTGCCGGTGAGCTCCTGGTCGAAGCTCGAGAAGCCCGCGCTGGCGAAGAACGCCACCTTGACCCCGACGTAGAACGGGATGCCGCCCACCAGGAACGGGACTGCCACCTCGGCGGGCAGCGTGACCTTGATGCCGCCGGCGTCGCCCAGGCCGAAGGCGGAGATGGGCTTGGCTGAGTAGCCCAGCTCGAACTTCCCGGCGAGGTTGTTGGCGAGCCACTGCGCCTGGCCGAGCTTGCCCTTGCTGACCGTGATCGAGCCCGCCGTCCTCAGGTTGGTCAGCGTGCCGGTGACGTTGACCTCGAGCTCGACGGGGGTGTCCCGGGTGATCGCGATCTTGACCGCCATCCCGGACCCGGACGGCGTGAACGTCGCGGAGTAGCCGTAGCCCTCGACCTTGCCCTTGAGCGTGAATCCGCCGCTGGCCCGCTGGGCGGCGGTCCGCGCGACGGGCACCCCGTCGCCGCCGATGGCGAAGGCCTTGGACCAGTCGACGCCCGAGCTCCACGAGAGCGTGCCGTCGGCGACCACGTCGGTCAGCGCTGCGTCCGAGGTGGTCACGACCAGGTGCTTCGCGACGACGTCGACGGCGGTGACGTCGCGGACCGCCTTCTTCTCGAGCAGCATCACCGAGCCGGCCTTCAGCTTCGCCAGGACTCCGGAGGCCGACTTGAAGGTGTACGTCGTGCCGTCGCCGGAGACCTTCATGAGCTGCTTGGCCACGACCGCCGAGGGAACCACCACGGTCTGCGGGGTGTACGTGACCTTGCCGGCGGCAGCGGCTGCGGTGGTGGGCGGCGGTGCAGCCGTGGCGGCCGGCGAACCACCGGCCGTGCCGGCGAGGGCGAGAGCCGTGCTGAGCACGGCGACTCCGGCAGCGAGCATCCGTCGGGACGAGCGGGCCACAGCGCACCTCCAGGTCAGCCGTCTGCGCGACGGACCCTGTCAACGTAGGACGCTCAGCCGCCGGGGCGCATGGCTCATCCGGGTGGTTCGCCGGGCCGCCCGACGCCGCGTCAGCGCAGGGACAGCGTGCCGGTCGGGTCGGTCAGGCGGTCCACGCAGCCCTGGCGGGTGCACTCCTGGAGGACGTGGGCGTCGCCCTGCTGGGTGACGACGTAGAGGTCACCGTCGATCCAGTCGAGGTCGAGCGCCTGCCCCGTGAGCGGGACCCGCTCCTGGTGACCGCTGGCGACGTCGAAGAACGCCAGGCCGGGCTCCATGCCGGCCGCCGCCTCGCGGGCACTCGGCGCGAAGGCGTACGTGTCCCCGTCAGCGGAGAGGGCGCCGTTCTCGCCGCCCAGGAAGGACTGGCCGCGGGTCCCGTCCGCTCCGAAGAACTGCACGGTGCCGTCGGCCACGACGGCGACGGTGAATCCGCCCACCTCCACCCGGTCGGGCTCGACGGCGTTGCCGTCACTGCCGAGATCGACTGGGTGGAGTCCCTCGGCGTCGTGCACGACCAGGTCGGTGGACTCCCCGGTCACCACGAACGCGTGCTCCCCCGCACCCAGCAGGGTGCCGTCCATCCAGGCGCTGTCCTGGCCGCGGGTGCCCGTCCAGTGGATCGCACCCGTGGTCGTCTCATAGGTGACGCCCGTGCGGTCCACGAAGGCGGTCGCGACGCCGTCGATGACGCCGTCGGTCAGGCCGAGCAGCCGGTGCCCGGAGAGCACGACCTCCCGACCGTCGAGCCGACCGAGCGGGCGTCCGGCGAGACCGGTGTCGGTGAGGGTGCCATCGGCGGCGAGGAGCTCGACCCGGCCGCCGAGCACGACCGCGACGCCCGGGTCCGGCGCAGCGGCGTAGGTCGTCGGGTCCGAGCGGTCGCCGAGGTGCGGGACGACCACCGCGAACGCGGTGGCGACGGCGGCCACGGCCGTCGCTCCGACGAGCGCCTGGACGCCGCGGCGGCGGCGACGCGCACGGCGTACGCGCCCGTCGAAGACGACCTGGTCGACGGGCGGCACGGTGATGGCCTCGTGGATGGCGTGGAGGTTCTGGCGGAGCTCGGTGTCGGTCATGGCAGCAACTCCAGGTCGGGGATCGCGGCGCGCAGCCGCTTGAGGGCGTGGTGGGTCTGGCTCTTGACCGACCCGAGCGAGACGCCGAGCGCGTCGGCGGTCTCCTGCTCGGAGAGGTCCTCGATGTAGCGGAGCACCAACGTCGCGCGCATCCGGGGCGGCAGCCGCCGGATCTCCTCCCACAGCGCGAGGTGCTCGGCGCGGACGTCGATCCCGCCGCCGTGCCCGCGGTCGGGCAGCTGGTCGGAGACGGTCTCGCGGCCGCGTCGACGCCACTGGCGCGACGCCTGGTGGAGCATCGCCTTGCGCACGTAGGCCTCGGCCGCGCCCTTGGCACGGATCGAGCGCCAGCGGACGCAGGTGCGGGCGAGGACGTCCTGGAGGAGGTCCTCGGCCTGGTGGTGCTCGCCGGTGAGGAGGTACGCCGTGCGGTAGAGGGCCGCCCAGCGGGCAGCCATGAACTCGGCGAACGTGGTGTCGGGTTCCATCACCAGTACAAGAGCCCCGTCCCGGTCAGAAGGTTGAGGACCGACCGGGAGAAGTTTGCTACTCGATGAACTCCGCCGTGGAGCCACCCAGCTCCATGGGGGCCATGCCGAGCTTGCGGTGGTCCCACGAGCGGATCCGCGCGGCGTCGAGCCGGACGGCCGCACGGTTGTGGGCCATGAACTCCACGAAGGGCTTGAGCTCCTCGGTGTACGGCGCGTTGTAGCGCTCGAAGATGTTGACGCAGACGTCCCAGACGACGGCCTCGTCCTCGATCACCTCGGCGGTGCCCTCGATGGCGACGCCGCGGAGCTGGTCGTAGGTGTGGCCCGTCTCGACCAGGAAGCTGCACCGGGGGTCGCGACGCAGGTTGACGGTCTTCTGCGCCTTCTTCTTGGTCTCGAACCAGATGCTGCCGTCGTCCGTCACGGCGTACCACATGCCGACGAGGTGGATCTGGCCCTGGGGCCCGAAGGTGCCGAGGGTGCAGGAGCGCTGCTGCTGCAGGAACTGGGTGACCTCGTCGTCGGACATGACGATCTGACCGCGCTGGTTAGCCATGCGAGGAACCTATCCGCCGAAGGCGTGCGTGGCCGTCACGCCGCCGTCGACCGAGATCTCGGCGCCGTTGATGTAGGACGACTCGTCGCTGCCGAGGAAGACGTAGAGCGGGGCGATGTCCTCGGGGTGGCCGACGCGACGCAGCGGGACCTTCGAGGCGCCGTACGCCATCGCGTCGTCGCCACCGTGCACGCGCGTCATCGGGGTGTCGATCATGCCGGGGTGGACCGAGTTGACCCGGATCCCCTTCGGGCCGAGCTCCATCGCGGCGCACTTGGTCATGCCGCGGATCGCCCACTTGGTGGCGGCGTACGCCGCACAGCCGGCCATGCCGGCCAGGCCCTCGACCGAGGAGGCGTTGATGATCGAGCCGCCGCCGTTCTCGCGCATGGTGCGGGTGACTGCCTGCATCCCGAGGAAGCACCCGAGCTGGTTGACCCGCCAGAGCAGCTCGACCTCGTCGACGCCCATCCGCTCGATGTCGCCGAAGCGCAGGATCCCGGCGTTGTTGGCCAGCACGTTGACCGGGCCGAAGCGCTCGTTGGTGTCCTCGACCAGCGAGGTCCAGGAGCCGGCGTCGCTGACGTCGTGGTGAGCGAAGCGAGCGCTGCTCTGCCCGAATTCCTGGCAGAGCTCGTCGGCGAGCGCCTGGCCGGCGTCCTTGGCGACGTCCGCGATGACGACCTTCGCGCCCTCGGCGACGTAGGCCCGGGCGATCCCGGCGCCCTGCCCCATCGCGCCGCCGGTGACGATGGCGACCTTGCCTTCCAGTCGCATCTCAGGCCTTCAGCTTCATGATCGAGTCGGCGGCGAAGCCGACGGTGGGGTCGCGGTCGGTGAAGTAGCCACCGAGCTGCTTGTCGAGGTCGTCAGCGGTCCAGAGCGAACCGGACTTGTCGAAGCGCTCCTCGACGATGGGTGCGGCGACCAGGGCCACCATCCCGCCGTAGACGACGAAGACCTGGCCGGTGATCCGCGCGGCGGCCGGCGAGGCGAGGTAGGCGACGACGGGCGCGACGTGCTCGGGCGAGTAGGGGTCGACCTCGAGGCCGGACTCGTCCTCGCCGAAGACCTGGGCGGTCATCGCGGTCCGCGCCCGCGGGCAGATCGCGTTGGCGCGTACGCCGCTGCTCGCCATGGACCGAGCGGTGGAGACCGTCAGCGCGGCGATGCCGGCCTTGGCGGCGCCGTAGTTGGCCTGGCCGGGCGGACCGGAAAGGAACGCCTCGGACGCGGTGTTGACGACGGCCGCCTCGACGGAGGCGCCGGACTCCTTCGCCTTCGCACGCCAGTAGGCCGCGGCGTTGCGCGACAGCAGGAAGTGACCGCGGAGGTGGATGTGGATGACCAGGTCCCACTCCTCGTCGGACATGTTGAAGAGCATCCGGTCCTTGGTGATGCCCGCGTTGTTGACGACGATGTCGAGGCCGCCGAAGCCGTCGACCGCCGCGGCGACCATGGCGTCGGCGGTGGACCGCTCCCCCACGTCGCCGGCGACGATGGTCGCCTCACCACCGCGCGAGCGGATCTCCTCGGCCGCCTCGTCGGCGCCGCCGGGCAGGTCGTTGAGCACGATGCGCGCGCCCGCGTCGGCCAGGGCCAGCGCCTCGGCGCGCCCGAGTCCGGCGCCGGCACCGGTCACGATCGCGACCTTGCCGTCGAGAGAAGTGTTCGTCACGCTTAGTCCTCCAGCAGGGAGATCGCGGCGCGCGGGCAGGCAGCCACGGCGCGCTTCACGTTGTCGATGTTCTCGGGAGTCGTCTCCTCGGTCTTGAGCTGGAGGAAGTCGTCGTCATCCAGCTCGAACACCTCGGGGGCCATCGCCTCGCACAGCGCGTTGGACTCGCAGAGGTCGAAGTCGACCTTGATCTTCATGGCTCAGCTTCCTTCACTCGAGTGACCGGGGAACACGTGGGCGGTGGGGTCGATCACGACGGCCGCGTTGTTGACCGCCGTGGCGGCCTCGCCGAAGCCGACGGCGATCAGGCGGACCTTGCCGGGGTACTCCGTGATGTCGCCGGCGGCGAAGACGCGCGCCAGGTTGGTGCGCATCGCGGAGTTGACGACGACGTGCCGCTTCTCGACCTCGATGCCCCACTGCTGGATCGGGCCGAGGTCGGCGACGAAGCCGAGCGCCGCGACGATCGCCTGGGTCGGCCGGGTCGTGACCTCGCCACCGACGGAGATGTCGATCGACTCGACGGTGCCGTTGCCGTTGATCGCGGTGACCTCGGCCTTGGTGACGATCTCGACCTTGGGCGAGGCGCGGACCGCCTCGACGGTGCGCTCGTGGGCGCGGAAGGCGTCGCGGCGGTGCACCAGCGTGACCGAGCGGGCGACCGGCTCGAGGTGGAGCGCCCAGTCGAAGGCGCTGTCGCCGCCACCGACGATGACGACGTCCTTGCCGACGTAGGGCTGGAAGCTGGGGACGAAGAACTCCAGGCCGCGGCCCAACCACCCGTCGCCGGCGGGCAGGGGTCGCGGGCTGAACTTGCCGATGCCGGCGGTGATCAGGACGACCTTCGCGCGGACGTCGGTGCCGTCGTCGAGTCCGACGGTCACGCCGTCCTCGTCCTCGACCAGGGTCAGAGCAGTGCGCTCGAGGAGGTAGACCGGCTCGGAAAGGGCGGCCTGCTCGACCAGGCCCTCGACCAGCTCGCGACCCTTGACCGACGGGAAGCCCGCCACGTCGAGGATCTGCTTCTCGGGGTACATCGCGGTGATCTGGCCGCCGAGCTCGGGCAGCGAGTCGACGACGGCGATCCGCATGCCGCGGAAGCCGGCGTAGTAAGCGGCGAACAGACCGGTGGGACCGGCGCCGATGACGAGGAGGTCGGTGTCAACCGTGGGTGCGGGCACGCGGCGATCCTTCTCCTGTCGGGCGGTCGACTCAACTATAACCTGTTCTAGTTTTCCGGGACCCTACTGCGTCTCGATGTTGGAGACCAGCCACCCCTGGTCGGTGTGGACCACCGTGACCAGGGCGCGGTACTGCGCGATGTCGGTCTTCGGCTGCCCGTCGACCGTCTTCTCGACGTACTGGTTGAGGAAGAGCAGCGCCTGCACCTGCTCGGGCGAGGCCTGCACGACGCCCTGGGCGACGACCTTGAACTGCAGCTTGGTCCGCTGCGCGATGAACTGGTCCTTGATGCCGTCCGCCGTCTGGCGGTACTGCTCGGCGAAGGTGTCGGTCATCTTCGAGGTCGCCTGGTCGATCTGGTGGTCGTAGTCCTCGTAGGACGTCGACAGGATCTCCTCGGTCGACGTGGCCGCGGCGTCGACCGCAGCACGCTGGGTCAGGGTGCCGGTGACGACCGGCCGCTGCGCGGAGATGGTCGGGGTGGCGTCGCGGACCAGGTAGACGGTCTCGGCGATGCCGACCACGAGGAGCACCACCGCGGCCGCGATCAGTGCGATCGTCGTACGACGGCCGCCGGATCCGCGCGGCTTCTTCGGCTTCTTCGGTGTCTTGGGCTTCTTCGGCGGCGCAGGCGGCTCTGCGGCTGCGGGGGGCTCGACAGGCTCGACCACCGAGGAGTCGGGCTCGACCACCGGGGGTTGGGGTGTGGGGCGCTGACCCGCGATCTTGCGCGGGCGTCCGACCGGGTTGCGTGACGTCATCAGCCCACGAACTCCAGGTTCTGGGTCTTCCAGGTGCCGTCCTCGTTGACCAGGTCGAGCTTGACGCGGAAGCTGCGCGCGACGGGCTTGTTCTTGGTCGAGACGTTGGCGACGGTCCCGGTCGTCGCGGCGATGACCGTGGCGCTGTCGGCGTCCTGGTCGACCACGCCGGCCCACAGGACCTTGCCGTCCATCACCGACTTGTTGCGCCGCAGCACCTCGAGCACGCTGTCGGTGCTCGAGTCGTACTGCTTGGCGAAGTCACCGGTCGCGCCGGCACCGACGGCGTCGATGCTCTCCTTGGCGTTGCGGTAGTCGATGTTGATCAGGGCCTCCACCTCGGTGCGCGCGGACGCGAGCACGTCGCCGTACCGCTCCTGCTCCACGGCCGCACGGTCCCGGTCGCGGTGCTCCTGGACGACCAGCACCCCACCGAACACGCAGCCGCAGGCGAGCAGCAGCGCGAGCACGAAGAGGCCGATGTTCAGACCGCGGCGGCGACCCGGCTGGCTCACGGTCTCCTCGGTCACTTGCTGACCACCGGACCCACCAGAAGCCACTTCCACGCGTCCCCTCCCAGGATCGACAGGTTGCCCTGATCGACGAACCGTACCGGGTTGCCGTGCCGGTCGACGGCGCCTCCGATGATTCCGGTCTGCGGGTCGTAGGACGACCGGTAGACCCGTCCCGGGGACGGGTTGCCCGGGCTGCCGGGCGAGTACTTCGGGCCGCGCATGACGTACGGCGGACCGCTGGTGCACCGCGCCGGGTAGATCGCCGAGTCGGACAGGTCGCTCGCCGGCCGCCACTGGCTGCGTGGCTTGTAGCCCTCGGTGCACGGCGGCACGCTGTTGTCGAGCTGGAGGTTGACGTGGCCGTAGCCGTCGCCCGGGGTGCCGGTGAAGCCGGCCGAGATCACCCGCGGGTAGGTCACCAGCAGCTGCTCGATGCCGTCGAGGTGGGAGACGACCACCTGGTTGACGCTCACCGCGCTGCCCAGCAGCACCGGCAACGTGGGCTCGAGGTCCTGGAGCAGCCCGTCGACCTCGCGTGCGGTGCCCGGAGTGCCGTCGAGGACCTTCTCGAGGTCGTCGTCGCTCCCGGCGAGCGCGTCGGTCAGGCCGTGCAGGTCGCGGGAGAAGCTGCGGATGTTCTCGCTCTGGCCCTGCTGGGTCGTGAGCACCCGCTTGCCCCGGTCGAGCAGCCGGATCGTGTCGGCCGTGTGCGCGGACGCCTCCCGGACGAAGGTGCTCCCGCTGTCGATGAGCTTCTGCAGGGGGACGCCGGTGTCGGTGAACATGGTGCCGAGCTCGTGGACGACGACCTGGAGGTTCTTCTTGTCGACCGAGCTGACGAACCGGTTGAGCTCGACCAGGAGGTCGCCCTCGTCGACCGGCAGCGACTCGGCGGTGCCGTGCAGGGTCGATCCGGCCTCGGCGTACGGGCCGTCGTCGTCCGGCGGCTCGAAGTCGAGGTACTGCTCCCCCACCGCCGAGAGGTTGTGGACGTACATCGGTGAGTCCATCGGCAGCTTCGTGCCGTCCTCGAGCGCGAGGTCCAGGGTGACGCCGTCCTGGGTCGCGTGCATCGCGGAGACCTTGCCGACCTTGACGCCGCGGTAGGTGACCTCGCTGCCGTCGAACAGCCCGCCCGAGGTGGGAAGCGTGGCGTGGACGGTGATCCCGCGACCGAGGATCCGGTCGACGATGCCCAGGTAGGACCCGGCCACGTAGACGATGCCCACGGCGCTGAGCACCAGGAAGGCACCGATCCGGATGCGGATCCCGCGCTTCACGCCGCACCCCCGTAGAACGCGGTCGGGTCGGGCGCCGGCGAGGCGGCCCCGCTGGTCAGCGCGTCACCCAGGAGACCGCCGAGGCCCGGCAGACCGGGCAGGCCGGGAAGTCCACCGCCGCCACCGCCGCCACCGGGCAGCGCCTCGACGATCGTGCAGACCGGGTTGCCGTCGTACTTCTTCTTCTTGCACTGCTTGGTCAGGTTCTTGACGAGGTCGACCGAGTCGAGCACCTTCTGGCAGGCCTTGCTCGTCAGGTCGCCGCTGCGCAGGCACTTCTCGACCTGGGTGAGCACGTGGCCGGGATCGATCACCGGCGGGAGCCCGCCGCCGTCGTTGCCGTTCGGGAGCAGGTTCTCGAGGTTGATGTCGGCGCGGATCGAGGTGTTGGCGTAGTCGCCCTTCACGATCTCGGACGCCTCCTTCGGGAAGGGGAAGCTCACCAGGAGGTTGAGGCCGGGCGCGAGCGCGTCACCGGCCTGGTGCAGCTTCTGGAGCACCGGCTGGAGGTCGTCGAGGGAGGACAGGATGTCGTCCTTGCTCTGCCCGATGACCCGGGTGCCGACCACGCCGAGGTGGTCGAGGGACTTGAGCATCGCGATCAGCTCGTCGTGCTGGGCGGCGAGGACCTGGACGGCCGGCCCGGCCACGTCGAGGGCGCCGGTGATCGTCTTCTTCTCGGTGTTGAGGGTCTCGGTGAGGTGGTTGACCGACTCCATCGCGTGGATGATGTCTTCCTTCTGGTCGTCGATCGTGCCCACGACGTCGTCGAGCGAGCCGAGCAGGTGGCGCAGCCGGTCGGTGCGTCCGTCCATCACCTGGTTGAGCTCGTGGGTGATGGTGCCGAGCTGGCCGACGCCGCCACCGGACAGCAGGAACGACAAGGCACCGAGCACCTCCTCGACCTCCGGGTTGCGGCCGGTGTCGGACAGCGGGATGTTGTCGCCGTCGGAGAGCCTGTCGTCGCTCGCGCCGGTGGTCGGGGCCTCCAGGGAGACGTACTTCTCGCCGAGGAGGCTGACCTGGCGGATCGACGCGAGGGCGTTGTCGGGCAGGACCACGTCGTCCTTGATCCGCAGCGTGACCACGGCGTTCCAGCCGTCGCGCTCGATGTCGGTCACCTCGCCGACGGTGACGTCGTCGACCATCACCGGGGACTTCGGGACCACGTTGAGGATGTCGGCGAACTCGGCCGTGACCTCGTAGGAGTGGTCGGCGTCGACCGGCGACCCCGGGAGCGGGAGGTCGTAGGCGCCGTCGAACTTGCAGCCGCCCACGACCAGCGCGAGGCCGGTCACCAGGACGGCTGCCCGGGCAGCGCGGCCGGTCACCAGGACGGCTGCCCGGGCAGCGCGGCCGATCACGAGGCACCGCCCATCAGCTGACCGAGCGAGGTCGTGCCGGTGACGGCGTACCGCTGCTGCACCTGCGCCGCCCGGTTGGCGGTCGCGCCCTGGGCGCTCGTCTTGCCCGAGGGTCCGGGCGGGATCGTCGGGAGCTGGCCCTCGATCGGCTCGAGCAGCTGCTTGAAGAGGCTGCAGGCGAGGTCCTTGCTGGCCTTCGGCAGCGACGACTGCTGGACGATGCCGCAGAGGAAGCCGTCGGCGTCCCAGACGTTGCCGCTGATCCCGATCCGCGAGCCGATCGACCCGGACTTGGTGTTGTAGGCCAGCGTCAGGTTGCCGATCGCCGTGGGCGCGACCTGCAGGGCCTTGTCGAGGCTGCCCTTCTCGGAGTTGATGGTCTGCATGACGCGGGTGAGCTTCTGGACGTCGGTGACCAGGGCGTCGCGGTTGTCGTGGACGAACGTCTTGACGGTCCCGACAGCGTCGGCGACCGCAGCCAGGGCGCCCTGGATCTCGGTGCGCTCGCCGACCAGCTGCGACGAGACGCCGGCGAGGTCCTTGATGAAGGCCCGCACGAACTTGTCGTTCTGCGCCAGCGTGGTCGTGAACTCGGCGAGCTGGCTGACGGTCTGGAAGAGCGGGCCGCTGCCGTCGCCGAAGGTCTGGGCGGCCGCCGCCAGGTTGGTGAGCATCTCGTTGCCGAGCTCGCCCTTGCCCTTCAGCGCGTTCGCACCTGCCTTGAGGACGTGGTCGAGGGTGCCGTCCTTGTTGACGCCGTTG
This sequence comes from Nocardioides pollutisoli, assembly GCF_040045055.1. Classification (NCBI taxonomy): domain Bacteria; kingdom Bacillati; phylum Actinomycetota; class Actinomycetes; order Propionibacteriales; family Nocardioidaceae; genus Nocardioides; species Nocardioides pollutisoli. The sequence continues at coordinate 430,119 of NZ_JBDZDU010000002.1, forward strand.
GGGCCGAGCGCCTCGGAGAGGTCGCGCAGGCTGGCGTAGATCCGGTCGAGCTCGACCGGGACGGCGGTGTCGGGCAGCGCGATGTCCGCACCGTCGGCCATCAGGGCGTCGCCCTCGGCGAAGGCCGGCGTGAGCTGGACGAACCGGTCGGACACCAGGGTCGGCGTCACGATGACCGCCTTCGCGTCGGCCGGGACGTCGTACTTCGCGTCGTACTCCATGTCGACGCGGACTGAGTTGCCCTCCGGCGTCACGGCGGTCACCCGGCCGACGTTGACGCCGAGGATCCGGACGTCGCTGCCGACGTAGACGCTGACCGCGCGCGGGAAGTGGGCGGTGACGGTCTTCGTCTCGTCGCTGTCACGGATCGCGAAGAAGTAGAGGGCGAGGCCGAGCACCAGGGCGAGCACCACGGCAAGGGATCGTCCGGCGACGCGGTTGAGGTGGGCGGAGGCCATGTCAGTCCACCGATCCGGGCTGGAACTCGCCGGTCGGGATGGCGGCGAGGTTGACGGCGTACGCGTCGAACCACGGACCGGTGCCGATGATGTTGCCGAGGATCGACACGTAGGGCCCGAGCGCGTGCAGGGTCGCCTTCAGCTCCTTGTCCTTGTCGTTGAGCAGCGACAGCAGCTGGTCGACCTGCTGGAGGGCGGGGCCGATCTGCGCCTGGTTGTCGGTCGCGACGCCGTGGAGCTGGTCGGCGAGGTCGCGCGCATTGACCAGCAGCAGGTGGATCGCCTGCTTGCGCCGCTGGACCTCCTTGAAGACCAGGTCGCTGTGCTTCATCAGGTCGACCAGGTCGTTACTGCGGGCGGCGAGCACCTTGGTCACGCTCTGCGAGCTCTGCAGCAGTGCCTGGATCTCGTCGTCGCGCGACGCGACGCTCTTCGAGAGCCGTGAGATGCCCTGGAAGCTGGACTCGATCTCGGGCGCCGCCTTGTTGGTCGTGTCGGCCACGACGTCGAGGGCCTTCGCGAGCTGGTCGGTGTCGATCCGCTCCGTGGTGGTGGTCAGGTCGCTGAAGACGCCGACGATGTCGTACGCCGAGTTGGTGCGGTCGACCGGGATCACGTCGTCGGAGGCCAGCTGGCCGGAGCCGGCGGGCTGGAGGTCGAGGTACTTCTCCCCGAGCAGGCTGAGCACCTCGATCGACGCGCGGCTCTCGTCGCCGAACTCCACGCTGTTGTCGACCTCGAAGGTCACCAGCACGGTGTTGCTGTTCTCCAGGGAGACGTCGGTGACGCGGCCGACCCGGATGCCGCCGACCTGGACCATGTTGCCGGTGTGCAGGCCGCTCGCGTCCTTGAACTCGGCGTGGTAGGTCGACCCGCGGAAACCCGGGAACTTCGACAGGTTGAACGCGGCCGCCATGATCAGCGCCATGATCACCAGGGTGATCGCGCCCAGACGGAGCGTCTTGGCCTCGCTGTAGCGGCTCATGGCGTGGCCGCCTGGTTGCAGCGAGGCGCGGTGGAGTGGAAGTTGAGGTTGTTGAGCTGGGCGAAGAGCTGCTTCACGCCGGGGATCTCTCCGAGACCTGCGGGCAGCGTGATCCGGCCGCTGAAGCCGCAGACGTAGTAGTTGTACCAAGAGCCGTAGGTGCCGGTCCGGGTCTGGTCGGTCATCGACTCGGGCAGCCGGTCGAAGAGCTCCCGGAGCAGGTTGCTGTTCTTGTCCTCGTTGAGCAGCGCGGCGAGCTGGCGCAGCTTGGCGACGTCGGACTTCACGAGCGGCCGGCCCTGTCGGAGCAGGTCGGCGACGACGACGGTGAGGTTGGAGACGTTCTTCAGCGACGAACCGATGGTGTCGCGGTCTCGGGCCAGGTCCGCCATCCAGTTCTTCAGCCCGATCACCAGGTCGTTGAGCTGCTGGTGCCGGCTGTCGACCGTCGAGAGCGTCTGGCCGAGGTTGTCGACGACCTCGCCGATCAGCTGGTCGCGGTCGGCCAGGGTGTTGGTGAGCGAGGCGGTCTTCTGGAGCAGCCCCTGGACGGTGCCGCCCTCGCCCTGGAGGACCTGGACGAGGTTCATGCTCAGGTCGTTGACCTCCTTCGGGTTCAGCGCCTGGAACAGCGGCTGGAACCCGTTGAAGAGCGTCGTCAGGTTGAGCGCGGGCTTGGTCTGCTCGACCGGGATCACGCCGTCGGCGGGCAGCGGCTTCGCGTTGGTGTCGGAGCCCTCCTCGAGCGCGAGGTAGCGGTCGCCGACCAGGTTGAGGAACCGGATCTCGGCGAGCGAGGCCGTGGTCAGCGGCACGTCGGACTGGACCCGGAAGGTCACCAGCGCCTCGGTGCGGTGGTAGTGCTCGACGTTCTTGACCTCGCCGACGCTCACCCCGGCGACGCGGACGTCGTCACCCTTCTGGAGCATCGAGGCGGTCGTGAAGATCGCCTGGTACGTCGTGCCGCCACCGAACCCGACGTTGCCCATGATCACCGCGAGCAGGCCGGTGACCAGGATCGAGACGACGGTGAAGATGCCGAGCTTGATCCCGGCAGCGATCGTCGTGCTGTTGCGGCTCATCGCCCACCCCCGGCGGGCTCGCGCACCAGCGGGCCGTACATCAGCGAGCCGAGCGACCCGTAGGTGTCGGCCGATGCGCCGGTGCGCTGGGCGAGCATCGCGTTGAGGATCTGCTGGTCGCCCGTGCTGCCGGAGTAGTCGGCACCGACCCGACCGAGCCCGAACTGGCTGGGCAGCGGGCTCGTGGGCGGGTGCTCGTCGATGTCGCTGCCCTGGTCGAGGGAGACCGGCGGCGCGGGCACCTTCGGGTTCGGCAGGCCCAGGCACCACGGTCCGTGGCCGACCTCGCCGTACGTCGGACGGTCGTCGGCGTCGTACGGCTTGTACTGCGCCGTGCCGAGCTCGAGGTACTGCTTGACCTGGTTGCCCTCGAAGGTCCGGGCCAGGCGGGGTGCGTACTTCGCTGCGCCCTCGAGCAGGCAGGGCAGCTCGGGCGCGTAGACCGCGGCCAGCTTGAGGATCGGGGCGGTGACCTGCCCGACGCGGATGATGTTGCTCTCGTTGTCGGAGAGGACCCGGGTCGAGGTGTCGGCAAGACCCTGGAGGTCGGAGAAGAAGGTGCCGAGCTGTTTCTTGTTGTCGATCACGGTCTGGCCGGTCACGGTGACGTTGCGGAGCACGCCCAGCAGGTCGGGCGCGGCGAGGTCGTAGGTGTCGGCGACGTCCGCGAGCTTGACCAGGTCGGTCTTGAGCGTCGGCAGGTGGTCGTCGATCTCGCCGAGGTAGGAGTCCAGCTGGTCCATCGTGTCGCCGATCTGCGCGCCGCGTCCGCCGAGCGCGGTGGCGAGGGCGTTGAGCGTGGCGTTCAGGTCGGCCGGCTGGATGGACCGCAGCAGCGGGAAGAGGTTGGCGAGGATCCGGCTCAGCTCGACGTTGGTGGTCACCCGGCTGGCCGGGATCACGTCGCCGTCGGCGAGCGGCGTCGACGAGGGGTCGTCCGGGGTCACGAAGGAGATGAACTTCTGGCCGAAGAGCGTCGTCGGCAAGATCTCCACCGACACGTTGTCGGGGATCCGCTCCGCCTCCTGCGGGTTGAGCGCGACGGTGATCACGGCCTGCTCGCCGTCCTGGTCGACGTGGCGGACCTGGCCCACCAGCACGCCGTGGATGCGGACGTCGCCGAACTTGGTGAGCTGGAGCCCGGCCCGGTCGGCGTTGATCTTCACGGTCGTGACGTCGGTGAACACCTTCTGGTACATCGCGATCGACAGCCCCACCAGCAGCGCGATCACGGCGATGAAGACGACGCCCGCGACCGCCAGCCGACGGTGCTCCGCCGGGCTGTCGTGGTAGATGTTGACCAACATCAGCCGGTGATCCTGACGGTGGTCGTGGAACCCCAGATGGCGAAGCTCAGGAAGAAGTCGGCCACCACGATCGTGACGATGCTGGTGCGGATCGCCCGGCCCACGGCCGTGCCGACGCCGGCCGGACCGCCGGACGCGGTGTAGCCGTAGTAGCAGTGGATCAGGATCACCGCGGTCGCCAGGAAGAGCAGCTTGAAGAACGACCACAGGATGTCGATGGGCGGCAGGAACTGCAGGAAGTAGTGGTCGTAGGTGCCCGGCGACTGGTGGTAGATGTAGGTCGTGATCAGCCGGGGTGAGAGGTAGGACGCGCTCAGCGCGACGACGTACAGCGGGATCACCGCGATGAACCCGGCGATCATCCGGGTCGTCACCAGGAACGGCAGCGACGGGATGCCCATCACCTCGAGCGCGTCGATCTCCTCCGAGATCCGCATCGCACCCAGGCGCGCGGTGTAGCCGCAGCCAACGGTCGCGGCGAGCGCGATCGAGCAGATGAGCGGGGCGACCTCGCGGGTGTTGAAGTAGGCCGAGATGAAGGCACTGAGCTTGGCGACGCCGAGCTGGCTCAGCGAGGCGTAGCCCTGGATGCCGACCTCGGTGCCGGCGAAGAACGACAGGAACGCGATCACGCCGACCGAGCCGGCGATCAGGGTCAGGCCACCGGCGCCGAAGGTCACCTCGGCGAGCGTGTTGACGATCTCGCGGGGGTAGCGCTTGATCGCACGCGGCACCCAGGCGAGCGCCTTGACGTAGAACATGAGCTGGTCGCCGTACGCCTCGAGGGAGTCGCGTCGACCCTTGACGAAGGAGGTGCCCATCGCACCGATGCTGGCCATCAGTCGCTCACAGCCCCGGGGGTGGGATGACTTGGAAGTAGATGGCGGTGATCACGGCGTTGATGAAGAAGAGCAGCATGAAGGCGACGATCACCGACTCGTTGACGGCGCGACCCACGCCGCTCGGGCCGCCGCCGGCGTTGAGGCCCTTGTAGGCACCCACGATGGCTGCCATCCCGCCGAAGACGACCGCCTTGACGATCGCGATGTAGAGGTCGGTGATGCTGGCGAGGGCCGTGAACGAGGAGAGGAAGGCGCCCGCGGAGCCGCCCTGGACGATCACCGTGAAGAAGTAGCCGCCGCCGATCCCGGCGCCGATCACGATCCCGATGATCATGAACGCCACGAACATGGTGGCCAGCACGCGCGGGACCACGAGCCGCGCGATCGGGTCGACGCCGAGGACCTCCATCGCGTCGATCTCCTCGCGGATCTTGCGGGCGCCGAGGTCCGAGCAGATGGCGGAGCCGGCGGCGCCGGCGATGATCAGGGCCGCGGCGATCGGTGCTGCCTCCCGCACGACGGCGAGGACGGCGGTGGCGCCGGCGAACGACTGGGCGCCGAGCTGGCCGGTCAGGTTGCCGACCTGGAGGGAGATGACCGCGCCGAACGGGATCGACACCAAGATGGTCGGCATCAGGGTCACGCTGGTGATGAACCAGGCCTGCTCGATGAACTCACGGAACTGGAACTTCGTGGTGAAGGTCTGGACGGCGACGTCGACCACCATGGCGGCCAGCTCGCCGGGTCCTCGGATCACGGACGCAGCAGTGAGCGCCATCAACACCTCCCCTGACCTGTCTAGACCGGCGCCAGACTAGAACGTGTTCTCATCTGAGGCAACACGTGTCCACCCTGGGTAGAACAAGTTCTCCCACCACCCCAACGACGGTCCTGCCCTGAGGTAACGCCGCCGAAACGTGTGTCCGGCCTGGGCTGGACCGGGGTGCTCCTACGATGTGCGCGTGGAGAAGCAGGTCTGGTCCGAGTTCACGCACGACCCGCGGGATCCGCAGGTCGCGGCGCTGCGGGCCTCCGACCTGGACCGCTCGGTCGTGCAGCAGGTGCTGACCGACGCCTACGCCGACGGGCGCCTGGACCGCGACGAGTACGACGAGCGGAGCGACCGCGCCAACGCGGCCCGCACTCTCGGCGAGCTGCCTCCGATCGTCTCCGACCTGATCGCCGTCAAGGCGGTCGAGCCGGTCCGCGCCGGACTCGCCCACGCAGGCGCGGACGAGATCCACCGGCTCGCCGTCGACGCCTACCGGTCCGACCGCCGGGAGGCGGTCTTCGGGTTTCTCTTCGCCACCCTCGTCTGCACGGTGATCTGGTTCCTCGTGACTCGTGACGTCATCTTCTGGCCGGGGTTCGTCGCGCTGGGCACCGGGATCAACGTCGCCAAGACGGTCTCCCGCAAGTCCGACATCGTCGCGACCCACGAGCGCAAGCTCCGCAAGAAGCAGGCCAAGGAGCTCGGTCAGCCCTGGAAGCCCAACGACAAGGCCTCCGAGTGAGGATCCGCGAGCGCGCCGACGCCGTGCTCGCGCACCCCTCGGCGGTCCTGCTCGCGACCCAGCTCGTCGTGGTCCTCGCCTATCCCTTCCTCGAGGGCTCGGTGGGAGGCCGCGCCGTCCTGGGGGTCGTCCAGCTCGGGGTGGTCGTGGCGGCCGTCGCCGCGGTCCGGCTGACACCCGCGCTGACCTGGGTGGCCGTGCTGCTCGGCGGGCCGGCGATGGTCCTGACCGTGCTCGAGGCGTGGCAGCCGCACAGCGACCCGATCGTGCTCGCCTCCGCCGCCTTCCACGTGCCGTTCTACTTCTACATCTCGTTCGCGATGCTGCGCTATCTGTTCCACGACGACCGGGTGACCCGCGACGAGCTCTTCGCGACGGGTGCCGCGTTCACGGTCGTCGCGTGGGCCTTCGCCTACGCGTACGCCGCCTGTCAGGTCCTCTGGCCGGGATCGTTCATCGGCGCCGACGGCACCGGCGACCGCACCTGGTTCGAGCTGCTCTTCCTGTCCTTCACGACGCTGACCAGCGTCGGGCTCTCCGACGTGCTCCCCGTCGAGGGCCACGCCCGCTCGTTCGCGATGCTCGAGATGATCGCCGGGGTCTTCTACGTCGCACTGGTGGTCGCCCGGCTGGTCAGCCTGGCGGTCGTGCGGCACGAGCGGCGCTAGTGGTCCCAGCCCGGCGGTCGGTGCTTCTTCGGCAGCTTGGACACCACCAGCCGGTAGGACTCGTCGACCGCGTCGAGCAGCTCGTCGTCCGGGATCGCGCCGCCGTACGCCAGGTCGTTCCAGCCGGACCTGCCGATGTAGCGCATCACCGTGGCGTCGCCCGGGAAACGGTCCAGCCACTCGTCGGCCGCTTCGCGGCTGGGTCCGCCCTTGACGCCGACTCCCCCGGCGCCGAGGAACGCGAAGATCTTCCCGGCCTCGCCCGGACCGACCTTGACCACCGGGTGGTCGTGGTCGGAGCGAATTCCCCGGCCAGTCTCACGAGAACCCTGGCCAGAGTCGTCTGGACCGCCTCCCCACGGCCAGTCCTGCCACGCGCCGGGCTTCGCCAAGCAGAACTCAAGCATCTGGGCTGGCGTCATCGATCCACTTTAAACGCCGCACGACATCGTCCCGGGGTTTCCGCCCGCCACGCGGGAGACTCCAAGCATGACCGAGGAATCGACAGCGTTCGACGCCGAAGCCTTCTTCGCCAGGATGGAGCAAAACCGGCTTGAACTGGAGATGGTCGTCGCCCGCCGTCCGACCGCGTCTGACCTTGCTGACTCAATCAAGACCATCACCGGTCTGGTCTACGAGACCATCGACACACTGCGGAAGATCGCTGCCCTGGAACTTGGCCTCGACCCCGACGCCACGTCGCAATGGTTTCCACGAGCAGGCACACAAGGGGCGTCGGACTTCGACGACATGGAGCCACTCGTCGCAGCCTTCGTCGAGTCCGCTGAGCCGGCAAGTACGCATTGGCTGGAAACCAATCCAACCCGAAACCCGGCAGCTTGGAGCCTCGCCTACCTGAAGCGTTGCTTTCACACCGTCATCGATGACTTCGTCGGGATCGGTCGTCTTGTCGATTCGGAGGACCACATTCGGGCGCCGATCACGTTGGCCCGATCCGTTCTTGAGGCCGCGGCGATGGGTTGCTTCCTGCTCGATACGTCCGTTGACGTCCGGGAGCGCACGCGGCGGACGTTGAATCTCCACTTCGCGGAGTTGAAGGAGTCCTCCAACGCCGGCGTATCCCGTGGCGAGGATCGAGCCGCCGATACGCAGATTGACGAGTTGACCGCGTTCGCCAACACGCTCGGCTTCGTCGTCAAGTACCGACGAGATCGCCACTACCCGCCGATCATCCTGGCACCTGGCCAACGCCAGCCAGACTCGACGCGACTCGTCCTTGACGAGGTGTTACCGAACGGCCTCGGCCGAGCAATGTGGCGTTCGCTGTCTGCAGTTGCTCACTCGCGGGCATCACACTCACTCCTGCCCGACGAATACCTCTTGCCCCATACGGTGATCGCATGGCAGCGGACGAAGGCGGCTGCCTGGCACACCATGCCGGCCTTCTATGTCGTCAAGGAACTCTGCCAGCGGATCGACTCCGCTCTCGGTTGGGAACTCGACAGCACGATAGAAGCGCTTGACGTCGTCGGGGTCCAGTGGGCGATCGGTGCAGGTCTGTACGACGCACAGATCCGACTGGACCTCGGTCTGGACCCTCTGAACTAGACAGCGCGATTGAACTAGACAGCCCGATTGCACCCAGCCTCGATGACGGTCAAGCAATACGTTGTTCGCGACCCGTCTCCCGGCCACCGGCAACGGTTTCCCGTGCCGACTTCGTCGGGTCCACCACCCCCTGGCAGTGAGGCCACGCGCCTGGCCCAGGCGAACAGTGCGTGCACATCCTCGAGAGGTCGCGCGAATCGATCCCTTCGGCTACTTCTTCAAGGCGTCGAGTTGCGCAATGAGCGCGTCGTACTGGTAGACGGCTTTCAGAACTTCCTTTGCGACATCAAACGAAACCTGAATCTCGTCGCGACCAATCTCAGAGAACGTCTTCGATTCAATGTGGGCGGCGTCGTTGCCAAGCAACCGGAGGCTGTTCATACCCGCGAGCAAAGCGGGCGGGAGAATGACGAGACTCCCCAAGGACTGAAGCCGCTCTGCGAGATTCGCGCCAGTCGCGGACCGGTCCTCACACATTTCCTCGAGCGTCTTGCGAATCATGATGGCCGCTGCCACGTAGCAATCGTTCGTGAAGCAGACCGCTGCCTCCTGCATGCAGGAAAGAACAGCAGTCGGCAGATCCGTCGTGTCGAAGTCCAGGGTCTCTCGTGGAGCGGTGAAGATGATCTCACGGCCGCCCCCCACTAGCTCGGTCACGACAAAGACGATCTGTCCGCACGTCTCTTCGGGACAGTGCCTGACCCCGACATAGACAGTTCGTCCGTCTTCAAGTTCCACTTCGTGGTCGAGCTCACCGTGGATCATCTCGAGCCGGACGGTGTGGTGACATTCCGGGCACCGCACCCGGACAACGGACGCGGTCGACATGCCTCTTTTGCCAACAAGTCCCAGATACATCACACGCTCCCTCATTGAGTGGCAACGAGTGTCTCGCCATTCGCGGGATTACGCTCCCCTTCGGCCCTGGATCGGGACGGATCCAGCATCCCTGCATGGTTAAGCCCTACTCCGCTCCCAGGGGTCGTCCGGCCAGGCTCCGGGCTTCGCGAGGCAGTGCTCGAGCATCGCGTCGACGTCCACGGGGTCAGTCTTCGTCGCCCTCGTCGTCATCGTCCAGCAGGCCATCCTTGCGTGCGGCGGCGACGATCCTGCGGACGTTGGTGAGCGTGCCGCAGTTGTCGTCGATCTGGGCGTTGCGCTCCCGGGCGAACTGCTCCCCCAGCTCGGCACGCAGCTGCGAGCCGACCTCCTCGCGGGCCGGGTTGAGGATGGTCAGCTCCTCCTCGGTGAGGTGGTGGTTGACCACCTTCGCCAGCTCCTCGACGGCGTCGTCGAAGGCCTGGGTGTCGGTGCCCTTCAGCTCGAGGACGGCGAGCAGGGCCTCGTGACCCTCGGCGTGCTCCTCCTCGCCGTGCTCGGCCTCGCGGGCGCCGACGGCGTGCTTGGTGCGGAGCTTCGGGTAGACGTACTTCTCCTCCGCCTCGGCGTGGGCGACGTGGAGGGTGGCGAAGGCGCGGCGCACGGCGTCGCGGTCCGAGCTGCTGTCGCGCAGGTCGCGCAGCAGCGTCTCGAAGCGGCGGTGGTCGTCGAGGATCAGGTCCACGACGTCACCCTGGACGGGGCGGCCGAGATCAATGGTCGTCATGGCGTCCTCGTACCCACCGATGGCCCACTCAGAACGCGCAGATCAGAACGCGCACAGCACCTCGGGCTCGGCGAACGCGGCGGACGCACCCGACTGGTCCTCCGGGGTGCGCAACTCAGCCGGGCAGATCCGCCACCACACCCTCGAGCTCGTCGCGGTCGACGACCCGACGAGCCTTGACCCGGTAGCGGTAGACCTGGGTCAGCCCGAGCGCCCAGAGGACGTACTGCGTGCACATCGCCCAGCGGAACGCCGAGGGCGTGTAGTCGCTGCCGCCGCCCGGCGTACGCCAGTCGAGGACGAGGCCGATGGCGATCACCAGGGTCAGGCTGGCGAGGAAGCCGCCCTGGTTGATGATCCCGCTCGCGCTCGCGAACCGGTGGTGCGGGTTGGAGGTGCGGCCCACGTCGAAACCGATCATCGAGGCCGGGCCGCCGACCCCCACCACGATCGCGAGCACGACCAGCAGCCAGGTCGGGGCGTGGTCGGGCCAGGCCAGCACGACCGTCCAGACCACGACGATGGTCGAGACGATCGTGAGCACCATCGTGGAGCGGTGCCACGGGTGCGCGCCGACGAGCCAGCCGAGGGTCGGGCCGGCCAGCATCACCGCGAGGACCATCAGCGTGAGCAGCAGGCCGGCGGTCGACGACGACTGGCCCTCACCCTTCACGAAGAACGGGTAGCCCCACAGGAGGCTGAGCGCGGTCGAGCTGAACTGCGTGGAGAAGTGCATCCAGAAGCCGAGTCTGGTGCCGGGGTGCGACCAGGAGGCGGACAGGCTCTCGCGCACCGCCGGGAGCGACATCGCCGGGCCTCGCAGGTGCTTGTGCTCCGGGGTGTCCCAGAGCACGACCAGGACGGCGATCGCGAGGAAGACGCCGAGCGAGGCGGCGAGCAGGTAGGCGTGCGTCCAGCCCAGGTGGCTCAGCGCCCAGGTCATCGGGATCGCGGCGCCGATTGCCCCGAGCTGGCCGAGCGTGCCGGTCAGCTGGGTCATCAGCGGGATCCTGCGGCCAGGGAACCAGCTGCTCACCAGGCGGAGCACGCAGATGAAGGTCATCGCGTCGCCCATCCCGACGAAGACCCGCGCGACGAGCGCCGCCGGGTAGCTCTCGGCCAGTGCGAACCCGGTCTGCGCGATCGTCAGGACGATGGTGCCGGTGAGCAGCACGCTGCGGGAGCCGAAGCGGTCGACCAGCAGCCCCACCGGGATCTGCATCCCGGCGTACACCAGGAGCTGGAGCATCGTGAACGTCGCCAGCTGCGCCGCCGAGATGTCGAACCGGTCGGTGGCCGCCAAGCCCGCAACGGCGAGCGAGGACCGGTGGAAAACCGCCACCAGGTAGACGAGGAGCCCGACCACCCACACCGCATACGGACTGCGGACGGTCGGCTTCACTCCCCCGATCCTAGGTCTGGTGGTTTCGAGGCTCAGGCGCGGGTCCCGGTGGTTGAGGCGGTTGCGCAGCAACCGTCTGGGCGCCACCTCCACCACCACCCGTTGGTTGAGGAGGTTGCGCAGCAACCGTCTCGAAACCCGGTGACCCGCTCACCAAGATCGCTTCCACGTTTCCGGGGTTTCGAGACAGGCGCTGCGCGCCTTCCTCAACCACCGGTCTCCTCCGCTGGTTGAAGAGGTTGCAATGTCTGGACGCCACCTCCACCACCATCCGTTGGTTGAGGAGGTTGCGCAGCAACCGTCTCGAAACCCGGTGAGCCGCTCACCAAGGTCGCTTCCACGTTTCCGGGGTTTCGAGACAGGCGCTGCGCGCCTTCCTCAACCACCGGTCTCCTCCGCTGGTTGAAGAGGTTGCAATGTCTGGACGCCACCTCCACCACCACCCGTTGGTTGAGGAGGTTGCGCAGCAACCGTCTCGAAACCCGGTGACCCGCTGACCAAGGTCGCTTCCACGTTTCCGGGGTTTCGAGACAGGCGCTGCGCGCCTTCCTCAACCACCGGTCTCCTCCGCTGGTTGAGGAGGTTGCGCAGCAACCGTCTCGAAACCCGGTGAGCCGACCGCGCTCCTGTATCGCCAGGCCCGGCTCGCGAGCGACGGAAGCTCGTCGAAGCGACCCTCGATCAGCGCTGTCCGCTTCGCCCGGCTCCAACCCTGGACCCGCTTCTCGTAGGCGAACGCGTCGTCGATGCGGCTGAACTGAGCAGCCCACACCAACCGGACCGGCCGACGCCGGCGTGGTCTCGTGTAGGCGGCCGCGACGCCCGCGTCGTGCTCGCCGATCCGACGGTCGAGATCGATCGTGCTTCCGACGTAGAACGACCCGTCGGCGCACTCGAGGATGTAGGTCCAAGCCATGCGCCTGTGCTGCCCCGGTCGCTCGAGCGTGAACCGCGACGTACGACGCCCTGTGGAGAAGGTCGCTTCTTCGTTTCCGGGGTTTCGAGACAGGCGCTGCGCGCCTTCCTCAACCACCGACGGCTTCCGGGGTTTCGAGACAGGCGCTGCGCGCCTTCCTCAACCGCCGGGGATCCGCTGCGCGCCTTCCTCAACCACCGGCACTGCTAGTCGAGGCAGAACTCGTTGCCCTCGGGGTCCTGCATGACGATGTGGCCGCCGCTCATCGGCGGGGCGGGCTCGAAGCGCTCGATGCGGGTCGCGCCCTGGGCGACCAGCCGATCGGCCTCGGCCTCGAGGGCGGCCATCCGCTCGTCGCCCTGGAGGCCGGGGGCGGCGCGGACGTCGAGGTGGAGGCGGTTCTTGGCCGTCTTGCCTTCCGGCACGCGCTGGAAGAAAAGCCGCGGACCGTTCCCCGCCGGGTCCTCGGAGGCGGAGGCGGAGTTCTGCTGCTCGGGCGGCAGGGTCGCCGAGAAGTCGTCCCACGAGTCGAAGCCGGGTGGGGGCGCCGGGAACTCGTAGCCCAGCGTGGAGTTCCAGAACAACGACAGGGACCGGGGGTCGGCGCAGTCGAAGGTGACCTGCACCTGCCTGATCTCGCTCACTTCGCACCTGCTTCCATCATCTGCCGGAGCTCCTTCTTGAGGTCTCCGATCTCGTCGCGGAGCCGGGCCGCGAGCTCGAAGTGGAGCTCGGCGGCGGCACCCTTCATCTGGTCGGTCAGCTCCTGGATCAGCTGGGCGAGCTCGGCGCTCGGCAGCCCGGCCAGGTCACGGCTGTGCTGTCCGGCCTCGCCGCCGGCGGCGCGCGAGAGCGACGGGACCGGAGCCTTGCGGCGCTTCGGGTCGCCCTGCTGCCAGCTCTGCAGCAGCGCCTCGGTGTCGCCCTCCTCACGGGCGAGCATCTCGGTGATGTCGGCGATCTTCTTGCGCAGCGGCTGCGGGTCGACCCCGGCCGCCGTGTTGTAGGCGACCTGCTTGGCCCGGCGCCGGTTGGTCTCGTCGATCGCCTTCTCCATGGAGGGGGTGATCTTGTCGGCGTACATGTGCACCTGGCCGGACACGTTGCGCGCCGCGCGACCGATCGTCTGGATCAGCGACTTGTCGGAGCGCAGGAAGCCCTCCTTGTCGGCGTCGAGGATCGACACCAGGGAGACCTCGGGCAGGTCGAGACCCTCGCGGAGCAGGTTGATGCCGACGAGCACGTCGTACTCCCCCATCCGCAGCTCGCGGAGCAGCTCGATGCGGCGCAACGTGTCGACCTCGGAGTGGAGGTAGCGGGTGCGGATGCCGGCGTCGAGGAGGTAGTCGGTGAGGTCCTCGGACATCTTCTTGGTCAGCGTGGTGACCAGGACCCGCTCGTCCTTCTCGGCGCGGGTGCGGATCTCGTGGATCAGGTCGTCGATCTGGCCCTTGGTGGGCTTGATGACGACCTCGGGGTCGATCAGGCCGGTCGGGCGGATGATCTGCTCGACGACGTCGCCCTCGACCTTGTCGAGCTCGTAGTTGCCGGGCGTCGCGGAGAGGTAGATCGTCTGGCCGATCCGGTCGAGGAACTCCTCCCACCGCAGCGGGCGGTTGTCCATCGCGCTGGGCAGCCGGAAGCCGTGGTCGACCAGGTTGCGCTTGCGGGACATGTCGCCCTCGTACATCCCACCGATCTGCGGGACCGCCACGTGGGACTCGTCGACCACCACGAGGTAGTCCTCGGGGAAGTAGTCGAGCAGGCAGTTGGGCGCCGAGCCGTGGGTGCGACCGTCCATGTGCATGGAGTAGTTCTCGATGCCGGAGCAGGAACCGACCTGGCGCATCATCTCGACGTCGTACGTCGTGCGCATGCGCAGCCGCTGGGCCTCCAGCAGCTTGCCCTGCTTCTCGAAGACGTTGAGCTGGTCCTCGAGCTCGAGCTCGATGCCACGGATCGCCTTCTCCATGCGCTCCGGGCCGGCGACGTAGTGGGTGGCCGGAAAGACGTAGAGCTCCTTGTCCTCGGTGACGACCTCGCCGGTCAGCGGGTGGAGCGTCATCAGCCGCTCGATCTCGTCGCCGAAGAACTCGATGCGCACGGCGTGCTCCTCGTAGACCGGGAAGATCTCGAGGGTGTCGCCGCGGACCCGGAAGGTGCCACGGGTGAAGGACATGTCGTTGCGGGTGTACTGGATCTCGACGAGCTGGCGCAGGATCGAGTCGCGGTCGCGCTCCTCGCCCACCCGCAGCCGCAGCATCCGGTCGACGTACTCCTGCGGGGTGCCGAGGCCGTAGATGCAGGACACCGTGCTGACCACGATCACGTCACGACGCGTCAGCAGCGAGTTGGTCGCCGAGTGGCGCAGCCGCTCGACCTCCTCGTTGATGGAGGAGTCCTTCTCGATGTAGGTGTCGGTCTGGGGGACGTAGGCCTCGGGCTGGTAGTAGTCGTAGTAGGAGACGAAGTACTCGATCGCGTTGTCCGGGAAGAGCTGGCGCAGCTCGTTGGCGAACTGGGCGGCGAGCGTCTTGTTGGGCTGGAGCACCAGCATCGGCCGCTGGACCTGCTCGGCCACCCAGGCCACGGTCGCGGTCTTGCCGGTGCCGGTCGCGCCGAGCAGGACGACGTCCTTGACGCCGGCTTCGACGCGCTTGGTGATCTCCTTGATCGCCGCCGGCTGGTCGCCGGAGGGCTGGTAGTCGGAGACGACCTTGAAGGGCGCCACCCGGCGCTCGAGATCGGTCACTGGTCGCATGCTCACGAGCCTAGACGGGCCATCCGACATAGCCATGTGGCCGATGTGGCGCGACTCCCCCAGGGGCAAGGCTGGGCGGTCAGATCATCGCCTCGTGACCTAGGGGATGTCGATGTCACGGAAACTACCGAACGTCTCCGGCTGGCCGTTGCGACGCAAGCTGGCGCTGGCGCTCGCCGTACCCATGCTCTTCGCCGCCACCTTCGGCAGCCTGCGCGTCGCCAAGGAGGTGGGCAACAACGCCGACCACGCCGCGGCGGCCAGCCAGGTGACGGTGCTGCCGTCCGCCGTCGCCTACCTCGACGCCGCCGAGGACGCGTCGGTCCTCGCCCGCCGCAAGACCGCGGCCGTCGACGCCGAGCGCGACAAGGCGGTCGTCGAGGTCAACGCCGCTGCCGACGACTTCGCCGCAGCCGCCGACGCCGCCGACCTCAGCCCGACCCAGCGCGCCCAGGCGGACTCGATCCTCGACCTCAGCACGCAGCTGCGCGACGGTACGGCGTACCTCAGCGTCGGCCAGTCCGTCTCGCAGGTGCGCCAGCTCCACGCCGGTGTGACCCAGCTGATCACCGACATCGTCAACGAGCAGCTGCAGCCCGAGCCGCTCCTGCTGGTCCTCGGCCAGGCGCTGGACGGTCGCCTGTCGCTGTCGATGCAGCAGTTCCAGGTCGCGTACGACGACGGCGCGGACGCCAACCCCATCGACCTGGCCTCGGAGCTCGGGGTCGAGGCGGCTGCGATCGACCGCCTGGGGGCCGCCCTCGGCAGCACGCAGCCCCAGGTGAGCGCGATGACGCAGGGCAACGCCCGGCGCTTCGGCGAGGTCAGCGGCGGCGGCGTCGACCTGGGCGGCCACGGCGCCTACGCGCCGTACGACACGCTCACCCCGAACCTGCTGGCGGAGATCGACAGCCACCTGACCGCGGCGGCCGGGAGGGCACGACTGCTCGCGGTCGCGAGCGCCGTGGTCACCGGCGCGGCCCTCCTGGTCGCCGCCCTCCTGGCGCTCCTGGTGGCCAGGACGCTGACCCGTCCGATCCGGCGGGTGCGCGACGGCGCCCTGCAGGTGGCCCACGTCGAGCTGCCTGAGACCGTCGAGCGGATCCGCGCCGGCGAGGCGCCGGGCGAGATCACCCCGATCGACGTCGACACCGACGAGGAGATCGGGCAGGTCGCCCGCGCCTTCGACGAGATGCACCGCCAGGCGATCACGCTGGCGGCGGGCGAGGCCGAGCTGCGCACCCAGGTGGGCGACATGTTCGTCACCCTGTCGCGCCGCAACACCTCGCTGATCAACCAGCAGCTCGGCCTGATCGAGAGCCTCGAGCAGGACGAGGAGAACCCCCGGCGGCTCGACAGCCTCTTCCGGCTCGACCACCTCGCGTCCCGCATGCGTCGTACGGCGGACAGCCTGATGGTCCTCGCCGACGCCCCTGCCCTGGCCGGCGACGGCACCGCGCTCACGGTCTCCGACGTGCTGCAGGCAGCGATCGCGGGCGTGCGGGACTACCAGCGGGTGCAGTTCGTCTCGACCCCGAGCGCCCGGATCAGCGCGACCGCGGCGCCGGACGTCGTGCACCTCCTGACCGAGCTGGTCGACAACGCGCTGAGCTACTCCCCGCCCACGAGCGTCGTGCGCGTGCAGACCACCGCGTCGATCGCGGGGGTCCTCGTCGAGATCGCCGACGCCGGCCTCGGCATCCCCGACGACGAGCTCGCCCGCCTCAACGCCCAGCTCCTCTCCGGCGGCGAGGTCACCGCCGACACGGCCCGCCGGATGGGCCTGCTGGTGGTCAGCCGCCTCGCGCGCCGCCACGGCCTGCGGGTCCAGCTGGAACCCAACGCCGACGGCGGTACGACGGCCCGCGTGGTGCTCCCCGCCCAGCTCCTCCACGGCCAGCCGGAGCCGGCCGCGGCGGTGCCCGCGCCGACGCCGCTGCCCGAGCGGGTCCCCGAGCGCGTCGTGGCGACCGCCCCTGACCCGGTCGACCTCGTGGCGAGGTCGATCGAGCCGCAGACCGGGACCCCGGCAGCCGCCGGGCTCCCCCAACGCCGGGTGCTCGCCGAGTGGCTCGCCGAGCGGGTGCCCGAGCCGGAACCGGAGCCGGACCCCGTCCCGCAACCGGTCTCCGTGTCGGTG
This sequence comes from Nocardioides pollutisoli, assembly GCF_040045055.1. Taxonomy (NCBI): domain Bacteria; kingdom Bacillati; phylum Actinomycetota; class Actinomycetes; order Propionibacteriales; family Nocardioidaceae; genus Nocardioides; species Nocardioides pollutisoli. Next base: position 447,369 of record NZ_JBDZDU010000002.1, read on the forward strand.
CCGGAGCCGCGACGGGAGCCGGACCCTGTCCCGGTGCCCGCCGCAGCTCCGGTGCCGGTCCCCGCTGAGGAGCACGGGTTCCTCGACGCCGACGTCCAGGTGCCGCTGCTGACCGACGCGACCCCGATCTTCCAGACGCTGCAGTCGAACTGGTTCAGCGGCGACGCCGCGCAGCCCTGGTCGACCTCCGAGATCGAGGCCGGCTGGCAGGCCGCGGACCGGGTCGCGGAGGTGCCGGTCGCCCAGCTCACCCCGGCCGGGCTGCCGATCCGCCGACCGGGTCAGCACCTGGTCCCCGGCGGGGTGACACCCGCCGACACCGCGGTCGTCCGTGACCCCGACGCGATCCGGGCCCGGTTGGCCGCGCACGCCGCCGGCGTCTCACGCGGTCGCACGGCCGTCGTACCTCCCGACCCGTCCCGGCAGGAAGCAGGCCCAGCATGAGCGAGAGCACCCTCACCACCGCCGACCTCGGGGGCGCGCCGCGCGACCTCGACTGGGTCGTCAGCCGGTTCGTCGACGAGGTGCCGTCGGCGGCGCACGCCATCCTGGTCTCGGCCGACGGGTTGCTGATGGCCGCCAGCGCGGGCATCCCGGAGGAGCGCGCCGAGCAGGTCGCGGCGGTGTCGTCCGGCGTGGCCAGCCTGGCGGTCGGTGCGGCCCGGCTCTTCGACGGCGGCGCGGTGCTGCAGACGGTGATCGAGATGCAGCACGGCTACCTGCTCCTGATGAGCGTCGGCGACGGGTCCCACCTGGCCGTGCTCACCCAGGACTCCGCCGACATCGGGCAGGTCGGCTACGAGATGGCGCTCCTGGTGGACCGGGTCGGCCGGATGGTCCAGGCCAGGGCCCGTGTCCACGAGTGAGGAGCGGGCCGCGGTCCGCGTCCGCCCGTTCACGCTGACCGCCGGCCGGACCACGCCCCAGGTCGACCTGCCCATCGAGGCGACATTGCGCCGCCTCGGGTCCGCCGACCCTGTCGACGGGCCACTCAGCCAGGTGCTCGAGGTCTGCGACCGACGGTCGGTCGCCGAGGTGTCCGCGTGGCTGGCCATGCCGATCGGCGTCGTGCGCGTCCTGGTCGCCGACCTGGTCGAGATGGGACACGTGCGGGTCCAGGCGACCCTGCAGGACGACTCGTCGCTCGACGAGCGTCGTGAGCTGATCGAGAGGACCCTCCGTGGACTACGCACGCTCTGACCCGCGGACCGCCGCGTCGACCAAGATCGTCATCGCCGGCGGCTTCGGCGTCGGCAAGACCACCCTCGTCGGGGCGGTCTCCGAGATCGTGCCGCTGCGCACCGAGGCCCTGGTGACCAACGAGTCCGAGGGCATCGACGACCTCGCCGCGGTACCGCGCAAGGCGACCACCACGGTCGCCATGGACTTCGGCCGGATCACCCTCGACGAGGACCTGGTGCTCTACCTCTTCGGTACGCCGGGCCAGCGGCGCTTCTGGTTCATGTGGGACGACCTCTGCGTCGGCGCCATCGGCGCGATCGTCGTCGTGGACACCGAGCGGCTCGACGAGGCGTTCTCCCCGCTCGACTACTTCGAGCAGAAGGGGATCCCGTTCATCGTCGCGGTCAACCAGTTCGAGGATGCCGGGGAGTACGCGCTCGACGCGATCAGCTCGGCGCTCGCCCTCTCACCCGGCGTCCCGATCATCCGCATCGACGCTCGCCGCCGCGAGTCGGTGAAGCAGGCGCTGGTCCGCGTGACGGAGTACTCCCTCGAGCAGCTCACCGGGGCCGTCCAGGTGTCGGCTCGGTAGTGGCTAGATTGGGGCCGTGAGCATCCGGATCCCCTCTCCCACCGAGCGGGTGCTGCGGATCCTGCGCCGCACGCTGCTCACCGTGGTCGGTGTCCAGCTCGCGCTCGCGATCGGGATGTCGCTCGTCGACTCCTACCGGCGCCGCGGCAAGAAGCCGAAGCCCTTCCCCATCACCCCGCCCAGGCCGGTGCCGGTCGGTGACGGCACGCTCACGCCGTACACCTACGGGCAGGACCTCTACGACGACATGCTGGCCGCGATCGACGGCGCCCAGAGACAGATCCTCTTCGAGACCTACATCTGGAAGGGCGACGAGACCGGCGAACGGTTCAAGGCGGCCCTCGCGGCGGCCGCCGACCGCGGCGTCGAGGTCTACTGCGTCTACGACGGGTTCGCCAACCTGGTCGTGTCGCCGCGGTTCAAGCGCTTCCCGGCCACGATGAAGGTGCTGCGCTACCCGATCTACCCGGCGGGCTGGAAGTTCTTCGACCTCGCCCGCTACGGCCGCGACCACCGCAAGATCCTGGTCGTCGACGACGCCGTCGGCTTCGTCGGCGGCTACAACATCGGTACGCCGTACGCCACCGAGTGGCGCGACACCCACGTCCGGATCACCGGCCCCGGCGTGTGGGACCTCAAGCGGGCGTTCGCGGACTTCTGGAACCTCAACCGGCGGCGCCGGATCGGCCACTCGGAGCGCCCGCTGCTCCTCGAGACCTCGTCGACCTGGGAGTCGCGGATCCGGTTCCACCGCAACGTGCCGCGGCTGTGGATGTTCCCCATCCGGTCGATGTACATCGAGGCGATCAACCGCGCGTCGGTCAACGTCTGGATGACGCACGCCTACTTCTGCCCCGACCAGGACTTCGTCGACGCGATGAAGCAGGCGGCGGGCCGCGGGGTCGACGTACGCCTCCTGCTGCCGCTGAAGTCCAACCACATCGTGGCCGACTGGATCTCGCGCGGCTACTTCTCCCAGCTGCTCAACGCCGGTGTCCGGGTCTTCCGCTTCAAGGACGCGATGGTGCACGCGAAGACGTCGACCATCGACGGCACCTGGTCGACGGTCGGGACGGCGAACGTCGACCGGCTCAGCCTCCAGGGCAACTACGAGATCAACGTCGAGGTCATCGACGAGGCGTTCGCCCAGGCGCTGGAGGAGATCTACCGCGCCGACGAGTCGAACTGCCTCGAGCTCACCCGGGCGGAGTGGGAGGCCCGCGACCTGCACCGGAAGTTCACCGAGATGATCCTCGCGCCGCTGCGGCCACTGCTCTAGTTGCGCGTCACCTTCGCCGGCAGGTGGGTGCGCGGCGCCATCCGGGCGCCGTGGCGCGGTCGGCGGCCGACCTGGAGGGCGAGCAGTGTGGGCACCCGGCCGCGATGGGGGCGCCACGGCTCGAGGAACTCCGCCATCTCGTCGTCGGTGTAGGGACGGCCGGCGACGGCCCAGCCGAGGTCGGCGGCCACGTGGTAGTCGCCGAAGGACACCGCGTCGGGGTCGCCGTGGGCGCGCTGGCGCACCTCGGCGGCGGTCCAGACGCCGATCCCGGGCAGTGACGTGAGCCGTCGCTCGACCTCGTCTCCGGGCAGCCCGACGGTGCGCTCGAGCGAGTCGGCCACCCGGGCGGCGTTGACGAGCGTGCGGGACCGGGCCGGGTCGACGTGCATGCGCAGCCACTCCCACGACGGCACCTGGCGGATCGTGTCGGCCGACGGCTGGACCCACAGCTTGAGGTCGCCGCCCGGGCCGGGTGCGCGCTCGCCGTAGCGGTGGACGAGCATCCGGAAGCCCGCGAACGCCTCCTGACCGGTCACCTTCTGCTCGATGATCGCCGGGGTGAGCGCCTCCATCACCAGGCCGGTGCGTCCGATGCGCAGGTGGTCGTAGCGCCGCCACGCCTGCTCGACCACCGGGTGGCGCGGCTCGAAGCCCCGGACGTCGTCGTCCGCCCCGAGCAGCGCGGGCAGGGACTCGAGCACCCACTCGGCTCCCGGCCCCCAGGCCTCGGCACGCACCACACCGTCGGCCGCGCGCGACTCGACCGCCAGGGTGACCGACCCCTGCGGCGTACGGATGCCGCGCCAGTGGCGCTCGCCGACGATCTTGTACGTCGGGTCACCACCGCCGCGCTTGTGGATCCGCAGCACGGACGACACGGAGCAGGGCCAGCCCGGTCGCCACTCCCGCACCCGTCCGTCCACGGCTCGACCCTAGCCCGGGCCTCCGACAGTGGAACACGTTCTAGTCTGCTGCCATGACGCTGCAGATCGAGGACCGCAACCGGGTCCGCACGCTCACCCTGGACCGGCCGGACGCGCTCAACGCCTTCAACGAGGCGCTCTACGACGCCACGACCGAGGCGCTGCGGGACGCGGCCGACGACCCGGCCGTCGCCGTCGTGCTGCTGACCGGCAACGGCCGCGGCTTCAGCGCGGGCACCGACCTGCTCGAGATGCACGCGCGCGTCAGCGACCCCGACTTCGTGCCCGGCAAGCACGGGTTCATGGGACTGCTGGACGCCCTGGTCGACTTCCCCAAGCCGCTGGTCTGCGCGGTCAACGGCGTCGGCCTCGGCATCGGTACGACGATCCTCGGCTTCGCCGACCTCGCCTTCATGTCGACCACGGCGCGCCTCAAGTGCCCCTTCACCAGCCTGGGTGTGGCCCCCGAGGCGGCCTCGTCGTACCTCCTCCCCCAGCTGCTCGGCCGCCAGGACGCCGCGTGGGTGCTGCTCTCGGCCGAGTGGATCGGCGCGCAGGAGGCGAAGGAGATGGGGCTGGTCTGGCGGGTCTGCGAGCCCGACGACCTGCTGCCGGAAGCGCGGCGGCACGCCGAGCTGCTCGCTGCCCGGCCGATCTCGTCGCTGATCGCGGTGAAGCGCACCATGACCGAGCCGCTCAAGGCCGGCATCGCCGCCGCACGCGAGCGCGAGAACGCCGCCTTCGCCGAGCTGATGGGCGGGCCGGCCAACATCGAGGCGCTCACGGCCTTCGCCGAGGGCCGGGAGCCCGACTTCACCTCGCTGCCGCCCGGCTGGTGAACACCCCCTGAACAGCCCATCTGGCCCATGGTGGGAGCGCGTCCATGACGACTAGCGTCGGTGCATGACCGATCTCCCCCACATCGTCCTGGTGCACGGCGCCTGGGCCGACGGCTCCTGCTGGAGCGCCGTCATCAGCCAGCTCCACGAGCGCGGGTACTCCGTCACCGCGCCCCAGTTCCCCGAGACCTCCCTCGCCGCCGACGTGGCGCGGCTCCGGCAGGTGCTCAACCGGCAGAGCGGCCCGACCATCGTCGTGGGCCACTCGTACGGCGGCCAGATCATCACCGCCCTCGGTGAGGACGCCCCGAACGTCGTCGGCCTCGTCTACATCGCGGCCTTCGGCCTCGACGAGGGTGAGTCGATCGGCGCCCTGGTCGAGGGCGGCCCGCCGAGCCCGGCGCTGGCCCACCTCGACGTCGACGCGCTCGGCTTCGCGTGGCTGCCCGAGGACGACTTCGTCGGCCACTTCGCCTCCGACGTCGACCCCGCGAAGGCCCGCGTGATGTTCGCCGTGCAGCAGGCGACGTCGCTGTCGGTCTTCGGCGACGTGATGGGCCACCCGGCGTGGAAGGACCACCCGAGCTGGTTCCTCGTCGCCACCAACGACGAGGCGATCCCGCCGGACGCCGAGCGCCAGTTCGCGGCGCGGATGGGCGCGACCACCGTCGAGGTCGAGTCGAGCCACGTGCCGATGGTGTCGCAGCCCGCGAAGGTGGTCGAGCTGATCGAGGCGGCCGCCGCCGGCGTTCAGTAACTGGCCGGAGGCTCGGTCAGCACCCGCAGGGCCAGGTCGGTGGTGGCGGGTACGCCGAGGTAGCCGACGACCCGGAGCACGCGCTCCGGGTCGAGCGGCAGCAGTCCGGGCGTGCCGGGCTCGTCGGGCGTGAGCCCGAGGTCGAGGTCGGTGCGCCCGGACATCATCGAGAGGTTGAAGTCGAACCGCTCGCGAGCGCCCTCTGCGCTGAGCCGCTTGAGCAGCGCCGAGCCCATCCGCCGCTGACCGGTCTCCTCGCACCAGGAGTCGATGGTCGCGACCAGCGTGGCCCCGTCGCAGTGGTCGATGTCGGCCCACACGGCCCGCATCGAGCCCATCAGGTCGAGCAGCATCGGCGCGGTCTTCTCGCCGATCCCGGGCACGCCGGGCAGGTTGTCGCTGGTGTCGCCGCGCAGAGCCGCGAACTCGAGGTAGTTCTCGGGCGCGACGCCGTACATCGCCCGCAGCCCCGCAGGGCCGAGCAGCGGCGACCCGTTGATCCCGCCGGTGATCAGGCGCAGCACCTGGGTGCGGTCGCTGATGTGCGCGAACGCGTCGCGGTCCGAGGTGATGAGCACGCAGCGCCAGCCCTCGCGCTCGGCCCAGGTCGCCGCCGACGCGTTGACGTCGTCGGCCTCGAGCCCGTCGGGGGTGACGGTGAGCAGGCCGAGGGCGTCGAGCAGGTCGGCGGCGCGCTCGAGCTGGTCGACGAGCTCGGGGTCCTTCGCGGCGCGACCCGCCTTGTACGCCGGGTAGGCCAGCTCACGGACCGACGTCCGCCGGTCGTCGAGGCCGAAGAGCACGGCGTCGGGCGCGAACTGGTCGATGGCCTCGAGGATCTGGCGCAGCATCCCGTGCAGCGCCCAGACGGGCCGCCCGCTCTGGTCGCGCAGGTCCGAGTCGACGCGCGCGTGGTGGTTGCGGTGGAGCAGCGACGGTGCGTCGACGGCGAGCAGGAGCCGGTCGTCGCTCACAGCAGTCCCAGGGTCGTCGCGTGGCGTCGTACGGCGTCGCTGTCGGCCGCCAGCACGAACGGCACGTCGTGCTCCCACCCGTCGGTGACCGCCTCGACGCGGCCGTCGCCGGGGTCGAGGCGGACCTCGCGGATGTAGACGGCGAGGATCCGGCCCGGGTGGTCGCGGACGATGTCGGCGTAGATCTGGGGGTCGTGCTCGCCGGAGTCGCCGATCAGCACGAACGACAGCCTCGGGTGCAGGCCGAGGATCTCCTCGATCCGCTCGTGCTTGCGGGCGCGTCCCGCGCGCGTGCCGATCAGGTCGCGGAGCAGGAGCGGGCCGAGCGGGAAGGCGCGGTGCTCGAGGAAGGCGCTCAGGAAGGAGTGGAGGTTCCAGGGGCTCGACGAGACGTAGAAGAACGGGTTCCCGGCCGCGGCGAGGTCGCGGTAGAGCTCGGGAGCACCCTCGAACGGCACCCGCGTCAGCGCCGAGCCCGCGAACGTCTGGATGAGCATCTCCGCGACCTTCTGCACGCCGGTCTCGATGATCGTGTCGTCGATGTCGGAGATGACGCCGAACGCGGCGTCCGCGGCCGGCACCCGGAGCATCGCCGGTGTCGCGTGGGGGTCGGTCAGCCCGCGGTACGGCGTGACCAGCTCGACGCTGCCGACGACCCACGGGCTCGTGACCTCGGTGGGCCTCAGCTCGACGCGGAAGTAGCCCTCGCCGTCGGTGACGGTCTCTGCCTCGGCGTCCCCCACGGTGATCCTCAGCGGGACCTTCGGCAGCTCGTCGGTCACGAACTGGCTGAGGCTCCGGCGCACCGCCGCGCCCACGCCCTCGCCGTCCTCGGCGGCCGACGGCGGCGGGTTGTCGAGCACCCGCCCGCGCACCACGACGCCCGCGGCGCCACCGTGCCCGCCGTACGACTCGATCCGGAAGTGCTCCGGCACCTTGCGCGCCTTGCGACCGCGCCGGACGCCGTCCCACAGCTTCTCGGCGCCGACCAGGAGGTCCTGCTTCCGTCCCACGCCGCCAACCTACTGATGTCGGCAGCATCGTCTTGAATGGACCCGTGCTCCTCGCCGACGTCGTCACCACCTCCGGGACCGTCGCGGCCACCCGGTCCCGCAAGGCCAAGGTCGCGGCGATCGCCGCGCTGCTCGCCGACGCCTCACCCGACGAGCTCGAGACGGTGACGGCCTACGTCGGCGGCGCGCTGCGCCAGCGACGCACCGGTCTCGGGTGGCGTGGCGTCGGCTCGCTGCCGTCGCCGGCCGACGCGCCGACGTTGACCGTCACCGAGGTCCACGAGGCCTTCGAGCAGATCGCCGCCCTGTCCGGCGCCGGGTCCCAGGGCGCACGGGCGTCGGCGGTCGCCGACCTCTTCGGCCGCGCGACGGCTGCCGAGCAGGAGTGGCTGCGCGCGGTCGTCACCGGCGCGGTCCGGCAGGGCGCGCTCGACTCGCTCGTGCAGGAGGGGCTCGCCGTCGCTGCCGAGGTGCCGCTCGCCGCCGTACGCCGCGCCGCGATGCTCGCTGGTTCGACGGTGGCGGTCGCGGCTGCGGCGTTCTCGGGAGAGGACGCGTTGGACTCCTTCTCGCTCGAGGTCGGTCGGCCGGTGCTGCCGATGCTCGCCTCCAGCGCACCTGACATCGAGGCCGCTCTCGTGAAGGCCGGCGCAGGCGCCGAGGTCGCGGTCGACGTCAAGCTCGACGGCATCCGGATCCAGGTGCACCGGTCCGGCGACTCGGTGCTGGTCGTCACCCGCTCGCTGGAGGACATCACCGCGCGGCTGCCCGAGGTCGTCGAGGTCGCGCTCGCGCTGCCGGCCACGTCGTTCGTGCTCGACGGCGAGGCGCTGGCGCTCGACGACGCCGGACGCCCGCGGCCCTTCCAGGAAACGGCGTCGCGCACCGCCATGGCCGAGGGAGTCCGCGTCACGCCGTACTTCTTCGACGTGCTGGCGCTCGACGGCCAGGACCTGCTCGACTCGCCCGCCTCCTCGCGCGCGGCTGCGCTCGAGCGGCTGGTCCCGGCCGACCACCGGGTCCCGCGGCTCGTGACGGCCGACCCTGCTGCCGCTCGGGCCTTCCTCGACGAGACCCTCGGCTCCGGCCACGAGGGCGTGGTGGTCAAGGCCCTCGACGCGCCGTACGACGCCGGCCGGCGGGGCTCCTCCTGGGTCAAGGTCAAACCGGTCCACACCCTCGACCTGGTCGTGCTCGCCGTCGAGTGGGGCTCGGGTCGCCGCGAGGGCTGGCTCTCCAACATCCACCTGGGCGCCCGCAACTCGGAGGGCGGGTTCGTCATGCTGGGCAAGACGTTCAAGGGCATGACCGACGAGATGCTGGCCTGGCAGACCGAGCGCTTCCAGGAGCTGGAGACCTCGCGGTCGTCGTACGTCGTGCACGTCGAGCCGATCCAGGTCGTCGAGATCGCCTTCGACGGCGTGCAGCGCTCGACCCGCTACCCGGGCGGCGTCGCGCTCCGCTTCGCGCGGGTGGTCCGCTACCGCGACGACAAGACCGCTGCCGAGGCCGACACGATCGAGACGGTTCAGTCGTTCCTGGGCTGAGGCCCGTCCCCGACCTGGATCGCAGGACTCGTCACAGTTGTGCAACTCCGAGTTGCACGAGCCCTACGATGTCGACATGACGACCCAGCCGGAGACAGACGGCCGCCGGACCGCGGCTGCCGCTCGGCGCCGCGCGCGCGAGCGGGACATCATCGCGGCGACCCGGGCGCTCTTCGACCAGCGCGGCGTGCGCGACGCGCAGATCGAGGACATCGCGAAGGCGGTCGGCATCAACCGCGCGATCGTCTACCGGCACTTCACCGGCAAGGAGGAGCTGTTCGCCCTCACCCTGGTGAGCTACCTCGACGAGCTCTGCGAGCAGCTGGCCGAGGCTGCCGCCTCGAAGAAGAAGCCCGCCGCCCGGTTGTCCGCTCTCGTCGGTGCGTTCGTCGACTACGGCGTCAGCCACCCCGCCTTCGTCGACTGCGCGCAGACCCTGATGCGGCGTACCGGACCCGAGCTCCTCGACGAGATGTCGGAGAGCGCGCTCTTCCGGCTCGGCCGCGGCATCTCGTCGTGCCTGGCACTGCTGACCGCGGTCCTCGAGGACGGCGTCGCCTCCGGGGCGTTCACGATCGACGACCCGGTGCTGCTCGCCAACACGCTCTACGCGAGCGGCCTCGGGGCCCTCCAGCTCGCCCGCGTCGGCATCCTGGTCAAGGAGGCCGCACCCGGCATCCCGACCGTCGGCACCATCTCGCCGGAGCAGGTCCGCGAGTTCATGGTGCACACCGCGCTGTCGCTCGCGACCCGGTGATCCAGGACGTCATACGGTCGGAGCAAGGGGACGCACCGTTCGTATGACGTCCCGGCGAGATCAGCGCTCCAGGATCGCCACGACGCCCTGACCCCCGGCGGCGCAGATCGAGATCAGCGCGCGGCCGGAGCCCTTCTCCGCGAGCAGCTTCGCGGCGACGTTGAGGATCCGGCCACCGGTCGCGGCGAACGGGTGGCCCGCGGCGAGCGAGGAGCCGTTGACGTTCAGCTTCGTCCGATCGATCGAGCCCAGCGGCGCGTCGAGGCCGAGCCGCTCCTTGCAGAAGACCGGGTCCTCCCACGCCTTGAGCGTCGAGAGCACCTGCGAGGCGAACGCCTCGTGGATCTCGTAGAAGTCGAAGTCCTGCAGGGTCAGGCCGTTGCGCGCCAGCATCCGCGGCACGGCGTACGCCGGAGCCATGAGCAGCCCCTCGCCACCGTGCACGTAGTCGACCGCGGCGGTCTCGTAGTCGGCGAGGTAGGCGAGCACCGGGTGGCCGTGCTCCTCGGCCCACTCGTCGGAGGCGAGCAGGACGACCGATGCGCCGTCGGTCAGCGGGGTCGAGTTGCCGGCCGTCATCGTGGCCGCCTCGCCGCGGCCGAAGACCGGCTTGAGCGTGGCGAGCTTCTCGACGGTCGAGTCGGGACGGAGGTTCTGGTCGCGCGTCACCCCGCGGAACGGCGTCAGCTGGTCGTCGAGGAAGCCCGCGTCGTACGCCGCCGCCAGGTGCTGGTGCGACGCTGCGGTGAGCTCGTCCTGCTCCTCGCGGCTGACCTGCCACTCGAGCGCGGTGAGCGCGGCGTGCTCCCCCATCGAGAGGCCGGTGCGCGGCTCGCCGTTCTGCGGGATCTCGAGCCCGATGTCGCCGGGCCGGATCGCACCGAGGGCCTTTGCCTTGCCGACCGTGTCGCGCGCGGCGTTGACCTTCATCAGCTTCTTGCGCAGCTTGTCGCCGATCGCGACCGGGGCGTCCGAGGTGGTGTCCGTGCCGCCGGCCACGCCGACGTCGTACTTGCCGAGCGCGATCTTGTTCGCGACCTCGATCGCCGCCTGCAGGCCGGTGCCGCAGGCCTGCTGGATGTCGATCGCGGGCGTCTCGGGCGACAGCTTCGAGCCGAGCACCGACTCCCGCGTGAGGTTGAAGTCGCGCGAGTGCTTGAGCACCGCGCCGGCCACGACCTCGCCGAGGCGCTCGCCCTCGAGGCCGAACCGCTCGACCAGTCCGTCGATCGCGGCGGTGAGCATGTCCTGGTTGGAGACGTCGCTGTAGACGGTGTTCGAGCGGGCGAACGGGATCCGGTTGCCGCCCACGATGCCGACGGGACGCGTGCTGCCTGTGGTGACCATGCACTCATCCTTGCCCGCACATCGGGCACAGAGAAGGCTATGAGGGGCACGTCACGAAAAGTGGACATCGAGTTACACAGGGAGTTGCATCGTCACCATGACTGATCTCTACCAGGGCTTCGCGTCGTCCTCGATCGGCGGCCTGATCACCAAGAACCTCGGCCTGCCGGCACCCACCAAGCTGGAGCGGTACGTCGAGGGCGCGCCGCTCGTCGACGGCACCGTGGCCGTCGGCGGACGCGGCCGGCTGGCCGAGTCGCTGGTCGGGATCCTCGACACCCTCGGCATCGCGGCTGTCGGCGAGACCGACGCGGACTCGACGTACCGCGGCCTCGTCTTCGACGCGACCGGGCTGACCAGCTCCGACCAGCTGGTCGCGCTCCGCGACTTCTTCACCCCGCTCCTGCGCAGCCTCGACCGCTGCCCCCGCGTGGTCGTGCTCGGCACGCCGCCCGAGCAGGTGACGGGCAGCGAGCGGGTCGCCCAGCGCGCGCTCGAGGGCTTCACCCGCAGCCTCGGCAAGGAGATCGGCCGCGGCGGCGCCGTCCAGCTCGTGTACGTCGCCGACGGGGCCGAGGGCGCGGTCGCGAGCACGCTCGCGTTCCTGCTCTCCCCCAAGTCGGCCTACGTCTCCGGGCAGGTCGTGCGGATCGGCGCCCACGGCGCCGCCAAGCCCGGCCCGGTCACCGACTGGACCCGACCGCTCGAGGGCAAGGTCGCGCTGGTGACCGGCGCCAGCCGCGGCATCGGCGAGCAGATCGCGCGGGTCTTGCACCGCGACGGCGCGACCGTCGTCGGCGTCGACGTGCCCCAGGCGGCCAGCGAGCTGCAGGGCGTGATGAAGGAGCTCGACGGCGACCACCTCGTCCTCGACATCACCGCGAAGGACGCGCCCCAGCGGATCGCCCACCACCTGTCGACCAAGCACGGCGGCGTCGACGTCGTCGTCCACAACGCCGGCATCACCCGCGACAGGAAGCTCGCCAACATGGCTCCCTCGGACAGCGGTGACCGCTGGGAGTCCGTGATCGCCGTCAACCTGACCGCGCCCGAGCGGATCACCCGCGAGCTGCTCGACCAGGGCGTCGTCAACAAGGGCGGCTCGATCATCGGCGTGGCCTCGATCGCGGGCATCGCCGGCAACGTCGGGCAGACCAACTACGCCGCGTCCAAGGCCGGCGTCATCGGCCTGGTCGACTCGCTCGCCGACGAGCTGAAGGACGGGATCACCATCAACGCCGTCGCACCCGGCTTCATCATCACCCAGATGACCGCGGCGGTGCCGTTCGCGACCCGCGAGGTCGGCCAGCGGCTCAACGCGATGGCGCAGGGTGGGCTGCCGGTCGACGTCGCCGAGACGATCGCGTGGTACGCCAACCCCGCCTCCACCGCCGTCAACGGCAACGTGGTCCGCGTCTGCGGCCAGATGATGCTGGGGGCGTGATGATCCCGCTGCTGGTCAAGGCCGCGCTGCCCAAGCTCCGCGCGGGAAGCGAGCTCCCCGAGCTCTCCCTCGAGCGCCACGACGTCCCGATCGACGTCGAGCACGCCGCGGCGTACGCCGCCCTCTGCGGCTTCCCGCGCAAGGATGTGCTGCCGCTGCCCTACCCGCACCTGCTCGCCTTCGAGCTGCACATGCGGATCATGACCGACGGGTCGTTCCCGTTCCCGGCGATCGGCACGGTGCACCTGGAGAACTCCATCACCCAGCACCGACCGATCGCGGTGACCGAGAAGCTCCAGGTGACAGCACGCCCCGACAACCTGCGGCCGCACGCCAAGGGCCGGGTCTTCGACCTGCTCACCACCGTCCACTCGCGCGGCGAGCTGGTGTGGGAGGAGACCTCGACGTTCCTGCGCCGGGGTGAGGGCGACGCCGTTGCCGCAGCGAGCCCGTCCTTCCCCGAGGCGCCCCCGACCGGCACGACGTGGAAGCTGCCGGGCGACCTGGGACGCACGTACGCCGGCATCTCCGGCGACCACAACCCGATCCACCTCTACGGCCTGACCGCCAAAGCGTTCGGCTTCCCGCGCCAGATCGCGCACGGCATGTGGTCGATGGCCCGCTGCGTCGGCGCCCTCGAGAACCGGCTGCCCGACCACGTGCGCGTCGACGTCGCGTTCAAGAAGCCGATCCTGCTCCCGGGCACGGTCGCCTTCGGCTCACGCCACCTCGACGACGGCTACGCCTTCTCGCTCACCAACCCGAGGTCGGGCGCACCGCACCTCGCCGGCACGGCGCGCTAGTCCCACCTGGTCGCCACCACCGCCTGGTGGTCCGAGGCGGTCACCAGCCGGCGTACGTCGTGGGCCGGACCGGGCCCGTGGACGTCGTCGATCTTGCGCCGCCCGTCGCCAAGGGTCCCCGGCTCGTCCTCGCGCCCCTCCCACGCCGACGTCAGCGTCGGCAGTCGCAAGCCGTCGAAGTTGGAGTCGCCCACGGCGTAGACCACGTGGCCGGCCCGGTGGTGCTCGACGACGAGATCGGCAAGGCTCCTGACCTCCCTCGCGTGGCGCGCGGTGAGCCGCGGGCGGTCCGGTCGGTAGCTCCCGCGCACCTGGACCCCGGCGGTGAGGTGGTAGCTCAGCACCGCGACCGTGCGGTCGACCACACGGTCGCGGAAGACGCCGACACCGATGAACCGCGGCGGCTCGATCCCCAGCAGCTGTCCGGGCCGTTCGCAGCGCGCCGGCCCGACGGTGAGGACCGCGCGCGCGGAGAGCAGGTCGAACCGATCGGCGCGTGCGCCGACGACGTTGCCGTCGGCGAGCGTGGCCACCCAGTGGTACGACGGGCCACCGGAAGCCTGCGAGCCAGGGACCGGCACCGATGGAAGCCCGACACCCGGCGCCAACCGCACCTCGCCCCGCGCCCGCAGGGCGGCGACCCGGGTCGGGTACCACTCCTGAAGTCCCACCAGGTCAGGTCCCTCGGCCAGGACCTGGTCGAGGGCTCGGACGGCGGTCCCGACCGGGAGCCGGTAGAGGATGTTCGCGCTGGCGACGACGGTCCGCAGGGTCGCGCCCTGGTCAGCGGCCGCTGAGGGCGTCGAGAGCCGCCATGTCGTCGTCGGTCAGGGTGAACCCGGCGACGTCGGCGTTCGAGCGGATGCGGTCGGCGTGGACCGACTTCGGGATCACGATCACCTCGTGCTGCACGTGCCAGCGGATGATCACCTGGGCCGCCGTGCGCCCGGTCCGCTCCGCGATCTCCAGGACGGCCGGATGCTCGAGGGTGCCGCCACGAAGTGCGCTGTAGCCCTCGAGCGCGACCCCGCGGGCGCGATGCTGGGCCAGCGTGTCGGCGTCGAACAGCAACGGGCTCCACTCGATCTGGTTGACCGCGGGCGCCACCCCGGTGGCCTCGGTGATCTCGTCGACCAGTGACGCGTCGAAGTTGCTCACGCCGATCTCCCGGGCGAGTCCCGCATCGCGCGCCTCGATGAACGCGCGCCACAGATCCACGTCGACCGACCCGCCGGCGGGCCAGTGGATGAGCCAGAGATCCACGCGGTCGGTCTGCAGCAGTTCCAGGCTCTCGCGGAGGGTGTCGAGCTCCCGTCCGGCGCGGTTCGGCGGGCACTTGGTGGTGAGGAACACGTCATCGCGCGCCACCCCACTGTCGGCCAACGCCCGGCCGACCTCGCCCTCGTTGCCGTACACCGTCGCCGTGTCGAGATGGCGGTAGCCGGCCGCCAGCGCGGCCGAGGTCGCGTCGACCGCGTCCTGACCCTTGATCTGCCAGGTGCCGAAGCCGAGGAGCGGGATCCGGGCGCCCTCGGCGAGCGTGATGGCGTCATCGGGGAGGTGGGGGGCGTTGTCCGTCATGTCGCCGATGCAACCACCTCGGTCAAGCGCCCTCGACCTGGGGCCCTGTGAGCTCGAGCCCCAGGCAGCGGGCCAGGTCGGCGAGCTCGGCGTCGACGGCCTCGGTGACGTCCGCCGCGAACGGCTCGTCCTCGTGGACGGCATTGACGACCAGCGCACCCTCCGTGCGGTCGGCCGTGAGGTCGGCCTTCCCGACCAGCCGGTCGCCGTGGAGGACCGGGAGTGCGAAGTAGCCCCACCGTCGCTTGGCCGCCGGCTTGTACATCTCCAGCTGGTAGTCGAACTCGAAGAGGTCGGTCATCCGCTTGCGGTCGATCACCAGCCGGTCGAGCGGAGAGATCAGCGCGGTGCGCCCGGTGAACGGCTGGCCCAGCTGCTCGGGGTCGACGCGCCACTCCCCCTTCACGCCGTCGATGACGGCGTGATCGCCGATCGCGGCGTGCACCGGCTCCTCGGCGAGGTCCTCACCGGTGGGGCGGACGATGCCGAGGCTGCGCAGCCGGCGCTGCTCGCGGATCGCCCAGGCCTCCTCGGCCGGCACTCGGCCCTCGTCCGGGTCGTCGTCGGGGTAGATCCGGTCGGCGAGGTCCCACAGCTTGTGGCGACCTGCACGGCCCACCGCGGCGATCTCGCCGCGCTGCTCCATCAGGTCGAGCAGCCGCTGGACGTTGCGGTTGTTGTTCCACCCCGACGACCGCCACGGCACCTCGCAGGTGTCGGGCAGGTCGGCCGCCGTGAGCGGCCCGTCCTGGCGGAGCCGGTCGAGCAGGTCCCGACGGCAGGCGTCGTTGGCGTGCACCCAGCCCGCGACGTCCTCCTGCCAGTCGCGCAGCAGCGGCCACGGCCAGCGCGCCATCGCGTCGCGGAAGAGCCGGACGTCCTCGACCGGCCTGAGGAACCCGCACAGGTCGACGATCCGCCCTTCCTCGAGCGGCGCCTCCACGTCACCGAGCGCGTACGACGCACCCAGGCGGCTCCAGAGCACCAGGTCGGCGCTCGGCGCGACGTGCGCGGTCTGGTCGTGCTGGATGGCGGTCAGGTGACGGACGACGGCGAGCAGGTCCGTCGGGCACGGCTCGGCGAGCAGCTGCGCGCGCACCGCGATCCGGCGCGCGTCGGTGCGGGACAGCTCGAGCACTGCGACGAGGCGGGGTCAGCGCGGCACGAGGGCGACCACCGGGATGACCCGGTCGGTCTTCTCCTCGTACTCCTTGAAGCCGGGGTAGAGCGCGGCCTGCTCGGCGTACTTCTCGTCACGCTCGGCCCGCGGGAGCTCCTCCGCACGGACGTCGACGGTGTCGTCGCCGACCTCGATCGAGGCGTCCGGGTTGACCTTGAGATTGTGGTACCAGTCCGGGTTGTCGGGCGCACCGGCCTTGGAGGCGAACACGAGGTAGCGGTCACCGTCGCGGAGGTACATCATCGGGCTGACCCGCTCCTGGCCGCTCTTCGCTCCGGTCGAGTGGAGCAGGAGCAGCGGCGCACCCTCGAAGTTGCCGCCGACCTTCCCGTGGTTGGCGCGGAACTCCTCGATGATGCGGGTGTTGTAATCGCTCACGTCCCCATCATGCCCGCGCACGGCCGGTCAGCGCGATGGTCGCCGCGCCGAGCAGCGTCAACGCGCTGGCGAGCAGCACGGCGACGTTCCACCCGTCGACCAGCGAGTCACCGGCGTGCGTCGCGACCACGACGAAGAGCGTGATCCCGCAGGCGGCGCCGAGGTAGCGCGCGGTGTTGTTGGCACCCGACCCCATCGCCGCGCGGTCCGGCGGCACGCTCGCGACCGCCTCGCGTCCGAGCAGCGCGTTGAGCACGCCGGTGGCGAGCCCGGCGACGATCATGGGTACGGCGAGCCGCCACGGGCTGGAGGTCGTGTCGAGGCCGTAGCCGAGGAGCTGTCCGGCGGCGACGACCACGAGCAGGAGCGCGATCGGGCGCGGTCCCTCGAGAGATCGGCGCAGGTGCCGGACGAGGTACGACGTCACGACGCTGGTGCCCGACCACGCCACCACCAGCAGGCTGGCGACCCACAGGCTGCTGCCGAGCCCGAGCTGGGCCACCGTCGGCACGAACGACGCCATGCCGATCATCCCGGCCCCGAGCGCCAGCGAGCCGAGGGTGGCCGCGCGGAAACGGGGTCCGCGCAGGAGGTCGGGCTCGACGAGCGGCTGCGGCACCCGCCGCTCGACAGCGCCGAAGCCGATGGCGGCGACCACGGCGAGGACGGCCAGGACCACCGTCGGCGCGTCGACGCCGTTGCGGCCCTGGGTGAGCGCGGAGACGAGCAGGGTCATCGCGGCGATCAGCAGGACCAGGCCGGGCACGTCGATGCGACGCGGGTCCACGGCCGAGGACTCGGTGATCAGCCTGCGGCTGGGCCACAGCAGGAGGAGCGCCAGCAGGCCCACCGCGACGTACGTCGCCCGCCACCCCGACCAGGTGTCGAGCGCCGGCGGGATGAGCGCACCGACGGTGATCCCGAGACCGACACTGGCGCCCCAGATCGACGTGGCGTGCACGCGGGCGGGCCCGGGAGCGAAGTCGTGGGCGAGGACCGCCAGACCGCACGCGAGGACCGCCGCTCCCCCGACCCCCTCGGCGGTGCGGGCCGCGATGAGGAGCAGCGGCTCCTGCGCGACCGCGCAGACCAGGGCACCGAGACCGAGGGTGGCCAGGCCGGCGGCGTACACCCGGCGGCGCCCGTAGGCGTCACCGAGCACCCCGGAGGCCAGCAGCGCGGCCGCGAGACCGACCGACATCGAGCTGAGGATCCAGGCCCGGGCGACCGGGCCGGCGCCCAGGTCGGCGGCGGTCGCGGGGATCGTCGCCATCGGGGTCACGTAGGTGACCAGGACCAGCGCGGTCCCGAGCGCGACGGGCAGGAGCGATCGGGTCTCGACCCGACCATTCGCAGAGGGTTTGACTTCCAAACTCACTCGCGGGACGCTACACGCGTGCAGACCGTTCCGCTAGCCGAGATCCCCGGGCGTCCGTGCCCGATCGCGGCGTCCCTCGAGCTGGTCGGCGAGCGCTGGGCGTTGCTCGTGGTGCGTGAGATCGCGATGGGCAGCACCCGCTTCGGCGACATCGTCCGCGGCACCGGCGCTCCCCGCGACCGGATCGCGGCGCGGCTCCGGACGCTCGAGGAGGCCGGCGTGATCACGCGGACGGCCTACCAGCAGCGGCCCGAGCGCTTCGACTACCAGCTCACCGAGTCGGGCGAGGACCTGCTGTCGGTGCTCGATGCTCTGCTGGCCTGGGGTGACAAGCACGTCGTGGCGCCCGACGACCCGAAGCGACTGAAGCACTACAGGAGGATCAGCGGATGACGCAGGACCCGACGACGCAGCGGTCGCGCACCGTCACGTGGGAGGACCCGGGCCCGGGCACGCTGCAGGGCCTGTCGATGCCCGGCATCGACTACATGAACGCCGTGATGAAGGGTGAGCTCCCGGCTCCCCCGATCGCCTCGACGCTGCAGTTCGACCTGGTCGAGGTCGCCCACGGCCGCGCCGTCTTCACGTGCACGCCGGACGAGTCGGTCTACAACCCGATCGGCGCGGTCCACGGCGGACTGGTGTGCACCCTGCTCGACTCCGCGGCCGGCTGCGCGCTCCACACGACGCTGCCGCAGGGCAAGGGCTACACCTCGGTCGAGATCAAGGTGAGCTACCTCAAGGCGGTCCGCGCCTCCAGTGGCCTGCTCACCGCGACCGGCACCGTCATCAAGGCGGGCTCGCGCGTGGGGTTCACCGAGGCCGTGGTGACGGATGCCTCCGGCGACGTCGTCGCCACCGCCAGCAGCACGCTGCTGGTGTTCGACCTCTGACCTACTCCTTGACGCCCGGGCCCTCGCTGCCGCCGCGGCGCGGGCGGATCAGCCCCTCCTGGGCGGCGGTCGCCACGAGCGTGCCGTCCTGGGTGAAGATCCGGCCGAAGGCCATGCCGCGCGCGCCCTGGGCGGACGGCGACCACTGGTCGTAGAGCCACCACTGGTCGGCCCGAAACGGCCGGTGGAACCAGATGGTGTGGTCGAGGGAGGCCATCTGGGTCTTCGACGGGTTCACGTCGTGGACCGACAGGGTGGAGCCGAGCAGGCTCACGTCGCTGGCGTAGGTGAAGGCGGCGGCGTGCACGCGAGGGTCGTCACCGAGCCCCTCCTTGAGCCGCACCCACATCCGCGCCTGCGACACGTGGCCGTCGTCGGACTCGAGACCGAAGCGGGTGTTGCCGAGCCAGCGCACGTCGAGCGCGCCCCACTCCTTGCCGAGCGCGTCGGCCTCGTCGTTGCCGCCCTTGCGCATCACCTCGACCAGGTCGAAGCCGGTCTCGGGTGCACCGACGTCGGGGATCAGGTCCTGGTGCTCGTAGCCCTCCTCGGGCTTCTGGAAGTTGAGGGTCTGGTAGTAGATCGGGCGGCCGTGCTGCCGGGCGACCACCCGCCGGGTCAGGAAGGAGCGCCCGTCCCGGATCCGCTCGACGTCGTAGATGATCGGCACGGCGTAGTCGCCGCCGAGCAGGAAGTAGGAGTGCAGCGAGTGGACGGCGTACTCCTCCGGCACCGTGCGGATGCCCGCCATCAACGCCTGCGCAGCGACCTGGCCGCCGTACACACGGGCGCGGGCGGACTCGGGCTGCTTGCCGCGGAACAGGTCGCCGTCGATCTGCTCCAGGTCGAGCAGGTCGACGAGCTCCTCGGTGGGGTTCACGACGACGCTCCCTTCCGAGGACGCAGAACGGCTTCCTGGGCGACGGACGCGACCAGCTGGCCGTCCTGGGTGAAGACGCGCGCGATCACCAGCGCCCGACCGGCCGACGCCGACGGGGAGACCTGGTCGTAGAGCCACCACTCGTCGGCTCGGAACGGCCGGTGGAACCACACGGCGTGGTCGAGGGACGCGACGAACGCGTCGCCCTTGCCGAAGCTGATCCCGTGCGGCGACATCGCCGCCCCGATCAGCGTCATGTCCGAGAGGTAGGTGAACGCGGCACGGTGCCAGAACTGGTCGTCCGGCAATGGTGACGAGACCCGCAGCCACACGCGCTGCCGGCCCGGGTGCCGTGGGTCCTCGTCGAGACCCTGGGCCGAGGAGCCGACGAACCGGATGTCCGCGACGTTCCACTGGTCGGCATGCAGCTCTTCCTGCTGCTTGCGGCTGACCGGTCGCACCGAGGAGTCGTCGGGGCCGGGTACGTCGGGCATCGACTCCCCGTGCTCGAAGCCGTCCTCCGCCTTCTGGAAGTTGACCGTCTGCGCGTAGATCGGTCGGCCGTGCTGCTGGGCGATCACCCGTCGGGTCACGAACGACCGGCCGTCGCGCAGGTTCTCGACGTCGTAGACGGTCGGCACGCTCGGGTCGCCCGGCTGCAGGAAGTAGGAGTGCAACGAGTGGGCGACGTACGGCTCCTCGACGGTCAACGAGGCGGCGACCAGCGACTGGGCGGCGATCTGACCACCGAACACCATCGGCCGGGTCGTCGGCATCTGGTTGCCGCGGAAGAGGTCGTCGTCGAGCTTCTCGAGGTCGAGCAGCGCGAGCAGCTCGTCGGCGTCGCGGGGCATCAGTCGGTGTTCCCGTCGTCGTCGGTCTCCGGCCCGTCGAGCCCGGCGAGGAACGCCTCGAACTCCTTGCCGAGCTCCTCACCCGTCGGCAGCGGCTGGTCACGGGCGAGCAGGCTCGACCCGGACTCCTCGGCGCGCTCGAACGCGTCGTACTGACGCTCGAGCGCCTGCACCACCTCGGCGACCTCCTCGTTGGCGGTCAGGTAGCGGGCGATCTCGGCCTCGCGGTCCTCGGCCTCCGCGCGCAGCCCGGACAGGTCGATGGTCAGCCGGCCGGCGATCTCGACCTGCTCGAGCAGCGCCGCGGACGCCTTCGGGTAGTCCATCTGCGCCAGGTAGTGCGGGATGTGCGCGACGAAGCCGGCCATGTCGTGACCCCACTCGCCGAGGCGCACCTCGAGCAGCGACTGCGCGCTGCTCGGGATCCGCAGCTCACCGCGCCAGGGGCTCTCGCCGCTGAGCAGGTCGGGATTGTTGGCGTGGTGGGTGATCGCGGTCGGCCGCGTGTGCGGCACGGCCATCGGGACCGACCCGATGCCGATCACGCGGGTCACGCCGAGCCGCTCGACCACCTCGAGCACGGTCCGGCAGAAGGCCTCCCACCGGTTGTCGGGCTCCGGGCCGTGGAGCAGGAGGTACGGCGTGCCGCCGGTGTCGCGCAGCAGGCGGACGACCAGGCGGGGCGCGTCGTACGACTCGTAGTGGTCGCGGACGAAGGACATCGGGGGCCGCCGGGCGCGGTAGTCGTGGAACTGGTCGACGTCGAAGGTCGCCACGACCGGGCCGTCGGAGAGGTCCACGAGGTGCTGCGCGGCGCGGCCCGCCGCGTTGCCGGCATCGAGGAACCCGTCCAGGACCAGGACCATCGTCAGGTCGCGCGCGCCGTCGGTGTCCAGCGCGGACAGGTCGTCGACGATGTGGACGAGGCGGGGTTCGGTGGGCACGAGCCTCACCCTAGGGCGTCGAGCCGTCGCCGGACGGAGGGATACGCCGACGGGTGACAGGTCGCACACCGCCCGGGGTCGTCGTCGTTGTTACTGCGCAGTAATGTTGCCCAGACCCACTTCACCCCCACAAGGAGCAACGGTGCCCCGACAGCTGCGAGAGGTCGTCTTCGTCGACGGCGTACGCACCCCGTTCGGCAAGGCCAAGGGCCAGTACGCCGAGACCCGTGCCGATGACCTGGTCATCAAGTGCATCCGCGAGCTCATCCGACGCAACCCGTCGCTGCCGCCCGAGCGCGTGGACGAGGTGGCGATCGCCGCCACCACCCAGATCGGCGACCAGGGCCTGACCATCGGCCGGACCGCCGCGCTGCTCGCGGGCCTGCCGCAGAGCGTCCCCGGCTTCGCCATCGACCGGATGTGCGCCGGCGCGATGACCGCGGTGACGACCACCGCGTCCGGCATCGCCTTCGGCTCCTACGACATCGCCATCGCCGGCGGCGTCGAGCACATGGGCCGCCACCCGATGGGCGAGGGCGTCGACCCCAACCCGCGGATCATGTCCGAGCGGATCGTCAACCCGGACGCGCTCGTGATGGGCAAGACCGCCGAGAACCTCCACGACCGCTACCCGACGATCACCAAGGAGCGCGTCGACGCCTACGCCGTGCGCTCGCAGGACAAGACGGCGGCGGCGTACGACGCCGGCAAGATCCAGCCCGACCTCGTCCCGGTCGCCACGAAGTCGGCCGAGCTCGGCTGGGGCCTGGCCTCGACCGACGAGCCGATGCGCCGCGGCACGACCATGGAGTCGCTGGCCGCGCTCAAGACCCCTTTCCGCGCTCACGGCAAGGTGACCGCCGGAAACGCGGCGGGCATCAACGACGGCGCGACCGCGGCGCTGCTCGCCGACGAGGAGACCGCGAAGGAGCTGGGCCTGCCGATCAAGATGCGGCTGGTGTCCTACTCGTTCGTGGGCGTCGAGCCCGAGGTGATGGGCGCCGGCCCGATCCCGGCGACCGAGAAGGCGCTCAAGCAGGCCGGCCTGACGATCGACGAGATCGGCGCGTTCGAGGTCAACGAGGCCTTCGCCGTGCAGGTGCTGGCCTTCCTCGAGCACTTCGGCATCGCCGACGACGACGAGCGGGTGAACCCCTACGGCGGCGCGATCGCGATGGGTCACCCCCTCGCCAGCTCCGGCGTACGCCTGATGACCCAGCTCGCCGCGACCTTCGCCGAGCACCCCGAGGTCCGCTACGGCCTGACGACCATGTGCATCGGCATCGGCATGGGCGGCACCGTGATCTGGGAGAACCCGCACTGGACCGCCGACGCCGATGAGAAGGGTGCCGCCTGATGACGATCGAGAACCTGCTCACCCGCGCCCAGGAGATCTCCTCCGACGCCGAGCGCGTGACCCAGGCCCACCTGCGCAAGGTCGCCTTGCCCGGGGCCGGTGTCATGGGCCTGATCACCCTCGACAACGGCGAGGACCACACCAAGCCCAACACGTTCGGCCCGCGCTCGCTGCTGGCGCTGAACGACGCGATCGACGCGGCGCTCGCCGACGACGAGATCACCTCGCTCGGCGTGACCGGCAAGCCGTTCATCCTGGCGGCCGGCGCCGACCTGACGTCGATCGCGGGCGGCGGGTCCGACGCCGTCCGCGTCGTGGCCGAGCTCGGCCACGCGGTCTTCCGCAAGCTCGGTGAGGGCGGCAAGAAGTCGTTCGGCTTCATCAACGGCCTCGCCCTGGGCGGCGGCCTCGAGGTCGCGCTGCACTGCGACTACCGCACGGTCATGGACAGCGCGCCGGCCCTCGGCCTGCCCGAGGTCATGCTCGGCCTGGTGCCCGGCTGGGGCGGCGCCTACCTGGTGCCCAACCTGATCGGCGCGGACAACGCCGTCACCGTGATCCTCGAGAACCCGCTCAACAACGGCAAGACGCTCACCGGCGACGCGGCGTACGACCTCGGCCTGGCCGACGCGATCTTCGAGGGAGCGGACTTCCTCGAGCAGTCGTTGATCTGGGCCTCGGCCGTGCTGCGTGGGGAGCTCGTCGTCGAGCGGCAGCACGTGGACCGGGGCGACGCCTGGGACGCCGCCGTCGCCCGTGGCGAGGCGCTCGCGCAGGCGAAGACCGGCGGCGCCAGCCCGGCGGCGAAGAAGGCCGTCGAGCTCATCGCTGCTGCGAAGACGTCGACGCGCGACGAGGGCTTCGCAGCCGAGGACGACGCGCTCGAGGCGATGTCGCAGACGCCCGAGCTGCTCGCGTCGCTCTACGCGTTCGACCTGGTGCAGAAGCGGGCCAAGCGTCCGGCGGGTGCGCCCGACCGCTCGCTGGCGCGCCCGGTCACCAAGGTCGGCATCGTCGGCGCGGGCCTCATGGCCAGCCAGCTGGCGCTGCTGTTCGTACGCCGCCTCGAGGTGCCGGTCGTGCTGACCGACCTCGACCAGGAGCGCGTCGACAAGGGTGTCGGCTACGTCCACGCCGAGATCGACAAGCTGCTCGCCAAGGGCCGGATCAACAACGACAAGGCCAACCGCCACAAGGCCCTGGTCTCCGGCGCGGTCGACAAGTCGGAGGTCTTCGCGGATGCCGACTTCGTGATCGAGGCGGTCTTCGAGGAGATGTCGGTCAAGAAGTCGGTCTTCGCCGACGTCGAGAAGGCCGTCTCCCCCGAGTGCATCCTGGCGACGAACACCTCCTCGCTGTCGATCACCGAGATGGCCGCCGACCTCGAGCACCCCGAGCGGGTCGTCGGCTTCCACTTCTTCAACCCGGTCGCGGTGATGCCGCTGCTGGAGATCGTGAAGGGTGAGCGGACCGACGACGCCACGCTGGCAACAGCGTTCGCGACCGGCAAGGCGCTGAAGAAGACGACGATCCTGGTCAACGACAGCCCGTCGTTCATCGTCAACCGGTTGCTCGGCCGCTTCATGGGCGAGGTCGGCCGGATCGTCGACGAGGGCACCCCGGTGCCGGTCGTCGACGGCGCGTTCGCGGGCGTCGCACCGATGCCGCCGTTCGTGCTGCTGTCGCTGGTCGGCCCGGCGATCGCGCTGCACAACAACGAGACGCTGCACGGCGCCTTCCCCGACCGCTTCTACGTCTCCCCCGCGCTCGCGCGGGTCGTGGCGGCGCGCAAGGCGTCCTACTACGGCGCCGACGGCGCGCTCGACCCCGAGGTAGAGGCCCTGCTCGAGAAGCCGGCCTCGCCGGTCGTGCTCGAGCCCGCCGAGATCCGCACCCGCGTGCTCACCGGCCTCGCCGACGAGGCGCGCCGGATGCTCGACGAGGGTGTGGTCGTCGCGGCCGAGGACCTCGACCTGGCGATGATCACCGGTGCCGGGTTCTCGTTCTGGAACGGCGGCCTGACGATGCTGCTCGAGCGTGAGGGCCTCGGTTCGTTCCACTGACCGGTGCCTCGGCCCGTGTTTGACTGACGCCATGAGGCGTCTGGTCGTGCTGGCGGTGCTCGCGCTCGTCGCCACCCAGTCCCCTGCCGCAGCGGCAGCGGACTGGGTGGCGCAGGCGCAGGCCCGGCTCAACCACCTCGGCTGCCACGCCGGAACCTCCGACGGCCAGCTCGACCGACAGACCCGCTCCGCGGTCGTCCGCTTCCAGTCCCGCTCGGGGATCAAGCAGACCGCGCACCTCGACGAACGCACCCGCAGGCTCCTGGGCGCGGACGGCGCCCCGCGCTGCGACGTACGCCCCGTGCCGTCCCGGTCGGGGACGGGCCGTCGGATCGTGGTGTCGCAGGGTCAGAACTGGGTGTGGCTGGTCGGACCGAAGGGCGGCATCGTCGACCAGGGTCCAATGGTCGACAACCCGGCGGTGCTGCACCGCGGCACGGACGCGACCGGCTCCTATTGCGGCCGGGCGGCGCGGATCAGGCTCAACCAGGACGCCAGCGGCTCGGTGTGGCTCGACAACTTCGTGCGGTTCGCGCCCTGCGGCATCGGCTTCCACCGGATCCCGCGGGCGAAGGCGACCGGGCGGCAGATCCACGCCGACTGGGTGCTCGGGACCGACATGGCCCGCTCGCACGGCTGCATCCGGCTCGGCCGGGAGCTGTCCCAGCGGGTCTGGTCGTTCACCATCCGCCGTACACCGGTGCACGTGGTCTGAAATGGCCGAAGCCCGGGACCTTGCGGTCCCGGGCGCCAGCCCCCAACGGGGGTTACTTCGAGGTGGTGTTCACCGTGATCTTGGCGATGCCGACCAGGAGGCCGGGCTTGACGGCGTCGGTGTTGAACGTCTGGTTCAGCAGCGGCGCGGCGTCAGCGGAGATCTCGACCTTGGTGCCCTCGAGGATCGCGGTGTTGCCCTCGGTCTCGAGGGGCTTCAGGGTCCGACCGTCGAGCTGGAAGAGGAACGCGTTCGTCGCGGCCACCTCACCGTTGACGGTCACGTCACCGTAGACCCGCGAGACACCGGGGTCGACGTTGAAGTTGGTGAGCTCGACCTTGGTGCCACCGGCGGTCAGCGAGAGACCGGAGCCCTCGTGCTGGATCTGACCGATGACGTACGGCGAGACCTCGCCCGGCTTGAAGACGGTGACGTTGCCGCCCGTGATCGGGAAGATCAGCGAGCCGTCCTCGAGCTTGGCGGTGCCGACGACACCGGGGGTGAGCTTGAGCGACGTCAGGGCGTCGGTGAAGCCCTTGTCGAGTGCGATCGCGGTGGTCTCGCCCTGCAGCGCGTCGATGGACGCGACCGGCTTGGGAGCCGACGCGGAGCTCGAGTCGGAGCCCGCGCTGTCCGAGCTGCTGCACGCCGACACCGGAATGGCGATCGAGGCAGCGATGGCGAGTGCGGCGAGGCCGCGCTTGGCAGTGAACTTCTTGGTGGTCTGCATGTGCGACACATCCTCCGTTGGGGATCTTGGTTGACATGTGGCATTCGCACCTGTGCCCCCATCGGATTGGTCCGATCTGAGATTGATTGGTTCAGAACTCCCTTGCGGCGCTCGGGACTGGCACTGTGGGCGCATGAAGATCGTCGTCGGCTACGTCCCGACTCCCGAAGGTCTCGCTGCGATCGACTACGCGATCGCGCAGGCGACAGGAGACGGCTCCGCACACCTGGTCATCGTCAACTCCGGCGTCCGCGGCAACGACGCGGACCCGGCCTTCGCGAGCTCGGCGGACTGGGATGCGCTCGATGCGCGACTCACGTCGCTGGGCATCGCCCACGAGCTGCGCCAGGCGACGCAGGCCATGTCGCCGGCCGACGAGATCCTCGGTGCCGCCACCGACGTCGGCGCCGACCTGATCGTGATCGGGCTGCGCCGACGCTCCCCGGTCGGCAAGCTCTTCCTGGGCAGCGCCTCGCAGCAGATCATCCTCGAGGCCGAATGCCCGGTCGTCGCGGTCAAACGTCCGGCCTGACCTACCGCCAGGGTGCGCTGAAGCAGCCGGTCATCCTCACGACCTCCGGCGGTTGAGGAGGGACGAAGTCCCGTCTCAGAGCGACCTCCTCAACCACCGGTCATCCTCACGACCACCGGTGGTTGAGGAGGGACGAAGTCCCGTCTCGAAACCCCGGAACCGACGTGACTGCCTTGGCTGCGGGGGTGTCGAGACGGTCGCAGAGCGACCTCCTCAACCACCGGTCATCCTCACCACCTCCGGTGGTTGAGGAGGGACGGGGTCCCGTCTCAGAGCGACCTCCTCAACCACCGGTCATCCTCACGACCACCGGTGGTTGAGGAGGGACGAAGTCCCGTCTCGAAACCCCGGAACCGACGTGACTGCCTTGGCTGCGGGGGTTTCGAGAGGGTCGCAGAGCGACCTCCTCAACCACCGGTCATCCTCACGACCACCGGTGGTTGAGGAGGGACGAAGTCCCGTCTCAGAGCGACCTCCTCAACCACCGGTCACCCTCACCACCACCGGTGGTTGAGGAGGGACGAAGTCCCGTCTCGAAACCCCGGAACCGACGTGACTGCCTTGGCTGCGAGGGTTTCGAGACGGTCGCAGAGCGACCTCCTCAACCACCGAGGCGGTCGCTAGACGCCCCAGAGCCTCGCGACGTGGCGAGCGTCGGTGCCGCAGCAACCACCCACGATCCGCAGCGACGGCAACAACGGCCGGAGGGCGTCGTACGACGAGGCGAGGAGGTCGAGGTCGCCGGCGTCGAGCTCCTCGGCCTCGTCGAGCTCGGCGTGGGTGAGGGTGGAGGCATTCGGGTTGACCTGGACGATGCGGGACAGCCAGTCGCCGCCCTCGAGGGCGGGGGCGATGTGGGTCGGGTGGGCGCAGTTGACGATGAACCCGTCCGGGGCGTCGGTGGCGTCGACGAGAGCGAGAGCGTCACGCAGCGTGGTCCCGTCCGGCAGGAGACCGTCGGTCTCGACGGTGAAGCCGACCAGGACCGGGATCCCGACAGCACGCGCCGCGCGAACGACGCCGATGCCCTCCTCCGCGCCGGTGAGCGTGTACGCCGCGACCGCGTCGGCACCGGCCTCGGCGAACGCCGTGACCTGGGGTCGGTGGTAGTCCGCAGCCTCGTCCGGGTCGGCCCGCTCCCCCGCGACGTAGCCGTCACCGCGCGGCCCGACGGCGCCGAGCAGCCGCACGTCCGAGAGGTCGGCGTAAGTGGACCGCAGGTCGGCGAGGAACGAGATGGCTGCGCGGTTGACCCGGTCGAGACCGGCCTCGTCGTAGCCGACCAGCGCACCCGAGTCGGGGTTGGCACGCCAGGTGGGCGACTCGAGGGTCAGCCCGGCGCCGGCACGACGGGCGATCGCGGCGTACCCGTCGTAGTAGTCACGGAGCATCGAGCGTCCGTCACCAGACTCGACCAGCGGGAAGGAGGCGAACTCGGGCAGGTCGACGCCGTGGTTGAAGATCAGGTCGGTCTCGAGACCGCCGTCGCTGACGTAGCCGTCCGCGGGCAACCAGCTCAGGTCCATGGCCCCATCCTCACCTGCTCGCGAACGCACCGCCATCACCGAAGACCAACGACCCGAAGCGTTCCCCGATCAGCCGGTGGGACGCCGGGTCGGGGTGCAGCTGGTCCGGCAACGGCAGCTCCTCGTGGTCAGCCTCGCCGTAGAGCTCGAGACCGTCGAGGTAGGAGATGTTCGGGTCGTACGACGCCCGCGCGGCGACGATCCGGGCCAGGTGCTCGCGGATCACCGTGAGCGTCAGCTTGCCGGCGGCGACCTCGCGCGGGTCGCCGGTCGCGACGAAGCGCACCAGCCCGTCGCTGAAGTCCGGAGCGCCCGGGCCCGGGGTGTGCTCGTGGATCGGGCAGTAGATCGGTGACACCACCAGCAGCGGGGTGTCGGGGTGGCCGTCACGGATCGTGTCGAGGAAGCCGTGCACCGCCGGGACGAAGGCGCGCAGCCGCATCAGGTCCAGGTTGACCAGGTTGATGCCGATCTTGACGCTGATCAGGTCGGCGGGCAGGTCGCGCATGGTGCGGGCCGTGAACGGGTCCAGCAGCGCACTGCCGCCGAAGCCGAGGTTGACCAGCTCCACGTCACCGGCTGCGGCGGCCAGTGCGGGCCAGGTCGTGGTCGGACTCTCGGCAACCGAGCCGTGGCTGATCGAGCTGCCGTGGTGCAGCCAGACCGGGCGGCCCGACGAGGCCGCGGGCGTGAGCGGGGCATCCGTGCGCAGCGACACCAGCTCCGTCGTCTCGGCGTACGGCAGCCAGAGCTCCACGTCCTTCTCACCGGCAGGCAGGCCGGTGAAGGCGATGGTGCCGACCGGCCCCTCCACCACCTCGGTCGAGCCCGTCGACAGGTCGACCCGCAGGACGCGGCCACCGCTCCCCGGCATCCGCCCGACGAGCGTGCCGTCGACGACCAGGTCGTACTGCCCCGCGGGACGCAGTGGTGACCCGACGTAGTCGACCATCGTGCGGATCGTGTCGAGCTCGATCGCGGTGGCGCTGGTGCGGAAGAGGAGGCGTACGCCGGAGGGCTGGGCCTCCGCCATCGCCAGCTGCCCGTCGGCCCCTCCGACCGCCGACTGCGCGCGGGCCCAGGCAGGCAGCCGGTGCGGGAGCACACCCTGCTCGGTGGTCTCCAGCTCGACGTGTCCGCGGAGCAGCTCGTCGGTGATCGGGGTGGTCGTCCACGAAGGCCGGGCGGTCATGCCGACCAGCCTGTCACCTCCCCCCGGTCAGGCGGCCGTCTTCTCCTTCTCGGCGATCCCCACGCGGCTGTGGCGCTGGCCGTAGCCGTAGTAGATGGCGAACCCGATGACCATCCAGACCAGGAACCGCAGCCACGTCTCCACGGTCAGGTTGAGCATCAGGTAGAAGCAGACCAGCGCGGCCAGGATCGGCAGGTAGGGACTGAACGGCACCTTGAACGGACGCTCCAGGTCGGGGCGGGTGCGCCGCAGGATCGGGACGGCGAGCGAGACGAGCAGGAACGCGGTCAGCGTCCCGATGTTGACCATCTCCTCGAGCTTGTCGATCGGCGTGAAGCCCGCGATGACGGCGACCACGGCGCCGATCGTGAGGGTGATCCGGACCGGCGTGCCGGTCTTGGGGTTGGTGTGCGCGAAGGCGACCGGCAGCAGCCCGTCGCGGCTCATCGCGAAGAGCACCCGCACGGCTCCGATGAGCAGGGTCATGACGACCGTGGTCAGACCGGCGACGGCACCGGCCGCGATCATCGTCGCGAAGCCGTCCTTGCCGATCGAGGTGAAGGCTGTTGCGAGCGCGGCGTCCGGGTCGATCTTGTCGTAGGGCACCATCCCGGTGATCACGAGCGCGACCGCCATGTAGAGCACCGTGCAGATCGCGAGCGAGCCGAGGATGCCCTTGGGCAGGTCCTTCTGCGGGTTGTTCGCCTCCTCGGCCGTGGTCGCGACCACGTCGAAGCCGATGTAGGCGAAGAAGACGACCGAGGCCGCGGAGATGATGCCGAGCACGCCGAAGGTCTGGGGCTCGATGCCGAAGATGACCTGCATCAGCGGCTGGGTGAGGCCGCTGGAGTCGATCGGGTCCGCGGCCGGCGGGATGAACGGGTGGTAGTTGGCGCCGGACACGTAGAACAGCCCGGCGATGATGACGAAGAAGACGATGAAGAGCTTGACCGCGACCAGGGCGAGGTTGACCCGCAGCGACTCCTTGATGCCGATCGCGATCAGCGTCGTCAGCACGACGACCAGGAGGACGGCGGCCAGGTTGAAGTGGCCCCAGTGGAAGTCGGCGGAGTCGGCCGGACCGACCGAGGACGGCCAGGTGATGCCGATCTCGTCCAGGAACGTGACCAGGTAGGTGCTCCAGCCCTGGGCGACCACGGACGCACCGAGCATCAGCTCCAGGATCAGGTCCCAGCCGATGATCCACGCGATCATCTCGCCGAGCGTCGCGTAGGAGAAGGTGTACGCCGACCCGGCGACCGGCACCGTGGACGCGAACTCGGCGTAGCACAGCGCGGCCAGGGCGCAGCAGATCGCCGCGAGCAGGAACGAGAACACCACGCCCGGCCCGGCGTACTGGCTCGCCACCTTGCCGGTGAGCGTGAAGATACCGGCGCCGATGACGACCCCGATGCCGAAGACCGTGAGGTCGAGGGCCGTGAGCCCCTTCTTCAGCTTGAACTCGACGTCCTCGGTGTCGTCGAGCGACTGTTCGACCGACTTGGTGCGTAGAACCTTCATGCCTCCACACTGTCCTCCAGCGCGGAGGCCGAAACCACTCGCTCAGCGGGCGCCCGAGGTCGGGCCGTAGAGCGCGAGGATCTGCCGATCCGCCTGGACGGCGAGGTCGTGGGTCGTGGTGCCGAACTGCTCGCGGAGCACCGTGTCGGGGTCGGCGCCCGGCTCGTCCATGGCATCGAGCAGCTGCCACGGAGCGTCGTCGCCGTACGCGTCCGCGACGTACTGCACCGCCCACCAGGCGAGGCCGTAGTGGGCCTGGGAGTCGTCGTCGTTGAACGTGTCGTCGTCGGGGAGGTCGTCGCTCCCCTCCTCGGCAGCCACGAGGGCTGCGTCGGGGAGCCGACGGTCCTCGGGCGCGAGCGGGCGCACGGAGACCCACTCGGCGAGACCTTCGGACAACCAGACGGGCGCGTCGTCGTCGCGGGTGCCGATCGCGACGTGGGTCAGCTCGTGCCGGACGAGCCGGTCGCGTTCGCGGGCGGCCCCTGCGCCAGACCCGATGCTCAGCATCCGGGGGTTGAGCACGAAGCGGGTGCCGCTGCCGACCGGGAAGGCGACCGCGTCGAGGTCGCCCGGGTCGTCGCCGGGCAGGTCCTCGAGGCTGTCGAGGAAGCTCTCGTCCGAGAGCGCGTAGACGACGACCGTGCGCGACCAGTCGTAGGGCACGAGCGCGGAGACGTCCGCGATCCCGCTCTCGACCGAGGCCAGCAGCGCCGGGGCACTGGCCACCGACGTGGGGTCGAAGATGCCGAGCACGCCGGCTCCCTCACGCACGTCGATCGGTCCGGTGTCCCACGGCTGGGGGTGCACGTCGTGGGCGGCCAGCCAGGCCGCGTCGGCGACCCCGCTCAGGCGCAGCCTCCCGAGCGGACCCGGCGAGAGCCGGAACCGGCCCGGGGTGGTCACCGGCTCGGCGTCGTACCCCTCGAGCTGGAGCGACTCCTGGGCGGTGATCCAGTAGCCGTCACCCTCGCGGACCAGGCTGCCCGGGTCGACGGCGTAGCGCAGGCGACCGATCGGGAGCTGGGTGAGGTTGTCGTACCAGGTGCGCTGGCCGGCGCGGAAGGAGGCGGTGCCACCGAGCTGGTGGCCGAACGCGTCGGGATCGGCGTGGCGGACCGCACGGGCCCGTTGGTCGAGCAGGCGGCTCGCGATCGCCACGACGTCCTTCGGGGGCGCCGAGGACGCGGCCGCACCCGGTTCGTCCGAGCCCGAGCAGCCGGCCAGCCCCGCCAGGGTCGCGATGACCAGGACGAGGAGGAGAGCCCTAGCTCGTGTGCTCGACATCAAGTGGAGAACGACCGTCGGAGAGCGAGGTCATGTCCTCCACGATGGACCGTGCGAGCGTCTGCGCGGTGAGGCCGATCCGCTCGAGGATGGCGTCGCGCTTCGCGTGGCCGAGGAACTCCTGCGGGATGCCGTGGAGCCGGAACGGCGTGTGGACGCCCGCGGCGTTCAGGGTCTGGAGCAGGACCGCACCGCAGCCGCCGGTCTCGCCGTTGTCCTCGAGGCTCACCACGAGCCGGTGCTCCCGGGCCAGCTCGACGATCGCGGGGTCGACCGGCTTGACCCATCGTGGGTCGACCACGGTGACGCCGATGCCCTGGGCGACCAGCCGGTCGGCCAGGTCGACCGCGACGGTGGCCATCGAGCCGACAGCGACGACGAGGACGTCCTTGGTGCCGCTGCGCACCAGCACGTCGCAACCGCCGGCCGTGCCGACCGCGTCGATGTCGGCCGGGGGCGGGCCCTTCGGGTAGCGCACGACCGTCGGTGCGTCGCTGACGTCGACCGCCTCGTTGAGCAGCTCGCCGAGCCGGGTGGCGTCGCGAGGGGCGGCCAGTCGCAGGCCCGGCACGATCTGCAGGAGCGACATGTCCCACATGCCGTTGTGGCTGGCACCGTCGTCGCCCGTGACGCCGGAACGGTCGAGCACGAACGTGACGCCGCACTTGTGCAGGGCCACGTCCATCAGGACCTGGTCGAAGGCCCGGTTGAGGAAGGTCGCGTAGACGGCGAAGACGGGGTGCATGCCGCCCATCGCGAGGCCGGCCGCCGAGGTCGCGGCGTGCTGCTCGGCGATGCCGACGTCGAAGGTGCGCTCGGGGAAGCGGGCCTCGAACGTGTCGAGGCCGACCGGGTGCATCATCGCGGCCGTGATCGCCACGACGTCGGGTCGGCGCTGGCCGATGTCGACGATCGCGTCGGAGAAGTAGTCGGTCCAGATCCGCCCCTTGGGCTTCTCGGCACCGGTCTGCACGTCGAACGGGCCCGGGCCGTGGAACTGGTCGGCCTCGTGGCGCTCGGCCGGGTCGTAGCCGTAGCCCTTGCGGGTCAGGGCGTGCACGATCACCGGACCGTTGAACTTCTTCGCCTGGGTGAGGACGTGCTCCACCGCCGCGCGGTCGTGGCCGTCGACGGGGCCGACGTACTTGAGGCCGAGGTCCTCGAAGAGGCCCTGGGGCGCGAGCGCGTCCTTGACGCCCTTCTTCATGGCGTGGAGGGCGTCGTACGCCGCCGGGCCGACGCCGGGGACCGCGTTGAGCCGGCGCTTGACCAGGTCGAGGACGTGCTCGTAGCGCGGGTTGGTCCGCAGCCCGGTGAGCGCCGTCGCCAGGCCACCGATGGTCGGCGTGTAGGAGCGGCCGTTGTCGTTGACGACGATGACCAGCTTGCTGTCCTTGGCGATCGCGATGTTGTTGAGCGCCTCCCAGGCCATGCCGCCGGTGAGCGCGCCGTCACCGATCACGGCGATCACGTGGCGGTCCTCGCCGCGGATCCGGTAGGCCTTGGCCAGGCCGTCGGCGTAGCTCAGCGCGGTGGACGCGTGGGAGTTCTCGATGATGTCGTGCTCGGACTCCGCCTGGCTCGGGTAGCCGCTGACACCGCCCTCCTGGCGGAGCTTCTCGAAGCCGGCCTTGCGGCCGGTCAGCAGCTTGTGGACGTAGGCCTGGTGGCCGGTGTCGAACACGACGCGGTCGTGCGGGGAGTCGAAGGTGCGGTGGATCGCCATCGTCAACTCGACCACGCCGAGGTTGGGGCCGATGTGGCCGCCCGTGCGCGCGCAGGTGGTGATCAGGAAGTCCCGGATCTCGGTCGCGAGCTGGTCCAGCTGCGGGTCGCTGAGCGCCCGCAGGTCACGGGGCGACGTGATCGACTCGAGAATGGCCATAACGGGTGAGTTTACGTGCCTAGAGCTGGATCACCGCGACCGCGGGCTCGTGCAGGCTGCCGAGCCACAGCCGGCCGTCGTGCTCCCGCACGCCGGTGACCATGTGGTAGCCCGAACCCCCTCGGTCTGACGGCACGTCGATGTCGTGCACGAGGGTCCCGGAGTCGTCGTACGCCTGGGCGCGGACGGTGCGCTTGGGCTTCGGCTGGAGCGGCTCCGGGATCCGGGTGACCGCACGCCGGATCGGCCGCGGCGCACGCTGCAGTCGCTCGACGACGGGGTCCGTGGGGCTCGCCAGCGAGATCCAGATCAGGCCGTCGCTCCCCCGGGCGATGTTGTCCGGGTAGCCCGGCAGGTCCTGGGCGAGGAAGTCGCGGGTGCCGGCCCGGTCGCCGGTCAGCCAGTGCCGGATGATCGTGCGGGCGCCGGTCTCGGCGACCGCGACGTACGACTCGTCGGCGCTGAGCGCGACACCGTTCGCGAAGGCGAGGCCGTCGAGGACGACCTCCAGCGAGCCGTCGGTGCCGAGGCGGGCGAGGCGGCCGGTGCGGGTGTCCTGGACGAAGTCGTCCTTCCACCTCTCGATCCCGAACTTCGTCGACGAGTCGCTGAACCACACCGTCCCGTCGCCGGCGATCGCCGCGTTGTTGCAGAACATCATCCGCGTGCCGTCGAGGCTGTCGGTCACGGCCTCGACCGCGCCGGAGCGTACGTCGACGCGCAGCACGCCCCGGTGGGCGTCGCAGACCAGCAGGCGACCGTCGAGGTCGATCTCGATGCCGAGCGGTCGGCCCTCGGTGTGGGCGATCCGCTCGATGTGCTCGCCGTCGTGGGAGATCCGGAAGATGCTGCCGTCCTCGGTGCCGGTGAAGACCGCCCCCTCGTCGGGGCCGGGGCCGCCGACCACGACGTCCTCGGCGCCGTCAGCGGGGACGGGGATCACGCGCAGATCGCTCATCTCGTGAGTATCTCGCGATACTCCGGCGAGTCCAGGAAGTCGGGGACCACCGTCGTGGCGCTGGTCGTCAGGTCGAGCCGTCGGGCCTCGGCCGGGGCGACGAAGACGATCTGCCGGCCCTCGCCCACGACGATGTCGGCGTCGGTCAGGTCGGTGACGCCGACCCAGACCTGGGTGGTGTCGAGACTTCCGTAGGCCTCGTGGAAGACCCGCTGCTCGCGCCACAGCCGGAGCTCACCGGGCGCCATCCGGATGCCGGTCTCCTCCTCGAGCTCGCGGTAGGCCGCCGGCTCGTAGTCCTCGCCGTCCTCGACGTGGCCGCCGGGCAGTCCCCACTTCTCGGGGTCGATCACCGGGTGCTCGTCACGCTCCTGCAGCAGCAGCCAGCCCCGCCGGTCGACGAGCAGGATCGAGGAGAACCGGTGCACCGCTCAGCCCTTGAAGGAGGCGAGGGCGTCGACGCCCTTCTGGAGGAACGCGTCCTCGCCGAAGGTGTTGAGCTTCCAGAACATCGCCTCGCTCCCGCCCGCGGTCACGACCGAGACCGACAGGTCCTCGCCGACCGCCAGCACGCTGACGTTCAGGCTGAGGCGGTTGCTGCCCATCGCGCTGTAGCGCTCCCAGACGCTGACGACCATCCGGGCGTCGCCGATCTGGTGGTTGATCCGGACCTCGTGCTTGGCGGTCACGCTCCCGCCCACGATCTCCCGGTCGAGGTGGAGGATCAGGGCATCGAGGTCTCCGGTCATCCGCTGCTCGTGGTGGGCCATGGCGCCACTCTGCCCCGAAGCCCGCGGGTTAATGTGCGCGGGTGAGAGATATCGGGATCAAGCGTGGAGCCGCGGCCCTGGCCGCTGCCGTGTCCCTCCTGCTCGTCAGCGGCGGTACGGCGAGCGCGGTGCCCACCGGCCTGGAGGTCACCGGCTGGATCCTCGGCAGCGGCACCAACCGGCTGGTCGACCGCAACGCCGACGGCATCACGACGCTCAGCGTCGACGGGGTGCTCCTCCACTCCGACGGCGCCGGTGTCGACGCGCCGGACGGCGACGCGAAGCGGCTGCTGAGGGCCGCCCACCACCACGGGCTCACCGCGGAGCTGCTGGTCAGCAACTACAGCGACGCCCTCGGTGACTTCGACCCGCACGCCAACCACCGCCTGCTGTCCGACGACGACCACATCGCCGCGGTGGCGGCCCGGGTGGGCAGGTTCGTCCGGACGCAGGGCTGGGACGGCGTCAACGTCGACCTCGAGCGGGTCCGCAAGGGCGACGGCGCCGGGTTGGTCCGCTTCGTCCAGGCGATCCAGGCGGCGATGCCTGCCGACCGGACCGTCTCGATCGACGTGAGCGCGTCGACCTCCCAGCGCGCCTACCGCGACCGCGGCTACCGGCTCGCGGGCATCGCCCGCGCTGCCGACGTGATCGACCTGATGACCTACGACCTGCACGGGCCGACCTGGTCCGGCCCGGGTCCGGTCGGCGCACTCCCGTGGCAGCGCGACGCGCTGGAGAGCCTGCTCGACGTCGTACCCCCCGAGCAGGTGCAGCTCGGCGTCGCCGGCTACGGCTACACCTGGCCGCGCCAGGGCACCGGCCGCAGCATCAGCCCGAAGCACGCCCGGAACCTCGTCGAGCGCGACGGAGCCCAGCCGCACTGGAAGGCGCGGGACGGCGAGTGGACCGCGCGGCTGAGCAACGGGACCGTGCTGTGGTGGTCCGACGGCCGCTCCTACCGCAAGCGGATCGCCCTCGCGCGTGAGTACGACGTACGCGGACTGGCGGTCTGGCGACTCGGATCTGCGGACACCCTGCACTGAGCGCCCCTATTCTTCGGGCATGCGGATCGGCGTCCTCGGCACCACCGTGGCGACCGCGCCCTCCGGTCCGGTGAACCTCGGTGGTCCCAAGCAGCGCGCTCTCCTCGCCGTGCTGGCCCTGCACCGGGGTCGAGCGGTCCCCGTCGACACGATCGCAGACCTCATCTGGGACGGGACTCCCCCGCCCGGGGTCGCCGGCACGCTGCAGGGCTACGTCGCCGGCCTGCGTCGTGCGCTCGAGCCCGACCGCACCACCCGGGGCGGCGGCACGCTGCTGGTGACCGAGGCGCCGGGCTACGCCCTGCGGCTCCCCGAGGAGGACCTCGACACCGCGTCCTTCGAGAGCGTCGTCGGAGCCACCCACACGCAGGTCGCGCCGCTCGCCGACGCGTTGTGCCGTGGTCGCGCGCTGCCGCCGGGTGCGCCCGACGCCGGCCGGCTGAGCGCACTCCACGACCGGCTCGCCGAGGCCCTCGGCCTGTGGCGTGGCGTGCCGTTCGCCGAGCTCGGCGAGGTCGCGGCCGCTGCCGCCGAGCGCGCACGGCTCGAGGAGCTGCGTGTCCTGGCCACGGAGGACCGCGCGGCGCTCGGCATCCTGCTCGGCCTGCACGCCACCGTCGCCGCCGAGCTCGAGACCCTGACCCGTGCCCACCCGCTGCGGGAGCGTGCCTGGGCGCTGCGGGCGCTCGCGCTCGCCGGTTCCGGGCGGCAGGCCGACGCGCTGGCCGTGCTCCGCGAGGTCCGGGACGTGCTCGACGAGGAGCTCGGGCTCGAACCGGGGCCCGAGCTGCGCGCCGTCCAGACGGCGGTGCTCCGGCAGGAGACGTCCGCCACCGCCGAGCCTGCCGCCGCGCCGCTCGCTGCTCCGGTGCCGGTGGAGACCCATGCGCCGCTGCCGTTCCCGACCATCTGGCCGTGGTCGCTCGCCGGTCGTGACGACGAGCTCGCCGCGCTGA
Organism: Nocardioides pollutisoli; assembly: GCF_040045055.1. Lineage (NCBI taxonomy): Bacteria > Bacillati > Actinomycetota > Actinomycetes > Propionibacteriales > Nocardioidaceae > Nocardioides > Nocardioides pollutisoli. The sequence continues at coordinate 485,455 of NZ_JBDZDU010000002.1, forward strand.
CCGCGCTGGTCGACCGGACCGTCGCCGGAGCCGAGTCGGCGCCGGCCTTCGCCGCGCTGACCGGCGAACCCGGCATCGGCAAGAGCCGGCTGGCGATCGAGCTCGCGCAGCACGCCGACACGAAGGGCATGACGATCGCGTGGGGCCGGTGCTCGCAGGACGACGGCGCCCCCGCCCTCTGGCCGTGGGCGACGATCCTCGAGCGGCTCGGGTCCGAGCTGCCGTCGAGCGCCGAGGACGAGAGCGGCGACGGCGGTGCTGCCTTCCGTGCCTGGGAGTCGGTCGTCGCGAAGGTCCTCGCGGTCGCAGAGCAGGCACCGCTGATGCTCGTCCTCGACGACCTGCACTGGGCCGACACCTCGAGCCTGCGCGTGCTTCGCCTCCTGACCGAGGCGGCGGCCGCCGACAACCAGGCTCGCCTGCTGGTCGTGGCCACCTGGCGCGAGCACCCGGTCCCGACCGGAGCGCTGGCCGAGGTCGCCGAGGCCCTGGCCCGCAAGCATGCCCTGCGTCTCCAGCTCCGCGGCATCTCCGCCGAGGCCGCGGCCCAGGTCTTCGCCCAGGTGTCCGAGTCCGACCCCTCCGAGCCGGACGCGGACGCCCTGCGGCGTCGTACGGAGGGCAACCCGTTCTTCCTCGTGGAGTACGCGCGTCTCGCCCGCGACGGCGACCTCGCGACGCTGATGGCCGAGGGGCGGCCGCCCGCCGCGGTGCACGAGGTGCTGTCGCGTCGGCTGGCGCACCTCGACGGCGACACCCAGGACCTCCTCCAGACGGCCAGCGTCCTCGGCCGGATCTTCGACCTGTCGACGCTCGCCGAGGTCGCCAAGCTCGACGAGGACACCGCGCTCGACCGGCTCGACCCGGCGATCGAGGCGGGGCTGGTCGCCGAGGACGGCATCGACCGCTTCCGCTTCAACCACGCGCTGGTGCGCGACACCGTGCTCGCCGGGCTGCCGCAGTCGCGACGCGGCCGCGTGCACGCCCGGGCCGCGCAGGCGCTCACCGGCAAGCGCAACCGCGAGGCCGAGATCGCCCGGCACTGGCTGGCCGCCGGTCCCCGCCACGTCGGCGACGCCTGGCCGGCCGCACAGGCTGCCGCCCGCTCGGCGATCGACGTCTACGCGTACGTCGAGGCCCTCGAGATGCTCGAGTACGCCCTGCGCGCACAGGACGAGGACCCCGGGTCGGACCCGCGGGCGCGGTTCGAGCTCCTCCACGACCTGGCCCAGGTGCTGCAGCGTGCGGGCCGGTGGATCGAGCTGGGCGACGTCGCCCACGAGGCGATCGAGGTGGCGGACGAGATCGGCGACCTCGAGCTGCTCATCCGGGCCGGCGAGATGACGAGCACCGGCTCGCTGTGGACCCCGGCGGGCGGCGTCGTCGACGACGAGATCGTCGGCGCTCTCCGTCGCGCGCTCGACCAGCTGCCCGACGAGGACAACCAGCTGCGCTGCCGGGCGATGCTGGCGCTGGCCGGCGAGATCTACCACGGCGCCGCCGCCCAGGAGCGTGAGGCGCTCGCCGAGGAGGCCATCGCGATGGCCCGTCGCCTGGGCGACCCCGCGCTCACTGCCGCCGCGTGCCTGAAGGCCACGATCGCGATCTGGCACCCCAGCACGGTCGACCTGCGCCTCGAGCTCTCCCAGCGGGCCGCGGCCATCGCCCGTGAGCTGGGCGACCCGACGTCGCTCGCCTCCGCCCTCACGCTCGCCGCGGTCGCCGCGGGGGAGCTCGGCGACATCCCGGTCCTCGACGAGTGCGTCGCCAACGCCCGGGCCGAGGCGGACCGGGTCCGCCACGTCTACGCCCACATCCTGCTGGACTCGATCGAGACGGGCTGGTCGGCGATGCGCGGCCAGTTCGACGAGGCCGGCAAGCACGTCGAGCACCTCGCGAGCATCGGCGAGGTCGTCTCGATCATCGGCTACGACGAGGCGATCGCCGGCGCGATGATGATGCTGGCCCTGTGGGGCGGCCAGGACGCCGCGGTCCTGGACGGCGTCGTCTCCCTCATGGAGGAGGGCAGCTTCCTGCCGCTCTCCACCTCACGGCTGGGCATGCTCTGTCGGGTCGGCAAGCTGGACGAGGCACGCGACTACCTGACCACCAACCGCGCCGAGATCGACCAGACGCTGGCGAACAACACCTGGTTCGCGACGATGGCGCTGTGCATGGGTGCCGAGTCGGCCTGTCACCTAGGCGAGCCCGAGCTGGCGGCGACGACGTACGGGCGGTTGATCGAGTTCACCGGTCGACCGGCCTGTGCCGGGTCGGGCACCGTGGTCGGGCCGGTCGACATGTTCCTGGCGATGGCCGCGCACGCGACCGGTCAGGACGACCTCGCCACCCGGCACGCCGACGACGCCCTGGCGCAGTGCGACGCCTGGGGGGCCGTGCTTGCGGCCGAGTGGGTCGCTCGCGAGCGCCAGCGGTTCGGGTTCTGACCACCCTTGACCTGGACCGCACTCCAACGTCCAGGATGACGGGATGCGCTATCGCGAGATCGGGCCCGACGACCGCAAGCTGACCGTCAGCGTGATCGCCCTCGGGGCGATGCTGATGGGGAGCCGGACCGACGAGGAGACGTCGTACGCGATCCTCGACCGGTTTGTCGAGGCCGGCGGGACGTTCCTGGACACCGCCAACAACTACGCCTTCTGGGTCGCCGGCGACAATATGGGCGGTCAGAGCGAGGAGCTCCTCGGCCGGTGGCGCAAGGACCGCGGGATCGGCGACGAGATCAAGATCGCGACCAAGGTCGGTGGCCGGCCGCTGAAGCCGGGACCGGACTTCTCGCAGGGCATGGAGCCACTGACGGCGGCCAACATCCGCGCGTCGGCCGAGCGCAGCCTGGAACGGATGGGGCTCGAGCGGCTCGATCTCTACTACGCCCACGTCCAGGACCTCGACGTCCCGCTCGAGGAGCAGGTGGAGGCCTTCGGTCAGCTCGCCGCCGACGGCACGGTCGGGATCCTGGGCGCCAGCAACCACTGGGCCTGGCGCGTCGAGCGGGCGCGGACCCTGGCGAAGGCGGCCGGGCTCCCGGCGTACGACGTGCTGCAGTACTCGCACAGCTACCTCAACGCCCGCACCGACCAGCCGGCGCTGCGCGCGCCCGAGGGCAACGCAGGCACGGCGAGCGGCGAGATCCGCAGCCTGGTCCGCGACCAGGGCCTGCACCTCGTCGCCTACTCGCCGCTCCTCAGTGGTGCCTACGTGCGCGCCGACAAGCCGATGCGCGACAGCTTCGACCACGCCGGCACTCCCCCGCGCCGGGCCGCGCTGGCCGAGGTCGTCAAGCAGACCGGTGCGACGGCCAACCAGGTCGTGCTGTCGTGGCTGATCGGCGGCGAGCTGCCGGTCGTCCCGCTCGTCGGCGCGTCGTCCGTCGCCCAGCTCGACGAGACGCTCGCCGCCGTCGACCTCGACCTGACGCCCGAGCAGCGGGAGCTGCTCGACGCCGCCGGCTGAAGCTCGGTCCTGATCGCGGTCAGGCGGCAGCCTCGTCGACCGGGACGCCGAGGGCACGACACGCGTGGAGGAGGGCGTTGAGCGCGTCCTCGTAGGACATCGGATCGGTCCTGGCACACCGGGCCATCCAGAGCCCGGTGACCAGGCTGTGGAGGACGTCCATGCCCACCCGGTCATCGTGCGCGAGACGGCACGCCGACTGAATGAGCCAGCGGTGCTCCTCCTCCTGCACGTGGGCGACCACGGGTGCGAGTGCGTCGTCGCCGCGGGCGAGCTCGCACATCGCGAGCCAGCTGCGCACGAGCGGCAGCAGCTCGTCATCGGGAACGAGTCGAGCTGGGCCGTGCTCGCGGATCGAGTAGCGGATCTCGTCGAGCAGCCGGGCCGAGATCCGATGCGTGATCAGCCGAGTCATCCGCTCCTTGTTGTCGAGCTGTGCGGCCACCGACGACGGGCTCACCCGTGCGACCGTTGCGATCCTGCGAAGGGTGAAGGCGGTGATCCCCTCCGTGTCCAGGAGGTGGATCGCGGCACTGGTCAGGTCATCGACGCGGTGGTCGTGGTCGAACAGGCGAGGCATGACATCACCTCAGCACAGGATCCGGTCCTGGGCTGTCGGTCCTCCACAGGCGGTCAGGGGGTGCCTGCGCGTTGTTCACACGTTCGTACGTAGATCACGAACGAACGTGTGAACAACCAAATCCGGTGCACTGTCAGGCGAACCGGAACGTCCGCGCGTGCCGGCGGGCGAACCGGCGCCGCGTCAGCCGCCAGATCACCCGGAAGCCACCGCCGCCCGGCTGGGTGAAGACGCGCTCGAGCGCCTCGCGCGGGACGCCGAACGCCGCCCAGGGGACGATCCGCACCACCTTGGCGAACGTCGGCTTCGGGATGTGCTCCTCCTCGATCCGCTCCCAGTCCTCAGCCGTCAGCCGGCGCTGGATGATCGAGATCGCCTCGGTCTCCTCGTGGGCCAGGTGGCGGCGGAGCGACTCGCGGGCCGCACACACCCGCACCGTCAGGGCGGCCCGGGCGTCCTCGTCCGCGTGGTCGGTCAGCCGCCGGAAGCCGGCAGCACAGGCCTCGAGGAGGGGGTCGATCTCGCCGTGCTCGGACTCCATCGCGGCCAGGGTGGCGCGCTCGTCCGACGTGCAGACCTGCGCGAGCGCCGGCCAGACGCCGTCGTCCTCGACCGTGTGGTGCTCGTGGAGCACCTCGGCGAAGAGCTCCCACCGCTCGGCCAGCAGCGCCCAGGTGCCCCGCTCGGCGGCGGGCGTGTTGCGCACCGCCGCCGAGAAGAGGTCGAGGTCGCGCCGGAACGCGTGGTGCATGACGTACATCATCCGCATGTCGATCGGCCCGTCCGGGGCCGCCACCTGGCCGGGCAGCCGGAGCTGCCGCGGCCACGTGCTCGTGCCGGTGCTCATGTCAGACACCGGCCTTCTCGCCGGCGTCGGACTCGTCCAGCTCCACCCAGAGGTCCGCGTCGTCGTGCGTCTCCGCGGAGATGGTCGGGAGCAGGCGGTCGAGCCAGGCCGGCAGCCACCAGTTCCACGAGCCGAGCAGCGTCATCGTCGCGGGGACGAGGACCATCCGGACCACGGTGGCGTCGAGCACGATCGCGACCGCCATGCCGAAGCCGAGCTGCTTGACCACGGTGTCGGCCTCGGTGGAGAAGCCGAGGAAGACGACGACCATGATCGCGGCGGCCGAGCTGATCACCCGGCCGGTCGAGGCGAGGCCGCGCTCCACGCTGCCGCGGGCGTCACCCGTGCGCAGCCAGTCCTCGCGGATCCGCGAGAGCAGGAAGACCTCGTAGTCCATCGACAACCCGAAGAGGATCGCGAACATCAGGATCGGGATCCAGCTCGACACCGCAACCGGGTGGTCGATGCCGAGCAGGCTGCCGCCCCAGCCGTGCTGGAAGGCGAGGGTGAGTACGCCGTACGCCGCACCGATCGAGAGCAGGTTCATGACCGCTGCCTTCAGCGGCACGACGACCGAGCGGAACATCATCGCCAGCAGCAGCACGGACACCGCGACCACGAACCCGACGACGGTCCAGATCTTGCCGGAGAGCATCCCGGACAGGTCGGAGAACAGCGGCGTGAGCCCGGTGACCTCGACCCCGGCCGGGAGGTCGGCGCGGAGGGTGGTGACGAGGGCGGAGGTGCGCTCGTCGGCAGGGCCGTACGCCGGCTGTGCCTCGAAGACGCTGATCGCACCGTCGGGCGTCGTGACCGGGGTGGTGACCCCGACGACTCCGGGCTCCGCGGCCACCTGGTCAGCGACGGCCTGCGGGTCGAGCCCCTGGGACCGGAGCTGCGTCGTGTCGACGACGAGCGTGAACGGTCCGTTCGCGCCGTCGCCGTACTCGGCGGCGATCAGGTCGTAGGCACGGCGCTGCGACGTCTCCGTGCTGTTGCTGCTGCCGTCCTGCGGCCAGGTGCGCATGCCCAGGGTGGGGGCGGCGAGCAGGAGCAGGAAGGTCAGTGCAGCGAGAGCCGCGGCCACGGGCCGCTTCGACACCCCGGCGGCCCAGCGGGCGGTGAGGGGCTTCGTGGAGCTGGCGGGGCGGTTCTTGCGGACCTTGCGGGGCAGCAGGCGGTTGCCGGCCAGGCCGCAGAGGGCGGGCACCAGGGTGATGGCGGCCGCGAGGACCGAGACGACGGCGATCGCGGTGGCGTAGCCGAACGTCGAGTAGACGGGGAGCCCGCCGAAGCGGAGACCCATCAGGGAGATGAGGACCGTGGCCGACGCGAAGACGACCGATCGGCCGGCGGTGGCCATCGCGCGGCCGGCGGCCTCGCGCTTGTCGACGCCCTGGCCGAGGAACTCCACGTGCCGGGTGACGAGCAGCAGGGCGTAGTCGATGCCGACGCCGAGGCCGACCATCGAGGCGACGGTCGGCGCCGAGGTGCTGACGTCCATCACCGAGGCGAGGAGGGTGACGCCCGCCGAGCCGACGGCGAGACCCATCAGGGCGACCGCGAGCGGCAGGCCGGCGGCCACGACGGAGCCGAAGGCGACGATCAGCAGGACCAGCGCCGCGATGACGCCGGCCAGCTCACCGGTCCCCTTCATCTGCGACTCGGAGTTTCCGGGCAGCTCGCCGCCGAGCTCGGCCTGGAGGCCGGCCTCGCGCAACGGCTCGATGGCGTCGACGAGCGGGTCGTAGCCCTGGGCACCGGCCAGGTCGGGGTCGGTCACCGGGACGTCGTACGACACCGTGACGAACGCGGTGTCCGAGTCCTCGGACATCCGCGGCTCGGTCACGTAGCTGACGTGGTCCACGCCGTGGAGGCGCTGGACGAGAGCGTCGACGTCGGACGCGCGGAGCGCGTCGCCCGACGGGTCGTGGACGACGACCTGGGCGGTCGCGCCGCCGCCGTCGGGGACGTGGGCGCGCAGCTGCTCGATGCCGGCCTGCGCCCGCGCCGCCGGGATGTCGTAGTCGTCGTGGAAGGTGCCCCCGAAGGAGCCCGCCAGCCCGAAGGCGGCGATGACGACCACGACCCAGGCGGAGATCGTCCGCCAGGGATGGGCCGCGGTCTGGTAGCCGAGACGGTGGAGGATGCGGGTCACGGTCGTGCTCCTGTGCTTGGTCAGAGGTGGTCTGGTGAGAGGACTCTGACCGCGGCTCCTTGAGGCCGACTGGGATCTGACTGGGAGCCGCCGGGCGTACGCTGCCGTCCGTGACGAGCCGGCGAGCACTCAGATGGGGGCCGGCAGCCATGCTGGCCGCGGCGCTGACCCTGACGGCGGTCCCGACCGCGCAGGCCGCTCCACCCGACGCGCCCGCGACGCGGGCCGCCCACGGCACCCGTCACTACATCGTGGTGCTCAGGGCCACGCTGCCGAAGCACCCGACCAAGCAGTCCGAGAAGAGGGCGAAGGCCGCGGACGACCGGATCGCCGCCTGGATCGGCGCGAAGCCGGACTTCGAGTACGTCGCCGACCTCGAGGGCTTCGCCGCGAGGCTGACCCGCGCCCAGGTGCGGCGCCTGCGCCACTCGCCCCAGGTGATGTACGTCGTCCGGGACACCCGCGTCCACATGGACGCCACGCAGACCGGGGCGCCCTGGGACCTCGATCGCATCGACCAGACCGCGCTGCCCCTCGACTCGACGTACTCCTCCACGTCGCAGGGAGCCGGCGTCCACATCTACGTCATCGACACCGGGATCGAGCCGCGGCACCCGGACTTCGGCTCGCGCGCCACAAGCGCGTTCGACTCGGTCGACGCGGGCTCGGTCCGCGACGACTGCCACGGCCACGGCACGCACGTCGCCGGGATCGCGGGCGGCAGCACGTACGGCGTGGCCAAGAAGGCGACGCTCGTCGGCGTCCGCGTGCTGGGCTGCGGAGGATCGGGCTCGTCGGCGTCCGTCCTGGCCGGCATCGACTGGGTGACCGCCCACCACGCCGACAGGTCCGTGGCGAACATGTCGCTCGGCGCGAGCGGGTCCGAGGTGATCGACACCGCCGTGCGCCACCTGATCGCGTCCGGCGTGTTCGTGGCCGTGGCCGCCGGCAACTCGAACGCCAACGCGTGCTCCTACTCGCCGGCCCGGGTCCCGGCAGCGTTCACGGTCGCGGCCAGCACGTCGACCGACCAGAAGGCGTCCTTCTCGAACCACGGCTCGTGCGTGGACGGCTACGCACCGGGCGCCGACATCCCCAGTGACTGGATCGGGGGGATGACGAAGACGATCAGCGGCACGTCGATGGCCTCACCCGTCGTCGCCGGGGTCGCCGCGCTCTACCTCGCCAGCCACCACTCGGCGACGCCTGACGACATCACCCAGTGGCTCACCTCGCACGCCACCGCCGGCGTGATCGGGGGCAACCCCGCGAACACCGCGAACCGCCTGGTCTTCACGGGCGGTCTCTAGAGCGGTCGGCGCCACTCCGCGACACCCTCGTCGAGGTGGAGCTCCCCGTCCGTCTGGGCCGCCGCCTCGGGGTCGTGCGTGGCCATCACGACGATCGCGCCGCGCTCGGCCTCGGCGCGCAGCGTGACCATGACCCGCTCGCGGTTGGCGGCGTCGAGGTCGCTGGTGGGCTCGTCGGCGAGGAGCACGACGGCCTGCGCGGCGAAGGCACGCGCGAGCGCGACCCGCTGCTGCTGGCCACCGGAGAGCTCCTCGATCAGGTGGTTGCCGCTCTCCTCGAGGCCCACGAGGGCGAGGGCGTCCTGGGTGCGCTGGTAGGCCTCGTCGGCGCCGACCCCGGTCGCCAGCATCGGGACGACGACGTTCTCGGTCGCGGTGAGGGACGACGCGAGCCCGTTGCCCTGCGGGACGATGACGACGCCGCGACCTGCTGCCTGCTCGCGGGTGCCGATCGGCGACCCGTCGAAGGAGACCTCGCCGCTCGTCGGGGTGAGTGCGCCCGCGAGCGCCCAGAGCAGCGTGGACTTCCCCGCGCCGGACGGGCCGGTGACCGCCAGCAGCTGACCGGGCCGCACCGCCAGCGAGAGGTCGCGCAGGGCCACCAGGTCGCCGTACGCCACGCTGACGTCGGTCGCACGCAGCTCAGTCATCGGGACCCTCCCCTGTCTGTTGGTCCGCGATCAGCACGTACTGGCCGTCGACCAGGTGGAAGCGCACCAACGTCCCGGGCTGGAGGTTCTCGCGGACGTGGAGCGGCAGCGGGAGGAACCCGTCGGCCGTGACCACGGCGTACTCCTCGCCGCTGCGGCCCTCGCCACCGACGCGGCCGTCGCGGATGGTGACGGTGCGGGGAAGGTACGCCGCCACGTCGGGGTCGTGGGTGACGAGCACGACCGTGGTGCCGAGCTCGCGGTTGACCGCCGACATCCGCTCCAGGACCAGGTCGCGGGCCGGGTGGTCGAGCTGGCTCGTGGGCTCGTCGGCGAGCAGCAGCCCGGGCCGCGGCGCCATCGCGACAGCCAGCGCGGCGAGCTGCAGGTGACCCGGCGTGAGCTCGGCGAGCGGCCGGTGGGCATCGGCTCCGAGCCCGACGGTCGCGAGCACCTCGTCCGGGTCGGGGAGGTCCTTGCCGGCCTTGCGCGCCGCACCCTGGGCGAACCCGACGTTCTCGTGGGCGGTGAGGTAGGGCAGCAGGTTGCGGCTCGCGCCCTGCAGCATCAGGGACACGTCGCGCGCCCGCATGTCGTCGAGCTCGCGGGGCGTCGCCGCCGACAGCTCGAGCGGACCGACGAACACCTTGCCGGCACTGGGCTTGAAGACGCCGGCGAGCAGGTTGAGCAGCGTGGACTTGCCGGCCCCGGAAGGACCGAGCAGTCCGATCATCTCCCCCGCGGCGACGTCGAGCCCGACGCCGGAGAGCGCCGCGACCTCGTGTCCCTCGGACCGGTAGATGTGCACCAGTCCCTGGGTCCTCACGTGCAGGCCGGTCCCGGTCCCTTGCGCCATCACAGGGTCTCCCTCAGTCGTCGGACCTCGGAACGGCGGGCGAGCGCGCGCCCGATCAGGCTGGCGCCGAGGCCGAGCACGACAAGCGCCAGGACCGCGGCCACGACGACCGCTGACCACGCGGTGTCGAGGTCGAGGGTGGAGACCTCGGGCGCCGTCGCGAACAGCGGCACGATCGGGAGGGCGAGCTGGGCGCCGTACACCCCGCAGATGCTGCCGACGACCACACCGACCAGCACGGCCGGCAGCTGGCCGGCGACCGACATCGCCCGGATGGACCGGCCGGGGACGCCGCTCATCCGCAGCGCCGCCAGGTCGCGGGTGCGGAAGCGCCAGCCGCTGAGCGCGCTGACGAGCAGCACCAGCAGCGCGATCAGCAGCGAGACCGCGCCGACCAGGCCGGACAGCTGGAGGCTCCAGGCAGCCACGGTGTCGTCGTACGTCGCGCGCACGTCGCCGAGCGTGGTGACGTCCGCGACGGCGATGCCGCGGTCGTCGAGTGCCGTCGTGAGCTCGTCGAGGAGGGCCGGGTCGTCGTGGGCGAACCACACCTCGATGTCGGCCAGGCTGGTGACCCCGCTGCCGCGGCCGATCAGGTCGAGGTTGACGACGTTGCTGTCCGGGCCGGACCCCGGGACGGGGTCGAGCGTCCCGACGGCCTTCGCGTCGCGCTGCTGCCCGTCGAGACCGACCACGGTGAGGTCCGTCGCGTCGTCTCCCCCGGGCGGCACGAGCGTCGGTACGATCCCGGGCACCCAGGCGTGCGGCAGCGTGAAGACCGTCGTGCCGGGACTCTGCACGGTGATGCTGAGCTCATCGGCACCCTGGTCGTCGGCCTGGAAGATGCCGTTGTCATCGTCGACGACGTCGACCCACTGGTCGGCGGGCGTGAGGTCGATCTGGCCGCTGGAGAGCAGCGCGGTGCCCTTGATCGACGCACCGGGCAGGGTGCCGACCCAGATCCCGGTCACGTAGCAGCCGTCGGTGCAGCTGACGGCCTTGGTCAGGCGGAAGTCACCCGTCCTGTCGAGGTGGCCCAGCGTGGTGTGGAGCGTCTCGCCGTTGCGGACCAGGTCGACGCCGATCGAGACCGGGTTGGGCCCGCCGTCGATCCGGGTCGACTTCAGGGTCGAGTCACGGACGTCGAGGGTGAGCTCGGGCCCGGTGAGCTCGATCGGGTCGACGTCGGGGACGGCCAGCGGGTCCCACGTCGACGCAGGCGGTGCGCCACCCGGGAAGAGCGCGATGGACCGGAAGCCGTCCGGGACGACGGCCACCGTGGTCGGCCCGTCCCCGGACGGCCGGACCGAGACCACCGGGGTCAGCTCCTGGCCGTCGGGGTCGACCTCGTCGATCGCGTCGCGCATGGCGCTGAGGTTGTTGCCGCTGACGGTGGCGACGAGCGGCGCGCCGGCCTCCTGCTCGGCGGCCGACGCCCGGTTGCGGTCGCCGACGACGTACGCGTCGGCCGAGAAGACCGCGAGCGCGGAGGCCAGGGTGACAACGGCGACGATCCGCCGGGTGCCGGGACTGCGCGCGGCGTCGAGGACGCTCACACCGGCGCGGACGCGGCCCCGGCGCAGCAGGCGCCGACCGACGATCGAGGCGGTGGGCGCAGTCAGGTGGGCCATCACCAGACCGACGACGATCGCGAGGAGGCCGGGCGCGGCCAGCGCGATCGGGCCGTCCAGGCTCCCGGTCGCGAAGGCGACCACGAGGGCGCCGCAGCCGGCGATGACCAGGGCGTCGGCTACCCCCAGACCCCAGCGGGTCTGGCGCGGCGGGACGCGCCGCAGCAGGGTCGCCACGGGCTCGCGCACGATCCGGGCGACCGCGACGACGGTGACGAGGGTGAGCACGACGACGGCGAGGAGCACGGCGGCCGCGACCGGCAGGCGGATCTCGAAGGGCGCGTCGCCAGGGAGCATCACCGTGCGGGCGAACCAGGCGCCGAGCAGGGCGGCGACGAAGCCCGGGACCACGCCGACCAGTGCGACGGGCAGCAGCTCGCCGAGCAGCAGGCCTCGCGCGCCCTTGCGGCCGCGGCCTCGGAGCCGGGCCAGCGCGACCTCGGGTCGCCGCTGCTCGGTGACGGCCAGCAGGACCAGCCAGAGCACGACGACGGCCAGCAGTCCGAGCTGCGCCATCAGCAACGGCACGGTGACCCGAGACTGCTCGGTCTGGTCGCGGATGTCCTGGGCGATGTCGGGCAGGCCGGTGACGACGTGGACCTCGGCCTGGGTGCGGGCGTCGTGCTTGGCCTGGTCCTCGATCACGGCAAGGTCGTCGGACAGCGCGAGGACGTCGTCGACGCCGACGTTGTCGCTGTCGAGCGGCAGGTCGACCGACGAGCTCAGGCCGGGCAGCAGCGGCAGGGAGCGCGAGTCGAAGGTCTCGCGCGGCGTGAGCCAGACGTCGTGCTGCCTGATCCCGCTGACGGGGTCGCTGACGCCCGAGTAGCCGGTCAGCACGAGGCCGAACCAGTAGTCGCCGGCCTCCTGCTCGTAGACACCCGTGACCGTCAGCGTCGCCGAGCGGGAGTCTCCGGCGACGCGGAACGTGGTGCCCACGTCGTACCCGAAGATCTTGGCGTCGGCCTTGCTGACGGCGATGTCACCGGGACCGGTGGGGCAGGCACCGTCGACGAACGTGAGGTGGTCGCACTGGCCGTCGCGCCACGTGATGGACCCGGCCGGGTCCTGGACGCCCTCGGGCAGCGGCCGCACGTCCGCGGAGTAGCCGACGATCGGACCCAGGTAGTGGTCCTGCGTCGACGCCGGGACCCGCCGGAGCAGGTCCTCGGGGGTCGGCAGCGTCGGGGCGGGACCGCCGGCGTACTCGGGCTCGCCCTGCTCGGCGCTGAGCTGAAGCCCGACGACCGACGGCGCCTCGTGGGCGATCGCGATGTCGGTGAGCGCCTGCTGCATCGCCCGGTCGTAGAGCGGTGCGAAGGCCGCGCACGCGGTGATCAGGGCCGCCAGCGCGGCGATCGCCGCAGCCTGGAACGGCCGGTACCGCCAGCGCATCTACCAAGTCCCCCCGTGGCCGTCCAGGTAGGCCGAGACCAGTCCACCCATGTTCGCGAGATCGTAACCCCCTTCCTGGACCAGGACGCTGGGCAGGTCGAGCGCGCCGAGGGAGACCCCAGCAGCCCGGAAGCCGTCGGCGGTCACCTGCAGCGGGCTCTCCGGGTCGTCGCCCGCGGCGTCGACGCCGAGCGAGACGACGAGGGCGTCGCAGTCGGCATCGGCGACCCACCGCGCGAGGTCGGCGACCGCCTCGGTCCACGGACCGTCACCGGTGCCCTCGGCGAGCGGCAGGTTGCGGGTGGCGCCCTCACCGTCGCCCACCCCGGTCTCGGACGCGTGCCCGAACACGTGCGGGAACCAGCCCGCCGCCGGGTCGACGTGGAGCGAGCCGTAGAGCACGTCCGGGCGCTCCCAGAAGATCGCCTGGGTGCCGTTGCCGTGGTGGGCGTCGATGTCGATGACCGCGACCTTCGCCCGGCCGGCGGCGCGCAGCCCCTCCGCGGCGACCGCCGCGTTGTTGAGGTAGCACGACCCGCCGTACCCGCTCGGCGTGACGTGGTGGCCCGGCGGCCGGCAGAGGGCGTACGCCGCACGCAGACCCTTGTCCTGGCCGGCGACCACGAGGTCGACCGCGGTGAGGGCGACGTCGACGGCCGCGCGGGCGGCCTCCCAGGTGCCGGGACCGACGAGCGTCATCGTGTCGTAGCAGTGCTCCCCCGCCTGCGCGTGGAGTGCGGTGGCTGGCGTCGGCTCCATGCCGGCCAGCAGCCCGGCGGTCTGGAAGAAGTAGGGCACGACCCGGTCCTGCCCGACGATCTCCTCGTACGGCGCCGCTGCCCAGGCCGCGGCCGCGCCCTCGAGGAAGGCCAGGAGCTCACCGTCGTGCACGAGATCGAGCAGCTCGTCGTCGTGCGGTGCCGCCTCGTGGAGCCGGTGGCCCTCGAGGGCAGCCAGGATGACGTCGACCCGCTCGGGCAGCTCGGTGCCCGGCGTGGGTACACCGACCCAGACCTCGTGCTTCGGGACGTGCAGCCGCGTCGTCGGCGACCAGACCACGGGGATGCTCACCGCGTCAGCATCCCACCCGATCTGCGCCGACTCCGGCAGGATGACCTGCATGCCTCGCGCGCGCGATCTGGGGATCCGGATCGGCTCCTTGCCGACCGGGCCGACCAACTCCGTCCTCGACGTCGAGGGGGTCGGTCTCGGACACGCGACCGTCCACCGCGACGAGCCGCTGGTGGCCCGGACCGGGGTCAGCTGCCTGGTGCTGGCCGAGGACGCCTACCTGCGGCCGGTCCCGGCCGGTGGGGCGGTGCTCAACGGTGCGGGCGAGTGCACCGGGTTCATCACCGCACAGGAGTGGGCGTCCGCCGAGACGCCGGTCTACCTCACATCGACCATGCAGCTCGGCCGGGTCTACGACGCGGCCTGCGAGATCGCGCTCGAAGCTCACGCCGAGGTCGCCGACGACGTGATCATCCCGATCGTCGGCGAGTGCGACGACTCGTACCTCAACGACTGCCGGCGGATGCACGTGACCGCTGACGACGTCCGCGCGGCACACGCGGCGGCGCTGGCATCGCGAGGATCCTCGACCGCTCCGGACGAGGGCGCGGTCGGCGGGGGGACGGGCATGTCCTGCCTCGGGTTCAAGGGCGGCATCGGTACGTCGTCGCGGGTGACCGCCGAGGGTCACACGGTCGCCGTCCTCCTCATGACCAACTTCGGTGCTCGCTCCGAGCTCACGGTCGCAGGTGTCCCCGTCGGGCGGCTGCTCGAAGATCGGTGGTCGAGCCTGTCGAGACCGTCGGAACCCGAGAAGCCCGCCGGGTCGTGCATCGGGATCGTCGTCACCGACGCCCCGGTCGACGGCGCCTCGTGCGCCCGCCTCGCCCGCCGGGTCGGTCTCGGCCTGGCTCGGGCCGGGTCGGTCGCCCACCACGGCAGCGGCGAGATCTTCATGGCGTTCGGCACCGGGATGCGGCTCGACCGCGACCAGCGGGCGGACGTCGTCCCTCTCAGTGGCCGTGGCATCGACCCGCTCTTCCAGGCGGTCGTCGAGGCGACCGAGGAGGCGGTGCTCAACTCCATGTTCACCGCCCCCACGACGGTCGGCCGCGACGGCCACTCCAGCGAGTCCCTGCACTCCCCGGCCGTCCTGGACCTGCTGCGATGAGCGAGGTCCGCATCCGGATGAGCGACGGGGTAGAGCTCGCCGCCACGCTCTACCTGCCGGACCCGGAGTCCGGACCGCAACCGTGCCTGCTCGAGGCGCTGCCCTACCGCAAGGACGACCTGACGTCGTCGTACGCCGCGGGCTACGACGACCTGCGCGACCGGTTCGGCTTCGCGGTCTGCCGCGTCGACGTGCGCGGCACGGGATCGTCCTCCGGCGACGCGCTCGACGAGTACCAGCCCGCCGAGCAGCGCGACCTGCCCGAGGTGATCGCCTGGCTGGCGGAGCAGGACTGGTGCAACGGCCGCGTCGGGATGTTCGGCACGTCGTACTCCGGCTTCAACTCGCTGCAGATCGCCTGCGAGGACGTGCCCGCGCTGGGTGCGGTGTTCGCGATCTACTCGAGCGACGACCGCTGGACCGACGACGTGCACTGGCGCGGCGGCGCGCTGAAGCTGGTGGACCTCGTGGACTACAACCACTACATGACGCCGATGTGCGTGCTGCCGCCCGTTCCTGGGCTGTGGGGCGACGGTTGGCGGGCCGAGTGGGAGCGGCGTCTGGAGACCAACGAGCCCTGGGTGCTGACCTGGCTCCGCGAGAACGTGCACGGCCCCTACTGGCAGGGCGGGTCGGTGCGGCTCGATGCCGCGGGTGACGGCTACGAACGGCTCGACATCCCGACCATGCTGGTCGCGGGCTGGGCCGACGGCTACCGCAACAACTCGTTCCGCACCGTCGCCGCCCTCGCGGAGAACGCCGTCCCGCACCGGCTGCTCGCCGGACCCTGGGCGCACGCCGACCCGATGCACGCGATGCCCGGCCCGCGGATCGACCTCGACGTGGAGATGGCCGCGTGGTTCGACCAGTGGCTGCGCCCTCCGTTGGTTGAGGAGGGTGCGCAGCAACCGTCTCGAAACCAGCCGTACGAGTCGCACTGCGACGTCTTCGTCCGCTCCTCCACCGTGCCTGCTCCCGACCTCGACCTGCACGAGGGCTGGTGGCTCCGGCTCCCCTCGGTGCCACCGACCCGGCCGTGGTCGGTCGAGCTCACCGGGCACCGACGGCTGGAGGTCATCCCCGACACCGGGACGGCCGCGTGGATCGACTGCGCGGGCCACCTCCCCTGGGGCCAGTCCGGCGACCAGCGGCTCGACGACGCCCGCTCGCTGACCTGGGACGTCGTCCCCCCGGCGGACCCGGTCGTCGGCCAGCCACGCGCCACCTTGCGCGTCAGTGCCTCGGCGCCCCAGGCATCCCTGTCGGTGAAGCTCTGCGACGTCTTCCCGGACGGCACCTCCGCCCTGGTCGCGCGCGGCACCCTCGACCTCGCCTTCCGAGACGGCGTCCACGGATCGCCGTCGCCGCTGGTGCCGGGTCAGGAGTACGACGTCGTGGTCGACCTCGACGCCTGCGCCTACTTCTGGACGCCGGGCAACCGGCTCCGGATCAGCGTCGCCGGCTCCGACTGGCCCAACACGGTCGCCCCGCCCGCACCGGTGACCCTGACCGTGCACGGCGGCTCGGTCTCGCTGCCGCTGCTGGAGGGTGCCTACCCCGCGCCGACCTTCACGCCCGGAGCACCGCACTCGTCGGAGTCGATCGACGGCACCACCTGGGAGATCAGCGACGACGTGCTGCGGCGGACCACCACCGCCCGCACCCACACCGTGTCGGAGTACGAGACGCCGTACGACGGGCTCGCCCGCGAGGACTACTTCGGTGAGGTCAGCGTCGAGCGTCGTACGCACCACCAGACCGCACACGCCGTCACGACCTACGACCTCGAGTGGCCGGGCGCCGACGTCCAGGTCACGTCGACCATGGACATCGCGGTCACGGCCGCCGGCGTCGACGTCACCATCGACCTCGACGCCACCCTCGACGGCGCGGAGGTCTCCCACCGCACCTGGTCCGAGCACATCCCGCGCCCCGCCGCTGGTTGAGGAGGTCGCGCAGCAACCGGTCTCCGCTGGTTGAGGAGGTCGCGCAGCGACCGTCTCGAAACCCCCGCACTCAACCGCCGACGTCGGCTGCGGGGGTTTCGAGACAGGCCCCCAGGGGGCCTTCCTCAACCAACGGGGACCAACAGCGACCGTCTCCGCTGGTCGAGGAGGTCGCGCAGCGACCGTCTCGAAACCCCCAGGGGGCCTTCCTCAACCAACGGGGACCAACAGCGACCGTCTCCGCTGGTTGAGGAGGTCGCGCAGCGACCGTCTCGAAACCCCCGCACCCAACCGCCGACGTCGGCCGCGGGGGTTTCGAGACAGGCCCCCAGGGGGCCTTCCTCAACCAACCGGGACCAACAGCGACCATCTCCGCTGGTTGAGGAGGTCGCGCAGCGACCGTCTCGAAACCCCCGCACCCAACCGCCGACGTCGGCCGTGGGGGTTTCGAGACAGGCCCCCAGGGGGCCTTCCTCAACCAACGGGGACCAACAGCGACCGTCTCCGCTGGTCGAGGAGGTCGCGCAGCGACCGTCTCGAAACCCCCAGGGGGCCTTCCTCAACCAACGGGGACCAACAGCGACCGTCTCCGCTGGTTGAGGAAGTCGCGCAGCGACCGTCTCGAAACCCCCGCACCCCACCGCCGACGTCAGCCGCGGGGGTTTCGAGACAGGCCCCCAGGGGGCCTTCCTCAACCAACGGGGACCAACATCGACCGTCTCCGCTGGTTGAGGAGGTCGCGCAGCGACCGTCTCGAAACCCCCGCACCCCACCGCCGACGTCAGCTGCGGGGGTTTCGAGACAGGCCCCAAGGGGGCCTTCCTCAACCAACGCGGTCGCGCAGTGACCGTCTCGAAACCCCAGGGGGCCTTCCTCAACCAACGCGGTCGCGCAGCGACCGTCTCGAAATCCCCAATGGGCCTTCTCGACCAACGGGGACGAGCAGCCGGGGTACGGTGTCTCTCACCTGCACGGGAGGCACCCATGTCCGACCCGCACCCAGCGCCGCTGGGGACCCTGGGCCGTCGTGTACGCGACGCCCGGACGCACGTGAGTGAGCGCCGACACGGCCTCACCGGCCATGCCGGCCACATCGAGTTCGCGCACGCGCAGCGCGACCTCTGGCAGGCGCTCGAGGCCTACGTGAGCAAGCTCGAGCTCGAGGGTCTGCCGGTGCCGCGCACGATCCGCTCCGAGCTGCAGCTGCACCGCGAGCTGTTCAGCCGCCGCTGACAGGTGAGGCTGGCAGAAATGAGAAACGGCGGCCGTGCTCCGAGGAGCACGACCGCCGATCTATGAGGCGTGAGCCGTCAGGTCAGAGACCCTTGACGTTCTCGGCCTGCGGGCCCTTGGGGCCCTGCGTGACGTCGAACTCGACGGCCTGGTTCTCGCGCAGCGACTTGTAGCCGGTGCCCTGGATCGCGGTGTGGTGGACGAACACGTCCGGGCCGCCACCCTCCTGCGCGATGAAGCCGAAGCCCTTGTCGTCGTTGAACCACTTAACAGTTCCGTTGGCCATGATGTGCCCCTCTCGGGTCGATATGTCGGCTGACCCTGGTGGTCGGCCGCAAAGCTGAAGACATTGCGTACGACCTGATGTCCAGCTGATCGACAACCAAGAACGTGGCAAAACCGGCACCTCGTGGTGGGTGCCGAGAGGACGAGTCCTCTTCCAACAGGAACGACGGTACCAGTGCCGGACCCCGGCGCCCCCATTCGCGCTCCTGACCCGCGCGTCACACCAGCCAGTGCGCTGCGTACGACGGGTCCGTGAGGGCTGGGCGATCGAGGGCGAACGTCGACGAGATGGTCTCCCGCTCCCCCGTGACGAGGTCCGCGAGCAGCCGGCCGAAGGTCGGCGCGAACTTGAAGCCGTGCCCAGCGCCCAGTCCCACCACGACATCGGGGTGCCCGGGCACGCGGTCCATCACGAAGTCGCGGTCCGGCGTGAGGGTGTACTGACACCGCAGCGATCGCACGACCGGCCCCGAGCCGGGCAGCATCTGCCCCACGTGGCCGGCGAGGAGACCCAACATCTGCTCGGACGGATCGGTGCCGCGCGCGTCGGGGTCGACCTCCGGGCCACCGCAGTCCTGAGCCGCCTTGATCGTCGCCTCGCCGTAGCAGGGAAACCCGTAGAACGACGGCTCGTCCATCCAGATCCACAACGGCATCCGCTCGGGGGCGAAGTCGTCGGGCTCCTCGGGGGCGAAGTACGTCGCCTGCTCGAGCGTCACCGTCAGCGGGATCTCGTGGCCGATCCCGGCGAGCACCTGGTTGGTCCAGGCGTCGGCGCAGACGACCACGCCCCGGCAGGAGTACGTCGTGCCGTCGTCGAGCGTGACCGAGCCGTCGCCCACCGACGCCACGATCGTCCGGTCCTGCAGCACCGCGCCGTGCCGGACGGCCAGCTCCTGCATGACGGCGGTGCCGGGTCCGGCGGGGACGATCGCACCGCGCTCCTGGAAGAGCCCGATGGTGCCGGCCGGCAGCGAGAACTGCGGCCAGCGCGCTGCGATCTCGTCGACGTCGAGCAGCTCGAAGCCGATCCCGACCTCGGTGAGGGCGTCGGTGTAGTCGATCAGCGGGATCGCGGGCTCGGGCGGGAAGAGGTCGAGCCCGCCCACCACGGTCACCAGCTCCTGGCCGGCCGCCTCGGAGAGTCGCACCCAGTCGTCGTACGCGTCCTGCGTGAGCCGGACGTACTCCGGAGTGTGGTAGCTGTGCCGCAGGATCCGGCTGGTGTCGTGGCTGGCGCCGCGGCTGTGCCCGAGCTCGAAGCGCTCCAGCCCGAGCACCGAGAAGCCGCGCGAGGCGAGCTGGTGTGCCGTCGCTGACCCGAGCGCCCCGAGCCCGACGACGATGTAGTCGTAGTCAGTCATCGGTCGACTCCAGACGTGGCAGCAGCCAGCGGCGGATGTCCGCGGAGTCGTCCTCCATCGGCGCGAACCACCCGTGCGTGTAGGACCGCGACGACATGCCGCGCTGGACCGACTCGCAGATCGCCCAGTCCTGCTTGTTGACCAGGTCCCAGAGGTCGCCCGCGTCCGACGGGTCGAACGCCGGGTCGGCGACCGCCGACGGGTGGAAGAGCAGCAGGCACTCGATCCGCGTGTGGTCGACCGACTGCGGCAGCAGCACGAACGCTGCGACGTGGTCGGCCGAGGCCGACAGCATCAGGTTGGGGTGGACCATCTCGCCCTTGTGGCGCACCTGCTCGTGCTCGTCGAGGCCGGGGAGCGGCGCGCGCTCGGTCGTCCCGCTCATCGTGAACGTCCACGCACCCTCGCGGTGCGGCACGCCGTTGTCCCAGTCGATGTCGGTCCCGCCGCCTCCGAAGGCCGGCACCAACCGGGTGAGCTCGGGGTGGACCGGCCCGCAGTGGTAGCACTCGTTGTAGTTCTCGGCGACGACCTTGTAGTTGGCGGCGACCTCGTAGCTGAACCGCAGCCCGGTCACCAGCTCGCCCATCGCGTAGTTGGCGAGGGTCGACGCCGGTCGTGCCATCGCCTCGGCGAGCGAGACCGTCGGCGCACCGAGGTGCACGAAGACGAAGCCGGCCCAGGCATCCACGGCGACCGGCTTGAGCGAGAAGGCCGTACGTTCGTCGTCGCTGAGCTCGGCGTGCGGTGCCTTGAGCAGCTCGCCGGACAGCGAGTAGGTCCACGAGTGGTAGGGACAGCGCAGCGAACCGGCCGCCGTGCACACGGGCTCCGCACCGGGCAGGGCCGTGAAGAGCTGGGAACCCCGGTGCCGGCAGACGTTGTACGACGCGTGCAGGGATCCGGCCGCGTCGCTGGTGACCAGCACGGACTCCCCGACGACGTCGACGACCGCCACTCGGCCGGGCTCGTGCAGTCCTAGGTCGGTGGTCCGGCCCACGCAGAACCACTCCCCGTGGAGCACCCGGTCGCGCTCGACGGCGAACGCCTCGGGGTCGACGTACATCTCGCGCGGCAGGGCCGCCTGCAGGTCACTCATCGTCACTCATGGGCAGCGCTCCTGGATGCGACGAGGTGGCACGCGCTCTGGTGCCCCTCACTGGCCGGCAGCACCTCCAGCGGGATGGTGCGGCAGGCGTTCTCGACGAGGGCGGCGACGCCGCTCGCCAGGGCGGGGCAGCGCGGGTGGAAGCGACAGCCCTGCGGGATCCGGGTCGGGTCGGGGATCTCGCCCTCGAGCACGACCGGCTCGAGCCGCTCCATCTCGGGGACGACCGAGAGCAGCGCCTGGGTGTAGGGGTGCTGCGGGTCCGCGAGCACCTCCTCGGTCGGCCCGGCCTCGACGATGCGGCCGAGGTACATGACCGCCGTCCGGTCCGCGATGTTCCAGGCCAGGCCCAGGTCGTGGGTCACGACGAGCACGCCGAGACCGAGCTCGGTGCGCAGCTTGAGCAGCAGCGCCAGGATCTCGCCGCGGATCGAGGCGTCCAGGCTGGACACGGGCTCGTCGGCGATCAGCAGCTCCGGCCCGAGGGCCAGCGCGCCGGCGATGAGCACCCGCTGCCGCTGGCCGCCCGAGAGCTCGTGCGGGTAGCGCAGGAACAACCGCTCCGGCGGTCGCAGGCCGGCCGCGGAGAGCGCGTCGGCGACCTGCTGCTCCTCGGTCCGGTCGCCGCCGTGCGACAGACCGTGGAGGCGGAGCCCCTCGGCGACGGAGTCGTAGACGGTGTGCCGTGGGTTCAGTGCACCGGCGGGGTCCTGGAGGATCATCTGGGCCCGGCGGCGGAACGGCTTGAGGTCCTTGGTGCGGTAGCTCAACGGCTGCCCGTCGACCAGCACCCGACCGGCGGTGGGCGGCTGCAGGCCGACCAGGGCGCGGGCCAGGGTCGTCTTGCCCGAGCCCGACTCCCCCACCAGCGCGACGATCTCGCCTGACCTGAGGACCAGGTCGGCGCCGTCGAGTGCCGTGGCCGTCGGTCCGCCGCGGGACCCGAACGCCACGGTGAGACCCTGGGCCTCCAGCCTGAAGGTGCTCATGCGTCCACCCGGATGCAGGCGACGTCGCGAACTCCTCGTTGGTCGCCTGTCCTTCGTTGGTCGAGCCTGTCGAGACCCACCAGCGCAGGATCGGCGGTCGTGCACTCGTCGACCCCGATCGGGCAGCGCGGGTGGAACGAGCACCCGGTGGGCAGGAACCGCGGATCCGGCGGGTCACCGGCCAGTCCCGCCGGCGCGTAGCGCGCCGCCGGGTCGCCGATCCGCGGGAACGACGCACCGAGCGCGGTCGTGTAGGGGTGCAACGGGTCGGTGAAGAGCTGGCCGGCAGGACCCTGCTCGATCACCCGCCCGCCGTACATCACCGCGATCCGGTCGCTGGTCTCCGCGAGCACCGACAGGTCGTGGCTGATCAGCAGCATCCCGACGCCGAGTTCGCGCACCAGGCTCGACAGGACGTCGAGCACCTGAGCCTGCACCATCACGTCGAGCGCGGTGGTGGGCTCGTCGGCCACGACCAGCGACGGCCGGCAGGCCAGGGCCATCGCGATCATCACCCGCTGCCGCTGGCCGCCGGAGAGCTGGTGGGGATAGGCCTTTGCGCGTACGGCGGGCAGGCCGACCTGGCTCAGCAGGTCGGCGACCCGACGGTCGACCTCGGCCGCGCCGACGCCGGGCTCGTGCAGCCGGATCGGCTCCGCGATCTGGTCACCGATCCGGTGGACGGCGTTGAGCGAGTGCAGCGCGCCCTGGAAGACGATCGACGCTCCGGCCCAGCGGAGCGCGCGCAGGTCGCCCCAGCGCATGGTGACGACGTCCTCGCCGTCGACGAGCACCTGGCCGGTGACCGTCGCCGACGCGGGCTGCAGGCGCAGGATCGTGCTGGCCAGCGTCGACTTCCCGCAGCCGGACTCCCCCGCGACGCCCACGATCTCACCGCGGTCGACGGCGAGCGACACGTTGCGCACGGCGGGCAGCGGCCCCTCCTCGGTGCGGTAGGACACCGAGAGGTCCTCGATCCGCAGCAGGTCGCCCATCAGCGCTCCCCCCTCATCGTTCACGGAGCTTCGGGTTGAGCACGGCCTCCAGCGCCTGACCGACCAGGGTGAACGACAGCACGACGAGCACCACGCAGAGCCCCGGCGGCACGAAGAACCACCACGACCCGGTGGTGATCGCGCCGACGCTGTAGGCGTCGTCGAGCATCGAGCCCCACGACACGCGCGTCGGGTCACCGAGGCCGAGGAAGCTCAGCGTCGTCTCCGAGAGGATCGCCACCGCGACGCAGAGGGTGGTGTTGGCGAAGACGAGTGGCACGACGTTCGGGAAGACGTGCCGGTTGATCAGGTGCCGGTGGCCGGCACCGAGCGCGCGGGAGCGCTCGAGGAACGCGCGCTCCTTGATCGACAGCACCTGGCTGCGGATCAGCAAGGCGGTGCCGGGCCACGAGGTGACACCGATGACGATCACGATGTTGACCAGCGACCGCCCGAGGACGGTGGCGAGCACGATCGCGAGCGGCAGGAACGGGATCGCCAGGAACCACTCGGTCAACCGGAAGAGCACCGCGCCGACCCAGCCGCCGAAGTAGCCCGACGTCAGCCCGACGAAGGTCCCGATCAGCATCGAGATCACGGTCGCCATCAGGCCGACGAACAGGGAGATCCGCGAGCCCCAGATCAGGAGGGTGAGCACCGACCGGCCGTTGTCGTCGGTGCCGAGCCAGTACTCCCTCGACGGCGGCTCGAGGATGCCGCCGGTCGCCTGCGTGACCTCCAGCCCGGAGCGGTCGGCGATCAGCGGGGCGAACACGGCGACCAGCACGAAGATCGACAGCACCACCAGGCCGAACATGCCGGCGCGGTTGCTGCGGAACTCCCGCCAGGCGCGGGACCGGCTGGCGCGGCGACGGCGTCTTGTCAGCTGCCGCGACGTGAGGGTGACTGCCCCGTCCCCAGCAGGGGTACTCACGTGCGCACCCGCGGGTCGAGCCAGCCGTAGAGCAGGTTGGCGGCGAGGTTGGCCAGGATCACGCCTGCCGACGACAGCAGGAAGATCCCCTGCAGCAGCCAGTAGTCCGGCACCGAGAGGGCCTCCGTGGTCAGGAGCCCCAGCCCGGGGATCGAGAAGATCGTCTCGATGGTGATCGCACCGGCCACCACGAAGCCGAAGTTGAGCGCGACCACGGTCGTCGTCGGGAGCAACGCGTTGCGGACGCCGTGACGGTTGCGGACCTGCACGTCGCGCAGCCCCTTCGCCCGCGCCGTCGTCAGGTAGTCGGAGCCGAGCTCGTCGACCAGCGACCCCCGCATGATCAGCGCGTAGTCGGCGAGGTAGGCGAGGGTCAGCGTGATCACCGGCAGCGCGAGGTGCCAGAGCGTGTCGAGCACGCCGGACAGCGACGACGGGTCCGCGTCGACCGAGTGCAGCCCGCCCGTCGGGAAGATCCCGGGCAGCGGACCGATGCCGACCGCGAACGCCGCGATCAGGAGCAGCCCGAGCCACCACTCGGGCATCGAGTAGAGCGTCAACGACGCACCCGTCGACAACCGGTCGAAGCGGGAGCCGCGGTCCCAGCCGGCCCGGATCCCGATCCAGACCCCGAAGAGCGCGGCCAGCACGGTCGACGTACCGACCAGGAGCATGGTCGGCCAGAGCCGTTCGAGAAGGACGTCGGAGACGTCCTTGTGGTAGAGGATCGAGTAGCCGAGATCGCCGTGGACGATGTTCTTCAGGAAGGTCACGAACTGCTCGCCGAGCCCCTGGTCGAGCCCGTACGTACGCCGGAACTCCTCGAGCTGCTCCGGCGTGCTGAGCCGGCCACGACCGAGGGTCCGCGCCGGGTCGCCGGGCAGCACGCGGAAGAGGAAGAAGTTCACGACCAGCATGAACATCAGGCTCCCGAGCGCGCCGGCGACCTTGCTCCCGGCGTACCGGCCGTAGCCGGACCACCGTCGGCGGTTGCCCTGCCGCGCCTCCGCGGACACCGCGGCGGGATCCGCCGCGACGATGCTCATGCACTCACTCCCGGTCCGCCGTGGTGCCTCGACGGCGGACGGCGATGACGACGCCGAGGATGACGATCACGGCCGCGGCCACGCCGATCCCGATCAGGACCGCCGGGCTCGTGCTGCCGGAGTCCGAGGTCGAGTCGCTCGCCGCGGTGGCGTTGGCGGAGCCGTCGCAGTCGCCCGCGTCGGCGACCGGCCGCACGTGCATGTAGCTGTAGACGCCGGACTGGAAGAGCCACACGCCACCCGGGTCGGGCTGCTGCGCGAAGCAGGCGAACCGGTCGCTGCGGAACGCCTCGCCGATGGTGTCGTACGCCGTGACCAGGTAGGGCGCGTCCTCGTAGACCATCTGCTGCATCTGGTGGACCATGTCGACCCGCTTGGCCTTGTCCATCTCCACGCTCTGCTGGTCGTAGAGCTTGTCGTAGGCGTCGTTGCAGTACCACGTGTCCGACCACGACCCGAGCTGGCCGCAGGTCAGGTAGTCGAGCATCGTGGTCGGGTCGGGGTCGACGTACCAACCCCACTCGAAGGCGTCGTAGTCGCCGTCCAGGATGACGTTGGTGAGCTTGCTCGACTCCATGCTCACCACGTCGGCCTTGATGCCGATGTCGGACAGCCACTCCTTGAAGTAGTTCATCGTGTTCAGCGACGTCGGCGACTCGGAGCGCGCCGCCAGCCGCAGCGTGCCGATCGGCGAGCCGTCCGGCATCGTGCGCAGCCCGTCGCTGCCCTTGGTGTAGCCGGCGGCGTCGAGCAGCTCGCCGGCCTTCTCGGGGTCGTAGGTGTAGGCCTCGTCCGCCGGCGGCTCCCAGCGCCACGTCGTGAACGCCGGCGGGATGATCACGCTGCCGGGGACACCGGCGCCCTGGTAGACCTTGTCGATGATCTTCTGCGTGTCGATGGCGTAGCCGAGGGCGTGGCGGAACGCCGCGTCCTGGAGCGCCGGGTTGCCGTCGCCGATCGGGTCGCCGGTCTTGGTGTCGACCGCACCGGTGTTGAAGGCGATCTCGTCGAAGCTCGGTGCGTTGCCGTTCTGCGCGGTGATCCCGTCACGGCCCTGCAGCGACTTCACCTGCAGGGCGTTGATGCCGTCGATGAAGTCGACCTCGCCCTTGATCAGCGCCTGGATCATCGGGTCCTGGCTCTTGTAGACCCGGTAGACGACCCGGTCGACGTGCGCGGCGCCCTTCCAGTAGTCGGGGTTCCTCTCGAAGACGTACGTCGACGCGCCTGCGCTGCCCTCGACCAGCCGGAAGGGGCCTGACCCGACGACCGGCTGCCCGTCCTCCGGCTCGTTCGTGTAGGTCTTCACGTCCTTCTCGGCGACGTCCTTCCAGATGTGCTCCGGGACGATCGGGATCGGGAGCAGCGGCAGGCTGGAGTTCGGCTTCTTGAGGTGCAGGACGAGCGTCTTCGGATCGGTCGCCTCGGCCCCGGTGACCTGGTTGAGGTAGGCGCCCCAGGTGGCCGCCTCCGGTCCGCCGTCGATGACCCGGTTGTAGGTGTAGGCGACGTCCGCGGCGGTCAGCGGCACCCCGTCGGACCACATCGCCTTGTCGGTCATGTGGAAGGTCCAGGTGAGTCCGTCGTCCGAGGTGTCCCAGCTGGTCGCCAGCGACGGCTCCGGGGACAGGTCCTTGGTCGTGTAGGTGACGAGGGTGTCGTACATCAGGCCCCACATCTCGAACGACGTGGCCTCGATCCCGACGAACGGGTTGAGCGAGTCGGCGTCGTTGAGCATCGCGACCGTCAGCGTGACCGGGTCGTCGGCGGCGTGCGCGGGGCTGGCGACGGTGGTGCCGAGTGCGAGACCGGGAGCCATGGCGGTGAGGAGCAGGGCCCCCGCCGCGAGCAGTGAGGTACGTCGTTCCCTGCGCTTGCCCATGACACTCCCTGGTGGCTGGCCTGGCCCTTGAACTGCTGTTCAGGTGTTCCTACTACATCGCGCGCGATACCGGGAGAGCCTCCGTCGATCGATCGGGGAAATCCCCGGTATTGAAACCCGTTCGAAACAGGATCCGGGGTCCGCGGCCGGTCCGGGGACGAAATCGGCAGTACCTTGGCCCACGTGACGGACAACCCGCCCACGGCGACCCGCATCCCGCACGAGCACACCGAGCACGGCGTCTCCCGTCCCGATCCCTACTTCTGGATGGGCTCCGGCGGTGACGAGCTGCTCGAGCACCTGACCGCCGAGCGGGCGTTCTACGACGCCTCGACCGCGCACCTGTCCGCCCTGGTGTCGGACCTGACGACCGAGATGGTGTCGCGCGTCGCAGCGACCGAGACCTCACCGGCCTGGCACCGCGAGCGGTTCTCCTACTCGTCGCGCACCGCGGCCGGGCAGGAGTACGCCGACCTCGTGCGTGCGCCGGCCGGATCCTCCCTCGCCGACGCCGCCCCCTTCCTCGACGTGAACGCGCTCGCCGAGGGCGCGGACTACCTCGAGCTCGGCGTGACGATCGTGAGCCCCGACGAGGACCTGCTCGCCTGGTCCGTCGACCGCACCGGCGACGAGGTCTACGAGCTGCGCTTCCGCGACCTGCGCACCGGGACGGACCTCGCGGAGGTGGTCCCGCGGACCTACTACGGCGGTGCGTGGAGCGCCGACTCCCGGTGGTTCTTCTACACCGTCCACGACCAGGCCTACCGGCCCTTCCAGGTGTGGCGGCACCGGATCGGCACGCCGGTGACCGACGACCTGCTCGTGCTCGAGGAGCCCGACGAGCGCTTCGACCTCAACCTCCGCGCCACCCGCAGCGGCGGCGCCATCCTGATCCTGAGCGAGAGCCGGGACACCGGTGAGACCTGGGCGATCGACGCGACCGCGCCCGAGTCGGCGGCACGGTCCGTGGGCGGCCGGCGTCCGGGCGTGCTCTACCGGGCCGAGCACGTCCGCGAGAGCGACGTACTGCTCCTGGTGACCAACGACGACGCGGTCGAGTTCCGGCTGATGTCCGCGCCGCTCCCCCGTGACGCCGACCAGGACCACACGACCTGGAGCGAGGTGCGGCCGGAGCAGCGCTGGCAACGGCTGCTGCGTGCGGACGCCTTCGCCGCCGGTGTGCTGCTCACGGTCCGGGAGGACGGGAAGCGCCAGCTGGTGCAGGTCCCCCACGACGACCTGGCCGGTGCGGGCGGCTACCGGCTCATGGCGTCCGACGAGCCCGACGGCGACACGGTGCTGCTCCGGTCGCCGCGGTACGACGCGGATGCGGTGACCGTGCTCGAGGAGTCGTGGCTGCGACCGGGCGTCGCCCGCTCGGTGACCCTCGACGGTGGCCTGCTCACCACGGTCTGGTCCGAGGAGGCGCCCGGACACGACCCGTCGCGCTACGTGAGCGAGCGCCGTACGTTCCCGTCCGCGGACGGGACCGAGGTCCCGGCCACGGTCCTGCGCCGCCGCGACACGCCGCTCGACGGCACGGCGCCCGCGCTGGTCTACGGGTACGGCGCCTACGAGGCGGTCGACGAGCCCACGTGGGACCCGGCGCTGCCGAGCCTGCTCGACCGGGGCGTGGTCTACGTGGTCGCCCACATCCGCGGCGGCGGCGAGGGCGGCCGCCGCTGGTGGCTCGACGGTCGGATGGAGCACAAGCAGCACACGTTCGACGACCACATCGCGGTCGCCGACGGCCTCGCCCGCGACGGCCTGGTGGACCCGACCCGCATCGCCACCCGCGGGTTGAGCGCCGGGGGGCTGCTCCAGGGCGCGGTCTTCAGCCAGCGACCGGACCGGTGGCGGGCGGTGGTCGCCGAGGTGCCGTTCGTCGACGTGGTGACGACGATGCTCGACGCCACGATCCCGCTGACGATCAACGAGTGGGACGAGTGGGGCGACCCGCGGCGCAGGGCCGACTTCGACTGGATGCTCGCCTACTCGCCGTACGACAACCCGCCGGCCCCCGGCGGCCGCCCTGACCTGCTGGTCACCGGGGCCGTGCACGACCCGCGCGTGATGGTCCGCGAGCCGGCGAAGTGGGTCGCGCTGCTGCGCGAGACCGACCCGGAGTGGTCGCCGCGCTGCCTCTTCCGCTGCGAGACCGGGGCGGGCGCGCACGTCGGACCGTCCGGGCGCTTCGCGCACCTGGCCTACGAGGCCGAGGTCTACGCGTGGATCCTGGAGCGACTGCTGTGACCCCCCTTCATGAGGAGGTCATCGAGGTCGCGCGGGCGCTGATCCGCTTCGACACGAGCAACGCGCCCGGTCTGGACGCCCACGAGTCCGCGCCGGCCGCCTATCTGCGCGACTACCTGACCGGCGCCGGCGTCGACTGCGAGCTGGTCGCCCGCGAGCCGCGCCGCGCGAACCTGGTCGCGCGCATCCCCGGCACCGGCGACGCCCCGTCGCTGGCGTTCGTCGGGCACCTCGACGTCGTGCCGGCCGACGCGCGGGACTGGACGCACCCGCCGTTCGCGGCCGTCGTCGACGAGGGCGGCTGGCTGTGGGGCCGGGGCGCGATCGACATGAAGAACGAGGTCGCCGCGCGCGCCGTCGCGATGGCCGAGCTGGCGCGGTCGGGCTTCCGGCCGAAGGGTGACCTGTGGCTGATCGCCGTCGCCGACGAGGAGGACGGCATCGCCGACGTCGGCATGCGGTGGCTGCTCGAGACGCGACCCGACATCCGGCCGGACCTGGCGATCAACGAGGGCGGCGGCGAGCGGCTGCCACTGACCGACGGACGGGTGGTGCAGACCGTCAGCGTCGGCGAGAAAGGCACCTACCCGGCTCGCGTCGTGGCGGTCGGCGAGGCCGGGCACGCCTCGACCCCGGACGTCGGCGCCAACGCCGTAACGCTCCTGGGTGAGCTGCTCCGCCGCGTCGGCCGCGGCATGCCGACTCCCGAGGGATCACCGCACGTCGACAAGATGCTCGAGGTGCTGCTCGGGTCGTACGACGACCGGGGCGCCGCCCTGCTCGCGGCGGCCGCGCTCCATCCGGTGCTGGCGCACTCGATCCCCGCGCTCGGCGGCACCACGATGGCGCCGACGATCCTGAGCGGCTCGGGCAAGCGCAACGTGATGCCGGCCCGCGCGTCGGTCGAGCTCGACTGCCGGATCCTGCCCGGGACCACCGAGGCGGACGTCGAGCGCGCCGTCCGCTCCCGGCTCGGCGCCGACCTCGCCTACGAGCTCGAGTGGCCCGAGCCGCTGATCGCCGGCAGTGCCTCGTCGCCCACGACCAACCTGATGGACGCCATCTCGCGGGTCCTGGTCGCCTCGGGCGACGACGCCGAGCTGCTGCCGATGCTGTGCACCGGCTTCACCGACTCGGTCTACCTCCGCGCGGCGGGCACCCCCACGGCGTACGGCTTCAGCCCGTTCCGCTCCACCTCCGCCCAGGTCATCACCTCCGGCTTCCACAACGCCGACGAGCGCGTCCACATCGACGACCTGCTGCTGTCGGTGGAGTTCCACCTCGCCCTCGCGAAAGACCTCCTCGGCTAGCCACCACCGGTGGTTGAGGAGGTTGCGCAGCACCTCCGGTGGTTGAGGAGGTTGCGCTAGCAACCGTCTCGAAACCCCCGCAGCCCAAGAGACCACCCCGGTTCACGGCGTTTCGAGACTGGACGTCGCCCTTCCTCAACCACCGGAGGAGGAGCCGAAACGCCCCTCGACCTCCGCGAGCCGCGGGTCGCGCAGCCCGACGCAGTCGAGCGCCCAGAAGGGCTCGCAGTAGACGAGGGCGCCCGTCATCCAGGTCTCGTGCGCGGGCAGCACGACCACCTGGAACGCCGGCTCGGGGATCCGCACCGACGGGCGGGTGAAGCCGAGCGGCGTCGCAGGTGACCACCCGCGCGAGCCGTAGTAGCCAGGATCGCCCTCGAGGAAGACCGCCGGCGCGCCGAGCCGCTCGGCCTCGGCGACAGCAGCGGACAGGAGCGCCGTCCCGATGCCGGAGCCCTGGTGGGCGGGCGAGACGGAGAGCGGGCTGAGGACGAGGACGCCGACCAGCTCCCGACGTGCGTCGACCCAGGACCGGCTCAGCTGCACGTGTCCGACCACGGTCCCGTCCACGACGGCGACCAGGCTCGCGCGGGTGCTGTGCGAGGCGTCCAGGGCCGCGACCATCCGGGCCACGTCGACGCCGTGGTCGCCGAAGGCGGCCTCGACGACGGCGAGGACCGATGCCATGTCGGCCGGGACCGCGGGTCCGACCTCCACGTCAGCCCGCCAGGAAGCTGAGTCGCACCTCGCGCTCGGCGTTGTCGACGTTGAGGTCGACCAGGCAGATGCTCTGCCAGGTGCCGAGGGTGAGGCGTCCGTCCAGCACCGGCACGGTGGCGTACGGCGGGACGAGCGCGGGCATCACGTGCGACCGGCCGTGACCGCGGCTGCCGTGCCGGTGCTGCCACCGGTCGTCGGCGGGCAGCAGGTCGGCCAGCGCGGCGAGCAGGTCGTCGTCGCTGCCGGCGCCGGTCTCGAGGATCGCGATGCCGGCGGTGGCGTGCGGGACGAAGACGTGGAGGAGTCCGTCGCCGCGGCCGGATGCGAAGTCGCGGCAGTCGGAGGTCAGGTCGAGGACGGCCTCGCGGTCGCCGGTGCGGTAGGTGCGGGTCTCGGAATCCACGCGACCGATCGTGCCACGGGTGGCTACGGTCGGCGCATGGACGTGACGTCGTTGGCCTATCGCACCGATCTCGCTCTCCTGCGGCTGGCCGGCAGCGAGGTCCACGACCACGGGACCCACATCATCGTGCGGACGGCCGACAACCCGACGTACTGGTGGGGCAACTTCCTCCTCATGTCCCACCCTCCCCGGGCCGACGAGGTGCCGGCGTGGATCGAGCTGTTCGAGGCGACCTACCCCGCGTCGCGACACGTCGCCTTCGGGGTCGACGGCGCGGACGGATCCGTCGAGGACCTCGCGGCCTTCCGCGACGCAGGGCTGAACGTCGAGGGCTCGACGGTGATGACGGCGACCTCGGTCCACGAGCCGCCCCGTCCCAACCGCGAGGCGACGTACCGCCCGCTCGTCAGTGACGACGACTGGCAGCAGCAGGTCGAGCTCGGCATCGCGGGCGAGCACGAGGACGGCGGCCAGGACTTCGTGATCGCCAAGACCGCCGCCGAGCGGTCGCTGACCGGTCGCGGGATCGGCGAGTGGTGGGGCGCCTTCGTCGACGGGCGGCTGCTCGCCTCGATGGGGCTCTTCTCGGCCAGTCCCGGGCTCGCCCGGTTCCAGCAGGTGAAGACCCACCCCGACGCCCGGGGTCGCGGCCTGGCGGGGACGCTGGTCCACGAGGTCAGCCGCTTCGGCTTCGACGAGCTCGGGGCGCAGACGCTGGTGATGGTCGCGGACCCCGACTACCTCGCGATCAGGGTCTACCGCTCGGTCGGCTTCGCCGACACCGAGACCCAGCTCCAGGCGGACCGGAAGCCCACATAGACGGCGCAGCTAGACCGCGGTGCCGGTGTCGCCGCCGGGATCGCGGACGCCGCCCGCGCACGACGCGAACGGCTCCGGAGCGGTCTCGCCGCCGCCGAAGGCGTGGATGAAGAGCGCCAGCCGAGGGTCGTCGGCCCCGGTGAGCTCGAGCTGCCGGCCCCAGACGGTCACGACCACCGGGGCGTCGAGGCCGGGGTACGGCGCCATGATGCCGTTCTGCGGCAGCGCGCCGGCCAGCGTGCTGACGTCGTCGGCGTCGAGGTCGGGGTCGTAGCTGATCCAGACGCTGCCGTGCTCGAGGTCGTGCACGACGTTCTCCTCGCGGACCGGCTGGTCGTAGGCACCGCAGTCCAGCCACACCGGCGCGTGCGGACCACCGACCGGCGGGCTCTGCGGGTAGTTGATGTCGGCCGACGTGTGGGTCACCTTCAGGTCGTCGTACACCTTGACGCCCTTGAGGTCGGCGCTGCCCGCGGTCGCGTCGAGCGGGTCGTCGTCGTTCACCAGGAGAGGTACGGCGAGGGCGGTGGTGAGCACCAGCAGCGCCACGGCGACCGCGAGGACGACGATCGTGCTGCGAGAGCGCTTCGGCTCCTCGACCGCACCGACGGTGAGGTGCACCGGCGGCGGGTAGCCCGGCGGGGGCGGTGGGTAGGGCGGCGGTGGCGGGATCGACGAGCGGTCGGACTCCGGTGGGTGGTCCGTCATCAGTCGGCGAGCAGTCGTTCGACGCGCTCGACCTTGGCGCTGAGCTGCCCGTCCCAGCCGGGACGGATGTCGGCCTTCAGCACCAGGCCGACGCGCGGGGACACCGCGGCGACGACGTCGACGGCCTGCTTGACCACGGCCATCACCTCGTCCCACTCCCCCTCGATGTTGGTGAACATCGAGTTGAGCTCGTAGGGAAGCCCGGAATCCTTGACCACCCGGACGGCGGCGGCGACGGCCTCGGAGACGCTCCCGGTCTCGTCAGCGGTCCCCGGCGAGATGCTCATGGCCACGATCATGCTGAAACGGTATCGACTGCCTCCACGCGAAGTCGTGCCAGGGCGTCGCGCGCCTGCGACTTCACCGTGCCGACCGAGATCCCGAGCACCCGCGCCGTCTCCACCTCGGTCAGGTCCTCGTAGTAGCGCAGCACGATGACCGCACGCTGCCGCGGCGCCAGCGCCGAGAGCGCCTGGCGCAGCGCGAGCCGGTCATCACCCGGCCCGTCGACCGGCGTCTCCGGCAGCCGGTCGGTGTGGACCTCGCGCCACCGACGCCGCCGCCAACGGCTGACACTCTCGCGGGCCAGCACCTTGCGCACGTAGGGATCGGGCCGGTCCGCGATCTTCTTCCAGTGCGGGACGGCCTTGATCAACGCCACCTGCACGAGGTCCTCGGCGTCCTCGTGGGAACCGGTGAGGAGGTACGCCGTCCGCAGCAGCGCCGGACGGCGCGCCGCGACGTACTCCTCGAAGGACTCAGGGCCGGACACGGCGCCTCCAGATCAGAAGTCCGGCTGCCGCCGCAAGGCACACCGCCGCCGCCAGGCCAGCAGCCAGGCGCGGATCCATCGGCGACGCCGGTCGCTCTGCATCAACCGAGGGCGAGCTGAGCAGGTCGGTCGCGAACTGCCAGCCGCCGCCCAAGGAGTCGGTCGGGAAACGGACCAGCTCCTGCGTCTCACCGCCTGTCAGCGAGTGCTTGACGAGGGCGGTCTTCCCGGTGCGCCAGCCGCCGATGCGCTGCAGTGTCACGATCGCATCCGGGTCGAGCCAGTCGACCACCCCGAAGGAACCGTGGGTGCCACTGACGACCCGCAGGTCGGCCGCCGGCCCGGCCATGACGTCGTTGGGCGAGCGGTTGCCGAAGACCGCCGCGATCTCGTCCCCGGACGGGCCGAGCCCGATGAAGTGCATGCTGCCGAAAGCACCGGAGACTGCGGGATAGCTGATCCGCCGCGCTCGCTCCGACTCGTCCAGCGCGACGAGCCGATGGTTCATCAGGATCCGGCCGTGCGCTGCTCCCATCAAGGACGCTCCGGCAGGTACGCCCGGCACGGCAACCGGCGCCGCGCCGAGCCGCCAAGCGGTGACGGTGCCGAACCTCGACGACGACCGGTCCATGTCCGAGGCGTCGTCCCCGCCGACGATCTGACCGGCGGAGAAGACGACGGTCGCGGCATCGGCCCACGTGAGGAAGTCCGGGCGCAGGCCGTGAGCAGTGTCGATCCAGTGCCGCGTCACCTCGCCCGTCACGAGGTCGTAGACGGCCACACCTGCAATGGGGCCGTCCGCGGTGTTGGGCGTGCCCGTGGTCGGCCCGGTCAGCCAGTAGGCGACGTGCCGCCCGTCTGGCGCCAGGTCGACATCGGCGTACTCGAGATCAGCGTCGGGCAGGTCGACGAACGCGTAGTCACCCGACGTCGCCGACACACCCACCGTGCCGGCGTGGCTGCCCGTCCAGCTGCCGCGATCAGCGCTGGTGATGGCGACGAGCTGCCCGGGCGTCTCGGTCGACGGCAGCCACGGGCCCGGCGCCCACATCCGGTTCGGCAGACCCGCGGGTCCCTCAGCAGGCACCGGCGTCGGTGCGGACCGTTGCCAGTCGACCGTCGCGATCGTCGCCAGCAGGACGGCCGCGGCCGCCGCGATCACGACGGTCCCGGCGCGCCGACGCCGGTGATAGCGGCGCCCGCGGTCCCACAGGCCGGGGTCGGGCACCGCGGCCGGCGCCTCGCCCGCCAGGTCGGCGAGCCGGTCGTGCAGCGTGGTCATCGGACCTCCCGGAAGGTGCTCACACCTCTACCCACGCCACCGCCTCACCAAAAGGAGGGGTCCGCTGAGCCATCAGAAATGCCGAGTCGGCGCAGTGTCAGGCTGACACTGCGCCGACTCGGCTGTCGATCAGGCGGACTGAGCCCGGAGGTTGCGGAGCACGTACTGCATGATGCCGCCGTTGCGGTAGTAGTTCGCCTCGCCGGGGGTGTCGATGCGGACGACGGCGTCGAACGACACGTCGCCGGCGGTGACCTTGACGGTCTTCGGCGTACGACCCTCGTTGAGCTCGGTGATGCCGGAGATCGAGAAGGTCTCCTCACCGGTCAGGCCGAGCGACTCGGCGCTCTCGCCCTCGGGGAACTGCAGCGGGATGACGCCCATGCCGATCAGGTTGGAGCGGTGGATCCGCTCGTACGACTCGGCGATGACGGCCTTCACGCCCAGCAGCGAGGTGCCCTTGGCCGCCCAGTCGCGCGACGAGCCGGAGCCGTACTCCTTGCCGCACAGGACGACCAGCGGGATGCCGGCGGCGATGTAGTTCTCGGAGGCCTCGAAGACCGAGGTCACCTCGCCGCCCGCGGTGAAGTCGCGGGTGAAGCCGCCCTCGGTGCCGGGAGCGATCTGGTTGCGCAGCCGGATGTTGGCGAACGTGCCCCGGATCATCACCTCGTGGTTGCCGCGACGCGAGCCGTAGGAGTTGAAGTCTCGGTTCTCGACGCCGTGCTCGGCGAGGTACTTGCCCGCGGGCGAGTCCTTCTTGATCGCACCGGCCGGGCTGATGTGGTCGGTGGTGACCGAGTCGCCGAGCTTGAGCAGCACGCGGGCGCCCTCGATGTCCGTCACCGGCTCGGGGGTGTCGGGCATGCCGTCGAAGTACGGGGGCTTCCGCACGTACGTCGACTCCGGGTCCCAGGCGAAGGTCTTGCCCTCGGGGGTCGGCAGCGACTGCCAGGCCTCGTCGCCGGCGAAGACGTCCTTGTAGCTCTCGCCGAACATCTCGGAGCTGATCGCTCCCGCGATGACCTCCTCGACCTCGGACGGCGACGGCCAGATGTCGCGCATGAAGACGTCGTTGCCGTCCTGGTCCTGACCGAGCGGGTCGTTGAACAGGTCGACGTCCATCGAGCCGGCCAGCGCGTAGGCGACGACGAGCGGCGGGGACGCGAGGTAGTTCATCTTGATGTCCGGGTTGATCCGGCCCTCGAAGTTGCGGTTGCCCGACAGCACCGACACGACCGCGAGGTCGTTGTCGTTGACGGCCTGGCTGACCTCGGGGATGAGCGGACCGGAGTTGCCGATGCACGTGGTGCAGCCGTAGCCGACCAGGTTGAAGCCGAGCTTGTCGAGGTACGGCGTGAGGCCGGACTTCTCGTAGTAGTCGGAGACCACCTTGGAGCCGGGCGCCAGCGTCGTCTTGACCCACGGCTTGCGCTGCAGGCCCTTCTCGACGGCCTTCTTCGCGAGCAGGCCCGCGCCGATCATCACCGACGGGTTGGACGTGTTGGTGCACGACGTGATCGCCGCGATCGTGACCGCACCGTGGTCGATCGTGAACGACGTGCCGTCGTCCAGGGTCACCTCGGCGGGGTTGCTCGCGCGGCCGGCGCCGGCGTGGGCGTGCTCCAGCTCGCCGGGCGCCGCCTCACCGTGGCCGTTGGACGGCGCGTCCGAGGCCGGGAAGGACTCGGCCACGGCCTCGTCGTACCCGTTCTGGTCGCCGCTGTCGTCGACGTAGTCGGCCAGCGCGGTGCGGAAGGAGTCCTTCGCCTCGGACAGCGAGACGCGGTCCTGCGGGCGCTTGGGGCCGGCGAGCGACGGGACGACCGTGGCCATGTCGAGCTCGAGCTTCTCGGAGAAGCGCGGCTCGTGGTCCGGGTCGTGCCAGAGGCCCTGCTCCTTGGCGTAGGCCTCGACCAGCGCGAGCTGCTCCTCGGAGCGGCCGGTGAGCTTGAGGTACTTCGTGGTCTCCTCGTCGATCGGGAAGACCGCGATCGTGGAGCCGAACTCCGGGCTCATGTTGCCGATCGTGGCGCGGTTGGCCAGCGGCAGCACGGAGACGCCGGGGCCGTAGAACTCGACGAACTTGCCGACGACGCCGTGCTTGCGCAGCATCTCGGTGATCGTGAGCACCAGGTCGGTGGCGGTCGCGCCCTCGGGCAGGTCGCCGGAGAGCTTGAAGCCGACGACGCGCGGGATCAGCATCGACACGGGCTGGCCGAGCATCGCGGCCTCGGCCTCGATGCCGCCGACGCCCCAGCCGACCACGCCGATGCCGTTGACCATCGTGGTGTGGGAGTCGGTGCCGACGCAGGTGTCGGGGTAGGCCTGCAGCTCACCGTCGACCTCGCGGGTGAAGATCGTGCGGGCGAGGTGCTCGATGTTGACCTGGTGGACGATGCCGGTGCCCGGCGGGACGACCTTGAAGTCGTCGAAGGCGCCCTGGCCCCACCGCAGGAACTGGTAGCGCTCGCGGTTGCGCTCGTACTCGATCTCGACGTTGCGGCCGAAGGCCTCCGGCGTACCGAACACATCGGCGATCACGGAGTGGTCGATGACCATCTCGGCGGGAGCGAGCGGGTTGATCTTGGTCGGGTCGCCGCCGAGGTCGGCCATCGCCTCACGCATGGTGGCGAGGTCGACGACGCACGGGACGCCGGTGAAGTCCTGCATGATCACGCGCGCCGGCGTGAACTGGATCTCCTTGCTGGGGTCCGCGTCCGCGTCCCAGCCGGCGATCGCCTTGATGTCGTCGGCGGTGATGTCCGCGCCGTCCTCGGTGCGGAGGAGGTTCTCCAGGAGCACCTTGAGGCTGAACGGCAGGGACTTCACGTCCAGGCCGTCACCCTCGACCGCGTCGAGGCGGAAGATCTCGTAGGACTTGCCGTCCACGTCCAAGGTGCTCTTCGCACCGAAGCTGTCCTGACTGGCCACAGCAGTCATCTCCTGATGTCTCGTCGTCTCAGCTGCTCGCTCCACCATCCTGCCGTCGCACGGAGGCGTCGCAAAAGGAAGGCTGCCCTAACTAGGTCGGGGCGGTCGTGAAGCAATATCTCTTGACATCAAGATACATGACGTCGAGTGGATTATCGAGCCGGACACTCCGGCCCCGGCGCTCCCTGCTGGTCGCGGGCGGCGGTGACTCTTCCACCTCTTGATCGACTCGGGTCGGTGGACCTCCCACCGCCCACCCGGTGTCCACAGAGACGTTGTGCCGCAGGTTCATCCACAAGTAGTCGTGCGGGGCGAGCGCGATCACCGAGATCCGACGTCGACTGCCCGCATGCATCCGATCCCCGAGGAACTCACGTCCGGTCCCTTCACACGCGCCCGGGCCCGCTCGCTCGGCGTCTCGAATCGTCAGCTCGACGGCAAGCGCTTCGTGCGCGTGTATCCCCGGGTCTTCCGAGCGGCCGAGCACCAGATGTCTGATACCGACTGGGCGAACGCTGCTCGGCTCGCGCTCCCACCCGACGCTCACCTGACCGGCATCAGTCGCCTCCAGCAGCTAGGCCTCGACTACGGTCCGCACTTCCCGATCAGGTTCGTGGTCGCTCGCGACCTCCACCTGGCCTTCGACAACGTCTTCCTCCACCGCACCAAGGTGCTGCCCCCGACCGACGAGACCGGGGTATCGGTTGCCGGGGCCTTCATCTCGTACTGCGCCCACAGCCGAGTCATCGACGCCATCAAGGTCGGCGACTGGTTGCTCCGTCGCAAGCACACGACGTTGGACGAGATCCGCACGCTTGCCCTCTCCGGCCTCTGGCGCCACGGCGCGGACGAGGCCGTCTGGATCCTCGAGCACCTGGACGGCCGGGCTCGGTCGCTGATGGAGAGCGAGCTCCGGGCGATCCTCACCTTCTGCGGGCTGCCGCAACTCGACGTCAACGTCTCAGTGAGCATCGACGAGGAGGTCGAGGTGATCGGCGACCTGGTCTACCGACCGTGGCGCACGATCGTCG
The DNA here is from genome assembly GCF_040045055.1 of Nocardioides pollutisoli. Classification (NCBI taxonomy): domain Bacteria; kingdom Bacillati; phylum Actinomycetota; class Actinomycetes; order Propionibacteriales; family Nocardioidaceae; genus Nocardioides; species Nocardioides pollutisoli. The sequence continues at coordinate 524,552 of NZ_JBDZDU010000002.1, forward strand.
AGTACGAAGGCGGCCACCACCAGGAGGACCGCGCGACGTACAACGCCGACATCGACCGCTACGAGCTGCTCCGTTCATCCGGACACCACTACATCCAGGTCACCAAGGAGCGCATCCGACAGCCGCGGATCCTGGTGGGGCAGGTGTACCGAACCCTGCTCGATCGCGGGTACGACGGTCCGCCGCCAGCGTTCGGCACGCAGTGGGAGCTGCTGTTCAGATCGGTCTCGGTCGCCATCGGACCACGTCAGGATCGCGACCGCCGCCCAGCGGTGGGCTAACCACCGAAAGCACTCGCGGTTTCGGTGGAGCGCACACCGCCGGACCGGGTCAGCGGTGCGAGATCCACCGACCGGCCCCTACCGGAAGGTGGAGGACCCACCGCCCGACGGTGGCTCAGACCCGCTCCAGCAAGGCCACGCACTCCACGTGGTGCGTCATCGGGAAGAGGTCGAACGCGCGCAGCTCCTGCAGCGTGTAGCCGTGCTCGGCGAAGGTCGCCAGGTCGCGGGCCAGGGCGGCGGGGTCGCAGGCGACGTAGGCGATCGCGCGCGGGGCGCGGTCGACGATCGCCTCGACGACCGGACGGCGAGCGCCCTCGCGCGGCGGGTCGAGCACGACCAGGTCGAAGGGTTCGTCGTACGACGTCGCGAGCACGGCGTCGACCGATCCGGCGGAGACGACCGCGCCGGGGCAGTTGACCGACGACAGGCGGGAGGCCTCGGGGTCGCCCTCGATGGCGACGACGCGGCCCGACTCCCCCACCGCGTCGAGCAGGAAGGCTGCGAACAGCCCGACGCCGGCGTAGAGGTCGAGGCAGCGCTCTCCGGGCTGCGGGCGCAGCATCGACAGGACGGTGGTGACGAGTGCGTCGGGAGCACCGGGGTGCACCTGCCAGAAGCCGTCGTCGGCGACCTCGAAGGTCCGGCCGAGAGCCGTGTGCGGCGACGGCGAGGCCGCCTCGAGCAGGCAGGTGTCGACCGGGACCAGCTCGTGGGAGCGGTGCTTGCGCATCGCCCGGCCACCGCCGGGGAGCGTGACGTAGCGCTGGCGGGTCCGCCAGTGCAGGCCGTCGTCGTCGCCGGGCACCGCCTCGACCTCGACGTCGACGTCGAGCTTCGCCAGCCGGTGCAGCTGCTCGCGGACGACGTCGGCCTTGAGGGACCGCTGCCGGTCGAGCGTGACGTGCTGGAAGTCGCACCCGCCGCAGAGGTCGGGGCCGGCGTACGGGCAGGGAGCCAGGACCCGGTCGGGCGACGCCTCGAGGACCTCGACCGCGTCGCCGCGCCAGAAGCGGTCGCCGTCGGTGCCCTCGGTGATCTCGAGGACGACGCGCTCCCCCGGGATCGCGTGCCGCACGAACACGACGCGGGAGACGGGGTCGGGCAGGCGTACGACGCAGTGGCCGCCGTGGGCGACCGGGCCGACGACGGCCTCGAAGCGCTCGCCGACACGGGACGCGCCGCGTGCCTGCTTGGCACGAGGGTGGCGCGGGCGGCCACGGTTGTTGCCGGGAGGGGTCATCGTCGCGGGATCTGCCGGTCGCGACGGCGCTCGGGGACGTCACCGAAGCGCACCTCGTTGGGACGCACCCAGGTGCCCTCGCGCTCCTCGCGCTCGCGCACGATCTCCGAGGACCGCAGCTGGTAGGGCACGGACGTGACCATCACGCCGGGGGCGAAGAGCAGCCGGCCCTTGAGCCGCAGCGCGGTCTGGTTGTGCAGGAACTGCTCCCACCACCGACCGACGACGTACTCCGGGATGTAGACCGCGACCACGCCGCGCGGGTTGGCCCGGCGGATCTCCATGGCGTACTCGACGATCGGCCGCACCAGCTCGCGGTAGGGCGAGTGCAGGACCTTGAGGGGTACGTCGAGGTTGCGCTCGTCCCACTCCTCCAGCAGCCGGTTGGTGGCCTCTGGGTCGACGGAGACGTAGACGCCCTCGAGGACGTTCGGCCGGGTGGCCTTCGCGAAGGCCAGCGCCCGCAGCGTGGGCTTGTGCAGCTTGGAGACCAGGACGATCGCGTGCACCCGGCTGGGCATCATCTTGTCCTCGTCGTCGGCGGCCAGCTCCTCGCTGACGTTGGCGTAGTGCCGGTGGATGCCGCGCATGACGATGTAGAAGACGATCATCGCCAGGATCGTGATCCACGCGCCGGCGAAGAACTTGGTGATCAGCACGATCACGAGGACGACCGCGGTGAACGTGAGACCGACCGCGTTGATGACCCGGGAGCGATACATCCGGGCCCGTTCGGACGGGTCCTTCTCGGTCTTCAGGTGGCGGGTCCAGTGCCGGATCATGCCGAGCTGGCTCAGGTTGAACGACACGAAGACGCCGACGATGTAGAGCTGGATCAGCCGGGTCGGCTCCGCATCGAAGATCTGGATCAGGATGATCGCCATGATCGCCAGGAAGAGGATGCCGTTGCTGTAGGCGAGCCGGTCACCCCGCGAGCCGAGCGCCCGGGGCGCGTAGCCGTCCTTGGCCAGGATCGAGCCGAGCACCGGGAAGCCGTTGAACGCGGTGTTGGCGGCGAGCACCAGGATGATGCCGGTGACCGTGATGATGAAGTAGAAGGCGGCCCGGAAGTCGTGGAAGATCGCGTCCGCCATCTGCGCGATGAGCGGGTGCTGGTCGGCGGTCACGGGCTGGCCGTTGAGCGTCAGCCGGCTCAGGTCGCCCGGGTCGACGATCTGCACGCCCATCTGCTTCGCCAGCACGATGATGCTGAGCATCATCGTGATCGCGATCAGGCCGAGCAGCAGCAGCGTGGTCGCGGCGTTCTTGCTCTTCGGCCGCCGGAAGGCCGGGACGCCGTTCGAGATCGCCTCGACGCCGGTCAGCGCCGCACAACCGGACGAGAAGGCACGCGCCAGCAGGAAGACCAGGGCGGCGGTCGTCATCGTGTCGCCGTAGCCGCTCGCCGGGGCGAGGTCGTACTGCGCGCTCGCCGCCTTCGGCAGGTCGCCGAACGCGAACTGGAAGAACCCGTAGGCACACATGCCGAGGACCGCGACCATGAAGGCGTACGTCGGGATCGCGAAGAACGTCCCGGACTCTCGGATGCCGCGCAGGTTGAGCGCCGCGAGGACGATCACCAGCAGCGTCGCGAACCACGCCTCGTGGCCGTTGAGCGGATGGATCGCGCCTGCGGCGTACTGCGCACCCGACGAGATCGACACCGCGACCGTCAGGACGTAGTCGACGAGGAGCGCGCTGGCGACGGTGGTGCCGGCCTTGGAGCCCAGGTTGACCGTGGCGACCTCGTAGTCGCCACCGCCGCTCGGGTAGGCGTGCACGGTCTGCCGGTAGGACGCGACGACCGCGGCCATCACGCAGGCGACGACGATGCCGATCTTCCAGGACCAGACGAACGCCGACGCGCCCGCGAGCGACAGCATGATGAAGATTTCGTCCGGGGCGTAGGCCACCGACGAGAGAGCGTCGCTCGCGAAGACGGGAAGGGCGATGCGCTTCGGGAGAAGAGTCTCCCCGAGCTGGGAGCTGCGGAGCTTGCGCCCGAGCAGGATCCGCTTCGATACGTCGCTGACGCCCACGAGCGGAAAGGCTAGACCCACCGTGTGGCGCGCAGTGCATCCACGCCGCTGGATGCATGTAGCGTCTGCACCGTGCACGTCGTGATCATGGGCTGTGGGCGCGTCGGTTCCACGCTGGCGCGCAGCCTCGAGGACCGCAACCACACCGTGTCGATCATCGACAGCGACCCCGACGCCTTCCGGCGCCTCGGCCCCGGCTTCAACGGTGACAAGGTCACCGGCCAGGGATTCGACCAGGAGGTCCTGGAGAAGGCCGGCGTACGCCGCGCCGACGCGTTCGCCGCGGTCTCGAGCGGCGACAACTCCAACATCATCGCCGCGCGGGTGGCGCGCGAGAGCTTCGGGATCCAGGCCGTCGTCGCCCGGATCTACGACCCGGGCCGCGCCGAGGTCTACCAGCGGCTCGGCATCACCACGGTCGCGACCGTGAAGTGGACCGCCGACCAGGTGCTCCGTCGGCTGCTCCCGGCCGGCGCCGAGCCCGACTTCCGCGACCCCTCCGGCACCATCCGGGTCGACCAGATCCCGGCGCCCGAGCCGTGGATCGGCCACCGGACCATCGACTTCCAGTTCCAATCGAACAGCCGGATCGCCTGGATCGACCGGCTCGGCGAAGGCACCTTGCCGACGCGTGACAGCGTCATCCAGGAGGGCGACATCCTGCACGTCGTGATGCGCGAGGAGCACGCCGCGAACGCCTACACGGTCATCAACGACGGCCCGGACGAGAGCTGAGGGACCCATGCGCGTCGCCATCGCCGGAGCCGGTGCCGTCGGCCGTTCCATCGCCCGCGAGCTGATCCACAACGGTCACCAGATCCTGCTGATCGACAAGGACCCCGACTCGATCAAGCCGGAGCGGGTGCCCGACGCCGAGTGGCTGCTCGCCGACTCCTGCGAGCTCTCCTCGCTCGAGGAGGCGCGGCTCGACCAGTGCGACGTGGTCATCGCCGCCACCGGCGACGACAAGGTCAACCTGGTCACCTCGCTGCTCGCCAAGACCGAGTTCGGCGTGCCGCGCACGGTCGGCCGGGTCAACCACCCCAACAACGAGTGGCTCTTCACCGAGGCCTGGGGCGTCGACGTCAACGTCTCGACCCCGCGGATCATGTCCGCGCTCGTGGAGGAGGCGGTCACGGTCGGCGACCTGGTGCGGCTCTTCACGTTCCGCCAGGGCAACGCCAACCTGGTCGAGATGACGCTGCCCGCCGACTCGCCGTACGTCGGCAAGCCGGCCGGGCTGATCCCGTTCCCGGAGAACTGCGCGCTCGTGACGATCCTGCGCGACGGCCAGGTCTACGTGCCCGACGCCGAGCAGCCGGTCGAGGCCGGCGACGAGCTGCTGTTCGTCGTGCCCGCCGACGTCGAGGACCAGCTCGAGCGCCTGCTGGCGCCCGGGGCTCACCCTGCCTGAGCGGGCTCCAGCGGCGTCCTGTTGCGGGACAGCACCCACACCATCGCCGTCAGGGCGGCCAGCTGGAGCGGCCAGCCCATCGCGATCTTGAGGATGCCGAGGGTGGCCACTGCCGTGTCCGCGTGCATCCCGCCGGACTTGCCGGCGAACCAGATCGGCGCCTGCACGACGACCCGCAGGATGCACGGGATCGTCAGCAGCCAGGTCAGCTGCGAGCACAGCCGGACGACCTGCTTGTCCTGGTGCCAGGCCGTCGGGTCACCGGTCACGCTGCCGACCATGAAGCCGACCAGCGGCCACCCGACCAGGCAGGTCATCGCGAGGACCACCGAGTAGCCGGTGTTGTAGATGATGCCGGGCAGGAAGTAGGCCAGCGCCTGGTCGTCGGCGCTGCCGCCCCGGCTCGCCGAGATGTGCACGAAGAGCCAGCCGATGCCGATCCCGAAGAGCGCGTTCAGGCAGAACTGCACCGACGATCGCTGCACGATCCGGGCGACCAGCAGCACCACCGCAGCGGCGATGCTGACGGCGAGCGCGACCGTGAGGTCGCTGGTGGTCAGCCACAGGATGGTGAAGAGGATCGTCGGGACGGCTGCCTCGACCATGCCCCGTCGACCGCCGAGCGCCTTGGACATCTGCGCGCGGACCACGGCCTCGACCGTGTCGACGGACGGCTGCGCCGGGTGCTGGGACTCGTCCTGAGCCTGTCGTTCGGTCACGGAATCAGCTCGTAGCGCGGGTTGTAGAGGATGCGCTCCCCGTCGTGCTGACCGATCCGGCCCTGGACGGCGATCGGGCGACCCGGGGCGATGCCGGTGATCCGGCGCCGGCCGAGCCAGACGATCGTGATGACGCCCGTGCCGTCGTCGAGCTCGGCCTCGAGGGCCGGCACGCCGCCGCGGGGACGCAGGGTCACGGTGCGCAGGGTGCCCCGGAGCCGGACGCGTTCGCGGTCGGGCGCCTCACCGATCCGGTCGAAGCCCTCCTCGGCGTACGTCTTGCGGAGGTCGCGCGCATGCTGGTCGGTGGTGTTCGCCCACCGGCTGATGCTGCGCCGCAGCCGACTCTTCTCGTGCATGCGCCGGTGCTCGTCAGTGCTCGTGGACGACGAGGTTGTCGGCTGCCGGCAGGACGAGGGGGAGCTCGGCGCCCACGGGCATGGCTTCCTTGCCGCGGCGTACGACGAGCTTCGCGACCGCGGACTCCCACAGCTGGGCGGCCTCGGCGTCGACGGCCGGGCTGCCGAGGAACGTGGCGCGCAGCATCCAGCGAGCGCCGTTGATGCCGACGACCCGCGAGGCCTGGTTGCCGGTGCGGCCGTCGTCGGTACGGACGGTCAGGTTGCAGACCAGCTCGGTGCCCCAGCGGCCCTCCTGGGCCGACGCGGTGCCGCCGCGCTGGGCGTACTCGGCCGCGATCTGCGGCCGGACCTCGCTCCAGAGGTCACCGTTGCGGGGTGCGGCGAAGGCCCGCAGCTCGACGGCGCCCTCGGGTCCGGCCAGCATCACGGACTGGACGGTCTGGGTGGCGTCCTCCACCTGGAGCCGCAGCTCGAGGCCCTCGACAGGCTCCACCAGGAGCGAGCCGAGGTCGATGCGGACGATCTCGTCGTCAGCGGCGAGGTCGTCGACGTCGTACGGCCCCACCACCGGCCCGGCGGCCTCGACCTCGTCGACCTCAGCGGTCTCGGTGGTGTCGGCGGCCTCGCTGGACTCGGACTTGCGGCGGAACTTCACGGGAACGACTCTCTCTCGGACGTGCGGATTGCGACATGCGGGTGGGCTCAGGAGCGACCGAAGCCTCCGGTAGAACCGTAGCCCCCGGTGCCGCGCGCCGAGTCGGGGAGATCCCCGACCTCCACGAACGCGGCCCGCTCGAAGCGCTGGATGACCAGCTGCGCGATCCGGTCACCGCGACGCAGCTCGACGGGCTCGAGGGGGTCGTGGTTGATCAGCATCACCTTGATCTCGCCGCGGTAGCCGGCGTCGACGGTGCCCGGGGTGTTCACGATCGACAGCCCGTGCTTGGCCGCCAGGCCCGACCGGGGGTGCACCAGGGCGACGAACCCCTCCGGCAGCGCGATCGCGATCCCGGTCGGGACCATCGCGCGCTCGCCGGGGGCGAGCGTCACGTCGACCGTGGTGAGCAGGTCGGCTCCGGCGTCGCCGGGATGGGCGTACGACGGGAGCGGCAGGTCCTGGTCCAGCCGCTGCACCAGGATCTCGAGGTCTGCAGGCACGTCGCCGGACCCTACCGGCCGTCCCCGCGAGGACCAATGACAGGATTCTGCCGTGACCGTCTCCCCCGCCTACAGCGAGCGCCTCGGCGTGCCGCTGCGCTGGTGGGTGCAGGGCACGATGCTGGTCGCCACGCTCTGGCTCGCGGTCGTGGTCGCGCTCCCGGCAGCGGCCGCCTGGACGGTCACGGCCGTCGCCCTGGCCGTGCTCGGCCTGGTCCTCTGGTCCTTCGGCTCGGCTCGGATCAGCGTCACCGACGGCACCTTCCGCGCCGGCCGGGCGCACATCGCGGCCCAGCACCTCGGTGCGGTCACGGCGCTCGACGCCGACCAGACCCGGCGTACGGCGGGCGTCGACGCTGACGCCCGCGCCTACCTGCTGCTCCGGCCCTACCTCAAGCGCGCGGTCAAGGTGGAGATCACCGACCGGGCCGACCCTGCGCCGTACTGGCTGATCTGCACCCGGCACCCCGAGGAGCTGGCGAAGGCGCTGACCGCGCTGACGCAGTCGGTTGACGGCTAGCCATCTGGGTACTGTTCCGCCATGGCTTCTGGTGGTGGATCGAAGGTGTGGACCGTCTTCTCGCTGATCTCGGCGCTTGCTGCGGCGGCGCTCGCGAAGAAGGTCATGGACAAGTCGTGGTCGATCGCGACCGGCAAGAAGCCGCCGGAGAACCCGGCCGACCCCGACGTCGAGATCTGGGAGGCCGTGCTGTGGGCCGGCGTCAGCGGCACCGCCGTCGGGCTCGCCCGGATGCTCGCCCAGCGCCGGGCCGCCTCCTACTACCAGCGCTCGACCGGGCACCTGCCGGCCGACCTCCAGGCCGACGGCAGCTGATCTGAACGACGAAGGGCCGCAACCCCACGGGGTTGCGGCCCTTCGTGCGTCAGCCTGCGATCAGGCGCAGTCCTTGCAGATCATCTTCTTCGCGTCAGCCAGCTGGCTGCGGTGGTGCACCAGGAAGCAGCTCATGCAGGTGAACTCGTCGTCCTGCTTGGGCTTGACCTCGACGGCCAGCTCCTCGTGCGAGAGGTCGGCGCCCGGCAGCTCGAAGGACTCGGCGGCTTCCGCCTCGTCCTCGTCGACCTTGCCGGAGTTCTTGTCGTGGCGCCGGGCCTTCAGCTCCTCGATGCTCTCCTCGGACTGGTCTTCCTCGTTCTTGCGCGGCGCGTCATAGTCAGTCGCCATTCATCACTCCATCCCCGGGAAACGTGCGGCCCCACGTCTCATCAATTCGTCGTCTCGTCGTCTCGTGATCGTTCGGTCGGCGCTGCGGCGTCGGCGCCAGATTGTGCACCATGAACGATCAAAAAAGCACACCGGAAAGGCGTTGCCGTGCGTGAACATCGGGTGACGACCCGCTATTCCCCCGAATCGGGTGAGAAGCCGGCGCTCCGAACCGCCTCGAGCACCTCGTCGAAGCTGTGCTCAGGGGCACACACCAGCAGATCGAGGCCACCCGCACCGGCGAGCACGAGGGTACGTGCTCCGGCAAGTCTCGCGATCATCCCCGCGGCGGCGTGGTCCCAGAAGTTCACGCCCTCCTCGACGTAGGCGTCCATCCGGCCGTCGGCGACCAGGCACAGGTCGAGGGCGCAGGAGCCCAGGCGCCGGATGTCGCGCACGTGCGGCAGCAGCCGGGTGACTGCCTCGGCCTGGAGCACGCGGACCCGGCGGTCGTAGGAGAAGCCGGTCGCGAACAGCCGCTCCGACATCGGCGCGGGACCACGGACCGTGATCGGTCGGCCGTCGCGGGTGGCCGACGCCGGACTGTCACCGTCGGCGAGCCGACCGACGTACTCGACGCCGGACTGCACGTCGAGCACGACACCGGCGACCACGACGCCGTCGACCTCGGCCGCGATGGAGACGGCGTACTGCGGGATCCCGTAGAGGAAGTTGACGGTGCCGTCGATCGGGTCGATCACCCACCGGACCCCGGTGGTGCTGGCGACGTCGCTGCCCTCCTCCCCCATGAACCCGTCGCCGGGACGGGCCTCGGAGATGCGGGCACGGATCAGTGCCTCGCTGGCGCGGTCGGCCTCCGTGACGACGTCGATGTCGCTGGACTTGGTCGCCGCCACGGTCACCTCGCCGCGGGCGCGCTCGCGGACGAGCTCCGCCGCCTCGCGGGCCGTGGCCAGCGCCAGGTCGGCGAGCTCCCGGGGGGAGACCGTCACGAGTCGACCTGCGACAACGCCGGTCGCTCGGCCCGCGGGTTGGGGCAGCAACCGACGAAGCAGCGGTCCCAGCAGGCCGGCCACGAGCCGACGGCCGCCCGGACGACGTCCTCGCCACGCTCGACGGCGGCCCGCTCGAGCAGCAGGTCGCGTACGGCGGCGACGAAGCGCGGGTCGATCCCGGCGGTGGCCGCGCGGGTGGCCGGCAGGCCGAGCTTCTCGGCCGTGGCCAGGGCCTCGGTGTCGAGGTCGTAGACGACCTCCATGTGGTCGGAGACGAAGCCGATCGGCACCATCGCGACCCCGGTCACGCCGTCCGCGTGCAGCTGCTCGAGGTGGTCGTTGACGTCCGGCTCGAGCCACGGCGTCTGCGGCGAGCCGGAGCGCGAGCAGAAGACGAGCTCGTGGCCGTGCCGGCGCCCGGTCTCCTGGCGGACCCGCTCGACGACCTCGTCCATCAGCGAGCGGTGCTGGGAGACGTACGCGCCACCCTCGGGTCCGCTGCCGTCGTTCATGGTGTCCGGGATCGAGTGGGTGACGAAGGCCAGGTGAGCGGTGTCGCGCACGTCCGCCGGCAGGTCGGCCAGGGCCGCGAGGGTCGCGTCGACCATCGGCTCGACGAAGCCCGGGTGGTTGAAGTAGAGGCGCAGCTTGTCGAGCTGGGGTGCGCCCTCCGCCAGGGACTCGGGGAGGGCGTCGACCGCGTCGTAGAGGTTCTCGCGGTACTGCCGGCAGGAGGAGTACGACGAGTAGGCGCTGGTCACGAAGCACGCGACGCGGGTGATCCCGTCGGCGGCCATCTGGCGCACGGTGTCCGTGAGGTAGGGGTCCCAGTTGCGGTTGCCCCAGTAGACCGGCAGGTCGATGCCGGCGCCGGCGAGGTCGTCGCGCAGCGCCGCCAGGAAGGCGCGGTTCTGGTCGTTGATCGGCGAGCGGCCGCCGAAGTCGTAGTAGTGCTGCCCGACCTCCTCGAGCCGCTCGCGCGGGATGCCGCGCCCGCGGGTGACGTTCTCGAGGAACGGCACGACGTCGTCGGGCCCCTCGGGACCACCGAACGACACGAGCAGCACGGCGTCGTACGGACTCCAGTCAGGGTTCATGAAATCGATCCTAGTTAGACCCGGTTGCCCTCGCGGTTGCGGTGGGCGATTGGGTGACCACAGCGGCACGGCCATACCCTCCGAGGGTGTTCACGTCGTACCGGCGGATCCTCGCCCGGCCCGGCGCGCTCCGCTTCTCACTGACCGGTCTGGTCGCCCGTCTGCCGATCTCGATGGTCGGTCTGGGCATCGTGCTGCTCGTCTCGGCGGCCACGGGTTCGTACGGCGTCGCCGGGGCCGTGTCCGCGGCGTACATGGTGGCCAACGCGGGCTTCGCGATCCTCCAGGGACGGCTGCTCGACCGGCTCGGCCAGGCCCGGGTGCTCGCCACGGCCAGCATCGGCTTCGGCCTCGCGATCTCGCTGGTGGTGTGGTCGGTGCAGGGCGACTGGCCGATCGCGACGACGTACGTCCTGGCAGCCGTCGGCGGTGCGCTGCTTCCCCAGGTCGGCTCGAGCGTGCGCGCGCGGTGGTCCTACGTGCTCGACCAGCCGGCCGACGTGCAGACGGCGTTCGCGCTGGAGGCCGTGTTCGACGAGGCCGTCTTCATCCTCGGCCCGATCGCCGTCACCGTGCTCGCCACGGCGTGGCACCCGGTCGCCGGCCTCGCGGTCGCGGTCGTCGCCTGCGTGGCCGGCACCCTCGCCTTCGCCGTGCAGCGGACGACCGAGCCGCCGCCGCACGCGTCGTCGGGCGCGACCGGCCCGCGACCCGACATGCCGTGGCGGACCGTCGCACCGCTGGCGGTCGTCAGCGCCGCGCTCGGCATCCTCTTCGGCGCGGCGGAGGTCACGACCGTCGCGTTCGCCGACGAGCACCACCACAAGGCGTACGCCGGCGTGCTGCTCGCACTGTGGGCCCTCGGCAGCCTGAGCGCCGGGGTCATCACCGGCGCCATCCGCTGGCGGCAGGGCCCGACGGTCCGGGTGCGTTGGGGAGCGTTCGCCATGGCCTGCGCGATGGTGCCGCTCTGCTTCATCCACTCGCTGCCCCTGATGGGCGCGACCCTCTTCGTGGCCGGCTTCGCGATCGCCCCGACGTTGATCGGATCGATGTCGCTCACCGAGGCGAGCGTGCCGACCGGACGGCTCACCGAGGGCATGGCGATCATGCAGACCGGGCTGGTCGCGGGCGTCGCGCCCGGTGCCACCCTGAGCGGCCTCGTCGTCGACCACCAGGGGTCGTCGGCGGCGTACCTGGTCTCGGTGGCGGCCGGCATCGTCGCCGCCCTTGCGGCACAGACCCTGCCACGCACGGCGAGGTAGCCTCCGCGACGTGATCGCGACGCTCGCCGGCCTGCTGCTCGCTCGCGCCGAGGACGACTCGGACGCCCTGCTGTTCGAGGACCAGCGCTGGTCGTGGCGCGAGCTGCTCGCGGAGACCGCCGTCCGCTCGGCCGCGCTCCAGGAGCTGCGCCCCGACGGGCGGCCCTGGCACGTCGGCGTGCTCCTCGACAACTCCCCCGAGTACCTCTTCCTCGTGGCAGCGGCCGGGCTGTCCGGCGCCACCGTGGTCGGGATCAACCCGACCCGGCGAGGCACCGAGCTGGCTGCCGACATCCGCACCACCGACTGCGACACGATCATCACCGAGCCCGGCCACCTCGCCCTGCTCGACGGGATCGACCACGGGGCCGCCCGGGTGCTGGTCGCCGGCGAGCCGTCGTACGACGACCTGCTCGAGCGCCACCGGGAGGCACCTGTCGAGGCCACGCCGGCCGCGCTGGACCCGGCCACCCTCCTGCTCCTCCTCTTCACCTCCGGCTCGACCGGGACGCCCAAGGCGGTGGTGTGCACGACCGGCCGGTTCGCGGTGCTCTGTCAGGTGACCCCGCTCCAGCTCGGACCGGACGACGTCGCCTACAACGCGATGCCGATGTTCCACGGCAACGCCCTGATGGCGTCGTGGGGTCCGTGCCTCGCGCACGGCTCGACCTTCGCGACCCGGCGGCGGTTCTCGGCGTCGGGGTTCCTGCCCGACGTGCAGCGCTTCGGCGCGACGTACTTCAACTACGTCGGGCGCTCCCTCTCCTACGTGCTCGCCCAGCCGGAGCGGCCCGACGAGCGCGACAACCGGCTGCGGATGGGCTTCGGCACCGAGGCGTCCGAGCGCGACCGGGCGGAGTTCGAGCGGCGCTTCGACTGCCCCCTGGTCGAGTCGTACGGCTCCTCGGAGGGCACCTGCTCGATCCGCCGGGTGCCCGGGACTCCCGCGGGCGCGCTCGGGCTGCCCGCCGAGCAGACGCCGGTCGAGGTGCTCGCTCCCGACGGGACGCCCTGCCCACCGGCGCGCTTCTCCGCCGACGGCCGGATGGACAACCCGGAGGAGGCCATCGGCGAGATCGTCGCGACCGGCGCCGCCGCGCGGTTCGAGGGCTACTACAACAACCCCGACGCGACGGCCGACAAGATCCGCGGCGACGACTACTGGAGCGGCGACCTGGCCTACCGCGACGAGGACGGGTGGTTCTGGTTCGCCGGGCGTACGGCGGACTGGATCCGGGTCGACTCGGAGAACTTCGCGGCCGCCCCGGTCGAGCGGATCCTGGCCCGCCACCCGGACGTCTCGGTCGCCGCGGTGTACGCCGTGCCCGACCCCCGTACCGGCGACCGGGTGATGGCGACCCTGCAGCTGTCGACGCCGGTGGCCGACTTCGACCCGGACGCGTTCGCGGCCTTCCTCACCGAGCAGGCCGACCTGGGCACCAAGTCGATGCCCTCCTTCCTGCGGGTGACCGCCGACCTGCCCGTCACCGCGACCCGCAAGGTCGACAAGCCGGAGCTCAAGCGGCTGCAGTGGACGGGCCCGGACCCGGTCTTCGAGCGGACCCCGGACGGCTACCGGCCGCTGACCGACGAGCGGGTCGCCGCGTTGCGGGCCGAGTTCGCGGAGCACCGGCGTACCGGCCTGCTCACCGGCTGACTACGATTCGCGCCGTGAGCACCTGGAAGAACTGGTCGGGCATCGAGTCCGCCACGCCGACCCGCGTCGAGGAGCCGGCCGACACCGCCGCGATCGTCGCTGCCGTCGAGCGCGCGCGGACCGAGGGCACGACCGTGAAGATGATCGGCACCGGCCACTCCTTCACCGCGATCTCGGCGCCCGAGCACACGATGCTCCGGCCGACCAACCTCGGCGGGATCATCTCCGTCGACCGCGAGGCCCTGACCGTCACCGCGCTGGCCGGGACCCGTCTCCAGGACCTCAACGAGGGTCTCGAGCGCCTCGGGCTCAGCCTCCACAACATGGGTGACATCGCCGAGCAGACGCTGGCCGGCGCGACGTCGACCGGCACGCACGGCACCGGTGGCGTGGCCTCCTCGCTGTCCGCGCAGATCTGCGGCCTGACGCTGGTCACCGGCACCGGCGAGGTGGTCACCGCCACGGAGACCGAGAACCCGGACCTCCTGGAGTTCGCGCGGCTCGGGCTGGGCGCCCTCGGCGTCCTCACCACGATCACGTTCCGCGTCGAGCCGCTCTTCGTCCTCGAGGCCACCGAGACGCCGATGGGCTGGGCCGACTACGTCGCCGGCTTCGACGAGCACATCGCCGACCACCACCACGTCGACACCTACTGGTTCCCGCACACCGACCGGATGCTGGTGAAGACCAACGACCGCCTCGCCGGTGGCATCGACGAGGTCGAGCCGCTCTCGCGCTGGCGCTCCTGGCTGGACGACGAGTTCCTCTCGAACACGCTCTTCGGCGCGCTCAACCACGTCACCAACCGGGTGCCGGCGATCATCCCCCGCTTCAACCAGGTGTCGAGCCGGATGCTGTCGGCCCGCACCTACAGCGACGTCGCCCACAAGGTCTTCGTCTCGCCGCGCACCGTCGTCTTCCGCGAGATGGAGTACGCCGTCCCGCTCGAGGCCGGTCTCACCGCCCTCGCCGAGGCCCGCGCGGCTCTCGACGCCTCCGACATCAAGATCACGTTCCCGGTCGAGATCCGGGTGACGCCGGCCGACGGCATCCCGATGTCGACGTCCGGCGACCGGCGCTCGATGTACCTCGCGTTCCACACCCACCGCGACGCCGACCACCTCGAGTACTTCGCGCTGATCGAGCCGATCATGCGGGCTCACGACGGCCGCCCCCACTGGGGCAAGGTCCACACCCGGACCGCCGCCGACCTGGCACCGACGTACTCCCGCTTCGAGGAGTTCCTCGCCCTGCGCGACAAGCTCGACCCGGACCGCGTCTTCGCGAACCCCTACCTGCGGCGGGTCCTCGGCGACTGAGGCTGGTGGCGTCCTCCGGGCGCTTCATTGTCTGACCCACCCGCCGATCCGGGCCAGCGGTGCGCCATCCACCCTTCCGGTCCCGCGAAACGGTGGATCACCCACCGCCGACCCGCGAGCGCCGACCGGGTCACACCGACGCCGGCCCCGTCGAGATCGGCGCCTGCCAGTGCCGCCAGATCGCGATCAGCCGCCAGCCGATGCACAGCCCGGCGCCGCAGAACGCGACGACGACGACCGGGACGTCCAGGTGCGTGCCGGCGACGACGACCGCGGCCCCGGCCAGCGCCGGCGTGCCGTAGAGCTCGCCGCGGAAGACCGCCGGGACCCGGCCGGCGAGCACGTCGCGGATCATCCCGCCGCCGATGCCGGTGACCATCCCCATCAGCGCCGACGGGACCGGGCCGAGCCCGTAGTCCATCGCCTTGAGCGCGCCGGTGACGCAGAAGAGCCCGAGGCCGAAGGCGTCGAGCACGTTGATCGAGCGCTCCACCCGGCCCAGGGCGGGGTGGTAGACGAACGCCAGCAGGCCGGCGACGACCGGCACGATCAGGTAGCGCCAGTCCTCGAGGGCGTCCGGCGGGGTCGCCCCGATCAGCACGTCGCGGAGGAACCCACCGCCCAGGCCCGTCGTACCGGCCAGCACGAGGACGCCGAAGACGTCCAGGCCCTTGCGTACGGCGACCAGGCCGCCGGCGATCGCGAACACGAAGATGCCCACCAGGTCGAGGACGACCAGCGTGGTGGAGGGGTCGGTGGTGGTCACGACCACCAAGTGTTGCGGATGTGACAGGAGTGACCCGGAGGCGCGCGGCATTGCTCCGCGTCTCGCGCCGTTCGCTGGCGTAGGCTCACCGCACCGATGACCGCATCCATCCCGCACCAGACACCCCGGTCCGCACCAGGAACGGAAGCTTCGCCTGCCATGTCCTACCTCCGACTCGTCGGTGTGAGTGAAGACGGCAGCCAGCTGCGCCTGGTGGACGAGGAAGGTGCGGAGCACGTGCTGTCGATCGACGACCGGCTGCGTGCGGCGGTGCTCCCGCCCGCGGCCCCCGCGTCCGCGGCCACCCGAGGAATGGAGAAGAAGATGGAGAGCACGCTCCGCCCTCGTGACATCCAGGCCCGGATCCGGGCCGGCGAGTCAGCCGAGGCGGTCGCGCAGGCGGCCCAGACGTCGGTCGACAAGATCATGGCCTTCGCCGCTCCGGTGCTCGCCGAGCGGCAGCACGTCGCCGAGCGCGCCCAGCGGTCGTCCGTACGCCGCAGCGACGGCGGCCAGTCCGCCGGCGGCGCACGCACCCTGGGCGACGCGGTCGCGGCCCACCTGCGTTCGTCGAACGTCGACCCCCAGACCGTCGAGTGGGACGCCTGGCGCCGCGAGGACGGCCGCTGGTCGCTGACCGGCGGCTTCGCCACGTCCGGCCGGTCCGGGACCGCCGAGCTCACCTTCGACGCCCCCGGCAACTACGTCACCCTCGACAACGAGGACGCGCGCTGGCTGGTCGGCGAGGCGGTCGCCGCCCCCGCGCCGCAGCAGGACGACCTCCGTCAGGTCCGCGAGCGTCGGCTCACCTCCGTCGCCGACGACGACCAGCAGCTCCCGCTCGGCGACGAGCTGGGCGACGACGCGATCGGCCTGGTCGCCGAGCAGCCCGTGGAGGCGTTCCTCGACGACCAGCCGCCGACCGACGACGTGGTCGTCGCGGAGGAGGCCGAGCTCCGCGAGGAGGCGACCGACGCCGCCGCCGAGGATCGTGCGGACGAGCACGAGCCGCCCGCCCGCCGTACGGTCAAGAAGACCCGCGGCCGGGCGTCCGTCCCGAGCTGGGACGAGATCATGTTCGGCGGTTCTAACGGTCCGGAGTGACCGGACGCTCCGGGTCGGTGATCCAGCCTGACCAGCTGCCCGGGTAGAGCGCCGCAGGGATGCCCGCGATCTCGAGCGCGATGATGTCGTGCACCGCCGTGACACCTGAGCCGCAGTACGCCGCCACCGCCTCGTCACCGGTGACACCCGCAGCACCGTAGAGAGCGCGCAGCTCCTCCGCGCTGCGGAACCGGCCGTCGACGCGCAGGTTGGTGCTGGTCGGCACGTTGACGGCGCCCGGGATGTGTCCGGCGACCGGGTCGACCGGCTCGGTCTCACCGCGGAACCGCTCCGGCGCCCGGGCATCGACGAGCACGGGGACGCCGAGCACCTCGTCGGCCTCGACCACCGGCATCTGCCCGGGCCGCGCGGTGAAGTCGCCACGGCCCGGCAGCTCGGCGCCGGTCTGCACGGCTCCCCCGGCCTCCTTCCAGCCCGACCAGGCGCCGTCGAGCACCCGCACGTCGGAGTGACCGTGGTAGCGCAGCAGCCACCAGGCCCGGCCGGCCGCGAGCGCCGACCAGTCGTCGTAGACGACCACCGGCCGGTCGTTGCGCACGCCGACGCGGCGCATCGCCGCCTCGAAGTCCTCGGTCGCCGGGAGCGGGTGGCGCCCACCGGCGCCCGGCGGCGCGGCCAGGTCGGTGTCGAGGTCGACGTACACCGCACCGGGCACGTGCCCGGCCTCGAACTCGGGCAGCCCGCCGGGGCCGCCCATCCGGTAGCGGACGTCGAGGACGGTGACGGAACCGAGGACCGAGTCGAGCTCGGCGGCCGAGATCAGCGGAGAAGCCATGAGAGGATTCTGCCCCGTGGCTGAACTGCATTTCTTCACCGGCACCATGGACTCGGGCAAGAGCACGTTGGCGCTCCAGACCAACCACAACCACGCCGCGCGTGGGCGGATCGGCCGCATCTTCACGACCCGGGACCGCGCCGGCGCGTCGATCCTCTCCAGCCGCCTGGGTCTGACCCACGACGCGATCGAGGTCGACGCCGACTTCGACTTCTGGCGCTACGTCGTCGACTCGCTGACCCGTGGCGGGAGCCGGATCGACTACCTGATCTGCGACGAGGCCCAGTTCTACACGCGCACCCAGATCGACGGGCTCGCGAAGGTGGTCGACGAGCTGCAGATCGACGTCTTCGCGTTCGGGATCCTCACCGACTTCCGCACCCAGATGTTCGAGGGCAGCGCCCGCCTGGTCGAGCTCGCCGACCGGATGAACGTGCTCCAGGTCGAGGCCCTGTGCTGGTGCGGCAAGCGGGCCACCCACAACGCGCGCACCGAGAACGGCATCATGGTCGTCGAGGGCGAGGTGATCGTGGTCGGCGACGTCGACACGATCGACGAGGCCCCGGCCGACGTCGCGTACGAGGTCCTGTGCCGGCAGCACCACCGCCGCCGGCTCACCGCGGCCCGGGCCAAGGCGGTCAGCCTGGCGCCGGAGCCATTGCCGTTCGGGTAGCCCGACCTCTAGGTTCGTGACCGTGGTCACATCTCGGGCTCGGACCCGCATCCTCAGCGTCCTGACCGTCCTCACCGCCGCCACGGCGGGCCTGCTCGTGGGGGTGCCCCCCGCGAGTGCCGACGGCCCCGGTGCCGGTACGCCGTGGGTCGTCACCCTCGGCGACTCCTACATCAGCGGCGAGGCCGGCCGCTGGGCCGGGAGCAGCAACTCCTCGTCCTCGCGGGCCGACGCCCTCGGCGGCACGGCGTACTTCGACAACGCCGCCGGCACGGCCGAGACGATCCCGCGCTGCCACCGCAGCAAGTCGGCCGAGTCCTACATCGGCGGCGGCGTCAACGGCCTCAACCTCGCCTGCTCCGGCGCCACGACGGCGACCAGCGACGGTGACAACTTCAAGCCCGGCTTGGACTTCTTCGACAACGGGGCCGGCAAGCAGGGCCAGGCGAAGATGCTGCAGACGTTCGCGGCCTCCCACCGGGTCGGCATGGTCGTGGTGTCGATCGGAGGCAACGACTTCAAGTTCGCCGACGTCGTGCAGTCCTGCGTCGTCGACTTCCTCTACTCCCCCAGCTGGGCCAAGGACTACTGCAACGACGACAGCTCCGTGAAGGCGAACTTCACGGCCGCCAACGTCGCCGCCGTCCGCGCCCGGATCGCCGCCGGGCTGCGCAACGTCGCGGCCGCGATGCGCAACGCGGGCTATGCCGACTCCCAGTGGACGCTGCTCGTGCAGAACTACCCGAGCCCGATCCCGAAGGCCTCCGGCTTCCGCTACTCGCAGAGCGGCTACACGCGGCAGAGCACCGGCGGCTGCGGCTTCTGGGACAGGGACGCCGACTGGGCCAACGACACGGCCCTCCCGACGATCAACAGCGCCGTGTTCGGCGCCGTCGCCGACTCCGGCCTCAGCAACACCCGCACCCTCGACCTGTCCTCGGCGTTCAACGGACGACGGCTCTGCGAGAACACCGTCGGCCTCTACGAGGAGCGCGGCATCGCGAGCTGGACCTCGCCGGGCGCCGTCGACCAGACCGAGTGGATCAACCAGATCCGCACCGTCAGCACCATCGGGTCGTCGAGCCCCTACTACGTCCAGGAGTCGCTGCACCCCAACTACTGGGCGCAGCTCGCCGCCCGCTCGTGCGTGCGCCAGGTCTGGAACGGCGGCGCACCCCGCAGCGGGAAGTGCACGATCGCCGGCACCGGGCTGGTCAACGGTGAGCCGAGGATGAACCTCAGCTAGTTGGTGCGCTCGTCGGTCGCGGCAGCCTGAGAAGTCACTGAGAGTACGGTCGTTCTCCCATCTCTTCCCAGGCTCGCCGCGAATCCCTCGTGCACGACGGAACGCTCGACCGGGTGTTCTACGTCAACGATGGGATGTACCAGACCATGTCTCGCAACATCATCAAGCTCAGCGCCACGATGCTCGCCGCCACCGCGACGACCGGGGCGCTCGTCCTGGCCTCCCCGGGTCTGGCCAACGCCGCCACGATCTCGCACGGCTTCTCCGACTCCGAGCGCTCTGCGGTCGACGGGTCGGGCGACGCAGACGCGCAGGCCCGCGCCACGGACTCGGGCCGGCTCAGCGTGTCGACCAAGGCCGACGGTGGCGACACCACCGGACCTCTCGGCGGAGTCACCAGCACGGAGACGCGGGCCTCGGCCAACGCCTCCTTCTCGAGCAAGCGGATCGCGGTCGCCAAGGGCACCTACCGCGTGGTCTTCACCTACCAGGGCCTCAAGGGCAACCAGGACGACCGCGGCGACGCCTCGAACGCCAAGGTCACGCGCAACTCGGTCGTCCACTACGTCGCGCAGTCCGGCGGCAGCGCGCGTGAGGTCCACCGCACCCAGCAGGTCGACCAGCGCAAGGGCACCGAGCGCACCGTGCTGCTCATCAACATCCCCAACGGCTCCAGCGGCTACCTCAAGGTGAGGGCGCTGCTCAGTGCCGTCTCGACCGCTGACGGGTCGGGGAGCTTCGCCAAGGGCAACGCCTCGGTGACGGACGTGAAGTTCAAGGTCAACCGGGTCTGATCCGACCGGCGTGACAAAGGCGGGGCGGCGGAGGGTTGACCCTTCCCCCGCCCCGCCTTCTGCCTGCTCAGGCCTCCGGGATCTCGCGGCTGAACGTCGGGAAGACGACGTCCTCGGGAGCGGGACCGCCGCGCTTCCCGGTGTCGAGGGAGTGGATGGCCGCGAGCTCGTCGGAGGTGAGCTCGAAGTCGAAGACGTCGATGTTCTCGGCGATGCGGGCAGGCTTCGTCGACTTGGGGATCACCTGGCGGCCCTCCTGCAGGCCCACCGGAGCATCACCTGGGCCGGTGACTTGCCGTGCGCGGTCGCGATCTCGCCGATCACCGGACCTCGAGGGTGCTGGTGTGGCCGCTGTCGCGGTAGAAGGTGATGCCGCCGATCGGCGCCCACGCCTGGGTCAGGATGCCGTGCTCGGCGCCGTACGCCTGCTCCGCGGGCTGCTGGAAGTAGGGGTGCACCTCGATCTGGCTGACCGCCGGCACGACGGTCGCGACCTCGGCCAGCCGGGTCAGGTGGTCGACCATGAAGTTGCTGACGCCGATCGCCCGGACCTTGCCGTCGCCCAGCAGCGTCTCGAGGGCGCGGTAGGCGCCGTGCGGTCGGCGACCCTGGTGGCCCCGGTCGCGCAGGAGCAGACTGGACCCGCCTGCTCGGGAGGGAGGTGTGGTGATGGGCTGGCCGAGACTCGCGACGTACGACCGCGTCGACCTCGGCAACGACCCGGCCGGCCGCGCCGCGGGCTACGAGAAGTCCTACTTCGGCATGCGGCTCGTGATCGGTGTCATCGGCGTCGCGCTCCCCATGCTCCTGGTCGTGGTCGACCAGCTCTTCCTCGACGCGCCGTTCTCGGTGCGCGGATCGATGAGCGCCTACTACCACTCGGGGGCGCGCGACCTCTTCGTCGGCGGCCTGGCCGCGTGCGGGGTGACGCTGGTCAGCTACATGTTCTGGAAGTGGTGGACCTGGGACTTCCTGATCTCGTTGGTCGGCGGGCTCGCCGTCCTCGGCGTCGCGGCGTTCCCGACCGCCCGGGAGCGTCTCGCCACCGACCCGGACGTCCCCGCCAACTGCGACTACCACCGCGCCGGCGTACCCGACTGCACGGCGCTGCAGCAGGCCTGGGGCGAGGCCACGGTGCAGCACGTCCACCTGGGAGTCACCGCGGTCGTGGTGGTGTCGTTCGCCCTCCTGTGCGTGGTCTTCGCGCTGCGCGACTTCGGGTACGGCGTCGGCGCCCATGCCCTCGTCGGCGACGACGTGTCCGGGCTCGGACCGCGGCGTATCTGGTCGCGACGCAAGCCGGTCGGCATCGTGCGCTACACGTGGACGAAGGCTCCACGCACGGTCCTCTACCTGGTCTGCCTCGTGGGCGTGCTCGCCGGAGCCGCATGGGCGCTCCTCGGGCCGGACTGGGTCGTGCCGCACGGCTACGCCGGCGAGTTCGTGGCCTTCACGTTCTTCGGCTGGGCGTGGATCGTCGCCAGCTGGGACCTCCTCAGGCGCGCCGGTCCGCTCGAGGTGGCCATGACCGCCGTCGGGCAACGTCTGGGTGTCGACGCTGGGTGACAGAGTGACCCCGTGGCTCGGATCTCGCTCTCTCGGCTGCCTGGAGACCGGGTGCTGGTGGTCGACGGCGCGACCGAGCACGAGCTGGCGCAGACCGACCTGCCGGCGTACGTCGGCGAGCGCGAGCCGGACACGCGCTGGGTGTGGGACGACACCGCACGGTGGTACCCACCCCTCCTGGCGGCGGGCGTGCGCGTCGGGCGTTGCCACGACCTGCGGCTCGGGCACCACCTGCTGCGGCGTGCTCCAGCGGTCGACCGACAGCTCCTGGTCGGTGACCAGTCGGACCACTGGGACCGCCTCGGACCGAGCGTGCCGTCGGACCCCGCGCTCTTCTCGGCCGACGACACGGCCGAGCACCTGCGCGCCGACCTCGAGGACGCCCGCCAGCTCGCGGCGGTGGCCGCGTCGCCCGAGTCCACGCGGCTCGCCCTGCTGCTCGCGGCCGAGTCGGCAGGCGCGCTGGTCGCCGCCGAGATGACGTACGCCGGGGTGCCCTGGCGGCTCGACGTCCACGAGCAGCTGCTGACCGACCTGCTCGGCCCGCGACCGCCGCGCGGCGCCCGGCCGCAGGGTCTCGAAGCCGCGGCCGCCGAGGTGCGCGCGGCGTTCGACGCACCCGACCTCAACCCGGACTCGCGTCCGGAGCTGCTGTCCGCCCTGCGCCGGGCCGAGCTCGAGGTCACCGACACCCGGGCCTCCACCCTGCGCAGGCTCGACCACCCGGGCATCGAGCCGCTGCTGCGCTACAAGAAGCTCTCGCACCTCTTCTCGACCAACGGCTGGGCCTGGATCGACGAGTGGGTCAGCGACGGCCGGTTCCGTCCGTCGTACCAACCCGCCGGATCCACCACCGGCCGCTGGTCGTCGAACGGCGGCGGCGCGCTGTCGTTCCCCCTCCAGGTCCGGCCCGCGGCCGTGGCCGACGAGGGCTGGATGCTCGTCGTCGCCGACGTCGCCCAGCTCGAGCCCCGGGTGCTCGCCGGGATGAGCAGGGACCACGCCCTGGCGAAGGCCGCTCGCGGCGCCGACCTCTACCAGGGGATGGTCGACGCCGGCGCCGTCACGACCCGCCAGGACGCGAAGATCGGGCTGCTCGGTGCGATGTACGGCGCCACCACCGGCGAGAGCGGCCGGATGGTCGCGGACCTCACCCGGCGCTACCCCGCCGCCTTCGGCCTGGTCGAGGAGGCGGCCCGTGCCGGCGAGCGCGGCCAGGTGGTGCGCACCCTGCTCGGGCGCGGCTCCCCCGGCCTCGGCGAGGCGTGGGACCGCGACCCCGACGACCCGCCCCCCGACCCGGACAGCCAGGCCCGCTATCGGCGTGCCTTCGGGCGCTTCACCCGCAACTTCGTCGTCCAGGGCACCGCCGCCGAGTGGGCGCTGTGCTGGATCGCCGACCTCCGCAACCGGCTCTGGCGGATGGGTGACAGCGGGCCGCTCGACGCCCGGCCCCACCTCGTCTTCTTCCTCCACGACGAGGTCGTCGTGCACACGCCCGCCGCCCTGGCCGACGCCGTCGCCGTCGCCGCGACCGAGGCCGCCGCGACGGCCGCCCGCCTGCTCTTCCGCGACCTGGCCATCGACTTCCCGCTCACCACGTCGATCGTGACGTCGTACGCCGATGCCGGGAAGCCCGGCGCCGCAGCCGGTTCCACCGCTGAAGGCGGCGTGAAACCGGGCTGAAAGCGCCCGGACCTAGCGTCAGCGGCATGACGACCACCACCCCGACGGCCACCTCGCCGTCACGCACCTACACCTCGCTCCGCGCAGCTTGGATCCCGCTGGCGGCCCTCTGCCTGGCCTTCTTCGTCGAGATGGTCGACAACACGCTGCTGTCCATCGCGCTGCCCACCATCGGCCGCGACCTCGGCAGCGGCACCACCGCCCTCCAGTGGGTCACCGGCGCCTACTCGCTGACCTTCGGCGGGCTCCTCCTCACCGCCGGCTCCATCGCCGACCGGTTCGGCCGCCGACGCGTGCTCCAGGTCGGTCTCGCGGTGTTCGGCCTGCTGAGCCTGTGCGTCGTCTTCGTCTCGACGGCCGGAGAGCTCATCGGCCTGCGCGCCGGGCTCGGCGTCGCTGCCGCGATGATGGCCCCGATCACCAACTCGCTGGTGTTCCGCCTCTTCGACGACAAGGCGCTGCGGATGCGCGCC
The DNA here is from genome assembly GCF_040045055.1 of Nocardioides pollutisoli. Lineage (NCBI taxonomy): Bacteria > Bacillati > Actinomycetota > Actinomycetes > Propionibacteriales > Nocardioidaceae > Nocardioides > Nocardioides pollutisoli. Next base: position 548,391 of record NZ_JBDZDU010000002.1, read on the forward strand.
ATCACGCTGATGATGGTGGTCGGCATGTCCGGCTTCATCCTCGGCCCGCTGCTCGGCGGCACCGCCCTCGCCCACGTGCGCTGGGAGTGGCTGCTGGTCGTCAACGCTCCGATCGCGCTCATCGCCTGCATCGGCGTACGCCTCGGCGTGGCGCCCGACGACCCGGCCGGTCTGACGCACGACGCGCTCGACCTCCCCGGTGCCGCGCTCAGCATCACCACGATCGGCCTCGCGTGCTGGTCGCTCACCAGCGGCGTGCTGTACGGCTGGCTCGACACCGTCACGATCGCCTCGATCGTCGGCGCGATCCTGGCCGGCGCCGCCTTCGTCTGGCACGAGCGCCGCAGCGCCGCCCCCATGCTCGACCTGCAGCTCTTCTCCACCGGCACCGTCCGCGGCGCGGCCATCGCGCAGGCCGGGACGGCCATCGCCATGGCCAGCATGATGTTCGGGCTGATCCTGCACTTCCAGTTCGCCTACGGCTGGAGCCCGGTGAAGGCTGGCCTGGCCAACCTCCCGATGATCATCACGATGATCGCCGCGACGCCCTTCACCGAGTCGCTGGTCAAGCGCTACGGCCACCGCATCGCCTGCGTCATCGGCGCGGTGTTCCTGACCGGCGGCGTCGGGGGCATGGCCTGGGCCGTCGACCACGGGTACGCCGCCATCGCTGCCTGCATGGTCGTGATGACGATCGGCCTGCGCACCGTCATGACGATCTGTGCGGTCGCCCTCGTCGACGCGATGCCGGCCAACCGCACCTCCATCGGCGCCGCGCTCAACGACACCGCCCAGGAGGTCGGCACCAGCGTCGGCACCGCCATCGTCGGCACCATGATCGCCGCGCTGGTCACCACCCGGCTCCCGGCCGGCGTCTGGTCCCACGACCTGGTCCAGTCGTTCTTCCACGGCGAGCGGATCACGTACGCCGTGCTCGCGTCGATCGTCGCTCTGGTGGCCGGCTACGGCGCGCTCACCCTCACGGACTCCCGCTCGGTCGAGGAGCACCCGGACGAGGAGCTCGAGGAGACCGCCGTCGGCTGACGACGCCCGCTCAGCAGGCCAGCGAGCCCGTCCGCGCCGCCGGCACCCGGACCCGGACCGTGGTGCCGAGGCCGGGCTCGCTGTCGAGGTCGACCGTCCCGTGGTGGGCCTCGACCAGCCGCTTGACGGTCTGGAGCCCGAGGCCGATGCCCTGGATGGCGCCGACTCGGGCGGCGTCCCCGCGCTGGAAGCGGTCGAAGGCGTAGGCGCGGTCCGCGCTGCTCATCCCGATGCCGGTGTCGGCGACCTCGAACTGCACGTGCCGCTGGTCGCAGACCAGGCGGACGCGTACGTCGCCGCCGGCCGGGGTGAACTTGGTCGCGTTGGACACGAGCGCGTCGAGGACGCGGGTCATCTGGTGCGGGTCCACGTCCGCGAGGACGTCGTCGCCGACGTCAGCGACCAGCCGCAGGCCGAGGTCGTCACACGCCCCGCGCCAGCGCTCGAGGGCGGCCAGCAGGAGGACGCTCAGGTCGACCAGCTCCTGGTGCGGCTGAGGATGGTCGTGGGTCTCGTCGAGCAGCTGGGCGACGAGGGTGGCGAGCTGGTCGGAGTTGCGGCGGATCGCGGCGAGCGAGCGGCGGAGCAGCTGGTCGTCGGCGGACGAGAGCGACTCGGCGACGTCGACGTACCCGACGATCGACGTGAGCGGGGTGCGCAGCTCGTGCGAGACGGTGCCGAGGAACTGCTCCTGGCTGCGGCGCGCCGAGAGCAGCGCGGTCAGGTCGTGGCAGACGACGACGGTGCCCAGCACCCGGCCGTCGTCGTCGTGCATCCGCCGCGCGTGCCACCCCGCCGCGGTCAGGTCGTGCAGCGGGCCGAGCCACTCGACGGTGTCGTGCAGACGCTCGCTCCCACACGCGCGACCGAGGGCCTGCTCGTCGCCGACCACCGGCGTCTGGCGATCGGCGCTCCAGACGAGCGTGCCCGGTCGCCGCGGGTGCGCGAGGTCGTAGCCGCCCCGCTCGGCGATCGAGCGGGCCTGGCCGTTGGCGAGCAGGAGGCGGTCGTCGGCGTTGTAGACGAGGACACCGGCGGCGACGGTGTTCAGGATCGTGCGGCCGAGCAGGTCACGGCGTCGCAGCTCGACGACGACGACGTGGGCGAGCAGCGCCAGTCCGGCGGTCTGGAGCTCCCAGAGCAGCAGTCGGCTCCAGTCCGCCTCGGACTGCACCACCTGGTCGGGACCGAGCCCGGGCAGCAGGAAGACGAGCACGCCGCCCGCGCCCGCCACGGCGACGCCGGTCCGGCCGAAGTCGGCACCGAGCCACAGGGCCGGGAATCCCGCCAGGACGGCGAGTGCCGCCATCGTCGGCATCAGGTCGGCGCGGAGCAGCGCCACCGCGACCAGGTCGACGGTCGGTATCGCGATCCAGGCGAGGTGCGGGAGCGCACGCCACGGCACCGTCACCGTCGCGAGCGTCGCCGTCACGACGGCGGCGCACCCGGCCCAGAACAGCCCGCTGGTGCGAGCGACCGGCATCCCGACGAGCAACGCGAGCGCGATCAGGAGGGTGGCGGCGAAGAACAGGTGCTGCGCGGCGGTGCGCGTCCGCGCGAGAGCAGGGTCGTAGACAGAGACGGTGCGCACGGCCGGGCCTCCCTTCCGAGACGAAGCCCTTCCGCCAACCAACATACCCACGGCATGACCTCTCCACTCGGACCACTTCATCCGACAACTTTCAAGAACTTTTGGGGTTATGTACCCATTCGGTTACATTGACTCCATGAACGCCGTGATGCACGCGCTGGCCGACGAGAGCCGGCGGACGGTTCTGGAGATCCTCCGCGACCACCCGGCGAGTGCCGGAGAGCTGGCCGAGGCTCTGCCGATCGCCCGGCCGGGGGTCTCCCGGCACCTCCGGGTGCTGCGGGAGGCCGGGCTGGTCGACGTACGCCAGGACGCGCAGCGCCGGATCTACGCACTCCGCCCGGAGGCGCTCGTCGAGGTCGACGAGTGGCTGGGGCCCTACCGCCGGCTCTGGGAGAGCCGGCTCGACGCACTCCACACCGAGATCGCACGAGGGAAGAAGGAACGACGATGACCACGAACGCCACGATGCGGGCACTCGACGAGACCCGCGGAGCAGTCCGGGTCGAGGACATCTACGACACGGACATCGACGACCTCTGGCAGGCGTGCACGACGCCCGACCGCCTGGCCCGGTGGATCGCCCAGGTCGACGGCGACCTGCGGGTCGGCGGCACGGTCCAGGTCGTCTTCACGAGCACCTGGACCGGTCCGGTGCGGGTCGAGGTGTGCGAGGCGCCCCACCACCTGCTGCTGACGACGGAGCCGGGCACGGACGACGAGGGCCAGATCGAGGCGTGGCTGACCGAGGAGGGCACCCGGACCCGCCTGGTGGTCGAGGAGCGTGGGCTGCCGACGACGCACCTGCCGTTCCACGCGTCGGGCTGGCGGGTCCACCTCGAGGACCTCGGCCGGTCGCTGGAGGGCGACGGCCCGGTCCACCCGGAGGGGTGGAGCTCCGCTGCCGGGGCGCCCGGCTGGAAGCGGCGCTGGGAGGAGCTCACGCCGGCGTACCAGCAGATGGAGATCGGCTGATGTCGGACCTGATCCGGCTCAGCGGGACGACGGTCAACGCGCCCGACGCGATCGCGCTCGCCCGTTTCTACGCCGAGATCACCGGAGGGGTCGCGCAGGGCGACGAGCGCTGGGCGCTGGTCACGGGGCCGAACGGCGCCATCGGGTTCCAGCAGGCCGAAGACCACCGACCTCCCACGTGGCCCGGTGGCGACGTCCCCCTGCACCTGCACCTCGAGTTCCTCGTCGACGACCTGGAGGCGACCGGGGCGCGGGTGCTGGCGGCCGGCGCCACCCGGTTCGAGCACCAGCCCAACGACGACCACTGCTTCGTGTACGCCGACCCCGTGGGGCATCCGTTCTGCCTGTCGACGTGGGACCTCCCCAGCGTGGGCGGCTGACTCGGGCCGAGGCTCAGCTGACCACCATGGGGATCAGCATCTCCTCGGGCGTCAGCGACCCGTGCAGACCGACCAGCGTCGCTTCGTAGGGGAAGTCGTTGGTCGAGAGGATCGCGGTGTCGCCGTGGCAGGCGACGATGACGTCGCCGAGCCGGGGCAGCACCCCGGACGACACCGCCCCGAACCAGCCCCGGCCAATCGCGGTCTCGCGGGTCAGTACGTCGGCCCGGTCGCCCAGGACGGACGACCAGGTGGCGACGACGTCGTCGACGGCGCCGCGCTGGCAGTAGAGGTGGCGGAAGCGGGCTTCACCACCGAGCAGGGCGACACCGTCGCGGAGCTCGGTGCGGTCGTCGACGTCGACCCGGCTCTCGGGAGCGGAGTCGACCATGCCGTGGTCGGCGACGACGAGCATCCGGACCGATCCGGGCAGCGACTCGCGCAGCTGCTCGGCCTCGGCGTCGACCATCGAGAGCTGCTGGAGCCACTGGGTCGAGGCGATGCCGTAGCGGTGGCCGGTCCAGTCGAGGTCACCGTCGTAGAGGTAGGTGAGCGAGGTGCGCTCCGAGGACGCGGCGACCGCGGCAGCGAGCCGCTCGCCGACCCGGTCGGCACCGACGTACTCCGCGCCGCGGTGGGCGGCGACGGTCAGGCCGCTCCCCCGGAACTCGCGCTTGTTGACCACCGTGACGCTCGCGCCCAGTGAGCGCAGCCGGGAGAAGGCCGTGTCGTGCGGCTGCCACTCCATCGGGTCGACGTCCTTGTCCCACAGCAGCGCGTTGAGCAGCCGGTCGGTGCCGGGCACGCGTGAGGTGAAGCCGACCAGCCCGTGCGCGCCGGGGGTCAGCCCGGTGCCGAACGACGTCAGGCTGGTCGCGGTCGTCGACGGCACCCCGGCGGTCGCGGGCGCCTGCTCCTCGAGCAGGGTCGAGAGGAACGGCGCCATGTGGGCGTAGCGCTCGAGCAGCGTGGCGCCGAGGCCGTCGACGAGGAGGACGACGTACGCCAGGGCCTCGGGCAGCACCAGGCCGGTCGGCGCGTCGTCGATGCGCAGCCCGAGGGCGACACCGACCGCCGGGACGACGTCACCGAGCGACCGGTCGCCGTACGCCGGCTGGACGAAGGTCACCTCAGTGGGGGCTGTGGGTGCGGGCCGACAGCGACTCGGCGAAGGCCAGCAGGCCGGCGACGGCATCGGCGCCGTCGGCTGCGGCCGAGACGCGCAGCGAGAAGTCGTCGGAGGCGAGCACGCCGGTGTAGCCGTGGTCGGCGTCGCACTGCGGGTCGCTGCAGCCGGCGGGCTCCAGGTCGACCCGGCTCACCCCACCCCAGCCGATCGTCATCACGGCCTCGGCCGGCGGCTGCGGGCCGGCGGTCGGGTTGGCGACCATCCGGGTGACGACCACCGAGCGGACCGACGAGAGCCGGATCGCCTCGGTGGAGGTGGACGTGTAGGGCTCGGGCAGCAGGTCGTCGCCCTCGTGCTCGTCGGTGTGGGCCAGGATCAGCCGGCTCGGCGTGAGCACGACGACCGACAGGTGGCGACGGACCTCGTCGCGCTCGAACGTCGGCTCGTGGTGGACGTAGAACGACACCACTTCCTCACCGGCGACAGCACCGAGCACACCGTCGACGACCACCTCGGGGTAGTAGCCGGTCCGGTCGATGGCGTCCCTGAGCTCCAGGGTCCGGTCGTGGTCCTCCGTGGTCCTGCTGGTCCGCATGTGTTCAGTCTGTCACGCAGGTCAGGACGGCAGGGTGTCGCCCGCGGGCCGCGGCATCCGGCGCACGAACCAGTCGGACCGCGGGTCGGCCACCGGGTCCACGCGGGCGGACGCGGTGAGCACCGTGGCGCCGTCCGCGCCGGCGAGCACCAGCGACAGGTCGAGGGCACTGACCTGGGGCAGGTCGTTCTGGAGCTGGGAGACCCGCTGGATCAGCCGCTCGATCTCGGCGACGTCGACGACCTCGCTGCCGCGGTAGCCGAAGAGCATCGGTGACGACTTGATCTCGCGCACCATGGACGCCGCGTCGCGCGCGCCCAGCGGAGGGATCCGGTAGGCCTTGTCGGCGAGCAGCTCGGTGAGCGGACCGGCGATGCCGAAGGAGAGGACCGGCCCGAAGAGCGCGTCCTCGACGCTGCGGATCGACACGGGCACACCCGGCCGCGAGTTCTTCTGCACCACGAAGCCGGCCCGGTCGGGCTCGGAGATCAGCGCGCCGAGGGAGTCCCAGGCGTCCGCCATCTCCTCGGCGTCGTCGATGTTGCGCCACACGTGGGCCTGGTCCGGCCGCTCGCGGAGATGGTCGGCGGTCGCCTTGAGGACGACGTCCCAACCGAGCGACTCCCCCGCCTCGACGGCCGCGTCGCGCGAGTCGACCTCACGGGTCTGCCAGAGCTCGATGTCGTACGCCGCGAGGAGCTTGGTCAGCGTCTCGAGGTCGAGGTCGGCGCCCTCGGGGTTCTCCGCGAGGACCTCGTTGACGAGCGTCTTGGCCAGGGCCGCGTCGACCGCCGCCGGGTCGACCGGCACGCCGTCGGGGGTCCGCAGCCACACGGCGTACTCGACCACCCGCGCGAGGGCGCGCACCGCCGCCTCCACGCCGGGGTAGGACGGGACCGAGCCGCGACCCGCGGTGGAACCGGCGACGTCGGGCACGCGGAGCAGCTCGGGAACACCTTCGGCACCGAGGAACGACGAGACGAGCGGCTTGTCGGACTGCTCGCCGACGGCGGCGAGCACGTTGGCGACCTCCTCGCCCGAGACGTTGATCGGCGGGACGTAGACCGCGACCACCGAGTCGATCTCGGGGTCGTCGATCGCGGCGTCGAGCGCGTCCTCGAACTCCTCGGCGCCGGCCTCGACGCCGAGGGCGATCGACTTGTTGACGACCAGCCCGACCGAGGCGGCCGCGTCGGCCGCGAGCAGCCCGAGCGCGTCGGAGTTGCCGACGATCGCCACCCGGCGACCGCGCGGGAGCGGCTGGTGGGCGAGCAGCTGAGCGACGTCGAACATCTCGTCGAGCGTGTCGACCTGGATCACGCCGGCCTGGCGGAACATCGCGTCGACGGCTGCGGCCGGGGCCGCGATCTTGCGGACCGCGTGTCCCATCGGCACACCCTGCGTCGTACGCCCGGAGCGCACCGCGATGATCGGCTTGCGCAGCGAGACCCGGCGCGCGATCCGCGAGAACTTGCGCGGGTTGCCGATCGACTCCAGGTAGAGCAGGACGACCTCGGTGGAGTCGTCCTCCTCCCAGTACTGCAGCAGGTCGTTGCCGGACACGTCGGCGCGGTTGCCGGCGCTGACGAACGTCGAGAGGCCGAGGCCCCGGTTGTAGACCTTCTCGAGGATGGCGGTGCCGAGCGCACCGGACTGGCAGAAGAACCCGGCCCGCCCGCGCGCCGGCATCAACGGCGACAGCGACGCGTTGAGCGACACCTTCGCGTCGGTGTTGATGATGCCCAGGCAGTTGGGGCCGATCAGGCGCAGGCCGTAGGAGCGCGAGAGCCCCACGAGCTTGCGCTGCCGCACCCGGCCCTCCTCGCCGGTCTCGGCGAAGCCCGACGAGATCACGATCAGCCCGTGGACGCCCTTGGCGGCGCAGTCGAGGACGACGTCCTGCACGGACTCGGCCGGCACCGCGACGACCGCCACGTCGACGTCGTCGGGGATGTCGCCGACGGTCTTGTACGTCGGGAGCCCGGACACCGCGTTGGAGGTCGGGTTCACGGCGTAGACCCGGCCGGTGAAGTCACCGGTGATCAAGTTGCGCACCAGCGCCTGGCCGATCGTCTCCTGGCGGCGACTGGCGCCGATCACGGCGATCGAGCGGGGGTTGAAGAACTTCTCGATCGAGGCGGCCTCGGCCCGGTGCTCCCGGCCCATCATCAGCCCGATGGCGGTGTCCGTCGGGTCGATGGAGAACTCGAGCTGCAGCACGCCCTCGTCGTACTCGCTCACGAGGCGGTAGCCCGCGTCGCGGAAGGTCTGGATCATCCGCGAGTTGTCCGGCAGCACCTCGGCGACGAACCGGTCGACGCCCCGCTCGCGCGCGACCTGCGCGAGGTGCTCGAGGAGCAGCTGGCCGATGCCGCGGCCCTGGTGCTGGTCCTCGACCAGGAACGCCACCTCGGCCTCGCCGGGGCGGATGACGTCGTAGCGACCGACGGCGATGATCTTGCCCTGGAGCGTCAGCACCAGCGCGACCCGGTTGATGTGGTCGACGTGGGTGAAGCGGTCGACGTCGCGGTCGGAGAGGCGCGGCATCGGCGAGAAGAAGCGGTAGTACTTCGACTGGTCGGACACCCGGGAGTAGAACTCGACGAAGACCTCGCGGTCCTCGGGCTTGATCGGGCGGATGTGCGCGGTGCGACCGTCCCGGAGCAGCACGTCGGACTCCCAGTGCGCCGGGGGCGGCGGGATCACCAGGTCCGAGGTGATGGGGAGGTCGGTCACGTGCGAAATCTAGCGTGGACGCGTGAATCCGGCGTGCCCCCGCGGTTTCGGTGACCACGCCTTGAAAGAATCCCCTCATGGCACGTGGCAAGACGAAGCAGGACCTTCCCGACGACTTCGAGGAGCACATCCTCGACACCGACATCAAGCAGGAGATGGAGTCGTCGTTCCTCGAGTACGCCTACTCCGTCATCTACTCCCGAGCGCTGCCCGACGCGCGCGACGGTCTGAAGCCGGTGCAGCGCCGGATCCTCTACACGATGAACGACATGGGCCTGCGGCCCGACCGCGGTCACGTGAAGAGCGCCCGCGTCGTCGGTGAGGTCATGGGTCGCCTGCACCCCCACGGCGACAGCGCGATCTACGACGCCCTGGTCCGGATGGCCCAGCCGTGGTCGATGCGGCTGCCGATGGTCGACGGGCACGGCAACTTCGGCTCGCCCGACGACTCCCCCGCCGCCATGCGTTACACCGAGTGCCGGATGGCTCCGCCCGCTGCGGCGATGACCGCCTCGATCGACGAGGACACCGTCGACTTCCGGCCCAACTACGACAGCCGCGAGACCGAGCCGTCCGTGCTCCCCTCGGCGATCCCCAACCTGGTCGTCAACGGCACCACCGGCATCGCCGTCGGCATGGCCACCAACTGCGCGCCCCACAACCTGGTCGAGGTCGTCCAGGCGCTGCGCCACCTGATCACCCACCCGAAGGCCGGCACCGACGACCTGATGCGCTTCATCCCCGGACCGGACCTGCCCACCGGCGGCAAGATCGTCGGCCTCGACGGCATCCGCGACGCCTACGAGACCGGCCGCGGCTCCTTCCGGATGCGGGCGACCGCCCGGGTCGAGTCGGTCACCAACCGCCGCAAGGGCATCGTCGTCACCGAGCTGCCGTACGGCGTCGGCACCGAGAAGGTCATCGAGCGGATCAAGACCCTGGTCCAGGGCAAGAAGCTCCAGGGCATCTCGGACGTCAAGGACCTCACCGACCGCGAGAAGGGTCTGCGACTGGTCATCGAGGTCAAGAACGGCTTCGTGCCCGAGGCCCTCCTCGAGCAGCTCTACCGGCAGACCCCGATGGAGGACTCCTTCGGCATCAACGCCGTCGCCCTCGTCGACGGCCAGCCCCGCACGCTCTCGCTCAAGGAGATGCTGCAGGTCTTCCTGGACCACCGCTTCGACGTCGTACGCCGCCGCTCGGTCTTCCGCCGCGGCAAGGCCGCCGACCGGCTGCACCTCGTCGACGGGCTGCTGCTCGCGATCATCGACATCGACGAGGTGATCCAGCTGATCCGCTCGTCCGACAACGCCGCAGCGGCCAAGGAACGCCTCATCGACGTCTTCGACCTGAGCGAGATCCAGGCCGACTACATCCTCGACATGCCGCTGCGCCGGCTGACGAAGTTCTCCAAGATCGAGCTCGACAAGGAGAAGTCCGAGCTCGAGAAGGTCATCGAGGACCTCGACGCGATCCTCGGCGACGAGAAGCTGCTGCGGAAGGTCGTCTCCGACGAGCTGGCCGAGGTCGCTAAGACCTACGGCACCCCGCGTCGTACGGTCCTGCTGGAGTCGTCCGGCACCACCGTGACGGCATCGGCCACGCCGCTCGAGGTCGCCGACGACCCGTGCTTCGTCTACCTGTCCTCCACAGGCCTCCTGGCGCGTACGGCGAACGCCGAGCAGCCCGGTTCCGGCGGTGGCCGCGCCAACCACGACGTGGTGACGTCGGTGGTCCGCGCGACGGCCCGCGGCGAGGTCGGCGGCCTCACCAGCGCGGGACGCCTGGTGAAGATCGGCGTCCTCGAGCTCCCCCAGCTCCCCGACACCGCCAACGACCCGCACCTCGCGGGCGGCCTGCCGGTCAGCGAGATCCTGTCGCTCGATCCCGGCGAGCGCCTGCTCGGGCTCTGCACACTCGCGACCGACGGACCCGGGCTCGCGCTCGGCACCCGCCAGGGCACGGTCAAGCGGGTCAACCCGGAGGTGCTCGGGCGTGACGACTGGGAGGTCGTCCGGCTCGCCGACGGTGACGAGGTCGTCGGGATCGTCGAGCTGACCACCGGTCGCGAGACGCTCTGCTTCGTCACCTCCGACGCCCAGCTCCTGCACTTCGGCGCCGACGCCGTGCGCCCCCAGGGTCGCTCCGGCGGCGGCATGGCCGGCGTCCGCGTCGCGGCCGGTGAGCGTGTGGTGTGGTTCGGCATCGTCGACCCGGATGCCCCCGAGGGCTCGGTGGTCGTCACCGCATCCGGCTCCTCGACCGCGCTGCCGGGCACCGAGCCGGGGGCGGTCAAGGTGACCACCTTCGACGAGTACCCGCCCAAGGGCCGGGCGACCGGCGGCGTGCGCTGCCACCGCTTCCTCAAGGGCGAGGACACGTTGGTCTTCGCGTGGGTCGGCAGTGCTCCCGCCCGCGCGGCGGCCGCCAGCGGCGCTCCCATCGAGCTGCCCGAGGCCACCGGTCGACGCGACGGTTCGGGCATCCCCGGCAGCCAGCCGATCACGGCCTGCGCAGGCCCGGTCGCCGTCCGCGTGCGTGTGTCAGGCTGACCGGGTGCGCACCCAGACTCGGCTCGCGGCCGCCGTACTCGCCACTGCTCTCTCGTTGACCGCGTGCGGCGGCTCGGACTCGGGCGGCGGCGCCAGTGGCACCCCGGAGGAGGTCCTCGCCCAGGCGAAGACGACCCTCGACGAGACCAGCGGGGTCGACCTGACCCTGACCACCGACGACCTGCCCGACGGGGTGACCGGCGTCGAGAAGGCCGAGGGCGTCGGCACCCACGCGCCGGCCTTCGACGGCACGATCACGGTCACCCTCAGCGGCCAGGCCTTCGAGGTGCCGGTGATCGCGGTCGACGGCAAGGTCTACGCCCAGATCCCGCTCACACCGGGCTGGCAGGACATCGACCCGAGTGACTACGGCGCCCCGGACCCGGCCCAGCTGATGAGCACCGACCACGGCTTCTCCTCCCTCCTGCCCGCCACCACGGACCTCGAGAAGGGCGAGAGCGTCCGCGGCGGCGAGGACAACAAGGAGGTGCTGACCGAGTACACCGGCACCGTCGGCAGCGACACCGTCAAGAACGTCATCCCGACGGCGTCCGGCGACTTCCAGGCGACGTACACGATCACCGACGACGGTGAGCTGCGCTCCGCCGAGCTGACCGGGGTGTTCTACCCCGACTCGGAGTCGATGACCTACACCGTCACCTTCGAGGACTACGGCACGGACAAGGACATCACCGCGCCGTGACCCGGTCGCCGCGGGTGCTGCTCGCGCTGGCCGCGATCGCCGTGGCGTTCGCGGCAGCCGACACGTACGTCGTCGTGCTGGCGCTGCCGGACATGATGGCGAGCGCCGGCATCCCGGTCGACCAGCTCCAGCGGGCTGCCCCGATCGTGTCCGGCTTCCTGCTCGGGTACGTCGCGATGCTGCCGCTGATCGGCCGGATCGCCGACCTGCGCGGCCGGGTGCCGGTGCTGGTCGCCGCGCTGCTGGTCTTCGCCCTCGGCTCGCTCGTCACCGCGCTCGCCTACGACATGTCGAGCATGGTGGTCGGCCGGTTCCTCCAGGGCGTCGGTGGTGGCGGCCTGGTGCCGGCCACGCTCGCCCTCGTCGCCGACCTCTACCCGGTGCAGCGGCGCGGCGTCCCCCTCGGTGTCGTCTCGGCCGTCCAGGAGCTGGGCAGCGTGATCGGGCCGCTCTTCGGCGCGCTGGTCCTCGCCGTCTCCGACTGGCGCACGATCTTCCTGATCAACCTCGCCGTCGGTCTCGTCCTGGCCGCCGCGATCTCCTCGGTGGTTGAGGAGGGCGCTCTGCGCCCCTCTCGAAACCCCCGAGGCGGACGGTTCGACTGGATCGGCCTGCTCCTCGCCCTCGTCACCCTGGTCTCCGGCGTCCTCGTCTTCGTCGAGCCCAGCCAGCTGATGCGCGACCTGACCTGGGGCCAGCTGTTCATCCCGGTCGCCGGGGACGGCCGCTGGCTGACCCCGCTCGGCCTGACCGCGATCGGCGCGTTCGTGCTCCTCGTGGTGCGCTGCGCGACCGCGGCGCGCCCGCTCCTCGACGTCCGGAGCTGGTCGCGCACCCTGCGCGAGGCCGACCTGCTCGGGGCCTTGTTGCTCGCACTGGCGCTCGCAGGCGTGATCCTGGCCTTCGCGACCGCCGACCCGAAGGTGCAGGTCTTCTCCGACCAGGGGGCCTGGTACCTCCTCGGCTCGGCGCTCGCGACGGCCGCGTTCGTCCTCCACCTGCGCCGCACCACCAACCCGCTCGTGCCGACCGGCGCCCTGCGCCGTACGCCGGCCTGGGGCGCGATGCTGGTCAGCTTCTTCATCGGGGCTGCGCTGATCGCGGCCCTCATCGACATCCCGCTCTTCGCCCGCACCACCGTCTACCCGAGCTCGCAGCTGATGGCCGCCCTGGTGCTGGTGCGCTTCCTGGTCGCGCTGCCGGTCGGCGCCGTGCTCGGCGGCTACCTGACCCACCGGCTGCCCGCCGGTGTGGTCGCTGCCGTCGGGATGGCGCTGGCGGCAGTCGGCTTCCTGCTGATGGCGCGATGGGACATCGAGAGCCTCGACCACGCCTGGTCGACCCTGCCGCTGCTCGTCGGCGGCTTCGGCTTCGGGCTCGCGCTGGCGCCGGTCAACGCCGCCGTGCTGGCTAGCACCGACGACGACGTCCACGGTCTGGCCAGCGCCTTCGTGGTCGTCTCGCGGATGGTCGGGATGCTGGTCGGCATCTCGGCCCTCACCACGATCGGACTGCGCCGCTACTACGCCGCGCAGGCCGACGTACCGACTGCTCGTGAGGTCTGCGGCGGCGCCAGTCGCTGCGCGGAGTTCACCCACCTGCTCAAGGTCGCCGGGATCGCGCAGGAGCACACCGTGTTCACCGGAGCAGCCGTCTGTGCGGCCGTTGCCGGCGTCCTCGCGCTGGCACTCTTCCGCACCGCCACGACCCGGGGAGTCTCGACCGGCGACCTGCTCAGGTCGGCCGGCTGAGGCATTGGCTAACCTGCCAGCGTGAGCTTCGACGACCTGCTGGCCGCCAACCGCGAGTTCGCGGCCTCCTTCGACCTGGCCGGCTTCGACGGCGTCGCCCATGCGGGCGTCGCGATCGTGACCTGCATGGACTCGCGCATCGATCCGCTGCGGATGCTCGGGCTCAAGGCGGGCGACGCGAAGATCTTCCGCAACCCCGGTGGCCGCGTCACACCGCAGGCCATGGAAGCCCTGGTCCTCGGCGTCCACCTGCTCAAGGTCGAGCGGGTGCTGGTCATCCCCCACACCCGCTGCGCCGTGGCGAGCAGCACCGAGGCCGAGCTGCGCGAGAAGGTCGGCGCCTCCGCCGGCATCGACGCCTCCTGGCAGCCCTTCCCGGTCATCGCCGACCAGGTCGCCGCCCTCGGCGAGGACGTCCACAAGGTGCGCGCGCACCCGCTGGTGCCGGACAGCGTTGAGGTCGGTGGCTTCATCTACGACGTCGACACCGGGCTCCTCGACCAGCGCTACTGAGCCGGCTCAGGACGGCGCGGCCGCTGCCGATGAAGAAGTCGTGGCCGACTACAACGTCCTGACGCACTCCGACATGGTCTCGGCCGGGCGTTCCTACTACCGAGGTACGTCGGGACGCAGCGCACCCGAGCACCACTACGTCGAGGCGACGATGATCGAGCTCACGACCAACCAGAGCTACGACTTCGTCAGCGTCGTCCCCGCCTGGGGCGACCGCGAGCCGCTCTACATCTTCACCTCGACCCTGGTGCTGCGCGACCCCGAGGAGAAGCACCGGCTCGGCGACGGCTGACCCCTCGCTGGTTGAGGAGGTTGCGCAGCAACCGTCTCGAAAACCCCGCAGGCTGCGGGCCGCCTGTGGTGGCGCGCCGACGTGGCACTTACACGGGTACGGCGCGCGGAGATCACTGCCGCATCCCGGCTTTCAGAGCGCCCACCGAGATTATCGACGATTAGGTCTTCTATTCGAATGTATGTTCGAGTAGAATGTGGTATGGCTCAGTTTCCCGACCCCGAGATCACCCGGTCCCACCGGGTGGCGTCGGCGACCGCGCAAATGCAGGCGGTTGCTGACTCGGTGGTCGACGCATCGGTGTGGTCGATGACCGCGGTCGAAGCCAGCACGACTCTCGTCGACCTGACTCGTCTCGAGGCCCGGGTCTGCGAGCTGAAGGCACGTGTTGCCGCGCACGCCGATGACCTGGGCGTCGGCGAGGAGGTCGGTGCGACCTCGACCGCGAACTGGCTGGCCCACCAGACCAAGCAGACCCGTCCCGAGGCTCACCGGGTCGTGCGCCTGGGTCACGACCTCCAGGTCCACACCATCACCCGCGACGCCCTCGCTGCCGGCGACCTGGTGGTCGAGCAGGCCCGGGCCATCATTCGCGCGGTCGACGCACTGCCCGACGACCTCGACTCAGAGCTCGTCGCCCAAGCCGAGAGGTTCTTGGTGGAGCGCGCCGCTGAGCTCGACGCCAGGGCACTTGCCATCGCCGGCAAACGGCTCCTCGAGGTGATCGCACCCGACGCCGCGGACGCCCACGAGGCCAAGCTGTTGGAGCGCGAAGAAGCACTCGCGGCGCAGTCGTGCCGGCTCACGATGACAGACGACGGCCACGGCACCACCCACGGACGCTTCGCCCTCCCGACCGCCCAGGGTGCGATGCTCGCGAAGATCCTCCGCGGGTTCGCCGCACCCAGGCACCAAGCCGCTACCGGTCCCCTCGGCGAACGTCGTCCGGGGCCGCAGCGGATGGGGAAGGCGTTCTGCGAGCTCATCGAGCGCTACCCGACCGACCGGGTCCCCGATGCCGGCGGCGTCAACGCCACCGCCGTCGTGATCATGACCTACGAGACCCTCATGGGCGGGCTTAAAGCAGCCCACCTCGACACCGGCGAACCCATCTCAGCCGGACAAGCGCGCCGGTTGGCGTCGCAGGCCGGGATCATCCCCGTCGTGCTGGGATCGAAGTCCGAGATCCTCGACGTCGGCCGGCAGAAGCGGTTCCACACCAAGGCCCAACGGATCGTGCTGATGGTCCGCGACCAGCACTGCACCGCCGACGGGTGCGACTGGCCACCAGGCATGTGCCACGCCCACCACGACCACCTCTGGTCCCAGGGCGGCCGCACCGACGTCGAGCACGGCAGGCTTCTCTGCCCCAGGCACCACGCCAGAGCCCACGATCCGGCGTTTGAGATGACGAAGCTCCCGGGCGGGAAGGTCGCCTTCTACCGGCGGACGTAAACCGACGCCCTGCCTTGGCTTTCCGGGGTTTCGAGACGGTTCCTAGCGGAACCTCCTCAACCAACGGCGAGAGCGCTGCGCGCCTTCCTCAACCAACGGGATCTCTCTTTCGACCGCTACCACGACGGTCGACCCCAGCGCGCCCGCAAGCCGGCCAGCGACTGGAAATCGCCATCGCAACCACAGACTCCGGTGACCACACCTCTCGTCAACCGCGACCGCAACCACCAGCGGCCCATAGGCAGCACACATTGCCCTGCCTTCGCTGCGGGGGTTTCGAGACGGCGCTAGCGCGCCTCCTCAACCACCGGGGTCCTACCCGCGACTGTTGGGGCTCCGCTCCGGGCCGAGGCGCAGGTCGCTGCGGACCCGGTCCGCGTCGAGCTTGCGGTGCGCGTCGAGCATGCCGTCGCGCACGGCGTAGCGGATGACGTAGTAGACGACAGTCAGGGCGACGAACGTCGCCACGACGAAGGCCAGGATCCCGAGAACGCTGATGTCGAGCATGGCTCAGGCTAACGCGGAGAGCGACCGCCCTCAGGCGTCGAGCGCCTCGACGTCGACCTCGTAGGCGCCCTGCACGATGAACTCCTTGCGGGGTGCCACGTCGGAGCCCATCAGCAGCTCGAACACGTTGGCAGCGGCGTCGGCGTCGTCGATCGTGAGCCGGCGGAGCGTCCGGTGGCGCGGGTCCATGGTGGTCTCGGCCAGCTGGTCGGCGTCCATCTCACCGAGACCCTTGTAGCGCTGGGGGGTGTCCTTCCAGCGGATGTTCTTCTTCTTGAGCTCGGCCAGCGTGCGCTGCAGCTCCGGGTCGGAGTAGGTGTAGACGTATTTGTCCATCCCCTTCTTGGGGTTGGAGATCTCGATCCGGTGCAGCGGCGGGACGGCGGTGTAGACGCGTCCGTCGGCGATCAGGTCGGGCATGTACTTGTAGAAGAGCGTGGCCAGCAGGCAGCGGATGTGGGCGCCGTCGGAGTCGGCGTCGGCCATGAAGATGATCCGGCCGTAGCGACGGGCCTCGAGCTCGAAGGTGCGACCGGAGCCCGCGCCGACGACCTGGATGATCGAGGCGCACTCGGTGTTCTTCAGCATGTCGCCGACCGAGGCCTTCTGGACGTTGAGGATCTTGCCGCGGATGGGCAGCAGCGCCTGGAACTCCGAGTTGCGGGCCAGCTTGGCGGTGCCGAGGGCGGAGTCACCCTCGACGATGAAGAGCTCCGTGCGCTCGTTGTCGGCGGCGCGACAGTCGGCCAGCTTGGACGGCAGCGCCGAGGACTCCAAGGCGTTCTTCCGCCGCTGCGTCTCCTTGTGCTGACGGGCCGCGATCCGGGTCTTGGCCGCGCCGGCGACCTTCTCCATCACCAGCTTGGCCTGGGCCTTCTCGGCCCGCTTCGTCGAGGTGAGGAACTTCTTCAGCTCCGCCGAGACCACCTTGCGCACGACGGTGCGCGCGGCGGGCGTCCCGAGGATCTCCTTGGTCTGGCCCTCGAACTGCGGCTCGGCGAGGCGCACGGTCACGACCCCGGTCAGGCCCTCGAGGACGTCGTCCTTGGTGACGTCGTCGTCGTTGACCTTGAGGACCTTGGCGGCCTTCATCGCGTCGTTGAACGTGCGGGTCACGGCCTGCTCGAAGCCGCTGAGGTGGGTGCCGCCCTTGGGCGTCGCGATCACGTTGACGAAGGAGCGCAACGTGGTGTCGTAGCCGGTGCCCCAGCGCACCGCGACGTCGACGTGCAGCTCGCGCTCGACCTCCTGCGGGGTCATGTGGCCCTTGTCGTCGAGCAGCGGCACCGTCTCGGTGAACGTGTCGGAGCCCTGCAGGCGGACGATGTCGGTGACGGGCTCGTCGGGCGCGAGGAAGTCGGTGAACTCCGCGATGCCACCGTCGTGGCGGAACTTCTCCTCGACCGGCTGGTCGCCGCGCTGGTCACGGATGACCAGCTCGAGACCAGGCACGATGAACGACGTCTGCCGGGCTCGCCCGATCAGCTCGTCGAAGACGAAGTCGGCGTCCTTGGTGAAGATCTGGCGGTCCGGCCAGAAGCGGATCCGGGTGCCGGACTTGCCCTTGGCGACGCGCGGCCCCTTGCGGGTGAGGCCGGACTTCGGCTCGAACGCTGCGGCCGGCCCGTCGCCGGCGAAGACACCCGGGGCGCCCCGGTGGAACGAGATGCCCTGCTGGGACGGCGAGCGGTCGACGTCGACATCCATGCGCGTCGACAGCGCGTTGACGACCGAGAGGCCCACGCCGTGCAGACCGCCGGTGGCGACGTACGAGCCACCGCCGAACTTGCCGCCCGCGTGCAGCTTGGTCGCCACGACCTCGACACCCGTCAGCCCGGTCTTGGGCTCCTTGTCGGTGGGGATGCCGCGACCGTCGTCGTGGACCTCGGCAGAGCCGTCGGGGTGGAGCGTCACCTCGACCCGGTGAGCGGCGCCCGCGAGCGCCTCGTCGACACCGTTGTCGATGATCTCCCACAGGCAGTGCATGAGACCGCGCGTGTCGGTCGAGCCGATGTACATCCCGGGACGCTTGCGCACGGCCTCCAGGCCCTCGAGGACGAGGAGGTGCGCCGCGTTGTACGTGTTGTCGATCGTGGGGCTCCTGCTGCTGAAATCTGGTCCGGAAATCTGATCGTTACGTCGCCTCCGAATCTACCTGCGACACGCCGGGGGCCGATGAAGGCTCGCCTGCCAGACCCAGGTCTACCGTGGTGAGCACTTCCCCGAGCAGCACCCGCGCAGCAGCACCGCACCACCGCACGATCAGCACCAAGCACGGCAGCACCAGCACCAATGCGTGGTCACGTCACGATGTGGACACGATCGCTCCTCGGGTCGTTCGAACTGCAACGCGACGCCGGTCTCGCGCGTCACACTCAGCACAGATCGTCGTTCTCTTTCCCAAGTCGGCTATCAAGGCATGGATAACTGCCGATGAGGGAAGAGACACCATGATTGGATGACGTGTCGAGCGCCACGCAGCAACTCAGGGGCACCGGGAATCTTGGATCCCCTCGCTACGTTGTGACAGACATCGAGGCAGAGAAGAAATGAGGCCGAAGTGACTACTGCAGTTGCCCCAAGCACCGCGGCACTGACCGCTGTGGACCGATGCGACCGTTGCGGAGCCCAGGCCTACCTCCGCGTAGAGCTCCAGTCCGGTGGTGAACTCCTCTTCTGCGCCCACCACGCACGTGAGCACGGCGACAAGCTCAAGGAGATCGCCGCCAACGTCGTCGACGAGACCCACAAGCTCTCCACCACTCCGGCCATCGCGCCCGACGCGGAGATCTGACCGCAAGCACCGCTCGAAGGCCCCGGACCACGGTCCGGGGCCTTCGGCATTTCGTGACGCTGACCGGACCGTAAGGTGTCGGCCGTGACCCTGACCGAAGTGCTCGTCGCCGTCGTGATCGCGGTCGGGTTGCTCGGCATCGTGGTGCCGATCCTGCCCGGCTCCGTGCTCGTCGTCGGCGCCGTCCTGGTCTGGTCCTGGTCGGTCGGCGGCGCCACCGCGTGGACCGTCTTCGGGATCGTCACCGCGCTGGTGGTCGCCGGCGCCGTCGTGAAGTACGTCGTGCCCGGTCGGCGGCTCCAGCTCGCCGGCATCCCGGCCTCGACGCAGTGGATCGGTGTCGGGCTCGGCGTGATCGGCTTCTTCGTCGTCCCGGTCATCGGCCTCTTCATCGGCTTCGTGCTCGGCGTCTACCTCGCCGAGCTGAGCCGGGTCGGCTCGGGCGAGGCCTGGTCCTCGACCATCCACTCGCTCAAGGCGCTCGGGCTGAGCATCGTGATCGAGCTCGTGGCCGCCGTCCTGGCCACCTTCGTCTGGGTCGCCGGGGTGATCGCGACATGAGCATCCTGCTGTCGCTGCTCGCGGCCGCGTCGTACGGCCTCGGCGACTTCAACGGCGGCTGGTTCTCGCGGCGCGGCGGCGCCTGGGCGGTCTCGCTGGTCGCCCAGCTCGGGGGTACGGCGATGGTGCTGGTCGTCGTCCTCTTCACCGGCGGCTCCCCCACCGGCACCGACCTCGCCTGGGCGGTCCTCGCCGGCGTCGGCAACGGCTTCGGTACGGCGTTCCTCTACCGCGGGCTCGCGTCCGGCCGGATGGGCGTGGTCGCCCCGGTCTCCGGCGTCGGAGCCGTCCTCGTCCCTGTCATCGTCGGTGTCGCCACGGGCGAGCGGCCCGCGCTGCTGGTCTGGATCGGCATCGTGCTCGCGCTGCCCGCCATCTGGCTGGTCTCGCGCGAGCCGGTCGAGAGCGGCGACCTGGGATCGGGCCTGACCGACGGCATCCTGGCCGGGCTCGGCTTCGGCACGCTCTTCGCGGCGCTCGCCCAGATCCCGGAGGAGGCCGGCTACCTCCCGCTCGCGCTCAACCAGCTGATCGCGGGCGGGTCGATCATCGTGGTCGCGATCGCCCTCCGCTCCCCCTGGGTGCCCCGCAACCGCTACGCCCTGGGCGGCCTCGTCAGCGGCCTCCTCGGCGCGAGCGCGACCGGCCTGTTCCAGGTCGCCACCCACGGCGGCCACCTGACCGTGGCGGCCGTCATCACGTCGCTCTACCCCGCCTTCACGATCCTGCTCGCGGCCCTGGTGCTGCACGAGCGGGTGCACCGCGCCCAGGCCATCGGCCTCGGGATGTGTGCGTGCGCGGTCGTTCTGGTCGCCGCGGGCTGATCGCGGCAGTAGGGTCCGGCGCGTGGACGACCTCGTCTCTCGGACTGCGGCGGCACTGACCGGCGAGATGACCGGCCTCGCCGACCACCTCGTCGAGCGCATGCTGCACGAGATCCCCGAGCTCGACGGCGACCCCGCGCTCACCGACCTGCTGCGCGTCAGCGTGGCCGACAACATCCGGATCGCCATGGAACGGTTCTCCTCGGGCGAGCGACGCGCCGACCCACCGGCGAGCGCGTTGGTCTACGCCCGTCGGCTCGCCCAGCGCGGGGTGCCGGTCAGCGCGCTCCTGCGGGCCTACCGCCTCGGCCAGGCCGAGTGCCAGCAGCTGATGATCGAGGCATTCGCCCGCGACACCGACGACCCGGCCGCGATCGTGGCCGCCACGGTCGAGTTCTCGGCGGCGACGTTCGCCTACATCGACGGCATCTCCGAGCAGGTCGTCGAGGCCCACGCGGACGAGCGCCGGCAGTGGCTGCAGGGCAGCACGGCGGCGCGCACCGCCCAGGTCACGACCGTCCTCGCCGGCGACGCGCTCGAGGTCGGCCAGGCCGAGCGCCTGCTCGGCTACGAGCTCGGCCAGACCCACCTCGGCCTGGTCGGGTGGTGCGACGCCGGCCACGACGCCGACCTGGAGCGCGAGGTGCGCCGGGTCGCCGTCGACCTCGGCTGCCACCGCGAACCGCTCGTGGTCGCCCCCGACGCCGCCACCGTCTGGGCCTGGCTGCCGCTGCCGTCGCGCGCCGATCCGCGCACGGTCGCGAGCAGCCCGGGCGTGCGCCTCGGGGTCGGCGACCCCGCCACCGGCGTGACCGGCTTCCGGACGACCCACCGGCAGGCGCTGGCCGCGCGCGCGGTCGCCCTCGGTGCCGACGAGAGTGCCCGCACGCAGGTCACGACGTACGCCGAGGCCGGGCTGGTCGCCCTGCTGCGCACCGACCTGACCGACCTCGCCGCCTGGGTGCAGGGCGTCCTGGGCGGGCTCGCGACCGACGACGAGGCGCACGCACGGCTTCGCGAGACCGTCCGAGTGCTGCTCGCCCACCAGGGCAGCCACACGGCGGCCGCGGCCGAGCTGTCGCTGCACCGCAACACGGTGCTCTACCGCGTGCGCCGGGCCGAGGAGGCCCGGGGACGTCCGCTCGACGACGGTCGTCTCGACCTCGAGGTCGCGCTGCTCGCGTGCCGTCTGCTCGGCCGCCGCGTGTTGTGCTGAGAGCACAAAGGCTCGGCTGAACTCGGTGCTGCCGGCTCGATGCCGCGTGACGACCGCCACATCTAGCGTCACGAGCATGGGATTCCTCCAGCCGAACCTCCCCGAGCTCGACCTCGACGCCTGGCGCGCCGGCACCCGTGCCGAGCGGATGCAGCCGATGGCCCGGCACGTCGCCGAGATCGGCTTCGGCACCCCCGACGTGGTCTTCCTGATGTACATCCTCAAGATCGGGCTCTACGTCGGCGGCGGGGCGGCCTTCGCGCTGCTGACCCCCGGCGTCGACCAGCTGACGGCGACCATCGCCTTCCAGAAGGTCGTGCTCTGGACGATGCTCTTCGAGGTGGTCGGGCTGGGCTGCGGCTTCGGACCGCTCAACCTGCGGATGATGCCGCCGCTCGGCTCGTTTCTCTACTGGCTGCGGCCCGGCACCATCCGGCTGCCCCCGTGGCCGGGCCGCGTCCCGCTGACCCGCGGCACGCGTCGTACGCCCGTCGACGTCGCGCTGTACGCCGCGCTCCTGCTCACCACGCTCTGGGCGCTGCTCTCCCCCGGCCCGGTGGTCGAGCGCGAGCGGGTCGCGGCGGTGCTCATCGCCCTCGCGCTGGTCGGGCTCCGCGATAAGGTGATCTTCCTGGCGGCCCGCGCCGAGGTCTACGGCACGCTGACCGTCACGTTCCTGCTCACCGACGCGGACCTCCTCGTGGCCGCCAAGCTCGTCATGCTCGCGATCTGGTGGGGCGCCGCGACGTCCAAGCTCAACAAGCACTTCCCCTACGTCGTGCAGGCGATGATGAGCAACAGCCCGGTGCTCCGGTCCAGCCGGATCAAGCGGAGGTTCCACCGCGACTTCCCCGACGACCTGCGACCGTCCTGGATCGCCTACACGCTCGCCCACGTCGGCACGGCCGTCGAGTACACCGTGCCGCTGGTCCTCTTCCTGTCGCACGGCGGCTGGGTGACCACCGTGGCCGCAATCGTGATGATCGCGTTCCACCTGCAGATCCTCACCAGCTTCCCGATGGGCGTGCCGCTGGAGTGGAACGTCTTCATGATCTACGGGATCCTCGTGCTCTTCGTCCACGACGCGGCGTACGGCGTCGGCGACGTCACGACCTGGTGGCCGATCGTGCTGCTGATGGCCGTCGTCGTCGGGACCGTCGCGCTCGGCAACCTCGCTCCGAAGCGGGTCTCGTTCCTCCCCGGCATGCGCTACTACGCCGGCAACTGGGACACGTCCTACTGGTGCTTCACGGAGTCCGGGCTGGCCAAGCTCGACGCCGGCACCGTGAAGGCCTCGCTGCTCCCCCACCAGCAGCTCGAGAAGATCTACGGGCCCGACGAGGCCGAGATCCCGCAGTTCATCGGCTACGCGTTCCGGTCGATGCACAGCCACGGCCGGGCGCTCTTCACGCTGATCCCGCGGGCCCTGAGCGACCGGGACGAACGCGACTACCGGTTGATCGAGGGCGAGCTCGTCGCCGGCGCGGTGCTGGGCTGGAACTTCGGCGACGGCCACCTCCACAACGAGCAGCTGATCGCCGCTCTCCAGGAGCGCTGCCACTTCGTCGAGGGCGACGTCCGGGTCGTCCTGCTCGAGGCGCAGCCGATCCACCGGCAGACCCAGGAGTACCGCCTGGTCGACGCCGCGACCGGCGAGCTCGAGCGCGGTTACGTCGCGGTCGCCGACATGTGCGCACGCCAGCCGTGTGCCACCGACGTGCCCGTGCACGTCACCGTTGGGCGGCGTACGGCAGAGTCGGGGGCATGAGCACACCGGACGCCGTCGTCGTCGGCTCGGGCCCCAACGGCCTGGCCGCCGCCGTCACGCTCGCCCAGCGCGGGCTGTCCGTGACCGTGCTGGAGGCACGGGACACCATCGGCGGCGGCACCCGGACCGAGGAGCTCACCGTGCCCGGTGTCCTCCACGACGTCTGCTCGGCGATCCACCCGTTCGGGATCGGCTCGCCCTTCTTCGCGTCGCTGCCGCTGGCCGACCACGGGCTGGTGTGGCGCTGGCCGGAGGTCGACGCGGCGCACCCGCTCGACGACGGTACGGCGGGGGTGCTGCGTGGTTCGGTCGAGGAGACGGCGGCAGGGCTCGGGGTCGACGGCGACCGGTGGCGCGGGGTGTTCGGGCCGCTGGTGGACCACTACGACACGCTCGCCCCCGAGGCGCTCGGTCCGATCGTGCACCTGCCCTCGCACCCGGTCCAGCTCGCGAGGTTCGGGCTCCGGGCAGCGCTGCCGGCGACCGTCCTCGCCAGGCGCTTCCGCACCGAGCAGGCGCGGGCGCTCTTCGGCGGCTGCGCGGCGCACATCTGCCGACCGCTCGACCGGCCGCTGACCTCCGCGGTCGGGACGATGCTGATCACGGCCGGGCACCGGGGCGGCTGGCCGGTCGCCGAGGGCGGCTCGCGTGCGATCACCGACGCCCTGGCCAGCCTGCTGCGCTCCCTCGGCGGGACCATCGAGACCGGCGTGCGGGTCACCTCGCTGGCCGAGCTGCCGCCGGCGCGCACCCGCCTCTTCGACACCACCCCGACCGCCTTCGCCCAGATCGCGGGGCTGAAGCCGCCGCGGTGGCGCTACGGCTACTCGGCGTACAAGCTCGACCTGGCCGTCGAGGGCGGCGTCCCGTGGACCGCGGAGGACGCCCGGAAGGCCGGGACCGTCCACCTCGGCGGCACCGTCGCCGAGATCGCCGCCGCCGAGGCGGAGGTGGCGCGTGGACGGATGCCCGAGCGGCCGTTCGTGCTGGTCGGACAGCAGTACCTCGCCGACCCGACCCGCTCGGCCGGCGACGTCCACCCCGTGTGGGCCTACGCCCACGTGCCGCACGGCTACACGGGCAACGCGACCGACGCCGTCCTGGCGCAGATCGAGCGGTTCGCCCCGGGTCTCCGCGAGCGGATCGTCGCCACGCACGTGACCAACCCAGCCGGCTTCGCGGCGTACAACGCCAACTACGTGGGTGGCGACATCGCCGCCGGAGCCACGACGGTGCGCCAGCTGGTCGCCCGTCCGCGGCTCCGGGACCCCTACGCCACCGCGGTCCCCGGCGCCTTCCTCTGCTCGGCGTCGACCCCGCCGGGCCCGGGCGTCCACGGCATGTGCGGCCATCTGGCCGCCTTGCGCGCTTTGGAACCACGCGGGGCCTGATCGCAGTACTGTCCGAGCACCATGTCGACGCCGAGCCCGGACCTCCCCACGACGCCGACCCGGCGCGAGATGCTGCACCTGTCGATCGACGGCGCCGGCCCGATCATCGCCTTCGTGATCGGCAACCAGGTCTCCGGCGTGACCGCCGGCGCGGTCGCAGCGGTCGCCCTGGCCGTCGTGATCGCGGCGATCCGCTGGGTGCGCGGTGAGCCGAAGAAGGTCGTCGTCGGCGCCACCCTGCTCGTCTGCCTGCTCGCGCTGACCGCGACCCTGACCGGCGAGGGCCGCAACTTCTTCCTGCCCGAGCTGGTGTTCAACATCGTCATGCTCGTCGTGTTCGTGGTGAGCGTCGTGATCGGCCGACCGGCGACGGCGGTCGTCTGCAGCGCGATCCACCTCGAGGAGCCGCGCTCCTGGACCATCCCCGACCGGCGGCGCGTGCACTACCGGCTGACCTGGGTGTGGATCGCGATGTGGGTGCTCCACGTGGTCGTGGTCGGGGTCTTCTACCTCGCCGACTCGGTGGTCTGGCTCGGCGTCGTCAGCACCGTGATCAACAAGCCGACCATCGTCGCGGCGGCCGTGGCCACCGGCATCGTCGCCCGCCGCCGCAAGCCGGATCAGTCGCTGGCGAGCCACCCGGTGTAGGAGCGCGGAGCCCCCAACCAGTCGGTGACCGGGTGGGAGCCGTCGTACTCGTCGCGCATCCGCACGCCGATGCGCACCCGCCCGGGGTCGTCGAGACAGGTCCGGTCGACCGTGAAGGCCAGCACGTTCGCGGCGAAGTCGAGCCGGACGTCGTGGGCACAGGTCAGCGGCTCCCCCACCGGCTTGCCGTGCTTCATCCTCACGAGCTGGTAGTCCATGCCCTCCTGCAGGCCGCTGACCAGGCGGAACTCCGGTCCCGTCCGGTCGGTGCGGGTGTCGAGCAGGATCGCGAGGCTGGCCGGGCCGCCGTCGGAGGTGCGCCGCAGCTCGGTGAAGCGCACGTGGAGCTTCACGCGCGTCGGGCCGTGCTTGACGCTCACGTGGCGGATGTCGCTCAGCGACGCGCTGGCGTCGGCGGGGTCGTCGTACGCCGCCCGCACGGCTGCGGCCGGTGCGACGGCCAGCGCCACGATCGACAGGGCCGCCGTGACGGCGGCGGGGACCCGAGTCCTCAGGTTCATCGTCTGCTCCTTGATCGTCTCCTGTGAGACTCTCGCGCCGCCGGATCGGTTGCAAAGCGCCACGAGATCCGTCGAGCCGATCTAGCCTCGAGGACATGCGCAAGCTCCTCCTTGCACTCGTCGCCGCCCTGCTGCTGACCGGCACCCTGGTCGCGACCAGCCCGGCGCAGGCCGGGCCGGTCGGTCGGGGTGAGCCGACCGTCCCCCACACCTGCACCAACTGGGCCTGGTCCGGACCTCAGTCCTGGACCGCCAGCTGCGGCACCTACGGCATCACGATCACCGGCGACCGGGGGGCGACCCTCGACCTCGGCTTCAGCACGACGATCTGCGCGAAGGGCGCGACGTACGCCCAGTCGGTGAAGAACTACTACAAGAGCGTCCAGGCGTCGCTCAAGGAGAGCGGCTGGAAGCTCGACGCGACCTCGCCGATCGCGCGGCCGCAGGGTGCATCGCCGCACTACCGCAGCCAGATGATCTCGTTCCACACCGGTCGCGGTGCCAAGAAGATGCAAGGCGTCGCCACGTTCGACTACGACTTCACGTCGACGTCCGGTGGGACCAGCTACTGCTACCAGCGCAGCATCGCCCGCTATGCCAAGGCGAGCGCCTGGAACGGCGTGAAGGGCACCCTGGCGAAGGTCGAGGACAGCCTCGCCTACTCCGGTCCGGGTGGCTACGAGGCGCAGGACTGACGCTCAGCCCACCGCGACCGGCAGGCTGAGCGGCCCGCGGATCAGGGTCGCGTTGCGCCGTCGTACGGCGCCCGCGCGACGCAGGTCGGGCATCCGCTCGGCCAACGTCTGGAGCGCGACCGTGGCCTCGAGCTCGGCCAGCGGGCGCCCCACGCAGTGGTGGATGCCGCTCGAGAAGGCGAGGTGCTCGGCGCCGTCGGTGCGGGCGAGGTCGAACGTGTCCGGCTCGTGGAAGACCTGCGGGTCGCGGTTGGCGCCGCCCAGCAGGACGTTGACGATCCGGCCGGACGCGAGCGGGGTCCCGGCGATCTCGGTGTCGTCGAAGGAGATCCGCATCGTGCGCTGCACCGGCGGGTCGTAGCGCAGCGTCTCCTGGACGGCCGCGCCGGCCAGGCTGGGTTCGGCGACCAGGGCGGCCCACTGGTCGGGGTGGTCGAGCAGGGCGTTGACGGCGTTGCCGAGCAGGTTGACCGTGGTCTCGAAGCCGGCGATCAGCAGCAGCCCGCACAGCGGCACCAGCTCGTCGGTCTGGATCTGGTCGCCCTCGGCCGCGACCAGGGTGCTGATCAGGTCGTCGCCCGGCTCGCGACGGCGGAGCTCGAAGATCTCCTCGAACATCCGCTCCAGGTCGCGGTTGGCCGTCATCACCTCCTGCGCGTGCCGCAGCGACCGCAGCCCCGCCAACGCACCACCGAGCGCGACTCCGTAGCGGGTGAACGCGTCTCCGTCGGCGTCCGGGATGCCGAGCAGGTCGGTGATCACGGCGATCGGCAGCGGCGATGCCAGCGCCGGGACGAGGTCGAACTCCCCCGTCACCGCCGCGTCGTGGAGCAGGCCGACCACCGTCTTCTCGATCGAGGCCCGGAAGTCGGCCATCCGGCGCGGGCTGAACGCCGGTGCGACCAGGCGGCGCAGGCGCGTGTGGTCGGGCGGGTTGCGGTCGAGGAAGGACAGGTCGAAGTCCTCGGGCGGGTCCTCGCCCTCCGGCTGGACGCCCCACCGGCGGCTGCGCAGCAGCTCCTTGCAGATGGCGTGGTCGACGGTGGCGAGGTTGCCCATCGCGGTGACGTAGAACGGGCCCTGGGTCCGGATCTGCTCGTAGATGGAGTAGGGGTCGTCACGACCGGGCGCGTAGCGCAGCCGGGCGAACAGGTTGCGGCGGACGTAGGCGTCGTACGCGCCCTTGGCCTGGCCGGCGTACAGGCCGGTCGCGAAGCGGGCCGCGGTGCGCAGCTGGGCGACCCGACTCGTCATGACCGCAATCTAGCCGAACGCCACCGGTACCTTGAGCGGTCCGCGCACCAACGGCATCGCGCGCATCCGCGCCGGTCCGGCGCGGCGCAGGTCCGGCATCCGCTCGGCCAGCATCCGCAGCGCGATCGTGCCCTCGAGCTCGGCGATCGGCCTCCCGACGCAGCGGTGGATGCCGCTCGAGAAGGCGAGGTGGTCGAAGAGGTCGGTGCGGGCCAGGTCGAAGGTGTTGGGGTCGTGGAAGGCCTGCGGGTCGCGGTTGGCGCCGCCGATCAGCACGTTGACCCACTGACCGCGACGGATCGGCTGTCCCGCGATCTCGGTGTCGTCGAAGGAGATCCGGCCGGTGCGCTGGACCGGCGAGTCGAAGCGCAGCGACTCCTGCACCGCTGCGCCCGCGAGCGCCGGGTTGTCCACGATGGCGGCCCACTGGTCCGGGTGGTCGAGCAGCGCGTTGACGGCGTTGCCGAGCAGATTGACGGTCGTCTCGAACCCGGCGATGAGCAGCATCCGGCAGATCGGCACCAGCTCGACGGGGCGCAGCTGCGTCTCGCCGTCACCCTCCTGCGCGATGAGGGCGCTGATCAAGTCGTCGCCCGGGTCCGCGCGGCGCAGCTCGATGACCTTCTCGAAGAGCCGGATCATCCCCTTGGCGGCCACCATCACGTCGCGCGCGTGCAGGGGCGAGCGGAACCCGGCCGCCGCGCTCCCGAGCGACTCGCCGTACGCCGCCAGGACGGCGCCGTCCTCGTCCGGGATGCCCAGGAGGCGGTTGATCACGGCCACCGGGAGGGGTTCGGCGAGGGCGGGCATCACGTCGAACGTGCCGGCGGCCGCGACGTCGTCGAGGAACTTCCCGACGGTCTTCTCGATGAGCACCGTGAAGTCGGCCAGCCGACGCGCGCTGAGTGCGGGCGCGACCAGCCGGCGGAGCCGGGTGTGGTCGGGCGGGTTGCGGGTGAGCAGCGACCGGTCGAGAGCCGGCTCCGGCGGCGCCGCTCCCTCCGGCTCGACGCCGAAGCGGCGGTCGCGCAGGATCTCCTTGCAGATCGCGTGGTCAGCGGTCGCGAGGTGGCCCGACGGGGTGGTCACGAACGGGCCGGCCTCCCGGATCCGGTCGTAGATCGGGTAGGGATCCCGGTCGCCGACGGCGCTGAGGCGCGCGAACTCGTTGCGACGGACGTGGACGTCGATCGCCGAGCGCACACGCGCGCCGTACAACTGCGCTGTGAAGCCGGCCGCCTGTCGCAGCTGGCCCGCCCGAGCGGCCATCTGTCCCCGTGTCAGTCGAGGTAGTCGCGCAGCACCTGAGAACGCGACGGGTGCCGCAGCTTCGACATCGTCTTCGACTCGATCTGGCGGATCCGCTCGCGGGTCACGCCGTAGACCTTGCCGATCTCGTCGAGGGTCTTCGGCTGACCGTCGGTCAGGCCGAAGCGCATGCTGACGACGCCCGCCTCGCGCTCGGAGAGCGTGTCGAGGACGGCGTGGAGCTGCTCCTGGAGCAGCGTGAAGCTGACCGCGTCGGCGGGGACGATCGCCTCGGAGTCCTCGATGAGGTCACCGAACTCGGAGTCGCCGTCCTCACCGAGGGGCGTGTGCAGCGAGATGGGCTCGCGGCCGTACTTCTGGACCTCGATGACCTTCTCGGGGGTCATGTCGAGCTCCTTGGCGAGCTCCTCCGGGGTGGGCTCGCGGCCCAGGTCCTGGAGCATCTGGCGCTGCACGCGGGCCAGCTTGTTGATGACCTCGACCATGTGCACCGGGATCCGGATGGTGCGGGCCTGGTCGGCCATGGCGCGGGTGATCGCCTGACGGATCCACCAGGTGGCGTACGTCGAGAACTTGTAGCCCTTGGTGTAGTCGAACTTCTCGACCGCGCGGATCAGACCGAGGTTGCCCTCCTGGATCAGGTCCAGGAAGAGCATGCCGCGGCCGGTGTAGCGCTTGGCGAGGGAGACGACGAGTCGCAGGTTGGCCTCGAGCAGGTGGTTCTTCGCGCGGCGCCCGTCCTCGGCGATCCACTCGAGCTCCTCCTGCACCTTGGGCGTGATCTTGCCGCCCTTGGCGAGCTTCTCCTCGGAGAAGAGACCGGCCTCGATCCGCTTGGCGAGCTCGACCTCCATCTCCGCGTTGAGGAGGGGCACCTTGCCGATCTGCTTGAGGTAGTCCTTGACCGGGTCGGCGGTCGCGCCGGCGACCATGACCTGCTGCGCGGGCTCGTCGGTGTCGTCGGAGGAGGAGACGACGAACGACGACGTCGCGGTGGCCTCCTCCTCGTCCTCCTTGATGGAGGGGTCGGTGGCGACGTCCTTCTCGAACTGCTCGTCCGGGACGTCGGGGAGGATCTTCTTGCCATCGGGGCCGACGACGACCTCGACGACCTCGACCTCGGCGGTCGCGCCGGCGGCAGCCTTCTTCGCGGGCGCGGCCTTCTTGGCGGGAGCCGCCTTCTTCGCCGGAGCCGCAGCGGCCGCCTTCTTGGCGGGCGCGGCCTTCGCGGTGGTGGTCTTGCGCGTCGAGGTGGCCGCAACGGCACGCGTGGTCGCCACGGGCAGGTGCACCGAGATGCCCAGCGCGCTGAGGTGACCGAGGAGCGCCTTCAGGTGGCGCGGCTCGACGGCCGCGTCCTCACTGGCCTGCCGGACCTCCTCGGGAGTGAGGGTGCCGCTGGGGGTCCCTCGTTCGATGAGGGCCACGACGGCGGGGTGCGTGAGCACGTCGGCAGGGAGCATCTTGCGTGCGTTCGAGGACACGAACACCTCTCGTTTACGGCAGTGAAACCTGATCAAGGGCGCGGCCCGTCCCGGTGTCGTCAAGAGCCGCGGTCCTCATTCTGCCACGGGGGTCCTGAGATGCGCGCACTCACCCGGAGGTTGGGACCTTCGCGTTCGCAGCTGACTTGGCGGCGGCCTTCTTCTCCTTCTTGAAGTCGCGCACCTTCTGCAGGCTGGCGCCGTCGACGACGTCGGCCACGGAGCGGTAGCCGTCCTCGGCGTACGCACCCACGGCGGCCTCCCAGCCGTCCGGGCGTACCTTGAGCTGCTTGGCCAGCAGGGCCACGAAGATCTGTGCCTTCTGCTTGCCGAAGCCGGGCAGCGCCTGCATCCGCTTGAGCAGGTCCTTGCCGTCGGCCGCCTCGGTCCAGATCCGCTCCGCGTGACCGTCGTACTCGTCCTCGACGATCCGGGCGAGCTCCTGGAGCCGCGCGGTCATCGAGCCCGGGAAGCGGTGGATAGCGGGCGGGGTGGAGCAGAGTGCGGTGAACGTCTCGGGGTCGGCGGCCGCGATCTTCGCCGGCTCGAGGGTGCCGAAGCGGTCGAGCACCTTCGCCGGGCCGCGGAACGCGTGCTCCATCGGGTACTGCTGGTCGAGCATCATCCCGACGAGCAGTGCGAACGGGTCGTCGGACAGCACCTGGTCAGCGTGGTCGTCGCCGGTGATGTGGATGGTGGCCATGTCCTCATCTTGCCGCAGATCTCCCGTAGGCTGCCGATCGCTCGTGGCGCAGGAACCCGGTGAGACTCCGGGGCGGTTCCGCCACTGTGAGCCTCCGCGAGGAGGCGCTAGCCAGACACTGGCCGCGAGCATTCCGACCGATCGACGGGGCGAGAACCCCGGAGGAGTCTCATGCGCATCGCACTGCTGTCCACCTCTGACACCGACCTGCTCTCGGCGCGGGCCTCGGGCGCCGACTACGTCTGGGCCAATCCGTCCCGGCCGGGGCACCAGTCCATGGCCGAGGTGATCGAGGGCGCCGACCTCGTCGTCGGCCGGATCCTCGGGAGCCCGCACGACCTCTGCAGCGGCTTCGCCCGGATCCGCCAGACGGGGATGCCGATGGTCGTGCTCGGCGGCGAGCAGACGCCGAGCGCGGAGCTGATGGAGCTCTCCACCGTCCCCATCGGCGTCGCCGCCGAGGCGCACCGCTACCTCGCCGAGGGCGGACCGGCCAACCTCGCGCAGCTGCACGCCTTCCTCTCCGACACGGTGCTGCTCACCGGCGAGGGGTTCGAGCCGCCGGCTGCGCTGCCGCAGTGGGGCATGGCGGGTCTCGATACGCTCGCTGGCGCTCGCTACTCGACCACCGAGGGAGGCCTCCCCCGGGTCGGGGTGCTCTACTACCGGGCCCACGAGTCCAGCGGCAACACCGCCTTCGTCCACGCGCTGACCGACGCGATCGACGCGACCGGGCAGGCGGTCGGCGTACCTGTCTTCGCCGGATCGCTGCGCTCCGCGCCCGACGAGCTGTACGACGCCCTCGGGACCCTCGACGCGCTGGTCGTCACCGTCCTCGCGGCCGGCGGCAGCGTGCCGGCGAGCGCCAGCGCCGGTGGCGCGGACGAGGCGTGGGACGTCCAGCGGATGGCCGCCCTCGACATCCCGGTGCTGCAGGGCCTCTGCCTCACCAGCAGCCGCGCCGAGTGGGAGGCCAGCGACGACGGGGTCTCTCCTCTCGACTCGGCGACGCAGATCGCGATCCCGGAGTTCGACGGACGGATCATCACCGCGCCGTTCTCGTTCAAGGAGATCGACGACCAGGGGCTGCCGCACTACGTCGCGGACCCCGAGCGTGCCGACCGGGTCGCCCGGATCGCCGTCAACCACGCCCGTCTGCGCTCGATCCCGAACGCCGAGAAGAAGCTCGCGCTGATGCTTTCGGCCTACCCCACCAAGCACGCTCGCATCGGCAACGCCGTCGGCCTCGACACCCCGGTCTCGGCGATCCGGATGCTGCGGCGCCTGCGCTCCGAGGGGTACGACCTGGGACGCGACAACGCCGTGCTCCCCCTGCTCGACATGGCCGACGACACCGAGGCCGGCGACGCGCTGATCCACGCGCTGATCGCGGCCGGCGGGCAGGACGAGGAGTGGCTGACCTCCGCGCAGCTCTCGGACGCCCACGTGCGGATCACGAAGGCGGAGTACGACGCGTGGACGGCCGACCTCCCGGCCGACCTCCGCGAGGAGATGATCGCGGCGTGGGGCGACTCCCCCGGCAACCTCTTCGTCAACGACGCCGGCGAGCTGGTGCTCGCCGTGCTCCAGGCCGGCAACGTCGTCATCCTGATCCAGCCGCCGCGCGGGTTCGGCGAGAACCCGATCGCGATCTACCACGACCCCGACCTCGCCCCCAGCCACCACTACCTCGGCGCCTACCGCTGGCTGGAGCACGGCTTCCAGGCGGACGCGGTCGTCCACCTCGGCAAGCACGGCTCGATGGAGTGGCTGCCCGGCAAGAACGCCGCGCTCTCGGCCTCGTGCGGTCCCGACGCCGCGATCGGCAACCTGCCGCTGATCTACCCCTTCCTCGTCAACGACCCCGGCGAGGGCGCCCAGGCCAAGCGCCGCGCGCACGCCACGATCGTCGACCACCTGATCCCGCCGATGGCGCGGGCGGAGTCGTACGGCGACATCGCCCGCCTCGAGCAGCTGCTCGACGAGCACGCCAACGTCGCGGCGATGGACCCGGCCAAGCTGCCGGCCGTCCGCGGCGAGATCTGGCAGCTCATGCACGCCGCCGAGATGCACCGCGACCTCGGCCTGGACGAGCGACCGGACGACGAGGAGTTCGACGAGTTCATCCTCCACGTCGACGGCTGGCTCTGCGAGATCAAGGACGCCCAGATCCGCGACGGCCTCCACGTCCTGGGCGCTGCGCCCGAGGGCGAGGCCCGGGTCAACCTGGTGCTGTCGATCCTGCGCGCCTCCCAGGTGTGGGGTGGTCAGTCGCAGGCGATCCCGGCACTGCGGACGGCGCTCGGCCTCGGGGGTTTCGAGACAGGCGCTAGCGCGCCTTCCTCAGCCACCGTCGACACCTTCGAGGCCGAGGCGCGCGGTCTGGTCGAGGCGATGGAGAAGTCCGGCTGGGACCTCGCGGCCGTCGACGACCTCCACCACAGCCCCGACGTACGCCGGGTGCTGGCGTTCGCCGCGACCGAGGTCGTGCCGCGGCTGGCCCGCACGACCGACGAGCTCGACGCCGTCGTGCACGCGCTCGACGGCGGCTTCGTCCCGGCCGGGCCTTCCGGCTCCCCGCTGCGTGGGCTGGTCAACGTGCTCCCCACCGGCCGCAACTTCTACACGGTCGACCCGCGCGCCGTACCGAGCCGGCTGGCCTGGCAGACCGGGCAGGCCATGGCCGAGTCGCTGGTGCAGCGCTACCTCGAGGAGACCGGCGACTACCCCACGTCCGTCGGCCTGAGCGTCTGGGGCACGAGCGCGATGCGCACCAGCGGCGACGACATCGCCGAGGTGCTCGCCCTGCTCGGCGTGCGACCCGAGTGGGACGAGGCCTCGCGCCGGGTCAGCAGGCTGACGGTGGTCCCGCTGGACGAGCTGGGCCGGCCGCGCATCGACGTCACCGTGCGTATCTCGGGCTTCTTCCGCGACGCCTTCCCCCACGTGGTCGAGATGCTCGACGACGCCGTGCGGCTGGTCGCCGACCTCGACGAGCCCGACGACGTCAACTACGTGCGAGCCAACACCCGGGCCGACCTGGCCGACCACGGCGACCAGCGCCGCGCGACCACCCGGATCTTCGGCTCCAAGCCGGGCTCGTACGGCGCCGGCATCCTGCAGGTCATCGAGTCCGGCACCTGGCGCGACGACGCCGACCTGGCCGAGGTCTACACGGCGTGGGGCGGCTTCGCCTACGGCCGCGACCTCGACGGAGCGCCTGCGGCCGACGACATGCGCGCCAACTACCGACGGATCAAGGTCGCGGCCAAGAACATCGACTCGGCCGAGCACGACATCGCCGACTCCGACGACTACTTCCAGTACCACGGCGGCATGGTCGCCACCGTGCGCGCGCTGACCGGCGCGGACCCCAAGGCGTACGTCGGCGACTCGACCAGCCCGGACGCCGTCCGCACCCGCACGCTGGCCGAGGAGACGGCCCGCGTCTTCCGGGCACGCGTCGTCAACCCGCGCTGGATCGCGGCCATGCAGCGCCACGGCTACAAGGGCGCCTTCGAGCTCGCGGCCACCGTCGACTACCTCTTCGGCTTCGACGCGACCGCCGGGGTGGTGCACGACTGGATGTACGAGAAGCTCGCGACGGAGTACGTCCTCGACGAGACCAACCAGGCGTTCCTCCGGAAGTCGAACCCGTGGGCGCTGCGCGGCATCGTCGAGCGGCTCCACGAGGCGGCCGACCGGGGCCTGTGGGCCGAGCCCGATCCCGAGGTGGTCGCCGCGATGCAGCGCGTCTACCTCGACGTCGAGGGTGACCTCGAGGACCGTGAGTGATCACGGTCATCGGGATGGGCATGGGTCCTGCCCACCTGACCGGCGAGGCGGTCGAGGCGCTGGGTGAGTGCGACTACGTCGTGGCCGCGTCGAAGGGGCCTGACGACCCCCTGCTCGGCGTACGCCGCGCGGTGTGCGAGGCCCACGGCGTCGAGCTGGTCGTCGTCGCCGACCCCGAGCGTGACCGCGACGACCCGGCCGACTACCCCGCCGCGGTCCGCACCTGGCACGACGCCCGCGTGGAGGCCTACCGGCAGGTGATCGACGCGCGCGGCGGACGGGTGGGCTTCCTGGTCTGGGGCGACCCGGCGCTCTACGACTCGACGATCCGGATCGCGTCAGAGCTGAGCCCGGACCTCCGGGTGGTGCCGGGGATCAGCGCACCGCAGATCCTCGCGGCGCGGCACCGGATCGTGCTGCACCCGGTCGGTCAGCCGGTGCACGTGACGACCCAGCGCCGGATGCGCGAAGCCGTCGACGCGGGCCAGACCAACCTCGTGGTGATGCTGTCGGCCGGCCTCGACCTGGACGGCCTCGACGACTGGTCGATCTGGTGGGGCGCCAACCTCGGCACCGACTCCGAGGAGCTGGTGGCCGGCCGGGTCGGCGACGTCCTGGCGGAGCTCGACGCCGCACGCGACCGGGCCAAGTCCGCCGCCGGCTGGGTCATGGACGTCTCCCTCCTGCGGGCGCCCGCGTGAGCGGCCTCCTCGTCGCGGGCACCACGTCCGACGCCGGCAAGAGCGTGGTGACGACCGGTCTCTGCCGGGCGTTCGCCCGACGGGGCGTGCGGGTCGCGCCGTACAAGGCCCAGAACATGTCGAACAACTCGATGGTCTGCGCCGCCGCGGACGGCAGCCCCGCCGAGATCGGCCGGGCCCAGTGGGTGCAGGCCCTCGCCGCCCGCGTCGTGCCCGAGCCGGCGATGAACCCGGTCCTGCTCAAGCCCGGCAGCGACCGGCGCAGCCACGTCGTGCTGATGGGGCAGCCCGCGGGCGAGGTCGACGCCAGCAACTGGGTCGAGGGGCGGCGGCACCTCGCGACGGCCGCGCACGCGGCGTACGACGACCTCGCGAGCCGCTACGACGTGATCGTGGCCGAGGGTGCGGGCAGCCCGGCCGAGATCAACCTGCGCGCCGGCGACTTCGTCAACATGGGTCTCGCGCGGCACGCCGACCTGCCGACCGTCGTGGTCGGCGACATCGACCGGGGCGGGGTGTTCGCGGCGTTCGTCGGCACGCTGGCGCTGCTCGATCCCGACGACGCGCGGCTGGTCGCGGGCTGGGTCGTCAACAAGTTCCGTGGGGACCTGACGCTCCTGCAGCCGGGTCTCGACGAGCTCGAGCAACGGACCGGACAGCCCGTGCACGGCGTGCTCCCCTGGCACCCCGACCTGTGGCTGGACAGCGAGGACGCGCTCGACCTCGACGGGCGGCGCTCGTCGGCCGGCACCCGGCGGGTCGCGGTGGTCCGGTTGCCCCGGATCAGCAACTTCACCGACGTCGACGCGCTCGGCCTCGAGCCGGACCTCGACGTGTTCTTCGCGTCCACGCCGCGCGCGATCGCCGACGCCGACCTGGTCGTGCTGCCCGGCACCCGCGCCACCATCTCCGACCTCGCCTGGCTGCGCGAGCGCGGCCTCGCCGATGCGGTCGTCGCCCACGCACGCTCTGGCCGGCCGGTCCTGGGCATCTGCGGCGGCAACCAGATGCTGGGCCACGAGATCCGCGACCCGGACGGCATCGAGGCCGCGGCGGGCACCGTCGTCGCCGGTCTCGGGCTGCTCGACCAGGTGACCGACTTCGGAGGCGACAAGGTGCTCCGGCTGCACGAGCCCGCCGGCTACGAGATCCACCACGGCCGCGTCTCCGGCGGCTCCCGCATCGGGCGCGTGCTCGGCACGATGGTGCACGGCTCCCTGGAGGACGACGCCACCCGGGCGTCGTACCTCTCCGACGCGCTCGGCGTGACCTCGACCGTCAGCTTCCCGGCTGCACGCGAGCGGCGTCTCGACCTGCTCGGCGACCTGGTCGAGGAGCACCTCGACGTCGACGCGCTGCTGGCGCTGGCCCGGGACGGCGTGGGATGAGGCTGCTGCTCCTCGGCGGCACCAGCGAGGCCCGTGAGCTCGCGGCCCGCCTGGTCGACGCCGGGGTCGACGTCACCTCCTCGCTCGCCGGTCGGGTGGCCCAGCCGCGACTGCCGGTCGGTCCGGTGCGGATCGGCGGCTTCGGCGGGGTCGAGGGCCTGCGCTCCGCGCTGGCGGAGTACGACGCCGTGGTCGATGCCACGCACCCCTTCGCCCTCGGGATGTCGGCCAACGCCGTGGCGGCGTGCGGAGACCACGTGCCGCTCCTGCGGCTCGAGCGTCCGGGCTGGACCCCTGATCCGGCCTGGCACCACGTCGACGACCACGAGCAGGCCGCGTCACTCGCCGCATCCCTCGGCGAGCGGCCGTTCATCACCGTGGGCCGCCAGGAGCTCGCCCGCTTCGTGCCGGCCCTCGGCGCCCACGCTGTGCTGGCTCGCGTCGTCGACTCCCCCGCCATCAAGATCCCCCAGTCCTGGCGGGTGATCACGAGCCGCGGGCCCTACACGCTCGACGGCGAGCTCGCGCTGATCCGCGAGCACGGGGGCGACGTGCTCGTCACCAAGGACTCCGGTGGCACGTTCACCTGGCCGAAGATGGAGGCCGCCGCGCAGTGCGGCGCCGCGGTCGTCGTCGTACGCCGCCCGCCGGCTCCTGACGGCGTGGCGACCGTGCACGACGTGGACGCGGCGTTCTCGTGGGTGGAGGCGCGGTGAAGGTGCTCGTGACCGGAGGAGTCCGCTCCGGCAAGTCCCGTCACGCGGAGTCGCTGCTGTCCGGGGCCGTCACCTACGTGGCGCCGGGCCCGAGCGTCGACGACGCTGACTGGGCGGCGCGGATCGCGGCCCACCGGGCTCGCCGGCCGGCGAGCTGGCGGACGCTGGAGACCCGCGACCTGGCCGGGGCGCTCGGCACCGACGGACCGGTCATCGTCGACTGCCTCGGCACCTGGCTGACCGGCGTGCTCGACGAGCGCGGCCTCTGGGACTCCCCCAGCGACGAGGTGACGAGTGTCGTGTCGTCGCTGCTCGACGAGACGCTCGCCGTCCTGTCCACGCGCGACCAGGCGGTGCTGGTCACCAACGAGGTCGGCCTCGGCGTGGTGCCGGAGCACCGCTCAGGTCGGCTCTTCCGCGACCTGCTCGGCCTGGTCAACCAACGGCTGGCCACCGGGTGCGACGAGGTCCACCTCGTGGTCGCCGGGCGGGTCGTCCGGCTCTGAGCGCCGCGACGGGAAGGCCATCCGCAGGGCCAGCGCCAGTCCCACCGCGAGCACGCCGAGGCACGCGGTCACGGTCAGCGCGACCGAGTCGCGCACGGCGACCCACCTGATCTCACCCGCGATCTCGGCCGGAGTCCCGTCCACGGTCACCGGGATCGACCAGGCGCCGACCACGTGGTCCTCGTCCGGCGCGTCCACGACGTCCTGAGGGAGATCGCTGCCGTGCCACGAGGTGCGGTGGTCCGACCAGGTCAGGCTGGTGTCCTGCGTCGTCGGCCCCGCACCGAGGGTCAGGAAGCGTTCGCCCTGGTATCCCTCGACGCTCACCTGGCGCGTGGTCGTCAGCGTGATCGCCGACCCGTCGTCCGCCACCGTCACGTCCAGGCCGGGCGGCGCGGAGACCACGACCGACCGCAGGTGCCGGTCGGTGTTGACCTGCGTGTGCGCGCTCGCGGGACCGGCCGCCGTCATCGCGAGGATGACGGCGGCGGCCCCGGTCGCGAGTCGTCGACCGAGGTGCACGCTCAGGCCGACACGGGCGCGGGCGCCCGGGTCTCCTTGCGCCGCTGCGCCGTCGTCGGGTCGACGACCCGCTCGGCGAGGGGAGCGAAGGTCAGCGCGATGACGCCCCACATGATCGCCTGGGCGGCGATCGAGTAGACGCGGAACTCCGCCAGCAGGTCGGCCGGGAACCCGGCCAGCACGATGGTGCCGTCGGGGCCGGTCATGGCCTGCGGCACCTCGTCGTACGACGGCAGGATCGCGAAGACGATCGCCATCACCGCGACGTACGCCAGGCCCATCAGGATGCTGGTCGCGTACAGGCTGTGGCGCCGGTGCAGCTTCTGGCCGACGTACACCGCCAGGAAGAGGAAGAGGCACGACAGGAAGACCAGGACCAGGTACGACGCACCGCGGTCGCGGATCGTCTCCTCGTGCCCGATGGCCGGCGGGTTGGCCGGGTAGCGCGCGAACGGCACCAGGTAGACGCC
Organism: Nocardioides pollutisoli; assembly: GCF_040045055.1. Lineage (NCBI taxonomy): Bacteria > Bacillati > Actinomycetota > Actinomycetes > Propionibacteriales > Nocardioidaceae > Nocardioides > Nocardioides pollutisoli. The sequence continues at coordinate 587,840 of NZ_JBDZDU010000002.1, forward strand.
GACGAAGAAGAACGCCGGGACCAGCAGGGCGAGCTGGAAGGGGCGCACCGCTCCGGTGCGACCGATGCAGATGACGTAGGCGACGGCGACCAGCGCGCCCATCGCGGCGCCCATGAGGATCAGGCCCACGCCGATGCCGACGTCGGCCTGCACGGACCGGCTGAAGATGTCGGGTCCTGCGGCGGGCACGGCGATGCCGGCCGCCTTGTCGAGGGCCTCCTGCGCCGCGTCGCGCGCACCCTCGTAGTCGATCGCCCGCTGGATCAGCGGTTCGGCGAAGATCCGGGCGAAGATGAAGGCGACCAGGCCGCCGAGGGCTCCTGCGAGCACACCACGGCCGATGAGCTGCTTCTCCATGTTCTGTTGTCCCCTCTGCGTGATCGTGGAGTGATCAGTGGCAGGGGAAACCGAGGAAGTGCCGGCCGTCGTGGAAGAACTCGTGGAGGACCATGCTCTTGCCGAAGACCGACATCGCGCCCTCGTCGACACCGATGAAGTAGTAGACCAGCAGGGCCAGGATCGAGGTGCCGAGCAGCAGCGCGACCGTCGTGACGTTGGCGTCGACGATCGGCGCGGAGACAGCTGCGGTGCCGGGAGTGGGGAGGGCAGACGTGTTGCTCATGATGCTCCTTCAGGAATACAACGTTCCCTTGTCGGGCGGAAAACACGTCGTCGGAAGATCTGACTCCGAGCTCAGGATCGAGCTCTCACAGTGGCGTGACCGTGCCAGATTCTCACTGGCTTCCTCACGTACGGCGTGTGCTCAGAACCCTAGCGGTTCAAGCGGTTGCTGGCGACGGGATGTCCACGGACGAAGTGCTCCGCGACGATCTCGGTGGCGGCCGCGGCGTCGACCCGGCCGTACCAGACGTCGTCGGGCTGGACGCTGACCACCGGCGCCTGGTTGCAGGGGAACTGGCAGCCGGTGTGGACGAGCAGGACGTCGTCGTCGCCGAGCTGGTGCTCCAGCATCGCGAGGACCATCGCCCGCAGGCTGTCGACCGCACCCATCGCCGTGCACCGAGGTCCGCGGCAGACCATCACCTGGTGGCGGTGGCCGGTCACGTCCTCCCACGCGGCCGAGGTGAGGCCGGGCTCGGACCCCGAGATCGGCTTCGTCTCCGCGCTCACTGTGGGGATCGCGTCGAGGCTGTCCGCGAGGCGGTTCGCCACCACCAGCTCGGGGCGCCGACCGGCCCGCTCCCGCCACCAGTGGGCCGCGATCCGGCGCAGCCAGGAGTGCGCGGGGGCCAGTGGCCCGGTGCTGATGCCGACGAGCACGATCGTCTCCGCGCCCTCGTCGGCGAGCCGGGTCAGCTCGGCCGAGAGCGAGGGATCGGCCTGCTGCAGGAACGCCAGCGACCCCCCGAGGTCGCGGGCCGCGGCAGCCAGCTCGTCGCGACGGTCGACATCGGCGACGGACATGCCGACGAGCACGGTGGTCATCGTCTGCTCCTGAGGGCGAGTACGGCGGTGGTGACGGCGGCCGCGGTCCCGACCCGTCGGGCGAGGCTCGTCGCCCGCGCGACGTCCTCGGGCCGGACGGCGCGGCCGGCGCCGATCAGGGCGCGGTGCTCGACCCGGTCGCCGTAGTAGCGGTTCACTCCCCCGAGTCGGACGCCGAGCACGCCGGCGAACGCCGCCTCGACGACGCCGGCGTTGGGGCTGGGGTGCGCAGCGGCGTCCCGACGCCACGCGCGCCAGCCCTCGCTCGCCCGGCCGGGCGAGACCGCGAGCGCCAGGGCCGCGCTGAGGCGGGACGCCGGCAGGTTGACCAGGTCGTCGAGTCGCGCGGAGGCCCAGCCGTAGCGCTCGTAGCGGTCGTTGTGGTGGCCCACCATCGCGTCGAGGGTGTTGGCGGCGCGGTAGCCGAGCAGCCCGGGCACCCCCGCGACGGCGCCCCACAGCAGCGGCGCGACGACGGCGTCCGAGGTGTTCTCGGCGACCGACTCCACCACCGCCCGCGCGACCTCGCACTCGTCGAGCTCGGAGGTGTCGCGCCCGACCAGGTGGGTCAGCCGCTCGCGCGCGGCGAGCAGGTCGCCGGCCGCCAGGTGGGCGTGCACGGCCAGCGCCTCGCGCTCCAGGGAGCGGCCGCCCAGCACCGCCCAGGTGGCCAGGGCCGTGACCACGACGGACCGGCGCTCGGCCATCGCCCCCAGAGTCACCGCTCCCCCGACCAGCACGGCCGCGTGCACGACGCCACGGGGTCGCGAGTCGGCGTACAACCGGCGCTCGAGGGCGCCCGCCACCGTGCCGAACCCGGCGACCGGGTGGAAGCGCCGGGGGTCGCCGAGCAGCCGGTCCGCGGCGTACCCGAGGAGCAGCCCGGCGGCGCGCGCCCTCACGAGAGCGCCACCAGCATGGCCGCGAGGGCCAGCTCGATGCTCGCGCCGAACACGTCGCCGGTGACGCCGCCGAAACGCCGGACCGCGCGCCACACGAGGATCGCGACGACCAGCAGCGCGCAGACCGACGCCACGGTCCCGTGCCACCCCCCGACCAGCGTGAGGAGGACCGTGACGACGAGCCAGACCACGATCGCGACGGTGACCGGCACCGTCTGCGTGAACGACCGCCCGATCCCATCGGTCCGCGCCGGCGGCACCGAACGCAGGCAGCAGACCACCAGGGCTGCCCGCGACAGGCAGACAGCGGCGCCGACGGCCGGCGCGGACGACGTGCCGGCCAGGCCCGCGACCTGCAAGCCGACCACCAGGAGCACGGCGACCCCTCCGGCCGGACCCGACGTGCCCGACTTCATCACCGCCAGCGAGCGCTCGCGGTCGTAGGACGCTGCCAACGCGTCGACCGTGTCCGAGAGTCCGTCGAGGTGGAAGCCGCGGTTGCCCAGCGTCACGGCGCCGATCGCGAGCAGCGCGACGACCAGCGGCGCCAGGTCGAGCGCGTCCCCCGCGACCACGACCGCCGCGGCGGCAGCGCCCAGCGGCAGCGCGGCGACCGGCGCGAGCACCATCGCTAGCCGGGCGCGTGCGGGGTCGACGATGCTCGGCGGCCGTACCGGCAGCGCGGTCAGGGTGCCGACGGCGAGCCGCCAGGCGTCGAGGAGCACTAGGCGCCGAGCTCGGACAGCAGGGCGACGTCGCGGAGCACGGCGGTGGCGCTGCGGACCACCGGCACCGCCGCGACCGCCCCCGATCCCTCACCGAGCCGCAGGCCGAGGTCGAGCAGCGGCTCGAGTCCCATCTTGGCGAGCGCGGTCGTCTGGGCCGGCTCGGTGGAGCGGTGGCCGGCGGCGTACCAGGCGACGGCGCCCGGCTCGACCCGGTCGGCCGTCAGCGCGCAGGCGACGCTCATCAGCCCGTCGAGCAGGACCGGTACGCCGTCCTGGGCGGCCGCGAGGAGGTAGCCCGTCGTCGCGGCGAGGTCGGCGCTGCCGAGGGCGGCGAGCGTCTCGACCGGGTCGGCGGTGCGGTCGCCGGCGCGCCGGAGCGCTGTGTCGATCACCTCGGCCTTGTGGACCAGCGCGGCGTCGTCGATGCCGGTGCCCCGGCCGACGACCTCGCTGCCGGGCAGGCCCAGCGCGGCCGCGATCAGCGCCGCGGCGGGCGTGGTGTTGCCAATGCCCATGTCGCCGCTCAGCAGCAGCTGCGCACCGGCCGCGATCTCCTCGCGAGCGACGGCGGCACCCGCCGCCAGGGCAGCCTCGGTCTGCTCACGGGTCAGCGCGTCCTCGAGGTGGATCGCGCCGCTGCCGCGGCGGATCTTGTACGCCGTGAGGGCGGCCCGGGTGTCGGCGTCGAGGTCGTCGAAGTCCTCGTCGACACCGAGGTCGAGGACCCGGACGCTCACGCCGTGAGCGGACGCAAGGGCGTTCACGCCGGCCTTGCCGGCCAGGAAGGTGCGCACCATGGCACCGGTGATCGCCGGTGGGAACGCCGAGACGCCGTGAGCAGCGACGCCGTGGTCGCCGGCGAAGATCACCAGCCGCACGCGGTCGACCGGAGCGGGCGGCACCTGGCCCTGGCAGGCGGCGACCCAGACGCCGAGCTCACCGAGGCGGCCGAGCGCGCCGGGCGGTGTGGCGAGGGCGGCGAGCCGCTTGGCGGCGTGGTCGCGGGCGATCGTGGACGGGGCGGAGACGTAGGTCATCGGTGCTCCTTCAGGAGGTGAGGGCGGAGAGGAGACGGGCGGTCGACTCGGGCGGGCGGACGGCGATCCGCACCCACGAGCCGTCGAGACCGGGGAAGGTGTCGGCACGGCGTACGGCGATCCCGCGGTCGCGCAGGGTGGCGTGCACGCCGTGGCCGACGCGGGCGAGCACGAAGGACGAGGCCGACGGGACGTGCTCGATCCCCCGGGACCGCAGGGCGTCCTCGAGGACCGTTCGCCAGGCGGCGATCGTGTCCGCCCGTGCGGCCGACTCGGGTGCGGCCTCGGCCGACAGGCACGCGACGGTCGCCGCGATCGCGGGCGCGGACAGCGACCAGGGCGTCTGCTGCCGGCGGAGCGCTGCGACGACGTCGGGGTCACCGACGACGTACCCGGCCCGGATCCCGGGGATCGACCAGTGCTTGGTGAGGCTGCGGACCACCAGGACACCGGGTTCCCCGGCGAGCGACTCGGGCTGGCCCGGCACCGCGTCCATGAACGCCTCGTCGACGACGACCAGCCGCCCGTCGCGGCAGAGCCTGCGGATCGCGGCGGCGGGGTGCAGCACGCCGGTCGGGTTGGTCGGGTTGCCGACGACCACCAGGTCGGCGTCCTCGGGCACGGCGCCAGGATCGAGCGAGAAGCCGTCCTCGGGGCGGCACAGCACCGACGTCACGGCGTGGCCCGCCTGCTCGAGGGCGGCGTGCGGCTCGGTGAACTGCGGGTGCACGACCACCGGGCGACGCCAGTCGCGCAGCCGCGCCACCAGCGTGAACGCCTCGGCGGCACCGGCGGTCGGCAGCACCTCGGCGAGACTGCGCCCGTGGTGGGCGGCGATCGCCGCGGCCGCGGGCGCTGCGTCCGGGTAGGCGCTCGCGTCGTCGACCGCGGCGTGCAGCGCGGCATCCAGCCAGGCCGGTCGCGGGCCGTCGAAGACGTTGACCGCGAGGTCGAGCAGGCCGGTCGTGGCCTCCGCGTCGCCGTGGTGACGCAGCGGGTCGAGCTGCCCGCCGTGGACGGCTTCGGCGAACCGCTGGGCGAGCTGCGGGTGGCCGGCCCAGTGCACGTGGAGGTACGACGCGTGCAGGGTCGCGCTGGTGAAGTCCCGGTCGGGGGTGGTCCGGGTGCGGTGGAACTCGTGCCCCGTCACCGGCTCCCCCGCGCGCATCAGCAACGAGTCGGCGGTGGGCGTGACCTCCGGGTAGCGCAGCGTCAGCCGCTCCGCCATCGCGGCCACGGCCGGGACCGCGCCGGCCATGGGTACGCCGTCGAGCGACTCCGCCAGGAGCAGCAGTCCCGCGCACTCCGCGACCGTCGGCACCCCGGCGGCCACGGCGGCGCGGAGGTCGCGGAGCAGGCCGGTGTTGGCGGCCAGCTCGGCGGCGTACATCTCGGGGAAGCCGCCGCCGAGGTAGATCCCGCGGGTGCCGGCGGGCAGGGCGGCGTCGGACAGCGGGTCGAACGTCACGACGCGACAGCCGGCCGAAGCCAGGAGCTCCTCGGTCTCGGGGTAGCGGAACGTGAAGGCACGCCCGCCGGCCATCGCGACCACAGGGCGGGAGTCACTCGGCGGGACCAGCGCGGGCGTCCACGGCTCGGCGTCGAGGTCGGGCGCGGACCGGGCGACGTCGAGGATGGCGGCGAGGTCGAGGTGCTGCGCGACCTGCTCACCGAGGTCCGCGATCGACCGGACCGACCCGTCACGCTCGGCGACGGGCACCAGCCCGAGGTGGCGGGACGGTGCGGCCAGCCGGTCGTCGTGGGGCAGGACGCCCAGCACCGGCAGACCGGTGCGCTCCAGCGACCGGACGATCTCGGCGGTGTTGCGCTCCGAGCCAGCGCGGTTGAGCACGACGCCCGCGATCTCGACGGCCGCGTCGTAGGCCACCATGCCGGCGGCGATGGCCCCGGCCGTGCGCGAGAGGCGGGCGACGTCGAGGACCAGCACGACCGGCGTCCGGGTCAGCGTCGCGACGTGGGCGGTGGACGCGAACCCGTCGGTGCCCAGGCGCCCGTCGTACAAGCCCATCACGCCCTCGATGACGGCGACGTCGGCGCCGCGTGCGCCGTGCAGCAGGAGCGGGACGATCCGCTCCTCGCCGACCAGGTGCGGGTCGAGGTTGCGGCCCGGACGCCCGGTGGCGAGGGCGTGGTAGCCGGGATCGATGTAGTCGGGGCCGACCTTGTGAGGGCTCACCTCGTTGCCGGCGGACCGCAGCGCGGCCATCAGCCCGGTGGCGATCGTGGTCTTGCCCTGTCCCGTCGACGGCGCCGCGATCACGACGCGCGTCAGGCTCACCACTCGATGCCCCTCTGGCCCTTCTGGCCGGCGTCCATCGGGTGCTTGACCTTCGTCATCTCCGTGACCAGGTCGGCGACCTCGACCAGCCGGGGGTCGGCGTTGCGGCCGGTGACGATGACGTGCTGCTGGCCCGGCCGGTGCGCAAGCGTCTCGACCACGTCGTCGACGTCCACCCAGCCCCACGTCATCGGGTAGGTGAACTCGTCGAGGACGAGCAGGTCGTGGGTCTCGGCGGCCAGCCGGCGCTTGATCTCCTGCCAGCCCTCGGCGGCGGCGACGGCGTGGTCGTCGGCATCTCCCTGCTTGCGGGTCCAGGACCAGCCGGAGCCCATCTTGTGCCACTCGACCGGACCACCCTCGCCGGTCTCGTCGTGCAGGGCGCCGAGTCGTTCGAGCACGGTCTGCTCGCCGATCCGCCACTTGGCGGACTTCACGAACTGGAAGACCCCGATCCGCCAGCCCTGGTTCCAGCCGCGCAGGGCGAGGCCGAAGGCTGCGGTCGACTTCCCCTTGCCGGGGCCGGTGTGGACCATCAGCAGCGGCCGGTTGCGGCGCTGGCGGGTGGTGAGGCCGTCGTCCGGTACGACGAGCGGCTGACCCTGGGGCATCAGGCGACCCGCCGTACGGCGCCGGTGATCGCCTCGGCACTGACCTCGGACACCGGGACGTGCTCGGCGCGCAGCAGCTCGGCGAGCCGGACCGCGAGCCCCAGGCGCAGCGGCCCGGTCTCGCCGTCGATGACGACGGTGGTGACGCCGAGGCCGGCGAGGTGCTCCGCAGCCTGCTGCGAGCGGGCGACCGCGTCGGGTCCCCCCGTGGCCCGGCCGTCAGTGACGACGACCAGCAACGGCCGGACCCGGGGGTCGCGGACCCGTTCGCGCTCGATCACCCGGGCCGCCTCGAGCAGTCCCTCCGCCAGCGGAGTCCGGCCCCCGGCCGGGATCTCGTCGAGCCGTCTTGCTGCGATGTCGACGGACCGGGTCGGCGGCAGCGCGACCTCGGCCGCCAGCCCCCGGAAGGTCACCAGGCCGACCTTGTCGCGGCGGCGGTAGGCGTCGAGCAGCAGCGAGAGGACCGCGGTCTTCACCTGGGTCATCCGCTTGCGTGCCGCCATCGAGCCCGACGCGTCGACGCAGAAGAGCACCAGGTTGGCCTCGCGTCCCTCGCGAACCGCGGTCCTGAGGTCGGCGGGACGCAGCGCGACGCGGGCGCCGTCGCGCTCGCGACCGGCCTGCTGGGACGCGGCCGCGCGGAGCGTCTCCACGAGGTGGAGCGAACCGGTGCCGGTGCTGGCGCCCACCCGGCGACCGTTTGTCGCCAGCGCCCGGCTGCGACGCCCGGCCTCGCCCTCGCCGAGCCCGCGGACGGTCAGGAGCTTGGGGCGGTACGGCGCGGCCGCGGCGACGGTCGAGTCGGGTGCGGCGCCGCCTCCGGCGGGCGGTGCCTCCTCCACCGGGTCGGCATCGGATTCGGTGGACTGCTCACCGCTCGTCGGGTCCTCCGACGGCCCGTCTCCGGTCGGCGGTGCCTCCTCCACCGAATCGGCGTCGGGTTCCGTGGATTGGTCACCGCTGGCCGGTCCCTCCGGCGGATCCGGCGGCAGCTCCTCGTCGCCGAGGATCTGGTCGAGCAGGTCCTCGTCGAGCCCCGGAGCGTCGAACGGGTTGCGACGGCGCCGGTGCGGCAACGCGAGCAGCGCGGCGCGGCGGATGTCGTCGCGGGTGACCTCGTCGCGACCGTTCCAGGCGGCGTGGGCGACCGCGGCACGAGCGGTGACGATGTCGCCGCGGAGGCCGTCGACCTCGAACGCCGCGCAGACCTCCGCGATCTTCAGCAGCGCCGTGTCCGACAGCAGGACCTTGCCGACCCGCTCGTGGGCGGCCTCGATCCGGAGGGTGAGCTCCGCGTCCGCCGCACGGAAGCGCTCGGCGAACGCGGTCGCGTCGGCGTCGTACGCCATCCGTCGGCGCACGACCTCGACCCGCAGGCTCGGATCACGCGGCGCCGCGACCTCGACCGTCAGGCCGAAGCGGTCGAGGAGCTGCGGGCGGAGCTCGCCCTCCTCGGGGTTCATGGTGCCGATCAGCACGAAGCGGGCGGCGTGCTCGACCGAGATGCCGTCGCGCTCGACGGAGGCGCGGCCCATGGCGGCGGCGTCCAGGAGCAGGTCGACCAGGTGGTCGTGCAGGAGGTTGACCTCGTCGACGTAGAGGATGCCGCGGTGCGCCCGCGCGAGCAGGCCGGGCTCGAACTCGACCTTGCCCTGCGACAGCGCGCGCTCGAGGTGGATCGAGCCGAGCACCCGGTCCTCGGTCGCGCCGACCGGCAGCTCGACCAGGCGGACCGACCGGGTCAGCGTCTCGACGTCGTCGGCGAACGGGCCGTCCGGCGAGACCGCGGACGGATCGGCGGGGTCTACCGAGAACCGGTCTCCGTCGTACACCTCGATCGGCGGGAGCACGTCGGCGAGAGCGCGCACCGTGGTCGACTTCGCGGTCCCCTTCTCGCCCCGGACCAGCACACCACCGATCTCCGGAGAGATGGTCGTCAGGACCAGGGAGAGGCCCATGTCGTCGAGGTCGTCGGCCTCGCAGCCGAGGACGGCAGAAAATGGGTACGGCACCGGCATGTGAGGCTCCCGCTCGCTTCGCCATTGGTCATGGTCGGGCGCGAGGCCGGTCTTCGGACTTGTCGGGTCCCCTCGAGAGGGGCTCGATATACCGCAGCGGGCCTGTGCCGGAGTCTCACCGGCTTCCCAGATTCTCCCCGTCGGACGTCCCCACCGTTTCCGATGGCTGGCCGTTGGGGCACCTCGTGCCTGTTGCGGCACACGATAGCGTCTGGCGGCGTGGTCACCGTCGTAGGTCTCGGAGCGGACGGCTGGGCGGGTGTTCCCGACCGGCTGCGCCAGCTGATCTGCGGCGCGACGGTCGTCCTCGGCGGTCAGCGGCACCTCGACCTGCTGCCCGACGTGCCGGGCCAGCGCCGCGAGCCGTGGCCGTCGCCGCTGCGCGACGGGTTGCCCGCGCTGCTGGCGTCCCTCGGTGACGAGCCGGTCGTCGCGCTGGCATCCGGCGACCCGCTGGTGTCGGGCATCGGTACGACGCTGATCGAGCTGCTGGGGGCCGGCCAGGTCGTGATCGAGCCGACCGTGTCGTCCATCGCCCTGGCCCGGGCTCGCATGGGATGGGCGGCCGAGTCGACCGCGGTCGTCACCGTCGTCGGCCGTGATCCCCGTGCCGTGCTGCGCGAGCTCGCCCCGGGTCGCCGGGTGCTCGTGCTGTCGTCCGACGCGACGACACCGGCCACGGTGGCGGCGCTGCTCGTCGGGGCGGGGTACGGCGCCTCGCGCCTGACCGTGCTCGGTGACCTCGGCGCCGCGTCGGAGTCACGGGTCGACGCGACCGCGGCCGAGCCGCCCGCTTCTGTGCCCGACCTCCACGTGCTGGCCCTCGAGCTCGACGGTCCGCCTCGCGGCGGCTGGGTCGCGGGCCTCCCCGACGACGCGTTCGAGCACGACGGCCAGCTCACGAAGCGCGACCTGCGCGCCTCCGCGCTCGCCCGGCTCGAGCCCACCCCCGGCGAGCACCTCTGGGACGTCGGCGCCGGCGCGGGGTCGGTCGGCATCGAGTGGATGCGCGCGCACCCGACCTGCACGGCCACCGCGGTCGAGGCCTCCCCCGAGCGGGCCGAGCGGATCGCCCGCAACGCCGGGGCCCTGGGCGTGCCCGGCCTGGACGTCGTGATGGGCAAGGCGCCCGACGCCCTGGCGGGACTGCCGGCGCCGGACGCGGTCTTCGTCGGTGGCGGCGCGACCGCTCCCGGTGTGATCGACACCTGCCTGGCCGCCCTGCGACCCGGCGGCCGGCTCGTCGTCCACGGGGTGACGCTGGAGACCGAGCAGCTGCTCGCGGCGGCGTACGCCGAGCACGGCGGCGAGCTCACCCGGATCAGCGTCGAGACCACGGCACCGATCGGCACCTTCACCGGCTGGACGCCGGCGCGCGCCGTGACTCAGTGGGCGTTGCGGACCCGCGTCGGGTCGTAGAGGTAGGACTCACCGCCCGGTCGCGGGTCGAGCGCGCGGCCGACCAGGATCACCGCGGCCTGCCGGAGCCCGGCCGCCTCGACGGCGTCGGCGATCGTCGCGACCGTCCCGTGCAGCACCTGCTGGTCGGGCTGGCTCGCCCGGTAGACGACGACCACCGGGCAGTCGTCGCCGTACTCCCCCGTCAGCTCAGCCATCAGCTCACGCGTGCGTGTGATCGCCAGGTGGAGCACCAGGGTCGCGCGGGTGGCGGCGAACGCCGCGAGCGACTCGGTCTCCGGCATCGCCGTCGACCGTGCGTGGGTGCGGGTCAGCACCACCGACTGGGAGAGCAGCGGCACCGTGAGCTCGCGGCCGACGGCGGCTGCGGCCGCGGCGTAGGCGGGCACGCCGGGCGTCACGTCCCACGGGACCTGGGCTGCGTCGAGCCGGCGGGTCTGCTCGGCGAGGGCGGAGTAGACCGAGGGGTCGCCGGAGACCAGCCGCACCACGTCGCGGCCACCGAGCAACCGCTCCATGATCTGGTCGAGGTCGAGGTCCTGGGTGTCGACGAGCTCGGCGTCCGGGCTGACGTGGCTGAGCATCGCGGGGTCGAGGTAGGTGCCCGGGTAGAGCACCACGTCGGCCTCGGCCAGCAGCCGGGTCGCCCGGACGGTGAGGAGGTCGGCGGCCCCGGGGCCCGCTCCGACGAAGTGGACGGTCACTCGACGAACCTCGGCGTCCAGACGCCGGCCGCGCTGACCCGTGTCGACTCGGCGCCGACGATCAGCAGGCACTTCATGTCGATGGTGGCCGGGTCCAGCTCGGCCAGGGTGGTGACCGTGACCGACTCCTCCGCCCGGCCGACGTCGCGACCGACGACGACGACGGTGTCGGGCTTGCGGTGCTCGAGCAGCACCCGCTGGGCGGTCGCCACCTGCTCGGTGCGCGACCGCGACGCGGGGTTGTAGATCGCGAGCACCAGGTCGGCCTCGGCGATCGCCCGCAGCCGGCGCTCGACGACCTCCCACGGCTTGAGCCGGTCCGACAGCGAGACGACGGCGAAGTCGGCGCCGATCGGCGCACCGGCCCGCGCGGCGACGGCCTGCACGGCCGACAGCCCGGGGAGCACCCGGATCCGGACGTCGGCGTACGCCGGGTCCTCGGCGGCCTCGAACACGGCGGCCGCCATCCCGAAGACACCCGCGTCACCGCCGGAGACGACGGCGACCCTCTCCCCCGCCCGGGCCAGCGTGAGCGCGTGGCGGGCGCGGTCGACCTCGACCGTGTTGCCCGACGCGTGCCGGGTCAGCCCTGCGCGCTGCGGCACCCGGTCGACGTACGGGCCGTAGCCCACGACGTGGTCGACCTCGGCCAGCACGGCCGACACCTCGGGCGTCAGCCACGCGTCCGGTCCCGGTCCCAGCCCCACGACCAGCAGCTCCGCGGGTTGCGGTTTGGTCACCAACCGCAGGTCTGGAGCGCTCCCAGCTGCGGTTTGTGACCAAACCGCACGCCGACCGGGGCCGTTGCGGGAGTCGCCGGGCACCACGATCAGGGAGAAGTACGGCACCGAGTCCGGGTCGACGTCGGCCACCGGCAGCCAGCGCTGCTCGGGCATCGACGCGCGCTCGACGTACATCGCGTGCTCGATCCGGCCCGCGGCCTCGAGCGCACGGCGAACGGCCGGGAAGGTGCGGCCGAGCTTCATGATGATCGCGGCGTCGGTGTCGGCCAGGCGGCGCGCCAGCTCCGGCTCGGGCATCGTGCCTGGGAGCACGGTCAGCACGTCGGTCTGGCGCACGAGCGGGCTGGCGGTGGCTGCCGTCGCGGCGAGGAAGGCCGGTACGCCGGGCACGACCTCGGTCTCGTAGCGCTCCGAGAGCCGGTCGTGCATGTACATGTAGGAGCCGTAGAAGAGTGGGTCCCCCTCGGACAGGAGCACGACGTCCCGCCCCGCCTCGAGGTGCGCGGCCAGCCGGGTCGCGGACTCCTCGTAGAAGTCCGCCATCGCGCCGACGTAGCCACCTGGGTGGTCCGTGCTCCCGGTCGTCACCGGGTAGGTGAGCCGCTCCTCGATCACGCCGTCGGCGAAGAGACCGCTCGCGATCCGGCGAGCGTTGGACTCCTTGCCGCGGCCGCAGTGGAAGGCGATCACGTCGGCCGCGCCGATCAGGCGGGCGGCCTTGAGGGTGATCAGCTCGGGGTCGCCCGGACCCACGCCGACACCGTGGAACCGGCCGGTCATTCCTCCTCCTGGGCGAGGGCGTTGAGGGCGGACGACGTCATCGCGGACCCGCCGCGGCGGCCGTGCACCGTCACGAAGGGCAGGTCGATGCCGTGGTCGGTCGCGAAGGCGGCGAGCGCCTGCTTGGACTCGACCGCGCCGATGAACCCGACCGGGCAGCCGACGACCACGGCCGGTCGCGGGGCGCCGTCGAGGATCATCTCGAGCAGGTGGAAGAGCGCCGTCGGGGCGTTGCCGATCGCGACCACGGCGCCCTCGAGGTGCGGCTCCCACAGTGAGACCGCGGCGGCTGTGCGCGTGGTCCCCCACTCCCGCGCGAGGCCCGGGACCCGCTGGTCGTTGAGGAAGCAGAGGACGTCGTTGTCCCTCGGTAGCCGGCTGCGGGTCACCCCCGTCGCGACCATGGTGGCGTCGCAGAGGACCGGCGCACCCGAGTCCAGGGCGGACCGGGCTGCAGCGACGGCGAGCGGGTGGACCACGAGGTCGGCGGCCAGGTCGACCTGGCCGCTGCCGTGGATCATCCGGACGGCGAGCTTCTCGGCGTCGGGGGGTACGGCGCTCAGGTCCGCCTCGCGCCGGATGGTGGCGAAGGAGTCGAGGTAGATGGCCGGGCCGCTGTCGACGTACGGGTAGCGACGGCGCGGTGGGTGCAGGTCAGGCATGCGACTCCTCGGGGACGAGCACGCCGCGCCACGGCGTGACCACGAGCTCGGGTGCGGAGGCGGTCAGGGCGGCGACGGCAGCGCGGTCGAGACCAGAGACCGCGTCGACGTGCTCGCCTCCGGCGACGTCGCCGTACGCCAGCGGGTCCTGGGCCACCGGGATCCGCGGGTCCTCGATCGACGGCGGCAGCAAAGGCTCGTCGAGCTCCCAGACGTGCCACGGGGCGGTCGGTCCGCTGCCGCGACGGTCGAGGAAATCGCCGGCGAGCACCACGATCTCGGCAGCGGCGGCCTCGAGCGGGACGACCGGTCCCCACCCCCCGCCCACGCGCAGCTGGGCCGTATCGGCGTCGAGCGCGACGAGCCCGAGGTCGCAGCCGCGGTCGACCAGGTCGCCGCGGCCGTCGTCGAGCACGAAGAGGAAGCGACCGGGCAGCTCGGCGAGCCCCGGGTCCGCGCAGAGCAGCCGGTCGAGCTCGTCCGCGACCGGGCGCAGGTCGGCCCGACCGCCCGCGAGCCCGGTCTGCGGCGAGACCATCACGTTGCGGACGAGCTCGTGGGTGCGTGTCGGCAGCAGCCCGGTCGCCTCGAGCGCGGCGATCGCGTCGTCGTCGAGGCGACCGTCGACGCCCGGGAGGCCACGGAGCTGGAGGTTGGCGCGCCCGGTCAGGCGGACGCGCCCGTCGCCGTACGTCGTCGCGACGTCGGCGAGCGCCGTGAGGGCGGACGAGCCGACCCGGCCGCCGATCAGGCGGAGCCGGACGAGCAGGCCGTCGTCGGCCGACCACGGGCGCAGCACGCCCGGGCAACGGTCGGTCCGGTTGCGAGTGGATGCCACGGGTGAGACCTGTCTGGCCAGGGGCCCGTCCGCGGGACCCTCGTACGACCTGGCGGCGGTCGCCGCTAGGGCCAGCAGGTCTTCGGACTCGGGATCATCCGGTGCGGAGCGCCTTCCCGGAGTCTCCTCCAGTGGCTGCGGTCGCCCGCGTGCTCCGCCCGTCACCCTCACCGCTGCGCGTCAGTCCCGGATTCTCACCGGGTTCCCTGACTCCAACTGCAATGGAGTACGACTGGCAGGGCGAGCCTAGCGTGCGCGACCGGCCCTGATCGGTCAGCCCGTCTCAGCCCGTCTCAGTCGGCCTTGACCGCGAGCACCGGGCAGTGCGCGTCGAGCAGGATCCGCTGGGCGTTGCTGCCCAGGATCAGCTTGCCGACCGGCGAGCGGCGGCGCAGGCCGATCACGATCAGCTCGGCGGCGTTCGCCTCGGCGATGCTGATCAGGTCCTCGGCCGGCTCGAAGCCGCGCACCAGCTGCCGGACCTCGTACTCGACCCCGGAGCCCTCGAGCGCCTTGCGGACCGCGTTCATCTCCCGCTCGGCCTGGGTCGCGGCGTCGGAGTCGAAGTCCTGGCCACCGCGGTGGGAGTTGACCACGATGAGCGACGCCCCTCGCAGCTTCGATTCCGAGACGGCCGTGCGCAGCGCGGCCTCCCCCTCCGGCTTGGGTACGTAGCCGACGACGACGGTGCCCATCAGGTCTCCCTACTGCGAGGTCGTGCGCGTTGCTGGTCCACGGTGGCTGACCTCTGGCAACCTACCGCGTCGCGACCGCCTGTGGAGGACACCGATGGAGCCCGCGAGAAACGGGCAGGCTGGCGCCGTGGAAGGCATCCAGGAGCCGGTCGGGCGCGCGCTCCACCTCGTGCTGCGCCGGGCGGTGCTCGACCACGCGGTCGCGGAGCGACGACGGGTCCACCCGCCGCTCGTGCACGTCGGGCGACCGGGCGGACCCGAGGACGTCTTCGCCGTCGAGACCGGCGACACCCTCGACCACGCCCTCCGGTGCGACGTGGTCGCGGCGCTGCTCAGGCGCTCGTGGCGGCCGGGGTCGGGCTCGGTGCCGATGATGTGGCTGACCCGGACCGGCGAGCTCGACCTGCAGGACGTCGACGTCGCGTGGATGGCGGCGGCCCGCGCCGCCAGCGCCGAGGCCGGGATCGGGCTGACGCTGGTGGTCGTCAACCGGCACGGCTGGCGCGACCCGCGCAGCGGAGTGCGCCGCGAGTGGAAGCGCCTGCGCCAGCGCTAGTCCCAGGTGTGGACGGGCTCGTTGCTGTGCATGCCGTCCTGGTAGTCGAGCAGGGTCGCGCGGAGGGCGTCGTAGCGATCCTGGTCGGCTCGGTCGGCCATCCGGCGTACGAACCACTCGGCGCCGTTGGTGCCGAGCAGGCAGCGCTGCTCGATGATCCCGAGCAACCGGTCGCTCTCCTCCTGGGTCGCACCCCACGACGCGAGACCCTCGCGGGCCATCGGCAGCAGCCGACGCAGCACCAGCTCGGTCGCGCGGACCTGTCCGACGCCCGGCCAGTAGACCTGGGCCTCGATCCCCTGCCGGGCGGCGACGTGGAAGTTCTCCTCGGCCGCGCTGAAGGACATCTGCGACCACAGCGGCCGCTCGCCCTCGGCCAGGCTCCGGACCAGGCCGAAGTAGAACGCGGCGTTGGCCATCGTGTCGGCCACCGTCGGGCCGGCAGCGAGCAGACGGTTCTCGACGCGCAGGTGCGGGACGCCGTCGGCGATGTCGTAGACCGGCCGGTTCCAGCGGTAGATCGTGCCGTTGTGGAGCCGCAGCTCCGGGAGCTTGGGAGTGCCGCCGTCCTCGAGCACCTGCAGCGGGTCCTCGTCGTCGGTGACCGGCAGCAGCGCCGGGAAGTAGCGGACGTTCTCCTCGAAGAGGTCGAAGACCGACGTGATCCAGCGCTCCCCGAACCACACCCGCGGCCGCACGCCCTGCGCCTTGAGCTCCTCGCTGCGCGTGTCGGTGGCCTGCTCGAAGAGCGGGATCCGGGTCTCGCGCCACAGCTCCTTGCCCAGGAGGTACGGCGAGTTCGCGCCGACCGCGAGCTGGACGGCGGCGATCGCCTGCGAGGCGTTCCAGTATTCGGCGAACTGGTCCGGCGACGTCTGCACGTGGAACTGCGTGCTGGTGCAGGCCGCCTCGGGCACGATCGAGTCGGAGGTCGTGCGGAGCCGCTCGGTGCCGTCGATGGCGATCGTGATGTCCTCGCCGCGCGCGTTGAGGATCTGCTCGCTCAGCAGCTTGTAGCGCGGGTTGGCGCTCAGGCTGCCCATGCCCATGTGACCCTCGGCGAGGGTCGGCAGGATCCCGATCATCACCATGTGGGCGCCGACGGCCGCCGACTTCGACTCGGCGTCGTTGAGGCTGCGACGCAGGTTGTCCTCGAAGGTCGTCAGCCCGCCCTCGCGCAGCCGGGCCGGCGGCACGTTGATCTCGATGTTGAACTGACCGAGCTCGGTCTGGAAGTCCGGGTCGGCGATCGCCGCGAGCGCCTCGGTGTTCTTCAGAGCCGGGTCGCCCTGCTCGTCGACGAGGTTGAGCTCGACCTCGATGCCGGTCATCGGGTCGTCGGTGTCGAAGCGCGCCTCGCGCAGCATCCGGGCGAACACGTCGAGGTTGCGGCGCACCTTCTCCCGGTGTCGCGTGCGGTCAGCCCGGGAGAACTCCTGTGCCTCGACCTCTTCGCCCATGTCAGGGACCCTAGTGCTCTCTCGTGGGATTCAGGCCAGATCCTGGGCGGCCCAGGATCCTTCCGTGCGCTCGACCAGGTCGTCGACCACACCGCCGACGTCGCCCGCGCGCTCGTAGGCAGCTCGCTGCCTGGACGCACCGGTGGCGCCCAGCACCCGTTCTCGGCCCTGCACGACCCGGTGCTCGTCGCCCGCCTCGGCGAGCGTCGGTCCGACCAGGGCGAGCAGTGCGTCCAGCACGTCGCGCGCCGGTCGCAGACCTCCGTGCGTGGGGTCGACCAGCGAGCCGGACAGCCCCCACCGGGACGCGGCCCAGTGGGCGGCGCGGAGTGCCTCGGCCCGCCAGTGCGGGAACCTGGCGTCGTCGCCACGTGCCGCGGTCTCGACCAGCCCGCGCACCAGCACGGCGATGAGCACGGCATCGGCTGGGTCGGCGCAGACGTCGCACACCCGGACCTCGACCGTGGGGTGCGACTCGGACAGCCGGGCGTCGAAGTAGAGCATCCCGGGGTCACGGGCCGCTCCCCAGTCGAGCAGGGTCCGGGAGGCGTCTCGGTAGCCCTCGACCGACCCGAACCGCTCGGTCGGACCGGCGCTCGGCCACCTCGACCACACCTGCGACCGCCACGATGCATAGCCCGTGTCACGGCCCTCGGCGAACGGCGAGTTGGCACTGATGGCCAGCAGGACCGGCAGCCACGGAGCGATGCGGTCGATGACAGCCACGCCCTCGGCGTCCGACTCGATCGCGACGTGGACGTGCATGCCGCAGGTCCCGCCCGTCCGGGCGATCTCGCCGTACGTCGCCACCATGTCGCGGTAGCGATCGTCGTCGGTCACGGCGGTCAGGTCTCCGCCGAACGCCGAGATCCCGCTGGCCACGGCCACCAGACCGCCGGCCCGCGCTGCCTCGCCCGCGGTCCTGCGCGCGCTGACGACCTGGGCGAACGCGTCTGCCGCGTCGCGGGTCGGGTCGGTGCGGGTCTCGAGCTGGTGGCGGAAGAGCTCGTGGTCGAGCTCCTCGGTCGCCGGCGACGAGCCGTGGTGACCGCGCCCGTGGTCATGGAACTCCTTGAGCACCCGCGCTGCCTCGGGCACGGCCGCGCGGCTCGCCGGGTCGACGAGCAGCAGCTCCTCCTCGATCCCGAGCGACCTCACCATGGCGGGGACGTACCCGGAGCGTCACGAGAACAGTCCCTCGGTCCAGTCGAAGTCCCCCTGCCAGCTGTGCGGCGGGACCGCATCCACCAGCGCCTGCGCCACCAGGCAGGCCAGCGAGTAGTCGGGATCGGCGTCGGTGGAGCGGTCGACCGCGCACCACGCGAGCGCCCCCTCGCCCGACTGCCAGGCGGCGAACGCGAGCAGGGCGGCCGGCGCCGCGACCAACGGTTCGGGGGCGCGCCGCACCACGTCGACCCAGAACGCGACGTGCTCACGGGCGCAGTCCCGCCGGAGCGGCGACCACGCGGCGTCGCGGACCCGGATCTCAAGGAGGCCGCGCAGCAGCCGGGCGACCTGGTGGTCGTCCGGAGAAGTCCCGGTCGTGGTGCAGCGCACCACCAGCTCCCGGACCCAGGAGCCCTCGGTGAGGATCGGTGGCGGGTCACCGGTGAGCTCGGCCACGGCGGCGACCACCCGTCCGACCTGTGCGGGATCGGGCGCGATCATCGCGCGCAGGTCGTCGCGGGAGTCGTGGACCACCCGGCCGTCGTAGACGGCCTGCGCCGCGAACGGATGAGCGGCCAGGTCGTAGGGCACGCCGTGCGCCGGCACCCCACGACGCCCGGGCACGGCGAACCAGCGCCGGCCATCGGTGCGCAGCCCGTCGATGACGGCGATCCCCGCCCGCTCGAAGGCGTGCCACCCCGCGCGCACGCAGCGCTCGGCCAGCGAGTCTCCCGCGCCGTAGCCGATCAGGAACACCTGCCGGGCCCGGTGCTGCCGAGCCGGCGCCAGCAGCGACTCGACCAGGTCGGCGACCTCGTCGCGGGAGTTCGGCAGGTCGACCCGGGCGTGGAACGGCGGGTCGGCGCCGAAGGTCAGCATCACGAGCGAGTCGTGCGGCTCGAAGCCGAGGACCACGGGGACGACGGCGAGGACGTCCTCGGGGGTGCGGGCGGTCATGGTCGTGGACTGGGTCGTCATGCACCGAAGATCCCCGGCCCGGCCGACAGTCACGGGGCGCCGGGAGGGTGCCTGTGGAGTGCCGTGCTGGACGGCCCGTTGTGGACGACACGTGGCCGGGACCCGGCGCTGTCGGCACCGCGGGGTAGTTTGCGCACCGTGCGTGCGGAAGCCTCGGTGCTCCACCTCGACCTCGATGCGTTCTTCGCCGCGGTCGAGCAGCGCGACAAGCCCTCGCTGCGCGGCAAGCCGGTCGTCGTCGGCGGGGTCGGGGGCCGCGGCGTCGTCTCCACGGCGTCGTACGAGGCCCGGGTGTACGGCGTGCGCTCCGCCATGTCGACCCGCGAGGCCCGCGCGCGCTGCCCGCACGCGGCCTTCCTGTCCGGCCGCTTCCACGCCTACCGCGACACCAGCCGGCGGGTGATGGCGCTGCTCCGCTCCGTCTCCCCGCTCGTCGAGCCCTTGTCGCTGGACGAGGCGTTCGTCGACCTCGCCCAAGCCGACCTGCCCGACCTCTCGGTGCCGACCGTGACCGCCTTCGCCGAGGACCTCCGCACCCGACTGACGCAGGTCACCGACGGGCTGACCGCCTCGGTCGGGGTGGGTACGTCGAAGTTCATCGCCAAGGTCGCCAGCGACCTCGACAAGCCCGACGGGCTGGTCGTGGTCGCGCCCGGCACCGAGCGCGACCTGCTCCGCCCGATGAACGTCACCGTGATCCCAGGTGTCGGCCCCGCCACCGCCGAGCGCCTGCGCCGCGCCGGCATCCACACCGTCGCGGAGCTCGAGGGCGTCAGCGAGGAGGAGCTGGTCCGCGAGCTCGGCAGGTCGAGCGGCTCCTGGCTCTTCCATCTCGCCCGCGCCGAGGACGACCGGCCCGTCGTGCCCGAGCGCGAGACCAAGTCGGTCAGCGTCGAGGGCACCTACGACACCGACCTGACCGACCGCAAGCTGATGGAGCACCTGCTGACCCGTCAGGCGGGCGAGGTCGCCGCGCGGCTGCGCAAGAGCGGGCTCTCGGGGCGCACGGTCACGATCAAGGTGCGGATGCACGACTTCACCACCGTCAACCGCTCCAACACGCTCAGCTCCCCCACGGACAGCACCAGCACGATCGCGCGGCTGGCCCGCGCCCTGCTCACCGACCTGGACACCTCGGGCGGCGTGCGGCTGCTCGGCGTCGGCGTCTCGGGGCTCGCCGACTGGGTGCAGGAGGACCTCTTCGGCGACACGACCGAGGACGAGGAGGAGCTGCCCGAGGTGGAGGTCCCCCACCACTCACGCCGGACCTGGGCGCCGGGCATGGACGTCGTCCACGAGGAGCTGGGTCGCGGGTGGGTGTGGGGGTCGGGCCGCGGGGTCGTCACGGTCCGGTTCGAGACCGCCGAGACGCCGGCCGGTCCGGTGCGCAGCTACTCCCAGGACGACCCGGCGCTCACCCCGTGGCGCCCGCCGGAGCCCGAGGACGAGTGAACCTGACCTGCTCCCCCGGTCGCAGCTGGGCGCACTGCCACAGGTCGTCGGCGTCCACGACCCCGATCACCGGGTAGCCCCCGGTCGGCGGGTGGTCGGCCAGGAAGACGACCGGCCTCCCGCTCGGCGGCACCTGAACCGCGCCGAGGACCATCCCCTCGCTCGCCAGCTCGTCGGTGCGCCGCCGCGGCAGGGGCGGTCCGTCGAGACGCAGCCCGACCCGGTTGGAGTCGGCCTCCACGACGTACGCCGTGGCACACAGCTGGTCGAGCGCGTCGGCGTCGAACCAGTCGCTGCGCGGACCTGACGTGATCCGCAGCGGCCCGGGGGTCGGTGGCCGCGGTACGTCGACCGCCCGCGGCCGGCTGCGCCCGGCGCCGACCGGCAGCACGGCGCCGGCCTCCACCTGCGGCGGTCCGACCCCGGCGAGCGTGTCGGTCGAGCGCGACCCGAGCACCGGAGGGACGTCGATCCCGCCGGCGACCGCGACGTAGCTGCGGAGACCGGTCGTCGGCCTCTCCACCCGCAGCGTCGCGCCCGCCGCGAGCCACTCCGCGACGGGATGCTCGCGGCCGGCGCCGGTGACCGCGACCCAGCAGCCTGCATCAGCACGCAGCACGAGCCCACCCAGGAGCACCTCGAGCACGGCGGCGTCGGGGCCGTTGCCCACGATCCGGTTGGCCAGGGCGGCGGCCGGCGCGTCGAGCGCACCGGCGCGCGGGACGCCCAGGTGGGCGAGCCCGACCCGGCCGCGGTCCTGCACGGTGACCATCGGCCCGGTCTCGACGACGTGCAGGTTCATCGGGCCACGAACCTCACGCGCGTGCCGGGCGGCAGCAGCGCCGGCTGCTCGCGGGCCTGGTCCCACAGCGGCGCGTCGGTGCGGCCGAGCAGCCGCCAGCCACCCGGCGAGGCGGTCGGGTAGACACCGCACCAGGTCCCCGCGAGGCCGACCGACCCGGCGGGCACCGACGCTCGCGGCGACTCCAGCCGCGGCACGGCCAGCTCGCCCGGCAGCCCGGCCAGGTAGGAGAAGCCGGGCGCGAAGCCGCAGAACGCCGCCACGTAGTCGATCTCCCCGTGCGTGGCGACGACCCCCGCCTCGTCGGTCCCCCACACCTCGGCCACGAACGCCAGGTCGGCGCCGTCGTACGCCACCGGGATCTCGACCAGCTCACCCTCGGGTCGGGCGCCGGTCGGCACCCAGGTCCCGAGCAGCGCGGCGAGCGCCCCGCGGTCCGTGACGCCGTCGAAGAGCACCGTCCGGGCCGCCGGCACCACCTCGACGGCGTCGACACCCGCCGACCGGGACCAGGTCGCCAGCTCGAGGGCCGCGGACGCGTCGTCGACCTCGACGAGGAGGGCGTCGCGGCCGACGGGGTGGACCTGCATGGAGGCAAGTGTGGCCCGAGATCGTTCACGCCGATGTCACACGCGCGCCGTTGCGAGACGCAGGCGTACGGATCAGCATGGAGGGGAAATGGATGAGGGGCCCCCGGTGGTATGAGCACCAGGGGCCCCTCGATTCGATCGGCTCGGTGACGCCCGATCGACCGCACCGGCTCTCCGACCCCGCCGACCCCGTCACCGGGCCGACGCCGCAAGTCGCCTCGCGGTGTGGATCTTCGTTCCTGTCCGATCCCGGTCCTGCCTTGCGGCGATCTCGGTAGGGAGAGTTCTACGTGGGCCAGGTCACACCCCGCAAGAGGTCGTCGTGAACCCACAGGTTCGTCCACAGCTACGGGCCGGATCTCCACAACAGGAGTGCACACTCCACAGGAGGTGGTCCAGACCTGTGGATCAGCTGGTGGAGTCGATCGAGACCGTGCCGTCGAGGTCCTCGATGAGCAGCTCGACGTCCTGGGTCTGGCCGCCGTTGGTCAGCGTGCACGGGAAGGTCGTCTGCGGGTCCTGGACGATGATCGCCGCGTCGCCGCAGTCGACGGTCACGCCGTCGAGACCCTGGGCCGTCGCCTGGTCCTCCAGGAAGCCGACGGCGGCGTCCACGGAGATGATCGCCTTCGCGGGGTCCATGCTGTAGCGGGCACTGGTGTCGCCGACCTCGGTGATCGTGACGGTGTACGGCGCCTCGACCCCCTCGATCGAGATCGTGCACTCGAAGGTCGCCCCCTTCTTCAGCTCGACGTCGTCGGGGCAGGTCGCGTCGGAGACGTCGAGGTCGGGCGTCGCCTTCTCCTGGGCGTCCTGCACCAGGCCGGCCACCTTGTCGGCGTCGTACTCCTTGTCGGAGCCGGTCGACACACTGGCCGAGCAGGCCCCAATCGAGAGGAGGACGGGGACGAGGGCGGCGGCGCTCAGCGCGGCACGGGTCGTGGTCACACGGAGAACCATCGGCCCCGCACGCCGCGACGTGAGCATCGGCGCGCCGTCAGAGCGGGTGAAGTTCGTAACCGGCGCCCTCGAGCGCGCGCCGTACGGCGATCGCGTGACCCACCGCGCCCGGCGAGTCACCGTGCAGGCAGACCGAGTCGACCCGGGCTGCCAGGTCGAGCGCCTGCGCGACGATCGCGGTCTCCTCCTCCGCCAACGCACCCGGCTCGGAGCGCGGCAGCAGGCGGCCGTCGGCGGCGTAGCCGCGGTCGGGGAAGCCCTCGAGGAACCACCGCCGGCCCGCCGCGTCGGCGAGCGACAGCAGCACGCCCGCCATCCCGAGCACCGGCAGCTGGCCGGACCCCTCGAGCACCGCGTGCGCCTGCTCCTCGTCGTCGAGCACGCGGTGGTAGAGCGCACCGTGCGGCTTGAGGTAGCGGACCGATGTCCCGGCCCCGGCCGCGATCTCCGACAGCAGGCCGACCTGGTCGGCGACCTGCTCGCGGAGCACCCCACGGGCGACGTCGCGCGCCACCCGGCCGAAGTTCGCGCGGTCGTCGTACGACACCTGGGCACCGACCGACACACCCCGCTCGGCCGCCTCGGCGCACACCGCGCGCATGATCGCCGGCGTCCCCGCGTGGTAGCCGCACGCCACGTTGGCGCTCGTGACGACCGCCAGCAGCGCAGCGTCGTCGGTGACCTCCTCGCCCAGGTCGGCGTTCAGGTCGATGGCCCTCATGCCGCCGACGCTATCGTCACGGCATGCAGCCCCCCGTCGCCGAGAAGCGCCCCACCAGCACCGAGATCCACGGCCTCACCCGCACCGACGACTACGAGTGGCTGCGCGACAAGGAGTCGCCGGAGGTCACGGCCTACCTCGAGGCCGAGAACGCCTACACCCAGGAGCGCACCGCGCACCTCGCCGACCTGCGCCAGACGATCTTCGACGAGATCAAGGCGCGCACCCGCGAGACCGACCTGTCCGTGCCGACCCGCAACCGCGGCTACTGGTACTACGGGCGCTCCTTCGCCGGCAGGGAGTACGGCGCCAGCTGCCGCGTCCCCGTCGCCGATCCCGACGACTGGACTCCCCCGAAGCCCGCCGAGGACACCGACCCCGACCAGCCGGCCCTGCCCGGCGAGCAGGTCCTCCTCGACCTGGACGCGCTCGCCGAGGGGCACGAGTTCTTCTCGCTGGGCGGGTCGTCGGTCAGCCCCGACGGCAACCTCCTCGCCTACTCCACCGACGTGGTCGGCGACGAGCGCTACACGGTCCGCGTGAAGGACCTCGCGACCGGCGAGCTGCTCGGCGACGAGATCGCCGGTGCGCTCGGCGGGGCCACCTGGGACCGCGCCGGTGAGAACTTCTACTACACGACCGTCGACGACGCCTGGCGCGCCGACAAGATCTGGCGGCACCGGCTCGGCACCAGCCAGGCGGACGACGAGCTGGTCCACCACGAGACCGACGGCCGCTTCTGGGTCGGCGTCGGCCGCACGCGCACCGACCGCTTCCTGGTGATCGCGTCCGGGTCCAAGATCACCTCGGAGTACCGCTACCTCGACGCCGACGACCCCGACGCCGGCTGGCAGGTGTTCGCGGAGCGTCGCGAGGGGCTGGAGTACTCCCTCGACCACGCCGTCATCGCCGGCGAGGACGTCTTCCTGGTCATGCACAACCACGCCGGGCCCGACTTCGAGCTCGGTGTCGCACCGGTCGCCCCCACGCCCGCGGAGGGTTGGCGGCCGCTGATCGCCCACGACCCCGCCGTACGCCTCGAGGACGTCGACGCCTTCGCCGGCCACCTGGTCGTCCACCAGCGCAGCGAGGGCCTCACCCAGCTGCGGATCCTGGAGCTGGGCGACGACGGCGTCAGCGACGACTACCTCGTCGAGTTCGACCACGAGGTCTACACGGTCGGGTCGGCCGGCAACCCGGGCTTCCACCAGCCCGTGCTCCGGCTCGGCTACACGACGATGGCGGTCCCCTCGTCGGTCTACGACTACGACGTCCGCTCCCGCGAGCTGACCCTGCTGCGGCGTACCCCCGTGCTCGGCGGCTACGACCCCGACGACTACGAGGAGCACCGCCTCTGGGCGACCGCCGACGACGGCGCGCAGGTCCCGATCTCGATCGTCGCGCGCAAGGGACGCACCGGTCCGGTGCCGGTGCTGCTCTACGGCTATGGCGCCTACGAGGCGTCGATCGACCCCTACTTCTCGGTCGCCCGCCTCTCGCTGCTCGACCGCGGCGGCGCGTTCGCGATCGCCCATGTCCGTGGCGGCGGCGAGATGGGCCGTCACTGGTACGACGACGGCAAGATGCTCAACAAGCAGAACTCCTTCTCCGACTTCATCGCCGCCGGCCGGCACCTCGTCGAGACCGGCTGGGCCGCGCCCGACGGGCTGGTCGCCGAGGGCGCCAGCGCGGGCGGGCTGCTGATGGGCGCGATCGTCAACCAGGCGCCGGAGCTCTGGGCCGGCGTGGTCGCCGGGGTGCCGTTCGTCGACGCGCTCACCACGATGCTCGACGCCACCTTGCCGCTCACGATCAGCGAGTACGACGAGTGGGGCAACCCCGAGGCGGACCCGGCGGCGTACGACTACATGGCCACCTACGCGCCGTACGACAACGTGGCAGCGGTCGACTACCCGCCGATCCTGGCCGAGACGTCCTTCAACGACACGCGGGTGCTGTACGTCGAGCCCGCCAAGTGGATCGCCCGGCTCCGCGCCACGGCAACCGGTCGGCAGGACTTCCTGCTCCGGACCGAGATGGCGGCCGGCCACGGAGGCGTCTCGGGGCGCTACAAGTCGTGGCACGACCGGGCGTTCTCGCTCGCCTGGATCCTCGACCGGATGGGCCTGGCGGAGGCGAAGGAGCGGTCCCGCTCCTGAAAAGTCCCTGAGAGTACGTCTGTCGTGCAACTCAGCGACGCCCCCACACGTCGTCACAGGTGAAGGCTCCACGTTTGCGACGGGAATCTGCCGGACACCGTGGGCGTTGGACAAGACGTGTGGGAGCGCAGTGGCGCAATCCACCGATGAGAGGAGGGCGTCCCATGGCAACACGTACCGCAACCCGGACCGCTGGACGAGAGATCGAGGGCCGCGACTCTGTCGGTCTCTACCTCGACGAGATCGCCCGGAACCCCCTCCTCGACGCCGAGACCGAGGTCGAGCTCTCCAAGACCATCGAAGCGGGCCTGATGGCCGAGCACCTGCTCGCCGAGGGCCGCGTGGGTCGCAAGAAGGGTGGCGCGCCGATGACGGCCACCCAGGAGGAGCTCGAGTGGCTCGCCGAGGAGGGCCGCAAGGCCGTCGACACCTTCATCACCGCCAACCTGCGGCTGGTCGTCTCGATCGCCCGCAAGTACGGCCGTGCGCAGATGCCGATGCTCGACCTGATCCAGGAGGGCAACACCGGCCTGATCCGTGCGGTCGAGAAGTTCGACTACACCAAGGGCTACAAGTTCTCGACGTACGCCACCTGGTGGGTGCGTCAGGCGATCACCCGCGGCATCGCGCAGCAGGCGCGCGTCGTACGCCTGCCCGTGCACGTCGTCGAGGAGCTCAACCAGGTGGGCGGCGCCCGCCGTACGCTCGAGCGTCAGCTCGGCCGTGACCCCGAGCCCCGCGAGATCGCTGCCGAGCTCGGCATGGACGTCGACCGCGTCCTCGACCTGATGGCCTGGGGCCGCGAGCACGTCAGCCTCGACTCCCCCGTGGACGAGGACGGCGACACGTCGCTCGGTGACCTGATGGCCCAGGAGACCTCGCCCGGACCGGACCTCACGGTGCTCGACGTCGAGTCCCGCGACCGGCTCAACTCGCTGGTCGGGCTGCTCGACGAGCGGGCGGCCGACATCATCCGCTCGCGCTACGGCCTGGTCGACGGCCGCCAGCACAAGCTGGCCGACATCGGCATCAAGCACGGCATCTCCGCCGAGCGGGTCCGCCAGCTCGAGCGGGAGGCGCTCCAGAAGCTCCGCCGCCTCGGCGACCCGGACCTCGCCGCCTGATCCGACGCAGGACCGCTCGACCCGCCCGCTTCCCCGCGGGCGGGTCGAGACCATTTCGGACCCCGGTGGCTAGCCGACGAGCGCTGCGTGGACCGCCTCGACGCGCTCGCGGAGCTGGTCGAGCGTGCCGGTGTTCTCGATGACGTACGTCGCGATCGCGAGCCGCTGCTCCCGGGTCGCCTGGGCCGCGATCCGCGACTCGGCGTCCTCGCGGGTCCAGCCCCGGTCGCGGAGCATCCGCTCCACCTGCGTCTCGCGGGGTGCGTCGACCACGATCACCTCGTCGAAGGTGTCGGCCCGGCCGGACTCGGCCAGCAGCGGGATGTCGTGGATGACGATCCCGTCCTGAGGGGCGGACGCCTCGAGCGCGGCGTACCTCTCGAAGACCAGCGGGTGCACGATGCTCTCGAGCAGCTTGCGCTTCGCGTCGTCGTTGAAGACGATCCGGCCGACCGCGGCCCGGTCCATGTCGCCCTCGGGGGTCAGGATCTCCGGTCCGAAGGCCTCGACGACGGCTGCCAGCCCCGGCGTGCCCTGCTCGACGACCTCGCGGGCGAGCTTGTCGCCGTCGATGACGACCGCCCCGAGCTCGGCGAGGATCGACGACACCGTGCTCTTGCCCGAGGCGACTCCGCCTGTCAGTCCGACGCGCATGCGGCTCAGGCTACTGTCGGCGCGTGAGCGAGCCGACCCAGCCCGTCCCGTTCGAGGTCTACCGCGAGGGGGTCTACCTCCACGGCACGAAGGCCGACCTCGCCGTGGGTGAGCTGCTGGTCGCGGGCCGCGAGTCGAACTTCGAGGCCGGCCGGATCATGAACTACATCTACTTCACCGCGACCCTCGACGCCGCGACCTGGGGCGCGGAGCTCGCCCTCGGCGACGGCCCGGGCCGGATCTACGTCGTCGAGCCCACCGGTGACTTCGAGGACGACCCCAACGTGACGGACAAGAAGCACCCCGGCAACCCGACGCAGTCCTTCCGCAGCCGCGAGCCGCTCCGCGTCGTCGGTGAGATCACCGACTGGGTCGGTCACCCGCCCGAGAGGCTGCAGGCGATGCGCGACGGGCTGGCCGGTCTGCGCGCGCGTGGCGCGGCCGTGATCGAGGACTGAGCCCCGTGGCCGAGCGGGCGCTCAGCTTCGGAGAGGTGGCGCCGGCGTACGAGCGCTTCCGGCTCGGCTATCCCGCCGAGGTCGGCGACCTCGTGCTGGCTCAGGCCTCTCGACCGATCCACACCGCCCTCGAGATCGGTGCCGGGACCGGCAAGGCGACGCGGCTCTTCGCAGAGCGCGGCGTCGTCGTGACCGCGACCGACCCCGACGGCGCCATGCTCGACGAGCTCCGCAAGCACGTGCCGGCCGCTGTCCGGACGCTGGAGGCGGCGTTCGAGGACCTCCAGGCGGACGAGACCTACGACCTCGTCTACGCCGCGGCCGCGCTGCACTGGACCCGACCGGCGGACCGCTGGTCCCGCATGGCCGGTCTGCTCGCACCGGGCGGCGTCTTCGCCTCCTTCGGCAGCCCGGTGGACCTGACGGACCCCTCCGTTGAGGACGCCGTGCGTACGGCGCGGGCGCCGTTCCTGGAGACCGACCACATCCCCTCGCCGGACGGCACGCCGCCGGAGCACGAGATGCAGTGGCCGGGCACCGAGCTGCAGCGGTCCGAGTGGTTCGTCGACGTCACCCAGACCGTCATCGAGCGGAGGCTCACGGTCAGCGCGTCCGACTACGTCGGCTACCTCTCGACCGTCTCGGCCTACCTCCAGCTCCCGCCGCGGGACCGGGCGGAGGTCTTCCGACGGATCGAGGCGGCCCTGCCACCGACGGTGCAGATCACCGCTGACGTCTTCGTCCACGTCGCCCGTCGCCGGCCCGACGGCGAGCAGTGATCACCCCGACACGCGCTCAGGAAGCCCGAACCGCGGGAACCGGTCGGCGTGGAAGGTGACGATCTCGGCGATCCCGCCGCCCGCGACGCGCAGGACGTCGAGGGTCAGCGGCAGGTAGGCGCCGTCCGCCTCCCGCCAGTGGTAGAAGGCGACGGCGGGTTGGCGGTTGGCGGAGGTAGAGAGGGCTCGCAGCCCGGACATGCTCTCGTAGCCGTCGGCGACCCAGTCCGCCACGACGGCGTCGCGACCGACGGACAGCCCCGGTGTGGGCGGCATCGAGCAGCGGACGTCCTCACGCAGGAGTGCGGCGATCGCACGGATGTCGACCTTCACGCTGGCGTCGGTGAAGCGCCGGACCAGGTCGCGCGTCTCGACGTCGACCTCGCCACCCGTCCAGTCCTGCCGCTCGGCCGGCAGGTGCTCGCGCATGCTGGCGCGGGCCCGCTGCAGCGCACTGTTGACCGAGTTGACGGAGTCGCCGAGGAGCTCGGCCACCTCCTTCGCCGGCCAGCCGAGGACGTCCCTCAGGAGCAGGACGGCGCGCGGGCGCGGTGGCAGGTGCTGCACCGCGACGACGTACGCCAGCTCGATGGTCTCCTGCGCGACGACGACCGTCTCCGGCTCGTCCGCGTCGTCCGCGACCAGCTCGTCGAGCAGCCGGTCCGGATAGGGCTGCAGCCACAGCACCTCGCCCCCCACCGCGGCCTTCGGGCGGCGCTTGGCCAGCAGGTCCAGGCAGGCATTGGTCGCGATGGCGTAGAGCCAGGCCCGGAACGTCGAGCGCCCCGCGAAGGTCTCCCGCCGGCGCCAGGCGCGCAGCAGGGTCTCCTGCACCGTGTCCTCGGCGTCCTCGAAGGAGCCGAGCATCCGGTAGCAGTGCACGTGCAGCTCCCGCCGGTGCCGCTCTGCCAGCCCTGCGAACGCCGACTCGTCGACCTCCGCCAGTCCCACACCCATCGCCTCCGCCTCTCGCCTGTCACGTCCTGTCACAGGTAGGACGGCGACGCCGGCACAAAGTCATCGCGACACCTCAGGCGAGCGCGTCGACCAGCAGAGCCAGGATCCGGTCGAGCTCGTCGCGGTCGGCCTTGCTCAGCGTCGAGAGGAACCGCTCCGACTCCGTACGCCGGGCCTCCTCGAGCAGCGCCTGCAGCCGGCGGCCCTCGGCCGTCACCGTCACCGTGGTCGCGCGACGGTCGGCCGGGTCGGGAGCCCGCTCGACGAGCCCGCGCGTCTCGAGGGCGTCGACGACCTCGGTGGCCGAGCGCGGCGCGATCCGCAGCTTCTCGGCGAGCGTCGAGAGGCGAGCCGGCTCGTGGTCGAGGACGATCCGGAGCGCGCGCGCCTGGGACGGCGTGACCTCCCACTGCGACAGCACGGTGCCGAAGCCCCGACGCAGCGCGCGGGCAACCGTCATCAGACGGTCGCCGGTCGAGTCGTGGGAGTGGGCGTGGTCGTGCATGGAATGGATCCTACCGATGGGGTGTTAGCCTCATAGTGAGGTAACCTCACCATATCCGGACCCGAGAAAGCAGGTGGTCGAATGGATCGCCCCGTGAACCGCGGCCCCGGCCGCAACCCCGACTCCCGCCGCGCCGACCAGCGCCAGCTCCGAGACGCTCCCGTCTCGCTGCGCCGCATCGGCCGCCTCTTCGCGCCCCACCGAGCCCGCATGGCGTTCGTGGTCGTCCTCATCGTCGCCAGCTCCCTGATCGGCCTGGCCCAGCCCTTCCTCGTCAAGCGCGTCATCGACGAGGCCATCCCCCAGCAGGACGTCTCCCTGCTCGTCGTCCTCGTGAGCGCGATGGTCGCCATCGCCTTCGTGTCGTCCGCGATCGGCGTGATCCAGACCTGGCAGTCGACCACCGTCGGCCAGCGGGTCATGCACCGCCTGCGCTCGGACCTCTTCGGCCACCTGCAGCGCCAGTCCGTCGGCTTCTTCACCCGCACCCGCGGGGGCGAGGTGCAGTCCCGCGTCGTCAACGACATCGGCAGCATGCAGTCGGTCGTCACCTCGACCGCGACCTCGATCGCCTCCAACCTGACCGTCGTCGTCGGCACCATGGTCGCGATGCTCGCGCTGAGCTGGCAGCTCGCGCTGATCACCCTCGTCGTGCTGCCCCCGGCCGTGATCCTCACCCGCCAGGTCGCCAAGATGCGGTACGCCGTGACCTCGGCCCGCCAGGCCAAGCTCGCCGACCTGCACGTCCAGGTCGAGGAGGGCCTCTCGGTCAGCGGCATCCAGCTCACCAAGACCCTCGGCGCCGCTCCCACGCTCGCGCGCCGCTTCGAGCAGACCTCGGCCGACCTCGTCGACCTCGAGGTCCGCTCCCAGCTGGCCGGCCGCTGGCGGATGGCGACGATGAGCGTCGTCTTCGCCGCCGTCCCCGCCGTCCTCTACCTGGCCGCCGGGCTCCCGGCCACCTCGGGCGGGATGACGATCGGCACCCTGGTCGCCTTCGTCGCGCTGCAGACCGCGCTCTTCCGCCCACTGATGGGGCTGCTCAACGTGCAGGCCGACATCACCGCGTCGCTGGCGCTCTTCAGCCGGATCTTCGAGTACCAGGACCTCCCGGTCGACATCGACGACCCCGCGACGCCGGTCCACCTCGACCACGTGCGCGGCGAGGTCCGCTTCGACCACGTCGACTTCGCGTACGGCGACTCCGCGGTGCTCCACGACGTGGAGCTGACCGTGCCCGCCGGCAGTTCGCTCGCCCTGGTGGGCGAGACCGGCAGCGGCAAGACGACCCTCGCCTCGCTCGTCGCCCGGCTGCACGACCCGGTCGCGGGCGCCGTCCGCATCGACGGCGTCGACGTGCGCGACCTGACCCTGGCCGACCTCGCCGACACCGTGGGCGTCGTCACCCAGGAGACCTACCTCCTGCACGCGTCGGTCCGCGACAACCTGCTGCACGCCAAGCCCGACGCCACCGACGCCGAGATCGAGGACGCAGCCCGTGCGGCCCGGATCCACCACGTGATCGAGGCGCTGCCCGACGGCTACGACACAATGGTCGGCTCGCGCGGCCACCGGTTCTCCGGCGGCGAGAAGCAGCGCCTCGCGATCGCGCGCACGCTGCTCCGCGACCCGCGGATCCTGGTGCTCGACGAGGCCACCAGCGCCCTCGACAGCGAGACCGAGCGGGCCGTCCAGGACGCGCTCGACGAGCTCGCGGTCGGCCGGACGACGATCACGATCGCCCACCGCCTGTCGACGGTCCGCAACGCCGACCAGATCGCGGTGCTCGACCGCGGCCGGGTGGTCGAGCTCGGCAGCCACGAGGAGCTGCTGCTCCGCGGCGGCCGCTACGCCGACCTGGTCCGCAGCGGACTCTCGACCGTCGCCGCCTGAGCGTCACCGAGCGCCGACGCCCGGCAGACCTCGGCCCAGGGGGTCGGCGTCAGGCCGAGCTCGCGCTCGACGGCGCTCGAGTCGAGCACGTAGGGCCGCTCGAACTGGTAGGCCGTCTCCTTCAGCTCGCGCATGATCGGCACGAAGAGGCCGAGGACCGCGATCGTGCCGCGCGGGAAGCCCTTCACCGTGACCGGCTCCTTGCCCGCGGCGCGGCACACGTCGGCGATCGCCTGGGCCTGCGTGACCGGCGCGTTGGTCGGCGCGTGCCACACGCGACCCCAGGTCTGCGGCGCCTGCGCGACCGCCGCCAGCGTGCGGCCCATGTCGCGGACGTCGGTGAAGGAGTGCGGGACGTCGGGGCGCCCCATCACCCGCACGGTCTTGCCCGCCAGCGCGGCCTCGGCCACCCGGGCGACGTGACCAGCTGCCGGCGAGACACCCGGACCCATGTAGTCCGACCCGCGCACCTCGACCGCGCGGATCCGGCCCGCCTCGTGCAGGGCGAGCGCGTCGGCCCACATGTCGGCGCGGATCCGGGCCTTCTTGGTGGTGGCCGCGTCGGGGAGGGTCTCGACCATCGGGACGTCGACCGGGCCGTAGGCGTAGAGGCACGACGCGACCACCAGCACGGCGCCAGTCCGCTCCGCGGCCGCGAGGAACGCGGCGGCGACCGGCGGCCAGTAGGTCGGCCACACCGTGTAGTCGGGCGGGTTGATGCAGTTGTAGAGCGCCACGGCACCCTCGGCGAGCTCGGTGAGGCGGTCGGCGTCGGCAGCATCGGCCGCGACCCGGCGTACGCCCGCGATCTCGGGCCCCACGCCCGAGCGGCTCGCCAGCAGGACGTCGTGACCCTCCGACGCGAGCTGGAGGGCGGTGGACCGACCCACCGGGCCGGCACCGACGACGACGTGGAGATCGGACATGGTTCCTCCTGAGGCAGAAACGAGAGCACCGCTCTCTGTTTCACCAGACTGACACGCCTGGTCGGAGAAAGCAAGAGCACTGCTCTCGTTGTGTGCCAGGATGTCCTCATGCCCACCATGTCGCGCGCCGAGAACCGCGCCGAGCAGACCAGCGCGATCCTCGCCCGCGCCCGCGCGCAGCTCGCCGACGTCGGGCCTGCCGCACTGTCGGTGCGTCAGATCGCCCGCGACGTCGGGATGGTCTCCTCGGCCGTCTACCGCTACTTCCCCAGCCGCGACGAGCTGCTGACCGCGCTGATCGTCGAGGCGTACGACGAGCTCGGTGACGCGGTCCAGGCTGCCGACGCCGGCGTACGCCGTCGCGACGACCTGGCCAAGCGGTTCCTCGCGGTGTGCAACGCCATCCGCGACTGGGCACGGGCCAACCCGCACGAGTACGCCCTCCTCTACGGCTCCCCCGTGCCGGGCTACGCCGCCCCCGACGACACGGTGTCGCCGGCGATCCGGGTCAGCGGCGCGTTCCTCTCACTCGCCCAGGCGTCCGAGCAGGCCGGCGACGAGCTGGGGGCTCCCACCCACGCGGTGACGACCAAGGAGCGCAAGGCCCTCGACGGCATCCGCCCCGCCCTCGAGTCGCCGGTCTCGGACGAGCGCATGGTGCGCTGGCTGATGGCCTGGTCGACGGTCTTCGGCCACGTCAGCCTCGAGCTCTTCGGCCACATGCACCGCGGGATCCTCGACTACGACGCCCACTTCGCCCAGGTGAACGGTCAGCTGGTCGCCGACCTCGGGCTCGCCTAGCCCGCGAAGCGTCGCCGGTACTGCTGCGGGCTGAGCCCACGCACCCGGCCGAAGTGGTGGCGCAGCGTCGCGGCGTTGCCGAATCCGACCTCGTCGGCGATCCAGTCGATGGAGTGGTCGGTGCGCTCGAGCAGCTCCTCGGCGGCCTGCACCCGCTGCCGGGTGACCCAGGCGTGCGGAGTCGTCCCCGTCTCGGCGCGGAAGCGCCGGGCGAAGGTGCGCGCCGACATGTGGCTGTGGCGCGCCAGCGTCTCGACCCCGAGGTCCTCGCCGAGGTTGGCGAGGATCCACTCCAGCAGCGGGCCGAGCGTCTCGGCGTCACAGTCGGGGACGGCGTTCGCGATGAACTGCGCCTGGCCGCCGTCACGGTGCGGCGGCACCACGATCCGCCGGGCCGTGCTCGCCGCGACCTTGGCGCCGAAGTGGTCGCGCAGCAGGTGCAGCGACGCGTCGATGCCGGCCGCGGAGCCGGCGCCGGTCAGGATGTTGCCGTCGTGGCAGTAGAGGACGTCCGGGAAGACCTTCGCCTCGGGATAGGTCTCCGCCAGCAGGTCGGTGTAGCGCCAGTGCGTGGTGCACTCCCGGCCGTCCAGCAGGCCGGCGGCGCCGAGCTCGAAGACGCCCGAGCAGTGGGCGTAGAGGATCGCGCCGCGGTCGTACGCCGCCTGCACGGCCTCCAGGACAGCCGGGTCGTGGTCGAGGAACTTGTACTTCGGGGCCAGGCAGACCAGGTCGGCGTCGGCGACGGCCTCGAGGCCCCGCTCGACGTACAGGTCGTAGTCGGAGCGACCCTGGACCCGGCCCGGGCGCGGGGTGCAGACCTGGAAGTCGAAGACCGGGTTGTCGTCCTCGGGGTGGTAGGGCTCGCCCCACACCTCGACCAGGGAACCCAGGCCGAAGGGCTCCGCACCGTCCTGGACGATCACTGCCACCTTGCGCACCCGCACAGCATGCACCCGCGGTGGCAGTAAATCAACGTACCGTGACTTTTCTGCCACTGGTGGCGGGATATCGACAGGCGCAGTATTACTGCCATGACCTACCTGATGATCCTGCTGCTGATCGCAGTCGCGTTGAGTGTCGGCACGGTCCGGCTCATCGCCCGAGACGGCCGGGGGCCGCAGCGCCCGCCGGTCTCGCACTTCGAGGACTCCCGCTTCCTCGCACCGCGTGCGCACTGATCCGCCTCTCCCCCGTTGACCCGCCCGAAAGTATCGGGCGGGTCGACGTCATTTCGGGGATGCGTGGGATGGGTACGGCGTCCTCCGGGCGCTTCATTGTCTGACCCGCCCGGCGCCGGTCAAGGGTTCCCTGCGGCGCTTCGCGCCCTTGACAGTCGCCGTCCGGGACAGAAGATCGCGCCTATCCGGATGCCGCCGCAGGTGTGGTCAGCTGGGTGCGGGTTCTTGGATCGGTCGAATGGTCACAAAGCGCACGGAATCGGCCCGTAAATGTGCGGTTTGTGACCAATCGACACGGGTTCTACCCCGCAAATCGGGCCGAGGCACCGACCACAGGTCGGCGTCGTCCCGATAGCCAGCCGATCTCGGCCGGAGGCGGCGCGGTCCAGGGCGCGAAGCGGCGAAGCGAACCCTTGACGGCGCCGGTGGAGGCCGCACCCTTGCGCTATCGGGAGGACGCCTCCGAGAGCACCCGAAATGCAGATCGACCCGGCAGCAACTGCTGCCGGGTCGATCTTTTCGTTCTGGTCAACAACCTGGTCTCGATACGCGGGTCGCGAGCTCGTTCCTCGCTCGCGTCGCTACTCGACCTGGCTGCTGATTCCTGGCCTCCCGAGCACGCTCGGGAGACCAGGGCATCGCATCACTGACCGCCGGTGAGCTTCTCGCGGAGCGCCTGCAGCGCCTCGTCCGAGGCGAGCGAGCCGCCGGTGCTCTCGTCCTCGGCGGCGTCGTCGCTGCCACCGCTGGAGTACGAGGTGGCCTCGCCGGCCTCGACCTCGGCCTGCTTGGCCTCGGCCTGCTGCTTGACGTGCGCCTCCCAGCGGTCGTGCGCCTTGGCGTACTGGTCCTCCCAGACCGCACGCTGCTCGTCGAAGCCCTCGAGCCACTCGCCGGTCTCCGGGTCGAAGCCCTCGGGGTAGACGTAGTTGCCCTGCTCGTCGTACGTGGCAGCCATGCCGTAGAGGGTGGGGTCGAAGTCCTCGACGTCACCCGCGGCGGCGGTCTCGTTGGCCTGCTTGAGCGACAGCGAGATCCGGCGACGCTCGAGGTCGATGTCGATGATCTTCACCATGACGTCGTCGTTGACCTGGACGACCTGCTCGGGGATCTCGACGTGACGCTCGGCGAGCTCGGAGATGTGCACCAGGCCCTCGATGCCCTCCTCGACGCGGACGAAGGCGCCGAACGGGACGAGCTTGGTGACCTTGCCGGGCACGATCTGACCGATCTGGTGGGTCCGCGCGAAGTGCTGCCACGGGTCCTCCTGCGTCGCCTTCAGCGACAGGGAGACACGCTCGCGGTCCATGTCGACGTCGAGGACCTCGACGGTGACCTCGTCGCCCACGGCGACGACCTCGGACGGGTGGTCGATGTGCTTCCAGGACAGCTCCGAGACGTGGACGAGACCGTCGACGCCGCCGAGGTCCACGAACGCACCGAAGTTGACGATCGAGGACACGACACCCTTGCGGATCTGGCCCTTCTGGAGCTGGGTGAGGAAGCCGTGGCGAACCTCGGACTGGGTCTGCTCGAGCCAGGCACGGCGCGACAGCACCACGTTGTTGCGGTTCTTGTCGAGCTCGATGATCTTGGCCTCGAGGGTCTGACCCACGTAGGGCTGCAGGTCGCGCACGCGCCGCATCTCGACGAGCGAGGCGGGCAGGAAGCCGCGCAGACCGATGTCCAGGATGAGACCACCCTTGACGACCTCGATGACGGTGCCCTCGACGACGCCGTCCTCCTCCTTGACCTGCTCGATGGTGCCCCAGGCGCGCTCGTACTGTGCGCGCTTCTTGGACAGGATCAGCCGGCCTTCCTTGTCCTCCTTCTGGAGGACGAGGGCCTCGACCTTGTCACCGACGGTGACGACCTCGTTGGGGTCGACGTCGTGCTTGATCGACAGCTCGCGCGAGGGGATGACGCCCTCGGTCTTGTAGCCGATGTCCAGCAGGACCTCGTCGCGGTCCACCTTGACGATGGTGCCCTCGACGATGTCGCCGTCGTTGAAGTACTTGATGGTCGCGTCGATAGCCGCGAGGAAGTCTTCTTCAGAACCGATGTCGTTGACCGCCACCTGGGGCGCGTCGTAATCGGGAAGAATGGAGATGGTGCTCGTCATAAGGGAGGTAGTTCCTTGGATGGATGGGGTCGTGCGGGCACGTCGAAAGTCCGTTTCACCAACCGATGAGGGGAAGTGAGCGAGGGGTCGCTCCGTCTGGAACCCAGGCAGACCTCCGGCGCAGCCTCCAGCCTACGCGCGGCGCGCGAGCTACGTCCAACCGGCGGTCAGGGGTTGTTTTCAACTATCCGACCCCGGGTACGGTCGGTCGCGAGTGGGACTCGGCCCACAACACCGTCCCACGCCGGAGTATCTCGGACTCCGCTGACGCGCTCGTGCTCCGGGCGTGTCGGAACCGTGGGGTCCGAGGCATGGGTCTCCGGTCCGCTCTCGGGCCCTTGGAGGACCGATGAGAACCTCTCTACCCCTCGCCATCGGCGTGGGACTGTCCACCGCCGCCATGTACTCCATGGCCGCGATCACCTCGCCGTCCGCGGCGGCAGCAGCTCCCCCGACCGGGGCTGATGCCTCCGCCTCGGCGGAGATCCTGCACGTCTCGGCTCTCGCCGTTCCCGGCGCCGCGACCGTTGCCGATGCCGGCATCGGTGCCTCGAACGGCACCGTCGACGGGTCCGGCAGCCCGCGTACGGCGGCCTCCGCGGCCAACCTGACCGCGGCGCTCGCCGACCAGGCGTTGCCCGACATCCTGGCCGTCGCGCAGCAGCACGCTCCCGGGGACCACTTCACGCCCGCGACGGCCCAGTCCGTCGACGGCGCGGTGCCCGGGCTGGCCTCGGTGGACGCCTCCACGGCGTCCGCCCAGGCGCGCTGGACCGGCGCCGACAGGTGTCCCGCGTCCAGCGCTCCGCTCACCACGTCGAGGATCTCGACGGCCGACGTCGGCACCCAGTCGGTGCCGGGGGTCGGGACCCTGCTGAGCCTGGACGGCACGGTGTCGACGAGCCAGAGCACCGTGCTCGCCGGCGGCTCCACCCGCAGCGTGGTGACGACGGCGAGGGGAAGCGCGGCCGACGTACGCCTCCTCGACGGCCAGCTGCGCGTCGCCGTCACCGATGCGCCGGTCCTCAGGGCGCGGGCCAGCGGCACACCGGGCGGCGCGAAGGTCACCTGGAGCGCACCCGTGGTCACGGTCGCGCTCGCCGGTCAGAAGCAGGTCCTGCCTGCCGACGGCAGCCCGCTCGACCTCACCTCACCCGACAACCCGCTGCTGCACGTCGAGCTCAGCCTCGGACAGCCCGGTGACGTGGTCGAGTCGGCCGACGGCAAGAAGGCCTCGGCCACCGCGACCGTGCTCCACGTGAAGGTGGACCTGGGCGCCGGCGCAGCCCGGCTCGGCGTCCTCGACGCCGACCTCTTCCCGCTCGCCGCATCGGCGTCCGCTCCGGCGGGTGGCGTCGAGTGCGGTGCCGGGTCCACCGACACCGACGGGGACGGCCTCACCAACGGTGAGGAGACGTCGGGCGCCGCGAACGGCGCGTTCGACCACGCACCGACCAACCCGCGGGACGCCGACACCGACGGTGGCTCGGTCTCGGACGGCGCCGAGATCAAGGCCGGCACCGACCCCAACGACCCGAGTGACGACGTCAACGGCGGCGGCGGTGGCGGGTCGGCAGACGACCCCGACCACGACGGCCTGAGCAACCAGGACGAGGCCGACGCGGGCACCAACCCCGCCGACCCCGACTCCGACGACGACGGGATCAACGACGGCGACGAGGTCTCCGGCGCGAAGAACACCGCGTTCGACAAGGAGCCCACCGACCCGACCGAGTCCGACACCGACGGCGGGACCGTCGGCGACGGCGCCGAGATCAAGGCCGGCACCGACCCCAACGACCCGAGCGACGACGTCGCCGGCGGTGGCGGCGGCAGTGCCCAGGACCCGGACGACGACGGCCTGAACGCTCAGCAGGAGGCCGACGCGGGCACCGACCCCGCCGACCCCGACTCCGACGACGACGGGATCAACGACGGCGACGAGGTCTCCGGCGCGAAGAACACCGCGTTCGACAAGGAGCCCACCGACCCGACCGAGTCCGACACCGACGGCGGGACCGTCGGCGACGGTGCCGAGATCAAGGCCGGCACCGACCCCAACGACCCGAGCGACGACGTCGCCGGCGGTGGCGGCGACGGAGGTGGTGGAACACCGACTCCGGGCGACCTCGACGGTGACGGTCTGAGCAACCAGGAGGAGGCCGACGAGGGCACCAACCCCGTCGACCCGGACACGGACGGTGATGGTGTCGACGACGGCGACGAGGTGAACGAGTTCCAGACCTCGCCGACCGACGCCGACACCGACGGCGACCGGCTCACCGACGGCCAGGAGACGTCGAAGTACGACACCGACCCCAAGGTCAAGGACACCGACCGCGACGGCGTCGGCGACGGTCTCGAGGTGCTCAGCTACCAGACCGACCCGCTGAAGAAGGACACCGACAAGGACGGCCTGTCCGACGGCAAGGAGATCAAGAAGTACCAGACCAAGCCGTTGAAGAAGGACACCGATCGCGACGGTCTCGGCGACGGCGCCGAGGTCGACGGCCCGAGCAAGCGGTTCAGCACCTGCTCGACCGACCCGAGGAACAAGGACACCGACCGGGACGGCCTGACCGACCGCGCCGAGGTGAAGCGCTTCCACACCGACCCGTGTGACCGTGACACCGACGACGGCGGCATCAGCGACGGCAACGAGGTGAAGGCGGGCAGCGACCCGCTCGACCCCGACAGCGGCCCGAAGCACCCTGACGGCCGCGCGTCGATCGGCACGATGTTCTTCGGCCTCGGCGGCTGATCAGGACCAGCACCACCTGAGCGGGTGGCCCGGGGTCAGGACTCCTCGGGCCACCCGTGGTGCTCGGTCAGGCGCGCCTCGACCCGGGCGATGTCGTCCTCGCTCGGCAGCGCGTCGGTGATCTTCGTGATGTGTACGCCGATGTCCGCGGGGTCGGCGTCCTCGCCGCCGGCGATCTCGCGAGCGATCTCGTGCACCTCGTCCTCGGTCAGCCGCCGACGCAGCAGCGCGAGCAGCGGGATGTAGTCCTTCGGCGGCACACCCGTGGGGTAGCCCTCGCGCAGCCAGTCGAGCAGGCCGCGCAGCCGGCGGCCCGGTCCGTCGTGCTCCGTGCTCATCAGTCCTCCTTCGCCACGATCGTGGGGTAGCCGTGCTCGAACGAGACGACCTTGCCGAAGCCGGCCGCCGCGATGATCGTGATCCCGAGGGCGACACCGGCGAGCACGATCGCGAGGCAGACGGCGGCCAGCACCGTGCCGACCGGGTTCGGCCGGGCGTGGCTGACCTCGGCGTCACCCCCGGCGCCCCAGGCGAGCGAGCGGATCCCGAGGGCGTAGACGAGCGGGAGGCCGGCACCGAAGACCAGGCTGGCGACGAGCACCCGCCAGGCTCCGTCGAAGGCGTACTGCAGGTTGTCGATCATGCCGGTGCTCCTGTCCGGGTCCCGCGCGCCGACGGCGTGCCGTCCCAGTCGTCGTTGACGTTGTCGGCCGAGATCGGCTGCCGCCTCGACCGGAGGTAGATCAGTCCGGACAGGCCCACCAGGACGGCGACGACCACGATCGGGCCGGCGTACCCGCCGAGCAGGTCACCGACCCACCACATCGCGGCGCCGACCAGCCCCGCCGCCGGGAGGGTCAGCAGCCAGGCGACGACCATCCGCCCGGCGACGCCCCAGCGGACCTGGGCACCCGGCTTGGCGACGCCGGTGCCGACGACCGAGCCCGTCGTGACCTGCGTGGTGGACAGGGCGAACCCGAGGTGGCTCGACGCGAGGATCACCGCTGCCGAGGCGCTCTCGGCGGCCATGCCCTGGGGCGAGCGGATCTCGACCAGCCCCTTGCCGAGCGTGCGGATGATCCGCCAACCCCCGAGGTAGGTGCCGAGCGAGATCGCGAGCGCGCACGAGATCTTGACCCAGAACGGGACCGCACCGGTGTCGCTCCAGTGACCGCTCGCGATCAGCGCCAGGGTGATCACGCCCATCGTCTTCTGGGCGTCGTTGGTGCCGTGCGCCAGCGAGACGAGCGAGGCGCTGCCGACCTGGCCCCAGCGGAAGCCGGTCTCCGTGAAGCGCCGCGCGACCCCGGTGGTGACCCGGTAGACGAGCCAGGTGCCGACCCCGGCGACCACGCCCGCGATGACGGGTGACGCGACGGCCGGCAGGATCACCTTGCCGACGACCCCGTCCAGCTCGCTGCCGTCGCCGTTCCAATTCACGCCGCTGAAGCCGAGCGCGGCGATGGTGCTGCCGATCAGGCCGCCGAAGAGCGCGTGCGACGACGAGGACGGGAGTCCCAGCAGCCAGGTCGTGAGGTTCCAGACGATGCCGCCGACCAGCCCGGCCAGGATGATCAGGAGCAGGGCGTAGCCCTGGTCGGCGACCAGGTCCGGTCGTGGTGCACCGTCGTCGCCCTGCACCTTGATCACCGCGTTGGTGACGGTGAGGGCGACCTCGACGGACAAGAAGGCGCCGACCAGGTTGAGCACGGCGGAGAGCAGGACCGCCACCTTCGGGCGGAGGGCACCGGTGGCGATGGACGTGGCCATCGCGTTGGCGGTGTCGTGGAAGCCGTTCGTGAAGTCGAAGGCCAGCGCCGTGACGATGACCAGGACGAGGATGAGGGTTGCGGCTGTCACGACCACCCCGTGCGCTCCGGGGGCGCTGAGCAAACCCGACGTACGGCGCCTTCGCGTCCTGTTCATCTCCCATCAACGTCCGGGGCGGTCGAGGCACAGCGCTACGCTCCGAGCGTGGACAACCATCCCCCTGTGCGGGTCGAGCGTCGGCCCGTCTCGGAGGCGGAGTCGCGCCGGGCCAACGGACCCGACTGGGACCGCTACGCGGACGAGTACCAGGCCACCCACGGCGAGTTCCTCGGCGACGCCGGCTTCGTGTGGGGCCCCGAGGGCTTCACGGAGGCGCAGGCGGGGGTGCTCGGCGACCTCGCCGGCAAGGACGTCCTCGAGGTCGGCTCGGGCGCCGGGCAGTGCTCCCGGTGGGTGCGCTCGCGCGGGGGGCGCTCCTACGGGCTCGACCTCTCCTTCCGGCAGCTCCAGCACTCGCGGCGCATCGACGACGACACCGGCGTCGCGGTCCCCTCGGTGCTCGGCACGGCGACCGCGCTCCCGTTCGCGGACGACTCCTTCGACGTCGTCTTCTCGTCGTTCGGAGCGCTGCAGTTCGTCAGCGACATCGCCGACGCGGTCGCCGAGACCGCCCGGGTGCTGCGCGCAGGCGGCCGCTACGCCTTCTCGATCACCCACCCGACACGGTGGATGTTCCCCGACGACCCCGAGGAGCCGGGACTGGTCGCGAGCCAGTCCTACTGGGACCGCACGCCGTACGTCGAGATCGACGACGCCACCGGCGTCGTGTCCTACGTCGAGCACCACCGCACCCTGGGCGACTGGGTGGCGCTGCTCGCCGGCCACGGCTTCGTGATCACCGAGCTGCTCGAGCCCGAGTGGCCCGACGAGCACGAG
This sequence comes from Nocardioides pollutisoli, assembly GCF_040045055.1. Classification (NCBI taxonomy): domain Bacteria; kingdom Bacillati; phylum Actinomycetota; class Actinomycetes; order Propionibacteriales; family Nocardioidaceae; genus Nocardioides; species Nocardioides pollutisoli. Next base: position 630,437 of record NZ_JBDZDU010000002.1, read on the forward strand.
CGCGTGTGGGGCGGCTGGTCCGCGGTCCGCGGCCGGCTCACCCCGGGCACAGCGATCTTCGGCGCCCGGCTCGGGTGAGCCGGACGCCGAAGAGGTAGAGCGGGAGGAGCGATCAGGCGGAAGCGCCCGTCAGCTCCTTGTCGTTGCTGGACCCCTCGTTCTTGCGACGTCGGGCGGTCAGCAGGAGGGCCCCTCCGGCGAGCAGGCAGAGGACGCCACCGACGAAGCCGACGATCGGCATGGTCACCGTCATCATGTCGAGCATCTGGATGTTCTTCTTCGTGTCGGACGCGAAGTCCTTCTGCTGCTGCTCGGTGAAGCCGATGTTCAGGTCGACGACCTGGGTGCCGTCGTCGAGGTACTGCTGCATGTCGACCTTCTGCTGCTGGATCGCGCCGGTCTTCGGGTCGATGTAGTAGGTGATCACGGTGTCGTAGGTCCCGGTGATCCCCTCGGCGATCGTGATCGGGGCGTCCTTGATCGTCTGGATGTAGACGTAGCACTTGACGCCGAGCAGGTCCTCGGTCCGGTCGTAGACCGCGTCGGTCGCCTCTCCGGCGGTGCCGTCCCAGACCGGGTAGGACTTCTTCTCCGCGTCGAAGGGCCACTTGTTCTGGAGGCCCTCGACGCGCGGGGTGCCGGGCGGCAGGCCCTTGTAGTCGGGGTTCGCGAGGGCGGTGACCCGGTCGGTCGCGAACACGTCGGTGCCGGCGCTGACCAGGCGCGGGTCGTCGCCGTCGACGCAGTTGGGCGCGTTGTCGATGTCGATCACGACGCACTGGGTCTGGGCGAAAACGACGTAGTCGTTGTCGGACGCGTCGGCGTCCGTCTTCGAGATGCTCTGCACCTTGACGGGGTTCTCGACCAGCTCGCCGGTGGCGGGGTCGAGCTTCTTCACCGTGCCGCTCAGGTAGGTCGTCTGGTTGATGTCGAGAGGCGTCTTCTTCACGACACCCGGAGCCCACACGGTGGCCATCACGCCTACGACGAGAAGGAACGCGCCCAGTCCGAGCAGGACCAGTCCGAACACCTTGCGCTTCACGAATTCCCCTCCCAAGGATGATGTGATCTCGGGCACGGTAGCAGTACCCGTCGGTAGAAATGCGGTGTCCGTCACACCCGTGATCGAAATGTTTCCCGGGCCCTGTGACAAACTCCCGGCGTGCTGCGCCGACCGGATCGTCTTGTCGCCGTGGGCGGGCTGCTGATCCTGATCCAGCTCGGATTCCGGGCCTGGGCGCTGTGGGGATCGTGGTTCTACTTCGACGACCTGGCCTTCATGTCGCGGGCGATGAACCAGCCTTTCGACGTCGGCTACCTCACCGAGTCGTACGGCGGGCACCTGATGCCGGCGGGCTTCGCGGTCGCCTGGGTGCTGACCCACGCGGCGGCCTTCGACTGGGCACCCTGGGCCGCCGTGCTCCTCGTCCTCCAGCTGGTCGCGAGCATCGGGATGCTCCGGCTCCTGCTCTCCATGTTCGGCCGCAAGCCGTTCGTGCTGGTCCTGCTCACGGGCTACCTCGCCTGGATCTTCACCCTCCCGGCCGGGCTCTGGTGGGCGGCGGGGATCAACCAGCTCCCGCTCCAGATCGCCCTGGTCTTCGGGCTGCACGCCCACCTGCAGTACCTCCGGACCGCGCGGGTCCACCACCTGGTCGCCGCCCTGGTGTGGGTGCTCGCCGGGCTCCTCTTCTACGAGAAGACGCTGCTCGTCATCGGGGTCTACGCGATCGTCACGCTCGCCTACTTCACGACCGGTACGACGCCCGAGCGGCTGCGCGCGCTCTGGACCGACTACCGCCCCGCGGTGATCGGCTTCGGGGTGCTCGGCGTCGCCTACCTCGGCTTCTACGTCGCGTTCGGGCTCGACTTCTCCCCCGCCGACTCCTCGGGTGGCGGCTGGGGCCAGCTGGCGTGGAACTTCGTCATGGTCACCTTCGCGACCGCCCTGATCGGCGGACCGGTGACGTGGCAGTCCCTCGGGGTGGGGTCGCTCGCCGACCCGTCCACGCTGGTCCAGCTCGCCGGCTGGGTCGCCCTGGCGGGCGCGACGTACTACGCCTTCGTGACCCGCACGCTGAGCCGGCGCGCCTGGTTGCCGCTCGTCTTCACGATGGTGGCCAACGTGGTGCTGCTCGCCAGCGCCCGGGCGATCGTGGTCGGGCCGGACATCGCGCGGGAGTACCGCTACCAGACGGAGTCCGGCGCGCTCTTCGCCATCTGCCTCGGTCTGGCGGTGCTGCCGCTGCTCGGCGCACGCGAGGTCAACGACGTGCGCGAGGAGGTCGCCCGGCCCTACGAGCGCCCGGCCCTCGTGGTGCCCGTGACGCTGGCAGTCGTGGCCGTCGCGACGCTCTCGAGCGTCCGCTACGTCGACACCTGGCAGCACGGCAACCCGTCGGAGGCGTTCTTCTCCACCGTGCGCGCCGAGCTCGACAGCGCCGACGGTCCGGTGCCGCTCGTGGACGCGGGCCTCCCCCAGGCGCTGCTCTGGTCCTACCGCTACCCGGAGAACATCTACAGCCACATCCTGCGCCCGTTCGCGGACCAGACGGCGTTCCCCGACGTCGCCGTCGACGACCTCTCCCTCATCGACGACACCGGCAGGCTCGCGCCCGTGGGCGTCACCCCGGTCCGGTCGATGAAGCCCACCGACGGCTGCGGTTACCGGTTGACCGGCGACAGCGTGACGATCCCGCTCGACGGCCCGGTGATCGGCGGCGGCTGGTGGATCCAGATGGACTACCGGAGCACCGCAGAGCTCCCCGCCCGCCTGGTCGCGGGCGACGCGGTGCACGACATCGACCTCCCCGCAGGGACGCACACCGTGTTCTTCTCGGCCGAAGGCACCTTCCGCGCCGTGGACGTGGAGCATGATGGGGACGACAGCGAAGGCCGAGACCCGGGACTGTGCGTGACCTCGCTCGTCCTCGGCCTGCCCGTCCCCACGAGGTGAAGACACTGACCACCCCGACGTCGACTGCGTCCGCGGCCCGTACGACGAGCCGCCGCGCCCCGGGCGCATCGGCGCGTCTGCAGGCGCGCGCCCGGGGGCTCGGCGCGCTGCTCCGCACCGACCGGGTCGCCCAGGCGGTCGCCGCGCTGGTGGTCGTCCACCTGACCTACCGCACCTGGATCACCGCGATCTCGTGGTACTCCGGGGACGACTTCGCCTTCATGTCCCGGATGTGGAACGACGGGCTCTCGCTGCGCGTCGCCGCCGAGCCGTACGGCGGGCACCTGATGCCCGGCGGCATGTACCTCACCTGGCTGGCCGGCGAGATCCGCCCGTACGACTTCACCGTCGCGGGCGCGATCCTGGTCGCGATGCAGCTCCTCGCCGACCTCGGTGCGGTCGTGCTGCTGGTCCGGATGTTCGGGCTGCGGCCGGGCATCCTCCCGCCGCTGGCGCTCTACTTCTTCACGGTCTTCTCCACGCCGATGGCCGTGTGGTGGGCCGCGGCGGTCAACCAGCTGCCCTTCCAGATCGTCTTCTTCTGGGCGATGGCCTCGCACATCTCCTACCTGCGCGACCCGCGGTTGCGACACCTCGTCGTGACGCTCGCGTGGCTGGCGGCCGGCCTGGTCTTCTACGAGAAGACCGTGCTGATCCTCGGGGCGATCGGCATCGTGTCGGTCGCCTACTTCTCCTCGGGCTCCCTGCTCGCCCGGGTGCGCACGATGTGGACCCGCTACCGCGCCGCGAGCCTGGTGATGATCGTGGCGGGTGCGGCGTACCTCGTCGCCTACGCGGCGCTCGGCCTCAACTTCAGCGCCACGGACTCCGACAACGACCTGCTCGGCGGGGTCGTCACCAACATGGTGGTCGACGCCTACGCCCCCGGCGTCGTCGGTGGTCCCCTGGGCTGGGACTTCCAGGGCCAGGGTGGCCTGCCGCACCCCGGCACGCTGGTGACGCTGGCCAGCCTGGCCGTGATCGCGTTCGTGCTCCGCGAGATCCACCGCTCGCGGCGACGCAGCCTGCGCGCCTGGTGGCTGCCGGCGTTCTTCCTCGGCTGCGACATCGTGCTGGTGCTCGCCGGGCGGGCGTCCCTGGTCGGCGACGCGATCGCCCTCGAGTACCGCTACCAGAGCGAGCTCGGCGCGGTGACCGCGCTCGCTCTCGCCTGCGCGACGATGCCGATCATCGGTGCGGTCGAGTCCGTCGAGACCCGGCGAGCCAGCAAGCTGCTGGACGACCCGCGCCGCGTCGGCGCGGTCGTCGCGGTCGTGTCGGTGCTCGGCCTGGTGTCCTCGACCCAGTTCGCCTGGCACTGGAGCACCCACGCCGAGGGCCGCGACTACTACGCCAAGCTGCTGCCCGTCGTGAGCGACCCCGTCTTCCCGGTCCCGATGGTCGACGCGGGCGTCCCGAACTTCGTCATGTGGGGACTGGGCTACCCCGCCAACCTGCTCAGCCACGTCCTCGAGCCCTACTCCGACAACATCGACTACGAGAGCTCGGCGGTCGACCACCTGATGGCCGTCGGCGAGGACGGCCAGGTCGCCCCGCTCGTCGTGCCCCCGACCCGTCGCGGCAAGCCCGGACCCGAGGCCGGCTGCGGCTACCCCGTCTCGGCGAGCCCGGTGAAGATCCCCCTCGACGGTCCCGTGGCGTACGGCGGGTGGTGGGTGCGTGTCGGCCTGCTGGCGTCTGCCGACACCCCGGTCCGGGTCGACGCGGGCGGGAAGTCCTACGACCTGGTCGTGCCGGCCGGAGTGCACGCGATCTACGTGCAGGGCGGCGACGACTTCGACTCCGTCCGCCTCTCGCGGGAGAATGACGCCGCCACCGTGTGCACCGACGACATCACGGTCGGTCGTCCCCAAGCCGTGACCCAGACGCAGTCGCAGGAAGGCGCCCCGTGACGCGCAGCAACGACCGGACCTTCCCGACCCTGAACGCGCTGCGCGCGATCGGGGCGATCATGGTCGTGCTGACCCACTCCGCCTTCAACACCGGTCGGATCAACGACGGCTGGACCGGCGCCGTGCTGGCCCGCTTCGACTTCGGCGTGACCCTCTTCTTCGTGCTCTCGGGCTTCCTGCTGAGCCGGCCGTGGTTCCTGGCCGCCGCCCGCGGTGAGACCCATCCCTCGACCCGCCACTACCTGTGGAAGCGCGCGCTGCGGATCCTGCCGCTCTACTGGGTCGTCGTGGTGGTCGCCCTCGTCCTCGACCCGGCCAACAAGGACGCCGACTGGGTCGACTGGGTCACCAACCTCACGCTCACCCAGCTCTACGTCCACGGGCTGCTCCCGAGCTCGCTGACCCAGATGTGGAGCCTCTGCACCGAGGTCGCCTTCTACGTCGTGCTGCCGCTGCTCTGCCTGGCCTTCATCGGCCGCAGCGGACGCTCGCTCGACCTGCGCCGGGTCCTGGTGGGGGCCTCGGTGCTCACGGTCGCCGGCGTCGCTTGGCAGGTCGTCGCCGCCCAGATCCCCGGCTACCACGGCCACTACGCGCAGTGGCTGCCCGGCTACCTGCCGTGGTTCATGGTCGGCATGGGCTTCGCGGCCTGCTCGGCCAGCCTGGCGGCCGAGCCCCGCGACCACGTCCTGACCCGGCTCGGCAACGACCTCGCCGGCTGCTGGATCCTCGCCGTCGCCGTCTTCGCCGTCGCCTGCACCCCGCTGGCCGGGCCACGCCTCCTGCTCGTCCCCGGCGCCTGGGAGGCCGGCTCCAAGGTCGTCCTCTACACGGTCGCGGGCGCGTTCTTCGTGCTGCCGCTGGTGTTCGGCCCGGAGCGCGAGGGCTGGGTCCGCGAACGTCTCAGCGGCCCGGTGCCTCAGTGGCTCGGCGAGATCTCCTACGGCATCTTCGCGATCCACATGCTGGTGCTCAACCTGGTCTTCTCGCTCCTCGACCTCACCGTCTTCACCGGCCGGTTCCTCACCGTGGCCGCGATGACGATGGGCATCACCATCGCCCTGGCGAGCGTGTCCTTCTACCTGCTCGAGAAGCCCGCCCTGCGGGCCAAGAACATCCGCTACTTCGCCCGGATGGAGCCGCGGGACAGGACCGTGGCGCCCGCGCCCGACATCGCGCCATGACCGCAGGATCCCGGCGGCGCCCCGCGGGCGCCGACCGAGTCCTGCTCGGCGGGGTCGCCCTCATCGTGCTCGCGGCCGCCATCCGCACGTGGACCGCGACGCAGACCTGGTTCTACGTCGACGACTTCCCGCTCGTCGCGACCGCGGCGCGCGACGGGCTGTCGCTCCACGACCTGTTCCAGCCCTACATCGGTCACCTGATGCCGGCCGGGCGCGCGGCGGCCTGGCTGACCACCGCCGGGGGCGGCTACGACTACCCGGTCGCGGTCGCCGAGCTGATCGCGCTCTACGTGCTCGTCGGTGCGGGCGCCCTGCGCCTGTTCCGCACGCTCTTCGGCTCCCGTCCGGTCGTCCTGCTGCTGCTCGCCTACCTGCTCCTCAGCCCGTGGCTCATCTCCCCCACCGCCTGGTGGGCGGCCGGCATCAACCACCTGCCGGCCCTGGCGGCGACCGCCTGGGCGCTCGATGCCGTCATCCGCCACCTCCGCGACCCCCAGCGCCGGCACCTCGTGGCCTCGGTCCTCTGGATCGTCTTCGGCCTGGCGTTCGCCGAGCTCGCCCTGCTCGCCTACGTCCCGGTCCTCGTGGTCGCCCTCGGCTACTTCGCCCGCGGCTCGCTCCCCCAGCGCGTCGGGCACCTGTGGACGTCGTACCGCTCCCTTGTCGTGGTGCACGCCGTCCTCGGGGCCGCCTACCTGGCGGCGTACGTCGCGACCTCGTGGGACCCGACCGGCGACCGGCCGCCCGCGCCGTGGCGCGACTACCTGGTCAACCTCATCGGCACCGTCCTCCCGAGCGCCTTCATCGGCGGCCCCGGGACCTGGAAGCAGGAGTGGGCGGCGCAGTTCGACGTCGCCCCCGCCGTCTGGATGCGGCTGCTCGGGCTCGCCGTCGTGGTCGGGCTGGTCGCCCTCTCGGCGATGACCCGGGAGCGCGCGCTCCGGGCCTGGCTGATCCCGCTGAGCCAGGTCGCGGCCACGGTCGTCCTGATGTCGCAGACCCGGTCGATCTTCGGCGGCAGCTTCATCCTCGACCTGCGGTTCACGACCCCCCTCGCCCTCGGCACCGCGCTCGCGCTCGGGCTGGCGTTCCTCCCCGTCGAGGGCGCGCTCGAGAGCTCGGCGCCGCGCAGCACCCACTGGCTGGTCGACCGACCTGCGCCAGCGGTCCTGGCGCTCGCCGTCTTCGCCGGGCTGGCCGTCTGGAGCGCGACGACGTTCCCGCTCCTCCACGTCCCGCAGGACCAGTCGGCGAAGCGGTTCTTCGCGACGTTCGAGCGATCGCTCGACCAGCACGACGCCCCGGTGGAGATGGTCGACGCCCCGATGCCCGGCTTCGTCTTCAGCGGCGTCGAGGGCAGGTACGCCACCTCGCTCTCGATGTACGACGAGGTCGAGGTCCCCGCCGTGGTCCAGGACGACTACTACGTCCTCGACGACACCGGCGCCCTCGTCCGTCCCGCCCTCGACGTCGCCCGCCGTGCCCCCGCGGTGACCGGTGGGACCGGCTGCGACGGCCACCTCGTGGGCAGCACCGGCGCCGGCATCGCGCTCGACGGCCCCGTCTTCGGAGCGACCTGGCGGCTGCGGGTCACCTACTCGGCGACGGCCGAGACGCCGGCGGTCATCACCCTCGGCGACCGGGAGGTGCCGGTGACGCTGCTCGCCGGCGAACACACCCTGGAGACCTCGGGGGCCGGCCAGTACGACGCCGTGCGCATCGACGGGCTCGACGACGGCGTGAGCGCGTGCGTCAGCTCGCTGGAGGTCGGGACGACGCGCGTGCCCTGAGCCCGACCAGGCCTCCGACCAGGCACACGATCGCGACCAGGCTCCAGGCCTGGGTCCACTCGACCGCCCACGACTGCTCGGTCAGGCGGTCCCACGACATCGCCGTCGCACCGATGATGAAGGCCAGGCCGGCCAGCAGCGCCCAGCCGTGGAAGACCCGGCGCAGCACGGTCGCCACCACGATCGTGGCACCGGCCGCGACCACACCCCACCAGCCGGCGAGCAGCGCCGGGACCGCGAACGCGACGACGAGGTCGAGCAGTCCCGGTCGTCCGGTCTCCAGCGCGGGCAGCACCCTGCGCGGCGTACGGCGTCGGGCCAGCGGCACCACGACGACCAGCAGCACCAGGGCGACCCCGATCGCGCCGAGGCCGAGCGCCCAGGCGAAGGTCCGGTCGGGCGGGTAGCTGAGGTGGACGGTGCCCGCGGCACCGGCGGGGAGCACCCACGCCTGCTTCCAGCCGGCGACCCGGGTGGACGCGAGCGTCTTGCCGTCGAAGGTGGCGACCCACCCGGCGTTGAGGTTCTGCGGGAGCGTGAGGACGGTCGGGCCCGACCGCTCGGCGACGTGCACCGAGGTGGGCATCCCGCGGTCGTCGCGGTCGAGCTCCAGCGGCTGGGTGGCGGCCGCACCGGCGCCCACCCGGGTGAGGTCGAGGGTGTCGACCCGGAAGAGGGCCGACGGCGGCGCCGAGATCACGTGGTCGACCCCGCCACGGACGGCGGTCAGGTCGGAGCCGCAGATCCGGAAGGGGACCCGCTCCCCCCGGACCAGCTCCCGGGTGCTGGCGACGACCTCGGTCTGGAAGACGCGCCGGTCGACGTTGACGGTGGGACCGGAACCGCAGCCGAAGGTGCGGGACTTGATCGCGGCGGCCCGCTGCTCCTTGGCCAGCGCGTAGCCGCCGAACGCGAGGGTGCTGATGCCGGCCGGCGCCTGGACGAAGCGCTGACCGACCACGAGGAACGCCGGCTCGGTCGCGACGACCTGCAGGTCGACCTTGTCGACGTCCCAGCGCGGGAGCTCGCCGTGCCCGTCCTTGTCCAGGGTGACGACCCGGATCCGACCCTCGGACGTCAGCTTGATCCGCGTCGGTCGCGAGGCGGCCGCCGCGGGGTTGACCCGCACCCGGATGTTCTTCAGCTGCGTCGTCTCGGGGAACTGGACGGTCACGGTCTCGTCGTCGTCCTGCGAGAGCCACGTCGTGCCGGGGTCGCCGTCGAGCATCGCGGTCGGGCCGGCGGCGACGTCGAAGGAGTCGGCCTCGTCGCTCGTCGCCGACAGACCGGAGTCGACGAACGGCAGCCCGTCGATGCTGCGGCGGAGCGAGACCGTGCCCGCGAGCGTGTAGCTCGCGGTCTCGTTGACCTGGAACTGCCGGACCAGGCTGTCACCGTCCTCGCCGGGCGCCACCAGCGCCTGCACGCAGGGGTAGGTCCGGCCGACGGTGAGGCAGGGAGCGCGGTCGGGGTCGCGGGTGAGCGAGACCAGGTCGACCGGCAGCTCCGCGTCGGGATCGGGGAGGGTGAGGAAGCGCAGCGGGAACAGGTCGCGGACCTGCACCTCGCTCAGTGCGAAGGAGCCCGGGAGCGAGAGGTCGCGGCCGGCTGCTGTGATCCGCAGGAAGTCACCCGTGCCGAGGTGGGTGAGGTAGCTGCGCGTGCTGCCGGGCTTGGGCGCCGGCGCCTCGACCTTGAAGCCGCCGGCCCAGAACTCCAGCTTGTCGACCGGGGCGGCGTCGGCCGGCATGGTCACGGAGACGGAGTCGACGTCGGTGGTGGACGCGAAGTTCTCCTGCCAGAACTGGCCGGTCGGGTCCAGGTGCTGAGCGGAGCGCCAGGCTGTCGACGGGTCGCGGTCGAGCGCCGCTCCCGGGTGCGACCCGATCTCCAGCGGTGGGATCGCGTTGGCGGCGGACTGGCTGGTGCTGGCCTCGACGGAGGTGATGCCGGCCCACGACTCGGTCGTCTGCCAGCGGTCCTGGTCGTCCACCACGCGGTGGGTGTGCTCCGGCCCGGAGAGCAGGTAGGGGTCGTCGGCGGCCATGGTGGCCGACTGGTTCCAGCGGACGGCGGCGAAGTTGGTCTCGCGGCGCGGCATCCCGTCGGTCAGGACCTGCCCGGTCACCCCGGTCTTCTCCTCCGCGTCGTCGCCGAGGTCCTCGACGTCCGCCGCGAGCAGTCCCTGGCCGGCCGTGGCCGTGCCGACCGCGGGGTCCAGCCCGCTGGCCGGGTCACCGACGAGCGCCTTCGGGTCGCGGGTGAGGTAGGCGGACTGGGTGCCGGAGACGTCGTACACGTCGACGGAGCCGACCCGGAGGGAGAGCCCGGAGCCCTGGATGACCCGGGTGTCGTTGCCCGGCGCGCGGGTCATCACCGCCGACCCGACGCGCGGGCCGAAGGACTTCGCGAGCGTGATGCCCTGGGCGTGCGCGAGCAGCCCGGCGACGTACGACGGGTCGGGTGCGCCGGTCTCGAAGCGGTCGAGGTCGTTGCGGACCACGAGCCGGCCGACACCGTTGTCGGCGAGGAACCGGGCGAAGTCGGGGCTGGGGTGGCCGGACTCGAGGTAGCGGGTCACCGCGTCGAGGAAGACGACGTTGCCCGGCTGGGCCAGCGGGATCACGTTGCGCACGGCCCACGGGCTGCGGGCCAGCCCCTGGAGGACGTCGTCGTGGGTGTTGCCCCAGGTGTAGACACCGAACGCCGAGGCGGGCACCTCGAGCGCGACGTTGCCGTCGTCGGTCTCCTCGAGGTAGTCGGCGACCCCGTTCCAGTAGTCGGGGACGGCGAGCACGCCCTCGCGCGGGGCGATGTGGTCCTGGGCCCACGGCAGCGCGAGCGAGCAGAGCGCCAGCACCGTGGCGAGCCGGACGACCGTCAGCCCGGCGCGGGCGCCCTGGCCCCTGATCAGCGACGGCAGCACGGCGAAGAGGTGCGCCAGGCCGAGGACGAGCGGGATCCGGAGGACCACGTCGAACTTGTGGAGGTTGCGCAGCGGCGCGAGCGACTGGTCGAGCCAGGCGGTGCGGTCGGCGGCGAGGAAGCCGGCGACGTCACCGGAGTAGCCGAAGCCGATCAGGGCGACGCCGGTCAGCACACCCAGGGTGAGGAAGCGCTGGTGCGGGTTGCCCCGCAGGCACACCCCGACCAGGCCCAGCGCGGCGATCGCGGCGGCGTCGAGCACGAGGAACGGCGTGGTCACGAGCTGCTGGCCGGCGGTGTAGTCGACGCCGGCGAAGTAGGCGACCCAGTCGGAGGTGCCGACGACGGTGCGGGCCAGGCCGGTCGGGATGCTCGTGATGGTGGCGTTCTCGATGTAGTCGAGGAACGGCGGGCTGTAGCGGCCCAGGATGAGCAGGGGCAGGCTCCACCACAGGGTGGCGAGCCCGGTGAAGAGGGTCCACCAGCCGAGGAGCCGCCACTTCCGCGGTCCGCCGGCCCGGGTCAGGATCCAGATGACGCCGAGCGGGAGCGTCGCCGCGACCGCGATGGCGTTGACGCCGCCGCAGCAGGCCACCGCGAGGGCGCTGAGGGCCGCTGCACGGCGTACGGATCCGCGCTCGGCGCCGACGACCAGCGGGATCAGCACCCAGGGTGCGAGGGCCATCGGCCAGATCTCGACCGACGTGCCGCCGAGCAGCGTGGTGATCCGGGGGGTGAGGACGAAGGCGAAGCCGGCCAGCACCTGGGTCAGCGGCGAGCCGAGAGCCAGCTTCTGGGCGAGCTTGACGATGCCGAAGAACGCCAGGCAGAGCAGCAGGCTCCACCACAGTCGCTGGGTCACCCACGGCGGCAGGTTGACCAGGTCGCCGAGCAGGAAGAACGGCCCCATCGGCCAGAGGTAGCCGTAGGCCTGGTTCTGGATCTGGCCGAACGCCGCGATCGGGTCCCAGAGCCGCAGGCCGCCGGCGAGGAACTTCAGCGGGTTGGTGAGCAGGTCGAACTTGGTGTCGGCCACCATCCGGCCGGCGGACTGGGAGAACGAGAGCGCGACGATGATCGCGGCGTAGCCGAACATCCGCAGGCGCGACGTCGCGAGGCCCTTGTGCGGGCTGTCCTTCGGCGATTCCGTCACGCTTTACGCACCACGATCACGAGGTTCCAGGTGACGAGCTCGCGCAGCAGCGGCACCCGGGTCAGCCAGTAGCTCCACCGGGGGTTGTAGCGCGGGATCAGGGCGAGCACCTCGCCGCCCTGCTGGCGCTCGGCCCACCGGATGCCGTCGCGGACGGTCACCTGGAAGAGCGACTCGCCGTACTTGTTCTTGGGCTCGTGACCGTGCTTGCGGGCGTAGCGCCGGCGGGCGCGGGCACCGCCGAGGAAGTGCCACGGCGACGTCTCGTGACCGCCCCAGGGGCCGTACCAGAGCGTGTAGGAGATGAAGGCGATGCCGCCGGGGCGCGTGACCCGGAGCATCTCGTCGGCCATGTCCCAGGGCCGCGGCACGTGCTCGAGCACGTTGGAGGAGTAGCAGAGGTCGACCGCGCCGTCGCGGAACGGGAGGTTCATCCCGTCGCCGACGACGGTCCCGCGGGCGATCTCGCCGAGGCCGGCCAGCTCCCCCACGTCAGCATCGAGCGCCCAGTAGGCCGCACCCGCGGCCTGGAACGCGTCGCGGAAGTAGCCCGGCCCACCGCCCACGTCCAGGACGGTGCTGCCGGCCAGGTCGAGATAGCCCGACAGCTGGCCCACGGAGTCGGCTGCGAGGGCGGAGTAGAAGCGCGCCGGGTCGGTCTGCTCGACCCTGAAGTCCGACATCAGCCGGACCGATCGGCGCAGGTCGGCGGTCCACGGCGTGGCCCCCCGTGTCGCCGCGTCAAGCATGCGCGCACCTTATCCGAGCGGCCCTCTCCGAGCGGCGGCGAGGTGTGACGGGCGGCACGGTAGCCTCGCCGGGTGCCGAGGACCGACGCTGCTCTGCTGGTCGGGCGCCATGTCGCGTTCTTCAGCTGGCGCGACACCCGCAACCCCGAGGGCGGCGGCGCCGAGCGCTACCTGGAGAAGGTGGCGACGGGCCTGGTCGAGCGTGGCTGCACGGTCACGATCTTCTGCGCGGCGTACGCCGGCGGCGCACCCGACGAGGTCGTCGACGGGGTCCACTACGTGCGCCGCGGCACCAAGCTCTCGGTCTACGTGCTGGGGATGTGGGCGCTGCTGCGTCGCCAGCTCGGCCGCGTCGACGTCGTGGTCGACGTCCAGAACGGGCTGCCCTTCTTCACGCCGCTGGTCACTCGCAAGCCGGTCGTCGTGCTCGTCCACCACGTGCACCGCGAGCAGTGGCCGGTCGTCTACCCGGGCGTCACCGGACGGGTGGGCTGGTGGATCGAGAGCAGCTTCGCGCCGCGGCTCTACCGCCGCCGGCAGTACGTCGCCGTCTCGCGCGCCACCCGGGCCGAGCTGCGCGAGCTCGGCGTGACCGGGCCGCGCGTGGCGGTGGTCCACAACGGCACCGACCCGGTGGTGTCGGTCGACGCGCGCAAGTCGGCGTACCCCTCGATCTGCGTGGTCGGCCGGCTGGTCCCCCACAAGCAGGTCGAGCACGCGATCGACGCCGCCCGGGAGCTGGTCGAGGAGTTCCCCGACCTCCGCCTGCGGATCGTCGGCGGCGGCTGGTGGGAGGCCGAGCTGCACGACTACGCCCGCGACCTGGTCGAGCGCGGCGTCGTGGTGTTCGAGGGACACGTGACCGAGGTGCGCAAGCAGGAGATCTACGAGGAGTCCTGGCTGATGGCGCTGCCGTCGGTCAAGGAGGGGTGGGGGCTGGTGGTCGGCGAGGCGGCCGCGCACGGAACGCCCACCATCGCCTACGCGAGTGCGGGCGGGACCCGTGAGTCGATCGTCGACGGCGTCTCCGGCGTGCTCGTCGACTCACCCGGTGAGCTCACGGCCGCGCTCGGCGCGCTGCTGCGCAACCGTGAGGAGCGTGAGCGGCTGGCGCTCGGTGCCACGACCCACAGCGAGGGCTTCACCTGGGCGCACTCGCAGTCGGCCTTCGCGCACGTCGTGGCGTCGGCCTTGCGAGGAGACCTGGTCACCGACCAGGACGCGACCGAGGACTGATCCTCCAGGTCGGCGTGCCCGTGGCCGGTGTCAGCGCGTCAGTTGGACGACGAGCCGTAGTCGAGCGTGACGTTGCTCGAGTCGATCGGAGACTTGTCAGGCGCAGCAGTCTGCGAGTTGACGAGCCCGACAACCGTCGCCCCGGCGAGTGCACCGCCAACGACCAGGCTCACCATGGTGATCAGAATTGCTTGCACGTGAGTTCCTCCCTCTCGGCGCAGACCGTATCACCCGGAACGGGGTCGGGTACGCATTCTCGACGCCCCCGACCGGAACGCGTGCCACAAGCCTAGCCCGACCACCCCGAGGAACCCCGCCCACGCTGCGGCCAGCGCGATCCACCACCCGGTCGTCACCTCGCGCGCGTCGACGGGCGTGTCGAGGGCAACCAGCTCGACGTCGGCGCCCTGGTGGAGAACGGTCCCGGCGATAGGCGCGTCGTACGTCGCGTTGGTCGGCACGTCGGTCTCCCGCGCGACGACGCCGATCCCGATCTCACCGAGAGCGGTGGCGCGGGTCTCGGGTGTGGGCTCCCGCAGCGCCGCGAGCACCTCGGGCACCCGCGGGTCCTCACCGTCGATCAGCCGGCCGTCGACGGCGAGCTGGTCGTTGACCACGTAGTTGGGCTGGAGGTAGCGCGGCAGCGGGTCGAGCACCTTGCGGTCGTGGTTCCACGCCGGGGCGCGGTAGCTGGTGAACGGCAGCACGAGCACGTCGCCGGGCGGTGCGTCGTCGAGGGCGCTGCGGGCGGCGGCGTAGTCGGCCGGGTAGATCGCGGGTCGCAGGTTGCCCGAGATGCCCCACGCCGCGTCGGGCATCACCGCCAGCGGGACGAGCGCGGCGGCGACCGCGACGACCACGCGCGGGGCCGGGTCGCGCCAGCGGTGCGCCAGCCGCTCCACCCCTGCCGCGACCAGCACCACGGTGAGCGGGGCGCAGAGCACCAGGAACCGGGCGCCGTCGCGGAGCAGTCCTCCGCCGGGGACGTGGGCAGCCACCCAGCCGATCGCGTCGGGCGCGGCCCAGGAGAGGACGGCGAGGCCGTAGCCGAGCACCCAGAGACCGACCAGCGCGCCCGTCGTACGACGTCCGAGGCGGCGCGCCGCGGGCTGGGCTCCGAACGCCGCGGCCGCGAGCAGCAGCACGGTGAGGACGAGGGGCAGCAGGACGCCGTCGCGCGAGGACGGCACCACCTCGGCGTTCCAGATGCCGCCGAGGCTGAGCGCGGCGAGCGGAGCCGGCAGGCCCTCCGAGCCGAGGCCGAACAACGCACCGGCAGCGCTCGAGGTCGCATCGGAGGCGTGCAGCAGCCCGGCGACGAGCCAGGGCGCGTTGGCGGCGACCACGAGCAGGACGAGCTTCGCGGCACCTCGCCAGGTCAGCCCGACGGCGAGCACCGTGAGGGCGGACATCAGGCCGGCGTTGGCGCTGAGCGAGCCGATGAGGAGGAGGAACGGCAGCGCCGCACCGATCCGGGCGTCGGCGCGGAAGCGGACCGCCGCGGCGACCAGCCAGGGCAGCACGGCCCAGCAGAGCAGCAGCGGCCAGTGCCCGATCCAGAGCCGCTCGACCACCAGCGGGCTCCACACGAAGACGCTCACCGCGGCGAGCCGGGCCACGACCGAGGGGCCGACCAGCCGGGCAGCACCGAGGCCGCCGAGCAGCAGGGTGCCGACCAGGACGACCTTCTGCAGCAGCATGCCGGGGAGCACGGCGTCGAGGACGGCGACGACCGCGTCGGAGGGTACGGCGCGGGGCAGGGCCGTGCCGGCACCGAGGAAGTCGGAGCGCACGGCCAGGTCGGGCACCCACACCATGTCGTAGGTCAGGACGTAGCCGTGCCCGAGCGCCGGCCCGAGCATCAGCACGGCGAGGGCGAGCGCCCACGCCGGCACGGCGTACCTCCGGATCACCGACAACTAGATCGGGAGCTTCCGGAAGAGCGCTCGCGGGACGTGGCGCAGGCCCGACATCACCCCGCGCATCGCGCCCGGCACCCAGATCAGGTCGTCGCCGTTCGCGACCGCCTTGGTGACCGCGGCGGCGACGTCCTCGGCGTCGACCGACAGCGGAGCCGCGTCGCGGCCCTCGGTCATCTTGGTGCGCACGAAGCCGGGGCGGACGACGAGCACGCGGCCGCCGGTGCCGCGCAGCGCCTCGCCGAGACCGAGGTAGAAGCCGTCCATGCCGGCCTTGGTCGAGCCGTAGACGAAGTTGGAGCGACGCACCCGCTCCCCCGCGACCGAGGACAGCGCGACGATCACGCCGTGGCCCTGCCGCTTGACCTGCTCGGCCAGGCAGACGCCGACGCTGACGGGTGCGACGTAGTTGACGGTGGCCAGCTCGACGGCCAGGTCGTGGTCCTGCCAGGCCCGCTCCTCGTCGCCGAGCAGGCCGAAGGCGACCACCGCGACGTCGATGTCGCGCGTGCTCGCGACCGACGCGATGAGCGCGGCGTGCGTGTCGGTCGCGTGCGCCTCGAAGTCGACCGCGTCCACGGTGAGACCCAGACCGGTCAGCTCGGTGACGGCAGCGTCGCGCCGGGGCCCCGGCCGGGCGGCCAGCGTCACGTGCAGGGCACCACGGCGGGCCCAGTCCCGGGCGATGGCCAGCGCGATGTCGCTGGTGCCGCCGAGCAGCAGCAGGGTCTGGGGCTGGCCGAGCGCGTTGATCATGGGGTCCTTCTCAGGTGGGTGTCAGAGGTCGAGGCGGCGGGAGAGGTCTGACTGGAAGGTACGTCGTGGGTCGACCCGCTCCCGCACGGCCCGGAACTCGTCGAGCCGGGGGTACATCGCCGGCAGCATCGCGGCGGACAACCGGGAGTCCTTGGCGAGGTAGACGCGGCCGCCGGCGGCGACCACCTGCTCGTCGAGGCTGTCGAGGAGCGGTGCCAGGGCGGGGTGGGCCGGCACGTCGTACGCCAGGGTCCAGCCGGCCATCGGAAATGACAGCGGGCTGTCGTTGCCCGGGCCGAACCGCTTGAGCACGGCGAGGAAGCTCGGCAGCCGCGCCTCGGCGATCTGCTCGAGGATCCGGACCAGGGCCTCGCCCTGGTCGTCGGGGACGACGAACTGGTACTGCACGAACCCGTGCGGGCCGTAGGCGCGGTTCCACCCGCCGATCCCGTCGAGCGGGTGGAAGAAGGCGCTCAGCGACTGGATCTCCCCGACCCGGTGCCGGGGCGCCTTGCGGAACCACGCCTCGTTGAACGCGCGCACGGCCGGCCCGGAGACCAGGTTGACCGGCGGGGTGATCGGGACGGTCAGCCGCGGCGGACCCGGCGGGACCAGCGGCTCGCGCGCACCGATGACATCCCTGGCGGCGTGCTCGCCTCGCGAGAGCACCGAGCGCCCGAGCGAGGCACCCCGGGCGAGCGTGTCGATCCACGCCACCGAGTAGGTGAAGTCCGCGTCGCCCTCGCGCATCGCGCGCATCACCTCGTCGAGGTTCGCGAGGCGCTGCGTGGTGACCTCGGCGTACGCCGTCTCGACCGGGATCGTGTCGACGACGGCGCTCAGGACGACCCCGGTGAGTCCCATCCCGCCGACGGTCGCCCAGAAGAGGTCAGCGTCGGTGTCCGGGCCGACGGTCCTGGTGCTGCCGTCGGCGAGCACCAGGTCGAGCGAGCGCACGTGGTCGCCGAAGCTGCCGGTGACGTGGTGGCTCTTGCCGTGCACGTCGCAGGCGATCGCGCCGCCGACCGTGACGTAGCGGGTGCCGGGCGTCACCGGCACGAAGCGGCCCTGCGGCAGCAGCGCCGCGATCAGGTCGTGGAGGCTGGTGCCGGCGCTCACCCGGACGGTGCCGTCGGCGGCGACCGGCCCGATCTCGGTCGGGAGCGGCAGCAGCACCCCTCCCCCGGCGTTCTGCGCCGGGTCGCCGTACGACCGGCCGAGGCCGCGCGCGATCAGGCCACGCCGACCGGTGGCGCGCACCAGGTCCGGCACCTCGGCCGCGGTCGGGGCGACCGGCGCGCCGACCGACGGCGCCGTCCGTCCCCAGCCGGCGAACTCAGGCACTCAGGACTCCCAGCGCGAGCACCACGATCCAGACCGCGCCGATGCCCTGCAGGACCCGGTCGCGCCACACGATGTCCTCGGGCTCGGCGGCCAGGCCCTTGTCGATGTCGACGGCGTAGCGCATCAGGCCGACCACGAACGGGATGATCGAGAGGGTGTGCCACGGGACGCCGTCCTCGGTGGCGTTCTCGAAGGCCCACAGGCAGTACGCCGTGATGGTGACGGCCGCGGCGATGCTCCACACGAACCGCAGGTAGGTGTCGGTGTAGCGCACCAGCGAGCGGCGGGTGCCGGCCTCGCTGCCGAGCGTGTGCAGCTCGGAGTAGCGCTTGCCCGCGACGATGAAGAGCGAGCCGAAGCCCGACACGAGCAGGAACCAGTCGGAGATCAGGATGTCCGCGGCGAGGCCGCCGGCCACCGCTCGCATCAGGAAGCCGCCCGCGACCAGGGCCAGGTCCAGCACCGGCTCGTGCTTGAGCCAGAGCGAGTAGAGGACCATCACCACGATGTAGGTGAGCAGCAGCACCACGAACTCGGGTCGGGCGGCGAACGCCACGGCGATGCTGGTCGCGAGGAGCAGGGCGGCGACGACCAGGGCTGCCCGGACCGACAGCTCGCCGGCGGCGATCGGGCGGGACCTCTTGCGCGGGTGCAGCCGGTCGGCCTCGACGTCGGCGCAGTCGTTGACCAGGTAGATCGCCGACGACGCCGCGCAGAAGGAGACGAAGGCCAGCACGGTCGGGCCGAGGACTCCCGGGTCGCTGAGGTCACCGGCCGCGAGAGGCGCCGCGACGACCAGCAGGTTCTTGGTCCACTGCTTCGGTCGCATGGACCGGAGCACAGCACCAAGGGAGATCACGGCCGCGAGTCTAGGGTGCGGCGTTCTGGCCGGGGTCGGGACTCGCATACGCTTCCGGCCGTGTCCTCCACCGCTCCCGGCCGCGTGCGCTCGCTCCTGAGCGGCGGCGGCTCGATCGCGGTGGCGATGGGCATCATGAACGTCGCGACGTACGGCTTCACGATGATCGCGGCCCGGATGCTCGGGCCCCGGTCGTACGGCGCCCTCGCGAGCCTGATGGCGACTCTCCTGGTCATCACCGTGCTCCAGCTCGGCCTGCAGGCCACCGCAGCCCGGCGGATCGCCGCCGAGCCCGAGCACGTCGCGCAGATCGAGAAGACCATCCTCGGCGTGACCTACCGGGCGGCGGTCGCGCTCGGCGTGCTGCTGCTGGTGCTCGCACCGCTGCTCAACGTCGTGCTGCGGCTCGACAGCCTGGTGACCGCGGCCCTGGTCTCGGTCGTGTCGATCCCGTTCACGATCATGGGCGGGCAGGCCGGCATCCTCCAGGGCGAGCGCCGCTGGACCGCGCTCTCGGTGCTCTACCTGCTCAGCGGCGTGCCGCGGCTGGTGATCGGCACCGCCCTGGTCGCCTGGCACCCGACCGAGCTGGCCGCGCTGATCGGCACCGGCCTCGGCGCCTGCTTCCCGGTGGTCGCCGGCTGGTGGTTCCTGCGCCGTACCCGCGTCCCGGGCATCCAGAGCGAGGAGCACGGCTTCCGGAAGGTGATCCGGGAGTCCTTCCTCAACTCCAGCGTGCTGCTCGCCTTCTTCGCGCTGTCGAACGCCGACATCGTGATCGCCCGCAACGTCCTCGACGAGCACGATGCCGGTCTGTACGCCGGCGGCCTGATCCTCACCAAGGCGGTGCTCTTCCTGCCGCAGTTCGTGGTGGTGATCGCGTTCCCGTCGATGTCGACGATCAGCGAGCGCCGCCGGGCGCTCACCGGCAGCCTGGGTCTGGTCGTCGGCCTGGGCGCGGCGGTGACCCTCGCGACCGCCGTGCTGCCCGACCTCGCGCTGATCTTCGTCGGTGGCGACGACTACCAGGAGATCTCCGACCACCTGTGGATCTTCGCGATCCTCGGCACGGTGCTGTCGATGCTCCAGCTGCTCGTCTACTCCGTGCTCGCCCGTCAGGGCCAGCGCTCCGTCTACCTGGTGTGGGCGGCGTTCGTCGCGCTGATCGTGCTCGGCCTGATGGCCGAGAGCCTGCGCGGCCTCTTGAGCGTGGTCATCGTGATCGACTCGCTGCTCCTGGTCGCGCTGCTCGCGATCAGCCTCTACGTCACCCGGCCGTCAGTGAGCAGCCTCGTGCCAGCTGCGCCCGAAGCCGACTGACACGTCCAGCGGGACGGTGAGCTCGGCCGCGCTGCCCATCTGCTCGCGGACCAGCAGCTCGAGCGCCTCGCGCTCGCCCTCGGCCACGTCGAACACGAGCTCGTCGTGGACCTGGAGCAGCATCCGCGAGCGGAGACCAGCCTCGGTGATGGCGCGGTCGACGTTGAGCATCGCGACCTTGATCAGGTCGGCCGCCGAGCCCTGGATCGGTGCGTTGAGCGCCATCCGCTCGGCCATCTCGCGACGCTGCCGGTTGTCGCTGGTGAGGTCGGGCAGGTAGCGGCGCCGGCCCATGATCGTCTCGGTGAAGCCGGTCTTGCGGGCCTCCTCGACGACGCCGCCGAGGTAGTCGCGGATGCCGCCGAAGGTCTGGAAGTACTCGTCCATCAACCCGCGGGCCTCCCCCGGGTCGATCCCGAGCTGCTGGCTCAGGCCGAACGCGGACAGGCCGTAGGCGAGGCCGTAGTTCATCGCCTTGATCTTGGCGCGCATCTCGGAGCTGACGTCGTCGGCGGGGACGTCGAAGACCCGGGCGGCGGTGATGGAGTGGAAGTCGTGGCCCGAGCGGAACGCCTCGATCAGGAGCTCGTCCTCGGAGAGGTGGGCCATGATCCGCATCTCGATCTGGCTGTAGTCGGCCGTCATCAAGGACTCGTAGCCGTCGCCGACGACGAAGCCCTCGCGGATCCGGCGGCCCTCCTCGGTGCGGACCGGGATGTTCTGCAGGTTGGGGTCGGTGCTGGAGAGACGTCCGGTCGCCGCGATCGTCTGGTTGAACGTCGTGTGGATCCGGCCGTCGGAGGCCACGGTCTTGAGCAGCCCCTCGATCGTCTGGCGCAGCCGGGACACGTCGCGGTGGCGGAGCAGGTGGAGCAGGAACGGGTGCTCGGT
Organism: Nocardioides pollutisoli; assembly: GCF_040045055.1. Lineage (NCBI taxonomy): Bacteria > Bacillati > Actinomycetota > Actinomycetes > Propionibacteriales > Nocardioidaceae > Nocardioides > Nocardioides pollutisoli. Next base: position 651,432 of record NZ_JBDZDU010000002.1, read on the forward strand.
CTTGACGTAGAGCGCCTGGAGCGCGTCGGCGTCGGTGGTGTAGCCGGTCTTGGTGCGCTTGGTCTTCGGCATGTCGAGCTCGTCGAAGAGCACCACCTGGAGCTGCTTGGGTGAGCCGAGGTTGATCTCCTTGCCGATGACGGCGAAGGCCTCCTCGGCCGCCGTACGCACCTCGGTGGCGAAGTGGCTCTCGAGCGACTCGAGGTGGTCGACGTCGACCGCGATGCCGGTCTGCTCCATGGTGGCGAGCAGGTCGACGAGCGGGAGCTCGACGTCGTTGAGGAGGCGGGTGCCGCCCCGCTCCTCGAGCTCCTCGTCGAGCGCGGACGCCAGGTCGAGGACGGCCCGGGCGTGGAGCATCTCCACCTCGCCCGCGTTGTCGTCGTCGAGGCCGTCGAGGCTGAGCTGGCCGTCGTCGGCCCCGCCCTGCTTGAGCTCACGCTTGAGGTAGCGGACGGTGAGGTCGGCCAGGTCGTAGGAGCGCTGGTCGGGCCGCGCGAGGTAGGCCGAGAGCGCGGTGTCGCGGTCGAGCCCGGAGAGCGGCATCCCCCACGCAGCGAGGGCGAGCATCGGGCCCTTCGCGTCGTGGAGCACCTTGGGCCGGGCCGGGTCGGCCAGCCACTCCGCCAGCGCCGTCTGGTCGGCCGGGTCGAGGGTGTCGGCGGCGACCCAGGCGGCGGTCCCGTCGGTGGTCGCGAGCGCCAGCGAGGTGACCTCGCCGGTCCCGGCACCCCAGCGACCGGCCAGGTGGAGGCCGACGCGCTCGCCGGCGACGGTGTGCTCGGCGAGCCAGGCGCCGAGCTCGCCGGACTGGAGGACGCTCATCGCGACGTCGAAGCCGGAGTCGTCGATGTCCTCCTCGGAGGACAGCGTCTCGAAGAGCCGGTCGCGCAGCACCCGGAACTCCAGCCCGTCGAAGAGCGTGTGCACCTCCTGCCGGTCCCACGGCCTGAGCGCCAGGTCGGCGGGCGCGAGCTCGAGGTCGAGGTCACGGATCAGCGCGTTGAGCTGCCGGTTGCGGATCACGTCGCCGAGGTGGGCGCGCAGCGCCTCGCCCTTCTTGCCCGGGATCTCGTCGGCGTGGGTGATGACGTTGTCGAGGCCGTCGTACTGGTTGATCCACTTGGCGGCGTAGCCGACGCCGACCCCGGGCACGCCCGGCAGGTTGTCGGAGGTCTCGCCCACGAGCGCCGCGATCTCGGGGTAGCGGGCGGGCGGGACGCCGTACTTGTCCTGCACCCAGGCGGGCGTCATCCGGGCCAGGTCGGAGACCCCCCGCATCGGGTAGAGCACGGTCGAGGTGTCGGTGACGAGCTGGATGGAGTCGCGGTCCCCGGTGAGGATCAGCACCTCCATGCCGTCGGCGAGCGCCTGGGTCGCGAGGGTGGCGATGATGTCGTCGGCCTCGTAGCCGTCCTTCTTGAGGAACGGGATGCGCAGCGCGTCGAGCACCTCCTCGATCAGCGGCAGCTGGCTGCTGAACTCGCTCGGCGTCTTGCTGCGGCCCGCCTTGTACTCGGCGTACTCGGCCAGCCGGAAGGTCTGCCGCGACACGTCGAAGGCGACGGCGATGTGGGTGGGCTGCTCGTCGCGCAGGACGTTGATCAGCATCGATGTGAAGCCGTAGACGGCGTTGGTGTGCTGACCCGTCGTCGTCGAGAAGTTCTCGACCGGGAGCGCGAAGAAGGCGCGGTAGGCGAGCGAGTGACCGTCGAGCAGCAGGAGGCGTGGCACCCTGCGACTCTATCGGCGACCGCCGACAGGCAGGATGGCGCCATGAGCGACGTTCCGAGCGAGAACCTGAGCATCGACGACTACATCTCCTCCATGCCCGAGGGCATGGGCGGGCTCAACGAGAAGATGGGCATCGAGCTCGTCGAGATCTCGGCCGAGCGGGTCGTCGGCACCATGCCCGTCGAGGGCAACACCCAGCCCTACGGCCTGCTCCACGGCGGCGCGTCGGTCGTCCTGGCCGAGACCCTCGGCTCGGTCGGCTCCGCCGTGCACGCCCACCCGGACAAGCTGTCGGTCGGCATCGAGATCAACGCGACCCACCACCGCTCCGCCACCTCCGGCACCGTCACCGGCACGGCCACCGCCATCCACCTCGGCCGCACGACCGCGACGTACGAGGTCGTCATCACCGACGAGCGCGGCAAGCGGGTCTGCACCTCGCGGATCACCTGCGCCCTGCTCCCGCGGGAGCGGTACGCCGGCTGAGCGTGCCGCCGGTGGTTGAGGAAGGACGAAGTCCTGTCTCGAAACCCCTGCCGTGCGCGCGACGCTGCTGGTCGTCTCACCGGGTCTCGACACGCCAGTCGCGACTTCGTTCCTCAGTCGCGCGGCTTGCTCGACCACCATCAGCGGATCCGCTGACGCGTCCCCGCTAGCTCTCGAGGCCGGCCCGGCTGCGGCGCAGGGACCGGCGGGCGGCCAGGACCTGGGTCAGCTGACGGCCCGACGCGGCGTTGGCCGGCCGACGGTGGGCAGCGAGCCGGGTGCGTACGGCGTGGGTCGTGGCGACCCGCAGCACGGCGTACGGACCGAGGGCGATGCGGGCCATGAAGCGGTTGGCGTCGCGAGACCCCGCGACCGCCGCGGTCGCGACGTGACCCACGCCGAGCTCCTCGGCCCAGGTCACGGCGGCGTCCATCAGCGCGCTGCCGACACCGTGCCGGCGGAACGGCACCAGGACGTGCGGTGAGAGCGCTCGGACGACCGGCTCGAGGTTGAGCGGGGACATCGTGGTGGCCTGCAGGTGCACGGCACCGGCGAACTGGGCGTCGTACTCCGCGACCACGATCCGCTGGTCGGTGGACGCCTCGACCCGGGCGATCACCGCGACCATGTCGGCGACCTGCTCCTCCGGTGCGGCCTTGCGCAGGACGTCGCCCCACACCTCAGCGAGGTGGGGCGCGTCCTCAGCCGTCGCCGAGCGTAGCGACACCATCGAGCGCGTCATCGGGCCCTGGCCTTTCCGGGTCGGCCGCGTCTCTCGTCCCCCGAACGCGGCGCCACTGGATGAGACTACGCTCAGCGTCCTTGTCCTGTCATTGGAGTCCCGTGATCCCCGGAATCGGCACCATCGTCAACGTCGTCGCCGTGCTGATCGGCTGCACGATCGGCGTCCTCCTCGGCAACCGGTTGCCCGTCCGCACCCGCGACGTCGTGACCGACGCGCTCGGCCTCGTGACGCTCCTGATCGCCGGTACGTCGGCCATGGCGGTGCTCGACGACGACTTCTCGGACGCGGTCGGCGACAACGCGCCGATGCTGATCGTGCTCGGCTCCCTCCTGATCGGCGGGATCGTCGGCTCCCTGCTGCGCCTCGAGTCACGGGTGGAGGGTGTGGGCGGCTGGCTGCAGAGCCGTCTGTCGGGCGGCGCGGGCGCCGTCGAGCGGCACCGCTTCATCGAGGGCTTCGTGGTCTCCTCCCTCGTCTTCTGCACCGGCCCGCTCACCATCTTGGGATCCCTGAACGACGGACTCGGGAACGGTGCGGACCAGCTCTTCCTGAAGTCCGCCCTGGACGGCTTCGCGGCGATCGCGTTCGCGGCGTCCTTCGGGTGGGGTGTGGCCGCCAGCGCGGTGACGATCGTGGTGATCCAGGGTGGCCTGACGCTGCTCGGGCTGGCGCTGGGCGACGTCCTGCCCGACGCTCATCTGGCCGCGATCACCGCCACGGGTGGTCTGCTCCTCGTCGGGGTGGCCATCCGGCTGCTCCGGATCCGCGAGATCCCCGTGGCTGACCTGCTTCCGGCGCTGCTCGTCGCACCGGTCCTCGTGGAGATCGTCAGCGCCCTGCGTTGACTGTGCAGCATTGACGTAACGGTTCGCTAACGACAGGGTGCCGTAAAGCCCGGCACCATGCGGCCAGTCCTACGGTGGCATGGCTAATGCCCAACCTTTCGGGAGGGCGGGCGCGGTGAAGTGCATCAACGCGACAGAAAGGTTCACCCCGTGAATCGACCCAAGACCGCCACATGGCTGCGGCTGATGGCCGGCACGGCCGTCCTCGGCCTCGCCCTGACTGCTTGTGGCAGTGACTCGGACGGCAGCAGTGCCGGCGACACTCCCAGCACCAGCCCCTCGGCGTCGGAGTCCGATTCCGCACCTCCTGCGGACTCGTTCACCGACGACAAGTGCTCGTCCAGCCAGACCAGCGCAGACACCCTGCGCGTCGGCGGCATCCTGCCGCTCACCGGCTCCCTCGCCTTCCTCGGCCCGCCGGAGATCGCGGGCGTCGGCCTCGCCGTGTCGGACATCAACGCGGCTGGCGGCGTCAACGGCTCCCAGGCCTGCCACGACATCCAGGACTCGGGTGACTCCAGCGACATGTCGGTCTCGACCGCGTCCGCCGGCACCCTGGTCGCCAGCAAGCCGTCGGTCGTCATCGGTGCCGCCTCGTCCAGCGTCTCGCTGAACGTCGTCGACACCTTCGCCGACAACAAGATCACCGAGGTCTCGCCGGCCAACACGGCCGTCGACCTCAGCGGCTACTCGCCGTGGTACTTCCGCACCGCCCCGCCGGACGGCGTCCAGGGCAACGCGCTCGGCACCCTGATCACGACCGACGGTTACACCAAGGTCGCGTTCATCGTGTTCGCCGACACCTACGGCACCGGCCTGCGCAACGCGGTCGAGGAGACGGTCAAGGCCGCTGGTGGCTCCTGCACCTACGGCTGCAAGGGCCAGGGTGACGAGTTCCCGCCGGGACAGACCACCTTCTCCTCCGAGGTCAGCGGTGCGCTCGCGTCGAAGCCTGACGCGATCGTCGTCCTGGCGTTCGACGAGACCAAGTCGATCGTCCCCGAGCTGAAGTCGCAGGGCTGGGACATGTCCAAGACCTACTTCACGGACGGCAACACGGCCGACTACAGCAAGGACTTCGCGAAGGGCACCCTCGAGGGCGCTCAGGGCACCATCCCCGGTGCTGACCCGGACCAGACCTTCAAGGACCGCCTCAGCGGTTGGGCCGAGGTCGGCGAGGGCAAGCCGCTGCAGGACTACTCCTACGGTGCCGAGTCCTACGACGCCACCATCCTCGCCGCGCTCGCCGCGGTGAAGGGCGGTGCGACCGACTCGCAGACGATCCGCGACAACTACGCGGCCGTCTCCGGTGCCACCGACGGCGAGGAGTGCAACACCTTCGCCGACTGTGCCGCTCTGCTCGCAGACGGCAAGGAGATCCGGTACGCCGGTCCTTCGGGCATCGGTCCGATCGACAAGGAGAACGACCCGTCCTCCGCGTTCGTCGGCATCTACACCTTCAACGCCGACAACAAGAACGAGCTCACCAGCACGGTCGAGGGCTCCAAGCAGTAATCACCACCCGTAGCACCGAAGGGCCCCGGACCGTCAGGTCCGGGGCCCTTCGTCTTGCCCGGCACGCACGCCACCCATCCCCCACCACCGGCCCGGCTGCCTCGGTGTCGGTCCGGCACGGCGATGGCGCGGGCGGAGCCGGCGCCCCACTCCGGACCGGCACCGGTTGGTCAGCACGGACCAAGCCCGGACAGCGGAAAGCCCGACGCGCAGCGTCGGACACCAGGTCCCAGGAGGGCTGCGGGGGTTTCGAGACAGGCCCCCAGGGGGCCTTCCTCAACCGCCGCACATGAACATCGACCCGCCCGAAAGTTTCGGGCGGGTCGACGTGCAGAACGGGTCAGTGGTCGTCGCGCGCGTCGTCCACGTCCTTCGCGAGCGTGCCGAGGTAGAGCTCGATGACCTTCGGGTCGTTGGCCAGCTCGCGACCGGTGCCCGTGTAGGCGTCGCGGCCCTGGTCGAGCACGTAGCCGCGGTCGCAGATCTGCAGGCAGCGGCGGGCGTTCTGCTCCACCATCACCACGCAGACGCCGGTCTTGTTGATCCGGCGGGTCCGCAGGAAGGTCTCGTCCTGACGGACCGGGGACAGACCGGCGGACGGCTCGTCGAGGAGCAGCACCGACGGCTCCATCATGAGCGCCCGCGCCATGGCGAGCGACTGGCGCTCACCACCGGACAGCGCGCCCGCGCTCTGGTTGCGCCGGTCGTGCAGCACCGGGAACAGGTCCCACATCGCGTCGAGCCGCTCGCGGACCTTCTTGGGGCGCAGGTAGAGCCCCATCCGGAGGTTCTCCTCGATCGAGAGCGACGGGAAGACGTTGTTGGTCTGCGGCACGAAGCCGACACCCATCTCCACGAGCTGGTTGGTGCGCAGGTTGGTGATGTCCCGGTCACCGAGCACCACCGAACCGGAGTGCACCTTGACCAGGCCGAACATCGCCTTGAGCAGCGTCGACTTGCCGGCGCCGTTCGGGCCGATGATGCCGATCATCTCGCCCGGGTAGGCGACCAGGCTGCACCCGTTGAGGATGTTGACCCCCGGCAGGTAGCCGGCGACGACGTCCTTGGCCTCGACGACGGCCTTCTGCGTGGGTGCCGCGGTCGCGACACCACCTTGCTGCTGCTCGCTCACTTGAGACCCTCCGCCTCTTCCTCGGCCTGGCGTTCCGCTTCTTCGGCGGCCACCTCTTCAGCGATCTCCTCGAGTGCCTCGTCGCTCAGCAAGGCGTCGTCACCGAGGTCGGTGTCGTGGTGCGCGCCGAGGTAGGCGTCGATGACGGCCGGGTTGGACATCACGGTGTCGGCCGAGCCCTCGGCGACCAGCCGACCTTCGGCCATCACGGCGACCCAGTCGGAGATGTGGCGTACGACGTGCATGTCGTGCTCGACGAAGAGCACGGTCATGCCCTCGTCGCGCAGGCTCTGGATGTGGCCGAGCAGCGACTGCGTCAGCGCCGGGTTCACGCCGGCCATCGGCTCGTCGAGCATGATCATCTTCGGGTCGCTCATGAGCGCACGCGCCATCTCGAGCAGCTTGCGCTGGCCGCCGGAGAGGCTTCCCGCGTAGTCGTGCTTCTTCTCGAGCAGCTTGAACCGGTCCAGGAGCTCGTCGGCCTTCGCCTCGATGTCGCGCTCCTGCGCGCGCCACGCGGGACGGAAGACCGACTTCAGGAGGTTCTCGCCGGCCTGGTTCTGCGCGCCGAGCATCATGTTGTCGATGACGGTCATCCGGCTCAGCGCCTTGGTGAGCTGGAAGGTCCGCACCATGCCGGCCTGGGCGACGCTGGACGCCGAGGTCTTGTCGAGGGTGCGACCGTCGAAGGCCCAGTGCGCACCCTGCTTCGCCGAGGTCGGCCGGTCGAAGCCGGTGATCAGGTTGAAGAACGTCGTCTTGCCGGCACCGTTGGGACCGATCAGCGCGGTGATGATGCCGCGCTGGACCTCGAGGTGGCCGACGTCGACGGCGGTCATGCCACCGAACTGACGGACGATGTTGTCCACGACCAGGATCGGGTCGGGCTTGCTCGCGCCGGGGTTGGCGTCGAACCTCGTCACCAGGTCGCGGCGTACGGCGGGATCTGCCATCCCGGTCGGGGTGATGGTGTGCTCAGACATCGAAGCGCAACTCCCTCTTGTTACCGAGGATGCCTTGTGGTCGGAAGATCACGATCAGCATCAGCGCCACACCGACGACGATGTAGGAGAACTGCTCGGTCTGCTGGTTGTTCATGATGCTGTCGGGGATGTACGCCGCAGCGGTGTACTTGATCCCGATCCGGGCGGCGTAGAAGATCACCGCGCCGAGGACCGGGCCGAAGATCGTCGCGGCGCCACCGATCAGCAGAGCGGTGTAGCAGAAGAACGTCAGCGAGCGGCCCATCGAGTCCGGCTGGGTGCTGGTCGGCAGCACGTAGATCATGCCGCCGATCGCGCCGAAGAGACCACCGATGATGAGCGCCTGCATCTTGATCGAGAAGACGTTCTTGCCGAGCGACCGGATCGCGTCCTCGTCCTCACGGACGCCTCGCAGGAGCCGCCCCCAGGGGCTGCGCACCAGCAGGAAGACCACGAACGTGCACACGGCGACCAGCGCCCAGGCGACGAACCGGACCCACCAGCCGTTGACGCCGGTGGCCTGGTTGGGCACCGGGAAGAGGAAGAACAGCAGGAGGACGCCGACGACGCCGAGAGCGATCGCGGCGAGGATCCGACCGTTGCCCGACAGGCCCGCGCGACCGCGCAGGACGAAGACGAGTGCGGTGATCAGGCCGATCAGCAGCAGCCACCCGACGATCCTCACCCAGGCGGCGCCGTCGGCGACGTCGAGGTAGTTGAACGGCAGCAACGTGAACTGCCCCTTGCCGAAGAACGACAGATTCTGGAAGGGGTGGGCGTACTGGCTGCCGGGGATGCCCTGCGCGGCACCCGTGAAGTCGGAGAGCAACGACGACCTGCTGACGTACCTGAGGATCTCGGCGGCCGAGATCGTCACGATCGCGAGGTAGTCACCGCGCAGCTTCAGCGTGGGTACGCCGAGCACGAGCGCGAAGACCAGGGCCGCCGCGAGACCGAACAGGATGCCGACCGCGAAGGGCAGGCCGTGCCAGACGGAGATCGCCATGCCGTAGGCACCGAGCAGCATGAAGCCCGCCTGGCCCATGTTGAGCAGGCCGGTGAAGCCGAAGTGGATGTTGAGGCCGATGACGGCGATGGCGACGGCAGCGGTCTGCGGAGACAGCGCCTCGCGCATCATGCCGTTGAGAATTCCCTGGATGGTGTCCATGTCCCTGTCCTTCCTCAGCCGACCCGCTGCGGCTTGCCGAGGAGGCCCTGGGGCCTCACCAGCAGGAGCAGGATCAAGATCAACAGCGCCGTGGCGTACTTGAAGTCACCCGGCATGCCGACCACCGGCGAGACCTCGACCACCAGTCCGATGATCAGGGCGCCGACGAGAGCACCGAACGCCGTACCGAGGCCACCGAGCGTCACCGCCGCGAAGAGCAGCAGCAGGATCTGGAGACCCGAGTCCCACTTCACGCCGTTCACGACGAGGGCGTAGAGCAGGCCGGAGAGACCCGCCAGGCCCATCGCGACCGTCCAGACCAGGCGGATCACCTTGTCGGTGTCGATGCCGGACGCGGAGGCGAGGGCCGGGTTGTCGGAGACAGCGCGGGTCGCGCGACCCACCCGGGTGCGGAGCAGGGCGTAGCCGACCAGGGCGAGCACGACGACGGAGATCCCCATCGCGGCCAGCGACTGGTTGGTGATGGTGATCGGGCCGAACTCGGAGACCGACGGGTTCTCCTGCAGCACGCGGACCGTCCCGGCGCCGACGAGGTACTGGTAGACGTACTGGAGGGCGAGCGAGAGACCGATGGTCACGATCATCATCTGGCTCAGCCCCAGGCCACGGCGTCGCAGTGGTTGCCAGAGCACCCGGTCCTGGAAGTAGCCGGTGAAGGCGCACAGCAGGACGACCAGGATCCCGCCGACGAGCAGGCCGAGGCCGTGCACGTTGATGAGGAAGTAGCCGAGCATGCCGCCCAGGGTGACCTGCTCGGCGTGCGCGAAGTTGGAGAGGCCGGTCGTGCCGTAGATCAGCGACAGGCCGACCGAGGCGAGCGCGAGGAGCAGGCCGAGACGCAGCCCGTTGACGGTGCTCTGCAGGAGCTCGTCGAACTTGCTGGTCGACGCGCTGTAGTTCTCGGTGCGAATCGTCAGCAGGGCCGGGATGGTCGCGCCGAACTTGGCCTTGACCGTCACCTGACCGGTGTCGACGACCAGGTCCTTCGGCAGCGTCGTCTCGTCGATCTTGACGACGTACGTGCCCTCGTCCTCGACCTGGATGTTCCACTTGCCCGTGTCGCTGGTCGTGACCTCCTGAGCCTGACCGGCCTCGTCGGTGATCGTGATCGTGACGTCGGGCAGGACGCCGTCCTCGGTGCGCAGCGTTCCTGCGATGCAGGCCTTGTCAGGGCCAGGGAGGCACAGGGTGTCGACGGCGCTCGCCGTGCTCGCCGTGAACATCACCAGCAAGGGCGCGAACAGCAGCGCGACGATGAGTCCCGCTGCCCCCCTGCCCACGGTCCGTTCACGGACAACGTGTCGAGACTTCAAGTCGGTCCTCCCATCCCCGAACCCCCGCCGGGCTCGCAGGGCAGTCTAGGGGCCAACACGCCGCTGAGCGCCACATCGACACCATCGCCCTGCAGGTCGTGGCTGGGCTTTACCGAAGCGTGATGTTGCCGAGACGTCCGGTCAGCCGGCGATGCCGGGACCGTGGGTGATCACGCCGTCGGCGACCTGACGCATCGACAGGCGCAGATCCATCGCGGTCTTCTGGATCCACCGGAAGGCGTCGGGCTCGGAGAGCTTGAGCTGCTCCTGCAGGACGCTCTTGGCGCGATCGACGGACTTGCGGGTCTCCAGGCGCTCGGTGAGGTCGGCGACCTCGGCCTCGAGCATGGCGAGCTCGGCGAACCGGCTCACCGCCATCTCGATCGCCGGCACCAGGTCGGTCTGGGTGAACGGCTTGACGAGGTAGGCCATGGCACCGGCGTCGCGGGCCCGCTCGACCAGGTCGCGCTGGGAGAAGGCGGTGAGGATGACGACCGGGGCGATCCGCTGGGCGGCGATCCGCTCGGCGGCGGCGATCCCGTCGAGCACCGGCATCTTCACGTCGAGGATGACCAGGTCGGGCCGCAGCTCCTCGGCGAGCTCGACGGCCTTGGCTCCGTCGCCCGCCTGCCCGACGACGTCGTACCCCTCGTCGGAGAGCATCTCGGCGAGATCCATCCGGATCAGGACCTCGTCCTCGGCGATGACGACACGGCGCACGGGGCCCGCGGTCGGCTGGTCGGTCGGCTGGCTCACGGCAGAAGGTTATCCGCCGACGCGCACGTCCGGACGCGGGACGGTCAGGCTGGACGCGGCGCGGCGCCCACGGCCGGCAGCGAGACGGCCCGGTGCTGGTGGAGGAAGAGCTCGACCTCGTGGCGCTCGACGGCGCAGCGCGCGAGCTCCGTCGCAGCGGAGCGGGCGTTGCCGACCGCGACCTCGTTGCTGCTCCGGGGCCACTCCCACGGCTTCCACATGACGACCTCCACTGTCCCGAGCACCCTTCGGTCGAAACTGTAGTAGTTCGATCGACTTTAGCCAAGGGATCGACCCGACCGCGATTCGGCTAGGGTTCTCGCGCTGTCGGCCCCGGTATCCCAACGGCAGAGGAAGCGGTCTCAAACACCGTCCAGTGTGGGTTCGAATCCCACCCGGGGCACCCACGGTTGAATCGAGAGTTCCGTCGGTTGAATCGAGACATTTGTATCGACTCAACTGCCGGAAGTCTCGATTCGACTGACGGAAGTCTCGATTCGACGATCAGCGCGGGGCGCGCTTGTACGCCGGAGCCACCTCGTTGATCGCGTCGCCCATCCGGTGGATGCGGAGCGCGTTGGTGGAGCCGGGGATGCCGGGAGGGGCACCGGCGATGATCACCACGAGGTCGCCCTCCTTGACGCGGCCGATCTGGAGCAGCTGCTCGTCGACCTGGCGGACCATCTCGTCGGTGTGCTCCACCATCTGGGTCTTGAACGTCTCGACGCCCCAGCTCAGCGCGAGCTGCGAGCGCACCGCGGCCTCGGGGGTGAAGGCGAGGACCGGGATCGGGCCGCGCAGGCGCGCCATCCGGCGTGCGGAGTCACCGCTGGTGGTGAACGCGACGACGTACTTGGCCTCGACCCGCTCGGCGACCTCCTCGGCCGCCTTGGCGATCACGCCGGAGCGGGTGTGCGGGTCCCAGTCGATCGGGGCGAAGACGCCGGCGCCGTCGCCGGAGGAGATCGCGTGGTTCTCGGTCGAGGTGATGATCCGCGCCATGGTCTCGACGGTGTGCACGGGGAACTCCCCCACGCTGGTCTCGCCGGACAGCATCACGGCGTCGGCGCCGTCGAGGACCGCGTTGGCGACGTCGGAGGCCTCGGCGCGCGTGGGCGACGGGCTGGAGATCATCGACTCGAGCATCTGGGTCGCGACGATGACCGGCTTGGCGTGCAGCCGGGCCTTGCGCACGATCGTCTTCTGCAGGAACGGCACGTCCTCGAGCGGGCACTCCACCGCGAGGTCGCCGCGCGCGACCATGAAGCCGTCGAACGCGTCGATGACCTCATCGAGGTTCTCGATCGCCTGCGGCTTCTCGATCTTGGCGATGATCGGGAGGTGGATGCCCTCCTCGTCCATGATCTTGCGGACGTCGGCCGCATCCTTCGCGTCGCGCACGAAGCTCAGCGCGATGAAGTCGACCGTGAGGTGCAGCGCGAAGCGCAGGTCCTCGATGTCCTTCTCCGACAGCGCGGGGACCGACACCGCGACGCCCGGCAGGTTGATGCCCTTGTTGTTGGAGACCTTGCCGCCGACGAGCACCTCGGTGCGGACGTCGGTGCCGTTCTCCACGCCGAGCACCCGCAGCCGGATCTTGCCGTCGTCGATGAGCAGCGGGTCGCCCACGGCGACGTCACCGGGCAGGCCCTTGTACGTCGTGCCGCAGATCTTGTCGTCACCCGCGACGTCGCGGGTGGTGATCGTCCACTCCTGACCGCGGTGCAGCACGACCGGGCCGTCGGGGAAGGTCTCGAGGCGGATCTTGGGGCCCTGGAGGTCGGCGAAGATGCCCACCCCGTGGCCGCTCGCGTCGGAGGCCTCGCGCACGAGGCGGTAGGCCTCCGCGTGGTCCTCGTGGGAACCGTGGCTCATGTTCAGCCGGGCGACGTCCATCCCGGCGTACACGAGCTCGCGGATCCGACGCGGCGACGAGGTCGCGGGGCCGAGGGTGCAGACGATCTTTGCTCTACGCACGTGCCTCAGCCTACCGCGACTTTGATCGTTCAAAGACCTAACTCCCCCGGTTCCGTCGACCCGCCCGTAAGTTTCGGGCGGGTCGACGTCCCGTTCACACGACGAGAGGGCGTTCGGTCGGCTTGATCGGGGCCGGCAGCGTGGTCGAACCGGTGAGGAACTCGTCCACCGCGGCCGCTGCGGCGCGGCCCTCGGCGATCGCCCAGACGATGAGCGACTGCCCGCGACCCGCGTCACCGGCGACGAAGACGCCGGGCACCGAGGACATGTAGGACAGGTCGCGCGCGACGTTGCCGCGCTCGTCCAGGTCGACCTCGAGCTGCTCGACGAGGCCGGCCTTCTCCGGACCGGTGAAGCCCATCGCGAAGAGCACCAGCTCGGCCGGGATCTCGCGCTCGGTGCCCTCGATCTCGGTGAGCTTGCCACCCTCGAAGACCACGTCGACGAGCTTGAGCGCCCGCACGTTGCCGTCCGCGTCGCCCAGGAACTCCTGGGTCGACACGGCGTAGACGCGGTCGCCCGCCTCCTCGTGGGCCGAGGAGACCCGGAAGATCATCGGGTACGTCGGCCACGGCTGTCCGGCCGGACGCGACTCGGGAGGCTCCGGCATGATCTCGAGCTGCGTGATCGACGCGGCACCCTGACGGGTGGACGTGCCGAGGCAGTCGGCGCCGGTGTCACCGCCACCGATGATGACGACGTTCTTGCCGGTGGCGAGGATCTGGCCCTCGACAGACTCACCGAGCGCGACCCGGTTGGCCTGCGGGAGGAACTCCATCGCCTGGTGGATGCCGCCGAGCTCACGGCCCGGGACGTTCAGGTCGCGGGCCTCGGTCGCACCCATGGCGAGCACCACGGCGTCGTACCGCTCGCGCAGCTTGGCGCCGGTGATCTCCTCACCGACGTTGACGCCGGCCCGGAAGACGGTGCCCTCGCGGCGCATCTGCTCGAGACGCTTGTCGAGGTGCTTCTTCTCCATCTTGAACTCGGGGATGCCGTAGCGGAGCAGGCCGCCGACCTTGTCGGCACGCTCGTAGACCGCGACGGTGTGACCGGCGCGGGTGAGCTGCTGCGCCGCGGCCAGGCCCGCCGGGCCCGAGCCGATCACCGCGACCGTGCGGCCCGAGAGCCACTCCGGCGGCTGGGGCCGGACCATGCCGGACTCCCAGGCCTTGTCGATGATCGAGACCTCGACGTTCTTGATCGTGACCGGGTCCTGGTTGATGCCCAGCACGCAGGCGGTCTCGCAGGGTGCCGGGCACAGGCGACCGGTGAACTCCGGGAAGTTGTTGGTCGCGTGGAGGCGCTCGATGGCGCCGTCCCAGTCGTCACGCCAGACCAGGTCGTTCCACTCGGGGATGATGTTGCCGAGCGGGCAGCCCTGGTGGCAGAACGGGATGCCACAGTCCATGCAGCGGCCCGCCTGCGCGGTGATGATCGGGAGCAGGGCCCGTCCGGCACTGCCGGGGTAGACCTCGTTCCAGTCGTTGACGCGTTCCTCGACGGGGCGTCGCTCGGCGACCTTGCGGCCTTCCTTCAAGAAGCCTCTGGGGTCAGCCATGGAGCGCCTCCATCATCGCGTGGGCGGTCTCGTTCTCGTCCAAGCCGTCGGCCTCGGCCTTCGCCTTGGCCTCGAGCGACTTGCGGTAGTCGGAGGGCATGACCTCGGTGAAGCGGGTCAGGCTGGTCTCCCAGTCGGCCAGCAGCGCCTCGGCGACCGACGAGCCGGTCTCCTCGAGGTGGGCGCGGACCAGCTGCTCGAGCTCGGCGGCCGCGTCGTCCTTGACGGGGCCGAGCTCGACCAGCTCCGGGTTGACCCGGTTCTCCTTGAGGTCCAGCACCCACGCGACGCCACCGGACATGCCGGCCGCGAAGTTGCGGCCCGTCTTGCCCAGCACGACGACGCGGCCGCCGGTCATGTACTCGCAGCCGTGGTCGCCCACGCCCTCGGTGACGATCGTCGCGCCGGAGTTGCGCACGCAGCAGCGCTCGCCGACCCCGCCGCGGATGAAGATCTCACCCGAGGTGGCGCCGTACGCGATCACGTTGCCGGCGATGATCTGCTCGTTGGCCTCGAACGTCGCGGCCCGGTCGGGGCGTACGACGATCCGCCCGCCCGACAGGCCCTTGCCGACGTAGTCGTTGGCGTCGCCCTCGAGCCGCAGGGTCATGCCCCTGGGCACGAACGCGCCGAACGACTGGCCGGCGGAGCCCAGGAAAGTGAGGTCGATGGTGCCCTCGGGCAGCCCCTCGCCGCCGTACTTCTTGGTGACCTCGTGGCCGAGGATCGTGCCGACGGTGCGGTTGACGTTGCGGATCGCGACCTGCGCACGCACCGGCTCACCGGACTCGAGCGCAGCCTGGGCCAGCGGCACCAGCTCGGTGACGTCGAGCGACTTCTCCAGACCGTGGTCCTGCGACTTGGTGCGGTAGAGGTCCTGGTCGGGGAAGGCCGAGCGGTCGGGCTGGTGCAGGATCGGCGTCAGGTCGAGACCCGAGGCCTTCCAGTGCTCCACGGCGCTGCCGATGTCGAGCGTGCCGACCTGGCCGATCGCCTCCTCGATGGTGCGGAAGCCGAGCTCGGCGAGGATCTCGCGGACCTCCTCGGCGATGTACTCGAAGAAGTTCACGACGTACTCCGCCTTGCCGGAGTAGCGCTCGCGCAGGACGGGGTTCTGCGTCGCGACGCCCACGGGGCAGGTGTCGAGGTGGCAGACCCGCATCATGATGCAGCCCGAGACGACCAGCGGGGCCGACGCGAAGCCGAACTCCTCGGCGCCCAGCAGGGCGGCCACGACGACGTCGCGACCGGTCTTGAGCTGGCCGTCGGTCTGCACGACGATCCGGTCGCGCAGGCCGTTGAGGATCAGCGTCTGCTGGGTCTCGGCCAGGCCGAGCTCCCACGGACCGCCGGCGTGCTTGAGCGACGTCAGCGGCGCAGCACCGGTGCCGCCGTCGTGGCCGGAGATCAGGACGACGTCCGCGTGCGCCTTCGAGACACCCGCCGCGACCGTGCCGACGCCGACCTCGGAGACCAGCTTCACGTGGACGCGGGCCGACGGGTTGGCGTTCTTGAGGTCGTGGATCAGCTGGGCCAGGTCCTCGATCGAGTAGATGTCGTGGTGCGGCGGCGGGCTGATCAGGCCCACGCCCGGGGTGGAGTGGCGGGTCTTGGCGACCCACGGGTAGACCTTGTTGCCGGGCAGCTGGCCGCCCTCACCGGGCTTCGCGCCCTGCGCCATCTTGATCTGGATGTCGTCGGCGTTGGTGAGGTACTCCGACGTGACGCCGAAGCGGCCGGACGCGACCTGCTTGATCGAGCTGCGCCGCTCGGGGTCGTAGAGACGGTCCGGGTCCTCGCCGCCCTCACCGGTGTTGGACTTGGCGCCCAGCCGGTTCATGGCGATCGCGAGGGTCTCGTGCGCCTCCTGGGAGATGGAGCCGTAGGACATCGCTCCGGTCGAGAACCGCTTCACGATCTCGGAGACCGGCTCGACCTCGCCGATCGGGATCGGCTGGCGGCCGGTGCCGTCGGCGTCCTTGAACTTGAAGAGGCCGCGCAGCGTCATCAGCCGCTCGGACTGCTCGTCGACGCGGGCGGTGTAGAGCTTGAAGATGTCGTAGCGACCGCTCCGCGTGGCGTGCTGGAGGCGGAAGACCGTCTCCGGGTCGAAGAGGTGCGGCTCGCCCTCACGGCGCCATTGGTACTCGCCGCCGATCTCGAGCTCACGGTGCGACGGCGAGATGCCGCCGCGGGGGTACGCCGTGGCGTGCCTGCGGGCGACCTCCTCCGCGATGACGTCGAGCTCGATGCCGCCGAGCTTGGACGTCGTACCGGTGAAGTACTTGTCGACGACCGCCTGCGACAGTCCGACGGCCTCGAAGATCTGGGCGCCGGTGTAGGACGCGACCGTCGAGACGCCCATCTTGGACATCACCTTGAGGACGCCCTTGCCGAGCGCCTTGATCAGGTTCTTGACGGCCTTCTCGCCGTCGGTGGAGACGTAGTAGCCCTCGCGCGCGAGGTCCTCGACGGACTCCATCGCCAGGTAGGGGTTGACCGCGGCCGCGCCGTAGCCGACCAGCAGGGCGACGTGGTGGACCTCGCGGACGTCGCCGGCCTCGATGAGCAGACCGACCTGGGTGCGGGTCTTCTCGCGGACCAGGTGGTGGTGGACCGCACCGGTGAGGAGCAGCGACGGGATCGGCGCCAGCTCCGCGGTGGAGTGCCGGTCGGACAGCACGATGATCCGGGCGCCGTCGGCGATCGCCGCCGAGACCTCCTGGCAGATCTCGTCGAGCCGCTCGGCCATCGCCGCTCCCCCACCGTCGACGGGGTAGAGACCCCGCGCGACGTGGGTGATGAAGCCCGGCATGTCGCCGTCACGGTTGATGTGGCGGATCTTGGCCAGGTCGTCGTTGGAGATGACCGGGAACGGCAGCTCGACCATTCGGCAGGACGCCGGAGCGGGCTCGAGCAGGTTGGACTCCGGACCGATGGTGCCGGCCAGCGAGGTGACCAGCTCCTCGCGGATCGCGTCGAGCGGCGGGTTGGTCACCTGCGCGAACAGCTGGCTGAAGTAGTCGAACAGCAGCCGGGGCTTGGCGCTGAGCGCCGCGATCGGCGTGTCGGTGCCCATCGAGCCGAGCGGCTCGCCGCCGCCGTTGGCCATCGGCGTGAGGATGACCCGCAGCTCCTCCTCGGTGTAGCCGAAGACCTGCTGGCGGCGGGTGACCGACGCGTGGGTGTGCACGATGTGCTCGCGCTCAGTGACGTCGTCGAGGTGGATCAGGCCGGCGTGGAGCCACTCGTCGTACGGGTGCTCGTTGGCCAGCTCGCTCTTGACCTCCTCGTCCTCGATGATCCGGTGCTCGTCAGTGTCGACGAGGAACATCCGGCCCGGCTGCAGCCGGCCCTTGCGGACGATCGAGGCGGGGTCGAGGTCGAGCACGCCGACCTCGGAGGCCAGGACGACGAGACCGTCGTCGGTGACCCAGTAGCGCGAGGGACGCAGGCCGTTGCGGTCGAGGACCGCGCCGATCTGCGAACCGTCGGTGAAGACCACACAGGCGGGGCCGTCCCACGGCTCCATCATCGTGGAGTGGAACTCGTAGAAGGCGCGGCGCTTGGCGTCCATCTCGGTGTGGTTCTCCCACGCCTCGGGGATCATCATCAGCACCGAGTGGGGCAGGGAGCGGCCACCCATGTGCAGCAGCTCCAGCACCTCGTCGAACGACGCGGAGTCCGAGGCACCAGGGGTGCAGATCGGGAACAGCCGGTCGAGGTCGCCCGGGATCACGTCGGAGGCGAGCAGCGCCTCGCGGGCGCGCATCCAGTTGCGGTTGCCCATCACGGTGTTGATCTCGCCGTTGTGGGCGATGAACCGGAACGGGTGCGCCAGCGGCCAGCTCGGGAACGTGTTGGTCGAGAAGCGCGAGTGGACGACCGCGAGGGCCGAGGCGATGCGCTCGTCGAGCAGGTCCGGGAAGAAGGTCTCCAGCTGCGCCGTGGTGAGCATGCCCTTGTAGGCGAGGGTGCGCGAGGACAGCGACGGGAAGTAGACGTCGGTCTCGTGCTCCGCGCGCTTGCGCAGGCAGAAGGCCAGCCGCTCGAGCGCCATCCCCGTGATCCGGGTGCCGGCGCCGGCGACGAACAGCTGGACGAACGTCGGCATCACGCCGAGCGCCATCTGGCCGAGGCCGTCGGGCTCGGTCGGGACGTCGCGCCAGCCGAGGACCGTGAGGCCCTCCTCGGCGGCGATCTCCTCGACCCGGCGGCGGGTCTTGGCGACCTGCTCCTCGTCACCGGGCAGGAACGCGGTGCCGACGGCGTACGCGTGCTGCGCGGGCAGCTCGAAGTCGACGACCGCGCGGAGGAACTCGTCCGGGACCTGGAGCAGGATGCCCGCGCCGTCCCCCGAGTTGACCTCGGCACCAGCCGCGCCGCGGTGGTCGAGGTTGCGCAGGGCGGTCAGCGCCTTGGCCACGATGTCGTGGCTGGCGACGCCGGTCAGGGTGGCCACGAACGCAACGCCGCAGGCGTCGTGCTCGAAGCGGGGGTCGTAGAGCCCTTGTGCTTGCGGGCCGCGCCAGTGTGCGGGCCCAGGCAAGGGTGCGGGCGGCGGGAATGCGTGCGAAGGAGGCACCGGGCATTCTCCCGTCGTCTCAGCGCGGCGCCCGCCCCACGACGTTGTCGGGCCGGCTCCAGCGGATCAGCGATGCAGATTCTGCGGGCAGGGGACGACATTGGCCCTGGCAGAAAGGAAACACTAACACCGGTCTAGGGCTGCGGATGACCTGTGTCCGCGGTGGGGTCGTCCGCCTCACGCGTCGCCAGGGTCACGTCTGGGTCGGACGACTCGGCGTCGGGTGCTTCCACCGGCGCGCGGCCCGGCTCGTAGACCTCTTCCTCGCGCCCCGGACTGCGGCGAGCGCTGATCACGAACCAGATCAGCGCCGCGACGAACAGGACGATCGAGGTCCAGACGTTGAAGCGCAGGCCGAAGACGTTCTTGAGCTCCACGTTGTCGACCCGCAGCATCTCGATCCAGCCGCGTCCGAGCGTGTAGATCATGATGTAGAGCGCGACCACCCGACCGTGCCCGAGACGGAACCTGCGGTCGGCCCAGACGAGCAGCGCGAAGCCGGCCAGGCACCACAGGCACTCGTAGAGGAACGTCGGGTGGAAGGTCGTCCCGGGCGCGTAGCCGAGGTTGATCGCGGTGTCGTCGCTGACGGACAGGCCCCAGGGGAGGTCGGTCGGCCGGCCGAAGAGCTCCTGGTTGAACCAGTTGCCCCAGCGACCGATCGCCTGGGCCACCAGGACGCCGGGCGCCATCGCGTCGAGGACTGGCATCAGCCGGATCCCCTTGCGCTTGGCCCCGATGATCACGCCGACCGCACCGAAGGCGATCGAGCCCCAGACACCGAGGCCGCCGCGCCAGACGTAGAGCGCGTCGATCGCGTGCCGGCCGGCGCCGAAGTAGAGGTCGTGGTCGGTGGCGACGTGGTAGAGGCGACCGCCGACCAGGCCGAACGGGACGGCCCAGATCGCGAGGTCCTGGATGTCGCCGGCCGTGCCGCCGCGCGCGACCCAGCGGCGCTCGCCGATCCAGATCGCGGCGACGATGCCGAGGATGATCGCCAGCGCGTAGCCGCGGATCGGGAACGGGCCGATGAACCACTCCCCCGAGGACGGGCTCGGGATCGAGAGCGCGGTGATCAGCGTGTCCATCAGTCCTCGTTCAGCAGCGTGTGGATGTCGGAGGCGAACTCCGCGGACGACGTGTCCTGGTCCCAGTAGACCGGGGCGACACCATGGTCCTCGATGCCGGTGATCGTGGTGCCGTGCGTGACGTCGTAGCCCCCGGTGGGCAGCTTCTGGCCCTGCTCGACCCCGACCGCGAGGGGCTTGCCGACGGCGATGATCGTGTTGATGTCGCCGGTCAGCCCGATGAAGCCCGGGTCGAAGTGCTGGAGGTAGGTCTTCAGCACCGACTCGGTGTCACGCTGCGGGTCCGTGGTCACGAAGACCACGTCCACCCGCTCACGGTCCTGGGTGTCGAGCCGGGTCATTGCCGACGCGAGCGACGACATCACCGCCTGGCAGATGTCCGGGCAGTGCGTGTAGCCGAAGAACACCAGGGTCAGCGGCTTGTCGGGCGAGCTGGCGAGGGAGTACGGCTGTCCGTCGGTGTCGGTCAGCGAGTCCGGCGACGCCTGGAACGGCGGGTCGAGCTTGTTGCCGTGGAACGTGGCAGCGGCGTCGCTGCCGCCGCACCCGGAGAGGACCAGCAGCCCCGCGGCCACCAGCGCGACGAGGCTCTTACGCACGCCGGACGCCTCCCGCGAGCTCCTCGGTCAGCGTGGTCAGGGCGCGCAGGCCGGCCGCGCGGTCGTCGGGGTGGTCGAGCAGGCAGCGGACGAGCGCCGTACCGACGATCACGCCGTCGGCGAGCGCAGCGAGCTCGGCCGCCTGGGCGCCGGTGCTCACGCCCACGCCGACGCCGACCGGGAGCTGGGTCGTCGCCTTCGTGCGGGCGATCAGCGGGCCGACCCCCGCGGCCGTCGTCTGGGTCGTGCCGGTCACGCCCATGACCCCGGTCGCGTAGACGAACCCGCGCGAGGCGGCGGTGGTCATCGCGATCCGTTCGTCGGTCGACGACGGCGACACCAGGAAGACCTTGTCGAGGTCGTGGGCGTCGGCGGCGGCGATCCACTCGGGGGCGTAGTCCGGGGTGATGTCGGGCGTGATCAGGCCGGCACCCCCGGCGTTGGCGAGGTCCTGGGCGAACCGCTCGACGCCGTACTTCTCGATGGGGTTCCAGTAGGTCATCACGAGCGTGGGCGTGCCGGTCGCCGCGACCGCCTCGACGGTTCGGAGCACGTCGGCGGTGCGGACCCCGCGCTCGAGTGCCTGCTGGGCGGCGGCCTGGATCGTGGGTCCGTCCATCACCGGGTCGCTGTAGGGAAGGCCGATCTCGATCACGTCGCAGCCGGCGTCGACCAGTGCGAGGAGTCCGTCGATGCCGCCCTGGACGTCCGGGAAGCCCGCGGGCAGGTAACCCACCAGGGCTGCGCGACCGTCGGCGCGCGCCTTCTCGTAGGCGGTGCTCGTGCTCACTGACCGACCTCCTCGTCGGGGCTGCCGAGCTTGAAGTAGTCGAGCGCGGTGCCCATGTCCTTGTCACCGCGACCCGACAGGTTGACCAGCAGGGTCTGGCCCGGTCGCTCGGCCGCGATCTTCAGCGTGCCGGCGAGCGCGTGGGCGGACTCGATGGCCGGGATGATGCCCTCGGTGCGGGCGAGCAGCGCCATCGCGTCCATCGCCTCGGCGTCGGTGACGGGGAGGTACGTCGCCCGGCCGATGTCGGAGAGGAACGAGTGCTGCGGGCCGACGCCGGGGTAGTCGAGGCCGGCGGAGATCGAGTGGGACTCGACGGTCTGGCCGTCCTCGTCCTGGAGCACGAAGGTGCGGGCGCCGTGGAGCACGCCGCGGTCGCCGGCGTAGATGGTCGCGGCGTGCCGACCGGTCTCGTAGCCGTCGCCCCCGGCCTCGAAGCCGTAGATGTCGACCTCCGTGTCGTCGAGGAACGCCGTGAACAGCCCGATCGCGTTGGAGCCGCCGCCGACGCAGGCGGTGATCGCGTCCGGCAGCACGCCGTACTGCTCGAGGCACTGGGCGCGCGCCTCGTCGCCGATCCCCCGGCAGAACTCGCGGACCATGCTCGGGAAGGGGTGCGGCCCGGCGGCCGTGCCGAAGAGGTACGCCGTGTGGTCGACACTGGCGACCCAGTCGCGGAGTGCCTCGTTGATGGCGTCCTTGAGCGTCGCGCTGCCGGAGTCGACCGCGACGACCTTCGCGCCGAGGAGGTTCATCCGGGCGACGTTCAGCGCCTGGCGCTTGGTGTCGACCGAGCCCATGTAGACGGTGCAGTCGAGTCCGAAGTACGCCGCGGCGGTGGCGCTGGCGACACCGTGCTGACCGGCTCCGGTCTCGGCGATGACGCGCGTCTTGCCCATCCGCTTGGTGAGCAGCGCCTGGCCGAGCACGTTGCGGATCTTGTGGGCACCGGTGTGGTTGAGGTCCTCGCGCTTGAGCAGGATCCGGGCACCGACCTTGTCGGAGAGACGCTCAGCGAAGTAGAGCGGGCTCGGGATGCCGGCGTAGTCGCGCAGGATCGCCTCGAAGTCGCCGACGAACGTGGGGTCGGCCATGGCGTCGTGCCAGGCGACCGTGAGCTCGTCCAGCGCGGCGACCAGCGCCTCGGGCATGAACCGGCCGCCGAACCCCTTCCCCGGGTCGCCGAACCAGCCGTGCTCGTCGGCGTCGAACCTGGAGGGTGCCGTGCTCATGCTTCGACTCCTGTCATCTCGGCGACTGCGTGCTGCGGGTCGCCGTCCTTCACGAGTGCCTCGCCGACGAGCACCGCGCGGGCGCCTTCGCCGACGAAGCGCTTCACGTCGGCCGGACCGAAGATCCCGCTCTCGGCGACCTTGACGCGGTCGTCCGGGACGAGCGGCGCCAGCCGGCCGAAGGTGTCGTCGTGGATCTCGAGCGTCTTCAGGTTGCGGGCGTTGACGCCGACCAGCTCCGCACCGAGCTCGACCGCACGCTCCGTCTCGGCCTCGTCGTGCACCTCGACCAGCACCGTGAGACCGAGCTCGCGCGCCTCGTCGTACAGCCGGCGGAGCTCGTCGCCCGGCAGGGCCGCGACGATGAGCAGGGCCAGGTCGGCACCGGCCGCCCGGGCCTCGACCAGCTGGTAGGTCGACACGATGAAGTCCTTGCGCAGGACCGGGATGTCGACAGCCGCACGCACGGCGCGGAGGTCGGCGAGGCTGCCGCCGAAGCGGCGCTGCTCGGTGAGCACGCTGATCGCGGCCGCACCGCCCGCGGCGTAGGCGCTCGCGAGCTCGGCCGGATCGGGGATGTCCGCCAGGTCGCCCTTGCTCGGGCTGCGTCGCTTGACCTCGGCGATCACGCTCGACCCGCTCGATCGCAGGTGGGGCATCGGATCGAGCGGAGGTTCGACGTCGGCGAGCGCGGCCCGCAGGTCCGCCAGACCGGTCACCGCCTCGCGCTCGGCGAGATCGATGCGCACTCCGGCCACGATGTCGTCGAGCACGGACATGCGGGAACTCCAAGATCACGAGCGGGTGGGAGGTCCCAGTGTTTCACGCGCCGGAAGGCCGTCTCGAAACGGTAGGGTCCGCTGCACGAGGCCGGAACAGACGGACGGCCGCAACGAAGGGTTCGACCAGTGAGCTACTCAGAGCCACCTCCTCCGCCGCAGTACGGCGCTCCGGTTCCGCCCATGGGTGGTGTGCCGCCGAAGCGTTCGGGCATGGCGGTCGCCGGCCTCGTGCTCGGCATCATCGGCGTCATCCCCTGCTTCTGGGGATGTTTCATCTTCTCGATCCTGGCAGTCGTGTTCGGCCAGCTGGGCAAGAAGGACATCCGCGAGTCCGCGGGCGCCAAGACCGGTGAGGGTGCCGCCAAGTGGGGCTTCATCCTCGGCATCGTCGGGATCGCGCTGGGTGTCGTCTACTACATCCTCGTCGCGACCGACGTCATCAACTTCAGCTACACCACCAGCTGAGGCACACGGCGTACGACGGGGTCGGTCCTGCGGGACCGGCCCCGTTCGCCATTTCCTGAGGCGCCTAGGGCGCGAGCCAGCTGCCGGGCAGGTTGCGCAGCACCGTGAAGACCACGAGCAGCGCGAGGGCGGCGTAGGACACCGGGCGCACCACGCTCATCGGCGGGGCGTAGCTGCGGCCCTGCCACCGGCCGAGCGCCCAGAGCGCGAGCCCGACCAGGATGAAGGGCAGCGCCACGACGAAGGCCAGGTTGCTGGAGGCGGCGCCGAGCAGGTCACCGTTCGAGAGGTCGTTGACCGCCCGCAGGCCACCGCAGCCCGGGCAGTAGAACCCCATCGCCGCGCTCGGGCAGAAGCCCCACGACCCCGAGGAGTGGGGGTCGCGCACGTGCAGGGCGAGCGTCGCGAGCGACAGCCCGCCGATCACGAGGACCGGCCGCCGCATCCGCTCCCGGCGGGTCGCCGGGGTGTCCCGGGCGACTGCGGTGGGGAGCGTGGCGGTCACGGCCGGCTCGTCAGTGGCTGGCCTCTTCGTGGTAGCCGAGCTTGGCCATCACGAAGAAGATCACCAGCGAGGCAAGGGCGAGCGCGACGCCGACCCAGAAGATCGTCCAGTTGATCGGGTCGAGCAGCATGCCCGCCGCGCCGACGACGAACCCGAGCATCGCGACCGTGACGAAGGTCCATGCTGCTGGGGTGTTGCCGTGGTTGTCAGACATGCAGGGCTCCTCGGGCGCGGGGTGTCGTCTCGTGCGGGTGCAGTCTATTCGGGTCGGTCACGCGGTGGGGTCACGACCCTCGTCCATGGCCTTCCAGAGGTCGAGGCTGGTCTGCTCCTCGGGGTCGATCACGGGCGCTGCGGGCTGCGCACCGGGGGCGTCGTACTTGGTGCCCATCTCGGGCCACGACGGCGCGAGACGCACCGCGAGCACACACGCCCCGACCGAGAGCAGGGCGCCGAGGACGGCGAGGAACGCCCAGACGGTCGGGAACGTGTCGACCCCGCCACCGAGCGCGGCGATCGCGTCCTTCAGGCGCCCGGGCTCCTTCACGAGACCGACCACCGCCGCCACGAGGGCACCCGCCGACGCGACCACACCGAGCAGGGCGACACCACGTCGTACGCGCCCGCGGGTCACCAGGACCACGCCCCAGCAGGCCAGCACCACGAGCCCGAGGGCCGTCACCAGCGGCTGGTGGGCGTCGTAGCGGGCCAGCGAGATCGCCGTGCCCGTCGCGCCGTCGTCGTTGGTCGAGGTGACGTGGGCAGCCGCCCGGTCCCCCGCGATCGCGACCAGGCCGGCCGACGCGAGTCCGAGGAGGACGACCGGGCCGAAGGTACGCCGGCGCTTGCCCGGCTCAGCCATCGGACGGGAGCAGGTCGGCGTCGAAGCAGGTGCGGTCACCCGTGTGGCAGGCGGCGCCGACCTGGTCGACCTTCACCAGCAGGGTGTCGCCGTCGCAGTCGAGCCGGACCTCCTTGACCCACTGCACGTGGCCCGAGGTGTCGCCCTTGATCCAGTACTCCTGGCGCGAACGGCTCCAGTACGTCGCCCGCCCGGTCGTCAGGGTGCGCGCCAGCGCCTCGTCGTCCATCCACCCGAGCATCAGCACCTCGCCGGTGTCGTGCTGCTGCACGACGGCGGGCACCAGCCCGTCGGAGGTGCGCTTGAGCCGGTCGGCGATCACGGGGTCGAGAGACGTCACCGGTCCAGTATCCCGCGTGGAAGAACCCCTCCCCACCACCGGCCCGGCTGCCCGGGCGCCGGTCCGGCCACGGCGACGGCGCAGCCGGAGACGCGAGGGCCCTCGGCGGACGAGTGGATGGGCTTGGCCCCCCGGAGCGAGGAACGAGCGTAGGGGTGGTTTCGTCCGACGAGGGCCCTCGCGGCGCAGGCGGAGCCGGCGCCCCACCCCGGACCGGCACCCGTTGGACAGCACGGACCGAGCCCCGCGCAGCGGCCAGCCCGAAGCGCAGCGTCGGACACCAGTCCCCAGGAGGGCTGCGGGGGTTTCGAGACAGGCCCCCAGGGGGCCTTCCTCAACCAACGGTGCGTCAGCCGTGCTGGGCGACCCAGGACGCGTGGAGCCCGGCGTAGACGGACCCCTCCTGGGTCACAAGCACGGAGTGCGGGCCGCGCTGGACGATCCGACCCTTGTCGACCACGACGACCTCGTCGGCCTGCTCGGCCGTCGAGAGCCGGTGGGCGATGGTGACCGAGGTCCGCCCGCTCATCAGCCGCTCGAGCGCCCGGCCGATCCGCATCTCGAGCGCCGGGTCGACGGCGCTCGTCGCCTCGTCGAGCACCAGCAGGTCGGGGTCGACGAGCTGGGCCCGCAGCAGCGCGACGAGCTGTCGCTCCCCCGCCGACAACGACTCGCCGCGCTGGCCGACCAGGGTCTCGATGCCGGCCGGGAGCCCGGCCAGCCAGTCGCCGAGGCCGAGCTCGTCGGCGCTGGCGAGGATCTCCTCGGGGGTCGCCTCGAGCCGGCCGTAGCGGACGTTGGCCGCGAGGGTGTCGTCGAAGAGGAAACCCTCCTGCGGCACCAGCACCACGCTGCGGCGCATCGAGGTCTGGGCGATCGAGCGGACGTCGACGCCGTCGAGGAGGACGTCTCCGGTGGTCGGGTCCATCAACCGGGTCAGCAGCTTGGCGATCGTCGACTTGCCCGACCCGGTCTCCCCGACCACCGCGACACGGGTGCCGGCGGCGATGTCGAGGTTGATGTCGCGCAGCACCGGCGGTCCGCCGGGGTAGGCGAACGACACGTCCTGGAACCGCACGTCGAGCGGGCCGCGCGGCAGCGTCTGACCGTCGACGCCCGGGTCGACCAGGTCGGCCGGCGTCTCGAGGATCCCGATCACCCGGCGCCAGCTGACGATGGCGTTCTGGGCGTCGGTGAGGATCTGGGTGCCCATCTGCACCGGCCCGACGAACAGCGAGACCAGGAACGCGAAGGCGAGCACCTTGCCGGCCGTCATCTCCCCCGCGAAGCCGAGCCAGATGCCGATGATGAGCACGCCCGCGTTGGCGAGCCCCGCGGAGATGCCGCCGAGCGAGAAGGACACGACGGTGAACTGCTGGGCGCGGGTGCTGGCGGCCTTGTACTCCTCGATCGCCTCGTCGATCCGCGCCTGGGTGCGGTCCTCGACGGCGTACGACTTCACGACCGCGGCGCCGACGACCGGCTCGGAGATGGCCGACAGCATCACGGCGACCTGGCTGCGGACGACGCCGTACGCCTCGGAGAGCTTGCGCTGGAAGTAGCGGATGGAGAGGAAGAGCGGCGCGAAGCACAGCCAGACCACCAGGGCGAGCTGCCAGCTGTAGAAGACCATCACGACGGTCGCGATCAGCACCTGACCGGTGCTGACGATCAGCAGCAGCCCTCCGAACACGAGGAACTGGCTGACCTGGTCGACGTCGCTGGTGACCCGGGAGACGAGCGCTCCGCGCCGCTCGGTGTTCTGGGTGAGCAGCGGCAGGTCGTGGACGTGGCGGAACGCCTTGATCCGCAAGGTGGCCAGGCCGCGCTCGGCTGCGGTGAACAGCCGGGCGGTCATGGCGTACGACGCCAGGGCGCTGACCCCGATCACCAACGCGGCGGCGATCGCCATCAGGACGACGAACGACACGTCGGGCCCACCGGGTCCGTTGATGCCCCGGTCGACGGCCTGCTGGACCGTGATCGGCACGACGACCTGGCCGACCGAGGCGATCACGGCCAGCACCAGGGTCCACCCGATGCCGACCCTGAGCTCGGGCGAGAAGAACATGCCGCGACGGATGGTCGCGAAGGCGCCGATCTCCTCGCCGGAGTCGAACGTGGTGCCGGAGGTCTGCTCGACGGTGCTCATGTCGCCAGCTCGCCTTCCTGCTCGTAGGCGTTGACCAGGTGGGCGTACGACGGGCTCCGCCGCAGCAGCTCGGCATGGGTGCCGCGACCGGCCACCCGGCCGTCCTCGAGGTGGATGACCTCGTCCGCCAGCCCGATGGTGGCCTTGCGGTAGGCGACCACGACCAGCGTCGTGTCGTCGTCGCCCGAGCGCAACGCCTCGAGGATCCGCGCCTCGACCTCGGGGTCGACCGCCGAGGTGGCGTCGTCGAGGATCAGCAGCCGTGGGTGACGGACCAGGGCGCGGGCCAGGGAGATCCGCTGCCGCTGCCCGCCGGAGAGGGACGTGCCACGCTCGCCGAGCCGGGTGTCGAGCCCGTGCGGGAGCGCGGCGACGAAACCGTCGCCCTGCGCTGCCCGTAGCGCGGCCCAGACCTCGTCGTCGGTGACGTCGGCTCCCAGCGTGACGTTGCCCCGGACGGTGTCGTCGAAGAGGAACGCGGTCTGCGGCACCATCGCCACGGTCTCGGCCAGCTCTCCGTGGGCGAGGTCGCGCAGGTCGGTGCCGTCGAGGAGGATCCGGCCGTCGTCGGGGTCGACTAGCCGGGTCATCAGGCTGGTGAGGGTGCTCTTGCCGGACGCGGTCGCGCCGACCAGCGCGACGGTGCGACCGGGCTCGACCGCGAAGGTCAGGTCGTCGATCAGAGGCTGGTCGGGCTCGTAGCGGTAGCCGAGACCCTCGATCTCGAGCCGCGCGCCCGCGCCGGAGACGCGGTCGGCCGGCTGGTCGCCGTACGGCATGTCGCCGCGCGCCCGCAGCACCGACTGGACCCGCCGGAAGCCGACGACGCTGCGCGGGAACTCGCCGAGCAGCCAGCCGATCGAGCGGATCGGGAAGGAGACGATGGTCAGGAGGTAGGCGACGGTGACGACGTCGCCGGGGTCGGTGTGGCCGTGGAGGACCCGCTCGACGCCGACGACCAGCACGACGAGGACGCCCAGGTTGGGCACGGCGGCCAGCGTGGGGTCGAACGCCGCGCGGATCCGGCCCGCGCGGATGTTGATGTCGCGCAGCTCGTGGGCCTTGGCCGAGAACCGGGCGGTCTCCTCGGTCTCGCGGCCGAGGGTCTTGACGACCATGGCGCCATCGAACGACTCGTGGGCGACCTCGCTGAGCTCGGCGCGCAGCTGCTGGGCTCGGGTCATCAGCGGGGACGCGAGGCGCTGGTAGGCGAGGTTGGCGACGATGACGGCCGGGAACACCAGCAGCCCGACGAGCGCCATCACGACGTCGGTCACGAACATCTGGACGATGGCGATCACCATCATCGCGAGCGTGCCCACCGCCATCGGCAGCGGCGCGATCGGACCCCAGGCGGCCTCGACGTCGGAGTTGGCGTTGGAGAGCAGCTGGCCGGTCGGGTGGCGCTGGTGCCACTCCATCGGGAGCGCGAGGTACTGCCGGGTGACGGCGCGGCGCGTGTGCGCCTGCATCCGGAACTGCATCACCCCGGCGCCGAGGCGGCGCGCGACGATGCCGACGGCGCGGAGCAGCGCGACGCCCAGGAAGAGTGCGAACACCGCGACGAGGAGGTGCGCGGGGATCTCGCCGTCGCGGAAGGCAGGGAGCACCACGTGGTCGGTCGCCCAGCCAAGGACCCAGGCGTCGGCGACCGTCAGCGCGCCGAAGAGCAGGCTGCCGACGGTCGAGAGCGTGAAGATCAGCGGCTCACGTCGGATCGCGACCCAGAGGACGGCAAATCCCTCACGCGTCGTGCTGCGCGTGCGCCGCTTGTCGACCACCTGTTGACTGCCTCTTCCGTCTCGTCCTGCTCGCGGGCAACCCGCTGCCCTGCGAGGGTATTCCCACCCACCGACATCCGGACTGTCCGCGTCCCGGTCGCCCTATGCTCGCGCCATGACGACCTCGCTCGCCCGTCGCGAACGCATCGCCCTCTGCGACCTCGCCCTCGTCCTCGGCGAGGATGCCCCGACCCTCTGCAGCGGCTGGGACGCCCGGGACCTCGTCGCGCACCTCCTCCTCCGGGAGCACCGGCCGCTCGCCGGCGCCGGCATCACGATCGGCGCCATGTCGCGCTTCACCGACCGGCAGATGGCTCGCTACCGCCAGCAGGACTTCGGGGTGCTCGTCGAGAAGCTCCGCACGCCGGGGTTCACGCCCTTCGCGATCCCCGCGGTCGAGAGGCTCGCCAACACGATGGAGTACGTCGTCCACCACGAGGACCTGCGCCGGGGTCAGCCCGACTGGCAGCCGCGCGACCTCGACCCGGCCGACGACCAGGAGCTCTGGGCGATGCTGCGCAAGGGCGCGTCGTTCGCCGGCCGCAAGCTGCCCGTGCCGACCGTCATCCGGCGCGCCGGGACCGATGAGGTGGCCACCGCCAAGAAGGGTGAGGGCACCGTGACGATCACGGGGGCACCGGTCGAGCTCGTGCTCTTCCTCTTCGGCCGCTCCTGCGCCTCGGACCTCGTCTTCGACGGGCCGGACGACGCCGTGGCCGCGGTCCGCAACGCCGACCTCGGCATCTGAGGTTCACGCGGCCCCGGCAGGGGTACCGTCAAGGGCACCTACTTCTCGGAGGTTCCCGTGGTCGTCGTCTGGATCGTGATCGGCGTCGTGGTGCTGGCCCTGGCCGCCTGGGCGTTCTTCCCACACCGGCGTGGTGTCGTCGACAGCGAGCTCAAGCTGTCGCAGAAGAAGATGCAGGGCCGCACCGGCATGTACGACAACAACCCGTACTAGGAGATCGAGATGTTCTGGCTGATCGCACTCGCCGTCGTCCTCGTGCTCGGCGCCCTCGCCTGGTGGACGAGTGGTCGCGCCCGCCGAGGCGTCGACTCGTCGAAGATGCACACCTCGATCGCGAAGTCGCAGAGCAACGTCGGCATGCGTTCCGGTCGCCCTGAGGGCGGGCCGGGTGGTCCGAGCATCGGCGGCCCCGGCGGCTTCTAGCGACGGCCACGTCGTCCCGACCGAGGAGGTCGTCATGGTGATCTGGATCGTCGTCGGCGTCGTCGTGCTCGCCCTGGCCGGGTGGGCGTTCTTCCCGCGCCGGCGCGGTGTGATGGACGGCGAGATCGAGCGCTCCCAGAGGACGCTCGAGGGTCGCGCAGGCATCTACGACAGGCCGGGCGACCTCTAGCGCACCGGGTGACCGGCGTCGGCGAGCGACTGCTTGACGTCGGCGATCCGCAGGGTGCCGAAGTGGAAGACGGTCGCGGCGAGCACCGCGTCGGCCCCGGCCTCGACGGCGGGCGGGAAGTGCTCGGTGGCGCCCGCGCCGCCGGAGGCGATCACCGGGATGCTGACCTCACGGCGTACGGCGCGGATCAGCTCGAGGTCGAAGCCGTCCTGGGTGCCGTCGGCGTCCATCGCGTTGAGCAGGATCTCCCCCGCGCCGAGCTCGGCCGCACGGACCGCCCACTCGATCGCGTCCAGACCGGCGGACTTCCGACCGCCGTGCGTCGTCACCTCGAAGCCGGACGCCGTGCCGGCGGCGCGACGCGCGTCGACCGAGAGCACGAGGACCTGGTTGCCGAACCGGTCGGCGATCTCCGCGACCAGCTCGGGACGGTGGATCGCGGCGGTGTTGACCGCGATCTTGTCGGCGCCTGCGCGCAGCAGTCGGTCGACGTCCTCGACCGAGGACACTCCCCCGCCGACGGTCAGCGGGATGAAGACCTGCTCGGCGGTCGCGGACACGATCTCCATGGTCGTCGCGCGACCCTCGTGCGAGGCCGAGATGTCGAGGAAGGTCAGCTCGTCGGCGCCCTCGGCGTCATAGACCTTGGCGAGCTCGACCGGGTCGCCGGCGTCGCGGAGCTCCTGGAAGTTGATGCCCTTGACCACCCGGCCGCCGTCGACGTCCAGGCACGGGATGACGCGTACGGCGAGGCTCACGATCCACCCTTGGTCAGCGCGAGGGCGTCCTCGAGCGTGAACCGACCCTCGTAGAGCGCGGTCCCGGCGATCGCGCCCTCGACCCCGACGGACACCAGACCCATCAGCGCCTCGATGTCGGCGAGCGTCGTGACGCCTCCCGAAGCGATGACGGGCCGGTCGGTGACGGCGCAGACGTCCTTCAGGAGCTGGAGGTTGGGGCCCTGGAGCATGCCGTCCTTGTTGACGTCGGTGACGACGTAGCGGGCACAGCCCTCGGCGTCGAGCCGGGCCAGCGTCTCGTAGAGGTCGCCGCCGTCCTTGGTCCAGCCCCGGGCCGCGAGGGTGGTGCCGCGTACGTCGAGGCCGATCGCGATCCGGTCGCCGTGCTCGGCGATGATCCGTGCGCACCACTCGGGCTGCTCGAGCGCGGCGGTGCCGATGTTGACCCGGCGGCAGCCGGTCGCCAGCGCCGCGTCGAGGGACTCGTCGTCGCGGATACCGCCGCTCATCTCGACCTGGATGTCGAGCGCTCCGACGATCTCGGCCTGCAGCTCACGGTTGTTGCCACGACCGAACGCCGCGTCGAGGTCGACCAGGTGCAACCACTCGGAGCCGGCGTCCTGCCACCGCAGGGCGGCGGCCACCGGGTCGCCGTACACACGCTCCGAGCCGGCGACGCCCTGGGCGAGCTGGACGGCGCGGCCCTCGGTGATGTCGACGGCGGGCAGCAGCTGGAGGTAGGTCATCGGGGCGGTCCTCAGGATCGACGGAAGAGCATGGTGTGCAGGACGGGGGCGGCGAGCAGGCTGACGATGACGGCGCAGAGGCGGATGGCCCAGTCGTCGAAGACGATCCAGACCAGGATGTTGAGGGCGAGCAGCATCGCGATCGTCGCGCCGGTCTGCCGGCGACGGCGCTGGGCGAGGATGCCCGCCTGACCGGGCCGGCGTTTGGGCAGTCGGGACGTGATGACCCGCTTGCGTGCCTCACGCCGCTCCTGGCGCTCGGCCTCGGCCGCACGGGCAGCAGCGACGACCGCGGCCTCGCGTTCCCGCTCCGCCCGGCGTTGGGCGCGCTCCTTGCTCACAACGACTCCACCCAGTTGCGCAGGAGGGCAGCACCGGCGTCACCCGACTTCTCCGGGTGGAACTGGGTCGCGGTCAGCGGGCCGTTCTCGACGGCGGCGACGAACCGGTCGCCACCGTGCTCCGCCCAGGTCACCAGGGGCGCGCGGGTGCGGTCGTTGGTCACGAGGGTCCAGTCGCGGACGGCGTACGAGTGCACGAAGTAGAAGCGCTCGTCCTCGATCCCGGCGAAGAGCGACGTGCCGTCGGGGACGTCGACGGTGTTCCACCCCATGTGAGGGACGACGGGGGCCTGGATGCGCTCGACGACGCCCGGCCACTCGTCGCAGCCGTCGGTCTCGACGCCGTGCTCGACCCCGCGCTCGAAGAGGATCTGCATGCCGACGCAGATGCCGAGCACCGGGCGACCGCCCGCGAGACGGCGCCCGATGATCCGCTCGCCCTTGATCGCACGCAGCCCGGCCATGCACGCGGCGTACGCCCCGACACCCGGCACCAGCAGACCGTCGGCGTTGAGCGCCGTGTCGAAGTCGCCGGTCAGCGTGACCTCGGCACCGGCGCGCTCGACCGCGCGCACGGCGGAGCGGAGGTTCCCCGACCCGTAGTCGAGAACCACCACGTGGGGAACGCTCACAGAGCGCCCTTGGTGCTGGGGATCCCCGTCTCCCGGGGGTCGAGCGCCACCGCGTCGCGGAAGGCGCGGGCGAAGGCCTTGAACTGCGTCTCCACGATGTGGTGCGGCTCGCGGCCGGCCAGCACCCGCACGTGCAGCGCGAAGTGGCCGTGGAAGGCGATCGACTCGAAGACGTGCTGCGTCAGCGAGCCGAGGTACGACGGGGTGGAGCCGCCCAGCTGGACGTACTGCTGCCCCTCGGGCTCACCGGTGTGCACGCAGTAGGGACGGCCGGACACGTCGACGACAGCCTGGACCAGCGCCTCGTCGAGCGGGACGGTGGCGTCGCCGAAGCGGCGGATGCCCTGCTTGTCGCCAAGGGCTTCGCGCAGCGCCTGGCCGAGGGCGATCGCGGTGTCCTCGGTCGTGTGGTGGGCGTCGATCCAGTGGTCGCCCTCGGACTGCACGGTGAGGTCCACGAGGCTGTGGCGCGCGAAGGCCGTGAGCATGTGGTCGTAGAAGCCGATGCCGGTCGAGATGTCGTGGCGGCCGGAGCCGTCGAGGTCGACCTCGACGAGCACCTTCGACTCGCTGGTCTGGCGCTCGATCCGTGCGGTGCGACTCATCCGACTACCTCCGTCAGTGCTTGCTTGAACGCCATCATCTCGTCTGCGGTGCCGATCGACACCCGCAACCAGCCGTCCGGCCCGGTCTCCCGGATCAGCACGCCGCGGTCGAGCAGCCCCTGCCAGACAGCATGACGGTCCCCGAAGGTGCCGAACAACGCGAAATTGGCGTCGCTGTCGGCGACCTGGAGCCCCTGCTCGCGCAGCCAGGCGACCGTGGCGTCGCGCTCGACGCGGAGCTCGTCGACCTTGCCGAGCAGCTCGGGCGCGTGCTCCAGCGCTGCCAGCGCGGTCGCCTGGGTGACGGCCGAGAGGTGGTAGGGCAGGCGCACGACCCGGATCGCGTCGCAGATCGCGGGGTCGGCGGCCAGGTAGCCCAGCCGGAGCCCGGCCGCGGCGAACGCCTTGCTCATGGTGCGCGTGACGACGAGGTTGCGGTGGTCGGGCAGCAGCTCGACCGCGCTCGGGACGCCCTCGCGGCGGAACTCGCCGTACGCCTCGTCGACGACGACGAGGCCGTCACCTGCTGCCGTGCAGAGCATGCCGACGGCCTCGGGCGGGAGCGCCGTGCCGGTCGGGTTGTTGGGGCTCGGCAGCAGCACCACGCTCGGCCGCTCGCGCTCGATCGCCTCGCGCGCGGCGTCGAGGTCGAGGCTGAAGTCGTCGGCCCGGCGGCCCTGCACCCACGTGGTCGAGGTGTCGCGGGCGTACTCCGGATACATGGAGTACGTCGGGGCGAAGCTCATCGCCGTCCGCCCCGGACCGCCGAAGGCCTGCAGCAGCTGCAGCATCACCTCGTTGGACCCGTTGGCCGCCCAGACCTGCTCGACGGCGATGCCGTGCGGGGTGTCCCGGGAGAGGTACGCCGCGAGCGCGGTGCGCAGAGCGACGTGCTCGCGGTCCGGGTAGCGGTTGAGCGTGAGCGCGGCCTCGCGCACGGCGGCCGCGATGTCGTCCGCGCACGCCTCGCTCGGGCCGTAGGGGTTCTCGTTGGTGTTGAGCTGCACGGGCACGTCGAGCTGGGGTGCGCCGTACGGCTCGATGCCACGCAGCTCCTCGCGGAGCGGAGGGAAGCCCATGTCGTCAGTCCTGGAAGCGGACGGAGACCGCCGCGCCGTGGCCGGGCAGGTCCTCGGCCTCGGCGAGCGTCACGACGTGACCGGCGACGGCCTCGAGCGCGTCGCGCGAGTAGTCGACGACGTGCATCGACTTGGTGAACGCGCGCACGGACAGCCCGCTGCTGTGGCAGGCGCAGCCACCGGTGGGCAGCACGTGGTTGGAGCCGGCGCAGTAGTCGCCGAGGCTCACCGGCGCGAACTGCCCGACGAAGACGGCGCCCGCGTTGCGGATCCGGGCGGCGTACGACGCGGCGTCGGCCGTGTGGATCTCGAGGTGCTCGGCGGCGTAGGCGTTGACCACGTCGAGGCCCTGCTCGAGGTCGTCGACCAGCACGACGCCCGACTGCGGGCCGGTCAGGCTGATCCGGATCCGCTCGGAGTGCTTGGTGATCGCCACCTGGGTCTCGAGCTCGACCTCGACCGCGGCGGCCAGCCGCTCGGAGGGCGTGACGAGGACGGCGGCCGCGAGCGGGTCGTGCTCGGCCTGGCTGACCAGGTCGGCGGCGACGTACGCCGCGTCGGCGGTGTCGTCGGCGAGGATCGCGATCTCCGTGGGGCCGGCCTCGGAGTCGATGCCGACCTGTCCCTTGAGCAACCGCTTGGCGGTGACGGTGTAGATGTTGCCGGGGCCGGTGACCAGGTCGACCTTGGCGCACGGGCCGACGCCGTACGCGAACATGGCGATCGCCTGGGCGCCGCCGACGGCGTAGACCTCGTCGATCCCGAGCAGCGCGCAGGCCGCGAGGATCGTGGGGTGCACCGAGCCGCCGAACTCCTTCTGCGGCGGGCTGGACAGCGCGATCGACTCGACGCCGGCGGTCTGGGCGGGCACGACGTTCATCAGCACGCTGGAGACGAGCGGGGCGAGCCCACCGGGCACGTAGAGCCCGACCCGACCGACCGGCACCTTGCGGTGGGTGACCCGCGCGCCGGGACCGAGGTCGGTCACGGCGTCGTGCTCGAGCTCCTGGGCGCAGGTCGCCCGCAGTCGGCGGATCGACTCGTCCAGAGCAGCCCGGATGTCGGGGTCGAGCTCGGCCAGCGCGGTCTGCAGCGCGGCAGCCGGGATGCGGATGTCGTCGACGCTCACGCCGTCGAACCTCTCGCCGTACTCCCGGATCGCGTCGAGTCCGCGGGTGCGGACCTCCTCGCAGATCGCATGCACCGCCGGGACCGCCGCCTCGACGTCGAAGTCGGCGCGCGGCACGGCTTCGCGGTAGTCGATGGAGCCGGCTGCGGCGCCACGGAGGTCGATACGGCGGATCATGGCTCGATTCTACGAGCCGCCACGCCTGGGCTGCCCCCGGGCGACAGGGGGTGGACGGGCTACGTTGGCAGGGTGAGTGACGGGGTGGACGAGACGCTGCCGATGTTCCCGCTCAACACGGTGCTGTTCCCGGGTGTGAGCGTGCCCTTGACCGTCTTCGAGGACCGCTACCGCGCGCTGGTGCACCACCTGCTGCGGATCGAGGACCCGATCGACCGGGTCTTCGGCTCGGTCGGCATCCGCGAGGGCTACGAGGTGGGCGACCACGGCGCCCAGTCGCTCTACCGGGTCGGCTGCCGGGTGCAGCTGACCGAGGTCGAGG
Organism: Nocardioides pollutisoli; assembly: GCF_040045055.1. Taxonomy (NCBI): domain Bacteria; kingdom Bacillati; phylum Actinomycetota; class Actinomycetes; order Propionibacteriales; family Nocardioidaceae; genus Nocardioides; species Nocardioides pollutisoli. The sequence goes on from NZ_JBDZDU010000002.1 coordinate 687,981, forward strand.
CACACCCGGACGGCACGTTCGACGTGGTCGCGGTCGGGATCGAGCGGATCCAGCTCGACCGGCTCGACACGACCGGGACGTTCCCGGTCGGTCACATCACCGCCCGCCCCGACATCGAGTCGCCCGTCCCCGAGTCCGTCCTGGAGCGGGCCCGGATCGCCTTCACGGCCTACCGCGCCGCGCTCGCCGACATCCGGAGCGACCCCTACTCAGGCGCGCTCCCCCGCGACCCGACGTACCTCTCCTGGACGCTGGCCGCCGTCGCCCCGCTGCCCCTGCCCGAGCGCCAGGCGCTGCTCGAGGCGGAGGACGCGAGCGAGCGGCTGATCCTGGTCACCGACCTGCTCCGCTCCGAGCTGCGCGCGATGAACGTGATCCCGTCGCTGCCGGCCACCGAGGTCGCCCGCACGCGCTGGAGCCCCAACTAGCGATGGCCAAGAGGAAGTCCGCCGGCGGTACACCGGCCACCGTGGCGCTGACCGGCGCGGGCATCGACTTCGTGCTGCGTGAGTACACGCACGACCCCCGCGCGGAGTCCTACGGTCTGGAGGCCGCGGAGGCCCTCGGCGTCGACCCGGCCCGGGTCTTCAAGACCCTGATGGCCACCGTCGACGGCGCCCTGACGGTCGGCATCGTGCCGGTCTCCGGGCAGCTCGACCTCAAGGCACTGGCCCGCGCGGTCGGCGGCAGCAAGGCGGCGATGGCCGATGTCAGTGCCGCGGAGCGGGCGACGGGGTACGTCGCCGGAGGGATCTCCCCGATCGGCCAGAAGCGTGCGCACCCCACCGTGCTCGACGAGAGCGCGCTGGAGCACGCCACGATCTTCGTGTCCGGCGGTCGGCGTGGGCTGGACCTCGAGATCGCGCCGGCCGACCTGGTGTCGGTCAGCTCGGCGGTAGTGGCACCGATTGGTCGGCACTGACCTCGTGGCTCGTCCGGCGCACTGAGGTGCCGAGGAAGACCAGTGCGACGCCGATCAGGGCGCCGACGGGGATCGCGATGTAGGGACTCTTGCCGGGCACGGTCAGCTGCTCGGGGATCATCGCCCCGTCAGCAGCAGTCTTGGCGAGGACGGTCGGGTCGGCCGGACCGAGCGCGGTGCCGACGAGGTACATCAGCCAGGCGGCGAGCGCTGAGCCGACCAGGACCGCGGCCAGGGTCAGCAGCGGTGCGCGGTCGAGGAAGAGCGCGACCACGGCCCCGGTGACCAGACCGGCCACGGCGCCGACGACGACGTACCACCCGGTGCTGGAGAACTGCTCCGACAGCGCGATCGCATCGGCGGGCGCCCACTTGTGGTCGAGCACGCCGCCCATCGCGGGCGTCCACAGCCACTGCCACACGACACCGGCGAGCACGCCGACGACGCAGAAGACCGCTTCGATGATCGCGGCCTGCACGACCGCCCCGCGGTCGATCGTCATCCGGTCAGACATCCAGGTCCCAACAGCTGCTTGAGGTCGGCGAAGAGCGCGGGGCTCGGGCTCACGCGGTGCTTGTCCAGGCTCATCACGAGCGTGGACTCGCGGGTCAAGAGTCGCAGTCGCACCTCGGTCATGCCCGGGTGGGTGCGCAGGACGTCCTTGAGCTGGTCGACGACCGGCGGGGTGCAGCGGGTGGACGGCAGGCTGATCACGACCGGCCCGGACGGCCCGTCGGAGAGGTCGGGCAGCGTGACCTCCTGCCCCATGATCTCGGGCTGGTCCTTGCTCCGCGACAGCCGGCCCTTGACCGTGATGATGGCGTCCTCGGAGATCAGGTGACCGGCCAGCTGCCACGAGCTCGGGAAGAGCAGCACGTCGATCGCGCCGTCGAGGTCCTCGAGCGTGACCATCCCCCACGCGTCACCGCGCTTGGTGATCTTGCGCTGGATGCCGGTGACCAGGCCGGTGATCTGGATCGGGCTGCCGTCGGCGCGCTCCTCGTCGAGCATCAGCTGGCCGACGGTGCAGTCGGAGCTGTTGGCGAGCAGGTGCTCGAGGCCGAGCAGCGGGTGGTCGGAGACGTAGAGGCCGAGCATCTCGCGCTCGTGGCCGAGCAGCGTGGTCTTGTCCCACTCGTCGATCTCGGGGATCGCGACCGAGATGCCGAAGCCGGTGCTGCCGTCGTCGTCGAGGCCCCCGAAGAGGGAGTCCTGGCCGATCGCCTCGTTGCGCTTGATGTCGACGTACTGGTCGACCGCGGTCTCGTGGATCGCGACGAGCGCCCGCCGCTTGTGCTTCATGTCGTCGAAGGCGCCGGCCTTGACCAGCGACTCGATGACCCGCTTGTTGCAGACGAGGGCCGGGACCTTCTCCATGAAGTCGTTGAAGCTCTCGTAGCGGCCCTTCTCCTCGCGCCCGCTCACGATGCCGTCGACGACGTTGGCGCCGACGTTGCGGACCGCGGTGAGCCCGAAGCGGATGTCGTTGCCGACCGGGGTGAAGTTGGCGGCCGACTCGTTGACGTCGGGCGGGAGCACCTGGATCTTCATCCGGCGGCACTCGTTGAGGTAGATCGCCGACTTGTCCTTGTCGTCCTTGACCGAGGTCAGCAGGGCCGCCATGTACTCAGCCGGGTAGTTGGCCTTGAGGTAGGCGGTCCAGTAGGAGACCAGGCCGTACGCCGCGGAGTGGGCCTTGTTGAAGGCGTAGTCGGAGAAGGGCAGCAGGATGTCCCAGAGCGTCTTGACCGCCGCCATCGAGTAGCCGCGGTCCTGCATGCCCTGCGAGAAGCCGGCGAACTGCTTGTCCAGCTCCTCCTTCTTCTTCTTGCCCATCGCGCGACGCAGGATGTCGGCCTGGCCCAGGCTGTAGCCCGCGAGCTTCTGGGCGATCGCCATGACCTGCTCCTGGTAGACGATCAGACCGTAGGTCTCACCCAGGATGTCGGCGAGCGGCTCGGCCAGCTCGGGGTGGATCGCCTCGACCGGCTCGCGACCGGTCTTGCGACGGGCGTACTTGTTGTGGGAGTCGGCACCCATCGGGCCGGGCCGGTAGAGCGCACCGACGGCGGAGATGTCCTCGAAGAGGTCGGGCTTCATCGAGCGCAGCAGCGCCCGCATCGGGCCACCGTCGAGCTGGAAGACACCGAGGGTGTCGCCGCGCTGGAGCAGGGCATACGTCGCCGGGTCGGTCAGCTCGAGGTCCTCGAGGACGACGTCCTCGTCGCGGTTCATCTTGATGTTCTTGACCGCGTCGTCGAGCACGGTGAGGTTGCGCAGCCCGAGGAAGTCCATCTTGATGAGGCCGAGGGCCTCACAGGTGGGGTAGTCGAACTGGGTGATCATCGCGCCGTCGGCCGGCCGCTTGAGCATCGGGATGATGTCGAGCAGCGGCTCGCTGGACATGATCACGCCGGCGGCGTGCACGCCCCACTGGCGCTTGAGCCCCTCGATGCCGATCGCGGTGTCGACGACGCGCTTGACGTCGTTGTCGGCGTCGTACAGCGACCGGAACTCGCCGCCCTCACCGAAGCGCTTGTGCTCGGGGTTGAAGATCTCCTGGAGCGGGACGTCCTTGCCCATCACCGCGGCGGGCATCGCCTTGGTGATTCGGTCGCCCATCGCGAAGGGGTAGCCGAGGATCCGCGAGGAGTCCTTGACCGCCTGCTTGGCCTTGATGGTGCCGTAGGTGACGATCATCGAGACCCGGTCGTCGCCGTACTTCTCGGTGACGTAGCGGATCACCTCACCGCGCCGACGCTCGTCGAAGTCGATGTCGAAGTCGGGCATCGAGACGCGGTCGGGGTTGAGGAACCGCTCGAAGATGAGGCCGTGGACCAGGGGGTCGAGGTCGGTGATCCGCATCGCGTAGGCGACCATCGAGCCCGCACCGGAGCCTCGGCCGGGGCCGACGCGGATGCCGTTGTCCTTGGCCCAGTTGATGAAGTCGGCGACGACGAGGAAGTAGCCCGGGAAGCCCATCGAGGTGATGACCCCGACCTCGAACTCGGCCTGCTTGCGCACGTCGTCGGGGATGCCGTTGGGGTAGCGGAACCGCAGCCCCTTCTCAACCTCCTTGACCAGCCAGGAGTCCTCGTTCTCCCCCGGAGGGCAGGGGAAGCGCGGCATGAAGGTGCCGTTGCCCTCGGTGAACGAGACGTCGCAACGCTCCGCGATCAGCAGCGTGTTGTCGCAGGCCTCGGGGAAGTCACGCCAGAGGTCGCGCATCTCGGCGGCCGTCTTGATGTAGTAGCCGTCGCCGTTGAACGCGAACCGCTGCCCGGGTCCGTCACCGGCCGGGATGTCCATCGTCGACCCGGAGTTGATGCACAGCAGGTGCTCCTGGCTCTTCGCGTCCTCCCTGTTGACGTAGTGGGAGTCGTTGGTCGCCAGCAGCGGGATCTGCAGGTCCTTGGCCAGCCGGAGCAGGCCGTCGCGGACCCGCGTCTCGATGTCGAGCCCGTGGTCCATCAGCTCCAGGAAGTAGTTGTCCTTGCCGAGGATGTCCTGGAAGTCGGCGGCGGTCTGGCGGGCCGCCTCGTAGGCGCCGTGGCGCAGGTGGACCTGGACCTCGCCGGACGGGCAGCCGGTGGTGCCGATGATGCCCTTGCCGTGCTGCGAGAGCAGCTCGCGGTCCATGCGCGGGTGCTTGAAGAAGCCGTCGCGCCAGGCGCCGGTCGAGAGCCGGAAGAGGTTGTGCATGCCCTCGGTGGACTCCGAGAGCAGCGTCATGTGGGTGTAGGCACCACGGTTGGAGACGTCGTCGGGGCCGCCGCCGTAGAAGTTGACGCCCTTGCGCTCGAAGCGGGAGATGTTGGGGGCGAAGTAGGCCTCGATGCCGATGATCGGCTTGACCCCGGCGTTCTTCGCCTTCTTGTAGAACTCGTAGGCACCGAACACGTTGCCGTGGTCGGTCATCGCGATGGCGGGCATCCCCAGCTCGGCCGTGCGCTCGGCCAGGGCGCCCAGTCGGGCGGCGCCGTCCAGCATGGAGTACTCCGTGTGGACGTGGAGGTGGACGAAGGAGTCCTGAGAGCCTGAAGCCATCGTCGCGGGCCACTCCTCGGCGGTGTGCGGGCATACAGAATACGGGTCACGATCGCGTCGTGACGGCGCCTGGGGGAAGGACGTCAGACTACGCGACCGCTGGGGTCGATGGTGGCACCCACCACCGACATGTCCTCACCGCGCCGCGTCGAGGCTCTCGGTGATGATCGTGTGGACGATCCGGGCCAGCCGGTCGCGGCCCAGCGCAGGCGCGCGGGCGGCCATCGCCGCGGCGATCGCCTGCTCGCGGACCGGGTCGCGGGTGGTGTCGTGCTTGATGTCCTGGACCGCGGCCGTCAGCGCCGCGCGGCGGGCCAGCAGGTCGCCCAGGTCCTGGTCCACCTCGTCGATCAGCCGCCGGAGGAAGGTCAGCGGCTGCTCCCCCACCCACGCCATGCGTACGTCGGGAGCCTTCTCCTCGTTGGCGGAGCCGTCCGTCCGCTCGAGCTCGATCAGGCCGTGGTGGCGGTAGAACGCGCGGGCCGGAGCGTTCATCTCGAAGACCCACAGGCAGAAGCCGTCAGGTCGCTGCGCCTTGGCGACCTCGAGCAGCGCGGAGCCGATGCCCCGCCCCGCGTGGGACGGTGCGACGTAGAGGTCGTCGAGCCAGGTGGGGGTCAGCCGGGCGTAGCCGACGACCTGGCCCTCGGTCTCGGCCACCCACGCCTCGTCCTCGGCGAGCCGGCCGGTCAGCCAGCCGTGCACCTCGTCGTCGGAGTGGATGCTCGGCGGCATCGCAGCAGCGCCGCGCGAGGCGAGGTGGACGGCGACCACGGCGTCGACGTCGGCGGTGTCGGCCGGTCTAATCAGCATCGCGGATCACCTCGAGCGCGTGCGCGAGGTCCTCCGGGTACTCCGTGCTGTACTCCACGTACGTGCCCGTGTCGGGGTGCTCGAAGCCGAGGCGTACGGCGTGCAGCCACTGGCGCTCGAGCCCCACCCGCTTGGCGAGCGTCGGGTCGGCGCCATAGGTGAGGTCGCCGACGCAGGGGTGCTTCAGGGCGGCCATGTGCACCCGGATCTGGTGGGTCCGGCCGGTCTCGAGGTGGACCTCCAGCAGGCTGGCGAACCGGTGCGCCTCGAGGGTCTCGTAGTGGGTCACGCTGTGGCGGCCGTCGGCCATCACCGCGAACTTCCAGTCCGACTTCGGGTGCCGGCCGATCGGGGCGTCGATGGTGCCCTCGAGCGGGTCCGGGTGGCCCTGGACCATGGCGTGGTAGACCTTGTTGACCGTGCGGTAGCGGAAGGCGTTCTTGAGCACCGAGTAGGCGTGCTCGGACTTGCAGATCACCATGACGCCGGACGTGCCGACGTCGAGACGCTGGACGATGCCCTGGCGCTCGGACGCACCGCTGGTCGAGATCCGGAAGCCCGCACCGGCGAGGTGGCCGACGACGGTCGGCCCGGACCAGCCCGGCGAGGGGTGCACGGCCACGCCCACGGGCTTGTCGATCACGACGATGGCGTCGTCGTCGTGGATGATCTTGATGCCCTCGACGATCTCGGGGACGACGGCCAGCGGGTCGATCTCGACCGGGATCGTGACGTCGAGGACGGCCCCGGGCAGCACCCGGTCGCTCTTGGTCGCGGCGTGCCCGTCGAGCTCGACGTGACCGGCCGCGATCAGGTCGGCGGCCTTGCTCCGGGAGACCCCGAAGAGACGCGCCATCGCGGCGTCCACGCGCTCACCGGCCAGCCCCTCGGGGACCGTGAGGGTCCGGTGGTCGGCTCCGGCGCTCACTCCCGCACCACGCGGGTGCCGTCGATCCGGATGCCCCGGTAGACCTGGATCAGGATCAGCACCGCCGCGGTGTCGATGCACATGTCGGCGACGTTGAAGACCGGCCAGTGCGGCAGCATGAAGAAGTCGATGACGTGTCCGCGCAGCGGGCCGGGCTCACGGACCAGCCGGTCGGTGAGGTTGCCGGCGACCCCGGCGAGCAGGAAGCCGAGGGCGAAGGCCCAGCCCAGGCTGCCGAGCCGGCGGGCCAGGTAGAGCACGATCACGACGGCGACCATCGCCACGATGGTGAAGACCTCGGTGTACGCCGTGCCGGTGCTGAACGCGGCTCCCGGGTTGCGCACCAGGTGGAGGACCAGCCAGTGCCCGACGATCTCGACGTCCGGGTGGTCGGTGAGCCGGTCGACCGCGATGATCTTCGAGACCACGTCGACGGCGTACGCCGTCAGCGCGACGAGTGCGAAGACCACCAGCATCCGGCCCCGAGGGCCTGAGGGTCGCGTCGGCTGGGACGTGTCCTGGTCGCCGGTCAGCGACGCTCCTCGCGCTGCTTGCATGTCATGCACAGTGTGGCACGCGGGAAGGCCATGAGCCGCATCTTGCCGATGGGGTTGCCGCACGACTCGCAGACGCCGTAGGTGCCGTCGTCGATGCGTGCCAGGGCCCGCTCGATCTGCGCCAGCTTGTCGCGTTCGCTGTTGAGGACGGTCAGCTCGTGGTCGCGCTCGAAGCTGGTCGCGCCCAGGTCGGCCTGGTCCTGCCCGGCGCCGTCACCGGAGTCGCGCATCAGGCCGTTGAGGTCGTTGTCGAGGCCCTGGATCATCTCGAGGCTGTGGTCGCGCTGCTCGTGCAGCTCGTCGAGGACCTCCTTGAGCTCGGCCTTGGTCCACGCAGCCTCGCCGGCCTGCACGACGAGCGCGCTGGGGGCCGCCTTGCGCGGCGCCGCGGACTTCTTCGCGGGCGCGGCCTTCTTGGCCGCGGCCGCCGCCGTCGGAGCCGCGGCCTTGACCGGTGCGGCCTTCTTCGCGGGAGCTGTCTTCTTCACAGGTGCGGCCTTCTTGACGGGTGCGGCCTTCTTGACGGGTGCGGCCTTCTTGACGGGTGCGGCCTTCTTGACGGGTGCAGCCTTCTTCACAGGTGCGGCCTTCTTCACAGGTGCGGCCTTCTTCGCGGGCGCGGCCTTCTTCGCGGGCGCGGCCTTCTTCGCGGGCGCGGCCTTCTTCGCGGGCGCGGCCTTCTTCGCGGGCGCGGCCTTCTTCGCGGGCGCGGCCTTCTTCGCGGGCGCAGCCCTCTTCACCGGAGCGGCCTTCTTGGCAGGTGCAGCCTTCTTCACCGGAGCGGCCTTCTTCGCGGGCGCAGCCTTCTTCACCGGAGCGGCCTTCTTGGCAGGTGCAGCCTTCTTCGCGGGCGCAGCCTTCTTCACCGGAGCGGCCTTCTTCACCGGCGCAGCCTTCTTCGCGGGAGCGGCCTTCTTCGCCGGAGCCTTGGCAGCGGCGCCGTTCTTCGTCGCGGTGGAGGTGCTCGCAGCCTTCGCCGTGGACGCCTTGGCGGCCGGCTTGCGGGTGATCACCTTGCGCGCTGCGGTCGCCGCCTGCCCAGCTAGTGATTTCCTCGTACTGCGAGCCATGACGGGCCTCCTCGGCCTTCGGCGACTGTGGAACGTGCCACAGTGGGTGCAGGGAGGGTAGCCGCTGACCCCACCCCCCTCAAATCCGCCGCACCGTGAAACACGAGACCGGCCGGACCCGAGGGGTCCGGCCGGTCTGCGTGACAGTCTGCGTCAGACGTCGTCCTCGCCGAGGATCGAGCGCAGTCGCTTGGGCGCAGGAGCCTCGTCGCCGGAGGACGCCGGGGCCTCGGAAGCACCGCTGAGGGCCTCGAGCTGCTGGGAGAAGTAGCTCTTCAGGCGCGAGCGGTACTCGCGCTCGAACGAGCGGAGGTTCTCCACCTCGTTGCCCAGCTTGTCGCGCTCCTTCTCGAGGTCGCCGAACATCTGGCGGCGGCGCTCGGCGGTCTCGGAGTCGAGCATCTGGGCGCGGGTGCGGGCGTCGGCCTCGAGCCGGTCGGCCTTGGCCTTCGACTCGCTGTCGAGGCGCTCGGCCTTCGTGCGGGCCTCACCGATGATCTTGTCGGCGTCGTTCTTGGCTTCCTCGACCAGCTCGTCCGCGTTGCGCGTGGCGATCTCGAGCAGGCGTGCGGCGGCGTTGGACGCCTGGGGCACGGTCTCGACCCGGATCGTCTCGACAGGAGACGCGGCCACGACCGGCTCGGGGGCCGCAACGGGCTCCGGCTCCGGCTGCTTCTCCTCCACGACCGGCGCGGTGACCGTCGGGGCGGGTGCGCCAGAGCCCTGCGCGGCCGCCAACTTCGCCCTCAGGTCGTCGTTGTCCTTCGTGAGGCGGGCGAGCTCGGACTCCACCTCGTCGAGGAACTGGTCGACCTCACCCATGTCGTAGCCCTCACGGAGCCGGACGGGAGTAAAGCGCTTGTTGCTCACGTCCTCAGGCGTCAGCGGCATGACCTCACCCATTCATAATCGTCAAAGTTACTGTCGGTTCGAACAATAGCGCTTGCTCCGGCGTCGAGGTCATCGGCACCGGTGGCCCCCGGGTCAGGCGAAGAAGATCTCCCGGTTGATCCGCAGCAGGAGGTACGCCGCGATCATCACGATCAAAAAGCTCAGATCCAGCGACACGCTACCGAGCCGCAGCGGCGGGATCACCCGGCGCAGCGCCTTGATCGGCGGGTCGGTGGTCGAGTAGACACCCTCGAGCGCCACCAGCAGCACCCCGTGGGGCGCCCAGGAGCGCGCGAAGATCTGCACCCAGTCGACCACGAAACGGATCCACAACAGGGCGATGAAGAACCACAGCAGGCCCTCGATGAGCCCTCCGGCAACACTCACGTACGACGCGTCCTAGCTCTGGTTGAAGAACCCGCCCTCAGCGATGCGCTGCTTGTCCTCGGCCGCGACCGACACGTTGGGCGGGGAGAGCAGGAAGACCTTGCTGGTGACCCGCTCGATGGTGCCACGAGTCGCAAAGACTAGCCCGGCCGCGAAGTCGACCAGACGCTTGGCGTCGTTGTCGTCCATCTCGGAGAGGTTCATGATCACCGGAACGCCCTCGCGGAAGTTCTCGCCGACGGTGCGCGCCTCGTTGTAGGTGCGCGGGTGCAGGGTCGTGATGCGGGACAGCTCGGCCACCACTCCGGTCGGGCCGGACGCCGGACGACGGCGCTCGGACAGGTCAGCGACCGGCGCGGGGCGCTGGTCCTTGCGCGGCACACGGGCAACGGGAGCCGTCTCCTGGGTGTCGTACTCGTCGTACTCCTCGTCGTACCGACCGGTGTCCTCGAGCAGGCCGAGGTACTCGCCGATCCTGCGCATTCCGCCGCTCATGACTGTTGCCCTCCGGTACTCCGCTTCCCCTGATGGGGAGGCACTTGTGGTGATTCGGACCCTACTTGAACCGTGGCCTCGAACCGAGGACCGCGGAGCCTATGCGCACGTGTGTCGCGCCTGCGTGTACGGCGGCCTCGAGGTCGCCGCTCATCCCTGCCGAGAGCCAGGTGGCCTCGGGGTGGTCGGTGACGAGCTCGCGTCGGATCCCGGCGAGGCGCGCGAACGCCGTCGCGGGGTCCTCCCCGAGCGGCGCGACCGCCATCAGCCCGCGCAGCCGGAGGTGGTCGGCGCCGCCCACCGCGTCCGCCAGGTCGCCGAGCTCCTCGGGAGCTGCGCCCGACCGGCCGTCGGCTCCGGGCGGGTCGAGGCTGACCTGCAGGAGCACGTCGATCTCCTGCGAGCGCTGCGCGGCTCCCCGGTCGAGGCCGGCGACCAGCTTGGCGCGGTCGACCGACTCGACGACGTCGGCGTACGACGCGACCGCGGCGGCCTTGTTGCTCTGCAGGCCGCCGATGAAGTGCCAGGTGAGCCCGAGGTCGGCGCACTCGGCGGCCTTGGCCTCGGCCTCCTGGTGGCGGTTCTCCCCCACGTCGGTGACGCCGAGGTCGGCCAGCAGCCGCACGTCGCTGGCCGGGAAGAACTTGGTGACGACGACGAGCCGCACGTCGTCGACCGGGCGTCCCGCGTCGGCGCAGGCCGCGGCGATGCGGCCCCGGACGGTGGCGAGGTTGGCGGCGAGCTCGTCGGGGCGGCTCATGACGTCCACACCAGCCCGGCGAAGCGCCCTGCGGCGTCCCCGTCGCGTCGGTAGGAGTGCAGGTCGGGGTCCTCGCGGGTGCAGCGACCGACGTCGATGATCTCGACGCCCACGGCCGCGAGCTGCGACCGCACCCCGGCACCGAGGTCGAGCGAGGGCGTGCCCCAGGTGGTCTCGGCGTACGACGCCGGGACGACCGCTGCGACCTCGGCCCGCATCGCCTCGGGGACCTCGTAGCACCCGCCGCACACGTGCGGTCCGATCCAGGCGGTCAGCCGTCCGGCGCCCTGCTCGCGCAGCCGTTCGACGGCCCGGGTCACGACGCCGAGCGCCACGCCCGGGCGGCCGGCGTGGACCGCACCGACCAGCCCCGTGTCGGCGTCGGCGAGCAGGACCGGCACGCAGTCGGCGACCCGCACCATCAGGCCGAGCCCGCGGGCGCTGGTCACGAGCGCGTCTCCCGGCGAGTCGGTGCGACCGGGGTGGTCGACCGTGACCACGTGGTCGCCGTGGACCTGGTCGACGCGCGCGAAGGAGACCCCGCAGACGTCCTCAACCGTGGCCAGCCCGGCCGGCTGCACCGGTCCGACGCCCTGCAGGTCGAGGCTGGAGTCGGTGAAGGCGACGTCCACACGAACGCCGCCTTCCCGGGAGTCACGGAACGAGAACACGACCTGCTTCGACTACTTGAGGAAGTCGGGGATGTCCAGGTCGTCGTCGTCGAACTGGACCTGACGGACGGGCTGCTTGGGAGCCGGGGTCACCGGAGCGCTGCCGCCGAGCGTGCGGGTCGGCGCGCCGGTGGTGACCTTCTCCTTGTCGTCCTCGCCCGAGGCGATCGCCTGGGCGGCCGCCTTGGTCTCGGCCTGGGTCTGGACCGGCTTGGGGTCACGCCGCAGCACGGTGCCCTCGCCGCTGCGCTTGGGCATCCCCCCGTCGAAGCCGGCGGCGATCACGGTCACCCGCACCTCGTCACCCAGCGCGTCGTCGATGGTCGCACCGAAGATGATGTTGGCCTCGGGGTGGACGGCCTGGGCGACCAGGGCCGCAGCCTCGTTGATCTCGAACAGGCCGAGGTCGGAGCCGCCGGCGATCGAGAGGAGCACCCCGTGGGCGCCGTCGATGCTGGCCTCGAGCAGCGGGCTGGAGACCGCCATCTCGGCCGCCTGGACCGAGCGGTCCTCGCCCCGGGCCGAGCCGATGCCCATGAGCGCCGAGCCGGCGTTGGCCATCACGGACTTCACGTCGGCGAAGTCGAGGTTGATCAGGCCGGGGGTCGTGATCAGGTCGGTGATGCCCGAGACGCCCTGGAGGAGCACCTGGTCGGCCTGCTTGAACGCGTCGAGGACCGACACGTTGCGGTCACTGATCGAGAGCAGCCGGTCGTTGGGGATCACGATGAGGGTGTCGACCTCCTCGCGGAGCTGCGCGATGCCCTCCTCGGCGGAGTTGGCGCGGCGACGACCCTCGAACGCGAACGGGCGGGTCACGACACCGATGGTCAGCGCACCGAGCGAGCGCGCGATCCGCGCGACGACCGGGGCGCCACCGGTGCCGGTGCCACCACCCTCGCCCGCGGTCACGAACACCATGTCGGCGCCCTTCATGACCTCTTCGATCTCGTCGGCGTGGTCCTCGGCGGCGCGTGCGCCGACCTCGGGGTTGGCGCCGGCGCCGAGGCCGCGGGTGAGCTCGCGGCCGATGTCGAGCTTGACGTCGGCGTCGCTCATGAGGAGTGCCTGCGCGTCGGTGTTGATCGCGATGAACTCGACACCCTTGAGTCCGACCTCGATCATCCGGTTGACGGCGTTGACACCACCACCACCGATGCCCACGACCTTGATGATGGCCAGGTAGTTCTGTGCTGCTGCCACGGCTCTCGCCCTTCGCTGCTCGTCGTACGGGATGTCTGTCCGGGGAAGCGGCTGGTCCCTCAACTGTGACCCTCAACCTGAGGGTTATAGTTATGTCAACCTCGCCGTGGTCACGACAGTAGGTTCGGCGCGCGCCCAGATCGTGGCGACACGCCGCGTCGTACGACGACCGAGCGATCAGCCGGAGGTCGTGGGCGTGCCGGGCACGCTGACGTCGAACTTCTGCGCCTTGTGCCCGAGCAGCGAGGCGAGCACCTCGGCCTTGAGCTCGGACTGGTCCGCGCTCCCCCACACGACCTCACGACCGTCACGCAGCACGAGCGAGATCTCGTCGACGGTCGCGACGTCGACGTGGTCGACCTTGGCGGCCAGCTCGGTGGGCAGCGCCGCGACCACGAGCGCACCCTCGCGCAGGGCGTCGGTGCCGGTGTCGGCGGTCGTCTCGACGCGCGGCAGACCGGCCGGTGCCTTGTCGTAGTCGACGAAGACCACGCCCTCGGCGTCCATGCCGTGCAGGGTGCCGCCGATGTCGACGACCGCGATGGCCTGACGCTCCTGCACCTCGATCAGCACCTGGTCGGGCCACTGCCGCGACACGTCGGCCGACTGCACGGGGGCCATGGCCTCCACCCGGGTGCGGATCCGGTTGAGGTCGAGGGTCGCCAGCGAGTCGCCGTCGGGCACGGCGGCGGCCGAGCGCACCTCGCTGGCCGTGAGCTGGTGGACCCCGGTGACCTGGACGCCCTGCACCGACAGGTAGGAGGAGAAGTAGACGAGCCAGAGTCCTCCGACCACCAGGGCGAGCACCAGCAGCACGGCGACCACGGGCTTCCAGGTGATCCAGCGCCGGGCCCACTGGCGGCGCGCGAACCGGCGGCGGCTGCGCTCCGCGGTGTCACGTCTAGCCATCGGCGAGCAGCTCCAGCACTCGCGGCCCGATCTCGGTGATCGTGCCGGCGCCGAGCGTGAGCACCAGGTCGCCCGGCCGCGCGCGGGAGACGAGCTCAGCGGCCGCGTCGCCGAAACCGGGGACGTAGGCCACCTGTGGTGCCGGGAGGGGTACGGCGCCCGCGACCAGCGCCCCGGTCACCTCCGGGTCGGGGTCCTCGCGGGCCAGGTAGACGTCGAGCACGACGACCTCGTCGGCGGCGCCGAGCGCCTCGCCCATCGCGGCGCCGAAGATGCGGGTGCGCGAGACCAGGTGGGGCTGGAAGGCGACCACCAACCGGCCGTCGCCGGCGAGCGCGCGCGCGGCCTGGAGGTCGCCCGCGATCTCGGTCGGGTGGTGGGCGTAGCTGTCGTAGACCCGGACTCCCCCGGCCTCGCCCTTGCGCTCCATGCGGCGCTTGGTGCCGGTGTAGGAGACCAGGCCACGGACCAGGTCGTCCTGGGCGAACCCCAGCTCACGGCCGGCGGCGAGCGCCGCGAGCGCATCGGCGAGGTAGTGCTCCCCCGGCGACCAGAGGGTGACGTCGGCAAGCCGGCCGGGCTCTCGGGCCGACACCGTGACGACCCGGCGACCGGCGGCCCGGTGGCGTTCGGCCAGCGCCGCGGCGCCGGGGTCGTCGACGACGCAGACCAGGAAGCCGTCGGGGTCGAGGGTGTCGGCGAACTCGTCGAACGCGGCGGCGTACGCCTCGGGCGTGCCCCACTGGTCGAGGTGGTCGGCCTCGATGTTGGTGACGATCGCGGCGTACGGCGTGTAGTGGAGGAAGGCGCCGTCGCTCTCGTCGGCCTCCGCGACGAAGAGGTCTCCCCCACCCTCGGCAGCGTTGACACCGGTGGCGCTCAGGTCGCCACCGATGGCGTACGTCGGGTCGGCGCCTGCCGTCTGCAGGGCGATCGTGAGCAGCGAGGTGGTCGTCGTCTTGCCGTGGGTGCCGGCGACGGCGACCACCCGGCGGCCGGCCATCACCGCGGCCAGCGCGGCCGAGCGCGGGAGCACGCGGAGGCCCTGGCGCACGGCCTCGACGTACTCCGGGTTGTCGTCGCGGACGGCGGTCGACACCACGAGCGTGTCGACGTCGTGGACGTGGCTCGCGTCGTGGCCGAGGTGGACCCGGGCGCCGAGTGCGCGCAGGGCGGCGAGGGTCGGCGAGTCGGTGCCGTCGCTGCCGCTGACCTCGATGCCGCGCGCCACCATGATCCGGGCGATGCCGGACAGGCCGGCACCGCCGATGCCGACGAAGTGGACACGACCGAGCTGGTCGGCCGGCAGCACCTCGTCCGGGACCGGGATCCTCACGGCCGGGCCGCCTGGAGGACCATCCGCGCGAGCTTCTCGTCGGCGTCGAGCGGGATCAGGCCTGCGGCCGCGGCACCCATCGTGCGCAGGCGGTCGGCGTCCGTGAGCAGGGTCGGGACGTTGGCGCGGACCCAGTCGGGGGTTAGGTCCGCATCGGCCACCATGACGCCACCGCCCGCGTCGACGACCGGCTGGGCGTTGAGCGCCTGCTCGCCGTTGCCGATCGGCAGCGGCACGTAGATCGCCGGCAGGCCCAGGCCCGAGACCTCGAAGACGGTGTTGGACCCGGCCCGGCAGAGCACGGCGTCGGCGGCGGAGTAGGCGAGGTCCATCCGGTCGACGAAGTCGACGACAACGTACGGCGTGCCCGTGTCGGCCGGCTCGGCGCCACCGTGCTTGCCCTGGACGTGCAGGACCTGGACGCCCGCGGCGGCGAGGTCGGCAGCCGCCCCGGAGACGCCGCGGTTGAGGCTGCGCGCGCCCTGCGAGCCACCGGTCACCAGGAGCACCGGTCCGTCGGACTCGAGCCCGAAGTGCGCGCGCGCCTCGGCGCGCAGCGCAGCCCGGTCGAGGGTGGAGATCATCCGCCGGACCGGCAGGCCGACGTACTGCCCGTGGCGCAGCCGGGTGCCGGGGAAGCTGGTCGCGACGTGCTCGGTGAAGCGGGCACCGAGCTTGTTGGCGACGCCGGGGATCGTGTTGCCCTCGTGGACGACCAGCGGGAGCTTGCGCGACCGGGCGGCGAGGTAGGCCGGCACCGAGACGTAGCCGCCGTAGCCGACGACGACGTCGGGCCGGACCCGGTCGACGATCTCGAGCGCCGCCGCCCTCGCGGCGCGCAGCCGGCCCGGGACCCGGAGCAGGTCGGCGCCGGGACGACGCGGCAGCGGCACCCGCGGCACGACCTCGAGCGGGTAACCGGCGGCGGGCACGACGTGGGACTCGAGTCCCTCGCGGGTGCCGAGACAGGTGATCTCGACGTCGGGCTCCAGCCGGCGGAGGGCGTCGGCGGTGGCGAGCAGGGGCGAGGTGTGGCCGGCTGTGCCGCCGCCGGCGAGGAGTACGCGCATCGCGGTCAACCCTAGTTGGGGACGCGGCCCGCCGAGAGACCGGCCGACCGGTCCTTCTTGCGCTGGGCCAGGGCGCGCGCAGCCTCGGGCTCGCGGCGCGCGAAACCGACCAGCAGGCCGAGCGCGACGAGGGACGGCACCAGCGCGGAGCCGCCGTACGAGACGAGCGGCAGCGGGATGCCGATGACCGGCAGCAGCGCGAGCACCATGCCGACGTTGATGATCATCTGGCCGAGCAGCCAGACCACGATGCCGAAGGTGGCGTAGCGCACGAACGGGTCGGTGGTGTGGCTGGCGACCCGGATCGCGGCGTAGGCGATGGTGAGGAAGAGCCCGATCACCAGCAGTGTCCCGATCAGGCCGAGCTCCTCGCCGAGCACGGCGAAGATGAAGTCGGTGTGCGCCTCGGGGAGGTCGCCCCACTTCTGCCGGCTGGCGCCGATGCCCTCGCCGAACCAGCCACCGGACGACAGGGCGTAGAGGCCGTGGGCGGGCTGCCACCCGGCGTTGTGGAAGTCCTTGAAGGGATCGGCGAAGTTGGTGAGCCGCTGGCGGCGCTCGGGGCTGGTCGAGGCCAGCCAGATCGCGACCACGCCGATCACCGTCAGCGAGATCGCGAAGAGACGCGCGGGAGCGCCGACGACCCACAGCAGCGCGAGCAGGATCGCGAAGAGCACCAGCGCCGTGCCGAGGTCGTGACCCAGGATGACGAGCCCGATCAGCAGCAGGATGCCCGGCACGACCGGCATCACGACCTCGTGGAAGCTGCCGAGCCGCTTGTCCTTGCGGGCGTAGACGTGGGCCGCCCACAGCACGATCGCGAGCTTGGCGATCTCGGCGGGCTGGATGACGAACGGGCCGACACCGAGCCAGTTGGTGTTGCCGTTGACCGTGACGCCGAGACCGGTCTGCGTCAGCGCCAGCAGCACCATCGAGACCAGGAGTGCGAGCCAGGAGAACCGTCGGAGCAGGCTGTGCGGCAGTCGCGACGCCACCCAGGCGCACGGGATGCCGATCACGACCCACAGCAGCTGGCGCTCGACGACGGCGTAGGAGTTGCCGTCGTTCTGCTGGTAGGAGTAGACGCTCGAGGCGCTCAGCACCATGATCAGGCCGATGGTGAGCAGCAGCGCCGAGGCACCCAGCAGCAGGTAGTAGGCCGTGAGCGGCCGGTCGAGTGCCGCGCGGACCGCGGCGTACCACCCGAAGACGCTGCTGCGGCGCCGCTCGGGAACGTCGTCCAGAGGGTTCGCGGTGGTCATCGCGGTCCCCTCCCGGTCGGCGGCCCTGATCCTCGGCTAGAGCCTGTGTCGTACGGCGGCGGCGAAGGCGTCACCGCGCTCGGCGTAGTTGGTGAACATGTCCATGGAGGCGCATCCCGGAGCCAGCAGGACCGTGTCGCCGGGTCGGGCCAACTCGGCCGCGGCCACCACGACGCGCTCCATGGCATGTCCACCGTCTACGGCACCAGTCTCGTCGCCGTCGACGACGATGACCGGCACATCCGGCGCGTGTCGCGAAAGCGCGCCGGCGATCACGTCGCGGTCGCGGCCGAGCAGCACGACGCCGCGCAGGCGGTCGCGAACCGCGAGCACCAGTTCGTCGAAACGGGCGCCCTTGGCGAGGCCACCGGCGACCCAGACGACCGGGTCGTAGGCCTGCAGCGAGGACTGCGCGGCGTGCGGGTTGGTCGCCTTGGAGTCGTCGACCCAAGTGACACCGTCCTTCTCGCCCACGACCGCGATCCGGTGGCCGTCCGGCTTGAACGAGCGCAGCCCGTCGCGCACCGCGGCCTGGGACACGCCGTGGGCACGAGCGAGGGCGGCCGCCGCCAGCGCGTTGGCCACGAAGTGCGGTGCCGGAGATGCGAGGTCGCCGATGGTGCAGAGCTCGGCGGCGCTGGAGTCGCGCTGCTCGATGAAGGCCCGGTCGGCCAGGATGTCCTCGACCAGGCCGACCATGCCGACGCCCGGCATACCGAGCGTGAAGCCGACCGCGCGAGCACCCTCGACCACGTCGGCCTCGCGCACCAGCCGCTCGGTCTCGGGGTCGGCGACGTTGTAGACGCACGCGCGTTGCACGCGCTCGTAGATCCGGCCCTTGTCGGCGGCGTAGTCGGCCATCGAGGAGTACCAGTCGAGGTGGTCCTCGGCGACGTTCAGGACCGCAGCGGCCTGGGCGCTCATCGAGTCGGTGTAGTGCAGCTGGAAGCTGGAGAGCTCGACCGCGAGGACGTCGTACGGCGTGGGGTCCATGACCGCCTCGACGATCGGCAGGCCGACGTTGCCGACCGCGATGCTGCGCAGCCCGGCGGCACGCAGGATCGCGTCGAGCATCTGCACGGTCGTGGTCTTGCCGTTGGTGCCGGTCACGCACAGCCAGGGCGTGTCGTGGTCGGGGTCGCGCAGCCGCCAGGCGAGCTCGACCTCGCCCCAGATCGGGATCCCGCGAGCGCGGGCCTGCGCCAGCAACGGCGCGGTCGGCTGCCACCCGGGCGAGGTGACCAGCACGTCGACGTCGTCGGGGAGCGTCGCGGTGGCGCCGGCACCGAGGCGTACGTCGGCGCCGAGGACCTCGAGCAGCTCGGCCTTCTCGGGGCGGTCACCGGCCTCGGACTCGTCGAGCGCGACCACGCTCGCACCGAGGTGATTGAGGTTGTCGGCGGCCGCGAAGCCGGACACACCGAACCCCGCGACGACGGCGCGGACGCCGTCCCACGAGTCATGGCGTCCGAGAGTGGTGGGGTCCATCAGAGTCGAGCCACCCACTCGGCGTAGAAGATGCCGAGTCCGCCGGCGACGCAGAGGCCGGTGATGATCCAGAAGCGGATCACGACCGTGACCTGCTCCCACCCGAGCATCTCGAAGTGGTGGTGGAGCGGCGCCATCCGGAAGATGCGCTTGCCCTTGGTGAGCTTGAAGTAGCCGACCTGCAGCATCACCGACAGGGTCTCGACGAGGAACAGGCCACCGAGCACGACCAGCAGGAGCTCGGTGCGCGTGAGGATCGCGAACCCGGCGAGCGCGGCGCCGAGCGACAGCGACCCGGTGTCGCCCATGAAGATGGCGGCCGGCGGCGCGTTCCACCACAGGAAGCCGAAGCACGCGCCGGTGATGGCCGCAGCGATGATCGCCAGGTCCAGCGGGTCGCGGACGTTGTAGCAGAGGGGCGTCGGGTTGTCCTGGCAGAACTGGTTGTTCTGCCAGATGTTGACGAGCATGTAGGCGCCGAAGACCATCACGCAGGCACCGGTCGCGAGACCGTCGAGACCGTCGGTGAGGTTCACCGCGTTGCTGGTGGCCGTGATGATCAGCCAGATCAGGATCACCGCGAGGATGGCGGGCAGCGCGAGCCAGTCGATCTCCCGCAGGAACGAGATCTTCTCCGACGCGGGCGTGCGACCGTTGCCGTCCTCGAGCCAGGGCGAGAGCGCCAGGCCACCGAAGATCAGGGCGATGACGGTCTGGCCGATCATCTTCGCCTTGCTGCGCAGGCCGAGGCTGCGCTGCTTGGCGATCTTGATGTAGTCGTCGAGGAAGCCGACCAGGCCCATGCCGACGAAGAGGAAGAGCAGCAGCAGGGCGGACGCCGACGGCGCGTGCTGGGTGATCAGCAGCGCCCCGAAGTAGCCGACCACCGTCGCCAGGATGATCACGACGCCACCCATGGTGGGCGTGCCCCGCTTCGTGTGGTGGCTGGTCGGCCCGTCGTCACGGATCTCCTGGCCGTAGCCCCACTGGGTGAGGTACTTGATCGCCACGCGGGTGCCGAGCAAGGAGATGAGGAGGGCCAGGCCGCCTCCGAACAAGATGGCTCTCATGGCGCGGTTCCGTCTCCCTCCACGTCAGCCAGTAGTTCGTCTGCGATCGTCCAGAGTGCGACGCCGTTCGACGCCTTCACCAGGACGACATCTCCCGACCGGACATTCTCGCGTACCCAGGCCCGTGCCTCGTCACGCCCCGCCGTGAGGATCGACTCACGGCCATATCCGTCCGCGATGCCCGCTGCCTCCTCACCCACGACGACGACCACGTCGACGCCCAGGCGTGCGGCTGCCAGGCCGACCTCCCGGTGGCCGCGTCCGGCGTCGTCGCCGAGCTCACGCATCTCCCCGAGGACGGCGACGGTACGCCGACCGCGGGCCCGGCCGATCTGCCAGAGGGTCTCGAGCGCGGCCGTCATCGAGGCCGGGTTGGCGTTGTAGGCGTCGTTGATGACCAGCAGGCCGTCGGCGCGCTCGTGCAGCTCCATGCGCATCGGCGAGGCCGTGGTCGCGGCTTCGAGCGCGGGGCCGATCGTCGAGAAGGGCACCTCGGCTGCGAGCGCCATCGCGGCGGCCGCGGCGGCGTTCATGACCTGGTGCACGCCGCTGTGGGGCAGGCGGACCCGGGTGCGGTGGCCGTCGACCGCCAGGTCGAACGACGGCCGGCCCAGGTCGTCGGTGTCGACCTCCGAGACCCGGACGGCGGCGTCGGCGCCGCCGAAGGTCAGGACGTTCGCCGCGGTGCGGGCAGCCATGGCGATCACCAGCTCGTCGCTCGCGTTGAGCACGGCCGTGCCGTCCGCGGGCAACGCCTCGACGATCTCGCCCTTCGCGACCGCGATCGCCTCGCGGCTGCCGAACTCGCCGACGTGGGCGGTCCCCACGTTGAGGACGGCGGCGACACGTGGCGGCGCGATCTCGCACAGGTAGGCGATGTGGCCGATGCCGCGCGCGCCCATCTCCACCACGAGGAAGCGGGTCGTCTCGTCGGCGCGCAGCACGGTGAGCGGGACACCGATCTCGTTGTTGTTGTTGCCGGCGGTCGCGATCGTCGGGCCGGCGGTCGCGAGCACCTGGGCCAGGTAGTCCTTGGTGCCGGTCTTGCCCTGGGAGCCGGTCATCGCGAGCACGGTGGCGTCGAGCCGGTCGACGACGTGACGGGCCAGTCGACCGAGCGCGACGACCGGGTCGTCGACCAGCACGGACGGCACACCGGTCGGGCGGCTGCCGAGCACCGCGTGGGCGCCGTCGACGTAGTCGTGCCCGTCGACGCGCTCCCCGACGACCGCGACGAACAGACCACCCGGCACCTGCGTGCGGCTGTCGACGTAGGCAGGTCCGTCGACGACGAGGTCCGGGTCACCGTCGACGGTGCCGCCGACCACGCCCGCGATCTCGGCGAGCGTCATCGCGATCATCGCTCAGCCGTCCTCGAGGCGAGCTCCTCGCGCACGACCTCGCGGTCGTCGAAGGGGTGCACCACGCCGTGGATCTCCTGTCCGGTCTCGTGTCCCTTGCCCGCGACCAGCACGATGTCGCCCGGCCGCGCGCGGCGGACGGCCTCGCGGATCGCCGTACGGCGGTCCCCGATCTCGACCACCTCGGCCCGGGGTGCGGTCACTCCGTCGAGCATCGCAGCCCGGATCGCGGCCGGGTCCTCGGTGCGGGGGTTGTCGTCGGTGACGATGAACACGTCGGCCGCGCCGGCCGCGATCTCGGCCATGATCGGCCGCTTGCCGGGGTCGCGGTCGCCGCCGGCGCCGAGCACCACGATGACCTGCCCGTCGGTGAGCGGGCGCAGGGTGCGGATCGCCGCCGCCACCGCATCCGGCTTGTGGGCATAGTCGACGACCACGACGAAGTCCTGGCCCGCGTCGACGCGCTCGAGCCGGCCCGGGACTCCCCCGCCGTCGGCGATGCCGGCCGCCACGAGGGCCGGGTCGAGTCCCGCCTCGCCCGCGGCGGCCACCGCGGCGAGCGTGTTGGACACGTTGAAGTCACCGGGCAGCGGGCACCCGGCGGAGATCCGCTCCCCGGCCGGCGTCGTGATGACGAACGCCGAGCCCACAGCGCTCAGCTGCACGTCGGAGACCCGCCAGTCGGCGTCGGGCCGCTCGGTGGAGAACGTGCGCATCGGGATGGTCGCGCGCTCCAGCAGCAGCCGGCCGTGCTCGTCGTCGAGGTTGGTCAGGCCGAGACGGGCCCGCTCCGGGGTGAAGAGCGATGCCTTCGCGTCGAAGTAGTCGTCGACGTCGCGGTGGAAGTCGAGGTGGTCGCGGCCGAGGTTGAGGAAGACCGCCACGTCGAAGACGACGCCGTCGACCCGGCCCATCACCAGTGCGTGGCTGGACACCTCCATCGCGCAGACCGCGACGTCGCGCTCGCGCATCACCGCGAAGAGCCCGTGGAGGTCGGGCGCCTCGGGGGTCGTGAGGCTGGTCTTCACGTCGGCACCGGCGACCCGGGTCCCGACGGTCCCGATCACCGCGGCGCGCACCCCCGCCCGCTCGAGCCCGCTCTCGGCGAGCCGGGTGGTGGTCGTCTTGCCCTGGGTGCCGGTCACGCCGATCATCCGCATCGACGCCGCGGGGTCGCCGTACACACGCGCGGCCAGGCGGCCGAGGAGCTCGCGAGGCCGCTCCACGACCAGGAGAGGTACGTCGACCCCGGTCTGCTCGGCGCCCGCCGGATCGGTGAGCACGGCGATCGCGCCGGACGACACGGCCGAGTCGGCGAAGTCGATGCCGTGCGCGCGGGTCCCGGGCAGCGCGGCGTACAGGTCACCGGGCCGGATCCGCTGCGAGCTCAGCGAGACGCCGGTGACCTCGACACCCGCGGCGTCGCCGCGCAGGTCGGCACCCAGCCATTCAGCGAGGGTCGCGAGCGGCGTCCGCGGAGGGTGCATCGGCCGGGTGGAATCGCTCACCACCTGAACCTATCGCTGGCCGACGGTCACCACTCGACCGGCAGACGCGAGGGTGCGGTGCCGGTCGGGGGGATGCCGTAGCGGCTCAGCGCGTAGCTCATGATCTTGGCGAACACCGGGCCGGCGGTGGAACCGCCACCGCCGCCGTTGCGGGGGTTCTTGATCACCACGTAGACCGTGAAGCGGGGGTCGTCGGCCGGCGCGAACCCGGCGAACGAGACGTCGAACGTGCCGTCGTAGCAGCCGCACGCGGCGCCGACGGCCTGGGCCGTGCCGGTCTTGCCGGCCACGCGGTAGCCCGGGATCGCCGCTGCCGGCGCGACGCCGGCCTCGGGGTCGACGACGCGCTCCATCATGTGGGCCATCTTGGTCGCGGCGTCCTCGCTGACGACGCGGGTGCGGGTCGTGTGGTCGGTGCCGACCTGCTGGCCGTCGTCGGTGGTGGCCGAGCCCTCGATCAGGCTCGGGGAGACGCGGACGCCGCCGTTCGCGATGGTGTTGACGGCCGTGGCCATCTGCACGCCGTTGACCGAGACCGACTGTCCGAAGGCGATGCGGTCCTGCATCTGGTGGGTCCAGCTGGCGCGCGCGGGCAGCAGCCCTTGGGTCTCACCGCGGACCCCGATGTCGGTGGTCTTGCCGAGGCCGAACTGCGACAGGTAGTCGTGCAGCTGGCCCTGCTTGAAGTGGTCGGCGGCCAGGACGGTGCCGATGTTGGACGACTTCGCGATCACGCCGGCGAGGGTCAGGTGGATCGTGCCGTGCGCGAACCAGTCGTGGATCGGACGGTCCTCGCGGTCGAGCTCGGGAGGCACGACGATCTCGGTCTTCGGCGTGACCAGCCCGAGGTCCATCAGCGAGCTGATCGTGAGCACCTTCTCGACCGAGCCGGGCTCGTAGACGTCCTGCAGGGCGCGGGAGCCGAGGTCGGCCTTCGGCGAGGCGGTCGGGTCGTTGGCGTCGTACGTCGGGTCGTCGGCGATCGCGAGCAGCTCGCCGGTCCGCGAGTCCATGACGACGGCGAAGCCGGAGTCGGCGCGGGAGTCCTCGACCGCCTGGCGCAGCGCCCGCTGGGCGTACCACTGCAGGTCGAGGTCGATGGTGGTCTTCAGGTCCTGGCCGTCGACCGGCTTGGTGACGGTGTTCTCGCCGAGGGGGATCCGGTTGCCGCCGCCGACCTCGTAGCGGGACGAGCCGTCCTTGCCGGAGAGCTGGCCGTTGAAGGTGCGCTCGAGCCCGGCCAGCGGCTCGTCGGTGCCGAGGAAGCCGACCAGGTTGGCGCCGACGTCGCCGGCCGGGTAGTCGCGCACCGGGTCGCGCCGGGTGTCGAGGCCCTCGAAGCCCAGGCGGCCGGCAGCGGCCACGACCTCCGTCGCCTTGGTCGCAGGGACGCGGCGGGCGATGTACTCGAACCGGCTGTCCTGGGCGCGCAGCTTGGCCAGCGTCGAGACGTAGTCGACGTGCAACCGCTTGTAGAGGAACTTCGCCAGCTCGGGAGCCTTCTCGGCGGTCATGGCCGGGTCGGCCACCACCATGAGGCCGTCGACCGAGTCGGCCAGCGGCTTGCCGTTGCGGTCGAGGATGTCGCCGCGCTCGGCCGGCAGCTCGACGTTGACCATGCCCTCGGCGGCCGCCATCGCGGCGTACGAGTTCGGGTCCAGGCCCTGGAGCTGGACGAGCCGCGCGCCGAAGAGCGACAACGCCATCGCGATCACCAGGAATCCCACACGCAGCCGCAGCTGCGGCGATCCGCGCCGGGTGCCGCGGGGCGGCTGGGTCGGGCGCACGCTTCTCCTCGAGATCTGGATGGTGCCGTGGTGACGGAAGTGTCGGGTGTGACGGGTGGTTACTGGTTCTTCTTACCGTCTCCGTGGCCCCGACCCTGGTTGCCGGAGGCCGTGTCGTCGGTGTTGTTCTGGTTGTTCTGGTTGTTCTTGCCGGAGCCCTGCCCGGACTTGTGGTGGTCCGACTTCGTGGGCGGCGGGTCGACGAGGACGACGTGCGGCGCCGGGTTGAGGGCCGCCGGCTTGGCCGGTGGCAGCGCGTTGATCCGGAACGGCGCAGCGACCGCCGGCGTCGGCACGCCCGTGACCTTGCCGCTGCCGAGGGTGATGAAGGCCGGGGCGCCCGCCTGCACCATGCCGAGCCGCTGGGCCGCCCCGGCGATGCGCTGCGGGTCGCGGAGCCGGTCGAGGTCCATCTCGAGGCTCTGCTGGCGGGCGGCGAGGGTGTTGGCCTGCTCCTCGAGCGCGGTCGACGCGAACGACGCCTGCTGCATCGAGGTGTTGAAGAGCAGCAGCCCGACGACGCCGCCGAGCAGCACCATCGACACCAGGGCGATGAACGGCATCCGCGAGGTGCGCGTCCGTCGCCGCGGTACGACGCTCAGGCGCGCCTTCTGGAACGCGTCCTCCGCGAGCCGCGGGATCCGGGACCTGACCTGGATGGCCGGAGAGCTCATCGACGTACTCGCTTCGCTCCGCGCGCCGACGAGGCACTCTCAGCACTGCTTTGAATGACTCGCTCGCTTCGCTCGCTCATGCTGCGACTCCCTTGTCGGTGACACGCTCGACCGCACGCAGCCGGACCGAGGCTGCGCGTGGGTTCTCTGAGATCTCGGCGGGGGTGGCCTTCTCGGACCCCCGGGTGACCAGGCGGAAGGCGGGCTCGTGGCCCGCCGGGACGAACGGCATGTCCGGCGGCACCGTGCTGGCGGTGACCGCGGTGAACGCCTGCTTCACCAGCCGGTCCTCCAGCGAGTGGTAGGACTCGACGACCACGCGGCCGCCGACCGCGATCGCGGCGATCGCAGCCGGGATCGCCCGGCGCAGGACGGCCAGCTCGTCGTTGACCTCCATGCGCAGCGCCTGGAAGGTCCGCTTGGCGGGGTGGCCGCCGGTACGCCGTGCGGGTGCGGGGATCTCGGCGTACAGCAGCTCGACCAGGCGCCCGGAGCGCGTGAACGGCTCCCGCTCGCGCTCGCGGACCACGGCGCCCGCGATCTTGCGCGCGAACTTCTCCTCGCCGTAGTCGCGCAGCACCCGGGTCAGGTCGGCCGCGGAGTAGGTGTTGAGGACGTCGGCCGCGGTCATGCCGGTGCTGCCCATCCGCATGTCGAGAGGCGCGTCCTCCGCGTAGGCGAAGCCGCGCTCGCGGACGTCGAGCTGCATCGAGGAGACGCCGAGGTCGAAGAGGACGGCGTCGACCCGGTCGAGGCCGAGGTCGGCGAGCACGTCCGGCAGCTCGTCGTACACCGCCTGGACGCCGGTGAAGCGGTCGCCGAAGGGCTCGAGCCGGGCGCCCGCCAGCTCGAGGGCGGCGGGGTCGCGGTCGATGCCGATCACCCGGGCGGTCGCGATCCGGCTCAGCACGGCCTCGCTGTGGCCGCCGAGCCCGAGGGTCGCGTCGACCAGGACGGCGCCGTCGCGTTCGAGTGCAGGCGCGAGAAGGGCGACGACCCGGTCGAGGAGGACCGGGACGTGTCGGGGGCTGTTCATCTCAGGCCTGACGAGCCAGGACGCCGAGGAAGAGCAGGAAGCCGGCGGTGCCGACTGAGAGGGCTGCGGAGAACGCCATCAGCGTCGCGGCGTCCCTGGCCTGGTGGCGGACCCGCTGGACAGCGGGCTCGACCCCCTCGGTCAGCGGTGACACCGGTACGACGCTCATGCTCTCGACCCTCGACGCTCGGTACTGCCTGGAACTTCCCGGAAATGTGCCGATCCGCCTGACCAGGTCCCTGCCCGCTCCCCACGTCCGGGGGAACGGACGCCTGGGGGAAGGAAGCCATCCTGGAACCGGGGAAGGTGCCCCAGATGGCAGCGGGAGCGGGCTCGAGACCTCGTCCTGCGGATCGCTGTGCTGTTGTGCTCGGTGCTGCTGGTGGAGCTAGTTCTGCTGTGCCGGTTGTTCGTCGAGCTCGGCGAACTTCGCCTGCGCCCCGGTGGAGTACTCACGCCACCGGGCCGGCTCCCAGATCTCGATCCGGTCCATGACGCCGATCACGACCACGTCGCGCTCCAGCGCGGCGTACTCGCGCAGCGGCGCGGCGATGCTGATCCGGCCCTGCTTGTCGGGCGTGCCCTCGTCGGCGCCGGCGAACAGGATGCGGGCGTAGTCACGCGCTCCGCGCACCGTCATCGGCGTCGCCTGGGCCCGTTGGGCCTCCTCCATGAAGACGTCCGTGGGCCACACCACGAGGCAGTTCTCCTGTCCCTGTGTGACCACGAGCCCCTCCGCGAGTCGGTCCCTGAACTTGGCCGGAAGGAAGAGCCGTCCCTTGTCGTCGAGCTTCGGGGTGTAGGTGCCCATGAAGACCATCTGGCACCACCTCCCGTGACGCTTCCTCCACTGCGCCCCACATTACTCCACTTTGCCCCACCGTCAACCACATCACGGATGTTCTTCCGGGCGATTTGCGCTGACGGCCGCCGTACGGCGCAGTGACGGTCCTCGAGCGAGGGCGAGCGCGAGGACTCCTCCCCCACGCGTCTGCGCAGGTCAGAGGCCGGATCCGCGTTCGACGGAGGAGCAGGTGGAGCGCTGGTGGGGCGATCCGCGGCCCTGGTGGGGCGTGGTGGAGCGGATCGTGGGGAGGCGGGGTGCGCGCGCCACTGAACCGGCACCGCAACCAAACCGTGATGAAGGGAGTCGGATGCGCAGGTGGACGGGCCACGTAGGTTTCCGTCACGACTACGGTGGTGACACATGCCACGGGACGGGGAAGGGACGGACGTGGGAACTGAAGCTGGTGGGGCGGATCTCGAGACCCTGGCGAGGGTGGTCAGCCGGGTGCGGACCAACATCGAGAAGGTCATCGAGGGCAAGCCGGACGTCGTCTCCTCGGCCCTGGTCGTGCTGCTCGCCGAGGGTCACCTCCTGATCGAGGACGTGCCCGGGGTCGGCAAGACCATGCTCAGCAAGGCGCTCGCCCGGAGCATCGACTGCTCGGTGCGCCGGATCCAGTTCACCCCGGACCTGCTGCCCTCCGACGTCACCGGGGTCTCGGTGTTCAACCAGAACACCCGGGAGTTCGAGTTCCGACCCGGCGGGGTCTTCGCGAACATCGTGGTCGGCGACGAGATCAACCGCGCCTCCCCCAAGACGCAGTCGGCGCTCCTGGAGTGCATGGAGGAGCGCCAGGTCACGGTCGACAACGCGACCTACTACCTCGAGACGCCGTTCATGGTGATCGCCACCCAGAACCCGATCGAGATGGAGGGCACCTACGCCCTGCCCGAGGCGCAGCGCGACCGGTTCATGGCCCGCGTGTCCGTCGGCTACCCGGTCGAGGCCGCCGAGATGGCGATGCTCAGCTCGCACACCGGCGCCAACCCGCTCGACGACCTCGAGTCCGTGACCGACGCCGCCGAGATCCGCAAGCTCAGCGCGATCGTCAACCAGGTGCACGTGTCGCCGTCGGTGCAGCGCTACGCCGTGTCCATCACCTCCGCCACCCGTCGTTCCGACGAGCTGATGCTCGGTGCCTCCCCCCGGGCCACGCTGCACCTGGTCCGGGCCTCCAAGGCCGTGGCCGCCATCGACGGTCGCGACTACGTGCTGCCCGACGACCTCCTCCGGCTGACCCGGCCGGTCCTCGCCCACCGGTTGCTGCCGAGCGTCGAGGCCGCGATGAGCGGCCGGTCCACGGCCGCGATCCTCGACGCGATCGTCTCGTCGGTGGCCGTTCCGGCGCCCGACGCCCGCTGATCGTGGCGAGGCGCTGAGCTCGTGAGGGAAGCACTGGCCGGCCTGACCGTCCGCGGACGGGCGTTCATCGCTGCCGGCATCACGGCCATCGTGTGCTCGGTGCTGCTCGACCAGTCGACGCTCACGCGGGTCGGCGTGCTCCTGCTGACCCTGACGGTGGTCACCGTCGTGGTCATCGCACGCAACCGCTACCGGATCACCCTGGTCCGCACCGTCACCCCGCAGCTCGTCGCGGCCGGCCAGCCCGCCCGGGTCGCGCTGACCCTGGCCAACGACGGGATGGCCCCCAACGGCGTGCTGCTGCTCGAGGACCAGGTGCCCTACGTGCTCGGCACCCGCCCCCGGTTCGTGGTCGAGGGCATCGGCCAGGGCTGGCGCCACTCGGTGTCCTACCAGGTACGCTCCGACGTCCGGGGTCGCTTCGAGATCGGGCCGATGTCGGTGCGGATCAGCGACCCGTTCGGCCTGGTGGAGCTCGGCCGCACCTTCCGTACGACGGTCCCGCTGACCGTCACCCCGCGGACCGTGCCGCTCCCCCAGATCCCGCTCGGCGGCGCCTGGACCGGGTCCGGTGACAACCGTCCCCGGGCCTTCGCGACCGGCAGTGCCGAGGACGTCACGGTGCGTGAGTACCGCCAGGGCGACGACCTCCGTCGCGTCCACTGGCGCAGCTCGGCCAAGCTCGGCGAGCTGATGGTGCGCCGCGAGGAGCAGCCCTGGCAGTCGCGGGCGACGCTGGTCCTCGACAACCGGGTGATCGCCCACCGCGGCCAGGGCATCGCCTCGTCCCTCGAGGCCGCGGTCTCCGCCGCCGCGTCGATCGCAGTCCACCTGACCCACCGCGGGTTCGCCGTACGCCTGGTGACCGCCACCGGCGAGGAGGTCGGCAGCGCCTGGCACGTCCGCGGCGCGAACCTCAACACCGGCCCCCTGCTCGAGTCGCTGGCCGTCGTGCAGGCCGTGCACCAGCCCCGGTTCGACACCGGGTGGCTGGGCGAGGGTGTCCACGGCGGGCTGACCGTCGCCGTCTTCGGCGGCGTGGACCCGAGTGACCTCCCGATCCTGCGCAGGATGCAGCACCACGCCGGCTCGGCGCTGGCCATCGCCGTCGACGTCGACGCGTGGGTCGGCGCACCCCCGGGACCGGCCGCGACCCGTGTGCTCGCCCAGCAGGGGTGGCGTTCAGCCGCCCTGCACCCCCGCGACCGGCTCGACGCCGTGTGGCAGGAGCTCGCCCACACCAGCAGCCAGACGTCTCGAGGCGCCGAAAGGGAGGTCGCGCTGTGAACCGCTCCCGCGGAAGCCTCGCCGCAGCCAGCCTGCTCGCAGCGACCGCTGCCGGCACGACCTGGTTCGCCATGTGGGCCTGGCACGGTCTGTCGGCGACGCCCGGCGGCTACCTCAACACCCTCTTCCTGCTCGCCCTGGTCATCAGCGGCATCGGCCTCGTCACGCGCTGGTGGCGCTGGCCGGGTCCGGCCGTCTTCGGGACCCAGGTGGTCGTGTCGGGAATGCTCACGAGCCTGGTGCTGTGCGGCTCTCCGCTGCCGATCGGCGGCGCGTGGACGGAGCTCCGCACGACCATCAGCCAGGCCGTCGACAGCGCCAACGCGTACGCCGCACCGGTGCCCGCCGCGGCGCCGCCGATCGACGTCCTGCTCATCGGCGCCGGGCTGGCCTGCCTGCTGCTCGTGGACCTCTTCGCCTGCACCGCGCACCGGGTCTCGCTGGCCGGCCTGCCGCTGCTGGCGATCTTCAGCATCCCGGTCAGCATGATCGGCGACCCGGTCACGTGGTGGATCTTCGCCCTCACCACGGCCGGCTTCCTGACCATGCTGTTCCTCCAGGAGAGCGACCACGTCAGCCGTTGGGGCCGCCCGCTCGGTGAGGACCGCGAGACCGGTGACCCGATCGCCTTCGGGGCGGGGACCAACACCGTGCGCAGCACCGCCGGGATGATCGGCGGTGCCGCCACGGCGCTCGCCGTGCTGATCCCGGTGATGATCCCCGCGACCGGTCTGCACGTCTTCGACTTCGGGCCCGGCTCCGGCGGAGGCGACGACATCCACATCAACAACCCGGTCACCGACCTGGTGCGCGACCTCAAGCGCGGCGACGACATCCCGCTGATCACGGTGACGACCACCGACCCGGACCCGTCCTACCTGCGGATCCTGACGCTGACCCGCTTCACCGACGCGGAGTGGAGCCCCGGCGACCGCAACGTCCCCACCGACAACCTGGCCAACGGGCTGATGCCGCCACCCCAGGGCGTCTCGGTGACGGTCGACCGGCACGAGTACCCCTACGACGTCGCCGTCTCCTCCGCCTTCGACTCACGCTGGCTGCCGACCCAGCCGCCGGTCAGCCGGATCGACGCCGAGGGCGACTGGCGCTACGACGACCGGACCCAGGACTTCCTGGCCGGCGACGACGACCTGTCGACCGCCGGGATGCACTACACGATGACCGCCGTCGACCTGGACCTCACCGCGGCCATCCTCGCCGACTCGGGCACCACGACCGGCAAGGTCGACGACATCTTCTCCGACGTGCCCGACGACATGCCGTCGATGGTGCGTGACCTCGCCGTCGAGGTGACCCAGGGGGCGACGACGTCGTACGAGAAGGCGGTCGCGCTGCAGAACTGGTTCCGCGAGGACGGCGGCTTCACGTACTCGCTCGACCGCGCACCGGGCAGCGGCACCGACGCCCTGGTCGACTTCCTGTCCGACGGCCCCGGCGGCCGCACCGGCTACTGCGAGCAGTTCGCGTCCGCCATGGCGATCATGGCGCGGATGCTGGGCATCCCGGCGCGCGTGGGGGTCGGGTTCCTCTCCCCCACCCCGGCGGGTCAGAACACCTGGGTCTACAGCTCGCATGACATGCACGCCTGGCCCGAGCTCTACTTCGACGGCGCCGGGTGGGTGCGCTTCGAGCCGACGCCGGCCGGCCGGGCCGTCGACGTCCCTGCCTACACCGTCCCGGGCTCGACCGACAACGGCGGACCGACCAAGGTGCCGACGGCGGCGTCGAGCGAGGCGAGCGCCTCCCGCAACGCGCGCCCGCAGGACATCCAGAGCGACGTGACTCCCGGTGCCAGCAGCTCCGGCTCCGGCGGGTCGTTCCCGTGGCTCCCGGCGCTCGGCGGACTGACGCTGCTGCTGGCAGGCGCCGCAAGTCTCCTGCTCCCCCGCGCCATCCGTGGTCGGCGGCGCCAACGGCGGCTGTCGTCCGGTGGCGTCGAGCCGGTCTGGGCGGAGCTGCGGGACACCGCCGTCGACCTCGGCGTGCCCTGGCCACGGGACCGCTCACCACGCGACACCCGCGACGTGCTCGTCGACCACCTCGGCGCGCCCCTCGACGCGAGCACCCCGGACCGCCCCGCCCACGGCCCGGAGATCGCACCGGACGCCGTGTCCGCCCTCGACCGGCTGGTGCTGACCCTCGAGCTCGATCGCTACTCGCGTGCGGGTGCGCGCCTCGACCCGGTCCGGCTGCGCGCCGACGGCGAGGCCTGCGTGGCCGCGCTGGTCGGTGGCGCCAGTCGCAACGCCCGGCGCCGTGCGACCTGGTGGCCGCGGACGGTGCTGACGTTCACGCTGCGACGGACGCGGCCCCAGGCCAGCCCGCTCGAGGCGAGGTACGGCGGGGTCGTCGACCACGTGTCGTGAGTGACCGGCGCGACGAGTCTCTCGACTCACCGGGTCTCGACACGACGGTCGCGACCGCGCGAGCTCGGTCGCGCGTCTTGCTCGACCACCGTCGAGCGATCCGCTGACGCGTCTCGCTCAGAAGCCGCCGCTGTCGCGACGGTGCCGCCAGCGCTCTTCCATCCGCTCCATGAAGGAGGAGCGGCTGGGGGTGCGGCGGGTGCGGCGGTTGCGACGACCGCCGTCGATGACGGTGAAGCCGTGGCTGGGGTGGGCAGCGGCGCGCGGGTCGGACGCCGCGGGGCCGTGCTGGCCGCGCATCGCGGTGAGCGCGACGGTGGCCGAGAGGAGCATGACCACGAAACCGGCGACGCCGACGACGGTGATCTGGGCGACCGCACCGGTCATCAGGATCACGATGCCGAGCACGAAGCAGACACCGGCGACGATCGCGCGGCGACGGGCGGAGCGACGAAAGGCCGTGCCGCGAAGCGTCGACGCGAGCTTCGGATCCTCTTCGACGAGGGCGCGCTCCATCTGCTCGAGCAGTCGGAGCTCCTCTTCCGAGAGTGGCACCGTTCCTCCCCATCCATCTCGTACGCCGGACAACTGATCCGTCCCGGCGTCAGCAAGTCTAGGCAGCGGGTGGTCATCGTGGTAGCCGGGATGGGGAAATTCGTGACCAAACCGTTCTCAGTGGGCCAGGAGGTGCAGCTGAGCGGCCAGCGGGAAGTACTCCGGACGCTGCGAGACGGCCCGCTCGAGGTCGACCAGTGCCGCGGTCGCACCGGGCTCGAGGTCGAGCAGCGAACCGGGGACCAGGTCGGCGAAGACCCGGACCGCGTGGATGGCGCTGACCTCGAACCCGGAGCGGGTGACCAGGTCGGTGGCCTCGGCCGCCGTGAAGCGATGGCTGGTGCGCGCGTCGCGCGGTGCACCGGACCCGTCGGTCGGGGTCGCGTCGAGCATGGTGAGCGCCTGGCCGAAGTGGCCGGCCATCGCGCGAGCGACGACCGCTGCGTGGCGCTGCGAGACGAGCAGGCTCAGCACGCCGCCGGGGCGGAGCACCTCACGGATCGTCGCGAGCGCCTGGGCCGGGTCGTCGACGACCTCGAGCACGCCGTGGCAGAGCACCACGTCGACGCTGTCCGGAGCGACGACGTCGAGCAGGGAGGACAGGTCGCCCTGCTGACCGCTGACGTCGACGCCGAGCTCGCGCGCCCGGCGCGCGAGGGCGGCCAGCGCGTCGGGGCTCGGGTCGACGACCGTGACGCGCGCACCGAGCTCGGCGACCCGGACGGCGAAGCCGCCGGTGCCCCCACCGATGTCGAGCACGTCGTGAGCGCCCTCGATCGACGGACGCAGGGCGTCCCAGACCACCGACGTACGGGCGGCGCTGCGTCGTTCGCTCGGTCGTTCGCTCGGTCGTTCGGGCATGCCCCAACCCTAGGGGGTCAGCTCGCCCGGACCGCCGCCACCTGGCTCGGGGCGGGTGCGTGCGGGACCAGGCCGAGCGAGCGCTCGACGACCGCGAGGAACCGGTCGGCGTCCCGGACCAGGTCGTCGGCCTCGCGCTCCCCCACGGCCCGGGTCGAGCCCGCCTCCGCGGCGGCACGCTTCGAGGCCCCGGCCGCGAAGAAGCGCGCCCACTCCTCGAGCTCGGGGGCGACCTCGGCGAGCAGCAGCCAGGCGTTCTTCTGCGGTCGCCGTCCGCGAGCCGGGGCGGGCATGGCCCGCGCCGACAGCAGTGCGGCGGCGGCCCGGAGCGCGGCGACGTGGGCACAGGCGTAGCGCGCCGGCACCTCGGTCGCGGCGATCGCCTCGCTGAGCGACTCGGCCGACCGGGCGAGGTAGCAGTGGGTGGTCGCGGGCAGGGCGTACGGGTTCATCGAGGACCTCTCCGTCGACCCCTGGGCGGGCGACCCCACGTGGAACGGAGAGCGCTCGGCGGGGACGGGGGTCGAGGTCGTCCCCGCCAAGCATGTTCGAACACCTGTTCGAACATGGCTCCACCGTACACCCGCCCGCGGACGGTCCGTCAAGACCGGATCAGGCCCGGATCAGGCCTGGCCGACCTTCGCCGGCTGCTTCGTGAGGTACGCCGTGGTGTCGCGGTGCCACACGCAGGCAAGGACGCCGATGTCGAGCACCAGCGCGACCACGGTGAGCGCCAGGAAGAGCGGCGGCGGACCGGACCGGAGCGTGGTGAAGAAGGCGACGCCGAGCACGACCATCAGCGCGGTCAGCACCGGGCGTGCCCACGGGAACCGCTTCAGGAGGAAGATGAGCAGCACGACCGCCAACGACGCCACGACGATGAACATCGTGACCGCGACCGGGACGAAGGCGGGCGGCTCGACCGAGCCGGCGTCGACCCGGCCGGACGCCCAGTCGTCGACGAGCTCGTCCTTCAAGAAGATGGTCAGCGTCGCGGTCAGCCCGGTGAGGGCGATGAGTCCGCCCAGCAACCAGATCAGGGCTCGCACCGATCCGGGTCGCTCCTCGCTCATCGTGTCCTCCTCAGTCCTGCAGCCGGACCCGACGCGGGCGGCTGCCCTAGGGTCTCGATCCATGAACACCGAACATCCGTCGATCACCCGTTTCCGGGAGGACCACGCCCACCGTGGTGGAACCGGTGAGGTGGTCATCCTGCCCGACTCCGTGCACACCGCGGCACTGGCTGCCGAGGCGTTGGGGTGTGAGGTCGGGGCGATCGCGAACAGTCTGCTCTTCGACGCCGACGGTGCGCCGGTGCTCATTCTGACCTCGGGCGCCCACCGCGTCGACACGGCCAAGGTCGCCACGCTGGTCGGTGTGAGCAACCTCAAGCGGGCCAAGCCCGAGTTCGTCCGCGAGCACACCGGCCAGGTCATCGGCGGCGTCTCCCCCATCGGCCACCCGTCGCCGGTGCCGACGTACCTCGACTCCTGGCTGCGCCGCTACGACGTCGTGTGGGCCGCCGCCGGACATCCGGCCGCCGTCTTCTCCACGACGTACGACGAGCTCGCCGCGATGACCGAGGCTCCCGAGATCGACGTCGAATGACGCGAGTCGTCGTGGTCGGCGGTGGCTTCGGGGGGCTCGCCTCCGCGGTCCGGCTGGCCAAGCTCGGCCACGAGGTCACGCTCGTCGAGCGGTCGGCCGAGCTGGGCGGCGCGCTGTCGACGGTCTCCGAGGACGGGTTCACGTGGGACGCGGGACCGACGTACACGTTGCTGCCGGCGGTCGTCCGCGACCTCTTCCGCAAGTCCGGGCGGCCGCTCGAGCGCGAGCTCGACCTGGTGCCGCTGGACATCGTGCGCGAGCACCGCTTCGAGGACGGCTCGTCGGTGCGGGTCCCCGTCGGCCGCGCGCCGCAGCTGGAGGCCTTCGAGGCCCTCGGCCCCGGGCTCGGGCAGCGCTGGGTCGACCACGTCGCGTCGTACGCCGACGACTGGGAGGTGCTCCGCCGCGGCTACCTCGAGAACCCCTGGACCCCCGACGACCTCCCTCGCGACCTGGCGGCCCGGCTCGACAGCCGGGAGACCATGTTCAAGCGGCTGAGGAAGACGTTCAAGGACGAGCGCCTGCGGCTGGTCGCCGGCCACCCGTTCGAGGCCGAGGGTCACGACCTGCGCAACGTCCCGGCCTGGGCCGGGACGACGGCGTACGTCGAGCAGCGGTTCGGCGCCTGGACGGTCGAGGGCGGCCTGGCCCGGCTCGGCGCAGCCCTGGAGGAGCGCCTCACGACGCGGAAGGTCGCGGTCCTCACGGGCACCGAGGCCAGCGACCTCGTGGTCCGCGACGGCCGGGTCTCGGCCGTGGCCACCACCTCCGGGACCATCGACGCCGACGTCGTCGTGTGTGCGATCGACCCGCGGCGGCTGCCCGCCCTGGCGTCGTACGTCGCGCGCACGATGCCCGCTCTCCCACCGGTCGTCGTCCACATCGGTCTCGACGGCGACGTGCCGGACCTCCCTCACGAGCTGGTGCTCCACGGCGACGCGACCCTCGTCGTGCGCCGCAACGGCAACGCCCTGACCGTGCTCGGCCGCGGCCGGCTGTCGGAGGACATCCTGCGAGCGCTCGCCCGTCACAAGATCGACGTGCGCGCCCAGGTCGTGGCGCGGGTCGACCGGAGCCCGCGCGACCAGGTCGAGCTCTGGGGCGGCTCGCCGATGGGCGTGCTCTGGCAGGGCCGCGCGACCGTGCGCCAGCGGCTGGGACCGCGCACCCCGGTCGAGGGCGTCTACGCCGCCGGCGCGCACGCGACACCCGGTGGTGGTCTGCCGTACGTCGGGCTGTCGGCCGCGCTGGTGGCCGCGGAGGTCGGTCCCGCCTAGACCGTCATGTTGAGGGCGGCGAAGATCTCGCGCGTCGCCTTGGACCGGTTGAGCGTGTAGAAGTGCAGCCCCGGTGCGCCGCCGGCGAGGAGCTCCTCGCACAGCTCGGCCGCGATCGCGATGCCCTCGGCGCGCATGGCGGCGGCGTCGCCGTCGTGCGCGGAGATCCGCTCGACGACCTCGGCGGGCACGTCGGTGCCGATCAGCTCACCCTGGCGACGGATGTTGGCGAGGTTCAGGATCGGCATGATGCCGGGCAGGATCGGCAGGTCGACGCCGCGGGAGCGGACCCGTTCGACCAGCCCGAAGTAGTCCTCGGCGCGGAAGAACATCTGCGTGACCGCGAACTCCGCCCCGGCGCGTGCCTTCGCCACCAGCACGTCGGCGTCGTGGTCGAGGGAGTCCGCGGACGGGTGCCCCTCGGGGAACGCCGCCACCCCGATGCTGAACTCCCCGCGGGCGCTCGCCATCTCGACGAGCTCCTGCGCGTAGGTGAGGCCGCCGGTCGTCGGCGTCCACTCGGCCCGGGGCCCCTCGGCGGGGTCGCCTCGCAGCGCCATGATGTTGTGGACCCCGGCAGCGGCGTACGCGTCGAGGA
This sequence comes from Nocardioides pollutisoli, assembly GCF_040045055.1. Classification (NCBI taxonomy): domain Bacteria; kingdom Bacillati; phylum Actinomycetota; class Actinomycetes; order Propionibacteriales; family Nocardioidaceae; genus Nocardioides; species Nocardioides pollutisoli. The sequence goes on from NZ_JBDZDU010000002.1 coordinate 725,008, forward strand.
TGCCGTCGAGCTCGTCGCGGGTGTGCCCGACGCAGGTCAGGTGGGCCATCGGGGTCATCGACGTCTCGGCCGCGATCCGACCCGTGACGCGCACGGTCGTGTCGCGGGTGCTGCCGCCGGCGCCGTACGTCACGGAGACGAACGTCGGCCGGTAGGGCTCGAGCTCGCTGATCGCCTGCCACAGCTGCGCCTCGCCCGCCTCGTCCTTCGGCGGCATGAACTCGAACGAGAACGAGCGCTCACCCTCACGGACCAGGTCGCCGATCCTCCGCGTCTGCTCGTTCGCCATACGCAACAGTCTAGGTAAGGGACCGGCCACGGCCGGCCCCCGTCCACTGACTAGTCTCGGGGCGTGACCGACTGGGACAGCGCAGCCTTCCGCGACGGCGTCCAGTCGGCCCTCGATGCCTTCATCGACGAGCAGGCCGCGGTGCTCGCTCCCCTCGGCCCGGACGCCGCGCGGCTGATCGCGGAGGCGCGTACGTCGGTCGCGGGTGGCAAGCGGTTCCGCGCCGCCTTCTGCTACTGGGGTCACCGCGCCGTGCGCCCCGACCTCGGCGACCCCGGCCAGCACGACGCCCTCGTCCGCGCGTGCGCCTCGCTCGAGCTGCTGCACGCCAGCGCCCTGGTCCACGACGACCTGATGGACGCCTCCGACACCCGCCGCGGCCGGCCCGCGACGCACCGCAGCCTCGAGGCCGAGCACCGCGACGCGGGCTGGCGCGGCAACCCGGAGCAGTACGGCGCCGCCGCCGCGATCCTGCTCGGTGACCTGCTGCTCAGCTGGGCCGACGAGCTGCTGCGTCGCTGCGGACTGCCCTTCGCCGAGGTCGCGCCCGCCCTGGAGGTCTTCGACCGCTGCCGCTCCGAGGTGATCGCGGGCCAGTTCCTCGACGTGTCGGTGCAGGCGCGGGGCCGCGCCGACGTCGATGCGGCGATGACCGTGCTGCGCTACAAGTCGGCGAAGTACTCCATCGAGCGGCCGCTGCACATCGGTGCCGCGCTGGCGGGCGCTCCCGCGTCGACGATGCAGGCGCTCTCCGACTTCGGACTCCCGCTGGGCGAGGCCTTCCAGCTGCGCGACGACCTGCTCGGCGTCTTCGGCGACCCGGACACCACCGGCAAGCCGGCGGGCGACGACCTGATCGAGGGCAAGCGGACCGTGCTCGTCGCCCTGGCCCTCGACTCCGCCTCCCCCGGCGACGCCGCCCTGCTCGACCGGTCCCTCGGCCGGCCGCTCTCGGTCGACCAGGTCGCCGAGCTGCGGCAGATCATCGACGCCTCCGGCGCCCACGCCCAGGTCGAGGCGGTCATCGAGGCCCTCGCCACCCGCGCGGTCGATGCCCTCGACCGGGCGTCCCTGGACGACCACGCTCGCGGCGTACTCCGTCAGCTGGCGTCGGCGGCCACGCAGCGCGTCGTCTGAGCGGTCGGCTGTCGGCCGGCGGTGGGTGATCCACCGTTTCGCGGCACCGGAAGGGTGGATGGCGCACCGCTGGCCCGGATCGGCGGGTGGAACCTGTTGCGATTGGTCACGAACTGCATGTTCCCGGCCGGATTCGGTGCGGTTTGTGACCATTCGACCGATCCAAGATCCGGCTCGCCCCAGAACGTGGACCGACCAGACCCTCGGCGGCATCCGGATAGGCGCGCTCTTCTGTCCCGGACGGCGACTGTCAAGGGCGCGAAGCGCCGCAGGGAACCACAAGACCTGCGCCGTACGGGTCAGACGATCAAGCGCCCGGAGGACGCCGTACGACCGACAGTCGCCCTACAGAGCCATCGCCTGAGCACGCCGCTTGACCTCGGAGCCCCGGTTCTCGCGGAGCGCGTCGATCGGGCGGCCCGGGTAGTCGTCGTCGGTGAAGAGCCAGGCGATGCACTCCCGGTCGTCGAAGCGGCCGTCGTGCAGGGTGGTCAGGAGGCCGGGCAGACCCTTGACGACCAGACCGTCCTGGATGAAGTCGGCGGGGACCTTCTGTCCCTCGCCCGGCACGGGTACGGCGGCGGCGAGCTCGTGGTCGCGGATCATCGTGCGCACCTTCGCGACCGTGACGCCGAGCTGCTCGGCGGCCGCGGCCCAGTCGAGCCAGTCGGCGACCAGGGCGGAGAGGTCGGCGTCGGCGAGGTTCTGAGGCTCCATGGGAGCAGTCTCCCATCCGTGGTCCGCGCCACGCCGGGCGGCGCCCAGCGGCCCCGCGGGACCCTGCGTCCGTACGATTGGGTCTCCGGATACTTCCCCATCCGGTCGCAGGAGGGTCGCTGTGCAGCCAGATCGGCAGTCAGATCGGCACGCCCGCTCGGGCGCCGACGCGGCCAGCGACCCCATGACCGGCCGGGTGCTCGACAACCGCTACCGCATCGGGTCCCGGATCGCGCGCGGTGGCATGGCCAGTGTCTACGAGGCCACCGACCTCCGCCTCGACCGCACGGTCGCCGTCAAGATCATGCACCCGGGCCTGGGTGACGACGACGAGTTCGCGGCGCGCTTCGTGCGCGAGGCCCGCTCGGCGGCCCGCCTCAGCCACCCCAACGTGGTCGCGGTCTACGACCAGGGCGACGACGACGGCACGGTCTTCCTGGCCATGGAGCTGGTCGACGGCCACACCCTGCGCGACGTGATCCGCAAGGAGAGCCCGATGTCGCCGGCGCGCGCGCTGGCCCTCTTCGAGCCGATGCTCTCCGCGCTCGCGGCCGCCCACCGCGCCGGCCTGATCCACCGCGACGTCAAGCCCGAGAACGTCCTGATCGCCGACGACGGGCGGGTCAAGGTCGCCGACTTCGGGCTGGCCAAGGCGATCAGCACCGACACCCAGCACACCGCGACGGGCGGCGTCCTGATCGGCACCGTCTCCTACCTCGCCCCCGAGCTCGTCGTCGACGGGCGGGCCGATGCACGCGCCGACGTGTACGCCGCCGGTGTCGTCCTCTTCGAGCTGCTGACCGGCGAGAAGCCCCACGAGGGCGAGTCCCCGATCCAGGTCGCCTACAAGCACGTGCACGAGGACGTCCCGCCGCCGTCGAGCCTCGTGCCCGGCATCCCGGCGTACGTCGATGCCCTCGTCGCCCGTGCCACGGCTCGCGACCGCGAGCTGCGGCCGGCCGACGCCGTGGTGCTGCTCCACCAGGTGCACCGGGTCAGCCACGCGCTGACCGAGGGCGTCCTCGACGACCCGGACCTCACCGCCGACCTGACGCCGCTGCGGATGCAGCTCGACCGGGCCGAGGCGCCGTCCCCCGACGACACCGCGTCCGACCCGTTCGACAGCCGGGAGTTCGCCGCCCTGATGGCGCCCGGCCCCGGCCACACGACGCGGATCCCGACCACGCCGCGGCCTCCGGCCACCCCGCCGCCGGGTCCGCCCCGCGGGCAGGAGCCACGACGCCCGCGGCGTTCCCGGCGCGGCCTGGTCCTCCTGCTCGTCGCCCTGCTGCTCGCCACCGCCGCCGGCGTCGGCGCCTGGTGGTTCGGCTACGGCCGCTACACCACGACCCCCGGCGTCATCGGCCTGTCGAGGTCCGCCGCCGAGCAGAAGCTCGACGCCGCCGGCCTCGACGTCGCGTGGGGCGACAAGGCCTACTCGGAGACCGTTCCTGCCGGCCGCGTCGTCGACACCGACCCGGACGCCGGCTCCCGCGTGCTCAGCGGCGGGACGGTCACCGTCGTCGTGTCGCTCGGCAAGGAGCGCTACGACGTGCCCGACCTCGAGGGCAAGACCGTCGACGAGGCGCAGGACGCGCTCGCGGCCACCAACCTCGCCTACGGCACCACCATCGAGAAGTGGTCCGACACCGTGCCCGAGGGCATCGTGATGAGCTCGACCCCCAAGGTCGGCACGACCCTGCGGCCCGATGCCGTCGTCGACCTGACCGTGAGCCAGGGACCCAAGCCGGTCAAGCTCCGCGACTGGGTCGGCAAGGACGCCGACGACGCGAAGGCCTGGGCCGAGCAGCACGGGCTGACCGCGAAGGTCGCGTCCTCGGAGTACTCCGACACCGTCGACGAGGGCGACGTCATCTCGCAGGACCCGCCCGGCGGCACCACCCTCCACCGCGGCGACGACTTCTCGATCGTGGTCTCGAAGGGACCCGAGCTGGTCGAGGTCCCGTCGGTCCGGGCGCAGGGCGTCGACTCCGCGACCGAGACGCTCGAGGCGCTCGGGTTCCACGTGACCACCGAGCACGCGCCCGGCTACCTCGGCCTGGGCTTCGTCTTCTCGCAGAGCCCGGGCAGCGGCGAGATGGCGCCCAAGGGCAGCACGATCGTCCTCGACCTGATCTGAGCCGGCACCACCGGTAGGTTGTGCCGGTGCTCGAGCTCCGCAACCCGATCGGTACCCACGTCCAGGTGGGCAAGGGGCTCGTCGACGGGGCCGTCGCGAACGCCGACCTCGCCGGCTGCGAGACCTTCCAGATCTTCGTCGGCAACCCGCGCGGCTGGGCGTTGAGCGCCGGCAAGCCGGCCGAGGACGCGCGCTTCCGCGACCTGATGGCCGAGCGCGGGACCCGGGTCTTCATCCATGCGCCGTACCTCGTCAACCTGGGCTCGCCCACGGCCGCGACGTACGAGAGGTCCGTCGCCACGGTGGCCCACAACCTCAAGCGGGCTGCGGAGATCGGCGCCGAGGGCGTGGTCGTGCACACCGGCTCGTACGTCGGTGGCGCCGACGACACGCAGGCGATGCGGCAGGTCCGCGAAGGACTGCTGCCGGTCCTCGACACGATCGCGGGCGACGACGCACCCTGGCTGCTGCTCGAGCCGACGGCCGGCCAGGGCCGCTCGCTCTGTGCCGGCGTCGAGGACCTCGCGCCCTACCTGGCAGCCCTCGACGACCATCCCAAGGCGGGCATCTGCCTGGACACCTGCCACGTGTTCGCCGCAGGGGCACCCCTCGACGAGCCGGGCGGTGCGACGGCGACGGTCGACCGGATCGTCGAGATCGGCGGACCCGGCCGGCTCCGGCTGGTCCACGCCAACGACTCGATGGACGTGCGGGGCGCCTTCAAGGACCGCCACGAGAAGATCGGCGACGGCCACATCGGCATCTCCGCGTTCGAGGAGCTGTTCGCCCACCCGGCGACCGACGGCGTCCCCTTCATCCTCGAGACGCCCGGCTCCCGCGGCGCCGACGACCCGGACATCCCGCTGCTGAAGGAGCTCCGGGGATGAGCACGCGCCGCACGTCGCTGCTCGCGACCGCGGTGCTCATCGGCATCACGGCCTGCTGGGGCTCGACGTTCTTCCTCATCCACGACCTGCTCGACCGGGTGCCGGCCGTCGACTTCCTGGCCGTGCGCTTCTCGATCGCCGGCATCCTCCTGCTGCTGGTCGCACCGAGGGCCGTGCTCCGCCTCTCGCCCTCCGCCCGCCGTCAGGCGGTCGTGCTGGGTGGCCTGTACGGCGTCGCGCAGATCCTCCAGACGCTCGGTCTCGCGCACACCCCGGCCAGCGTCTCCGGATTCATCACCGGCATGTACGTCGTCGCGACTCCCCTGTTCGCAGCGGTCCTGCTCCACAACAAGATCACCGGCACCACCTGGCTCGCCGTGCTGCTGGCCGCGGCAGGGCTGGCCGTGCTCACGCTCGACGGGTTCTCGGTCGGGTACGGCGAGGCGCTGACGTTCGTGGCCGCGATGCTCTACGCGCTCCACATCGTCGGGCTCGGCGCGTGGTCCAACGCCAGCGACGCGCTCGGCCTGTCGATCCTGCAGGTCGTGGTCGTCGCGGTGATCTGCCTGGTCGCCAGCGCCCCGCACGGGATCGTGCTGCCGGACAACCGGGACGACTGGATGGCGGTCGTCTACATGGCTGTCTTCCCGGCGGCGCTCGCGCTGCTCGGCCAGACCTGGGCCCAGGCCCACCTGTCCGCGACGAGGACCGCGATCGTGATGAGCATGGAGCCGGTCTTCGCGGCCGTCTTCGCCGTCATGTTCGGCGGCGAGTCGCCGACCCTGCGGATGGTCGTCGGCGGCCTGATGGTGCTCGCCGCCATGCTGCTCGTCGAGGCCGGGCCGCGCCGCAAGGTCGAGGGCGAGGTCCCGCACATCGCTGTGTGACAGCTGGGCGGGACCTGTGTAGGACCTGTCCTGTCCTTTGGTCCTAGTACCACTCAATTTGGTCGAGAAGGAACCACGGAGGCCCTAACCTTCTGGTTGTCCGCACGCAGCGGTGCGGACAGTCGCCGGGCCGGCGCCACTCACTCACTCAGAGCGGCGCCGCCCGCGGCTAAGGTCCGGAGGCGCCCTCTCAGTGGCGCTGGCTCATCATCGTGCTGAGTGCCCAGATGACCATCACGTCGAAGGCGATGAGCAGCAGCGACCACCACGGGTAGTAGGGGATGAACGCGAAGTTCGCGAGCGCCGAGATCACCGCGATGCAGATACCCGCGACCATCGCCCAGTACTGCCCCAGCAACAGGCACACACCCACCAGCACGGCGACCCCGCCGATGATGATGTGCGCCCAGCCCCAGGCGGTCAGGTCGACGTCGAAGAGGTAGTTCGGCGTCCGCACGAACACGCTGTCCTTGCCGACAGCTGACAGGCCCTCGAGGACCTGGAAGACGCCGAGCGTCGCCAAGATGGTGCCCGCGAAGATCGCGATGCCCTCGGCCCAGACACGTTCCCCGGGCGGGACTCGATCGGCCATGGTGTGCTCCTTCGGTCGGTCCGATGCGGTGATCGCACTCTGCTCCTCGCGCGGAAGCGGCAGCATCACCCGGACCGGGCGAATCAGGTCGCCCGTGCCCATTGGTCCTAGTACCCGTCAAATACCGGTGCGCAGGCGCCTGCTGCCTCTACCGTGGCGATCGTCCGGGAGGGTGTCCGGTCGTCCTCTTCCGCAGCGCAGCGGCGGATGATGTCGCGGGCACCCTCTCGGGCCTCCCCGCCGGACCCTTTAGTCTGGCGCCCAGGATCCGCGTGGCAGGTCCTGGAGGAGAGCCATGAAGTACTGCGTCAACTGCGGCCACGAGCTGGGGGTCGGCCGCTACTGCACCAACTGCGGTCACCCCGTCGACGCCGACGTGCCTGCGCGACCCACGCGATCCGAGGCTCCCCCGACCGAGCCACCCGCCGGCGCTCCGCCACCGCCGGCCCGGTTCCCGCTCTTCGCCGACGAGGGTCCCGACCCGATGCCGACCTCAGCGATCGGGCTCGAGCCGCTGGAGCCGGCCACCCACCACCGCCGGCCCCGTCCGGCGTACGGCGTCTGGATCGGCGTTGCCCTCGTGCTCGTGCTGATCGCCTGTCTCGGTGGCTATCTCCTGCTCTCCGGTGACGACGACAGCCCCGACCAGGCGAGCGGTCCAGCGAGCAGCTCGAGCAAGCCGAAGCCCAAGCCGTCCACGTCGGCCGAGCCCTCGGACACCTCGACGCCGAGCGAGCCGGGTGACGTCACGTCGACGGCGACCGTCGACGTGCCCGACACGGCGCCGCCCGGTCAGGACACCCAGGGCAAGCCGGTGACGTACGACGCCACCAACATGCTCGACGGTGACCCGGAGACCACCTGGCGGATGGCCGGCGACGGCTCCGGCCAGGAGCTCACCATCACGCTGCCGCAGGAGACGACGCTGAGCTCAGTCGGCCTGCTCAACGGCTACGCCAAGACCGCCGTCGGCCCGAAGGGCGGCGCGGTCGACTGGTACCACGGCAACCGGCGCATCGACAGCGTGGAGTGGGTCTTCGACGACGGCAGCAGCGTCAGCCAGGACCTGGGTGACACCACGGACGTGCAGTCGGTCGACGTGGACGTCACCACCACGACCGTCACGCTCCGGCTGGTCGCCGTGTCCGAGCCGGGCACCGGACCGGCCTCGCGGGACTACACCGCGATCAGCGATCTCTCCCTGATCAGCGCGGGCTAGGGGCGCGGTCCGCCTCAGGGATCCCCACCGGGTCGGTCATCCGCACGAGCATCCGCCGCTGCCGGTCCAGGCTCGGTGGGTCCGTGATCGAGTCGTTGCCGTCCATGCCGATCAGCCAGACGAGCCCGCGTGAGCTGTCCTCCCGACGGTTGTCTCGGACCAGCGCGATGGCGTAGTGCCGGGTGCCGCCGGCCTCGCGCTGCGCCCAGTCGACGACCTGCAGGAGGTCGGCCTCCGTGACGTCGTAGGTCCAGGTCGTGCCACCGGTCCACTCCTCACCATCGCGGGCGCTGCCACCGTGGAGGTAGACCCGGTACGTCGGATCCGGGTCCTCCCAGGAGCTGTCTCGTTCGTCGACCGCCACCACTCGCATGAGGGAAGTGTGGACCGCTCGGGCAGGATCGGACCATGCTCGACCGCCTCTCGCCGGCCCGGCGCCGCTTCGCCCTCGCAACCGTGGCGCTGCTGGTCGTCGCGGCGGTGGCGACCGTGGTCGCGATCGTCGTGTCGCGCCCGGACCCGGTCGACCCGGTGTCGCAGGACGAGCTCGGGCCGGTCGTGCTGGTGCCGGGGTACGGCGGATCCACCGCGGCTCTCGACGTGCTCGCGGACGCCCTGCGGGCCGAGGGGCGGAAGGTCGTCGCGTTCGACCCTCCCGGTGACGGCACCGGGGACCTGCGCGACCAGGCGGCCGCCCTCGGGCGGACGGTGACCGACACCGGCGCGACGTCGGTGGACGTGGTCGGCTACTCCGCTGGCGGGATCGTGGCCCGGATCTGGGTCGCCGACCTCGGGGGCGACGCGGTCGCCCGTCGGGTCGTGACGCTCTCGTCGCCCAACCACGGCACGGATCTCGCCACCGTCGCCGGCAGTCTGGGCTCGACGGCGTGCCCGGCCGCGTGCCAGGAGCTGGCGACCGACAGCGACCTCCTGCGCACGCTCGACAGCGGCGACGAGACACCCGACGGACCGCGCTGGGTGGCGATCTGGACCCGGGACGACAAGACCGTCGTACCGCCCGACTCGGGCGTGCTCGACGGCGCGACCAGCTTCGCCGTGCAGGAGGTCTGCCCGGACCTCGTCGTCGGTCACGCCGACATGCCACGCACACCGGCCGTGATCGCCATGGTGACCGCCGAGCTCGGCAGGGCGGACCCTGCCGTCCCGGGCGGTGAGGTCTGCTAGTTGTCGTGTCCCGCGAGGGGGGTGAAACCCCGACCGTCCGAGTACGCCGACGAAGGAGTGCGCGGACGGCTTGTTCGGCTACTCACTCGCATCGGCGCGGCGAAGAGTGTGGTGGATCTGGTGCACCTGGTGAATCCGATCAACCACACTTCACTGCGATGTCGGCGTCGCCTGAGCCGATGCCTCGCTCTCGTCTTGACCGGGGCACCTGGCTCCTGCTCGACGTGCTTCGCCGACGTGGCGTGATCTAGCGAGGATGGGGTCCTGGGACACCACCGCTAGTCGGTAATGTCCTTCGTCATGAAGTTGGCCCAGGCAGCGCCGAGGAACACCACGACGTACACCCCTTGCAGCAGCACGCCGCGCACCACGTCCCGCCAGAGGATCGGGTCGCGGAAGAGGTCGACGAAGGCGAGCCAGTAGCGGGTCGGCAGATAGGGCTGGAGCGCGTTCGCCGCGTCGAGGGTGAGCAGGAGCGTCGAGGCGACCAGGATCGCGAGCGTGCCGAGCGCCGCCGCCAGGGGCGAGCGGACCACGGTCGAGAAGAAGAGCGCGATGGCCGCGACACCGAGCATGCAGAGCATCGCGTAGCCGAGCGCCAGGAAGGTCCGGGCGATCAGCTCCTGCTGGGAGAGCCCGCTGCCCGACACGCTGGTCGCGGTGGAGCTCGTGACGCTGTCGCTGCCGAGGAAGAGCGCGCCCACGAGGTACGCCGTCGCCGCCACCACCAGCACGGTGATGACGACGAAGGCCATCACGCTCACCAGCTTGGCGACCAGCAGACGGGTGCGCCCGACCGGCCGGATCAGGAGGTAGCGCAGCGTGCCCTGCTGGGCCTCGCCCGCGATCGCCTCGCCGGCCGTGACCGCGACGGCGATCGGGAGGAACAGCGGGAGCACGATGCCGAGCGCGGCGAGCGGGAAGAGGGTGCCGTCGGTCAGGACCGCGGAGAGGAACGCCGGGCCGGTGCCGGGGCGCGGGCCCAGGTCGGTGACGGCGAGCAGGATGCCGACCAGGGTGGGCAGGGCGTCGATGATGAGGATCGTGGCCCAGGTCCGCTTGCTCGAGACCAGCTTGCGCAGCTCGACGGCGATCATCGGCGGTCCCCGCTCTGCTCGGCGGCCTCGAGGACGATCTCCTCGAGCGTGCGCTGCTCGGGCCCGAGCTCGGCGACCCGGACTCCCCCGCCGACCAGCAGGGCGTTGAGCGCGAGCGGGTCGTCGGCGCGGATCCACAGCCGGTCGCCGTCGCGCCGTTCGACCCGTCCGTCGAGGAGTGCGTGTGCAGCGTCCCCGTCGGGAGTGCGTACGACGGTGCGCCCGGTCGGCCGGACCAGGTCGGTGAGCTGGTCCTGCAGCGCCAGCCGGCCGCGGTCGAGCACGCCGACGCGCGTGCAGAGCTGCTCGATCTCGGCGAGCAGGTGGCTGGAGAGGAAAACCGTCGTCCCGGCCCGGTTGAGGTCGAGCAGCAGCTGCCGGATCTCGCGGATGCCTTGCGGGTCGAGGCCGTTGGTGGGCTCGTCGAGCACCAGCAGCCTCGGCTTGCGGAGCAGCGCCGCGGCCAGGCCCAGCCGCTGCCGCATGCCGAGCGAGTAGGACCGGACCGGGCGCCTGTCGACGCCCCCCAGGCCGACCTGCGCCAGGGCGTCGTCGATCCGGCCGGCCCGCGTCCGGCGTACGCCGCCCGGGCCGCTGGCGTCGTGGAGCGCGAGGTTGGTGCGACCGGAGAGGTGGGGGTAGGCAGCCGGCCCCTCGACGAGCGCACCGATCTGCGGGAGGACCTCGCGGCCCGACGCGGGCATCGGCCGGCCGAGCAGCTCGATCGACCCCTCGGTCGCGAGCACCAGACCGAGCAGCATCCGCACGGTCGTGGTCTTGCCCGACCCGTTCGCCCCGAGGAACCCGTAGACATCACCCTCGCGCACGTCGAGGTCGACCCCGTCGACGGCGGTCACGTGGCCGAAGTGCTTGGTCAGTCCCTCGGTGCGGATCACCGGACGCCCCCACGGGCGAAGAAGCTCGTGTGGGCGTCGATGTCGGCGGCCGCATCGACGAGGGTGTCGGCGGTGACCGTCCCGGCGACGACCCAGCCGAAGTCGCCCTCCTCGCCGGTCACCAGCACCCCGAGCGGCCCGCTCGCCTCCATGACGCCGGCGTCGACCTCCTGGACGTCCGGGCTCTGCCGGAGCTGGTCGCGCAGCGCGTCGGCCTCGCGGTCGCGCAGCGGGATCGCGATCAGCTGGGTGATGCCGACGCCGTAGACGCCGACGGCGCCGTCGGACGCCCCGGTGCGCGCGAGGCCGCCGACCTCCTTGGGGGGACGCAGCGGCGCGTACTGGTTGGCCGCGTCGGCGATGTCGAGGACGTCCTCGTGATGGATCTCGGTGCCCGGCCCGGCGTCGAAGTCGGTGTCGTCGGAGCCGGGCGTGGCCGCGCTGAAGGTGCGGAGCTCGCTGACGAACGCCGGCGAGGACGCGCCCTCGCCGTACACCTCGACGCGCAGCGGGACCCCGCTGTCGGGGTCGGCCCACAGGTCGACGTGGTCGACGCTCGACTGCGGCGCGGACGGCTCGACCCGCAGCCCGGGCGCGGAGATGCCGGCGACCCGGCGGCTGCCGATACGGCGTACGGCGTCCGCGTCGACGTCACGCAGCAGTCGCTCGGCGAGCACCGGAGGCAGCAGGTCGGCGGTGCGCGGCAGGCGGATGCCGGGGTCACGGCTGAGCGTGGCCCTCGCATCCTCGTAGCTCCACTCGAGGGTCAGCCCGTGGTGGTGGACCAGGTCGGTCTCGCCGCTGACGAGCAGCCGGTCGACCCGCCAGTCGTCGCTGCCGCGCCACCAGGCGCGCAGCCGGGTGGCATCGCTGAAGAGCGCACCGACGTCCTCGAAGTCGTCGGTCACCGGCAGGTCCAGGGACCCCTCGGTCTCGACGAACCCCGACCACGGGTGGTCCGAGGACGCCGTCACCCGGTCGAGCAGCACCGTTGCGGTCACGTCCGAGCCCCCCGCCGGGATGGTCCGGAGCACGATCGGCACCCCGACGACCAGCCCCACCGCGAGTGCGACGACGCACCAGCGACGGAAACGGGTCATGCGACAAGACCGTACGTCGCCGTCCTAAGACGGCCGTGAGGCTAGGGCCGCCGGATCCGCACGGTGTTGTTCTGGATGTCGACCTTCATCGGGTCGTCGCCGTCGGGTGCGGGGGTGACCACGCCCTGGTGACGCTTGGACTCGAGCTCCAGCTCGGCGTCCTCGCGGGTCGGCTGGAAGACGTTGAACCCGCCGAGCGCGTTCGACGACGAGGTGGGCCCGCCCTGGCCGAGCATGCGGTTGCCCAGCCAGATCGCCGCGATGAGCGCGACCGGGACCAGCACGACGAGGGCGATCACGTGGGTCACACGCCGAGCCTACGCACCCGTCCTGAGTCGTCAGAGACGCGCGAGCACCGCCGCGGCCTTCTGGGCGTCGTCGTCGGAGACGTCGAGGTGCGTGACGAGGCGTACGGCGGTGGGGCCGACCAGCGACACCACGACCCCCTGCTCCCGGGCGGCCGTGACGAAGTCGGCCGCGTCGGAGCGCTGGACGACCACGATGTTGGTGTCGACGGTCGCCGGGTCGACGCCGCACGCCTCGGCCAGGAGGCGGGCGTGCGCGTGGTCGTCGGCGAGCCGCTCGACGTGGTGGTCCAGGGCGTGCAGCCCGGCCGCGGCGAGGATGCCGGTCTGCCGCATGCCCCCGCCCATCCGCTTGCGCCAGATGCGCGCCTCGGCGATCGCGTCGGCGGAGCCGACCATGAGAGAGCCGATCGGGGCACCGAGGCCCTTGGACAGGCAGACCGACATCACGTCCGCGACCGCGCCGTACTCCGCGAACGAGGTGCCGGTCGCGACGTGCGCGTTCCAGATCCGGGCACCGTCCATGTGGATGCGGGCGCCGACGCCGGTGGCGTACTCGCGCAGGTCGCGCAGGTCCGCGAGCGGCAGCACCGCTCCCCCGGCGAAGTTGTGGGTGTTCTCGACCGAGATCGCGACGGTCGGCACGAAGAACGGCCCCATGTCGGGGGCGAAGATCGACCGGATCGCGGGCAGGTCGACCTGACCGCGCGGGTGGATCCAGGTCCGCGTCGTGAGCCCCGTGTAGGCACCGTGGGCGCCCAGCTCCGCCCGCACGATGTGGGCGCTCGCCTCGCACAGGACCTCCTGGCCCGGACCGGCCAGGGAGCGTACGGCGAGCACGTTGCCCATCGAGCCGGTCGGGACGAAGAGCGCGGCCTCGTGGCCGAACATCCCCGCCACCCGCTCCTCGAGGCGGATCACGGTCGGGTCCTCGCCGTACACGTCGTCCCCGACCTCGGCGCCCGCAATCGCGGCGCGCATCTCGTCGGTCGGCTTGGTCAGGGTGTCGCTGCGCAGGTCGATCACGCAGTCATCCTGCCGCACCCGTCCGGTCAGCCCGTCGTGACCTTGACGGCAGGCGACCAGCCCGACGTGGCGGCGCCCTCCATGGTTCGCGCACGGACCGACCAGGTCCCCTTCTTCCTGAACGGCGCACTGGCGGCCGTCGTACCGTTCCTCAGCGCCTTCCACGCGCCCGTGCCCTTGCGGACCTGGACGTCGTAGGAGCGACCGCTGACGACACCGGTCGCCCAGCGCAGCGTCCAGCCGCTCGCCGACGAACCACTGCGCCCGACCGGGACGTTGACGACGCCGGTCATCGACGGGTGGATCGTGCACCGGTAGGGGTAGGCGCCCGACGAGGCGAACGTGTGGGCGTAGCTGTCACCGTCGCCCTTCGGGCCGCTGCTCCAGAAGCCCTGCGTGGACGTGGAGTTGTGGGTCATCGGGTCACCGAACTGCCAGGTGACCGTGCTGCCGAGCGGCGTGCTCAGCGTCGCGGGCGTGAACCGCATGTTCACGACCGAGACCGTCGGGCCGATGGCCGTGGAGGTGGCGACCGGCGTGACGGCCAGCCCGGTCGCCAGCACGGTGGCGCCCATGATGGACAGAGCGATGCGCGAGATCATGCGCCGGACGCTAGACCCGCTTGATGAGAGCCGAGACGACGTCGGCCAGCCGCGGGCCGGCGTCCTCCTGCAGGAAGTGGCCGGCGCCCGTGATCGTCACGTGCTCCTGGCCGCGCGCGCCGGGCACCCGCTCCTGGAAGATCGCCTCCCAGCCGCGCGTCGCCGGGTCGCCGTCGGAGTACGCCGTGACGAACGGCCGGTCGTACTCCTCGAGCGCCCGCATCGTGCGACGACCGATCCGCGCGCCGACGTCGTTGCGGGTCAGCGGCAGCAGCGCGATCATCTGCCGCAGGCCGGCGCTGTGGCGCTCGTCGGGGAAGGGCGCGTCGTACGCCGCGAGCACGTCGGCTGGCGGCGGGGTCGTGGTGGCCGCGCCGACGAAGACGCTGGCCCGGAGCTCGGGCGCGCGCTGCGTGTAGAGCAGGTAGTCGAGCAGTCCCTCCTCGATCACGACCCGTGACTCCCCCTCGCCGTGCACCGCCCACGTGAGCCGGTCGGCGAGGGCCGGGTCGGCCGTGTGCAGGATCGTGTTGGCGGCGACCACGCTCGCGAACCGGTCGGGCTCGGCCGCGAGGACGCTGAAGCCGATCGGGCCGCCCCAGTCCTGGGCCACGAGCGTGATGTCACGCAGGTCGAGACCGACGACCAGGCTGCGCATCCACTCGACGTGGCGCGCGAACGTGTAGTCGGTGGGGTTCACCGGCTTGTCCGATCGGCCGAAGCCGATGTTGTCGGGCGCGATCACCCGGATGCCCTGGTCGACGAGGACCGGGATCACCGTGCGGTAGAGGTAGGACCAGGTGGGCTGACCGTGCAGGAGCAGCGCGACCGGACCGTCCGCGGGGCCTTCGTCGACGTAGTGCATCCGCAGCGGGTCGACACCCTCTGCCGTGACCTCGGCGTAGTGCGGCTCGAACGGGTAGCCCGGCAGATCCGCGAAGCGCTCGTCCGGCGTTCGCACGACCTCGGTCATGCGTTGCGGAGCATCTCCGCGACGAGGAACGCCAGCTCGAGCGACTGCACCCGGTTGAGGCGCGGGTCGACGACGGACTCGTAGCGGTGCGCGAGCCCCGCCTCGTCGATCTCCTCGCCGCCGCCGATGCACTCGGTGACGTCGTCGCCGGTCATCTCGACCAGGACGCCGCCGGGCCAGGTGCCGAGCGCGCGGTGCACGTCGAAGAAGCCCTGGACCTCCTCGATGACGTCGTCGAAGCGGCGGGTCTTGTAGCCGGTGCTCGACTCGAAGGTGTTGCCGTGCATCGGGTCGCAGACCCACGCGACCTGGACGCCGGCGGCGGTGACCTTCTCGACCAGCTCCGGCAGGCCGTCGCGGATCTTGCCGGCGCCGAAGCGGGTGATGAACGTCAGGCGGCCGGCCTCGTTGTCGGGGTTCAGGCGGGCAGCCAGCGCGATCGCGTCGTCGGCGGTCGCCGACGGCCCGAGCTTGCAGCCGATGGGGTTCTGGATGTGGCGGAAGTACTCCACATGGGCACCGTCGAGCTGGCGGGTGCGTTCACCGATCCAGACGAAGTGGCCGGAGACGTTGTAGGGCTTCTCGGTGCGCGAGTCGATCCGCGTCATCGCGTGCTCGTACTCGAGCAGCAGCGCCTCGTGGCTCGAGTGGAAGTCGACCCGCTTGAGCTCCTCGGCGTCGACGCCGATCGCGGACATGAACCCCAGCGCCTTGTCGATCTCGGCGGCCATCGCCTCGTAGCGAAGGCCGGCCGACGACGACTTCACGAAGTCGGTGTTCCAGGTGTGCACCTGGCGCAGGTCGGCGTAACCACCGGTGACGAACGCGCGGACCAGGTTGAGGGTCGCGGCCGACGCGTTGTAGGCGTCCAGCAGCCGGCGCGGGTCGGGGATGCGGGCCTCGGGGGTGAAGTCGAACCCGTTGACCACGTCGCCGCGGTAGGCCGGCAGGGTCACCCCGCCGCGGGTCTCCAGGTCGGAGGAGCGCGGCTTGGCGTACTGACCGGCCAGGCGCCCCAGCTTCACGACCGGCACGGAGCCGGCGTACGTCAGGATCACGGCCATCTGGAGCAGCACCCGGAGCTTCTTGCTCACGTTGTCGGCGGTGACCTCGTCGAAGGTCTCCGCGCAGTCGCCGCCCTGCAGCAGGAACGACTCGCCCCGCGAGACGGCCGCCATCTTGGCCTTGAGGTCGTCGCACTCACCCGCGAACACGAGGGGCGGCATCCGGCGCAGGCGCGCGACGTTGGCCGCCACGGCCTCCTGGTCGGGGTAGGTCGGCTGCTGGGCCGCTCCGATGGCGTGCAGTGCTGCGAGATCGGGGATGGTGCTCACGCGTCAAGGGTACGGCGGGTCGCCGTACCCCTCCGATTCGGCGGGGTACGGCGAGACGGCCTCAGCCCGTCGTGTTGATCACGTGCGACCAGGTCGCGGTCGCGTTGCGGTACTTGTTGCAGATGTTGTCGTCGGCGGACGTGCACACGTCCCGCGGGATGTGGACGGTGACCTTGAACGACGGCTTAGCTCCCCGGGGGACCTTGACGATGCGTTGCGTCGAGAACCGCGCGACGTTGCGGGCGTCGTGCGCCATGAAGACGGTCCGGTTGGCGCCCTCGTGCCGGTCGATGTCGTACGACGCAGCCTTGTCGCAGAACTCGACGCTCCCCCAGCTGACCGAGGCCGACACCGGGCCGACGGCGTGCCCCATGGCGAGGCTCAGGCTCGTGCAGTCGGGGCTGTTCGCCGAGATCGACTTGGTGTCCGAGTAGTCGACCATGCGCACGGCGCGTCCCCGCGCGTTGGCGGCGTTCTCCACGAAGACCTGCGCCCAGCCGTTGTGCGACGCACCCCCGCGGGACCCGTTGTCGACGTCGACGTCGAGCACGTAGTAGTCGTAGTCGCGGATGCGCTCGACGAGCTTGTAGGTGTGCAGCTTGACGTGGAGGGTGCCGTTGGAGACGCGATAGCCCTTGAAGTAGCAGTGGGCGCCCACGCACGGCGTGATCTTCTCGGAGTAGTTGTTGTAGGCGAAGTCGTAGGTGCCGGAGACCGGCTGCTCGCCCACCATCCGCAGGTCACCCTTGACGTCGGCCGCGGCCGGCTCCATCGACACGGCGGTCAGCCCGGCCGCCACGACTGCCAAGACGGCAGCACCAGATATCCATCGCTTCACGTGCTCTGTCCTTCCCCGAGCCGACGCCCAGGCACGTCGGGCACGAGGGTCCTACCCCGTCCTCCCGGCTACGACACCGAGGAGCGGCGATCACTCCCCGAGGTGCTCGATGTCGCGGAAGCCGGTCTTCTTGGCGCGGACGCCGCGGTTGGTCAGCCAGGTGAACGCCCAGAGCACGATGCCGAGGAGCAGCAGCCCGCCGGCGACCTGGTACTGGATCCAGTCCTCCCGGTCGCGCGCCCACGGCCCCGCCAGGAAGAGGCACGCGGCAGCACCGGCGAACGGCACCCACCCGGGCGCCTTGAACCCGCCCTCGGCGCTCGGGTCGCGGCGCAGCATCACGCACGCGACGTTGACGACGGAGAAGACGCAGAGCAGGAGCAGTGCCGTGGTGCCGGACAGGGCGCTGATGAGCGAGGTGTCCGCGAGGAACGTGACCGCGATGATCAGCCCGAGCGCGAGGACCGTGGAGAACGCGATCCCGGCGTACGGCGTACGACGACCGGGCAGCACCTTGCCGAGCGACCGCGGCAGCACGTCCTGCTGGGCCAGGCCGTAGAGCAGCCGGCTGGCCATCAGCATGTTGAGCAGGGCGGTGTTGGCGACCGCGATCACCGTCAGGAACGGGAAGATCTTGTCGATCGGCAGGCCGGGCGCGCCGGTCGAGACGACGGCGAGCAGCACCTTGCCCTCGTCGGCGACCACCGACTCGATCTGGCCCTCGGGGATCACCGCGATCACCGAGATCGCGACCAGCACGTAGAAGACGACCGCGATCCCGAGGCCCGTCAGCATCACCCGCGGGAAGATCTTCTCGGGCTCCTGGGTCTCCTCGACCATGTTGACGGAGTCCTCGAAGCCGACCATCGCGAAGAACGCGATCGCGGTCGCGACCGTCACGGCGAGGAAGATGCCGCGGTCGGAGCCGGAGTTGAAGACCACGATCCGGCCCATGTCGGCGTCGCCCTTGGCCATCACCCAGAAGCCGATCAGGATCACGATCACCAGCGCGGCCATCTCGATCAGCGTCAGCACGACGTTGAACTTCACGCTCTCGCCGACCCCGCGCAGGTTGATCAGCGCGAGCAGGACCATGAAGCCCATCGCGACGACCGTGATCGCGGTGTTGCCCTGCGGCACGTGCCAGCCGAGGCCGTCGAAGCCGGCCAGCAGGTTGGTCGCCAGCAGGTTGGACGACGTCGACGCGCTGGTGATGCCGGAGCAGATCACCGCGAAGGCCACCAGGAAGGTGACGAAGTGGATGCCGAACGCCTTGTGCGTGTAGAGCGCGGCGCCGGCGGCCTGCGGGTACTTCGTGACGAGCTCGAGGTAGGAGAACGCCGTCAGCGTCGCCACCGCGAAGGCCACCAGGAAGGGCACCCAGACGATGCCGCCGACCTCGAGCGCCATCTCGCCCGTCACGGCGTAGATGCCGGCACCCAGGATGTCGCCGACGATGAACAGCAGCAGCAGCCTGGGGCCTAGGACGCGCTTGAGGTCGGGAGTCGGGCCGTTGACGTCGGGCTCAGCAGTCTCGGTCGTCATGGGGTCACCCTGCCCTGCCCCCTCCGCCTTTAACCAGCCCCTGGCCCGCTGGCCCGCCCGGGACGTCATACGGACGGAGCAAGGGGACACACCATCCGTATGACGTCCCGCAAAACCGTCAGCGAGGAAGGGTCAGCCGAAGAAGACCTGCGCCTCGGCGTACTCCTTGTCGCTGACCAGCTTGAGCTGGCCGGTGCCCTCGATGAGCGGGACGCGCACGATGTCGGTGCCGCGGAGCGCCATCATCGTCCCGAAGTCACCCTCGGCGACGGCGTCGATCGCCTGCAGGCCGAAGCGCGTGGCGAGCCAGCGGTCGAACGCCGTGGGCGTGCCGCCGCGCTGGATGTGGCCGAGCACGACGGCGCGGGCCTCCTTGCCGGTGCGCTTCTCGATCTCCTGCGCGAGCCGGTCGCCGATGCCGCCGAGGCGGACGTGGCCGAAGTCGTCGACGTCGCCGGAGACCAGGGTCATGTCGCCGCCGTCCTTGGGCAGCGCGCCCTCGGAGACCACCAGGATCGGCGCGTAGCGCGACTCGAAGCGGCTCTCGATGAGGGAGCACACCTCGTTGATGTCGAAGGGCTTCTCGGGGATCAGCACGATGTTGGCGCCGCCGGCGATGCCGCTGTGGAGGGCGATCCAGCCGGCGTGACGGCCCATCACCTCGACGACGAGGACCCGGTGGTGGGACTCGGCCGTGGTGTGCAGCCGGTCGATGGCCTCGGTCGCGATGTTGACCGCGGTGTCGAAGCCGAAGGTGAAGTCGGTGCCGGAGAGGTCGTTGTCGATCGTCTTGGGTACGCCGACGACGTTCACGCCGAGGTCGGCGAGCTTGGTGGCGACGCCGAGGGTGTCCTCGCCACCGATCGCGACGAGGGCGTCGACGCCGTCGCTCGCGAGGTTCTCCTTGATCCGTTCCACGCCGTTGTCGAGCTTGAACGGGTTGGTGCGCGACGAGCCGAGGATCGTGCCGCCGCGCGGCAGGATGCCGCGGCACTGGTCGATGCCGAGCTCCATCGTCACGCCCTCGAGCGGGCCCCGCCAGCCGTCGCGGTAGCCGACGAACTCGAAGCCGTGCTGCCTGACCCCCTTGCGGACCACCGCTCGGATGACGGCGTTCAGTCCGGGGCAGTCCCCGCCTCCGGTGAGCACTCCGATGCGCATGCCGCCAGTCTGGGGGGTCGGCGTCACCGGCTGCTAGTGCTGGGGCTGGCCGATCTGCTCCTGGAGCTCGCGGAACCACGCCACGGTCGGGTCGAACGCCTTGCCGCCCTTGATCCGCGAGAACTCGACGACCCGCAGCAGGTCGTCGGCCTCGTCGTCCTGGCCGACGACGCCGCTCTCGCCGCGCAGCGCCGCCTCGGCCGCGAGGTCGGCGCAAGCGCGGATCAGGGCGAGGTCCTCGTCGTTGGCAGCGGCGGAGCGGGCGAAGTAGCCGCTCTTCTGCACCAGCGTCTTCTCGGCCCCGAGCATCCCGGCGAACTGCTTGGCGAACCACGCACCCGGGTTGATCGAGTCGAGCTTGACGTGGCCGAACGCGTCCCGCTTCGGCTCCTCGCCGCGAGCGAGCATCTCCTCGACGATCGTCGAGACGCCGGCACCCTCGGAGAGGAAGACGTTGACGCAGCCCGTCTCGTCCATGACCGCCTTCAGCCGCTCGGCCTCGGCGGCGATGTCGAAGCCCAGCTCGGGCACGTAGACGCCGTGGAGCTCCCACGACTGCCGGGTGTTGTCGCCGAACCCGGCGAACTCCTGGGCGTCGAGCCACTCCCGGTACTTCACCGCGGTGGCAGCCGTCAGCCATCCGCAGTTGCGGCCCATGACCTCGTGGACGATCAGCATCCGCGGGTTGGAGGAGTGCTCGGCGACGACGTTGCGCGCGAAGATCGCGCCCTGCTCGGCGGCCGTCCAGGCACCCAGCGACTGCTTGATGGGCACGACGTCGTTGTCGATCGTCTTGGGCAGGCCGACGACCGTGAGCTCGTAGCCGTTCTCGTGGAGGTACGCCGCGAGGTCGGCCGCTGTCGTGTTCGTGTCGTCCCCGCCGATGGTGTGGAGCACGTCGACGCCGTCGCGGGTCAGCTGCTCGGCCGCGACGTGGAGGGGGTTCTGCCCCTCGGCGACCAGGCCGCGCTTGACGCAGTCCTTGACGTTGGTGAGCTTCACGCGGCTGTTGCCGATCGGGCTGCCACCGAACCCATGCAGCAGGTGGGCCCGCTCGCGCACCTCCGGCGTCACCGTGAGGTGCTTGCCGCCGAGCAGGCCGGCGTACCCGTCCAGGTAGGTGATGATCTCGATCCCGGGCTCGAGCTCGGTGTAGCGCTCGATCAGGGCGCCCACGGCCGAGGACAGGCAGGGGGCGAGGCCACCGGCGGTGAGGAGGGCGACGCGACGGACGGTCATGATCGGCACTTTCGGAACGAGGTTGAGTCTCTTGGAGACTAAAGTACCGCGGCCGACGCCTTGTTGGTGACTCGTTGGGCAGCCAGGGGCAGCACGCGCCCGAGCTGGGCCGCGAGCAGCGCGCCGACCAGGCTGAGGGCGACGAGCGCGAGCCAGGTCGGCGACGAGCCGCGGTCGAGCAGCCAGGCGAAGGTGACCGGCGCGATCGCGCCCGAGATCGTCCACGACAGCTGCATCAGCGACAGGTAGCGACCACGCAGGTGCTCCGGCGCCGCCTCCGCGCCGAGCGCCCCGAGCACGGGACCGCCGAGCAGCTCTCCGCCGGTGTAGACGACCGCCCCGATCAGCACCACGACGGTGGCGAGCACGACGGACAGGCCGCTGGCGCCGAGCATCACCACGAAGGACGCGGCGAAGACCAGGTTGGTCAGCACCAGCACCCGCCAACGACGGTGGCCGGTCAGCGCGCGCACCACGAAGCCCTGCCCGAAGCCGACCATCACCGTGTTGATCGTGAAGACCGCACCGGTCACCCAGCCCGGCAGCCCGAGCACCGTGACGGCGTAGATCGGGAGCGCGAAGTTGAGCACCATCATCGCCGTCGAGTAGGTGAACTGCGTCGCCCACAGGAGCCGGTAGGGCCGGTCGCGCAGGACCGTCGCCCACGCACCCTCCGGCGAGCGGTGCCCGGTCGCCCGGGTCGGCGGCACCGCCAGCAGGAGCAGGAACGCGACGGCGTACGAGAGCGCGTTGACCAGCACCACCGAGAGGTACGCCGCGTGCGTGCCGATCGTGATCGCGAGACCGGAGAGCAGGCCACCGACCGCGAAGCCGACGTTGCGCAGCGCGCCGAGGAAGCCGAACCACTTCTCCCGCTCCCCCGGCTGCGAGATCGCGGCGACGATGTTGCCGTAGGAGCCCCAGAACGCCGTGCGGCCGACCGCGACGACGACCGTCCACAGCACCAGCCCGGCGAACGAGTCGGTGAAGACGTAGGCGACGAAGCCGAGGAACTGCATCAGGTTGCCGACGAGCAGGATCCGCTTGGCGCCGTACGCGTCGACGAGCCCGCCGAGCAGCGGGCCGGCCGGGATGGCGACGGCCGACGCGACCGAGATCGCCGCGCCGATCTGCACCAGGCTCAGGTCGGTCGTGACGAGGAAGTAGAGCATCGAGACGGGCATGAAGACGCCGCTGCCGATGGCGTCGATCGCGATGGCGGTGACGAAGCGTCGGTGGTGGCCGAGGGACGGGAAGCCGAGCCTGTCGGTGATGCGGTCGAGCACCCGGACATCCTCGGACTTCAACCCCGCTTGAAGGCAAATCGTTGTCGCTAGTGTCTGGGCATGACCTTCTCGATCGTGGCCCGGTCCGCTGACGGTGAGTCGTGGGGCGTGGCGGTTGCTTCCAAGTTCCTGGCCGTGGGCTCGCCCGTGCCGGCCGCTGTGGCGGGGGTCGGCGCGATCGCCACCCAGGCCAGCGCCAACGTCGCCTACAAGGGCCAGGCGCTCTCCCACCTCGACGACGGGGCCACCGCGTCGGTCGCCCTGCAGCGACTGCTCGAGGACGACGAGGGTCGCGACCACCGCCAGGTCGGCATCGTCGACGTCGACGGCAACGCCGCGAGCCACACCGGTCCGGCCTGCCTCGACTGGGCGGGCAGCCTCACCGGCGACGGCTACGCGATCCAGGGCAACATCCTCACCGGTTCCGAGGTCGTCGAGGCGATGGAGGCGGCGTGGCTCGCCTCCCCCGAGGACGCGCCGCTCGAGCAGCGGCTGTTCGAGGCGCTGGCGGCGGGCGACGCGGCCG
Source organism: Nocardioides pollutisoli (assembly GCF_040045055.1). NCBI lineage: Bacteria > Bacillati > Actinomycetota > Actinomycetes > Propionibacteriales > Nocardioidaceae > Nocardioides > Nocardioides pollutisoli. The sequence continues at coordinate 747,989 of NZ_JBDZDU010000002.1, forward strand.
GCGGCGACTCCCGCGGCCGGCAGTCGGCAGCCCTCCTCGTGGTCCGCGACGAGGCGGGCTACGACGGCAACGACGACATCGCGGTCGACCTGCGCGTCGACGACCACCCCGAGCCGATCGGCGAGCTGGCCCGGCTGCTCACCCTCAACGAGCTCTACCTGACCGCCTCGACCGAGGAGGAGCAGGTGCCGATCACCCCCGAGCTGGAGGCCGAGCTCGAGCAGCTCGCGCACGCAGCCGGAGCCCGCGACTTCGCGGCCTGGGTCGGCACCGAGAACTACGAGATGCGGGTCGCGTCCGACTTCTCCTGGATCGACCAGCGGGTCCTCGACATCATCCGCGGCACGCGCGCATGAGCGTCCTCGCGATCGACGCCGGCACCACCGGCGTGACGGCGCTGGTCGTCGAGCACGACGGCCGGATCGCGGCGAAGGGCTACCAGGAGTTCGCGCAGCACTTCCCGAAGCCCGGCTGGGTCGAGCACGCACCGGAGGAGATCTGGCAGGCGACGCTGGAAGCGACCCGCCAGGTGCTGGAGAAGTACGACGCCAAACAGCTGCAGGCGGTCGGCATCACCAACCAGCGCGAGACCGTGATGCTCTGGGACCGAGAGACCCTCGGGTCGCCGCGGCGGGCGATCGTGTGGCAGGACCGGCGTACGGCCGACCTGTGCACGCGACTGCGCGACGAGGGCCACGAGGACCGGGTCCGCGAGCTCACCGGGCTGCGGCTGGACCCCTACTTCTCGGGCACCAAGCTGATGTGGCTGCGGGAGAACGAGCCGCACACCTGGGCGCTGGTCGAGTCGGGGCGCTACGCCGTCGGCACGGTCGACTCCTACCTGATCGCGCGGATGACCCGCGGCACCTGGCACGCCACCGACGTCTCCAACGCGTCGCGCACGCTGCTCTTCGACCTCGAGGCCGGCGACTGGTCCGACGAGCTGTGCTCGCTCTTCGGCGTGCCTCGCGACGCGCTGCCCGAGCTGGTGCCGAGCTGGGGCGAGATCGCGCGCACCGACGCCCGCTCGTTCCTCGGGTTGTCGATCCCGATCTCCGGGGTGGCCGGCGACCAGCAGTCGGCGCTGTTCGGTCAGACCTGCTTCGACGAGGGCGACTCGAAGTGCACCTACGGCACCGGGTCGTTCATCCTCACCAACACCGGTTCCGAGGTCCTGCGCTCCGATGCCGGCCTGCTGGCCACGGCGGCCTGGCGCTCACCGGACGGCGAGCTGACCTACGCCAGCGAGGGCTCGATCTTCGTGACCGGAGCGGCCGTGCAGTGGTTGCGTGACGGCCTGCAGATCGTCGGGTCGGCCGCCGAGACCGAGGCCATCGCGGCCACGGTCTCCGACAGCGAGGGCGTCGTCTTCGTGCCGGCGCTCACCGGCCTCGGCGCACCCCACTGGGACCCGCACGCGCGCGGCCTGATCATCGGCCTGACCCGCGGCACCACCCGCGGCCACATCGTTCGGGCCACCCTCGAGGCGATCGCTTTCGAGGTCCGCGACGTGCTCGACACGATGCCCGGCCTGTCGTCGCTGCGCGTCGACGGGGGTGCGGCCGCCAACGACCTGCTCTGCCAGATCCAGGCCGACCAGATCGGCGTACCCGTCGAGCGCCCGACCGCCGTCGAGACGACCGGCCTCGGCGCGGCCTTCCTCGCCGGTCTCGGCACCGGCGTGTGGGAGTCGACCGACGAGCTCCGCAACACCTGGTCGCTGGACCGTCGCTTCGAGCCCTCCTCCGACCGCGCCGCGGCCGACGCCACCCACGCCCGCTGGATGAACGCCGTCGAGCGCTCGAAGGCCTGGGCCGAGTAGGCGTCGTCGGGTTAGTAACGGACGTTCGGACCCATAAGAGGGCTCTCAAACCACCACAACGTCCGTGACTACCCCGACAGACGGTCCACCGCAGCCCGAGCGGCATCCCGGGCGCGGGTGGCCTCCTGGACGACCGACTCGGCCTCGGCGCGGGCGTCCTCGGACTCGCTGAGCTCGTCGTCGGTCTCCTCCGCCTCGGACTCGAGGGCCGCGATCTTGCCGCGCAGCTCGTCGATCTCGGCCTGGAGCTGGAGGCCGCGGGCCTCGAGGCGTTCGACGTCGGCGACGGTCTCGTCGTACGCCGAGGTCGCCTCGGCGAGCTCCTCCTCGGCCTCCTCGAGCTGCTCGTTCGCGGCAGCGAGGGCCTTCGCGTCGGCCTCGGGGTCGGGCACGACGCGCAGGTCCGGGCGGGCCGGCGGCTGCTCCTCGCGGGCGGTCGCCGCGAAGCCGAGGGCCGCGGGGAGGGCGACCGACGACGCGACGTCGGCGGCCTCCAGCCCGGTGGTGGCCAGCGCAGCGACCAGCAACCCGCTCCGCACGGCCAGCGAGCACTGCTCGTCGACCATCGCGGCCGTCAGCGTGCCCTCGACCTGGTCGGCAACGGCGTCGGTGACCTTGACCCCGGCCTCGCGCGCCGTACGCCGCGCCTGGGTGGTGACCGCCGCGGTCAGCTGCCGGCGCTGGCGGGTCAGCGCGCGCAGCTCGTCGGCCGACATCGACTCCTGGGCGGCCCGCAGCGCCTCGCCGACGGACAGCACCTGCTCCACCTGCTCGGTCTCGCGGCGCACCAGCAGGTTGACCACCCACGCGGCCGTCGACGGCTTCTTCAGCGCCTTCACCGGAGCGGCCAGCGGCGTGCCCTTGAGCTCCTTCGCCCTCGCATCACGGGCCGGCGTGAACTCGGGCAGCGTCAGCCCGTAGAGCTCGTCGGCGATCGCGAGCAGCTCGTCGTCGGAGTCGGCCATGACCGACAGCCTAGGGACGACCCGCCGCCTCCCAGGCGAGGTGGCCCGCCCACATGCGGTCGAACAGCGCCTCGAGCTCGGCGTCGTCGAGGCCGTCGAGCGGCAGCCCGAGGTCGACGAGAGCAGCACGCCAGGAGGCGAAGTCGGACAGCACGGTCGTGGTCTCCCCGCGCGTGCGCAGGCAGCCCCGGACCGTGTCGACGCCGGTCGCGTCGACCCGCTGGACGACCGTCAGCCCGGTGAACGGGCCGGGAGGCGTGGAGAGCACGGCGTGGGCCGCCTCGACCTCGGCGGGCCCGATCGGCGCCGACGTGACAGCGATGCCCGTGAAGGTGCCGCCCGGGTCGTGCAGGAAGCTCCAGCCGTCGGCCCGGACGTCCTCGAGCCGGTACGTCGCGCCGCCCTGCTGGTAGGTCCCGTCGACCAGCGGCAGCGGGTCGTGGAAGCCGTCACCGAGCCCGACGTCGAACCACCACTCGCCGCCCGGGTTGGCCGAGGTCGGGAGCCCGGACACGACCAGGACGAGGTGGTTGAGGTTCGGGGTCGCCAGCTCGTCGGGCTTGGTCCACACCTGGCCGTGCCGCCGCGACACGTCGTACCCGAGGTCGCGCAGCACGAGCTCGACCGCACCGTTCTGGTGGAAGCAGTAGCCCGCGCGGCCGACCTCGCCCACCCGGCGCAGGCAGTCGGACCCGTCCACCGACGGCGGGCGGCCGAGCATGATCGAGAGGTTCTCGTAGGGCACCTGCTCGAGGTGGCGGTGGTGGATCTCCACCAACGCGTCGAGCGTCGGCGCGGCGGGTCGGTCGACACCGAGCCGGGCGAGATAGGTGTCGACGGCGCTCATGGCCGGACCCACCGTCCCCGGCGGTGCACGAGCGGCTCGTCGTCCTCGCCGAGGTGGACCTCGTCGATCACGCAGGTGACCAGTGACGACCAGCCGACGGTCGCGACCGACTCGACGTGGACGCCGGCCCAGGTCGGTGCATCGACGAGCCGCGGGCCCCACGCGGTGTCCTCGAAGACGCCGGCCCGGAAGGGCCCGCCTGGCGAGGGCGCGGTGCCGGCGAACACCTCGGCGAGGTCGCGGTGCGGCCACGACAGCAGGGCGACGACGGCACGACCGGTGCGCTCGAGCTCGTCGGCCAGGTCGCTGTCGGGGTCGAGCAGCGCGAGCACCCGGGCCGGCTCGCCGTTGGCGACCATCAGGGAGGTGACGGTCAGCCCCGCACGACCTGCCGAGTCACCAGCGGTCCACAGCGAGACGGCGCCACCGAGGCGGCCGCGCAGCCGGCGTACGGGATCCGGGTCGGGATCCGCGAACGGGTGGCTCGCGTGGATCGTCAAGACGCGAGCTTGGGCTCGTCCGGCTCGTCGGAGCCGCCGTCGGTCTCGGCAGCCTTCTCGGCCTTGGAGAGCTCCTTGGCGCGGGTGGCGTACATGTCGACGTACTCCTGGCCCGAGAGCCGCATGATCTCGTACATGATCTCGTCGGTGATCGAGCGCAGGATGTAGCGGTCGTTCTCCATGCCCTCGTAGCGGGAGAAGTCGAGCGGCTTGCCGAAGCGCACCACCGGACGGGTGATCCGGCCGAAGGTCTTGCCGGGAGGCGCGACGACGTCGGTGCCGACCACGGCGACGGGGATGACCGGCGCCTTGGTCTCGAGCGCGAGCCGGGCGACGCCGACCTTGCCGCGGTAGAGCTTGCCGTCGTGCGAGCGGGTGCCCTCGGGGTAGATCCCGAAGAGCTCGCCCTCGTCGAGCAGCCGCTTCGCCGAGATGATCGCGCCCTCGGAGGCGTTGCCGCCCGAGCGGTCGATCGGCACCTGGCCGGATCCCGCGAAGAAGGTCTTCTGCAGCCAGCCCTTGATGCCCGGCGAGGTGAAGTACTCGGCCTTCGCCACGAAGGTGACCCGCCGCGGCAGCGTCAACGGCATGAAGAGCCAGTCGGCGTACGAGAGGTGGTTGCTGGCGAGGATCGCCGGACCTTCGTCCGGGACGTTCTCGGCTCCCGACACCCGGGGGCGGAAGACCAGCTTCAACCAGGGCCCGAGGGCGATCCACTTCAGGAACCAATAGAACACGCGGGCAGCCTAGACCGTCCTGCACCAGTTCCGTAGACCCCACTCAGCGGGTGGATCGGTGGTGCACAATCCGGGGCATGACCATCCATCCCCTCGCCTCGCCGTACTCCCGCCCGGCCCAGCCAGAGCTCACCGGCGGCCGCAAGATCGGCGTCCTGCTGAGCCACGGCTTCACCGGCCAGCCGGCCTCGATGACGCCGTGGGCCGAGTCGCTGGCCGCGAAGGGGTACGCCGTGGAGCTGCCGCGGCTGCCCGGCCACGGCACCACCTGGCAGGAGATGAACACGACCCGGTGGGAGAACTGGTACGCCGAGATCACGACCGCCTTCGAGAAGCTGGTCGCCGAGAACGACGCGGTCGTCGTCGGCGGGCTCTCGATGGGTGGGGCGCTGGTGCTGCGGCTCGCGGAGGACAACGCCGACCGGATCGCCGGCGTGATGGTGGTCAACCCCGCGATCGCCACCAAGCGCTTCGACGTCAAGCTGCTGCCGCTGCTCAAGCACCTGGTGCCGTCGTTCCCCGGGATCGCCAACGACATCAAGAAGGAGGGCGTCGAGGAGCACGGCTACACCAAGACGCCGCTCAAGGCCGCCCACTCGATGATGCAGGCCTGGCCGAAGATCGCGGCCGACCTGCCGAAGATCACCGCTCCGGTCATCTACTTCCGCTCGACCGTCGACCACGTCGTCGACGAGAAGACGCAGCCGCTGATCACGAGCAACATCTCGTCGCGCGACGTCACCGTCGTACCCCTCGAGAACAGCTATCACGTCGCCACCCTCGACAACGACGCCCCGCAGATCTTCGAGGAGTCGGCCGCGTTCATCGCCCGGGTGACCTCGGCGTCCTAACCCGGAGCGCCTACGCTTCAAGGGTGCAGCCCCAGAACGACGACGAGGCCTGGCGCGCGATCATCGAGAACTACGGCGACCGGCCGGAGATCGAGGAGCCGCCGGTCGCGCCTGAGAGCGACACTCCGACCGCGACCCCGGACGCTCCGTTCGGGGGACGCTTCGGCGTGCTCCCCGGGCCGATCGCACCCGAGGACGAGGACGACCCCTTCGTCGCCGACGAGGAGGAGGGCTACGACCCCCCGCCTCCCCCGCCCGTGCCGAGGACCACGCCCGACCGGCTCCTCGCCTGGATCGGGATCTTCGGCTCGCCGGCCGTGCTGCTCGCCTCGCTGATCCTGCAGATCAGCCTGCCGTCGCTCATCGGCTACCTGCTCATCCTCGGCTTCGTCGGAGGCTTCGTCTACCTGGTCGCCAAGATGCCCCGCGAGCCGCGCGACCCCTGGGACGACGGCGCGCAGATCTAGCGGAGACGCGCCAGCGGATCCGCTGATGGTGGTCGAGCGAGCCGCGCGACCGAGCCTGCGAGGTCGCGACCGGCGTGTCGAGACCCGGTGAGACGAAAGACGACGGTGATGGTCTCGATACGCTCGCTGGCGCTCGCTACTCGACCAGCGAAACGCGCCCGTTAGGGTGCACTCGTGAGCGCCAACGAGACCGTCGAGATCACCGGCCACCTGATGGACCACGGGATCCTGTCCCGGGTCCTCGACGACATCCGTGAGTACGGCGGCGACTACACCATCGACCGCTTCGACGTGGGCCGCGAGACCGATGACCCGTCGCACGCGCTGATCACGGTCACGACCGAGGACGGCGAGTCGCTCCAGCGCCTGCTGATGCGGCTGCAGACCCGTGGCGTCAACCAGGTCGACCCGGGCGAGGCCGAGGTCGCCGTCGCCGACCGCGACGGCGTCTTCCCGGACCACTTCTACTCGACCACCAACCTGGAGACCCGGGTCCGGATCGAGGGCGTCTGGCTGGAGGTCGGCAACCCCGAGATGGACTGCGGGCTGATCCTCGAGCGCGACGCCGAGGGCAAGCCGGTCCGGGCCTACACGCTGCCGATGTCCGACGTACGCACCGGGATGCTCGTGATCACCGGCGCGTCCGGCATCAAGGTCACGGTCCCCGCCCCGGACAAGAGCGCCGAGGCGTTCGGGTTCATGGAGTCCGAGGTCTCCTCCGAGAAGCCGCAGGCGGTGCTGGTCCGCCAGGTCGCCGACGGGATGCGCGAGGCGAAGGCCGCGGGCAAGAAGGTGCTCTGGGTCGGCGGACCGGGCGTCGTCCACACCGGCGCCGCTCCCGCGATGGTCGCCATGGTGAACGCCGGTTTCGTCGACGTGCTGTTCGCGGGCAACGCCCTGGCCACCCACGACATCGAGTCGGCGCTCTACGGCACCAGCCTCGGCATCGACCTGGCCATGGGCCGCGGGGTCGAGCACGGCCACGAGCACCACATCCGGGCGATCAACGCGATCCGCAAGGAGGGCTCGATCCGCGCGGCCGTCGACAGCGGCGTCCTGACCGGCGGGATCATGCACGCGCTGGTCAAGCACGAGAAGACGTTTGTGCTGGTTGGCTCGGTCCGCGACGACGGCCCGCTGCCCGACGTCTACACCGACGTGATCGACGGCCAGCGCGCGATGCGCGCCGAGGTCGACGGGGTCGGCTTCTGCCTGATGGTGGCGACCATGCTCCACTCGGTCGCGACCGGCAACATCCTCCCGGCCTCGATCCCGCTCGTCTGCGTCGACATCAACCCGGCGACGGTGACCAAGCTCGCCGACCGCGGGTCCTCACAGGCCCGCGGCATCGTCACCGATGTCGGGCTGTTTCTCGAGCAGCTCGCAGTCGAGCTCGTGCCCGAGTACCGGCGCTCCTGAACCGCTGACGCGCCAGGTCCGCAGCACCGATCGCCCCGGCCTCCGGGCCGAGCGCAGCGCGGACCAGCGGCGGCACGGTGCGGTACGGCGCGCCTACGAGCGACTCACGCAGCGCCTTGCGTGCGGGGGCGAGCAGCAGGTCGCCGGCGGCCGACACCCCGCCGCCGATGACCACGATCTCCGGGTCGAACGACGCGACCAGGTTGGCCACCCCGACGCCGAGCCACGTGCCGACGTCCTCGAACGCCGCCAGCGCGACCGGGTCGCCGGCCCCCGCCGCCGCCGTGATCGCCGGCCCGGCGAGGTCCTCGACACCCTGGGCCCGGACGAAGCGGGTGAGCGCGTTGCCGGAGGAGTACTGCTCCCAGCAGCCCGTGCCACCGCACTCGCAGGAGCGACCGCCCGGCACCACCTGGTTGTGCCCGAACTCCCCCGCCATGCCGTTGTAGCCGCGGATCACCTCGCCGTCGAGGATCAGCGCGCCCCCGATGCCGGTGCCGAGCGTGACCACGACGGCGCTCTCGGCGTCGCCGACCGCGCCGTAGGTCAGCTCCGCGCGGGCCGCGCAGTTGGCGTCGTTGTCGAGCACCACGGGGGCGCTCCACCGCTCCGCCAGCCGGGCCCGCACGCCCTCGTCGCGCCAGGGCAGGTGCGGCGCGAACCGGACCCGCTCCCCCTGCGCGTCGACGAAGCCGGCCGCCGCGATGCCGATCGCACCGACGCGTCGTACGCCGGCGATCTCCTCGACCGCCTCGGTCAGCGCGTCCTCGACCAGCCGGGCCTCGACCCGGCGTCCGGGCGTCGTACGCGTGGCGGTCCGGACGACCCGACCGGTCGACGAGACCGCCGTGGCGAGGACCTTGGTCCCGCCGATGTCGACACCGATGAAGAGAGGCACCCGGCTATTCGATCAGACGGACGGGATCTCCGCTGACGTACGCCGTCCACGTGGTCGTGTCCTGCACGGCGCCGGAGCCGAAGTTGACCTTCAGCCGGAACCAGCAGCCGCCGGGACTGTTGTAGGTGCAGGTGTAGCTCGACGGCACCGGCACCGCGATGGTCTCGGACTTGCCGTTCCAGGTCGAGTCGATGTTGATGGCGCAGGTCGGGAGCGTCTGGGTCTTGTACCCAGTCGCCTTGCAGCCGGTCAGCGACGTCGTCGTCTCCTGGGGCGGCATGACCGTCAGCGAGGCCGCGGCCTCGGCGTCACCGATGTCGAAGAACTTGAAGATCAGGGTCTGCCCCGCCGCGCCGGGGAGGATCCGGATCAGGTTGAAGGTCGGCGCCGCCGCGTTGGCGTTCGCGTAGATCGACATCTTGCCGAGGGCCGAGACCGAGACCGAGGCGGCCGGACCGCCGAAGGCCCGCACCGCGAACCGGTTGCTCCCGCCGCCGCGCACGCTGGTGTCGTCGCCGTTCTGGCTGTACATCGCGAAGCCGCTCAGCGACCCGGAGGGCGGCTGGTAGGCGCCACCGACCGCCCCCAGCGCGTTGTACGCCGCGAGGTTGCTCAGCGCAGGGCCCTTCCACGCGACGTTCGTGCGGACCTGGAGGTAGTAGTCGCCCGCCTCCGTCGGGACGAAGCTGCACAAGGTGTTCCACTGGTGGAAGACCTCGGCGAGCGCCCGGTTGTAGGTGGCCGCGTTGCTGGACTGCAGGGCCGCCGCCGTCACCTGGGCGGTGGTGTAGCCGGGGTACTGCTTGGTGCAGCCCGGCTGCGGTGTCGCCGCCATCGGGTTCTGGGAGTCCGAGGGCTCCCGGAGACCGAACGTGGTGACGGTCGGCGCGACCGAGCCGTCCGCGGTGTTGTCACCGGTGCAGTAGGCGCTGGCGGCCGTCTTCGACGGGCTCTTCAGGTAGCGCGTCTTGGCGTCGGTGGTGGCGTACGGGTTCCAGTTGTCGCTGCTGATCGTCCCGGTCGGGGCACTCGTGCACCAGTCGTCGGTCGAGGCGAACGCCGGGTCGTAGAGCTGCAGCGTGATGGTGCTGCCGACGGCAGCCGGCTTGACCCGGACCAGGTAGATGTAGCCCTGCGGGTCGAACTCGTCGTTGACCGCTCCGGTGCAGCCGGAGACCCCACTGGCGCAGCTGCGCACGGCGTACTGGTCGCCGTTGCCCTTCGGTACGTCGGGGCCGTTGACGTTCATCCAGAACTGCGAGACCGACGAGCAGTTGGCGCCGAGCGGGACGGAGAGCTGCGACGCCGCCGGACCGGCGCCGACCGTGCCGGGCGGCTCGTTGCCGAACGTGTTGCACGGGCTGCCCATCGGCTGCGGTCCCGTGTAGTCCGCCACCGCGTGCCGCGTGATCGTGCTCGAGTCGAGCCCGATCAGCTTGCCGAAGATGTTCGGGATCGTGCTGCTCACCGCGACGTCGAGCTGGCTGGGCTGGGTGCCCGGCTTCACGACGACCGAGCTCTGCCCGGAGTTGGGGTAGCCGTTGCGACCCGACACGTCGCGAGCGGCCGTCGTGGCCGCGGCGATGTCCTGCGGCATGTAGACGACGCCCGCCGACGCGGCCACGTCGGCCGCCTTCTGCACCCGCTGCGCCTCGGCGTACCACCGGGCGACGTCGACGGTGACGGCGCACAGCCCGAAGAGCAGCGCCGACACGAAGATCGTCACGATGATGGCGGCGGCCCCGCGCTCGTCGTCGCGGCGTTCTCCCCTGCTGCTCATGGGTGCGGGAACGGCGAGGTCGACTTGCAGTTGTCCGGCGGGAGCGGCTCGAACCTGCCGACCGCGCGGTCGTCGAGGCCGATGCTGCCCGGGAACAACCCGGTCAGGAACTGGTGGGTGATGTGCAGGTAGACGCCGACCGAGTCCGCCTCGCCGGCGCACGCGTTGACGCTCGTCGAGGCCCAGGTCCCGCTCTTGTAGCGGAACGCGTTGGCTGCGTCGGCCCACTGGAACTTCACACAGCTGCTGTAGCCGGCGCACGACGTCGGCATCGTCGTGTTGCCGTCGAGACCGGGATAGCCCTGCTTGTTGGCCTTGTAGACCAGGATGTAGTCGATCGTGTCCTTGTTCATCGAGGACCCCGAGGTCTGGATCGCGTCCGCCGCCAGCTCGGCCAGCCCGGGAGCCGGGCTGTTGCCGGCCGAGCAGGTCGTCGCCACGTCCTCGCGGTAGGTGCACGTGCCCGGTCCCGACATGACCGCCGCGGTCGTCGTCGCCGCACGCACCCCGACCCGGGCCGCGGACGCCACCGCGATGTTGTCGCGCACCAGCATCGTGAGCTCGATGATCCCGAACATCATCGTGACCAGCAGCGGCAGCACCAACGCCGCCTCGACGGCGACGGCCCCGCGCTGGTCGCGGGTCGTACGCCGCCCTGGGGTCTTCCCGAGAACACGCCTGCCGAGCACCGACGTCCCCTTCCGAGTGGTCCTCGGACGCTAGTGAGGACGCACCCGTGCAGGGGATCGGCCAGATGGCCAGTTTCGGGTCGCGGCCGGGCTATCTGCGCGAGAGGTCGGCGGCGCCGATCAGGCCCGCCTTGTTGCCCAGCCGCGCCTTCCGGATCTCGGGGATCGGGCGGAAGCCGCGGCCGACGAGCTGACCCGCGAACGCGCTCCGCATCGGCTCGAGCAGCAGGTCGCCGGCCTCGCTCACGCCGCCGCCGATGACGACGACGCCCGGGTCGAGGATCTCGGTCAGCGACGCGATGCCCTCGCCGAGCCAGCGGCCGAGCTCGGCCAGCTGCTGCCGGGCACCCTCGTCGCCGTGCTGGGCCGCGTCGGTGATCAACGGTCCGGTGATCTTGTGGATGTCGCCGCCCGCCCGGGCGAGCATGCCCTGGGCGATCATCGCGCCGCTCATCGCCAACGCCCGCGCCTCGCGCACGAGCGCGGACCCGCTGGCGTACTGCTCGAAGCAGCCGTGCTTGCCGCAGCCGCAGAGGATGCCGTTGGGGACGACGCGCATGTGGCCGATCTCGGCACCCACCCCGTTGGCGCCGCGGTAGAGCTCGCCATCCAGCACGAACCCACCACCGACTCCGGTGCCGACCGTGACCAGCAGCAGGTCCTCGGCGTCGTGGCCGGCGCCGTACGTGAACTCGCCCCAAGCCGCGGCGTTGGCGTCGTTCTCGATCACGACCGGGAGCTCGACGCGCTTCTCCAGCTCGCTCTTGAGGTCCTCGTTGCGCCACGCGACGTTGGGCGCGAAGAGCACCACCGCCCGGGACTTGTCCACGTAGCCGGCCGCGCCCACGCCCACCGACACGATGTCGTGGCGCTCGCGCAGCTCGGTCACCAGGCCGGCGATGGCCTCCTCGATCGCTTCGGCGTCGGTCGCGGGCGACTCGACGCGGAGCTCCTCCACGATCGTGCCGTCCTCGTCGACCACGCCCCCGGCGATCTTGGTGCCACCAACGTCGATCCCGCACGCCAGGCTCATCGGTCTCCCTCCTCAGGTCCGGGAAGATCCTCCCCGGCATCGGCCTCGTCGGGCCAGTCCGCCGCGCCGTCATCGAGATCGATGTGCTCGAAACCTGCGGTCGGACGCGGGTCGGCGGTCGCCGATGCGAGCAGCGTCGAGGCGGCCTGGAGCAGCGCCGTGCCCGCGGTCGCGAGCTGTGCGCGGACCTCCGGGCTCAGCTGTCGTACGGCGTGCACGGTGCGACAGACCGGGCAGTAGGTGCACTCGGCGGCGCCGGTCGCGAGGTGGTCCTCGAACCCGGCCGCGAACCCCGGCACGCCTCCCGGCAGGTGCGCCGTGTCCTTGGCCCAGTCGGCCAGGGCGCCGAACAGCTTCGCAGCCTCGTCCGCCACCGACCCGACATCGGGCTCGTCTCGTTCCCCGTTCACGTCATCTCCCAGCCTCGTCCACGGGGTCCTCGACGAACCGCACTTGCAGTTCCCCCTGCTCCACCCGGGCTCCGGCGATGCGGAAGCGTGCCAGCCCGGACGGAAGCGTGAGCAGCCGACGATACGATCCCACGGTCACGACCAGGTCGTCGCCATTGCGGGCGAGATCGACCTCGGCGCGCGACACCAGCGGCAGCGAGAGCCGCAGCACGGCACCCGCCTCGCTGCGGCTGATCCGGAACGGGCCCTTGCCCTTCGTGGTCGCCAGCGGGTCGGAGTCGGCGTACACCTCACGGGCAAGGTCGGTGAGCGCCTCGACCCCGACGGGCTCGCGAGGTCGGTACGCCGAGCGCCAGATCGGCAGCCCCGCGAAGGACTCCTCGACCCGCTCGAGCACCTCGTCCTGGGCGACCACCCACCCGGCTCGCCAGTCGTCGGCGCCCTCGGCCGGGAAGACCCGGTTGGCCACCACGCCGTCGACGCGGTAGCCGAAGAGCGACAGCGACGTGTAGGAGCGACGGGCCTCGGCGAGCACGACGTTCTCGGGCGTGAGCACCAGCCGGATGCTGGCCTCGGGGCCGCTGAGCAGCGACCGGACCTCGTCCAGCTCGGCGTGCAACCGTTCGATCGCGTCGAAGACGGAGTCGCCCGGCATCGGCACGCCGGCCGCGCGGTTGAGCACCGGGCGCAGCGCCTTGATCACGCGCCGTTCCATCGGGAGCACGCGCTGCATGTACCAGCCGAGCGCCTCGGGCAGCGCGAGCAGTCGCAGCGTCTCGGCGGTGGGCGCGCAGTCGACCACGATCACGTCCCAGGTGCCGGACAGCGCGTGCAGTCGCAGCTCGAGGAGCGCGAGCACCTCCTCGGCGCCCGGGATGACGGTCAGCTCCTCCGCGGCGACCGGGTCGACCCCGGCCACGTCGAGCACCGAGAGCAGGTAGCGCTGGATGTCGGCCCACGACTGCTCGAAGCGGAGCTGGGCGTCGACCTGCTGCACGAAGAGGGCGGGCGCGACCTCGGTCGGTTCGGACCCGATCGCCCCGGGCGCGCAGCCGAAGGCGTCGGCGAGGGAGTGGGCGGCGTCCGTGGAGAGCACCAGGGTGCGCCTGCCCTCGGCGGCCGCCAGCGCGGCCGTGCCGGCGGCGACGGTGGACTTCCCGACGCCACCCTTGCCCGTGAAGAGAAGAATCCGCACGCTAGCCGAGCGACTCGACGCGCTTCTTGAGACCCTTGAGGGCAGTGTCGATGAGGATCTTCTCGCCCTTGCGCTTGAGCATGCCGATCAACGGGATCGAGACGTCGAGCGAGAGCTGGTAGGTGACCTCGGTCGAGCCGTTGCCCAGGTCCTTGAGCAGGTAGGCGCCGTCCAGCGAGCGCAGCATCTTGCCCTCGACGAGGGTCCAGGTGACCGCGTCGTACCCGTCCCACTCGTAGGCGAGGGTGTACTCGTCCTTGATCGGGCTGACGTCGAGCGCGAAGAAGACCTTCTCCGCCCAGCCGTCCTCGTCCTCGGCGACCACGTCGGCCTTCGTGACGCCCTTGGCCCACTCGGGGTAGGCAGCGAAGTCGCCGATCACACCCATGATGTCGGCCGGGGCCGCGTCGATGACGATCGACGAGGTGGTCTGCTCGGCCATGGTGCCCCCTTGCTCGGATCGGCTCGGTGAGCGAGCGTACCGGATGCAGGCACCGGCACAGGCGGAGGTAATCTCCACCTGGTTCACGACCGTCGTTCCGGAGACCGAGGAGGCCCTGTGCGCGAGTTCTCGACGCCCATGACGATCGAGGTCCCCGCGACGGGGAACCTGACCGACGACGTCGTGACCAATGCCCGGGAGGCAGGCTCGAGCGTCGCGTTCAGCCGGCGGTCCGACGGGCCCGACAGCCCCTGGGTCGACGTCACCGCCGCGGAGTTCCTGTCCGACGTGACGGCCGTCGCCAAGGGCCTGATCGCGGTCGGCATCGAGCCCGGCGACCGGGTCGCCCTGATCTCCAAGACGCGCTACGAGTGGACCCTGGTCGACTACGCCATCTGGTTCGCCGGCGCGGTGACCGTGCCGATCTACGAGACCTCGTCGGCCGAGCAGGTCGGCTGGATCCTCCGCGACTCCGAGGCCCGCGCCGTCGTCGCCGAGACGCCCGAGCACCTGGCCCGGATCACCGAGGTGCGCGGCGACCTCGACCGCCTCAACCACGTGTGGTCGATCACCGACAACGCGATCGACACCCTCAGCCGGCTCGGCGGCGACATCTCGGACGACGAGCTCGAGAAGCGCCGTACGCTCGCGACCCCGCTGGACCTCGCCACGTTGATCTACACCTCCGGCACGACCGGACGGCCCAAGGGCTGCATGCTCACCCACGGCAACTTCATGTTCGAGCTGGGTGTGGCCGTCGACGAGCTGGAGCGGCTGTTCAACACCGAGGGCGCCGCGACCCTGCTCTTCCTGCCGCTCGCCCACGTCTTCGCCCGGATCATCCAGGTGGGCTGCATCAAGTCCCGCACCCGGCTCGGCCACAGCGCCGACATCAAGAACCTGCTGCCGGACCTCCAGGCCTTCAAGCCGACCTTCATCCTCGCGGTCCCCCGCGTCTTCGAGAAGGTCTTCAACACCGCCTCGCAGCGGGCGACCGCCGACGGCCGCGGCAAGATCTTCGACAAGGCCGCCGAGACCGCGATCGCCTACTCCCGCGCGCTCGACAAGGGCAGCCCGTCGGTCGCGCTGCGAGCGCGGCACGCCGTCTTCAAGCGGCTGGTCTACGGCAAGCTGCTCGCCGCGCTCGGCGGCGAGTGCCAGTTCGCGATCTCCGGCGGCGCGCCGCTCGGCGACCGGCTCGGGCACTTCTACCGCGGCATCGGCCTCGGCGTGCTCGAGGGCTACGGCCTGACCGAGACCACGGCCGCACTGACGGCCAACCTGCCCGACGCGACGAAGATCGGCTCGGTCGGCCGACCGCTGCCCGGCACCGCCGTACGCGTGGCCGACGACGGCGAGCTGCTCTTCAAGGGCGGCCAGGTGATGGCCGGCTACTGGCGCAACGAGGAGGCCACCGCCGAGGTGCTCGAGCGCGACGGCTGGTTCCACACCGGCGACCTCGGCGAGGTCGACGAAGAAGGCTTCGTCCGGATCACCGGCCGCAAGAAGGAGATCCTGGTGACCGCCGGCGGCAAGAACGTCGCGCCCGCGGTGCTCGAGGACCGGCTCCGCGCCCACCTGCTGGTCGACCAGTGCGTCGTGGTCGGCGACGGGCAGCCGTTCATCGCGGCCCTGGTCACCCTGGACCGCGAGTCCCTCCCGGTCTGGGCCGAGTCGCACGGCAAGTCGCGCCACGTCGCCGACCTCGTCAACGACCCCGACCTCCGTGCCGAGATCGAGGCCGCGGTCGAGGACGCCAACAAGGCGGTCTCGAAGGCTGAGTCGATCCGGAAGTTCACGATCCTCCCCGACGAGTGGACCGAGGAGGGTGGGCAGCTCACGCCCAGCCTCAAGCTCAAGCGCAACGTCGTCATGCGGGAGTTCAAGGACGACGTGGCTGCGCTCTACGCGACCTGAGGCGGCCGCTGCAGGATTACCCGGTGAACCGGTGAAACTGTCACTTCTCGGCCGTTGCAACGCCTGAGAAGTGACAGTTCTGGCCGAGATGTGTGACCAGAGTGGCGATCGGCAGCCCCGAGCAGCGCTCCGCGCGGAACCACGTCCACCGGGTCCAGTGGGACCACACCGGCCACACGGTGCTGCCCGAGCACCACCAGCAACTGGTCCAGACATTTCGGACAGGATGAGTCCTCCTCTCCTACATTGCTCTTGCTTCAGCCCGGCGGGGGCGGGAGGTCACGGCGCAGGTGCCGCGACCGACGTCTGCCTTGACCTCGTCCGGGGGTGACCCAGGACGCGGTCTCTCTCGGAAGGACTGGCGACCGTGGTCCGTCGGAAATTGCTGTTGATCGGAGCCGTGCTCGCTGCCGCCCTCGGCGCAGCGCTCGTCTTCGTCTACGTCCAGGGCGCCGATGCGCGCGCCGCGAGTCAGTACGACGTCGTCGACGTGCTCCGCGCGACGGCCGTCATCTCGTCCGGTGAGAGCATCGAGACCGCCTCCCAGAGCGGCAAGCTCGCGCTCCAGAAGGTCCCCCGCGCCCAGGTGATGCCCGACGCGCTCACCAGCATCGACCCGCTCTCCGGTCAGGTCGCCCTGACCACGATCTACCCGGGCGAGCAGATCATCACCGACAAGTTCGGCGGCCAGGCGGCCGCACCGACGGCGCTGCAGATCCCGAAGGGCAAGGTCGCGGTGTCGGTCAACCTCACCGACCCCGCCCGGGTGGCCGGCTTCGTCAACCCGGGCTCGGAGGTCGCGATCTTCCACAGCATGGCCGGTGTCTACACGCGACTCCTGCTCGGTCGGGTGACCGTGCTGGGGGTGGGGTCCACGACCCCGGTCTCCACGACGACCACGGACGACAGCGGGCAGCAGACCACCGAACAGCTCCCCCGCACCCTCATGACGCTGGCCGTCGACCAGGAGGACGCGGAACGGGTCATCTTCGGGTCGCTCAACGGCGAGCTCGCGTTCGGACTGCTCACCAAGGACAGCACTGTCAACCCCGACCCAGGCGTCACCACCGACAGCCTCTTCTGACCGCAAGACCCCAGCGCCACACGCATTGCAGTTCTGTGCCCCGACTCGGAGGGAGCTCGAAGTGCCAGTCGTCGTCGATCCGGACAGCGGCACCGTCGCCGCGCTGCTGCCCGCCCTGCCCGCAGGGACCCAGGGGGTGGAGTCGGGAGACCGGCTGCTCGCCTGGTTGGACACGCACCCTGCGGAGTACGTCGTCGTCCTCGGCCCGCACGTCGCGGTCGAGGAGGCGCTGCTGCTCTGCGAGGGACTGCGGGTCAGCCGGCCGACCGTCAGCCTGCTCCTGGTGGTCGAGACGGTCGACACCCACCTGCTCACCCGCGCCATGCAGTCCGGTGTCCGCGAGGTGCTGCTCGTCGGCGAGCTGGACGGGCTCGCCGGGGCCGTCGCCCGCGCCGAGGAGCTCCGGCTGGCGCTGCGCGGCCCCGCGGGCGCCGTCCAGGCCGGCCGGGTCGTGACCCTCTTCTCCCCCAAGGGCGGGGTCGGCAAGACGACCCTCGCCGTCAACCTCGCCCTCGCCCTCGCCGACGGCGGCGCCCGCCGGGTCTGCCTCGTCGACCTGGACCTCGCGTTCGGCGACGTCGCGATCAGCATGCAGCTCTTCCCGACCCACTCGATCGAGCACGCGATCGGGTCCGAGGCGGTCCTCGACCTGCCGCTCGTCGAGGGCCTGCTCACGCGCTACGAGGGCACCCTCATGGTGCTCGCCGCGCCCAACCACCCCGACGTGCGCGACCGGGTCACCGGGCTGCTGGTCTCCCGCCTGCTGCGCACGTTGCGCACCGGCTTCGACTACATCGTGCTCGACTCCGCGCCGACCTTCGACGAGCAGACCCTGACCGCTCTCGACGAGAGCGACGAGTGCGTGATGATCGGCGCGCTCGACATCCCGACGCTCAAGAACGTCAAGATCGGGCTCGAGACCCTGACCTCGCTCAGCATCGCCGCTGGCCACCACCACCTGGTGCTCAACCGGGCCGACGACGCCGCCGGCCTCACGGTCGCCAAGGCCGAGGAGATCCTCGGCCAGGAGATCCCCACCAAGATCGGCACGTCGTACGACGTCGCGGTGGCCACCAACTCCGGCGTACCGATCATCGCCTCGATGCCGGACCACCCGGTCAGCGTGGCGATCCGCGACCTCGCGACCCGCCTCGGCGCCGCCCCGATCGGGCCTGCCGACCAGCAGCAGCCCGCTGTCGCGGCGACCGACCGGGCCGCCGCCCGCCGACTCAAGATCCGGAGGTGACGCCATGACCACCCTGTCCGAGCGCCTGGCGGCGATGCGCATCAGCACGCAGCCGGAGGTGGCCGCCGCGCCCGAGACCCCTGCCGCCACGACCGAGGTCTCGGGGGCGGACCTGTCGTCCGGCTCGGGCAAGCGGCGGGCCCGGCCCGCGGGCGACGCCGCGGGCCAGCCGCGACGCCAGCGCTCGACCGAGGAGGAGCGTCTCGAGGAGGTCCGGGCCGCGGTCCACACCGAGCTCCTCAAGCAGCTCGGCCCGCAGCTCTACGAGTCGGACCTCGACGGCGAGGAGCTCGAGCAGGCCGTCCGGGGCGTGCTCGGTGACGTGCTGGCCGCGCAGGACCGGCCGCTCAGCAACAGCGACCGGATCCGGGTGACCCAGGAGATCCGCGACGACATCCTCGGGTACGGCCCGATCGACCCCTACCTGCGCGATCCCGACATCTCCGAGGTCATGGTCAACGGCTACGACAGCGTCTTCGTGGAGCGCAACGGCCGGCTGGTCCCGGTCGACGCCCACTTCGCCGACGAGGCTCACCTGCGTCGCACCATCGACAAGATCGTGTCGCGCATCGGCCGGCGCGTCGACGAGTCGAGCCCGATGGTCGACGCCCGTCTCGCGGACGGCTCCCGGGTCAACGCGGTGGTGCCGCCGCTCGCCGTCGACGGCTCGGCGCTCACCATCCGCAAGTTCGCCGCCGACCCCTACACCGCCTCGGACCTGGTGCGGTTCGGTTCGCTGACGCACCAGACCCGGGACTTCCTCGAGGCCTGCGTGCGAGGCCGGCTCAACATCATCGTGTCGGGCAGCACCGGCGCCGGGAAGACGACGACGCTCAACGTGCTCTCGTCGTTCATCCCCACCGACGAGCGGATCGTCACGATCGAGGACGCCGCCGAGCTCCAGCTGCACCAGGACCACGTCGTCCGACTGGAGTCCCGTCCGGCCAACATCGAGGGCAAGGGTGCGGTCGACATCCGCGACCTGGTCAAGAACAGCCTCCGCATGCGCCCCGACCGGATCATCGTCGGCGAGGTCCGCGACGCCTCCGCGCTCGACATGCTCCAGGCGATGAACACCGGCCACGACGGCTCCATCTGCACCGTGCACTCGAACGGCCCGCGCGACACGCTCGCCCGCGTCGAGACGATGGTCCTGATGGCCGGGATGGACCTGCCGGTGCGCGCCATCCGGGAGCAGGTCGCGTCGGCCGTCGACCTGATCGTCCACCAGACGCGGTTCCGCGACGGCAGCCGCCGCCTCACCCACATCACCGAGGTCGAGCGGATGGAGGGCGACGTGATCACCCTCCAGGACATCTTCGCCTTCGACCACTCCGCCGGCTACGACCGTGACGGACGGGCCCTCGGACGGCTGCGAGCGACGGGACTGCGACCCAAGCTGCTCGACAAGCTCCGCGACGCCAATGTCACCGTCGACCCGATGCTCTTCGCCACGGGGACCGGATGAGCGCCCGCCCACGCGCGATCCTCGCCGGCGTCGGGATCGCGCTCGCCTCGTGCCTGGCGCTCGCCACCCCGTCGTACGCCGACGACAGCGGGGCGACGATCACCCACCTCGAGGTCGCTGGCGACCAGCTGCGCGTGCTGGTGTCCGTCCCGGCCGACACCGACCTCGACCTCGCCGGTGTCACCGCGTCCGTCGACGACCACCGAGCCACGGCGAGCGCCGAGCTGGCGGCCGGCACCAGCGCCGTCCGTCGTACGTCGATCCTCGTCATCGACACCAGCGACTCGATGAGCGGCGCCCGGTTCACGGCCGCCCGCGCCGCCGCGCTGCGCTTCCTGGACCTGGTCCCGGACGACGTCTACGTCGGGGTGGTCGCCTTCAGCAGCACGGTCTCCCAGCCGCTGGCTCCCAGCCTCGACCGCGCGACCGCGCGCTCGGTGATCGCGGGTCTCCAGCTCAGCCACGGCACCCGGCTCTACGACGGCGTCTCGGCCGCTCTGGACCTGGCGGGCACGGACGGTCAGCGCTCGCTGCTGATCCTCTCCGACGGCGCCGACACGACCGACACACCGCTCGAGGACGTGGCCGACGCGGTGACCACGGACGGCGTCCTGGTCGACGCCGTCTCCCTGGACAGCGGCCCCGGCGACGGGGGCGCCGGGGCCGCCCTCCGGACCCTGGCCCGGGCCGGGTCCGGGACGGTCGTCAGCTCCGACCCGGCTGCATTGCGCGCGGCGTTCTCCGCCGAGGCCGATGCCCTGGCCCGTCAGGTGCTGGTCCGGCTCGACGTGCCGTCCGCCGCCACGCACGACGAGGCCACGGTCGAGGTCAGCATCCCCTCCGGCTCGACGACCCTGACCGCGAGTGCTTTCGGCGCCGTGCGATCGACCTCCGACGAGCCCGACTCCGCAGCGCTCGCGCCCGCCGACGCGGGGTCGTCTGGGCTGCCGTCGTGGGTGATGTACGCCGGGGTCGCGGCCGTCGGCGTCGGGCTCCTGCTGCTCCTGGTCCTGCTGGTGCCGGCCCGCCCCACTCCCCTGAGCCTGGTCGAGCGGGTCGCTCACTACACCTCCGCCGGATCGCACCGGGCCGCGAGCGAGGCCACACCCGAGGCGTTCGCGCCGGTCCGCGAGGCCGCGGCCGTGATGCTGTCGCGCAACCGGTCCCTGGAGGCGAGGATCGGGCGCCGCCTCGAGGGTGCGGGCAGCGAGCTGCGACCACCGGAGTGGGTCCTGCTGCACGCCGCCGTCGTCGTCGTCGTCACGATCCTGGGCCTGCTGCTGACCGGCGGCAGCATCCTCGTCGGCCTCGTCTTCCTGGTCGTGGGGATCGTCGGCCCGTGGGTCTACCTCGGCTTCCGCAGGGGGCGACGCCGCAAGGCCTTCAACGCGGCGCTGCCGGACGCCCTGCAGCTGATGTCCGGCTCGCTCGCCGCGGGCCTGTCACTGACCCAGTCGGTCGACACCATCGTCAAGGAGGGGCTCGAGCCGATCGCGTCGGAGTTCCGTCGGGTGCTGGTCGAGGCCCGTCTCGGCGTCGACCTCGAGGACGCCCTCGAAGGTGTGGCGGAGCGGTTGGACAGCAAGGACCTGGGCTGGGTCGTCATGGCGATCCGGATCCAGCGGCCGATCGGTGGCAACCTGGCCGAGCTGCTCGAGACCGTCGGGTCGACGATGCGCGAGCGTGAGTACATGCGCCGCCAGGTCGCGGCGCTGGCCGCCGAGGGCAAGCTCTCGGCCTGGGTGCTCGGCTGCCTGCCCCCGGTGTTCCTGCTCTACCTGCTGGTGTCGAACCGCGACTACGTGATGCCGCTGTTCACGACGCCGATGGGTCTGATGATGCTGACCGGCGCGGGCCTCCTGCTCGGCGTCGGAACGTTCTGGATGAGCAAGATGGTGAAGGTGGACGTCTGACATGGTGCTGCTCTTCGTGCTCGGTCTGGGCCTCGTCGCCCTCGCTCTCTCGCTGCTCGCCGCGGCCTTGCGCACGGGCGTCCAGCCCGGGGGCATCGCCCGCTCGATCGCCGTTCTCGAGTCGATGACCTCGCCGGCTCCGGTCGAGCTCACCCGCGAGATCAACCCGCCGTTCGGCGAGCGTGTCCTCGAGCCGCTGCGTCAGCGAGCGCTCCGGATCGGCCGGCGGCTCTCGGGCGCCGACTCCGGCGAACGGATCCGGCACAAGCTCGACCTGGCCGGCAACCCGGTCGGCTGGTCGGTGGACCGGGTGATCTCGGCGAAGGTGCTGTGCGGCGGGCTCGGGCTCGTCGTGGGCCTGTCCTTCTCGCTCCTGGTCGGACTCTCGCTCGCCACCGGTCTCGCGGTGGTCGCCCTCGGCGGAGCCGCCGGGTTCTTCGGCCCGAACCTCTACCTCTACCAGCTGACCCACGACCGGACCGAGCGGATCCAGCGCGAGCTGCCGGACGCGATCGACCTGCTCACCATCTGCGTCGAGTCCGGCCTCGGCTTCGACGCGGCGATCCAGCAGGTCGCGCGCAACACCGACGGTCCGGTCGCCGACGAGTTCAACCGGATGCTGCACGAGATGCAGATCGGGCAGGCCCGCGGCGCGGCGCTGCGGGCGATGAGCGAGCGCAGCAACGTCGCCGACCTGCGCAGCTTCGTCGGGGCCATGGCGCAGGCCGACGCGTTCGGCATCCCCGTCGGCCAGGTGCTGCGCACCCAGTCGGCCGAGATGCGGGTCAAGCGCCGGCAGCGCGCCGAGCAGAAGGCCCAGCAGGTCCCGGTGAAGATCACCGTCCCGTTGATCTTCTGCATCCTGCCGTGCCTCTTCCTGGCGGTCATGGGTCCGGCCGCGATCTCGATCATGGACACCTTCTGATGAGCCCGGCCTACCGGCAGCGGCTCTTCGTCGCCCTGGCAGCCCGGGGGTTCGGCTTCCTCGCCCTGCTCGGGCCGGCCGCGTGGGCGCAGGACGACGTCGGCGTCCTGGCGATCGCAGCAGTCGGCGCCAGCTGGGCGGTCGCCCTGATCGTCGAGGCTCTCCCCCGACCGCTGGTGCTCACGACCGAGCTGGTCGCGGCGGCGTTGGTTGGGACCATCTGCGGTCTCGCCGCCGGGTCGTCGACCGCGGCCCTGGGCGCGCTCGCGATCTCGCCACTCACCGCGGGCGTCTTCCGCGGAGTGCGCGCCGCGCTCGGCGCGCTCGGCATCTCGACCGTGGCGCTGGTCGTCGCCGCCGCGATCGCCCACGGCGGACTGGCCTTCCAGGGCGCTGTCGCCGGCTTCACCTGGACGATGACCGGCCTCGGCCTGGGCTTCATCGGCGCCTCGCTGCACGGAACCCTGCTGCGCACCGACCCGCTCGCGACCCAGCGCCGCGTCCAGTCGCTCATCCGTCGCCTGATCCACGAGTCCGACCGCCTGGTCTCCGGCCACGAGCCCGAGACCCTCGGCGCCGCGATGCTGGACCAGGTCCGCGCCGTCGTACCCGCAGGCGCCCTCCTCATCCAGGCGCCGCACGACAGCGTGCTCGCCCCGGTCGCCCTCGACCCCGGAGCACTCGCGCCACCCGACGAGCTGGCCACGGTCTCCCTCGCCGATCGCGCGTACGCCGAGGCCCGGCCGGTCCGCTCGGTCGACGGCTTCGCGCTCCCGCTCACCAGCGAGGGCCGGGTGGTCGCCGTGATCTCGGGCTGGTTCCTCCCGGGGCTCGACACCGAACCGGCCGCGCAGCTCGAGCAGCTGTCCCGGCTCGCCACCCGGCTGGAGGGCGCGGCCATCGACCTCGAGACCGCCCTGCTCTTCGCGACGTTCCGGACCATGGCGACCGTCGAGGAGCGCCGACGGCTCGCCCGCGAGCTCCACGACGGCGTCGCGCAGGACCTCGCGTCGCTCGGCTACCTCGTCGATGCCATCGCGGCCGGCAACACCGATCCCACCTACGTGGGCAAGCTCCGCGACCGGCTGACGGGCGTCCTCGAGGAGGTACGCCGCTCGCTCGTGACGCTGCGCGCCGACTCCGGACGCAGCCTGGGCGTCAGCCTCGACGACCTGGTCCGCAGCCTGGGTCCGACCACGGACATCGCGCTCTTCCTCGCCCTCGACGAGGGCCCCGCCCGGCTCCGCCCGGAGGTCGAGGCCGAGCTCTACCGGATCACCCAGGAGGCGATCATCAACGCCCTGCGCCACTCCGGTGCGACCACCGTGCAGGTCCGCTGCCGCGTCGACGCGCCGTCGGCCAAGATCACCGTCATCGACGACGGCCGCGGACTCGCCGACGCGCGGCCCGACTCCCACGGCCTCCAGATCATGCAGGAGCGAGCCCGGCTCATCGGGGCCGACCTGCAGCTGACCAGCCGCCCCGCCGGCGGCGTGGTCGTCCAGGTACGCCTCCCCGCCGGGGCGGCGGCCACCGCAGCAACCGCACGGAAGAAGGTCACGGCATGAGCGAAGGAACGACCCGGGTCCTGCTGGTGGACGACCACGACCTGGTCCGCGACGGGCTCAAGGGCGTGTTCGGGATGCAGCCGGACATGCAGGTCGTGGGTGCGGCCGGCTCGGTCGCCGAGGCGCTCGATGCGTACGCCGAGCACCGTCCCGACGTCGTCGTCACCGACCTGCAGCTGCCGGACGGCACCGGCATCGACATCGTGCGGTCCGTACGCCGTGACTGCGACCGCACCGGTCTGGTGATCCTGACCATGCACTACGGCGACCAGCAGATGTTCGCCGCGATGGAGGCCGGCGCCTCCGCGATGGTCGGCAAGGACGTGCCGTCCACCGACGTGGTGCGAGCCGCCCGCCAGGCCTCGATCTCGCCGCGCTCCTTCGCGGCGGCCGGTCTCGTCCAGGCGCTGACCCGACGCACGCTGCGGGAGTCCGGACGGCTCACGGACCGGGAGACGGAGATCCTGCACCTGCTCGCCGACGGCCTCGGCCTCGGCGAGATCGCCGCGCGGCTCTACGTCAGCCGGTCCACGGCCAAGACGCACACCGCGCGGATCTACCAGAAGCTCGGCGCCACCAACCGGGCGCAGGCGCTGATGATCGCGATGCGCACCGGGCTGCTGTCCAGCGTCGGGAGCGCGGACTTCAACTGAGCTACTGGCAGTCGGGGTCGACGGTCGTGCTGGTCGACAGCTGACCGGCGACGGTGTCGCAGCTGACTCCGAAGAGCCGGTCGTTCAGCATCCCTCCGAAGACGAAGATCACCGAGACGACGATGGTCGCGATGCCGGCCACCAACAGCCCGTACTCCACCGCGGACGCACCGCGCTCGTCGTGCTGGACCATGACGGTCCTCCCTCGGTCCGAAATGTGTTTCGGCCGTGGTCCACTGCGGGGGTGTGGACCACGGCCGAAGACGGGGTAGTGCGTTCGGATCAGGTGCAGTCGGCCGTGTTCGTCGTGGTGGCCACACCGTTGTTGCTGATCTGGTTGCAGGAGTCCTGGAACACGTTGCTGATCATGCCGCCGAAGACGAAGACGACGGCGACGATGAGCGCAGCAATGCCAGCCACCAGCAGGCCGTACTCGACGGCGGACGCACCGCGCTCATCGCGCTCGGAACGGGTGGCGTGACAGAGGTTGCGGAGATGTTCGAGCATGAGTTCTCGGTCCCTTCCTGGATCACCCGGAGACCCGGGAGGAGCGGCGCCCCTATGACCGGAATCGTGCTCCTGCCCGAGGTCCGGCGGGATCGGGTGACCGTCTCGACCGGGATAGCCCGTTCGGACTACTCCGGCGAGCCGTCCGGCCAGTCGTGCGACAGCTGCGACGCGATCGCGATCCGGGTCAGCCCGGTCGGGTGCGAGCCGAACCAGAGCTGCGACCACGCCGGCGGGGTCGGGTCTGCGAGCGAACGGAGGGCGAGCTGACGCTGCACCTCGACGAACGAGTCGGCGTCGTGGGTGACCTCGAGGGCGTCCACGTCGGCACGGGTCTCGATCAACCGGCTGATGCCGTTCTCGACCGGCGCCGAGAGCACGGTGCCCAGGGCGAGCAGGGCCAGCACCAGCGGCACGACCGTGGGGTCGCGCATCGACACGTGGCGTCGCTCCCCCGCCGCACCCACCACCAGCGCGAGCAGACCGACGCCGAAGACCGCACCGGCAGCGCCCAGGAGCGACCCGGTCAGCACGTCGTCGTGCTTGGCGTGGCCGAGCTCGTGCGCGACGACCGAGAGCACCTCGTCCTGCGGCACGTCGTTGACCAGGTTGTCGTAGAGCACCACCCGGCGGGTGCTGCCGAAGCCCGACACGTAGGCGTTCAGGGTCGTCGTACGACGCGACGCGTCCGCCACGAGCACGTCGTCGATCGGGACGCCCTCCTCGTCGGCGAGCGCGAGGATCTGGGTGCGCAGCGGCCCGTCCGGCAACGAGTGGAACGAGTTGAACAGCGGCTCGATCACCACCGGGTAGACGAACGACCCGGCCAGCACGAGCACGCCGAGCAGTCCGCCGGCGACCGCGGGCCAGGCCCGCTGCCACCGCCGGGCGCAGCCGACCAGGACGATCAGCAGCAACGAGGTGACCACGATGGTGATCGCCTCGTGCTTGACCATGTCGTGCGCGAACCCGCCCCACGACTGGGTGCTGAGGCCGTAGTCGAGGACCCGGCGGCGCAGCAGCACCGCGAAGGGCAGCGTGATGATCCGGCCGATCAGCTCGATCATCGCGACGGCGAGGACGATCCGGACCCACCACCAGCCCGGCAGCCGGTCGACCAGTCGGCGACCCCACGAGCTGAGGCCGATCACCAGCGCGACGACCAGCGACACCGCGAGCGAGCTCCAGCTCCACACCCGCGCCCAGCGGGAGAACTCCTCGGCCCGTGCGATCTGCTCGGCGCCGAAGACCGAGTCGGCGGGGACCGGCGCCGGGGTGCCACCCGGGACCGGGTGCCACGGCACCAGGAGCAGCGCGATGACGACGAAGGCGATGCCGCCGGCGGCGGTCACGACGAGAGCGACTCGACGCTCGGGGCTCCTCACTTCGCCCAAGTTATCCGGCCAGGCCTGACAGGAGGTTCCGCCACTCCTTCGTGAGCTCGGCCGTCGACAGCCCGAACGACGCCTCCAGGGCGGCACCGACCGGCTGACCTGCGTCGACCGATCGGTAGAACGTCACCAGCGCCGGCTCACCGCCGCGCTCGGCGAGCAGCCGGCAGATCAGCCAGGCACTCTCGTAGGTCGCGCCGAGGTCGGGCGTGCGCGTGCCGAACTCGCCGGCTCCCGGCAGGTGGCGCGGCGGGCCGTCCTTGCGGACCTCGGCGATGATCTGCGCCGCCGACCGGCTCACCGGCAGGTCGACGTCGCGGAGGGCGACGTAGTCGGCGAACCCCTCGAGCAGCCACAGCGGCATCCGCGCGTCCCAGGCGTCGGTCGCGACGTGCGTCGCCTCGTGGCTCATGACGACCTGGGCACCGGTGGGCCGCAGGGTGCCGAAGACGTCGGGGTTGGCGAAGATGTGCACCGGCGAGTCGGGCGCCGTCGAGCCGTCCGCCGAGGTGGTCACGGCAGCGATCTGGTCGTAGGTGCCGGGCTCCGCGTTGAGCGCTCGGTCGAGATCACCGACCGTGGCCGGCACCTCGACGACCAGGCCGGAGTGCCAGCTCGGCAGCACCCGGCGTACGACGGGGACGGCGGTCGTCGCTCGCGCGGCGTACGAGTCGGCCTGGGCGGGCGTGCCGGCGACCAGGACCAGGGTCGAGGGCGTACGTCGCACCTGCAGCGGGCCCGAGAGCCACAGCGGTGAGACCCGGTCGCGACCGCCGAACCCGGTGAGTGCGACGCGGTCCCCCTCGTCGATCAGGCGGACGGTGATCTCGGCACGTGCGGCCACGGTGTCGAAGCCGCGGAACGCCCAGGTCGCGTCGACCCCGGCGTCCCAGGAGCCGTCGGACGCCGGCGTGCCGTCGTCGTCGATGTAGCGCACCGTGAAGTCGGAGACCCGCAGCGCCTTCGCGTTGCGGACCAGGGCGGCCAGGGCGTCCGCGGTCGCGGCGTCGTCGTCGGGCGCCAGGGCGCGGGCCGCGGCGACGTCGCGGGTCCGCACCGCCTGCTGGAAGTCGGCGAGGGTCTCGGTCGCGAGCGTGGGTTGCACCGAGGGGTGCGCGGTGTGCGGGCTCGGGGCGACGTAGGTGTCATCGTCGGTGAGCGACCACGCCAGCAGGCCGGCACCCACCAGCAGGCACAGCGAAAGGCCGGCCACCCACCAGAGTGGGCGACCGGCCTGTCGACTCGGAGTGGGTGTGGCCAATCTCAGCCGGGCCGGACGGCGCCGACGTACGGCATGGCGTGCAGGCTGGTGACGCGGACGCCGGCACCGGGGTTCTCGGCGTTGACGATCATGCCGTTGCCGATGTACATGCCGACGTGGCTGATCGGGCTGTAGTAGAAGACCAGGTCGCCGGGCTGCAGGTCGCTCTCGGCGATGTGCGGGCCGGAGGAGAACTGGGCGCTCGAGGAGTGCGGGAGCGCGACGCCGGCCTGGGCCCAGGCCATCATCGTCAGGCCGGAGCAGTCGAAGGCGCTCGGGCCGGCGGCACCGTAGACGTAGGCCTTGCCGACCTGCGCCATGGCGTAGGCAACCGCGGCGGCGGCGCGACCGGAGGCGGGTACGTCGGACGGGACCCGGACCTCGCCGCGGGACAGGATCGCCTCGCGCTCGTCTGCCTTGAGGTCACCGAGCAGGGACTTGGCCTCGGCGAGCTTCTTGTCCGCCTCGGCCTTCTCCTGGGCGAGCTGCTTCTCGAGGGCGGCGATCTCGGCCGCGCGCTTCTCGGTCGCGGAGCTGCGGATGTCGAGGGCCTGGAGCTCGGTGGAGTACTTGTCGTAGAGCTGCGACTGCATGTCGTTGAAGGCCGACATGGTCGAGAGCTGGGAGAGGAACTTCTGCGGGTCGTCGGAGACGACGACCTGGCCGACGGCCGACAGGCTCTCGCCCTCGTACTGACGCACGATGGAGTCCTGCACCTGCGTGCGGACCGACTCGAGCGCGTCGTCCTGGCGGCTCTGGTCGGCCTTGAGCGACGCGAGGTCGCCCTGCAGGTCGCGCAGCTCCAGCTTGGCGTCGTTGTAGCGCTCCGAGGCCTGCTCGGCCTCGTGGTAGAGCCGGTCGACCCGTGCTTGGACGTCGTCGATGTCGGGCTTGGCCTGCGCCGGCGACGAGGGCATGAAGCCCACGGCGGCGATCATGGCGAGACCGGACAGGATGGTGATGAGTCGCTTACGGCCGTTCTGCACGAGCGAGCGGGCTCCCTTTGTAGTCGTACGCCTACCGGGTGAGCTGACGGGTTCGGGCACGACTTGCCCTACACCGGCTCCTCGGGGGCACACGTGCCTCCGACTCACCGGTGATTCACCCCAGAAAGGTTGGTTCCCCGGCTCCGGGCCCACCGACGAGTCGACAGGTCCGGACTAAGCGCGGTGACCGTGCGGATCCGAGTGATCCACATCCACGGCCACCTGAGCGACACACGGTAGTCGCGGCGCGAGGGCCTGACCAACTTTCCCCCCACGTGGCGCAACTTTTTTACGATCTCGTGCGTCGTGGCTGTCACACACGTCACACCCGTCACATCAGGCGGACTCGATCAGGGGTGCGGGGACCGATTGGACCAGTCGCAGCGGCGGGACCAGGCCGCCCGCGGCCAGGACGTCGAGCGCGCGCTGCTCGTCGTCGTCGAAGGTGAGCTCGGGGGGTGGGCCCAGCAGCACGGTGACCACGCAGTCGTGGCAGTGCAGCCCGCGCACCTCGCAGGTGTCGCAGTCGATTCTCGTTGTCATGCCAGGAACGCTCGCAGGGACCACCGACAGTCGGGTCCGAGATCCCGGTCCCCGGCGTGTCGACTACCGGGCGAGGAGGTCCAGGAGCGCGGAGGGAGGTACGACACGGGCGCCGTCGCGCAGCACGTCCCGGGCCACCTCGTGGTCGGCGGTCACGACCACCACCACCCGGCCCTCGGGCTCGGCGGCGACCAGGTCGCGGAGCACGTCGTCGGCGATCACGCCACGCGGGCTGTAGAGGACGCGGACGCCGCGGGGCGCGTTGACGGGTGGCCGCTGGTCGGTGTCGGCGGCGTCGAAGACGACCGTGGTCTCGGCACCGGTGCGCGCGACCAGGGGCGCGAGCCCGTTGACCAGCCGGATCCGCTGGGCCTCGAGCGAGGAGCTCGGCCACGCGGTCTTGCTGACGTTGTAGCCGTCGACGAGCAGCCGCGCCCGCGGCATCGCGAGGTAGTCGTCGAGAGAGGCCTGCACGGGCATCCGCTGCCCGGTCGTGGCGACGTCCGCCTCGACCCGGTCACCGGGCGCCCCGTCGACCGACGGCAGCGCGAGCTCCCGACGGAGCCCACTGGCGGCGTCGATGACGGTCTCCAGCAGGAGGCGGGCACGCAGGCTCGCCTCGTCGCGCTCCGAGCGGGCGTCGCGGCGCGACCGCGCCTCCTCGGCCTCGAGCCGCTCGACCTGCGCCCGGAGCCGTCGGTTCTCCTTCTCCAGCGCGGCCGACGAGGCCGCCGCCGAGGCGCGCGCCTCCTCGATCGCCCGGGCGGCGTCCTCCGCCGCGGCCCGCGACTCGCGCTCGGACGCACGGGTGTCGCCGAGCTTGCGCCGCAGGGCGGCGTTCTCCGCCTTGTACTCGTCGACCTGCGCTCGATGGGCCGCCCGCAGCTCGCGGGTCGCCTGCTCCGCCTCGGCCAGCCGGGAGCGCAGCCGCTCGAGCTCGCGGTCGTCCCGGGGCGCCGGCGGCTCGACCAGCCCCTCGGCGGCGGCCACGGCCTCCTCCCAGCCCTCGGGCCGGACCAGCCAGGCCCGGGCCGCGAGGCCGAGCGGGTCGTCGGGTGCCTGGCGCGCTGCGACCTGGACACCGACCCGCTCGCGGAAGTCCTCGTCGCCCAGCGCCTCGGAGATCGCACCGGCCCCGAGCCGCGCCCGGCGGGCCGGGGCGAACGACGCGACCCGCCGTACGGCCGGAGGGAGCCGGGGGACGACGGGCAGCGCCTCGGCGGTCATCGCCAGGACCCGGGCCCGGACCGGCTCGGGGAGCTCGGGCAGGCCGGGCAGGAGATCGGTGCTCATGGCTCGGCGGGCTGCTGTCGGTCGACGAGCTCGATCGCGTCGGAGCGGCCGCACCAGCGGCAGGTGACCTGCTCGACCGACTCGCCGCGCAAATCCGTCTCCTCGACCGTGTGCTCGCCGGCGAGGTCGAAGTGCCAGAACTCCGTCGTACGCCGGGTGCGCGTCACGTCGAAGCGGGTGAGGTTGCCGCAGCCCGCACAGCGATAGCGCTGGTGGTCGGGGAGCATCCGCGGCCTCCTCTCTCCTTGTGCGCACGAGCGTAGTCGGCGGGTCTGCGCGTCGTCCCCGAGATTGTCGGTGGGCCGATCTAGCGTCGAGCCCATGAGCAGCGCGGTCCAGGGTGCGACCTCCCGGTGGGAGTCGCAACGCAGTTTCGACGAGCTGGGCCGCTCGTTGCGCGACATCACCTTCTGCGTGGTCGACCTCGAGACCACGGGCGGCTCGGCCGACGGCGGCTCGATGATCACCGAGATCGGCGCGGTGAAGGTGCGCGGCGGCGAGGTGCTCGGCGAGTTCCAGACCCTGGTCAACCCGCGCACCGAGATCCCTGCGTTCATCGCGGTCCTGACCGGGATCACCAACTCGATGGTCTACGACGCGCCGTCGATCGAGTCGGCGCTCCCGGCGTTCCTGGAGTTCGCGACCGGCTGCGTCCTGGTCGCCCACAACGCGCCGTTCGACGTCGGCTTCCTCAAGCACTTCGCCGCGCAGCAGGGCCGACCCTGGCCGCGGTTCGAGGTGCTCGACACCGCCAAGCTGGCGCGCCGGGTGGTCACCCGTGACGACGCGCCCAACTGCAAGCTCTCCTCGCTCGCCAAGGCGTTCGGCTCCACGACGACGCCCAACCACCGCGCGCTGTCCGACGCGCGCGCGACCGTCGACGTCCTCCACGGGCTGATGGAGCGCCTCGGCGGGCTCGGCGTCCACACCCTCGAGGAGCTGCAGACGTTCTCGTCGCGGGTGTCGACCGCCCAGCGCAAGAAGCGTCACCTCGCCGAGGGTCTCCCCCACGCGCCGGGCGTCTACCTCTTCCGTGACGACCGCAAGCGGGTCCTCTACGTCGGCACCTCCCGCGACCTGCGCTCGCGGGTGCGCTCCTACTTCACCGCGTCCGAGACCCGGTCGCGGATGGGCGAGATGGTCGGCATCGCCAGCTCGGTCGACGGCATCGAGTGCGCGACCCCGCTCGAGGCCGAGGTGCGCGAGCTGCGGCTGATCGCGGAGCACAAGCCGCGCTACAACCGGCGCTCCCGCTTCCCCGAGAAGGTCCACTTCGTCAAGCTGACCCGTGAGCCCTGGCCGCGGCTGTCGCTGGTGCGCCGGGTGCTCGACGACGACGCCGACTACCTCGGTCCCTTCTCGTCCCGCAAGACCGCCGAGAAGTGCCTGGCCGCGCTCCACGACACGTTCCCGGTGCGGCAGTGCACCGACAAGCTCGGCAAGGACTCGAGCCGGTCGCCGTGCGTGCTCGCCGAGATGGGTCGCTGCCTGTCCCCCTGCGACGGCAGCGTCGACGCGTCGGCGTACGCCGCGGTGGTGCGCCAGCTGCGCGACTCGCTGCTGCGCCGCCCCGACGACGTGGTCGAGGCGATCAACGCCCGGATGTCGCTGCTCGCCGCCGACGAGCGGTTCGAGGAGGCCGGGGTGCACCGCGACCGGCTGTCGGCGTTCGTGCGCGCCGCCGCCCGCACCCAGCGGCTCTCGGCCCTGACCCGCTGCCCCGAGGTGGTCGCCGTCCGCCGCGAGGAGGACGGCCGCTGGGCGGTCCACGTCGTGCGCTTCGGCCGGTTGGCCGCTGCCGGGGTGATCCCGCCGGGCGCCGACGCCACCGCCTACGTCGACGGCCTGCGGCTCTCGGCCGAGACCGTCGCCACCGCGCCCGGACCCGTGCCGGCCGCGACCGCCGAGGAGACCGAGAAGGTCCTGCGCTGGCTCGAGTCCTCCGGCATCCGCCTGGTCGACGTCGACGGCGAGTGGACCTGCCCGGTCGCCGGCGCGACCCGCCACCTGGCGGTCCACGACGCGGTCAACCAGTCCCGGCTCTCGCTGGTGCCGTTCGACGACCGGCGCGAGCTGGCCACGGTGCACCAGCCCGCGAGGTAAGTTGCGGCCCATGATCACCGCCATCGTGTTCGTGAAGGCCGACGTCGCCCGGATCCCCGAGGTCGCCGAGGCGATCGCCGCCCTCGAGGGCGTGAGCGAGGTCTACTCCGTGACCGGCCAGATCGACCTGATCGCCCTGGTCCGGGTCCGCGACCACGACGACGTCGCGACCGTGGTCGCCGACCAGCTCAACAAGGTGCCCGGTGTCACCGACACCGAGACCCACATCGCCTTCCGCGCCTACTCGCGCCACGACCTCGAGTCGGCGTTCTCCCTCGGGCTCGACTGATCTCTAGGAGCGGCGGGTGATCGTCACCGAGACGACGCCCTTGCCGGAGCGACGTACGTCGACCAGGTGGTCACCCGCGCGCACCGCCGTACCCCCGTCGACCCGCACCCGGTAGCCGTCGGGGTAGTGCAGCGGGCTGACGAAGATCTCCGTCGGCGCGTGGATCGCGCGGTCCGGGCGGTAGCGGTAGTGGAACTCGCCGTTGCGCGCGTTGAAGTGCATCGACAGCGGCGTCCCGGCCGTGGCCCGGGCGTAGGTGCGCACCAGCAGCTTGGCCTTGCCCATCCGCAGCGTCGACAGGTCGGCGTCGTCGTCGAACATCCCCTGGACGTTGCCTCCGGAGGTCGTCGGGTCGTCCCACTCCTTGTAGGCCCAGTGCGTCCAGCCCATCAGGTGCTTGTCCGCGGCAGCGGCGTCGATCGCGATCACCTTCAGGTTGTCGGTCGCACCCCACTCGCTCATCATCGGGACCGCGTGCATCCGGCGGGACTGGTCGATCGCCCCCTTCTGGTGGGTGTCGCTGAAGTCCTTGCAGGGGGTCACGTCCGGCGGGCCGCCGCCCTGCCCGGCCACGAACAGCGACGGGCAGTAGTTGTGCCAGGAGAAGCCCAGCTGTCGCTCCCCCGCCGCCGGCGTGAAGTACGTGTCCGCCGTGGAGCCGCCCGCGAACTGCTGGGGCTCCCACCAGACGATGTTGTCGGGGTCGGCGGACCGCACCGCCGCCAGGCCGCGCTCCATCGCCGGCTGCAGCTCGGCGGGGTACGACGCCGGGCAGCCCGTGAAGCAGCTCCGCCACTCCATGCCCATCCACGGCTCGTTGAGCAGGTCGTAGCCCATCAGGTAGGGCTGGTCCTTCCACTGCTGGGCGGTCAGCTGCCAGGCCTCGGCCCAGTCGGTCAGCAGTCCGTCGTGGTCGGCCCAGAAGTTGTCGAACACGGTCGAGACCTCGTCGGTCCAGTAGCCCTTCGGGAAGGGCACGAACTCGTACGGCTCCTCGTCGTACGGCGCAGGACGGATCACGGCCCAGTCGGGCACGCCCTCGCCGCCGTAGTACTCGTTCCACTGGTCCTGGTGCATGTCGAGCTGCATCCAGATGTGCCGCTGGGCCAGCAGGTCGAGCACCCGCTGCACGCCGGCGACGTACGTCGGGTCCAGCTGGTCGGCCGACTCCGGGGTGAGCCCGGCCCAGAGCGTCCCGACCCGGGCGGCGTTGAAGCCGTGGTCGGCCAGCCACTGGGCGTCGGCCTCGGTGAAGCCCGCCGGGTCATCGGGTGGCGAGTAGGGCGCGAGCTTGTAGACCATGTTGAAGCCGTGGACGATCACGGTCCGGCCCTGCTCGTCGACCAGCCAGCGACCCTTGCGGTGCAGCTGTGGTGGCGCGTCTCCGTCGTGCGCGGACGCAGGGGCGGGCAGCCACAGAGCGGCCGCAAGCAGGACCAAGACGAAGCCGACACCCAACCGACGCATGCGGCGCACCGTACTGCCGCCAGCAGCTCTCGTCAGGCAGACGCCGCGATCCAGCGGTCGAGAGTAGACCGGGCAGCGCCCGAGTCGATCGACTCGGTGGCCTTGGCCAGCCCGGCGGCCAGGGCGGCCATCGGCTCGGCGGAGGGGTCGTCGTAGACCGCGAGCGCGGCCCCGGCGTTGAGCACGACGGCGTCGCGGACCGCGCCGGTCTCGCCGTCGAGGAGGCGGCGTACGACGTCGGCGTTGTGCGCCGCGTCGCCACCGCGCAGGGCCTCGGTGGTGCCGCGTGGCACGTCGAGGTCGGCCGGGTCGACCGTGTGCTCGGTGATCTCGCCGGCGTGGACGTGCCACACCCGCGAGGTCGTCGTGGTCGTGAGCTCGTCGAGGCCGTCGTCGCCGCGGAAGACCCACGCGTCGATGCCGCGGGCCGCGAAGACGCCGGCCATGACAGGGGCGGCGCGCACGTCGGCGC
Source organism: Nocardioides pollutisoli (assembly GCF_040045055.1). Classification (NCBI taxonomy): domain Bacteria; kingdom Bacillati; phylum Actinomycetota; class Actinomycetes; order Propionibacteriales; family Nocardioidaceae; genus Nocardioides; species Nocardioides pollutisoli. Next base: position 783,130 of record NZ_JBDZDU010000002.1, read on the forward strand.
AGCCGATCGCCCGAGCGCCGGCGTGGGCCGGGTTGGTGAGCGGGCCGAGCAGGTTGAACGTGGTCCCGATGCCGAGCTCGCGCCGGGGCACCGCGGCGTGCCGCATCGCGGGGTGGAAGGCGGCCGAGAAGCAGAAGGTGATCCCGGCCTCGGCGGCGACGGTCGCGACCCGGTCGGTCGGCAGGTCGAGCCGGATGCCGAGGCTCTCGAGCACGTCCGCCGAGCCCGACATCGACGACGCCGACCGGTTGCCGTGCTTGACGACCATCGCGCCGGCGCCCGCGGCGACGATCGCCGCCATCGTCGAGATGTTGACCGACATCGAGCGGTCGCCGCCGGTCCCGACCACGTCGAGGAGGCGGCCGGGGATCGCGAGCGGCGTCGAGACGGCGTACATCGCGTCGACGAGGCCGTTGACCTCCGCCGGCGTCTCACCCTTGGTGCGCAGCGCCACCGCGAAGCCGGCGATCTGGACCGGTGTGGCGGCGCCGTCGAGGATCTCGCCCATCGCCCACGAGGTCTGCTCGGCGGACAGGTCCCGGCCCGCGACCAGGGCACCGAGGACCTCGGGCCAGGTCGACATCAGGTGGCGGCGGGCACGCGCGACCGGAGCAGGGACACGACCGTCTCGGCCAGCTGGATCGGGTCCAGCGGGTGAGGTACGGCGGCCTCCGCGCGCGACCAGGTCGCGAGCCACGCGTCCTGGGGCCGACCGGTCAGCACCACCACCGGCGGGCACTGGTAGATCTCGTCCTTGAGCTGCTTGGCGATCCCCATGCCACCGGCCGGGACGGCCTCGCCGTCGAGGATCGCGAGGTCGATGGTGCCGGAGTCCATGTTCTGGATCACGACGGGCTCGGTGGCCACCTCGACGTACTCGAGCTCGGGCAGGTCGGGGTGCGGTCGTCGACCGAGCGCCAAGATGACCTGCTGGCGGGTGTTCACGTCGTCGCTGTAGACGAGGACCCGCAGGGCCGTCGTCGGGGAGGTCGAGTCGCTCACGGCGGCGATGCTACCCGTCGGCGTCGGCGGCGCGCGCCGTTGCGGCCTGTTCCTGCCCGGCTCTGTCTCGCGCCTCGAGCAGATCCAGCCGTCGGTCCTCGCGCTTGGCCTCGGCGAGCGAGGAGCGCACCCACTGGGTGAAGAGGACGCCGAAGAGGATCAGCGCCACCAGGTCGCCCGAGCCCCAGAGGATGCCGCCGGCGAGGTGCTGGTCGTCGATCGGGGCTGGCAGCCACGAGCCCATCGGACCGTCGTGGAGGTCGGCGTACCAGGAGCCGCCGATGATGTCCTCCTCGCTCATGATCGTGACGCCGAGGAAGGCGTGGAACGGCAGCGTGAGCACGACCAGCAGCATCCGGAACGGGTAGGCGACCTTCCCGGGCACCGGGTCGATGCCGACGATCGGCCAGAAGAAGAGGCAGCCGACGACCACGAGGTGGATGTGCATCATCTCGTGGAGGTAGGCGGAGTGGAGCGTGGCGGGGTACCACCCCGAGAAGTAGAGCGCCCACGGCGAGATCACGTAGAGCAGGAACGTCAGGGGCGGGAAGGACAGCACCTTCGCGACCCGGGAGTGCAGGACGACGAGCAGCCACCGTCGCGGGGTGGTCGGGAGCGTGCGCAGCGCGAGAGTCACCGGTGCGCCGAGGGCGAGCGCCATCGGGACCAGCATCGACAAGATCATGTGCTGGACCATGTGGACGCTGATCAGGGTGTCGTCGTAGGTGCCCAGACCCGACGCGGTGGCGAAGTAGAAGAGCCCCATCCCGACCAGCGCGAACGCCAGCGTCCGGCCCACCGGCCAGCGGTCGCCACGGCGGTGCAGCACGCGGACGCCGTACAGGTAGAAGCCGGCCACCCACACCGTGATCACGAAGGCGACGGGCTGCAGCGACCACCCCGTGAAGACGGTCCCGAGCGTGAAGCGTGGGAGGGCGTCAGCGGCGTCCATCACGGGAGACAGAAGCGGCGACATGAGGGGAAGGAGCACGCTGTGAACTTTATGACGGCGAAACACAGGGGGTCGGGGTGCCCTCGTCGCAAGGTCACGACATAATGGCGCTGTGGCGACAGCAACCGCGATTCCGGCATCCCGTCTGCACGGGCACCACGACCGGCCCAGCATGGTCAGCGTGGGAACCATCATCTGGCTTTCGAGCGAGCTGATGTTCTTCGCGGCGCTGTTCGCGTCGTACTTCACGATCCGGGCGGTGAGCCCCGAGCTGTGGGCCGACAACACCGCCCTGCTCAACGTGCCGTTCGCCTCGGTCAACACCACGATCCTGGTGCTGTCGTCGCTGACCTGCCAGCTGGGCGTGTTCGCCGCCGAGCGCGGCCAGGTCGGTCGCTCCGGGTCGATCTTCAAGATCAAGGGCTGGGGCCTGCGCGAGTGGTTCGTGCTCACCTACATCATGGGTGCGATCTTCATCGGCGGTCAGGCCACCGAGTACGCCTCGCTCGTCCGCGAGGGCGTGACGATCCAGGACTCGGCGTACGGCACGATGTTCTACCTGACCACCGGCTTCCACGGTCTCCACGTCACCGGCGGTCTCATCGCCTTCCTCTTCGTCCTCGGACGCACCCTCGTCGCGCGCAAGTTCACCCATGAGCAGGCCGTCAGCGCGATCGTCGTGTCCTACTACTGGCACTTCGTCGACGTCGTGTGGATCGGGCTCTTCGCCACGATCTACCTCGTCAAGTAGCCCGCCGACCGACCAACGCTAGGACTGAATGTGCGTCTCCTGAATCGATCCGCAGGTCGACTCTCGCGGCACCGCCGCGGCCCGGTCGCGGGGCTCGTCGTCCTCCTGCTCGGGCTGCTCATGGCCGGCGGTCTCTACGCCGCCTTCGCGCCCGCCCAGGCCGACAGCTCGGCGTCCAGCGAGGAGCAGGTGGCCCAGGGCCGTGACCTGTTCCTGGTCAGCTGCGCCTTCTGCCACGGCCAGAACGGCGAGGGCGTCCCGACCCAGGACGGCAACCAGCTCGGCCCGTCGCTCGTCGGCGTCGGCGCTGCGGCCGTCGACTTCCAGGTCGGCACCGGCCGGATGCCGATGGTGCAGCCGGGGGCACAGGCCCCCGAGAAGCCGCCGGTCTTCACCGACGACGAGATCGCGGCGCTCGGCGCCTACGTCGCCTCGCTGGGCCCCGGCCCGGCGGTCCCCGACGAGAGCGACTACAGCACCGAGGGCATGACGGACGAGGAGCGCCAGGCCGCGATCGTCCGTGGTGGCCAGATCTTCCTGACCAACTGCACCGCCTGCCACAACTTCGAGGGCTCCGGCGGCGCCATGCCGCGCGGCGGCTACGCCCCCAAGATCCGCGGCGTCGAGCCGCGCTACATCTACGAGGCGCTGCTCACCGGCCCGCAGAACATGCCGAACTTCGGCAACGGCAACCTGTCGCCGGACGAGAAGCGCGACGTGATCGCCTACCTCGGCTCCCTCGACGAGATGCCCAGCTACGGCGGCTTCGGTCTCGGCGGCCTCGGCCCGGTCCCGGAGGGCCTGGCCGCCTGGATCGGCGGCATCGGCATCCTCGTCGGCGCGGCCGTCTGGATCGCTGCCCACACGACCCGTTCGAGCAAGAAGAAGGTGGAGGCGTGAGCACCCCCCCGGCCATCACGGATGGTCACGACGACGGCCACGACGAGCCCGTCGACGACAACCTGCCGGCGCGCGACGACCTGTTCGCCAACCCGGGCCTGCCCGAGCACCACTGGCGTCCGACGGACGTCGACCCCAAGGCCGAGAAGCGCGCCGAGCGTCAGGTCGCGACCCTCTTCGGTCTGTCCGCGATCTGCACGATCCTGCTGATCGTCAGCTACTTCGCGTTCAGCATCGGCGAGGACCCCGACACCTTCGCCGGTCTCGGCTCCTCCAACCTGTTCATCGGCCTCTCCCTGGCCGGCGCGCTGCTGTTCATCGGCATCGGTGTCATCCAGTGGGCCCGGAAGCTGATGGCCGACCAGGAGATCGTCGAGTACCGCCACCCGGCTGCCTCCTCCGACGAGGACCGCAAGGCCACCCTCGAGGCGCTCAGCCTCGGTCTCGAGGAGTCCGGCGTCGGTCGTCGTCCGCTGGTCCGCAACTCGCTTCTCGGTGCGGTCGGCCTGCTCGGCCTGCCGGCCATCGTGATGCTGCGCGACCTCGGCCCGACCCCGAGCCAGGTCGGTCCGGGCAAGAAGTACGACTACCCCGGCGCGGGCATCGAGCACACCATCTGGGCACCCGGCATGCGCGTCGTACGCGACGTCGTCGGCACCCCGATCAAGCCGTCCGACCTGCAGATCGGTGACCTGGTCAACGCCGAGCCCGAGGGCATCTTCAACGGCGGCGAGGACGGCGAGCCCCTCGAGGGCGTCGTGCTCCAGATCAACAAGTCCAAGGGCGCTGTCGTCCTGGTACGGATGCAGCCGGAGGAGATCATCCCCGGCAAGGGCCGGGAGAACTGGTCGATCGACGGCATCACCTGCTACTCGAAGATCTGCACGCACGTGGGTTGCCCGATCTCGCTCTACGAGCGGACCACCCACCACCTGCTCTGCCCCTGCCACCAGTCGACCTTCGACCTGGCCGACTCGGCACGCGTCGTCTTCGGCCCGGCGGCACGTCCGCTGCCGCAGCTGCCGCTGATGCTCGACGACGAGGGCTACCTCGTGGCGCAGAGAGACTTCGATGAACCCGTGGGACCGAGCTTCTGGGAGCGTGGCTGATCATGGTTGATACCAGCAAGGTCGCCAACAGCAACACGACGACCGCAGCGACGGCTCAGAAGCCCAGCAAGGTCGGAGCGGTTGCGACCTGGGCCGACGACCGTCTCGGTCTGGCCGCGATGGGCAAGAAGCAGCTGCGCAAGGTCTTTCCTGACCACTGGTCCTTCATGCTGGGCGAGATCGCGCTGTGGAGCTTCGTCGTACTCCTCCTCACCGGCGTCTTCCTGACCCTGTGGTTCACGCCGAGCATGGGTGAGACGACCTACCAGGGCAGCTACCAGCAGCTGCGCGGCATCCAGATGTCCGAGGCCTACGCCTCGAGCCTGAAGCTGTCGTTCGACGTGCGTGGCGGTCTGCTCATGCGCCAGATGCACCACTGGGCCGCGATGCTCTTCATCGCGTCGATGATGGTCCACCTGCTGCGCGTGTTCTTCACCGGCGCCTACCGCAAGCCGCGCGAGCTCAACTGGGTGATCGGCTCCCTGCTGCTGATCCTCGGCACGCTCGAGGGCTTCACCGGCTACTCCCTGCCCGACGACCTGCTGTCCGGCACCGGCGTCCGCGCCGCCGACGGCTTCATCAAGGCGTCGCCGGTGGTCGGCACCTACATGTCGTTCTTCCTCTTCGGAGGCGAGTTCCCGGGTGACTCGATCATCCCGCGGCTCTACACCGTCCACGTGCTGCTGATCCCGGGCCTGCTGCTGGCGCTGATCGCCGCGCACATGCTGCTGCTCGTCTACCACAAGCACACCCAGTGGCCCGGTCCCGGCCGGACCGAGAAGAACGTCGTGGGCTACCCGATGCTCCCGGTGTACGCCGCCAAGGCCGGTGGCTTCTTCTTCATCGTCTTCGGTGTCACCGCGTTCATGGGCGCGGTGCTCTCGATCAACCCGGTGTGGAAGTACGGCCCCTACGACCCGTCCAAGGTGACCGCGGGCTCCCAGCCCGACTGGTACATGGGCTGGCCGGACGGCGCGCTGCGGATCATGCCCGGGCTCGAGAGCCACATCTGGGGCTACACGATCTCGTGGAACATCATGCTCCCGATCCTGATCCTGCCCGTGGTGTCGTTCCTCCTGGTGATGATGCTGCCGTTCCTGGACGCCTGGATCACCGGTGACAAGCGCGAGCACCACCTGCTCGAACGCCCGCGCAACGCACCGACCCGCACGGCGTTCATGGTCGCGCTGATGACCTGGTACGGCCTGTTCTGGATCGCCGGCGGCAACGACATCATCGCCATCAAGCTGCACTCGTCGATCAACGCGATCACGTACTTCCTGCGCGGCGCGGTCTTCATCGGCCCCGTCATCGCCTTCGTGATCACCCGACGCTGGTGCATCTCGCTGCAGCGTAAGGACAACGAGACGCTGCTGCACGGCTACGAGACCGGCATCATCATGCGCTCCGCCGAGGGCGGCTACTCCGAGCGTCACCTGCCGCTTCCCGAGTCGCGGGCCTACACGCTCACGGCGCGCGACCGCGACCCGGTGCCGAACGGCCACCACGAGGGCGTCGACGCCAACGGCGTACCCGCTCCGGCCACCGGCAAGCTCTCGGGCCTGCGCAACCGGATCCGGACGCTGATGTGGTCGGACAACATCCAGAAGCCGACGCCGGCGGAGCTCGAAGAGGGCCACCACCACGCCGAGCACGAGCACGACGAGCAGGTCGCGCTGGAGGGCCACGCAGCCGACGGCCACCAGTTCGACGGCCACCACCTGGTCGAGGACGAGTCGCTCCGCGGCCACTGATCCACCCGCTCCACCACATCCGGCCCGTCCGAGCACTGCTCGGGCGGGCCGGTGTCATTTCAAGGTCCACTCCCCTCCGGCCAGCTCGGCGGTGAGTAGGCAACCGAACTGACCCGCCAGACGCCCGCGAACGGTTGCTGGCTCACCGGGGCCAGCGCCACCGTGGACCTGTTGAGCGGTGAGGGAGCAACCGAACCGACCCGCCAGACGCCTGCGAACGGTTGCTGGCTCACCGCCACCCCGCGACGCGACCCTCAGCGGTGAGTCAGCAACCGAACCGACCCGCCAGACACCCGCAAACGGTTGCTGGCTCACCGCCACCCCGCGACGCCCGCTCAGCGGTGCCTGAGCAACCGAACGAACGCGCCAAACGGTTGCTGGCTCACCGCGACGCGCCGCTCAGCGGTGAGTCAGCAACCGAACCGGCCCGCCAGACGCCGCAAAAGGTTGCTGGCTCACCGCCACCCCGCGACGCGACCGCTCAGCGGTGAGTCAGCAACCGAACCGACCCGCCAGACGCCCGCAAACGGTTGATGGCTCACCGCCACCCCGCGACGCGACCGCTCAGCGGTGAGTCAGCAACCGAACCGACCCGCCAGACGCCCGCAAACGGTTGATGGCTCACCGCCACCCCGCAGCGGCAGCCGCTCAGGAGAGGGCAGAACCGGCGCGGTACTTCGCGAAGGACTCGTTCCAGTCGCCGTAGCCGTTGTCGAGGGTCATCGGCTTGTCGGTGCCGGTGGTCTCGACGACATCACCGCGGCGTGTCATGGCGTAGAGCCAGGCGGCGTTGTCGGTGCTCATGCCGGTGCAGCCGTGGGAGACATTGGCGTAGCCCTGGGAGCCGACCGACCACGGGGCTGCGTGGATGAACTCACCGGAGTAGGTGAGGCGCATCGCCCACTGCACGTTGTCGATGTCGTAGGCCTCGGAGCCGCCGATGCCGACCGTCTCGGAGTTCATCCGCTTCACGGGGAACTTCTCGATGATCACCTTCGTGCCGGAGCGCGTGGTGAAGCCGGGCTTGCCGGTCGTGATCGGGATCGTGCGCAGCAGCTTGCCGTTGCTGAAGACCCGCATCTGGTGCGTCTGGGCACTGACCTTGTAGACGTGCGCGGCACCGACGTGGAAGTTGACCTCGCGGCTCTCCTGGCCGTAGATGCCGTTGCCGGCCGGGACGCCGTTGATGTCGACGTCGACGTGGACGTCGGTGTTCGGCTTCCAGTAGGTCTTCGGGCGCCAGTGCACCTCGTTGTCGCTCAGCCAGTGCCACGAGCCCGCCTGCGCGGGCTCCGAGGTCACCGTGAGGTGCTTCTCGATCGACGCGCGGTCGGTGACCGGGACGTCGAAGGTCACGATCACCGGCATGCCGACACCCACGGTCTCGCCGGCCAGCGGCGCGACGGACGGGAAGGTTTGCTGGTCGAGGGTGAGCGCCTGGGTGGTGAAGCGCGTCGTACGCCGGACCTCGCTGCCGTCCTCGCCCTGGGCGACCGTCTTCATGGTGTACGACGTGCCCGGCTCGAGCCGGTCGTCGGCGCGCCAGGAGTAGCCGTTGTCGGCCATCGTGCCCGGGACCGTCGCATCGCCCGCGGTCACGTCGACCGACTGGAGCTCGGCGTTGGAGACGGTGACGGCGAGCTCGCGGTCGACCGGCACGTTCTTCTCGCCACGCTTCACGTTGGTCGTGACCCGTGCCTGGAGGGCAGCCTGGCTGGCCGAGGCCGAGCCGGACGGGTCACCGGGGTCGGCAGCGCCCGGAGCGGCGTTGCCCGAGTCGCACGCCGTGAGCGCGAGCGCAGTCAGGAGCAGGGCGGCCGTACCGGTGAGGGCGCGGAGACCTCTGTCGGACATGCTGGAACTCCCCAAGAAGACGTGTGTGTGCGGTCGTCTTCCAGAGTAACCGCCGCACCCCGACGCGCCCGATTCGACGCGTCGGTCGGACGCGTCAGTGCGCGTGCTCGCCGCGGTAGTACTCGAAGATCCACCCGATCAGGGTCACGGCACCGATCGCCACGCCGATGATGAAGAGCCACCACGCACCAGCCGCGACACCGAAGACGCAGACGCCGAGCGCCATCGCGCACCACAGCGGCCACCAGGAGTACGGCGGGAAGAAGCCCAGCTCACCGGCACCGTCGGCGATCTCGCCGTCGTTGCGGTCCTCGGGACGCGGGTCCATCTTCGCGGCGTGGAAGCCGAGGTAGAGGGTCACCATCAGCGTCAGCAGGGTGGTCATGGTCAGCGCGGACGTGCCGGTCCAGTCGCCGGTGATGAACCAGTACGCCGGGCTCACCAGCACCAGGAAGATCGTGCAGATCCCGAAGACCCAGGCCTCGGACTTCATCAGGCGTCACCCTCCGGGGCGTTGTTGCGGTCGCGGAGCATCTCCTCGCGACCCTCCATGTCTGGTGCGTCCGCAGCATCGCCGTCACGGGCCGCCTCGTTGTCCTCGAGCTCGATCGCCGCCACCTCCGGGTGGTGCAGGTCGAACGCCGGCGACTCCGAGCGGATCCGCGGGATGCTGTGGAAGTTGTGCCGCGGCGGCGGGCAGCTGGTGGCCCACTCGAGCGACCGACCCCAGCCCCACGGGTCGTCGACCTCGACGAGCGGTGCCCGGCGAGAGACGTAGACGTTGTAGAGGAACGGCAGCGTCGAGGCACCCAGCAGGAAGGCGCCGATCGTGGACACCTGGTTGAGCGTGGTGAAGCCGTCGTCAGGCAGGTAGTCGGCGTAGCGACGCGGCATGCCCTCGACGCCGACCCAGTGCTGGACCAGGAAGGTCGTGTGGAAGCCGATGAACAGCAGCCAGAAGTGCAGCTTGCCGAGGCGCTCGTCGAGCATCCGGCCGGTCATCTTGGGCCACCAGAAGTAGAAGCCCGCGAACATCGCGAACACCACCGTGCCGAACACGACGTAGTGGAAGTGCGCCACCACGAAGTAGGAGTCGGACACGTGGAAGTCGAGCGGCGGGCTCGCCAGGATGATGCCGGTCAGACCACCGAAGAGGAAGGTCGTGAGGAAGCCGATCGACCACAGCATCGGGGTGTCGAAGGACAGAGATCCCCCCCACATCGTCCCGATCCAGTTGAAGAACTTCACGCCTGTGGGTACGGCGATCAGGAACGTCATGCCGGAGAAGAACGGCAGGTCCACGGCGCCGGTGACGAACATGTGGTGCGCCCACACGGCGACCGAGAGGATCGCGATGCCGAGCGTCGCGCCCACCAGACCGATGTAGCCGAAGATCGGCTTGCGGCTGAAGACCGGGAGGATCTCGGTCACGATGCCGAAGAACGGCAGCGCGATGATGTAGACCTCCGGGTGACCGAAGAACCAGAAGAGGTGCTGCCACAGGATCGCGCCGCCGTGGGCGGTGTCGAAGACGTGGGCCCCGAGCTGTCGGTCGGCCTCGAGCGAGAGCAGCGCGCCGGCGAGCACCGGGAAGGCGATCAGCACGAGCAGGCTGGTGACCAGCGTGTTCCAGACGAAGATCGGCATCCGGAACATCGTCATGCCGGGTGCGCGCATGCAGATGATCGTGGTGATGAAGTTGACGGCACCGAGGATGGTGCCGAGACCGGCCATCCACAGGCCCATGATCCACAGGTCACCGCCGACGCCCGGCGAGCGGACGGCGTCGGAGAGCGGCGTGTAGGCGAACCAGCCGAAGTCGGCCGCGCCCTGCGGGGTCAGGAAGCCGGAGGCCGCGATCAGGCCGCCGAAGAGGAAGAGCCAGTAGCTGAACATGTTCAGCCGCGGGAACGCCACGTCGGGCGAGCCGATCTGCAGCGGCATGATCACGTTGCCGAAGCCGAAGAACAGCGGCGTCGCGAACAGCAGCAGCATGATCGTGCCGTGCATGGTGAAGAGCTGGTTGTAGAGCTCGTCGTTGACGATCTGCATGCCGGGGTAGGCCAGCTCGGACCGGATCAGCATCGCCATCAGGCCGCCGATCATGAACCAGGCGAACGACGTGCCGAGGTAGAGCTTGCCGATCAGCTTGTGGTCGGTGGTCGTGAGGATCGTGGCGAGCTGCTGACCCAGCGCCTTGCGCGGAACGGCGGTGGTCGGTGCTGCAGTCGTGGCGGTCACTCCGCCCCCTCCTCGGACTCGTCGCCGGACTCGAGTCCGGCCTGGGTGCTGGCGTTGTCGCCACCGAGCAGCGGCAGGTCGGTCTCGGCGCCGCTGTCCTGCAGGTGCTGCACGTAGGCGGCGTAGTCCTCCTTGCTCACCACCTGGACGTTGAAGAGCATCCGCGAGTGGTAGACACCGCACAGCTCATAGCACTTGCCGCGGAACTTGCCGATGCGAGTCGGCGTGATCTCGTAGTGGTTGACCCGGCCCGGGACGACGTCCATCTTCATGAGGAACGACGGGATGCCGAAGTCGTGGATCACGTCGGGCGAGTGCAGGTTGAAGCGGGTCGTCTCGCCGACCGGCAGCACCAGCAGCGGGATGTGGGAGCCGGTGCCGGAGTCGTGGACGTACGACGAGTAGGGGAACGTCGTCGTCTGCGGGTCGACGTTGCACTCACCCATGTCGCCCACGCCGTAGTTGAAGGTCCACGACCACTGCTGGCCGGTGATCTCCATGCAGTTGTCGACCGGGCGGTCGTCGTCGAGGACGTAGTTCTGGGTCTCCACCGTGTGGGCGAAGAACACGATCACCATGATGATCGGCGCGATCGTGTAGAAGATCTCGAGCGGCAGGTTGTAGCGCGTCTGCACGGGGATCTCGTCGTCGCTGCGCCGGCGGAAGCGGATGAGCGCGTAGAACATCAGCGCCCACACGACACCACCCGTGATCAGCGCCGCGATCCACGCGCCCTGCCACAGGTTGAGGATGTGCTCACCCTGCTGCGACGCCGGGTCGGGCATCGCGAAACGCTCCCACTCACCCTTCGTCTCAGAGGAGCAGCCGCCCAACGCGAGCACGCTGATGCCGACGGTCGCCAGGGCAGTGACCCGACGGATGGCCACGGGCTTCCCGGCCGCACGCCTGGGGAGTTGCAGACCCACGAACGAGCCTCTCTCTCAACGATCACGGATAGGTCGAACACTATCGGAATCGCACCCCAGATGAGCCGCTGGGGTGCCGGTAGGTTGCGGGTGTGAGAAAAGCCGCGGTCTACCTGGACACGGCGTCCTCGGAGCCATTACACCCTGCGGCGCGCGAGACGCTGATAGCGGCCTACGAACGCGGGTACGCCGACGCGCGGCGTCTCCACGGTCCGGCCCGCGACGCGCGCCTGCTGCTCGACAACGCGCGAGCCGTGGTGGCGGAGTGTCTGGAGGTGCGCCCCGACGAGGTCACCTTCACGTCGTCCGGCACCGACGCCGTGCACCGGGGCCTCCTGGGACTGGTGCGGCCCGGCGCACGGGTCGCGCACAGCGCGGTCGAGCACTCGGCGGTGCTGCACGCGCTCCGGTGGGCCGGCGCCGAGACCGAGGTGGTCCCGGTCGACCGGACCGGCCGGATCTCGGCAGGCATCCCCGACGGCGTCGGCGTGGCGGCCGTCCAGTCGGCCAACCACGAGGTCGGCACGCTTCAGCCCACCGCGGGTCCCGGCACACCGCTCTTCGTCGACGCCTGCGCCTCGATGGGCCGGCTGCCGCTCCCCCGCGGCTGGTCGACGCTCGCCGGCTCGGCGCACAAGTGGGGCGGGCCGGCCGGCGTCGGCATCCTCCTGGTCCGCAAGGGCACCCCGTGGCTCAACCCCTTCCCCGCCGACGACCGGATCGACGAGCGCGCGAGCGGCTTCGAGAACGTGCCCGCCGCGCTCGCCGCCGCGGCCGCCCTGCGCGCCGTCGTCGAGGAGCGCGACGAGGTCAACGCCCGGCAGTTCGCGCTGGTCGACCGGATCCGGGGCGCCGTCGCCGAGATCCCCGACGTCGAGGTGGTGGGCGACCCCGTCGATCGGCTCCCCCACCTGGTGACCTTCTCCTGCCTCTACGTCGACGGCGAGGCGATCGTCACCGAGCTCGACCGGAGGGGGTACGGCGTGGCGAGCGGCTCCGCCTGCACCGCGTCGACGCTCGCGCCCAGCCACGTGCTCGAGGCGATGGGCGTGCTGACCCACGGCAACGTGCGGGTCTCGCTGACCCGCGACACGAGCGAGGAGGACGTCGAGGGCTTCCTCGCCGTCCTGCCCGACGTCGTCCGCGACATCCGCGCCGAGGTCGGCCTGTGACTCCCGACCTGGAGCTCGACTGCCGCGGCATGCTCTGCCCGCTCCCGGTCATCGAGCTCGCCAAGCACTACGCCGAGGTGCCGGTGGGCGGGCTGGTGGCCGTGCTCGCCGACGACGTGGCGGCACGCACCGACATCCCGGCCTGGTGCCGGATGCGCGGTCAGGAGTACGTCGGCGAGGAGCCGGCCCAGCGCTACGTCGTACGACGGACTAGCTGATCGCCTTCAGGTGCGGCTCGACGTCGGCGGCCGCTTCGGCGCCGTAGGACTCCTCGACCCGGGCCAGGAACTGCGCGCCGGTGAAGGTGTACTCCTGGGTGCCGACCGTCTCGACGACGTACGCCGCCAGCACGCAGCCGACCTGCGCGGCCCGCTCGAGGCCGAGCTGCCACGACAGCGCGGCCAGGAAGCCGGCGCGGAACGCGTCGCCGACACCGGTGGGCTCGATCGCGGTGACGTTCTTGGCGGCGGGCAGCTCGATCGGGTCGGAGCCGTTCTCCTGCACCCGGACGCCGTCCTTGCCGAGCGTGGTGACCTGGATGCCGACCCGCGAGAGCACCTCGTCGGCCGACCAGCCGGTCTTCTGCTCGATCATGTGCGACTCGTACTCGTTGGACATCAGGATCGCGGCGCCGTCGATCAGCTTGCGGATCAGGTCGCCCTCGCTGAAGGCGAGCTGCTGGCTCGGGTCGGCGATGAAGGGGTAGCCGCGCTGCCGGCACTCGTCGGTGTGGCGCAGCATGCCGTCCGGGTCGTCGGCGCCGATCAGGACGTACTCCGGCGCGCCGACGCGCTCGACGATCGGCGAGAGCTCGATGAGGCGTGACTCGCTCATCGCGCCCGGGTAGAACGACGCGAACTGGGCCATCGTCGTGTCCGTCGTGCACACGAAGCGAGCGGTGTGGCGGGTGTCGGAAATGCGCACGTGGGAGCAGTCGACACCGTGGCGCTCGAGCCACGAGCGGTAGTCGGCGAAGTCCTCGCCGGCCGCACCGACGAGCACGGGCCGCAGGCCGAGACGGCCCAGCCCGAAGCACATGTTGGGGGCGACGCCGCCGCGGCGGATCTCGAGGTCGTCGACCAGGAACGAGACCGAGAGCTTGTCCAGCTGCTCGACGACGAGCGAGTCGGCGAACTTGCCGGTGAAGCTCATCAGGTGGTCGGTGGCGATGGAGCCCGCGATCAGCAGCGACATGACACGGGAGACTACCGACGGGTACTCCTACACGTACTAATCGGTAGCCCCTAGCGTCGAAGCATGAGCACCCAGCGACTCGCCTACGACGACGCCTCGACGCCCGCCGAGATGACCGCCGACTGCCTCGCGGTCCAGGCCTCCCTCACCCGTCCCCTCGCTGCTGCGGCGCGCGACCTGTCGCGCGAGCAGACGAAGTCGGCCATCGAGGTGCCCGAGGCGGCCGCCCGCCTCGCGCGGGCGCTGTACGGCGAGTGAGGACGCGCCAGCGGACTCACTCATCGGTGGTCGAGCAGCGACCGGGGACGCGTCAGCGGACCCGACGGAGCGTGTCGAGACCCGGTGAGTGACGAGGCAGGCTCTAGACGCACATCAGCCCCGGACCGATTCGGTCCGGGGCTGATGTTTGCCTAGAGGCTGCTTCTCGACTCACCAGGTCTCGACACGCGCCTTCTGACTTCGCAAGCTCAGTCAGAGCGCTCGCTCGACCACCATCATCGAGTCCGCTGTCGCGTCCTCGATCAGTGGAACGAGTCGCCGCACGCGCACGAGCCCGTGGCGTTCGGGTTGTCGATCGTGAAGCCCTGCTTCTCGATCGAGTCGACGAAGTCGATCATCGCGCCGTTGAGGTAGGGGACGCTCATCCGGTCGACGACGACGGACACGCCGTCGAAGTCGGTGACGACGTCACCGTCGAGGGTGCGCTCGTCGAAGAAGAGCTGGTAGCGGAGACCCGAGCAGCCGCCGGGCTGCACGGAGATGCGCAGCGACAGGTCGTCGCGGCCCTCCTGCGCCAGAAGCGTCTGCACCTTGGTGGCCGCGACCGGGCTCAGGTTGATCTGGTCGGTACGGCGTTCGGTGGTGGTGTCGACCTGCTCGGTCATGTGCGTTTCTCCCAAGGTCGGAGGAAGTCTGTTACTGGGTCCAATGGTCGCACACGGGCGGTTATTCCCGTGACCACGTGCGGGCGACGCGCTCAGCCAGGTCGGCCAGCGCGCCGGCCGGGTCGGCGAAGGAGCGCTCCTCCCCCACCAGCTCGACGGTCGAGTACGCCGACTCGACGCCCAGGGCCCGCATCTCGCGGGAGCCGACCAGCACCTGCCCGGCGAGCGCGACGCACGGCCGCAGCGCCTCGGCGGCGATCTGCGCGACGCCGTACGGCACCTTGCCCGAGCGGCTGGAGAAGTCGAAGGCGCCCTCGCCGGTGATCACGAGGTCGGACGCGCGGGCGCGCTCGCCCAGGCGTACGGCGTCCGCGACCAGCTCGATCCCGGGCTCCCGCGTCGCGCCGAGCAGCAGCAGCGCGAAGCCGAGTCCGCCGGCGGCCCCGGCGCCCTTGTCGAGCGACACCCGCCGGTCGGTGGCGGCGGCGAAGCCCTCCAGCCAGCCGTCGACCTCCGGGAGCCGCTCCTCGGCGATGCCCTTCTGCGGTCCGAAGACCTTGGTCGCGCCGAACAGCCCGGTCAGCGGGTTGTCGACGTCGCTCGCGGCGACCAGCTCGACGTCGAAGCCGGGCAGCGTCACCTCGGAGACGCCGGCCAGCCCGGCGACCCCGGCATCGAGCGGCCGGTCGGCGGTCGCGCCGAGCGCAGCGAGCAGACCCGCGCCCCCGTCGTTGGTGCCGCTGCCACCCAGGCCGGCCACGATCCGGGTCGCCCCGGCGTCGCGTGCGGCCAGGAGCAGCTCCCCGACGCCGTACGTCGTGGCGGTCTCGGCGTTCTCTCCCCCGGTCAGGTGCAGTCCGCAGGCCTGTGCGGCCTCGACGTACGCCGTGGTCCCGGCGAGCAGCACGGTGGCGGGCGTCGGCTCGCCGTGCGGGCCGCGCACGACCACCGCGAGCAGCTCGCCGCCGAGCGCCGCGTGCAGGACGTCGACGAAGCCGGGTCCCCCGTCGGCCATCGGCGCCAGGTCGAGCTCGTCGCCCGGCGCGCGGCGCCGCCAGCCGGTCGCGATCGCCTCGGCCGCCTCGACGGCGGTCAGCGTCCCGGCGAACTTGTCGGGAGCGATGAGGATGCGCATGCGCCCTAGTCTGTCCGACGTGCAGATCCGGCCAATGACCACCGACGACGTACCGGCTGCGGAGCGGGTCAGCGACGAGAGCTTCTTCGCCCTCGACACGGCGTCCCGCCGCCCCGGCGAGCCCCCGCCCGAGCACCGCAGCGCCCCGCACCGCGAGGTCTGGATCGAGCGCACCCGCCACTTCGTGGACACCGACCCCGGCGGCTGCTGGGTCGCGGAGGACGAGACCGGGATCGTCGGCATCGCGACGTCGTTCCGTCGCGAGGTCCTCTGGTGCCTCGCGACGTACGCCGTGCTGCCGGACCGACAGGGCCAGGGCATCGGCAAGCCGCTGATGGCGGCCGCGATGACCCACGGGAGCGGCTGCACCCGGTCGATGCTCTCGGCGTCCGGCGACACGAGGGCGGTCCGGATCTACCGCCAGGCCGGCTTCGACCTGCACCCCCAGATGTACCTGACGGGCACGGTCGACCGCACCGCGATCCCCGTCATCGAGAAGGTGCGTGAGGGCAGCGCCGGCGACCTCGACCTGATGGACTCGCTCGACCGGGCGGCGCGCGGCGCCGGCCACGGCGTCGACCACGAGCTGATGCTGCGCTCCTGGCCGCTGCTGGTCTCGGACACGCCCACGGGCTCCGGCTACGCCTACCTCAACGAGCGCGGCCAGCTGACCCTGCTCGCGGCGTCCAACCGGCGTACGGCGACCCGCCTGCTGTGGGCCGCCCTGGCCGAGGGCGCCGAGCAGGTGACGCTCCACCACCTCACCGCCGCCAACCAGTGGGCGCTCGACGTCGGCTTCGCGGCCCGGCTCGAGCTGCACCAGGAGGGCTATCTGGCGCTGCGCGGGATGAAGCCGCCCTCGCCGTACGTTCACAACGGTGCACTGCTCTGACCTTGCCCACTGATGAGTGAGCACGCACGAATAGGATCGACCTATGACGACCGTGGACCTCCCGCTGCTGCCCCTGGGCCGTGGTGTCGACCTCAACAGCGAGCGGGGCGTCGAGTGCCCGGGCGACCTGCCCGCCGCGTCCGACCCCGACCTGGTCGCGCGCGCCCTGGCCGCCAAGGAGGCGCTGGGCGACAAGGTCTTCGTGCTGGGCCACCACTACCAGCGCGACGAGGTGATCCAGTTCGCCGACGTCACCGGCGACTCCTTCAAGCTCGCGCGCGACGCGGCCGCTCGTCCGGACGCCGAGTTCATCGTCTTCTGCGGCGTGCACTTCATGGCCGAGTCGGCCGACATCCTCACCGGTCCCGGCCAGCAGGTGATCCTGCCTGACCTCGCCGCCGGCTGCTCGATGGCCGACATGGCGCGGCTGACCCAGGTCGAGATGGCCTGGCAGGCAATGACCGACGCGGGCGTCGCCGACTCCGTCGTCCCCGTGACCTACATGAACTCGTCGGCCGACATCAAGGCGTTCTGCGGCCGCAACGGCGGAGTCGTCTGCACGTCGAGCAACGCCGAGGTCGCGCTCGAGTGGGCGTTCGACCAGAAGCCGGACGCGAAGGTCCTGTTCCTGCCCGACCAGCACCTCGGCCGCAACACCGCGATCCTGAAGATGGGGCTGACGCTCGACGACTGCGTCGTCTGGGACCCGCACCGCCCCAACGGTGGACTCACGACCGAGCAGCTGCGCGACGCGAAGATGATCCTCTGGAAGGGCCACTGCTCCGTGCACGGCCGCTTCACCGAGGAGGTCGTCGACGAGCTGCGCGCGACCATCCCCGGCGTACAGATCCTGGTCCACCCGGAGTGCAAGCACGAGGTGGTCCTGAAGGCCGACCTGGTCGGGTCGACGGAGTTCATCATCAACACCATCGAGGCCGCGCCGGCGGGCTCGAGCTGGGCGATCGGCACCGAGCTCAACCTGGTCAAGCGGCTCGCGGCCGCCCACCCGGACAAGCAGATCACGTTCCTCGACAAGACGGTCTGCTACTGCTCGACGATGAACCGGATCGACCTCCCCCACTTCGTCTGGGCGATGGAGTCGCTGGTCGCCGGCACCGTGGTCAACCGGATCGAGGTCGACCCCGAGACCGAGAAGCACGCCCTGGTCGCCCTCGAGCGGATGCTCGCCCTGCCGGGCAAGACCCACAAGGACTAGCCACTTCCGGAGGTTGAGGAAGGACGAAGTCCTGTCTCGAAACCCCGGAAACCAAGGGTGCTTCGTCCGCTGCGCGGGACAACGAGTGCGGTCGCTGCGCGACCTCCTCAACCAACGGCGTGACTACGCCGGCAGCTCGAACCAGGCGCAGGTGCCGCCGTACGGAGCGTTGGTGAGACCGATCCGGCCACCGTGCGCCTCGACGATGCGGCGGCAGGTCGACAGCCCGATGCCGGACCCCTCCACGTCCTCGTTGACGCGCGCCAGGGGCTGGAAGACCCGCTCCTGCTGGTCGTCCGGGATGCCCGGGCCTCGGTCGCAGACCTCGATGCGCCACCGCTCGCCGATCAGGGTCCCGTCGACCTCGATGTGCGCGGGTTCTCCGGGACGGGTGAACTTGGCGGCGTTCGCGAGCAGGTTCTGGAGGACCGCCCGCAGCTGCACCGGGTCACCGGTCACGGTCGGCAGGTCGCCGACCACGACGGTCGCGTCGGCCAGGGGTCCCGCGAGGTCCTCGCGCACGTCCGTCATCACGGCGGCCAGGTCGACGGGCACGCGCTGCAGCTCCGCGCCGACGCGCGCGTAGGCGAGCAGGTCGTCGATCAGCGACTGCATCCGCTCGGCACCGCCGAGCGCCTTGCTGACGAGGAACCCGAGCTCGGGGTCGTCGGCCTCGTCGCCGATCATCGCCAGCGACATCGTGACCGCGGTGAGCGGGTTGCGCAGGTCGTGGCTGACCTGGCCCGCGAACGCCGCCAGCTGCTCGTTGGAGCGCTTCAGCTCGCGCGTGCGCAGCTCCAGCTCGAGCAGGTCGACGACCCGGTCGGCGAGCGCCGCCAGTGCGTGCTCCTGCTCGTCGGTGATCGTCCGGGGCTCGACGTCGAAGACGCAGAGGGTGCCGATCACGACGTCCTCGGGCGTGACGAGCTGGTGGGTCGCGTAGAAGCGCACGTCGCCGATCACCCCGGTGACGAACGGGTTGTCGGCGAAGCGGGGGTCCTGGCTCGCATCGGGGACGACGACCGGCGCGCCCGCGTGGAGGACGACGTTGCACATCGAGTCCTCGCGCCGGCAGACCGAGGCGTCGAAGCCGTGCGTCGCGACCTGGTACTGCTCGGTGTCGGTGATCAGGTTGATCGTCGCCATCGGCACGCGAGCCACCTGGGCCGCGACCTCCACCAACGCGAGCAGGTCCGCGCGCGGCGGCTCGGTGAGGATGCGGTACTTGCCGATCTCGGCGACCCGGGGCGCGTCCAGCACGTTCGTCGTCACGAGATCGGAGATTAGTACGCCGGCCCTCAGCCGCCGCGCTGCATCATCACCGGGCCGCCCCCCGGACCGCCCGCGGGGAACGTGCCGCCGCCCGGGAAGCCCCCGCCCCCGAACCCGCCCGTGTCGGACGTGTCGGTCGTCGGCAGGGCCGCATCGAGGTCCGCGAGGACCACCTCGTCGCCCTTCTCCAGCCCGTCGGTGATCTCGACCTCGGTCGCACCGACCACCCCGGTGGTGACCCGAGTCGGGGTGGCGACGCCGTCCTTGACCACCGTCACCGAGCCGCCACTGAGCGCTGACGCCGGCACGGTCACCACGTCGTCGGCCGACCCGGTGACGACCGAGACCGCCGCCGTCACGCCGATCGCGACGTCGAGGTGCTTCCTCGTCAGCGTGATGGTGACGGGGTACGTCGAGTCGTCGTCCGGGATCGAGCTGATCTGGCTGACGGTGCCGGCGAGGGCGGTGTCCGAACCGGCCGGCGTCGCCGTGGCCTGCTGCCCGACCTCCAGCTGCTGGACCTGCGTGCTCGACGCCGCGACCTCGACGGTCGTGGTGCCCTGGGAGACGAGCGTGAAGACCGCCGTGCCGGACGCGACCGAGTCACCCGCAGCGGCGTCGACGGCCACGACCCGCCCGGAGAACGGCGCACTGATCGTCGCCATCCTCAGCTGGTCCTCGGCGGTGATCAGGTCGACCTTCGCCTGGTCGATCGCGGCCTGGTCGCGCGCCAACGTCGCCGCGCTCACCGTGACACTGCCCGTGCTGCCAGTCGGGGTCGACTGCTGGGAGGAGCTCGCCGGGGCCGCCTGGGCCTGCTGGGTCGGCTGCGCCTGCTCGGTCGGTTCCGCCGTCTGCGTCGGCTCCGGCTCGCTGGTGTCGCCGCCGAACGACGGCGTGGACTGGAGGGCCGCGACCGCGTCGGTCAACGTGCCGGCCAGTGCCTCGAGGGCGTCCTGCAGGGTCTGCTGGTCGGTCGCGACCTGGGCCTGGGCGGTCTGCACGGTCGACAGGGCCGTCGTGCAGGCGGCGTTGGCGTCGTCGGTGGATCCGGTGCCGTCGTCGGTCCCGAACGCCGTCGCGCACGCCGCCTGCTGAGCGGCGAGCGCGTCGTTGGCCGCGGCGAGCGAGGCGCTCACCGTCGACTGCGCGCCGGTCACCGCGTCCTGCTCGTCCGCGAGCTGCGCCAGCGCCGCGTCGAGCGCGTCCGAGTCGCCGCTCCCCTGGGTCGGGGTGTCCGTCGGCTCCTGGGACGGGGCGGACTGCGTCGGCTGCTGGGACGGGGCCGTCTGGGGCGCTGAGGACTGCGACGTCGACGGCGTGCTCGACGACGACGCCGAGCTCACCGTCGACGTCTGGGCGTCCTCGTCCGACTCGAGCTGGGCCCGCGCCGAGGCGAGGGTGGACCGGGCCTTGCGGACCGCGTTGCGCAGGCTGGTCGTCTCGAGCGTGCCGAGGACCTGGCCACGCTTCACGCGGTCACCGGCCCCCACACCGACCGTGGCGATCGTGCCCGACGTCGCGAACGACAGGTCGGCGCGGCCGACCGGCTCGACGGTGCCCGACAGCGACAGCGTCTCCTGCACGTCACCGGTGGTGGCCGCGACGGTGCGGTACGACGCGGTGTCGGCGCTGGCGGCGTACGCCGCGTAACCGCCACCCACGACAGCGACCACGACCGCGCCGGCGAGCACCCGTCGCGCCTGGCGACCGGGTCGCCTCATCCGTCGTACGTTCACGCGCCGCCACCTCCGCCCCGCATGAACCCGAAGCCGCTCGTGCACTCCCCGCCGACCGGCTTCGAGATGCTGATCGAGCTCGCGGTGAGCGCGCCGGTGTTGTCGGATTCGCCCTGCGCGTTGACGCAGACTCCGACCTTGACGGCGCTGGCGGTCGCCTTCGCGCTGGTGACGTACGACGTGTCGCCGGAGACCGTGACGCTGACGTCGGTGGTCGTGGGTGACGCCGACTGGTCCTGGCCCGGGGTGACCTGCGCTGCGGCGACGGTGAAGCCGCTGCCGGACACGGCGGTGACCTCGCCGACGGTGCCGAACCCACCCGGCCGGGCCATGTCGCTGGGCAGGTCCGTCGGCAGGTCGGTGGGCACGTCCGAGGGCGCGCCGCTCGGCAGGTCGCCGCCTCCGGGAGGTCCGCCCATCCCGCACCCACCGTCGGTGCTCGGGACGATCCGCACGGTGGCGGCCGCGACGTCGGTGCTGTCGGCCGAACTGTCGTCGGCGGTGGTCACCCGCACGCAGGACCCCACCTGGACGTCGTCGAGCGTGCCGTCGACCTCCTGGTCGAAGGTGGTGGCGCCGGTCCACGACACCGCGACCTGGCCCGACTGGCCCTGGACCTGCGCGGTCTCGCCACTCACCGCAGCGACCTTCCCGGAGGCACCGGGGACCGCGCCCGGGCCGGCGGCGCCCTGGCTCGGCTGAGCGGCTGCCGCGGTCGAGTCCGTCGCCGTGTCGCTGCCGCCGCAGGCGGAGAGCATGGCCAGGACCAGGACCGACGAGGCGGTGCTGAGCGTGACGCGGGTGAGGTTCATGACGTGGCCTTTCATTCGCTGCGGAGAGCGTCGATGGGAGTGAGGCGGGCGGCGCGGCCGGCGGGATAGACGCCGAAGCCCACGCCGAGGGCGAGCGAGGTGGCGATCGCCCCGGCCGTCGCGAGGACAGAGAGGGTGACGGGCTGGTCGATCAGCGGTGGCAGGACCCACGAGCCGACGACGCCGATCAGCACACCGACGAGCCCTCCCGCCAGGCCGAGCATCGATGCCTCCACGAGGAACTGCCGACCGATCACGGTCGGCGTGGCGCCGAGGGCCTTGCGCAGGCCGATCTCACGGATCCGCTCGGTGACGGAGACGAGCATGATGTTCATGACGCCGACTCCGCCGACCAGCAGCGAGATCGCGGCGATGCCGGTCAGGAGCACCGTGAGCGTCTCGTTGGTCGAGTTCGCGGTCTCGACCAGGGAGTCCTGGGTGGAGATCGTGAAGTCGGCGTCGTCGGAGCTCACCGCGTGGCGGGTCAGGAGCAGGTTGTCGATCTCCTGGTACGCCGCGCTCAGGGTGTCCGCCGACGCCGCCTCGACGTAGATCGTGGAGACCGAGGTCGAGGTCGAGCCGGTCAGCGACTTCGCGGTGCTGATCGGGACGACCGCCTCGTCGTCCTCGGACGTGCCGGACGAGGAGGCGCCGGACGAGTCGAGCACGCCGATCACGGTGAGCTGGCGACCGCCGACGGACACGGTCTGGCCGACCGGGCTGCCCCGGGCGAAGAGCTCGTTGGCGGTGTCCGGGCCGAGCACGACGACGTCCGCGCCCCTGGTGACCTCGGCATCGGTGAAGAACCGGCCGGCCGCGAGATCACGGGTGCGGACATCGATCCACGACGTCGTCGTACCGACCACGGACGTCGTCCAGTTGGTCTCGCCGGCGGTGAGCGACGCCGAGCTGGAGGTCGTCGGAGCGACCTTCGCCGCATCGGGGACGACGTCGCTGTCGGCGATCGCGGCGGCGTCCTCGGTCGTCAGCGTCTGCGCCGAGCCGAACCCGCCACGCATGCCACCGGAGTCGGTGCTGCTGCCCGGCGCGATGATGAGCAGGTTGCTGCCGAGGGCGCTGATCTCGTCCTTGACCTGCTTCTGCGCGCCCTGACCGAAGCCGACGGTGAGGATCACCGAGGCGATGCCGATGACGATGCCGAGCATGGTCAGGATCGATCGCATCCTGTGCGCGCGCACGGCTTCGCCGGCGGAGCGGAACGTCTCGAGCCAGTTCATACGAGAGCCCCCGCCCGGGCGGTCGGGTTGTCGGAGACGATCTGGCCGTCGCGGATCACCAGGTTGCGCTCGGCACGTGCAGCGACCTCGTGCTCGTGGGTGATCAGGACGATCGTGCGGCCGCTGGCGTGCAGCTCGTCGAGCAGCTCGAGCACGTCCGCCGTGGACCGGGAGTCCAGGTTGCCGGTCGGCTCGTCGGCCAGGATCATCGCGGGCTCGGTGACGAGCGCTCGCGCGACGGCCACGCGCTGCTGCTGCCCGCCCGAGAGCTCACCGGGCCGGTTCTCGGTGCGGTCGCCGAGACCGACCCGCTCGAGGGCGGCGACCGCCCGCTCGCGACGCTCGGAGCGCGGGACCCCGGCGTAGACGAGCGGGAGCTCGACGTTGCGCCAGGCGGGCAGGCTGGCCAGCAGGTTGAACTGCTGGAAGACGAAGCCGATCCGGCGGTTGCGCACCTCCGCGAGGTGGGCCTCGGTCATCGCCGAGACATCCTCGCCGGCGAGCAGGTAGTGGCCCTCGGTCGGGTTGTCGAGGCAGCCGAGGATGTTCATCAGGGTGGACTTGCCGGACCCGGAGGGGCCGACGACCGCGACGTACTCCCCCGTGTTCACGGTGGTGTCGACACCGCACAGGGCCTCGAACTCGATGCTGCCCGAGCGGTAGGTCTTGCGGATGCCGTCGAGCTCGATGATGGCGCTCACTGGGGCGGACCTCCCGCCGGGAACCCGTTGCTGCCGCCCATCTGGCTGAAGTCGGGCAGCTCGCCGCCGCCGGGGAAGCCGTTCTCGCCGGTGTTGCCACTGCCGGTGGGCGCGGTGAAGCCGGGGATCACGACCACGTCGCCGTCCTTCAGGCCCGACGTGATCTCGGTGGTCATGCCGTAGGTCTGGCCGGTCTTCACCTCGGTCTTGACCTCGTCGCCGTCGACGACCACGGTGACATAGGTCGTGTCGTCCTCGGTCGTCAGCGCCCGGCTGACGACGGTGAGGACGTCCGGGGTCTCCTTGACGATGACGGAGACGGTCGCGGAGACGCCCGCGAAGAGGTCCTTCTGCTTGCCGGTCACCTCGATCGTGACCGGGAAGACGGCCGCCCCGCTGTCGTTGGTCTGGGCGACCAGGCCGACGGTCTTGACCGTGCCGTAGATCGTGTCGGTCACGCCGGTGGCCGTGACCTGGGCCTGCATGCCCTTCTTCAGCTGGTCGACGTCCTCGGCGGCGACGGTCGCGTCCACGACGTACTCGTTTGTCGAGACGATCGTGAAGTCCGCGGTCGAGGTGGTGTCGCCGGTCGCACCGGTGTCGGAGCCGACCACGTCGCCGCGCGAGACGCCGACGGCCGTGACGGTGCCGGGGATCGTGGCTCGCAGCGTCGCGTCGTCGACAGCCTGACGTGCGTCGGAGAGGCTCGCCCGGGCGGAGACGATCGCCGCCTGGTCGGCCGCGATCTGCACGTCGCTCGCGCCGGCGTCCTCGTCGTCGTCGAGCTGGGCGACGGAGGCGTTGAGCGACGCCACGGCCGCCGTACGCGCCGCGAGCAGCGCGTCGGAGCCGACCGTGGCGAGCACGTCACCCTTCGCGACCCGGTCGCCCGCGGACACCGCGACCCGGGTGACGGTGCCGGAGACGGCGAAGCTCTCGTCGCGCGTACGCCGCGCCGCGAGCGTGCCGTCCGCGGACACGGTCTCCTGCATGGTCTGGGTGGAGACGGTCGCGGTCGTCGAGGCCGCGGCCTCGGACGAGTCACGCGTCAGCAGCCAGGCGCCCGAGGACGCAGCGGCGACCAGGAGCACGACGGGCAGGGCGAGCCAGGCGCGGCGTCTGCCGCGAAGCAATTTCCTCACGCCCGGACTCTGGGGGCCGGGCCTGTGCCGGATGTGGGGTGTTCCTGTGCGGGTGCTGTGGTTCGCGTGCTCCGGCAAACGAGGTTGGCGCTCGGCTCACGGGGTTTCGAGACGGTTGCTAGCGCAACCTCCTCAACCAACGGTTGAAGAGCGGGACGGCGGTCCGGTGGTTGAGGAAGGACGAAGTCCTGTCTCGAAACCCCGGAACCCACGAACGACGTCGGCGCTCGGCTCACCGGGTTTCGAGACGGTTGCTAGCGCAACCTCCTCAACCAACGGTTGAAGAGCGGGACGGCGGTCCGGTGGTTGAGGAAGGACGAAGTCCTGTCTCGAAACCCCGGAACCCACGAACCATGTCGGCGCTCGGCTCACCGGGTTTCGAGACGGTTGCTAGCGCAACCTCCTCAACCGACGAGGCGACGGTTGCTAGCGCAACCTCCTCAACCAACGAGGCGACGGTTGCTAGCGCAACCTCCTCAACCAACGGCGTCAGAGGCCGGGGGCGCCCCAGACGGCCAGCCAGCGGCTGAGGTCCTGCTCCATCGGCAGCTCGCCGGCGAGGGTGTCGCGGAGCTGCATCTCGGTCAGGTTGTCGCGGCGCCGCTCCCCCGGCTTCGGCACGAAGGGGTAGAACGTGCCCTGCTTGTAGAGGTAGACGAGGCCGACCTTGCGCCCGGTCGGGTCGACGAACGGGATCAGCGAGCAGAGCAGCCCGGGTCCGAAGCCCTGCTCCTCGAGCGCGGTGTTGACGGCGTGCAGGTCGGTGCAGAGACCGGCGATGTCGTCGGGGTCGTCGCGGGTGACCAGCCAGGTGAAGCCGTACTCGTCACGGGTCAGCTCGACGTCGGGCTGGTCCGGGTCGGAGTTGAGCAGCTCGACGAACTCGTCCTGGGTCTCCTGGAAGGCCAGGCCGGTCGCGGCGCGGTAGCAGACCGATCCCTCACCGGTCGGCTTCATCCCGAGCCCGACCTGCAGCGTGACCGCCGCTCCCGGCACCTGGAAGAGCGCGTCGAGGTTGGCCTGCTTGGGCTTCGTGCGCCCGGTGATGACGCCCCAGAGCCCCATCAGCTGGTGCGGCCCAGCTCCGCCTGGATCCGCGCGAGCTGCTCGAGCCGCTGCTCCAGGGTCGGGTGCGTCGAGGTGAGGGTGCGCAGCGAGATCCCGCGGACGGCGGGGGCGATGAAGAACGCGTTCATCGACTGCGAGGCCCGGAGGTCGCGGTCGGGGATCGTGTTGATCTCGCCGGTGATCTTCTGCAGCGCGGAGGCGAGGGCCTCCGGCTTCATGGTCAGGTAGGCACCGGCGCGGTCGGCCGACAGCTCGCGGTAGCGCGAGAGCAGCTTGAGCAGCAGGAAGCTCACGACGTACGTCACCAGGCTGATCACCAGCACGATCACCCAGGTCGGGGCGCCGCTGTTGTTGTCGCGACGGCCGCCGCCGAAGAACGCACCCCACTGGGCACCACGGCTCAGCATCGCCGCGATGATGCCGGCCGACGACGCGATGGTCATCACCAGGACGTCGCGGTGGGCGACGTGGGAGAGCTCGTGCGCGAGGACGCCCTCGAGCTCCTCGGCGTCGAGGCGCTTCAGGATGCCGGTCGTCACGACGACGACCGAGCGCTGCGGGGACCGACCGGTCGCGAAGGCGTTGGGCAGGTCGGTGTCAGCGATGCCGACCCGTGGCTTCGGCATGTCCGCCAGCGTGCAGAGCCGGTCGATCATGCCGTGCAGCTCGGGCGCCTGCTCCGGGCTCACCTCACGAGCACCCATCGCCTTCATGGCGACGGTGTCGGAGTTGTACCACTGGAACCAGACGAGACCGAGACCGATCGCGCCGATGAAGGGCGCCCAGGTCGGCGGCAGGATCGCGATCAGGACCGCGATCAGTCCGACGAACAGGCCCCCGAGAAGGAACATCACCAGCGTGATCCGGGCGGTGAGACCCCGATCGCCGACGAAACGCGTGCGTGCCATGCGACCAATTGTTGCCGGTGGGACCAAGCCTCAGGCTTGCTCGTCCTCGGTCTTCGCCTCGGCCTTGAGGATGTCGCCGCCGTCCGCGGCGGCCTCGATGGCAGGGGTGGAGCCCGCCTTGAGCGCGGCCAGCTCGGCCTCGACGTCGGCCTTCGAGCTCATCGCGTTGAGCTCGCGGGTGATGTCGTCGCCGGAGTTCGTGGCGGTCACGTCGTCGAGGGCACCCGAGGCGATCAGCTCGTCGATCGCGCCGGCGCGGGCCTGCATCTGGGCGGTCTTGTCCTCGGCACGCTGGATGGCGGCGCCGACGTCGCCCATCTCGTCGCCGATGCCGGACATGGCCTCGTTGATCCGGGTCTGCGCCTCGGCGGCGGTGTACGTCGCCTTGATCGTCTCCTTGCGGGTGCGGAAGGCCTCCACCTGCGCCTGCAGCCGCTGCTGCGCGAGGGTGAGCTTCTCCTCCTCGCCCTGGAGCTGGGCGTGCTGCGCCTTGAGGTCGTCGATCTGCGTCGTGAGACCGGACTTGCGGGTCAGCGCCTCGCGGGCGAGGTCCTCGCGGTCCATCGAGATGGCCTTCTGGGCCTGGTCGGTCAGCTTGGCGGACTGCTGCTCGAGCTGGGTGATCTGGAGCTCCACGCGCTTGCGGCTCGTCGCCACGTCGGCGACCCCACGGCGTACCTTCGCGAGCAGGTCCCGCTGCCGCTGGTAGCTGTAGTCCAGGGTCTCGCGGGGGTCCTCGGCGCGGTCGAGCGCCTTGTTGGCCTTCGAGCGGAAGATCAGGCTGACGCGCTGCCACAGTCCCATGGGGTTGGATCCCTCTCCACGACGTTCGGTGCTGAACCCCAACCCTAGGCGGAAAACCAAGCCGGGGCGACGACGCCGGTAGTCTGGTGGCGTTCCTGCCCCACCTTGATTCCGCCCCACGATCGTGAAGGCTCACGCGTTGTTCCGTCGCACCAAGACCGAGACCGTCCCCGAGACCACCCCCGCCAAGGTCGGTGGCAAGGGACGCCCCACCCCGACCCGACGTGAGGCGGAGGCCGCCGCGAAGGCGCGCGCCAAGGTGCCGCGGACCCGCAAGGAGCAGGCGGCCGCGCAGCGCACCGGCCGCACCGGCGAGTCGAGCAGGTCGATCCGTGAGGCGATGCGCAACGGCGACGAGCGCTACTACCCCGCCCGCGACCGCGGCCCGGAGCGCCGGTTCGTCCGCGACTTCGTGGACGCCCGCTTCTCGCTGATCGAGCTCGTGATCCCGCTGCTGCTGATCACGATGATCATGGGCTACTCCGGCAACACAACGCTGCGCCAGTGGGGCAACACCCTGCTCCTCGGCACCGTCGTGCTCGTCCTGCTCGACATCTTCTTCCTGCGCTTCCGGCTCCGCCGCGAGCTCGTACGCCGCTTCCCGGACCAGTCCTACAAGGGCCTCAGCTACTACGCCATCACCCGGGCGCTGCAGATGAAGTTCATGCGGCTGCCGAAGTCGAAGGTGAAGATCGGCCAGCAGCTCCCGGAGGACGGCTACAGCAAGTAGCCGCTAGCCGAAGTCGCGGGTCTGCGGCGACTGCGTCTTCGCCGGGTCGCGCTCGACGACCGGGTCGACGACCTCGTCGATGGCCTTCAGGGTCGCCTCGTCGAGGACCACCCCGGACGCCTTGGCGTTGTCGGTGACCTGCTCGGGCCGGCTCGCGCCGATGATCGCCGAGGAGACGTTGTCGTTCTGGAGCACCCAGGCGACGGCGAGCTGGGCCATCGACAGGCCGGCCTCGTCGGCGATCGGCTTGAGCTGCTGGACCCGCTCGAGCACGTCGTCCTGGAGCCAGCGGCTGATCATCTTGTCGCCGCCCTTCTCGTCGGTCGCGCGGCTGCCCTGCGGCGGCGCCTGGCCGGGGAGGTACTTGCCGGTCAGCACGCCCTGCGCGATCGGCGACCAGACGACCTGGCCGATGCCGAGCTCCTCGGAGGTCGGGACGACCTCGGCCTCGATGACCCGCCAGAGCATGGAGTACTGCGGCTGGTTCGACACCAGCGGGATCTTCAGCTCGCGGGCCAGCTCATGGGCTGCGCGGATCTCCTCCGCGCGCCACTCCGAGACGCCGATGTAGAGCGCCTTGCCCTGGCGTACGACGTCCGCGAACGCCTCCATCGTCTCCTCGAGCGGCGTCTCGTGGTCGTAGCGGTGAGCCTGGTAGAGGTCGACGTAGTCGGTCTGCAGGCGCTTCAGGCTGCCGTTGATCGACTCGTGGATGTGCTTGCGCGACAGGCCGTGGTCGTTGTGCTTGCCAGGCCCGGTCGGCCAGTAGACTTTGGTGAAGATCTCGAGACCCTCGCGGCGCTCCCCCGCGAGCGCCTTGCCGAGCACGGTCTCGGCCGCGGTGTTCGCGTAGACGTCGGCGGTGTCGAAGGTCGTGATGCCCTCCTCGAGTGCCTGCCGGACGCACGCCGTGGCGGCGTCCTCCTCGACCTGGGACCCGTGGGTCAGCCAGTTGCCGTAGGAGATCTCCGAGATCTTGAGCCCGCTGCCACCGAGGTTGCGTGTCTTCATGTCGGCGAGCCTAGCGACGCACCCATACGCAACCAACGGTTGCGCATTCGGCAGGACCGTCGTACGGTTGTGCAACCAAAGGTTGCGAAAGGGAGTCGAGATGGAACAGACCATGGAGCTGGGCACGATCGAGCGCGACATCCAGGTGGATGCCTCCCCCGAGGTGGTCTTCGAGGTCGTGAGCCGACCCGAGCACATCCAGGAGTGGTGGCCCGACGAGGCCGACCTGGACCCGGTCCCCGGCGCGCCCGGCGAGGTGCGGTGGCGCAACGCGGAGTCCGGTGACGTGAAGACCGCGGAGCTCACGGTGGTCGACGTCGACCCGCCGCGGCGCTTCTCCTTCCGCTGGTGCTTCGCCGAGCCCGACCGCAGCGGTTCGTCCCTGCTGGTCACCTTCGACCTGGAGCCGGTCGACGGCGGCACCCGGATCCGGATGACCGAGACCGGCTTCCGCGAGATGGGCTGGGAGGCCGCCGTGCTCGAGGAGTGGTACGCCGACCACGCCCGCGGCTGGGACATCTTCATCCCGCGGCTCGGGACCTACGCCGAGCGGGTCGCTGCCTCATGAGCACCGTGGTCGACGACGACCTGTGGTCGGCGATCGGCGACCCGACCCGCCGCACCATGATCGACCTGCTCCTCACCGACGGTGCAGGCACGGCCACCTCGCTCAGCGAGCGACTGCCGGTCACCCGGCAGGCCGTGGCGAAGCACCTCGCCGTGCTCGACCGCGCCGGCCTCGTGCACGCCGCCCAGGCCGGCCGCGAGCGGCACTTCCAGGTCGACGAGGCGCAGCTCGCCCGCGCCGTCGCCCAGCTCTCCGCGGTCGGCTCCACGTGGGACGCCCGACTGCGCCGCATCAAGAAGATCGCCGAGGCGATCGAACAAGCCACGAAGGAAGGAACCTGAGATGCCCGACATCCTGCACCGCGTGGGCGTGGTCGCCCCGCTCGACGAGGTCTACCGCGCCGTCGCCACCCCCGAGGGCGGAGCCGCCTGGTGGACCGAGGACACCACCGGCACGAGCGAGGTGGGCGCGCAGCTCGCCTACCGCTTCGGCGAGGCCGGCGGCTTCGACATGGAGATCACCGAGCTCGACCCGACCGGCCGGATCCGGTGGCGGGTCGCCGACGGGCCCGAGGAGTGGATCGGCACCGAGGTCGACTGGCGCCTCGAGCAGCGCGGGGACTACACGATCGTGCTCTTCGCCCACCGCGGCTGGGCCGAGGAGGTCGAGTTCATGCACCACTGCAGCACCCGCTGGGCGACCTACCTCCTCAGCCTCAAGTCGCTCCTCGAGACCGGCAAGGGTCAGCCCTTCCCGCACGACCTGCCGATCAGCGACTGGACCTAACTGCCGTGGCGGCGGTGAGCAGGCAACCGTTTTCACCGATGAAGACAGGTGAAACGGTTGCTGGCTCACCGCTGACCCGCAGTCGGCCCTATCCTGGGTCCGCGGATGGGCTGGCCGGGCGACCGCGTCGCCGTCTTCGGACGGCGCCGAGGAAGGTCCGGGCTCCACAGAGCGAGGTGGTGGGTAACACCCACCCGGGGTGACCCGCGGGACAGTGCCACAGAGAACAGACCGCCACTGCCGGCAACGGGAGCGGTAAGGGTGAAACGGTGGAGTAAGAGACCACCAGCGGCCGGGGTGACCCGGTCGGATCGGCAAACCCCACCTGGAGCAAGATCAAGAAGGCTCGTGCTTGCACGGGTCGCGCGCACGTTCGAGGGCTGCTCGCCCGAGTGCGCGGGTAGATCGCTGGAGGGTGTCGGCAACGGCACCCGTAGATGGATGGTCGCCACGCTTCGGCGTACAGAACCCGGCCTACAGGCCAGCCCGTCCGCACCGACCTGACGATCGCGGTCAGTTCGTGGCGTAGGTGAACCACGTGATGAACATGAACAGGCCGATGATCGCGGCGACCCCGAGGACCGCGCCCAGGACCGCGATGAACGAGTCCAACCGGTCGTTGTAGGTCCGTGTCTCGGTGTCGTACGCCGGGTGCTGACTGGCCATGTCGAGGCCCTCCGTTCTGCGGGCGCGGCAACCCGCTGCCTCCTTCCTACTCCTGCTCGCCGAAGGTCGCCAGCCCCAGGACTCCGACATGCTCCGCGCGTGGAACACCGTCCCCAGCGAGCCCCGATCGGTGGAGACTGCCTCCATGAGCCCGAGCATCCGCCACGTCGAGCTGCCGACCCACCGCGCCGAGCTGCTCGAGTGGGGGCCTGCTGACGGCCCACTCGCCCTGCTGCTGCACGGCTTCCCCGACAGCGCCTGGACGTGGCGACACCTCGGACCGGTGCTCGCCGAGCACGGCTACCACGCTGTCGCACCGTTCACGCGCGGCTACGCGCCCTCGGGCGTCCCGAGCGACACGACGTACACCGTCGGTTCGCTGATGGCGGACGCCGTCGCACTGCACGGCGAGCTCGGCGGCGATGCGGGCGCCGTGCTGATCGGTCACGACTGGGGCGCGATCACCGCCAACGCGTTGGCGGCCCACCCCGACTCGCCGTTCGGGCGCGTCGTCTCGCTCGCTGTCCCTCCCCTGTCGACGATGAACCCCACCCGCGACACCGTGGTCCCGTGGCTCGGCGCGGTCGTCCGGCAGCCGGTGAAGAGCTGGTACATCTTCCTCAACCAGCTGCCCGGCATCTCCGAGCAGCGGCTCGACCGGCTGGTCCCCTACCTGTGGCGCACCTGGTCGCCGGGGTACGACGCGAGCGAGGACGTCGAGCACGCGCTGGCCGCCGCGCCCGACGAGGCGCACGCCCGGGCGATCGTGTCCTACTACCGCGCCTTCCTCCGGCCCGGGCCGCGGGCCGTCGCCTACAAGCACTGGCAGCGCACGATGATGGACCCGCCCCAGGTGCCGCTGCTCTACCTCCACGGCGCCCAGGACGGTTGCCTCGAGCCACGGTTCTTCCCGTTGGTCACCGAGCACCTCCCGGAGGGAGCCAGCGCGACGCTGGTGCCCGGCGCCGGCCACTTCCTGCACGTCGAGGACCCGGCGACGGTCAACGGACTGGTCGTGGACTTCCTGGGACACTCCTCCCCATGAGCTGGGCACGGTGCGACCTCGGGCACGTCCACTGGGGACCCCGGGGCGCGGCCGGGCTGCTGGTGGCCGAGGGCGGTCGCCTGCTGCTCCAGCTGCGGGCGACCTGGGCGCACCAGGGCGGCACCTGGTCCGTACCGGGTGGTGCACGCGAGCGCGGCGAGACCGGCGTCGAGGCAGCGCTTCGCGAGGCCGGCGAGGAGCTGGGCCTGGCTCCCGACGCCGTCGACGTCCGCGGCTCGTCGATGGCGGACTGCGGCGGGTGGACCTACGAGACCGTGCTCGCTGTGCCGTACGGCGTGCTCGAGCTGCGCGACCGCGCCGAGAGCGACGGCCACGAGTGGTTCGCGAGCGCCGACGTCAGCGCCCTGCCCCTGCATCCCGCCTTCCGCAAGGCGTGGGACGCGGCGGAGTCACCGCTGCGTGAGTTCGTCGCGACCAGCTAGCGGGACCCGTCGAGCGCGAGCTCGACCTTGCGCGACGCCACGTCAGCTGTCGTGAGCCGGACGCGTACGTCGGTCCCGAGCGGCAGGTCCGCGTCGCCCACGACCCGCGCCTCCACGTCCGGGTCGTGGAGCACCACGACCCCGCGGTGGGGATCCTTGTCGTCGATGTCGACGACCACCCCGTCGAACTCCTCGCCGACCCGGTCACGCAGGACTCCGGACTCCACCAGGTCGAGCACTGCCCGCTCGTAGGCGTGGGCACGGGACGCCGAGGCCCGCAGGGTCTTGGGCAGCGTCGGCAGGGCGGCGAGCACCCAGGGAGGCACGTCGGTCCCGGCACAGAGCGCGAGACAGACCTCGCCGGCGTACCGGTCCCCCAGCCGCCGCAGCGGAGCGGTCACGTGGGCGTACTCCGACGCCAGCGCGGCGTGCTGCGGCTGCTCCGGGACCTCGCCGTCGAACGCGACGTACCCGCTCCCGCGCAGCAGGCGCGCGCAGGCGTTGACCATCGCGGCGTGGTCGGGCCGCGCCGGGTCGAGCGACCGGATGAAGTCCGGGTAGAGCTGCTCCGCCGGCCAGTCGATGTGGAGGGCTCGAGCCGTGCGGTGCAGTCGCTGCACGTCGCGCGGGTCCGGCGGCGGCAGCGTGCGCAGCAG
Organism: Nocardioides pollutisoli; assembly: GCF_040045055.1. Classification (NCBI taxonomy): domain Bacteria; kingdom Bacillati; phylum Actinomycetota; class Actinomycetes; order Propionibacteriales; family Nocardioidaceae; genus Nocardioides; species Nocardioides pollutisoli. Next base: position 816,701 of record NZ_JBDZDU010000002.1, read on the forward strand.
ACCGACCGCCGCGTAGACCATGAGTGACGCGGCCGCGAACCCGGTGAGCAGGGAGATCTGGGCGTTCCAGCGCTCGACGGGGAGCTGCTCGCGGAACTCGAGACGCCACTGGTCGCCGAGGATGTCCACCTCCTGCTCGGGCAGCGGCAGCGACACCCCGCCGCGCAGGGCCTCCCGCCCGATCCGGATCTCGCCGAGCTCCTTCAGCACCTGGAGCGACTCCGAGGCGGTGCCGGCGTCGATGTCGCGCTGGACCTCCTCGTAGGACAGCTTGGCCGTCGAGCGGACCAGCGCCCGCTCGACGTGGACGTCGGTCCGCTCGCCGTGGGCGTCCATCCGGATCGTCCACAGCAGCGCCGGCCGGACCTGGCCCGGCAGCAGGGAGGCGGCGTCCTCGCTGAGCACCTTCGGGTGCAGCGGGACCTTCGAGTCGGCGCCGTACAGCGTCTCGCCGCGCTTGTTGGCCTCGACGTCGACCGGGTCACCCGGCGCCACGAACGCAGCCACGTCGGCGATCGCGTAGCGCACGACGTAACCACCACCGTCGCGCTCGAGGTACATCGCCTGGTCGAGGTCGAGCGCCGACGGCGGGTCGATGGTGACGAACGGGAGGTCGGTGCGGTCGAGCTCCGGGAGCCGGGGCGCTGCCGCTGCGGCGCGCGCCGCCTCCTCGACCTCGGGCGGGAAGTCCGGCGTGACACCGAGCTCGGCTTGGATGTCGACGATGCCCGAGCGCAGCGCGGCTGCGGCCACGCCGTCCTCGACCGTGCGGACCCGGACGACGCGACTGCTCGGCATACCGGCACCATAACGTCGTGCTCATCCTCCTGCCGCCCTCCGAGGGCAAGGCCGCGCCGCGTCGTGGCAAGCCGCTCGACCTGGCGACCCTCGACTTCCCGACGCTGACGCCTGCGCGCGAGCGGGTGCTGGACGCGCTCGTCGAGCTCTGCAGCGGCGATCCGGAGTCCGCGGCGAAGGTCCTCGGCGTGGGCAGCACCCAGCTCGACCTCGTCGAGCTCAACCGCACGCTCCGCACCGCGCCGACCGCGCGTGCCGACCAGGTCTACGCCGGGGTCCTGTACGACGCCCTCGACGTCGCCACGCTCTCGCCGGCCGCCAAGCGCCGCTCGACGGCGCGGCTGGCGGTCACCTCCAGCCTCTTCGGACTGGTCCGGCCGTCCGACCGGATCCCGGCGTACCGCCTCTCCGGCGACGCCACCCTCCCCGGCCTCGGCTCGGTCGCCGGGGTCTGGCGCGAGTGCCTCGGTCGGGCAGCGGAGGACGCGCTGGGTGGTGGGCTGCTGGTCGACCTGCGCAGCGGGATGTACGGCGCCTTCTGGCGGCCCGACGGGGTGCGTGCAGCAACCGTCCGCGTGCTCCACGAGCACCAGGGGCAGCGCAAGGTGGTCAGCCACTTCAACAAGGCGACCAAGGGCCGGATCGTGCGCGCGCTGCTGGAGAGCGGTGCCGCACCGCGCACCCCGGCCAAGCTGGCGGACGCCCTGCGCGACCTCGGCTGGACCGTCGAGGTCGGCGAGCCGACCGCCAAGGGCACCCAGCTCGACGTGGTCGTCAGCGAGCTCTGACTGGTGGCTCCGCGGGTTGTTCACACGTTCGTACGTGGATCGCGTACACGTGTACGTGATCTACGTACGAACGAGTGAACAACGGAAAACCGGTCCTCGCGCTCACCACCTGGTGGCGGCGGACGAGAACGCGTCGCTCCCCGGAGGCAGCGCGTTGTAGAGCCGCATCGACGGACGATCGCCGTACCAGCTCAGCACGGTGACCGACGCGGGCGAGAGCTCCATCCGGAAGACCGCCTCGAGCGGCGCGTCGACGGCCGCCGCGACCAGGACCTTGATCGGGGTCACGTGGCTGACGACCACGACGGTCTTGCCGGCGTGGGACTCGAGGAGCCGGTCGAGCCCGGCCAGGACGCGCTCCTGCACGACCCGGAAGGACTCTCCGCCCGGCGGCGCGACCTCGGTCGAGCCGAGCCACTTCTTCAACTCGTCGGGGTGCTTCTCCCCCACCTCACCGAAGGTCATCCCGTCCCAGTTGCCGAACTCCATCTCGGCGAAGCCGGGCTCGACCTCGACCGCGTGACCCAGCGCCTCGGCGAGGATCTCGGCCGACTCGAGGGTGCGGCGTACGGGCGAGGCGACGACGGCGTCGACCCGATCGGCGATCGGCGACAGCCACTCGGCGGCGGCGCGGATCTGGGCCCGACCCTCGTCACTGAGGCCGGGGTTGGAGCTGGCCAGCCCGCCGGAGAAGCGCTTCTCGAGCGTGTGCGGGGTGACGCCGTGACGCACCAGCACGACCGTCGTCGGCGCGCTGTCCGGCGACCAACCCCGGGTCTGGCTCTGCATCGAGGGCTTCGTCGAGGGCTCCTCCACCTCTTCGACCAGCGACTCCCCCGCGATGGTGACTCCGTCGCGGAAGCCGTCGAGCGCCTCGTTGGCGAGGCGGTCGGCGTGCGAGTTCTGCTCCCGCGGGATCCAGGTGTACGTCGTACCGGCCGGCGCCAGCTCCGCCGCCTCGGCCGCCAGCGGCAACATGCTCGGGTGCTTGATCTTCCAGCGACCCGACATCTGCTCGACGACGAGCTTGGAGTCCATCCGGACCTCGACCTCCGCGCCGGGCGCGAGCTCGGCGGCCATCCGCAGCCCGGCGATCAGCCCGGAGTACTCCGCGACGTTGTTGGTCGCGACCCCGATCGTGGTGCCGTCCTCCGCGATGACCGCGCCGGTCTCCGCGTCCTTGAGGACCGCGCCGTACGCCGCCGGACCCGGGTTGCCCCGCGACCCGCCGTCCGCCTCGATGAGGACCCGCATCAGACGCCAGACTCAGCCGTCCGGACGAGGATCCGGGTGCACTCCTCACAACGGATGACCTCGTCCTCCGACAGGGTGCGGATCCGGGCGATCTCGGACGGGTCCAGGGTGAGCTGGCAGCCGCTGCACCGACGCTGGAGCAGCGCGGCGGCTCCGACGCCGTTCTTCGAGGCACGGAGCTTCTCGTAGAGAGCCAGGAGGTCGTCGGGCACCTCGGCGGCGATGGGACCCCGTCGCTCGACCAGGTCGGCCAGCTCGGCCTCGACCCCGGCGCCCGCGGAGTCGCGGGACGAGCCGAGCGTCGCCAGCTGCTCGTCGATGTTGGCGATCTGGAGCTCGAGCTGGTCGAGGTCGCGCTGCGCGTCCTCGAGCCGGCCCATCACCTCGAGCTCGTCGTCCTCGAGCGAGCTGATCCGGCGCTCCAGGGAGACCATCTCGTGCTGCATCCGCTCGAGGTCCTTGGGGTTGGTGATCAGCCCCTGGTCCATGCGGTCCTGGTCGCGCTTGCGGCGGGTCTTGACCTGCTCGACGTCGAGGTCGACCTTGCGCTGCTCGACGTTGAGGTCGTCGACGACGATCCGCAGGTCACGGGCCTGGTTGTCGAGCTCGGTGCGGCTGGTCTCGAGCTCGGTGATCCGGGCGAGCTCGGGCAGGTGTGCCCGTTGGTGGCGCAGCTGGTCGGCACGCGCATCGAGCTCCTGGAGGTCGAGGAGCTTGAGCTGGGCGGCGGGATCGGCTTTCAGGGGGTGCTCCTCGATCAGGTGCGGAACTGCCAGGGGTCGGTCCGGATGGTGCTCACCCGGGTCTCCACCGTATCGTCCAGCGCCGCACGCAGCCGCGCCTCCACCACCGGGAGCCAGGTCCACTCTGCCGCCCAGTGCGCCACGTCGACCAGCGCCGGCCCGCCCCGCTCGACGAACTCGCCCGCCGGGTGGTGCCGCAGGTCGCTGGTGACGTAGACGTCGGCGTCGGTCGACGCGATCGTGTCGAGCAGGAAGTCGCCCGCTCCCCCGCACAGTGCGACCCGCTCGACCGACCGGTCCGGGTCACCAGCGACCCGTACGCCGCCGGCCGTCTGCGGGAGCGCGGACGCGACCGTCTCGGCGAAGCCGCGCAGGGTCGTGGGAGCAACAGTGCCGATCCGGCCGGTTCCGGTGCCGGCCACCCGCGGGTCGGCCAGCTCGACCACGTCGTACGCCGGGGTCTCGTAGGGGTGGGCACCCAGCATCGCGGCGACGACCGCGGCCCGGAGCCGACGCGGGAGCACGACCTCGATCCGCGACTCGTCGACGACCTCGGCGGCGCCGACGGTCCCGATGGTCGGGTTCGCTCCCTCGAGGGGACGGAACCGGCCCTCGCCCGGGGTGGAGAACGACGCCTGGTCGTAGTCGCCGATCCGGCCCGCGCCGGCGTCGGCGAGGACGCCCCGGAGCCGCTCGGCATCCGGCGCCGGGACGAAGACGGTCAGCTTGTCCATGGCCGGCTGCGGCGCAGGGCGGATCGGCGCCAGGTCGGTCAGGCCGAGCGCCAGGGCCATCGCCTCCGAGACCCCGCCGACGGCCTGGTCGGCGTTCGTGTGCGCGGTGAGCAGCGCGCAGTCGGCCCCGGCGAGCGTGGCGAGGGTGCGGCCCTTGGGCGTCGTCGCGGCGAAGCCGTGCACCGGCTTGAGGAAGAGCGGGTGGTGGACCACCAGCAGGTCGGCGCCCCACTCCGCCGCCTCACGAGCGACCTCGACGGTCGGGTCGACCGCGAACATCACCTTGTCGACCCGGGCGCCCGGGTGCCCGAGGACCAGCCCGACCGCGTCCCACGAGTCCGCGGTGTCGGGCGGGTACCACCCGTGCAGCAGGGCGACGACGTCGTGGAGGTCCGGCATGGCTGGAGGCTATCGGGGAGGATGGGCGCCGTGGAGGGGACGGTCGTCACGGCGCTGCACGTCGCCCCGACCAAGCACGCCCCGATGGAGGTCCGCGACGAGCTGGTCGTCGAGGAGGGAGCCGGCATCGTCGGCGACCGGTTCCACGGCACCCGCCACCGGCACGTCACCGTGCAGTCGGCCGACGACCTGGCGGAGGCCGCCGTACGACGGGGCGCCCCGGTGCCCCCGGAGGCGACCCGTCGCAACATCACGATCGACGGACCCGTGCCCCGCGAGCCGGGTGCCCGGCTCCAGGTCGGCGACGTCCTGCTCGAGGTCGTCCGGGTGGCCGCGCCGTGCCGGATCATGGAGACCAGCATCGGGCCGGGCGGCCAGGAGGCGCTGCGTCACCGCGGCGGATCGGTCTTCCGGGCCCTGAGCTCGGGCAGGATCCGCCGCGGTGACGCCGTACGACCTGCGTGAGGCCCTGCGCGAGACTCAGATGTCGAGCGGGCGCAGCACGTGGTTGATGCCGTGACCGACCTGCTTGTTGCCCTTGTTCACGTCGAAGGCGACGATCCGCGGGTTGGTGGCGTCGGGGTCGGCGTCCTTCAGCGTCACCTTCTTGCCGTTCACCTTGACGGTGATCGTGCCGCCCTGAGCGGTGGTGAGCTTGGCACCGTTGGCCTTCAGCGCCTGCTTCTTGGTGATCGTCGAGCCCGCCACGACGTGGTAGAGGAGCACGGACTCGATGGTGTCGATGTCGGCCGCCCCGGCCAGCGTGGTGAACGTCGACTTCTCGGTCTTCGGCGCCTTCCCGGTGAGGGACTTCACCAGCGAGCGGAACGCCGCATCGGTGGGCAGGAACGCCGTCACCGGCTTCTTGCCCTGGGTCAGGATCGTGACCGCGCTCTTCGGCTTCTCCTTCAGCACGGCCGCCACGGCGGCGTCGACGATGTCGAAGTCGCCCCAGTTCTTGTCGAACCGGTGACCGTCCGCGGCCAAGACCTTCGCGAGGCTCTTGTTGCCCAGCTTCGGCGCCTGCGCGGCGTCGGCAGGCGCGGCCAGCCCGGACAAGGCGAGGGCGCCGGCGACAGCTGCGGTGGCGGTGGTCGTGATGATGCGGTTCTTCATGATCTTCCTTTCAGAGGGGACATGCGGGTGAGATCAGGTGGAACGTCAGGAGGTGGACGCAGAGGCGGACGCGGAGGCGCCCGCATAGCTGCCGCGGAGGACCGACGTGACCGAGTGACCGGGGTCGCCGTCGTCGTCCTCGAGGCTCACGTCGATCGCGCTGTAGGAGTCGAGCAGCGCGTCGTCGAGATCGAACGAGGCGGTGCCACTCGGTCCGATCTGGCCCAGCGGCAGCATCTTGTTGGTCTCGGGATCGAGCAGCCAGGCGTAGTAGAAGTGCCCCCGTCCCGCGCCGGGCAGGTCGGGAGCGTCGACGGTCATCTCGGTCCGTCGCCCGCCCTCCTCGACCATCCGCACCACGCCGGTTGCCTGACCCTCCACCGCGTCGAGCGGGACCGAGGCATAGGCCGTCCGGGCCGGCGCCCCCTCGTCGGGCGACCCGCCGAGGAGCGACGTCGCGGCGGCACCGAGCCCGACCCCGACCACCACGGCAGCGGCGGCGGCCAGCAGAGCGACCGCTCGCGGATGGGTCCGGCGCACGGTCATCCTGGGGAGAGGCGGTACGACGGGCAGCGGATCCGCCGTACCGCCCGGTCCCCGGGTGGTGCGCACCGCGCGCGACAGCAGCGCATTGCCCACGGCGAGCTCGGCGAGCTCGGCACGGCACTCGGCGCAGTCGGCGAGGTGTGCTCCCGCCGCCGTCGCCTCCAGGTTGGTCAGCTCTCCCCGAAGGAGGGCGAACAGGTCGGGATGGTTCATCGCGATCCCCCTTCGTCGTCGGTGTCGAGCAGCGTCGCCAACCGCTTGGTCCCGCGAGCTGCACGGGCCTTGACCGTGCCCAGCGGGACGTCGAGCCGAGCGGCGATCTCGCGCTGGGTCAGGTCCTGGTAGTAGGCGAGGTCGAGCACCTGTCGCTCGTGCTCGGGCAGCTGGTCGAGTGCCGCACGCACCTCGGCGGCGTCGGCATAGCGCTCGGCGGTCTCTCGGCCGTCCTCGCCGACGAGCGCCCGGGCTGCCTCCACGTCGACCACCGGGTGGCGTCGACCGCGCAGCGAGTCCACGGCCCGCCGGTGCGCGATGGTGAACAGCCAGCTCGCGAACCGCTGGTTCGGGTCGTAGCGCTCCGCGTGGCGCCACGCGTCCAAGAAGGTCCGCTGGAGCACGTCCTCGGCCTCATCGGGGCCGACGTACCGCCGCAGGTAGGCGAGGAGGCTGGGAGCGTACGTCTCGTACGCGGCCTCGAGTGCCGACTCGTCGCGCCCGGCCAGACGCACTCCGAGCAGTGCCCCGCTCTCCATGCTGGTACTTCGTGGGAACCGTCGCCGCCGGTTGCCGGTCGGCCGAAAAAACTTCGCCGACCTAGGCTGGCCGCATGCCCGTCGTGAAGATCAACGCCATCTCCGTCCCGCCCGAGGCGCACGAAGAGCTCGAGAAGCGCTTCGCCCACCGCGCCCACACCGTCGACGGCTCCCCCGGTTTCCTCGGCTTCCAGCTGCTGCGCCCGGTCAAGGGCGAGGACCGCTACTTCGTGGTGACGCAGTGGCAGGACGAGGAGTCCTTCGCCGCCTGGCGCGACGGCGGTGCCGCCGCGGCCCACGCCGGGCAGCGCGCCAACCCGGTGGCGACCGGCGCCGACCTCCTCGAGTTCGAGGTCGTCCTGGACGTGCGCGCCAAGTAGCGAGCCCGATCAGGCCGTGAGGCGCCAGCCCGCGACGTCGATCACGAAGTGCGTGAGCACGAGCGCGCCGAGGTAGAAGGTCGACACCGCCAGCGCTGCACCGATCCGGGCCGGCAGCGAGCTGGTGCGGACCAGGGCGAACGCGGTGGCCGCAGCCCACCCGAGCGCCGCTTCCGCCGGGACGACGTAGACCGCCACGCCCAGCAGGCGATGGGTGTCGCCGGTGGGCTCCCACAGGCCCAGGGTCGGAGCGAGGAGCTCGGAGCCGAGGAAGATCACGCCCGCCAGCAGGGCCGCCATCGCCGGCCGGCCGCCGCTCAGCGCGATCGCGGCGAACAACGGCGCGACCCACATCGCGGCCATCGCCAGAGGGATCACGTCGTCGACGCGCGGCCCCCCGGTGTCGGGGAACCGCAGCGTGCCCACCAGGTCGGCGAGCACCCAGTCCGGCAGCACCTGGAAGACCGAGACCAGCGCGACGAAGCCGGCCAGCGCGAGCAGGTCGGCGCGCCCCGTCGCGCGGCACACCCAGAGCAGCGCGACGACGTACGCCGCGACGACCAGGAAGATGCCCCAGCCCTGGGCAGGTGCGTCGAGTGCCAGCGCGACCGCGCCACCCACGAACAGCCCGACGTGGACGCCGATGACCGGCGCGAGCCCCTCGCGGGACGTGAGGTCGGTCGTGGGAAGGGTCGCAGTCACGGTGCCAAGGTAGGGGACGGAGCGACCCTCCACGTGCGGATCGGGTCGTAGGGTTGCCGCATGCCTGACGAGTCGGTCCACCCCATCGCCTACACCGCGCTGCAGCCCGGCACCCCGGTGCAGACGAGCGACGGCCACGACTTCGCCACGGTCGAGTCCGTGCTGGTCGACGAGGTGGTGTCGGTGTTCGACGGCATCGTCGTGCAGACGGCCGACGGCACCCGCTTCGTCGACGCCCCGCAGGTGGACTCGATCTACACGACGTACGTCCGCACCACGCTCTCCGCCGAGCAGGCGGCGCAGCTCCCGCCGCCGGACCGGTCGACCCTGGTCCAGATCAAGCCGTCGAAGTCCCTGACCGACCGGATCGGCCGGATGTTCGGTCGCAAGAAGTTCTAGCCGTCGCCGTCAGTTGACCTGTCGGTCGCGGCCTTCCCAGTACGGCGCGCGCAGCTTGAACTTCTGCAGCTTGCCGGTCGCGGTGCGGGCCAGCTCCTCGCGGAACTCGATCGACGTCGGGGCCTTGTAGCCAGCGGCCTTCTCCTTGCACCAGGCGATCAGCTCGGCCTCCGTGGCGTCCTTGCCGCCCTCGAGCACGACGAGCGCCTTGATCGTCTCGCCCCACTTCTCGCTGGGCACGCCGATCACGGCGACCTCCGCGACGGCGGGGTGGGAGAAGAGCACGTCCTCGACCTCGATGCTGCTGACGTTCTCGCCACCGGTGATGATCACGTCCTTCTTGCGGTCGCTGATCGTGAGGTAGCCGTCGTCGCCGATCGTGCCGCCGTCACCGGTGTGGAACCAGCCGCCGCGCAGCGCGGTCGCGCTCTCCTCCGGCTGCTCCCAGTAGCCCTCGAGCACGACGTTGGACCGGGCGAGCACCTCCCCCTCGCTCTCCTCCTCGTCGGAGATCGCGAGGCGTACGCCGAGGGCGGGCGCTCCCGCCCGGGTCAGCCTGGTCGCCTTCTCCAGCGGATCGAGGTCGTCCCACTCGGCCCGGCTGCGGTTGATGGTCAGCAGCGGCGAGGTCTCGGTCAGCCCGTAGATCTGGATGAACTCCCAGCCCAGCTCCTCCTCGACCCGGGCGACGGTCTTCGTCGGCGGCGGCGCGCCGGCCATGATGATCCGGACCTTGTCACGGCCGGGGATCTCGCCCTCCCAGGACTGCGCGGCCTCGAGCACCGCGGCGGCCACCGCGGGAGCCGCACACATCACCGTGACCCCGTAGTCGCGCACCCGGCGCAGGATCTCCGCGCCGTCGATCTTGCGGATCACGACCTGCTTCACACCGAGACCGGTCATCGCGAACGGCATCCCCCAGCCGTTGGCGTGGAACATCGGCAGCGTGTGCAGGTAGACGTCGCGGTCGCTGACCGTCGTGTGCATCGCGAAGGTGACGGCGTTGACCCAGATGTTGCGGTGGGTGATCTGGACGCCCTTGGGACGCGCGGTCGTGCCCGACGTGTAGTTGATGCACGCCGTCGCGTTCTCGTCCGGCTGCCACGGCTGCGGCTCGACGCCCTCAGGGGCGTACAGGTCGTCGTCGCGGCCGAGGACGAGCTTTAGCTCCGCCTCGACGCCGGCGAGCGAATCCTCGAGCTCCGGGTCGACGAGCAGCACCCGGGCACCGGAGTGCTCGACGATGTACTGCACCTCGTCCGGACGCAGCCGGAAGTTCACCGGCACCAGGACCCGGCCGTAGCCACTCACCCCGAAGAAGGCCGTCAGCAGACGGGCGCTGTTGTGGCTCACGATCGCGACCCGGTCGCCCACACCGATCCCGAGCTCGTCGAGCTTGGCGGCCTGGCGCTTGGCCAGCGCGCCGATCTCGGCGTACGTCAGCTCACCGAGCGACGGCGCCGGTTGGTCGGGCTCGTCGACGACACCGACCCGCTCGCCGTAGACCTGGACGGCACGGTCGATGAAGTCCGAGACACTGAACGGAACGATCATGCGGAGACCTCCTGTGCTGTGACGCCAGCCACCCTAGTGCGGTCACCCACGATGAGAGTGCTCTCATCGACCTCTCACGAACGCTCCACGATCAGGCAGGATCGTGGGCCTGATGAAGACGATGTGGAAGGTCCTGCTCGGGCTGGCCCTGGTGGTCCCGTTGACGGCGTACGTCGTGGGCTCGCTCGCCGCGTCCGCGGCCGACGACCCCGCACCGCGGCAGACCATCGAGATCCGCGAGCCGTCCCGCACCCCGAGCCCGACGCACACGCCGTCGACCAGCCCCTCGACCAGCCCGTCGACCAGCCCGACTCCCGAGGTCGAGGTGATCACCCCGTCGTACGACGACCTCGGCGACGACCACGGCGGCGACCGGCACGGTGGCGACCGGCACGGCGGCGACGACAGCAGCGGGCACGGCAGTAGCCACGGCAGCAGCGGCCACGGCGGTGGTCGTGGCGAGGACTAGCCCGTCGGTCCGCGTCCGGATCACGGCGACCGTCGCCCTGCTCGTGCTCGTCGGCCTCGTGGTGGCCGGCGCCGTCGTCTACTCGATCGAGTCGCACCGGCTGGACGACCAGATCGCCGCGCAGTCCGACCAGGAGTTCGCCGAGCTGGCGACGCTCCAGGACCAGACGACCTTCGCGAGCCCGAAGGCGATGGTCCGGCGGTTCATGGAGACGCACGTCCCGGCCGACGACGAGCTCCTGATCGGCTGGTGGGACGACGGCGTCCGCGCCCAGTCACCGAAGTGGGACGCGATCTCGGGCAGCACCTGGCTCGCCGACACCGTCCGCCCCCTGATCGCCGACAACGGGACCACCCGGGTCGACTCGGAGTTCGGCGAGCTCGAGATCGGCGTGCAGGGGGTCCGGCAGGGCGACACCACCGGGGCGCTGGTGGTGGTCACGTTCCTCGACCGGGCCAGGGAGGGGCTGCACGAGACGATGCGCACCTACGCGATCGCGGCGGCCCTGGTCCTCCTGCTCGTGACCGCGATGGCCGCGTGGGTGTCCGGGCGGCTGCTGTCGCCGCTGCGCTCCCTGCGCGAGACGGCAGAGGACATCTCCGAGACGGATCTCTCCCGACGACTCCCGGTGACCGGCAACGACGACATCACCGCGCTCACCCACACCTTCAACGGGATGCTCGAACGGCTCGAGGCGGCGTTCGTCGGACAGCGCCAGTTCCTCGACGACGCCGGCCACGAGCTCAAGACCCCCCTCACGGTGCTCCGCGGCCACCTCGAGCTGCTCGACACCGGCAGCCCGGCCGAGATCGCCGAGACCCGCGAGCTGCTCCTCGACGAGACCGACCGGATGTCGCGCCTCGTGAGCGACATGCTGGTCCTGGCGAAGAGCGACCGGCCCGACTTCCTGACCCCACGGCCGGTCGACCTCCAGCAGCTCACCACCGACCTGGTCGCCAAGGCGCGGGGGCTCGGTGACCGGGAGTGGCTCCTGGACGGGACCGCCGACCTGAAGATCCAGGCCGACGAGCAGCGGCTGACCCAGGCCGTGCTCCAGCTCGCCGACAACGCGGTCAAGCACACCCACGTCGGAGGCACGGTCGCGATCGGCTCGTCGTACGACGGCGCGGTGGTCCGTCTCTGGGTGCGCGACACGGGTCCGGGAGTGCCTCTCGAGGATCGTGCGGCGATCTTTGAACGTTTCGGCCGCAGCGCCGTACCTCCTGGTGACGAGGGCTTCGGTCTCGGCCTCTCGATCGTGGCGGCCATCGTGCGAGCGCACGACGGCGGCGTGGCGGTCGAGGACGCCGATCCGGGCGCACGCTTCGTCATCAGCCTGCCGCAGAGACCACAGGAGGAACCGTGGCCCGCATCCTGATCGTGGAGGACGAGCAGCGGATCGCGTCGTTCGTGGCCAAGGGCCTGCGGGCCGACGGCCACCTCACGACGATCGTCGGCAACGGGTACGACGCCCTCGACGAAGCACGCTCGGGTGGCCACGACCTGGTGATCCTCGACATCGGACTGCCCGGCATCGACGGCTTCGAGGTGCTCAGCCGGCTGCGGGGCGAAGGCTCGACGGTGCCGGTGATCGTGCTGACGGCCCGTGACTCGGTCGGCGACACCGTCTCCGCCCTGGAGGGCGGTGCCGACGACTACATGCCGAAGCCGTTCCGCTTCGCCGAGCTGCTCGCCCGGGTGCGGCTGCGGCTGCGCCAGGGGCAGGGCGACGCCTCATCGCGCGAGGAGGTGCTCGAGTCGGGTGGCGTGCGCCTCGACGTACGCACCCGGCGGGCGGCGGTCGGCGAGAAGCACGTGGACCTCTCCGCGCGCGAGTTCGCCCTGGCCGAGACCTTCATGACGAACGCCGGCCAGGTGCTGTCGCGGGAGCAGCTGCTCGACCACGTGTGGGGCATGGACTTCGACCCGGGCTCCAACGTCGTCGACGTCTACGTCGGCTACCTGCGCCGCAAGTTCGGCGCGGAGTCGATCGTCACCGTGCGTGGGATGGGTTATCGCTTCGCCCGCTGAGCGGCCGACTGCCGGTATACCGTCCGCGTCATGGACTTTCCCTGGGGCACGACCGACGTGGTGGACCTGCCCGGCGTCGGGGTCGGCATCGACACCCTCACCGACCTCTCCGAGGTGGCCGGCGGTCCGGGTCTCCGGCTGAAGAAGGTCCGGGCCGAGGGCGAGGCGTTCCGCCGCGAGCTCCCGACGTCGGGGACGCCGGACAGCATCGTGACCTGCGACCTGGTCACGCTCCCCTACCCGACCCGGTTCGGCCTCTACCGCGCCTCGCGCGCCATCGCGCCGTTCCTGGCGATCACCAACCGGATGCTGGTGATCAGGTGGACCGACTCCGACGGGCGGGGACGAGTCCTGCTGTTCGAGCCGAGCGACTACGAGCTCGGCCGCTACACGCCGTACTTCGACGACCTGGGCCAGAAGATCCCCGGCGCCGTCCAGCGGCAGGTCGTAACCGAGCACGGCACCGTCCTCGACCACCTGGGCCGGCTCGGGATCCGTCCCGAGGACGTCGACTACCTGGTGTTCGACCACCTGCACACGCAGGACCTGCGGAGATGGGTCGGCACCACCACCCACCAGGACGACCTCGACGGCCGGCCGACCGCGGCCTTCCCGAACGCCAAGGTGATCGTCCAGCGCGACGAGCTCGCCGCGATGGCCGAGCTGCACCCGCTGCAGAAGCCGTGGTACCAGCCTGCCACCTATCGCAGCGTGCCCGCCGAGGCGTTCCTACCGATCGAGGGGTCGGTGCTGCTCGGCCCCGGCGTCGCGGTCGTGAAGACCCCGGGCCACGTCTTCGGCAACCAGAGCCTCGTCGTCAACACCGACACCGGCATCTGGGTCAGCAGCGAGAACGTGATCGCCGCCGAGGCGCTGACCCCCGAGCACTCGAAGCTGCCCGGCCTGGCCAAGTGGAGCCACCAGTGGCAGCAGGAGATCATCCTGAACGCCAACAGCATCGAGTCGACCGCGGACCAGTACAACTCGATCATCCTCGAGAAGACCCTCGCCGACCCCAGTCTGGCGGACCCGAGGTTCCTGCAGTTCTTCCCCTCCAGCGAGCTCACGGCCGCCTGGACCAACCCTGGCACCCGACCGACCTTCACGCACGGCCACCTCACCCACGGCGTCTGACCCAGCCCGCCGTCCAGAAGAGATCCGTGGCCGTGCGTCGATCACGGTCGGGTCAGCGGTCGCCACCGTGGTCGTCGTTGGCGTCGTGGTTCGGGCCGTCGTCGTGGCCGCGCCCGTGGTGGCGGCCGTGGTCGTCGTTGGCGTCGTGGTTCGCACCGTCGTCGTGACCGCGCCCGTGGTGGCGACCGTGGTCGTCGTTGGCGTCGTGGCTCGCACCGTCGTCGTCGCCACCGTGCCGGTGGCTGACGTTGCCCGGCGTGGCGTCGTCGGCGCCGTGGTCGGCCAGGGCAGGGGCCTGCCAGCCGATCAGGGCCGCGGCGGCCACCCCGGCCACCCCGAGAGATGCGGTCTTCATCAGCGTGTTCATGGTGTCTCCTCGTTGTTGGTGGTGACTACGAGGACGACTCTGCCGACGTGCGGTGAGGTGGCCGTGAGGTGCGGATGAGACCCCTCTCATGCGTTCCGGCCGGGTCAACGCCTCCAAGCAGCCAGGCGGCGAGCGGGGGCGTCGGGCTCGGGCGACTCGGTCTGCTCCCAGACGCGTCGCCACGCGGCGACCGGCGGGCCGGTGGGATCGGGCGTGGTGCCGTCGGCGCTGCGCCGCTTGGCCTCCCACCAGGTCGACCGGTCCTCGTCGAGCAGGGCCGCGACGGAGTCCTTGACCCGGGCCGCGAAGTCGCGCACCGACTCGTCGTCTCCGGCGGAGATCGGCTCGCCGAAGCGGATCGTCAGCTGCCGGCGCCCGCGCGCGGGCCAGCCCTGGCCGCGCGGCATCGCAGCGAAGGTGCCCCGGTGGGCGACCGGCACGACCGGGACGCCGTGCTCCTTGGCGAGGAAGGCCGCGCCCATCCGGAACTTGCCCATCCAGCCGTCGGTCGAGCGGGTGCCCTCGGGGAAGATCACCAGGCTCCAGCCGTCGGCGAGCACCTCCCCGGGTGTCGCGGCCATGGTGCCGCCGCGGCGGTCGATCGGGAACGTGTTGAAGAAGAGCGACGAACCGACGGCCCGCCACCAGGTGTCGAAGAAGTAGTCGGCCGCGGCCGCCACCGCCGTACGCCGCCGCCACTCGTCGGGGAGCGACAGCAGGATCAGCGGCGTGTCGAGGTGCGAGGCGTGGTTGGCCACGAAGATGACCGGACCCTCGGTGCGCGCCAGGACGTCGAGGCCCTCGACCCGGGTGCGGCTCACGGAGCGGAACAGCGGCTGGAGACCGGCCTTCTGCGCCACCTCACGGGCGGCCATCGCGGGCTTGCGACGCGACCAGTCGCTCGGGAACACCGTCGACTTCGCTGCCGGGACGTACTCCTCCGCCGAGCGCGGCACCTGGGCGCGCCGACCCCACCGCCAACCCCGCGAGACGAGGCGTACGTCGTCGACCGACTCCTTGAGGAAGCTCATCGCACGTGGGCCAGCAGGTGCGGCGGGTTGTGGAGGTAGGTGATCGACGGGCTCGTGCCGACCGTGCCCGACGCCATCTCGAGCGCGTCGGCCAGGGTCGAGGCGGCCCGGAAGCCGAGCCGGGCAGCGACCTTGCGGTCGGCGCCGACCCAGATGACCTCGTCGACGTGGTCCATCGCGTGCGCCGCCCAGTACCACATGTAGAAGGGGTGGACGCCGTGGTAGGCGTGCGAGGTCCGGTAGAGGTGGCGGTACCACGGGTCCTCGGCGAACTGCTGCTCGTACTTCTCCCCCACCACTGCCGGGTCCGTCGACTCCGCGAGGACCTCCTCGTAGAAGTCGACGTACGACGGGTGGTGCAGCTGGTTGAAGCCCTCGTTGAGCGGGTGGTAGAGGATCACCGCGCCGCCCTTCCGGACGACGGGCTGACCGATGTAGGAGTTGAAGTAGTAGCCCAGGCCCATGCAGGTCGCGAGGATCGGGTTGAGCGACGAGTTCACGTTGTAGGGCCCGACGTACGGGATGCCCATCACGAGCACGTCCGACTGGCCCTGCACCTCGACGAGGTGCTGCTGGTGCACTTTCTCGAGCGTCTTTGTGTGCACCGCCTCGACCTCGCCGGCGTTGACGCCGGTCAGGCCGTAGACCGAGCGCAGGTCGTGGAACATCTTGTGCTTGAGCTTGGGCGGCGCGATCGACAGTCCCCGACGCATCCCGAGCATCGTGGCCTGGTCCTTGATCGACCACTCCCACTCACGCTTCTGCAGGAAGTCGTAGGGCTTCGGGAAGATGTCGTTGTTGAGCGTCGTCTCGATCTGGAAGACCTTGACCGTGTCCTTGATGACCCGGCCGATCCGCCAGGCGGAGTGGTGCATCGCGGAGTGCTTGTGGTCCATGAAGGAGCGCGACTGCACCATCGTCTTGGCGTTGTGGTGGTGGCGCAGCGACTTGTACGACGCCAGCCCGATGCCCACCGACTTGTGGCCGCCGTCCATGGCGACGAGGTTGACGTTGACGTAGACGAGCAGGTCGGACTCCGCGGCCCGCTTGCTGATCTCGATGTCCTCGCCCTTCTCGGTCGTGCCGAGGTGGGAGAGGTTGTCGCGGTCCTCCGCGTCGAAGTTGTAGAGCTTGCCCTGCGGGTAGAACGAACGGAAGACGCGCTCGCCCACGATGTGCTTGAGCTCCGCCTCCGTCATCCGGCGGTGCAGCGCGTTGGCCGCGATCAGCTCGACGTCGTCGACGCCGGCGTCGGCAGCCATCGTCAGGACGTGCTCGATGATCCGGCCGCGGATGTCCGGCGGACGCATGGTCGGCAGCGGCAGCGAGATGTCGTCGAAGGCGATCGTCAGCTTCATGCCCGCGAACAGCAGCTCCGGGAGCGGATCCATGTCGTGCGGGTGCAGCAATGCGTCACGGATCGCCTGGTCGACGTCCGGCACCGCCGGGAGCGACTCCGGCGGGTAGACGACGCGGGTGCCGAGCGGGAAGCTCTCCAGCCGGAAGCCGAGGCCCTCGTGGACGATCAGTGGTGGGGTGCGGTCGTCGACATCGAGGACGAAACCGGGGCGACTCATCGTGTGCTCCTCATCGGGACGATCGGGGGTCGAAGGCGACCTTGACCGTGCCGAGGCGGCCGGCCGAGTGGGCGTGGTCGAGCGCTTCACGCCAGCGGTGCAAGGGATAGCTGGCGACATTCTTCGCCAGCTGCTGGACGGCATCGGTGGCCGCGAGCTCGGTCGCGATCCGGAAGGACTCCTCGTGCTGGGCCGACGCGTAGGTGCCGACGACCTCCAGCTCGCGGAACCAGGCGGCCGACAGGTCGGCCGCGGCGGGCATGCCCGACAGCACGACGCGGCCGCCGGCCCGGGTGGCGTGCAGGGCGGTCTCGAGCGACTGCTTGCTGCCGACGGCGTCGATGGCGACGTCGACGCCGCCGAGGAGGTACGGCGCGGAGAACTCCGGCTTGAGCTGGAAGGCGCCCGTCGAGCGGCGTACTCGCCGCAGGACCTCGCCCGGAGCGACCACCTCGGTCGCGCCGAACTCGCGCGCGAGCTCCTTCTGGTGGGCGTGCTTGGCGACCACGATGATCTCGCCGGCGTCGGTGAGGTGGCGCAGCGCCAGCGTGGCGAAGAGCCCGACCGAGCCCGCTCCGCTGATCAGCACCCGGTCGTTGGTGGCGACCCCCGCACGCAGCGCGGTGTGCACCGCGCACGCCAGCGGCTCGATCAGGATCGCCTGCTCGTCCGAGAAGCCCTCGGGCACGGGGTGCAGCTGGCTGCGGTGGGCCGTGAGCTGCTGGCCCCAGCCACCGCCGGTGTCCTTGCAGAAGCCGGTCTGCAGCCCAGGGGCCAGGTGGCCCACGGTGATCCGCTCGCAGCGGTTCGTCGCGCCGGTCGAGCAGGCCGAGCAGGCCTCGACGCCGCGCGCCGCGCAGGTCAGCACGGGGTCGACCACGACGCGGGCGCCGGCCGGCAGGTCCTCGCAGTCGTCGATGAGCTCGGCCACGACCTCGTGGCCCGGGACGAACGGCAGCGACACGACAGCGGAGAAGTAGAGGCTCGTCTTGCCCGACAGCATGCCGAGGTCCGAGCCACAGATCCCGGACAGCCGGGTCTTGAGGCGCGCCCAGCCCGGGCGGTCGATCTTCGGCTCGGCGATCGTCATCAGACGCAGGGGCGCGGCGAAGCCGGACAGGATGCCGGGCATCCGCCCGCCGACCGCGCGGCCGGCCACGGTGCGCGGCACCGATCGGAACATCTCCAGCGCGAGCATCATCGCGGACCACCTGCCGGGTTGAGCGTGCGCGTGTTGGAGCTCGAGCTCTGCCAGTCGACGATCGTCCAGCGCGCCTTTCGCGCATGGCGGAAGAGCGGCACGTCCGGGCGTACGGCGACCGGGCGACCGACCGCCTCGAGCAGCGGCAGGTCGGAGTGCGAGTCCGCGTAGCCGTACGACGCGGCCAGGTCGATGCCGTTGTCGGCGGCGTACTGCCGGATCCACGCGGCCCGCGACTCCCCCACCAGCGGCGACGAGGCGAGGTAGCCGGTGCAGACGCCGCGGTCGTCGACGGCCAGCTCGGCGGCCTCGATGTGGTCGAAGAGCGGACGCAGCGGCCGGGTCAGCGGCCGGATCGCGCCGGTGATCAGCACCGTGCGATGTCCTGCTGCCCGGTGCTCGCGGATCTTGCGGACCGCAGCCGGCGAGAGCCGGGTGAGCACGTGGTCGGTGAGGTGCGCATCGGTGATGTCGTCGAGGTCGTCGAGCCGAGCGCCTTCGTACTCGCGGTAGACCGACCGGAGGAACGCGCTGCGCTCGCGGCGCTCGGCCTGCAGCAGGCTCGGTACCTTCGCGGCGATCCGGCTCAGCTCCCCGAACCGTTCGGTGCCCGAGAGCTCCTGCAGCCGCAGCCACAGGTAGGTCTCGATCACGTTGGACGACAGCAGGGTGCCGTCCATGTCGAAGAACGCCGCGACGTCCGGCTTCTCGGCCATCGCCTTCTGCGCCGTCGCGGTCGGCTTCCTGCGTGCGGCCCGCACCTCGTCGAGGCGACGGATCGGTGCCGTCACCGCAGGGCAGTGGATGTCCTGGAGGTAGACCTTCCAGTCCACGACCGAGGTGTCGAAGGCGAACTTCTCCTGGTCCTCGGGCGACAGCGAGCGGAAGAGCGCCAGCGTGTTGGTGTCGGAGTAGCGGAGCTCCGCCTGCGCGTACTCCTGGTAGAGCCCCATGTAGCGGCGCAGGAACTCCAGGCGCCGGCCCTGCTGGTCGAGCTTGCGGGCCAGCTCGCGCGTGCGGTCTCCCCGCGGCGCGTGGCCGATGACGTAGTCGGCGACCTTGAGGGCGCGCTCGCTCGTGCTCAGGAGGCGCTCGACGGACTGCGATCCCGGGAACCGCCACTCCGGCAGACGGGTCGCGCCGCGGTCGCCGGAGATGAACGGGTGGGCGTCGAAGTAGGCGCGGACGTTCTGGTAGAGCGTCCGGAAGGTCAGCGGGTTGCGGTCGCCGGACGAGACGTGGAAGTACGCCGGGGCGCCGGCCTCCGGCGGGTGTGCCAGCACCGCGACGATCGCGGCCACGACGTGGTCGACCGGGACGACGTCGACCGTCGTGTCCGCGGCCCCGGGCATCTCCGGCAGCTCACCGCGGCCGTAGGCCAGGATCAGCGGCTCCATCATCTTGAAGCCCTCGATCCAGCCCGGGTAGGGACTCACGAGAGCGGACTCGATGATGCTCGGCCGCACGATCGAGACCCGGTTGGTCTTCGCGTGCTCCTCGACGATGCGCTCACCCAGCGCCTTGGTGAACGTGTAGCAGTCGGTCCAGCCGAGACTGCGCGCTCGCTCCGCACCGACGCGGACCAGCTCGTCCTTGACCCACTGCTTGCGGGCCTCCTCGGTGGCGTTGGCGGCGGTCAGCAGGCCGGCCCGGCTGTGCTCCTTCTCGGCCTTCTTGCGCTCGGTGGTGAGCACCTCGGTGCCGCGCGAGCGGTGCTCGATGTCCTGGCGCTGGCTGAGCCCCCAGGCCAGCTCGGCCTCGAGGTCGACGACCTGCGGCACCGGCCCCTCGGGGATGCTGCCGCGGCGGCGCCCGGCGACGTACGCCGTGGAGATGTGGACGTAGTGGATGTCCGGCCCGGCCTCGCGGACGCGAGCCATCAGCTCGCGGGCACCCTGCACGTTGGTGCGGAAGCCCTCGTCGACGGGCGGGTCGAAGGAGACGTCGCCGGCGCAGTGCACGACGGCGTCGAGGTCGGTCGGCAGCGCGGGGGCGTCGTACAGGTCGCCCTCGAGCACCGCGACCCGGGCCGCCATCAGCGCGTCGATCCCACCGGACGCCTCGACGACGTCGGTGAAGATCGGCTTCTTCAGCAGGTTCCCGAGCCGACTTGTGCCGCTGGTCGAGCCCTTGGGGCGCACCAGCAGGGTCACCCGCACACCGGGCACCTCGGTCAGCATCAGGTGGAGCAGGGCCTCACCCACGAACCCCGTGACCCCGGTGAGCAGGACGTGCTGGCCTTCGAGCCGCTCGGCTACCGATCGCTCCGTCACCTGTCGGATCGTGCCATGTCCGACAGGTGACGGGCGAGTAGGGGTCAGCTGGTGGGCCAGTCGGCGGACGTCACCTCTCCGCCACGGACCTCGACCTCGAGCCGTACGTCGGTCGTGCCCTTCTCCGCCAGCCGGTAGCGACCCGCGGTGAGCTCGCCGAACACCAGCGACGGCACCTCGCCGCCGGCGACGGGACGAGGTACGACGGCGACGTGCGGCCGGTGCGCCCGATCGAACTCCTCGTCAGCCGGCGCGATCTCGACCTCGTGGCCGAGCATCCACTCCGGCGTCATGACGACGAGGGCGCCGATGTCGCCGCCGATGTCGAGCAGCACGCTGCCCTGGCCCGCGTGCGGGTTCTCGTGCACGTGGGGGTGGACGTGCGTGCTCACGACGCGGCCTGCGTGGTGCCCGGCTCGGTCTGGTAGCCACCGCCCGGGAGCCCGAGGTACGGGAACACGTCCAGCAGCGGCGCGTTGGTGTCGGTCGTCCCGTCCTCGATGGCGCTGGTGGCGCCGTCGGGGGTGAAGGACGGGTCGACCAGCGGCAGCGTGAGCCCGGCGACCGCCCGGAGCTCGATCGTCACCACGTCGTCGACGATCCGCCGACCGTTGGGGAAGCCGGCCGCGTCGCCGGCCACCAGACCGAGCGAGTTGGGCGACTCGCTCGGCGGGATAGCGACGTTGAGCCGGAGCATGTCCGACTGCACCGACCCCGTGTAGTTCTGGAAGCCGGGCACGACGCCGCTCGGGATCCCGGTCATCAGGATCGCGTTGAGGTCCGCCCTCGGCTTCTTGTACGCCGCGAGGTTCGGGAACACGCCCGGGTAGAGCACCGGGAGCAGCCCCGCCAGCTCGGGCTTGTTCACGTACTTCGTGTACTTGGCGTCCCCTCCCGGCTTCGCCGCGTTCCAGGCGTCCTTCTCGGCCATCGGCACGATGACCTCGTTGAAGAGCGGGTTGCCGAGCCGCGACACCTGCACCCAGGGGCCGTTCCCGACGTACGCGCCCTTCTTGGCGTCGAACACGCGGCCCTTGCGCCGGCTCGCGGTCGCCCACACGCCGATGACCGAGCGGGCGGAGGCCGGGTCGGTCGGAATGCCCTCGCCCCGGGTCACCTCGCCGATCGGGACCTGGATCGCGATCGTGTGCACGTTGTAGGACTGGACGGCGTTGCGGCCGTTCATGTTCGGCATCGAGATCAGGTGCGCCTCGTTGAACGGACGCAGCGCTCCCAGGTCGAAGATGCTGCCGAGGTCGACGTGGAACGCGTCGGCACGCTGGCCTGCGAACACGCGGTGCGGACCGAGCGCGTGCACCGCCTCAGCCGCCAGCGCGGCGTAGTCGGGCGTGCTGCGCACGCCGACGTTGACCGGCGGGCACGGGAGCTTCTCGGCGAGCACCTTGGACTTGCCGTTCCGGACCCGGGTCACGGAGTAGAACTGCGGCCGGTTCCAGTTGGGGTCGTCGATCGACGAGATCGGGCCGACGTTGTAGAGGAACGTCTTGGGGTTGCGGATCTGCGTCTTGAAGCGGAACTGGTAGGTGACGTCGGCCGTCCCCTTCCCCGTGTTGGCGACGTGGATCTCGTAGAGCACGTCGTCGCCGAACTCGTAGAAGTTCGGGCCGCCGTCGGGCTTCTGGAGCGGGATGAAGTTGGCGATCAGGGTGACCGTGTTGGGTCGGTCCGGGCTGACGAACGCGTAGGTGTCGGTGCCGTCGGCCACCGGGTCCTTGGAGATCTCCGGTGCTTCGCGGTGCGAGGACATCAGCGTCCCCCTGCCGCGTTGAGGATGCGGTTGACGAGGTCGCGGTCGTCGACGACCACCTCGCGCTCGCCGACGAGGAGCCGCAGCTCGCTCGACGTGTGGTCGACGATGGCCAGCACCGTTTCTTGCGCGCTGTCGGCGTTGCGTCGTGCCCCGGCGGCGTTCGCCATCCCGGTCGTCAGCGCGATCGTCCCCGCGGTGGCCCCCACACCTGCCGCGGCCAGGAACTTGCGTCTGCTCGTGTCGCTCATCGGTCCTCCGTCTGTGCCCGGGCGGATCGGTGTGATCCGCGCCACAGGCGCTTCGTAGCCGTCGAGCAGACGGATGGGTCCGGTCCAGATCAGTGGGCCCGGCGGTCCTCGACCTTCTTCTTGACGAAGATCAGCGGCAGGACGAAGACGCCCAGCAGCGAGACGATCCAGACGATCACGGTGGCCTCCAGCCAGGTGGCGGCACCGCTGATGGAGAGCGTGTCGGAGCTCGTCAGCCAGTTGGTGATGATCAGGCCCACCAGGGTCGCAGCGAGGGCGGTCGCCCCGCGCAGTGCCGACGCCTTGCTGATCGCCATCTGCGTGAGGAACGGCTGCGCGATCGCGTAGACGACGGTGAAGATGGCGGCGGCGACCACGACACCGGTCGTGGACACCTCCATCTTGTCGAGGACCGCAGCGGCGACGATCAGTCCCAGCGTGTTGGCAGCGAGCTGGATGACCACGCTGATCAGCATCCGGATCATGCTCGGCACGCTACTCCTCGCGGGCGTAGGCACACCGGACCTTCTGGAAGAAGTCCGCTGGGCCAGCAGCATGGGTCAGGCCAGAAGGCCGTCGACCACGAGCAGCACGCCGAAGAGCGCGAACAGCGCGGCCGCGCCGTACTTGATCACCCGCTCGGGCAGCCGCTTGCCGAGCATCGCGCCGACCACGATCGCGAGCGCGTCGGCCGCGACCATGCCGATGGTGCTGCCGATCCAGGTGCCGAGCCAGCCCTCCTGGGTGGCCAGCGTGATCGTGGCCAGCATGGTCTTGTCGCCGAGCTCCGCGAGGAAGAAGGCGATGCCGACCGCGAGGATCGCGGCGCCCTGGCTGCGCCGGGCCTTGTCCGCCTCCTCCTCGGTGAGCTCGTCACCACGCAGCGTCCACGCGGCGAAGCCCAGGAACGCGACGCCGGCCACCACCGAGATCACCCCCTGGCTCTCGGCGAAGGCGTCGCCGATGAAGTAGCCGATGGCCACCGAGGCGAGGTGCACGATCGCCGTCGCGGCGGTGATGCCGATCAGCACGTCGCGCACGCGGTAGCGGGCGGCGAAGGTCATCGCCATCAGCTGGGACTTGTCGCCGAGCTCCGCCACGAAGATGACGGCGGTGCTGAGCAGAAGGGCGTACATGTGAGGTCCTCTCTCCGGCCGGGCCGGAGAGCGACACCCGGAGGGACGCGCCTTCGACCAGGCACGTCCATGAATGGGTTCGTGGATCTGGTCGAAAGTCTCGTCCGCCTCCCCGTCGTACGTGTCGTACGACGGACGGGCCTGCTGCACCGGTCCCGCGAGCGGGACAGCATGTCGGCACAGCCGTTGGGGACTACTCCCTTTCGATTTCAACCATATCCGACATGGTCGGCGAGGTCGAGACGAGTGGGCGCAGAGGGGATCGAACCCCCGACCACCTCCTTGTAAGGGAGGTGCTCTACCGCTGAGCTATACGCCCCGGCTCGAACCGCGGGAGGGCGGCGAGCGCGCACAGACTACGCGAGGTCGGGCCTGCCGGGAAAAGGCCCGGAAATGAAGTCGGACCGCAGGCGTCTCGGGTCACCTGCGGTCCAACGAGCAAAAGATTAGGGGTGGGATCGGCGGCTGTCCCGCGTTCCTGACGAATTTCGCGGAATCGGCGATCTCGGTCTAGACCAACACCGTGTGGTGGGCCACATTCGGGTCAGAGCGCTGCGGCGAGCTGACGCAGGTGCTCGTCCAGGTCGCGGCCCTCGGGCATCGCGTTGTGGACCGCCCAGCGGACCGTGCCGGCCTTGTCGATGACGTACGACGAGCGCCGCGGGCACCCCTTCGTGTCGTCGAAGACGTCGTACGCACGGGTCACCTCACCGTGCGGCCAGAAGTCCGACAGCAGCGGGAAGTTGAGGCCGTCCTGGTCGGCGAACACACGCAGCGCGTAGGTCGGGTCGCAGGAGACGGCGAGCACCTCGGTGTCGAAGGTCAGGAACTCGTCGAGCCGGTCGCGGACCCCGGCCATCTCGCCGGTGCAGACCCCGGAGAAGGCGTAGGGGTAGAAGAGGATCGCGACGGCCTTCTTGTCGCGGTAGGACGAGAGCGAGATGTCCTGGCCGAACTGGTCGCGCAGCGTGAAGTCGGGCGCAGGTCCGCCGAGCTCGAGTCCGGTCATGGCGTCATCCTGTCACCCGACTCGGACGGGCCCTCCATCGGGCGAGTCAGTCCTGGGAGAGCTCGCGCTTGAGCACCTTGCCGGTCGCGTTGCGCGGCAGCTCGTCGAGGAAGACGACCTCGCGCGGCACCTTGAAGCGCGCCAGGTTGTCCTTCACGTGGGCCTTGAGCTCGTCCTCGCTGACGTCGGTGTTGACCACGACGTAGGCCCGCAGGCGCTTGCCGAAGTCGGGGTCGTCGACCCCGACCGCCGCGACCTCGACCACGGCCGGGTGGCGCATCAGGGTGTCCTCGACCTCCTTGGGGAAGACGTTCTCCCCACCGGAGACGATCATCTCGTCGTCGCGCCCCTCGACGTGGAGGCGACCGTCGTCGTCGAAGCGGCCGACGTCGCCGGTCGACATCAGCCCGTCGACGACCTCCTTGTGACCCCCGCCGGTGTAGCCCTCGAAGAGCAGCCCGTTGCCGACGAAGATCCGGCCGGTCTCCCCCGCAGGCACCTCGTGGCCGTCGGGGTCGAGGATCTTCACGATCGTGGCGTACGGCGGCTTGCCGGCTGCCGACGGCGCCGCGCGGAGGTCCACCGGGGTGGCGATCGACGCGTAGGCGACCTCGGTCGAGCCGTAGATGTTGTAGAGGTTGTCGCCGAAGTGGTCCATCCAGTCGATGGCCAGGTCACCCGGCAGCGCGGAGCCCGACGAGGCGACCACCTTCACCCGGGTGAGGTCGTACGACGTCAGCGTCTTCTCGGGCAGCGCCATGATCCGCTGCAGCATCACCGGGATCACCACCAGCGAGTCGCAGCGCTCGTCGCGGGTGACCGCGAGGCAGCCCTCGGGGTCGAACTTCCGCTTCAGGACCACGGTCGAGCCGAGCAGCATGGACAGCGCCAGGTGGGCGAAGCCCCACGTGTGGAAGAGCGGCGCCGCGATGTGGGTGCGCCAGCCGTACTTCAGCGGCATCCGGGACAGCAGCGACACCGCGGCCTCGATGCCGGCCTCGCTGCGTGGTGCGCCCTTCGGGGTGCCGGTGGTCCCGGACGTCAGGATCACGATCCGGCCGTGCCGTCCCGCCGGCTCGACGTCACCGTCGGGCTGCGACGCGATCAGCGACTCGAGCGTCGGCTCGTCGGTCTCGCTGTCGGTCCAGCCGAGGACCGCCGTACCGACGTCCGCCTTGGCGAGCATCGCGGTGAACTCCTCGTCGTGGACCACGACGGTGGGCGCCTCGCGTTCGAGCACGTCGACCAGCTGCGGCCCCGCGAAGGCGGTGTTGAGGTAGAGGATGTCGGCGCCCAGCTTGGCGGTCGCAATGCTGGCCTCGACGAAGCCGCGGTGGTTGCGACACATCAGCGCGACGCTGCCGTCCGCGCCGACGCCGAGGTCGGCGAGGGCCCGGGCCAGGGCGTTCGAGCGCCGGTGCATCTCGTCGAAGGTCAGCGAGCCGAGCTCGTCGACGAGACCGATCCGGTGCGGATCCAGGGTCGCCATCGCCGTGAAGCCGCCGGCAGGACCGGTGCCCCAGTCGCGCAGCGCCTTGCCGGCGCGCGCGAGCGCCAGCGGGTGGTGCGGGCGGATCACCCCTGCGGTCCCGAGGACCTTGAGGGTGGTGCCGGTGGCCGAGAAGCCCGCGAGAACCTTCTCGATCACCATCAGACGGGCGTCTTGGGCGCGACCAGCCGGGTGGCGGACCAGTCCTTGCTGACTGCCGCGGTCGTCGTCTGCGAGAGGCCGGCGATCGGCGCGGCCTCCGCGATGTCGGCCGGGTCGACGGCGTTGGGCCGGCCCACCTTCGGGGTGAGGAGCCAGATCGCTCCCCCACCGACCAGGTCGGTCAGCGCGTCCACGAGTCCGTCGACCAGGTCGCCGTCCTCGTCACGCCACCAGAGGATCACGGCATCGACGACGTTGCCGTAGTCGCTGTCGACCAGGTCTGCGTCGATGCGGTCCTCGATGTCGACCCGGAGGTCATCGTCGGCGTCGCTGTCCCAGCCCAGCTCCTGCACGACCATGCCGGGGTTGAAACCCAGCCGTTCGGCCGGGCTTGCAGCAGGTCCTGTCTGGGTGGACCCACCACCCGAGGTCGAGCTCAACGGACGCCTCCAGTCAAAGTTGGTAAGAAGTGAGGAGTAGTCCAGCGGAGTTAGCGCAGGGGCGCAACCCGTGATCCCGCTGGCCCAGCCTGTGGGCACTCCCGTTTCGGCTACCCGCGGGTAAATTCCTTGGGCCTTGAGAGCGTGCAACGATGAGCGGGTGACCGAAGACGCTGAACACAATATTGGCCCCACTTCAGGCACGGAGACCAAGCGGAGCGGCACCATCCCGACCGTCATCCACGAGGGCCTGCCCACCCAGCTTCCCGACATCGACCCGGACGAGACCACCGACTGGATCGACTCCTTCGACTCCCTCGTCGAGGAGCGCGGCCGCGAGCGAGCTCGCTACGTGATGCTCCGCCTGCTCGAACGAGCCCGCGAGATGCAGGTCGGTGTCCCTGCCCTGCGCAGCACCGACTACATCAACACCATCCCGCCCGAGCGCGAGCCGTGGTTCCCCGGTGACGAGGAGGCCGAGCGCCGCATCCGCGCGTTCATCCGGTGGAACGCCGCCGTGATGGTGTCGAGCGCCAACCGCAAGGGACTCGAGGTCGGCGGCCACATCGCCACCTACCAGTCGTCCGCGAGCCTCTACGAAGTCGGCTTCAACCACTTCTTCAAGGGCAAGGACCACCCCGGCGGCGGCGACCAGATCTACATCCAGGGCCACGCCTCCCCCGGCATCTATGCCCGCGCCTTCCTCGAGGGCCGGCTCACCGAGGAGCAGCTCTACCGGTTCCGGCAGGAGGTCCAGCACGGACCGCACGCCGGGCTCTCGTCGTACCCCCACCCGCGGCTGATGCCGGAGTTCTGGGAGTTCCCGACGGTCTCGATGGGCCTGACCGGCATCAACTCGATCTACCAGGCGCGCTTCAACCGCTACCTGGCCAATCGCGGCATCAAGGACACCAGCGACCAGCACGTGTGGGCGTTCCTCGGTGACGGCGAGATGGCCGAGCCCGAGTCGCTCGGCGCGATCCGGATCGCTGCCCGCGAGGAGCTCGACAACCTCACCTGGGTGATCAACTGCAACCTGCAGCAGCTCGACGGTCCGGTCACCGGCAACGGCAAGATCATCCAGGAGCTCGAGGCCAACTTCCGCGGCGCCGGCTGGAACGTCATCAAGGTCGTGTGGGGTCGCGAGTGGGACCCGCTGCTCGCCCGCGACGTCGACGGTGTGCTGGTCAACCAGATGAACACCACGCCCGACGGCGCCTTCCAGACCTACTCGGTCGAGGACGGCGCCTACGTGCGCGAGAGCTTCTTCGGCGCCGACCCGCGTCTGCGCAAGATGGTCGAGCACATGACCGACCAGCAGATCGAGAAGCTGCCCCGCGGCGGCCACGACTACCGCAAGGTGTACGCCGCGTTCGAGTCGGCGACCAAGCACGTCGGCCAGCCGACCGTGATCCTCGCCCACACCATCAAGGGCTGGACGATCGACGCCCTCGAGGGCAAGAACGCCACCCACCAGATGAAGAAGCTGACCCAGGACGACCTGAAGAAGTTCCGGGACCGCCTCTACCTGCCGATCTCCGACCGCGACCTCGAGCGCTCCTACGAGGAGACCGGCGGCGCGCCGTTCTTCCACCCGGGCGCGGAGGCCGACGAGATCGTCTACATGATGGACCGGCGCAAGAGCCTCGGCGGCTCCCTGCCCAAGCGGGTGCTGCGCGCCAAGCCGCTGCAGCTCCCGGGTGACGGGATCTACGCCGAGCTCAAGCAGGGCGGCGGCAAGCATTCCATCGCGACCACGATGGCCGTGGTCCGGCTGCTCCGCGACTGGATGAAGGACCCCGAGATCGGCAAGCGGATCGTCCCGATCGCCCCCGACGAGTACCGCACGTTCGGCATGGACGCGATGTTCCCGAGCGCGAAGGTCTACAACCCGGCCGGCCAGCAGTACGAGTCGGTCGACCGCAATATGTTGCTCTCCTACAAGGAGTCGACCCAGGGCCAGATGCTCCACGAGGGCATCTCGGAGGCCGGCGCGATGGCGTCCGCGACCGCCGCGGGCTCGGCGTACTCCACGCACGGCGAGCACATGATCCCGTTCTACATCTTCTACTCGATGTTCGGGTTCCAGCGCACCGGTGACTCGATCTGGGCGATGGCTGACCAGCTCGCGCGCGGCTTCCTGATCGGCGCCACCGCGGGCCGGACCACGCTCACGGGTGAGGGTCTCCAGCACGCCGACGGCCACTCGCCGCTGCTCGCGGCGACGAACCCGGCGGTCGTCCACTACGACCCGGCGTTCGCCTACGAGGTCAGCCACATCATGCGGTCCGGCCTCGAGCGGATGTACGGCGAGGACGCGGAGGACGTGATCTTCTACGTCACCGTCTACAACGAGCCGGTGCGTCAGCCGGCCGAGCCGGAGGGCGTCGACGTCGAGGGCATCCTCAAGGGCATCCACCACGTCGACTCCGGCGAGGGTGAGGGCCCCCGGGTCCAGCTGCTCGCGTCCGGTGTCGGGTTCCCGTGGATCCACGAGGCCCAGCGCCTGCTCCGCGAGGAGTGGGGCGTCAGCGCCGACACCTGGTCGGTCACCTCGTGGAACGAGCTGGCCCGCGACGCCGTGGCGGCCGAGGAGTGGAACCTCCTGCACCCCGGCGAGAGCCCGCGTACGCCGTACGTCACCGACAAGCTGCGCGACGTCGACGGCCCGGTCATCGCCGTGTCCGACTACATGCGGGCCGTCCCGCTGCAGATCGCCCGCTGGGTGCCGCGCGACTACCGCGTGCTCGGTGCCGACGGGTTCGGCTTCGCCGACACCCGCCCCGCCGCGCGCCGCTTCTTCCACATCGACGCGCAGTCGGTCGTCGTGCAGACGCTCCAGGCGCTCGCCGACGCGGGCCAGATCGACCGCTCCAAGGTCGAGGAGGCGTTCGCGAAGTACCGCATCGACGACCCGACCGCGGTCGCCGGCGTCAAGCAGGAGGGCGGCGACGCCTAGCCCCACCGGTGGTTGAGGAGGTTGCGCAGCAACCGTCTCGAAACCCCCGAAACGTACGCAGGGCGGTGACCGTGGTCGCCGCCCTGCGTCGTCTCGCCGGGTCTCGACACGCGGGTCGCGACTTCGCAGGCTCAGTCGCGCCGCTTGCTCGACCACCGTCAGCCGATCCGCTGACGCGTCTCGGCTACGCCGTGTCGGACACCGAGTGCAGCAGGCGAGGCTGGGACTGCCCCTGCTTGAGCAGCGTGCGGAAGCGGGACCGGGAGTAGGTCGCAGGCTCGGTCGTGCGGATGAACTCGTGCACGATCTTGGCGAACCGGTGCGGGTGGTCCTTGTGCGGGAAGTGCCCGGCGTCGGCGATCACCTCGACCCGCGCCTTGGGCGCGAGCATCGCGGCGTTGCTGGCGTGGCGCACCGGGATCACGCGGTCGTCGCGACCCCAGACGACCCACATCGGCATCTCCTCGGTGAGGTAGGCCCGGTCGGCCATGGTCACGATCTGGCCGTGCCAGTCGACGACCGCGCGCACGACGTGGCGGATCGCGTGCCGCGACCGCGCGTCCTTGAAGGAGTCGAAGACCCGCGCGACCTCGTCGAGGTCGCGGGTCGCCTTGAGCGGGAGCGCCGAGAGGGCGCGCATGCCGGCCACGCCGACATGGCGAACGCCGGGCAGGGTGAGCACCGCCATCACCTCGTGGAAGCCCGGCGTGGTGATCGCCCGGATGGCCGGCGCGACCTCGGTGCCGAGACCGCCCGAGGACACGAGCATCAACCGCTCGGTCCGCTCGGGGAACTGGTAGGCGAACTGCATCGCGACGCCGCCGCCGAAGCTGTGGCCGATGACGGTGACCTTGTCGATGCCGAGCACCGTGATCAGGTCACGCATGCCGTTGGCGTAGCCGCCCACGCTGTAGTCGGCGCGCGGCTTGTCCGACTGGCCGTGCCCGAGCAGGTCGGGAGCGATCACGGTGTAGCGGCGCGCCAGCGACTCGATCACCGGCTCCCAGGTGGTGTGGTCGCACCCGAGACCGTGGAGCAGGAGCACGACGGGCCCCTTGCCGGTCTTCACGTAGGCACGGCGGTGACCGTGGATGGTCACGTACTGCACGTCCTCGCGGCCGTTCGGCACGGTGCCTCCCCAGATCGACGTAGACCGCGATCTAATCAGACGTCGTTCCGCTTCGGGACCCGGATCCCCTTGATTTACCGGGGTTTTACGTGGAATCGGGGGGTCCACTAGCGTGAGCAGGTGACTCCACGCCCGGGCGCGACGCCCCATCAGCGGGCTGCGACGGCCTTGCAGCGGGCCACGGGGGCGCTCAGCACGGCGGCGACGGCCCGCATGGAGCAGGACATGCCGTGGTTCCGCGCGCTCAGCGCCGAGGACCGCTCCTGGGTCTCGATGATCGTCCAGGCCGGTATCCAGGGCTTCGTCGACTGGTACCGCGAGGGTGACGACCAGCCGGCTCCGGCGGGCGGCGAGATGGTCTCCTCGGTCTTCGGTGCCGCCCCGCGGGCGCTGGCCGGCGTGATCAACCTGCGCCAGACCGTCGACCTGGTCCGCCTCTCGATCGAGGTCGTCGAGGCCAACATCGAGGAGCTGCTGGACCCCCAGGACGCTGCCGAGGTGCGTGCCGACGTGCTCCGCTACGCCCGCGAGGTCGCCTTCGCGACCGCCGAGGTCTACGCCCGGGCTGCCGAGGTGCGCGGCGCGTGGGACGCTCGGCTCGAGGCCCTGGTGGTGGACGGCGTGCTGCGCTCGGACGCCGACGAGGCCCTGCTCTCCCGGGCCAGCGCGCTCGGCTGGGCCGGTCGCGGTGACGTGGCGGTCGTCCTCGGGAGCGCGACCGCGGAGCGCAGCGAGACCGACACCTTCGACGACGTACGCCGTCGCGCCCGCGCTGCCGGCATGGATGCCTTGTGCGCGGCCCAGGGCGAGCGGCTCGTCGTCGTGCTCGGCGGCGTGACCGACGCCAAGAAGGCGGCCACCGTCGTGGCCGACCTGTTCGGGCCGGGCCCGGTCGTCGTTGGCCCGGTGACCGACGACCTCGGCCGGGCCTACATCTCGGCCCGGGCCGCGCTCGCCGCGCAGCGCGCGGCCCCGGGCTGGCCCGAGGCACCGCGTCCGGTGCGCAGTGCCGACCTACTGCCCGAGCGGGCGCTCGCCGGTGACGGCCACGCCCGCCGGCACATGGTCGACGAGATCTACCTGCCGCTGTTCGACGCGCGCGGCACCCTGATCGAGACGATCTCGGCCTACTTCCAGCACGGCTCGTCGATCGAGGCCACCGGTCGCGCCCTGTTCGTGCACCCGAACACGGTCCGCTACCGGCTCCGCCAGGTCGCCGACCTGACCGGTTTTTCGCCGTCGGACCCGCGCGACGCCTTCGCGCTCGAGATCGCCCTGGTGCTCGGCCGGCAGTCCGGTCGGGGCTCCGCAGGGCGGTAGCACGCCGTCCAAGCGATCTTTGTAGGGTTCCGACAAAGAATCGCGGACAGTTTTCGTGCGGGCCGGAGGCGAGGTGAGGGCTCCCGACCCGGCACAGTGGAACACGTGCTCGTCATCGTCGCTCCCGGTCAAGGCGCCCAGACTCCCGGATTCCTCACGCCCTGGCTGGAGGACCCGACGTTCGCGTCCCGCTTCGACTGGCTCTCGACCGTCGCCGGGATCGACCTGGCCCACTACGGCACCGAGGCCGACGCCGACGCGATCCGCCAGACCGAGATCGCCCAGCCGCTGCTCGTCGCCACCAGCCTGGTCGCCGTCCTCGAGGTGTTCCCGCACCCCTCTGACGCGTTCGAGCAGGTCGGCGCCGTCGCCGGCCACAGCGTCGGCGAGATCGGCGCGGCTGTCGGAGCCCGGGTGATCACCGCGGAGCAGGCGATGGTGCTGGTCCGCGAGCGCGGCAAGGCGATGGCCCAGGCCGCCGCGCAGACGCCGACCGGGATGACCGCGGTCCTCGGTGGCGACCGCGACGAGGTCCTGGCCGCGATCGACAAGCAGGGCCTCACCGCCGCCAACGACAACGGGCCCGGGCAGATCGTGGCCGCCGGCACGCTCGACCAGCTGCGCGCCTTCGCCGACGAGCCGCCGACCAAGGCCCGGCTGATGCCGCTCAGCGTCGCGGGCGCGTTCCACACCCACCACATGCAGTCCGCCGTCGGGCACCTCGCCGGCCTGGCCCGCTCGGTGTCCGTCCACGACCCGCGCACCCGCGTGATCTCCAACCGCGACGGCAAGGTGGTCCACGACGGTCGCGACATCCTCGCCCGTATCGTCGGCCAGATCGCCAGCCCGGTCCGCTGGGACCTGTGCCTCGAGACGATGGAGGACCTCGGCGTCACCGGCATCCTGGAGATGCCGCCCGCCGGCACCCTCACCGGCATCGCCAAGCGCGCCCTCAAGGGCGTCGAGACCTTCGCCCTGAAGACGCCCGACCAGCTCGACGACGCCCGCGCGTTCTGCGCCAAGCACGGCGAGGCCTCCGGCGTCGGCATCGGCACCAGCCCGACCTGGCGGATGGTCGTCTCCCCCATCAAGGGCACCTTCCACGTCTCCGAGGAGGCCGCCGACCTGGACGTGCTGCCCGCCGGCATCACGATCGGCGACGTCGCCAGCCTCCGCGGCCGCACGGGCGTGACCGCCGCCCACGGTGGTCAGGTGGTCGAGTGGCTCGTCGAGGACGGCGATCCCGTCTCCCCCGGCCAGCCGCTCATCCGGCTGCACCCCGAAGGTGGTCAGTGATGGCGGAGATCAGCCAGTCGGTCGGCGCACAGCACGCCGCCATCCTCGGCATCGGCGCCTACCGGCCCAGCCGGGTCATCCCCAACGCGGAGGTCGTCGACGCGATCGACTCGAGTGACGAGTGGATCCAGCAGCGCTCCGGCATCAAGCAGCGGCGCTGGGCGACGGCCGAGGAGACCGTGCAGATGATGTCGGTCGCGGCGTCCCGTACGGCGCTCGAACGGGCCGGGATCGACGCCCGCCAGATCGACTGCGTGATCGTCGCGACGGTCACCCACATGCTCCAGACCCCCGCCATCGCCACGGCCATCGCCCACGAGCTCGGCACCGACCAGGCCGCGGCGTTCGACATCTCGGCCGCGTGCGCCGGGTTCTGCCACGGCGTCGCCCTCGCGTCCGACATGGTCCGCGGCGGCAGCGCCGGCTACGCGCTGGTGATCGGCGTCGAGCGGCTCTCCGAGCTTACCGACATCGGCGACCGTGGGACCGCCTTCATCTTCGCCGACGGTGCCGGTGCCGTGGTCGTCGGACCGAGCGAACAGCCCGGCATCGGGCCGGTCGTCTGGGGATCCGACGGGGAGCAGTTCGACCTGATCCGGCAGCGCGAGGACTGGCGTGACGTGGTCGCCTCCGAACGCCCCGAGATGCCCCACCTGGTCATGCAGGGCAACGCCGTCTTCCGCTGGGCGTCGTACCAGATGGCGAAGACCGGGCAGCAGGCGCTCGACCGCGCGGGCGTCACCATCGACGAGCTCGACGTCTTCGTCCCCCACCAGGCCAACATGCGCATCACCGACGCCATGGCGCGGGCGATGAAGCTCCCCGAGCGGGTCAAGATCGCCCGCGACATCGCCGAGCAGGGCAACACCTCGGCCGCGTCGATCCCGCTCGCCCTCGACCGGATGATCGAGGAGGGCGACGCGCGCAGCGGCGATACGGCCCTCCTGATCGCCTTCGGTGCCGGCCTCGCGTACGCCGCGCAGGTCGTCACCGTGCCGTAGGACCGCACCACCGCAGCACCGACGGAACCACCCCACCAAGAGAAGGAACCGCCTGATGGCAACCACCGAAGAGATCCGCTCCGACCTCGCCGACATCGTCAACGAGGTCGCCGGCATCGACGCCGACGACGTGCAGCTCGACAAGTCGTTCGTCGACGACTTGGACGTGGACTCGCTGTCCATGGTCGAGGTCGTCGTGGCCGCCGAGGAGAAGTTCGGCGTCTCGATCCCCGACGACGAGGTCAAGAACCTCAAGACCGTGGGTGACGCCGTCGCGTTCATCGAGCGCGCGCAGGCCTGATCGTTCCACCCACCGCAAGGAGCACCATGTCGAAGCGCATCGTCGTCACCGGTCTGGGCACCACGTCCCCCGTCGGGGGTGACGTGGCGAGCACCTGGGACGCCCTCATCAACGGGCGTTCCGGGGTCCGCTACCTCACCGACGAGTGGGCCGAGCAGATGCCGGTCAAGATCGCCGGCCGGATCGCGGTCGAGCCCACCGAGGTCCTCGAGCGGGTCAAGGCGCGACGCCTCGACCGGTCCTCCCAGTTCGCCATGGTCGCGGCCATGGAGGCCTGGGCCGATGCCGGCCTGGAGGGCGTCGAGCTCGACAACGAGCGGCTCGGTGTCTGCATGGCGTCGGGCATCGGCGGCGTCACGACGCTCCTCGACAACTACGACACCCTGAAGGAGAAGGGCCCACGCCGGGTCTCTCCCCTCGCGGTGCCGATGCTGATGCCCAACGCACCAGCAGCCCAGATCAGCCTGTACGTCGGGGCGCGCGCGGCGGTCATCACGCCGGTCTCCGCGTGCGCCTCCGGCAACGAGGCGATCGCCCACGCCATCGACCAGATCCGCCTCGGCCGCGCCGACGTGGTCGTGGCCGGTGGCACCGAGGCGGCGATCCACCCGCTGCCGATGGCGGCGTTCGCCAACATGATGGCGCTCTCCAAGACCGCGAGCGGGGAGGACGGCGGCGACCCGACCGCGGTCTCGCGCCCGTGGGACCTCGCCCGCGACGGGTTCGTCCTCGGCGAGGGGGCCGGCGTGCTGGTCCTGGAGTCCGAGGAGCACGCGAAGGCGCGCGGCGCGCGGATCTACGCGACCGTGCTCGGCGCCGGCATCACCGCCGACTCCCACGACATCGCGCAGCCCGACCCCGAGGGTCGTGGCGGTTCCCGGGCGATCCTCCGGGCGCTGTCCGAGGGCGAGCTCAGCCCCACCGACATCGCGCACGTCAACGCCCACGCGACCTCGACGCCGCAGGGCGACATCGCCGAGGGCCTGATGCTGCACGCGACCCTCGGCGTCCACGCGACCGACGTCGTCGTCACCAGCACGAAGTCGATGACCGGCCACCTGCTCGGTGGGGCCGGAGCGCTCGAGGCCGTCGCGACGGTGCTGGCGCTCCACCACCGGATCGCTCCCCCGACGATCAACCTCGACAACCAGGACCCCCAGGTCGAGCTCGACATCGCCACCAAGGCGCGCGACCTGCCGCTCGGTGACATCGCAGCCCTCAACAACTCCTTCGGCTTCGGTGGCGCCAACGTCGCCGTCGCGTTCGGATCCGTCTGATGACTGCCACAGCAACTCCGAAGGCGACGAAGGTCCCCCGCGAGGAGGACCCCCGCAACCCGGTCCACCGGCTCACGGCGCTCCTCGACGAGGGCACGCTCGAGCTGATCACGCCCGACGACGACTCGGGCATGCTCGCCGCGGTCGGCCAGGTCAACGGTACCCGCGTGGTCGCCTTCTGCTCCGACGCCACCGTGATGGGCGGCGCGATGGGCGACCTCGGCTGCCGCGTCGTCGTCGACGCCTACCACCTGGCCATGACCGACGGCGTCCCGATCATCGGGCTCTGGCACTCCGGCGGCGCCCGGTTGGCCGAGGGCGTGCTCTCGCTGCACGCGGTCGGCCGGATCTTCCAGGTGATGACCCAGGCGTCCGGCAAGATCCCGCAGGTCTCGGTCGTGCTCGGCCCGGCCGCCGGCGGTGCGGCGTACGGCCCCGCGCTCACGGACGTCGTCATCCTCGGCCCCGAGGGCCGGATCTTCGTGACCGGACCCGACGTGGTCCGCTCGGTCACCGGCGAGGACGTCGACATGCTCCGCCTCGGCGGACCCGAGCCGCACGGCCGCCGCTCCGGCGTCGTCCACATCCTCGCCGAGTCCGAGCGCGAGGCGCTCGACCGCGCCCGCGGCGTCGCGTCCCTCCTCGGCTCCCAGGGCAGCCTGGTCGTCGACGACGTCGAGGACCGCGACCTCGAGGCGCTGCTGCCCGAGTCGAAGAAGCGCGCCTACGACGTCCACCCGCTGGTCGACTCGATGCTCGACGAGGGCACCACCCAGGAGCTGCACGCCCGGTGGGCCCCCAACATCGTCACCGCGCTCGGCCGCTTCGGCGGTCGCACCGTCGGCGTGGTCGCCAACAACCCGCTGCGGCTCGGTGGCTGCCTCGACTCGCTCTCGGCCGAGAAGGCGTCCCGCTTCGTGCGGATGTGCGACGCCTTCGGCGTACCCCTCATCGTGATCGTGGACGTCCCCGGCTACCTGCCCGGCGTCGGCCAGGAGTGGGACGGCGTGGTCCGCCGCGGCGCCAAGCTCCTGCATGCCTTCGGCGAGTGCGTCGTCCCGCGCGTCACCCTGGTGACCCGCAAGACGTACGGCGGCGCCTACATCGCCATGAACGCTCGCTCGCTCGGCGCCACCAAGGTCTTCGCCTGGCCGGGTGCCGAGGTCGCCGTGATGGGAGCGGTCGCCGCGATCCGGATCCTGCACCGCCGGCGGCTGGCCGAGGTCGCCCCCGACATCCGGCCGCAGGTCGAGGCCGAGCTGGCCGCCGAGCACGAGCGGATCGCCGGTGGCGTCGACAAGGCCGTCGAGATCGGCGTCGTCGACGAGGTCGTCCCGCCGTCCGCGACCCGCTCGACCATCGCCCGAGCGATCGACGAGGCCGTGCAGTCCGGCGGCGTACGCCGTGGCGTCCACGGCAACATCCCGCTCTGAGCCATAACCCGTCCGCGGTCCGCTCCGTTGGACTTGCATGACGTCCGTCACACGAGGCCTGTTCGCACTGCTCCTCGCGAGCCTGGTCGTGCTGTCGTCAGGACCCGCTGAGGCCCGCTCGGTCGGCCACACGTGGGCGCCGGACGGGACGCTGCGCTCGGGCTGCCACAACTACCGCTACCACTACGTCATCAAGACGCCCACCAGCGACTGGACCCTCGAGACCTTCCTCAAGGACCCCGACGGCCAGGGGCTCGCGTCGGGTGCCTACTTCGCCGACTCGGACCCACGGGTCAACAAGAGGGCGCACTTCCGGTTCTGCCGCTACTCCACGCGCGCCGGCGTCTTCACGATCAAGGCCAAGGTGCACTGGTACGGCGAGTTCGGCGACGAGCACGTGCGGTGGCTCGAGCCGTCGCACTTCCGGCTGAGCCGCTGACCGACGCTCAGGTCTCGACCCGCTCGACCTCTTCGCGTCGCGTCGGGCTACGCCCGACGCGGCTCAGACAACCTGGTGCAACCAGCGCACCGGGGCGCCGTCGCCGGCGTGCCGGAAGGTCTCCAGCTCGTCGTCCCAGGGCTTGCCGAGCAGCTTGTCGATCTCGATGAGCAACGTCGTGTCACCCAGGGCGGCCTTGACGACCGCGGCCTTGAGCCGGTCCTCGGGGATCATGATGTCGCCGTGGAGGCCGGTCACGGCGTGGTAGACGCCGAGCTCGGGGGTGTAGGAGTAGCGGGCACCTTCGGACGACGCCGTCGGCTCCTCGGTGATCTCGAAGCGGAGGTGGTCCCACCCGCGCAGCGCGGACGCGACAGCAGCAGCCGAACCGACAGCTCCCGACCACGACAGCTCGGCGCGGTAGGAGCCGGACTGTGCGGCCTGCGGGGTCCAGTCCAGGCTCACGGGCACACCAAGGACACCGCTGATGCCCCACTCGATGTGAGGACACAGCGCTGACGGCGCCGAGTGGACGTAGAGAACGCCCCTCGTCGCGGTGCGGGTTGCAGTGCGTGCGGTCACCGTGACCTCCTTCATCTCCGGCGCGAGATACGCCTTCCCCAGCGGTCTCTTTCGGAGTGGAACGAGGTGCAAGTGACACGGATGTAGTTGTGAGGTCCATTGTGGCCCATGGGGCGCAGGAACACCAGTGTTCAGCGTCAGCGTGCCGACGGGCGCGTCGTGCGCCCCGGCGTACGCCGCGTGGTGCGCCGCGGGCCGAGCTCCATCAGCGCGGCCATGACGTCCTCGGCGATGCCGAGCCCGCCGAGGTGGCTCTCGCCGTCGATCACCGACATGGTGGCGTCCGGGAGCCGGTCGACGAGGTACCGGCCGTGCCGGAACGGCACGATGTGGTCGTCGTCGCCGTGCCACCAGCGCACCGGGACCGTGACGTCGCTCGCCTCGAAGCCCCAGGGCCGCGTGAAGAGGATCAGGTCGTTGATCGGCGCCGAGGTCTGGAACCGGCTGCCGTTGAGCAGGTCGTCGAGGAACATCGCCTTGAACTCCGGGCGGGACAGCAGGTTCTTGTCCCCGGGCGGCTGCAGGGCGGCGTACAGGTCGAGCGCGGGACCGGCCAGCGGCCGCGCGAGCCGGATGCCGACCGTGATGCCGACGCCGAGCGGCACGCGAGCGACGGAGAGCAGCGGCGCCAGGTGGACCGCGAGCTGGATGATGCCGCCTTCGACCGCGTCGGGGCCGCGGGTCGGGGCGACCCCACCGAGGACACCCACGCCGTGCACCCGGTCGGGCATGGCCGCGCCTGCGGCGAGCGCGTAGGGACCGCCGCCGGAGAGACCGATCAGCCGGACCGTGTCGATGCCGAGGGTCTCCATGACCAGCTCGAGGTCGCGGGTCCAGTCGAGGATGTCGGGATACAGGTGCGGCGTGGACGAGCCGATCCCGGGCCGATCGAGGCCGATCAACCGGATCCCCTGGCGCTCGGCGTACGTGCGCGCCTCGAGCGGGATCTGTCGACGGGCGCCGGGCGTTCCGTGCATCCAGATGAGTGCCGGGCCGGTGCGTGAGCCGTACTCCGCGAAGCTGAGCCGGCGGTTGCCGCGGACCGCGACGGAGCCCTCCAGGGCCGGCCGCTTCACATCGCTCATGAGGTGGAGTGTCGCAGGCGGACCGACGACGGGTCGACGATGTTGTCGATGTCGCGGACCGCCCCGAGCAGCCGGCCGTCGCCGACGACCACCGGGCCGTCGATGACGTCGAGCACCACGCAGGTGATGTTGTCCTTGCCTCCGGCCAGCAGCGCCGAGTGGGTGAGCACGGCCGCCGCGGAGTGGGGGTCGGCCAGCCGGAGCACCTCGGCGATCCGATCGTCCTCGACCAGGTCGGTGAGTCCGTCGGAGCACAGCAGCAGCCGGTCACCCTCGCGGACGTCGAGGTCGACGACGTCGGGCTCCCCCGCGCCGGAGTCCGGGCCGCCGTCGAGGGAGCGGAGCACGACGTTGCGCCACGGGTGACCCATCGCCCGGTCGGGGCGCAACTGCCCGGTGTCGAGGAGGTGCTGGACGTAGGTGTGGTCGTGGGAGACCTGGCGCAGCGTCCCGTCGCGGTAGAGGTAGGCGCGGCTGTCGCCGACGTGACCGAGGTGGACCCGTTCGCCGTCGCAGACGACCGCGGTCAGCGTCGTGGCCATCCCGGCGCGCTCGGAGTCCTGCTCGACACCCGCCCGCAGGCTGATCCGCGCGTCGCGGATCGCGGCGCGGATCACCGCCGCAGGGTCGTGCCCGAACCAGGACAGGGCGGTCGCGGAAACTACGTACGCCGCGGTCGCGGACGCGACCTCGCCGGCCGCAGCGCCACCGACACCGTCGGCCACCAGCGCGACGTAGGGCCCGTAGAAGGCGGAGTCCTCGTTGTGCGGGCGGACAAGCCCGACATCACTGACTCCTGCACCCGAGAAACGAAGCATTCCAGCCCTCCTCGCGGGACTCGATCTGCTCGATCCTGCCCAGGTGCCCACGGGGGAAACCTCAGTTGACGCGCTTCTCGAGCGCCTCGGCGCGCTCCGCGGCATCGGTGAGCTCGTCGCTGTCGACCGAGTGGGTCCGGTGGAACCACATCAGCGCGTCCTGCTCGCGGCCGGCCGCCTCGAGCGTGTCGGCGTAGGCGTAGCGCAGACGCACCACCCAGGGCGCGCGGCTCTTGGACATGAGGGGCGCGAGCTCCAGGGTGCGCAGCGCAGCGTCGAGCTGGCCGAGGTCGCGCCGGGCGCCGGCCTCGACGATCGTCATCTCGGCCTTGGCCTCGGGGGCGAAGTTGGCGACCGAGGGGCTCTTCGCGAGCTTGAGCGCCTCGGCCGGCTTGCCGAGGGCGCGGTGGCAGTCGGCCATGATCGGGAGGTACGCCGTGGCGCCGTTCATCCGCTTCGCGGCCCGCAGCTCGGCGAGGGCCTCGGCGTAGTGGCCGGCGGCGTAGGCCGACTCCCCCGTCGCCTCACGCACGACCGCCAGCCGCGGCGCGCGCGCACGGGCTGCCATCGCGTGCTGGTAGGCCAGCTCCGGGTTGGTGTCGATGAACATCGCTGCCGCACCCAGGTGCCGGGCGACCCGCGAGGCGAGCTTCTCCGGCAGACCCTTGAGCTGGGCGGTCACGGAGCGGTCGATCTCGGCGCCGGTGATCCCCTCGGGCAGATCGGGGCCGTCGTATTCGGCCTGGGAGGCGGTCCGCGGGACGTCCCGGTCGGTGCGCTTCCAGTCGTTCTTGCGACCCGGGCGATCGCCGCCGGAACGGGCCGGACGGCCCTTCGAGCCACTGTCCTGGTCGGGGGTCCAGCGCGACGAGCGCTCGGACGACTTCGCCGACCCCGGGGAACCGCCCCGGCGCACCGGGGGCTTGCCGGTCGACTTCGCTGCAGGCTTCCCGGTCGACTTGCCCGTAGGCCTCCCGCCGGTCGGCTTGCCGCCGGTCGGACGTTGGTTGCGACGCTGCTCAGCCACGACTCTGTGCTCCTGGTTCCGCCTCGGAGGACGTCAGTAAATGAACGTAGGGGCCACCTTACGGTGGCCCCTACGAAGTGTATGTCCGGCGGCGTCCTACTCTCCCACAACCTCTCGGTTGCAGTACCATCGGCGCTGAAAGGCTTAACTTCCGGGTTCGGGATGGGACCGGGTGTTTCCCTTTCGCTATGGCCGCCGTAACTCTTGCGGTCACACACCCCCGGATGGTTGTCACGGTGGTGTGTTTCCAAGCCATTATTCAGATGTGCAGCTCATGTGTTGAGCTGTTCTGTGGTTTGTGTTTGGTTCGTGGACGCGAACATACGCTTTGCAGGGTTTGTAAAGTGTTTGTGGGACAAGCCCTCGGCCTATTAGTACCGGTCGGCTAGGCATTGCTGCTGTACACC
>NZ_JBDZDU010000003.1:0-3224 GCF_040045055.1 Nocardioides pollutisoli
TGAGCTGTTCTGTGGTTTGTGTTTGGTTCGTGGACGCGAACATACGCTTTGCAGGGTTTGTAAAGTGTTTGTGGGACAAGCCCTCGGCCTATTAGTACCGGTCGGCTAGGCATTGCTGCTGTACACCTCCGGCCTATCAACCCAGTGTTCTGCTGGGGGCCTTACCCGGTTAACCCGGTGGGAAACCTCATCTTGAAACGTGCTTCCCGCTTAGATGCATTCAGCGGTTATCACTTCCGAACGTAGCCAACCAGCCGTGCCCCTGGCGGGACAACTGGCACACCAGAGGTTCGTCCATCCCGGTCCTCTCGTACTAGGGACAGCCTTTCTCAAGTTTCCTGCGCGCGCGGCGGATAGGGACCGAACTGTCTCACGACGTTCTAAACCCAGCTCGCGTGCCGCTTTAATGGGCGAACAGCCCAACCCTTGGGACCTACTCCAGCCCCAGGATGCGACGAGCCGACATCGAGGTGCCAAACCATCCCGTCGATATGGACTCTTGGGGAAGATCAGCCTGTTATCCCCGGGGTACCTTTTATCCGTTGAGCGACGTCGCTTCCACATGCCGACGCCGGATCACTAGTTCCGACTTTCGTCCCTGCTCGACATGTCTGTCTCACAGTCAAGCTCCCTTGTGCACTTACACTCGCCACCTGATTGCCAACCAGGCTGAGGGAACCTTTGAGCGCCTCCGTTACATTTTAGGAGGCAACCGCCCCAGTTAAACTACCCATCAGGCACTGTCCCTGAACCAGATAATGGTCCTAGGTTAGACATCTAGTACGACCAGAGTGGTATTTCAACGTTGACTCCACACCCACTGGCGTGAATGCTTCACAGTCTCCCACCTATCCTACACAAGCCGAACCAAACACCAATACCAAACTATAGTAAAGGTCCCGGGGTCTTTCCGTCCTGCCGCGCGTAACGAGCATCTTTACTCGTAGTGCAATTTCGCCGAGTCCACGGTTGAGACAGCGCCCAAGTCGTTACTCCATTCGTGCAGGTCGGAACTTACCCGACAAGGAATTTCGCTACCTTAGGATGGTTATAGTTACCACCGCCGTTTACTGGGGCTTAAGTTCTCAGCTTCGAACACAAGGTTCTTACCGGTCCCCTTAACCTTCCAGCACCGGGCAGGAGTCAGTCCGTATACATCGTCTTACAACTTCGCACGGACCTGTGTTTTTAGTAAACAGTCGCTTGGGCCTGGTCTCTGCGGCCTTCAACGCTTCCCACAGCAAGTGTGGTGACGTATCCGGCCCCCCTTCTCCCGAAGTTACGGGGGCATTTTGCCGAGTTCCTTAACCATGGTTTGCTCGATCGCCTTAGTATTCTCTACCTGATCACCTGAGTCGGTTTGGGGTACGGGCGGCGCATAGCTCGCTAGAGGTTTTTCTCGACAGCATAGGATCACCCACTTCGCCCCTACGGGCTCGGCATCACCTCTCAGGTACGTCATCAAAGACAGTGTTCCGGATTTGCCTAGAACACACCCTACGGGCTTACCCACGCTCTACCATCGGCGTGGTTGGGCTACCTTCCTGCGTCACCCCATCGCTTGACTACTACCAGATCGGGTCCCACGCTCCACAACAACGTCTCGCCCCGAAGGGTCCGATCATTGAAGCTTTGGGTGGTTAGCATCACCAGGTTCGTCATGGGCGCTACTTTGCCGGTACGGGAATATCAACCCGTTGTCCATCGACTACGCCTGTCGGCCTCGCCTTAGGTCCCGACTTACCCAGGGCAGATTAGCTTGACCCTGGAACCCTTGATCATTCGGCGGAAGAGTTTCTCGCTCTTCATTCGCTACTCATGCCTGCATTCTCACTCGTGTCGCGTCCACAACTGGATCACTCCGCTGCTTCACTCGCGACACGACGCTCCCCTACCCATCCAGACAACTGAACCACGAAGGCTTGTCTATATCTGAATGCCATAGCTTCGGCGGATGACTTGAGCCCCGCTACATTGTCGGCGCGGAATCACTTGACCAGTGAGCTATTACGCACTCTTTCAAGGGTGGCTGCTTCCAAGCCAACCTCCTGGTTGTCACTGCGACTCCACATCCTTTTCCACTTAGTCACCGCTTAGGGGCCTTAGCTGATGGTCTGGGCTGTTTCCCTCTCGACTACGGAGCTTATCCCCCGCAGTCTCACTGCCGCGCTCTCACTTACCGGCATTCGGAGTTTGGTTAACGTCAGTAACCTTGTAGGGCCCATTAGCTATCCAGTGCTCTACCTCCGGCAAGAAACACGCGACGCTGCACCTAAATGCATTTCGGGGAGAACCAGCTATCACGAAGTTTGATTGGCCTTTCACCCCTATCCACAGGTCATCCCCTCAGTTTTCAACCTAAGTGGGTTCGGTCCTCCACGCGGTCTTACCCGCGCTTCAACCTGCCCATGGATAGATCACTTCGCTTCGGGTCTTGATCGTGCTACTCAAACGCCCTATTCGGACTCGCTTTCGCTACGGCTTCCCCACACGGGTTAACCTCGCAACACAACGCAAACTCGCAGGCTCATTCTTCAAAAGGCACGCCGTCACAAGAGCAAGCTCTCGCTCCGACGGATTGTAGGCACACGGTTTCAGGTACTATTTCACTCCCCGCCAGGGGTACTTTTCACCTTTCCCTCACGGTACTTGTCCGCTATCGGTCATCAAGGAGTATTTAGGCTTAACGGGTGGTCCCGCCAGATTCACACGGAATTTCAGGGGTTCCGTGTTACTTGGGATGACACTCAACAGTCCAAGACTTACACTTACGGGGCTATCACCCTCTACGGCGCCACTTTCCAATGGACTTCAACTTCAACTTGGATTTCTTACTGTCTCCTAGGCCGGCAGACCTAGACGAGTGGTCCCACAACCCCCCACTTGCAACCCCTGCCGGGTATCACACAAGTGAGGTTTGGCCTC
Source organism: Nocardioides pollutisoli (assembly GCF_040045055.1). Lineage (NCBI taxonomy): Bacteria > Bacillati > Actinomycetota > Actinomycetes > Propionibacteriales > Nocardioidaceae > Nocardioides > Nocardioides pollutisoli. The sequence continues at coordinate 2,926 of NZ_JBDZDU010000003.1, forward strand.
ATCCGATTTCGCTCGCCACTACTCTCGGAATCACTATTGTTTTCTCTTCCTGTGGGTACTGAGATGTTTCACTTCCCCACGTTCCCTCCACACGCCCTATATATTCAGGCGCGGGTAACACGACATGACTCGTGCTGGGTTTCCCCATTCGGACACCCCCGGATCACAGCTCGGTTGCCAACTCCCCAGGGCTTATCGCAGGCTCCTACGTCCTTCATCGGCTCTTGATGCCAAGGCATCCACCATGTGCCCTTCATAGCTTGTCTCACAAACACTCAACAAAAACTACAAAGACTCAA